>NZ_QGGH01000005.1 GCF_003148495.1 Mesorhizobium loti
TTCAGGACCACGGACGGCGAGGCGCAGATCGTTGCTGTACGGCAAGGGCTCGGGATGACGACACTGCCGTGCTTCATTGGCGATGCCGACCCCCTGCTGGTGAGGGTGCCGGGCACCGAGCTGCACATGTACGGAACGCTCTGGCTTCTCACGCAGGGGGAGACGCGCAAGACGAAGCGCGTGCGGCTCTTCACGGAGTTCGTATCCCGCAGGCTCGCCGCGCACGCGCCGCTTCTCGCGGGGCTTTCTGTATCGCGCGAGGCGACGGGTCAGCCGTAGCCGGTTCTGACCTCAGGCAGGCGCGCCGGCAACCGATCCCCTGACCACCAGGTCGACCGGCCAGACCTCGCCGCGGGCGCCCTCCTCCAGTCCCGAAATCCGTGCCGCCAGCCGCTCGGCGACACGGGCGCCGGCGAGACGGATGGATGAACGCGTCGTCGACAGCGGCACCGAAAAATTCTCAGGCCTCAGCCAGGGGAAGACATCGTCATGGGCGATCAGCGACACGTCGCCCGGAATGCTCAGGCCAAGGTCGCGCACCGCACGCACGACGCCCAGCGCCATGATCAGGCTGGAGCAGGCGATCGCCGTCGGCGCATCGCCCGCTTCCAGCAAACGCCTGGTGGCGCGATAGCCGTTCTCCTCGGTCATATCAACCGAGCAGACATGGTGCTCGCCCAATGTCAGCCCGCTCGCGGCAAGCGCCCGGCGCACACCGCGTTCGCGATGGATGGCGAAGGTCTCGCGATCATCACCGTTGATCAGCGCCAGCCGCCGGTGGCCGAGCTGGATCAGCAGCCTGGCCGCCTCGCGGAAGGCGCCCTCATTGTCGATGTCCGTGAAGGCATAGTCGAAATCGAAACCTTCGCTGCGGCCATGGACGATGAAGGGAATGCCGAGCGTGTTGACCAGCGCCACGCGCCGGTCAGCGGGCCTTGGCGAGGAGATGTAGACGGCGTCGACCTGCCGGTTGGCGACGATGCGTCGGTAGGTCGTCTCCTGGTCGTCGGCGTCGGCCGGCGACAGCACCAGGTCGAGTTCGTGCGAGCGGGCGTAGTCGCCGAGGCCGGACAGGAACTCGACGAAATGCGGATCGATGTCGACGGCGGCACCGGTAGGCAGGACATAACCGATCATACCGGTCTTGCCGGTCGCCAGCCGGCGCGCGCTCGGATTGGGGCGGTAGCCATGGCGCTTGGCGGCATCCATCACCCGCCTTCGCGTTTCCTCGTTGACCTCGGGATAGCCGTTCAGAGCGCGGCTTACCGTAGTCTGCGAAAGTGCCAGCATATGGGCGAGCTGCTTGAGGTTCACGAAAGGTCTCCATTCCCTCAAAGCGCTTTTAAATTGAATCGACCCAAGTGCCGTAGGGGCCGGTCCATAGGAGGATGAACCATAGACGCGGTTTGGGCCGGTTTGAAACAAGAATTGCTGCTGCGCTGCCATAAAAGCATGTTGCAGTGCACTTTTTCTGCCGCAAATGCGCGAAGTTAAATCGATTAGCTCGCCAGCCTCTTGACTTCCAGGCGATTCAATGGCGAGATCAAAAAAGCCAAAGCGCTTTGGAAGACTCTTCGAAAGGTTGCGGTTCCTTTCTGACTGAGTCACAGTCCTGCGGCGTCGGCGGGCGGAATGGAGGTTCCGTCCGGTGTGTGTGACCCACTGGGAGGAATACCGATGAAGAAAATGCTTTTGCTGGGTGCTGCGTTTGCCACGCTCGCCCTGAACGCGCCCGCGCATGCCGAATTGAAGTTCAAACCGGGTGAGGACAAGCGCTTCAACTGGGCGAACTACGAAGAGCTCAAGAAAGTCGATCTCAAGGGTGAGACGCTGACGATCTTCGGACCGTGGCGCGGTGAGGACGAAGGCCTGGTGCGCGGCGTTCTCGACTATTTCTCGGAAGCCACCGGCGTCGAGATCAAATACTCCTCCTCGGAGAATTACGAACAGCAGATCGTCATCGACACACAGGCCGGCAGCCCGCCGAACATCGCCGTGCTGCCACAGCCGGGCCTGATCCAGGACCTGGCATCGAAGGGCCTTTTGACACCCCTCGGCGACGACACCGCGAAATGGGTCAAGGACAATTACGGCGCCGGCCAGTCATGGGTCGATCTCGGCACCTTCAAGGACAAGGACGGCAAGCCGGGCTTCTTCGCGTTCCCCTACAAGGCCGACGTGAAGTCCCTGGTCTGGTATTCACCGGACAATTTCAAGGAAGCCGGCTACACGGTTCCGAAGACGCAGGAAGAACTCGCCGATCTCGAGAAGAAGATCATTGCCGACGGCGGCAAGCCGTGGTGCATCGGCCTCGGCTCCGGCGGCGCCACCGGCTGGCCGGCGACCGACTGGGTCGAAGACCTGATGCTGCGCACCCAGGCTCCGGAAGTCTACGACAAATGGGTGAAGAACGAGATCCCATTCAACGATCCGGCGGTGGTCAACGCCATCGACATCTTCGGCAAGATCGCGACCGACGACAAGATGGTCGACGGCGGCGCCAAGGCGGTTGCGGCGACCGATTTCCGCGACAGCCCGAAGGGCCTCTTCTCGGTGCCGCCGAAATGCTACCTGCACCATCAGGCATCGTTCATCCCGACCTTCTTCCCGGAAGGCACCAAGGTCGGCCAGGACGCGGACTTCTTCTACTTCCCGCCCTATGCTTCCAAGCCTGAACTGGGCACGCCCGTGCTCGGCGCCGGTACGCTGGCGATGATCACGAAAGACAGCAAGAGTGCCCGCGCGTTCATCGAATTCCTGAAGATGCCGCTCGCCCATGAGATCTGGATGGCCGAGGGTGGTTTCGTGACGCCGCTCAAGTCGGTCAACAAGGATGCCTACGCCAGCGACGCGCTGAAGAAGCAGGGCGAAATCCTCGCCAACGCCTCGACCTTCCGCTTCGACGGTTCCGACCTGATGCCCGGCAAGATCGGCGCCGGCGCGTTCTGGACCGGCATGATCGACCTGGTCGGCGGCAAGTCCGCGCAGGATGTCGCCACCGACATCCAGAAGAGCTGGGACGCTATCAAGTAGGCGGCCGACGGAGCTAAGCAGCCGATCGTTCGGCTGGACGTTTGGACTATCCCATCCCAAGTGGATCCGGGCCCTGGAGGCCCGGATCCGACCGGCGGCCCGTGCCGCAGCGACTATCATGAGCACACAGACATCCGGCATGAAGCGCGATCAGCAAAAGGGAAAACCCGTCTTGCCTGGCGATCGCGCTCTGAACAACTGAATCGGCGCATCTCACCGCCCGGACCGTTCGGCTTTGGCTGATGATGCGCAGGGGGAGGGACCCATGGCGGCTCAGATTTTCTCGGCCATTTTCGTCATCATCGTCGGCGTCGGCGGTTGCGTCGCCTATTTCTGGGGCGCCAACAAGCTGGTCGACCTGATATTCCCGTCGCGCGGCGTTGCCGGTGCCGCGGCCATCGACAATCTGCGCCGGCAGGGGCTGGTCCGTCCCTGGCTGTTTGTTGGCCCAGCGATGATCATCCTGACCATCTACCTGATCTATCCGGTGGTCGAGACGCTACGGCTGTCGTTCCTCGATCGCGGCGGCATCAATTTCGTCGGCTTGGCCAATTACGAATGGGCCTTCGGCGACCGCGAGTTCCGCAACTCGATCCTCAACAACATCATCTGGCTGGCGGTCGTGCCCGCCGCCTGCACCTTCCTCGGGCTGATCATCGCCGTGCTCACCGACAAGATCTGGTGGGGCACGATCGCCAAGAGCCTGATCTTCCTGCCGCTGGCAATCTCCTTCGTCGGCGCCAGCGTCATCTGGAAATTCATCTACGAGTATCGTGGCGAGGGCCAGACGCAGATCGGCATCCTCAACGCCGTCATCCAGCATTTCGGCGGCCAGCCGCAGGTCTGGATATCGCTGCCGTTCTGGAACAATTTCTTCCTGATGGTGATCCTGATCTGGATCCAGACCGGCTTTGCCATGGTCATCCTGTCCTCGGCCTTGCGCGGCATTCCCGAGGAAACACTGGAAGCCGCCGTTATCGACGGCGCCAATCCGTTCCAGATCTTCTGGAAGATCATGGTGCCGCAGATCTGGGGCACCATCGCCGTCGTCTGGACCACGATCACCATTCTGGTGCTCAAAGTGTTCGACATCGTGCTGACCATGACCAACGGCCAGTGGAACAGCCAGGTGCTGGCCAATCTGATGTTCGACTGGATGTTCCGTGGCGGCGGCGATTTCGGCCGTGGCGCCACCATCGCCATCATCATCATGATCGCGGTCATTCCGATCATGGTCTGGAACATCCGCCAGGCGAACAAAGAGACGGGAGGACATTGAGATGGCCGTTGCGACCGGAAATTCCTTCGCCAGCCGCTTTGGCGTCCACATCGCCGTGCTTGTCTTCGTCGCGATCTGGACCATACCGACGCTCGGCATCCTGGTCTCGTCGCTGCGCGACAAAAACCAGATCATCGCCTCGGGCTGGTGGAATTCGTTCTCCAGCTCCACCCAGACCGAAGCCGGCCGGCTGCCGGCCGCCTCTACGCAAGTCGAAAAGGACGGCAAGTTCGTCCTTCAGGGCAACATCTTCGGTGACGGTGCTGCCCGCAACATCAGCGCCTTCGGTGTCAAATCGGCGGCACCGACGCAATATCCCGCCGGCACGACAGCCGATCTCGGCGACGGCGTGACATTGCTGCTCAACGCCGACGGCAGCTTCGTCATGGCCTCGCCCAAGGCGTTCGAAGGCGATCGCGGCCAGCGCATCTACTATGCCTCGTCGGCGCCGCCGAAATTCACCACCGACAACTACAAGACGGTGTTGTTTTCGGAGGGCATCGGACGGTCGTTCATGAACTCGCTGACCGTCACCATCCCGGCGACCGTCATCCCGATCCTGATCGCCGCCTTTGCCGCCTATGCATTGGCCTGGATGCGGTTTCCCGGCCGGGCGCTGCTGATCGCGGTCATCATCGGCCTGCTGGTGGTGCCGCTGCAGATGTCGCTGATCCCGCTGTTGAAACTCTACAACGGCGTCGGCTCTTTCTTCGGCATGCCGTCGAAAACCTATCTCGGCATCTGGCTGGCGCATACCGGCTTCGGCCTGCCCTTCGCAATCTACCTGCTGCGCAGCTACATTGCCGGCCTGCCGCGCGAGATCATGGAATCGGCGCGCATCGACGGCGCCAGCGATTTCGAGATCTTCGTCAAGATCGTCTTGCCGCTGTCGTTCCCGGTGCTGGCTTCGTTTGCCATCTTCCAATTCCTGTGGGTATGGAACGATCTGCTGGTGGCGATGGTTTTCCTCGGTACAGAGGCAGACCAGATCGTGCTGACCGCCAAGCTAAACGCCCTGTTGGGCTCACGCGGCGGCGACTGGGAGATCCTGACGACATCGGCTTTCGTGACCATCATCGTGCCGCTGATCGTCTTCTTCTCGCTGCAGCGCTATTTTGTCCGCGGGCTGCTTGCCGGCTCGGTGAAAGGAGGCTGAGACGATGCAATCCGCTTTGAAGGCCAACTCGAAGCCTGATCTCGCCATCGATCGCGACTGGTGGCGAGGTGCGGTGATCTACCAGATCTATCCGCGCAGCTACCAGGACTCGAACGGCGACGGCATTGGTGACCTCAAGGGCATCATCGGGCGGCTGCCCTACATCGCGGCACTCGGTGCGGACGCCATCTGGATTTCGCCGTTCTTCAAGTCGCCTATGAAGGATTTCGGCTATGACGTGTCAGATTACTGCGACGTCGATCCGATGTTCGGCACGCTGGCTGATTTCGACGCGCTGACAGCCGAGGCACACAGGCTGGGCCTCAAGGTGATGATCGACGAGGTGCTGTCGCACACCGCCGACAACCACCCATGGTTCAAGGAAAGCCGCTCGAGCCGCACCAACCCGAAGGCCGACTGGTACGTCTGGGCGGACGCCAGGCCGGACGGCACGCCGCCCAACAACTGGCTGTCGATCTTCGGCGGCTCGGCCTGGCAATGGGACACCAGCCGCCAGCAATATTACCTGCATAATTTCCTGGCCGAGCAGCCCGACCTCAACTTCCACAACCACGACGTCCAGGACGCGTTGCTCGACGTCACCCGTTTCTGGCTGGAGCGCGGCGTCGACGGCTTCCGGCTCGACACCATCAATTTCTACTTCCACAGCCAGGGCCTGGAAAACAACCCACCGCTGCCGCCGGAAGAGCGCAACGACCAGACCGCACCGGCGGTCAACCCCTACAATTACCAGGACCATCTCTACGACAAGAGCCGCCCCGAGAACCTCGGCTTCCTTGAACGGTTCCGCGCCCTGCTCGATGAATATCCGGCAACCGCCGCGGTCGGCGAGGTCGGCGATTCGCAGCGCGGACTGGAGGTGGTGGCTGCCTACACCGCCGGTGGCAAGCGCGTGCACATGTGCTATTCCTTCGATTTCCTGGCGCCGGAAAAGATCAGCGCGGCCAAGGTCCGCTCGGTGCTGGAATCCTTCGGCAAGGTGGCCAGCGACGGCTGGTCATGCTGGGCCTTCTCCAACCATGACGTGATGCGCCCGGCCTCGCGCTGGGCCGCCAATGAGGCCGACCCGACCGCCTACCTCAAGGTCATCTCGGCGCTACTGATGTCGTTGCGCGGGTCGGTCTGCATCTATCAGGGCGAGGAGCTTGGGCTCGGCGAGGCCGACCTTCGGTTCGAGGATCTGCAGGACCCCTACGGCATCCGCTTCTGGCCTGAATTCAAGGGCCGCGACGGCTGCCGCACGCCAATGGTGTGGGACGGCAGCGCCAAGAACGGCGGCTTCTCCTCGGCAAAGCCTTGGCTGCCGGTGCCGGCCAAGCATCTGGCGCAAGCGGTCAATGTCCAGCAGGGCGACGAGACTTCGCTGCTCGAACACTACCGGCGCTTTCTCAGCTTCCGGCGCGCCCATCCGGCCCTGGCCAAGGGCGATATCACCTTCATCGAAAGTGAGGGCGACACCGTCGCCTTCACGCGCCGCGCCGGCAACGAGCAGATTGTCTGCGTCTTCAATCTGGGCGCCAGGCCGGCCGAGGTTGACCTTGGCAACCGATCGCTGCAACCTTTGCCAGGACACGGATTTTCGGGGCAGACGAGCAGCGGCGCCATAAAGCTCGGCGGCTACGGCGCCTGGTTCGGGCGTATCGACTGAATTTCAAATCACTTGAATTTCAAACTACTGGGAGGAAACCAATGGCCGATGTCACGCTAAGACAGGTGAAGAAGTCCTACGGCAATCTGAATATTCTCCACGGCATCGACCTCGATATAAAGTCGGGCGAGTTCATCGTCTTTGTCGGCCCGTCTGGCTGCGGCAAGTCGACCTTGCTGAGATCGATCGCCGGGCTCGAGGAAATCACCTCCGGCGAGCTCAAAATAGCCGGCGAAGTCGTCAACGACGTGCCGCCATCGAAGCGGGGCATCGCCATGGTGTTCCAGTCCTACGCTCTCTACCCGCACATGACCGTCTACGACAACATGGCGTTCTCGATGAAGATCGGCAAGGAGAACAAGGCCGAGATCGACCGCCGTGTGCGTCAGGCCGCCGAGATCCTGCAGCTGACCAAATATCTCGACCGCCTGCCCAAAGCGATGTCGGGCGGCCAGCGCCAGCGCGTCGCCATTGGCCGCGCCATCGTGCGTAATCCGAAAGTGTTCCTGTTCGACGAGCCGCTTTCAAACCTCGACGCCGCGCTTCGCGTCGCCACCCGCATCGAGATCGCCAAGCTCAAGGAATCGATGCCCAACACGACCATGATCTACGTCACCCACGACCAGGTCGAGGCGATGACGCTGGCCGATCGCATCGTGGTACTCAAGGAAGGCCATATCGAGCAGGTCGGCACGCCGATGGACCTCTACAAGAAACCCGGCAATCTGTTCGTCGCCCAGTTCATCGGCTCGCCGGCCATGAACATCCTACCCGCGACCATCGACAAGACCGGTAACCCGACCGTCGTCAGCCATGTCGGCGGGCGCAAGGCAACCGTGCCGATCACGACGCCGGCTTCGGCAAAGGGCACCGCGGTGAGTTTCGGCGTGCGGCCGGAAGATCTGATCATCTCCAGCGGCGCTGACTATCTGTTCGAGGGAACGGTCGACTATGTCGAGCAGCTCGGCGAGGTCCAGCTGGTTTATATCGACATCGGCCGCGCCGATCTGCCGCTGGTGACCAAGCTGCCCGGCAATGTCGAGGTCAAGCGCGGTTCGACATTGCGGCTGAGCGCCAATGGCGAGGACTTGCATATCTTCGATGCGGACGGACATTCCTTTGCGCTGCAAAAGCCGGAAGCAAAGGCGGCCTGAGGCAGGACCACGTCTCGGACGTAAAAAGAGCAGCGGGCTTGGCCCGCCGCTCTTCTTCTGAAGATCAGCTTCGGCTGTTAGTGGCCGAAGAGATTCCGGTCGCTGCCCTGAGGGGCGGACTTCTGTACGTCACCCGACGAATTAAGCAGCTTCTCGACGAGGCCACCGCTGTTGCGGATCGAGCTCGTGTGCGAGGTGTCAACCGAAGTGACGGCAGGCTGGTTGGCGCTGTTGGAGCCAAAGTTGTCGCTGCCGGCGAAGGCACTGCCGGTGATGGCCAGAACGGTGGCGGCAGCAATGAGGATCTTGTTCATTTTAGTCTCCTGAATTTTTCGAGCCTCTCCAGGGCGGCGGGACAGACCCGCCGTCCGCGTGGGTTGGCTGTTAGTGGCCGAAGAGGTTACGGTCGCTGCCCTGAGCAGGCGTCTGAGCAACCGGTTCCGATGTCTTGGTGGAGGCCGTGTACGACTGGTCCACCGCGGCTGCAGGCTGATTGGCGCCATTGGAGCCAAAGTTGTCGCTGCCGGCGAAAGCGCTGCCCGAGATGGCCAGAACCGCGGCGGCAGCAATAAGGATCTTGTTCATTTTAGTCTCCTGAATTTTCTGGATTTCGCCAGGACGGCGGGCAGACCCACCGTCAACTGCGAATCCGCTGTTAGTTGTTGCCGAAGAGGTTGCGGTCGCTGCCCTGGACGACGGGCTGCTTTTCAGCCGGAGCCGACTTCTGCTGGACCGAAGCCGTATATGAGGTGTCAACCGAAGTGACGGCAGGCTGGTTGGCGCCATTGGAGCCAAAGTTGTCGCTGCCGGCGAAAGCGCTACCCGAGATGGCCAGAACGGCTGCGGTAGCAAGAATGATCTTCTTCATTTCAAGTCTCCTGAATTTTTGGATTTCGCCAGGGCGGCGGGCGAGCCCGCCGTCAACTGGTGATTCGGCTGTTAGTGGTTGCCGAAGAGGTTGCGGTCGCTGCCCTGAGCAGGCGTCTGAGCAGCCGGTTCCGACTTCTTGATCGAAGCGGTGTACGAGCTGTCGACAGCAGTGGCTGCGGGGACGTTCGAACCGTAGTGGTCGCTACCATTAGCGAAGGCGCTGCCGGAAATGGCCAGAAGGGCGGCGGCAGTGAGAATGATCTTTTTCATTTTATGTACTCCAGTATTTTTCCCGTCCGTCTAGCGGCGTGTCTTGGGAGGAAATCGCGTCGTTCGGACAGCCCCGATGTGGTAGGGCCGGTCTGCCTTTTCCAATCACGAAGTTGTTCCATGTGGACCATGAATCAGGCGCTTGAAATTGCGCTCCAGGCTCCCCACGGGATAATTTTTTCAATATTTATCAAACAGTTAGTATAATCACGAGTACTCACCGCTTGGGCGGTTTTTGAGCCGGCGTTCACACCGTCCTGCACGCACTGTCAACAGAAACGAACCGTTCGGTTCGATTTTAGAACGAGCTAATAGTCACTTTTCGAAACTGTAACCTTTTTTGACCCCGGTCAGGGGTCGGTTTCGAGGAGATTGCAGACGGGAATGGCCGCCGCGGCGACAGGATTTCAGCTCCGCAATCGCCAACCGGAACGTTTCGCGTGCGTGTCGCGCCGCATGGATACGATGTCGCTTTCATGCCGATGTCGAAATCGCTGTCGTGGTTAGATCATGCCATCTCAGGTGCCGCTTCGTGACGACGAGGCGGAGAATTGGGAAGCCGGTCAGAATCCGGCGCTGCCCCCGCAACGGTGGTGGAGTTCAAGTCGCAACGGGAGACCACTGGGCAACTGCCTGGGAAGGTGTCGCGATGGTCCGCAAGGACAACTCCAGAGCCCGGAAACCAGCCCGAGATGTTTGAACTCGACTGATCGCGGTGGGCGGTCAAGAGGTGGATCGTGCATGTCCGGCGCATTGCCGGCCTGCGTCCAATCCTTCCTCCGTCACCACCAGTTCAGTCCTTAAAAGCAAGGACAGGACATGGATATCCGCAACGACATGCTGAGGCTCTTGAACAGCCGCCGGCAAGGCTTTTCTCTGGAGCAGCCCTTCTACACCGATCCGGACTATTTCAAGCTCGACATGGAGCTGATCTGGTATCGCGACTGGCTGTTCATCGGCCACGATTGCGAGCTGCCGAAGCCGGGCAGCTATATCACTGTGCAGATCGGCGACTATCCGGTCGTCCTTGTCCGTGACCAGCAAGGCAAGATCAACGCCTTCCACAATTCCTGTCGCCATCGCGGCAGCCGCGTCTGCAACACAGAGAAGGGTACGGCGGCAAAGCTCGTCTGCCCCTATCACCAGTGGACCTATGAGCTCGACGGTCGTCTGCTGTTTGCCCGCCAGATGGCCGACGGTTTCGACAAGAGTGAGTTCAGCCTGAAGCCGATCGCCTGCGAGAGCGTCGGCGGCTACATCTTCATCTGCCTGGCCAAGGAGCCGGCGGACTTCGCGCCGATGCGGGCGATGATCGAACCCTATCTTTTGCCGCACCGTTTGCGCGAAGCAAAGATCGCCTTCGAGAGCACGATCATCGAGAAGGGCAACTGGAAGCTGGTCTGGGAAAACAACCGCGAGTGTTACCACTGCGCCGCCAATCATCCCGAGTTGTGCAAGACCTTCCCCGAAGCGCCGACCGTGACCGGCGTCAACGGCGCCGACAGCGACCCTGAGATGGTCGCGCACTGGGCCAAATGCGAGGCATCAGGCCTGCCGAGCAAATTCCGCATCGATCCGGCCGGACAGTATCGCGCCACCCGCGCGCCGCTGCTGCGCGATGCCGTCAGCTATACCATGACCGGCAAACTGGCGGTGAAGAAGAACCTCTCCGACACTGTCTCCGCCGACCGGATCGGCACCTTGATGCATTATCACTATCCGACGACCTGGAACCACATCCTCATCGACCACGCGGTGACGTTCCGGGTGCTGCCGATCAGCGCCACGGAAACGGCGGTGACGACCAAGTGGCTGGTGCACAAGGATGCGGTCGAGGGCATCGATTACACCATCGAAGACCTCACCCATGTCTGGACCGAGACCAACGACCAGGACCGCCGCATCGTCGAGGAAAACGCCTTCGGCATCCTGTCGCCCGCCTATGAGCCCGGCCCCTATTCGGAGCTGCATGAGGGTGGCGTGATCCAGTTCGTCGAATGGTACGCGTCGTTCATCGGGCCGCGCCTTGCCGAGGGCGGCCGGCCGGCGCTGCGCAGCGTCGCCTAGCACAAAACAAAAGGGACAAGAGGATGAATGCGATGACGGATCTTGGCCTCTATCGCCATCTCGACCAGATGACACCGTGGAACGACAGGCTGCAGGTGCTGGAAGTGATCGGTGTCAGCGACGAAGCGCCCGATGTGAAGACCTTCACCTTCCGCTCCGACAACCAGACCTGGTTCCGCTACAAGCCCGGCCAGTTCGTGACGCTGGAACTGCCGACCGCCGACGGGCCGCTGATGCGTACCTATACGCTGTCGTCCTCGCCGTCGCGGCCGTTCTCGATCGCGGTGACGGTGAAGGCGCAGGCGGGCAGCGTCGGCACGCGCTGGATGTTCGACCATCTGACGCCGGGCTCGCACGTCAAGGCCTATGGGCCGACCGGCGATTTTTCGCTGCACAGCCACCCGGCGGCCAAGTATCTGTTCATTTCGGCAGGCTCCGGCGTGACGCCGATGATGTCGATGCTGCGTTGGTTGAATGATTGCGCGCCATGGACCGATGTCGGCTTCGTCAACTGCGCGCGCCGCCCGGAAGAGATCATTTTCCGCAAGGAGCTCGAACTGCTCGGCAGCCGTATGCCCGGCCTGTCGCTCGGCTTCATGATCGAGGAGCGGTCGAGCCGCGAGGGCTGGTTCGGCCATATGGGCCGCATCGATGCGATCCGGCTGCCATTGCTGGCGCCCGATTTCCGCGAGCGCGAAATCTTCTGCTGCGGCCCCGATCCCTTCATGCGCGCCGTGCGCGGCATGCTGGACTCCGCCGGCTTCGACATGACAAAATTCCATCAGGAGAGCTTTGCGGCACCTGTCGTGGAAGAAATCCCGGCCCCGTTCACCTCGCCGGCGGAAAACGGGGCCGCCATTATCGTCGAAGCCGCGACGCCGATCCGTTTCGCGCTTTCGGATGTCGACGCCGAATGCGTCGCCGGCCAAACGGTGCTGCAGACCGCGCGGGCCTCGGGCGTGCGCATTCCCGCCGCATGCGAGTTCGGCCTGTGCGGCACCTGCAAGGTGAGGAAGGTCTCGGGCGACGTCGAGATGAGCCACAATGGCGGCATCCTCGATCACGAAATCGACGATGGTTTTATCCTCGCCTGTTGCTCAAAACCGCTTTCGGCGCTCGAAATCGAGGCGTAATCCGCTTGGAGTCGCCGCCGCACGTTGACTTGCCAAGAAAGAATCGAGCGTTTACAGGCGTTACAAGCTGAGCGGCCGCGCCGACCGACGATTGCTCGCGCAGCTGCGGGGGCCAAGAGCAATGCATCATAGCGATGTATACGCAATTTCGAGCAAGGACATTGTTTTTGAATCCTTCGACGGCGAAGCCGTCGTGCTCGATCTTTCGAGCGGGAAGTATTTCGGATTTTCCGATTCGGGCAGCAGAATCTGGCAAGCGCTATCGTCTGGCGTCGATGCCCAGGTTCTGATCGGGCTGACCGCTGGCGCCTCGACGATAGGCCGGGCTGAACTCGAAGGCTTCGTATCGCAATTGCTCGAACTGGGGCTGCTGGTTTGCCTGGATGCGCCACCGCAGCCGCTGCCCAGCGAATTGCTTGCCGAGCTTGCCGCCACGAGCGAGCCGCTCACCGTGAGCGTTCACGACGACCTGGCGGACCTCATCATCGTGGATCCTATCCATGAGGTCGAGGAACCCGTTGGCTGGCCGGCGGTCAAGCAGGCATCCTGACGAGCAGCCGGTTGCATCGCGATAGAAGGGCGCTGGACTTGGCCATGTCGCGCGTCACTCTCGAAACCTTGCCGGATTACGCCCGATATCTCATCGCCGCCGCTGAGCGCGCGGCCGCATACAATCCTGTCGCGCGCAAGATCCGCCTGCCCCGGCTGGAGCTTACCGCGCATCTCGGCCCCGGCGTGCTGGCGGATGCGCTCGACCATGCTTTTGTCGAGACCAGGGACGATCAACCTGAAACGTCCAGTTGCCGCATTTTCATCGTTCATCCAGGCATCCCCGGCATCCCCGAGCCGGCCAAGTGGGGCGACGCGCATTTCACCGAGCACGGCTTTGCCAAGCGGCTCGCTGAGACCGGGCTGCGTGGCCACCATTTTCACGATCTCGACTTCTGGCAGTTCTACGATCCGCAACGTCGCGTTGGCGTGCAATTGATGGCCTCGGCCGACGCCTTTCCACCGTGGGAGCCGGGAGCGCCGCTGCGGGCTTTCCTGCATTGGGAATATGCGGCGCGCGGCATGCGCCTTGCCCATGCCGGCACGCTCGGCGCCAATGGCAAGGGCTTGCTGCTGGCCGGCGCGGGCGGCGCCGGGAAATCCGGGACCGTCGCTGCCGGCCTCCTCAACGGCCTGGACAGCGTCGGTGACGATTATGTGCTGATCGACCTCGCCAACGGCGTGACTGCCTGCCCGCTGTTTGCAACACTCAAGCAGGATCCCCAGGGGTTTGCGCGGCTTGGGCTGAAGAACCGCCTGCCGGCCCATGGTCCGCTTAACTGGCAAGGCAAGCATACGTTTCACATTGGTGACATTGCGCCTCGGCCGGTGCCTGACACTCTGGACATCGTTGCGCTGGTGGTGCCACATATCGGTGGTGGCGGGGCAAGTTCGATCATGCCGGTGTCGCGCAGGGATGCCATGATTGCCTTGGCGCCATCCGGCATTGCGCAGATGCCGGGCGAGCGGGAAAGCGGCTTTCGCTTCTTCAGCGACCTGACCCGCCTGCTGCCATGCTACCGTCTGTCGCTGGGAACGCAGCCACAGGAGATAGCCGGCACGATCGCGGACTTTCTCGCGCGGAGCGCTTCATGAAGCTGAGCGTGATAATGCCTGTCTACAATCGCGAGCGCTATGTCGTTTCGGCATTGCGCTCGCTGGTGCGGCAGCGTGACGCCGCCGATCTCGACATCATCGTCATCGATGACGGTTCGACCGACGGCTCGGCGGAGGCCGTTCGTTCGATGATGCGCGAGACCCCCTGCATCCGCCTGTTCCAGCAATCCAACATGGGCGTCGCCAAGGCGCGCAATGCCGGGCTGCGGCAACTGCCGCCGGACGCCGCGTTCGTGTCGTTTCTGGATTCTGACGACATCTCGCTGGCCGGGCGGTTCAAGACGGATCTCGCGCGCTTCAAAGCCAATTTCGGCCTCGAGCTGACCTATTCGCTGATGACGCTGGCCGACCGGATCGACGACGAGCGGCTGGAGCCGACAGCCGACAGCCGCACGATGACACTTCGTGGAATTTCGCTGGGCACCGCCCTGTTCAAAAGGGGGCTTGTCGACCGGATGGGCCAGTTCGATGAGGATTTCGAGCAGGCCGAGGACACTGATTATCTGTTGCGCGTTTTCGAAACGGCACCGAACTACGAATTGGTGGACGCCGTCGCGATCTACTACCGGCGCCACGCCGGGAATGTTACCAAGGAGCATAGTGGCAGGGTCCGCAACCACTTGCGTGCGATCCACAAGTCAATGCGACGGCGCAAGGCCGATCCGTCGCTGCGAGAGGTCCAGGGAATCTTCGAACTGAAGAGTCCCGCTGATTGGCAGATGCTATGATGCTCCACACGATCGGATCGCATCGGCCAAGCCCGGAACGGTCATGGCGTCGCCAATGAGGCTGAGCGTCATCATGCCGGTCTACAATCGCGAACAATTCGTTGGCCTCGCGCTGCGCTCACTGCTTAGGCAACGCGAAAATATCGATCTCGACATCATCGTCATCGACGATGGGTCGACCGATGGCTCGGCGGCGGTCGTGCGGTCGTTCATCGACGAGGCCCCGTGCATTCGTCTTTTCCAGCAGACCAATGGCGGGGTCACCAAGGCGCGCAATGCCGGGCTGAAACAGTTGCTGCCGCAGACTCGCCTGGTGTCGTTTCTCGATTCGGACGACATCTCCCCGATGGGGCGCTTCACGGCGGATCTCGCCTGCTTCGAAGAGGATCCTGGCCTCGACCTGACCTATTCGCGCATGACGCTGGTGGACAAGATAGATGGCGAGACGCTGGAACCGGCCGCCGACAGCCACTCCATCACCGTGCGAGGGATTCACCTGTCGGCCGGGATCTTTGCGCGAGACCTCATCGAGCGCATCGGCGGCTTCGACGAGGACTTCAAACAGGCCGAGGACACCGACTATCTGTTGCGTATCTTTGAGAGCCAAGCAAAATACGTTATGCCCGATACGGTGGCTCTCTACTACAGGCGTCATCCCGGCAACATGACCAAGGAAGCCGATGTGCCCTTTCGCGAGTTCATGCGCGCCATTCACAAGTCGATGAAGCGTCGCAGGGCCGACCCCAACTTGCGCCGAGTGGAGGGAATCTTCGACTTCAAGGATCTCGCGCAGTGGCGATTCCTGTAATGGCAGGCTACGGCGTCGTCATTCCGGCTTTCAACGCGGCCGCCACCATAGGCGCGGCCCTGAACTCCGTTCTGGCCCAGACGGTAAAGGCGGAGACCATCGTCGTGGTCGATGACGGTTCGACCGACGATACGGCTGCCGTGATCGACGCGATGAACCTGCCGGTGACGGTGCTGCGGCAAGAGAATGCGGGGCCCGGAAGCGCCACGACCAAGGGTTTTGCCGCACTCTCGACTCCGTTCGTCGCGACGCTCGATGCCGACGACCTGTGGCTGGCGGACAAGATCGAAAAGCAGCTGGGCTATCTCGACCGTCATCCCGCAACAGCAGGCGTTTTTACGCACTGGCGGACGTTTCGCGGTGACAGGCCCGATTTGCCCGAGGCGGCCAGTGTGGCGGGCTGGTCGCGCACGACGATGATGATCCGCCAAGAGGTGGTGCCGACCGTCGGTCCCATCATCGATCCACCAGGCGGCCGCGGCGAGATGATCGACTGGATCGCCCGGGTTCGTGAGGCAGGCTTTGTCCTTGCCATGCTCGACGACGTACTTGCATTGCGCCGCATCAGGCCGGGCAGCCTTTCCTATGGCCGCGATCCGGAACGCGACCGCGGCTATCTCCAGGTGGCAAGGCTCGCCATGCAGCGGCGAGCCCAAAACAAGGCGGGCTCCCGTTGAAAGCCAGGCCTGTTCGCCGCATCGGCCGTCGCTTCCCGGACTATGGTTGGTCCTGGCCGACCGGCCAGCTCGACCAGTTGCTCAAGGCGGCGCTGCTCTCCGATGAAGGCGCAGCCGCTGGCTGCGCCGCGCGCTGGCTGGACGAGAACGACATCGACCTTGTCTCGTTTAGAGAACACCGGTTGCTCGCTGCCATCTCCGACAGGTTCGGCAGGAAGCTTGCCGGCCATTCCGCCTATCCGCGCCTTGTTGGCCTGCAGAAGATGCTGTGGACCAAGTCGCGCATGGCGATGCGCGAGGCCGAGCCGGCGCTGAAGGCAATGGCCGACGGCGGCGTCGACATCATGCTGATAAAGGGCGCCAGCCGTATTGCCTTGAATGCGTCGGCGCAGCGTGGCCGGGTGGCGCATGACATCGACATACTGGTGCGCCCGCGCGACATGGCTGCCGCCTTCGACATCCTGCGCGATCGCGACTGGCAGATAGCCTCGGGCGTCAGCGCGCAATATCTGCAAACACGGTTGGCGTCGCTGCGGTCGATGAATTTCTTCAAGGGCCGTTTCGGCGACATCGACCTGCACCAGCTCGGCTATGACGGGTCGCAGACGAGCGCGGAAGACGATCTGGCGATCTGGCAACGGGCGATCCCGGCCGAATTCAGCGGTGTCGCGGTCTTCGTGCCGTCGCCGGCCGATCGCATGACCCTGGCCATCGCCCATGGCGGCCTCGACGCCCACACCCATAGCGACTGGCTTGTCGATTGCGCCGTCGCCATCCATGGCGGAGACGTCGACTGGGACGTGTTCCTCGACATCGTCGGCAGACGCGGCCTGGCCGTTCCGGCGGCGGTGGCATTATCCTATCTGGCCTTTGAGATCGGCGTTGCCGTGCCGGAGCCGACACTGGCCAGAATCTTCGAGATGGCCGACCGGGCTGGCCTGTCGCGTTGGTCGTCGGTTCTGCAAGCCAAGCCGCGCACGGATTTCGGCGGCCTTGTCTGGCTGTCGCGCGGGCTTGCCAAGCAATTGCGCCTGAAGCGGAAGAAGGGCCGGTTGCAACAGGAGCCGCCCGCCAAGGCCTGGCGCGGCAGACCGGCTGCTCGCAAGCCGCAAGCCGCACCGGCGCCATTGTCGTTCTCGCAGGCCATCGCCTGTCCGCAAGCGACCGGCGACATGATGCTTGATATCACCGTCAGGATCATTGTTCCGCCGGTCCGACGCCGCATCGAAATGGAAATCAATGCCGGTGACGACCATATCGCTCGGCTGCGCGCCATGGCCATCCGGCGATCTGGCAAGGAACGCGTGCTGCATTTTCGCGGCAAGGTGACGCTCGACGGCGCGCGGGATGCCCTGACGCTCGAAGCGCGACCGTCGCGTCAGTTTCGCGAATGGAACGACGAGGCCACAGTGGCTGCCTATGGCGCCTTGCCTTTCCAGCTGCTGTCGGCGGAGTTCTCGCCGGTTGGCTGAAGAGCGAAAGCATCCGCAGCCATCAGGGGCTCGGAGTGATCAGCCTCAAGGATGGAAAATAGCTCCGGTAGCGGCCGACATCACGGGTCAGGAGCGGAAGCCTGGCGACGGCGGCATGGGCGCCGATGAAGAAGTCCGGCAACACGCCGGTCCTCGATCCTCCTGATCGGCGGTATTGCGTAAATACCTTTCCAGCAAGGAAAAGCGCGGCCCTTGGCATCGGAGCCATTTCGAGACCGGCCGCATCCAGAAAGGCCTCGAGATCCTCGATGCGGATGTAGCGAACGGCAAGTTCGGCATAGACCGCATCATTGACCAGCAACGGCCCATCAAGGCTCGCGGCCTCAAGCTGCGCAACCGACCAGTCCGCCCAATTGGGATCGTCCGTGACAAGGTCGAGCAGAACGTTGGTGTCGACGAAGGTCACGCTTCGCCACGCGTCAGCGCCATGATCGCGTCGGTCGTGAGCCCCTCGCCGGCATGGCCGCGCAACTTGGCGAAGCGGCTCGCAGGCGGCTTTTTGTCAACACGAGCCAGCACCACGCTGCCATCGGCGGCGCGCCGGAAATCGACCTTGCTGCCCGGAACGATCCCCAGCAGATCGCGGACCGGTTTCGGAATGGTCACTTGTCCCTTTGCGGTAACGGTGTTGGCCATCTTCATTCCCTGGTAATACCATATTTCAGCAAGGTATTACCTTGTGGGTCGAATTTCAATGCTTGAAGCATCAGGCCCCGACCGAACAGTCAGAGCCAAGACGTCATGCGTTAGCAACGTCCGTTCAAATTCCGTACCGTTCGGTGCGAATGTTTTCCGCTGCAACGCCGGCATCGATCAGCGCCTGGGCGGCGGCGGAAACGAACGCATTGGAGCCGCAGACAAAGGCGAGACCGGGGGGCTCGGGCAGCCGCGCCATCGCTTGCGCCATCATCGCAACGTCCACCCGCCGCGAATAATCGGCGGGACGGCGTGCGGCCTCGCGCGTCAGCGTCAGCACCAGATCGAAGCCGTCCTGGCGATCATCGAGGGTGATCAGTTCGTCACGAAAGATCACTTCGTCCCAGACCCGGGCTGAAAAGACCAGGACAACGGGCACGCTCGAATTGCGCGCGGCGCGATGGCGAACCATCGACATCAAGGGGACGACGCCCGAACCGCCGCCGACCAGCACAAGCGGGCCATTCCCATCTTCTGGCCAGACGAAATGCCCGCCGAGCGGCCCGCGTAGTTCGATTTCGTCGCCAATTGCCGCGACCTCATGGAAGAAGGGCGAAACCTCGCCGTCGTCGAGTTTTTCAATCGCCAGTTCGATCACGCCGCCACTCTCGGGTGCGGAGGCGATGGAATAGGAGCGGCGCGCCTGATAGCCGTCCGGCGCCGTCAGCCTGACGTCGACATGCTGCCCGGCGCGATAGGCAAAGGGCCGAGACGGCTGGAGAAAGAAGCTGGTGACACGCGGCGTGCGCTTTTCGATGCGGACGATCCTGGCTACCTGCCAAGGCGATTGCACTGCTGCCGCATCGCTCATGGATCGTCCGTGTAGCGCTGCTCGCGCCATGGATCGCCATAGATGTGGTAGCCGCGCAATTCCCAGAAACCGGGTTCATCGCGAGTGGTGAATTGCAGGCCGTTCAGCCATTTGGCCGACTTCCAGAAATAGAGATGTGGAACGAGCAGCCTTGCCGGGCCGCCATGGTCCGGCGTGATCGGCTTGCCTTCGTAAAGCAGCGCCACCAGGGCCTTGCCGGCGGTGAGATCCTTGACCGGCACATTGGTCGTGTAGCCGTCGAACGCGTGCGCCAGCGTGAAGCCGGTCGGCGGCTCCAAACCCGCGTCGGCAAGGATATCGTCGACCAGCACGCCCTGCCACGACGTGTCGAACTTGGTCCATGCGGTCACGCAATGGATGTCGCGCGTCATCTTGGTCTGCGGCAGCGCGTTGAACTCGGCCCAGTTCCATTTCTTGATCGGCCGTGGCCCATGTTTCAGAGTGAATGACCAATCCTGCGTGCCCACGCGCGGCGTGGGACCGGCCGACAGCACTGGAAAGCCCTGTTCGAGATATTGGCCGGGCGGTATGCGCGCATCGTCATCGGTTGGTGGGCGCCGTCCTGAAGAGAAACCCCGGGTGACCATCGCGGCAATCCCCATTGCATCAGACCACTATCGGCCTGATGCAATGTTCTCGAAGATGTCGTGGCGGGCAACCGAAATCTTTGACGGCAGAGGCCGGCGGGGCTCGTCACCGACGAACCCCGCCGGTCCTGCGTTCACGTCAACGCCACGTCTCAGCCATTGGCGAAAGGCACTGCGACATAGATCTGGCCGCCGTCCCGCTCGACCAGCAGAAGCACCGACTTGCGGCCGGACTTCCCGGCCTGGGCGATCGCCTGCGTCACTTGCCTGGCACTCTTCACCGGCACCTGATTGACGGCGACGATGATGTCGCCGGCCTGGATACCGGAAGCCGCGGCAGCCTTGTCGGGATTGACGCTGGCAACCACCGCGCCACGTTGATTGTCGGCGAGATTCATCTGCTCGCGGATGTCGGGGGTGATGTCCATCAGGCCAAGCCCCATCGCTGGAAGGCGCGAGCCTTGCTCGGCGCTTGGCGCGCCGGACCCGTCGTCCGCCGACGCGGTCTTCACATCGTCGGTGTTGCGGCCGACAGCGACGGAAATCTGTACCGCCTTGCCTTTGCGCCAGACGTCCAGCGTCTCCCTGGCGCCGGGCGCGACATCGGCGACCGCCCGCGATAGGTCCTTGGGATCCTTCACGTCCTGCCCGGCAAAGCTGGTGATGACGTCGCCTGTCTGGACACCGGCGCTTGCCGCCGGCGAGCCGTCATTGACCTGCGAAACCAGCGCGCCGCCAGGATGATCGAGGCCGATGGCACCAGCGACATCCGGCGTCACCGGCTGTATCTCGACGCCGAGATAGCCGTACTGGATGGAACCGTCCTTCATCAGCTTGGCGACCACTTTCTGGGCCTGATCCGACGGAATGGCGAAACCCACGCCAACGCTGCCGCCATTGGGCGAATAGATTGCCGCGTTGATGCCGACGACATTGCCGTTTACATCGACCAGCGGACCGCCGGAATTGCCGTGATTGATCGGGGCGTCGATCTGGATGAAATCGTCAAACGGTCCGCTGTGCAGGTCGCGGCCCCGCGCAGAAACGATGCCTGCGGTGACCGTGGTGCCGATGCCGAACGGATTGCCGATCGCCAGCACCTGGTCGCCGGTCATCAACTTGTCGGAGTCACCCCATTTGACCGTCGGCAGGGACTTGCCGGCCTTGATCTTGAGCACGGCGAGATCGTTCTTGGCATCGCGGCCGATGAGCGTCGCGGGAAGTTCGGTGCCGTCGTCGAGCGTCACCTTGATCGAAGAGGCGCCGTCAATGACGTGATTGTTGGTGACGATGGTGCCATCGGAGGCGACGATGAAGCCGGAGCCGAGTGCTTCGGCCCGCTGTGCCTGTTCCTGCGGCGGCGTGCGCGGAGCGGGCATGCCCTGGTCGCCGAAGAACTGGCGGAAATAGTCGTCGAATGGCGAGTTGCCGAGAGGCACGCCGTCGTCCGTGCTTTCCGGCTGTGCCTTCATGACGGTGGTAACCGTCACCACCGCCGGCTTGTCGGCTGCCACGATGGGGGCGAATGAGCCATTGGGCGCAGTGATGCCGGCGACAGGTGTCTGGGTTGTCGGAACGGCGTTGCCCGCGCTTTGGGCGAAAGACATGACGAAAGGGGATATGATCAGCGCAGCGCCCAGCAAGGCCGCGACGCGATGTCTGCGAAGGATATCTGACATGGTCGTTTGTCCGGGCGAGAGTTGATCCGTCGCCGTGGCCGCTCCCATGTCAGGAAAGCCAGCCATCTGGCGTGTCGAGGGTCGCGATTGCCCGTCTCGCCTGGCATGGCAGCCGACCGGATCGACAGCCTGCATCTAGGGCGTAGATTGGCCCGATTTAGGGTTTTCGGGCGACCTTACGAAGATTTAATCTCCGGACGGCAGGTCATAATGTCGTCAGGCGGGGCTTTTCTACCCGCCGGGGCGTCAGATCCCGGCGGTTCGCCCGAGATAGGTCGTGGCAATCGCGCGCATACGCTTGCCGTCGAAGCTCGGTCCGTGTCCGCCATGGCCGATGCGGATCGGCAGGTCGAGCAGGCGCTGCATCGTACTGATATAGGCCGTTCGGTCCGAATCCGGCAGGTCGTCGATCAGCGTGTCGTCGTAGATGGCGTCGCCGCTGAAGAACAGGCCGTCAACCTCGTCGAACAGCGCGATCGAATCCGGGGAATGGCCCGGCAGATGCAGCACACGGAACTGCCGGTCGCCGAGATCGACGATGTCGCCCTCGTCCAGGGTCCGCGTCAATGGAGCGGACGGGATCTTGTAGTCGGCCGCCTTCCAGCCCGGCGCCGGCAGTTTCGAGACGGCGCCGTCGAGATCGTGGAACATGTAGGCATAGGTCACCGCCTCATCCATGCTCTCGAATTGTTCGGCGCTCATCCTTGGCCCGGCCCGCAACGGAAATTCGTGCAGCGAGCCGACATGGTCGAGATGGATGTGGGTGGCGACGACCAGCAGCGGCTTGCCGTCGGATCTCTCGATCTCGGGCGCCAGCGGACAGATGCCCATGCCGGTGTCGACCAGCAAATCGGCGTCGCGGCCGCGCAGATGCCAGATGTTGGCGCGCAGGTACTCATGCACGAACGGCTCGGTCAGCATCGTCGTCTTGTCGTCGACGATGCGCCTGCTGAACCAGTCCGGCATCAGGTGTGAGCCTGGCATCAGACGAAGGGCTTCCCGACCTTGTACTTTTCCGGCACCAGCCGCTTGAGATAGGCCATGCCGGCATCCGACAGCTGATTGACATCGGGCTTCATGAAATCATCCGGCATGTGGCGGGTCTTGCCGGCGACGTTCTTCAGCGGCACTTTCTTCAACACCGTTTTGGTGCCGTCATATTGCAGCGCCACCGAGCCGCCGCCCTGTTCGGCGACAGTGACGGCGAAAGCGCCGGCATCGAAAGCCTCCTGCGCGTCGACCGCGCTAATAGCGCCGATATTGCCGCGCGGCATGTAGCCTAGGGCATCGACGCGGGCTCGCTTGCCCGGCAGCCCTTCTGCCAGCGCACGCTCGAGTGCAGCCGGCAGGTCGCTGCCCGACAGCTTGACGTTGCCATGCTCGTCGCGCTCCAGTTTGTCCGGCGGCACCAGGCTTTCGACCAGCGCCTTGCCGTCGGCGGTGCTGACACCTTCCGACACGGCGACGATGCAGCGCTTGTGGCGATCGAGCGTGGCGCGAACGTCGTCGATGAAGCCGGCGGCCGAGAATGGGCGCTCAGGCACATAGACGAGGTGCGGTCCGCTGTCGGGGTCGAGCTGCCATGCCGCAGCGGCCGCGGTCAGGAAGCCGGCATGCCGGCCCATGACGATGCCGACATAGATGCCGGGCAGCGCGCGAAAATCGAGGTCGACGGACAGGAAAGCGCCGGCGACGAACTCGGCCGCGGAGATGAAGCCCGGCGTGTGGTCGTTTTCCTCGAGATCATTGTCGATGGTCTTCGGCGCATGGACGAAGGCGATCTTGCCGCCGGCGGCGTCGGTCAGGATTTGCTGTGTGCCCGACGTGTCGTTGCCGCCGATGTAGATGAAAGCGTCGGCGCCGGCCTTCTTCAGGCCGTTGAGGATGACATCGCAATAGGCGGCATCCGGCTTGTCGCGCGTCGAGCCAAGGGCCGCACTCGGCGTGCCGGCAATCAGCCGCAGCCGGTCTTCCGGGATGGCGGAGAGATCGACATAGTTGCCGTCACGAATGCCGCGCACGCCGTGAATGGAGCCGAGGACCTTGGCACCGGGATGCCGCTTGCGGATCTCCAGCGTCGCCCCGACCACCGTCTGGTTGATGACGGCGGTTGGACCGCCGCCCTGCGCGATAACAAAAGTTCCGGCCATTCCTGACGTCTCCCGAGCGATGAATTCGCAGGCACATTCGCCTGTCTTTCGCTATCGCGCAACGGAAGAGTGGGACGGGTGACGTGTCAGGCGACGACGACCGGGTTTTTCTTTGAGACGCGGCTGTAGAGATCGATGATGTCCTGGTTGATCAGGCGCACGCAGCCCGACGACATCGCCTGGCCGATGCTCCACCATTCGGGCGAGCCGTGGATGCGATAGCCAGTGTCCTTGCCGTCCTGGTAAATGTAGAGGGCGCGCGCGCCGAGCGGGTTGGTCAGGCCACCGGGCTGGCCGGCCTGCCATTTCACCAGTTCCGGCTTGCGCGCGATCATTTCGGGCGGCGGCGTCCAGGTCGGCCATTCCCTGCCGTACTGGATGTTGGCGCGGCCGGACCAGCGAAAACCGTCCTTGCCGATACCGACGCCGTAGCGGATGGCATCGCCGCCCGGCTGCACGAGATAGAGCATGCGCTCCTGCAGATGGACGACGATGGTGCCGGGTGCCTCGCCTGTCGTGTCGACGACGATCTGGCGGCGGAACTCCGACTTGACCTTGAGATATGGCACTTCCGGCACGTTGAAGCCGCCATCCGTCATCGCGGCATACATCACGCCGGGGCTGGTGATGTTCTTGTCGACGCTGATGCTCGGCCGGATCGGTCGCACGGAACCGGTGACCGTATCGTCGAGTTCGAGTGCGGGCAGGCCGCCGCCCGAGGTCGAGCAACCGGCGGCGCTGAGCAGCGCGAGCGCCCCTGCCCCTGACAGGATGGCACGACGGGAAAGATGATGATCGGTTTCGATTGCGTCGCCGTTTCGCGGCGGCGTCAGACCTTGCGGCAACTCACGCATATACCCAAACCCTACACTGTCGGCGGGAAGCACGGTCCGGCCGGATAGCGGGCATTTTCATCATTCATGGTTGATAAAGCGTGAAGACTTTGCGCAGCCTGCGTATGCGCATTGCCCGGCGGGCGCTCGACCTTCCTGCCTGAGCATTGACTGGGAGCTGCTGCACAAAAAGACCTCGGACGGGTCATAATCCCGGCACTGGTGTTTCCTACCCCTCAAGCGATCAGCGAGGGGCCTCCATGTGCAAAACGTTAAAAACCGACATCAAGCTTTTTGCCGCTGCCATTGTCGCGGCAGCAACCGTACTCGGTGCCAATGTCAGCCTGGCCGATATCGTGAGCACGCTGAGCGGCGCGAACTGACACCGATCTGCCGTTGGCGCAGTTAGGGGAAATCGCCTCTTTACATTCTCCCGGGCCTAAGGATTTATCCTCTTCTTTGAGCTCAAAGGAGACGAGCATGTCCTTCGAAAACTGGGCCGCCTTCGCCGCTGCGTCGACGATCCTTCTCATCATTCCGGGCCCGACCATCCTGCTGGTCGTGTCGTACGCGCTGGGCCAGGGCTGGCGCACCGCTCTGCCGATGGCGGTCGGCGTGGCGCTGGGCGACTTCACCGCGATGACCTTGTCGATGCTGGGCATCGGCGCGCTGCTGGCGGCTTCGGCGACGGTCTTCACCATTCTAAAGCTGATCGGCGCCGGCTATCTGATCTATCTCGGCGTGAAACTGTTTCGCGCCGGCGGTGCGCTGAAGGCCGAACCACGCACCGATGCGGTGTCGTCGGCCAAGATGATGGCGCATGCCTGGCTGGTCACCGCGCTCAATCCGAAAAGCATCACCTTCTTCGTCGCCTTCCTGCCGCAGTTCCTCGACCGGCACGCCGATTTCTGGACGCAGATGCTGATCTTCGAGACGACCTTCCTGGCGCTCGCCTTCGCCAATGCCTTCGGCTACGCGCTGATCGCGACACGCGCCCGCAACGTGGTGCGCAATCCCAAGGCAATCCGCATCTTCAACCGCACCGGCGGCACGCTGCTGGTCGGCGCCGGCATCGCCACGGTGGCGATGCGTTCCAGCAACTAGGCTCTCTTTTTGGCATGACCCCGAAACTGTTTTTCGGGGTCACGATCGGCCTTACCATTTAACGCTGAAGCCGAGATTGCCTTCGAGGATACGGCGTTTGTCGCCGCCGAGATTGGTGGTGTAGTCGCCGGTGGCGAAGATGCTGACCTTGTCCGTCACCTTGGCGATCACGCCGCCGCCGAATTCGAACGAGGTCGATTTGCCCTCGGTCGAGATATCGGTGGTGTCGAAATTGACATGGCTGGTACCGCCGAAATCGTGCCAGATGTTGGCCTTGAGGTAGGGCTGCAGCGCCATGCCGTTGATCGTTGTCTCGCCTTGCAGCCGTGCGCCCAGCCGGCCGGTGACGCTGCCGTCGGAATCGAAGGAAACCGAAGCAAAGCGGTCCGAGGTATCGTCGAGCGACAGATGCTGCCAGACCAGTTGCGCCTGCGGCTCGAGCGTCCAGCCTTGTCCTAGCGCTATGGGATAACCGCCTTCCAACGAAGCTGTGACGCCGGTGCCGCCGACATCGATGCCGATGTCACGCGACGATGTCGCATTTCCCCCGAAGAAGGTGGCCATCAAGACGCCGTCCAGATACCAACCGCCTTGGCCGATGCGGGTCCAGTAGCCGCCGACACTGGTGCCGTCGAGATCGATACCGCCGACGGATAGATTGTCCTGTCCCAGCGCCTGGCCGCGCACATCACCATTCATGCTGGCATAGGCGATGAACAGGCCGGCGCGATCGACCGAACCGGAGCTGGTTTCTCGGCCGAACAGATCGAAGCCGCCCTGGAAGCCGAACAGAGTGCCGTCGAAAGACGGCGACACCGTTCCCGACCAGGCCATCTTGGTGTCCTGACCGAAAATGCGGCCCCAGACCGGCGACAGCTCCGTGTTCGACAACAGGCTCTGCTCGCCGCGCCGTTCGTGGAAGGTACCGAGCGTGGTCATCGCCAGAAGTTCGGCGACCGGCGGCAAGGCCGAATAGACCGGAACCTCGATGCGATAGAGCAGGATTTCCTCTCCCGCGGCCGGTGTCGGCAGGTCGGGCGCCGCCGTCGGTACCACCGGTGGCGGAGGTGGCGGATCCGCGGCCGCTGCCTCGGGCGGCGGCGGTGGCGGTTCGGGCTCCGGATCGCTGGCCTGTACCGGCGGCGTCGGATCGACGGGCGGGTTGTTGATGTCGCCTTCGGTCGGCACCGGCACCGGCGGCAGCTCGGATGGCGGTGGTGGCGGCGCGGTCTCCGGCGCCACCGGTTCCGGCAGCGGGGTGGGTTCGAGCGCCGGTGGAGCCGCTGCCGGTGTCGCCGGCGTGATCAGTGTAGAGCGCAGGTACCAGTTCTCATCGCTGCCGGCGCTGACGCCGCCCTTGAACAGATAATATTCGAAGGCGCCGGCGGCGACCGGTGCGTCGAGCGCAAAGGTGGAGGCGCCGGAGGTGGCGCCGTTGACCGCCTGGACGACCATGATGCCGTCCTGCGTGGTCGCCGCACCGGCGCCGCCGAGATTGACCACGGTGATGCCGGTCGAACCGGAAGCCGTTCCGCCCGACAGGACCAGCCGGTCGGATGCGGAACTGTCGTCACCAAGCTCGGTCTGGATGAGCAGCAGGCCACCCAGGCCGGTATAATTGCCTGATATCATCAGCCGATCTGTCGCGCCGGTGCTGCCGTTGGTCAGGTCGATGCGCCCGGCATTGGTGACCTGCACCAACTGGCCGGCCGTGAAGGCCTGGATCGCCGCGTTGAAGCCGCCGCTGAACAGCGTGCTGGCGGCATCGACACTGAGCGATCCGGTGCCGGTGCCGCTGTCGCCGAGCACCAGATTGCCGTCCAGCGTCAACTCGGTGTCGTTGGTGGCGTTGATGGTTTCCCAGTTCTGGACTCTGGCGATCCCGTCCAGATCGACGTTGTCGAAAGTCAGCGTGTCGGTACCGAGACCGCCGTTTATTGCATCCGTGCCACCGAGATTGGCGTTGGTGAGGTTGCTGAGCTTGGCGGTGTCGTTGTCGCCGCCGAGATCGACAGCGCCATAGATGATGCCGCCGCCGTTCCAGACGAAGTTGTCGGCGCCAAAGCTCATCAGGATATCGCCGCCGACCGTGCCGCCGGTGACCGTCACGCTGTCATTGCCGCCGCTGACGCTGATGTTGCCGCCGATGGTGCCGCCCGACAGGATGATCGTGTCCTCATCGAAGCCGGTGACGAGGTTGCGGTCGATGGTCCCGCCGGACATGTTGAAATAGTTCTTGTCGAGCTTCATGTTGACGCGGCCGATGCGACCGCCGGTCATCACGGCGCGGTCGCCATCGTCGAAGAAATCGACGATGCGGCCGCCGGTCATGGTGAAGGTGTCGAGGCCATCGCCCTGGTTGAGCGAACCGATTTGGCCGCCGCTCATGTTGAAATCGTCGATGCCTGCGCCCTGCTGGACATTGCCGGCGACAGTGCCGGCGCCAATGGTAAAGAAATCCGTGCCGCCGCCCTGATCGACGGTGCCTGTGATGGTGCCGGACTGCATGTCGATGCGGTCCGTGCCGACGCCAAAGGTGACGTTGCCTGATATCTGCCCGGTGCCGCCGGCGGGAAAATTCAGCGTGTTGTCGCCGTCGGCATCGGCGAGGCTGCCGCCCGATGAGCCGCTATCGCAGGTGTAAACGGTGTTCCCGGCGGATGGGCCCAGCACGCATGCGGCAAACGCAGCGGAATTGGGCAGCAACGCAAAGGCTGTAGTTGAGAGGACGCTAATAAGCCATGGATATAGCTGGCGCGGCCTTCGCCGTAGCAAAGCAACTGCTCCTTCCGCATCCTCCGAACGACTGTTCTGAGGCCCGTTCTTCAGATGCCGCATCGCGTCCCTCTCGATTCGCGATTTCAAGCCCCCCGCCCGGCGCCGCAATGAAGACACAATTCGTTCGATTTTACAAAGCCTAATCTACCCCGCATGGTTGCTAAACTGCAAAGACTACTGAAATGGTCTGGCGCAGTGCGCGGTTGGCGTGTCCGTGGCCCATGCTTTAGGATCGCCTTGGGCCGAAGGATCGATGGCCTGTCACGGATCGATGAAAGGACATCGCATGGCAATCAGGGACGCATTCGGCCTGATACTTTCGGGCGCGACGGAGGCGGGATTCACGCCCTACAGCCAGGCGGTGCGTGAACTGCAGTGCTTCATCGGCGATCCCGTAGCCTCCATCGACAGCGCCATCGCGGAAGATCCCGGCTTCGTCATGGCGCATGTCTTCAAGGGCTATCTCTTCGGCCTCGCCACCGAGCGGGAGGCGACGGCGGTGGCCAAGGCTTGCCATGAAGCGGCACTGCCGCTAGCCGCGACCACGCGCGAGCAGGCGCATGTCACAGCCCTTGGTCACCTCGCCAACGGGCGTTGGCATCAAGCCAGCCGCATTCTTGAAGATATCACCATCGAGACCCCGCGCGACGGGCTGGCGCTGCAGGTCGGCCACCAGATCGATTTCTTCACCGGCAATGCCCGCATGCTGCGCGACCGTATCGCGCGCGCCCTGCCAGCCTGGCAAAGCGGCATGCCCGGCTACCACGCCATGCTCGGCATGCAGGCGTTCGGGCTGGAGGAAATGGGTGACTATGTCAGGGCCGAACAGCTCGGCCGCTCGGCGGTCGACATCGAGCCGCGCGACGGCTGGGCTCAGCATGCCGTCGCCCATGTCATGGAAATGCAGAGCCGGCAAAGGGATGGCATCGCCTGGATGCGCGCCAACCCGGAAGCGTGGACAAGGGAGAGCTTCCTGCAGGTCCACAATTGGTGGCACCTCGCGCTGTTCCATTATGATCTCGGCGAAACGGATGAGGTGCTGGCGCTCTATGATGGCCCCATCTACAGCGTGCAATCGACGATGGCGCTCAACATGGTCGATGCCTCGGCAATCCTGTGGCGGCTCCACCTCGGCGGTTTCGATGTCGGCGACCGCTGGGGAGCGCTCGCCGCCAACTGGCGCAAGGCCGGCGCCGGCCTTTATGCCTTCAACGATGCCCACGCCATGATGGCCTTTGTCGGTGCAGGGCTCGATGCGCCAGCCCTCGCCTTGCTCGAGACGCAGCGCGAAGCCATGCGCGGCAACGACGACAATGCGGCTTTCACAAGAGATGTCGGCCATCCGCTGACGCTCGCCATCAAGGCGTTCGGTGAAGGCAGCTACGCCGAGACCGTGCGTCTGATCCGGCCGATCCGGTCGATCGCCCATCGTTTCGGCGGCAGCCACGCCCAGCGCGACGTCATCGACCTGACACTGATCGAGGCGGCCCTGCGCGCCGGTGAGGGTGCGCTGGCCAGGGCGCTCACGGCAGAACGTTCGATGGCGCGACCCGACAGTCCGCTGTCAGCGCTGTTTTCGCGACGCGCCGCCGATTTGTCAGAGAATTGACCCGAAGCGGATCTTGTTTTAAAAACTGGCCAAGCCAGATTTTTTCGAGACCCGAAAAAATTAATGGCATGGGAGGAAATCATGTATCTCGGCCTCGATCTCGGGACATCGGGCGTCAAGGCGCTGCTGATCGATGCCGGGCAAACCGTCATCGGCTCCGGCCATGCGTCGCTCGATGTTTCACGCCTGCATCCGGGTTGGTCGGAACAGAATCCCGACGACTGGATCCGGGCCTGTGAGGAGGCGGTTGCCGACCTCAAAGCCAGGCATCCCGGGGAATTCGCCGCGGTCAAGGGTATTGGCTTGTCCGGCCACATGCATGGCGCAACGCTGCTCGATGCCGCCGACAAGGTGCTGCGGCCCTGCATTCTATGGAACGACACGCGCAGCCATGCCGAGGCTGCCGTCCTCGATGCCGACCCGCGCTTCCGCGCGCTGACCGGCAACATCGTCTTTCCCGGCTTCACCGCGCCGAAGCTTGCCTGGGTGAAGAACAACGAGCCCGCTGTCTTCGCCAAGGTCGCAAAAGTGCTGTTGCCCAAGGATTTCCTGCGGCTCTGGCTCAGCGGCGAACACATTTCGGAAATGTCGGATTCTGCCGGTACGTCCTGGCTCGATGTCGGCAAGCGGCACTGGAGTACGGACCTGCTCGCGGCGACATCGCTCGACGAGAATCAGATGCCGTCGCTGGTCGAGGGTACGGAGAAGGCAGGCGCGCTGCGTGCCGAACTGGCATCTAAATGGGGCATCCAGGCCGGCATTCCGATCGCCGGCGGTGCGGGCGACAATGCGGCCTCGGCCTGCGGCATGGGCACGGTCGGCGCCGGCCATGCCTTCGTCTCGCTCGGCACGTCGGGCGTGCTGTTTGCCGCCAATGCTTCCTACCTGCCCAACCCGGCAAGTGCCGTGCATACCTTCTGTCACGCGCTTCCTAACACCTGGCACCAGATGGGTGTGATCCTGTCGGCAACCGATTCGCTCAACTGGCTGTCCGAAATCACCGGGAAGAGCGCCGGCGAATTGACCGCCGAACTCAGCGACACATTGAAGGCGCCAAGCGGCGTGTCCTTCCTGCCTTATCTCTCGGGTGAGCGCACACCCTACAATGATTCCGCCATTCGCGGCGCGTTCACCGGGCTGGCGCATGAATCGAGCCGTGCCGTGCTGACGCAGGCCGTGCTGGAGGGTGTCGCCTTTGCCTTCCGCGACAGCCTCGAAGCCCTAGCCAAAGCCGGCACGACTTTGACGCGGGTAACGGCGATCGGCGGCGGTTCGCGCTCGCGCTACTGGCTGAAGGCAATTGCCACCGCGCTTCAACTGCCTGTCGACATTCCCGCCGACGGCGACTTCGGCGCCGCCTTTGGTGCCGCACGGCTCGGCCTGATCGCGGCTACGGGTGCCAATCCGCTTGAAATCTGTACGGCACCGAGGACCGATGCCACGATCGAACCGGACGCGGCGCTTGGCGGCGTCTATGCCGATGCCTATCAGCGCTACCGGGCGCTCTATCCGGCAATCAAGGTCGCCACGGCGTGAGCAATTTCTCGCCCACGCCGCGGCTTGCCAGCTCACTGCGCCGGCACCTTGTCGAGGAAGCCGGTGACGCTCTTCAGGCGGCCGTTCTCGATGACGCCGATGTCGGTACCTTCAATGACGGAAGGAATGCCTTCTGGACCAAGGTTCCACGAGAAGCGGATCTTGTCGGCAAAACCGTCCGGCGTGCCCTTCAGCGAAAACCGGAAGCCGGCAAAGCGCTGCTGCACGCCGTCGATCAGGGCCGCGACACCCGCGTGGCCATCGCCCTGCATGAGCGGATCGCGATAGCTGACGTCTTCGGTGAAGGTCGCCTTGAGCAAGTCGGCCCGGAGCTCGGCATCGCTTTCGTTCCAGGCAGTGATGTAGTTCTGGGCGATCTTGTTGAGGTCGGTCATGGTCTGTCTCCTTTGCTGGACGGTTTTGACACGAGCCTTTTCGACCAGCGGAAGAACGAAACCAATTACGCCTGAGGTAATCAGAGCGAATTACCTGAGGTAATCAGGGCGAATTATTCGAAAGAGGAAAAAGACCATGAGCAGCGGATTTTTCGGCGACATCCAGAAGATCAAATATGAGGGGCCGGATTCGACCAATCCGCTGGCCTACCGGTTCTACAATCCCGATGAGGTCGTCGCCGGCAAGCGGCTGGAAGATCATCTGCGTTTCGCCGTCGCCTACTGGCATTCCTTCGCCTGGCCGGGCGGCGATCCGTTCGGCGGCCAGACCTTCGACCGTCCCTGGTTTCCCAAGGCAGGCGGCGTCGACACGATGGAACTGGCCAAGCTCAAGGCCGATGTCGCCTTCGAGATGTTTTCGCTGCTCGGCGCGCCCTATTTCTGCTTCCACGACGCCGATGTGCGGCCGGAGGGCAAGGATTTTTCCGAAAGTGCGGCCCGCCTCGACGAGATATCAGACTATTTCGCCGGAAAAATGAAGCAGACCGGCGTCAAGCTTTTGTGGGGCACGGCCAACCTGTTCTCCAATCGCCGCTTCATGTCAGGTGCGGCCACCAATCCCGATCCGGATGTCTTTGCCTACGCAGCGGCGACTGTAAAAAGCTGTATCGACGTCACCAAGCGGCTGAAGGGTGAGAACTACGTGCTGTGGGGCGGGCGCGAGGGCTATGAGACGCTGCTCAACACCGACCTTGCCCGCGAGCAGGAACAGGCCGGCCGTTTCCTCAGCATGGTCGTCGACTACAAGCACAAGATCGGTTTCAAGGGCACGATCCTGATCGAGCCGAAGCCGCAGGAGCCGACCAAGCACCAATACGATTACGATGTCGCCACCGTTTACGGCTTCCTCAAGCGCTTCGGGCTCGAGAAGGAGGTCAAGGTCAACATCGAGCAGGGCCATGCCATCCTGGCCGGCCATTCCTTCGAGCACGAGCTGGCGCTGGCCAATGCGCTCGGCATTTTCGGTTCGATTGACATGAACCGCAACGACTACCAGTCGGGATGGGACACCGACCAGTTCCCCAACAACGTGCCGGAAATGGCGCTGGCCTACTACCAGGTCCTGCAGGCCGGTGGCTTCAAGACCGGCGGCACCAATTTCGACGCCAAGCTGCGCCGTCAGTCGCTCGATCCGCAAGACCTGCTGATCGGCCATATCGGCGGCATGGACTCTTGCGCACGCGGTCTGAAAGCCGCGGCTCGCATGATCGAGGACAAGGCGCTGTCCGCACCGCTGGCCGAACGTTATGCCGGCTGGAACACGGCCGAGGGCAAGGCGATGCTTTCCGGCAAACGCACGCTGGAAGACATCGCCGAGCGCGTCGTCAAGAAGAAGATCGAGCCGCAGCCAAGGTCCGGCCGCCAGGAACTGCTGGAAAACATCGTGAACCGGTACGTGTGAAGCCCGATCTCTGGACCGACATCCGCCACCTCTGGCTGAAAGCCGCCGCCATCACCATCTGCTAGTCAGCGCATTTCGCGCACGCCGCCGAAGATCGCACGGATCTTTGGCGGCCTGCACGCGATCAAGGTGCCGCGCCGCCGAAAGGCGACACGGCCGCCTTTACTTTTATGCATGTCGTCGTCCCAAAACCGCTGTGCACTTTTGGGCGACATGCATGGCAGGAGACGGAAAATGGCAGAGGATCGAATCATCGTGCGCCCGGCGCAGGCAAGCGATATCCCGGCTTTGAAGCGGGTCCTGCCGGAAACATTCGAAGGCACCTGGCTGCCGAATGTCACCGAGGCAGCGGCGCAGCGCTATATCGAGACGGATATAGGCGGGCGTTATGTCGACCGGAGCTGGCCTGAATTTGCCGTTGCCGAGATCGATGGCGCGGTCGCCGGCCTGATCCATTGGCGCGCGGACTTCATCGAAGCCCTGCACGTCATGGCGTCCCGTCAAGGGCAAGGTGTCGGCCGCAAATTGCTTTCCCATGCCGAACAGGCGATCGGCGCGACCGGGTCGACGCAGGTGCGGTTGGAAACCGACACGTTCAACCTGCCCGCACAAGCACTCTACAAGGCGGTCGGCTATGTCGAGAAAAACCGCTATCCGGATGACGAATGGGACAGTGGCTTCACCACGGTGCTGTTCGAGAAGCGGCTTTGAGCAATTCCAGGAAAAGTGTGTGACGGTTTTCCCGGGAAAAGCGTACAGCGCTTTCCCTTGGGAATTGCGTAAACCAACAATAGATTTCTCCTTGACCTGCGCTGCCCAGACGCAGGAACAGCTTTGCGCAAGGCCGGGTCCGTCGACACGGTTTTGCCCTTTGCCGCCCTTCAATGACCTCGCTCTTGCCTTCAAACTGCCGTCACGTATCTCGTATAAGACTGGCTCGTGGCGGGAGAGGAAGAAGGAGGCGAACCGATATGCAGAACGAACGTGAAATCGACGCCCTGCTCTCACCTGGCGAGACCGGATCGATCATCGACCGGCTGATGGCGATGCCGAGGAAAACCGACGACGCCAAGATTTCGAACGAATGGGATCGCGCCGTTGCCAGCCGCTTCGAGACCCATCTTGCCAGACAGATGCGCTCGCAGATCGATGGCGACCATCAGAACGCGGCCTGATTTTTCTTTTGAACTAGCCCCTCCGAAGCCTGACCGGCGCTTCGCCGAAAGCCCTTGAAAACGCTCTCGAAAACGCCGCGGCGGACGAAAATCCGGTCCGCCCGGCAATATCGGCCATGGCAACCCTTGTATCGACCACCAGCCGGCGCGCGGCGCCGAGGCGCAGCCTGAGATAATAGGCGCCCGGCGTCTCGCCGATCGACTTGCGAAAGATGCTCTCCAATGTCCGCGCCGTTACGCCGGCGCGCTTTGCCACCGCCTCTATGGTCAGCGGCTGGTCGACATGCGATTCCATCAGCCGGATGGCTTGCGCAAGGCGCGGGTCGTAACCGTCGAGCCGGCCGAGCGAGACCAGCGGCTGCGCATCGGTCGCCGCACGCGCCTGATCATAAATGAACGAACTTGCCACATCCAGCGCCACGGCCATGCCGAGCCGGGTGCGAATCAGATGCAACATCAGGTCCAAAGTTGGCGAGGCGCCGCCCGTGGTGAAGACCGGCCCGTCGATGATGTATCGATCGGGGCGCACGTCGACGCCCGGGAAGGCGGAGGAAAAATCCTCCATATCCTCCCAATGGGTGGTGGCGCTGCGTCCTTCCAGCAAGCCGGCGCGTGCCACCAGCCATGTGCCGGCTTCGACACCGCCGCAGGCGCGCGCCGTTCGCGCCGCGCGGCGCAGGCCTGACAGCAGGGCCGATGTGGCATAGTTCTGAGTGCCGAAACCGGCGACGACGACAAGCACATCGGTTGGTTCAGCCGCATCGAACCGGCCACTGACCGCCACCGGCAGGCCGCATGTTGTGACCGGCGCCTCGCCCGTCACCGAGACCAGTTTGAAGTCGAACAGGGTTTCGCCGGCGATGCGGTTGGCGGCGCGCAGCGGATCGACTGCGCATGCCACGCACATTATGGACGCCCCGGAAAACACCAGCAGCGTCACCTTAAGCGGTGAGTGCTCGGCACGAAAGATTGTCGATTTTTCGCTTTTTGTCATACCACCTTCGTAAAACGCAAAACAGTTTCCGACAAGTCAGGCATTGTCGCCGTCTGTCTGGATTGGGAGGAGAGTTCCATGCCGCTTGCCATGAACCGCGAGGTTTTCATTACCTGTGCCGTGACCGGGTCCGGCGGCTCGCAGGACCGCAGCCCGCATGTGCCACGCTCGCCCAAGCAGATCGCCGATTCGGCGATCGACGCGGCCAAGGCGGGTGCGGCGATCGTGCATTGCCATGTGCGTGATCCCGAGACCGGCAAGCCCAGGCGCGACGTGCATCTCTACCGCGAAGTGACCGAGCGCATTCGCGAGGCCAATGTCGATGTGGTGCTGAACCTGACCGCCGGCATGGGCGGCGACATGGTGTTCGGATCGCCGGAAGCGCCGCTGCCGCTCAACGAAAAAGGCACCGACATGGGCGGCGCCACCAACCGCATGGAACATGTGCGCCAGTGCCTGCCGGAAATCTGCACGCTCGATTGCGGCACCATGAATTTCGCCGAGGCCGACTATGTCATGACCAACACGCCCGGCATGCTGCGCGCCATGGGCGGCATGATGACGGCGCTCGGCGTCAAGCCGGAGATCGAGGCTTTCGACACCGGCCATCTGTGGTTCGCCAAGCAACTGGTTGAGGAAAAGGTGCTCAACCCCGACGCGCTGGTGCAGCTCTGCATGGGCGTGCCGTGGGGGGCGCCTGACGACCTCAACACCTTCATGGCCATGGTCAACAACGTGCCATCGACCTGGAACTGGTCGGCCTTCGCCATCGGCCGCAACCAGATGGCCTATGCCGCTGCGGCGGTGCTAGCCGGCGGCAACGTCCGCGTCGGGCTTGAGGACAATCTGTGGCTCGACAAGGGCGTGCTGGCGACCAACGCGCAATTGGTCGAGCGTGCCGCCAGCATCGTCACCAATCTGGGCGCCAGGATCATCGGCCCGGAGGAAGTGCGCAAGAAGCTGAACCTGACCAAGCGGGCGCCGATAGCGGCATAAATTATTCGCTGGGAGGGTCGGCATGACTACCGTAAAATTCACGGCGATGAAGGATGGCGACCGGGACGACTACGAGTTCCTGACCGCGCATGAAATCGACTATGCCGCCAGGACCGGCGAGCGGCTGCTCGATGCGCTGGTGCAACTCGATGAGGGCCTGTCGGGTTACAAGATCACCCGGCTCGGCCATTCGCTGCAGGCCGCGACGCGCGCCTGGCGTGACGGCGCCGACACCGACTGGATCGCCTGTGCGCTGCTGCACGACATCGGCGACATCTACGCGCCTTACAATCACGACGAATATGCCGCTTCGATCCTGAAACCCTTCGTGCGCGAGCAATGCACCTGGGTCGTGGAAAAGCATGGCGACTTCCAGCGGCTCTATTATGCTCACCATCTGGGCGGCAACCGCCATGCCCGCGACCGCTTCGCCGGCCACGCCTATTTCGACGATTGCGACCAGTTTTGCGAGCGCTGGGACCAGTCGAGCTTCGACCCCGACTACGACACGCTGCCGATCGAGTTCTTCCGGCCCTTCGTGCTCGAAGTCTTTGCCCGCAAGGCCTACGACGCGTCCGTGATCCGCGCCGGAGAGCGCGTGCCTCTCATCGATCCCGCAACAGCCAAGACAAGAACCGGAGCCACAGCATGAGCATCATCAACAAGGCGGCCGCCATCGGTGGCGGTGTCATCGGCGCCGGCTGGGTGGCGCGGCTGCTGCTCAACGGCATCGACGTGTCGATCTTCGATCCGGATCCCGAGGCCTCGCGCAAGGTCGGCGAAGTGATGAAGGGCGCCCGCCGTGCCTACAAGCAGATGGTGCCCGGCGGCTTGCCCAGGGAAGGCAAGCTGACCTTCGCCAAGACCATCGCCGAGGCGGTCGCCGATGCCGATTTCATCCAGGAGAGCGTGCCGGAGCGGCTCGACCTCAAGCACCGCGTGCTGGCCGAGATCGACGCCCATGCGCCGGCCAATGCGATTGTCGGCTCCTCGACCTCCGGCATCAAGCCGACCGACATGCAGGTGGCGATGAAGAAGCATCCGGAGCGGCTGGTCGTCGGCCATCCGTTCAACCCGGTCTATCTTCTGCCGCTGGTCGAGATCGTCGGCGGCGAGCAGACCTTTCCCGAGGCGATCGAAGTCGCCAGGGAGATGTACGCCTCGATCGGCATGAAGCCGGTCGTCATCCGCAAGGAGATCGAGGCCTTCGTCGGTGACCGGCTGCTCGAAGCGGCGTGGCGCGAGGCGCTGTGGCTGATCAAAGACGGCATCTGCACGGTCGAGGAACTCGACGACATCATGCGCTATGGCTTCGGCCTGCGCTGGGCGCAGATGGGTATGTTCCAGGTCTATCGCGTCGCCGGCGGCGAGGCCGGCATGCGCCATTTCATGGCGCAGTTCGGCCCGTGCCTGAAATGGCCATGGACCAAGCTGATGGACGTGCCGGAGTTCAACGATGAGCTGGTCGACCTGATCGCCACGCAGTCGGACGATCAGGCGCATGGTCTGTCGATCCGCGAGCTGGAAAAGATCCGCGACGACAATCTGGTCGCCATCATGGATGCGCTGTCGAAGCAGAACAAAGGCAAGGGCTGGGGCGCCGGCGCGTTGCACAAGGACTATACCAAGCAGCTCGCCAAGCTCGCGGCGAAGAAACCGACGGCCTCCAAGGCGGCCGAGAAAGCCAAGGCCTTGAAGCCGGTGAAGAAAGCCGAAAAGCCGAAGAAAAAGACCGGCAAGAAGAAAGGCTGAGACCATGGATTTCGGGCTGTCGGAGGAACAGAGGCTCATCGTCGAGACGACGCGTGCGTTCGTCGAGAACGAGCTTTACCCGCATGAGCGCGAGGTCGAGCGCACCGGCGTGCTGCGCCGCGACCTGATCGAGGAGATCAAGGCCAAGGCGATCGAGGCCGGGCTCTATGCCGCCAACATGCCGGCCGATGTCGGCGGTGCCGGCCTGGATACGGTGACCTGGCTGCTCTACGAAAAGGAACTCGGCCGCGCCAATTATGCGCTGCACTGGACCTGCGTGGCGCGCCCCTCCAACATCCTGCTCGCCGGTACGCCGGAGCAGCGCGAGAAATACCTGTTCCCCTGCATCCGTGGCGAGAAATGGGACTGCCTGGCGATGACCGAGCCGGGCGCCGGCTCCGACCTGCGCGGCATGAAGGCGACCGCCGTGCAGGATGGCGACGACTGGGTGCTGAACGGCACCAAGCATTTTATCTCCCACGCCGACCTCGCCGACTTCGCCATCGTTTTCATGGCCTCGGGCGAGGAAGAGTCTGCGCGTGGAAAACGCAAGAAGATCACCGCCTTCTTCGTCGACAAGGGCACCAAAGGCTTCACCGTCCGCGACGGCTACCGCAATGTCTCGCATCGCGGCTACACCAACGCCATCCTTGAATTCGACGATTGCCGGCTTCCCGCCGCCCAAGTGTTGGGCGAAGTCCACAAGGGTTTCGACGTCGCCAATTCCTGGCTCGGCGCCACCCGGCTGCAGGTCGGCGCCACCTGCCTCGGCCGTGCCGAGCGAGCGCTTGGCCATGCCGTCGAATATGCCGCGCAGCGCCAGCAGTTCGGCCAGCAGATCGGCAAGTTCCAGGGAGTGTCGTTCAAGCTTGCCGACATGGCGACCGAACTGAAGGCCGCCGACCTGATGGTGTTCGAAGCCGGCTGGAAGTACGATCAGGGCACCGTCACCGATCAGGACATGGCCATGGCCAAGCTGAAGGCCACTGAAATGCTCGCTTTTGTCGCCGATGAGGCAATCCAGGTCCATGGCGGCATGGGGCTGATGGACGACCTGCCGCTGGAGCGCATCTGGCGCGACGCGCGCGTCGAGCGCATCTGGGAAGGCACGTCCGAGATCCAGCGCCACATTATTTCAAGGGCGCTGCTGCGTCCGTTCGGGGCATAACATATGCATAAACTTGAGCGTCTCCTGCGGCCGAAATCGATTGCCGTCTTCGGCGGGGCGCAGGCTGCAGCGGTCGTCGCGCAATCGATCAAGATGGGCTTTGCCGGCGAGATCTGGCCGGTGCATCCGACCAAGGACGAGGTCGCCGGCCGCAAGGCCTATCGTTCGGTCGCTGACCTGCCTGGCGCGCCGGACGCTGCCTTTGTCGGCGTCAACCGGCATTTGACCATCGAGGTGATCAAGGCGCTGGCCGAGCGCGGCGCCGGCGGCGCCGTCTGCTTTGCCGCCGGCTTCCTCGAGACCGAGGCCTATGACGACGATGGCGAGCGGCTGCAGGCCGAGCTGGTCGCAGCAGCCGGCTCAATGCCGATCATCGGGCCGAATTGCTATGGCCTGATCAATTATGCCGACGGCGCGCTTCTGTGGCCCGACCAGCATGGCGGCATAAGACTGGCCGAGGGCGGCAAGGGCGTCGCCATCATCACCCAGTCCTCCAACATCGCCATCAACATGACCATGCAGAAGCGCGGCCTGCCGATCGCCTTTCTGATGACAGCCGGCAACCAGGCGCAGACCGGCCTGTCCGAAATGGCGCTCGGCCTGATCGAGGACGAGCGGGTCACATCGCTCGGTCTGCACATCGAGGCCTTCGATTCGGTAGCCGGCTTCGAACGGTTGGCGGCACGAGCCCGCGAGCTTAAGAAGCCGATCATCGCCATGAAGGTCGGCCGCTCGGAACAGGCCAGACAGGCGACCGTCTCGCACACCGCCTCGCTGGCCGGCTCGGACGCGGCCTCGGGCGCGTTCTTGAGGCGGCTTGGCATTGCGCGCGTCGATTCCATCCCCGCCTTCATCGAGGCGCTGAAGCTGCTGCACATCACCGGACCTTTGCCCGGCTATAGGCTGTCGTCGATGAGCTGCTCCGGCGGCGAGGCCTCGGTCATGGCCGACAGTGCCGAAGGCCGCTGGGTCAATTTCCCTGATCTGACCGGCACGCACCGTGCTCATGTCAAATCGACGCTTGGGCCGCTGGTCGCGGTAGCCAATCCGCTCGACTACCACACCTTCATCTGGAACAACGAGCCGGCGATGACCGCCACCTTCACCGCCATGGTGTCGGGCGGCTTCGACCTCAACATGCTGGTGCTCGACTTCCCGCGACCCGACCGCTGCTCGGACACCGACTGGTGGGCGACGCTGCGCGCCTTTGAATCGGCGCTGAAGACCAACAGGGCGCAAGGCGCGATCGTCTCCTCGCTGCCGGAGAACCTGCCTGAGGAATACACGGCCGGGCTGATGGCGCGCGGCATGGTGCCGTTGTTCGGCATTTCCGAAGCGATGGATGCAGCCGGGGCGGCAGCCTTCATCGGCTGGGCTTGGGCTGAACCGCAGGCGCAGCCGATCGACACGTCGGCCGCCGGTGCGCCTGGCGGTGACCACGTCACCCCTGATGAGGCCGAGGCGAAATCCCGCCTCATTGAGGCCGGCCTGCCGGTGCCCAAAGGCGAACGCGCCGCCAATGCCGTCGAGGCGGTGATCTCGTCGATGGCGCTCGGCTTCCCGGTGGCGCTGAAGGCGCTCGGCGTCACCCACAAATCCGAGGTTGGCGCTGTCAGGCTCAACCTCAGGGATGCCGAATCCGTCAGCACGGCGGCGCATGACCTGTTGCCGCTCGGCACCGGCCTCTATGTCGAACGCATGGTGCGCGACGGCGTCGCTGAACTGATCGTCGGCTTCACCCGCGACCCGATGTTCGGCGCGGTGATGACCTTGGGCACTGGCGGCGTGCTGGTCGAACTGCTGCGCGACAGCGTCACGCTGATGCTGCCGGCAACGCGCGACGATATCGAGGCAGCGTTGCGCGGCCTGAAACTGTTCCCGCTGCTCGAAGGCTATCGCGGCCGGCCGAAAGCCGATGTTGCCGCTGCCATCGATGCCATCTCGGGCATTGCCGCTTTCGTGCAGAAGAATGCCGGAGAGATCGAGGAGCTCGACATCAACCCGCTGATCGTCTGCAGCGAAGGCAAGGGCGCCTGGATCGCCGACGCACTGCTGGTGCTGGGAGACAAGAAGAATGTCTGACGTCATTTCGACCCGCCGCGAAGGCACCATCCTCGAGGTCACGCTCGACCGGCCAAAGGCCAACGCCATCGACCTGAAAACCTCGCGGCTGATGGGCGAGACCTTCAAGGCGTTCCGCGACGATCCGGAGTTGCGTGTCGCCATCGTCAAGACCGCCGGCGACAAGTTCTTCTGCGCCGGCTGGGATTTGAAGGCGGCTGCAGACGGTGATGCGGTCGATGGCGACTATGGCGTCGGCGGTTTTGCCGGGCTGCAGGAACTGCGCGACCTCAACAAGCCGGTCATCGCCTGCGTCAACGGCATGGCGGTTGGCGGCGGCTTCGAACTGGCGCTGTCCTGCGACCTGATCTACGCCTCGGACCATTCCTCCTTCGCGCTGCCCGAAATCCGCGCCGGCACGCTGGCCGACGCGGCGACGATCAAACTGCCGAAGCGCATCCCCTACCATGTCGCCATGGACCTGCTGCTCACCGGCCGCTGGATGGATGTCGCCGAGGCGCATCGCTGGGGCCTTGTCAACGAAGTGCTGCCCAAGGAAAAGCTCGAGGAGCGCGTCTGGGAAATCGCCCGGCTGCTGGCCGGCGGCCCGCCGCTGGTGTTTGCCGCGATCAAGGAGACGGCGCGCGTCGCCGAAGCGCTGACTTTCCAGGACGCGATGAACAAGGTGACCCGTCGCCAGTTGGCGACGGTCGATGCGCTTTATGGCTCCGAGGACGGCATGGAAGGTTTTCGCGCCTTTGCCGAAAAGCGCGATCCGGTGTGGAAGGGGAAATGAGCGGCAGACCAGCGCCCATGACCGACTACAAAATCCTCATCGACGCCGAAACCTGGGCCTTCATCGAGCGGACCAACTCCTATTATCCACCCGACACGATCGACTACACGATCGCGCAGCAGCGCGAGATCTACGATCGCATGTGCCGCGAGTTCTTTGCCGGCTACCCCGAGGGCGTTGCGGTCGAAACCTCCGCCATTGCAACGCCCACGCACGACATCCCGATCCGAACCTACCGAAGCGCGCGCCAGGTAGCCGTGACGGTGCTGTATTTCCATGGCGGTGGCTACATCCTCGGCGGCTTGGACAGCCACGACGATGTCTGTGCAGAGCTGTGCGCCAGCACCGGCTATGAGGTGGTCTCGGTCGACTACCGGTTGGCGCCGGAGCACCTGCATCCGGCCGCCTTCGACGATGTGATGAGCGCCTTCGAATGGGCCGCGGCCAACCGCCCGCACCCTATCGTGCTTTGTGGCGACAGCGCCGGCGGCAATCTGGCCGCTGCCGTCAGCCACGCGACACGCGGCTGGGCCAAAAGGCCGATCGGCCAGGTGCTGATCTATCCCGGCCTGGGCGGCGATCGGTCGAAGGGATCCTACGTGATCCACGCCGAAGCGCCGATGCTAACCATGCGCGATCTCGAATTCTACAAGCATATCCGTACCGGCGGGCAGGACCGCAGCGGCGACGCGACGCTGGCCCCGCTCGCCGACACCGACTTCGCCAACTTGCCGCCGACAGTACTGATCACCGCGCAATGCGATCCGCTGTCGTCGGATGGCGAGGCCTATCGCGACCGCATCATCGCGGCAGGTGGCCGCGCCACCTGGTTCGAGGAACCGGGATTGGTGCACGGCTATCTCAGGGCCCGGCACACGGTCGGCCGAGCCCGCGTAAGCTTCACCCGGATCACTGAGGCGGTAGTCGCCCTTGGGCAGGGCGCCTGGCGCTGGTGAGCGATTTTCCCATCCTGTGAGTGAGACGACTACGCAGACATGATCGGATGCGGCCGGCGTAATGCAGGCGCAATGCTGGCGGTGCAGACCACCATGGGTTCGACCGACAGCAGGAAATCGCAGACATGATAAGGTTCGGAAGCGCGTTGGCGCTCATCATTTGCGCCGCGACGCTTAGCGCATGCGTCGACACGGAGGATTATCGCGACCGCCCCTGGCGCGAACACCACTGGCGGGATCGCGACCACCGACCCGACAGACCGTGGAGGCCGGACAGGCCGTGGCGCCCCGACAGGCCCGATCGTCCCGACAGACCGGATCGGCCTGATAGACCGGACCGACCATGGCGCCCCGATTGCGTCGGCGGACCGGCAGTTGATTGTGCACCCCGGCCGGATCGGCCCGATAGGCCCGATAGGCCGGACCGCCCAGGCCGTCCCGATTGCGTCAACGGACCAGCAATTGATTGTGCGCCCCGGCCGGACGTACAACCCGGCGGACCGGACTGCGCTGATGGTCCTGCGACGAGGCCGTCGCCTGACTGTATCGAGCCGCGCCGACGGCATCGGCAGTATCCCTGATCGGGCGGGGCATATGCGGCCTTTATAAATCAGGCCAAAACCTGCTCTCGAATTCCTATGCAGCCAGCGACTATGTAGTTCCGGGCCGCCGCCTGATTGGCGGCCGGAACGACGAACTGGCTTCAGACGAACATGAAATCACATTCAGTCTGGCTGACCTCCCGGGTTAGCCGCAGGATGCCGACGGAGTATTTCGTCCTGGCAAACCTCAGGGAACAGGGCGCGATCATCGGCCGGCTCGCTGGCCATCCGATCGCCGAGACGGTCGTCGATGCGAGTGGGCTGCAATACCATTTTGTCGGCGTTGCACCGCGCGACCGCAGCGGACGCTTTGACGTCGAGGCGCTGCGGACCGGCGAATGGATTGTCCAGCCTGGACTGGTCTATGCCGTTGACGGCAAAGCGACTTCCGTCCCGTCAAAGCCGCCACGGCGCGGACGTAGCCAGCACCGCGTTTGATTGCGCGACATCGGGGCTCCCGCTCAGGGCCAGCATCGCCTCCCGTATAGCTGTTTCGGTTTCCGGGCGAACAGCCGTCATCGGCAATCGGACGTCCGGGGTCAGCCCCAGCGCCAGACTCAAGGCATATTTGACCGGAACCGGATTGCTCTCCAGTTCGAGCGCCGCGATCAGCGGCCGCAAGCGGTGATGGATGGCGCGGGCGGTGTGGTGATCGCCTTGCTGGCACGCATCATGCATCTCGACGCACAGTCGCGGCGCGACGTTGGAGACCACGGAGATGGTTCCACGCCCGCCCATCGTGTTGAAGCCGAACGACGTTGCGTCGTGGCCAGACAGACAGATGAAACGGCGCCTCAGCACAGCGGGAAGCGAGGATAGCCGGCTCACATCGCCCGTAGCATCCTTGATGCCGACGATGGTTGGAATCTGCGCCAGGCGCTCGATCGTCTCCAGCGACAGGTCGACGCCGGTTCGTGCCGGCGCGTTGTACACGATGATCGGCAAGCTGATCTTGCGGGCGACCGCTTCGAAATGGCGAAAAATGCCTTCCTGGCTCGGCCTGTTATAGTAAGGCATCACGATCAGGGCGGCGTCGGCGCCGAAAGCTTCGGCGGCTGTCGAAAAGGCAATCGTCGTCTCGGTGCTGTTGGTGCCGGTGCCGGCGATGATCGGGACCCTGCCGCCGGCAATTTTCACGCAGAGCGCGATGATGTCGAGGCGCTCCTCCCACGACAAGGTCGGGGCTTCACCGGTGGTGCCGCACGGGACCAGCCCGTTGATCCCTTGTTCGATCTGCCAGCGCAAGAGCGTGGTCAGTTGCTTCAGATCGACCTCGCCGTCGGTGAACGGCGTTACCAGCGCGGTCATCGCACCGGTCAGGCGCAGTCGTGCTTGTTCTGACGTCATGGGATTCTCCTGGGTGATTTTTTGGATGCGCTGCCTGTTCGAGATGCGAGGAAAGCAGGGCCGACAGCAGCGCGGCAGCCAGATCAGTGTGATCCGCGTCGAATTTGTCGGGCCTGGCCGGCGCCTCCGCATGCGTGGCTTGAAGGCTGCAAAGCCAACGCTCGCCGATCCTGCTGATGGCGGACACCGAACGCTCCGGCTTCGACGCGGCGACGAGCAAGAGGACGGCGTCGAGCGTGGCGCCGGCCTCGACCAACTGGGCAAACCGGCGGCCATGTCGGGATGATCTGTCGAGCGACAGGCCGCGTGCGGCTTCCCACAGCTGGTGTTCGAGCAATCTGCCGACATGCAGGAGACGATCGAGCAATCCGGTCAGGTCGGCAGCGTTGGAATTGTCCATGGCAGATCGTTCCGATGAGGACGGAACCGGGCGCGATCAGTTGAACAGGGAAAGTCGGACGCTCGCCGGTGCGAAGCGTATCGCGCCGACCCTGTGACCGCTTTCCATCGTGGCGAAACGTACCGCGGAACTCCTGTCGGCGAAAACGCCGCCGGTCTGGCCTTCTTCGTCGCGCGCGATCCAGTGGCCTTCGCCATCGCGTCCGACGACGAAGCGGTGAAGGGTCTCTCCGTCAGGGGAAATATGAGAGGTTTGCATCGTCATCTCCTGCCTTGCTATCAGGAAAGCTGAGCAGCGATCGCGGCGGCGGCCAGCAAGGCGCCGACGACCAGCAGCCACCACGTGGCTGTAAATGGCGCGAGCAAGCCGACCGGCCGGCGGCGATTGCTGTTGGCCGCCAGCCGCGCCTGTTCGAGCTGCGACTTCGGCAACGGACGATGGGTGGGCAGATAGAGCCCGTCTGAGAGGAACATCGGAGACTTCCTTCTTTCTAACTGTCACCACGAGGTGATGACTGCCTGCAGCGGCTCAGGACCGGCTGCACCCAGAAAGATAAAAGCATCCGCATTTGTATTCGAGGCAGGCCAAAACTGAAAAATATAAAAAAGTCATATGTTTATCGCCTGGGCGTATGTGGGACCCAGGCCGGAATTCAGACCGCGAGGGCGCCGTTCACGCCACCGAGGCAGCAGCCGCCCGACCGGCGCTGCGGCCGGAAAAGATGCAGCCGCCGAGGAAGGTGCCTTCCAGCGCCGCATAGCCGTGCACGCCGCCGCCGCCGAAACCGGCGGCTTCGCCGACGGCATAGAGCCCCGCGACCGGCTGGCCGTCGGCACCCAGCACGCGGCTGTCGAGATCGGTCTGCAGGCCGCCCAATGTCTTGCGGGTCAGGATGTTGAGGCGCACCGCGATCAACGGGCCATTTGCCGGGTCAAGCATCTTGTGCGGCTTGGCCGTGCGGATCAGCCGGTCGCCGAGATAGGCGCGCGCACCGCGCAGGGCGGTGACCTGCATGTCCTTGGAGAACGGGTTGTCGAGCTGCCGGTCGCGGGCGCGAATTTCGCGCTCGACCTCAGCCAGCTCAAGCAACGGCTCACCGCCGGCCAGTGCGTTCATGCGCGCGACCAGGGTCGACAGGTCGGCCTCGACGATGAAATCCTCGCCCTTCTCCATGAACGCCTTGACCGGACCCGGAATGCCTGACGTGGCGCGGCCGAGCACCTGGCGCCAGCTCTTGCCCGTCAGATCGGGGTTCTGCTCGGAGCCCGACAGCGCGAACTCCTTCTGGATGATCTTTTTGGTCAGGATGAACCAGGAATAGTCGAAGCCGGTGCTTATGATGTGGCTGAGCGTGCCGAGCGTGTCGAAGCCGGGATAGAGCGGCACCGGCAGGCGCTTGCCGCGTGCATCGAGCCACAGCGATGACGGACCGGGCAGGATGCGGATGGCATGGTCGGTCCAGATCGGCGCCCAGTTCTTGATGCCTTCGACATAGTGCCACATGCGGTCGCGGTTGATGATCGAGCCGCCGGCCTGTTCCGTGATCGCCAGCATGCGGCCGTCGACATGGTCGGGAACACCGGTGATCATGCGCTTCGGCGCCGCGCCCAACCGCTGCGGCCAATTCTCCCGCACCAGTTGATGGTTGGCGCCGATGCCGCCGGAGGCGACGATCACCGCTTGCGCGTGAAGCTCGAAATCGCCTGATACTTCGCGCGCGCTCTTGTGGCCGCGCTCGACAGTGCTCGGCTGCAGGATATCGCCACGCACGCCGGTTACAACAGCGCCCGTCCGGGTCAATTCATTGACGCGGTGGCGGAATTTGAAGCTGATCAATCCACGCTTCTGAGCCTCGCGCACGCGCAGGACAAAAGGTTCGAGCACGCCGGGGCCGGTTCCCCAGGTGATGTGGAAGCGCGGCACCGAATTGCCGTGGCCGATAGCGTTGCCGCCGCCACGCTCGGCCCAGCCGACGACAGGAAAGAATTTCAGGCCGCGCTGCAGGAGCCATGAGCGTTTCTCACCGGCGGCGAAGCCGACATAGGCCTGCGCCCATTTGCGCGGCCAGAAATCCTCCGGCCGATCGAATGCGGCCGTTCCCATCCAGTCTTCGAGCGCCAGATCATGCGAATCGCGGATGCGCATGCGCCGCTGCTCGGGCGAATCGACAAGGAAAAGGCCGCCGAACGACCAGAACGCCTGGCCGCCAAGCGACTGCTCCGGCTCCTGGTCGACGATGATGATTTTCTTGCCCGCCTCGGCAAGCTCGGCGGCAGCAACCAGCCCGGCAAGGCCGGCGCCGACAATGATCACATCCGCATCGTCAGCCATTTTTCCTCCCAGAATTAGCCGGCTATCTTATTGTAAGGCTCAGACGGTCTCCCAGCCGTCCGTGCCACCGGCGCGGAAGATGGCGTCGATGACTTTCTGGTTGAGCACGGATTCCTCCAGCGTGAAAACACGCTCCTTGCCGCCCTGTGCCACACGCGCGAAGGTCTCGACCTCCAGCCGGTACTGCTGTGTTCCGGGGAAGCGGAACACTTGCGCCTCGGTGTGGTTCTGGTTGTGCAGTTCGACGCGGTGGTGGTCGTAGAGCCCTGCGTTGAAGGGCGAGAACACTTCGATGAAACCCTTCTCGCCGTGGAACACCATGACCTGGCGCGCCGCCATCTGCGTCGACAGGTAGAAGGACAGTTCGAAGTCGCCGAAATCGGCGCGGATCGAGGAGTAGATGTCGGTGCCGAATTTCTTGTCGCGCTCGATCGTCGCCTGGACGCGCAGCGGCTCCTTGCCGGTGGAAAAGCGCGTCGACACGGTCGGGTAGACGCCGATGTCGGGCAGCGCGCCGCCGCCGAGGTCGAGCTGGTTGCGCATGTTGTTGGGATCGACATTGTAATAGGAGAAGGCGCCCTGCACATGGCGCAGCCGGCCGATGGCACCACTGGCGATGAGATCGCGCACCTTGATCCATTGCGGGTGGTAGATGACCATGAAGGCTTCGCAGACCAGCACCTTTTTGGCATCGCGCAGCTTGATCAGCGGGAGAATGTCCTTGGCGTCGAGCGCCAGCGGCTTTTCGACCAGCACATGCTTGCCGGCTTCGATGGCCTTGGCCGCCCATTCGACATGCTGCGAAGTCGGCAGCGGGATGTAGACGCCGTCGACCTCGTTGGAGGCAAGCAGTTCCTCATAGGAGCCGAAGGCATGGCGTGCACCGAAGCGCTCGGCAAGCGCCTTGGCCTTCGACAGGTCGCGGCTGGCGATCGCCGACAGCACGCCGTTCTCCGCCTCGACCATCGCCGGCAACAAATGCTCGCGGCCGATCTTGGCCGTCGACAACACACCCCATCGGAACATCAGGCTTCTCCATCGCGATTACAGGCGATGAGGTTTGCCCGAAAACAGGAGAAAAGCCAATGACAAGGTCAGCCGCGTTTGCCCATCAGCGTCATGTCGAAGTCGACGATGTTCGAATAGATCGGCGTGCCGACATCCATGCCGTAGCGTGACCTGAGCACCTTGCCGGTGACATGGAATTTTATCGTGCCGGCCTTGAGACCGCCAAGCTCGGCCGTGAATTTTTCAGGGAACGTCTTGCCGCGCGCCGTCAGCCGGCCGGTGACAAGGGCCGTGGTGTCGCTGGTTCGGGTCACGCTGGTCGAGCGGAACTGGATTTCCGGGCTGTTGGCAGCATCGAACACCGCGTCGGAGCGCAGGAAGGCATCGATGCGGCCCTGGCCGGTGCCGACGCTTTCGGGAAAGATGGTGAAATTAACCTGCGAGCGCCCGACATCGCTGTTGTCGATACGGATCGAGCCCTTGAAGCGGGCGAACGCGCCATTGAGGCCGCCGCCGCCGACCTTGCCGATGGAAAAGCGGATGCTGGAGCTGGCCGGGCTGATCGAATAGCTGCCGGCGGCGTCACCAAGCGCGACGGCCGCTGAGACAGGCATGGCAAGGCAAGCGGCGACCGCCGCAAATCCGAGGATGCGCGTGTACATGGGGGTGTTCCTTGTTGGAGGCAGCGCATTTCCTGCGCCCTCACCCCCCACGAACGAATGAACTGCCCGCTCTATTCCTGATCTGACGAAGGCGTGATCATGCGCGTGAGCACGCTATCCCTGAGCTGGAAATGATGCCGCAGTGCCGCCGCGACATGGAGAGCAACCAGGGCGATGCCGGCATAGGCGAGATACCAATGCGCCGCCGCCCAGAAGCTTTCGGCGCCATCCGATTCGGCCAGCGGCAGGTTCGGCATGATGAACAGATCGAACGGCAGGCTGGGGATCTCCAGCATCGACACCGACACCAGCGCCCAGCCGGACAGCGGCAAGGCAAGCTGGAACGCGTAGAGCGCAAAATGGGCCAGTGGTGCGGCCCGACGCTCCAGGGTTTCGACCGAGCGCGGCAGCGGCGGCCATACATTGCCGAGGCGCCAGGCGATGCGCAGCACCACCAGCCCGAGCAGCAGAAAACCGAAGGATTTGTGCAGCTGGATCAGCTCGAAGGCGGTGCGCTGGCTGGTCAGCCGTACCATGACTAAGCCGAGCGCGAACTGGCCGATGAAGATCAGCGCAATCAGCCAGTGGAGGAGGATCGCGCCCCAGCCGTAGCGGGTCGTGCTGTTGGTGATCGATGTTTGCATCGTTGGTGAACGAGCGGGATGCCGGTTTTCTTCCACAAGAGGGAGGGCGAGCCCACTCTACCCGCTCACCTTGAAGAAATCGACGAAGGCCCTGAGCGCCGGCCGCATCTGGCGGCGGCTGGGGTAGTAGACGAAGAACCCGTCGAAGGACGGGCACCAGTCTTCCAGCACGCGGATCAGCCTGCCGTCGGCCAGTGGTGCGCGGACATAGTCCTCGAAGACGAAGGCGAGCCCGGCGCCGTCGGCCGCTGCTTGCGCGATCAGATGGTCCTCGTCGAGGATCAGGGGCCCTTGCGCGGAGATTTCGATTTCCTCGCCGCCCTTCGCGAATTCCCAGCGGTAGAGGATGCCACTGGAGAAGCGAAAGCGGATGCAGCGATGGTCGGCAAGGTCGCGCGGGTGGCGCGGCTTGGGGTTGGCCTCGAAATAGACCGGCGCGCCGACCACCGCGCCACGAATGTCCGGCCCTATCCGCACCGCGATCATGTCGCGCTGCAGGCTCTCGCCTAGCCTGACGCCAGCATCGAAGCCGCCTTCCACCACGTCGGTGAAGCGGTCCTCGATGACGATCTCCAGCACGATGTCGGGATAGGCCCTGGCAAAAGCGCCTAGCCGTGGCGTCAGCACCAGATGCGCCGCCGTGCGTGGGACGCTGAGCCGCAGATTCCCGGCAGGCCGGTCGCGCGCCTCGACCGCCGTCTCCAGCGCCAGGTCGATTTCCGACAGCGCCGGCCGCAGCCGCTCCAGCAATTGCGCGCCTTCTTCGGTGGGCGCGACGCTGCGTGTGCTGCGCGACAGGAGGCGAACGCCAAGCCGCGCCTCGAGGCTGGACACCGCATGGCTGACCGCCGATGGCGCGATGGCGAGTTCCCTGGCGGCGCCGCGAAAGCTGCCGCATTGGGCGACAGTCGCCAGCACGGCCAGCTGGGAAAGATGGGCTCGATTCATTGATCTACTTTTTAGAACAGACTGTGCAGATGAGAGATGATTATCGAACACAGTGCAAGGCGCTATTTCCTTTGCATCGCAATAAGGAGACGCGTGATGCAAACCCGCAAGCTAGGAACTGAATTGAACGTCTACCCGGTCGGCCTCGGCTGCATGGGCATGAGCTTCGCCTATGGCGGCCAAGCGGAAGCCGACGCGATCGCCACGCTGCACCGCGCCGTCGATATCGGCGTCAACTTCTTCGACACTGCGGAAGTCTATGGCCCTTACGAGAACGAGATCCTGCTCGGCAAGGCGCTGAAGTCCATTCGCGACAAGGTGACGATCGCGACAAAATTCGGCTTCAGGATTCTGGAGGAAGGTACGGGCCTCGACCGCATGGCTGGCGTCGACAGCCGCCCCGAGCACGTCAAGGCGGTGGCCGAGGCCTCGCTGAAGCGGCTGGGCACCGACGTCATCGACCTCTACTACCAGCACCGCGTCGACCCCAACGTGCCGATCGAGGATACGGTCGGCGCCATGGCCGAGCTGGTTCGCGAGGGCAAGGTGCGCGCGCTTGGCCTGTCGGAGGCGAGTGCCGCGACCATCCGCCGGGCGCATGCCGTGCATCCGATATCGGCCGTGCAGAGCGAGTATTCGCTGTGGAGCCGCGACCCGGAAGACGAGGTGTTCGCCGTCTGCCGCGAGCTCGGCATCGGCTTTGTTCCCTACAGCCCGCTCGGCCGTGGACTGCTGACCGGCACGATCGCCAAGCCTGAGGCCTTGAGCGACGATGACTGGCGCCGCAGCCTGCCGCGCTTCCAGGCCGACGCCATGGCGGCCAATGCCGCTGTCATCGCCACGCTGGAGAAGATGGCGGCTGAAAAGGGCGTGACCCCGGCGCAGCTGGCGCTGGCCTGGGTGCTGCACCAGGGCGATTTCATCGTGCCGATCCCCGGCGCGCGAAAGATCCGCCATCTGGAGCAGAACACGGCAGCTGCCGCGATCGAGCTGAGCGCCGCCGAGGTGCAGGCGATTGGCGATGCGCTGTCGCCGAACAAGGTTATGGGCAAGCGCTACACGGAAGAGCTGCTGGCGCTGGTGAACGGGTGAAAACTGGTGAGTAATCGGAAGGGGCGCTTCGGCGCCCCTTTTTCATGCGCGGCGCGGTGCAGAAGGTGGGAGACGTTGGCGTGAAGCGCCGACATTTCCTACCAAGGCGCGACAATGATCTCCGGCCAATACTCCTGGGCGCGTCTGCCCTTCACCTCATGTGTCCGCCGATTGTCCGTCACCCGGTTGGGCGTGATGCGAAACGAGAAGATGTCGTCGAGCCCGAACGGCGCCACCAGCTCCAGCTGCCCGTCAGCGTCGTATCGGACCCCGACCGCATGGGTCTTCGAAGCAAAATAGCTGAGCGATTCGCTGGCGCTCGAATAGCGCGGGCACGGCTGTCCGAACTTCTGCAGATACCAGAGATGCACCCGCGCCTGGTTGCGCACCTCGACCGGCAGCGGCAGTCCTTCGAAATGCGCCGCCGCCCGGCGGATCACCGCGTCCTCCGCCTCGTAGGACCGGTCGCTGTCATCGAAGTAGAAGAGATCAACATCCTTGATGCCGTAGCCCGACGGCTTGCCGGTCAGGTGGTTCCAAACGCTGTTGTAGAGCGCGCCGGAAACGATCAGCCAGTCGGGCAGGTCGAATTCGCGAGCTCGCGCCAACGCGTCGCGGACCAGCGGATCCGCCGACACGATGGCGAGGAACGCCACGCGCTGTTCTTCAAAAGGAAGGCCGGAATAACGCAGATGGTCCATCGCCCTTTGGAGGACGATTCGCCATCTGCTCGCAAGTTTATTAGCCCCTCAGCACACCACCGGTCTGCTTGCCGACATTCTCGACGATGCGCTTGGCCAGCGCCTCGAAATCCTCGTCGGTCAGCGTCTTTTCAACCGGCTGGATCGACACTTCGATGGCGATCGATTTTTTGCCCTCGCCCAGCGAAGCGCCTTCGAAGATGTCGAAGACCGAGACAGCGGTGATCAGCTTCTTGTCGGCGGCAAGGGCCGCGCGGACCAGCGTGCCGGCCTCGACCGATTTGTCGACGACGAAGGCGAAATCGCGCTTGACCGCCTGGAAAGCGGAGAGATCGAGCCTGGGCTTGGTCTTCGTCGGCTTGGCCTTCGGCTCCGGCACGGCATCGACGAAGACTTCGAAGCCGCACAGCGGCCCGGAAACATCGAGACCCTCAAGCGTCTTCGGATGGAATTCGCCGAAGGTGCCGAGCACGGTTTTCGGGCCGAGCTTGATCGTGCCCGAACGGCCGGGATGATACCAGGCCGGACCGCCGGCCTCGATCTGCAGCCGCTCGACCGGTGCACCACAGGCTTCCAATGCGGCGATCGCATCGGCCTTGGCGTCGAACACACCGACCGGGCCTGAATTGCCGGCCCAGTTGCGGCCGGAGCCGTCGAGCTTGGCGGTGCCGCGGCGCACACCGGCGGCCACGCGCCGCTGCTGGTCGGCGCCATCGCCTTCGTATGTGCCCGACACTTCGAACAGCGCCACGTCGCCAATACCCTTGTCGGCATTGCGCTGGGCAGCGGCGATCAGCCCCGGCAGCAGCGACGGCCGCATGTCGGACATGTCGGCGGCGATCGGATTGGCGAGCTTCAGCGCCGTCTGGCCACCGCCGAACAGTTCAGCGTGCTTGGCCGGAATGAACGACCAGGTGACGGCCTCCATCATGCCGCGCACGGCAAGCGCGCGCTTGGCGGTGCGGGTACGGACCTGCAGCGTGGTGAGTATCTTTGCGTTGACCGCGTCATGCGCGCCAAGCGGCTGCGGGGCGATGTTGTCGACGCCGTGGATGCGCATGACCTCCTCGACCAGGTCGGCCTTGCCGTCGACATCGGGGCGCCAGGACGGCACGGCGACCTTGACGACATCGCCCGACCCCTCGGGCTTGAAGCCAAGGCGCGACAGGATGTCGAGGCTTTCCGCCTTCGGCACCTCGATGCCGGTCAGCCGTTTCACTTCCGACAGCGGGAAGGAGACGATCTTGGGCGTATGGCCGGCATAGCCGACGACTTCGGTCTCGGTCGGCGTGCCGCCGCAGAAATCGAGCACCAGCTTGGTCGCCAGCTCGACGCCGGGCACCATGAATTCAGGGTCCACGCCGCGCTCGAAGCGGTAGCGTGCGTCGGTGATGATGCCGAGCGTGCGGCCGGTGCGGGCGGTGGTGATCGGGTCCCAAAGGGCTGATTCGATCAGCACATCGGTCGTGTTCTCGTCGCAGCCCGAATGCTCGCCGCCCATGATGCCGGCGATCGACTCGACGCCATTGTCGTCAGCGATGACGCACATCTCCGGCGTCAGCGTGTATTCGCGGCCATCGAGCGCCTGTACCTTTTCGCCATCGCGCGCGCGGCGCACGGTCAGATTGCCGGCAACCTTGCTAGCGTCGAACACATGCAGCGGACGGCCGCGGTCGAAGGTGACGTAATTGGTGATGTCGACCAGCGCGCTGATTGGCCTGAGACCAATGGCGATCAGCCGCTGCTGCAGCCATTTCGGCGACGGGCCGTTCTTGACGCCCTTGACCAGCCGCAGCGCGAAGCCGGGGCAGAGTTCCGGCGCCACGATCGTCACCTTGACCGGGCACATGCCGCTGCCGGCATGCGGCATGATGGCACCGCCGACGAGGCGGCCAAGCCCGCTCGCCGCCAGATCCCTGGCGATGCCGTAGACGCTGGTGGCATCCGGCCGGTTCGGCGTCAGGTTGATCTCGATGACCGGATCGTCGAGGTGGGCGTAAGCAGCGAAGCTGGTGCCAACAGGCGCATCCTCAGGCAGGTCGATGATACCGTTGTGTTCGTCGGACAGCTCCAGCTCGCGCTCGGAACACATCATGCCGTGGCTTTCGACGCCCCTGATCTTGCCGACCGTCAGCGTCACGTCGATGCCGGGCACATAAGTGCCGGGCGCGGCAAAGGCGCCGATCAGGCCGGCGCGGGCGTTGGGTGCACCGCACACCACCTGCACGGGCGCCTTGCCGTCGCCTGTATCGACGGTGAGCACGCGCAGGCGGTCGGCATCGGGGTGCTGAACCGCGGTCAGCACCCTGGCGATGACGAAGGGTTTCAGGCTCGACTTGTCGTCGACATGCTCGACTTCGAGGCCGATCGAGGTCAGCCGCTCGACGATCTCGTTGAGCGAGGCGTCGGTCTCGAGGTGGTCCTTGAGCCAGGAGAGGGTGAATTTCATGGGACTGTTCCGTCTGGTCTTTTGACGCTTGTTTTCAGATGTCTCGGCAGGTCGTCGGACATATGCAGGAAGGGGAGCTGCTCGCTGACATAGGCATGCAGCGTCGGCTCAAAATCGGCCGGCCTGTCCATGGCGCCGAGCATGAAGTAGATGTCGTCCTCCAGCCGCTCGTCGACATAGGCGATGGGTGAGCCGCAGATACCGCAAAACGAGCGCGTCACCGGGCCGTTCTCGTACATCTTCAGCGCCTTGCCGGTGAACGCGACCTGATCGACCAGGAAGCCGACAAAGGCCGAGACCGGCGCGCCGCTGGCCCGCCGGCAATCGCCGCAATGGCAATAGCTGACATGGTGCGGTTCAGCCAAGGCCTCGAACCGCACGGCGCCGCAGCGGCAGCCGCCGGTGTGCGGCGCTATCATGCGCTTAGGCCCCCGAACAGCGTCGGCATGTCGAGCGGCCTGAAACCGTAATGCGACAGCCAGCGCACGTCGGCGTCGAAGAAGGCGCGCAGGTCCGGCATGCCATATTTCAGCATGGCGATGCGATCGATGCCCATGCCCCAGGCAAAGCCCTGATATTCGTCCGGATCGAGCCCGCCATGGCGCAGCACATTGGGGTGCACCATGCCGCAGCCGAGGATCTCCATCCAGTCGGAGCCTTCGCCGAAGCGCACTTCGCCGGGCCGCGAGCGGTCGCACTGGATGTCGACCTCGAGGCTCGGTTCGGTGAACGGGAAGAAGGACGGCCGGAAGCGCATCTTCACCTGCGGCACCTCGAAGAAGGCCTTGCAGAACTCCTCCAGCACCCACTTCATGTTGGCAACGTTGGCCGTCTTGTCGATCACCAGCCCCTCGACCTGATGGAACATCGGCGAGTGGGTGGCGTCCGAATCCTGCCGGTAGGTCTTGCCAGGAATGACGATGCGGATCGGCGGCTTCTTCGTCTCCATGGTGCGGATCTGCACCGGCGAGGTGTGCGTGCGCAAAAGCTTGCGCTCGCCCTTCTCGTCCGGCTGGAAGAAGAAGGTGTCGTGCATTTCGCGCGCCGGATGGCCTTCGGGGAAATTCAGCGCGGTGAAATTGTAGTAGTCGGTCTCGATATCCGGCCCTTCGGCGATGGAGAAGCCGAGATCGCCGAAGATCGCCGCGATCTCATCGATGACCTGGCTGATCGGATGGATGCGGCCGCGCTCGGCCGGCGACTGCCGCACCGGCAGCGTCACGTCGACCTTTTCGGCGGCGAGGCGCGCGGTGATCGCCACATCCTTCAACTCGGCCTTGCGGGCCGTCAGCGCGTCGGTGACACGGTTCTTGAGGCCGTTGATAACAGGACCCTTGACCTGCCGCTCCTCGGCGGTCATGGCGCCAAGTGTTTTCAGCATCTCGGACACGGTGCCCTTCTTGCCGAAGGCAGCGATGCGCACGGCCTCTATGGCCGGCTCATCGGCGGCCGATGCGATGTCGGCCAGAAGTGAATCTTCCAGGGCTTCAAGATTTCCAGCAGTGGCGTTCACGGCGAAGCTCTCTCGATCGGGCGACCACCATCACCGGGCGTGTCACCATTTTGGTTACATCAGGCAAAAGAAAACCCGCGCCAGCCGTGCCAGCGCGGGTTCCCCAAATCAGAATTGCGAATGCTTGGGAAGCGCTGGTCTTAGGCGACAGCGCTTTCAAAAGCGTTCGGCGTGGTGTTCTTCAGATATTCGAGCGCCACCTTGGCCTTGGCGACCAGGGCTGCGAAAGCCTGCGGCTCGTGGATGGCCATGTCCGACAGGATCTTGCGATCGATCTCGATGCCCGACTTGTTGAGGCCGTCGATGAAGCGGCCATAGGTCAGGCCATGCTCGTGCGTCGCGGCGTTGATGCGCTGGATCCACAGCGCGCGGAACGAGCGCTTGCGGTTCTTGCGGTCGCGATACGCGTACTGCATCGACTTTTCCACCGCCTGCTTGGCGATGCGGATGGTGTTCTTGCGGCGGCCGTAGAAGCCTTTGGCGGCTTTCAGGACCTTCTTGTGCTTGGCGTGCGAGGTGACGCCTCTTTTTACGCGTGCCATGTCATGATCTCCTTAAAACGTGTCCGAACCGAATGCCTTAGAGGCCGTTCGGCAGAAAATTCTTGATGACCTTCTTGCCATCCGGTTCAGCCAGAACCATCGTGCCGCGGGCATTTCGAATGAACTTGTTGGAACGCTTGATCATGCCGTGACGCTTGCCGGCCGCAGCCGACAGGACTTTACCCGTACCTGTGATCTTGAACCGCTTTTTGGCGGCCGACTTGGTCTTCATCTTGGGCATTTTGCTACTCCGTATCGTTGGCGCACTATCGCGCTTCTTGTTCGCTTCGGGCCGACCAAAGCCCGAAAAGCAAATGAAACCGCCACGGCATGCCCTGCCGGGCGGTTTTCTTGAACGGCGGTCCTATACGTCAAAGACGGCGGCTGCGCAACACCTCAGCTCGTGCGACGCTCTGTCCCCAGTCAGGGGAGCGTGAACCAGACCGGCAACATGCCCGACTGCTGGGCGCCGTCGATCAGTTCGAAGGCCGGCAGCGCGACCAGGAACACCAGGCCGTCGAGCAGCGTGGTCAACAGCAGGCGCGGCTTGAAGCTGCCCGTATCGCCCTCCTGGTAGAGCGACAATTTCGGGAAGAAGCGCGGCACCCGCGCCAGATAGGCCGCATACGGCGCGCCGAGTGCTTCCTTAAGGAATTTCTCCTCGCGCAGGATGACGATGTGGAAAGCGCCGGCGCACAAAAGCCCGAAGAGAATGATGCCGGTGAACGAGCCGATCTGCGCGCCAACGCCGGCTGCGGCTACGGTCGAGAACACATAGAGTGGGTTGCGGGTGATCGAGTAAGGCCCGCCGGTCACCACCTCGGAAGATTTGCGCCCACCTATGTAGAGCGTCGCCCAAAGGCGCCCGACGATGCCTAGAAAAATCAGCAGCACGCCAAATATTTCGATCGACTCATGCACTGGTGTGTCGGGCGGAAACGTCGATTGGCCAAATAGCAACGCTGCGAACAGGACGGCCACGAGCCCGGTAAGCACCATCCTGCGCGTATGCTGGTAGTTACCCAGCCCGTATTTGAGTTCTTTGTCCAAGGTGGAATCCGATCGTCGAGGAGTTTGGCCGGCGATCGCAGCTTCGGCCAAGAAAACAGGCGTCCCGCCGATCGCCGGGACGCCTTGGGATGTGATTCAGGCGGATTTAAGCGCGATAATCAGGCCTGACGTCTTCGTGATCCAAGGTGTGTTGATATTCAGCACCTTAGCGCGGCGACAGCACCATCATCATCTGGCGGCCTTCGAGCTTCGGTTCCGCCTCGACCTTGGCGATCGTCGCCACTTCCTCGCGGACCTTGTTCAGAAGCTGCATGCCGAGTTCCATATGCGCCATCTCGCGGCCACGGAACCGCAACGTCAGCTTGACCTTGTCGCCTTCCTCGAAGAAGCGGCGAACCGCCTTCATCTTGGTCTCGTAGTCATGGCTGTCGATGTTCGGGCGCATCTTGATCTCCTTGATCTCGATGACCTTCTGGTTCTTGCGCGCCTCGGCCGCCTTCTTCTGGTTGGCGTATTTCAGCTTGCCGAGATCGAGAATCTTGACGACGGGGGGCACCGCATTGGGCGATATCTCGACGAGATCCAGCCCAGCCTCTTCGGCGAGCAGCAATGCGTCGTTGATGGAAACATCGCCGCGGTTCTGGCCTTCGGCGTCGATAAGCTGGACCCGGGGAACCCGGATGTCACGGTTGGAGCGCGGGCCATCCTTGGTCGGCGCCGCTGCTTTGAAAGGTCTGCGAATGGTCGTGGTCTCCTTGGCCGTTTCGTTCAGGGTTTGTCAGTGTTGATGCGTGGACGCGCCAATGTGGTGAGCGCGCGGGCGGAGTCAATAGCACAGCATTGACAGAAAATCACCCTGATCGCTGCCCTGCACCAAACAAAGAACACCGCGAGCACTTTTCGCCACGCCACAGGCTGTGTCACAAGACCGGCTTGAGGAAAAAGCCATGAACGCCACGCCCCCAATCTTTCTGGATGTCGACGGACCACGCATCGCGGTGCGCCATAATGCTGGCTCCGCGCCCGGCATCGTCTGGCTCGGCGGCTACAAATCGGACATGCTGGGCACGAAGGCGCAGGTGCTGTCGGACTGGGCGGCAAGAGAAGGCCGCGCCTTCCTGCGCCATGATTATTCCGGCCATGGTGAATCCGGCGGCGCCTTTGCTGACGGCACGATTTCGACATGGCTTGCGCAGAGCCTTGCCGTGTTCCGGCATTTCACCAAGGGCAAGCAAATCCTGGTCGGCTCCTCGATGGGCGCCTGGATCGCGCTGCGTATGGTGCAGGAATTGCGCAAGGCAGGCGATAGCAAGGTCGCTGGCCTGGTGTTGCTGGCGCCGGCGCCGGATTTTACCGCCGAACTGATCGAACCGGTGCTGACGCAGGCGCAGAAGCGCGACCTCACGGAGAAAGGCTTCTTCGAAGAGCCGTCGGATTATTCCGCCGAGCCTTACATCTACACGCGCGCGCTGATCGAGGACGGACGCAACAACCTGGTGATGACAGGCCCGATCGACACGCATTGCCCGGTGCACATCCTGCAGGGACTGGCCGATGCGGACGTACCGGCAAGCCACGCGCTGAAGTTGGTCAGCCTGCTGCCGGCCGACGACGTGACCTTGTCGCTGATCCCTGACGGCGACCACCGCCTGTCGCGGCCGCAGGATCTCGACATGCTGGTGCGGGCCGTCGACGCGATGGCGCAGAGGGGAAACTGATGCGCCTTTCCATTCCGATACACGCGTTCGTCGCCGCCATCGTCGGCTTTGGCGGCACGCTGGCCATCGTCATCGCCGCCGCCAAGGCAGTCGGCGCGACGCAGATCGAGACGGCAAGCTGGGTTACGACCATCTGCCTGGCCATGGCGATCGAGAGCCTGTGGCTGTCCTGGCGCACGAAAATGCCCGTCATCACCGCATGGTCGACGCCGGGCCTGGCGCTGATCGCGGCCTCGAGCGGCTTTTCGATGGGCGAGGCCGTCGCAGCCTTCATCGTCACCGGCATCCTTCTGATCGCCACCGGCCTGTTCCGGCCGCTGACGCAGTTGATCTCGAGGATACCGCCCTCGGTCGCCTCCGGCATGCTGGCCGGCATCGTCGTCACCTTCGCGCTCAATGCGGTGAAGACCATTCCTGTCGACCCGTGGCTGATCCTGCCGCTGATTGCGGCCTTCTTCGTCATCCGGCTGTTCAATCCGGGCCTGTCGGTGCTAGCGGTGCTGATCGGCGGTGGCCTCGCCGCGTTCCTCACCGGCCGTGTCGGCGGCCTGCCGACACCGGAACTGTCAACGCTGACGCTGATTGCGCCTGATTTCACCGCCAAGGCGATGATCGGCCTGGCACTACCGCTCTATCTCGTCACCATGGCCTCGCAGAACCTGTCCGGCCTGGCCGTGCTGCGCGCCGCCGGCTACCATCCGGAGCCAGGCCCGCTAATCGGCGTCACCGGCCTGTTTTCGCTGCTGTCGGCGCCATTCGGCGGCTCGACCACCAATCTGGCGGCGATCTCGGCGGCGATCTGCACCGGGCCGGACGTCCACCCCGACCCTGCCGAGCGCTGGAAGACCGGACCGTTCTATGCGCTTGCCTATCTCGTCTTCGCGATTTTCGGCGCTTCGCTGGTGGCGATCTTCGCCGTGCTGCCGCAGAGCCTGATCATGCTGGTGGCGGGTCTGGCGCTGATGGCGTCGCTTGCCAACGCGCTGTCGATCGCGCTGAAGGACGAGGGCGATCGCATGGCCGCCACCGTCACCTTCGTCGTCACCGCGTCCGGGCTGACGCTGTTCGGCGTTGGTGCCGCATTCTGGGGCCTGATTGCCGGGCTGGTCGTGCTTTTCCTCGAAGCGCTCAAAAAGCGATAATCATTTCAGTTGCTTGTCCGGTTTTGGCGGACATTGTCTTGAATCGCCGTTTTCTCCTTCCCATTTCGATTCCACGCAGCCGGGTTTGGCTGTCTCCAACCGAAGGAATGGGAGAAAATGAACACATCTGCATTGATCCGTCCGGCCTGGACGCCGGCGACCATCGCGCTGATGGTTGTGGGTTTCATGGTGTTCTGGCCACTCGGCTTCGCCATGCTTGCCTACATCATCTGGGGCGACCGCCTCGACGGCTTCAAGCGTGACGTCAACCGCGCGACCGACGGCATCTTCGCCGGCTGCCGCCGCGGTTCCGACAAGGCCGCACGCTGGGGCAATGGCTCCGCCCGCACCGGCAACGTCGCTTTCGACGACTGGCGCGAAAAGGAACTTGAGCGCCTGAACGAAGAGCGCCGCAAGCTCGACGAGATGCTGACCCAGTTCGACGAGTATGCCCGCGAATTGCGCCGCGCCAAGGACCAGGACGAGTTCGACCGCTTTATGGCCAACCGCAACAAGTCGACGGCGCCGACGAAGACCGATCCGAGCACCGGAACGACGACCACCAAGCGTGGCAAGGGCTCGAACCTGCTTGACGACTGAGGCCAAGCGACAGGCCACATCGTGAAAGAACGGCGTCGCGCGAGCGGCGCCGTTTCTTTTTTGTTCTATTCGTTTTCCTCGAATCACGTATCGTTGCGCCATGTCATTCGGCTTCTTCCGCAACCTGACAAAGCCCAAGCCCGCGCCTGTCGAGGAGCGCGAGCACGTCGTTGCCGGCCGCTCGCTGCCGCTCAAGATCGTCGAGAACGACCGTGCAAGGCGGCTGACCCTGCGCATCGATTCAGGTGGCCGGGGCCTGCGCATCACTGTGCCGCCCGGCCTGCGCCGGGGCGAGGTGGAAAAGTTCCTCGACCGCCATCAGGACTGGCTGGAGCAGCGGCTGGCCAAGGTACCGGCGCGGCCGCAGGTGCGGCCGGGTATCAAGATTCCGGTGCGCGGCGTGGCGCACCGCATCGTCCATGAGCCTTCGAAACGCGGCACGGTGACCGTGTCGCGCGACGAGCGCGGTCCGCTGCTGATCGTGCATGGCGACCGCATCCATCTGCCGCGCCGCATCGCCGATTTCCTCAAGCGCGAGGCCAAGCGCGAGATCGAGAAGCTGGTGGTCAAGCACACCGAGGCGCTGGGCAAGCGCGCCAAGGCGATCCGCTTCAAGGACACGTCAAGCCGCTGGGGATCCTGCACCTCCGACGGCAATCTGTCGTTTTCCTGGCGCATCATGATGGCGCCGTCGCCGGTCATCAATTACCTCGTCGCGCATGAAGTGGCGCATCTGAAGGAGATGAACCACGGTCCGAAATTCTGGAAACTGTGCGAGCAGCTCTGCCCGGACACCGAGCGCTGCAAGGCATGGCTGAAGCGCAATGGCGGCGCGCTGCAGGCGATCGCGTTCGAGTAGTTCCCTCAATCATCATTCGCCGCGTTGAGTTCGTCCGGTCGCAACCCCTCATCACCATGATGCGGCCAGGGCAAAAAATTGCTGTCGAAGGCATCGCTGCCGAAATAGTCGAGCGCCCGATGTGCCTCGGCGCCGTTGAAGGCGGCCTTGTCCATCAGGTGCGCAATGACCTCGCGCGCCTGCGTGATCTTCTGCCTGAGTTCGGCAACGGTTCTGTCGGCCATGATCGTGCTCCCGCCTTGCATCCTGTCCCATCCATAGGTAGCGCCTTTGGCCGTGCCGGCAAACAGCATGCTTTTTCTCGACTCTTTTCGCTTTTCATGCCAATTCCCGCGCCATGGCACTCGACATCAAGATTTGTGGCTTGAAGACTGACGGGGCAATGGCCGCGGCGCTGGCCGGCGGCGCCAGCCATGTCGGGTTTATTTTCTTCGCGAAAAGCCCACGCTATGTCGAACCTGCCGAGGCTGGCCGTCTGCGCGAGGCGGCGCGCGGCAAGGCTTTGGCGGTTGCCGTAACCGTCGATGCCAGCGACGCCTTCCTGGATGAGATCGTTGCCAAGATGCAGCCCGACATGCTGCAGCTGCACGGCTCTGAAACGTCGGAGCGGGTGGCCGAGGTCAAGGCCCGCTACGGCTTGCCGGTGATGAAGGCGCTGCCGCTCAGCGAGGCTGCCGATCTCGAGCGGATAAAGCCATTCATCGGCATAGCAGACCGGTTCCTGTTCGACGCCAAGCCGCCGAAAGGCTCCGAACTGCCGGGCGGCAATGGTGTTGCCTTCGACTGGCGCATTCTCGCCGGCCTTGACGGCGGCGTCGATTACATGCTTTCCGGTGGGCTCAACGCCGCCAATATCGGCGATGCCCTTCGGCTTGCCAACCCGCCTGGAATCGACATTTCCTCAGGCGTGGAAAGCGCGCCGGGCGTCAAGGGTCCGGCGCTGATCGAACAGTTTTTCCGGGCCGTCAGGGCAGCGCGGGACAACCGCGCCGCCTGATCATGCCTTAACGACAAGCCAGGAGATCGGCGATGAACAAGCCGGCGACACCCAATTCCTTCCGCACCGGACCCGACGAACAGGGCATGTTCGGCATTTTTGGCGGTCGTTTCGTTGCCGAAACGCTGATGCCGCTGATCCTCGACTTGGAGCGGCACTGGAATGAGGTCAAGAACGATGCGGACTTCAGGGCAGAACTGACTGACCTGTCGACCCATTATGCCGGACGGCCGTCGAAGCTTTACTTCGCCGAGGGGCTGACCAAACATCTCGGTGGTGCAAAAGTCTATTTCAAGCGCGAGGATCTGAACCACACCGGTTCGCACAAGATCAACAACTGCCTCGGCCAGATCCTGCTGGCCAAGCGCATGGGCAAGAAGCGCATCATCGCCGAAACCGGTGCCGGCCAGCACGGCGTGGCCTCGGCCACGGTCGCGGCCCGCTTCGGCTTTCCCTGCGTCGTCTATATGGGCGCCACCGACGTTGCCCGGCAAAGCCCCAACGTCTTCCGCATGAAGCTGCTCGGCGCCGAAGTGCGGCCGGTGACCGCCGGTCACGGCACGCTGAAGGACGCCATGAACGAGGCGTTGCGCGACTGGGTGACCAATGTCGAGGACACTTATTATTTGATCGGCACCGCCGCTGGCCCGCATCCCTATCCAGAGCTGGTGCGGGACTTCCAGTCGGTGATCGGCATCGAGGCGCGGGCGCAGATCCTCGAGCAGGAAGGCCGGCTGCCGGACACGATCATTGCCGCTGTCGGCGGCGGTTCGAACGCCATCGGCCTGTTCCATCCCTTCCTCGACGACAAGGAGGTTCGCATCATCGGCATCGAAGCCGGTGGCCGCGGCCTCGACGGCATCGAGCATTGCGCCTCGATGAACGCCGGAAGACCCGGCGTGCTGCACGGCAACCGCACTTATCTCCTGCAGAATGCCGACGGCCAGATCATGGACGGGCATTCGATCTCAGCCGGCCTCGACTATCCCGGGGTCGGGCCGGAACATTCCTGGCTGCGCGATTCAGGCCGCGTCGAATATGTGCCGATCCTCGATGACGAGGCGCTGGAGGCTTTCAAGCTGACGACGCGCGTCGAAGGCATCATCCCGGCGCTGGAATCGGCCCATGCCATCGCGCATGCGGTGAAGATCGTGCCAGCCATGGACAAGGACCAGATCGTCATCGTCAACCTGTCCGGCCGTGGCGACAAGGACGTGCACACGGTGGCCTCGATGCTGGGCATGGAGATCTGATCATGGTGACCCGCATCGATCGCCGCATGGCGAAGCTGAAGACCGAAGGCCGCCCGGCGCTTGTCACCTATTTCATGGGCGGCGACCCGGACTACGACACCTCGCTGTCGATCATGAAGGCACTGCCCGGCGCAGGCTCCGACATCATCGAGCTCGGCATGCCGTTCTCCGATCCGATGGCCGACGGCCCGGCGATCCAGGCGGCGGGCTTGCGGGCGCTGAAAGGTGGACAAACGCTGGTCAAGACGCTGAAGATGGCGTCCGAATTCCGGACCGGCGACAATGAGACACCGATCGTGCTGATGGGCTACTACAATCCGATCTACATCTATGGTGTCGACCGCTTCCTCAAGGACGCGATTGCCAGCGGCATCGACGGGCTGATCGTTGTCGACCTGCCGCCGGAGATGGACGAGGAACTGTGCATTCCGGCGCTGAAAGCCGGCATCAATTTCATCCGGCTGGCGACGCCGACCACCGACGACAAGCGCCTGCCCAAGGTGCTGCAGAACACATCGGGCTTCGTCTACTACGTGTCGATGACCGGCATCACCGGCTCAGCACTTGCCGACACCGACAAGGTGGCGGCGGCGGTCAAGCGCATCAAGGGCCATACCGACCTGCCGGTCTGCGTTGGCTTCGGCGTCAAGACCGCCGAGCAGGCACGGGTCATCGGCGCCAATGCCGACGGCGTCGTCGTCGGCACCGCCATCGTCAATGCGGTGGCCAATGTGCTGGGGCCGAAGGGCGAAAAGACCGCCGACCCGGCCGAAGCCGTCGCCACGCTGGTCAGCGGCCTTGCGCAAGGTGTGCGCTCGGCTCGCCTTGCTGCTGCCGAATAGTTCTCCTACCTCAGCTTTTGCGCATGTCGTTATCCCAAAACCGGTTTCCACTTTTGGGCGACATGCACTAACTCTTCGTCAGGACAGGAGCCGAAGCGATGAACTGGATCACCAATTACGTTCGCCCGAAGATCAATTCGATGCTCGGCCGGCGCACCGACATGCCCGAGAACCTCTGGATCAAGGATCCGGAGACCGGCGAGATGGTGTTCCACAAGGATCTGGAATCCAACCAGTTCGTCATTCCGTCCTCCGGCCATCACATGAAGATCTCGGCTAAGGAGCGGCTGAAATTTTTCTTCGACGACGGCAAATACGAGACTCTGGACAACCCTAAGGTCATGCAGGATCCGCTGAAATTCCGCGACGAGAAGCGCTATGTCGACCGGCTGAAGGACGCCAAGGCCAAGACCGGCCTCGAAGACGCGATCATCAATGCGCTGGGGACCGTCGAGGGCCTGCCGGTTGTGGTCACGGTGCAGGATTTCGCCTTCATGGGCGGCTCGCTCGGCATGGCTGCCGGCGACGCTATAGTGCACGGCTTTGAAGCGGCCCTGCAGCGCAAGCGGCCGCTGATCCTGTTTGCCGCCTCCGGCGGTGCCCGCATGCAGGAAGGTATTTTGTCCCTCATGCAATTGCCGAGGACCACGGTTGGCGTCGACCGGCTGAAGGAAGCCGGCCTTCCCTACATCGTCGTTTTGACCAACCCGACGACCGGCGGCGTCACCGCTTCCTACGCCATGTTGGGCGACGTGCACATTGCGGAGCCCGGCGCGCTGATCGGCTTTGCCGGACCACGCGTCATCGAACAGACCATCCGCGAGAAACTGCCCGACGGCTTCCAGCGCTCCGAATATCTGATGGAGCACGGCATGGTCGACATGGTGGTGTCGCGGCTGGAACTGCGCGAAACCATTTCGCGGCTGCTCAAGATGCTGCTCAAGATGCCGGAGGAGCAAAAGCCGCTGGAGCCGGAAATCCTGCCGCCGGCAACGATTCCGGCTGAGACGCGTCCGCAGGCCTGACGCGACATTCTTAGCCGCGAACCGCGATTGCGCGCGATCCGTCGCGCGCTTAGGATTCTCACATGACAACACTTGCCGCCGACCGCGAAATCGAAGCCCTGATGGCGCTTCACCCGAAGGGCTTCGACCTTTCGCTCGACCGCATTTCGCGGCTCCTGGAGCGGCTTGATAATCCGCAGGACCGGTTGCCGCCGGTCATCCACATCGCCGGCACCAACGGCAAGGGTTCGTGCGCTGCCTTTTCGCGCGCCCTACTCGAGGCCGCGGACTACCGCGTCCATGTCCATACCTCGCCGCATCTGGTCAACTGGCACGAGCGCTACCGGCTGGCCGCCGATGGCGGCGGCAAGCTGGTCGAGGACAGGGTTTTCGCCGACGCGATCGCGCGCGTCGCCAGGGCCAATGAAGGCGAGACGATCACCGTCTTCGAGATCCTCACCGCCGTCACCTTCCTCTTGTTTTCCGAACATCAGGCCGACGCAGCGATCATCGAGGTCGGGCTCGGCGGCCGCTTCGACGCGACCAATGTGGTCAAGGAGCCGGCCGTGTCGGTGATCATGCCGGTGTCGCTCGATCACGAGGCCTATCTTGGCGACCGCGTCGAACTGATCGCCGCTGAAAAGGCCGGCATCATCAAGCGCGGCTGCCCGGTGGTCATCGGCGCCCAGGAAAGCGAGACGGCGCTGCAGGTGCTGATCGAAACCGCCGAGCGGCTTGAGTGCCCCACTTTCGTCTACGGCCAGGATTTCCTCGCCTTCGAGGAAAATGGCCGCATGGTCTATCAGGACGAAGACGGCTTGATGGACCTGCCGCCGCCCCGGCTGCCCGGACGCCACCAGTTCGCCAATGCGGCGGCGGCGATCGCCGCGGTCAAGGCGGCCGGTTTCGAGATCAGCCATCGCGCCGCCGAAAAGGCGATGATCAATGTCGCCTGGCCCGGCCGCATGCAGAAACTGGCGCAGGGCCGGCTGGCCGAACTGGCGCCGAAGGGCGCCGACATCTGGCTCGACGGCGGCCACAATCCGGGCGCCGGCGTGGTGATTGCCGAGGCGCTGGCCGAGCAGGAAGAAAAGAACCCGCGTCCGCTCTTCCTCATCTCAGGCATGATCAACACCAAGGACCAGAGCGGCTATTTCCGTGCCTTCAAAGGCCTCGCCCGCCATGTCTACACAGTGCCGGTGAGCCTCAGTGAGGCCGGCGTGCCGAACGACGAACTGGCGGTCCGGGCGACGGAAGCGGGACTGACGGCCGAGCCGGTGAGTTCCGTCGCCAGTGCGTTGATGCTGCTGCGCGACACCTGGGACGGCCCGGCGCCGCGCATCCTGATCGGTGGTTCATTGTACCTGGCCGGCGCGGTGCTGGCCGAGAACGGCACGCCGCCGACCTGAGGTCGGATTTGCGAGGAACCCGTCATGATCAAGGTCAGGCAGCTCGCCCACGTCTGCATCTTCGCGCATGATCTGGACGCAACACGAAGCTTCTATCGCGACGTCCTTGGCCTGGATACGCAGTTCAATTTCCTGCGCGACGGCAAGATTTTCGGGTTCTACCTCAATTGCGGCGGGCGCAGCCATGTCGAGGTGTTCCAGAAGGACGGAGTTCGCTACAGCGACCTGAACCAGATCAACCATCTCTGCCTCGAAGTAGAAAACATCGATGCGGCGATCGCCCACATCCGCTCGAAAGGCGTTGACGTCACAACCAAGAAACACGCCTGCGACGACACCTTCCAGGCCTGGATTCGCGACCCCAACGACGTGAAGATCGAACTGTTCGAATATACCGAAAAAAGCGCGCAATTCGCCGGAGGCGATCGCATCGCCGACTGGTGAAAAGCGCCTGCCGGCCCTGACGGCTTACTTCAGTTCGATCTCGATAAAAGCGTATTCGCCTTCATTGGCGTTGATGACGTCGTGCTCGACGCCTTCCTTGCGGAAATAGGGCGCGCCCTTCTTCATTTCGGCGAAGGATTCGCCGTCCTTGGTCAACAGCTTCACCTTGCCGTCCATCAGCGGCACGACGACATAGTCGTGGCCGTGGCGGTGCCAGCCGGTGTTTTCACCCGGCGCGAAGCGGTATTCGGTGACGATGACACGCTCATTGTCGATGAAGACGGTGGCCTTGGCGGATCCGGTCATGGGGTTCTCCTGTCTGCCTCAAGCAGATGACATGGAGTGGCCGGGCGCGAGGGCCAGAGCGTGGCAGCGCATGACCCAGAAAATCGAAATCGATTTTCTGAAAGGATCATGCGCAAATCAAACTGCTACAGCGTCCTTTGCGCGTCCAAGGACGCGCGGCGCTGCAGATGACGCCAACAAAAAGCCCGGCGCGAGGCCGGGCTTGATGATCATGATTTTCAGATGGATCAGGCGAGGTTGCCATTGATCCAGTGCGACAGCGCGGTCTTCGGCGCGGCACCGACCTTCATGTCGGCCATTTCGCCGCCCTTGAAGATCATCAGCGTCGGGATCGAACGCACGCCGAACTGGGCGGCAAGCTCTGGATTCTCGTCGATGTTGAGCTTGGCGATCTTGACCTTGGCGCCGAGTTCGGTGGCGATGTCTTCGAGCGCCGGCGCGATCATCTTGCAGGGACCGCACCATTCCGCCCAGAAATCGACGACGACCGGTACGCTGGCGTCAAGCACGTCGGTCTGGAAGTTGCTCTTGTCGACCTTGACGGTTGCCATATGGGAAATCCTTTCGAAGTTTTTGTCCCACCAAATGTGGTGGTGATCGTGCCCTTCTTCAAGCAGGTGTTGTGTCACGCTCCCGTGAGTCGAGCAAGGGCGTCATCCATGGCACCGGCCGGCAGTTCGATCAGCCGCGGCGCCTCGGTGAACAGCAAGGCCGCCTTGACCGTGCGGCCGGGATAGAGCGGTTGCAGCAAGGCGCGATAGAGCGCGAGCTGGAGCAGGTATGCCGGCGGAACTTCGGCCAGAGTGGCGGGCGCCGGCCGGTTGGTCTTGTAGTCGACGATCGAGACCGTGTCCGACGTCACCGCCAACCGGTCGATCTTGCCGGAAATCGAGCGCTTTTCGCCCTTGACCTCCAGGCTGCCCATGATCGCGACCTCGGCACGTGACGACGGTGCAAACAGCTGACCGAAGCCGGGATCCGCAAGGATGGATGTGACCGACGCCAGGGCCTTTTCACGCTCTGACGCAGGCCAGCCCGCGCCCGTTCGCAAGAGATAGCGCTCCGCCGCGCCCGCGCGTTCGGGCTCGGCAATGCCAGGCAACATCTGCAGCAGTTTGTGCAGGGCAAGTCCACGCAGCACCGCAAAGCCCGGCTCGGCATCGGCGTCCAGCACCGGCGACGCCTTGTCGACCACGGCTTCCTTGCCTTCGTCGATCAGCGCCGAGGCGCCGGATGGCGACAGCGGACGCGGCAAATCCTCGAAAGGCGGCAGGGGCCGGAACAGGCCCACCGGCAATGGCCCGAAAGCATCGGCCTGCCGTACCTGCTCAGCAGAGCTTGGCGCGACGGGCGGCAGCTTGGTCACGTGGAAGCGATGCACCGGCTCACCGCCGGCGGGATGCGGACGCTGCTCGCTTTCAGGAGCGCCGATCAGCGCACGGCTGACGATCGAGTGCCAGGTGCCGGCGTTCGGCGCCCGCTTGCCGTGATAGCCGCAGACAATCAGCCGGTCCTCGGCACGGGTCATGCCGACATAGAGCAGCCGGCGGTATTCGTCGTCGGCGAGTTCTCGGGCCCGCGCTGCTGCTGCTTTGGAAAAGCCGTTGGCAACATCGCTGGCCGAGCGCCAGAGATAGCCCTTGCCGTCCCAATATGCGCCGGAGCTATCGAAGGGCATCAGGCGCGGCAGATGCTGATCGCTGAACGGGGCCGAACCACCATCGACCAGGAACACGACCGGCGCTTCCAGGCCCTTGGCGGCGTGCACGGTCATGACCCGAACCTCGTCACGGGTCTGGTCCATCTCGCGCTTGATCTCGGGACCTGCGTTTTCCAGCGTCGACAGGAAGGCTTCCAGCCCCGGCAGGCCGGTTTGCTCCTCGGCAAGGCAGAAACTGAGGAACTCGTCGAGAATGTCGCCGGCTTCAGGGCCAAGCCGCGCGATCATCTTGCGGCGCACGCCATCGCGCGCCAGCAGGGCGGCATAGAACTCGAACACCGGCTTGAAGGCGGCTTCATCAGTCCAGGTATCGAGCCGGGCGACGACCGCCGCCAGGCGCTCGCTTTCGTCGGCATGAGCGCGCAGCGATGCGACCAGCGACAGGCCCGGCGGCCTCTCCGCCGCGAGCTCGAAAAGCATCTCTTCAGGCAGATCGAAGATCGGGCTGCGCAGCACGGCGGCGAGCGACAGATCGTCCTGCGGCTGGATGAGGAGATGACCGAGCGCGATCAGGTCCTTGACCGCGATATGGCCTGGCAGGCTCAACCGGTCGGCGCCGGCAACCGGAATGTCGCGGCGTTTGAGCGCCCGGGTCAGCGCATGGACAAAGCGATCGCGCTTGCGCACCAGCACCAGCACGTCGCCCGGCCGCAACCGCTTGCCACGGCCTTCGATGATCTCGCCGGTGCCGATCCAGCCGGCAATGGTAGCGGCGACATTCTCGGCAACGCGCACCGCCGGCGCATGCGCATGGTCGATGGCTTGCGTCCAGTCGTCGGGCTCATCGACGACATCGGCGCCGACCGACGGCCACACCTCGACATAGCCTGGCGCATCGGTGCGGATCGCCTGGTGGCGCAGCGGATCGGGATCATGGCTGATGCCGCGCCGCACGCTTGCGTCGGCAAAGACGCGGTCGACCGCGGTCAGAACGTCGTCGGTCGAGCGGAACGACCAGGTCAGCTTGAGGTCGGCAAAGGACGCCTCGGCGTCACGCAATCGTCCCGCAAACAACAGCCGGCTGTCGGCGAAGGAGTCCGGGGCGGCACCCTGGAACGAATAGATCGACTGCTTCTCGTCACCAACGGCGAAGACCGTGCGATGGACCCTGTCGCGGGCGCCGAAGCCGGCAAAGAATTCTTCCGCCAGGCGCTTCACCACTTCCCATTGATCCGGGCTGGTGTCCTGCGCCTCGTCGAGCAGGATATGATCGATGCCCTGGTCGAGCTTGTATTGCACCCAGGGGCCGGCGTCAGGCCGCGCCAGCAGGTTGACGGTGCGGGTGATCAGATCGTTGAAGTCGAGAAAGCCGCGGCTGCGCTTCAGCACCTCGTAGCGGGCGATCAGCCAGTCGGCGATGGTCAGCGCGGCGCGTGTGCCTTCCAGCATCCTGAACAGGGCCAACCGGTCGACTGTTTCGATGATGGCTTTGGTCGCCGAGAGATAACGATCCGCCAGATCCGGCAGCCTGTCGACCAGAGCCTTCTTGAAGGCCTTTGCCGGGTCGTAGGCATCGCCATCGGTCTTGAGGAATGCTCGCGCCAGCAGTTGCAGGCGGCGAATGGGATCGCCCTCGGCGAAAGCCTGGCGCGCATAGGGCAGGATGTTGTTCAGCACCGATCTGGCATCAGTGGCTTCTGCGGCCTGAGCGAAGCCGGCAAAATAGTCCGGCAGGAAACCCGGCAACGGCCACACCGACGCCGCGATGCCCTCGGCGGTCTGGCCGGGGCGGAAATCGAACTCATCAAACAGGGCCTGGAAGCGCGTGCCGTCGCGTCCGACGGCGTCGATGAAATTGCGCAGGCCGTCGCGCTTGCGCACGATCTCGCCCAGCAAGGCGTCGAGCCCGGCTTCGCCGCCACGGTCGAGAATGGTGGCAAAGGCCTCGGTCAGATCCTTTTCGCCGGCGGCTGTGCCGGAGATCATGTCGCGGCGCGCCGCGGCAAACAGCGATGCCTCCATCTGGCCGTCGAGCATCTCGAAATGGGCCGGGATGTTGGCTTCCAGCGGGAACTGGTGCAGCACCGATTCGCAGAAGGCGTGGATGGTCTGGATCTTCAGCCCGCCGGGTGTTTCCAGCGCCTCGGCGAACAGGCGCCGCGCCCGGCGCATGGTCTCGAGATCGGGCCGGCGGCCTTCCAGCGCCTCGACCTTTGCCGCAAGGTCCGCGTCACCGAGCGTCGTCCATTCCGACAGTGTCGAGAACACCCGGTTGGACATGTTGGCTGCAGCGGCGCGCGTATAGGTCAGACATAGTATCTTCGACGGGTCAGTACCGCGCAGCAGCAGCCGGATGACGCGCTGGGCCAGCACATGGGTCTTGCCGGAGCCGGCATTCGCCGACACCCAGGCGGAATTGCCAGGATCGGCGGCGCGGGCTTGGCTGGTCGCGGTATCGCTGGGGATGGGATAGGCCTTCTTCATGCCTCCCCTCCCTCATCACCGGCATCGCCGCCTGCCGACCATTCAAGCACGCGGGCAAGATGGTCGTAGTCGCCATCGGTCTCGCCTTCGCGAAACGGCAGCGCGCGCGACAGGTATCCGGTCGCCGGGTCGGCATAGTGGATCAACAGCTTTTCCAGCCGCGCCCAGGCCTCTTCGGCAAGATCAGTGGCGGTTCGCGGTTGGCGATTGTGTTCGAGGATCGATTCCTCGAACACCTCGCCATTCGGCTTCAATCGCACGAAAGCCAGTTGCGAGGGCTCGCGCGCGCCCAGATCCTTGAAGGCGCCGCGCCTGAGCAGCGCACCCTCCAGCGCCAGCTGCGGCGCCAGCAGCGTGTGCGCCTGCGCCTTGGACGGCGAGGAGCCGGTCTTGTAGTCCAATATGTCGGCCATGCCGCCGGCCAGAAGATCGACGCGGTCGGCGTAGCCGGACAGCGTCACGCCTGACTGACCGACGACGGTCTTTCCGGCGCGCTCCTCGGCGTGCCGCCGGATCACCGCGTCGGCGCGCGTGCGCTCCCACTCGATGATGTTGGCGGCGAGTTTCTCGAAGCGCGGCCACCACACCGCCTCGACATCAGCCGGAAGTGCGGCTTCGGCAAAACAGGCGCGGCCGGCGGCGATGAGGCCGGCGAGTGCATCGAGCGCGCGCGGATCGGCGACGCGCGCCGAGAACAGGTGCAGGATGGCGTGAAACAGCGTGCCGCGCTCGGCCGCACCGGGGTCGCGAATGACCGGATCGAGCGGCATCAGGCCAAGGATCCGTCTTGCATAGACGGCGTAGGGGTCACGGCGCAGGGTCTCGATCTCGGTGACCGAGAAATGGCCTGGGCGCACCGACAGTGGCGGTTTGGGCTGCGGCCGCGGCGCGAAATCCTGTCTCGGGCCGGCATCGAGAGAGCGTGCCCAGGCGAGCAATTCGTCGCCACGCAGGCGCAGCGCCGCCGCCTGGTCGTTGCCGATGAAGGTGAGCAGCCGCTGCAGCCAGCGTGACGGCACGGCGGGGGCGTCGCCGGCGCGTGCCGAGCGGGCCAGCACCACCTTCCTGGCGCCCATGGCCATCTGGAAATCATGCGCGGCAAGGCCGATACGACGCTCGGGCGGTTCGAGATCGATACCGGTCTTCATCAGCCGCGACATGAAGCGGTCGCTCTCCGGCTTGCGCGGCCATACGCCCTCGTTGAGGCCACCGATGACCAGCGTATCGACGGTCTGCAACCGGGCTTCCAGCGCGCCCCAGATGGCGATGTTCCTGTCGGTGCCTTGCGCCGGCTTGACCGTTTCGGCCGCGATCAGCGCCGCCATCACGTCGGGCCACTCATTGCCCGCGAACGACAAGGGCGCCGAAGCCGCGACCAGCCCGCGCAGCAGTTCGGCAAGCTTTTCACCGGCGTCACCGGCATAGAGTTCGCCAAGGCCGCCATCGGCGGTACGGCCGAGATTTTCGAGTGCGACGACGCTGGCCCTGACCAGCGCGGCAAGGTCGGCGTCCGCCTGGCCACGGAAAGCCGCGAGCGGCGCCAGCGCTTGTTTGAGACGTTCGAGCAAACTCCGCGCGCTTTCGATGGAGCGCACGGTCAACCAGGAAAACCAGAAGGGCGGCCGGCTGCCGCTGCCGAGGCCGGTGAGGCGGGCCTCGAACAGTTCCGGCAGCGAAACGATGTCGGGGCGGCCAGTGCCGCCGCGCAGCGCCACCAGTTCGACCAGTTCCGCCGCGTGGCGCACATCAGCCCGTTCGAGGCCGAGGCCAAGCAGCGGATGCTTGAGCAGCGACAACAGGCCAACCGGATCGCCTGGCCGGAACAACGCCTCGAGTGCCAGCCTGAGCAGGCTGGCCGGCGGGGTGTTGGCGAGCGGCGTGCCACCGGAATCGTCGGCGACGACGCCGAAGCGCTGGAGCTCGATCGAGACGCGCCGCGCCAGTGCGCGGTCGCCGGTGACGAGAGCCGCCCTTTGGCCGGGTTGTTCGACCGCGCGCTTGAGCGCGACGGCGATGGCGACGGCTTCATCGCGCTCGCTGGCGGCTTCCAGCAAGGTCACTTCGGCGAAGGCGCCGGTAATGTCGGATGCCGGGAACCCGGCACGCGTCTCAGCCCAGAGTTCGGTGGTCTCGGCCGGCCGCAATGCTTCGCCGACAAGGGCGGCGCGAAGCGCAAGTTGCGGTTCGCCCGCGCCGATCTCCTCGACATCGCCGCGCAGCACGCCGATCTTGGCGATCAGCCTGGCGAGGCCATATTGCGGGTGGCCAAGCACGGCCGGACGCGCACCTGGCGCCGCGATTGCCTGGAAGGACGCTTCGTCCAGCGTCCGGTCGAGACCGGGCAGCACGATGGCACCGCCGGGCAAGCGCGCGATCGCGGCAAGCAGCTCGGCCGTGGCCGGTATCGAGCCGGTCGAGCCCGCGGCGATGACCGGGCCGGTCGGCGGATTGCGCTGCAGCCGCGCCGCCTCGGCTCGGATCAGCGCGCTGCGATGCGCGGCGGGATTGGAGCGGTCGCTCCCTTCAAGGAATTTCGGCCAGGCGTCGGTGACGATGCCGAGGAATTCGAGCGTTACCTGCCACCATCCGGCAAGGTTGCCGGTCACCAGACCGGTGAGCTTGGCCCAGTCGGTGCCCTCCGTCTCGATCTCGTCCATCAGCCGGGCGAGATCGCGCGCCAGCCAGATCGCGTCGGCGGTGGAGGCCGGGATGACGATCTCCTCGGCAAAAAGGGCGGCGACATGTGCCGGCAGCCGGCGTTTCCAGGCGCGCACCAGCGGCGTCAGCAGCAACAGGCGTTCGGTTGCCGCGATCGGCGGTGCGAGATCGATGGCTGCCGATGCCTCAGTCTCGAATGCGGCCTCATCCTCATCGAACTCGCCGAGTGGGCGGATGACCGGCAGGATCGCCGAACCGCCGCCGCCGCGCGCAGCCAGGCTGTCGACGAAGACACCTCGCAAGGCACGCGCGGCACGGCGCGTCGGCACATAGATGGTGACATCGGCCAAAGCGAGCGGATCGCCATCAAAGCGAAACCCCGGAACAAGGCGGCCGGCAAGCAGCGCCTCAGCAAGCGTCGGCAGAAACGGCGCTCCGGGGGGAATTGAGAAAACGCGGCTTGAGCCGCTCATTGCGACTCGGTCAGTGCGCCGGCGACCGCCGCTTCCGCGAGCGCAACGGCGTCGGGCGTACCGACGGTGATCCAATGGCCATGCATCGGCATGCCGAACAGGCGCCCTGCGGCAATGGTCGAATCGAAATAGGCGTTGAGCGAGTGCGGCCCGGCCGGCGCGTCCTTGAACAGGCGCGGATGGATAATCGCCGCGCCGGCGTAAATCAGGCCCGCCGGATCCCCCTTTGAGCGCCGCAAGCCGCCATCCGGCTCCACCAGGAAATCGGTGCTGCCGCAGTGTCCGGTCGCCTGATGGAGATCCGCCAGCATCAGCAGAATATCCATTTTCGCCGCGTCCCATGCAAGGGCGAGACGCTGGAGATTGAGGGGACCATCGTCGATCCAGAACGTGTCGGCGTTGAGGATGTAGAAGGGCTGCTCGCCCAATTCCGGCAACGCCTTGACGATGCCGCCCGCGGAATCGAGCAGTTGTTCGCTCTCATCGGAGATGACGATCCGTGGCGCGCGGCGCGCGGCGACATGGGCGACGATCTGTTCGGGAAAGTAATGGACGTTGACGACTGCCTTGGTGACACCGGCGGCGGCCAGGCTGTCGAGGCTCCAGTCGAGCAACGTCTTGCCGGCGATCCTGACCAGCGGCTTGGGAATGGTGTCGGTGATCGGCCGCATGCGTTTGCCAAGCCCGGCGGCAAGTACGATGGCATTGTCCGGTCTTGCTGTCACAGCGTTCGCTCCTCCAGCAAACCGTTGGCATTGTAGAAATCCCGCAGGCTTGCCAGCGCCGGATGAGACAAGGCCCGGCGCAGATAATCGCGAATGCGCGGCAGGTGCTTCAGATAATAGGGCTTGCCGTCGCGCTCTTCGAGGCGGACGAAGATGCCGAGTATCTTGGAGTTTCGCTGCGCCGCCATGATGGCGTAGGATTCCAGGAAGCTTGCTTCGTCGAAAGCGCCGGCTGCGTGGCGCGCGGCGACATAGGCATCGAGTGTCTCCTTCTCGATCTCGGGCGACATCGTCACGCGAGCGTCCATGGCGAGCGAGGCGACGTCATAGGCGGACGGGCCGATCAGCGCATCCTGGAAATCGACGATGCCCAGCCGATCGTGGCCGGAGCGATCGCCGCGCCAGATGATGTTGGGCGAATGGAAATCACGCAGCATGAGTGTGACTTCGCGGCCTTGCAGCCGGTCGAGAAGCGCGTTCCATTCCTTGTGGTAGCCGGCGCGCAAGCTGTCGCTTGCCGGGCTGCCCGATATCGCCGGCACGTACCAGTCGACCAGCAGGTCGGCTTCGATCATCATGGCGTCGCGGTCGAAAGGCGGGACGTCGTGGAAGCCGCCCAACCCTGTTTCCAGGCGCCGCGGCCAGGTCCTGCCATGCATCATGGCCAGCAGCTCGGCCGCCGCCGCGTAGCGCTCGGCCAGCGGCTGGCCATCGCCGCCGAGAAACCCTTCCGAACCAAGATGTTCGAGCAGCAGGAACCCCTGCTCCTGGTCCTCGGCATGGATTTCCGGAACGCTGACCCCGCCGGCTTTCAAGGCGCGGTCGATGGCGACGAAGGCGGAGACCGACTGGGCGGTGTGCGCGATCTCGGCATAGGGCTTGCCGTCGCGAACCGGCGGGCCGAGCACCAGCCGTGGCGAGTTCATCAACACTTGAGGCTTCTGGTCCGGCAGCGAAACGATCTCATAGGAGCGGGCCGAAGCATCGCCGATGAAGTGGCGGCGCTGCGCTTCCCCCCAGCCTGTGCTCCCGAGAAAGTCGCGCATGGCCAGCGACCGCGCCGCACAATCGAAGGCAGCGCCCTGCCCCGACAATCTCGCCAACCGGCCGTCGCCATGCTCGACGAGTTCGATCAGGACCGTGGTTTTCGGCAGATAGGCCTCCGCCCGTTCCGGCCATTCGACCAAAGCAGCGCCTTGCGTCAGGGCTTCGTCGAACCCAAGCTCATCGAGCTCGGCCGCCGAGGACAGGCGGTAGAGATCGAAATGATGGACCGGGACGCGGGTGTCGTAGCTCTGCACCAGTGTGAAGGTCGGGCTCGGCACATCGAGGCCGGCATCGTCGGCCAAGGCCCTGATCAAGGCCCGTGCCAGCGTCGACTTGCCGGCGCCGAGATCGCCCTTGAGGGCAAGCACATCACCCGGGCGCAGCGACAGCGCCAGATCTTCGCCCAGCCGTGCTGTCTGTGTCTCGTCGGCGAGTGAACGCTCCAGCAGCAATCCCGTCATCGAGCGCGCTACTCGGCCGCGGCGCGGATGCCCGGCATGTCGGGAAAGGTGCAGATGACGGTCGTGCCCTTGTCCTTGCCGGTTTCGATGCGAACGCTGCCGCCATGCAGCTCGACAAAGCTCTTGACGATCGACAGACCAAGACCGGCGCCGCGCCGGCGGCCACCATTGGCGCGCGGCTCGAAACGGCGGAACACCGAATCGAGCAGGTCCGGCGGCATGCCCGGACCGTCGTCATGAACCGAGAATTCGACCCCGTCCGCCAGATGGCGGCAAGTGAGCCGGATGGTGCTGGCTTCCGGCGCATAGTTAGCGGCGTTGCTGAGCAGGTTGTAGAGGATCTGGCGGACGCGGATCTCATCGCCGTGAAACGTCTTCGGTGCGGCAGCGGCGTCGACCTCGAGCCTGATCGAATGCTCTTCCAGCCGGTCGGCCACCAGTTCGGCCGCGGCCGCGATGGTGCGATCGACGTGCACCTCGGAAATGTCGAGCTGCATGATACCGGCGTCCACCGTCGCCAGGTCGAGGATGTCGTTGACGATGGTGAGCAGGACCGAAGAGGACGAGCTGACATGCTCGACATATTCACGCTGCTTCTGCGTCAGCGGACCGGTCGTGGGCTGCGACAGCAATTCGGTGAAGCCGATGATGTTGGTCAGCGGCGAGCGCAATTCGTAGGAGACGTGCTGGACGAATTCGTTCTTGAGCTGATCGGATTTTTGCAGCGCCTCGTTCTTGTCCTTCAGCGCCCGTTCGACATTGACGCTGTCGGTGACGTCGACAAAGGTCATCATCACTTGCCCATTGGGTAGCGGGATGATGGCGTAGCTCAGCACATTTCCGTTGTTGAGCTCGGTCTGGCCGTGGCGGTCGCGGCGCTCGTCGTCGAAGCCGGTGATGGCGGCAACGAAGCCTGGCCAGGGACTATCCACCGCCTGCCGGTCGCAAAGGTCGCGGATCGTGGACACATGGACGTTGGGCTTGGCCGCCTCGCCGCTCAACCCCCAGAGCGTGGCGAAGGCGGGATTCGACAGCCGGAGCCTGCCGTCGGGGCCGAACACCGCCACGCCTTCGGCAAGATTGTCGAGCGTCTCGCCCTGGACCCGCACCGCTGTCTGGTAGCGGCTCTCGAGGTCCATCTTCTCGGTCAGGTTCTCGAACACCCAGGTCACGCCGCCCTTGGGCTGCGGGTTGGCGACGACGCGGATGGTCTTGCCGTCCGGCAAATGCCACCAATGTTCCTGCGACTCGACTGCGCGATAGGCGCCGAGCAGGCCTTCCTTCCAGCGGCGCCATTCAGGTTGCTCGGCGATCTTGCCATCGCTGCGCAGCCGGTCGAGTAGCAAGGCATTGTCGGGAGCGCTGTGCAGGAAGCCTGCGTCGAGACCCCATAGTTTCTGGAAGGCCTGGTTGAAGAACCGCAGCTTCTCGTCGGTGTCGAAAATGGCGACCGCCGTGTTGAGCTGGTCGAGCGTGTCGGCGTGGCTCCTGACGGTCCGTTCGTATTCGCCGCGAACCGCCTCGATGGCGCTGGTGTCGCAGGCAAGGCCGGCCGAGCCATCGCTGCCGGCGAAATCGGTGACCGCAAACACACGGCGGTCACCTCCGATCACGGTGGAAAGCGACTGCTCGAAAACCGGATGCGTCTTGTGCTGGGCGGCGATCGCATCGCGTGCCTGGCCGCCGAGGAATTCTTTCGCCTCCCGAACCGCGGCTTCGGCATTTTCAGCTTCGACCCCATCGGCATAGGCCCGGTTGACCCACTTCAGCCGCCCATCCTCACTGCGAAGCCATGCCGGCATATTCAGCGCGTCGAGGAAGCCGATCATCGTGTCGTGGTCGGCGGCCAGCCGCTGGTTCTCGATCTTCAGCCTTGCCTGGCTGCGCTGCGTCTCCGAGAGCGAGACGAAACGCACGAGCACATGCGCCGCGCTCTTGCGGCCATGCACTTCGAGCGGCGCGCCGGCCTGCGATTCGATGACGAGGTCGAAGGGTTTCGCCTTCTCGCGCAATCCCGCAACGGCATGTTCAAGTGCTGCCGCCGAACGCGGCATCAGCCAGCGGCCGAAAGCGAGGAAAGCGGCCCGGTCCTCCGGAGCGCCGCTTTCGACAGGCAATGTGCCGATGAGTTCGGGCTTCTTGTTTTCCGCGGCCCAGACGACCACGCGCTGGTCGCGCAGATTGAGCAGCGCCTCCGAGCGGCGGAGCGCCGCGTTGATGTCGGCGAGGCGGCTCCTGAGTTCGATATTCTCGGTCGAGGTGCGGGCTCTTTCGCGGATGAGAACGATGGCCGACAGAAGTGCGGCACCCGTGACGCCGACAAACACGGCAAGCTGCATGACCTCGACGGTGCTCACCGAAAATCCGGCGACCGCGGCAGCAGCGGTTTCGGCATGCGCGGCAGCACCAGCCAAGGGACCGGCCAGCGCGGAGGTGGCAAGGAAGATTGACGCGCGGGCGCGCCACGACAGGCTTCCGCTTTGCAAAGCGGAGCTGGTGATCCCCGAATCGTCATGGCCGCCGGAAACGGCCCGTCCCGCTCTGTGCGGGTGTTGCCCCGGCATGTCTTGGTCCTCTCCGCCGCCTGAATGCAAGACCGCCCTGATGCGCACCTCTCTTGAGCCCTCTCGGGATGGAAGCGTCGCGAATCACCTGACAATAACCCCTCGCCGAATCGCCGTGAAGGCGATTGCGCGCAAAAATAAAGCCGGGCGAAAAGTCAATCGCCCGGCCTCAATATCTGGTAGTAATTTTAGCTTTGGTTAATAGCGGTAGTGTTCCGGCTTGAACGGGCCCTGCGGCGTGACGCCGATATAGGCGGCCTGCTCACCCGACAATTCGGTCAGGCGGGCGCCGAGCTTGTCGAGATGCAGGCGTGCGACCTTTTCGTCGAGATGCTTGGGCAGCACATAGACCTGATTCTCGTACTGGCCGGGCTTGGTGTACAGCTCGATCTGGGCCAGCACCTGGTTGGTGAAGGATGCCGACATCACGAAGCTCGGGTGGCCGGTGGCGTTGCCGAGATTGAGCAGCCGGCCTTCCGACAAAAGGATCATCCGCTTGCCGTCCGGGAAGGTGATCATGTCGACCTGCGGCTTGACGTTGGTCCATTTCAGGTTGCGCAGCGACGCCACCTGGATCTCGTTGTCGAAGTGGCCGATGTTGCCGACGATCACCATGTCCTTCATCGAACGCATATGGTCAAGAGTGACGACATCCTTGTTGCCGGTGGTGGTGATGACGATGTCGGCGGTGGGTGCCGCATCTTCCAGCGTGACGACCTCAAAACCGTCCATGGCCGCCTGCAGGGCGCAGATCGGATCGACCTCGGTGACCTTGACGCGGGCGCCGGCGCCCTTGAGCGAGGCCGACGAGCCCTTGCCGACGTCGCCATAGCCGCAGACGACCGCGACCTTGCCGGCCATCATCGTGTCGGTGCCACGGCGGATACCGTCGACCAGCGATTCCTTGCAGCCATATTTGTTGTCGAACTTCGACTTGGTGACCGAGTCGTTGACGTTGATGGCGGGAAAGGGCAGCAGGCCCTTCTTCTGCAGCTGGTAGAGCCGGTTGACGCCGGTGGTCGTCTCTTCGGTGACGCCGCGGATCGCCGCCTTCTGCTTGGTAAAGAAGCCGGGCGAAGCCTTCAGGCGCTTCTTGACCTGGGCGTAGAAGTATTCCTCTTCCTCGCTCTGCGGGTTGGACAGCACGTCCTCGCCAGCCTCGGCGCGGGCGCCGATCAGGATGTACATGGTGGCGTCGCCACCATCATCGAGGATCATGTTGGAGAGGCCGCCGTCGGCCCACTGGAAGATCTTGTCGGTGTAGTCCCAATACTCCTCGAGCGACTCGCCCTTGACGGCGAACACCGGGATGCCGGCTTCGGCGATGGCCGCGGCCGCGTGATCCTGGGTCGAGAAGATGTTGCAGGAGGCCCAGCGGATATCGGCGCCGAGCGCCTTCAGCGTCTCGATCAGCACCGCCGTCTGGATCGTCATGTGCAGCGAGCCGGTGATGCGCGCGCCCTTGAGCGGCTTCTTGGCACCGAATTCCTCACGGCAGGCCATAAGGCCCGGCATTTCGGTTTCGGCGATATCGAGTTCCTTGCGGCCCCAGCCGGCAAGCGAGATGTCGGCGACCACATAGTCCTTGCTACCCGTCATGGCAGTGCTCCGATGCGAATGTTGTGCTGCGAATTGGTTGCGGATGCGCCCGCGCCGGTCGGCGCGTCAAAGGGCGCGAATAGGCGGCCTGACTAGCAGATCAAGGCGAAGACGACAATGGGATATAAAGAAATCTTTATCCCTGCATGTCTCTCGGACATGCATTCGCGGTGTACGGGTTCAGCTTTCCTCGCCGAAGCGGGATGCCACCAACTGTTCCAGCGCGTCGATGACCTGCCGGGCCTCCGGCCCGCTGGCGGTGACGCGGATCGAGTAGCCGGGGCTTGCCGCCAGCATCATCAGGCCCATGATCGAGGTGCCGCCGACCTTGACGCCGTCCTTCTCGACATGCACCGAGGCGTCGAAGCCGCTGGCCAGCTGGACGAACTTCGCCGAGGCGCGCGCGTGCAGGCCGCGCTGGTTGATGATGGGAAAGTCCCTAGTGATCGGATCCTTGGCGATGTGGTCTTTTTCCGGGGACAGCGCGTTCATTTGCTGCTCAGGAGCTGGCTGGCGACGTTGATGTATTTGCGCCCCGCGGCCTGGGCCTCGTCGAGGGCCGCCGCCATATTGTCGCCCTTGCGGATCGAGGAGAGCTTGATCAGCATCGGCAGGTTCATGCCGGCGATCACTTCGGTGCGGCCGGATTCCATCACCGAAATGGCAAGATTGGACGGCGTGCCGCCGAACATGTCGGTCAGCACGATGACGCCCGTCCCGGTGTCGACACGGGCAACCGCGTCGACGATGTCGCGGCGACGCTGCTCCATATCGTCGTCGGCGCCAATCGCCACGGTTTCGAAATTGTCTTGTGGCCCGACGACGTGTTCCACGGCATGTCGAAACTCGGCGGCCAGTTGACCGTGCGTTACAAGCACGAGTCCGATCATTCTTTGGTGGCTCCCGTCATCGCCGCTTCACAGGCGCATTTTATGCTCGCCAGCCATTCCAGGCGGCGGGAGCGCTATCTTGTCGACGCGCGGCCCGTTGACAAGCCCAAAATTGCGCAGGCCCATGCCATTTTGACGCATTGCAGCAAAAAAGTCGGGGCGGATCATAGAAAAGGCGCGATCGACAGCCGCGCCATCACGGCGGGCAAGGCCGTGGCGGCGTTACGCTCGGCAAGGTCGATACGCGGCACTGGGCAGCCCGCGACCGGCTCGCTGATTTCCTCCTGGAAACGGGCCATCTCTGCCTTTGGCACCAGCCTCACATGCAGGTCGATCACTCCGCCCGGCTCGAACGGCAGCGGGCGCGGCATGAATCCAGGCACCTCGGCGAGACCGGCGATGGTCGCCGGCACGCGACAGACCAGTCGGCCGGAGCGGGCCGAGGCAAGCAGCCTGTCGTCGCCGATCAGCCGCGAGAATAGCCCGCGCGCGCGGCAATGGTCCAGGAGTGTCAGCGCCAGCGTCGTCTTGCCGGCGCCGGACGGCCCGGTGATAAGGACGCCACGCTCGCCGATCAGGATCGCGGTTCCGTGAATGTTTTCAGGCTGCGCAACTGGATCATGCACGATCTTGCCCGATCATGTTTTTGGATGAAGCATGATCTCTGGACGAACGGAACCGTTCGTCCGAGAAAATCGGTTTCCACTTCTCGGAATCATGCCTGTTGGATGGAGCATGATCTTGTCCGAGAACCGGTTCCCACTTCTCGGAATCATGCTTCGGCCGGCAATGTCACGACAAACCGTGCGCCCTTGATCTCGCCGGGTTTGGTGCCGGGGATGTTCTCGGCGGTCAACGTGCCGCCATGGGCCTCGACGATCTGCCTGGATATCGACAGGCCAAGGCCCGAATTCTGCCCGAACGCCTCGCCGGCCGGCCGGTCGGTGTAGAAGCGTTCGAAGATGCGGTCAATGTTGTCGGCGCGGATGCCGGGACCATTGTCGTCGATGGTGACGATGTTGAACTTGCCGGCGCGCGCCAGCGACAGGGTGATGTGGCCATGGTCCTCGGGAACGAAGGAACGGGCGTTCTCGATCAGGTTGGTGATGACCTGGCCGATGCGCAGATCATGCCCGACGACGACATAGCCTTTGACGCCCTGCGGCAGTTTGGCGACCTTGAACTCGATTTCGACCGCCTTCTTGTTGCGCGTTGCCTCACGCGAAACGGCGACCAGATCGGTGATGAATTTCTTCAAATCGACCGTCCCGGCATCCTCGCGCGCCAGTTCGGCGTCCAAGCGTGAGGCGTCGGAAATATCGGTAATGAGCCGATCCAGCCGCCTGACATCGTGCTGGATGATGTCCATCAGCCGGCCGCGCGAATCGTCGTTCTTGGCCAGCGGCAAGGTCTCCACCGCGCTGCGCAGCGATGTCAGCGGGTTCTTCAATTCATGCGACACGTCAGCCGCAAAGCTTTCGATCGCCTCGATGCGGGCGTAAAGCGCGTTGGTCATGTCACGTATGGCGATCGACAGATTGCCGATCTCGTCCTGACGGTCGGAAAAGTCGGGGATTTCCTCACGGCTCTTGACGCCGCGCCGCACGCGCACTGCGGCCGCTGACAGCCGGCGCAGTGGGTTGGCGATGGTGGAGGCCAGCAGCATCGACAGGATGGCGGTGACCAGCGCCGCGATGCCGAAGACGCGCAGGATGGCCTTGCGTTCGGCGGCGACGATCTTGTCGATGTCGCCGCCTTCGGTCGACAGCATCAGCACGCCGAGAACGGCGCGGAAGCGCTGGATCGGCACCGCCACGGAAACAATCTGCTCGCCCTGTTCCGAGATGCGCACGATGGTCGACGGGCTGCCGGTGAGCGCCTTGACCACTTCCGGGAAAGCGGCGCCATTGCCGCCCGGCTGCTCGTGATAGACCGGCAGCTCAGTGTTGCGGAAAAAGTCGAAGACGAATTTCTGGATGCGCTCGACCAGATCGGGCTCTTCCTCGTCGACCGGCGGCAGGTCGTAGCGCAGGATCTGGCCGCGCGAATAGAGATGGCGTGAATCGAGCAGCAGGTTGGCGTCGCGGTCATAGATGCGAGCACGCGTGCGGGTCGGCGAGATCAGCCTTCTCAGCACCGGCGCGACGCGCTCCGGGTTGATCGGGAAGTCGAGATTGTCGAGTTGGTCGGAGCCCGGTCCCAGGCTTTCGCCGGCCTGCAGCTCGAGCAGCTTTTCCGGGTCGATGCTGATCGAATCCGTCTCGACCGTCGCCGAGGCGGCGATAGCACCGGCGATGATCTCGCCCTGGGTCATCAGGCTTTCGACGCGGGCGTCGATCAGCCCGTCGCGGAAGGTGTTGAGATAGAGGATGCCGGTCACCAGGACGGCAAGGCCGGCAAGGTTGAGGAAGAGGATACGCCGCGTCAGGCTGGAAAAGATATGATGGCCGAGGAAGCGGCGCATCGGCACCGTGATCTTCGACACGAAGGACGGCATGATACGCGACGGCCGCCTCGAGGCGCCCGCCGGTCTTGTTCGCTGTGCTTCCACTGCCATCGAATAGCAGTCCCTGCTACTTACGCTTCGCGGAACCGGTATCCGACTCCGTAAAGGGTTTCGATCATCTCGAAGTCGTCGTCGACAGCCTTGAACTTCTTGCGCAGCCGCTTGATGTGACTGTCGATGGTGCGGTCGTCGACATAGACCTGTTCATCATAAGCCGAATCCATCAGCGCATCACGGCTTTTTACGACACCGGGACGCTGCGCCAGCGAATGCAGGATCAGGAATTCGGTGACGGTCAGCGTCACCGGCTCGCCCTTCCAGGTGCAGGTGTGGCGCTCCTGGTCCATGACGAGCTGGCCGCGCTCGAGCGAGCGGGCCTGCTGGCTGGGTGTCTTGGCGGCAGCCTCGCGGGCACTGGCCCGGCGCAGCACGGCGCGCACCCGCTCGACCAGCAGACGCTGCGAGAACGGTTTGCGGATGAAGTCGTCCGCGCCCATCTTGAGGCCGAACAATTCGTCGATCTCGTCATCCTTGGAGGTCAGGAAGATCACCGGAAGGTCGGACTTCTGGCGCATCCGGCGCAGCAGTTCCATGCCGTCCATGCGCGGCATCTTGATGTCGAGGATGGCAAGATTCGGCGGGCGGGCCGCCAGTCCTTCCAGCGCTGACGCACCATCCGTGTAGGTCTCGACGCGATACCCCTCGGATTCGAGGGCGATCGACACCGATGTCAGAATGTTGCGGTCGTCATCGACAAGCGCGATTGTTGCCATTTCAAGCGGCTCCCTCATGAGCTGTCCCTTCTTTCGTAGAGAAGGGGCTTTTGCAGGACAAATTAGGTACAAAATGTGGCATAGGCCTTGTCCGCTGTCACGCGCGGCATGCCGGCGGCCACAATCCTACCTCGATATGGATTGGACGAACGAACATCGCCAATCCTTTGGGCAACCGCGAAACTTTTTGCACATATAAACGATTTAAACAACTTTCAAAATATTTAAATCGATTAATGATTTGATATCATTTGGCTTTTCTGGTTCTGACCATCTCAGCCTGCGGTGCGGGCATGCCGGAAACGTACCGGCAAAGATGCGGCAAATCCAAGAAGGGACACCCATGTCGGAAGTCGGCAAACGCAATTCTGCCTGCGCGATCGATCATATCGGCCTGAAAACCACCGGCGTGGTGCGTTATAATTTCGGTGCGGCTGCTCTTTATGAGGAATCGATCCGGCGCGGCGAAGCCCGATTGACGGCACATGGCGCGCTGGTCGCCGAGACCGGCCAGCACACCGGCCGCTCGCCCAAGGACAAGTTCGTCGTCCGTGACGGCGCCACCGAACCGCATGTCTGGTGGGACAACAACAAGGCGATCTCGCCGGCCCAGTTCGAGACGCTGCTTGCCGATTTCCAGGCGCATGCCTCAGACAAGGATCTTTACGTCCAGGATCTGATCGGCGGCGCCGATGCGGAGCTGAAGCTGCCAACCAGGGTGATCACCGAATTTGCCTGGCACTCGCTGTTCATCCGCAATCTGCTCATCCGACCGGATGCTGCCGAACTCGAGCATTTCGTGCCTGACATGACGATCATCGACCTGCCGTCCTTCCGCGCCGATCCCGCGCGCCACGGCAGCCGCACCGAAACGGTGATCGCCGTGGATCTTTCGCGCAAGATCGTGCTGATCGGCGGCACCTCCTATGCCGGCGAGATGAAGAAGTCGGTGTTCACCATGCTCAACTATCTGTTGCCGGTGAAAGGCGTGATGCCGATGCATTGCTCGGCCAATGAGGGTGCGGCCGGCGACGCCGCCATCTTCTTCGGCCTGTCGGGCACCGGCAAGACGACGCTCTCTGCCGATCCCTCGCGCACGCTGATCGGCGATGACGAGCATGGCTGGGGGCCGCACGGCATCTTCAATTTCGAAGGCGGCTGCTACGCCAAGACGATCAAGCTGTCGGCGGAAGCCGAGCCGGAAATCTTTGCCACCACTCAACGCTTCGGCACCGTTCTGGAAAATGTCGTGCTCGACGCTGATGGCGTGCCGGATTTCAACGATGGGCGGCTGACTGAAAACACGCGCTGCGCCTACCCGCTGGACTTCATCCCCAACGCCAGCAAGACCGGGCGCGCCAGTCATCCGAAGAACATCATCATGCTGACCGCCGATGCGTTCGGCGTGATGCCGCCGATCGCGCGGCTCACCCCCGCGCAGGCGATGTATCATTTCCTGTCCGGCTACACCGCCAAGGTGGCCGGAACCGAAAAGGGCGTAACCGAACCCGAAGCGACGTTTTCGACCTGTTTCGGCGCGCCGTTCATGCCGCGCCATCCATCGGAATACGGCAATCTGCTGCGCGAACTGATTGCCCGCCACGATGCCGATTGCTGGCTGGTCAACACCGGCTGGACCGGCGGCGCCTACGGCACCGGCAAGCGCATGCCGATCAAGGCGACGCGAGCGTTGCTTACCGCCGCACTCGACGGCTCGCTGAAGACGGCCGAGTTCCGCACCGATGCCCATTTCGGTTTCGAGGTGCCGGTGGCTGTCCCGGGCGTCGACAGCGCCATCCTCGACCCGCGATCGACCTGGGCCGACAAGGCCGGTTATGATCGGCAGGCGGCAAGACTAGTCGGCATGTTCGCCGTCAACTTCGAGAAATTCGAAAGCCATGTCGACGCCGTGGTGCTGGGTGCGGCGCCGCGCATGCAGGAAGCGGCGGAGTAATCGCGCCATCGAGCTCAGCTATCGTTGAAAGGCCCGGCTTCGATCGGGCCTTTTCTTTTTTGATCCGCCGCGCCATGACTGCGGCATGGCGAGCGACGACAACATCATCATATCAGGCGATGCGGTGATCTACCCGGGCGACCTGCACGAGGACTTCATCCGCTCGTCGGGTCCCGGCGGCCAGAATGTCAACAAGGTGGCGACGGCGGTGCAGCTGCGCTTCGACGCGGCCAACGCAACGGGCCTGTCGGAGCGCGTGCGCGAGCGGACGATCAAGCTTGCCGGCCAGCGTGCCACCAAGGACGGTGTCATCGTCATCGAAGCGGGCCGCTTCCGCACCCAGGAACAGAACCGGGCGGACGCTCGGGCACGGCTTACGGCACTGGTCGCCAAGGCCGCCGAACCGCCGCCGCCGCCGCGCAAGAAGACGCGGCCGTCGAAAGGCGCCGTGGAGCGACGGCTGAAGAGCAAGGCCGGACGCGGCACGATCAAGAAACTGCGCGGCCGGGTGGAGAACGATTAAGCACCACACCAATCGCGTGCACAAAACGGCTTCCCATTTTGAACCGCAGATGCAAGGTTCCACCATTGCCACAGCAAGGGAGACCAAAGATGGGCATGTTCGATTTCGTCAAGAGCGTCGGCAAGAAACTGGGCATCGGTAGCGACGAAGAAGCCGCACCCACTGCCGACACGCTCAAGAAGGAACTTGATTCGCACAAGCTCGGCACCGATGGTGTCGAGGTCGTCGTCAAAGGCGACACAGCGGTGCTGAAGGGTGTGGTCAAGGATCAGTCGATCTTCGAAAAAGCGGTCATCGCCGTCGGCAACACGCTCGGCGTCTCCAAGGTGCAGGCGGACGAGTTGCAGGTCGCACCAGAGGCCGGCACGGCAGCTGCCCCGGCCAAGGAGCCAACCTTCTACACCGTCCAGAAGGGCGACAACCTCTGGAAGATCGCCGAGAAGAGCTACGGCAAGGGCAAGGGTGCGAAGAACACGATCATCTTCGAGGCCAACAAGCCGATGCTGACCCATCCCGACAAGATCTATCCAGGCCAGGTGCTGCGCATTCCAGATATCGCCTGATCAAGGCGATTGCCAATTAGGCATGAGCGGCGGCTTTCGGGTCGCCGTTTTCTTTTGATCGTGACATTTTACGGTTCCGAACCATCCAGGAGGTGACCTAACCCGTGCTCGTCCTGCCCAAAGGCGTCCGCCACATGCCGGCCTACCTGTCACGCAGCGTGCAGGAAGCGCTGGTCGAGGACGTGAGAAGCATTGTGCAGCAGGCGCCGCTGTTCGTGCCGGCCATGCCGCGCACGGGCAAGGAGATGAGTGTGCGCATGACCAATTGCGGCCCGCTCGGCTGGGTCACAGACAAGGAGCATGGCTATCGCTACCAGCCGACGCACCCGGTGACCGGAGCGCCATGGCCGCCAATCCCGGAGGCGCTGCTTGAGCTATGGCGGCAGGTCTCGGGCTATCCGCACCCGCCGGAAGCGTGCCTCATCAATTTCTACACGCCGGACGCAAAAATGGGCCTGCATCAGGACCGCGACGAGGCCGATTTTTCGGCGCCGGTCGTCTCCGTCTCATTGGGCGACGATTGCCTGTTCAGGGTCGGTCAGACGACGCGTGAGGGCGGCACAAAGTCGTTCCGGCTGAAAAGCGGCGACGTCGTGGTGCTCGGCGGCGAGGGCCGCCTGTGCTTCCACGGCGTCGATCGAATCTACCCGTCGACCTCGGCGCTGCTGAAAAATGGCGGGCGGATCAATCTGACGCTGCGGCGGGTGACGAAGCCGGCCGTCACAGCTTCCTGAGCGCCACTTCCTCGATCAGGTGATCGGCACCCTTGCGCAGGATGAGGTCGGCGCGGGCTCGCGTCGGCAGGATGTTCTCGCGCAGATTCTTCAGGTTGATGTTGGTCCACAGGCCTTCGGCGATGGCGCGGGCTGAATCCTCCGAGAGCTGCGAATAGCGGTGAAAGAAGGAGTCCGGATTGCGGAAGGCCGTCTCGCGCAGCCGCATGAAGCGGGAAATGTACCACTGGTGGATCAGCTTCTCGTCGGCATCGATGTAGATGGCGAAGTCGAAGAAGTCCGACAGGAAGGGCACGATCTTGCCGTCCTGCGGCAGCTTGCCGGGCTGCAGGACATTGATGCCTTCGAAGATCAGGATGTCGGGCCGGTCGATGGTGACGAACTCGCCGGGAATGACGTCATAGGTCAGGTGCGAATAGACCGGCGCGCGGACATTGGGCAGCGCCGACTTGATGCCCGAGAGGAAGCGCAGCAGCGCGCCGACATCGTAGCTATCGGGAAAACCCTTGCGTTCCATCAGGTTCTCGCGGCGCAGCACCTCGTTGGGCAGCAGGAACCCGTCGGTGGTGATGAGGTCGACCTTGGGGCTCGAGGGCCAGCGCGCCAAAAGTTCCTTCAACACACGCGCCGTGGTCGATTTGCCGACCGCGACGGAACCGGCGATGCCGATGATGAAAGGCGTCTTGACGATGTCCACCGCGTTGAAGAAGGCCTGGCGTTGCCTGAAAAGCAGCTGGCTCGCTTCGACATGCGCGGACAAAAGCCGCGACAGCGACAGATAGATGCGCTTGACCTCTTCGAGGTCGACAGGGTCGTTGAGCGAGCGCAGACGGCGGAATTCATCCGCGCTCAGCGTCAGCGGCGTGTCGGCACGGAATTGCGACCATTGATCGGCGGAGAAGAAACGAAAGGGGGAATATTTCTCGGTTGGCGCGAGCTGATCCATCGAGATACCTGCCCTCCTCGCGGTCAGCCCTTGGGCCGTGAAGCCTTCTCGGCGATGCCCGAACGCCCGGTGCGGCCTTCGAGTTCCCTAAGCACGTCGCTCAGCGGAACCCCGGAGAGGCCGAGAACGACGAGCCAATGATATATAAGATCGGCACTTTCCGAAACGAGGGCCGGTTTGTCGCCCTTGACGGCGGCAATCACCGTCTCGACCGCCTCTTCGCCAAGCTTCTGCGCCGCCTTGTCGATGCCGCGCGCGAACAGTTTTGCCGTCCAGGAATCCGGATCACCGGAATGGGCGCGTTCCCCAACGATTTTTTCCAGATCTGACAGCGAAAACTCAGCCATGGCCGTCATCTATCTGCTTGTTTAAGCATGATCTTTTTCCGAAAACCGGTTCCCACTTTTCGGGACCATGCTTTAAGACCGATTACCGAGGGAGTCCAGCCGCATCGGCAGCCCCGCGGCGGCCATATGCGCCTTGGCCTGCGCTATCGTGTAGGTGCCGAAATGGAAGATGGAGGCGGCCAGCACCGCTCCGGCGTGACCATCGCGAATGCCTTCGACCATGTGATCGAGCGTGCCTACACCGCCGGAAGCGATCACCGGCGCGCGCACCGCATCCGCAATCGCGCGGGTCAGCGCGATGTCGTAGCCGGCCTTGGTGCCGTCACGATCCATCGACGTCAGCAGGATCTCGCCGGCGCCGCGATCGACCATTTGGCGCGCAAACTCGACCGCATCGATGCCGGTCTTCTCGCGCCCGCCATGGGTGAAGATCTCCCAGCGATCGGCCTCGCTGGCTCCAGACACTTTCTTGGCGTCGATGGCGACGACGATGCACTGGTTGCCGAACTTGTCGGCGGCCTCGGCGACGAAATCCGGGTTCTTCACCGCCGCCGTGTTGATCGACACCTTGTCGGCGCCGGCCAGCAGCAGCTTCCTGATGTCGGCGACCTGACGCACGCCGCCGCCGACGGTCAGCGGCATGAAGCATTGTTCGGCGGTGCGGGCGATGACGTCGAAGATGGTCTCGCGATTGTCGGACGACGCGGTGATGTCGAGGAAGCAGAGCTCGTCGGCGCCGGCCGCGTCATAGGCCTTGGCCGCCTCGACCGGGTCGCCGGCGTCGATGAGATCGACGAAATTGACGCCCTTGACGACACGGCCGTTCTTGACGTCGAGGCAGGGGATGACACGGGCTTTGAGCATCAGCGGCCCTCTATCGTGGCGATAAGATCGTTCAGCAACTGGCCGACCAGCGGCGGAACATCGGACTGCCCGTCGAAAGCCGGGTCGTAGGCGGAGACGGTGATGCCGACGACCGGCACCGCAAGCGCCATAGCGCAAGCCGCGTCGCGCAACTGTTCCGGGCTCGGCCCGCCTGATGTGACGTAGCGGTTGGCCTGCAACTCCCGGGGATCGTGCACGTCTAGATCGAGATGCATGTGCACGCGTTTGGCACCGGCGGTCTTCAGTCTTTCGGTCGCCTGGGCCACTCCTGGACATTCCGTCCGGACGATCGGCAATGTCTCGAGAAGCCGTTTTTCCGCCGGATCGAGATCACGCGCGTTGACGAGCACACAGCGCGACGGATCGATCGGCTTGAAGCCGGGAATTGCCGCCGCCATCGGCCGCCAGCACAGGCCGAGCACAGTCGCCAGCGCCATGCCATCGAGAAAGCCATAGACGGATGTCTCGGGCGTGTTGAGGTCGCCATGTTGGTCGGCCCAGATGATCGCATCGGCGGCTTCGCCGGCGACAGCACCGGCACTGGTCAGGCAATTTCCGGCAAGGACGATGGGAAACCGGCCGGCGTCACGAGCAAGGCGAACCTCGGCTGCAACCGCGTTGCAGACGGCAAAGCCGGTGGCGATCTCGCGCTCCTGGATGTCTCCGACCCTGCCGATGTCTTCCACCGTAACGTCATGGCCGGCCATGGTCAGGGCGTCGACGAGACCGCCTGATATCAGCGCGTCCGGACCCTGGCCCATGCCGCCATGATAGTGGCCGCTGTCATAGGAGGCCAGGATGATGGAGATTTTCACGGTCGCGTCTCCGCCGTCGCCCTGCCTTGCAGGATCGCCAGAGCCTCCGCCGGATCGATGCGGCCGTCATAGAGCGCGCGGCCGGAAATCGCGCCTTCGAGCTTTTGCGCGTCGGGCATGGTCATACGCACGATGTCGGCGATCGAGGCGAGGCCGCCAGACGCGATGACCGGGATCGAGACGGCATCGGCAAGGTCGATGGTGGCGTCCCAGTTGATGCCGGTTAGCACGCCGTCGCGGTCGATGTCGGTGTAGATGATGGCGGCGACGCCGGCGCCCTCGAATTTCTTCGCCAGTTCGATGACGCCGAGGCTCGACGCCTCGGCCCAACCCTCCACGGCCACCTTGCCGCCCTTGGCGTCGATGCCGACGGCCACCTTGCCCGGGAAGGCCTTGCAGGCCTGCTTGACCAGATCGGGATCGCGCACCGCCACCGTGCCGAGGATGACGCGGGCCAGCCCGCGATCGAGCCAGTCCTCGATCTGCGCCAGCGTGCGGATGCCGCCGCCGAGCTGCACCGGGTTCTTCGTCGCCTTGAGGATGGCGCCGACCGCTGCACTGTTGACGCTCTGGCCCTGGAAGGCGCCGTTGAGGTCGACGACATGCAGCCATTCGAAGCCCTGTTGCTCGAAGGCTTTGGCCTGGGCTGCCGGGTCGTCATTGTAGATGGTGGCGGTGGCCATGTCGCCGTGCTTGAGGCGCACGCATTGGCCGTCCTTGAGGTCGATGGCGGGGAAAAGGATCATCCGTTCAGGCGCCTTCAACGATGACGAAATGGCCTGATGAGGCGGCAAGCCGGAATTTCGAGGCATGCTGATATTCCGGCGAATGATAGCATTCGACCGCCTTGTCGTAGGATTCGAACTCCACCAGGACGTGACGATTCCCGGTTGGTCCTTCGGGATTCTCATAGCGCCCGGCGCGCACGGGGAATTTCGCACCGTATTTGGCAAAGGCGATGGCATTCGCCTCGATGTACCGCTTGTAAACCTCTGGATCGCGGACATCGACCATCGCCATCCAGTAGCCCTTCTTGCTCATGGTTTATCCCTTTGCTTGAGCATGATCTCGGGACAAACGGGAACCGTTTGTCCGAGAAAACCGGGGGCCACTTTTCGGGATCATGCTCTACGGCCTCCAGCGCAGGAAATTGGTGATCAGGGCAAGGCCGAGCGCCTGGCTCTTTTCCGGATGAAACTGCGTGCCGACGAGATTGTCACGGGCGACGGTGGCCGTCACCGGACCGCCATAGTCGGCGACCGCCAGGACTTCGTCCGCCTTGCGCGCATCGAGATGGTAGGAATGGACGAAATAGGCGTGCAGCCCTGTGGTTCCGGTTGGAATGCCGGCAAACAGCGGATGCTGGCGCTTAAGCTCGATCGTGTTCCAGCCGATCTGCGGGATCTTCAGCGCCGGATCGGCTGGCGTGATCTCCTTGACGTCGCCTGATATCCAGCCGAAGCCGTTGGTAATTGTCTTTTCCAGGCCGCGCTCAGACATCAGCTGCATGCCGACGCAGATGCCGAGGAAGGGCCGGCCCTTGGAGATGGCCACCTCTTCGACCGCTTCCCACATGCCATCGACGGCATGCAAGCCGGCCGCGCAGTCGGCATAGGCGCCGACGCCGGGCAGGACGATACGGTCAGCCGTGCGGACCCGTTCGGCATCCGATGTCAGGTCGATCTCAGCCGATATGCCGGCTTCACGCGCGGCACGCTCGAAAGCCTTGGTGGCCGAGCGCAGATTGCCCGAGCCGTAGTCGATGATCGCAACCCGCATGTCAGCTTCTTCCCGGGATGTGGGTCAGCCCCAGCGCCATGCCCGGCTGCGCAGGGCGCGCAAGGGCAGCATCGGGAACCATGCGCGGCATCGGCGCGACCTCATCGGCAAGCGTTTCCGACTCCAGCGCATAGCGAATATCGGCATCGTCAAGCCTGCCGGCCTGTACCACGCCCCATTCGTGCCAGCCGCGCCGGCGAAGTGCTGCGATGCGCAGCCCCTGGCCTTCCAGGCCGACATAGAGCGAAACCAGCAGCGACAGCAGCGAGCCGGCTAGTCCAAGGCCGAGCTTTTGGCCCAGCATAGAAAGCAGGCCCATGATGACGAAGGCAAGTGCTGCTTCGAGCCACAGCCGATGCCAGGCGAACCAGAGTGGCGGCACCAGAAAACCGAGCCAGGCGAAGCCATCGCGGACAAGGGCCGTCGCATCGACCTTCTCGCTGCGGCCGGGCGGTTCCATCACGACATAGCTGGCCATGGCCTACCCCTTCAACGATCCCTTGGTGGAAGGAACCGCGTCCGGCTGGCGCGGATCGCGTTCGAGAGCCGCGCGCAGCGCACGCGCCACCGCCTTGAAGCAGGTCTCGGCGATGTGGTGGTTGTTGGCGCCATAGTGGTTGGTGACATGCAGCGTGATGCCGGCATTCTGCGCCAGCGCCTGGAAGAACTCGCGCACCAGTTCGGTGTCGAACGTGCCGATTTTCGGCGACGAGAAGGAAACATTCCAGACCAGGAACGGACGGCCGGATACGTCGATCGCCGCACGCGTCAGCGTCTCGTCCATGGCAAGGTCGATCGAGGCATAGCGCATGATGCCGCGCCGCTCGCCGAGCGCCTTGGTCAATGCCTGGCCGAGCGCGATGCCGGTGTCCTCGACGGTGTGGTGGTCGTCGATATGCAGGTCGCCCTTCGCCTTGACCGTCATGTCGATCAGGGAGTGGCGCGACAGCTGGTCCAGCATATGGTCGAAGAAGCCGACGCCGGTGGCGATATCCGACTTGCCGGAGCCGTCGACATGGACCGACACGGAGATGTCGGTTTCCTTGGTCTTGCGGCTTGCTTCGGCGGAACGGGGCGGCATCACTCTATCCTTGTCCCAGAGGTTCACATCGTGACCGGCTCAGAGGCTTCAGGCGCTTGCAGGCTTGAAAACGAAAGCCTTCTAGCAGCATGGTCCGGCGATTGCCAGTTGCCTCTGACAGCGGTATCGGCCTTGCCAGAGAGGCGATTTGCAATCATCGGCCCCATGCATACATATGGCCGATCAAAGTTACTCGTACCGCGCCAATCGCCTTTTCGGGATAGCGCTGCTCGGAGCCAGGAAATGTCTAATGAACTGACCATGCACGCCACGACCATCGTGACGGTGCGCAAGGGCAACAAGGTGGTGATCGCCGGCGACGGCCAGGTCAGCCTTGGCCAGACCATCATGAAGGGCAACGCCAAAAAGGTGCGCCGCATCGGCAAGGGCGGCAATGTGATTGCCGGTTTCGCCGGCGCCACCGCCGACGCCTTCACGCTTCTGGAGCGGCTCGAAGCCAAGCTCGAACAATATCCCGACCAGCTGACGCGCGCCTGCGTCGAGCTCGCCAAGGACTGGCGCACCGACCGCTATCTGCGCCGGCTGGAAGCGATGATGCTGGTTGCCGACAAGTCGGTCTCGCTGGCGCTGACCGGCACCGGCGACGTGCTCGAACCCGAATTTGGCGTCATGGCCATCGGTTCGGGCGGCAATTACGCGCTGGCCGCGGCACGCGCGCTGATGGACAGCGACAAGGATGCCGAGGAGATCGCCCGCAAGGCGATGCAGATCGCGTCCGACATCTGCGTCTACACAAACAACAATTTCGTTATCGAAACGCTCGATGCCGGCTGAAGAGGTGGTGACCTATGATTTTCGGCCGGTGACGGAAAAAGACCTGCCGATGATCGCCGGCTGGCTTGCCGAGCCGCATGTTGCCGAGTGGTGGGACGATCCGGAGACGGAAATCGTTGAGATTCGCGACCACATCGATAGCATTTCCGTCGAGCCGCTGATCGTCGAGCTCGACGGCAAGCCGATAGCCTATCTGCAAAGCTACGATCCGCATCTGGAAGACGACCACCCCTATGCCGACCAGCCGTTCGGCACGCTGGGCATCGACCTGTCGATCGGCCGGCCGGAGCTGGTCGGCCTCGGCCATGGCTCGGCAATCGTGCGGCAGTTCGTCGAACAACTGTTCGAGGAAGGCGTGCCGCGCGTCATCATCGACCCGCATCCAGACAACGGACGCGCCATTCGCGCCTATGAAAAGGCCGGCTTTGCCGCCTTTGACACCAGAACAACGGAATACGGGCCAGCCCTGATGATGGCGTGCGAAGCACCGCAGGAGCCCAGTTGATCAGCGCTGAAACGCTCGATAAGGCAGTTGCAGCAGGTCTGATCTCGCAAACCACGCGGGATCAGCTGGAGGTCATGGAACGCGCGGTCGCTCTCGCCCCCGAGGCCAGGCGCGCCGATGACGAGGGTGACGAGGAAAACCTGCGGCTGGTCGGCGGCGGCAACGATCTGTTCGTCACTGTGGGAACCGTTCTGCTCAGCGCCGGCTTCTTCTTTGTCCTCACCACCTTGCTTCCAGGCCAGACATTCTGGATCGCCGGCATCCTCGCGGTTTTCACCTGGGGGCTCGCCGAAATTGTCACACGTCAGCACCGGATGAAATTATCGTCGTCCGTGCTTGCCCTGATTTTCATGGCCGCCATTCTGGTCGCTCTGGCGCTACAAGTGGAGGCCAGCTTCGGCATTCGCAAGCCGGAGACTATCTGGCAGCTATTGGCGTTGCGCCAGACGGCATCCCGGGCCGGATATCTGTTCCTGGGCGGAGGAATAATTGCGGCGGCGATCTATTTCTGGCGCTTTCGCGTCCCGATCATTGCCGGGGCTATCGCCATTGCCTTCACACTGCTTGCCTTCCTGCAAACGGCGATAATCCTGTATGACAGTGTGACAACGGGCGCGATTGCGCCGCCGCGCCTTGAGGATGTGCCCGAATTGCTCCGCGCCGCACTCTACATGCCGCTGATCTGCGGCCTGATCGTGTTCGCAACGGGTGTAGCTTTTGACATTTACGATAGGGATCGACGCAAGATCTGGTCCGATTGCGCTTTCTGGCTGCATGTCGTCTCGGCGCCCATGCTGGTGCATCCACTCTTTATCATGGCAACCGGCCAGAACGTCGTATTCGGACATATCGCGCCGGATGCCAATGCAACCATCATGCTGACGATTCTGATCCTTGGCTTCCTCTATGTCGCGCTTGCCATAGACCGCCGTTCGCTTCTGGTTCCTACATTGGCTTACTTCGGCTCGCTGGGCATCTATTATCTGGTGAATTCCGCCTCCGATTCGACGGGTATCCCGCCTTTTGCCTTGATCCTGGTCGTTGTCGGCGCGCTGATTATTCTGTTCGGGGCTGGCTGGCAGCGTATCCGGCGGATTGTCGTCAAACCCACTTTGCCGGCGACCGTGATCCGCCGGCTACCGCCGCTGAAGGCGTGACGGGCTTTGTGATGGTCGAGACGGCGACGCGGAAGAGAGGCAACAGGGTATGAACGCATCCGGCGAGGACAAAGACCTCTCGGCCTACGAAGACAGCTGGCGGATGGGGCTGCTGATCGTGCTTGGGCTGATCATTGCCCAGGCCGTCACGCTCTATTTGATGGGCCGGACACCGATCTGCACCTGCGGCTACGTCAAGCTCTGGCATGGCGTCGTGCAGAGTTCGGAGAATTCCCAGCACATTTCGGACTGGTACACGTTCTCGCACATCATCCACGGCTTCCTGTTCTATGCCCTGGCGCGATTCATGTTCCCACGCTCGCCGATCGGCTTGAGGCTGGCCTTCGCCGTCCTCATCGAGGGCGGCTGGGAGCTGCTCGAGAACAGCCCGTTCATCATCGACCGCTATCGCGCCGGCACCATCTCGCTCGATTATTACGGCGACAGCATCATCAATTCGGTGTCCGACACACTGGCCATGGTGCTGGGATTTGTGATGGCGCGAAGGCTACCTATATGGGTGATCGTCAGCCTCGCTATCATCTTCGAACTCGGTACCGGCTATCTCATCCGGGACAATCTGACACTCAACGTGATCATGCTGCTGCATCCGTTCGAGGCCATCAAGCAGTGGCAAAGTGGAATTTAGTGATATGAGCACCTTCTCTCCCCGCGAAATCGTTTCGGAACTTGACCGCTTCATCATCGGCCAGAAGGACGCCAAGCGCGCCGTGGCGATCGCCTTGCGCAACCGCTGGCGCCGCCAGCAGTTGGAAGGCCAGATGCGCGAAGAGGTGATGCCGAAGAACATCCTGATGATCGGGCCGACCGGCGTCGGCAAGACCGAGATCTCGCGCCGCCTGGCGCGTCTGGCCGGTGCGCCTTTCGTCAAGGTCGAGGCGACCAAGTTCACCGAAGTCGGCTATGTCGGCCGTGACGTCGAGCAGATCATCCGCGACCTGGTCGAGATCGCCATCGGCCTGGTGCGCGAGAAGATGCGCGAGGACGTCAAGGCACGCGCCCACGTCAACGCCGAGGAACGCGTGCTGGAAGCGCTGGTCGGCAAGACGGCGAGCCCGGCCACCCGCGATAGCTTCCGCAAGAAGCTGCGCGACGGCGAGCTCGACGACAAGGAGATCGAGGTCGAGGTCGCCGATACCGGCAATGGCGGCATGCCCGGCTTCGAAATCCCCGGCATGCCGGGTGCCAATATCGGCGTGCTCAACATCAACGACATGCTGTCGAAGGCGATGGGCGGCAAGAAGACCAAGACGCGCAAGACGACGGTAAAGGAGTCCTACGACCTGCTGGTCAACGACGAATCCGACAAGCTGCTCGACCAGGACGAAGTGGTGCGCCGGGCGCTCGATGCGACGGAAAACGATGGCATCGTCTTCCTCGACGAGATCGACAAGATCGCGTCGCGCGAAGGCGGCATGGGCGCCGGCGTTTCCCGCGAAGGCGTGCAGCGCGACCTGCTGCCGCTGATCGAAGGCACCACGGTGGCGACCAAATACGGGCCGTTGAAGACCGACCACATACTGTTCATCGCCTCGGGTGCGTTCCACGTTTCCAAGCCGTCAGACCTGTTGCCGGAATTGCAGGGCCGCCTGCCGATCCGGGTCGAGCTGCGGGCGCTGGAGAAGGACGATTTCGTCCGCATCCTGACCGAGACCGAGGCCAGCCTGATCAAGCAGTATATCGCTCTGATGAAGACCGAGGGCGTCGACCTGACCTTCACCGACGACGCCATCGATTCGCTGGCCGGCATCGCCGTCGACCTCAACGCAAGCGTCGAGAACATCGGCGCCCGGCGGCTGCAGACGGTGATGGAACGGGTGCTGGACGAAATCTCCTACGACGCGCCCGACCGCAACGGCACCAGCGTCACCATCGACGCCGCCTATGTGGAAAAGCATGTCGGTGATCTGTCGCGAAACACAGATTTGTCGCGATTCATCCTTTAAACGACGGCGCCGGAACGTTCCGGCGCCGGTCGAGGCAACATTTTCCGGCAAGCAAAATCATGTGTGGCCAGATGGTACCATCTGGCCACCTTTCGTAGTGCCGGGTGAAGGGGTGCTCTCGACTCGACCAAGAGCTTTACCTAGTTTGCGCGGCAATTCTCGATCTCTTGGTTGACGCAATTCCGGACGGAAAACCGTTTCACACTTTTCCTGGAATTGCTTGGGCGGCGGCGCATGAAAAAACTGATCCTGATCATTCTCGGCTTGACGCTGGCGGCGACGCTGTTCGCGACCGAGGCGGCGACATTGGTGCCGCCGGGAAACCGCAACACCGAGCAGCCTGACATTCCCGGCGCCTCCAGCCGGCGCACGCAGGCCACCAACACCACCTTCCAGGCGAAATACCGCAAGGTCTACGCCCTGCTGCAGAATGACGCCGAATTGCGCGGCAAGATCAGGAAGGCCGCTTCCGCCTACGGCATCGATTCGATGCATATTGTCGGCGCCATCGTCGGCGAGCATACCTACAATGTCGACGCCTACGACCGGCTGCAGACCTACTATGTCAAGGCGATCTCCTACCTCTCCAGCAAGCTCTCCTTCGCTTATGACGGCGAGGACATCACCGATTTCGTGCAGCGGCCCGAATTCAAGAAATGCGCCGGGATGTCCGACAGCTACGATCTGTGGGAATGCCGTGAGCAGGTGTGGAACCATTCGTTTCGCGGCAAGTCAGTTGGCGGGACCAGCTTTCCCGACGATCGTTTCGGCGCCACCTTCTTCCAGCCCTATTATGCCGGGCAGACCTTCGGCCTCGGCCAGCTCAATCCTTTGACCGCCTTGCAGATGAGCGATCTGGTGCACAAGGTTTCAGGCCTGCCGAAGCTCGACGTCGGCGATCCCAACTCGGTCTACAAGACCATCATGGATCCCGATCTGACGCTGCCTTACGTCGCCGCGACGATCAGGAAATCGATCGACGCCTACAAGAGCATTGCCGGTTTCGACATTTCGGGCAATCCGGGGCTGACCGCCACGCTCTACAATGTCGGCAATCCGGAGCAGCGCGCCTATGCGCTGAAGGCGGAGAACGACAGGCGCCGGGCCGCAGGCGAGCCGGTAAAGCTGCCCGAGGAGAATTACTACGGCTGGCTGGTCAACGACAAGCTGCCGGAGCTGAAGGCGCTGTTCTAGGGTCTTCGCCCTGTATTCCTAGCTGTCGCCGCTCAGGCCGCCAGCAACGACTTCAGCTTGACCGCCTGCGAACCGAGCGCTTCCGGCGCCGGCTTGGCCCGCTTGCCGATCAGCATTTCGGCCAGCCTGATGTCGCGGGCGACCGCATTGCCGGGGCCGATGCCGCTGGCCGCCACCAGCCTGCCGTCTTCGGCCAGATGGAACAAGATGAAGGCACCATCGCCGAGATCGCGGCGCACGGTGCTGCGACCTTCGTCGGACAGCCCGGCGATCTGCAGGCTCAGGCCGTATTGATCCGACCAGAACCACGGCACCGCCGCATGCGCCTCGCCGGCGCCCAGCATATTCCTGGCTGCCAGCGCGCCCTGTTCCTGGGCGTTGCGCCAGGCTTCCAGCCGCACGCGGCGGCCGCCATAGACGGCGAGCGGAAACGAACAGCAATCGCCGGCGGCAAGGATGTCGGGATCGCTGCTGCGCAGCTCGGCATCGACAGCGACGCCATTGTCGATCGCCAGGCCGGCTTCGGCCGCAAGCCCGGTCACCGGCACGGCGCCGATGCCGATGACGGCCAGATCAGCTGATATCTCCTGTCCGCCGACAAGTGTGATCCGCACCTCGTTGCCATCGTCGGCGATGGACGCGATGCCGTCGCCGCACAGGATGTCGACGCCCTCGGCGACGTGCGCATCATGGATGATCTGGGCGATCTCGGCCGGCACGCCGCGCATCAGGATGCGGGGCTGCGCCTCGATGACGATGACCGCGGCGCCGAGCTTGCGTGCCGCGGCAGCGAGTTCGAGACCGATGAAGCCGCCGCCGATGACGGCGATACGGTTGCCGGCGGTGAGATGCGCGCGAATGGCGAGCGCGTCAGTGAAGGTTCTGAGATAGACGCAGCGCGGACCCAGCCCCGGCATCGGCAGCTTGCGCGGCGTCGAACCGGTTGCCAACAGGAGCTTGTCGTAGGGCAGGGCCGAACCGTCCGACAGGCTCACCGCATGCGCCGCACGGTCGATCGCGACGGCCTGAACGGAATGGATATGCCGGATCGACTTCTCGGCCAGAATTGCGTCGCTGGCGATCGCCTTGATTTCAGGCGCTTCGCTGACCATCGCCTCCTTGGACAGCGGCGGGCGCTCGTAGGGCAGATGCGGCTCATCGCCGACCAGCGTCACCGGCCCGTCATAGCCCAGCTCACGCAGCGCCAATGCTGCCCGCCCACCGCATTCGCCGGCGCCGATGATGACCATTCCCCGCGCCATGTCAGTCATCCGATCTGGATCAGGACTTTGCCAGCATCAACCTTGACCGGATAGGTTTTCAGGTTGACGCAGACCGGCGCGCCGCGGGCGTCACCCGTCTTGTAGTTGAAGCGGCCATTGTGCTTGGGGCATTCGATGATGTCGTCCATCACCAGCCCGTCGGCCAGATGCACCTTTTCGTGCGTGCACAGGCCGTCGGTAGCGAAGAACTCATCGTCGGGGCTGCGATAGATGGCGAAGGTGCGGCCGCCATGGTCGAAGCGCATCACGTCCTCCTCGTCGATGTCGCCGGTGGCACAGGCCTCGACCCAGTCGCTCATTGATTCCTCCACAAAAATCGGGCCTCCCCGGGAAGTCGGATAATCGCACGATCATTCCGCCGCAGCGGCGACGGCGTTGTCGTGGAATTCCCCGCGATAAGGCCTGGCGGTCGGTGGCAGCTCGCGCTTGAGGAAATAGTCCTCGTTGCGCAGCTGGCGCAGGAAGGCCGGGATCATCTCGCGGTAGCCGGCCAGGATCGACGGTGTCGGCGCCGGCAGGTCGTGCTTGATCAGTTCGTGCAGCTTCGGCAGCGCATGATACGGCACCATCGGGAACATGTGATGCTCGACATGGTAGTTCATGTTCCAGTAGATGAAGCGGCTGATCGGATTCATGTAGACGGTGCGGCTGTTCAGCCGGTGGTCGGTGACGTTGTCGGCCAGGCCGCCATGCTGCAGCAGCCCGACCATGACGTGATGCCAGGCGCCATAGAGCCTGGGCAGGCCGACCAGCATCAGGGGCAGGAACGAACCGGAATACAGCGCCAGCGCGATGGTGGCGGCGTAGATCGCCGTCCAGATGCGGGCGATGCGGATCGCCTTGGGCTGCTCCTGTTCGGGAATGAAGGTCTTTTCCGCCGCGCTGATGTTGCCGGCGGCGTTGCGCAGCATGTCTGATATCGCATGCCAGGCGTCGAGCACGCCGACGAAGCCCAGCATGGCGCGAACCAGGTCCGGCGGCCGCATGACGGAGATTTCCGGGTCGCGGCCGACGATGATGGTGTCGGTGTGGTGACGCGTGTGGCTCCAGCGCCAGGTCACCGGATTGCGCATGATCATGAAGCAGGCGATCTGATAGACCGCATCATTCATCCATTGCGTCCGGAAGGCGGTGCCATGACCGCATTCATGCCAGCGTGAATCGGTGGAGGAGCCGTAAAGGACGCCATAGACGAAGAAGAACGGCACGCACCACCAGCTACCCCAGAACCAGGCGCCGCCGGCGCCGCTGACGATCAGGGCGGCAAACCAGATGATGGTATCGCGGATCGCCGGCCCGTCGGAGCGCTGCATCAGCTCCTTCATCTGCTTGCGGGACACATCGGTGTGATACCATTCGGCCGCCGACAGGCCGGTCTCGACGGCGAGCTTCGCGTCGCGGCCGGTCAGGCTGTAGTCCCGCCGGGACGGTGTTGCGGTCATGATTGCCTCCCACGGCAAACGGCGCTCGCCATAGCGAATGCCAGCCACTCATTGGCTTCGAGGCTGAAAATAGCGCTAGCCCATGATAGACTCAACATCACAAAGATAGTTTCTATCATTTCCTATCAGAATGATGTAGAAAGCCTCAGGCAATCCAATGAGGCAAGCATGGCGAAACGGCCGACCATTACTGACCTGGCGCGCATCTCCGGCGTCAGTGTTGCCACAGTGGACCGCGTGCTCAACAGCCGCCTGCCGGTGCGCGAGGAAACGGCGCGCCGCGTTTACGAGGCGGCGACCGAGATCGGCTATCACGCCGCCGGCCTGATCAAGCAGCGGATGCGCCATGAATTGCCCGAGTACCGGCTCGGCTTCCTGCTGCTCAAGGGCAATTATGTCTTCTACAGCGAGTTCGCCCGCGAGCTTGAACTTGCCGTGTCGCGATCGCCACGTTTCCGCGGCGTTGCCACAATCGACTTTGCGGATTCGCTGACCCCCGATGAAATCGTCGAGCGCGCGCGCAGACTGGCGGCCAAATGCAGGGCCGTCGCTTTGGTCGGGCCGGATCACCCGACGTTGACGGTCGCCGTCGAGGAGATGAAGGCCAAAGGGTTGCCGGTGTTTTCCCTGCTGTCCGACTTCGCCGCCGGCATCCGCGAGGGCTATGTCGGCCTCGACAACCGCAAGGTCGGCCGCAGCGCGGCCTGGATGATCTCGAAGGCGGCGAAACGGCCGGGCAAGATTGCCCTTTTTGTCGGCAGCCACCGTTTTCACGGCCACGAACTGCGCGAAATCGGCTTTCGCTCCTTCTTTCGCGAACAGGCGCCGGAATTCACCTTACTCGAGACATTGGTCAATCTCGAGGCCAACCAGATTACCCAGGACACGCTGCTCGATCTCCTTGGCCGCCACCCTGATCTGGTTGGCTGCTATGTCGCCGGCGGCGGCATGGAAGGCGCGGTCGCAGCGCTCAGGCAGGCAAAGCCGGCCGAGATGCCCGCGGTCATCTGCAACGAGATCAACGCGACATCGCGTTCCGCCCTAGCGGATGGCATCCTGACGATGGTGATCTCGACGCCGTTAGCCGCCCTGTGCCGCGAACTGGTCGACCTTATGGCGCACGCCATCGAGACGGGTGCCGCGAACGCGCCTGGCCAGACCTTCCTGCCGTTCGACATCTATCTGCCCGAAAATATCTAGGCTCTCGAGCTTCGGTTCAGCCGCAGTGCCAGTGACGATGCTGCCAAGGCATCGGCTGATCGCCGGCGACCGGCGGCAAGCGCCCATCATCCGAAAATCGCGCATCGGATTTTGGAATCTCCCTTGACGCCTCACGGCAAAATGGAATAAATATTTCACCAACTGTGTATTTTGGTTCTTTCGTTCCGGCGCATCTGGTTCAAACAGAGGGCCTGGCGTTCCAGCAAACGGCAAGGCGTCACCCGGAACAGAAACGACATCAGGGAGAGATTCCCCGGGGAGATCGGGGATTCCGGATAAATCGGTGAAACCGGACACCAGCATGTGGAGGAGAGAGACAATGAAGAAACTGATTTTGGGCGTCGCTTTCACGGCGCTGATGAGTTCATCCGCCATGGCCGCCAAGGTTGGCGTGTCGATGGCCAAATTCGACGACAACTTCCTGACCGTGCTGCGTAACGGCATGATCGAGCAGGCCAAGGGCATGAGCGGCGTCGAGCTGCAGGTCGAGGACGCGCAGAACGACGTCGCCAAGCAGCTCGACCAGATCAAGAACTTCGCCGCCTCGGGCGTCGACGCCATCATCGTCAACCCGGTCGACACTTCGGCCACGCAGGCGATGTCGGATGCCGCGGCGGCCGCCAAGATCCCGCTGGTCTATGTCAACCGTGAGCCGGTCAATGTCGACACGCTGCCGGCCAACCAGGCCTTCGTCGCTTCGAACGAAGCTGATTCCGGCACGCTCGAGACCAAGGAAGTCTGCCGCCTGTTCACGGAAGCCGGCAAGAAGGAAGCCAATGTCTATGTGATCATGGGCGAGCTTTCCAACCAGGCCGCCGTGCAGCGCACCAAGGATATCGAAGAGGTGATCGCCACGCCGGATTGCAGCTTCATCAAGATCATCGACAAGCAGACGTCGAACTGGAACCGCGACGAGGCCCAGAACCTGATGACCAACTGGCTGTCGACCGGCAAGAAGTTCGATGGCGTGATCGCCAACAATGACGAAAGCGCCATCGGCGCCATCCAGGCGATGAAGGCCGCCAACATCGACATGAAGTCGGTTGTCGTCGGCGGCGTCGACGCCACCCAGGACGCGCTTGCCGCGATGCAGGCGGGCGACCTCGACGCAACCGTGTTCCAGGACGCGGCCGGCCAGGGCGCGGGCGCACTGGATGCGGCGCTCAAGCTGGCCAAGGGCGAGAAGGTCGAACACAAGGTCTACGTCCCCTTCCAACTGGTGACGCCGGCCAACATCGACAAGTTCCTGAAGAAGAACTGAGCAGCGGGCATACGGAGCGGCGCTCACGCAGCGCCGCTCCTCTTTCCCTCAGCGCCGGCAAGGCAGCGAGGGGCGACCGCGGCCGACGGAGGACAGAATACGTGGCACAGACATCTCATGGCGTCGGCGGGGTCGGCTATGACGCGAAGAAGCGCGCATGGCCTGCCGAACTCAACGTCTTCCTGGCGCTTGTCATTCTTGTTGTCGTCTTCGAACTGATCGGCCGCATCTTTCTCGGCGACAGTTTCCTGTTCAACACCCGCAGCGACGTCAGCGCGATCTTCAACGAGGCACGGCTGCAGATCATCATCCTGCAGGTCTCGATCGTCGGCATCATCGCCATCGGCGTGACGCAAGTGATCATCACCGGCGGCATCGACCTGTCCTCGGGCTCGATCGTCGGCGCGACCGCCATGATCGCCATGAGCTTTGCCCAGGTGGCGACGGTCAACGGCAACCCCAACCCCAAGGCGATGTTCCTTGCCCAGGGCTGGACCGACCTGCCCGTCATCGTGCCGGTGCTGGTGGCGATCGGCTGCGGCCTGTTTGCCGGCCTGGTCAACGGCGCCTTGATTGCCTACACGCGCATTCCGCCTTTCATCGCCACGCTCGGCATGATGGTCACCGCGCGCGGCATCGCCAAATGGTGGTCCAAGGGCCAGCCGATCTCGTTTCCCACCGAGGGTTTCGCGGCCATCGGCAAAGGCCTGATGCCCGTCATCATCTTCCTGTCGCTGGCGGTGCTGTTCCAGCTGATCATGACCTACACAAGGTACGGCAAGCATTGTTACGCGATCGGCTCCAACGAGGACGCCGCGCGCATGTCCGGCATCAAGATCGCCAACCACAAGATCCTCGTCTACGTCATCGCCGGCGTGCTTGCAGCACTCGCCGCCGTGGTGCTGAGCTCCAAGAACCTCACCGCTCAGTCCGGCATGGGCGTGATGTACGAACTCGATGCCATTGCGATGGCGGTCATCGGCGGCGTCTCGCTGTCAGGCGGCCGCGGCTCGATCATCGGCACGGTGATCGGCTCGCTGATCTTCGGCGTCATCATCTCCGGCTTCACCTTCCTGCGCCTCGACGCCTACTACCAGGAGATGGTCAAGGGCGTGATCATCGTCGGTGCGGTGGTTCTCGACCAGTGGCGCCAACGCCTGCGGGCAATGAGGGCTTGACCATGTCAGACATCGTCCTGAAGACCGAAAACCTGACCAAGCGCTATGGCGGCGTGCATGCGCTGGAAGGCGCGAACTTCGAACTGCGCAAGGGCGAGCATGTCGCCATCATGGGCGACAACGGCGCCGGCAAGTCGACCTTCGTGCGCCAGATCACCGCCGTCGAGCAACGCACCAGCGGCCAGATCTGGTTCGACGGCAAGGAAGTGAATTTTGCCGGGCCGATCGAGGCCCGCACGGCGGGCATCGAGACCGTGTTCCAGAACCTGGCGCTGGCCGACGATCTCGACGTGCCGTCGAACCTGTTCCTCGGCCGCGAAAAGGTGCTGTTCAATCTCGGCCCGTTCTCGATCCTCGACCGCAAGTACATGCGCAAGGCGACCGAGGCGGCACTGATCCGCACGGCGGTGAAGATCCCCAATCTGTCCAACACCATCCGCCACATGTCGGGCGGCCAGCGCCAGTGCGTGGCGATCGCGCGGACCGCGACCTTCGCCTCCAAGCTGATCATCATGGACGAACCGACCGCCGCCCTCGGCGTGCAGGAGACCGCGCAGGTCGAAAACATCATCCGCACGCTGAAGGACAATGGCGAGCCGCTGATCCTGATCAGCCACAACATGCGCCAGGTGTTCGACCTTTGCGACCGCATCGTCGTGTTCCGGCGCGGCCGCATCGTCGCCAATCTGCGCAAGCAGGACACCGACGGAAACGATATCGTCTCCTACATCACCGGCGCCAAGACCGGCGAGGCCGAACTCGCGGCTTGAGGCCGGGCGCGGAGGCGGTGGTCACCGCCTCCCTGTCGATCTTGTCTTGACCGCAAATCACCCGCGCCCATGACCGGCGCCCCGCTTCGAACCACCCTCAAAGGAATTTCCATGACTCTCCGCTTCGCCCTCCTCGGTGCCGGCCGCATCGGCAAGGTCCACGCCCGCGCCGTCGGCTCCAACCCACAGGCCAAACTGGTTGCCGTCGCCGATGCGTTCGAGAAGGCAGCGACCGAGCTGGCGACGGCCTATGGCGCCGAAGTGCGCACAATCGACGCCATTGAGAAATCCAAGGACATCGACGCCGTCGTCATCTGCACGCCGACCGACACCCATGCCGACCTGATCGAGCGTTTCGCCAAGGCGGGCAAGGCTATCTTCTGCGAGAAGCCGATCGACCTCAACGTCAAGCGCGTCGAGAAGTGCCTGGCCGTGGTCGAGAAGACCAAGGCGACGCTGATGGTCGGCTTCAACCGCCGCTTCGATCCGCACTTCGCCGCCGTGCGCAAGGCGATCGACGACGGCGCCATCGGCACCGTCGAGATGGTCACCATCACCTCGCGCGATCCCGGCGCGCCGCCGATCGACTACATCAAGCGTTCGGGCGGCATTTTTCGCGACATGACCATCCATGATTTCGACATGGCACGCTTCCTGCTCGGCGAGGAGCCGGTGGCGGTCAGCGCGCATGCCTCGGTGCTGGTCGACAAGAAGATCGGTGCGGCCGGCGATTTCGACAGCGTCAGCGTCATCCTCGAAACCGCTTCCGGCAAGCAGGCCGTCATCTCCAACTCGCGCCGCGCCACCTATGGCTATGATCAGCGCATCGAGGTGCATGGCTCGAAAGGCATGGTCGCGGCCGAGAACCAGCGCCCAGTGTCGATCGAGCTGGCCAACGAGAAGGGCTATACGCGTCCACCGTTGCACGACTTCTTCATGACCCGCTACCTCGACGCCTATGCCAATGAGATCGCTGCCTTCATCGCAGCGGCAACGTCAGGCAAGAAGGCGGCACCAAGTGGCGCGGACGGGCTGGTGGCCCTGAAGCTGGCGGATGCGGCGCTGAAGTCGGCGACCACAGGCAAGACCGTTCGCTTGGACACGGCAAAATAAGACACCCAGACAGGAGCAGAGCGATGAGCGCATCAGCCGATCGCAATTCAAAAACGCGCGCCATCGTCACCGGCGGCGCGCAAGGCATCGGCTTTGCTGTTGCCGAGGCGCTAGCCGACGAAGGCTGCCGGGCGCTGGCGCTCATCGGCCGCTCGCAGGAAAAAGGCGAAAAGGCTGTCGCCCATCTCAAGAAATCGGGCGTCGACGCGATCTTCATCAGCGCCGACGTCTCTGATGTCGCCGACTGCAAGCGTGCGGTCGCCACCGCGATCTCGCATTTCGGCACCATCAACGCCCTGGTCAATGCCGCGGCGACGTCGGCGCGCGGTTCGCTGGTCGAAACCAGCGAAGAGCTGTTCGACATGATTTTCGACACCAATGTGCGCGGCCCGTTTTTCCTGATGCAGGGCGTGGTGGCGCATCTGCTGGAGAAGAAGGCGCCCGGCTCCATCGTCAACGTGCTGTCGATGTCGGCGCATACCGGCCAGTCGTTCCTGACGCCCTATTCGACCAGCAAGGGAGCGCTGATGACGCTGACCAAGAACGTCGCCAACGCCTATCGCTATAACCGCATCCGCTGCAACGCGGTGCTGCCCGGCTGGATGGACACCGAGGGTGAGGATATCGTGCAGAGGAAATGGCACGATGCACCCGACGACTGGCTGGCAAAGGCCGAGGCTGCGCAGCCGATGGGGCAATTGGTGAAGCCGGACCAGCTTGCCCGGCTGATCAGCTATATGGTCAGCCCGCAGTCGGGCGTCATGACCGGATCGCTGGTCGACTACGACCAGAGCATTGCGGGGTCGTCGCCCGAGTAGGCCTCACGTCCAGAAGCAAATCAGCCCCCTGTTGCCGCCGCATCGCCATTCCATATAGTCAGATGGTCAGAATGGTCACGGAGGTCGAGATGCCGTCTGCGCCCAAAGAGAGTACCAACTGGACGGTCGCGGGGGCAAAAGCCCGGCTCTCGGAGGTGATCGAGCGCGCGCAGTCTTCGCCGCAGACGATCACCAGAAACGGCAAACCAAGCGTGGTTGTCGTCTCGGCCGAGGAATGGCAGCGCAAGACCGCGCGCAAGGGTACGCTGGCGGAGTTCCTGCTGAAGTCGCCGCTGCGCGGCGCCGATCTCACCCTTGGGCGTCAGCGTGACGAACCGTGTGATCTGCCGTTGTGAGGCTGTTGCTCGGTTGCCATCAGGGCACGTGACAAACGCCTCCGCTTCGACTATATGAGCCGCATGATCAACCTGACCGCCAAATATTGGTACTTTAGGAGCTCGCTGGCGGCGGGAGGATTGCGCTCGATCTGAAGATTGCAGCAACAAGATCCAAACAGCCGCCATACCTGGCGGCTTTTTGTTTTCAGCCGGCAGGTTTCCCAAACAGGAGCAGAAAGCCGTGTTGACCACCACAGATGATCTTCGGGTCAAGGAAATCCGAGAATTGAGTACGCCGGACCAGGTGATGCGGGAGATACCGCGCACGCTGACGGCGACGCGCACCGTGACCGCGTCGCGCAACGCGATCCACGCCATTTTGAACGGTACCGACGATCGACTGCTGGTCATCGTCGGCCCCTGTTCGATCCACGATCCGGTCGCCGCCGTGGACTATGCCAGCCGTCTGGCGGCGCTGCGCGAGAGCCTGTCGGACCGACTCGAGATCGTGATGCGGGTCTATTTCGAGAAGCCGCGCACGACGGTCGGCTGGAAAGGCCTGATCAACGATCCCGACCTCGATGGCAGCTTCAACATCGACAAGGGACTGAGGATGGCGCGCAATGTGCTGTCCGCCGTCAACAATCTCGGCCTGCCGGCAGCGACCGAATTCCTCGACATGACGACGCCGCAATACATTGCCGACCTCGTCGCCTGGGGTGCGATCGGCGCGCGCACCACCGAGAGCCAGATCCACCGCGAGCTTGCTTCCGGCCTGTCCTGCCCGGTCGGCTTCAAGAACGGCACCGACGGCAATCTGCGGATCGCCGCCGAGGCCGTGAAATCGGCCGCCCAGCCGCATCATTTCATGGCTGTGACCAAGGGCGGACGCAGCGGCATCGCGACGACCACCGGCAATGAGGACTGCCACGTCATCCTGCGCGGCGGCGTTCAGCCGAATTATGACGCGGCGAGCGTCGAGGCCGCCAGCGCCGAACTCGCCCGCATCGGCGTCGCGCCCAGGCTGATGATCGATGTCAGCCACGCCAACAGCTCCAAGAAGCCCGAGAACCAGCCCAAGGTGGCGGCTGATGTCGCTGGCCAGGTCGCGGCGGGCGACGAGCGGATCATCGGCGTGATGATCGAGAGCAACCTCGTCGCCGGCCGGCAGGACGTCGTAGCAGGCAAGCCGCTCGTCTATGGCCAGAGCGTAACCGATGGCTGCATCGACTGGGTGACCACCGAGACGGTGCTGCACGGCCTAGCCGGCGCCGTCGAGTGGCGCCGCTCAGCGCGCCGCGCCATGATCGACAGCCGCCAGGGAGCCGCCTGATACGGATACGGATGGCGGTATGGGAAGGGCGGCGGTTCCGGTTTCAGCCGGGACTACGCCGCCCTCAGCCCCTCCCATGCGGTCAGCACGGAAACCGCAACCAGAAGCAGCCCCGCCGCCCTGCCGGCAAAGGCGGTCGCCTGGGGATTGGCGACCAGCAGATTGCGGCTGCGACCGGCAGTGATTGCTAGCCCGCCATAGACGGCAAACTGCATGACGATCGTCATCAATCCCATGATGGAAGCCTGCATCCAGATCGGACCGTAGTCCGGCTTCAGAAATTGCGGGTAGACCGCGAAGACGAAGAGATAGGCTTTTGGATTGATCAGGCAGATCACCACCCCCTGGCGAAACGCCTTCCATGCGGAGCGACTGCCGGCAGGTCCATCATGGCCGACCTTGATCGAACTGCGCATCAGCGTCAGCCCGACAAAGGCCATGTAGGCGGCGCCGGCGATCAGCAGCGGATTGTAGAGGATCGGCACGAAATGCATCAGCAGACCGACGCCGAGCGCGCCGTTCAGTGTGTGCACCATGCCGCCCAGCATGATGCCGCCGGTCGCGGCAAGTCCCCTGTTGCCGCCACCGGTCAGCGCATTGGCAAGCACGAAAAGCATATCCATGCCGGGCACGATGATGATGCCGAAGAGGAGGAGACAGAAAAGCCAGAGATTTTCCGCGTAGCCCATGTCAGTTGCCTGTCGCTTCGCCCGGCCAGACCGCAGCGGAATGTGTTGATTCTCAACTCGATAGGCGCTCCTATAGGTCAGCCCAACTGACGATGGTGTGTCAGTTGCGATCGGAACCCCGAGTGAAAAATGCGCAAGGCGTCACGCCTGTTCGAGATCATCCAGATCGTACGGCTGGCGCGGCAGCCGGTGACGGCGGCGACGATTGCCGAGCGACTGGAAGTGACGGTGCGCTCGATCTATCGCGACATCGCAGCACTGCAGGCGATGCGCGTGCCGATCGAAGGCGGGCGCGGCATCGGCTACATCCTGCGCCCCGGCTTCGACCTGCCGCCGCTGATGTTTTCGATCGAGGAGATGGAGGCGATCGTCCTGTCGCTGGCACTGCTGGAGCGCACGGGGGACAGCGAACTCAAGCAGGCGGCCAAGCGCGTCAGTGCAAAGATCGCCGGCGCGGTGCCGCCGCCCTTGCGACAGGCATTCGACGCCAATGCGCTGCATGCGTGGGGGTTCGCCGCGCCTTCGACCGGTGCGATCGACCTGGCGCTGGTGCGCCGCGCCATCCGTGACGAGGAGAAGCTCGACCTCTCCTATCGCGACGAAATGGGCCGCGCCTCCGAGCGGCTCGTTCGGCCTATCGCCCTGATCTATTACGCCGAAACCGCCAACATCGTCGCCTGGTGCGAGTTGCGCCAGGCGATCCGCAATTTCCGCAGCGACCGGATCGAGGATTGCCAGGCGACGGGACTACGGTTCAAGGGCGAAGGTGATCGGTTGCGGCAGGTCTGGGTCAACGGCTGGGAGACAAACACCTCGACCGCCGCCGTCTGAAGCACCTTCGCGAAGCGAAAACCGGGGCGGGACTACCTCACATCGACCCAGCGCTTTTCCTCGAACGAAAGCGCCATCGCGTGCACGGTGCGCTCGATCTCCAGCCCTTCGGCAAACTCGATGAGCCGCGCCGGTCTGCCGGCAAGCCGCGTCAGCAATTCGTGACACTCGATGATCTTGAGGTCGTTGAAGCCGAGGCCGTGCCCGGGTGCCGGCAGGAAGGCGTCGTAGGGCCTGTGGTGCGGCGCCACCAATATGGTGCGGTAACCTTGTTCGGTCGGGCGATCGGCTGTGAGATAGAGCTGGAATTCGTTCATCCGCTCCTGGTCGAACAGGATCGACCCCTTCGAGCCAAAAATCTGGATGGCAATGCGGCCCTTGCGGCCCCAGGCCGAGCGGTTGACCAGCAGCGTGCCGGCAATGCCATTTTCCAGGTGCATCAGCACGCTCGCGATGTCGTAGGTTTCGACCGCGCGGCGCCCGCCGCTAGCCACCTTGCGGTCGGCATAGGGCTTGGCCATGTCGCAGATGACGCTGGCGACGCGACCGAACAGGGCGGAAACCAGCGACAGCGGATGCACGGCGAAATCGTCGAGCGCGCCATAGCCGGAAGCGGCTTCGTGCTTCCAGAAGAACAGCGCCTCCGGGTCGGCCATGAAGTCCTCATCCATCTCGATGCGCAGATGGTTGACCTCGCCGATGATCTTCTCGTCGAGCAGCGCACCGATGTGGCGGATGGCCGGGCTCTGGATGTAGTTGTAGCCGAGCGCCGCGATCTTGCCGGACTTTTTGGCCGCCGCTGCCATCGCCTCGGCTTCGGCAAAGCTCGGCGCCATCGGCTTTTCGCACCACAGATGCTTGCCGGCCTGAAGAACCGCGATGGCCATTTCCGGATGGAACTGGTTGGGCGTGGTCAGCGAGACGATATCGACGTCCGGATCGTTGACGACGGCGCGCCAGTCGCCGGACGCCTTGGCGAAACCGAACTCGCCTGCCTTGCGTTGAGCAAGCTCCTCATTGACCTCGCCGAGATGCACAAGCTTTGGCTTGGCGACATCCGGAAAGACGGCGCCGACGGCACTCCATGCGATGGCGTGACACTTGCCCATGAAACCCGTGCCGATGAGACCGACGCCGACCATTTTCCGTTTCTCCGCTGCCTGATGTATCAGATGGATGAATTAGTCCATTTTTCCTTGGAATGGAATGTCTGCCTCATTTTTTATGGCGTTCTTGCGCAGGCTCGCTATGATGGGGCAGAGAGGACGCTTTCACCGATGAGCTTGGACGGGCCGACGATGGACGAACGGGTACCTCGCGACTTCGAGACGCTGCGCGCAACGATCCTCGATCGGCGCGAAAGCCTGCCGAAGCGCATTGCCCAGATCGCCGCCTATGCGCTCGACAATCCCGACGATATCGCCTTCGGCACCGCCGCCAGCATCGCCGCTTCGGCCGGCGTGCAGCCATCGACCTTGATCCGCTTTGCCCAGCAGCTTGGCTTCGACGGCTTCACCAGCCTGCAGCAGGTGTTTCGCGAGCGGCTGCGCGAGCGCAACTCGTCCTATGACGAACGGCTGCAGGCGCTGCGCACCAAGGCCGAGGGCGGCGCCGGTCATCGTGCCATCTTCGACGGCTTCGTCGCCGCCGCCAGCACCTCGCTCAACGATATCTCGCGCACGCTGGACGATGCGCATTTGGAAGACGCGATTTCGCTGCTGGCAAAGGCCGAGACCATTTATGTGCTGGCTAAGCGCCGCTCCTATCCGGTGGCGTCATACATCGCCTATGCGCTGGGCAAGCTGAAGATCCGCAACCAGCTGATCGAATCGGCGGCCGGCCTGAACGCCGAGATGATCGGCTTCGCCACGGCGGCGGATGCCGTCATCGCCATCTCCTTCTCGCCCTATGCGCCCGCCACCATCGAGGAAGCGCGCAGCATTTCGGAACAGGGCGTGCCGATCGTCGCCATCACCGACAGCTCGTTTTCGCCGCTCGCCCAGTTCGCCAAGGTCTGGTTCGAGGTGGCCGAAGCGGATTTCGCCGGCTTCCGTTCACTGTCGGCGACGATGGCGCTGGCCATGGCGCTGACCGTCGGCGTCGGCGAGAAGCGACGCGACACGGGTCGCAAGCGCAAGGTCTAGATGACCTCTACGGCCACCTCGCCTGCCGCCGAAAGCCGCGCTGCGTCGCGCGCGGGCGGCGACCCGAACTGACGGGCATACTCCCGGCTGAACTGGGAAGCGCTCTCGTAGCCGACGGCGAAGGCGACGCTTGCAACATTGCCTGGCTGGGCAAGCAGCAAATGGCGGGCCTCCAGCAGCCGGATCTGTTTCTGATACTGGATCGGGCTCATCGCCGTCGCCGCCTTGAAGTGGCGGTAGAATGCAGCGTTGCTCATATGGGCGATTTCGGCCAGATCGGTGACCCGGACCGGCTGATGGCAATGTGTGCGGATCCAGGCGATGGCCTGGCCAATCCGGGACAGATGGCCATCGGCACGCGCAAGCTGGCGAAGCTTTCCGCCCTGGGGGCCTTGCAGCAACCGAAACAGCATCTCGCGTTCGAGCATGGCCGCCAGCACAGGAATCTCCCCTGGCCGGTCGAGCAGCCGCATGATGCGACGCAATGCGTCGAGCAGCTCTTCGTTGACGGGCGAGGTGGAGAAACTGTCGCCGCCGAGCGCGGGCTCGTGCTCGACAAGGAGGGCGGCGACGGCCTGCAGGTCGAGAGTGAAGCCGATCGCCAGGTAAGGATGTTTGGCGCTCGCCGCGACCAACTGGCTGATGGTGGGTGTGTCGACAGTGTAGATGAAATAGCTGGCGGGATCGTATCGAAGGGTCCGGTCTCCGATCAGAACCGTTTTCGCGCCCTGCAGCACAAACAGCACCCCCGACCCCCATACCCCCGCCATTGGTGCCGTGGCGACTTCGCTGCGGCCTATCGAAACGCGGGGGATCGCCGTTGCCGTTCGTCGCCCGCGCGCATGGCGGCCGGCAATATCGATCAACTCCTGCAGTGCCTCGCTCATGACCTAAGCATCGCGCATCCAGGTGCGTCACGCAATCCATATGAGAGAATTAGGCAAGAGCTGGAGAGTTTTCGGCGCGCGGCGTTTCCCACGGGGCGCCATCTCTGGGTCTTCGACATGGAGAGATGGAGAACCCAAATGACGAGATCGAAAACCGCTGTGGTGACGGGCGCCAACAAGGGCATCGGCCACGAAATCGCCCGGCGTCTGGCGACGATGGGCTTCAAGGTGTGGCTTGGGGCCAGGAATGCCGAGCGTGGCATGACGGCAGCGCAGGAATTGCGCGCGGAAGGTCTGGATGTTGAGTGGCTTGGGCTGGATGTTACACAGGACGAAAGCGTGGCGGCTGCAGCCAGGACTGTCGGGGCGGAGAGCCCTTGCCTCGACGTGCTGGTGAACAATGCCGGCATCGCCATCAACTACGAGCTGCCGCCGAGCCAGCAGCATCTTGCCGATGTCAGGGCCACCTATGACGTCAATGTCTTCGGACCGATTCGCGTGACCCAGGCCTTCCTGCCGCTGCTGCTTGCAGCGCCAACCGCCCGCATCGTGATGGTGAGCAGTTCCACGGGATCCATCGGGCGCGCGCTCGATTCCGGCACGCCGAACCAGTCGGTCAATTTGATGGGTTACGGCAGCTCCAAGACCGCCCTGAATGCCATCACCGTCGCGTTCGCCCGCGAGCTTGCGCCGCAGGGCATCAAGATCAATGCAGCGGCGCCCGGATATACCGCCACCGACCTGAATGGATTTAATGGCCACCGCACCGTGCAGCAAGCGGCCGAGATCGTCATACACCTGGCGACCCTGGATGCCGATGGTCCGAACGCCGGGTACTTCAGCGACGATGGCCCGCTTCCGTGGTGAACGGAGCCAGACCCGCCAAAGCCTCTTCCTGCACGCGACACCTGGTGGTACTTTTCACAGAAGGAATGCTCATTCCATATTGACTATGGATTGGAATTATTATTTCATATTCCCGGCGCCACGCTGCCGCTCGCGCGTGTACCCCAAGACAACAAGGCCGACGGGAGGTTCCAATGAGCGAAGCCGTGGACGCGAAACAGGCGCCGCTCGACGTCATCACCATCGGTCGGGCTTCCGTCGACCTTTATGGCCAGCAGATCGGCTCGCGGCTGGAGGATATCACCTCCTTCGCCAAATCGGTCGGCGGCTGCCCGGCCAACATTTCGGTCGGGACGGCCAGGCTCGGCTTGCGCTCGGCGCTGCTCACCCGCGTCGGCGACGAGCAGATGGGGCGCTTCATCCGCGAGCAGCTGAGGCGTGAAGGCGTCAATGTCGACGGGCTGAAGACCGACAAGGAGCGGCTGACCGCTTTGGTGCTGCTGTCGGTCGAGGACGAAGGCGTATCGCCGATGATCTTCTACCGCTCGGACTGCGCCGACATGGCGCTGGCGCCGGAAGACATCGACGAGGCCTTCATCGCCTCGGCCCGCTCGATCGTCGTCACCGGCACGCATTTTTCCCGCCCCAACAGTGATGCCGCGCAGCGCAAGGCGATCCGCATCATGAAAGCCAAGGGCGGCAAGGTGGTGTTCGACATCGATTACCGGCCCAATCTATGGGGCCTCGCCGGCCACGCCGAAGGTTTCGAGCGCTACGTGAAATCGGACCGGGTCTCGGCCCAGCTGAAGACGGTGCTGCCCGATTGCGACCTGATCGTCGGCACCGAGGAAGAGATCATGATCGCGTCGGGCGCTGACGACTGCCTGAGCGCGCTGAAGACGATCCGCTCGCTGTCGTCCGCGACCATTGTTCTGAAGCGCGGCGCCATGGGCTGCATCGTCTATGACGGACCGATCAGCGACGATCTCGAGGACGGCGTCGTCGGCAAAGGGTTTCCGATCGAGATCTACAATGTGCTAGGCGCCGGCGACGCCTTCATGTCCGGCTTCCTGCGCGGCTGGCTGGGTGGCGAAGACCACGCGACGGCGGCGACATGGGCCAATGCCTGTGGTGCCTTCGCCGTGTCGCGGCTGCTCTGCGCGCCGGAATATCCGACCTTCGAAGAGCTGCAGTTCTTCCTCAAGAACGGCAGCAAGCATCTGGCGCTGCGCAAGGACGAGGCGATCAACCACATCCATTGGGCAACGACGCGCCGGCGCGACATTCCCTCGCTGATGGCGCTCGCCTGCGATCACCGCGTGCAGCTCGAGGATGTGGCGGCAAAGGCTGGTGCCGATCCCGCACGCATCCACGATTTCAAGGTGCTGGCGGTCAAGGCCGCGGCGAAGGTCGCCGCCGGACGCGACGGCTACGGCATGCTGATCGACGAGAAGCATGGCCGCAAGGCGATGTTCGAATTCGCTAGGCATTCCTTCGCCTGGCTGGGTCGGCCGGTCGAATTGCCGGGCTCGCGGCCGCTGCGCTTCGAATTCTCGCAGGACATCGGCTCGCAGCTCACCGAATGGCCGGTCGATCACTGCATCAAGTGCCTGTGCTTCTACCATCCCGACGATCCGGCGGCGCTGAAGGAAGAGCAGCAGCAGAAGCTGCGCGCGCTGTTCGAAGGCGCGCGGAAAGTAGGCAGAGAACTTCTCATCGAGATCATCGCCGGCAAGCATGGCAAGCTCGACGACACGACGATCCCGCGCGCGCTGGAAGAGCTCTATGCGCTCGGTATCAAGCCGGACTGGTGGAAGCTCGAACCGCAGGCGTCGGCCGGTGCCTGGGCGAAGATCGAAGCCGTCATCCTGAAGCACGATCCGTGGTGCCGGGGCGTCGTGCTGCTTGGCCTGGAGGCGCCGCAGGACGAACTGGAAGCCGCTTTCGCCGCCACCGCCAAGGCACCCATCGTCAAAGGCTTTGCCGTCGGCCGCACCATCTTCGTCCATGCGGCAGAACAATGGCTGGCTGGCAAGATGTCGGATGACGAGGCCATCGCCGACATGGCGCAGCGCTTCGAACAGCTGACCGAAGCGTGGCTTGCCGCGCGCGGCCGCAAGGCGGCATAAGAAGGCTGGGCATATAGACTGCGGAGGAAAACACCATGAGCAAGACAATTCGCCTGACGATGGCGCAGGCGCTGACCCGCTTTCTCAGCAGGCAAATGACCGAGATCGACGGCAATAAAATCCCGATCTTCGGCGGCGTCTGGGCAATCTTCGGTCACGGCAATGTCGCCGGCATCGGCGAGGCGCTTTATCAGGTGCGCGACGAATTGCCGACCTTCCGCGCCCACAATGAACAGGCGATGGCGCATGCGGCGATCGCCTATGCCAAGGCCAATTTCCGCCGCCGCTTCATGGCCGCGACCTCTTCGATCGGTCCCGGCGCGCTCAACATGGTGACGGCGGCGGCACTCGCTCATGTAAACCGGTTGCCCGTCCTGTTTCTGCCCGGCGATGTCTTCGCCAACCGTATTCCCGATCCGGTGTTGCAGCAGGCCGAGGACTTTTCCGACGGCACGGCGACGGTCAATGACTGTTTCCGTCCGGTGTCGCGCTATTTCGACCGCATCACCCGGCCGGAGCAGATTATTCCAGCGCTCAGCCGCGCGATGCAGGTGCTGACCGATCCGGCCGGTTGCGGACCGGTGACGCTGTCACTTTGCCAGGATGTCCAGGCCGAGGCCTATGACTATCCCGAGAGCTTCTTTGCCGAGCGGGTCTGGCACCAGCGCCGGCCGCGCCCGGACCGCTATGAGCTTGCCGCCGCGGTCGCCGCGCTCAAGGGGGCGAAAAAGCCGCTGGTGATCGCCGGCGGCGGTGTCCTCTATTCACAAGCGTCGGACGAACTGGCGAAATTCGCCGAGGGCGCAGGCATTCCGGTCTGCGAGACGCAAGGCGGCAAATCCTCGCTGCCGGACGATCATCCGCTCAATATGGCGGCGGTCGGCGTCACCGGCACTTCTGCCGCCAACCGGCTGGCGGAAGAAGCCGATGTCGTGCTGGCCATCGGCACGCGCCTGCAGGATTTCACGACCGGCTCGTGGGCGCTGTTCAAGAATTCCGGCAAGACCATCATCGGGCTCAACGTGCAGCCCTTCGACGCCGGCAAGCACCGCGCTCTGCCGCTGGTCGCTGATGCGGCCGAGGGTTTGGCTGAACTCGGTGCTGCGCTGAAGGGCTGGAAGGCACCTTCCACCTGGACCGCCAATGCGGTCACAGGCAAGAAGGCCTGGCAGGTTGAGGCGGCCAAGGTGACGGCGTCGACCAATGCCGCCTATCCGTCCGACGCGCAAGTGATCGGCGCCGTGCAGCGCGCGATGGGCTCTGGGGTGACGCTGCTGCATGCCGCAGGCGGCCTGCCGGGCGAACTGCACAAGCTCTGGCAGGCTGGCGCGCCCGGCTCCTACCACGCCGAATACGGCTTCTCGACCATGGGCTACGAGATTGCCGGCGGGCTCGGCGCCAAGATGGCCAAGCCAAACGAGGAGGTCGTCGTGATGATCGGCGACGGCTCCTACCTGATGCTGAATTCCGAGATCGCCACCTCGGTGATGCTCGGCCTGAAGCTGACCATCGTGCTGCTCGACAACCGCGGCTACGGTTGCATCAACCGGCTGCAGATGGCGACCGGCGGCGCCAACTTCAACAATCTGCTGAAGGACTCGCGCCACGAGGTACTGCCCGACATCGACTTTGCCGCGCATGCGGCGAGCATGGGCGCGATTGCCGAGAAAGTGCCGTCGATTGCCGGGCTGGAAAATGCGCTGGCACAAGCCAAAAAGAATACACGCACCACGGTGCTGGTCATCGACACCGACCCGCTGGTTTCCACCGATGCCGGAGGCCACTGGTGGGATGTGGCGGTGCCGGAAGTGTCGGCACGGCCGCAGGTCAACGCGGCGCGCAAGGCCTATGACGAAAAGCGGCAGATGCAGACCATTGGCGAGTGATATAGGCGCTGAAGCTCCTCCTTCTCCCCGCCTCTATAGGGGAGAAGATGCCGGCAGGCAGATGGGGGGCGGCGCCAACGGGCAAGAAATGAACTGTTTTAGGACCGGAGCGACGACTTGAAAGCCAAACTGGGCATGTCCCCCATTGCGTGGTGGAACGACGATCTTGCGGAACTCAGCGATGACGTGTCGCTGGAAGAATGTTTGCGCCAGTCGCGCTCGGCCGGTTTCACCGGCATGGAGATGGGCCGGCGCTTTCCCAATGATCCCGATGTCATGCTGCCGATCCTGAAGGCAGCCGACGTGACGCTGTGCGGTGGCTGGTTCTCCGGCACGCTGGTCGATGGGGAGATGGCCGACAACAAGGATCGCATCCAGCCGATGATCGACCTGTTCAAGGCCGTGAACGCGCCTTGCATCGTCTATGGCGAGGTCGGCCGCTCGATCCAGGGCGACCGCTCGAAGCCGCTCGCTACCAAGCCGAAGCTTTCGGACGACGAGATCAAGGCCTATGCGAAGCGCCTCACCGCGTTTGGCGAATGGTGCGCCGAACAGGGCATGCCGCTTTCCTATCACCACCACATGGCGGCCGTGGTCGAGACCGAGCCGGAACTCGATGCCTTCATGCGCTATTCCGGCGCCGGCATTCCGCTGCTGCTCGATGCCGGACATCTGGCATTCGCCGGCGGCGACGTTCTGCGCGCCATCGACAACCATCACACTCGCATCAGCCATGTGCATGTGAAGGACGTGCGCATGAGCGTGATCGACAAGCTCGACCGCACGAAGCAGTCCTTCCTCGACGCCGTGGCGCTGGGCGCCTTCACCGTGCCGGGCGACGGCTCGCTGGATTTCGGCGCCATCGTGCAGCGGTTCGCGGACCATGGCTATGAGGGCTGGTTCGTGGTCGAGGCCGAGCAGGACCCGAAGAAGAACCCGCCGCTCAGGATGGCAGAGGTCGGCTATAAGGAATTGATGCGCGTCATGACCGCCGCCGGCTACACGGTCGAGACGCAGGGCTTTCCCAATGCCTAGGGCTTCCTCAATGCCTGATGCGATGGGTTCCCGGCGAAGCCGATTGCTGTAGATTGGCCCGATGAAAGATTACGAGCACCCCTTCTTCCGGCCTTTGTGGCGGCGTGTCGCCGTCGTCGCGGTCTGCGTCATCTGGTCGATCATCGAGTTCGCCACCGGCACGCCGTTCTGGGGCGTGATCGCGCTCGGCTTCGCCGGCTACGCCGTCTGGCAGTTCTTCTATCTCTACAAGCCGGCCGACGAGAGCAAGGCAGCGGCCGAGCCCGAACCGAAGGAGTGACTGGGATGTCGAAGCTGCTCGTCAAAGCCAACAAGGGCCATGGCCGCGTCGCCCATGTGACGCCGCAAATCGCGGGTTGGACCTATGTCGGTTTCGACCTGCATCGGCTGAAGCCCGGCGAGAGCGCCTCCGGAAAAACGGAGGATCGCGAAGTCTGCCTGGTGTTCGTCACCGGCAAGGGCAAGGCGTCAGCCGGCGGCAAGGATCTCGGCCTGCTCGGCGAGCGCATGTCGCCCTTCGAGGGCAAGCCCTGGTCGGTCTATGTTCCGCAAGGCTCGGACTGGTCGGTGACCGCAGGTACCGAACTGGAACTGGCGGTCTGCACGGCGCCGGGCCTTGGCGGCGGTCTGCCGGTGCGGGTGATCGCACCGGACGATCTTGGCCAGGAGGTGCGCGGCAAAGGCACCAACACGCGCTACGTCACCAACATCCTGCCGGAGGGCAAGCCGGCCGATTCACTGCTGGTGGTCGAGGTCATCACGCCCGGCGGCCACACGTCGAGCTATCCGCCGCATAAGCACGACCAGGACAATCTGCCCGCCGAATCCTATCTCGAGGAAACCTACTATCACCGCCTCAACCCGCCGCAGGGCTTTGCCTTCCAGCGCGTCTACACCGACGCCGACAAGAATGGCCATCGTGCACTGGATGAGGCGATGGCGATCGAGGACGGCGATGTCGTGCTGGTGCCCAGGGGCTATCACCCCTGTGCCGCCTGCCACGGCTATGACCTCTATTACCTCAACGTGATGGCCGGGCCGAAACGGACGTGGAAATTCCACAACGCGCCCGAGCATGAATGGTTGATGAAGGCCTGACCGATCATACCTTCCCAGGTGAAGCTATTGGTCCAGCTAGAAAAAATCGTCGGCTAAGGACCCACAAGGTCGATTTGCCTTCGAAAACCCTTCAAAGCTTCGTCAATCCGTCATGGAAATCACCTATGGCAGCGGGACTGACGAGGACTACCGATGCGCTACGCCATCTATTTCACCCCCCGGCAGGACGAACCGTTGGCGCGGATCGCCGCCAACTGGCTCGGCCGCGACCCGTTTGGCGCCGCGACAAGGCCGGTCGAGGCGGTGGCCGACCTGTCGGCGGCGGAAGTCGCCTTCCACACCGCTTCGGCGCGCCGTTATGGCTTTCACGCGACGCTGAAAGCCCCTTTCCGCCTGGCTGCCAACGAGACCGAAGCCTCGCTGCGCGCCGCACTCGACCATTTTGCCGAGGCGACGCCGGTGGTGACCATCCCGCGCCTGGTCGTCAGCCAGATCGACAGCTTCTTCGCACTGGTGCCGGAAGGACCACTGCCGGCGCTCAACCGCTTCGCCGATGACGTGGTGCTTGGCTTCGACCGGTTTCGCGCGCCGTTGACCGAGGCGGAAATCGAGCGGCGCAGCCCGGATTCGCTGAAGCCAGCCGAGTTCCGCAATCTCTGCCAATGGGGCTATCCCTATGTCTTCGAAACCTTTCGCTTCCACATGACGCTGTCCGGCCGGGCAGCGTCACAGGAAAGCCCTCGTTTGCGCGCAGCAATCGAAAGTCTGTTCGCGGACATTCTGCGAAAGCCGGTGCTGGTGGATGCGCTGACATTGTTTGTCGAAACCGAACCGGGCGCACCGTTCATGGTGCTCTCGCATCACGCACTCGGGCGCCGTTCCGCCAGAAAAACTGCCTGACACCCTGCCGGAACAACCCCAGCCGGAACAACCAAGGACTGCCTGAAATGACCGCCGAAACTGTTCTCCACAACGCCCGCATCGTGCTTGCCGACGAGATCGTCGAGGGTTCGCTGGTGCTGCGCGATGGGTTTATCGCCGGCATCGAAGCCGGCTCCAGCCGCAGCGGCGAGGACATGGGCGGCGATTACATCATTCCCGGGTTGGTCGAACTCCATACGGACCACCTCGAAGGCCACTACGCGCCGCGGCCCAAGGTGCGCTGGAACCCGATCGCCGCCGTGCTCGCCCATGACGCGCAGGTGGCGACCGCCGGCATCACCACCGTGCTCGACGCCTTGCGTGTCGGCATGGACGAAGACGCCGACCTGACGTCGACAGACATCCGCAAGCTGGCCGATGCCATCGAGGACAGCGTCCAGCAGGACCGTCTGCGCGCAGACCATTTCATCCATCTGCGCTGCGAGGTTTCGGCACCGGACTGCCTCAGGGCTTTCGCCAATTTCGATGGCGACGAACGGGTCAAGCTGGCATCGCTGATGGACCATGCGCCGGGCCAGCGCCAGTTCGTCAATCTCGAAACCTATGCCTATTACTACCAGCGCAAACTGAAGCTGACCGACCGTGACTTCAAGCTGTTCTGCGAAAAGCGGATGGGGGAATCGGCCGTGAATTCGGGGCCGAACCGTGTCCACATCGCCGCCGCCTGCCATGAGCGCGGCATCGTGCTGGCCAGCCATGACGACGCCACCATTGGCCATGTCGGCGAGGCGATCGAGCAGGGCGTGCGCGTCGCCGAGTTCCCGACCACGGAAGAAGCCGCCAGGGCCTCGAAAGAAGCTGGGCTCGGCGTGCTGATGGGTGCGCCCAACGTCATGCGCGGCGCCTCGCATTCGGGCAACGTCTCGGCCCGCACGCTGGCCAGCGACGGCCTGCTCGACATCCTGTCGTCCGACTACATTCCCTTCAGCCTGATCCAGTCGGCGTTCTTCCTCGGCGATGTCGTCGAAGGCATTTCCCTGCCACAGGCTGTCGCCATGGTCTCGAAGAACCCGGCCGATGCAGTTGGCCTGACCGACCGCGGCGTCATCGAGCAGGGCCGCCGCGCCGATCTGGTGCGCGTGCGCGTCGACGACCATGTTCCGGTCGTACGCACCGTCTGGCGGCAGGGACGCCGGGTCGCATGATGGTGTCGGCGCTGATCGAGCGAGAATTGTCCGCCGAGACGTTTCCGATCCGCGATGGCGTTTTCGTCGCCGTGGTTGGACCGAGTGGCGCCGGCAAGGACACGGTGATCGGCTACGCCCGCAACCATTTTGCCGACGAGACAAGGCTGGAGTTTGTCCGCCGCGTCATCACGCGGCCGAGCGATGCCGCCAGCGAGGATCACGACACGCTGGCCGACGCCGCCTTCATCGAAGCCGAAGCCGATGGCGCCTTCGCCATCTCCTGGGAAGCGCACGGCTTGCGTTATGGCATCCCGGCCGATGTCGACTGGTCTGTCGCCAATGGCCGTGTTGCTGTCGCCAATGTGTCGCGCGCGATCATCCCCTCCTTGCGCGAACGCTATGCCAACCTGGCCATCGTCGAGATCACAGCCTCGCCGGACGTGCTGGCGGAGCGGCTGGCAATGCGCGGCCGCGAGTCACGTGGCGAAGTGCTGGCGCGACTGGCGCGCAGCGCCAATATGAGCCTGTCCGGCCCTGGTGTCACTTCGATCGACAACAGTGGCCCGCGCGAAGCCGCGGGCGAGCGTTTTGCCGAGGTGCTGCGCAAGGCGATGGCATTTTCCGACATGTCGGGTCTGATCTAGGCTTCCAGCGCTTGTCGAGCGCCTTCCAGGGCCGATGCTGGTGGCTGGCGGTCGATCTCGAGCCGCAGCGCGTGCGGCTCGACTCCGTCCGTTGGTGCTTCGCTTGCTTTTTCGCTGCCAGCGGAGCGCTGTGTGGTGCTGACGGCATGGTGATCCTGGACCGCGGTTCAAAAAGATCATGGTAGAATGAAGCAATACAGGAAGCCTTGATGCATAGTCTGACACCTATCCTTTCGACGATCACCGCGGCATTTCTCGCCTCCTTCGTCGAGGTCGTCGAAGCCTTCACCATCGTGCTCGCTGTGGGGGTCACGCGCGGCTGGCGCCCGGCACTGACCGGCGCCGCACTGGCGCTGGCGGTGCTGGCGGCCCTGGTGCTGGCGTTCGGCCCGCTGCTGGCACTCGTACCCATAGCCACGCTGCAGTTCGTGGTTGGCGTCCTGCTGATCCTGTTCGGCATGCGCTGGCTGCGAAAAGCCATCCTGCGCAGCGTCGGCGTCATCGCCCTGCATGACGAGGGGGCAGCCTTTTCCAAGGAAACCGCAGCCTTGCACCAGCAGGCCAACGACCGCCGAGCCGACTACCTCGCCGGGCTGGCGTCGTTCAAGGCGGTGCTGCTCGAGGGCGTCGAGGTGGTGTTCATCATCATTGCCGTCGGCGCGGCTCACGGGCAGACGCTTTACGCCAGCCTAGGCGCGCTGGCGGCTTTCGTCCTGGTGATGCTTATCGGCCTGGCTGTCCACCGGCCGCTGGCGCGCGTACCGGAGAATGCGCTCAAATTCGTGGTCGGGCTGATGCTGACCAGCTTCGGCATCTTCTGGACCGGCGAAGGCATCGGCGCCGACTGGCCAGGCGCCGATCTCGCTTTGCTTGCCATTTTCGCCACCGTCGCGCTGGCCTCGTTGGCCATGGTGCGCTGGCTGCGCAGCACCTACCCCACCCTCACTGGAGGACTCGCCAGATGAACGTCATCCGTCTGGTTCTGAACGAACTCATTGGCATGTTTGTCGACGACGGCAACCTGGCCTTACTGGCTCTGGTCGTCATTGCTGGAGTGACGGCGGCGGTAAAGCTACTGGCGCTCCCGCCACTGCTTGGCGGCGGCCTGCTGTTGGCGGGCTGCCTCGCCATCCTGTTGCAAAGCGTTCGCCGCGCGGCACGCGCGACCAATCGGTAACGGCGGCGGGCATGCGGTTCGATGCCGGATAGGCTCCGGCGGGGACCGCATGGTGCTGCCGGCCACCGTAGAGGCAACAATGCGCCGCTGAACCGCCCCAGACTGAGACGCATGAGCCTGCTGTCCGTCGCCGCACCCGTCACACCACATCGAATCCTTCCTCGATCACATCGACAGCGCCAAGCTCCGATCCAATCCCCGTAGCGACTTGACGGCACCCATAAAATGAAAAATTATGGTACCGGTACCAGTCATGGTTGACGGAACTGGGTAGTGCGCTCATGGACAGGCTTTACATATTATAATAGCATACCATTATAAGTCGTGGAGGAGCGCTCTACCCCGGTTTGCAAGGGACGTCAGCGAGCGAAATTTCGACCCCATTTTACGTCGTCGTGCGGTCTGCGCCCCGCACGAGCGATGCCGACAAAAGGCGCCCAAAAATGCATGGGAGGAAAACATGCGGACTTTCCTGAGAGGGGCCGGTGCCTTGCTGGCCGGCATTGTGCTGGCGCTGTCGGCGCTCAAGCCGTCGATTGCTTCAGCGCAGACGGTCGACGAGATCATCTCGCGCGGCAAGCTGGTCGTCGCCATCGACACCACAACGCCGCCCTACGGCTTTCTTGACGCCAACCTGAAGCCGACTGGCTTCGACATCGAAGTTGCCAACAAGATGGGCGAAGCGCTCGGCGTGCCGGTCGAATTCATCACCGTCACCTCGCCCGGCCGCATTCCGGCGCTGCTGACCAAGCAGGTCGATGCCGTGATCTCGATCTTCTCGATCACGCCGGCGCGCGCCATCCAGATCGACTATTCGATCCCTTATGCCGGACAGTCGGCTGTGGTGATCGCTCCGAAGAGCACCGCTATCAAGGGCGTTGCCGACCTCGTCGGCAAGAAGGTCGGGCTGACACGCGGCACCGGCGAGGACGGATTGTTGACCAAAGCTGCCGAAGCCAATCCGGGCATCGAAATCCTGCGCTTCGATGATTATTCGTCGCTGCTGCAAGCCATGGTGTCGGGCCAGATCGACGCCATGGGCGGCGGCGACTATGGCGAGATCTATCTGAAGAAGGCGCAGAACGGCGATGCCTTCGAGCAGAAATACGTGCTCAAGACCTTCTACTTCGGCATCGGCGTCGCCAAGGGCAACGACAATCTGCGCCAATGGGTCAACACCTGGCTGTTCGCCATGAAGACCGACGGCACGCTGGATGCACTGTCGATGAAGTACCGCAACCAGCCGCTGCCGACGCTGCCGGTGTTCTGATCAACGCATCCATTATCGGGTGGGGCCAGGCCGGCCCCGCTCTCTTGACCTCGTGACGGGATGCCCATGCAAACCGCCTTGCAATTCGGCCCGATCCTCATCCATCTCGACCTGCTGCTGCGCGGTCTGACGAAGAGCATCCAGCTGGCTGCGCTGTCGATCCTGTTCGGCACCGCCATCGGCATCCTTGGCGCCGTCGGCCGCAGCTTCGGTCCGCGTTTTCTGTCGTGGCCGATCGCCTGGTATGTCGAGCTGATCCGCAACACGCCGCTCTTGATCCAGCTCTATTTCGTCTTCTTCTCGCTGCCGCTGTTCGGCTTCAAACTGTCGAGCAACACGGCGGCCGCCGTTGCGCTCTCGATCCATCTCGGTGCTTACGCTACCGAGATCCTGCGCGCCGGCATTGAATCCATTCCCGAAGGGCAGATCGAGGCGGCCAAGTCGCTCGGTCTCAGCCGCTACCGCATCATCCGCCATGTCATCCTGGTGCCGGCGGCGCGCGCGGTCTACCCGTCGCTGTCGGCGCAGTTCATCCTGCAGATCATGGGCACCTCGATCGTAGGCGCCATTGCGGCCGAGGAGCTGACGGCGGTCGCCAACAACCTCGTCATGCAGACCTTCCGCAGCTTCGAGGTCTACATCATCATCGCGGTCATCTATTTCGTGCTGGTACAGGCCGCCAGCCTGCTCTTCGCCGGCTTCGGCAAGCTCATATTCAGGTGGAAGCAATGAGCCTGCGCGATTTCGGCCCCAACGAATTGATGTTCCTGCTGCTTGCGACGCGCTGGACGATCCTGCTGGCGCTGATCGCCTTTGCCGGCGGCGGCCTGATCGGCCTGTTGGTGGCGGCGATCCGGGTGGCGCCGGCGCGGCCGCTGCGCTGGCTGGCCGCCGGCTACATCCAGTTCTTCATGGGCACGCCGATCCTGATCCAGCTGTTCATGGCCTATTACGGTTCTTCGTTCCTCGGCTACCGGCCGGACCCGTGGGTGGCGGCGGCAGTGACCTTCTCGCTCAATGGCGGCGCCTTCTTCGGCGAGATTTTTCGCGGCGCCATCGAAGCGATCCCGAAGGGGCAGTGGGAAGCCGCGACCGCGCTCGGTTTCCGCTTCACGCGAACGCTGCGGCTGGTGATCATCCCACAGGCGGTGCGGCTGATGCTGCCGCCGACCGTCGGCTTCATGGTACAGATCGTCAAGACGACGTCGATCGCCTCGCTGATCGGTCTGACCGAGCTCGCGCGCGCCGCCACACAGGTCAACACGGTGACCTTTCAGCCGGTCATGGTGTTCGGCACGGTGTCGCTGATCTACTTCGCTCTGTGCTGGCCGCTGTCGCTCTATGCCGGTTATCTCGAGCGTCGTTTCGCCACCGGAATGACGCGCAAGGTCGAAGCGCCGCTGGTGATGTCGGCTGTCTAGCTCATCCCCTGAACGCCGGCAGGGTCAAGCCCTTGACGCCGACGTCGAGCGCAAACAATCCGCCCGGATTCTTCTGGTCGACAAAGTGGCTGGCCGGACGCCGGAGCACGGCCGAGGTGACATAGAGGATGTCTAGATCCTTGCCACCGAATTCGCAGCAGGTCGGCAGGTCGGTCGGCAACAGCACGGTCTGCATCAGCCGGCCATCGGGATCGTAGCGGCAGACCTTGCTGGTCACCGGGATGGTCACCCAGTAGCAACCCTCGGCATCGACGGTGGCGCCGTCGGCGAGACCGCCGGTCACCGTCATGTCGATGAAGGTGCGGCGGTTTTCGATGTCGCCCGTGGCGGGGTCGAAATCATAGGCCCAGACCGCGCCGGCATGGCTGTCGGAGAAATACATGACCTTTGAATCCGGGCTCCAGGCCAGCCCGTTGGAGCAGCCGATGCCGTCGATCATCTTGTGTACCGAAAGGTCGGGATCGAGCCGGTAGAGCGCGCCGATGAATTCGATCGGCTGGCCCGGCACCTCGAACATGGTGCCCGACCAGAACCGGCCCTGGCGGTCAGGCTTGCCGTCGTTGAAGCGGGTCTTTGGCATATGCGCTTCCGGGTCGACGATCGCTTCGAACGTGCCGGTCGCCGGATCGAAGAAATGGAAGCCATTAGTCATCGTCAGGACCAGGCCGCCCTTCTCGCGCAGGCCGAGGCAGCCGAGATATTCCGGCGTCTCGAACACATCGTCCTTGCCGGTCGACGGATCGTAGCGGTGGATCAGCTTCTTCCAGATGTCTATCCACCAGAGCACACCGGCCTTGGGGTCCCAAAGCGTGCCTTCGCCAAGCTCGGCTCCGGCATCGACGACGCAAGAAATTTCGACCATGGTCAGCCCTCTCTTCTGCGCAGCCTGCCGCCGAGGCCGGCGAAGGTCTCGCTGCCGATCGACACGGTGAGCAGGATCACCGCGCCGTAGACGATGAGCAGTGCGCCGCTCGACAGGTTGAGCGCCGGCAGCAGTCCGGTGAGGATTGTCAGCACCATGGCGCCGGCGACGGTGCCGAGATAGTGGCCGCTGCCGCCGAGGATCGAGGCGCCGCCGATGGCGACCGCCGCGATCGAGGTGAACAGATAGGCGTCGCCCATGCCGAGATAGGCCTGGCCGGAATAGCCGGTCAAAAGCATGCCGGCAAAGGCGGCGGTGAGGCCCGAGATGACATAGGTCAGGATGGTGGTGCGCGCCGTCGGCACGCCGGAGAATTCGGCCACGGTGGCGCTGGTGCCCAGCGCATAGAGATGGCGGCCGAACGCCGCCTTGGAAAGCAGCAACGTCGCCACCAGGGTCAGAGCCAGCCAGATCAGCGCGATCACCGGGAAACCGCCAATGCGCCCGACCGACAGGAACTGGATCAGGGCCGGCGCCGAAGGGGTCGGCGAACCGCCGGTCAGCACCAGGATCAACCCTTGCAGGATGACGTTGGTAGCCAGCGTCATGATGATCGGCGGTACGCCGAACTGGGCAACCCCGACGCCGTTGATCAGGCCGATAAAGGCGCCGCCGGCAAGCAGCAACGGCATGACCCAGACCAGTGGCACGTCCTGGCCGCCGCATAGCAGCGCCATGACGATGGCCGCCGAATTGAGCACCCAGGGCACCGACAGGTCGATGCCGCCGCCGATGATGACGAAGGTCTGGCCGAGCGCGACGATGCCGACGAAGGCCGCCAGCACGACGGTGGAGCGCATGTTGGAGACCGACAGGAAGCCCGGCGAGAACAAAGCCGTGACCAGGAGCAGCACGACCATGCCGGCATAGGCGAGCACGATGAGCCGGTTGCGGGCGAGGAAGGCGCTCATTGGACACGGTTCCTTGCGGCCTTTTCGGCGACGGAACTCGCCAGCACCGAGAGCAGAAGGATGACGCCAGAAGCAACCGGCTGCCAGTAGCTCGACACATGCAGGACGAAGACCAGATTGCCGATGAGGGTCAGCACGAAGGCGCCGATCAGGGTGCCGGCCAGATGCCCGCGGCCGCCGAACAGGCTGACACCGCCGATGACCGCCGCCGCCACCGAAGGCAGGATGTAGTCCTTGCCGATGGTCGGGGAGCCGGCGCCGGTCTGTGTCGTCAGGTAGAGCGCCGCACCCGCCGCGAACAGGCCTGAGAGACCGTAGGTGATGACATTGACCCGGGTGATCGAGACGCCCGACAGGAAGGCCGACTTTTCGTTGGAGCCCGTCGCCTGGATGGTGACGCCGACGCGCGTCGCCCGGAACCACCACCAGAACAGCAAAAGTGCCAGCAGCATCCAGACCGGGCTGGTCAGGCCGAACAGCTGGGCATAACCGAAGCCGACCCACCAGCCGGGAACGCTGCCGCCATCGGTCGGCAGGATGATCATGGCGACGCCGTTGAGGATCGACCAGGTGGCGAGCGTGACCAGGAAGGGCTGCAGTTTCAGCAGTGAGATCAGCAGGCCGTTGAGCGCGCCGATCAGGAAGCCGAGGGCCAGAATGGCCAGGGTCCACAACGCGACGGTCGACGGGTCGTCGGTGAAGCGCGTTGCCGCGATCACCGTGCCGAGGCTAATCATGCCGCCGATCGACAGGTCGATGCCGCCGCGCACCAGCACGATGGTCTGGCCGGTTGCCGCCAGCATCAGCGTCATCGCCGCCGCCGTGTCGAGGTTGATCTCGTCCAGCGAGAAGACACCGGACTGCAGGCTGCCATAGATGGCAACGATCAAGGCCAGCATCAGGCAGGCGACCAGGAACGGCGCGCGGTCGAGCGCGCGGCCGCGCCAATCGATGCCGGGCCTGGCGGGTTTCATTTCGACTGGCCTTTGCGCCATCTCAACAGGTCTCTCTGCGACTGACATCACCATGCCTCAGGCCGCCTCGCTTTCAAGCATGGCGGCGCGCAAAATGCTTGCTTCCGAGATACGGTCACCCTCCAGAGTGGCGGCGATACCGCCGTTGCGCATCACCAGCACGCGGTCGGCGACATGGACGAGTTCCGGCATGTCGCTCGAATGGAACAGGATCGCATAGCCCTTGGCCGCGAGATCCCGCATCAGCTGGAAGATTTCCCCCTTGGTGCCGACATCGACGCCGCGCGTCGGGTCGTAGAGCAGCAGCACGCGCGCTTGCGTGAGCAGCATCTTGCCGAAGATCACCTTCTGCTGGTTGCCGCCGGACAGCGTGCCGGCAAGCTGCTCCGGCGTGCCGGCCTTGATGCGCAGGAAATCGACCATCTCCTTGACCAGGGCAGCTTCCCTTTGCCGGCTCAGCAAGCCGTTTTCGGTGAAGCGCTTGATGACCGACAAGGTCAGGTTCTCGCGCACGCTCTTGGTCAAAAGCAGGCCCTGCCCGCGCCGGTCCTCGGGCACCAGCGCGATGCCGTCCTTGCCGGTCAGCGCCTGGCGCGGATTGCCGATCGAAACCGGCTTGCCCCACAGTTCGACGGTGCCGCTCGCCTTGCTGGCGCCGAACAGCGACTGGAACAGTTCGCGCTGGCCGTGGCCTTGCAGCCCGCCGACGCCGAGCACCTCGCCCTCGCGCAGCGCAAAATCGACGCCGGAGAGCCGGCTGCCGCTGGAAAAGCCCTTGACCTTCAGCGCAATGCGATCGGTCGCGGTGGCAATGCGTTCGGGATAGAGCCGGTCGAGATGCCTGCCGATCATCTGGGTGACGATCTCGTTGTCGGACACGGCATTGGCCTCATGCACGGCGATGGTGCTGCCATTGCGGAAGATGGTCAGCCGGTCGGCGATGGCGCGCACCTCGGCCATGCGGTGCGAGATGAAGATGACCAGCCTGCCCTCGGCGGCCAGTTGCCGGGTGAGTTTCAGCAGCCATTCGGCCTCGCGCGCGGGCAGCGCCGAGGTCGCCTCATCGAGAATCAGGATGCGCGGATCCTTGGCCAACCCCTTGGCGATCTCGACGATCTGCCGTTCGGCCAATGTCAGCCGGCGCAACTCCTGCTCGGGGCGCAGCGCCGGGAACTTGTACTTGTCGAGAAGCGCCAGCGTCTTGCGGCGCATCTCTGCGCGATTGACGGTGCTCAGGAGCGTCCTTGGTTCGTGGCGAAACCAGATGTTCTGCTCGACGCTCAGATCAGGGATCAGCGACAGTTCCTGGAAGACGGCGGCGATGCCGCGCGCCTGGGCAGCATCCGGATTGGCCGGGCGATAGTCCTGGCCATCGACCAGGATCGAGCCGCCGTCATGCCGCACAGCACCGGATAGGATCTGGATGAAGGTGCTCTTTCCCGCGCCATTCTCGCCGAGCAGCGCGTGTACCTCGCCGGCGCGGGCACTGAATGTCGCCTCGCTCAGCGCGACGATGCCGCCGTAGCGTTTGGACAGGCCTTTGACGGTGACGAGGTCCATGAATGCGCCTTCGAAAAGCTCTCCCGACATCTTGCGATGCCGGGAGACAGGGTCGTGGTCACGGAATGTTACTTGCTGCCGGCAGCTTCCGCAGCGGTGATCTCGACCCAATCGGGCGTGATCGGCAGCGTCAGGCCGGGCGCCTGGTCGGGGAAGGCATTCTCGCCGACCGCGATCTTGATCATCTTGGTGCCCGGATAGAGCTTCGACTCGAACGGATCGGTGGTGACGAAGTCGCCCTTGACCGAAATCGAGCGTTCAGCCGGCTTCTTGCCGGTGTCGAGAATGTCGACCGCCAGCTTGATGGCTTCCGAAGAGAGATAGGCCGGATTCGAGCCGAGGATGCACTTGGCGCCTTGCGTCTGCGCGCAGGTCAAGGCGGCTACATTGTATGAGAAGCCGACGACCGGGACGATCGGACGGCCGGCATCCTTCAGCGCCTGGATGGCGCCCGAGCCGTAGCCTTGCGTCATGATGCCGTCGATCTTCGGGTTGGCGGCAAGCAGCGCGGCGACGCCGGACTGTTCCGGCCCGAGCGCATAGTTGCCGTTGTAATAGCCGACCACCTTGATGTCGGGATATTTGGCCAGCACCTTCTCATAGCCCTGCTGCAATTGTGCCGAGATCGGCGCACCGGCAAGGCCGCGATCGAGGATGATGTTGCCCTTGCCGCCAAGCTGCGTGGCCATCCACTCGGCCATGACGGAGGGGATACGGTCCCAGTCGGAAGCGACGGCATAGGCGCAAGGCTCGGTCACCACCTGGTCGAAGCTGATGACGACAATGCCGGCGTCGCAGGCCTTCTTGATGGTCGGATTCAAGGCCGAATCCGAACCGGCATCGACGAGGATGGCGTCCGGCTTCTGGCGGATGATGTTGTTCAGCGAGTTGATTTGCGCCTGAACGGTGTTCTCGACATTCTCGATCTTGAGGTCGACGCGGCCCTTCAGCGGTCCCTTGTTGACCGAAACGGTGGCGACGCGCTCCATCTGCTGGCGCCAGTCATTGCCGACGAAATTGTTCGAGAGGTAGATGGTGTAGGGCTTCTTGTCCTCGGAGCGGCTCGGCGCCGTGCTGATGGCGATTGCAGACATGGCAAGCGCTGCCACTCCTATGCAAACTGTCTTCAGTTTCATGGTCTCTCCTCCTTCGTGTTTCCTGCATCAGCCAGCGACGGACTTCGCCATCTTGGTGGGTGCTGCATGCAAATTGATACCGGTACCAAAACGCCTTGTCAATTTAAGCCAAGGCGCATTGGGGGCGCTTCGAGGCGACCATTTCGCCGCCGATTGGCAGACGCCGCTCATTTCGCGCCGGCGGCCTCGGCCGGGGTGATTTCAACCCAGTCCGGGCTGACCGGAAGAAATAGGCCGGGCGCCATGTCCGGAAAGGCGTTCTTGCCGACCTCGATCTTCTGCATGGCCGCATCGGGGAACAATTCCGACGCGATCGGATCGGTGGTGAGGAAGGCATTGCGCAGCAGGATCTTCTTCTCGGCCGGCTTCTTGCCGTCGAGGATCTCGACCGCCAGCTTCAGGGCCTCGGCCGACAGATAGGCCGGGTTGGGCGCCAGGATACACTGGGCGCCTTGCGTCTGGGCGCAGGTCGTCGTCGTCAGGTTGAAGGGACTGCCGGTGATCGGAACGATCGGACGGCCGGCATCCTGCAGCGCCTTGATCGCTCCGGCGCCGTAGCCCTGGACGAAGATGGCGTCGACCTGCGGGTGGGCCGCCAGCAGGCTGGCGACGCCGGCCTGTTCCGGTCCCAGCGCATAGTCGCCGTTGAAATAGCCGACCACTTCAATGCCCGGGTATTTCTTGATGACTTCCTCGAAACCACCCTGCAGCTGGGCAGAGATCGGAGCGCCGGCAAGCCCGCGATCGACGAGGATCTTGCCCTTGCCGCCGAGTTTCTTGACCAGCCATTCGGCCTCCACGCGCGGTGCTCGGCCCCAGTCGGACTCCATCGTGTAGGCGCAGGGCGCGCTGACGATCTGGTCGAAGGCGATAATCAGAATGCCTGCATCGCAAGCCTTCTGGATCGTCGGGTTGAGCGCTTCGCCCGAGCCCGCATCGATGATGATGGCGTCGGGCTTGTTGCGGATGATGTTGTTGAGGGAATTGATCTGCGCCTGGACCGTGGTCTCGACCACTTCGACCTTGAGATCGACGCGGCCGGCGAGCGGCGGTTTCTTGACCGCGATGTCGGCGCTGCGCAGCATCTGCTGGCGCCAGTCATTGCCGACGAAATTGTTGGAGAGATAGATGGTGTAGGGCTTCTTGTCCTGTGCGTTGGCCGGCACGGCATCGATCGACAGCAACGTCGTCGCGATCACCGCAAGGCCGGCGAAAAATGCGCCTGCTTTCATGATTTGCTCCTCCCATGTTTGTTGTCGGCCGCGCGAACGCCGCCGCCTAGTCAAGTGCCTTCGAGGCACGCCCCCTTATGGACAGACTTTGTTTCGTGCATGCCGTTACCCCGGAACCGCTGCGCACATTTGGGCGACATGCCCCAGGCAAATGCTCGGCAGCGGATGTGGTCGCGCATCCACGTTCGATCGTGGTTCTCGGCGCGGCCTTCATCCTAGCTATGATGCTATTATAATTTTATAAAACTGTCCATGGGCGCGATACGGAAATCCGCGTGGACAATCGCGCCGATCGGGCCCGCCGGACGGGTTCAGGCCAGGTCGTTCGGCGCGTCGTAGCTGATGCTGAAGAGATCGGCCGGATGACGGGCTATGGTGAACTCGATGCTCTGCTGGTCGGCAGACTGATAGAGCATCTCCACACTCAGGACCGCACTGCCCAGCGCGACGCCGAGGTCTTCCGCGATGGCCTCGTCGGCGATCTCGGCGCGGACCGTGACATGCGCGACGTCCAGCCGAAGGCCGAGATGCCGTTGCACCGAACGAAAGATCAGCACGTCGGAAAAATCGTCGCGCTTCAGCTTCGCTCCTACGGAAGGCGGGAAATAGCTGGTGATCTGCGCCTTCTTCTGCTCGCCCACCGACAGGATGCCGCGAAGGCAGTAACCCGCCTCGTCCTTGGCCATGCCGAAATGGCGCTGGAGCACGGGGGAAACCTCCTTGCGATAGGATTTCACCGTCAGTTGCGCGTCCTTGGTGAACGCCGCCATGTCGGCGAAATTCTTGAATTTCCAGCTCAGATTGACCGACGGATTGCGCGCCGTGACCACAGCCGGCTTCGCCGACCGTTTTCTGATCAGCCCGTCGGCCTCGAGGTCTCGCAACGCTTGCCGCACCGTGATCAGGCTAACACCAAAGTGCTCGGCAATGGTCGCTTCCTTCGGCAGTTCGCCGCCGACGGGGAAGGTGCCGTTGCCGATCGGCTCGCGCAGTATGTCGGCTAGCTGGCGATACAGCGGCCCGTTCGAGCGGCCGAGCGTGCGCCGGGGAAGACTGTCGATGGTGGGAACGGAGTTATCCATGAGCCTCGTCGCGCCTGTGTCGAAGCTTTTATAATAGCTTCCTTGCCCGGAGGCTAGGCGATGCCGACGACGATCGGCAACATCAGACCAAGAGGCGGAGCGGATGTTCGATCGCCGATTTCAGGGCGGTGAGCCACGCCGCGGCGGTAACCTCGTCAACGCTTGCCGCATCCGTGATGAGCAGGCATTCGGCATGGTCGCCTGCGGTGCTGACCGAGACAGCCAGGCGCATGGCGCGGCCCGGCAACAGCGGCAGCATCAGCGGCCGGATGTCGCTCGCCGGCAGCAGGCGGATGGACAGCAGCGCCGGCATTTCCGCGTCGTCGCGACTGTCGGCCAGGCCTGCAAGCCGCGTCGCGTGCAGCGACGTCAGGGGCATCTCGGGGACGGTCGCAAACACCGCTTGCCGGCCTGCCAGTTCCATCGCCACCGAAGTGTCGCTGGCCTTGGCGGCATCCGGGATCTCACCGCATACACGACCCACCGCGCGCAACAGCACGTCGTCAAAGTCGAACGCCCTCCCTGTGCTCTCCAGCGCGGCCAGCAGGTCTCGCAGCGCGGTCAGTGCAACCGACGCCGTAAAGGCGGCAATGCGGGGAGCAGCAACGGAAGGGGCGACGATGTCAGGCAGATTCACGGGCGCGGCGGCCGGAACGAAACCCAGCACGTCGGCGGCCAGGATGCGCCCGCCGGGACCGCTGCCACGAAGGGTTTCAAGCGGAAGAGCGCGTTCGCGCGCCAGGCGGCGTGCATAGGGCGAAACAGCCAGCCGCGGTGTCTGCGCCACCGCCATGTTCATTTGAGATACTCTGAATTGACGCAGTTGGTGAGCCGGCCCTCGGCGAGATAGGCGTGCACGACCTCGATCGATTTCAGCCTGAGGTCGCGCATCGAGGCGGGGCTGTAGAAGGCCGCGTGCGGCGTGACGATCAGCCGATTGGCAATCCACGGCTCGCGGGTACGCCAGGCGGCCAGAAGCGGATGATCGAGATCGCCAGGTTCGTTCTGCAGCACGTCCAGTCCAGCTCCGATGACCGTGCCCTTGCGCATCGCGGCTTCCAGTGCATCGAGATCGACGATCGGGCCGCGCGCGGTGTTGATGAGGACAAGGCCGGGCTTGGCGGCGGTGAAGGCGGCCGCGCCAAGCAGCTTGCGGGTTTCCTCGCTCAACGGGGTGTGGACGCTGACCACATCCGCCCGCGCCATCAGTTCGGCCAGCGAATGGACCCGCTCGTAGCCGGTCGACAGGTCGACGCCGGACAGAAGGTGCGGATCGTAGAACACCACCTTCATGTCGAAGGCGGCGGCGCGGCGGGCTGTGGCCAGCCCGATGCGGCCAAGCCCGACAATGCCGAAAATGGCGCCCTTGTGCCGGCGCACCAGCGGCGCTTTGGAGAAATGCCAGCCCTCGGTGCCATGGCCGGCAAGCTCCGTGCCATAGGCCGAGGTGCCGCGCGTCAGCGCCAGCATCAGGCCGATGGCGTGGTCGGCGACTTCCGTTGTGCCGTAGTCCGGCACATTGCAGGCGGGAATCCCGCGTGCGCCCCAGCCTGCCGTGTCGATGTTGTCGAAGCCGACGCCGGAGCGCACCGCGATCCTCGCCTTTGGGAAAGCGGTCGGAGCGGCGGCGACATTGTGGGTGGGCGAATAGTTGATGACGGCATCGACCGTCTCGCAGACAGCCGGATCGAGACTGGCGGCCTTGTCGTTGGTCGACCGGGCGAGGATGAGCTCGATGTCAGGATAGTGCTCGCGCTCGAGTTCGGCCTCGTCGGCGGCTTGCCAATTGGCGCACAGGATCTTCATGCTTGCCCTTCGGATTTCACGTGTGAGGTGGTTATTTCTTGATGCAGCCGATGCGGCCGCCCATCGGCACGACGGCGCCGACCGGCTGGTCGATCGCGCTTAGCGTGCCGCTGATCGGCGCCTCGATCTCGACCACGGCCTTGTCGGTCTCGATCTCAGCGATCAGTTCGCCCTCCTTGATCGCATCGCCGACCGCCTTCAGCCATTTGACGACGGTGCCTTCGCTGACGGTGAGGTCGCCGAACGGCATGGTTATCGGCTCGTCGTCGCTGGCGGCAGGTGCAGTCGTTGACGCCGGCGTGGCGGGCTGCGACTTGGCTGGAGCGGGCGCAGGATTAGCCGGCGCAGCACTTTTCAGGCCGACCGTGTACCAGTGATCCGGCACCGGCGGCTTGCCCGCGATGACGTCGCGCACGCCCTGGACGATGCGCGCCGTGTCGACCAGCATGGCGCGCTCCAGCACCGGCGCGAAAGGATGAGAGGTCGGCGCCGTGTGCAACCTTCCCGGCGGTGCGTCGAGTTCGTCGAAGGCGAGTTCGTTGATGGCCTGCGCGATCTCCCCACCCAGTCCGCACATCGCCCAGGCCTCGTCGACGATGAGCAGGCGATGGGTTTTGCGCACGCTGGCGACGATGGTGTCGATGTCGAGCGGCATGATGGTGCGCGGATCGATCACCTCGGCTTCGATGCCCTCAGTGGCCAGCGTCTGCGCCGCCTCCAGCGCGCGCTGCACCATCTGCCCGGCGGCGACGATGGTGATGTCGGTGCCGGCCCGGGCGATACGCGCGACGCCGAACGGCACATAATGTTCGCCAACCGGCACCTCGCCCTTGGACGCGAACAGCGCCTTTGGTTCGAGCATGATGACCGGATCCCCGGCCCGCAGCGCGGTCTTCATCAGGCCCTTGGCGTCGGCCGGGGTCGAGGGTACGCAGACAATGAGGCCCGGCATGTGGGCGAAGACCGGGTGATAGATGCCGCTGTGATGCGGGCCGGAACTGCGCAGCGCGCCGGCGCCGACGCGCACCACCATCGGCGCGCTCATCAGGCCGCTGGTCATGTAGCGCAGCTTCGCCGCCTGCAAAAAGATCTGGCCGGCGGTCTCGAAAGCGAAGTCGGCGAACATCAGGTCCGAGACGGTTCGGGCACCGGTGGCCGAGGCGCCGACGGCGGCCGCGGTAAAGCCCTGCTCGGAGATCGGCGTGTCGACCATGCGCTCGGCTCCGAACTCCTGCCAGAGATTTTTGGTGTGGGCGAAGCTGCCGCCGCGTTCGCCGGTGCCTTCGCCGAAATAGAGGATCGCCGGATCGGCGCGCATCTCCTCGGCGATGCCGTCGCGCACCGCTTCGAGCCAGCCTTGCGTGCGCGTCTCGCCGACGGCACGCCAAGCCAAGGCGGCCGGCGGGTTGATCGGATCGGCAAAGACATGCAGGCGCACCGTCGCCGGGTCGGGCTCGGGCGAGTTGCGGGCGAAGGCCAGCGCCTCCTCGACCACCTTCTCGATCCGGCTTTCGATCGCCGCCAGCGCTTCCGCATCGGCGATGCCGTAATCCTCGATAAGTCGCTTGCGAAACATGTCGATCGGATCGCGCTTGATCCAGGCGTCGAGTTCTTCCTGCGTCCGGTAGGTGCCGATGACCGGGTCGCCTTCATGGTGGCCGACGGTGCGGTAGGTCTTGGCCTCGATCAGCGTCGGACCCTTGCCGGCGCGGGCGCGCTCAGTGGCTTCCTTCATCGCCAGCCAGACGGCGAAGACGTCGTTGCCGTCCACCGCGACGCCGGGCATGCCGTAGGAGGCGGCCTTGGTGGCGATTTCGGGATTGAGCGTGACGGAGTTGAGCGGCGTCGCCGTGGCGTAGAGATTGTTCTCGCAGACGAAGACCGCCGGCGCGCGTTGCACGGCGGCGAAGTTGAGCGCTTCGTGGAAGCCGCCATGATTGGCGGCGCCATCGCCGAAGAAGGCGACACCGATGTCGTCTCGCCCCTGCTGGCGGGCGCTCATGCCGATGCCGACGGCATGGCCGATGCCGGCGGCGACAATGCCATTGGTGCCGAACAGGCCGACCGAGCGGTCGTAGAGATGCATGGTGCCGCCGCGGCCACCGCAAATGCCGTCGGCCTTGCCGAACAATTCGGCCATCACCCGGCCGGGGTTGGCCCCCTTGGCCAGCGCATGGCCATGGCCACGATGGGTCGAGGTGACCCAGTCGGTCGCGCGCAGATGCGCGCAGACGCCAACACCGGTCGCCTCCTCGCCAATATAGAGATGCAGGAAGCCGGGGGTCTCGCCCTTGCGGCAAGCGATCTGGGCAATGCTTTCGAAGCGGCGCAACAGCACCATGCGTTCGAACAGATCGAGCAGGACCTTCCGGTCGGGGAGGTTTGGCGCACCCCTGGAATCCTCGCGTGCGCGCGCCGCAGAAATTGCCACCAAAGCCTCCCTGAACCCGTCTGCGCCGGTCAGCACAACGCCGGCGGCGAGCTTGTGGGTCGCCCGCTTCGGTCCATCATAGATTATAATAGCATAATGTCTACTGGCTCAGAAAAGAGCCCGCTGACGGCTAGATTTTCGTGATGCGCACGGTCGCGTCGGGCCGCTGGAACAGCTCGGGCCGCAGGCTGAGACCAAGCCCCGGCCCTTCGAGCGGCGCGACATGACCATTGCTGACCGGCGGTATGTCGGCGACGATCTCGGTGTACCAGCCGGTGAAATAGGCGCGCACCGCTTCCTGGTAATTGACGTTCGGCAAGGTGGCTGAGAGCGCGCAACTGGCGGCATAGACGATCGGCCCGGTGCAGTCATGCAGGGTCACCGGCAGTTCGCTGGCTTCGGCCATGTTGGCGATCTTGCGCGCTTCCGAGAGGCCGCCGCACCAGGCGAGGTCGATCATGATCACGCTAGCCGCGCGCTTGTCGATCAGCTGCTTGAACATCTGACGCGAGGCCAGCCTTTCGCTGGCGGCGACGGGTATCGAGGTGTGGCGGGCAAGCTCGGCCATGGCGTCGAGCTCGTTGTAACGGATCGGCTCCTCCAGCCAGGCGACGTCGTAGGGCTTCAACGCCTCGGCGATGCGCAGCACCGGCGGCAAGGTCCACAGACCGTGCAGCTCGACCATGATCTCCATGTCGCGGCCGACGGCATCGCGGATCTTCTGGAAGGGCTCCAGCGCCTTGTCGAGGTCGGCAAGCGAAATGCGGGCGCCGTTCGACGCTTCGGCGGCGATGTCGAACGGCCATATCTTCATGGCGCCGATGCCTTCCGACTTCAGGCTCTTGGCGAGGTCGCCGGCATTGTAGCGCCAGGCAAGCAGATCCTCGTACGGTCCCTCATTCGAATCGCCAGCCTTGAGCGACCAGTCCTCGCCACGCTCGAACAGCGCGTTCTTCTTTGTGGCGCGGACATGTTTGTAGCCGGCGCAAGTGTTGTAGATCGGAACGGTTCTGTGGGTGCGCCCGCCGAGCAGCCGCCAGACCGGCTCGCCGAGCGCTTGGCCATAGATGTCCCACAACGCGATGTTGACGGCGGAATTGCCGCGCACCTCGGCGCCGGAATCGCGCGCGCCGACATAGACGCTGCCCAGCGTGCGGTCATGCAACTCGATGTCGCGCGGGTCCTTGCCCAGGAGATAGGCGGCGACATTGTCGTGGATATAGGAGGCGACCGGCCCCGGCGCCCAGAAGGTCTCGCCGGTGCCGATGACGCCGGCATCGGTGTGGACGCGCAGCCAGAACAGGAACGGGAACTCGGCCAGCTGCAGCGTTTCGAGCGCGACGACTTTCATTCTTTCCTCCCGATTCCGACGAGCCGTGTGGCTCGGCCTGCAATAGCATATCCCCGTTGACAGTCATTTATGGTACCGGTATCAATCCCGTCAAGATGGCCACCGGGAGGGTGCTCGCTTGCCTGCCGAAACTCACGATACCACGCGACCGAGGGCACTGGTCACCGGGGCCGCAGGCGGTCTCGGCCGCGAGGTGGCGATCCAGTTGGCTCGGCGCGGCTGTGCCGTCGCAATTGCAGACATCAATGGCGATGGACTGGCCGAAACCGCCCGGCAAATCGGGGATACCGGCGCGGAAACCGAAGCCATAACAGGCGATTTCACCCTGGAGGGAGCGCCGGAAGCGGCGGTGGAAAAAGTGGTCGCGCGCTGGGGCGGGATCGACATCCTGGTCAACAATGCCGGCTACGGCGTGATCGAGCCGTTCCTCGACGCCACCTTCAAAGCGTGGACGCTCACGCTGGCGCTCAATGTCACCGCGCTTGCCATGGCCTGCAAGGCGGCCGGCCGGGTGATGCGCGAGCAGCGTTCGGGGCGCATCGTCAACATCACCTCGCCAGGCTCGCGCATGGCGCTGCCCGATTACACCGCCTACACCGCCAGCAAGGCGGGCGTCGACTCCATCACGCGGGCTGCTGCGGTGGCGCTGGCGCCCTACGGCGTGCTGGTCAACAGCCTGGCGCCGGGCATGATGGACACCGAGATGCAGCGCTCGACCGAGGCCGATCTCGCCCGTGCCAATGGCCGCAACGATCTGCAGGCCTTCCTCGACGAGCGCACACGCCGCATTCCGCTCGGCCGCCGCGCCGAGATTTCCGAGGTGGCCGAAGCGGTCGTCTGGCTCTGCCTCGATTCGCCCAAATACATGACTGCCGAGCGGCTCAACATGTCGGGCGGGCTCGACAAGGACTGATCCAATGTTGCGAAACTCCCCTCCCGGCAGCGCCGACATCGGCGCGCTCGAACGCAAGGCAAAGCGGCTGCGCCGCCACATGCTGACCATGGCGCGCGGCCAGGGCCAGGGCTATATCGGCCAGGGCCTCGGCATCGCCGATGCGCTGGCGGCGCTCTATTTCCACGAACTGCGCTATGACCCTCACAATCCAGCCTGGCCCGATCGCGACCGCTTCCTGTTGTCGACCGGGCACTATTCCATCGCGCTGTGGGCGGCACTGGCCGAGGCCGGCATCATTCCGGTCGAGGAGTTGGTCACCTATGGTGCCGACAACAGCCGGCTGGAAATGTCGACGCTCGACACCACGCCCGGCGTCGAGATGATCGGCGGCTCGCTCGGCCACGGTCTAGGACAAGGCGTTGGCCAGGCACTGGGCTTGCGCGTCGATCGCTACGACGCGCGCGTCTTCGTCGAGCTTTCCGATGGCGAGATGCAAGAGGGCTCGACCTGGGAAGCGGCGATGTCGGCCAGCCATTTCAGGCTCGACGGGCTGGTGGCGCTGATCGACTGCAACGGCATCCAGGCCGACGGACCTGTCGTGCTCGATATGGAGCCTGTAGCCGACAAATGGCGCGCCTTCGGCTGGGAAACATTCGAGATCGACGGCAACGACATGACGGCGGTGGTCGGCGCGCTGGCTGGCGCACGTGAGCGCAACGGCAAGCCGACGGCGATCGTGCTGCGCACGCTGCCGGGCAAGGGCGTGCCACGCATCGAGAGCAGCGAGAAATCGCATTTCTTCCGCATCGACGTCGCGCAATGGGACGGCATCATCGCCGAGTTCGAGAAGAGCGCGGGAGCGGCCCAATGAGCGGCGCGGCAGTGGAGGCCGGCCGCACGCTGGCCATGGGCCAGGACGAAGCGGTCGGCGGCGGCCGGCACAGCGTGGAGGCACCGTTCGGCCGGGCGCTCGCAAAACTTGGCCAGAGTCGGCCCGATATTGTCGGGCTGACCGCTGATCTCGGCAAATATACCGACATCCTGCCGTTCCGCGACGCCTTCCCGGACCGCTTCTTCAATGTCGGCATGGCCGAACAGAATCTCGTGGCCGTCGCCGCCGGGCTGGCGCGCACCGGCAAGATGCCGTTCGCCACCACCTATGGCGTGTTCGCAACGCGGCGTGCCTATGATTTCGTCGCCATCGCGCTCGCCCACTCCAACCTCAACGTCAAGATCGTCGCCGGCCTGCCCGGCCTGACGACCGGCTATGGCGGCACGCATCAGGCGATCGAGGATTTGGCGTTGATGCGCATGATTCCCGGTCTCACCATCATCGATCCCTGCGACGCGACCGAGATCGAGGCGGCGACCGAGGCGATCGCCGAGCATCGGGGGCCGGTCTATATGCGGCTGCTGCGCGGCAGCGTGCCTGTCGTGTTCGAGCCCGGCTATCGCTTCGAGATCGGCAAGGCGCGGCGGCTCCGCGAAGGGTCGGATGTCGGCATCATCTCGACCGGCTTCATGACCGAGCGCGCGCTGGACGCGGCGGACGCCTTGCGCAAACAAGGCATGTCAGCCGGTGTGCTGCATGTGCCGACCATAAAACCGTTCGACGCCGAGGCGGTCGCTGAGTTCGCGGCCGGTGTCGGCCGTATCGTCACGGCGGAAAACCACGTCGTTGTCGGTGGGCTAGCGAGCCTTGTCGTCGAGACCTTGTTCGATGCCGGCATTGCGAAGACAGTGAAGCGCATCGGCCTGCCCGACCGTTATATCGAATGCGGCGCGGTGCCGACCTTGCAAGCGAAATACGGCCTGACCACCGAGGCCGTCATCGCAACGATCGCTGCGCTGGGCTAGGACTTTCGCATGAAGATCACCGAGATCGAGACCTTTGCCGTCGGCGCCGGCTGGAAGAACTGGCTGTTCGTCAAAGTGCATACCGACAGCGGCATTCACGGTGTCGGCGAAGGCACGCTGAACGGCTTCATCAAGACCACCGAAGCCGGCGTGCATGAGCTCAAGCATCTGGCCATCGGCCAGGATCCATGCCGCATCAACGCGCTGGCCAAACGCATGCTGGACAGCGTCTCGCTCGACGGCGGCCATATCCACCGCACGGTGATCGCGGCGATAGAAGTCGCCTGCTGGGACATACTGGGCAAGAGCCTCGGCGTGCCGATCCACCAGTTGCTGGGCGGCCAGGTGCGCGACAGCGTGCTCGGCTACGCCAATGGCTGGTACCGCACCGAGCGTACGCCGGAAGCCTTCCTCGAGGCCGCCAAGGCAGTGCTGGCCAAAGGCTTCAAGGCATTCAAGCTCGATCCGTTCGGCACCGCGCAAGGTTTTATCGCGCGCGAGGAGCTGGAGCTGTCCTACGCCATCTGCCGGACCTTGCGCGATGAACTGCCCAAGGACACGCTGATCCTGATCGACGTGCATGCGCGCTTCACCGAGATCGCCGCCCTGCAAGCGGCCCAAAAATTCGCCAACCTCGACATCTACTGGTGGGAGGAGCCGACCTCGCGCGACCGGCAGGAGACCGTGCACGAAGTGGCGCATCGATCACCGATCCCGGTGGCGACCGGCGAGATGTACGACACGGTCGGCCAGTTCTACACGCTTGCAGCCGGCGGCGGCGTCAACATCTTCCAGCCCGAGCCGATGTCGCTCGGCGGCATCACGCCGTCGATGCAGGTGGCCAACCTCGCACTCGCCCATGGCAGCCACATCGCGCCGCACCAGAGCGGCGGACCGGTGGCGACGGCGGTGTGCCTGCAGCTGGCGGCGGCAGTGCCGAACTTCCTCATCCAGGAGCATTTCGACGCCTTCAACGACCCGTGGACGCGCGACCTCGTCACCTGGCATCCGACCGTCAGTCCGGACAATGGCCATCTGTCGCTGCCGCACGCGCCGGGGCTCGGCATCGATCTCAACATCGAAGCGATCAAGGAGCACCCCTACGATCCCCACGCCTATCTCAACGTCCATGCCGAAGGTTGGGAAAAGCGTCTTGGGCGGCGTGAAGAACCGCAGTCCTGATCATCAGGCGCTTTCGCGGTCGACGATCTCGAAGCCGAGGCTGGTGATGGTCGGCACCTTGGTGTTGCCGCCGAGCCTTGCCAGCAATTGCCGCACGGCGCGCCGGCCCATCTCGTAGCGGTTGACCTTCACCGTGGTCAGCGGCGGATAAAGCTGGGCCGCCAGATCCATGTCGCCATAGCCGGCAATGGCGATCCTGCCCGGCACCGCCCAGCGGCGCCGGTGGCATTCCTGCACGGCGCCGACGGCGAGTGTGTCACTGGAAAAGAAGATGGCGTCGATATCCCTGTGGCGGGAGGTCAACGTCACCAGCGCCTCGGCGCCGCCTTGGGCGGTGATCGGCACCTCGACCTCCATGTCGTCATGATTCTTGATACCGAGTTCGGTGAGTGCGGCGTGATAGCCGGTGCGGCGCTGCTGCAGGCGGTCATTGCCGTGGATGGGCGTCGAGACGAAGCCGATGCGCTTGTAGCCCTTGGCCGCCAGATGCATGGTCATGGCATAGGCGGTCTCGAAATTGGAGACGCCGACCACCATGTCGATCGGCTTGCGGCCCTTGATCTCGGATATCTCTACCACCGGTGCGCCGCTGCTCTTGAGAAGCGCGCGGGCGACCTCGCTTTGTACGAAGCTCTGCAGGATCATGCCGACCGGGCGCCAGCCGAGCAGATTGCGGATCGATTTCTCCTCGGCTTCCTGCGTGAACTCGCCCTGCACCAGGAGCATCGAATAGCCGCTCTCATGGCATTCGTCGGACATGCCTTGCACCTGTTCGGCGATGCCCGAATTGATCAGCGGCGGCACCACGGTGCCGATCATGCGGCCATTGCCGCGCATGCTCGACGCCAGCCGGTTCGGCACAAAGCCGGCCTGCTCGATGGCCTCGAGCACCTTGGCGCGCGTCTCCGGCGAGACCATGTCGGGATTGGACAGCGCGCGCGACACCGTCATCGGCGCGACGCCGACGCGCTTGGCGATCTCGCGGACGCCAAGGCGCTGCGGCTTCTTCTTGCCCGCTGGCGGTCTATCGGTCATCACCATGCTCCAAGAGGGCGCGATCCAGCACTGTCCTGCGGATCACGCGACATCAGCCATTCATAGCGGTTGCAGGGGACGCTTTCCAGCGACGTGCCCAGCTGTCGCGAGGAGCGCGCCGCTGCCCGCCCGCCTTGAGCGTCAACGGTTCAGAAATTGCGCCCATAGCCTGCCATCCAGCCACCATCGACACAAAGCATCTGGCCTGTCGTGTAGGTGTTCAGGGGATCGCAGAAGAACAGCACGGCTGCAACCGCTTCCTCGATGCTACCGGCACGGCCGACTGGGGTGTGGCTGAGCATCGCCTTGTCGCCGGAAACCATGGTTTCATCCTCGACCGCGCCGACGCCGACGGCATTGACCAGGACCTTGGGGCCGAACTCCATGGCCAGCGTGCGCATACCGGCAAGGATCGAGGCGTTCTCCATGGAAAAGCGCGGGTGGCGGCGCATCGGCATGCCGGCGGTCGCCGACAGCAGGAAGACGATGCGGCCGCGCCCACGCTCCGTCATGGCCACGGCAGCCTTGCGCGCATCGGCGTAGAGCGCTCTCGGATCTCCCGCCACCGTTCCCGGCCGCAGCGGGCAGGACATCAGCAATATATCGGCTTCCCGAGCATGAGAGCCTTCGATCAGCCGGCCGCCATTGGCCTGCAATGCGGCAAGCGCTGCCTCGGCGATCAGATTGCTGTCGCCATCAAGGGCAATCGCTGCGCCATCAAGGTCGATTTCCATGGCTTTACTCACATCATATATCCTGCCGTCCAGCCGCCATCGACGGCCAGCACCTGGCCGTTAATGTAGCTGGCGGCAGGCGAGGCCAGGAACAGCACGGTTTCCGCGATCTCCTCCGGCTGGGCCGGGCGGGCGAGCGGGACATGGGCAAGGAATTCCTGCGTGCGACCGGCGAACTTGCCGTCGTCGTCATAGAACAGTTTTGCCGTCAGCGCCGTCATCACCGAGCCTGGCGCGATCGCGTTGGTCAGGATGCCCTTGGCTCCGAGTTCGATGGCCATCGATCGCGTCAGATGGATGATGCCGGCTTTGGCGGCGACAAAGGGGCTTTGCAGCCGCATGGCGGCAAGGCCGACGACCGAGGCGATGTTGACGATGCGCCCGCCCCTGCCGGCGGCGAGCATGGGCGCAAGGGCCGCGCGGCTCATGATGTAGAGACCGTCGAGGTCGATGCCGGTGATGCGATCCCATTCCTCGGGGGGAAATTCATCTAATGTGACGCGATGCGCCAGCGTGTTGACGCCGGCATTGTTGATGAGGATGTCGAGCCGGCCATGGCGATCCATGATGGCGGCGATCGCACTATCGACCGAGGCGGCATCGCGGATGTCGACGGTGCAAGCGATCGCATCGCTCAAGCCGGCCGCGACCTGGCTCGCACCCTCGCTGTTGATGTCGGCGACGACGACCGCGGCGCCATTGTCGGACAGGCGTTTGGCGATGGAACTGCCGATCGCGCCCGCGGCTCCGGTGACCAGCGCTACCTTGCCTCGCAAATCGCAGCGCATGTCTCGTCCGTCCCCGACCAGTTCGGGTTATGCTATTATAATAATCTCAAAGCGCGGACAAGCTTTCGTGTCGCGGCCGGCGGTTATTCGGCGGCCGCGCCGGCGGCGCTTTTGCGGGTGGCGTCGACCATCAGCCGCCGTTCCCGGAACACCCCCCATTGCTGGTCGACCAGCACGCCTATGAGGATGACGCCGCCCATCACCGCGAAGTTGAGCGAGGACGGGATGCCGAGCAGGTTGACGAGGTTCTGCAGCTCCTGCAGCAGCACCGTGCCGAGGATGACGCCGATGAGCGAGCCCTCGCCGCCACGCAGCGAGAAGCCGCCGAGCACGGCGGCTGCGATGGCGTAGAGTTCGTAGAACTGGCCGTGGCTGGCCGGCGAGATCGAGCGCGTGTACATGGCGAAATAGATCGCCGACAGCGCCGTCAGCACGCCGCAAATGACATAGGCCGCCATGACGACGCGGCCGGTGCGGATGCCGGAGTATTTCGCCGCCTCCTCGTTCTTGCCGATGGCGTAGAGATAGCGGCCGAACACCGAGCGGTGCAGCACCACCCACATGACGATGGAAATGACGATCAGCGCGATGAAGCTGTTGGGAACGCCATAGGAGCGCCCGGCGGTGAGGAATTCGAGGTCGGGAAAGTTCTGGCCGAAGGCGAAGCCGGCGGTGCCGTCCGCGGTGTAGAAGCGGGCGACGCCGCGGTAGATCAGGAGGCCGCACAGTGTGACGACGAAGGGCTGCAGCTTGAGCCGCGTGATCAGCCAGCCATGAACGAGGCCGATGATGGCGCCGAGCACGAGGATCAGCACGAAGGCCAGCGGCCACGCCACCTCGCGCACGGCGATGAAGTCGATGAACAGCGTTCCCAGCAGCGCTACCACCGAGCCGACCGACAGTTCGATGCCGCCGGTGATGATGACGAAGGCCTGGCCGATCGACAGGATGCCGAACAGGCCGATCAGGTTGGAGGTGTTGGCGAGGTTGATCGGCAACAGGAAGCGCGGATTGATGATCGCAACGATGGCGCCGACCACCAGGATCAGGATCAGCAGGCCGAGATCTTTCTTGCTCATCGTCTTCTCCCCAATGCCTGCCCCGAGCGGATCGCGCTGCCGCGGCCCGTGGCAAAACTATTTCGGCTGCTTGCCCACCGCCAGCAGCAGCACGTTTTCCTGGCTGAACCCGTCCTTGTCGAGAATGCCCGAGATCTGGCCCTCATGCATGACGGCGATGCGGTCGGACACGCCGATCACCTCTTCCATGTCGGAGGAGATCATCAGCACGGCGACGCCGGCATCGGCGAGCGCCCGCATCAGCCCGTAGATTTCCGCCTTGGCGCCGATGTCGATGCCGCGCGTCGGTTCGTCGAGGATCATCACTTTCGGATTCATGGCCAGCCATTTGCCGAGCACGACCTTCTGCTGGTTGCCGCCCGACAGCGTGCCGGTGCGCGTCTGCACCGACGGCGCCTTGATGCCGAGATTGCTCTTCTGCTTCTCGGCGGTGGCGGTCTCGGCACTTGTCGACACCAGGGAGCGGCGCGCATGCGCCGGCAGGTTGGGCAGCGAAATATTCTCAGCGATCGACAGGTCGAGCAGGATGCCGGTCAGCTTGCGGTCTTCGGGCACCAGGAAGATGCCATGCGCGACGGCATCGGCCGCGGAAGCCAGCGCAAGCGGCTTGCCGTCGAGCTCAAGCGCGCCGCCAAGCTTCGAGTCGATGCCGAAGAACACCCGTGCGAGTTCCGTGCGGCCAGAGCCGACAAGCCCGGCGAGGCCGAGGATTTCGCCGCGCCTGACGTCGAGATCGACCGGCCGGCCGGGATAGGCCGGCGTGCGGATGGCCTTGGCCGAAAGCGCGACGGCGCCCGGTGCTCGCGCCGCCTCGGAGGCCTTCTCGCGCTCCTTCAGCATGCGGCCGATCATCAGCTTGACCATCTGGTCGTGGCCGATGTCGTGCTTGCCCAGCGTGCCGGCCAGCATGCCGTCGCGCAGCACGACGACGCGGTCGGCGACGCGCTCGACCTCGTGCAGGCGGTGCGAAATGAAGATGACGCTGATGCCGTCCGCCTTCAGCGCCTTGATGACGTCCAGCAATTTGTCGGTCTCGGCGAGCGGCAGGCTCGACGTCGGCTCGTCGAGGATGACCAGCCGCGCCTCGATCGACAGCGCCTTGGCGATCTCGACCATCTGCTGCTGGGCCAGTGACAGGGTCGCGACCTGCGTGTCGGCGGAAAAATTGGCGCCGACGCGCTTCAGCAGCGGCGCCACCATGGTGCGCAGTTTTGCGCGGTCGACGAGCTTGAACGGCCCGGCGCGCAATGGCTCGCGGCCGAAGAAGATGTTGGCGGCGACGTCGAGATTGTCGAACAGATTGAGTTCCTGGTGGACGAAGGCGATGCCCGACCCCAGGCTGCCTTCGACGGAGAGCCTGTCATGCGCGGTGCCGTCAACCGTGATCGTGCCGCTGTCCGGCGTGGTGACGCCGCCGAGGATCTTCATCAAGGTCGATTTGCCGGCGCCGTTTTCGCCGACAAGGCCGATGACCTCGCCCGGCCTGACCTCCATGGAGAAGCCGTCGAGCGCGACGACGCCCGGATAGGTCTTGCGCACGTTCTCAAGGCTGAGAAACGGGGCGGTCACGGATGCAGCAATGGATGTGTCGGAATAATTCATCATGCCTGACAGCGATTGGCGGGCCGATCTTTTGGCAGACTGACGATCCTCGCGGTGTTCGTCAATGCGAGCAGCCGGCCCAAGCGACGTTGAGCCGGCTGAACTGCATTATGTCTTAGTTTCCGGACATCGCCTTCAGATTGGCGGCATAGGCGTCGACGTCATCCTTGCCGATGATCTTGGTCGGGATGATGATGAGGTTGCCTGCCGGGATGCCCGACTTGTCGCCCTTGAGATAGGCAGCCATCAGCTTCATGCCCTGATAGGCCCATTCGAAGGGCTGCTGCACGACGGTGGCGGCAACGGTGCCTTCCTTGACGCCGCCCAGCGTGATCGGATCGTCATCGAAGCCGACGACGGTGATCGAGCCGAGCTTGCCGGCGTCGCGCAGCGCTTCATAGATGCGCGGCGTGTTGTAGGAGTAGAAGCCGACCATGCAGGTGACGTCGGGGCTGGCGACCAGCGCGTCCTCGACATTCTTCTTGGCGCGCGCCTGGTCGATGTCGTCGCCGCGCACGTCGATCAACTCGATCTTGGTGCCGGCCAGACCGTCCTTCATGCCCTGGATGCGCTCCTTGGCATTGTCGGCGCCGAGCAGGCCGACGAAGCCGAGGCATTTTCCACCATTGGGCATCGCCTTCTTGGCGATCTCGGCCGCCTGCTTGCCGGCATCGACATTGGACGAGCCGATATAGGCGACGCGCTTGGTCTGCGGCGCGTCCGAGTCGGTGGTGAACAGCGCCGTTTGCGAGGCAATCTTGTTGAGGCCATCGGTGGAGGTCTTCGGATCGACCGCCGAGACCATGATGCCCTTCACGCCGGCCGTCACCAGGTCGTCCATCAGCCGCTGCTGGATGGCGACCGAGGACTGCTCGGGATATTTGAGCTCGAGCGTGTAGTCGGGCAGTTCGCCCTGCGCCTTCTTGACGCCGGCTTCGGCGGCCTTCCAGAAATCGGAAGCGCCGTTGACGACGAAGGCCAGCGTCGGCTTGTCGTCGGCGCGCGCGATTGCCGTGGCCGACAGGCCAAGCAGCAGCGCGGTCGCGGCTACGGATGCATTTCGTATCAAGGATTTCATGTTCAACCTCCCGTTTGGTTCAGTCGTTGGACTGACCGATCTTGCACTGACCTGATTTGCCGTTTGCAGCTTGGACGCCCTCCTCCTCAAAGGTGTTCCCGGCACCGAAACAATGGCGCCGTTCCAGCCACGATCATGGACCTTAGAGACTCATCCTTCGTTCGTAAATAGTCCGATTTGTCTGACATATCACATATCCGAGAAAAAGCTTGCGGAGGTAGGATCCGCTCGCCATCGGGCTATTTCTCGTCCACTCCCGCCGCCCCGGACCAACCAGGCCGGACGCGACGGATTGACGGTACAGCGCATTTTTGTATTAGTAAACAGTATTAGTTTCGAGGTGCATTCTGAAGACATGGTCGTAGTTTCGCGGCGCATTCGCCGGCGAGCCATCGTCGGCTGTGCCAAGGCATGAGCCTTGCAGCATTTGCATTTCAGCCTGTGCGGAGTCGCATGGTGGATGGACCTTGAGGCTGCTAATAGTTATAAATGCTTTTGACGATTTCCATCAATCGACGGCGTCACGCCATCTTGCCGGCATGGCCGGCTGCCGCTAGGACAGTTTGGGATTTGGGGGTGCCATGAGCGAGACGACGGATCCGGCCAGCGACACGATAAGGCGCCGCAAGGCGCCGGCCAAGGGCGCCAAGGGCCGCGTCACCATGATCGATATCGCCAGGGCGGCCGGCTGCTCGCAGGCGACCGTTTCCTTCGTGCTCAACAATTCGCCGGGGATCAAGCTGTCGCAGCAGACCCGCGAACGGGTGATCGAGGTAGCACGGACCCTTGGCTACACCGCGCCCGCTTTCGAGGCCCTCCACCCGCCGATCCCCGCCTTCGAGGGGCTGGACGGGGTGATCGGCTTTGCCGTCGACCAGCTCGCCACCAGCCCGGAAGCCGTGGTCGCCATCGAGGGTGCGCGGCAGGCCTCGTGGAATGCCGGCAATGTGCTTCTGGTGGCGCAGACGCTGGGCGATGCCGTCATGGAGCCGCGCGCCATCGCGGCGCTGACCAAGCGGGGGATTTCGGCGCTGATCTACATGACCATCTTCACCCGCGAGATATCCGCGCCCGATTACCTCTACGGCCTCGACATCCCGGTGATCCTGCTCAACTGCTACACGGCGGATTACGCCTTCCCGGCCGTGGTGCCGAGCGAGATCGCCGGCGGCCAGAGCTCGACCCGCCATCTGATCAGCCACGGCCACCGCCGCATCGCCACCATCACCGGCGAGCCGTGGATGCAGGCCGCCCAGGACCGGCTGAAAGGCTACCGCCGTGCGCTCGCCACCGCCGACATCCCGTTCGACCCCGAACTGGTGGTCGAGGGCGACTGGTCGGCCAGCGCCGGCTACGCCGCGACCGTCAAGCTGCTGGCGCTGAAAGACCGACCGACCGCCATCTTCTGCCAGAACGACCGCACCGCGATCGGCTGCTACGAAGCGCTGAAGGAAGCCGGCCTGCACATTCCGCAGGACATCTCCGTCGTCGGCTACGACGACGAGGAAATCGCCCGCCATCTGTTCCCGCCGCTGACCACCTCGATCCTGCCGCACATGGCGATGGGCCAATGGGCGATCGAACAGCTGGAGGCGCCGGCGGCGCCCGGGCGGGGACGGTATCCGATCACGAAGCTGGAGTGCCCGCTGGTGGAAAGGGAGAGTGTGCGGGGGGTGGCGGGCTAACGCAAATTGAGTGTTTGGAGGTTTGGCGCACCCGACGGGAGACGCCCAAACTTACCCAAAGAGATTGAACCAAAAGGCTTTTTTGGAGAGCCGTCTACCTGTGTGCACCACTGGCAGGGGAGTAGCGAAAGGCCCGGCAGTTGCGATAGCCTTGCGACCGTTCGCGCTAGGTACCGCTAACGCGGCAACCCAGACAGAATGCTGCCAGATCGCGGACCATTTTGACGGTGCAGAAAGCGAATGGGCCCGATAGGTTCAGCGGGTTGCAAGAGCAAATTCTCGCCGCCAAGTCATGGACATAACGCAAGCCAATGCCCACCTACATTGCGCCGTCCCACCGGGACGGCTACTTGCGCTATGTTGTAGGGGAAGGAAAAGATCATGGGTGGCGTTAAGGCGGCAAAGATGGAACACGAAGAAAACTTAGCTATGGCCTCGTCCTACCTAGTGGGCATCGGAATACTGGAAAGCTGCGAGGCCCACGGTACTATCTACGGGGGAGCAGCTTGGGATTTGGAAGCCGATTTCTACAAGCAGGTGATGAACGACCGGAACCGTGGTGCTAATGGGCCAGTTCCTTGGGCCGCCGACATGAAAGCTCGCGAATTCACTGACCTCCTAAAGGAGGCATACGAAAGTCATCCGGGCGAAGCATGTTTCGCATGCGAGAAGAACATGGCCGACTAATCGGCACTGAGAGCCTGAGACGCTACTAACCGGTGTCTCAGGCGCTCGGGCGGCGTTGGGATATGAGCGCAGCGACAACCGGACGGCTGAAATCGGCGGGGGAGGTGCGCATGCCAAAAAGAAAGACTTGGAACTGGCGAAGGACGGTGACTGCCATCGGTTCAAGTTGGTGGACTGTGGCATTCACTGTTCTTGTGCTTTCCGCCGGCATCGCAGTTTTCTTCTGGTACGTTTACGACCAGTTGGACGAGTATTGGAAAGGCGTAGCCACAAACACCACGGCGGGATTTTTCGACGTGGTGGTGGTGGTGTTCACATTCGGAGCTTATGAGCAATTTCGTCGTCGGAGCGATGACATTACCCGTTTGCGTGAACGTATCGAAGACGTGAAAAGGTTTGATGATCCGCGTGCGCATAGTATCATAGGTTCCGCGATACGCGGGCTTGCTAGATTCAGCCTTACAGACATCGACCTCCGTGGCGCTCGGCTGACTAATTTCTCCTTTTCCAGTAACGGCATCCGCTCTATCTCTGGCGCTGTCATCTCGGATGGTCTCTACTTTGACGACGAAATGAAAAACTTCGCTAAGCTAAATTCAGTGGCCTTCACCGGAGTGGATTGTAGCGACGTTTGTTTCAGCAGCGGCGATTTGTCGTTGGCTACTTTTAATGACTGCGCTTTTCAGGGTGCATCTCTTGTCGATGCTAAATTCAACGGAACCTCTTTGAGGTGGACGGTCGAAAAAGTCATAGCAGATGAAGCCGACTGGCAAGAGCTTGTTGATGAAGCGGAAGACGGTTCACCGATCTATGCTCGGATTTACAACCCGGCCTTTTATGGCGCAGACCTAACGAATTGCAGCTTCAAAAAAGTGCGATTTCAGAATGCCGATTTTCGCGGTGCCCAAAATATCGAGAAGGCAATTTTCGACGGTGCAACGGGACTAGAAACATGCCATTTCGATGATGGCCAAACGCAAGAATCTTCCAAAGCCTAGCTCATTGGGCAAGGTGGCGTCATGTCACAATCTCTACGAATCTGCGGTAGGAGTTCGATTCTCTTCTGGTACGCCAGTCTCATCCCCGCCCTGTCTCGCAACCTTGTGCTCTGTAAGCCGTGATCGCATTGGGCTATCGTGCATGTTGTGTTGTGAGGACTGATCCTTTGAAGCTCGATTCGCTTGTGTCACGAACCTCGGCAAATCGGCTGCGAACGTTTAAGCAAGACGTGGAGCAGGCATTTCCGGGGCAACTAGACAGAGTTCTGCTATTTGGCTCAAGAGCACGAGGAGAGGCCACCTCCGGAAGCGACTATGACGTGGCGGTAGTCTTCTTCTCCGCGACGTCTATTGCCGGCGCGCGGCCAATTTTGTCCGACATTGCCTTCCGCTTTGTGCGAGTGGGGACACCAATCAGACCAATCGCAATTTGCGCAAATGATGTCAGCCTATCTAGCGTCATTCCGGTAGCGCGCAATATCGCTCGCGACGGGGTGGTGATCCAGTGAAAAAGAAAAGGGGACCTAATTGGAAACAGGCCGCACAGAAAAAGCCTGCTAAGCCTCGACGAGAACCTATTGTTGAGCTGACGGAAGACGAGCGGGAGGAGGAGGCGTCGCAAGCGATCGAGAAGGCAGTAATCCACCTCAAGGAAGCTGAGGAGATGGCTCCTTGGGGTAAGGCGCCAAACGCCTGCGCTCATGCCGCATATTATGCCATGCACTTTGTGGCGGTCGCTGCACTCTTCCGGTCTGGTGGGGTGGGAAAGCACAAAAGCGTCCCAAAGAGTCATGAACATGTTCTTCGGCACTACATCAAGCTCGCTGAAGCTTCGACCTCCCCAATCAAAGAAAGTGCCATGATGCTCAATCGTGCGCTAAACCTACGACTTGAAAGCGACTATTTCATCAATGACCAAGGGGTTTGGGACAGCGGTATGCACGGCGCCTCGAAGAATGAGGCTGCCGAGATGACCGCCGAAGCACGAAAATTGCTGAATGCTTGGATGGCCGTCTGGAAGCAATAAGGTTGGAGCAAGCTGTAGCTACACCTCTCTTGTATCACAGGTTCGAATCCTGTCGGCTGCCACAGCTGTTGCGGAGGACTTGCCCCTATCGGCCAACTGCATCTGGACATGTTGGCATGACCACACTGCCATTTCGAAGAGAATCGTCACCGCACCCCGCCTGGTGATTGCCACAACCAGTGATCGGCTTAGCAAGGAATGGGCGGTCTGACACAATCGCAATCGATGTACGGCTAACCTAAACACGCTGCCGATTGCTTCCGTGGTGCTTCCGCCACGTATTTCGCGACCTCTTCTTGCCGAAGCAAGCCCTTGCTAACCGCATGTTTTCACAGTATAAAAATGGCGCACCCGACAGGATTCGAACCTGTGACCTCTGCCTTCGGAGGGCAGCGCTCTATCCAGCTGAGCTACGGGTGCTTTCCGGAATCCGGAAAACGAACCAGCCGGTGAACCGGCAAGTCACGGCTTCTTAGCGGAAGCAGGCGCGGGCTTCAACGGGCAAATGGCGATTGGCGCAGCGACCTGGCCCGGTGCGCCCAGGCTACAGCCTATGAGGTTGCCGCCTCGCTCTTCACCGTCCGCCGCCCCCGCACGGCCCGCTTCGGCTTCTTCGCGCCCGCCAGTTCGTGCATTGCGTCCAGCTGCATCTGCTGCATTTCGGCCAGGCGGGTCCATTGGCGCGAGATGAGGTAGTCGAGTTTTTCGTGCAGATGGCGCACTTCGAGCTCGGCCTTGAGGTTGACGCGGTAGTCGTTGAAGGAGCGCAGGCGGTCCTTGGACTCCTGCCGCCGCTGGCTCATCATGATGATCGGCGCCTGGATGGCGGCGATGCAGGAGAGCAGCAGGTTGAGCAGGATGAAGGGATAGGGGTCGAAGGCGCTGCTCATGCCGGCGATCAAATTGATGCCGATCCACACCAGCAGCACGCTGCCAAACGAGATCAGGAACCACCAGCTGCCGCCGAAGGCCGCCATGTTGTCGGAGACGCGGTCGGCGAAGGTGCGGTGCTCCTCGAATTCTTCTTCTGAGTTTTCGGAAATCGTGTCCTGCCTGGCGATGCTCTCGACCACCTGGCGGTCGAGCTCGGAGAATTCGCCGTGCTCCTGCTGCAGCAGCTCCTCCATGTAGCGCATGCGGTAGCGGCCGAGCTCGGCGCGGCTGATGCGGGCGCCGGTCGGCAGATCCGGGTGATCGGCGTGGATGCGGTCGGCGAGGCTCGGGCGCAGCGTGTCGATGCGCACCAGATCGCGCTTGCGGAATTTGCGACCCGATATCGCCGACGGTTTTTTCTTCGGCTTGCCGCGCGATGCGCCTGGCGCCGATGGCTCCGAGTCCGGCACATCGGGCGTTTCGAGCTGCTCGTCCGAACCCGGATCGGCCTCGTGCTCGCCGACAATCGGCGCCTCGAAATATTCGCCGCCATTGTCGTTCTCTGCCGCCTGCTCGGGTGTTTTCGGGACGGTGCTCATGGTGCGGGCTCCTGTGGTCGTGCTGCGAAGGACGATAAGCAGAGGTGGCGGCGCATAGCCAGCGCGGGACACGGATTTCGCAGGCCGGACAAGTGGTTTTGATCGAAGAGGCGATGTGGCTGGCGGCGGCGCGGTGAGGCATTGGAGATCGTCGTCATCCGTGGGCGACGCTCCGTCGCGAAGACCATGGGATCTGCGCTGCGTTGCTTCGCTCCTTGCTCCGAGTCTGTGGAAGGACGGCACCGGCAACAAAAAACCCGCCTTGCGGCGGGTCGGCGGGTCACTGGCGCAAATCAGCACCATACGCAAGTTTATAGCATAGTTGCCGTCATCGGGCAATTGTCGAGGTCGGCGCCGCCCCTCATCGCCCTGCCGGGTACTTCTCCCCGTATAGCGACGGGGAGAAGGGGGTGGCCGCAACGACGGTGTCCTTCTTGCAACGTTGATGATTGGCGAAACCGGCGACGAGAGCGCCCCTCTCCCCGTCACTATACGGGGAGAGGATGCCGGCAGGCAGGTGAGGGGCGGCATCAACGCCCGAAAAGGGAGATGGTGCGAGTTCGAAACCTGAATCGATTGCCCTGGCAGCCGGGGCAAGCCAGGCGCAAATCGCGGTGCCGCCTACTACTGCTCGGCGAACATCAGCCTTGTCTTGGTGCCGTCCATGGCCGGCGACAAACTCCGCTGGATCAGCGCCTCGACATGGTCGTTGCGCTGGCGGGCTGAGTCGGCGCCCATCACCACGACGATCAGGTTGCGGCCGTCGGCATTGTAGGAGGTGACGATGTTGAAGCCCGACGCCCTGATGTAGCCGGTCTTGATGCCGTCGACGCCGCGCACGCGGCCGAGCATGTCGTTGTGGCCGCGCACCAGCCTGCCGCGGAACATGAAGTCGCTTTCGGAGAAATAGTGGAACTGCTGGGGAAAGCGCTGATGCAGCGCCATGCCGAGCACCGCCATGTCGCGCGCCGTGGTCATCTGGCTGTCGTCGGGCAGGCCCGATGCGTTGCGGAAGGTGGTGCTGGTCATGCCAAGCTGGCGCGCCTTGGATGTCATCATGGCGGCGAACTGATCTTCACTGCCGCCGAGATATTCGCCGACCGCCACCGCCACGTCGTTGGCCGATTTGACGACGATGGCGCGGATCGCCGAATCGACGTCGATGCTCTCGCCGCGCCGGAAGCGCATCTTGGTCGGCGGCTGCGAGGCGGCATGGTCCGAAACCGGGATCTGCGTCTCCTTGGTGACGCGGCCGGCCTCCAGCGCCTCGAACAGCAGATAGAGCGTCATCATCTTGGTCAGCGAGGCCGGGTAGCGCTGCGCCGTCGAGTTGACCTCGAACAGCTGCTTGCCGGTCCTGGCGTCGACGACGATGGCGGCATATTTCTGCGCCGGCGCCGGCACGGCCAGCACGCTGTCGGGCGGCGTCGTGGTGGTGCAGCCGGCAAGCAGCACCAGCAGGGCGAGTGCCGCAAAAACTCTCTGGATGAGCGGAAGGGGACGCAGGTTGGACAAGGGCAGGTCTGTTCTGGGGTCGGCTGTTGCTGAGATGAGGCGAAGCTAACGTAACGCGGCTGTTGCGTCCATTTGGTTAATGGCGGTCATACAAAGGAATGTCATGCCCTCGCTTGGGTTCCTCGCCCCACAAGGGGGAGGGTGAAGGCAACCCTTGATGCAAAATGCCTGCCGCAGTGCTTGCGCAACCGCCGCCGAACGGGTTCTGTTTGCGCCTGCAGAATCGGTGAGAACGCAATGACCATCAGCATGATCAAGGCCAGGGGTATTTCGGTTTCGCTCGACCTCACGGTCGGCCACATCGCCGACATGGCCGTCGAGGGTGGCGGGCGGCAGCTGAAGCCGCTGCACCGCGCACCCTGGGTCGATGCGAACGAGACGCTGCCGGACAATTTGCCGGAAGGCACGGTTCGGCTGTCCGGCGATTTTCTCTGTGCGCCGTTTTCGCGCAGCGATGTCGAGGAGGCGCCGCTGCATGGCTGGCCGGCCAACAGCGCCTGGGATGTCGTCGACAGTGCTGCGACTGGCGATGGCTGGCGCGCGATCTACCGCCTGCGGCACAAGGTGATGGGCGCGAGCGTCGACAAGATCCTGACGCTGCGCGACGACCATCCCTTCCTCTACCAGGAGCATGTGTTTTCCGGCGGCCATGGCGCGATTTCGGTCGCGCATCACCCGATGACGGCGATGACGGGCGGCGGCAGGCTGGCCTTTTCGCCAAAGCGGTTTGCCGCGACGCTGGACGATCCGCTGGAGCCGGATCCCGCACGCGGCCGCTTCATGCTGGCCTATCCGGCACGCTCCGCCGATCTCAGCCATTTTCCCGCCGCCGGCGGCGGCACGCTTGATCTCACGGAATACCGTATGGACGACCGCCGCGAGGATTTCATCACCCTGGTCGAGGCCGATCATGGCGGGCCGGGCTGGACCGCGCTTGCGCGACAGGCCGAAGAGGACCTGGTGCTGGTGCTGAAGAACCCCGCCGAGCTGCCGATCACCATGCTGTGGCTCAGCAATGGCGGGCGCGACTACGCACCCTGGAGCGGCCGCCACCTTGGCGTACTCGGCATCGAGGACGGCCGCGCTGCCGTCGGCCATGCCGCCTCGATCGGCGACAACTGGCTGAAGCGCGAAGGGATGGCGACCGCTTTTGCGCTGGGCGAAGGCCAAAGCGTTTCCTTTCGCCATGTCATCGGCGCCATGCCGCTGTCCGGCGGCGAGCCGCCGCGGGAGGTCACGACGGCGGATGGCCGCATGTGGCTGGCAGCCGGCGGCTCATCCCGGGAGGTTCCCTTCGACAGCGATTTCCTGCGCATCGGTCGGCCCGCGGCCGCCTGATGGGATTGCGCGAGCGCAGGGTTTGAAATTTCCACGAACTGCCGCCAAGATGTGGCCGAAATCATCATGCGGAACATGGTGGATTTGAAGCTCCTGCCAGCGAGGCTGTCATGTCCGAAATCGCCCATCTCGCCGCCACCATCTTCAAGCGTGCCGGCAAGGCAAACCGCTTCATCGTCGCCATTGCCGGGCCGCCAGGCTCCGGCAAGTCGACGCTGTCGGCGCGGCTGCATGACCTGCTGCCCGAAGGTGCTTCGGAAGTCGTGCCGATGGACGGCTTCCACTATGACGACGCCGTGCTCGAGCGGCGCGGCCTGCGCGCGCGCAAGGGCGCGCCGGAAACCTTCGACTTTGCCGGTTTTGAGGCCCTGCTGAAACGTATCCGGGCCGGCGAACCCGACATCGCCATCCCGGTCTTCGACCGCAACGTGGAGCTGTCGCGCGCCGCCGCCTCGATCGTCGCCACCGAGACCAAATTCATCCTGGTCGAGGGCAACTACCTGTTGCTCGACGAAGAGCCGTGGTCGCGGCTGGCGCCGCTGTTCGATTTCTCGATCTTCGTCGACGTGCCGCGCAATGAGCTCGAGCGCCGCCTGCTTGAGCGCTGGCACGGGCACGGCCGCTCCGATGCGGATGCGCGCGCCTGGATCGCTTCCAACGACATGCCCAACATCGAGCGCGTGCTCGCCCGCCGCAGTGCCGCCGATCTGGTGATCGGCCTTTCCGCTTGATTCTACGGATTGCGCAAGGGGAACCTTAAGACTTTCAGGCCGTTATCGCCGACAAGGCAATTCTGCCAAAAGAGGGAGTCCGTGCGATGGCACAGAAGGCAAGAAAGCCCGCGCCCGCCAAGGGCAAGGCAACCCAATCCAAGGCAGGCGCCGGCCCGGCGATCACCGCCCGTTCGAAGGACGCCAAGCCGGCCTTTGGCAAGGCGGCGCCGAAGAAAGTGGTGCCGACAGCGGCAAAAGCCGCGCTGAAAGCCGCAAAGCCCAAAAAGGCAGCGAGCGCTGACGCCTCGATCTCGGGCAGCGCCATGCGCACGGTCAAGGCTGCAGCCAATGTGGCTGCGGGCGCGGTCGTCATCGCCGCCAGGGGCACCGCATCGTTTGCAGCCTCCATGGTCGGCAAGGGCGGCTCGAAAGCCAAGGCGAAGGCAAAGTAGCCTTCTCCAAGGCCTAGCTAGCTTGCGTCAGGCTTGGCGGGTATGGTCAGGCCTTTCTGCACCGCTGGCCGCGCCAGACCGCGTTCCAGCCATGTTCCCACATTGGTGAAATCGTCGAAGCCGACGAGTTCGCGCGCTTCGTAGAAGCCGATCAGGTTGCGCACCCAGCCGAGCAACGAGATATCGGCGATGGTGTAGTCATTGCCCATGATCCATTTGCGGCCCTTCAGCCTGATGTCGAGCACACCGAGCAGCCGCTTTGATTCATCGCGATAGCGCTCCAGCGGGCGCTTGTCGGCGATCTCGCGGCCGGCGAATTTGTGGAAGAAACCGACCTGGCCGAACATCGGCCCGATCGAGGCCATCTGGAAGAACACCCACTGGATGGTCTCGTAGCGACGCGCGGCGTCGACGGGCATGAGCAGACCGGTCTTTTCGGCGAGGTAGAGCAGGATAGCGCCGGATTCGAACAGGCCGATCGGCTTGCCGTCGGGACCGTTCGGATCGATGATCGCCGGTATCTTGCCGTTGGGATTGAGCGACAGGAATTCCGGCGTCCAGCTTTCGTTCTGGCCGATGTTGACCCAATGCGGCTCGTAGGGCAGGCCGAGCTCTTCCAGGGCAATCGATATCTTCACGCCGTTCGGCGTTGTCGCCGAATAAAGCTGGATCTGGTCCGGATGCTTGGCCGGCCAGCGTGTTGCGATCGGAAAGGCGGACAGGTCGGCCATGGGAAACTCCTGAATGGGGATTTGGCGTCGAGCGACGCGATTTGGCGGGTTCACGCAGAATTAGGGGGGCAGCCGATTCTGATCAATATGCCAGCAGCAGTTTCGCCGTGCACGTACAGTCGCGGGAATTTGTGGGTATGGCAGCACGCCTCTCGCGATGGCCATCAACGCGGCGGCAGTCGGCGCGTCAAACTACCCGCGGACGGGTCCACCATGTCATGGATTGCCCGTCGGACATCCAAGTGACAACAGGGGCGGCAACGGCCGGCTACCCCTGGCGAGGTCGACCCGAATTATGCGCAAGACAGGCATATCTTTGGTCGCTAATGTTCCAGCGCCGCAGGGAGACAACGGCCGATGACGAGGCAAGAAACTCTGGCCAACGCCACCCGTCTCGGGCCGGTTCATCTGCGCGTCGTCGACATTCCAGCCGCTTTGCCGGTCTGGCGTGACGCCATCGGCCTCTCGACGCTGACCAGGGACAGCAGGATCGTCGAACTCGGCGTCGACGGCAAGACCCTTATCGTGTTGCACGCTGGAGCAACAACCGTCCTGCCGCCAAAGTCCCGCGATCTGTTTCATGTCGCCATTCATGTCACGACACGCAAGGAATTGGCCCGGGTCGCAGCCCGGCTGCGTGCCTCAGGCCTGAGGCACGGCGCCCAGGATCATCTGATCTCGGAATCCTTGTACGTTTCCGATCCATCAGGCAACGGGATCGAGATCTGCTTCGACACGCCCGGGCGCCTCGCCTCCAGGGAAGAGACGGCTGGCGGCGGTGTTTCGCTTGTCGCCAAGGACGGCACAAGGCATTCCGGCCTCGAACCTCTGGATATCGATCGATTGCTGCAGGAGCTTGGCACGGCGGACCGTGTCAAGGTTCCGCTGGCGGCGGACAGCTTCATCGGCCACATTCATATGCGTGCGCGGTCGCCCGAAACGTTGATGGCGTTCTACCTCGGCGTGCTTGGCTTCAAGCCACATATCCAGTCTGCAACGTTTGGCCTGTTCGACTGCGGCACCGGGGAACGCCCACACATGGTGGCATTCAACATCTGGGCTCGCGACGAGTTGAAAGAGCCACCGCTCGGCGCGGCAGGTCTCGAGCATTTTACCATCGTGCTTCCTACCCAGGAAGACCTCTCGGCCATCGCGCGACGTCTCGACGATGCGCACGTGCCCTCGCTGCAAATAAACGGGGTGCTGGACCTCTCCGATCCCGAGGGAAACCGCCTGCGGGTGGTGCTCGCAAGCGATTGACGTGACGGCTGTGGGCCTGAGCCAGGAGGGACAATGGTGATAAGGGTAATCGGAACGGGCTTTGGCCGGACAGGAACGGACTCGATGCGCGAGGCGCTGGCGATCCTTGGCTTCGGTCCCTGTCACCACATGTTCGAAGTCATGGCCAATGACGACCAGAAGCGGCTTTGGCGTGCGCTGGCGAAGGGCGCGGCACCAGACTGGAACCAGCTGTTTGCGGGCTACGCGTCCTGCATCGACTGGCCCTCGGCGCACTATTGGCGTGACCTGATTGAGTTCTATCCGGACGCCCGGGTCATCCTGACATACCGATCGCCGGAAAGCTGGTGGACAAGCTTCGAGAACACGATCCTGGCGGGCATCAGCCAGAGCACGGATCAGGAATCGCTGGGTCTTGCCTTGATCTCCAGGCAGGTCTTCGACAGCCGGCCGCACGATCGCGCCAATGCCATGGCCGTCTACGAAGCCAATGTAAGGGCGGTCGTTGCGACAGTGCCGTCAGGTCGGCTGCTGGTCCACAATCTGGGAGACGGATGGGAGCCGCTCTGCCTGCATCTTGGCGTGCCAGTGCCGGACCAGCCCTATCCCAATCGGAATAACACCAAGGACTTTCAGTCGGCTCTTGCACAGAACTAATTTGATCGTCCTGCAAGGTCGCTTGGCGGACGTTCTGCACGCGACCGTTACGCCTCGTCCAACTAGCCGCAATATCAGTCAGGTGTAACCACGGGTCCGGTCAGGATCGCCTGGGATCAGACAGCCTTGAAGGCCAGCACCGCATTGGTGCCGCCGAACGCGAAGCCGTTGCTGATCGCGGTGCGCACCTTGCGCTCGCGCGCCACATTCGGCGTGACGTCGAGGTCGCAATCCGGGTCGGGTTCGCGGAAATTGGCGGTCGGCGGCACGATGCCTTCGCGGATCGCATTCACGCAGGCGATCATCTCAAGCGCGCCCGATGCGCCGAGGCAATGGGCGTGCATCGACTTGGTCGATGACATGGAAAGCTTGTAGGCATGGTCGCCGAAGACGCGCTTGATCGCCGCCGTCTCGATCTGGTCGTTGGCCTTGGTGCCGGTGCCGTGGGCATTGAGATAGTCGACATCCTCGGGATTGAACCCGGCGTCGGCCAGGCAGGCACGCATGGCGGCCGTTGGTCCGTCGATGGTCGGCGCGACGATGTCGGACGCGTCGGCGGAGAGGCCGGCGCCGGCAATTTCGGCAAGGATGGTGGCGCCGCGCGCCATGGCGTGCTCATAGGTCTCCAGCACCGCCATGCCGGCGCCCTCGCCGAGCGACAGGCCCTGGCGATCGGCCGAAAATGGCCGGCAGGTGTCGGGCGCCAGCACGCGCAAGGCTTCCCAGCCCTTCAGGATACCCCAGACCAGTGGCGCATCGGTGCCGCCGGCGACCATGACGTCGGCACGGCCGAGCCTGATCTGGTCGACGGCCGAGGTGATGGCGTGGTTGGACGACGAGCAGGCCGAGGTGACGCCGAAGACCGGGCCGCGCAGGCCGAGATTCATGCTGACGTGGCCGGAGGCCGCACTTGGCATCACCTTTGGCACGGTGAAGATGCCGGCGCGATTCTTGCCCTCGATCAGGATAGCCCGATAGCTTTCTTCGATCGCCTCCCAGCCGCAGACGCCGACACCGACGACGGTGCCCATCCGATAGGTGGTGGCCTCATTCGAAACCAGGCCGGACTGCTGCATGGCTTCCCTGGCTGCGATCGTCGCCAACAGGCTGAAGCGGTCCATCGACACGGTCTGCTTGCGGTCGATGCCGTGATCGGGAAGTGTCTTGATTTCGCAGCCGACCTTGACCTTCAGGTCATGCAGCTGCGGACTTGTGATCTGGCCGATGGCCGAGCGGCCGGCGCGCATCTCGTTCCAGATCGCAGGCGCGCTGGTGCCGAGCCCGCAAATGCCGCCCATGCCGGTGATGACGACGCGCTGCCGCATTCAGGTCAGGCTTTTTTCGCGATCAGCGCGCGGACGGCTTCGACCATATCGCCGACATTCTTCAGATTGCTCCAGGCGTCGACCGTGTTCATCTCGATCTCGATGCCATACTCTTCCTCAAGATCGAAGATGATCTCCGTCAGCTCGAGCGAATGGATACCAAGCGAGGTCAATTCGGTGGTGGTGGTGATTTCTTCGCCGCCCGGCTCGGCATGAGCCTTGATCTTCGCGATGATATCCGTTGCCAGCTGGTCGGCCATTCGGTTTCTTCCCCACTATGTCACGTTTCCCGACGCCAACTGAGCAGCGCCCCTTTTTCTCCTGGTATCAAGCCGCCGTCGTCGTTTTATACCCCCGCCAAGCGCTGCATGACCGTACCAAGGTGGTTCCCTCTATAGAAACCGAAACGTTGTCAAGCAACAAGCTATATCGAACTCCAGGTCGACAAAGCCGCCGGAGTGCTTAACGTGCAGGCATGGATACGGTTGAACATGGCGGGATTTCGACGCAGCGCGTTGCGGGCGTGGCGCGGCTTTCCTGCGCTCTCAGTGAGGGTCGCACGCGCCTGCGGCGCCTCTATCAGGACGGTGCCGCCAAGATAAGGATGCCTTCTGTCTCGGCCGATCCGCTCGAAGCGGTGCTGATCAACACCGCCGGCGGGATGACCGGCGGCGACCGTATCGCCTGGGACGTCGATGTCGGCGCGGCTGCTTCGGCGTCGATCACGACCCAGGCCTGCGAGAAGATCTACCGAGCGGCATCCGACCGTGCCGAAGTGCGGGTCAATCTGTCGGTCGGTGAAAACGGCCGCATCGCCTGGCTGCCGCAGGAAACCATCGTCTTCGATCGGGCGGCCTTTGCCCGCACGCTCGACGTCGAGCTTGCCGTCGGCGCCGAGGCGCTGGTGCTGGAAGCCGCAGTCTTCGGCCGCCTGGCGATGGGCGAACGCGCCACGCAGGGGAATTTCCACGACCGCTGGCGTGTGCGCCATGATGGCTCCCTCATTCATGCCGAGGATTTCCGCATCGGACCCGATATCGCCGCCACGCTCGATCGCCCGGCGATTGCCGGTGGCGCGATCGCGATGGCGACGCTGCTTTTGGTGTCGCCGCGGGCCGAAGCCCTGCTCGATCCGGTTCTGGCGATCGTCGGCGACCACGGCAGCGCCAGTGTCTGGAGCGTGAAGAAATCTGGCAAGCTTCTTGCGAGGCTCTACGCTGGGGATGGCTACCAGCTGCGCCAACGGCTGGTTCCACTCGTCGAATTGCTCAACGGAAGAGCGGGGTTGCCCAAATTATGGTCACTGTAGGCCTGTCGCTACCAGCTTGGGAAAACGCATGAACCTGACGCCGAGGGAAAAGGACAAGTTGCTGATCGCCATGGCGGCGATCGTGGCGCGCAAGCGGCTCGAACGCGGCGTCAAGCTCAACCATCCGGAAGCGATCGCGCTGATCACCGACTTCGTCGTCGAGGGCGCCCGCGACGGCCGCCCGGTCGCCGAACTGATGGAGGCCGGCGCCCATGTCGTCACCCGCGCGCAAGTCATGGAAGGCATCGCCGAGATGATCCACGACGTGCAGGTCGAAGCGACATTTCCCGACGGCACCAAGCTGGTGACCGTGCACGAACCGATCCGGTGAGGAGAGAAAAATGCTTGAGCTGCGCCCCAACTGCGAATGCTGCGACAAGGACCTGCCGCCGGAGGCGACTGATGCGTTGATCTGCACCTTCGAGTGCACCTTTTGCATCGACTGCGTGGAACAGGTGTTGGGCGGTGTCTGCCCCAATTGCGGCGGCAATTTTTCGGCGCGGCCGCTCCGGCCAGCGGCGATGCTGAAGAAATATCCGGCGTCGACCAGGCGCGTTCTCAAGGCCGAAGGCTGCGGGCCCCGCAAGGCTGCGTGAACACCACGACCGAGCCAAATGAAGGGCAAATAGAATGATCCCTGCCAAACGCCTATGCCTGTCGGCGATCCTGCTGCTGGCGGCTTCCATACCGGCCTATGCCCATGTCGGCATCGGCACCACCTCCTCCTTCACGGCCGGCTTCATGCACCCGCTCTCCGGCCTCGATCACATGACGGTGATGATCGCGGTCGGGCTGTGGGCGGCGCTCAAGGGCGGCAAGGCGGTTCTTGCCTGGCCGGCGGCCTTTGTCGGCGTCATGCTGGTCGGCGGTGTGGCCGGCATGCTGCATATGCCGCTGCCCTTCGTCGAACCGGGCATACTGGCCTCGGTCGTGGCGCTCGGGTTGCTGGTGGCACTGGCGGTTGATCTGCCGGTCTCGGCCGGCGTCGCCATCATTGGCCTGTTCGCGCTGTTCCACGGCCACGCCCACGGCACCGAAGTGCCGGAGAATGCCGGCGGGCTTGAATACATGGCCGGCTTTGCCATCGCCACAGCGGCTCTCCATGCCACCGGCATCGCCGCCGGGCTCGGTCTTGGTATCCGGTTCCGTAGCCTGGCCCGCGCCGCGGGTGCCGCCTGCGCTGCGGTTGGTCTCGGCCTCGTCTTCGGCGTTCTGTGAGGGTGGCGATGATCCCCGGCGAAGTCATTACGGTGAGCGGCGACATCGAGCTGAACAAGGGTCTGCCGACCGTCACCCTGAAAGTCGCCAACAGCGGCGACCGGCCGATTCAGGTCGGCAGCCACTACCATTTGTTCGAGACCAATGAGGGGCTGAAGTTCGACCGCGAGCGTGCCAGAGGCATGCGCCTCGACATCGCCGCCGGCACGGCCATGCGCTTCGAGCCAGGACAGGAGCGCGACGTCACGCTGGTGCCGCTTGGCGGCAAGCGCGAGGTCTACGGATTTCAGCAGAAGGTGATGGGCAAGCTGTGAGATCTCCCAGCGTGCTCAGCTCAGCTCGACGGCTTGGCCGCAGCGTAGATGACGATCTTTCCGGGATCGCCGAATTCGACGGCGAGAATATCCTGCGCAAGCACGCGCCGCGATTCGATGGCGTTGAACAGCAGCGCGTTGGCCTCGATCTCCTTGCGCAGCTCCGCGATGTCGTCCTGATGCTGTCTGACCTTGCTCTCGATCGCTGGCGGCGGGCCGCCTTCGCTGCGCGCGGCGTCCGTGAGGAACACGATATCCACCTTGTCAAGCTTGGACGTCTTGCGCACCGTGCCGATGTTTTCACGCGTCCGGTCGATTGCCGTGTTGACGTTCCGGGCTTCGGCGGCGGCGTTGGCCTCTTCCTGCTTGACCTGCGAGCCGATGATGCGGTTGACGGTCTCCGTGCTTTCCAGCCCTTGCGCCTTCAGTCCGGCAGCAGAACCTGCCACCGCCAGGAATGCCATGGCGGTGGCCGCCTGCAGCCGTCTTTTGGGAGAAAAGGAAGTGGTCGCCATCGCTCGCTCCTGAGAGACGTCGTTTCGGGGCGCGGTTTAGCGCCAAAGAAACAAAACGATTCCCGTCCGGCGAAGGTTCCTTTGCCGATGCGGCCGGCGGGCTGGATACCGGCCCGCCGCGCCGCTTTGTCAGCTCGCCTTCTTGGTGATCAGGGTCAGTGCGCCATTGGGTTCCATGCTGGCGGCGACGACTTGCGCCGAACTGAGCCCCTTGGCCTCCAGCGCCGACTTCACCTTGGGCGTGGCGTCGATCGAGCTACGCAGTTTCTTCAAGCCGTCATCGCCACGCTGGGCAATCACCTGGTTGACCTGTGTCTGGGTGTCCTTTGGCAGCTCGGTGATGTCGACGATGTTGACGCTCTGGATCGTCGGCACGGCCGACTGGGCGCTAGGGGCGGCTGGAGCAGGCGCGGTCGGCGCCGGAGCGGGCTGTTGCGCGGGCTGCTGTTGGGCACTGGCGGCACCCGCCAGCATCAGGCTGGCGGCGGCGGCAAGAACTATCGTTTTGCGCATGGATTTTCCTTTCCATCGATTGGCAAACGGTCGGTTTGGGGTGACGCCCCAAGCTCAACCGCCAAATGGGATCAGAAGGTGTCGCCCAGCGGGTCATTCCATGACCATTGGATGGCGGCAATGTGCAGCCGGGCTTCAATCAAACCGCATTTTTTTGGCAAACCGCATTTTGGCAAACCGCATTTCGGGAGCAATCGCTGATGGCCAGAATTACCCGCGCCGCCTACGCGCAGATGTATGGCCCGACGGTCGGCGACAGAGTGCGGCTTGCCGACACCGAGCTGTTCATCGAGGTCGAGAAGGATCTCACCATCCACGGCGAGGAGGTGAAGTTCGGCGGCGGCAAGGTGATCCGCGACGGCATGGGCCAGAGCCAGGTTTCCAGAGCGCAAGGCGCTGTCGACACCGTGATCACCAACGCGCTGGTGGTCGACGCCAGCGCCGGCATCTTCAAGGCCGATATCGGCCTGCGAGATGGGCGCATCGCTGCGATCGGGAAGGCCGGCAATCCCGATACCCAGGACGGCGTCACCATCATCATCGGCCCCGGCACCGAGATCATCGCGGGCGAAGGCAAGATCCTGACCGCCGGCGGCTTCGACGCGCATATCCACTTCATCTGCCCGCAGCAGATCGAGGAAGCGTTGATGAGCGGCATCACCACCATGCTCGGCGGCGGCACCGGTCCGGCGCACGGCACGCTGGCGACCACCTGCACGCCGGGGCCATGGCACATGGCCCGCATGATCCAGTCCTTCGATGCCTTCCCCATGAACATCGGCCTGTCGGGCAAGGGCAATGCGTCCTTGCCTGCAGCACTTGAGGAGATGGTGCTGGGCGGCGCCTGTTCGCTGAAGCTGCACGAGGACTGGGGCACGACGCCGGCGGCGATAGACTGCTGCCTGTCGGTCGCCGACGACTACGACGTGCAGGTGATGATCCACACCGACACGCTGAACGAGTCCGGCTTTGTCGAAAACACTGTGGCGGCGATCAAGGGCCGCACCATCCACGCCTTCCACACCGAGGGCGCCGGCGGCGGCCATGCGCCCGACATCATCAAGGTCTGCGGGCTGCCCAACGTCATCCCGTCCTCGACCAATCCGACGCGGCCCTATACGGTCAACACGCTGGCCGAGCATCTCGACATGCTGATGGTCTGCCATCATCTGTCGCCGTCAATCCCCGAAGACATCGCCTTTGCCGAAAGCCGCATCCGCAAGGAGACCATCGCGGCGGAAGACATCCTGCACGACATCGGCGCCTTCTCGATCATCTCGTCGGACAGCCAGGCCATGGGCCGCGTCGGCGAAGTCGCGATCCGCACCTGGCAAACCGCCGACAAGATGAAGCGCCAGCGCGGCTCGCTGCCGCAGGAAACCGGCAACAACGACAATTTCCGCGTCCGCCGCTACATCGCCAAATACACGATCAACCCGGCCATCGCGCATGGGCTGTCGAAGGACATCGGCTCGATCGCGGTCGGCAAACGCGCCGACCTGGTTCTGTGGAACCCGGCCTTCTTCGGCGTCAAGCCGGACATGGTGCTGATCGGCGGCATGATCGCCGCCGCCCCGATGGGCGACCCCAACGCCTCGATCCCGACGCCGCAGCCAATGCACTACCGGCCGATGTTCGGCGCCTATGGCAAGGCCAGGACCAACTCGTCGGTGACCTTTGTTTCGAAGGCAGCGCTCGAATCCGGCCTGCACGGCAGGCTGGGTGTCGACAAGCAGTTCGTCGCCGTCGAAAACACCCGCGGCGGCATCGGCAAGCATTCGATGGTGCTCAACGACGCCACGCCGCATGTCGAGGTCGACCCGGAAACCTACGAGGTCCGCGCCGACGGTGAATTGCTCACCTGCGAGCCGGCGACGGTGCTGCCGATGGCACAGCGGTATTTTCTGTTCTGAAGCGGCGATTCAACCGGGTGAGCATTATCCGTTGCAGCCCTTGGTGGGAGGCAGCAATATGCGGCCAACCAACAGCTGCATTGTGATCGAGCATGGCCACCGAAATCGCTTCCGCCCACGACATCTTCCCGCATATCCGCATCGTCATGGGCATGGTGATCGGGCTTGGCGTCGCCCGCCTGCTGTCGGGGGTGGCGCGCATCGTCCAGCATCCCGGCCAGTACAAGCTCTATACCGTGCATCTGGCCTGGGTCGTCTCGGTGCTCCTGATGCTGGTGCATTTCTGGTGGTGGGAGTTCGGCCTCTACGCCATCGAGACCTGGACCTTCGGCAAATACCTGTTCATCATTTTCTATGCGATCACGCTGTTCCTGCTCTGCGCGCTTTTGTTTCCCGATTCGATGCTGGACTACACGAGCTACGAGGATTTCTTCTATTCGCGCCGGGCCTGGTTCTTCGGCCTGCTGGCGGCGACCTACCTGCTCGACGTGGTCGACACGCTGCTGAAAGGACCGGAGCATTTCGCCCGCTTCGGCAACGAGTACCTGTTCCGCACGCCGGTCTTCGTCGCGCTCTGCATCGCCGCGATCCTGGTGCGCGATCGCCGCTTCCACATCGCCTTTGTCACGGCGGCGCTCATCTATCAGATATCGTTCATCCTGCGGCTCTTCGACACCATCGTCTGAGCGAACGCGATGGTCTAGGTTGTTCGGGAAAGGCAGGTTTGCGCATGTACAAAGCCGTTGGATCGCGTGGATCCCGGGTCAGCCGCGTTCTCTGGATGCTCGAGGAACTCGGGCAACCCTATGAATTCGTCGAGGTGAAGCTGCGCTCGCCGGAAGCCTACACACTCAACCCTTCGGGCAAGGTGCCGATCCTGATCGACGGCGAGCTGACGGTGACGGATTCGGCGGCGATCTGCGTCTATCTCGCCGACAAGCACGCGGACAAGGGCATGGGCGCCAATCCGGGCCTTGCCGGCCGCGCCGAGATGGATTCCTGGATGCATTTTGCCCAGAGCGAGTTTGAGGCGCCGCTGTGGAACAAGCTGCGCCACCGCTTCCTGCTGCCGAAGGAAATGCGGGTCGATGTCGGTCCTGCGGCGACCTATGACTTCGTCTCGGAGCTTAAGGCGCTAGATCGCCGGCTGGGCGACAAAACGTTTGCGCTGGGCGAGCGGTTTTCGGCAGTCGACGTGCTGTTGGGCGACATGGGCAACTGGGCCCGCGCCGGAAAATTCCAGATCGAGTCCGAGCGTGTCAACGCCTATTTCGACCGCGTGCTGGCGCGGCCCGCTCGCGCACGAGCGCAGGCTAACGGAGGCTCCATGAAATGAAGCTCAACCTCAACACCGACTTCACCAAATTCGCGCGCGCCATCTCGGTGCTGACCCCGGGCAACGCCGGAACCACCCTGCCGTCCGGCCAGGCCGTGCTCGCCCATGACGAGCGGCATCTGCGTCGCCGGGCCATCGAACTTGCCGACGGCAGCAAGGTGCTGGTCGACCTGCCCGAACCCGTCGCCTTGAATGATGGCGACCGGCTGGTGCTGGAGGATGGCGGCCATATCGAGATCATCGCGGCGCCGGAAGATGTCTACGACATCCGGGCTCGCGACAGCGTGCATCTGGCCGAGCTCGCCTGGCACATCGGCAACCGTCATCTTGCGGCGAGCATCGAAGCCGGGCGCATCCTCATCCTGCGCGACCATGTCATCAAGGCGATGCTGGAGGGGCTCGGCGCGACGGTGACCGACGTTTCCGAGCCGTTCAAGCCGGTGCGCGGCGCCTATTCCGGCCATGGCGGGCAAAGCCACGATCACGGCCATGCGCATGCCCATAGCCACGCCGAAGCGCACAGCCATTCTCATAGCGAATCGCATTCCCATTCGCACAGTCATGCTGGCCACCACCACGACCATGACTGACCAGCCCTCGCACATCGCCCTGCTGCGGCTGATGGCGTGGTTGTCGCCTTCCTTTCCGGTCGGGGGCTTTTCCTACAGCCATGGCCTCGAGCGCGCGGTGCATGACGGGCTGGTTGCCGATGCCGAGAGCCTCGCCGGCTGGATGGAAACGCTGGTCGAGATGGGTTCGGGCTGGAACGACGCCGTGCTGTTCGCTGAGAGCTGGCGCCGCGCACGCCACACTGGCGATCTCGATGAAATAACGGCACTCGCCGAGGCGCTGGCCGGCTCGCGCGAACGCCACACCGAGACCATGCTGCAAGGCGCCGCCTTCCTCAAAGCGGCAGCGGCCTGGTCAAATCCGGTGCTGGAGCGCTTGCCGGCCGAATGCGCCTATTGCGTTGCCGTCGGCGCCATTGCCGGCAGCAATTCAATTGCGCTTCAGAATGCGCTGTCCGCCTTCCTGCAGACCTTCTTTTCCAACCTCGTCCAGGCTGCGATCCGGCTTGGTGTCGTCGGACAGAGCGGCGCGACCATGTTGTTAGCCGGCTTCGAGCCATTGGCCCTGGCGACCGCAGCCCGCGCCGCGCGCTCGACACTGGATGATCTCGGCGGCTGCGCGTTCGTTTCCGATGTCATGGCGATGAAGCACGAAACCCAGTATTCGCGATTGTTCCGCTCATGATCCTTCTCGCCTTCGCGCTCTCCCTTGTCCTGTTGCTGATCACCGCCCTGCATGTCTATTGGGGCCTTGGCGGCATCTGGCCAGGCCAGGATGCGGCCTCCTGCGCTCGTGCCGTTGTCGGTTTTCGCTGCGTCGAGGAGATGCCGACGCCGTTCGCCAGTTTCGCCGTTGCTGCCTGTCTCGGCCTGGCGACGCTGTGGCCGCTGGCGCTCATCGGCTTCTTTGCTTCGCCCTTTCCCAAGGAGGGTCTCGCCGCCACTTCGCTGCTCATCGGGCTGGTGTTCCTGGGACGCGGCATGGCCGGTTTCACGCCATGGTGGCGGCGGCTGACGCCGGAACAGCCTTTCGCGCGGCTCGACCTGCGCTACTATTCGCCGCTGTGCCTGTTCATCGGGCTCGGCTTTGCCGTCCTCGCCATCACGGAGTTTCCCGCATGACACAGACAAATGGCCCGCTGCGCGTCGGCATCGGTGGTCCGGTCGGTTCGGGCAAAACGACTCTGACCGAAAAACTGTGCAAGGCGCTGCGCGACGAGTTTTCCATCGCGGTCGTCACCAACGACATCTACACCAAGGAAGACGCCATGATGCTGGCACGGCTGCAGGCGCTGCCCGAGGATCGCATCATGGGTGTCGAGACCGGCGGCTGCCCGCACACCGCGATCCGCGAGGATGCCTCGATCAATCTGCAGGCGATCGCCGAGATGAACAGGAAATTCCCGGATCTCGACATCGTCTTCATCGAATCCGGCGGCGACAACCTCGCCGCCACCTTCTCGCCCGATCTCGCCGACCTGACGCTCTATGTCATCTCGGTTTGCCAGGGCGAGGAGATCCCGCGCAAGGGCGGGCCAGCGATCACCCGCTCCGATTTCCTGGTGATCAACAAGAGCGATCTGGCTCCTTACGTGAACGTCAACCTCGATGTCATGGAGAGTGACGCCGGCCGCATGCGCGGCAAGCGGCCGTTCGGCTTCACCGATCTGTCGCGCGGCAAAGGGCTGCAGGAGGTGATCGATTTCATCGTCGAGCATGGCGGCCTGCGAGCCGGCGCTGCTGCTACCAGCACGGCTGCATGAGATAGCCATCCCTGCACCAACCAAAACCGGTTGCGGGCATGGGCTGGTCACGGCATTCTTGCCAAAACCGGAGGAATTTCGATGAGCATCGCCCGCCTGCAAAAGGAAACGCTGACCAACCTGCCCTTCTATGAGGAGCGCGTCGATCTTGCCGCTGCCTTCCGCTGGACGGCGCGGCTCAACATGCACGAGGCTGTCGCCAATCATTTCTCGCTGGCCGTCAATGACGACGGCACGCAGTTCCTGATGAATCCCAACCAGGTGCATTTCTCGCGCATCAAGGCGAGCGACCTTTTAATGATCGATGCCAACGACCCGGATACGCTCTCAGGCCCGGACGCGCCCGATCCGACGGCGTGGGGACTGCACGGCGCCATCCATCGCAATGTCCGCCACGCGCGCTGCGTCATGCATGTCCATTCGATCCACGCCACGGTGCTGGCATCGCTCGCCGACTCTCGCCTGCCGCCGATCGACCAGAATTCGGCGATGTTCTTCAACCGCCATGTCGTCGATGCGCATTATGGCGGACTGGCCTTCGAGGAGGAGGGCGAGCGCTGCTCGCAGCTTCTCGTCGATCCCAAGGTCAAGGTGATGGTGATGGGCAATCACGGCGTGCTGGTCATCGGCGATACGGTCGCCGATGCCTTCAACCGCATGTTCTATTTCGAGCGCGCCGCCGAGACCTACATCAAGGCGCTATGGACCGGGCGCCCGCTGCGCACGCTGTCCGATGCTATCGCCGAAAAGGCGGCAAGCGAGATGGACGACTATCCCGGCCAGGCCGAACGCCATCTCAGCGAGTTGAAGGCGATCCTCGACGAGCAGGAACCGGTCTACCGGAATTGATGGCCTACAGGCCTAGTTCTGCCCGGAGCTGATCGGCGCTGTTGATGACGACGGCGCCGGGCGGGCCTTCCATCGGCGCTTCCGGCCAGAAAATCGTCTTCATTCCCGCCGCCAGCCCCGCCATGGCGCCCGGCCAGCTGTCGTCGATGGCCACGGCCTGCGCGGGATCGACATCGGCTAGATAGGCGGCGCGCAGGAACGGCTCGGCATGCGGCTTGCCTTCGCGCACGTCGTTACGGCTGATCGTCTTCATGCCGGGGTAGGTCAGGCCGACCATGCTCAGATTGGCGTCGACGATCATCCGGTCCGAATTCGAGACCACGGCCTGCGCCACGCCCCTTTCGCGCAGCTCATTGAAGATCTCGATCGCACCGGGACGCGGCTGCAAGCGCTCGACCAGCGGCAGATAGTGCTCGTATTTGCGCACGATCCAGTCGTCGAAGGGCAGATCCAGGCCGAACTCGTCGCGCATCATCTCGTAGACCGGCCAGGCGGCAACGCCCAGCACGCGCTCATGCAGATCATCAGGCGGCACGAGGCCGACATTGCGCATCGCGGCCACCAAGGCCGCCTCGTGCAGCGGTTCGCTGTCGACCAGCGTGCCATCCATATCCCAGAAAACCGCTTTCGGTGTCATGCAGCGCTCCTTTTTGCGATCCCTTAAAGGGTTTGAGCCGGGAGATAAACCTTCGGGATCGAAGAACCTGCCGCCTACCGGGACCGCAACCGCGCTTCTTTGCCTGACACCGACATCGTGGAAGAAGGAAATTTGGCCCCGCCTGCGCCGGCGGGCGGCAAGCAATTGCCCTGGAGATTGACAATTGCGCAGCGGGCCGTTCCCTGCGAAAGTGGGCGTGGGCCGCTCTCATGACCGGCGGTTTCGGGAGGCAGGACGTGAATACCCGGCAGGATGGTGGCAGCAACAGGCTGGACGACGCGGCGCGCGCCGGCTGGCTTTATTATGTTGCCGGCAACACACAGGACCAGATTGCCGCCACGCTCGGCATCTCGCGGCAGACGGCGCAGCGGCTGGTATCACTGGCGGTGTCGGAGGGCCTGATCAAGGTTCGCGTCGATCATCCGATCGCCAACTGCCTTGATCTGGCGGCACGGCTGAGATCGCGCTTCGCGCTCGATCTGGTCGAAGTGGTGCCGAGCGATCCGAATTCATCCTCTACGACGATCGGCATCGCCGAGGCGGCTGCCGCCGAGATCGAGCGGCGGCTGCGGTCACCGACCCCGATCGTCATGGCGATCGGCACCGGGCGCACGCTGAAGGCGGCGATCGAGCAGCTGCCGCCGATGGAATGTCCGCAGCACAAGGTGGTGTCGTTGACCGGCAACATCTCGCCGGACGGCTCGGCCGCCTTCTACAACGTCATCTTCACCATGGCCGACAGGGTCAAGGCGCGCTCCTTTCCGATGCCGCTGCCGGTCATCGCCTCATCGCCGGAGGAGCGCGAGATGCTGCTCAACCAGCCGATGATCCAGCCGACGCTGGCGCTGGCGGCCGAGGCCGACGTCACCTTCATCGGCATTGGCGATCTCGGCCCCAAGGCGCCGCTCTATGAGGACGGCTTCATTTCGGAGAGCGAATTGAAGGCGCTGCAGAAGGCCGGCGGCATTGCCGAGATCGTCGGCTGGGTGTTCGACCGCGAAGGCCGCATGATCGAGGGCATTACCAACGACCGGGTGTCGTCGGCTTCGCTGCCGTCGCGCGAAAAATCGCTGGTCATCGCATTGGCGATGGGCGAACGAAAGCTGCCGGGCATACTGGCGGCCGCCAACCGGCGGCTGATCAATGGCCTCATCACCGATGAGCGGACCGCCGCTGCCCTGCTGGCCAGCGTCTGACGGGGTCGCCTTTGTTTGTGGGGCATGGCAGCTTAGCAACAGATTTGCGATAAAGTCAGCCGAGCTATCTGTGCCGGCCGAAAGGGTCGTTGCCATCGAGGAAGCCGAGGTCGCGCTGCAGATGCGGCGACAGATCCCTGACGTCCAGATGTGCCCTCCTTTTTATCGCGAACCAGCCAAATCCGTCCGTGAGCCACGAAATCCAACGATGATCCGGGGTGGGAGTGCATTTTTGCTGCGCCATGGTCATGATCGTCAACCTCCGCTATCCTGAACCCGAATGATGGGTTGATGCTGTATGTCGGTCTTGCCGGCCGCCTTAGCCAATCGAACATTGATCATGGCCCATAAGGAGGCCTTATGCCTGACCTCAGCTCGCGACAGGTTTCGCAACTCCCCCCGTTGCAGGCGATCAGGGTGTTCGACGCGGTGGCGCGGCATCTTTCCTTCACCAAGGCCGCCGGCGAACTCGGCATGACGCAGGCAGCGGTCAGCTATCAGATCAAGGTGCTGGAAGAGCGCGTCGGCTCACCGCTGTTCCTGCGCCGGCCGCGCCAGATCGCGTTGACCGAGGCCGGACAACGTCTGGCGCCCGCTGTCGGCGAAGCCTTTGCCATTCTTGGCCAGGCCTATGCCGCGGCGCGCGCCGGCGCCGACGGGTTGCTGTGCGTCACCACCGTGCTGACCTTTGCCTCGAACTGGCTGGCGCACCGGCTGGGATCGTTCCAGATCGCTCATCCCGCACTTGCCGTGCGGCTCGAGACGTCGAGCCGCCTGACAGACTTTGCCCGCGAGGATACCGATATCGCCATCCGCTCGGGCGGCGGCAAATGGCCTGGCCTGGAGGCACACAAGCTGCTCGATGCCGATTTCACGCCGATGCTGAGCCCGAAGCTCGCGGCAAGCATCGGTGGCGTCAACGAACCGGCCGATCTCCTGCGGCTGCCGATCCTCGATCCCGGCGACATCTGGTGGACGGAGTGGTTTTCGGCGGCCGGCGTGCACTCGCACGATCTTGCCAGACGACCCGGCAGCAGCATGGGCGCGCAGGCTTATGAGGCCAATGCGGCAATCGCTGGCCATGGCGTGGCGATCCTGACCAGGGCGCTGTTCAAGGCGGAACTCGCCGACGGCCGCCTGATCCAGCCTTTCGACCTGGTCGGCGACGACGGCCACGCCTACTGGCTGGTCTATCCCCAGGCGCGCCGCACCGTGCCGAAGATCCGTGCCTTCCGCGACTGGCTGCTGGCCGAGATCGCCTGCTGACGGCAAGCCGTCCGGTACCGCACCAAGTCCCGCAAACCCTTCCGCTATCGTCACCTGATGTCCCGGCGACGGGCGAGGCTCACGCTGGCAATTTCCACACGTTCCCGGTCCGAGGCGTCACCGAGTGCTGCGCTGCAGCATCGAATCCGACTTGACATAATTCATGCCAAGTGAGTAATTGCCCAAAGCCAAGGCAAATGCTCATCTTGGTTCAAGGGAGGAATTTGATGAAACTTCGCACGCTCACCCTGGGTCTGTTGTCGGCCAGCGCTCTTGCGTTTGCCGCACACGCCGAATCCATCACCATCGCCACCGTCAACAATGGCGATATGGTCCGCATGCAAAAGCTGACGGAAGACTTCACCAAGGCGAACCCCGACATCCAGCTCAACTGGGTTACGCTTGAAGAGAACGTGCTGCGCGAGCGCGTCACCACCGATATCGCCACCAAGGGTGGCCAGTATGACGTGATGACCATCGGCACGTATGAAGTTCCGATCTGGGCCAAGCAGAGCTGGCTCCTGCCGCTCGACAAGCTCGGCGACGACTATGACGCCAAAGACATCATCCCGGCCATCGCCGGCGGCCTTTCGGTCGACGGCAAGCTTTATGCCGCGCCGTTCTACGGCGAAAGCTCGTTCGTCATGTACCGCAAGGACCTGATGGACAAGGCCGGGCTGAAGATGCCCGATGCGCCGACCTGGGACTTCATCAAGCAGGCCGCCGACAAGATGACCGATCGCGCCAATGGCGTGAACGGTGTGTGCCTGCGCGGCAAGGCCGGCTGGGGCGAGAACATGGCCTTCCTGACCGCCATGTCGAACTCCTTCGGCGCCCGCTGGTTCGACGAGAACTGGAAGCCGCAGTTCGACCAGCCGGAATGGAAGAACACGCTGCAGTTCTATGTCGACCTGATGAAGGCCGACGGCCCCGAGGGCGCGTCCTCCAACGGCTTCAACGAAAACCTGGCGCTGTTCCAGCAGGGCAAATGCGGCATGTGGATCGACGCCACCGTCGCTGCGTCCTTCGTTTCGGACCCGAAGAACTCGACCGTCGCCGACAAGGTCGGCTATGCCTTGGCGCCGGACAATGGCCTGGGCAAGCGCGGCAACTGGCTGTGGGCTTGGTCGCTGGCGATCCCCGCCGGCACGCAGAAGGCTGATGCCGCCGAGAAGTTCGTCTCCTGGGCGACCAGCAAGCACTATGCGGAACTGGTCGCGTCGAAGGAAGGCTGGGCCAACGCTCCTCCCGGAACGCGCACCTCGCTCTACGCCAATGCCGAGTACCAGAAGGCGGCTCCGTTCGCCAAGATGACGCTGGACTCCATCAATGCCGCCGATCCGACGCATCCGACCGTCAAGCCGGTGCCCTATGTCGGCGTCCAGTTCGTCGCCATCCCTGAGTTCCAGGGCCTTGGCACCACCGTCGGCCAGCTCTTCTCGGCAGCTCTTGCCGGCCAGTCGAGCGTCGACGATGCCCTGAAACAGGCCCAGGACGCTGCCACTGCGGCAATGACCGAAGGCGGATACATCAAGTAAGGCTCCTCCCGGTGCCGAATGCCGGTCGCCTCCTTGACCGGCAACGGCCGCCCGAGTTCCCAGTTCGGGCGGCCGCCTTTAACGCCTTTTGAAAATTCAGTCTGACCAGTGAAGGGTGACCGTCATGGCTACTCAGCAGACCCGTTCGCTTGCCCGTTTCATGATGGCGCCATCCGTGGTGCTGCTGTTCGTCTGGATGATTGTGCCGCTGGTCATCACCATCTGGTTCTCCTTCCAGCAGTACAATCCGCTCAATCCGATCCGCGACGGCTTCGTCGGCTTCTCGAATTACGCGCTGTTTTATTCCAACCCGGCCTTCCTGCAATCGATCCTCAACACGCTAACCCTGGTGATCAGCGTGCTTTTGATCACGGTGATCGGCGGCATCCTTCTGGCGCTTCTGATCGACCAGCCGATGTGGGGCCAGGGCATAGTCCGCATTCTCGTCATTTCGCCGTTCTTCGTCATGCCGCCGGTGGCTGCATTGGTCTGGAAGAACATGATCATGCACCCGCAATATGGAGTGTTCGCCGATATAGCGCGCTTCTTCGGGGCTCAGCCGATCGACTGGTTCGGGCAGCATCCGATGCTGGCGATCATCATCATCGTCGCCTGGCAATGGCTGCCTTTCGCGACGCTCATCCTCTTGACCGCGTTGCAGTCGCTCGACGGTGAGCAGAAGGAGGCCGCCGAGATGGACGGCGCCGGCTTCATCAGCCGCTTCATCTATCTGACGCTGCCGCACATGTCGCGCGCCATCACGGTCGTCATCCTGATCCAGACGATCTTCCTTTTGTCGGTCTATGCCGAGATCCTCGTCACCACCAATGGCGGCCCGGGATACGCTTCCACCAACCTGCCCTTCCTCGTCTACCAGAAGGCGTTGCTGGAGTTCAAAATCGGCCAGGCATCCGCCGGCGGTGTGATCGCCGTCATTCTCGCCAACATCGTTGCCTTCTTCGCCATGCGCGCCGTCGGCAAGAACCTAGACAAGTAAGGGAGGATACGATGGCACGCTCAGTCACCACCCAACACAAGACGATCGCGACAGTTGCCGCCTGGATCGTCGCCCTGCTCATCTTCTTCCCGATCCTCTATACGATCATCACCTCGTTCAAGTCGGAGCAGGAAGCCATCCAGGGTTTCAGCATCATCCCATCGGGGACATTCGAGAGCTATTCCGAGGTTCAGGCGCAGAGCGGCTACTTCAAGTTCTTCTTCAACTCGGTGCTGCTCTCGGTCGGCTCGACCATCCTGGCCCTGCTGGTCGCCATACCGGCGGCATGGTCGATGGCCTTCTCGCCGACCAAGCGAACCAAGGACATATTGATGTGGATGCTGTCCACCAAGATGATGCCCGCGGTTGCCGTGCTGTTCCCGATCTACCTGATCTTCCGCGACACAGGACTGCTCGACAGCCGCATCGGCCTGATGATCATGCTGATGCTGATCAACCTGCCGATCGTGGTGTGGATGCTCTACACCTACTTCCGCGAAATACCGGGCGAGATCCTGGAAGCGGCCCGCATGGACGGCGCTTCGCTGTGGAACGAGATCGTCTATGTGCTGACGCCGATGGCGGTGCCGGGCATCGCCTCGACAATGCTGCTCAACATCATCCTGGCCTGGAACGAGGCGTTCTGGACAATCCGGCTGACGACCACGGAAGCCGCACCCTTGACCGCCTTCATCAGCTCGTTCTCAAGCCCGCAAGGCCTGTTCTGGGCCAAGCTTTCGGCCGCCTCGACACTGGCCATCGCGCCGATCCTGATCATGGGCTGGTTCAGCCAGAAGCAGCTGGTGCGCGGCCTGACATTCGGTGCGGTGAAGTAACGGAATTTGCCTGAAGCAATCGGCGAAAATAACCCCTCGGGGAGGAAACCATGGGAAACATCACGCTCAAGAACGTCTCCAAATCCTTCGGAGCGACGTCCATCATCCCCGGTCTCGACCTGGTGATCGAGAATGGCGAGTTCGTCGTCTTCGTCGGCCCGTCGGGTTGCGGCAAGTCAACGCTGCTGCGCCTGATCGCCGGCCTCGAGGACACCAGCGGCGGCTCCATCAACATCGACGGCCGCGACGTCACCGGCGAGGCACCGGCCAAGCGCAAGCTGGCCATGGTGTTCCAGTCCTACGCGCTCTATCCGCACATGACGGTGGCCAAGAACATCGGCTTCCCGCTGAAGATGGCCGGCGAAGACAAGGCGACCATCGACAGAAAGGTGGGAGACGCGGCGCGCGTGCTCAACCTGACCAACTACCTCGAACGCCGGCCCGGCCAACTCTCCGGCGGCCAGCGGCAGCGCGTCGCCATCGGCCGCGCCATTGTGCGTCAGCCGACCGCCTTCCTGTTCGATGAACCGCTGTCCAACCTCGATGCGGCACTGCGCGGCACCATGCGGCTGGAGATCAGCGAGCTGCACCATCAGCTCAAGACGACCATGATCTACGTCACCCACGACCAGGTCGAAGCCATGACCATGGCCGACAAGATCGTCGTGCTGAACGCCGGCAACATCGAGCAGGTCGGCTCGCCGATGGAGCTCTACAAAACGCCGAAGAACCTGTTCGTCGCCGGCTTCATCGGCTCGCCGAAGATGAACCTGATCGAAGGCGCGCCGGCTGCCAAATACAGCGCCAAGACCATCGGCATCCGTCCCGAGCACCTGGAGATCTCGACCACGGCGGGCGAATGGAAAGCCACCGTCGGCGTTGCCGAACATCTCGGTTCCGACACCTTCCTGCATGTCCAGGCCGATGGCGTCGGTCCGCTGACGGTGCGCGCCGACGGCGAACTCGCCGTCCATCATGGCGACACCATCTATCTGACGCCCGACAAGGCCAAGCTGCATCGCTTCGGTGCCGACGGAAAGGCAATGTGAGCATGCGACTGGCTGGCAAATCCGCGCTGATCACAGGTTCGGCCCGAGGCATCGGCAGAGCTTTCGCCGAAGCCTATGCCGGCGAAGGCGCCACCGTCGCCATCGCCGACATCAATCTCGAGGCTGCGCAGAAGACGGCCGCCGAGATTGGCGGTAAGGCCTATGCGGTCAAGCTCGACGTCACCGACCTCGCCTCCATCGAGGCGGCGGTGAAAGCGGTGGAGACGAAGACCGGTGGCCTCGATATCCTGATCAACAACGCCGCTCTGTTCGATCTGGCACCGATCGTCGAGATCACCAAGGCAAGCTACGACAAATTGTTTTCCGTCAATGTCGCCGGCACGCTGTTCATGCTGCAGGCGGCTGCTCGCGCGATGATCGCCGCTGGCCGGGGCGGCAGGATCATCAACATGGCGAGCCAGGCCGGGCGACGCGGCGAGGCGCTGGTCGGCGTCTATTGCGCCACCAAGGCCGCTGTCATCTCGCTGACCCAGTCGGCGGGGCTCGACCTCATCAAGCACCGTATCAACGTCAACGCGATTGCCCCTGGTGTCGTCGACGGCGAGCACTGGGATCACGTCGATTCGCTGTTCGCCAAATATGAAAACCGGCCAAGGGGCGAGAAGAAGAAGCTGGTTGGCGAGGCGGTGCCGTACGGCCGCATGGGCACGGCGCAGGACCTTACCGGCATGGCGGTTTTTCTCGCCAGCAGCGACGCCGAATACATCGTCGCCCAGACCTACAATGTCGACGGCGGCCAGTGGATGAGTTGAGGCGGGGACCGGCCTCTGCTCTCCGTCCCTCCGCGGGGAGCAGAGGCCGACATCAGAGGCCGCATCGACCTCGCAAGATGTGCTGCCCCCTATCCTCTCCGCGTGAAGACCGGGAGAGGGAGTAACGAAGGCCGAAACTCGGCCAAAGGGTAAAACAGATGACCGTGAAACTATCGTCCTCAAACCTATCCAAGCTGCCCACTGAGGTCGCCGGTCCGAAGTATGACCGCGCAACGCTCAAGGCCGGTATCGTGCATTTCGGCGTCGGCAATTTCCATCGCTCGCATCAGGCCGTCTATCTCGACGATTTGTTCAATTCAGGCATTGGCCACGACTGGGCGTTGGTCGGCGCCGGCGTGTTCGAGGGCGAGAAGATCGGCCGCGCCAAGCTGGAAGAGCAGGACTGGTTGACCACGGTGGTCGAGCAGGACAGCGGCCATATGAGCGCCCGCGTGACCGGCGCCATGATCGACTTCCTGATGCCCGGCGATGCGGCCGGCATCATCGAACGGCTGGCCGACCCGGCGATCAAGATCGTTTCGCTGACCATCACCGAAGGCGGTTATTTCATCGACCCGGCCTCCGGCGTGTTCAACCCGACCCATCCCGACATCGTCGCGGACGCCCAACCGGGCGCCACGCCGAAGACGGTGTTCGGCATCATTCTCGCCGGGCTGGTCCGGCGTCGCGACGAGGGCACCGTGCCGTTCACGGTGATGTCGTGCGACAACATTCCTCACAATGGCCATGTCACCTCCGACGGCGTCATTGGTCTGGCCCGTTTGATCGACGAAGATCTGGCGAACTGGGTCAGCGAGCATGTCGCTTTTCCAAACGGCATGGTCGATCGCATCACGCCGGCCACCACCGACCGCGAACGCGGCATCCTGGCCAAGGACTTTGGCCTCGAAGACAACTGGCCGGTGTTCTGCGAGCCGTTCCGGCAATGGGTGCTGGAAGACCATTTCACCAATGGCCGGCCGCCGCTGGAAAGGGTCGGCGTGCAGTTCGTCAAAGACGTCGCGCCCTACGAACTGATGAAGATCCGCATCCTCAATGGCGGCCACGCGACGATTGCCTATCCGGCCGGCCTGATGGACATCCATTTCGTGCATGAGGCGATGCAGGAGCCGCTGGTGAGCGGGTTTCTGGCCAAGCTCGAACGGGAAGAAATCATCCCGACCGTGCCGCCGGTGCCGGACACGGTTCTGGAAGACTATTACCAACTCATCGAGAGCCGTTTCTCCAATCCCAAGATCGGCGACACGGTGCGCCGGCTCTGCCTCGACGGCTCCAACCGCCAGCCGAAATTCATCATCCCGACCATCGCCGACCGGCTGAAGGCCGGGAAAAGCGGCGCCGGCCTGGCGCTGGAATCGGCGCTTTGGTGCCGCTACTGCTTCGGCACGACCGACAGCGGTGCCGTCATCGAGCCCAACGACCCGAGCTGGGATCGGCTGCAAGCAACGGCAAAGGCGGCAAAGGACGCGCCCGCCGCCTGGCTTGCCATGGAGGACATCTATGGCGATGTCGGCCGAGCGACGGTGTTTGTCGAGGCCTTCGCCCATGCGCTCAACGTGCTGTGGGCAAACGGCACGCGCGCCACGCTGACGCGCTACCTCGCCGGCAAGCTCTGAGAGCCATCGCCGCCATGACGCCTGAACTGGTCATCTTCGACTGCGATGGCGTGCTGGTCGACAGCGAGGCGCTCTCCGTCTCGACGCTTCTCGGCATGGTCAAGCTTGCCGGCGGCAGCATTGGCGAGGATGCCGCCTACGAGCATTTCCTCGGCAAGAGCATGAAGAGCGTGCGCGAAATCCTCGGCCGCGACTTCGGGCTTGAAATCACCGACAGCCACCTAACCGAGATGCGCGTCGAATTGATGCGCAGATTCCGCGAGGAACTGAAGCCAATCGCTGGCGTCAAGGAGATGCTGCCAAGGCTTGGGCTGCCGTTCTGTGTCGCGTCCTCGGGCACGCTCGACCGCATCCGCTACGCGCTCGACGTCACCGGATTGCTTGGGCTGATGGAGCCGCATCTGTTCAGCGCCGCCATGGTGCCGCGCGGCAAGCCGGCGCCTGACCTGTTCTTGCATGCCGCCGCCAGCATGCGAGCCCATCCGCGCAAATGCCTCGTCGTCGAGGACAGCCCGGCCGGCATCACGGCTGCGCGGGCGGCGGGTATGCGCGTGTTTGCCTTCACCGGCGGCTCGCATGCCGGCAACCCGGCCTTGAAAGCGCGGCTTGCGTCGAGTGAGCCGGACTTTATATTCGCTGACATGCTGCAATTGCCCGATCTGATTGCAGGCCTGGGAGCGAGAGTTAGAGCATCTTGACGAAACAGTTTGTTTGCGCGGTCGATGTCGGCACCGGGAGCGCTCGCGCGGGCATTCTCGACACCAGTGGCAGCTTGCTCGGCCGCGCCGAGCGGCCGATCGTCATGAACCAGCCGAAGCCAGACCACGCCGAGCATGATTCGCGCGATATCTGGTCGGCTGTCTGCGCCGCCGTGCGCACTGCCCGCGAAAAGGCCGGCGTCGCACCTGAGGAGATTGTCGGCATTTCCTTCGACGCCACCTGTTCGCTGGTGGTGCGGGGTGTGGATGGCGGCCAGCTCAGTGTCTCGGTCACCGGCGACAGGCGGTGGGACACCATCGTCTGGCTCGACCACCGCGCCATTGCCGAGGCCGACGAATGCACGGCAAGCGGCCACGCCGTGCTCAATTATGTCGGCGGTGTCATGTCGCCGGAAATGGTGACGCCGAAGCTAATGTGGTTGAAGCGCAACCTGCCCAAGACCTGGAATGAAGCCGGCTATTTATTTGACCTCACCGATTTCCTGACATGGCAAGCGACCGGTTCGCTGGCCCGCTCGCAATGCACGCTGACCGCCAAATGGACCTATTTGGCGCATGAAGAAACAGGTTGGCGGCGCGATTTCTTCGCGCTCGTCGGCCTCGACGATCTTTTCGCGCATGGCAATCTACCCGAGAGGGCCAGCTCGGTCGGCACCGATATCGGCCGCCTGACAGCGCAAGCGGCGGCAGAGCTTGGCCTGAGCGAAAACTGCCGGGTCGGCGCCGGCGTTATCGATGCCTATGCCGGCGCGCTCGGCGTGCTCGGCGGCTTTGCCGGCGACGAGAAGGATATCGGCCGCCACCTGGCGCTGATCGCCGGCACGTCGAGCTGCGTGATGGCGATGTCGCCCGATCCACAGCCCTTCGCTGGTGTTTGGGGGCCGTACTATGGCGCGGCACTGCCGAAGCTGTGGCTGTCGGAAGGCGGCCAGTCGGCAACCGGCGCCCTGCTCGACCACATCATCCGCTGGCACGGCGCCGGCGGCGAACCGGATGCCGCCATGCATGCCAAAATCGCCGGGCGTGTCGCCGAACTGCGCGCCTCCGAAGGCGAGAACCTGGCCGCAAGGCTGCATGTGCTGCCGGATTTCCACGGCAATCGTTCGCCGCTCGCCGATCCGCATGCCGTCGGCGTCGTCAGCGGGCTGACGCTGGATTCCTCCTTCGACAGCCTGTGCAAACTCTATTGGCGCACCGCCGTCGGCATCGCGCTCGGCGTGCGCCATGTGCTGGAGGCGCTGAACGAGAATGGCTATTTGATCGACACGCTGCATGTCACAGGCGGTCACACCAAGAACCCGCTGCTGATGGAGCTCTATGCCGACGCCACCGGCTGCACGGTGATCGAGCCGCAGGCCGACGAGGCGGTGCTGCTCGGCACCGGCATGATTGCCGCTACCGCGGCCGGGCTGTTTCCCAACCTCAATGCGGCCTGTCTTGCCATGCAGCAAGGCGGCAGGACGCGCGCGTCGAACCCGAAGTCATCAGGGCGTTTCGACCGCGACTACAAGGTCTTCCTCGAGATGCACCGCCAGCGGCAGATGCTGGACGCGATAAAGTAGACCCTGGGCCGGTCCCTGGCTCAATCCGTTCCTGCTCGTCGTCTCTTGCCTTCATGTCGCGTTTCGTACAAAAGCTGACGCAAACGCAGCGAAACCGAAGGTTTTGCCGTTTGATATGCGGCTTCCGGCTCCTTGCCGACGTGCCGTACCTGGAAAGAGCGGAACAATGTCTGCGATCGAAGCCGGCGCTCGCGCGCCGGAAAATCTTTGGCGTCAGGAAATCAGGGCGACGCTAGCGCTCGCCTGGCCGATGGTGCTGACCAATCTCGGCCAGACCGCGATGACGGCCACCGACGTCATGATGATGGGTCGTCTGGGCCCGGATACGCTGGCCAGCGGCGCGCTTGGCGCCAACCTCTATTTCATGCCGCTGATCTTCGGCCTCGGCCTGATGCTGGCGACCTCACCGATGATCGCCACCGAGCTTGGCCGCCGCCGCTATTCGGTGCGCGACCTGCGCCGCACCGTGCGCCAGGGCCTGTGGCTGGCGATCCTGATCTCGATCCCGATCTGGCTCGTGCTTTGGCACGGCGAAGCCATTCTGCTGGCGATGGGCCAGGAGCCGGCACTGGCGCATCAGGCCGGCATCTATCTGCGCTGGCTCGAATGGGCGGTGCTGCCCTTCTACGGCTATATCGTGCTGCGCTCGTTCATTTCGGCACTGGAACGGCCGGGCTGGGCGCTGGTCATCGTCTTCGTCGCCGTCGCCTGCAACGTCTTCTTCAACTGGGTGTTCATGTTCGGCAATCTCGGCGTGCCGGCCATGGGCATCTCCGGATCGGGCCTTGCGACCTCGCTGTCCAGCACGCTGATGTTCGTCGGCATGGCTGTCGTGGTGATGCTGGAGAAGAAGTTCCGGCGCTACCGTCTGTTCGGGCGTTTCTGGCGCGCCGACTGGCCACGCTTCAAGGGCCTGATGCGGCTCGGCCTGCCGATTGCCGGCATCCTCGCCTTCGAGGTGACGATCTTCAACGCGGCCGCCCTGCTGATGGGCCTGATCGATGCGGATTCGCTGGCCGCGCATGCCATCGCCATCCAGATCGCCTCGATCAGCTTCATGGTGCCGCTTGGCCTCAACCAGGCGGTGACGGTGCGCGTCGGCCTTGCGCACGGCGCCGGCAATCCGGAAGGCGTTTCGCGCGCCGGCTGGACCGCCTTTGTCATCGGCGTCTCGTTCATGGCGCTGATGGGGCTGGTGATGATCCTTTGGCCGCATCCGCTGATCAGCGCCTTCATCGATCTGAGCAATCCGGCCAATGCCAGGGTGATCGCACTTGCCGTGTCGTTCCTGGCCTTCGCCGCGCTGTTCCAGGTCTTCGACGGCGCGCAGGCGGTGGCCGCCGGCATGCTGCGCGGCCTGCACGATACCAAGGTGCCGATGATCTATGCCGCGATCGGCTATTGGGGCGTCGGCCTGCCGCTCGGCGTGCTGCTCGCCTTCCATTTCGGCCTGCATGGCGTCGGCATCTGGATCGGCCTGTCGTCTGGGCTGGCCGTGGTGGCGGCCCTGCTTCTCGGGCGCTGGCTGCGGCGGGATCGCCTGGCGCCGCCATTGGCGTTGGGACATTGAAAGCGAAACGGCTGGTGCCGGGCGTCCGTTATGTATGTCCCACATTGTGGCTCACTAACGGCGCCTTCAGAAATGCCGCGAAACCTTCGCTAAGCGCCATAAGCCGACGCTTAGTCCCGAAGCAATGAACGTCTCAATAGAGGCCGGCAACAGTCTGACCGCTTTAAGCAGCCAATTTGCAAAAGCTGTCCTTGGCCTGGCTTCGGTAGGCGTCGCAGTTTGACCAATGTCGCCGTTGGCTAAGTGGCGTCTTTCACAATTGTGCCGAGCGGCCGTTCAGCTTCGAGCAGATTGCTGCGCGTCCTCCGAAGCCCCAGGCTAGGCGGTGGTGTCCTCCGCGATCCGGCTCAGCAACTCGGCGACATCGTCTGGTGCGGTCACCATGGCGTCGTGTCCTGTCCGCAACTCGTGGTAGTCCTCGATATCAGCGGCTTGCGCGCTCTTTGGCTGGCCAAGTGCTTTGTCGCCGATGCAATTGACGTAGGTCCGCGGCACCTGTGGGAAACTCGCGCTCAGTTTGACCGGCTCCCTGAAGGTGCGGATCGGGTGCGCGGTAAGCCTCGGCATTACCCAGCTTACGTCCTTCTCCTCCTTCAACCCGAGGAATTGCACGGTCGCCGCGCTGGCGGGGATGCGCCAGCCCTCACCCCCGACGCGCGCCTGCTCCTCGAAATAGTCCTTGGCCTGCGCCGATGCACAGTCGTACAGGCACTGGCCGTCGCGGGGGACGATGGCGTCGAGATAGATAACTCGCGCTACCCGGCCGGCCGCCCTGTCCGCGGCTGCCGAGACCACGATTCCGGCGTAACTGTGTCCAACCAGGACAACGTCTCGCAAGTCATCGGTCTCCAACACACCGAGCACATCGCAAATGTGCGTTTCCAGGTCGATGTCAGGAGAGGCGAGATGTGCTCGCTCACCGAGACCGGTAAGCGTGGGGGTATACAGATCGCTGCCCGGCACCTTCAGTGACTGAGCGAGCTTGCGCCAACACCACCCCCCATGCCATGCGCCGTGCACCATAACAAAGGTTGTCATCGGTCGCCCCGCTTCACCTCCATAGCTGCGGAGATATCCCGCACACACTCTCTACCCCCAAAGCTCGGGACTAGAAAGCTCCGCGCTTCGGCGCGCGTCCGTGCGTTCATGGTTTTCGGGGCCATGGGCGGTACGCCTGACAACGTCTCGTTCTGTGGCGCTCTGCCGACCAACAAGTGCTGCTTTCGAATGTCTGCTATTGGGCGAAGCAATTCTGGATCAAGGCGGCCGACATGAGGCACAATGCAGTCGTGCGCGCTTTCACTTGTGAGCGTCTCCTTGGGTCAGAAGCTGACGAATCCTAACGTCATCAAATGGTCAAAGGAGGCATTCGAACGCTAACGGAAGCACAGCTTCCTAGCTTGCAGTCGCCGTTGGTGGTGGTCAACACAACATGCCTTCGGCTCAGCGCGCCGGCATCTGCTTTTCGAGCTTGCGCGCGTATTGCGTCAACGGAAAGCACATGACGAAGAAGATCAGCGCCACAAGCCCATAGACCTTGAACGGCTCGAAGGTCGCATTGTTGATGGCGTTGGAGGTCCGCACCAGCTCCTCGAAGCCGATGATCGAGGTCAGCGCCGTCGATTTGATCAGCTGCACCAGGAAGCCGACCGTCGGCGCGCGGGTGATCGAAAAGGCTTGCGGCAGGATGATCAGCCGCAGTTCCTGCAGATAGTGCAGGCCGAGGCTGGCGCCGGCGTCCCATTGGCCCAATGGCAGCGCAGCGACGCCGGAGCGCCAGATCTCGGCCAGATAAGCGCTGGCGAAGAAGGTGAGGCCGAGCACCGCTGCCGTCCATGGCTCGATGCGCAGGCCGAGCATCGGCAGGCCGAAGAACATCAGGAACAGTTGCATCAAGAGCGGCGTCCCCTGGAACAGGGCGATGTAGCCGGAGGCGATGCGCCGGCTCCATTTGTTCTTGGCGATCCTGAAGAACAGGACGATCAGGCCGACGATGCCGCCGCCGATGAAAGCGGCCAGCGACAACAGCACCGTCCAGCGGGCGGCAAGCAACAGGTTGCGCACGATGTCCCAGAAGGTGAATTCGATCATGACACGCCAGCCCCCAGGACGCGGCGTCCGCCAGTGACCAACAGCCGGCGCAAGGCCATCGACAGAGCGAGATAAACCAGCGTGACGACGAAATAGGTCTCGAAGGAACGGAAGGTGCGCGCCTGCAGCATGTCGGCCTCGTAGGTCAGCTCGCGCACCGCGATCTGCGACACCACGGCGGACTCCAGCATCATGATGACGATCTGGCTGGTCAGCGCCGGAAAGATCACCTTGAGCGCCTGCGGCAGCACGATCTTGATGAACACCTGGCGTGGCCTCAAGCCCAGTGCCAAAGCTGCTTCCGTCTGTCCGCCGGGCACGGCGTCAAGCCCGGCGCCGACGATCTCGATGGTGTAGGCCGCCATATTGAGCGTCATCGCCAGGATGGCGGCCAGCACCGGATCGAGCCTGATGCCGAGGCTGGGCAGCCCGAAGAAGATGAAGAAGAGCTGCACCAGGAACGGCGTGTTGCGGATGATTTCGACATACCAGGCGATGGCCCGCTTGAGCAGCACCGGGCCGTTTCGGCGTCCGGCGGCACCCAGGATGCTGAGGAACGTTCCCGCGAGCGTGGTCACGGCGATCAACAGGATCGTCGTGAGTGCTCCGCGCGCGATATCGCCGACAGCACCTGGAAGCCAGGCAAAGGCCACGGAAACTCAATCCTTGAGGTTGTCGGGGTTGAGCGACGTCTTCAGCCAGGCCTTCGAGCTTTCGTCCAGCTTGCCGTCCGCCAGCATCTTGGCGACGGCATCGTTGACCGCCTTCTTCAGGCTGTCCTCGTTCTTGTTGAGGCCGATATGCGAAGGCGAGGTCAGAAGCTGGAACTTCTGCTCCGGCTTCAGCGCGTCCTGCTTGGCCAGCACCTGCGCGCCGACGTCGTTGCCGACGACCATCAGCTGTGTCTGGCCGGAGATGAAGGCCTGGATCACCGAATTGTAGTTGTCGAAGCGCTTGATGTCGGCCGACGCGGGGGCTGCCTCGGTGAGCGAGGTGTCTTCGAGCGTGCCGCGGTTGACGGCGATCGACTTGTCGGCAAGGTCTTCCTTGCCCTTGACCGCCATCGCGGCCGGACCGATCACCGCGATGTAGTAGGGTGCGTAGGCGGCGGCGAAGTCGATGACCTGCTCACGCTCCTTCGAATAGCCGACGCTCATCAGGATATCGACGCGGTGGTCGTTGAGGTACGGGATGCGGTTCTGGCCGGTGACGGCGACGGGATTGAGCTTCACCTTGAGCGTGTCGGCAATGTATTGCGCGACGTCCATGTCATAGCCCTTGAGGCTCATGTCGGCGCTGGCTGAGGAGAAGGGCGGAAAATCGGCGAAGACGCCGACATTGATGGCGCCGGCTTTGGTGATGTCTGCCAGCGCATCGGCGCTGGCAGCCTGAATTGCGAGGCCGAAACCGGCCGTGCCAAGCATCAGCACGGTGGCGATGGATGTAAATGTCTTGCGGATTGTCATTGTTATTCCCCTGTCTGGACGCGTTGTTCGTTTGGGTCGGCCGTCGGCTCCAGCACGGCGGCCGCCTTTGCTTTTCTGAACGTCAGGCTCCCTTGCCTGTTATCGCCGGGCTGAACACCATCAGGCTCAGTATCTCGAACAGCACCTGTGCGGCGGCATGCGCCGTGTTGGTGGTGGCGTCGTATTGCGGCGCCACCTCGACGACGTCGCCGCCGACGATGTTGAGGCCCTTCAGGCCGCGCAGCAGTTCGAGCACTTCGCGCGTCGTCAGCCCGCCGACTTCCGGCGTGCCGGTACCGGGTGCGAAGGCCGGATCGACGCTGTCGATGTCGAAGGAGACATAGGTCGGGCCGTCGCCGACGATCTTGCGCGCCTTCTCGATGATGGCGGGAATGCCGAGGCCGGTCACCTCCTCGGCATGGACCACGGTCATGCCGGACTCGTAGGTGAACTCCCACAGATATTCGGCTGAGCCGCGGATGCCGATCTGGACGGTGCGTGTCGGATCGAGCACGCCGTCAAGCACGGCGTTGCGGAACGGCCCGCCATGGTGGAATTTGGTCATGTCGAACAGGCCACTGGTGTCGCAGTGGGCGTCGATATGGATCAGGCCAACCGGCGCCTTCTTGCCGACGGCCTTCAGGATCGGATGGCTGATCGAATGGTCGCCGCCGATCGAAAGCGGGATGACGCCGGCATCGACGATCTGGTTGGTGCGGCGCTCGATATCCTCATGGCTGATCTCCAGCCGGTAGCGGCTGCGGAACGGCGTATCGCCGATGTCGGCGACCCTGAGCTCATGCGTCGGCGCGCATTCCAGCACGTGATTGTAGGGACCTATGCGCTCGATGGCGCGCAGAGCGCGCGGCCCGAAACGCGAGCCTGGCCGGTTGGTGACGCCGAGATCCATCGGCACGCCGATCATCGCCACCTGCAAATCGCCGAAATCCGGATTGTCGGCTGATATTTCGCGGTAGGGCGCTGCGAGGAAGGTCGGAATGCCAGAATAGGGCGCCAGCCGCGTGCCGCTCTTGGAAAAGATCTTGTCGGCGACCTTGCGGAACTTCGGGTCGAACATTTCGCCGCCATGGCTTTCACCATATTTGCGACGCAACGCGTCGAGCTTGCCGCGATCGTAACCCATCTGCACTCCTCCTGCCGGCTGATGCAGTGCGACCGTTGGCGATGCCTGGCGAACCGACCGTCATCCGGCCGGGTCGCTGTCCCGCTGGCTGCCTGCAGATTTCACGTCTTGATGCTGTTCCGAGCTCAAGTGTCTGGCAGTGGCATTGAAAAATCAATTGATATTGTTAGGGTGTTTCCTGTGAGAAAATCTCACAATTAACTCTGAGCACGATCTCATCCGAAAACCGGCCTCCACTTTTCAGGATCGTGCTTCAATGGATGCTCATGACCAACCGCCTGCCGCCCCTCAATCCGCTGCGCGCCTTCGAGGCAACGGCCCGGCATGGCTCGCTGACCAAGGCGGCCAGTGAGCTGAATGTCACGCATGGCGCCATCAGCCACCAGATCAAGGCGCTCGAGCACTCGCTCGGCGTCAAGCTGTTCGAGCGGGTCGGCCAGCGGGTCAAGCTGACGCCGCATGGCGCCGAACTGCTGCCGGCGGTATCGACCGCCTTCGACAGCATCGCCGCCGCCACCCAACGCATGACAAGGCCGGCGAGCAGCGGCACTCTTTCAGTCTCCTGCGTGCCCGCGCTGCTGTTGCTGTGGATGACACCGCGGCTCGGCAGTTTCATGGCGCAATATCCCGACATAAGGCTGACGCTTATCCCCTCCAACGATCCCAAGGATCTGCGGGCGCCTAACGTCGATGTCTGCGTGCATTATGGCGACGGCAGCTGGACCGATTGCTGGATGCGCAAATGGTCGGGCCTCGAACTGTTCCCCGTGGTCAGCCCGACCTTGATCAACAACCGCCCGATCCGCAGCGTCAGGGACCTTGCCGACCATGTCTTCCTGCATGGCGACGACGGCCGCGAGTGGCACACCTGGCTGGCGGCCGCCGATGCGCTGGACCTGGAGCGGGGCCGCCGCCATCACCTTGGCGATGCGCGCATGGCGACCGAGGCGGCGGTGCATGGCCATGGCGTGGCGTTGGGCGATTCGGTGACGGCAAGCGCGCTGCTGGCCAGGGGCATGCTGGTCGCGCCGTTCAGCCTCTCGGTGCCGGCGGTCGACGATTTCTATGTCGTCTGCCGCAACGAGATGCGGGCGACGCCGATCGTGCAGGTGTTCATCGACTGGCTGTTTGCCGAGAAGGCCGGGGATGACGGCCGCGCCGACGCCCCGGTGGCGGGCCGCATCGTCAGCCGCCGCAAGCGTCCGGCGCTCAGGGTCATCGGCGCCAAAACCGGAACCTGACCCTGGCGTGCGGCATGCGGCGACCGTCGGTGGTCTTTCGGTCCCATGCAGGGTTTTCTTTTTGTCGGGCCAGCCGGAAACCGGGCAGCACTTTGGCCAATTCGATGCTATGAGGCCTGTCGCGGTTGTGGATTGCAGGCAGCGAAGGCGGTGTTGAAACATGGCTAAGACCGATATTGCGCGGCGGGTCTACAACCACACCTGGAAGCTCGATCCGATCGTGCGCAGCCTGCTCGATACGGATTTCTACAAGCTTTTGATGCTGCAGATGATCTGGGGCATGTATCCCAAGGTCGACACCACCTTCTCGCTGATCAACCGGACAACTTCGGTGCGCCTTGCCAACGAGATCGATGAGGGGGAACTGCGCGAGCAGCTTGACCATGCCCGCACGTTGCGCTTCTCCAAGAAGGAGATGATCTGGCTCGGCGGCAATAATTTCTACGGCCGCAAGCAGATCTTCGAGCCGGAGTTCCTCGCCTGGCTGGAGAATTTCCGGCTGCCCGAATACGAGCTGTCGAAGCGCGACGGCCAGTATGAGCTGACCTTCAGCGGGCCGTGGATGTACACCACGCTGTGGGAAATCCCGGCGCTGGCGATCATCAACGAATTGCGCTCGCGCGCGGCCATGCGGGCGTTCGGCCCGTTCGCCCTCGATGTGCTCTATGCCCGCGCCAAGGCCAAGATGTGGGCCAAGACCGAGCGGCTGAAGGCGCTGCCCGGCATCCGCATCTCCGATTTCGGCACGCGCCGGCGCCATTCCTTCCTGTGGCAGCGCTGGTGCGTCGAAGCGCTGAAGGAAGGCATCGGCGAGGCGTTCACCGGCACCTCCAACGTGCTTCTGGCGATGGACAACGACCTCGAAGCCCTCGGCACCAACGCGCATGAACTGCCGATGGTGTTCGCCGCCCTCGCCAATTCGGAAAAGGAACTGAAACAGTCACCCTACAAGGTGCTGCAGGACTGGCAGCGCTATTATGGCGGCAATCTGCTGATCGTCTTGCCCGACGCCTTCGGCACCGCCTCCTTCCTGCGCGACGCGCCGGACTGGGTGGCCGACTGGACGGGCTTTCGCCCCGACAGCGCGCCGCCGATCGAAGGCGGCGAAAAAATCCTGTCCTGGTGGCGCGACAAGGGCAAGGATCCCCGGCAGAAGCTGCTGATCTTCTCCGACGGGCTCGAGGTCGAAACCATCGAGGAGACCTACCGCCACTTCAAGGGCAAGGTGCGCATGTCGTTCGGCTGGGGCACGAACCTCACCAATGATTTCGAAGGCTGCGCGCCGACGGAAACCAACAGCCTCGACGCCATATCGCTGGTCTGCAAGGTCACCGAGGCCAATGGCAGGCGGGCGGTGAAGCTTTCCGACAACCCGGCCAAGGCGACGGGTGATGAGAAAGAGATCGAGCGGTATCTCAGGATTTTCGGGGAGAAGGATCGCGTGGAGCAACTGGTCAAGGTGTGAGGGGTGGCCACGCCAGCCAAGATGGCAATCTGGATAGGATGAGTTCCTTGGCGCCCCCCTCTGACCTACCGGCTATCTCCCCCACTTGGGGGGAGATCCGCCTTCACCTACGCTTTCGCCAATTTTCAACATCGCAAGAAAAGCGCCGATCGACCGAACTGCCAATCTCCCCACCTGTGGGGGAGATGTCCGGCAGGACAGAGGGGGGCGTCGTAGAACGCCGCCCTGCGGGAATCCCGCTCATTTGCCTCGTCACTTCGTTGATCCTCCTCCCCACCCCCGCCTTGGCCCACGCTTCCGACCGTGGCCACGTCCTGCTGTTACCCACCGGCTACTATCTGGTCGGCGGCGCCTTTGCCGTGGCCATCAGCTTCCTCGTGCTGGCGCTGCTGCCGGCGAATAGGCTCGATCGTTTCTGGCGCCGGTGCCTGCCGCTCTTCGCCTTTGGCGACGCCCTCCGGACAGCGATCAGCCTGATATCCTTTGCCGGCTTTGCAATTCTCATCGCCGCAGGCCTTTTCGGCAGTCGCGATCCGCTCTCCAACCCGCTGCCTCTGGTGATCTGGACCCTGCTATGGGCTGGCATCACCTTGCTGCAGGGCGTCTTCGGCGATCTCTGGTCATGGCTGAACCCCTGGGTTGGCCCGTGGCGTCTCGCCTCGCGCCTGTTCGGTGCAAATGATGAAGGAGGATGGCGTCTACCTCGATGGCTCGGTTGCTGGCCGGCCGTCCTGCTGTTTTTCGCCTTTGCCTGGTTCGAACTCATCGATCCGGCGCCCGACGATCCGGCGCGGCTGGCCTTGGCCGCCGGTCTCTACTGGCTGTTCACCTTCCTGGCCATGCTGGCGTTCGGACATCGGCAATGGAGCAGAAGCGGGGAATTTCTGTCCGTCTTGTTCTCGATGGTGGCACGTTTCGCCATCGTCGAGCGCGACGAGAACGGTCGGCTTGCACTTTGCTGGCCGGGCGCCAAGCTGCTCGCCGCGGAGCCGCTGCCGACCAGCGGCATCGCCTTTCTGCTGCTGGCTCTATCGTCGGTCTCCTTCGACGGCCTATCGAAAACCTTTTTCTGGCTTGGCCTGTTCGGCATCAATCCGCTCGAATTTCCCGGCCGCACCGCGATGATCGGCGGCGGCACTTTCGGGCTCGTGCTGACATTCGCGCTGCTGGCGGCTGTGTTCCTGCTTGCCGTCTGGCTCGGCCACCGTCTCGCAAGGAGCGATCACACTCTCGGCCAGGCTGCAGGCCTGCTGGTCTGGTCGATCGTGCCGATCGCGCTCGCCTACCATGTCGCGCATTATCTGACGGCGCTGCTCGTCGACGGCCAATATGCGCTTGCCGCACTGTCCGATCCGTTCGCACTGGGCTGGAACCTGTTCGGCACCGCCGACATGCAGATCGAGGCCGGCATCGTTGCGGGGGCGGGCTCGGCGTGGTGGCTGTGGAATGTCCAGGCCGGCGCCATCATCCTTGGCCATGTGCTCGCAGTCCTCGTCGCCCACAGCTTTGCCTGGCGGCTGCATCCGCAGCCTGCCTGTGCCGCGCTCAGCCAGTTCCCGCTCACTCTGCTGATGATCGCCTATACGGTCTTCGGCCTCTGGTTGCTTGCCACGCCGACCGTCGGATGAGAAAAGGGCGACCTCGATATCGTTGGGGAAGCTCGCTTGCCACACCAAGGCTTTGGTGATTTAGTTTGTACACATGCAATTTTTTGCCTCCTCTGAGCGAGGATGCCGAAGCCGCCTTATCGTTGGTCAAGACTGAAAAACAGGGGAACGAACATGGCTGACAAGAACGGATTTTTCGACCTCTCCAAGACTGGCCTCACCTCCAAGACTGCCCTCACCCGCCGAACGGCGCTGAAGGGTCTGGCCGCGGGCGCCGGCCTCGCCGTTGCTCCCGGCTTCGTCCGCTATTCCCAGGCGCAGAGTTCGGCGCCGATCAAGATCGGCTTCCAGTCGCACCGCACCGGCATCGGCGCTGCCTATGGCCGCTGGTACGAGAAGACGACGGCCGCGGCGGTCAAGGCGATCAATGCCGCCGGCGGCATCAATGGCCGCCAGGTCGAGGTGATCATCGAGGATGACGGCACCGATCCCGGCCGTGGCGCCGAAGTGGTCGGCAAGTTCGCCACCCAGCACAAGACCGACATCGTCTTCGGCACGCTGTTCTCGCATGTCGTCATCGGCTCGGCGCCCGCGGCCGGCGAAAACAAGATGCCCTATTTCGTCGTCAGCGAAGGCCACCACGTCGCCTCGACCAAGCTGAACCGTTATGTGTTCCAGCCCGGCATCACTGACGTGAAGAGCCAGATCCAGTCGATGGCACCGTGGATCGCGGCCAATGCAGGCAAGAAGGTGACGCAGATCTTCCCCGATTTCGCCTTCGGCTACGATCATCGCGACTACCTGCCGCCGGCACTGAAGGCGCAAGGCGCCGAGGTCATCGCGCAGATCGCCATCCCGCCGACGGAATCGTCCTTCACCAAATACTTCCCGCAGATCCCGGCCGAGACCGATGTGATCTACCACGTCATGGTCGGCCCGGCCGTGCTTACCTTCGTCAAGGAGCTCGGCGAGTTCTACGGCTCCAACCGGCCGCAGCTGTTCGGCTTCATCGATTCGCTCGAAGCCACCGATATCAACAGCCCCGGGCTGGAGTTCCTCGATGGCAGCCATTTCTGGGAAGGCTCGCCGCGCTACGCGCAGGCCGATGATTCCGAGGCGCAAAAGGCCTACCGCGCCGCCGTCGGCATCGACGACAATGGCGCCGCCGTCGGCGACCCCAAGGACGTCTCCACCGCCGCCCATATGTTCGGCTGCTGGGAAACGCTCTACGTCGTCAAAAAGGCGATGGAAGACGCCGGCTACAAGGGACCGGAAGACCGCGCCAAGCTGGTCGAGGCGACCGAAGCCCTGACTGCATTCGCGGAAGGTCCCGAGCATCCGCAGGGACCAAAGACCTTCAACGGCAAGATCCACCAGTGCTTTGGCATCCAGAACATCTCCAAGGTCGAAGGCGGCAAGCTCAAGGTCGTGCACAAGACCAAGATCGAGGATGGTCTTTACGAGGCTGAAGGGGATTATACGACGCAGGCGCTGTGAGGCGCCTTACCCTCCCCCTTGTGGGGAGGGTCGGCGAATAGGCTTCGCATTTTTGCGAAGCCTATGAGACGGGGTGGGGGTCGCGACGGCCCATGCCCCACCCCCCACCCGACCGCTTCGCGGTCACCCTCCCCACGAGGGGGAGGGTAAGGGCGCCCTGAATGCACTTCGGTCCCCATCTCCTCCTCGCGGCCCTCGAAGGCCTCGTCACCTCAGCGGTGCTGGCGCTGACGGCGCTTGGGCTGTCGCTGGTGTTCGGCGTCATGCGGGTGGTCAATGTCGCGCATGGCGAGTTCTTCATGCTCGGCGCCGTGCTCGCCTGGGCGATCACCACGGCGATCGGCGGCCATCCGGCGCTCGGCTTCCTGGCGGCGCTGGTGATTGCGCCGTTGATCGTCGGCGCCATTGCGCTGGTCGCCGAGCGGCTGGTGCTGCGCCGGCTCAACTACAATCCGGAAGCCACCATCGTCGCCACGATCGGCATGCTCTACATCATCCAGCAGCTGGCGCTGACCTTCTACGGTCCGGAGGCGCGGCCGGTGGAGCCGCCGTTCAGCTACCGCATCCTTTTGCCGTGGTTCGGTTACTCCGGCTACAAACTGTCTGTTATCGCCGCTTCGGCGCTACTGCTGATCGCGACATGGCTGGTGCTGACGCGCACCAGGATCGGTCTCATCATGCGCGCCACGCAGTATGACAGCGAGACGGCGCAGGCCTTCGGCATCCCCGTCGGCCGTGTCTATGGCGGCGTCTTCGCGCTCGGCGCAATGCTGGCGGCCATTGCCGCAGTGCTGATCGTGCCGATCAGCCAGGCGCATTATCTGATGGGGCAGGACCCGCTGCTGCTCTCCTTCATCGTCGTCATCATCGGCGGCCTCGGCTCGCTGCGCGGCACGGTCGTCGCCGCCGTGCTGATCGGCCTGTCGGACGGCATCATCTCGATGTTCTTCTCGCCGACTTTGGCCAAGATCATCGCCACGCTGCTCGTTGCCATGGTGCTGGTGTTCCGCCCGCAAGGCCTGTTCGGGACGGCATCGCGATGAGCGAAGCTTCGCCGGCAAAGGCCTATACCCTGCATCTCGGCGTCATCGCGCTGCTCTTCGTGCTGAGCTTCCTGCTGCCGGAGTATTATCACGGCCTGCTTGCCCGCATCATGGTGCTGGCGGTTTTTGCCATGGGCTACAACATGCTGTTCGGCTATGTCGGCCTGCTCAGCCTCGGCCACGCCATGTTCTTCGCCGCCGGGCTCTATGGTGCTGGCCTTGCCGTCATCCAGCTTGGCTGGAGCGTCCCTCTGGCCTTCCTCGGCGGAGTTGCCTGCGGCGCTGTCCTGGCGCTGGTGATCGGCCTGCTGGCGCTGCGCACCACGGGTGTCGCCTTCATGATCGTCACCATGATGTTCGCCCAGGTCTTTTACCTGCTCATCCTCTATTTTGCGACGTGGACCGGCGGCGACCAGGGCATGGTCGTGCCGCAGCCAGCGCGGGTGCTCAGCCTCGGCGCGACATCGCTCGAGCTCACCAATCCAACCGTGCGTTACATGACGGCGCTGGGGCTGTTTTCGATCGTGCTGCTCATCACATCAGCCATCGTCCGCTCCAGATATGGCCGCGTGCTAGTCGCCATCCGCGAGAACGAGGAGCGGACGAAGATGCTCGGCTATGATACCTTCTCCAACAAGCTCGCCGCCGTCGTTGTCTCCGGCACCATCTGCGCGGCCTCGGGCGCCGCCTATGCGCTGCTGTTCGGCTATGTCGGATCGAGCTTCGCTTCGGTGCAGTATTCGATCCTGCCGCTGCTCTGGGTGCTGCTCGGGGGTGCTGCCACAACGCTTGGGCCGCTGATCGGCACGCTGTTCATGTACTATGTCATCGACATCACCAGCGGCTACACCTCGGCCTATCTGCTGATCGTCGGCATCGCGCTCATCCTTTTGGTGCTGTTCTTCCCCAAAGGCATTCTGGGCAGCATCCGCCAGCGCTGGCTTGGGTGGCTGCCATGATGCCGCTTTTGACCACCAAGGGCCTGTCGCGGAACTTCGGTGGCCTGCGTGCTGTCGACGGCGTCGACTTCGCCCTGATGCCGGGAGAGATCCGCGCCGTCATCGGCCCCAACGGGGCGGGAAAAACCACCTTCGTCAGCCTGGTCAGCGGCCGCATCCAGCCGTCATCGGGGATGATCGTCTTTGACGGTGCCGACATCACCGGCCTGCCGGCCTATATCCGGGTGCGCCAGGGCATCGCCTACACGTTCCAGATCACCAGCGTCTTTGCCAATCTCTCCGCCTACGACAATGTCGCGCTGCCGGTGCAGCGGACCTTGAGCGATGGCCGTTCGAAGGGTGCAGTGCGGACAGGTGTGATGGCGGCTCTCGAACGCACCGGCCTGGCCGATCGTGCCCACATGCCGGCCGGGCAATTGTCCTACGGCCATCAACGCCTGCTGGAAGTGGCGATGGGCCTGGCGCTGAAGCCGCGCTTGTTGATCCTCGACGAGCCGACGCAAGGCCTGGCCGACAGCGAGATCGACAATTTCATCACCCTGGTGCGCGAGATCGCCAAGAACGCCACCGTGCTTTTGATCGAGCACAACATGCCGGTCGTCATGCAACTGGCCGACCGCATCACTGTCTTCAATGCCGGCAAGATTCTCGCCGAAGACACGCCCGAAGCGATCCGCGAGAACGCGGCGGTGCAGGAAGCCTATCTGGGGACCGCCCCATGACCGAAACAAGCCAGGCCGGGGCGAAGTCTCAAGCACTGACCATTTCGGGGCTGGACTGTTTCTATGGCGAGGTCCAGGTGCTTTATGGGCTCGACCTGGTGCTGAACAAAGGCGAGGTGCTGTGCCTGTTCGGCCGCAATGGCGCCGGCAAGACGACGACGCTCAAAGCCATAATGGGGCTGGTTCCCTCAAGCGCCGGCTCGATCAAACTGGCTGGCCAAGAGTTGACCGGGCTGCTGGCGCACGAGGTGCCCAAGGCAGGCGTCGCCTATGTGCCGCAAGGCAGGCGGCTGTTCGCTGAAATGACGGTGGCGGAGAACATCGAGATCGGCCTGATGGCGCGAGGCAAGGGCAAGGCGACGCGGGAGGCCGTGCTCGATCTCTTCCCGCTGCTGCGCCAGCGGCTCAGGCAACGCTCCGGTACGCTGTCCGGCGGCGAACAGCAGATGCTGGCGATGGCGCGTGCACTCTGCCTCGAGCCGCAGGTGCTGTTGCTGGACGAGCCGACCGAAGGGCTGATGCCGTCGATGATCGCCAAGATCCGCGAGACGGTGTCGAAGCTGCGCGGCATGGGGGTGTCGACCATTTTGGTCGAGCAGCGTGTCGATGCGGTGCTTTCGGTCGCCGATCGGGTTTGTTTCATCGAAAATGGCCGCAACCGAGAAACGGTCGATGTCGAGGAGCTGCGCGCCGACCCGTCGGCGGTTCGCCGTTATGTCGGCGTGGGCTGATCACCCAAAGAACAGAAAGCCCGCAACCAGAAATATCGGGATCAGCACCAGGCCCGACCATGCCATATAGCCGAAAAAGCCCGGCATCTTCACGCCGCGATGCCGGGCGATGGCGTAGACCATGAAGTTCGGTGCATTGCCGATATAGGTGTTGGCGCCCATGAACACCGCGCCCCCCGAGATCGCGGCAAGCGTCGAAGCGAATTCCGTCATCAGATGCCTTGGGTCGCCGCCGGCAAGCTCGAAGAACACGAGATAGGTCGGCGCATTGTCGAGGAAGGATGACAGCGCACCGGTCAGCCAGAAATAGGCGATATCGTTGGGCGCGCCCGAGGGCGAAGTGACGAGGGCGACCAATGGCGCCAGCGCGCCATCATGTCCGGCCCTTAGGATGGCGATGACCGGCACGATGCAGATGAAGATGCCGGCAAACAATTTCGCCACCTCCGATATCGGACCCCAGTTGAAGCCGTTGGCTTCCCGGTGGCTCTTGTAGGAGAGGGGAAGCGACAGCAGGGCCAGCGCCAGGATGATGGCGTCGCGCACCAGATTCTGCAGTTCGAGACTGACGCCGAACACGGAAAAGCTCACGCCCGGCTTCCAGGCCGCCGACAGCAGGATGGCGCCGATCACACCCGCCAGCAGCGGAAGGTTGGCCAAGCCGCGCAAACGCACCGTCTTGTCCGGCGTCGGATCCTTGATCTTCGGCGCGCCAGCCTCGCGCCGATGCAGGATGATGTCGATGCCTAAGAAGACGGCCAGCACGACGACGACAACGAACAGCGTCTCGCGCCAGAGGTTCGTCGTCGTCCAGAAGAAGTCGACGCCGCGCAGGAAGCCGACGAACAGCGGCGGATCGCCAAGCGGCGTCAGCGAGCCGCCGATGTTGGACACCAGGAAAATGAAGAAGATCACGACATGGGCGTTGAACGGCCTGTTATCGTTGGCGCGCAGGATCGGCCGGATCAGGATCATCGAGGCGCCGGTCGTGCCGATGACCGAGGCGAGAATAGCGCCGACCAGCAGCAGCCCGGCATTGACCAGCGGCGTGCCGTGGATGTTGCCGGAAAGCAGGATGCCGCCTGAAATCGTATAGAGCGCAAACAGCAGGACGATGAACGACATGTATTCGGTGAGCAGCGCATGCAGCACAGCTTCGGTCGCCGAGGGGATGCCGAAGGCAAGCGCCAGCGGCACGATCACCAGCGCCGCCCACAGGGCCGTGATCTTGCCGTAGTGGTGTTCCCAGACATGGTGGAACAGCAGCGGACCGGTGGCGATCGACAACAGCAGCCCGGCGAAGGGCAGCGCCCACCACAGCGACATCACAGCACCGGGCAGACCGTGGTCTTCGGCGGCAAAGGCCTGTGCCGGAAGCAGGGTGGCGAGAGCCATAACGCATGCCGCCCGCAGGGGGATCAGATATGAAAAAGGCCCCCTCATCCGGCCGCTACGCGGCCACCTTCTCCCCGAGGGGAGAAGAGACTTGGCGCCGATGCTCGCCATCTCCTCTCCCCTCGGGGAGAGGTCGGATTGCCCCGAATTGCTCTTCGCAATTCGGTTGGAAATCCGGGTGAGGGGGTTCTGTCTCAAGGGCCGGTTCAATCCGACAAATGGTCTTCGAGCGTCACGCCGGCGTCGCGCATGCGCTGCAGCATGGCTTCGAGCGAACCGTTGAGATCGATGCCACGGCAGGCATCGAGCCGGACCGTGGTTTTGAAGCCCTGGCTGACTGCGTCCAGCGCTGAGAAGCCGACGCAGAAATCGGTCGCCAGGCCGACCAGGGTCAGCGTGTCGATGCCACGCTCCCGGAGGTAGCCTGCAAGGCCGGTCTGCGTCGTGCGGTCATTCTCGAAGAAGGCCGAATAGCTGTCGATATCAGGCCGAAACCCCTTGCGGATGACGAGCTCGGCCTTGGTCCAGGCGAGGCCGGAATGGAAATCCGAGCCGAGGCTGCCCTGGATGCAATGGTCCGGCCACAGCGTCTGCTGGCCATAGGGCATTTCGATCATCGTGAAGGGCTGCGCGCCCGGATGACTGGAGGCAAAGCTGGAATGACCGGCGGGATGCCAGTCCTGCGTCAGCACGACATGGTCGGTTCGCCGGATCAGGTCGTTGACCAGCGGCACGATCTCGTCGCCGCCGGCAACCGCCAGCGCGCCGCCCGGACAAAAGTCGTTCTGCAGGTCGATGACAACAAGCGCTTCGTCGGCCATGCGGCTTCCTTCTCTCTGTCTCGATGCCGCTGCCGCGACCGGAGGCAGAAACTTGACCAGATGGCCGGCCGCGTCAACCTCTGGCGACATAACAAATGCGTGCCGGCCGAGCCGGCGCAAACTCCGGCTTTGACAATTCCTGCCGTCTTGATATCATTTGCATACGAATGAATTTTCCGGCGCTGATGCCGGCAGAGTCTTTCGAAACACCGGTTTCTGGAAGACCTCTTTTCTGGAAGGCAAAGCGTGATCCGTTACGCGAAACCCACCTCGGTCGACGAAGCGCTCGCTTTGCTTGGCGAGGGCGCCTGGCGCATCCTTGCCGGCGGCACCGACTTCTATCCGGCACAGGGCAGCAAACCCTTCCGCGACAATGTTCTCGATATCAACGGTCTGGCTTCGCTGCGCGGCATTGCCGAAACGGACGACCACTTCGTCATCGGCGCGCGCACGACCTGGACCGACATTATCCGCCATCGCTTGCCGCCGGCCTTCAACGCGCTGAAACAGGCGGCGCGAGAGGTCGGCTCGGCGCAGATCCAGAACGTCGCCTCGGTCGCCGGCAATCTCTGCAACGCGTCGCCTGCCGCCGACGGCGTGCCGGGCCTGCTCGTCCTCGATGCCGAGGTCGAGCTGCGCTCCGTGGCAGCCACGCGGCATCTGCGGCTGCAGGACTTCATTCTTGGCAACCGCCGCACGGCGCTGCTGCCCGGTGAGATGGTGACGGCCATCCGCGTGCCGAAGCCCAGCGGCACGTCGGCTTTCGTCAAGCTCGGCGCCCGGCGCTACCTCGTCATTTCCATCGCCATGGTGGCGGCGCGTCTGGTCGTCGACAACAGCACTGTCGCCGAAGCGGCGGTCGCCGCCGGCTCCTGTTCGGTGGTGGCCAAGCGGCTGGCCGGTGTCGAAGCCGCGCTGCGCGGACTGCCGGTGGACGGCGGACTTGCCGACGCGATCCTGGCCGCGCCGATGAGCGAACTGTCACCCATCGCCGACGTACGCGGCAGCGCCGAATACCGGCTCGATGCGGTGCGCGAGATTGTCGCCCGCGCCGTGCTTGCGGCTGTGGGGCGAACGACTGGCGACGAGGTGGCGGCGGCATGAGCCAAGTTCAGCCTGATATGCGTGAAGCCCTGCCCGGTCCGGGCGCCGTTCGGCCTGCTCTCGGCCCAGAACGAGCCGACATCGCCTTCGAGGTCAATGGCGCCGCCATCTCCGTCAACGTACCGCCGCTGCGCCGACTGTCCTTGGTGCTACGCGATGAATTGCTGCTGACCGGCACCAAGGTCGGCTGCGATGCCGGTGATTGCGGCGCTTGCACGGTGCTGGTCGACGGCGATCCCGTCTGCGCTTGCCTGATGCCGGCTGCATCCGTCGCCGGGGCGTCGGTGACGACGGTCGAAGGCCTCGCCAATGGCCGGCTGTCGGCGCTGCAGGCCTCGTTCCTTGCCCATGGCGCGGCGCAATGCGGCATCTGCACGCCGGCGCTGCTGGTCGCGGCAACCGCATTGCTGGACAAGCAGCCCCGCCCTACCGAGGCGGAGGTGCAGGATGCGCTGGGCGGTATTCTCTGCCGCTGCACCGGCTACCGGAAGATCATCGCGGCGGTGATGGATGCCTCCCTGCAGGCAGCAAGCCTCGATTTCCGCTTGCCTCAATCCGGCCATGCGATCGGTTCCTCGCCCATCAGGCTCGACGGCGTGCAGAAGGTCACCGGGGCTGAGAAATTCGGCGGCGATTCCTTCCCCGCCGATGCGCTGGCCGTGCTGGTGGTCCGCTCGCCGCATTATCACGCCAGCTTCGCCTTCGGCGACCTCAACGGCTGGGCGAAGGCGCATCCCGGCATCGCCGGTGTCTTCACAGCCGCCGACATTCCGGGGAAGAACTGTTTCGGCGCTATCGGTCCGTTCGCCGACCAGCCGGCACTGGCCGAAGGGTTTTCGCGGCTTCGTGGCGAGGCGGTGGCGCTGGTTGCCGGCGAACGCGAGGCGATCCTCGATCTCGATTTGTCGGATTTTCCGATCCGCTGGAGCGAACTGCCGCATTTTCTGCAGCCTGCCGAAGCGCAGGCCGAGGGTGCTGCGCTGATGCATGACAACCGGCCGGCAAACCTGCTCACCTCCGGCCTGGTCGAACGCGGCGACCCGGAAGCGGCGCTTGCCGACGCGGCGTTCACCGTGTCCGGCGCCATCGACACCTCCTATGTCGAGCACGCCTATATCGAGCCGGAAGCCGGCTATGCCTATCTGGACGGCGACACGCTGGTCGTCGTCGCCTGCACCCAGGCACCCTATATGGACCGCGACGAGACGGCGAAGGTGCTCGGCCTTGCCGTCGACAAGGTGCGCATCGTGCCGACCGCGACCGGCGGTGGCTTCGGCTCCAAGCTCGACGTTTCGCTGCAGCCGCTGATCGGCCTTGTGGCGCTGAAGACGGGGCGACCGGCGGCACTTGCCTACACCCGCACCGAATCGATGATTTCGACCACCAAGCGCCATCCAGCCGTGATGAAAGCGACCATCGGCGCCGATGCCGATGGCCTTGTCACCGGGATGATCTTCTCAGGCGATTTCAACACCGGCGCCTATGCAAGCTGGGGGCCGACCGTCGCCAACCGCGTGCCGGTGCATGCGTCCGGCCCCTATGCGACGCCGAACTACCATGCCGAGGGCCGCGCCATTCACACCCATGGGCCGATCTCAGGCGCCTTCCGTGGCTTCGGCGTGCCGCAGGCGACGATCATGCAGGAGACGCTCTATGATGAGCTGGCCGGCAAGCTCGGCATGGACCGACTCGATTTTCGCTTGAAGAACTGCCTTCGGAACGGTTCCGAAACGGTTACCGGGCAACGGCTGGACTCCGGCGTCGGCATTGCCGAATGCCTCGAATCGCTACGCCCGCATTGGGTGCGCGCGACGGCTGATGCGGATGCGTTCAACAGTGCCAACAGGGATAGAAAGCGCGGCGTTGGCGTCGCGTCGTGCTGGTATGGCTGCGGCAACACCTCGCTGCCCAACCCGTCGACCATCCTGGTCGGCATTGCGGCTGACGGCACGGTCATCCTGCACCAGGGCGCGGTCGATATCGGCCAGGGTTCCAACACGGTCATCACCCAGATCTGCGCCGACGCGCTCGGCCTGCCGCTGGAGAAATTCCAGCTGAAGAGCGCAGATACGGCGATCACCCCCGACGCCGGCAAGACATCGGCCTCACGCCAGACTTTCGTGACCGGCAAGGCCGCCGAAAAGGCCGGCCGTGCCTTGCGCGAAAAGATCCTGCGCTTTGCCAATGTTTCCGGAAACGCAGCCCTGCAACTCGACGGCCAGGCGATCGTCATCCGCGAAGGCGAAGCCACGCGCCGTATCGATCTCGCCTCGCTCGACGTGGATGCCGAAGGCTTCGTCTTCCGCGCCCAGGAGACCTACGATCCGCCGACGCTGCCGCTCGATGCCAAGGGCCAGGGCAAACCCTACGCCGTCTACGGCTTCGGCGCGCAGATCGCCGAACTTGAGGTCGACCTCAAGCTCGGCACGGTCAAGCTGATCAAGATCACCGCCGCGCACGATGTCGGCAAGGCGATCAACCCGCTGCTGGTCGAAGGCCAGATCGAGGGCGGCATCGCACAAGGCATCGGTATGGCGCTGATGGAGGAGTACATCCCCGGCCGTACCGAGAATTTGCACGACTATCTGATCCCGACCATTGGCGACGTGCCGCCGATCGAAACCATCCTGATCGAGGTTCCCGATCCGGAAGGCCCATTCGGCGCCAAGGGGCTGGGCGAACATGTGCTGATCCCAACGGCGCCGGCGATCCTCAACGCCATCCGCCACGCCACCGGTGTTCTCATCACCAAGGTTCCGGCGACGCCGACGCGGATCCGTGCTGGCATCCGTGAAAAAGATGGCATCCGCGAAAAGGAGGCACGCCGATGAGCGAGCTTGCCGAGCGCTTCGAAACGCATGATCCCGGCGAGAAGCTGGTGGCGGAAAAGATCCGCTGCGATGCCTGTCCGGTCATGTGCTACATCGCCGATGGCCGCACCGGCGCCTGCGACCGCTACGGCAATGTCGGCGGCAGGATCGTGCGGATGGACCCGCTGACCATCCTCGACCATGCGGCTGAGACCGGCGCGGCAATCGTGCCCTTCGTCGCCGAGGGCGAGGCCTGGGATGGCGAACTGGTCAACACCGGGCGCCGCTTCGTCACGGCAATAGGCGCCGGCACCACCTATCCCGACTACAAGCCCGCCCCTTTCATCGTCAGCCAGGAGGTCGAAGGCGTCGATCTCGTCACCGTCGTCACGGAAGGCATTTTTTCGTACTGCGGCGTCAAGGTGAAGATCGATACCGACCGGCATATCGGACCCGAGACGGCCATTGTGCGATCGCAGGGCGAGGCAATCGGCCATGTCACGACGGGCGAATATGGCTCGCAGATGCTGTCGCTGGGCGGCGTGCATCATTTGACCGGCGGCTCGAAGGCCGAAGGCCGCGCGACCTGCGACGCGCTGCTCAATCTGTGCAACCGCAAGCCGGTGGAATTGGCCATAGACGGCGGCGCCACCATAACAGTCGAAGCCGGCAAACCGCCTGTCATCGACGGCAAGCAGGAACACCGCATGCGTGTCGGCTGCGGCTCGGCAACCATCGGCATGTTCGCCACACAATGGCGCGGCCTTGTCGACGAGGTGGTGGTGGTCGACGACCACATCACCGGCGTCGTTTCGGAGCATCAGGCCGGCAAGGTGCTGGGCTGGCAGGATACCGGGATAAAGATCATCGGCCGCCGTTCGACGCCGGGCCGCTATTTCAAGGTCTCCGAGCCCGGCCTCGGCTGGGGCGGCACCAGCATTTCAGACCCGCTGTCGATCCTCGGCGAATGGAATGCCAAGAAAGGCGCGCGCCCCGGCCTGTCGCTGCTGATGGTTTCGACCACCGGCGAGCAGTTCGCCTATTACGAGCTCGATGATGAACTGAAGCCGGTGCAGAAGCCGTTTCCCGAACGGCTGCAGAAATCGGTCGGCCTGATCGAGGACAATTGCGAGCCGGCGCTCTGCACCGTGCTGTTCATCGGCGGCGCCGGCGGTTCATTGCGCGCCGGCGTCACCGAAAACCCGGTCAATCTCACCCGTTCCGTGCAGGGCCTGACCACCTATGTGACGGTCGGCGGCGCGCCGGTCTATGTCTGGCCGGGCGGCGGCATCACGCTGATGGTCGATGTCACCAGGGTGCCGGAAGGGGCCTTCGGCTATGTGCCGACCCCCGCACTTGTGGCGCCGATCGAATTCACGCTCCGCCGCGACGACTACATCAGGCTCGGCGGCTACGAGGCCGAGATCCGCAGCGTCGATGATATCGTTGCCAAGGGTGGCGAATATTTCAATTCGCGACGCGGCACCGGTGCCGCGGTCAGCAATCCATGGCCGCCACTGGCGCAATTGCGCCGCGCTGCGTCGAACGAGACCGGATGATGCAAGGCCCGCAAACGCATTGGCTGCAGGACGGCAAGCGGCTGCATCTCAACCACGGGCCGATCGACCTGATCGTCGAGGTTTTTGGCGAAGCGGATGAGTGTCGCGCCGCTTACGCGCAAGCTGTCGCGCGCTTTCAGACGATCCTGATGGAGTTGGTCGAGGAGCTCCCCGAATTGCGGCTCCCGGCGTTTTTCCTGGCGCCCCGCACCTTCGCAGGCCCGACGGCGCGCCGCATGGAAGCAGCCGTCATACCCTTGGCGGAATGTTTCATTACACCGATGGCCGCCGTCGCCGGATCGGTAGCCGACGAAATGCTCGCCGCATTGCTTGCCGGCCGCAAGCTCGATCGCGCCTATGTCAACAATGGCGGCGACTGCGCAATCCATATCGGCAAGGGCCAGTCGATGGGCTTGGCGATCGCTGGCACCGGCAACGACATGGCCGACCGGATCACGATCCGCGCGGAAGATGGCGTTCGCGGCGTCGCCACCAGCGGTTGGCGAGGCCGCTCCTTCTCACTTGGCATTGCAGACGCCGTCACCGTGCTGGCGCGGACTGGCGCCGAGGCCGATGCGGCGGCGACGCTCATTGCCAACGCGGTGGACCTGCCCGGCAATCCGGCCATCAAGCGCATTCCCGCACACGAACTGTCGCCCGACAGCGATCTCGGCGCGCGCCTGGTGACACATGGCGTCGGCACGCTTGCACTTGGCGAAGTGGCGCGGGCGCTGGACAACGGCCTTGCCGTCGCCGAAGATTTTCGCCGGCGCGGCCTGATTGCCGGATCGGCGCTGTTTCTTGGCGGTGAGATCCGCATCAGTGGCTCGGTTGCGCTTGCCGCGCCCAACAAAAGTTCGAGGGAGGAAGTTGCCCATGCCTGAGTTTCCGATCCGCAAGATCGCGGTGCTGACCGAAGAGATCTTCCATGAGGGCGGGCCGGTGGCCAAGATGCCGCGCCGCCGCGCCGCCGCCATGGCGCTGGTCAAGAACCCGTTCGCCGGGCGCTATGTCGAGGATTTGCAGAGCGCCATGGACGATTTGAAGCCGCTTGGCCTGTTGCTCGCCGACCGGCTGATCGCGGCACTCGGCGGCGACGTCAAGCAGATCGACGGCTACGGCAAGGGCGCCATTGTCGGCACGGCGGGTGAGCTGGAGCACGGTGCACTCTGGCATGTGCCCGGCGGCTACGCCATGCGCGAACGGCTCGGCGACGCCAAGGCGATCGTGCCGTCGGCGAAGAAGGTTGGAGCTTTCGGTTCAAAGCTCGACGTGCCGCTCGGCCACATCAACGCCGCCTATGTGCGCAGCCATTTCGATGCCATGGAAGTCGGCATCAGCGATGGCCCGCGCCCCGACGAGATCCTGTTCTGCCTCGCCATGACCTGTGGCCCGCGCGTGCACGACCGCATGGGTGGCTTGGCCGCCGGGGATATCAAGGCCTGGGACGGGCTGCGGTGAGCACCGAGGACAATCTGCTGAAGCTGGTCGAGGTCGAGACGCCGGACGACCAGGATTACCTCTTGCAGGAGCAGGTCGGCTTCATCCTGCGCAAGGCGCATCAGCGCCATGTCTCGATCTTTGCCGCGCATATCGGCGATCTGACGCCGCCGCAATTCGCCGCACTCGCCAAGCTGCGCGATGTCGGCGAGACCTCGCAGAACCAGCTCGGCACGCTGATCGCCATGGACGCGGCGACGGTGAAGGGCGTCATCGACCGGCTGAAGGCGCGCGGCCTGGTCGAGCTTTCCAAGCACGAGGTCGACAAAAGGCGGCTGCTGGTCAATCTGACCGCGGAGGGGCGCGACGCCATCGAGCGCCTGATCCCGCTGGCCCGCGAAATCACCCAGGAGACGCTGGCGCCGCTCTCGGCCAAGGAGATCGCCACCTTCATGAAATTGCTGGCCAAGCTGGCTTAGGTCGATCTGCCGGGCGCCAAAAAGCACCCGGCAGGACGTTTTGGCTCAGAGGCCGTTGTCCTTCAGCACCTTGGCTGCATTTTCCTTGGTGATCTTCTCGGTCGGCAGAGTGATGGTCTTTTCGACCTTCTCGCCGTTGAGGAACTTGATCGCCTGGCGCAGGCCTTCGGCGCCGGGGGTGACATAGGTGAAGGTGGCCGTCAGCTCGCCCTTGTTCACCATTTGCACGCCCTCGTTGGGCAGACCGTCGATGCCGATGAACTTGATGTCCTTCTCGCGGCCGACATCCTTGGCGGCGAGATAGGCGCCGTAGGCCATCGGGTCGTTGTGGCCATAAACGAGATCGATCTTCTCGTTGCTCTTCAGCGCGTTGGCCATCAGATTATAGGCTTGGTCCTGCTTCCAGTCGCCCGATTGCTGGTCGAGCAGATATTTGATGCCCGGCTCCTTGTCGGTGAACTCGTGGAAGCCGTCATGGCGGTCATGCGCCGGCTGGGTGCCCATGCCGCCCCAGATCTCGACGACATTGCCCGCAGCCTTGCCCTTGCCGCCTAGCAGCTCGACGGCATATTCGCCGGCCGCGCGGCCTATCAGCGCGTTGTCGCCGCCGACGAACTGGGTGTAGTCCTTGGTGTCGACATTGCGGTCGAGCACGAAGACCGGAATCTTGGCGTCGATCGCCTGCTGCACGACGCCGGTCAGGCCGGCGGATTCCTTCGGTGATACCAGCAGTGCGTCGACCTCCTGACGGATCAGGTTCTCGACATCGGCGACCTGCTTTTCGGTCTTGTCCTCGCCGTCGGTGATGATCAGTTCGACCTCGGGATGCTTGGCGGCTTCAGCCAGGATGTCCTTGTTGAACTGCGCGCGCCAGGGCTCGATGGTCGTCACCTGCGAGAAGCCGATCTTCCACTTCTTGTCCTGGGCATAGGCATTGCCGGTGGTCATGAGCGCGGTGGTGGTCAGCAGTGCCGCGGTCATGGCGGCAAGCTTCAGCATGTCACGTCGTTTCATTCTTGTTTCCTCCGAGATTGAGAGACGGTGTCTCTTGCGACGGCCGCTTTGCCGCGGTCGTTTCCTTGTGCGCCGCTTGCCCGCCGGGCAGGCGCAGATAGGCCAGGAGATCACCGGCATTGCGCTCCTGCACGAGCACGGTGCCGATGATGATCATCCCCTTCAACACCAGTTGAAGGTTCGAATTGATGTTGTGGAGCTGCAGGATGTTGGAGAGCAGGCCGAAGATCAGCACGCCGCAGAACGTGCCGGTGAGGCTACCGCGCCCACCCATCAGGCTGGTGCCGCCGATGACGACGGCGGCGATGGCATCCAGTTCCAGCCCGGCGCCGGCATCCGGCTTGCCTTGCCTATACTGCGCGACATAGAGCACGGCGGCGATACCGGCGAGCAGTCCGGAGATGGCATAGGTGGCGATCTTGACGCGACCGGCGGCGATGCCGGAGAGCCGCGCCGCTTCCTCATTGCCGCCGATGGCATAGACATAGCGGCCGAACGGCGTGAAGCGCAGCACCGCGCCATAGATCAGGATGGCGCCGAGGAAGAACAGACCCGGCATCGGGATGACGCCGAACACCAGCTCGCGCAGGATCTCGAAATCGGCGGTGGCGTTCGAGCCGGTATAGACCGGCAGCACCGCATTGTTCTGGCCGGCGGTCAGCCGGGCGATGCCGAGCGCCGTCACCATCATCGCCAGGGTGACGATGAAGGGCTGCAGCCGTCCGGCAACGATGATGAAGCCGTTGAGCGCGCCAAACAGCAAGCCGACGCACGGCGCCACCAGCAGCACGCCAAGCACGCCGAATTTCGACCCGATCTGCGGCAGCAGGTACCACAGGGACAGGCAGCACAGGACCACGCCGACGACGGCGGGCGTGACCAGGCCGCGAATGCCGTCCAACCTGATGTCGCGGACGAGATCGGCGCCGGCTCGGGATTTTGCGAGGTTCTGGAAGATGAAGCGGGTGACGACGAAGCCGAGGCAAAGTGCCACCAGTGCGACGGTCGGCACGCCCAGCACGACGCCCGGCGTCACGCCAGGAACCGTCAGCAGCATGGCGCAGACCACCGAGCAGATGGCCATCAGCGAGCCGACGGAGAGATCGATGCCGCCGGTGATGATGACAGCCGTCATGCCGGTGGCGATCAGCCCGGTGGTCGACACCTGGCGCAGCACGTCGAGCAGATTGCCGTAGGAGAGGAAGATGTTGTTGCCCTTCGAACTCATCGGCGAGCCCAGCACGCCGATCAGGAAGATGGCGATCAGGCCCCAATAGAGCTTGGTCCGGGACAGGAGTTTCAGGGCAGTCATGCGGCTGGTCTCGATATGGTTCGGCGCGGTGCGGCGAGGCGCATGATGGCCTCCTCGCTGGCCGCGTCGCGGGAAAGGATGCCTGTCTGGCGGCCGTCGGCCATCACCAGGATGCGGTCGGAGAGATGCAAAAGCTCCGGCAGTTCCGAGCTGATGACGGCGATGGCAAGGCCGTCGCGCGCCAGCTTGAAGATCAGGTCGTAGATCTCGCGCTTGGCGCCGACATCGATGCCGCGCGTCGGCTCGTCCAGCAACAGCACCCTCGGCCTGGTCGCCAGCCACTTGCCGATGACGACCTTCTGCTGGTTGCCGCCGGACAGCGTGCCGGCGGGCTGGTCGATGTCCTGGCAGCGGATGCCGAGCGCCTTGACCGCCTGCCGCGCCAATCCCTGTTCGCCGGCCAGCGAGCGGATGCCGAAGCGCGCCAGCGATCCGACCAGCGGCAGCGCGACATTGTCCGTGATCGATGCCTGCAGATGCAGGCCTTGCGTCTTGCGGTCCTCGGTGACCAGCGCAATGCCCAACCGCCTTGCATCGCGGGGCGAACGGATATCCACGGGTCGGCCGTCGACCTGGATTTCGCCACCGGTACGACCATCGCTCGAGCCGAAGATCGCTTCCAGGATCTCGGTGCGGCCCGAACCCAGCAGCCCGCCAATGCCGAGGATTTCTCCGGCGGCAAGATCGAAGCCGACGCCGTCGATCACCGTGCGCCAGCCATGCGCATCGGGCTTCGACAGCGACAGGTTTTCGACCGAAAGCACGATCTTGCCGCCGGAGTGGCGCTCTTCCTGGGAGGAAGCGAGCAGGTTTCGTCCGACCATCGCCGAAATGATCGCGTCTTCGTCGAGCCTGGCCATCGGCTCGGTCAGCACATGGCGCCCGTCGCGAAACACGGTGACGCGGCTGGCCAGATGCATGACCTCGTCGATGCGGTGCGAGATGTAGACGATGGCGACACCGCTGTCGGCAAGCTGGCGGATGATGCGGAACAGCCGCTGGCATTCGGCTGGCGACAGCGCCGAGGTCGGCTCATCCATGATCAGGATGCGTGCCGACATCGACAAAGCCTTGGCGATCTCAACCAGCTGCTGTTCGCCGACGCGCAAGGCGCCGACGCGGGCTTGCGGATCGAGTTCGATGCCGAGCCGCTGCAACAAAGCACCCGCCGCGCGGCTGCTCGCCTTGCGGTCGACGATCAGGCCCGCGATCAGCTTCTCGCGGCCGAGGAAGATGTTGTCGGCGACGCTGAGTTCGGGCACCAGGTTGAGCTCCTGGTGAATGATGGCGATGCCGGCATCCTCGGCGTCACGCACGCCGGCGAAGCTGACGGGGCGGCCATCGACGCTAACCGTGCCTTCATAGCCGGTGTAGACGCCGGAGAGTATCTTCATCAGCGTCGATTTGCCGGCGCCGTTCTCGCCCATCAAGGCATGAACCTCGCCGCGTCGCAGCTCGAAGCCGACATCGACCAGGGCGGCGATGCCGCCGAAGCTCTTGGAGACGCGCTCGGCGCTCAGAACGGTGTCTGACCGATCCGCCGCACCGTGCTCCGGGGAAAGGGAACTCGCGTGTTCCATGACAATGGCGGCCTCCCTTCCGTCGTCGTCAACTTCCCGCAAACGCTAATCTAAACGTTTCGATCGTGTCAAGCCGATATCCGGTGACGGAAGTTTGATGCATTTCGATTCTTGCTAAAAAAGGTGGTATTCCGTAGGTATTGGCAGCAAGGGGTAACGAAACGTTTCGAAAATGACAGCGTCAGGGCGAAAAAAGCAGCGTAGATCCACCGCACCCACAATGCTTCATGTGGCCGAGGCGGCGCGTGTCTCGGTCGCCACCGTGTCGGCGTTGATCAACGGCACGGCGACGGTCAGTCCGGAACTCAGCCAGCGCATCGAACAGGCGATCCGCGATATCGGCTACAAGCGCAATGCGATCGCCCGCAGCCTGAAGATGGGCACGACCCGCACCATCGGGCTGACCGTGCCGCACATCACCAACCCGTTCTTCACAGATGTCGTCTCGGTCATCCAGCAGGCCTTCGACCGGGCCGGCTATGCCGTCATGCTGTGCTGCACGGACGAGGATTTGAACACCCAGGACGACCAGATCCGGCTGCTGCTCGACCGCATGGTCGACGGGCTGATCGTGGCGCGCGTCGGCGACGGCGCGATCCTCAAGGGGATCGTCGACGACGCCAATGTGCCGGTCGTGCTGCTCGACCGCATCTGCGAGGGCGTCGACACCGATACAGTGGTGCTCGACAACCAGCGCGCGGTGTTCGACGCCATCACCTACCTGATCAACCTCGGCCATCGGCGCATTGGCTACATCACCGGCACATCGGATATTTCGCCGATGCATGACCGCATGGCGGGATACCGCGAGGCGCTGCACGCCGCCGGGCTGCCGATCGCGGAGGAGCTGATCCGCTTCGGCAATTTCCACGAGATCGACGGCTATAACGCCACCATGCAGATGCTTTCCTCGCACGATCGGCCAAGCGCGATTTTTTCCGCCAACAACCCGATGGTGATCGGCACCATGAAGGCGATCCGCGACATCGGCCTGTCCTGCCCGGAGGATATTTCGGTTGCCTGCTTCGACGACTTTCCATGGTCCGACGTGTTCCAGCCGCAACTGACCACGGTGGCGCAACCGGTGCAGGCGATCGGCGAACAGGCGGCCAATCTGCTTCTCGACCGTCTCGCCGGCAACAGGGACGCGCCGCCGCGCAAGCTGGTGCTCAAGGGCCGGCTGATGATCCGCAATTCATGCCGCCCGCTGGGAGCGATGGCACAGAGTGTGAGCGCATAGCGCCCACTTCGTCGGCGGAGTCAGAGCCCAAACGCCTCCGAACAAAGCTCCTGCAGTTTCGGAAAGACGCCTTTGCCACCCGTGATGACCAGCGTGCCCTTCTGCAGCACCGTCTTCGGATCGGGTTTCGCGACGGTGCCGCCGGCTTCCTCGACCAGAAGCATGCCGGCCAGGCAGTCCCAGGCGTTCATGTGCTCTTCGACATAGCCAAGCAGCCGGCCGGCGGCGACATAGGCGAGCATCAGCGCGCCGGACGCATTGCGGAAGAAAACGCCGCCTTGCACCATAAGCGTGCGGATCAGCACGGCGATATTTTCGGTGTCGGCGCGGTTTGAAAATCCGGTTCCGACGGACCCTTCCTTGATGCTGGTCGCAGCACTGGTCCTGATCGGCCGGCCGTTGACGAAGGCGCCGCCGCCCAGCCTGCCGTGAAACGTCTCGCCGGTCGACGGCTCATGGATGACGCCAACCACGGCCTCCCCGTCCCTGGTGCAGGCGATCACCACGCACCAGGCCGGAATGCCGCGCACGAAATTGGCGGTGCCGTCGATCGGGTCGATGACCCAGACATAGCCAGTCTGGCCGGCAACCGAGGCATGTTCCTCGCCGACGATGCCATCTTGCGGATAATCAGCGGCGATTGCGGCGCGGATGAACAGTTCGACCTCGCGGTCGCCGTCCGAGACCAGGTCCTGATGGCCCTTGCTCTCGATGGTCAGGTTTTCCAGGTCGCGAAAATATTTCAGGCCGAGTTCGCCTGCCCGCCGGGCCAGATCGATGGCAAATTGCATGCGGGCGTCATGGTCATCGTTCATGGGGGCGCTCGATCTTGCGGAAGGGTGGCCTGCCTTTAGCAGAGGCGGACCGCACCTTCCAAGCCAAGAGTATCTCGTACCAGGACTGTCAGGCCGCTTGCGACAGCGATTTATGGGCCTCGGCGAGGATCTCGAACGACCGCACCCGCGCTGCATGGTCTGATATCTGCGCGGTGACCATCAGCTCGTCGGCGCCGGTGCGGCGCACGAAGGCATCGATGCCTTGCCTGACCGTTTCCGGGGAGCCGACGACAGCGCAGGACAGCGCCTGGTCGAGCATGGTCTTTGCCATCGGATCGAGATCGCGGTCATAGTTCTCGACAGGTGGCGGCAGCCGGCCGGCCCGGCCCGTGCGCAGATTGACAAAAGCCTGCTGCAACGAGGTGAACAACAAACGTGCCTCGGCGTCGGATGGCGCGGCAAAGACGTTGAGGCCGAGCATGACATGCGGCTTGTCGAGCTGCTCGGACGGCTGGAAGCGCGAGCGGTAGATGTCCAGCGCGTGATCCAGCTCCGCCGGCGCGAAATGCGAGGCGAAGGCGTAGGGCAGGCCGAGCATGGCGGCGAGCTGCGCACCGTAGAGGCTGGAGCCGAGGATCCAGACCGGCACGTTCTGGCCTTCGCCGGGCACGGCGCGGATGCGCTGGCCTTCCTCGGCCGGCTGGAAATAGCCCATCAGCTCGACGACATCCTGCGGGAAATTGTCGACGCCGGCCTCGAGGTTGCGGCGCAAGGCACGGGCCGTGCCCATATCGGTGCCGGGCGCCCGGCCGATGCCGAGATCGATACGGCCCGGATGCAAGGCGGCCAGCGTGCCGAACTGCTCGGCAATGACCAGCGGCGCATGGTTGGGCAGCATGATGCCGCCGGCACCGACGCGAATGGTCTTCGTGCCACCGGCGACATGGGCGATGACGACAGCGGTTGCCGCACTGGCGATCCCCGGCATGTTGTGATGCTCGGCCAGCCAGTAGCGCTTGTAGCCCAGCCGCTCGGCATGGCGGGCAAGATCGAGCGAGTTGGCCAGCGACTGCGAGGCATCGCTGCCTTCGATGATCGGCGACAGATCGAGAACGGAAAGGTCGGTCATGAACGGTATCCTGTGTCAGGACCGCATGTAGGAAGCGCCCGGCGACGCCGCAAATTCAAAAATATTGATCAACCTTTCGCGGGTTCGGTGTCGGCGTTGTCGTCCTCCTCGACGACGGTCGTCTGCTGCGCGGCGAGAAAATTGCCGACATGGCTCAGCCCATCGAAATGATCGCAGAACACCTTGATGACGACCAGGAGAGGCACCGCCATCAGCGCGCCGACGAAGCCCCATAGCCATGACCAGAAGGCGATGGCGATGAAGATCGCCACGGCGTTGATCTCGAGGCGCCGGCCGACCACCATCGGCGTCACGAACTGGCCTTCGACGATGTCACACAACAGCACGAAGGCCGGCGCCAGCAGTGCGTAGGCGATTGTGTCGAAGCTGATCAGCGCCATGATCGTGACAAGCACGATGGTGATCAGCGCTCCGACATAGGGCAGGAAGTTGAGCAATGCCGCGGCCACGCCCCAGACCAGCGGGTTGGGCATGCCTAGTGCCCACAGGCCAAGGCCGATGACGGCGCCGAGACCGGCATTGATGATGGTGACGGTGAGCAGATAGTGCGAGATTTCGCGCTCGACGTCATAGACGACGCGTAGCGCCCGCTTCTTTTCGCTGAGACGGGCGAAGGACTGGATGATCTTTTCATAGAACATCGTGCCGGACGCGAGCAGGAACAGCGACAGCACGAAGATGATGGTGAGGCTTGTTCCCGCCGACAGGATGTTGCTGGCCGCCGCCGACATGATGCCGGACTGCGCCACCGCCACCTTCTGGATGCCCGGCTCCTGCGAGGTCTCGGTCAGCTGTTCGACCTGATGCGAGATCTGCATGATCTTCTCGAACGGTTGCCGCAATTGCGCCAGCCGTTCGGTGAGTTGCTGGCCGATCGACGAGGTGTTGTTGATGAGGTCGATGATCGGGCTGCTGAGCAGGTAACCGGCGCTGGCAAAGATGCAGATCGACAACAGCACCAGAAGGCTCGCGGAAATCACTTCGGGGATACCGTGCTTGCGCAGGAGCCGAACGATGGGCGTCAGCGTCAGAGCCAGCAGGAAAGCCAGGATGACCGGCATGAAGAAGGCGCGGGCAAAGTAGAGCGCGTAGATGGCCATGAACAGGAAGATGCCGATCAGCAGTGAACGCATCAGATGCGTGTCGGCACGAGCCGCGACGCGCGCGTCGTCAACCTCGGCAACGCCTGCGCTCAAAGCGGCGGGTTCGGCTTTCATCACGGTCCCTCAACGGCGCACCGCAATTGGTGCCATCCGTCGGTGGAAAACGCTGACGTGGCTTCAAGGTTCCTTTAGCCGGCAAGGCCTGCGCCCGTAGGCCTTGCCATTGGCTCAGGCGACGGGCGCAGCCAGTGCCGGTGCGGCCTTGGACGTTTCCTTGCGTACGATCGGCGCCACCCTGGTGCCGTAGAGTTCGATCGCCTTCATGATCTTGGCATGCGGCATGGTGCCGATCGCCATCTGCAGCAGGAAGCGGTCATTGCCGAAGATCTTCTGCTGAGCAACGATCTTCTCGGCCACCTGCTCGGGGCTGCCGACGAACAAGGCGCCATCAGGACCACGCGACTGGTCGAAATGCGCCCGCGATGTCGGTCCCCAGCCGCGCTCGCGGCCGATGCGGTTCATCACTTCCGCCTGCGGGCCGTAAAAATCGTCGGCCGCCTGCTCGGTCGTTTCGGCGATGAAGCCGTGCACGTTGATGCTGGTGGCAAGGCCCGCCGGATCGCTGCCGGCGCGCTTGGCGGCCTCACGGTAGAGATCGAACAGCGGCGCGAAGCGCGCCGGCTCGCCGCCGATGATCGCGAGCGCCAGCGGCAGGCCAAGGGCACCCGCGCGCGCCGCCGATTGTGGCGTGCCGCCAATGGCGATCCACACCGGCAGCCTGTCCTGGAAGGGCCGGGGATAAACGCCGCGATCATTGATCGGCGTACGCAGATTGCCAGACCAGGTGACCTTCACGCTATCGCGGATGGCAAGCAGCAGATCGAGCTTTTCGGCGAACAGCTCGTCATAGTCCTCGAGGTTGTAGCCGAACAGCGGGAAGGATTCGATGAACGAGCCGCGCCCGGCCATGATCTCGGCGCGGCCGCCCGACAGAAGGTCGAGCGTGGCAAATTGCTGGAAGACGCGCACCGGGTCATCGGAAGACAGAACGGTGACCGCGCTGGTCAGCTTGATACGCTTCGAGCGCTCGGCGGCCGCGGCCAGGGCCACGACCGGTGCCGAGGCGGCATAATCGGGCCGGTGATGCTCGCCGAGGCCGAAGACGTCGAGGCCGACCTGGTCGGCCAGTTCGACCTCCTCGATCAGGTTGCGCAGCCGCTCATGCGGGCCGATGGCGCCGGGACCCGGCTGCGGGCTGACGTCGGCGAAGGTGTAGAGACCGAGTTCCATTGATGTCATCCTGATGTTGGGTTTTGTGGCTAGAGGTAGCGACCGACCCGCCTCGCCGCCAGAGGGGCGGACGGTGAACAGTGCATGTCGGTTTAGGCCGAAAAGGCGTCTCCCGAGTGCAACAGCCAACAATTTCATGGCTGCCATGCCGTTTTGGCGCTTGAACTCTCGGTTTTCGCGCGTATGTAAGCGTCGCGAATTGACTTCAGGGAAGTGGACTTGGCTATCTACAGGGAAAAAGACGTTTTCGAGCGGCGCAACGCCGCAAACGAGGCAAAGAAGGCGCTCCTCGAGCGCTTCAAGGCAAAGCCGGCGGCGGATGATCCCGCAGTGCTGGCGCGGCAGGCCGAACGCAAGGCGATCCTCGAGGCTCGCGAAATCCGCGAGGCCGAGAAGGCGAGGCTGAAGCAGGAAAAGCTGGCACGCGAAGCGGTCGAGAAGGCCGAGCGCGAGGCAGCAGCCGAGGCGGCACGTATCGCCGCCGAGGAAGCTGCACAGGCTGAGGCCAAGATTCGGGAATCCGAAGAGAACGAGCGCATCGCCCGTTTTCTGGCCGACGAAGCCGAACGCAAGGCTAAGCGCGACGCGCGTTATGCAGCGCGCAAGCAGCGCACCGGCAGAACGCCTCCAGGCTTCTCCGCCCGCTAGCCTCGCGGCAAGCATCGAATTTCAAGGTCAGGGTCGCCTCGCAGCGGCCCTGAACGTGTTTGTCTGCCGCTATGGTCAGGCGGCGAACTTCAGCCCCATGATGCCGCAGACGATGAGCGCGATGCAGGCCAGCCTGATCGCGGTGGCTGGCTCGCCGAGCAGCCAGATGCCGAGCAGTGCCGTACCGACGGTGCCAATGCCGGTCCACACCGCATAGGCGGTGCCGACCGGCAGCGCCTTCAGCGCCAGGCCGAGCAGAGTGAGGCTGACAACCATCGAAGCAACGGTCAGCACGGTCGGCACCAGCTTCGAGAAGCCATCGGTGTATTTGAGGCCGATTGCCCAGCCGATCTCGAACAGGCCGGCAAAAAAGAGAAGAATCCACGACATAGACAACGCTCCATCAGAGAATCGGACCGAAAGTGATTTTCGGGTGTCCGACGCTCAGTCAAACAATGGCGGGTCGTCCCGTCCGGATTTTGGGGGAAGCGCGAGGTCGTCCCCGCCGCGCCAATATAGGAATTTCGGGCGCTCGATCAACAGCGGCCGGCAACAGTGTTGCCGGCCGTAATCTTATTCCGAAGCGGATGGGCCGGACCTACTTGTCCTTGAGCTTCATCGCCTTGACCGGCGGCGCCTTCAGGGCCGGAGCCGGGGCGGGCTTCTTGGCGTCCTTCTTCGGCTTGCGGGCTTCCTTGCCTGCCTTCATCGCACCTTTAGCCATGATTCGTTCCTCCTGATGTGGGAAGCGAAGTGAAACAAGAGAACCGCCGGACCGCAAGGGGTTAGCGACTGCTGCCGCCGTCAGCGGATCGCTTTCAACCGGTTTCTAATTTGCTCGTAAACCCTGGCGGTCCGTGCCATGGTCATTTTCGCACTGCAGCATCAACCCGTGCCTTCGCCGGGTGATCGTCAGGCAGGCCGTCAGGACGACAATGCGAATCCACATCGGCTGCGAGATGAGCTTCGACTTTCCCCAGGAAACGCCGCTCATCGCGATGCTGAATGTGCACTATTCCCGGGCCTCCGATCTCGAACGGCCGGATTTCCTGATCTCCAATCCGCCGGTGCCGATCCAGAGCTATCGCGACAGTTTCGGCAACTGGTGCAACCGGTTCGTCGCGCCGCCCGGGCGTTTCACCTTCGGCACCGACGCGGTGATCCGCGATCCCGGCACCTTCGAGATGGGCGACCTGATGGCCTGGCAACACGAGGTGCGCGACCTGCCAGCGGACACGCTGCTGTTCCTGCTGCCCAGCCGCTTTTGCGAGAGCGACCTTCTGGCCAGCGAAGCGTGGCGGCTGTTCGGCAACACACCGCTCGGCATTCCACGCGTGCAGGCGGTCTGCGACTTCGTCCACAACCATATCGTCTTCAACTACGGCAATGCGCGGCCAACGCGCACCGCGGCGGAAGCCTATCGCGAACAGAGCGGTGTTTGCCGCGACTACGCGCATCTCGCCGTCACCTTCTGCCGGGCACTCAACATCCCGACGCGCTACTGCACCGGCTATATCAGCGACATCGGCATGCCAAAGCCGTGGGCGAGCATGGATTTCTGCGCCTGGATGGAAGTCTATCTCGGCGGCCGCTGGCATGTCTTCGACCCGCGCAACAATGCGCCGCGCATCGGCCGCATCCTGATCGCCTCCGGCCGCGACGCCGCTGATGTGCCGCTGACCCATATTTTCGGGCCGGGCACGCTCGCCGGCTTCAAGGTGTGGACTGATGAGATCGTCGAATAGTCGCCGTTTTCTGCCCGCCAGTCTTTGGCCAGCGACCTCCTTAACGACCGCCGTTTTGAACGAGCCAACGGTTCGCGCGTTGTGATGCCTGTGGAGCTTCTGCCATCTGGCCGTTAGACTGGATGCGCATCAACGGGGACACACCATGGCCGGGCATGGCGGCTCAAAAAGGGTCATTTACGCAGCACTCGCCGGCAATCTCGCCATTGCGGTGACCAAGTTCGCCGCCGCCCTGTTCACCGGCAGCTCGGCGATGCTGTCGGAAGGCGTGCATTCGCTGGTCGATACCGGCAATGGCGGCGTGCTGCTCTACGGCATGCGCCGCGCCGCCCGCCCGGCCGACCGCACGCATCCGCTCGGGCACGCCCGCGAGCTGTATTTCTGGAGTTTCATCGTCGCCCTTCTCGTCTTCGCGCTGGGCGCCGGCGTGTCGTTCTACGAAGGCGTGGTCCATATCATGGCGCCGGAGCCGGTCGCCAACGCTGAGGTGACCTACATCGTTCTGGGTCTTGCCTTCCTGTTCGAAGGCAGCTCGTGGTGGGTGGCGCTGAAGGAGTTTCGCAAGCAGAAGGGCAAGGAGGGCTGGCTGCAGGCCGTGCAATCGAGCAAGGATCCGAGCGTCTACACCGTGCTGTTCGAGGATAGTGCGGCCCTGCTCGGCCTGATCGTCGCTTTCGCCGGCATCCTGGCGGCGGACCTGCTGGAGATGCCGGAGCTCGACGGCGCCGCCTCGATCGGCATTGGGCTGATCCTCGGCGCGACGGCGATCTTCCTGGCACGCGAAAGCAAGGGCCTGCTGATCGGCGAGCCGGCATCACTCGAGGTGCAGAGACAGGTGCTGGCGATCGCCCAGCAAGATCCGGCGGTGCAGCGGGCAAACGGCGTCCTGACCGTCCATATGGGGCCGACAGAGATCGTCGCCGGCCTGAGCATCGAATTCGAGGATCATCTGACGGCGCCGGAGATCGAAGCCTGTGTGGAGCGTCTGGAGGCGAAGCTGAAAAAAGAGATGCCGGAGATCACGCGGCTGTTCGTCAAGCCGCAGACGTCAGGCACCTGGGAAAAACGGCGCAAGCTGATCGAGACCGCATCCGATCCGGCGCTGGACTAGCGCTGCGCCGTTGCCTCGCGGCCTTGCCCCGCTAAGATCGTCGGGAATTCTGGAGGAGCGAAGATGAAAATCGACGGCGGCTGCCATTGTGGCGCCATTACCTACGAGGCGGAGGTCGATCCTCAAAAGACGAACATCTGCCACTGCACGGACTGCCAGCAACTGACCGGCACGGCTTTTCGCGTGACGGTTCCGGCGCCGGAAAGCAACTACCGCATCACCAAGGGCACGCCGAAAATCTACATCAAGATCGTGGCGAGCGGCGCCAAGCGCGCCCAGGCCTTTTGCGCCGACTGCGGCTCGCACCTTTACGCCACGTCGGTCGGAGATGGTCCGAAGGTCTATGGAATTCGAGTGGGAACCGCGCGGCAACGCCAGGAATTGACACCGACACAGCAGAAATGGCACCGCTCCGCGCTGCACTGGCTGCCTGAATTTCAAGGCATGACCACGGTGGAGGAGCAGTAGCGCCGCTCAGTCGTCGCCTTCGACGACCCTCAACCTGAGCTGTCCGGTTTTCGAATCGGCAACGCGGGCGCCCGCGTCGACCTTCGCCACCGGAGCCCGTGACGCGGCGTCCGCGGCGGCATCGCCGTCTGGCTGCGCGCCGAACTCGAGCGCCTCGATCTTCTGGCCGCGCTTGGTGACCTTCGACGTCGAAACCAAGATGTCGTCGATGTCCTTGGTCGACTGACCGAAATGGACCTGCAGCTTGCGCACCCGCTCGTCGACACGCGCAACGTCCTCCATCAGCCGGATGACCTCGCCCTGGATGAGATGCGCCTGTTCGCGCATGCGCGCATCCTTGAGGATCGCCTGGATGACCTGGATCGACAGCATCAGCAGCGACGGCGAGACGATGACGATACGGGCGCGGTGCGCCTTGTGCACGATCGCCTCGAAATTCTCGTGGATCTCGGCGAACACCGATTCCGACGGCACGAACATGAAGGCGGTGTCCTGCGTCTCGCCCTGGATCAGGTATTTTTCCGAGATATCGCGGACATGGATCTCGATGTCGCGGCGGAAGGCCTGCGAGGCTGCCTTCTGCAGGTCGGCGCCATCGGCGGCGCGGATAGCGTTCCAGGCTTCCAGCGGAAATTTTGCATCGATGGCGAGCGACGGCGCGCCGTTCGGCATCTTCACCAGGCAATCGGGCCGGCTGCCGTTCGACAATGTCGCCTGGAATTCATAGGCGCCGTGCGGCAGGCCGTCGGCGACGATCGCCTCCATGCGCGACTGGCCGAAGGCGCCGCGCGTCTGCTTGTTGGAAAGGATCGCCTGCAGCTGCACGACCTGGCCGGCGAGGGACTGGATGTTGCCTTGCGCGACATCGATGATCGCCAGCCGCTCCTGCAATTTGGCCAGGCTCTCATGCGTGGATTTCGTCTGCTCGGTCATGGTCTGGCCAAGGCGGCCGGTCATGGCGTCGAGGCGCTGGCCGATCGACTGCGTCAGCTCCGCCTGCCGTGCCCCGAACACTTCGGCGATGGCGCCCATGCGGCCCTGCATCTCGGCCTGGCTTTGCAATATGCCGGCCATCCGCGCCTCGGCGTCGCGGGCATGGTCGGCGGCTTCGGCGGCAGCGACAGCCCGCGCCTTGGCCGACCGCCACAGCGCGATGATGAGCGCCACGAACAGGCCAAGAAACAGCAAAACGCCGAAGGCCAGCGCATGGCCGAGCGTGATCGTGGTGGCGCCAAGTCGCGCGACAGGCTCCGAAAGGATAGTGCTCAGATCATTCATGTGGACAGCATAGCCGATTCGTCCTGATAGCACAGATCAAAACGTGAACGAGCCTCAAGCCCAATGGTTGACGCTTTTCGCTGGAGGTCTTAGGTGGAACGCCATGCCGATCAAGCCGCTCATCATCCTTCCCGACCCCATCCTGCGCCAGGTTTCCAAGCCGGTGGAGCGCGTCGACGCGCCCTTGCGCAAATTAGCCGACGATATGCTGGCGACCATGTATGACGCGCCCGGCATCGGGCTGGCGGCAATCCAGATCGGCGAACCCCTGCGCATGCTGGTGATCGATCTCGCCAAGGAAGACGAGACGCCAGCGCCGCAGATCTTCATCAACCCGGAGATCCTGGAGAGCGCCGACGCGCGCTCCGTCTACGAGGAAGGCTGCCTGTCGATCCCGGACTATTACGCCGAAGTCGAACGCCCTGCCTCCGTGCGGGTCAAATATCTCGACCGTGACGGCAAGTTGCAGGAGATGGAGGCCGAGGGCCTGATGGCGACCTGCCTGCAGCACGAGATCGACCACCTCAATGGTGTCCTGTTCATCGACCACATCTCGAAGCTGAAGCGCGACATGGTGGTGAAGAAATTCAAGAAGCTCGCCAGGGACAAGGCGCCGGGCAAGCTGGCGGGATAGGGGAAATGCCCCTTCGCGTCATCTTCATGGGCACGCCGGAGTTTTCGGTGCCGACGCTGCGCGCGATTGCCGAGGCTGGACATGAGATATCAGCCGTCTACACCCAGCCGCCGCGCGCCGCCGGACGGCGCGGGCTGGAGTTGACACCGTCGCCGGTGCAGCGCGAGGCGGAACGGCTGGGCATCGAGACGCGGACACCGGGATCGCTCAAAGGCGAGGCCGAGCAGGCCGCGTTCCGTGCCTTGCAGGCCGATGTCGCCGTGGTCGTCGCGTATGGCTTGCTGCTGCCGAAAGCGGTTCTGGAGGCGGCCCGGCTTGGCTGCATCAACGGCCATGCATCGCTGCTGCCGCGCTGGCGTGGCGCGGCACCCATCCAGCGCGCCATCATGGCCGGCGACCTGGAAAGCGGCATGATGGTGATGCGCATGGAAGAGGGTTTGGACACCGGTCCGGTCGGACTGGTTGAAAAATGCGCCATCGAACCCGATATGACAGCCGGCGATCTGCATGATCGGTTGATGAGTGTCGGTGCGACCCTGATGGTGGAAGCGCTGGCGCGACTGGAAAGGAACACCCTGACATTTGCCGCCCAGGCGGTGGAAGGGGTGACCTACGCCAAAAAAATCGATAAATCCGAGACGCGCGTGGACTGGACTCGCTCGGCGAGCGAGGTCCACAATAGCATTCGTGGCCTGTCGCCCTTTCCCGGCGCCTGGTCCGAGATAGGAATTGGCGGCCGCCCGGAGCGGCTGAAACTGCTTCGCTCGACGCTGTCGCAAGGCCTGTCGCCTTCGGAAGATTTGGGCGAGTCGGGAGGAATTCTCGATGACCGGCTGACGGTCGCCTGCGGGGCAGGCGCGATCAGACTGGTCGAAGTTCAACGGGCGGGCGGAAGGCCCGCTGCCGCGTCGGAATTCCTGCGCGGGGCCAAGATCGAAAAAGGAATGAAATTCTCATGAGCATGATGTCGATACGCGCGGCGACGCCGCGGGATCGCGAGGCCATTCGCCTCGTCGAGGAACACGCTTTCGGCCAGCAGGCGGAGGCCGGGCTGGTCGACGCGCTGGTGACCGGTGGCGACGCCGTTGCCGAACTGGTGGCGGAAGAGGACGGCCAGGTGGTCGGCCACATCCTGTTTTCCCGGCTGTTCGTCCAGAACGGCGGCAAGACCTTCGCGGCCGTGGCGCTCGCGCCGCTGGCGGTGGAGCCCTCGTTCCATGGCAGCGGCATTGGCGGCGCGCTGATCCGCGAGGCGCATATCCGCCTCAGGGACGGCGGCGAGACGCTGGCCGTGGTGCTCGGCGACCCCACCTATTACGGACGTTTCGGCTATAGCCACACGCGTGCCCAGAACTTCGAAAGCGAGTACCAGGGCGAAGCACTGCAAGCGCTGGCCTGGGGCGACGCACCAGAGGCAGGCTGGCTGGTCTACGCCTCCGCCTTCACCGCTCTCGCCGCCTAGGCGAGAGCATATAGCAGCCCGGCATGCCGCGTTTTCGCCTCGACATCGAATATGACGGCAGCCTGTTTGCCGGCTGGCAGCACCAGGCGGATCAGCCTTCGGTGCAGCAGGCGATCGAGCAGGCGATCGAAAAATTCTGTGGCGAAGTGGTTAGGCTGCGCGCCGCCGGGCGCACCGATGCTGGCGTGCATGCGACCGCCCAGGTGGCGCATGTCGACCTCGCCAAGGCGTGGCCAGGCGACAAGGTGCGCGATGCGATCAATGCCCATTTGCAGGCGGCCGGCGCGCGCATCGCCGTCCTGAAGGCGGCCGTCGTCCCGGACGGCTTCGATGCGCGCTTCTCGGCCACCGGCCGCCATTATCTCTACCGCATCCTCAACCGCCGCGCGCCGGCCGCGCTCGACAAGGGCAAGGTGTGGTGGGTGCCGAAGCGGCTCGACACCGGCGCCATGCATGAAGCGGCGAAGGTCCTGCTCGGACGGCATGACTTCACCACCTTCCGCTCGACCCAGTGCCAGGCCAACAGCCCGATCAGGACACTGGAGCGGCTCGATGTGATGAGGCAAGGTGACCTGATCGAGGTAAGGGCCTCGGCGCGTTCCTTCCTGCACAATCAGGTGCGTTCGATGGTCGGCTCGCTCAAGCGCGTCGGCGACGGCGGCTGGACCGAGGCCGGCCTGAAAGCAGCGCTCGAGGCGCACGACCGCGCCGCCTGCGGACAGGTGGCGCCACCCGACGGGCTGTTTCTCGTTGGCGTCGATTATCCCGAGGTCGACTATCCAGGATAGAGGCCGGAAGGCTCTATCCACGGAAGGCTCTACCCTGAGACGAACCCGGAAAGGCTCTGAGCCCCGACATCATCCGGCACGGTGATGCCGAGCAGCGTCTGCAGGCCGAACAGCACCAACAGCGACGCGATGAACATACCGACGAAAACGCCGGTGCCGATCGCTGGGCCCTTGCCGATGGTGGCGTTGGTCATGCGCCAGGTCAGCACCATCGACAGGGCAAACAAAAGCAGCGACACGAGGCTCGAAACCTGGCTCGCGGACGACAGGAAAAGCCGGATCAGCGCCGAGGGCAGCATCAGCCAGGCGGTGATGGCCGAAGCCCAGTTGCTGGCAACGACATAGTGGACGAAGCGGCCGCCTATGCCGGCGCGCGGCGCGATCAAAGCGAGCGCAATCAACGGCAGCACCCAGGAGCCGATGTCGACCGTCGCCAGGCGCACCAGCATGCTGAAGCGACCCGCGAAGGCATCGGGATCGCCGATCTCGTTGGCGATGCCGACCCAGCCGACGATCAGCGCCGGTGCGGCAACGACAATGGCGAAAAAGGAATTCCAGAAGCCGTCGGCCGACAGGTCGAGCAGGCGCAATCCATCGGCCTTGCCGAGCATCAATCGCCAGGCGCCCGTCAGCGAAGCTTGGGTTTCGTCCGCCGAAAGCATGTTGCTCAGCCCTGTCCGAACCAGTCTTCGATGAAGCGCTGGTAGATTCGCGTCAGCGTTTCAAGATCGGCAATGGCGACGCGTTCGTCGACCATGTGCATGGTCTTGCCGACCAGCCCGAACTCGACCACCGGACAATAGTCCTTGATGAAACGCGCGTCGGATGTACCGCCTGAGGTCGACAGCGTCGGCTCCTTGCCGACCGCCGACTTGATCGAGCCGCGGAGCGTTTCAATCAGTTTGTCGTCGCGGGTCAGGAAGACATGGCTTGGCCGGTCGCGCCAGACGAGCTCGTAGTCGACCGGCGTCTTCTTGCCCTGCCGGTACTTCTTGCGTTTGGCCGCCTGGTCGAGCCGGTTGTGGATCTCGGCCTGAAGGGTCTCATCAGTCCAGGTGTCGTTGAAGCGGATGTTGAAGGTGGCAAGCGCCTTGGCCGGAATGACATTGGTGGCGGGGTTGCCGACATCGATGGAGGTGATCTCCAGGTTGGTCGGCTGGAAATCCCTGGTTCCCTTGTCGAAGACGGGATGCAGCAAGGCGTCGACCAGGCTCATCAGCCCGCGCACCGGATTGTCGGCAAGCTGCGGGTAGGCGACATGGCCCTGGCGGCCGTTGACTGATATGGCGCCGGACATCGAGCCGCGGCGGCCGATCTTGATCATGTCGCCGAGCGCATCCGGGTTGGTCGGTTCGCCGACGATGGAGGCATCCCATTTCTCGCCCCTAGAAGCCGCCCATTCGAGCAGCTTGACGGTGCCGTTGATGGCCGGCCCTTCCTCGTCGCCGGTGATCAGCAGCGAGACCGAGCCTTTCGGACCACCATTCTGCTCGACATGGCGCGCCATGGCGGCGATGAAACACGCGATGCCGCCCTTCATATCGACTGCGCCACGGCCATACATCTCGCCATTGGCGATCTCGGCGGCGAAGGGCGGATGCGTCCATGCGGCTTCGTCGCCGACCGGCACCACATCGGTGTGGCCGGCGAACATCAGATGCGGGCCGTTGCCGGAACGCCTCGCATAGAGGTTTTCGATGTCGGGCGTGCCGTCTTCGGAAAACACCGGCCGATCGACCAGGAAGCCGAGCGGTTTCAGCATCGTCTCCAGCGCGGTCAGCGCACCGCCCTCAGTGGGCGTCACCGAAGCACAACGGATAAGGGCGGCGAGGTTTTCGGCGGGATCGGTCGGCAGCGTCATGGCAAAAGCGATAGTCGAAAGCGCAGGGCCTGTCACGGCCAGACATGGGGGCCAGCTCCATGGCTGGCGATAGCGCCGACATTATGGTTTTCATGTCGTATAGTTCCGGGCCGAATGCGGGGCGACAGGATGGCAAACGGGGACAAGAGGATCGTCATTGCCGGCGCCGGCAGCATTGGCTGCTATGCCGGCGGCTGCCTGGCGCTCGCCGGCCGCGAGGTGACCCTGCTGGCCCGGCCGCGCATCGAGGCGGCCTTGCGGCAGGGTGGGTTGCGGGTCAGCGACCTTGAAGGCCGCGATCGCACGATCAGGCCCGAGGCACTTGTCGTCACCACCGATCCGGCGACCGCCTTGCCGCAAGCGGACGTGATCCTGGTCACGGTCAAGAGCGGCGCGACGCAGGACATGGCAGCCCTCATCAGGGCCCATGCGCGCCCGGATGCTGTGGTGGTCAGCCTGCAGAACGGCATCGACAATGCCGACAGGCTGCGTGCAGGACTTGGCCGGCGAACGGTGCTGGCCGGCATGGTGCCGTTCAATGTCGTACAGTCGCCGGACGGCGAACTGCCGCTGCGCGTGCATCGCGCCAGCGACGGCACGGTGATGGTCGAGGACGGCGACGCCGGCCTAATCGGCCTGCTCGGCGTCGAGGGATTTGCGGTCGAAGCCCATGGCGAGATGAAGGCCGTGCTGTGGGGCAAGCTGCTGATGAATTTGAACAACGCGCTGGTGGCGCTTTCCGGCCTGCCGCTGGCAACCGAATTGGCCGATCGGCGCTGGCGGCTGATCCTGGCCGGTCAGATCGACGAGGCGCTCACGGCGATGAAAGCGTCCGGCATCGAGCCGGCGCGGATCGCCGGCCTGCGGCCGGTGCTACTGCCGAAAGTGCTCCGGCTGCCGGACTGGCTGTTCAAGCTCTTGGCGCGACGCATGCTGACGATCGACCCGCAGGCGCGCTCATCGATGTGGGACGATTTGCAGCGCGGCCGGCCGACGGAGATCGATGATTTGCAAGGCGCCATCCAGCGGCTGGCGGAAACGGCCGGCACGTCGGCGCCGATGGTCCAGCGGATCACCGCCTTGGTGCGCGCGGCGGAATCGGAGCGGCTTGGCTCGCCGGGCCTGGCGCCGGAGCAGGTCGTTGCGCCGCCGGCTGGCCGTCGATCAACGTGATCTTCTGCCAGATTTTCCGCGACAGGTTGGACGCCAGGTTTTCGATGTCGTTGACGCCGTCGATGACCACGTCGTCATTGACCGACTGTGCGAACAGCGCTGCGATCTTGCCGGTGATCGACAGCATTTCGGAGCAATAGTCGAGGTAGCGCGCCAGGTCGGCGGCGTTGGTGATGCGGGCCGGCGAGTGCGCCGTCGGCTTGAAATTGGCCGAAAGGGCCGCCGGATCCTTGGTCAGCTGGTGCATGTCGATGACATGGATCAGCGACCGCAGGCCGTGCAGCTGGCGAAATACCCGCTTGCGTTTGATGCGCTCCTCGGTGCGGATCAACGCCAGGAAGCCGAGCACGGCGAGGATCATCATGTTGATCGTGGCTTCGATGCCTTGCACCGACTGCACCGCATCGTCGGCCTGGGAGATGTGGATGAGCGGCAGGATGGTGCCGACGAACAGAAAGATCAGCGCACCGGCGATGACGGCGGCGATGATGAGCCCGCGCAGCCACCAGATCGGCGCTTCGAGCGCCTGAGCCGCCTTGGCCAGATCGCGCGACAGCGAGACCAGTTCGGCGGCGACGCCACGCAATCCCGCTTCGGGGAAACGGTCGGCGATCCGCTCTTCCAGCCGCTCGGCGGTTTCGACGATCAGTTTCGGATCAAGCGTGCGGTAGCGCATGTCCGATCGGCCCTCAGGGTTGTGCCGGCTCGTTGGTGCGCCGGCCATAGCGGTTGGGCCCAGGCTGCCCTGGAAACAGGCACAACACAAGGAAGGCGACGATCGAGACCACCGGCACGAACAGGATCAGCGCGGCAATGCCCGGCTTGTCGAGGTCGTGCAGCCGCTTGACCGCCAGCGCGATGTTGGACCACAGCGAGGCGATGAAGGCGACGAAGAAGATGAACGACCACATGTTGCTCTCGGCCGAACCTTCCGGCACCAGCGTGAAGCGGTAGAGCGGAAAGGCCTGGATGATGGCGACGAGCAACCCGCCAAGAAAATAGGCCGCGCGACTGACGCGGCCCGATATTTTGAAGAAAAGCCAGGTGAGATCTGATCTGTCAGGCAAGCGGGTCCGATCCATATTGATTGGCACCCCTGGTGCCTTCGAGGATGCCGAGTTCGACCAGCAGCCAGATGCCGCCGATAATGGGTACGAGGCCGATCAGCGTCCACCAGCCCGACTTGTTGCGGTCGTGCCAGCGTTTGGCATAGAGGGCAATCGCGAAATAGATCGATGCCAGCGCGAAGAGGATGCCGATAATGCCGACCTGAGCGCCGCTGGCCGTGGTGAACCGCGTGCCGAGGATCGCATCGAGAATGAAAGCTATGACGCCGATAACGATGAATACGCCGATGCCAGCCCAGAACTTGCCACGGTTGATGCGGCCATCAAAGCTTGTGAGCAGATATTTCCAGTCCATGTCACCCCTCCATATTGAACCAGCGCGACCGATTGTCGCGCCGGCGGAAGGTGCGCTCGCTTTGCGGAAAGATCAATCGCGGAGCAATTCGTTGATCGAGGTCTTGGACCGGGTCCTGGCGTCGACACGCTTGACGATGACGGCGCAGTAGAGGCTGGGGCCAGGTTCGTTGTTCGGAAAAGGTTTGCCCGGCAGCGAACCGGCGACGACGACGGAATTCGGCGGCACTTCGCCATAAAAGATTTCGCCGGTGGCGCGGTCGACGATCTTGGTCGACTGGCCGATGAAGACGCCCATGCCGAGCACCGAGCCTTCGCGCACGATGCAGCCCTCGACCACTTCCGAGCGAGCGCCGATGAAGCAATTGTCCTCGATGATGGTAGGCCCGGCCTGCATCGGCTCCAGCACGCCGCCGATGCCGACGCCGCCGGACAGATGGACGTTCTTGCCAATCTGGGCACAGGAGCCGACCGAGGCCCAGGTGTCGACCATGGTACCTGAGTCGACATAGGCGCCGACATTGACGAAGGACGGCATCAGCACGGCGCCAGGCGCGACATAGGCCGAACGGCGCACGATCGACGACGGCACGGCGCGGAAGCCTGCCTTCTCGAAGTTGACGGCACTCCAGCCGTCGAACTTCGACGGCACCTTGTCCCACCACACCGCCTCGCCCGGACCACCCTTGATGATCTCCATCGGGTTGAGCCGGAACGACAACAGCACGGCCTTCTTCAGCCACTGGTTGACATGCCACTTGCCGTCGGCCTGCCGTTCGGCGACACGGGCGTCGCCGCGATCGAGCAGGTCGAGCGCCGACTGGATGGCATCGCGCGTTTCGCCACGCGTCGCCGTCGAAATCGTGTCGCGTTCCTCGAAGGCCTTCTCAATGGTCTTTTCGAGACTCGCCAGATCGGGCTTCGACATGAATTCGCTCCATTACCAAGCTGTTAAGGGGCAACGCCTTAACCTGTTTCCAAAGTCGCGCGGACCCCTTGGCAGGCTTTGCCTGCCTGGGTCTTTGCATGTAGCAGGTTCTTGTCACAAAACCGCCGGACACTTTTGCGGAACCTGCTTATGTGAAGCCTTGGTGAGGGTCAATCGCGGGTGCGTCATGGGACGGCGCAAGTGAAAGAATTGGACGGGTAAAGCATATGACTCCTATGGAAAAGGCGGGGTGGACCCCGTTGCCGCATTCGGACGAGGATCTGGAGCGGTCGAAGAGCGTGCCGGACACGCCGCAGACGCGTGCTGAGACCTACCGGCTGGCCTGGAACGATCCCGACTTCATGACGCGGCGCGAGTTGCGCGCGGTCAGGTTGCAGCTCGAACTCCTGAAGCCCGAGATGATCCTGGCCGAACGCGGCATCCGTTCGACGGTGATCCTGTTCGGCGGCGCACGCCTGCCGGAACCCGGCGGCGAGGCCTGGGCGGCCAAGAACGAGACGCAGAGGAAGAACCTCGAGGAAAACAGCAAATACTACGAGGAGGCGCGCAAATTCGCGCGTCTCTGCTCGCGGCAGTCGGCTGCTTCATACTATCGTGAATATGTCGTGGTGACCGGCGGCGGGCCCGGCGTGATGGAAGCGGGAAATCGCGGCGCCGACGATGTCGGCGCGCCGTCGATCGGCCTCAACATCGTCCTGCCGCATGAGCAGGCGCCGAACATCTATGTGACGCCGGAGCTCTGCTTCAACTTCCACTATTTCGCCATCCGCAAGATGCATTTCGTCATGCGCGCCAAGGCCGTGGCGGTGTTTCCCGGCGGCTTCGGCACGATGGACGAGTTCTTCGAGACGCTGACACTGATCCAGACCGGACGCATGGAGCGCGTACCCGTGATCCTGTTCGGCAAATCCTTCTGGAAGCGGGCGATCGATCTCGATTTCCTCGCCGAGCAGGGCACGATCAGCCCCGGCGACCAGGACATCATCGACTTCGTCGACACCGCCGATGAGGCCTGGGGGATTATCAGCCGGTTCTACAAGTTAGGGGAGTAGGGCTGGGAATTGGAGAACTGGGGAATTGAAGAATGAGGGGGATTGCGCGTTCCGGACCGATTCCCCAATTCGTCAGTTCTTCAATTCTTCAATTCCCTACCCCCGTCTCCACAATCGCCGTCAGAAACCCCGCAAGATCGTCGGTGACGAAATCGACATCATCCTCATTGGCCGGGTCGCGCTCCCAGATCTCGGCAAAGGTCGGCTCGAAATTGCGTGGCACCACCAGCACCGTGGTCATGCCGAGCGACTTCGGCACCGAAAGATTGCGGGCAAGATCTTCGAACATTACCGCATTGTGGCCGGTGACGGCGTGGAGCTCGGCGAACTTCTCGTAGGTCTGGCGCGCCGGTTTGGGATTGAGCCCGGCGGCGACGATATCGAAAATGTCGTCGAAATGGTCGAGAATGCCGAGCTGGCGCGCGGTGCGTTCGGCATGCCTGCGGTCGCCATTGGTGAAGATGAACTTGCGGCCCGGAAGCTGGCGGATGGCGGTGCCGAGAACGGGATCGGGCACCAGCCATGAATAATCGATGTCATGCACCTTCTCGAGGAAATCGTCGGGGTCGATGCCATGACGCGTCATCAACCCATTCAGCGTCGTGCCATATTCGCGGTAGAGTTCCTTCTGCAGCTTGCGTGCTTCGTCGCGCGGCAGCGCCAGGAGTTCGCCGACATAGGCCGTCATCTTGACGTCGATCTGCGAGAACAGATTCGAGTGGTGCGGATAGAGCGTGTTGTCGAGATCGAACACCCAGTCGGTGACATGGGCGAAGCGCGCGGGGTCGGGGAGCGTGGTCATGCGCTCCTTATGGCATGAAACGGGCATTCCGGAAGCGACTTTATCCACAACTTCTACTCGTTGAGGTTGCGTAAATCGCCTCACGATTCAAATTTTATGCATCCGGGAAAGGTGGCCTTCAGGGCTTGCTGGCACAGAGACAGTCTTGTGGGAGCAAGCGATGAGCAGCATAATTCTTAGATCCGCCGCCGTTGCTTTCGCCTCTGTCGCGGCCTCTCTCCTGCTGACGCTGATCATCGTTCCGGCGATGGGATTTCCGGTAAACCGTACGATCTGGCTGTCTTCTACGCTCTGTCCTCTGGTGCTGGCATGGGCTGCCAGCGCAAGTACTTTCTGGCAAAGCGACAGACTGAAAACCGCACATCGCGAACTTGCCCGCGCCCATGCCCAGCTCGCCGCAGCGCATCGCCGCCTGGCGGAAAAGGCGAGCCGCGACGACATGACCGGCATGCTCAACCGGGAAAGCTTCTTTGCCGCGCTCGACGGTTCGCGCCGCAAGTCCGATCGCGGCGCGCTGCTGATCATCGACGCCGACCACTTCAAGAAGATCAACGATAATTTTGGCCACCTGACCGGCGATGACGCGCTGCTTTTGATCGCCAGCGCGATCCAGCGCGGCGTGCGCAGCGGCGATGTGCTCGGCCGCATCGGTGGCGAGGAGTTCGGCGCCTTCCTGATCGGCGCCACCGAGCAGGAGGCCAAGCGGGTCGCCGAGCGCATTCGCCGCGAAGTCGAGCTGATCCGCTTCCGGCCCGTCGACGAGCGGACCATTCCGCTCACGGTCAGCATCGGCGGCACCGTCTGCGGCGACGATGTCAACGTATCGGACCTGATGCGCGCCGCCGACCGGCGCCTCTACCAGGCCAAGCATCAGGGCCGCAACCTGACGATCCTCGATACGGACATTTCCGCAGCGGCGTGATCCGATCCGCCACAACCAGATCGTTAAGGAAATTCTAACGCTGTTTGCACTCGGTTGCACCGTTTAGCCGGGTTTTCACTGCTTTGCGGCCAGACTTGGCACGATACTGGCTTCTGCGGCGATGCATGTGTCGTTCCGGGAACTGCCGTTCCAGGAATGCCACGCATTGTCGAAGCTCCCACCCGAGAGACCGTCATGAGTTTCCTCATCAAAAAAATGTCACGCCGCGCGATCGTGCAGGCGCTGATCGCACTGCCTGCCCTGTCTTTGTTCCGCAAGCTGCCTGATGCCGATGCCGCCCATCCATCCCATGCCGGTGCATCCCTGGCCGACCCGAGCGAGATCGTCGAGGTCAATGGTTGGATCCTGAAGCGGAGTGACCTGGCATGATCTTCGACAGCTACGAGGCGTATCGCGCCGCGAACTTCACCCCAAAGGTGTGCATCCTCGGCTCCGGCCCGGCTGGCACCACCGTTGCCCGCAAGCTTGGCGCCGCCGGCATTCCGGTCGTGGTGCTGGAGGCCGGCTCGCGTGAGTTCAGCGACGAGTCGCAGGATTTCTACCGTGGCACCACGGTCGGCGATTTCTATTTCGATCTCGACATCACCCGGCTGCGGTTCATGGGTGGCAGTTCCAACCACTGGGCCGGCTGGTGCCGCGTGCTCGACAAACAGGATTTCGAGCCGAAGGCCTGGGTGCCCGATACGGGCTGGCCGATCCGCCGCACCGACATCGAGCCCTATCTGCCGGAAGTGCGCGATATTCTCGACCTTCCGGCCTTCCGGCCGGACATGCCGATCTCGGACGACATTCGCTGGGTGCAGCTGATCAAGAGCCCGGCTGTGCGCTTCGCCGAGAAATTCGGCGACGAACTCGACAAAGCCGGGAACATCGCGGTCGTGCTCAACACATGCGTCACTGAACTTGTCGGCGACGGCAAACGCGTGACGGGCGCCAGACTGTGGTCGAACGGGCAGGATGCCGGCTCCTTCAGCGCGGACTATTTCATCGTCTGCACCGGCGGGCTGGAGAATTCGCGGCTGCTTCTGTGGTCGAACCAGCGCTCGAACGGCGGCGTCGTGCCGAATGCGGCAGCGCTTGGCCGCTACTGGATGGAGCATCCGACCTTCGAGGGCGGCAATGCCATCCTGGCCGACTACAACGCGTTCGAGGTCGACGCCGTCAACGAGGCCTTCTTCTCGCCGACACTTGCCGCCATGGAACGGCTGCAGATCATGAATTTCGGCATCAGATTGATCGAGACGCCGTATCCGGGGGTCAAGAGCCTTATCGCCGACCTCGCCTGCACGGCGCCCAGCATGGCGGAATGGATGTCCTACCAGCTCAGTCAGAGACTGCGCTGCGCCGCCCAGCTCTACGTCGCATGGGAACAGGCGCCGCTGGCCTCCAACCAGATCGAGCTGTCGAAGACCGATGTCGACCATGCCGGCGTGCCACGCATCGAGCTGCACTGGAAAAAATCAGAGCTGGAACATCGCACCCTGCTCGAAGGGCTCAGACTGTTCGGCACGACGCTGATCGAAAAGAACCTCGGCCGAGTGCGCATTGCCGACTGGATCAGCAATGGTCAGGACTATCCGACCAATGACGAGACGGCGGGCCATCACCATATGGGCGGCACGCGCATGGGCACCGACATCAGCAAGAGTGTTGTCGACGCCAACTGCAAGGTGCACGGCATGGACAATCTCTATGTCGGCGGCTCCTCGGTGTTCTGCACATCGGGCCAATGCAACCCGACGACAACGATCACCGCGCTGGCCTGCCGGCTGGGCGACCATCTGAGCAAGGTGGTCACCGTCTGACGGTCCCACGGCAACGTCCTGAATTTCAAGGCATGCCGACAATGCCGGCGCCGTGATGGCGCCGGCAGATGCGCGGCATGGCTCAAAATCCGTAGACGGCGATGCGCACCAGCACGGCGGCTGCGGCCAGCGAGACGAGCAGAATGCCGAGGCCGATGGGGGAGCCCCAGCCATACCATTCCATCGCCAGCTTGGCGTATTTGAACTCCTCCTCATGCGAGAGCGGCGCGCGCTGTTGAATCAAGCTCATTTTTCACTCCTTGTCGGCGGCTGGCTCTTGCCTTGCAGGCAGTGCGGCCGCATATTGCTGCGATGGTCTAAATGTTAGACAGATTGATAATTAGATGATCGAAGTAAATTCGTCAACCGGGAATCGTGCCGAACTGACTGCCTCCATCGGCCTTGCCATCATGCAGTGGCAGGACGCGACGCAGGCCTATGACGAAGCGGTGGGGGTGAGGCTTGGGCTGAACATGGCCGAACGCCATTGCATCGGGCTGCTCCATGGCGGCCCGCAATCGGCCGGCGCGATCGCCACCGCGACCGGGCTGACACCGGCTGCGGTGACCGCGCTGATCGACCGGCTGGAAGCGCGCGGCCTGCTGACGCGCATGCGCAGTCTCGAGGACAGGCGCAAGGTGGTCATAGAGGCGACCGAGGCCACGCGGGAACTGTCGGCGCGCTACTACGGTGCCATCGCGCGGGAAGGCGAAAGGGTGATCGCCAGCTTCGGCGACGCAGAGCTCGCCACCATATCGCGCTTCGTCAACGCCGCACTCGACCTGCAGCGCGACCAGCTGGCGCGGCTGAAGGCCGAGGGGCCCGACACTCCAAACGGGCGATAGGAGTGCCGATGGCTCCCGCCCCATCGAGGGGGGAGACACGCTTTTGCGGAAAGCTAGACGGTTGCCGGGTCGAGCGCCGGCTGGCCCTTGCGGCGGGCGACGATCGCCTCGAAGTCGGCAGTCTGGAAGGCATCGCGCAAGGCGTCGAACGACGGCAGCACGAAATAGGCACGCTGGAACTTGTCGATCTCGTAGCCGGTCCGCATCACCGTTTCCAGGTCGAAGGGCACGTGGTGAGCGTCCTTGCTGTCGACCGCGAATTGCAATTCGGTAAACGACGACATCAGGCCGGCGCCAAAGGCTTTCAGCGTCTGGCCGGCCTCCTGCATCAGGCCGTATTCGGCCGTGTACCAGTAGAGCCGGGTGATCATCTCGTCGCCGCCCAGCGCGATGATGTCGCCGGCCTTGCGGCCATACATCTGCATGAAATCGGCGAACACCGGCTGCGACAGAACAGGGACGTGGCCGAAGAAATCGTGGAACATGTCGGGCTCGACGATGTAGTCGAGTTCCTGCCGGGTCCGCAGCCAGTTGGTGACCGGGAAGCGGCGATTGGCGAGATGGTCGAAGAACGGGGCTGCGGGAATGAGCCCCGGCACGGCGACGATCTCCCAGCCGGTCAGCTTGTGCAGCTTGGCGCTGACCTCCTCGAAATCGGGGATGCGATCAAGCAGGCCGAGCTTCTCGACGCCGTCGAGATAGGAATGGTGGGCGAGCTTGCGCGTCAGTTTGGTCTGGCGGTCGCACAGCGTGCGCCACACCGCCTGCTCTTCGGCGCTGTAGTCGTAACCCTGCGCCACGGTAAAATCGGAACGGCAGACCGAATAGTCGCCGCGCAACCCTTGCGCCGCGCAGTCGCGGGCATATTCGGCAACGCTCATCGTCGTCATGGTTTTTCTCCTCGCAAATCATGAATGGCGAATGGTGCTGAAAGGCTAACCGGATTTGCCGAGGCAAATCGGTTTTGATGATGGCTCGAATGCGGGAATCGGGATAACATTCACTCAGAAAGCGCCTTCAAGGAGTGAGAATGCCTCAATTCGATGAGTTCGAGATCAAGATGCTCGATGTCCTGCAGCGCGACGGGCGCAAGCCGGTGTCCGAACTGGCGCAAGAGATCGGCCTGTCGACGACGCCGTGCGCGCGGCGCTTCGAAGCGCTGCAGGAGGCCGGCATCATCAAGGGCTTTGCCGCGGTGATCAGCCGCCGTGCGGTCGGGCTGATGGTCGAGGTGTTCATCCAGGTTCGCCTTGTCAGCCACAGCGACGGCTCGCCCGAAAGCTTCATCGCTGCCGTGCAGCGCATGGACGAGGTGTCCTCGTGCTGGACGATGACAGGCGACCACGATTTCCTGCTGCATGTCATGGTGCCGTCGGTCGACGAGCTCAACGCCTTCGTCATGCACCGGCTGATGCGGCTCGACGGCGTGCGCGACGTCCACACCCAGTTGGTGCTGCAGAACATCAAGGGACCCGGCCACGTGCCGCTCGCCCACCTCCGGCGGTGACAATGCCTGCCTTCGCACTCCTTGGGGAAAAGCTGCACGCAAACTGCTGAAACGGGCCAAGCGCGTGTCCACATCGCCGGCCAGCTTGCGCGGACCAACTGCCCAGGAGGTCCGTCATGAAAATCGTCCTGATCAATCCGCCGCACACCGCCATCGGAAGCCGCGTGCCCGACGATCATTTGCCGCCGCTCGGCCTGCTGGCGCTGGGCGGCCCGCTGATCGATGCCGGCCATGAGGTGCGGCTCGTCGACGCCGAATTCGGGCCGATGCCGCTCGACAGTGTGGTGCGCGACGCGCTCGCCGATCGCCCCGACTTCATCCTGATCGGCCATTCCGGCTCGACCTCGGCGCACCCGACCGCCTTGCTGATCGCCGAGATGATCAAGGAGCGCGAGCCGGCGACCATCATCATCTATGGCGGCGTCTTTCCGACCTATCACTGGCGCGACATCCTGGCTGAAACGGATGCCTTCGACTTCATCGTGCGCGGCGAGGGCGAGGCAACCGTGGTGGCGCTGGTCGAGGCGCTGGAGATGCACCAGCCGCCAGCGAGCGTGGCCGGCATCGCCTTTCGCGACGATCTGCGCCGTCCCTTCGCCACGCAGCCAGCCATGACCATTGCCGACCTCGACGCCTACCGCGTCGGCTGGGAGCTGATCGACCACAGGCACTACAGCTACTGGGGCGGCAAGCGGGCCGTCGTCATGCAGTTTTCGCGCGGCTGCCCGCATCTGTGCAACTATTGCGGCCAGCGCGGCTTCTGGACCCGCTGGCGGCATCGCGATCCGGTGAAATTCGCGCAAGAAATCGCCTGGCTGCACCGGGAACACGGCGTCGAGCTGATCAATCTTGCCGACGAGAATCCGACGGTTTCGAAGAAAGCCTGGCGCGCCTTTCTCGACGCCCTGATCGCCGAGAACGTGCCGGTGCTGATCGTCGGCTCGACCCGCGCCGACGACATCGTGCGCGATGCCGACATCCTGCATCTCTACCGCAAGGCCGGTGTCATCCGCTGGCTGCTCGGCATGGAGAACACCGACGAACAGACGCTTCAATTGATCCGCAAGGGCGGCAGCACCTCATCCGATCGCGAAGCGATAAGGCTGTTGCGCCTGCACGACATCCTGTCGATGGCGACCTGGGTCGCCGGCTTCGAGGATGAGGGCTTTCGCGACCTGTGGCGCGGCTTTCGTCAGCTCATCGCTTACGACCCGGACCAGATCCAGGCGCTCTACGTGACGCCGCATCGCTGGACGCCGTTCTTCCGGATCGCGCGGGATCGCAAGGTGATCCAGCGGGATGCCCGCCTGTGGGACTACAAGCACCAGGTGCTGCAGATGACGCGGCTGAAGCCGTGGATGCTGTTCTTCAGCGTCAAGCTGATCGAGCTGGCGGTGCAATCGCGGCCGAAGGCGCTGGCGCGCATCCTGTTCCACAAAGATCCCGAGCAGCGCCATTCGATGCGCTGGTACACGCAAATGGGCCGCCGCGTCTGGTTCCGCGAGGTATGGGGATTTCTGGTCCGCGACATCAGGGTGAAAGACGGCCCGACGCTTGCCGAATTCTGGGGTGCGCCGCAGGACGCCGAGGAGGAATCGATGTCCGTTCGACGCCCGGCGCGCAAGCCGGCACCGCCCGAGATCACGATTTCGCCGCGCGCCTGACGGCCTTGGAAATTTCCTTAAATCATACGCGACGTATGCGCATTGACATACGCAGCGTATGTACCCACATCCGACATACGGGACGTATGTCAATGCCCGTCCCGGATGTTGGAGTGCAGCGATCCAAAACCCTGAACCTTGCGGACGGCTCTCGCCCTTTCGGCGAACCCCGTCGCGATCGTCCGGAGGTCTGGCCTGCCTTGTTTTGAATGGAGAAACTATGACCAAACGCGACGCGATCTTCCCCGCCGGCCGGCAGGCCCTCTATGAGATCAACCGCTATTCGGCGGCGATCCGCTCGGGCGATCTTCTGTTCGTCTCCGGCCAGGTCGGCAGCCGCGAGGACGGGTCGCCCGAGCCGGTCTTCGAAAAGCAGGTGCAGCTTGCCTTCGACAATCTCGCGGCGATGCTGAAGGCCGCCGGCTGCACGTTCGACGACATCGTCGACGTGACCACGTTCCACACCGATCCGGCCGCGCAGTGGCAGGCAATCGACGCCGTTCGGCTGAAGGTGTTCGGTGAACCGCCTTACACGAACTGGACCGCGGTGGGCGTGAACTGGCTGGCGGGCTTCGATTTCGAGATCAAGGTCATTGCGCGCCTGTCGCAGCCTGCCTGATCGCTGGGGGCAAGCGACCAAAGGGTTGGCTCAGGGCACGATCAGCGTGCCGGCGCCGTGTTCGGTGAAGAGTTCGAGCAGCACTGCATGCGGCGTCTTGCCGTTGAGGATGACGACGCCCTCGACACCGCGTTCGATCGCCTCAATGCAGGTTTCGACCTTGGGGATCATGCCGCCCGAGACCGTGCCGTCCTTGATCAGTGCCTTGGCTTCGGCCACTGTCAGTTCGTCGATCAGCTTTTTGTTCTTGTCGAGCACACCCGGCACATCGGTGAGGAACAGCAGGCGTGTCGCCTGGCAGGCGCCGGCAATGGCGCCGGCGAAGGTATCGGCGTTGATGTTGTAGGTGTGGCCGTCGCGGCCGGGCGCCACCGGCGCCAGCACCGGGATCATTTCGGAACGCGCCAGCAGGTCGAGCAAGGTGCGGTCGACCTCGACCGGCTCGCCGACAAAGCCGAGATCGAGCACGCGCTCGATGTTGGAGTCCGGGTCGATCATGGTCTTGCGCGCCTTTTCGGCGAACACCATGTTGCCGTCCTTGCCGCACAGGCCGATCGCCCATTCGCCCTCGGCATTGATCAGCGCGACGATCTCCTTGTTGATCGAACCGGCCAGCACCATTTCGACGATCTCGACCGTCTTCTGGTCGGTGACGCGCAGGCCGCCCTCGAACTTCGATTCGATGCCCATCTTGGCCAGCATGGCGCCGATCTGCGGGCCGCCGCCATGGACGACGATCGGGTTGACGCCGGATTGCTTCAGGAGCGCGATGTCGCGCGCGAACGCCTTGCCGAGTTCGATATCGCCCATGGCGTGGCCGCCATATTTCACCACGACGGTCTTGTTCTCGTAGCGCTGCATGTAAGGCAGCGCCCGCGATAGCAGGGCGGCCTGCATTTCGGCGGTGGCGGTTATTTCCGTCATCGGCTTGGTTCCCGGCTTTTGGTTTTATGCATGTCGTTGTCCCAAAACCGCTGGACACTTTTGGGCGACATGCATCGGTAAGGACGGCGGCGTCTTAGCGGGAATTGGCGCTACCCGCAAATGGCTTTGCTGTCATATTCGAGCGCTTCACGACCTCGTCATCATGACGGCACCATCAGCGGCGCCCTGCGGCCCAGCCAGCCCGAGATCTTCTCCATCTGCGCGGCAAGCGACAGCAGCGTCTCCTCGTCGCCCGGACGGCCGGCGGCCTGGATGCCGATCGGCAGGCCGACGTCGGTGACATGGACCGGCAGGGCGATCGACGGCTGGCCGCTGACATTCTGGATCGCCGGCCAATGGGTGAACCAGAGGCTCTTGTCCATCAGCTGGCCGAAGAACGGCTTCAGCTTCAGCAACGGCGTCAGATGAAGCTTGTCGAGCAGGTTCTCGATCAGCTCGTCGGCGCCTTTCGGATCCATGGCGCCGCAGCCGAGCGGCGGGTGGGCAATGATCGGCATCAGCACGGCGTCATACTGCGCGGTCTCCGCGATCAGCCGCCGTGAGGCGGCATGCAGCCGCTGCAGGTCGGCATAGGTCTCGCCGGCCGACACCATTTCGCCAAAGCGGGCGAGCACGCGTGTGGCCCGCTCGATGTCGCCTGTAACGGAACGGCCGACACGCAACGCTTCCGCACGCATCGTGCCGGCGACGGCAGAGGCAACCGTCCTGCAGAAGTCGGCGAAGAAATCGCGCCCGATAGAGGGCAGATCGATCTCCGCGACCGTATGGCCGCCCTCGCGGGCAAGCGCCACCGCCGTGTCGAGCGCCTTGAGCGTCTCATCCGAGATCGGCAGGCCAAGCGGCGATTTGCGATACACGGCCAGCCTGAGCTTGCCGGGATCGCGCGCGGCAGCGGCTGCGAACGTGCCTTTCGGCAACGGCGCGGCATAGGGCGACAAAAGGTCGGGACCGTGGGTGAGGTCGAGCAGCAATGCGCAATCGCGCACCGAACGGGTGAGCGCATGGTCGACCACCATGCCATACCAGCTTTCGCTCACCAGGGGCGTCAGCGGCGTGCGGCCGCGCGACGTCTTCAGGCCGACAAGCCCGGTGCAGGCGGCAGGCACGCGGATCGAGCCACCGCCATCCGAGGCGTGCGCCACCGGCACGACGCCGGCGGCGACCAGTGCCGCCGCACCACCCGACGAGCCGCCGCTGGTGTGGCCGGTGTTCCAGGGATTGCGGGTGATGCCGAACGCCCTGGATTCGGTCATCAGCCGCAGCCCGTGTTCCGGCGACGTCGAGGTGACGATCGGAATGAGGCCGGCGGCGAGATAGCGGTCGGTGAGCACCGAATTGACATCGGCCAACCATGCCGGAATGCGGCTGCCGCCATGCGTCGGCACGCCCTTGATGGCGATGCCGAGGTCCTTGATGGCGAAGGGAACGCCGGCCAGCGGCAGCGAGCGGTCGACGGTCTTCGCCCGGGCGCGGGCGGCATCATAGAGCGGCTCGGCCGTGGCGTTGATGTCGGGTCGCGTGGCCTCGGCACGGGCGATCGCGGCTTCGGTCAGCTCGACGGCTGAAATGTCGCCCTTGCGGACCAGGTCGGCGAGGCCGGTTGCGTCCTGCGCCCACAGTGTATGTTCAACCGACATGCGCGCCCCCCGTCACTTCAGGCAAGCTAGCCAGTGGCGACTTCATTGGCAATCGAAGGATAGACCCGGGCTGGCGACACGCAAGGCTTAGGCGTGCACAAGGTTATTTCCGCCGTTGCAAATACATTGCAATCGCCTAATTTGCCTGAGATGACGCCGCAGGACATCACCAAGTTGATCGTCCGGACTTCGATGAAGGATCGGGCTGCGTTCGATCTGCTGTACCGGCAGACCAGCGCGAAACTTTTCGGCGTCTGTCTTCGTGTATTGAACGACCGGGGAGATGCGGAAGAAGCGCTACAGGAAGTCTTCGTCAAGATATGGACGAAGGCGGATCGTTTTGCCGTCTCCGATCTAAGCCCGATATCCTGGCTGGTGGCGATAGCGCGCAATCATGCGATCGATCGCATACGAGCGCGACGCAAGCCTGCCGCCGATATCGATGCCGCGCTCGACGTGGCCGATCCGGCGCCGGGACCTGAAGCGATGGTGGTGGCGAGCGACGAATCCGAACGTATCCATCATTGTCTCGATGAGCTGGAAAAAGACCGGGCGGCGGCCGTCCGGGGCGCCTATCTCAAGGGCGAAAGCTATGCCGAACTGGCGGAGCGCCACGGCGTGCCGTTGAACACGATGCGTACCTGGCTGCGCCGCAGCCTGTTGAAACTCAGAGAATGTCTGGAAAGATGACGCTGGCAGAAGACACAGGACCGGAACGCGGAGGCGACGACCTGCTCGCCGCCGAATACGTTATCGGCGTGCTGGCTGCCGACGAACGCCAGATCGCCTCCCGTCGCATCGACGCCGAGACGGATTTCGCCCGCCTTGTCGATGGCTGGGAGGTCAATTTTTCGCCGCTGGCTGCCGCCTATCCGGAAATCGAGCCGCCGGTTTCGGTGAAGACTGCGGTCGATCGCCGCCTGTTCGCGTCCGCCGCTTCCGTGGCCACGCCGGCTGAATCGCGCGACGGGCTATGGTCCAGCCTTGCCTTCTGGCGTGGCCTTGCCGCTGCGGCGGTTGCGGCACTGGCGATCTACATCGCCGTGCCCATCCTCAACCCACCGGTCGAGCAGCCGCGATCGCGCCTCGTCGCTTCGCTCACCGCCGAGGGCAGCGATGTCAAATATCTCGCCGTCTACGACGCCGCTCATCACGAAGTCGGCCTGTCGCATGTCTCTGGTGAGCGTGCCGCCGGCAAGGACTTCGAACTGTGGATGATCGAGGGCAAGAACCCGCCGGTCTCGATGGGAGTCATTCCGGCAGGTGCCACGGCGCATATCGTCGTCTCGCCGGCGGCCCAGCAGAAGCTCGCCCAGGGCGCGGTGCTTGCCGTCAGCCTCGAGCCCTCGGGCGGTTCGCCGACCGGCCAGCCGACCGGACCGGTGGTCGCAGCGGGCGATCTGAAGAGCATCTGACCGGCTCTTGGCGTCACCAGACTCAAAATAGACTACCTGAAGTCTATCTTCCACCCTACATACCCATAGACAGCATGTTAGCCGGAACGCGGTTGAACCGCAAAATCTCTCCGGCAGTCCGGATAAAATAAAAAATCAAAATATTTCTGAAACTCTCGCATTTTTGTTCCGTATCTCCTCGCGTCCCCAAAGATGGGAAGAGAAAAACCCGAGGAGTTTGACATCATGCGTAGATACGCCACCCTTTTGCTCGCCGGTACGATCGCCGTTTCCGCCCTTGCAACCGCCGCCTATGCCGAAAACCCGATGGTTGGCGGCGCCGCCATGTATGCCAACAAGAACATCGTCGAGAACGCCGTGAACTCGAAGGACCACACCACGCTGGTCGCCGCCGTGAAGGCTGCCGGCCTGGTCGAAACCCTGCAGGGCGCCGGCCCGTTCACCGTGTTCGCACCGACCAACGACGCCTTCGCGGCACTTCCGGCCGGCACGGTCGAGACGCTGCTCAAGCCCGAGAACAAGGACAAGCTCACCAAGATCCTGACCTGCCATGTCATCGGGGCCAAGGCGATGGGGGCTGACGTCGCCGCGATGGCCAAGGCCGACGGCGGCACGCACAAGGTCAAGACCGTTGGCGGCTGCGAGCTGTCGCTCAAAGCCGACGGCGGCAAGGTCACCGTCACCGACGAGAACGGCAATGTCGCCAACGTGACGATCGCCGATGTCGAGCAGTCCAACGGCGTCATCCACGTCATCGACAAGGTTCTTTTGCCCAAGATGTAACTTCTTTTGCCCAAGATGTAACAGGGGGCTTGCTGCCAGCGAACTTGCAGCAAGGACCCTCCGTCGATTGCATGATCCCGCTCCCGTGATCCGCAATTGACCCGCGCACTCCGCGTCGTCCACGTTCAAATGTGGGACGGCGCGGAGTGTTCGTTCGAGGGCCACCGTCACCGGCTTTTGATTTCCGATTGGCGGTATAGTTTGGCAAAGAGACAACAGGAGGAATTGGTCATGAACCGTCGCGACTTTCTTTTGAGCGGCGCCGCCGCCATCGGCGTGGTCGGGGCCGCGGCAACAGTGCTGCGCATGAGCAACCCGCAGGCCGCTCAGGCCGCCGAAAAGTTCGAGGTCACCAAGACTGACGCCGAATGGAAAGCCATCCTGTCGTCGGCCGCGTTCGACGTGCTGCGCAAGGAAGGCACGGAATATCCCGGCACCAGCCCGCTGCTCAATGAACACCGCAAGGGCATCTTCGCTTGTGCCGGCTGCGACCTGCCGGTCTACCCGTCTGAGACGAAATTCGATTCCGGCACCGGCTGGCCGAGCTTCTGGCAGGAGATCGCCAACGGCATCGGCAAGACCGTGGACCGGTCGCTCGGCATGACCCGCACCGAAGTGCATTGCCGCCGTTGCGGCGGCCATCTTGGCCATGTCTTCGACGACGGCCCGGCGCCGACCGGCCTGCGTCACTGCATCAACGGCGTGGCGCTGACCTTCAAGCCCGCCACGGCCTGACAGAACCCTCTCTTTGTTTTGACGTGATTGCGAACGGAAGACCGTTTCACAGTTGCCAAGAGATAGTATCCCTATGACCGAAAGAACCACCATGGCCGAGCCATTGCCGACAACCGCCGTCGTCCGGGTCTCGCGCGCTAGCTACGACCCGAGCCGGTTCGCCGAAGTCGACGCCGCGAGCAAGAAGACCTCGGAGTACATAATCCCGGCCATCAGACGGTTGCCGGGGCTTCTTCACTTTTATGCAGGCGTCTCGCCGAAGGGCTCGATCGTGCAAGTTAGCGTCTGGGACACCGACGAGCATGCAGCACAGTTGGACCTCCTGAAGGAGATGGTCGTCGACGGCCGCAGGGATATGGAGGCGGTCGGCGTGACGTTCACCCCGATTTTCAACTACCCGATCGACTGGACCTGGACCATCTGATCTGGGTCCGAACTCATAACCAGTAGGAAGGCAGCGATGCAGACCACCGTGAGGAAGGTCGCCGCGTTGCGGTCATAGCGGGTTGTGACGCGGCCGAAGTCTTTCAGCCGATAGAACATGCATCCTAATCGGAGACGAAAAACTCCGGGCTTGCGGCCCGGAGTTTTTCGCGCGGTCAGAGCTTTTCGGGCGTGGACTGGAGGAGCTTCCCGAAACCGCTGCCCACGTCTGGTATCAATGGCCGCCACCGCCGCCGCCACCCGCCGCGGCCGGCTTGCGGATCAGCATGGTGAACAGGCCAAGCGTCGCAAACAGCACCGTCAGCATAAAGAACACGTCCATGAAGGACAGCAGCGCCGCCTGCTGCTGCACCATGCCCGACAGCTTGGAGATCGCGGCACTTGTCGCGTCCAGGCCGGGGGTCTGCTCGAAATTGAGCGTCATGTTCTGCAGCTTGGTCTGTGCAGCGGCACTGCCCCATTGCACATGCTCGGAGAGCCTTGCGTAGTGGAAGGCATTGCGGTCGATCAGCACGGTGTTGATCAGGGCAAGGCCGACGGCGCCGCCAAGGTTGCGAGTGAGGTTGAACAGGCCTGAAGCATTCTTCAACCGCTCGGGCGGCAGCGTGCCGAGCGCGATATTGTTGATCGGCACCATGCACAGCATCATCGAACAGCCGCGCAAGATCTGCGGGATGAGCAGTTCGTAGAAATCCCAATCGGCGGTCAGATGCGTCATCCACCAGGTGCCGGTGGCGAAGCCGAAGAAGCCGACCATCATCATCAGCCGCGGGTCCATCTTGTTCGACAGGATGCCCGAGATAGGCGCGGTGAAGAACATGGCCAGTCCGCTGACGAACAGCGCCTCGCCGATCATCATCGAATCGTAGCCGCGGATACGCCCGAGGAACACCGGGTAGAGATAGGTCAGTCCGTAGAGGCCGATGCCGATGACGAAGGAGAACAGCGAGCCGAAGGCGAAGTTGATGTTGGTGAAGGCCTTCAGGTCGACGATCGGCTCCTCGGCGGTGAACACGCGCCAGAAGAACAGCACCCCGCCAATGGTCATGACAATGGCGCAGATGAACACGCCCTGGTCCTGCAGCCAGTCATTGTTTGGGCCTTCCTCGAGCACATACTCCATGCAGCCCAGGAAGGCTGCCATGCCGGCGAGGCCCCACCAGTCGAACTTGCTGAACAGCTTGAGGTTGGGCTTGTCGAAGTCGATCAGCGTCCAGGCCGCCGTCGTCACCAGGATGCCGGGCACGACATTGACCAGGAACAGCCAATGCCAGGACATGGCATGGCTGATATAGCCGCCGACGGTCGGGCCGATGGTCGGCGCCAGCGTCGCCACCAGGCCGATCATCGGCGAGACCACGGCGCGGCGCGAGGGCGGGAAGATGGTGAAGGCGGCAGCGAAGACGCTCGGGATCATGCCGCCGCCGATGAAGCCCTGGACGGCGCGGTAGACGATCATCTGGTCGATGTTGGTGGCGGTCGCCGCCAGAGCACTGGCTGCGGTGAAGCCTGCCGCCGAGATCGTGAACAGCACGCGTGTCGACAGCATCCGGCTGAGGAAACCCGACAGCGGGATCATCACCACCTCAGCGATCAGGTAAGCGGTCTGCACCCACGGGATCTCGTCAGAACTGGCGCTCAGGCCGGCCTGGATCTCGGCCAGCGAGGCGGAGACGATCTGGATGTCCAGGATGGCCATGAACATGCCAAACACCATCGCCAGGAAGGCGATGACGCGCCGCGTCGAAATGGTGTCAGGCACAGCCGGCCTCGCCGGCGGCGCTCCTGCTGTGAGGGTTGCGGTTGCCATGGCATTGCTCCCCAGCGGCCGCTCAGTTCGATGCGGCCGCTGATGCCGACCCGGATGGTGCGGTGCGGCTGTCGACGGCGACGACGACGCTCAGGCCGGCGCGCAGCTTGCCGCTCTTCAGCACGTCGGCCGGCACGTCGATGCGGACCGGAACGCGCTGCACGACCTTGGTGAAGTTGCCGGTGGCGTTTTCGGGTGGCAGCAGCGAGAATACGGCGCCGGAAGCCGGGGCCAGCGACGAGACGGTTCCCTCGAAGTCCTGGCCGTCGGTCGCATCGACCGAGATCTTGACCTTCTCGCCGGGAACCAGCCGGGCGAGCTGCGTCTCCTTGAAGTTGGCGACGATGTAGAGCTTGTCCATCGGCACGATGACGGCGAGCTTCTGGCCGGGGCTGACGAGATCGCCCTGCTCGACGGAACGGTTGCCGACGACGCCGTCATAAGGCGCCTTGAGCACGGTGAAGGAAAGATCCCGCTCGGCCTTGTCCCGGCTGAGCTGCAAGGACGCCAGCGTGCTTGCCGACTCGGCGCGCTGCGCCTGCAACACGCCGATATTGGCCTGCGCCGCGGCGATCTGCGCATCGGCGCCGACAAGGGCGGCATTGGCCTGCTGCACCGCCGTCTGGGCGTCGTCCAGCTGTGCCTGCGTGCCGACATGCGTCTTGAGCAGCTGCGAGGCGCGCGCCGCGACCTTGGTCGCGTTGTCGGCCGTGGCCTGATCGGCGACCTTCTGCGCCTGCGCCTGCTGCAGCGCGGCCCGCGCCGCTTCGGTCTGGGCGTCGATACGGTCGAGTGTCTTGCTCAGCGTAGCAATCTGCGCCTCTGCCTGGGCGACGGCTATTCTGTAGTCGCCGTCATCAACGACGAGCAGCGGATCGCCGGCCTTGACCGACTGGTTCTCGCTCACCTTGACCTGATCGACATAGCCGGAAATCTTGGGCGAGATGAACGCCATGTCGGCCTGGACATAGGCGTCGTCCGTCGAGATCATGAAGCGGCCCGTGGTCCAGTAATCGTAACCGTACCAGGCGCCGGCGCTCAGCAAGGCGACGCCGATGATCGGCAGCAGAAAGGAACGCACCGAGCGCTTCTTCTTGACCGGAGCCTCTGCCGGCGGCGACGAGACGGGCTGGGTAGGCACTTGCGGTGCTTCCGTCGCCGGCGCAACCTTGGCGTTGGGGAAGGGACGGACTTCGGCTGTGGTCGGCGCGTTCGAGGACATGACATCTCTCTAAAATTATAATATAATACTGAACCGTTCGGTTCGATCCGGCCGTTGACATAGCGCGTAAAGAGGACCATATCAAGGGCAATCGAACCGGTTGGTTCGAATTATTTTCGAGGTGTGACTTTCATGACCGAGACATCGCCCAACGTCGAAACCGATCAGTGTGGCGACCTGCTGGACAGCCTGCGCCGTGGCCGCCCGGCGGCCGGGCAGGATCCGGTCAAGCGCAGCCAGATCATCGACGGCGCCCGTCGTGTCTTCATCGACAAGGGCTTCGAAGCCGCCTCGATGAACGACATCACCCGTGAGGCCGGTGTCTCCAAGGGCACGATCTATGTCTATTTCGCCAACAAGGAAGAGCTGTTCGAAGCGCTGATCGAGGAAGAGCGCGGCACCATCTTCAAGAACATGTATGACGTTCTGGACAACGCCGACGACCTGCGCGAGACGCTGGTGAAGTTCGGCAAGGTGCTGGCCCTCAAGATCACGTCGGCCAAGGTGATCCAGGCGCAGCGCACGGTGATCGGGGCATCCGACCGGATACCAGACATGGGTGCGCGTTTCTACGAACGCGGTCCCAAGCGCGGTCACGACAAGGTCGCGGCCTTTCTCGATGCCGCCATCGAGCGCGACTTGCTGCGGATCGACGATGTCGATCTCGCCGCCTATCAGTTCACCGAACTGTGCCTGGCCGGTCTGTTCCGCCAGTGCATTTTCGCCTACCGCACCAAAGCCCCCAGCCAGGACGAGATCGACCACATCGTCAGGTCAGGCGTCAGCATGTTCCTGAAGGCTTACGGCACCGAAAGGCTTGTGGCGGAAGAAGGCCATCAGACGATTGCGATCGAGGCCAAGCCTTAGAGCAGTTCACCGTTTCGCGGAAACGGCAAACCGCTCTAACTCTTTGTTTTGGCGCAATTCCGGACGGAAAACCGTTTCACACTTTTCCTCGAATTGCCCTAGACCACGCTCCAAGATGTAGATGCTTAGCCGCCATTGGCGGCAAGCACGATGGCAGCCTGCAATTCCTGGAGGCCCTCGGCCTTTTCCGACGACGTTGCCAGAACGAACGGGAATGCCGCCGGCCGCTTCTTGATCTTTGCCAGCGTCTCCTCGATCAGCCGCGGCACGCCGGCGGTCTTGATCTTGTCGGTCTTGGTCAGCACGATCTGGTAGGACACCGCCGCCTTGTCGAGCAGCGACAGCACTTCGTCGTCCTTGGCCTTGATGCCGTGGCGGGCGTCGATCAGCACATAGACCCGCTTCAGCGTGACGCGGCCCTTGAGATAGTCGAAGACCAGCTTGGTCCACTCGTCGACCTTCTCCTTCGGCGCGGTGGCATAGCCGTAGCCGGGCATGTCGACCAGCGCCAAGGGCGGCAGGTCGGCACCCTCACCCGAAAATCCGTCCGGCACGAAATAGTTGAGCTCCTGCGTGCGCCCCGGCGTGTTGGAAGTGCGCGCCAGCCCCTTCTGGTTGACCAGCGCGTTGATCAGCGACGACTTGCCGACATTCGAGCGGCCGGCAAAGGCGATTTCCGGCGGTCCTTCCGGCGGCAGGAACTTCATGGCCGGCACGCCGCGGATGAATATCCACCCTCGCGTAAACAGTTCGGTGCCGATTATGCTGCTGTTCAGAGCGTTCAAGCTGCTGCCTCCAGAAGAGAGATATTGGCACCCCGGATAGCATCGAGGTTGCGGCTGACCTTGTCCACCGGCCAGTTCCACCACGCCACCGCCAGCAGCCGCCTGATTGTCCGGTCGTCGAAACGCATCCTTACCACCTTGGCCGCGTTGCCGGCCACGATCGCATAGGGCGGCACGTCGTGCGTCACCACCGATTTCGCACCGACGATAGCGCCATGGCCGATTTCCACACCGGGCATGATCACCGCTTCCATGCCGATCCAGACGTCGTTGCCGACGATTGTGTCGCCGCGAACCTCCTGCGACCATGTCGCCGGGTCAAAACCCTTTTCCCAGCCATGGCCGAAAATATTGAACGGATAGGTCGAAAAGCCGGACATTGCGTGGTTGGCGCCGTTCATGATGAAGCGCGCACCCTCGGCGATGGCGCAGAACCGGCCGATGATCAGCTTGTCGCCGATGAACGGATAATGGTGCAGGACGCATTTTTCGGCGAATTTGTCCGGCCCGTCGGGATCGTCATAGTAGGTGTAATCGCCGATCTCGATGTTCGGCGCGTTCACCAGTCCCTTGAGGAAGCCGACGCGGGTGTGCATCGGGATCGGGTGCTTGATGTTGGGGTTGGGTCCGTCCATGTCGATGTCCGTTAAAGAATTGGGGTCCGTCAAAGAAATGGCCGCCAGGCGCATCCTAAATCCGCATGCGCCTGTTCAAAATAGCGTGATCCGCCCTATAGCACCAATCAGCTGACGAGCGAGCTTTCCTTGATCATTTGCTGCCACGGCAGATGACGATCGGATCGGACAGCGCACTGTCGAAACCGCTGCCCTGATAGACGGTGACATTCGAGGCGCCGGGCGGCAGCATGAACGTGCCTTCGACGATTTTCTGATCGCCGGCGGGCGTGTGCAGAGCCCAGCTATAGGTGCAAAACTGAGGCGGCGCCTGGGGTTCGACGTGGCTGCAGTTCAACTGCGCGCCACCCAGCATGGCGGCGCCGCCGCAGCTGACGGCCTCCTTTGCGAGCGCAATTCCAGGCCATGCTGCGAGGGCCGCCACGATCGCGATCTTCAACCAATTCATCGTCATATCCTCGCCCGGCAACGGTCTGTCACCGGGCCTTTCTGTTGCGTCGCAGCCCATGCGTCATTTTTTCCAGGCGGGCTTAGTTCGTCTTGCGCACCGCGTCCAGCGGGATTATGTGCATGATGATAATAAGCATGCTCACTAAAAGTCACGCCGAAAACCCCAGTATCTCCCATGCCATCGTCACCCAACATCAGCTTCGTGCTGCACGATGTCGCGCGCCTGCTTCGAAAGCGGTTCGAGCAGCGGTCGCGGGCGTCGGGGCTGACCCGCGCCCAATGGCAGGTGCTGGCCTATCTGTCGCTGCATGAAGGCATCCACCAGAACAAGCTCGCCGACCTGATCGAGATCACGCCGATCACGCTCGCCCGGCTGCTCGACAAGATGGAAGCAAGCGGCTTCATCGAGCGCCGGCCCAATCCCACCGACCGCCGGGCATGGCTGCTTTACCTGACGCCGCAAGCCCATCCGCTGATCGAAATCATGCGCGGTAATGGCCAGAAAACGCGTGACGAGGCCTTCGTCGGCCTTTCCGCGGATGCCCAGCTGCATCTGCTGCAAACCCTATCCCTCATCAAATCCAATCTGCTCACGGCTTGCGCCCAGCCTGCCGTCGACCGGGAGAAAATACATGGCTGAATCAACCTCACCCAAGAAGCCCGCCGAGGCCGAACCATCAGGTCGGTCGAGCGACCAGATCATCCGGCTGGACAGCGAACGCGAACAAAGGCGACCCAACACCGTCATCGACGATGACGAGCTGGAAGCACCGGTTGCCCTGGAGCCGACGGCGCTCGAGGCTCCGTCGAAAGAGCCGCAGCAAGCCACGGTCACTGTGGCGCCTCCGGCGCCGGTCAAGCCCAGGCGCAGCCTGACGCGGCCGATCTTGTTTGCCCTGCTTCCGGTCGCGCTGGTCGTCGGCGGCTACTACTACGTCATCGGCGGCCAGGTGATGACGACCGACAATGCCTACATCCAGGCGCAGTCGCTTGGCGTCTCCACCGATGTCTCCGGCACCGTGCTCGAGATCGACGTGCGCGACAACGAGGCGGTGAAGAAGGACCAGGTGCTTTTCCGGCTGCGGCCGGCCTCTTTCGAAACCGCTCTTGCCGCGGCCCAGGCCCAGCTCGGGACCGTGCGCAACCAGGTGCTGACCTTGCAGGCGAGCTACCAGCAGTCGCAAGCGCTGATCGAGCAGGCGCAGGCCGATATTCCCTATTACGAGGCCGCTTTCCAGCGCCAGCAGGATCTGCTCAAGACCTCGACTTCCTCCAAGGCGACCTTCGACAGTGCCCAGCACGATCTCGTTGCAGCCCGCCAGAAAGTGTCCGTTGCCGAGGCGCAGGCGCAGGCGACGCTTGCCCAGCTTGGCGGCGACGCCAGCCAGCCTGTGGAGAAGAACCCCTTCTACCTTCAGGCCCAGTCGGCGGTGGACGACGCCCAGCGCAATCTTGCCGATTCCATCGTCAAGGCGCCGTTCGACGGCATCGTCACCAATGTCGACGCGCTTCAGGTCGGCAAGTACCTGCCGGCTTCGCAGCCGGCGTTCAGCCTGATTTCGGCGACCGATTTGTGGATCGCGGCTGAGCCGAAGGAAACCGAACTAACCTATGTGCGGCCGGGACAGACAGCGACGATCAGCGTCGACAGCTATCCGGGCACTGTGTGGCACGGCACGGTCGCCTCGATCAGCCCGGCGTCGTCGTCGAGCTTCTCGCTGCTTCCGGCGCAGAACACCACCGGCAACTGGGTCAAGGTCGTGCAGCGTATTCCGATGCGCGTGACGGTCGATGATCTCCGGGGCAAGCCGCCGCTGCGTGGCGGAATGAGCGTCGTGGTCGGCATCGACACCGGCCATGCGCGCGGCCTGCCGGACTTCGTGACCGATCTTATCAACCGGTTCGGACAAAAATCATGACCGGCGCGTCCGCGACAGGTGGCGTGATCGCCAATCGCGGCGCCATCACCGCCTGCGTGATCCTGGCCGTCATCATGCAGGCGCTGGACACCACCATCGCCAATGTGGCGCTGCCCTATATCCAGGGCAGCGTTTCGGCGAGCGCCGACCAGATCAACTGGGTGCTGACCTCCTATATCGTGGCTGCGGCCGTCATGACGCCGCCTTCGGGTTACCTTGCCAATCGTTTCGGCCGCAAGCGCATCCTGCTGATATCCATCACCGGCTTTGTCGTCGCGTCGGTGCTGTGCGGCTTCGCGCAGTCGCTGCCGCAGATCGTCGGCTTCCGCCTGCTGCAAGGCCTGTTCGGCGCCGCCCTGGTGCCGCTGGCGCAGAGCATCCTGCTCGATATCTACAGCGTCGAAGAGCGCGGCTCGGCGATGGCGCTGTTCGGCGTTTCGGTGATGGTCGGGCCGGTGCTTGGGCCGGTCATCGGCGGCTGGCTGACCGAAAATGTCAGCTGGCGCTGGGTTTTCTACATCAACGTCCCGATCGGCGCCCTGGCTTTCGCCGGCGTGTCGATGTTCGTCCAGGAAACCAAGACGGATCTCAAGGCGAGGCTGGACTGGCTAGGCTTCGGCATGCTCAGCGTCACCATCGCATCGCTGCAGATGTTCCTCGATCGCGGCGAGCAGCTCAACTGGTTCTCGTCCTCCGAGATTATCGTCGAGGCGCTGATCTGCGCGTCGGCCTTCTACATCTTCCTCGTTCACACCTTCACCGCCCGCAACACGTTCGTGAACCCGAGGCTTTTCCTCGACCGCAACTTCGCCGTCGGCATGATCTTCATCTTCATCATCGGCATCACCTATCTGGCCTCGCTGGCCCTGATGACGCCCTATCTGCAGACGCTGATGGGCTATCCGGTGGTGACGGCCGGCATCGTCATGGGGCCGCGCGGTCTCGGCACCATGGCGTGCATGTTCCTGGTCGGCAGGCTGATCGGCAAGGTGGACACGCGCTGGCTGCTGTTGACCGGCCTGCTGGTCACCGCCTGGGCGATGTACGACATGACCGGCTGGACCCCTGATGTCTCGCAATGGACGATCATCAGCACCGGCTTCATCCAGGGCGCGGGCCTGGGCTTCCTGTTCGTGCCGCTGACCACCATCACCTTCGCCACGCTGGCGCCGGAGCGGCGCGCGGAAGGTACTGGGCTGTACAATCTGTCGCGAAACATCGGCTCCAGCGTCGGCATATCCGTCGTCACCGCGCTTTTGACGCAGAACGTGCAGATCAACCACGCCAACATCGCCACCTATGTGACGCCCTACAACCAAGCGTTCGGCAATCCGGCAATCTTCCAGGCGATGAACCCCTACAGCGCCGCCGGCCGTGCCGCGCTCGACGGCGTGGTGACGCTGCAGGCGACGATCATCAGCTACATGAACGACTTCAAGCTGATGATGATCCTGTCGCTTGCCGCCATTCCGCTGGTTCTCCTGCTGCGCAAGCCGGCGACACCGGCCAAGATCGATCACAGCGCCGTCATGGAGTAACGGGCGACGCGGCCAAAAAGAAACCGGGGCCCTGTGAGGGACTACAGGACCCCGGCAGATACGGCTTCCCAAGAAATATGGCGCCTCGTCATGAGGTGAGGACGGCAGGCCCGAGAAAGCCCCAACGGTTCTGCCTGTATCCCCTCGCCGGAAGCCGTTACTTTGGCAACAACACCTTGTTGACGACATGGATGACGCCGTTCGACTGGTTGACGTCGGCGATCGTCACCTTGGCCTCGCCGCCGGACTCATCCATGATGTAGAGCTTACCCTTCTTGACCTCGGCGGTCAGCGTATCGCCGGAAACGGTCTTCATCTCGTACTTGCCGCCCATTGCCTTGGCCTTCTTCATCATTTCGGCGCCCGAGATCTTGCCGGCCACGACATGAGCGGTCAGCACCTTGGTCAGTTGGTCCTTGTTCTCGGGCTTCAGCAGCGTGTCGACGGTGCCCTTGGGCAGCTCCGAGAAGGCTGCGTTGGTCGGCGCGAAGACAGTGAACGGACCGGCGCCCTGCAGCGTGTCGACAAGGCCGGCCGCCTTCACGGCGGCGACCAAGGTCGTGTGGTCCTTCGAATTGACGGCGTTCTCGACGATGTTCTTGGTGGTGTACATCGGCGCGCCGCCAACGTTCGGGTTCTTGGCATAGGCGGGAGCGGCAATCGCCACACTGGCGACAAGTGCGGAAATGGCGACGGTCCTGAATGACGGCAAGCGCATGTGTTCTTCCTCCGGGTGAGGGCTGATCGGAATTGATAGCCTTTGGAAACGCACACGCAGTCACGCCGCTTGCGGGGCGCTAGTTTCGCCGGTCACGGGAACGTGATGAAAGGGTCCGTTCAACAAAAAAGCCCCGGGCGAACCGGGGCTTTTTTGATTTCGCAAAGGCAACGCCTTCTATTCCGCCGGTGACGGTTTCTTTCGGAACAGTGCGATCAGATTGTCCCACAGCTCGATCTTGGCGCCCTGGCGCTTCATGATCACGCCTTGCTGGAGGATCGACAGCGTGTTGTTCCAGGCCCAGTAGATGACTAGGCCGGCCGGGAAACCCGCCATCATGAAGGTGAAGATGACGGGCATCCAGGTGAAGATCGCGGCCTGGGTCGGATCTGGCGGCGTCGGGTTCATGCGCATCTGCAGGAACATGGTGACGCCCATGATCAGCGGCCAGACACCGATCATCAGCATGTGCGGCAAGGTGACCGGAACGAGGCCGAACAGATTGAAGATCGACGTCGGATCGGGTGCCGCCAGATCCTGGATCCAGCCGAAGAACGGCGCATGCCGCATCTCGATGGTGATGTAGAGCACCTTGTAGAGCGAGAAGAAGACCGGAATCTGCAGCGCCACCGGCCAGCAGCCGGCAAGCGGATTGATCTTCTCGGTCTTGTACAGCTCCATCATCGCCTGCTGCTGCTTCATCTTGTCATCCGCGTATTTCTCGCGGATCTCGAGCATCTTGGGCTGCACCTTCTTCATGTTCGCCATCGACGCGTAGGACTTGTTGGCGAGTGGGAAGAAGATGGCCTTGACGATGACGGTGGTGGCGAGGATCGCCAGGCCGAAATTGCCGAAGAATTTGTAGAGCGTGTCGATCAGCCAGAACATCGGCTTGGTGATGAAGTGGAACCAGCCCCAGTCGATCAGCAGGTCGAACCGCTTGATGTGGCGGTCTTCCGCATAGGCGTTGATCTTGCCGACCTCCTTGGCGCCGGCAAAGATTTCGCTCTCTACCGTCGCCGACTGACCGGCATCGACGGTGATCGGGTCGGTCAGGAAGTCGGACTGGTAGCGATGGCGGCCATCCTCGAAATAGGCGTAGCGCGGCTGGAACGGCTGCTTCTCGGTCGGCACCAGCGTCACCGCCCAGTATTTGTCGGTGATGCCGAGCCAGCCGTCGGTCGACTTGCCCGGCGTGAACTGCTTGTCCTTCTCGATGGACGCGTATTTGTGTTCCTGCAGGCCTTCGGTGCCGGTGAAGCCGATCAGGCCCTCATGCAGCACATAGGTGCTGGCAACGGCCGGCTTGTCGAAACGGGTGACGCGGCCGTAATTGGACAGCGAGACAGCGGCCGTGCCCGAATTCTGCACCGTGTCGGACACCGTGAACATGTAGTTGGTATCGACGGAAAAGGTGCGCTTGAAGGTCAGGCCCTTGTCGTTCGAATAGGTCAGCGTGACCGGGGTTGTCGGCGTCAGCGTCGCATTGCCGTCGACGGCCCACACGGTCTCGGGACCAGGCACCGCGCCGGTCTTGTCGTTGCCGACGAAGCCGATCTCGGCATAGTAGCCATTGGGGAGTGCTGCCGGGTTGAGCAGGCTGATCTCGGGCGAATTCTTGTCGACCGTCTCGGTATAGTGCCTGAGCTTGAGGTCGTCGAGACGGGCGCCGGTCAGGTTGATCGAACCCTCGAGGCTTGGCGTATCGATCTTGGCGCGGGTCGTCGTGGCGAGTGCCTGTTCGCGGCCGGCCGGCGTCACGGCGTCGGTGCCGGGTGCGTTCGGAATGGCGCCAGGTGCGGCGGGCGTTCCGGTGTCGGCGCCGGGATTGGCGCCGGCGGCCTTCTTCTGCTCCTCGACGCGCTGCTGTTCGACGCGGGCCGCGTCGCGCTGGGCTTCGCTGCGCGGCAACACGTAAAAATATTGCCATACCGCCAGGATCAGCACCGACAGCGCGATGGTGATGAAGAAGTTCCGGTTGTTTTCCATCGAAAGCCCTTGGCCTATCGTGTTCCGCGCAGTCGGCGGGAGAGTTCGGCCTTCAACTGACCGAACGGAATGGTAAGCACGTCTTCACGCCCGACGATGACATAGTCATTGCCAGGCGCCATGTCACTTGCCGCATGCGTACGAACGGCTTCTCGCAGCCGCCGGCGGACGCGGTTGCGGACAACAGCATTGCCGACCTTCTTGGTGACGGTGTAGCCGACGCGCGGCGACAGGCCGTCGCCACGGTCGAGAACTTCAACGAGAAAAAGCCGCCCGCGTCGCTTTTCACCACGACGGACGGCCAGGAATTCCGCGCGCTTCAGAAGCCGCTTGGGATTTGGTCCCACTGGCTTGCCGGTTGCGGGCAACGATCTCGTCTTCCGTTCAGGCGCTGAGCCGCTTGCGACCGCGGTTGCGGCGAGCTGCGACGACGCCGCGACCACCCTTGGTGGCCATGCGGGCACGGAAGCCGTGCCGACGTTTGCGGACGAGTTTAGACGGTTGGTAGGTACGCTTCATTTGTTTTAATACCGCGGGGTGCGGCCCTTCTTGATTCTGTCACTGTGTAACAGGAGCTTTGCCGGGCCGGCTTTGGCGCGATCGAAACCGCGCCGGGACGAATGGCCCGAGCGTGTGCGGGCTTATAGAAAGAAGGCTTTTGGAAGTCAATCCGGAGTCGTCGGGCGCAAGCCGGGCGTCGTTCAGGTCGGTTTATGTTTCCGACCAAGGATGAAATTGGCAAAAAAGCCGTAATCGCCTAATCTGCGTTGATCAAGTGATTGTGAAGACATGGACCGCATGAGCGAAACCATACAAGCGCAGGAAACGATCGGCACGGCGGAGCCAGCCATCGTGCGCACGGTGCCGCTGTCGCGCGGCCTGTCGACCAAGCTGCTGCTGCTCACCATTGTTTTCGTGCTGCTGGCCGAAGTGCTGATCTTCCTGCCCTGGATCGCCAGCTACCGGCTGAACTGGCTGAAGGAGCGGCTGAGCACGGCGGCGGCGGTGTCGATCGTGCTGGTGCAGGGTGAACCCACCTCGCTGTCGCGCACGGCGCAGAACGACGTGCTGATGGCAATCGGCGCCAAGGCGATCGCCGTGCGCGACGGCGGCGTCTCGCGGCTGCTGGTGGTGGCCGAAATGCCGCCGAAGGTCGACGAACACATCGATATCGCCTCGATCGGCATGATCAAGGGCATGACCGGCGCGCTCGACACGCTGTTTTTCGGCGGCGGCCGGATGCTCCGCGTCTTCGGCCCGGTCGGCGACTCGGACAAGGAGTTCGAGCTGATCATGCCGGACAACAGCTTGCGCAATGCGATGCTGCGATATTCCCGCAACGTCGCCTTTGTCTCGCTGCTGATCTCGCTGTTCACCGCCATGCTGGTCTATGCCGCCATCGACCTGATCATGATCGGGCCGATCCGGACGATGACGCGCTCGATGCTGTCTTTCTCCGAAGCCCCCGACGATCCCGGGCGCATCATCCATCCGGCCGCCCGCGCCGACGAGATCGGCGTCGCCGAGCGCGAGCTGTCGCAGATGCAGGAGCGGCTGCAGAAAATGCTCTCCGAGCAGAAGCACCTTGCCGACCTTGGCCTCGCCGTCTCCAAGATCAACCATGACATGCGCAACATCCTGGCTTCGGCGCAGCTGATGTCGGACCGCCTGCGCCAGGTCAAGGACCCGACCGTGCAGGCCTTCGCGCCGAAACTGCTGCGCGCGCTCGACCGCGCCGTCTCCTATTCCGAAGGCGTGCTCGCCTATGGCCGCACCCAGGAGCCGCCACCGGCGCGCCGACGCTTGCGGCTGCGCCAACTGGTCGAGGACGTGCACGGCCTGCTCGACATCGAGCAAGGCATCGAGTTCGTCAATTCCGTCGAGCCGGCCTTCGAGGTAGACGCCGATTCCGACCAGCTGTTCCGCGTGCTCACCAATCTGTGCCGCAACTCGGTGCAGGCGATGGCGGCAGACAGCGAAAGCGCCCTGGTGCGCCGCCTGGCGGTGTCGGCCGTGCGCCTGGGCAGCGTCAGCCGCATCGCCGTCAGCGACACCGGCCCCGGCCTGCCACCCAAGGCGCGCGAGAACCTGTTCGCGGCCTTTCGCGGCTCGGCGCGCAGCGGCGGCACCGGCCTTGGCCTGGCGATCGCGCATGAGTTGATCCGCGCGCATGGCGGCACGGTGGAACTGGTCGAGAGCATTGGCGGGCGCACCACATTCGCGGTCACCATCCCCGACCAGCCGGTCCGGCTCGACCAGGCCCGCAACGGCCTGCGCCGCCCGGCATGATAGGGTTGGGCTGTTTCGCCCGGCAATCCGCGCCTACCCAGCCTTCGAATTTGGAATGCATATAGCCGAAGCGGCTCCGGCAAAGAGAACCGCACGGGCTGGAGACAATCCAGAGCCCGGACATGCCACGCCGAGCTGTTACGATGCGCCGGGCAAACGGCCCGTCATCGCCGGATGACACGCCTGCGACAAAACTTTTACCGGATCGGCTTGCTTTTCGGAAATTCAGTCGCTAGGGAACACGTCTCGTCGCGGTCGGTCGTTCACGATCGGCTCGCGGGGTCATGGAAAGCATGGCCTGTTGCGCGCCCGTAGCTCAGCTGGATAGAGCACCAGACTACGAATCTGGGGGTCAGGAGTTCGAATCTCTTCGGGCGCGCCAAAATCATCCATGGGCTATGGTTCGTTGATTTGCGACCGCTGCTGTCTCATTCGCAGGACAGGCGGATACCAGCGGAGCCTGATTTGACCATGCCTCCTACCAGCATCAGGCGCGCACTTATCACCGGAGCCGGCGCCGCCGACGGCATTGGCTTTGCCATTGCCCGGCAGCTCGGCCATGCCGGCCATGCCGTTTTCCTCACGGGCGCCAGTGCGCGTGTGCTCGATCGCGCCACCGAGCTTTATACCGAAGGCATCGATGCCAAAGCCGTGGTCGCCGATCTCACCATTGCTGCTGATGTCGCGCGGTTGCGGGATGATGTCGGCGCCGTCGATATCCTGGTCAACAATGCCGGCATGGGCTCGCTGGCATCACCCTCGGTCGACAAGACGTTTCTCGCCATGACCGAGGCCGACTGGGACCAAGGGATCGACGTCAGCCTGAAGACGGCATTCCTCGTCACGAAGGCGTTTCTGCCGGCGATGGTCGACGCGGGCTACGGGCGCATCGTCAATGTGGCGTCGGTCACCGGGCCACTGGTGTCCTTCGAAGGCACATCAGCCTATTCCGCCGCCAAGGCCGGCATGGTGGGCCTGACGCGCGCACTCGCGCTCGAAGTGGCGAAAAACGGCATCACGGCCAATGCCGTCGCCCCCGGCTGGATCGAAACGGGTTCGTCGAGCGAGATGGAGCGGCAAGCCGCCCTGCATACGCCGCCGGCGCGGGCCGGGCGGCCGGATGAGGTTGCCGCTGCGGTCGTGTTCCTGGCCTCGGAAGGCGCCAGTTATGTCAACGGCGCCCTGCTGGTGGTCGACGGCGGCAACAGCCTTCAGGAGCGCAAGGGCTGAAGGCTCAAAGGCGCTTGTCGTCAGGGTCTCTCGGCGGGCAGGCCTCGCCCAAGCTCCTCGCCCCTCACGACGCCTTGGCCAGAAAGTTCCGATAGTCCGACTTGGCCTGCAGCAGGCGCAAAACGTTGTCTCGCGATCCCCGCACATGGGCGCGCGCCAGCGTGCCGGCGCGGCTGGCGTCGCCGGCACAGATGGCGTCGACGATTTCAGCGTGCTCGTCGCGGGCGATCTTCCATTCGTCCAGCCAGAGCAGTTCCGTCCAGACATAGTGCTGGCACTTGTCGAGGATGCCGCACAGCATGCCGTGCAGCATCACGTTGCCGCTGATTTCGGCGATGACGCGGTGCAGGTCGATGCCGACTTCCAGTTCCTGGAATTTTTCCCTGTTGGTGCGCTCCGGAATGGCGGCCAGCCGCTCGCATTCGGCCAGCATGGCGCGCAGCCGCGCCTTGTCCGCCTCCGTTGCCGCCGCTGCCGCCAGTTCCGTCGCATGGCCGTCGAGCAGCTCGCGGATCTCGAACGCCTCGCGGAACATGTTGATGTCGAACTCGGTGACGACATAGCCCTGGCGCGGCCGGCCGGTGACCAGGCCGTCGCGCTCGAGGCGGTTGAAGGCCTCGCGCACCGGCGTGCGGCTGACAGTCAGTCTCGCGGCGATGTCGTTTTCGGTGACGCGCGAACCCGGCGGGATCTGGCCGGTCACGATCATCGCCTTGAGCGCGGAGTAGACCGAGTCGCGCAGCGTATTTTTGGTTTCCTTGGCCAAGGTTCCCTTCCCACTTCTCCGGCCTTCCAGCCGGAACACGCATAGCTGTAGCCGCAGTCGGCGCAATTTGCCACGCCCCCAGCGAGGTCGTCCCTCGCCACCTTGTCCGGCGCGAAACGCGTAGATTCGATCGCGCCGGATGGTGTTGACAACATCGATCCCTAAGCTACACTCAAAATTGTATACAAAATAGCATGCTAAATTAAAAACAATGGGAACACCGGTTGGAGAGCCGAAAATGAACAGGACCAGAAGCGTTAGCGTTGTTGCGGTTGCCGCCCTCATGGCGTCGTTCGCGGCCCCCGCCATGGCGGGCGACACCATCACCGTCGCCTCATGGGGCGGCACCTACCAGGAGGCGCAGACCAAGGCGTTCTTCAAGCCGACCGCCGACGCGCTCGGCATCACCATCAAGGAAGACACCACCAACGGCCTCGACGACGTGCGGCTACAGGTGACCGGCAATGCGGTGAAATGGGACATCACCGAACTTGGCGCCGACGAATGCGCGCGTGGCTCGAAGGAAGGGCTATTCGAGAAACTCGACTACGGCATCATCGACAAGAGCGGCATCAACCCGAAGCTTGTCCATGACGACTGGGTCGGTATTTCCTACACCTCGGTCGTGCTGATCTACCGGACCGATGTCTTCGGCGACAAAGGCCCGAAGACATGGGCCGATTTCTGGAACGTGGAAAAATTCCCGGGACGGCGCGCGCTGAGCGGCAGCCAGTCGACCGAAACGCTGAGCGTCGCGGCACTGGCCGAGGGCGTTCCGATCGACAAGGTCTATCCGGTCGATATCGACGGCGCCTTGAAATCCGTCGACAAGATCCGCGGCCATGTCGACGCCTGGTGGACCTCCGGCGCCCAGGCCATGCAGCTGGTGAAAGACGGCGAGGTCGATATGGCGAGCATCTGGAACGGCCGCGCCGGCACCTTGAAGAAGGAAGGCGCGCCGGTCAGCTTCTCGTTCGACCAGGGCGTGCTGACCGCCGACTGCATGGTCATCCCCAAGGGTGCCAAGAACAAGGAAGCGGCGATGAAGGCGCTGGCGATGTTCGTCAGCCCGCAACTGCAGGCCAATCTGCCGCTCTATGTCGATAATGGCCCGGTCAACGAGAAGGCTTTCGAGACAGGCAAGATCCCACAGGACAGGATCAAGGACATCAATTCGGCACCCGAAAACGTCAAGAAGCAGGTGCTGCAGGATGCCGAGTTCTGGCGCGACAATCTGGTCGAGGCGACGGAAAAGTTCAACAATCTGATCCAGCAATAGGCTGCGGCCGGAAGCTCACGGCGAGGCGGCGCTAGCAGCGTCTGCCTCGTCAGTTCTTGCTTGCCGCCCAAGGAGAGAAAAATCTTGTCCATTGCGCCATCCGCGCTGCCGATCAGCATGCGCGGCATCGAGAAACGATTTGGCAGCGTAGCGGTGCTGCGCGACCTCAACCTCGATGTCGAGGCCGGTGAGTTCCTGACGCTGCTCGGGCCTTCCGGGTCCGGAAAGACGACGCTGCTGATGATCCTTGCCGGCTTTGTGCGGGCCAATGCCGGCAGCATCAAGGTTGGCAATGACGAGATCATCACCACGCCGCCGCACAAGCGCAACATCGGCATGGTGTTCCAGAACTACGCGCTGTTTCCGCATATGAACGTCTTTCACAACATCGCCTTTCCGCTGAAGCAGCGCAGCGTCACCGCCGCCAAGACGGCCGAGCGTGTCGAGAAGGCGCTGGATCTGGTGAAATTACAGGGGCTGGGCGAGCGCCGGGTCGACCAGCTTTCCGGCGGCCAGCGCCAGCGCGTGGCGCTGGCGCGCGCCATCGTCTTCGAGCCGCGCATCGTGCTGATGGACGAACCGCTGTCGGCGCTGGACAAGGGCCTACGCGAGCACATGCAGATCGAACTGCGCGCCCTGCATCGCCGGCTTGGCATGACCACGGTCTATGTCACCCATGACCAGCGCGAAGCCATCACCATGTCGGACCGCATTGCAGTCATGAACGGTGGACGCATTGAACAGCTCGACAGACCTGAAACCCTCTACGCCACGCCGCAAACGCGGTTTGTAGCCGGCTTCATCGGCGAATCGAATTTCATCCCGGTCGAGTGCCGCAACGGCTCCGTCTGGTACGAGGACCGCAGAATCCACACGGCAGCACCAGTGCCGGCGGCTGGCCAGCACCTGATGGTGGTGCGGCCGGAAAAGCTGCGGCTCTTGGCAAATGCCGAACCGGCAAGCGGCGTCAACGTGCTCAACGCGACACTCAGTGACATCATCTACCAGGGCGACAGCTTCGTCTGCTACGCGGTGCTGCGCGATGGGCGCCAGCTGACATTGCGTGACTATTGCCGCAGCGACGTGCTGGCGAAAATGCCGGCTTCCGGCCAGCCGGTCAGCCTCGGCCTCGACGCGCAGGACACGATCCTGGTGGCGGCAGACTGATGAGCGCGCCCGCCCTCATGCAAGAGACTGCCGGCGCGGGCCAGGACCTGAACGCGCAGGCGCTGCGCACTGACGCGCGGCGCGAGTCGTTGCGGCTGCTGGCGCTGCTGTCGCCGAGCCTGTTCCTGGTCTTCGCCATCATCATCGTGCCGATCGGCTGGCTGTTCTGGCTGTCGCTGTTCGACGAGGCCGGCGCCTTCAGCGCCGCCAACTATGCGCGCTTCTTCGAGCAGGTCTCCTACATCAAGACCTTCACAACCACCTTCAAGGTCGCCTTCATCGTCACCGGCGCCTGTGTCCTGCTTGGCTATCCCTTGGCCTACATGCTGTCGCAGCTGCCGCGCCGGGCGGCGTCGATCTGCCTGATTTTTGTCATCCTGCCGTTCTGGACATCGGTGCTGGTGCGCACCTATGCCTGGCTGGTGATCCTGCAGCGCAAGGGCCTGATCAACAGCTGGCTAATCGACCTCGGTGTCATCAGCCAGCCGCTGTCGCTCGCCAACAATCTGTCGGGCGTCGTCATCGGCATGACGCATATCCTGCTGCCGTTCCTGGTGCTGCCGCTCTATGCCTCGATGAAGACGATCGACACCGACTGCCTGCGCGCCGGCATGAACCTCGGCGCCGGCCCGGTCGCCACCTTCCGGCAGATCTTCTTTCCGCTGTCGCTGCCCGGCCTCGCCTCGGGCGTGGTCATCGTCTTCGTGCTCTGCCTGGGCTTCTTCGTCACGCCTGCGCTGATGGGCGGCGGCAAGGTGATCATGTGGGCGATGCGCATGGAACAGACCACCAGCCTCTATTCCAACTGGGGTGCGGGTGCGGCACTTGGCGTGGTGCTGCTGGTGGTCACGCTGGCGCTTCTCGGCCTGTTCCAGTGGCTGCTCGGCGCGCGCGCCACCGGTGTGTGGAGTTCGCGATGAGCGAGGATATCGGCCTGCCGATCTCGCATCGGCAACGTCTGTGGCTCTACGGCCTCGGCAGCCTCGTGCTGCTGTTCCTGATCGCGCCGTCGATCATCATCGTCATCATGTCGTTTTCGGACTCGACGCTGCTGCAATTCCCGCCACAGCAATGGTCGCTGCGCTGGTACCAGGCCTATTTCGGGTCACTGGAGTGGCGCGACGCCACGATCGTCTCGGTCAAGGTGGCTGTTACGACGGTGCTGGTGGCGACGCCGCTCGGCACTGCCGCAGCCTATGCCATCAACCGGGGCACGCTGCGCTTCAACGGCACCATCAACGCGCTGCTGACGGCGTCGCTGATCGTCCCGGTGATCCTGATCGGCATCGGCACCTTCTTCCTCTATGCGCGCATCGGGCTCAACAACACGCTGACCGGCCTGGTCATCGCGCACACGGTGCAGGCGCTGCCGCTGGTGGTGCTGACCGTGCTGTCGGGACTGCGCTCCTACGACATGAACCAGGAGCGCGTGGCGCGCAGCCTCGGCGCCGGACGCGTCGCCGCCTTCTGGCAGGTGACCATGCCGCAGATCCGCTTCTCGATCGTCTCGGGCGCGCTGTTCGCCTTCATCACCTCCTTCGACGAAGTGGTGGTTTCGCTGTTCATATCTGGCGGCGAGACCACGACATTGACGCGCCGCATGTTCAATGCGCTGCGCGACCAGATCGACCCGACGATCGCCGCCATCTCCACCTGCCTGATCGTGCTCTCGGTCGTGCTGTTGTCGGTTGCGCAGATCTTCGGGCGGCGGCATTGATTTCAGATGACCAATTCGCAGACGTGACCAGGGATATCCAGACAGAATGCGTGATTTCCAGTTTCCCGGCCGCTCGCCGGTTCGTGCCACCGAGGCGGTTGCCGCGACCTCGCATCCGCTTGCAACCCTTGCGGCAATCGAGATGCTGCGCTCCGGCGGCAACGCCATGGATGCCGCGGTCTGTGCCGCCGCCGTGCAGGGCGTGGTCGAGCCGCAGTCGACCGGCATCGGCGGCGACTGCTTCGTGCTCTATTCTCCCGGGGGGCAAGGCAATGTACTGGCCTTCAACGGCTCCGGCCGCGCGCCGGCCAAGGCGACGGTCGACTGGTATCTGGAAAAAGGCTTCGACAGCATCCCGCTGCAGGGTCCGCATGCGGTCACCGTGCCGGGCGCCGTCGATGCCTGGAGCCGCCTGCTCGAGGACCATGGCCGCAAAGGCCTTGCCGAGGCGCTGGCGCCGGCCATCCATTATGCCGAGAACGGCTATGTCGTGCATGACCGCGTCGCCTTCGACTGGGCCGAACCGGAGACCGATCTTTCGGCCGACGAGCATGCCGCGCGCATCTTCCTGCCCGGCGGCAACGCGCCGAAAGCCGGCGACGTCCACCGGCAACCGGAACTGGCGGCGACCTTGCGCATCATCGCCAAACACGGCCGGGCCGGTTTCTACGAAGGCGCTGTCGCCGACGATATAGTGCGCCGGCTCAATGAATTGGGCGGGCTGCACTCGGCCGAGGATTTCGCGGCGACCAGAGGCGACTATGTGGCGCCGGTTAGCACCTCCTATGGCGGCCATGATATCCACCAGATGCCGCCGAACAATCAGGGCCTGACGGCGCTTTTGATGCTCAACGTGCTGTCGGGCTTCAAGCTTGGCGAGCTCGACCCCAATGGCGCCGAGCGCCTGCATCTGGAGATCGAAGCCGGGCGTCTGGCCTATCGCGACCGCGACCGCTATGTCGGCGACCAGGACCGTGTTCCGGTGCCGGTCAAGCAGCTCCTGTCCGGCGCCTATGCCGACCGGCTGCGCGCCGAGATCGACCGCGAACGTGCCATGACGCATCTGCCGCGCGTGGAGCTGCCCGGCAGCGACACGGTCTACATCTCCATCGTCGACCGCGACCGCAACGCGGTCTCCTTCATCAACTCGACCTATTATTCGTTCGGCAGCGGCGTCGTCGGCCCGAAGACCGGAATCGTGCTGCAGAACCGCGGTTCGAGCTTCCGCCTCGACCCGGCACATCCGAACGCGATCGCGCCCGGCAAGCGGCCGATGCACACGATCATGCCCGGCATGGCGACGAAGAACGGCCGCGTGGTGATGCCGTTCGGCGTCATGGGCGGCGGCTACCAGCCGTTCGGGCATGTCCACCTGCTCACCAACATGATCGACTTCGGCATGGATCCGCAGCAGGCGCTGGATGCGCCCAGGGTGTTCTACAATGACGACACTGTTGAGGCCGAGCGCAACGTTCCTGCCGAGGCGATCGAGGGCCTGCGCCGACGTGGCCATCGCACAGCCGAGCCGCATCATCCGCTAGGCGGCGGGCAAGTGGTGCTGATCGACTGGGAGAAGGGCACGCTGACCGGCGCTTCCGATCCGCGCAAGGATGGCTTGGCGCTTGGATATTGATATAGACCCAGTCTGCCGTGGCATCACATATGCGTGTCGCGGCTGGATTTTGACGGGTTGGAAAGATAGTCGGTGATCATGGCCAGTATCGCAAATTCTCCTGGGCTTTCCCGCCGCCTCGCCGCCGGCGCCGATGATGCGCCCGCCATCCTGGCACCCGACAGGGCGACGCTCACCCATGGCGGACTGCGCGGCCTGATCGCCGACACGGCAAAACAGCTGCATGCGCGCGGCATCGGCCGAGGCGACAGGGTGGCGATCGTGCTGCCGAACGGACCCGAGATGGCCACCGCCTTCGTCGCCGTGGCAGCCGCCGCCTCGACGGCACCGCTCAATCCCGCCTACCGGGCCGACGAGCTCGATTTCTACCTGACCGACATCGGCGCCAAGGCGATCCTTGTCGCGGAAGGCGAGACCGGACCGGCGGTGACGGTTGCCGAGCGCCTCGGCATCGGCGTGCTGCGGCTTGTCGTGCAGCCGGACACACCAGCCGGCAGCTTCACGATCGAGGGCGCGGCGATCGGACCGCAAGCGGCGCCCGACATGGCGCGGGATAATGACATCGCGCTGTTGCTGCACACTTCGGGCACGACATCGCGGCCAAAACTGGTGCCGCTCAGCCATGCCAACATCGCGGCCTCATCAGCCCATATCGGCGCGACACTTGGCCTGACGGCCGATGACCGTTGCCTCAACATCATGCCGCTGTTCCACATTCACGGCCTGATCGCGGCCGTGCTGTCGTCGCTGGCATCAGGCGGCAGCATCTACTGCACGCCCGGCTTCAACGCGCTGCGCTTCTTCCAGTGGCTGAGCGAGGCACGACCAAGCTGGTACACGGCGGTGCCGACCATGCATCAGGCGATCCTGCCCAGGGCGGCGCGCAACACCGAGGTGCTGGCGGCAGCGCGCCTGCGCTTCATCCGCTCGTCCTCGGCCTCGCTGCCGGCGCAGGTGATGGCCGAACTAGAGGCGACTTTCGGCTGCCCGGTGATCGAATCCTACGGGATGACCGAGGCGGCGCACCAGATGGCGTCGAACCGGCTGCCGCCGGGCCAGCGCAAGCCGGGCAGCGTCGGTGCCTCCGCCGGCCCGGACGTGGCTGTCATGGCGCCCGACGGGCGGTTGCTGAAAGCCGGCGAGACCGGCGAGATCGTCATTCGCGGGCCCAACGTCACGGTGGGCTACGAGAAGAACCCGGATGCCAATTCCACGGCTTTCGCGCATGGCTGGTTCCACACCGGCGACCAGGGCGTGCTGGACGAGGACGGCTATCTCAGGGTCACCGGACGGCTCAAGGAGATCATCAACCGCGGCGGCGAAAAGATCTCACCGCTCGAGGTCGACGACGTGCTGATGGACCATCCAGCGGTGGCGCAGGTCGTCACCTTTGCCATGCCGCATGACAAGCTGGGCGAGGAGGTGGCGGCGGCGGTGGTGCTGCGCGAAGGCATCAGCGCCACCGAGGGCGACATCCGCACCTATGCCGCGACGCGGCTTGCCGACTTCAAGGTGCCGCGCAAGATCCTGATCCTGGACGAGATCCCCAAGGGCGCGACCGGCAAATTGCAGCGCATCGGCCTTGCCGCCAAACTCGGACTTTGACGATGAAGATCACCATCTTCGGCGCCGGCGCGATCGGCGGCTATCTCGCAGCCAAGCTGGCAATCACTGGGCGGACCGATCTTTCGATCGTCGCGCGCGGCGCGCATCTGGAAGCGATCAAGGCGAACGGCCTGCGCCTGATCGAGGATGGCCAGGAGACGTCCGTCCCCGTCCGGGCCGCCGCGAAAGCCGAGGAACTTGGCGTGCAGGATTATGTCGTGCTGGCGCTGAAAGCCCATTCCCTCACCCCGGCCCTTGACCAGATCGCGCCGCTGCTCGGGCAGCACACCGCCGTCGTCACCATGCAGAACGGCGTGCCGTGGTGGTATTTCCACGGCGTCGGCGGGCCGCTCGAAGGCACCAGGCTGAGCGCGGTCGATCCCGGTGGCGCGATCTGGCAGCGGATCGGGCCGCAGCGCGTCATCGGCTCGGTCGTCTATCCCGCCGTCGAAGTCGATGCGCCGGGCCTCATCCGCCATGTCGAGGGCAAGCGCTTCTCGCTCGGCGAACCCTCGGGTGTGCGCAGCGAACGGGTCACGCTTCTGGCCGAGGAGATGGTCAAGGCGGGGCTGCAGGTGCCGGTGCGCGACGACATCCGCAGCGAAATCTGGGTGAAGCTGTGGGGCAATCTCTCCTTCAACCCGATCTCCGCGCTGACCGGCAGCACGCTTGCCGCGATCGTTGCCGACGAAGGCACCCGTACGCTCGCCCGCATCATGATGCTGGAAGCGCAGGCGATCGGCGAAAGCCTCGGCGTGCGTTTTCCGATCGGGGTCGACCGGCGCATCAAGGGCGCCGGCGATGTCGGCGAACACAAGACCTCGATGCTGCAGGATCTGGAGCGCGGCCGGCCGATGGAAATCGACGCGCTGGTGAGCGCGGTGCAGGAACTTGGCCGGCTAACGGACAGACCGACGCCGACCATCGATGCCGTGCTGGCACTGGTGCGCCGACTGGCGGTGGAGCGCGGGTGTTATGGGTGAGGGCGCGGCGGTCTAAACCTTGAAGCGCCTGCTCTGCCTCGGTGGTTCGCAGTGGCGGCTTAGATTGGCGGCATCCGCTGCAAGGGGCTGACGACCACTTTCGCGGGCGACGGGATGGCGTGGGCGCGGCGGCGCAATTCCGGTTCAGTTCCGAAGTGCAAGTGGCCTTTGTGCTGCGTCCACTTAGTCCCGCAGGCCCCGAGTTTATCCATGGAATCGGCTGGACGGCCAGCGGCTCCAGATTTCCGCATGCGGCGAGGTCATTCACGTCATTTAGTGAGGCTTTGCTTTAGTAAGAGGAAGCTAATTAAATAGATTTCCTGTCGTACAGACGCCACAGACTTCATTTTACTGATCAACGTTAGCTTTTTGGTAGTCCTCAAGACTATAAGTGTCTTGCGGGCTAATAATTTTCGTGCTGCCTTCGGCGCATTCGGGGAATCAGGGGAACGAGGCATGGCGGGACGAATTCGCGCGCGCGGCGGGCTTTTGGCCGAAGGTCGCGGACGCCTTCTGGCGGGCGCTTCCCTGGCCGTTCTGGTTGTTGTCGGACTGGCGCCGCGCCCGGCGATGGCGGGCAACTACGTCGCCAACGACGATGCCTCGCTTCGCGCCGCGATCATTGCCGCGAACGCCGACGCCGACCCCAATGCGACGATCACGCTGACAAGCAGCTTCTCCGTATCTGCATCGAATCTTCCGGCCGCCGCCAAGCCTATCACGATCGACACGCAGAGCTTCACCCTCAAGGGGGTTGATAATTCCGCAGGGGCTGGGGGCCGGATTACGTTTGCGGGACCGGGCAGCATTGAAACTTTGGCCGGCACGTTCTCCGGCGGCAATGCCGGCGCGTCCGTCAACGTCAATGGTGCGATCGGCGTCCTTATAAATACTCAGGCGTCGGTCATCAACAATGGCTCGATCACAGGCGGAACAGGTGGGGGAATAGGAGGCACTGGCGGCGTCGGCGTCGTGGTGCAGAATCAATCGACGCTGATCAACAACGGCACGATCTCGGGCGGAAATGCTGCCGATGGTTCCATAGGAGGTGGCGTCCAAGTCGTAACCCAATCATCCCTGACGAACAACGGCCTCATCCTGGGCGGCGTCGATATCGGCCACCCTACGGGGAACAACACGCTTATAAACCACGGAACGATCCGAGGCAGTTCCAGCGGTCGCGCAGCAATTGTTAGCCGAGGAGGCGTCAATCCGATCGTCAATACCGGGATTCTTGAGGGGGGAGCCGGTGCGGCGGCGGTGACGACCAATGGGGCCACGGTGAACGTGAGCCTCATCAACAGCGGCACGATCCGGGCCGGCGCCGGTCAGGCCAATGCGATCGCCTGGAACGTTACGCCGACGACGGGCTCGATGACACTCGAGCTGCAGGCCGGCTCGGTGATCGAAGGCAATGTCGTCGCGAACGCGACCCAGGCGACCGACACGTTGCGGCTCGGCGGTAACACCGACAGCACGTTCGATATCTCCTCTATTGGTGCGGCGGCGCAATACCGGAACTTCGACACCTTCCAGAAGACCGGCACCAGCACCTGGTCGCTGACCGGCGCCGGCACGGCAACCACCAACTGGGACATCCAGCAAGGCACGCTGCAGCTGGGCAATGGCGGTACCAGCGGCTCGATCATCGGCGACGTCACCGACAATGGCACGCTCGCCTTCAACCGCAGCGACGCGCTGACTTATGGCGGTATCATCAGCGGCACCGGCTCGGTCAGCCAGATCGGCAGCGGAACGACAATCCTCACCGGCGCCAACACCTACAGCGGCGGCACGGTGATCAACGCCGGGACGCTTCAAGTGGCTGGCGACGGCAATCTTGGCGCCGCCTCCGGCAATCTCACCTTCGGCGGCGGCGACCTGCGCACGACTGCCAGTTTTTCCACTGCCCGCAATGTCCAGCTCAACGGCAATGGTGGATTCGATACGGCCGCAGGTACGCAACTGGACCTTACCGGCCAGGTGACAGGTGCCGGCAGCCTCGCCAAGACAGGCTCCGGCACGCTAACCCTCACCGGAACGAACAGCTATGGCGGCAACACGCTGGTGGACGCCGGCACGCTGATCGGCAATGCGGCTTCGATCCGTGGCGACATCGGCAATGCCGGCACTGTCGTGTTCGACCAGGCGGCGGATGCCAGCTTTGCCGGCGATATCTCCGGCACCGGCACGATGGTGAAGGACGGCGCCGGCGCGCTGACGCTGACCGGCACCTCGCTGCTCGACTGGACCATCGATCAGGGTGGCCTCGTCTCGGCGGCCGAGCGCTTCGGCGGCGATGTCGCGATCGGCGCGGGGACCTCCTTCACCTTCGATGAGGCGGCCAATGCGAGCTATGCCGGGGTGCTCTCGGGCGCCGGCGCTTTCGTCAAGGACGGACTGGGCACGGTGGTGCTCGCCTCGGGCAACTCAGGCTTCACGGGCGCCACTTCGGTCAGCGGCGGCACGCTTGCCGCGGGCGCGGCCAACGCGTTCAGTTCTTCCTCGCAGTTCTCGGTCGCCTCGGGCGCCACGCTCGATCTTGCTGGCACCTCCCAGACGCTTGCCGGGCTGACCAATGCCGGAACGGTGCGCATCGCCGGCGGCGGTCTCGGCAACACGCTGACCATCAGCGGCGATTATGTCGGCAATGGCGGCACATTCGTCCTCAACACAGCGCTTGGTGGCGACGGCTCGGCGACCGACATGCTGGTGATCGCCGGCGGCTCGTCGGGGACGGGCACGCTCGAGGTCGCCAATTTCGGCGGCGCGGGAGATCAAACGGCCGAAGGCATCAAGATCGTCGACGTCGGCGGCATCTCGAACGGCAGCTTCGCGCTCAAGGGCGACTACACGTTCGAAGGCGATGCGGCGGTCGTCGGCGGCGCCTATGCCTACAGGCTCTATCAGGGCGGCACGAGCACGCCCACCGACGGCGACTGGTATTTGCGCTCCGCCCTGATTGATGGTGGCGGACCCGGAACTCCGCTCTATCAGGCCGGCGCACCGCTCTACGAGGCCTATGCGGGCGTATTGCAGACCTTCAACCAGCTGGGCACGCTGCAGCAGCGGCTCGGCAACCGATCCTGGACCATCGAAGCGCAAGGCGCCGATGGGATCTCCGATGACGTAAAGGCCGAGGCCGGTATCGGGCTGTGGGGCAGGATCGAAGGCACCAGCGGCTCCTACGATCCGGAAAGCTCCACCACCGCAACGACATACGACACATCGACCTGGAGGCTGCAGACCGGCGCCGACATGCTTTTGTCCGACAGCGCGGCCGGCCAGCTCATCGGCGGCATCGCCTTCCAGTATGGCACCGTGTCCGCCGACGTCTCGTCGGTGTTCGGCAGCGGATCGATCGATAGCACCGGCACCGGCATTTCCGGCTCGCTGACCTGGTACGGCGCGGAAGGCTTCTACCTCGACGGCCAGGCGCAGGTGATCTGGTACGACAGCAATCTCGATTCGGCGACCGCCGGACAGCGGCTCGTCGACGGCAACAACGGCGTCGGCTACGCGCTCGGTGTCGAAGCAGGCAAACGCATCATGCTCGACCCGAGCTGGTCGCTGACGCCGCAAGCGCAGCTTGCCTGGTCATCCGTCGATTTCGACGCCTTCACCGACGCCTTCGGCGCAAGGGTTGCCCTGGATAGCAGCGACAACCTGCTCGGCCGCCTCGGCCTGTCGCTCGACCACCAGTCGCAGTGGCAGGACCAGACGGGTCGTACCGGCCACACGAATGTCTACACCATCGCCAACCTTTACTACGATTTTGAGGATGGCTCGTCGGTCGACCTTGCCGGCAGCAGCCTCTCGAGCAGGAACGAGCAGCTCTGGGGCGGTCTCGGCATCGGCGGCACCATCAATTGGGCCGACGACAAGTTCTCGGTTTTTGGCGAAGCCATCGCCCGGACAGGCCTGGAAGACTTCGGTGACAGTCATGTACTGACCGGCTCGCTCGGCTTCCGGGTCAAGTGGTGAAAGCAAGTTGGGCATCCAATATCGAAAGTCGCCTTCGGGTCAGTTAGGGACGTCAATCCCATCTGGTTGAATGTCTGCTGCGCTTTCTGGATGCCAGAAGCCGCCAGTCCGCTTCCGAACTGGAACACGATCGCCTTGAGCGAGCCAGCCAGCCCGGCAAGTGCCGCCGACATGACGAAAGCCCGGAGTTTGTAGTGCTCATGCACCTCGTTGAGAGGCCACGGCGCCGTCGCAAAAGCGCACGTCAAACCCCGGGTGCTGTGCACTGACGGTCTCATCGGTATCGGCGGAGCCGCGAATCTGTGCTAAGCGCCGCCCAACCAACCAAAGGACGACACCAATGAGCGAACCGACCGTGGCCGAAGCGACCGAGAGCATCTATGCCTCGCTCCGGGCGGACAATGCCGACATCGACGCACATATCGCGACGCTCAAGGCGGCGCTGACACGGGAGGGGATAAAACAGGCGGTGTTCGATCCGACCAAATTGGCGCAGAGCAACCGTTCGGGCCGCAAGCTGATGCAGGCTTATTTTCGGCAGCGCGGCGTGAGCGTGAGGTTCTCGGACTAGTAGAACCGCGCGCGGGCGATCTCAACCGCGCTGTCAGACGCCGACGATCGACGCCGTGCTGGTGCTGGTGCGGCGGCTGACAGTGGATCGCGGGCGCTGGTTGGACGGGGCGCGCCAAAGCCTTAGCGACAGCCTGTCGGACAAAGCGCATCACGCTCAAGCACGAAGCCGACCTTGGTTTTGGGCGGCGACGGCAGCCATGCGCCGTCACTCGGCCATCTCATACAGCGACGACCCTCCCAGAACGCTGACATCGAACGCCAGTCCGCTTTCGGCCAAACGCAGAGTGCTCTATTTCCCGCAGGGCGCATCAGGCTTGCGAATTTCCCCTAGGTATTGATAACAGAGGGGACTAGCATAGCCTCACTGGGGGTGTGCGATGGCAGACGTCTCGATACGCCGGGCGGACTTCATGATGGTCTTGGCCTATGCTTCGGACCTCGCCACTGGTCATTCTCGCGACTTCGCGCTGAAATCGTGCGTGCTTGCAATGCGCATCGCCGAGCTTGCGGGTGTTTCCGATGAGGTTCGGCGCAATGCCTACCACCAGTCGATGCTGCGCTACGTCGGCTGCAATGCCGATACGGACCTTCTGTCGGCCACCTTTGGGGACGAAATAGCGCTTCGCCAGGATCTCGTCGGTCTCGACATGGGCAATCGTGCGGAACTGGGGAGGGTCTTCGTGCAGGCCTTCAAGCGGTTCTACTACGATCTCGAACCCGACGCGCAAGCCAGGGCGATCGAGGCCGCGATGTCGCAGGCGCTCGCTGTGGCTCGCCCGGTGCTCACCGCGCATTGCGAGGTCGCGCAGCGGATCGGCCAACGGCTTGGCCTTTCCGAGGAGATCCGGCGCAATCTCGGGCAGATTTATGAGCGCTGGGACGGCAAAGGTCTGCCGCGAGGGCTGAGCGGCGAGGATGTGCTGCCGGCCGTGCGCCTGATCACTCTGGCGCAGGATGTGATTGCGCTCTGCGATGCCGTCGGCATCGACGGGATGGCTGAGACCGTAGCCAGCCGAGGCGATGGCCCATACGAAGCGGAACTGGCCCGGCTCGTCTCGGCTAACGCGGGGGCCTTGATGGACGGCATCGGCGCGACGGTCGACCGTGAGACGATCCTGGCGCTCGAACCCGATCCGCCGGTGATGCTGGACGAAGCAGCCTGCGACGAGGCGTTCCTCGCCATCGCCGACATGATCGACATGCGCATGCCGCTTACCTATGGCCATTCGCGGATGGTGGCGCAGCTGGCCGAGGGAGCCGGGGGACAAATGAAGCTGCCCGCCGCCGACCTGCGCGCGTTGCGCTGGTCCGGCTGTATCCACGATATTGGCGAACTCGTGGTGCCGGTGGCGACTTGGATGCGAAACGGACCGCTGTCGGTGCGCGAGCGTGACGCGGCGCAACTGCATGCCTATTACGGCGAACGCGCGCTGGCATCGTTCGGCCGCGAGGGCGATGCGATGGCCGCGCTCGTGCTTCGTCATCACGAACGCCTGGATGGCTCGGGCTATCACCGTAAGGTCGGTGGCTCCGACCTGTCGCCTTCAGCACGGATCCTGGCCGCTGCCGAAGCGTTCCAAACGTCGCGAGAGGAACGTCCCCACCGCAAGGCGCTGTCCAGCGAGGCGGCGGCCATACAGCTGCGCGCCGCAGTGCGTGACGGTTGTATGTGCGCCGACGCGGCAGAGGCCGTGTTGTCCTTCGCGGGGCAGCAGTCGCGCCGGGCCTTGCCGCGGGCGCTGGCCGGCATGACTTCGCGCGAAATCGAGGTGCTGCGCCTTATCGCTGCCGGATTCACGGCGAAAGAGGCGGCACGCAAGCTCGATATCTCGCCCAAGACCGCGGACCACCATATCCAGAACGTCTATTCCAAGATTGGTGTGACCACCCGCGCCGCAGCAGTGCTCTATGCCGTCGAGCACGGCCTTATCCGGCCGGGAGAAACGCAGGCATAGGGAATCCACCCCATGTGCGCCCGTTCGCGGGCGCGCATCGTGATCCTGTCGACGGACCAATGGTGGCCGCGACCGACAGGAGGAAATCAGATGCTTCTCGCAACGACCAAAGTGGCTGACGTCGACCACTTCATCCGTATCTTTTCAACCAAGGGCGCCGACAAGCGCCGGTTGCACGGCTCGAACGGTGCGACCGTCTTCCGCGACCCCAGCGAGCCCGACCGCGTCTGGGCGATCTTCGACTGGGACGCCGAGGGTTGGAAGAATTTCGTGTCGGATCCTGAGGTGCCCGCGATCCTGCAGGAAGCCGGCCATGTCGGCAAGCCGCAGGCGGCACTGCTGCTCGGCCACTACGAGGCCTGAGTTCCCCTCGCCATGCGCCGCCTGCCGCCCGGCGGCGGCGCGCCCGACGAACCCCCTGATTTGGAGAAATCAAATGGATCCGAAACCCATCAAGATCGGTCTTATCGCCGAACTCACCGGCCCGTTGTCTTTCATGGGCGTCGCAAATGCGAACCTCACCACCATGCTCGTCGACGATATCAACGCCAGGGGCGGCTTGCTCGGCCGACCGCTGGAGCTTGTCATCGAGGACGGCGAAACCATCGACAACGTCGCCAAGGCAAGGACCGCGAAACTGATCGACGTCGACATGGTGGATGTGGTCGTCGGCGGCATCTACAGCTCGACCCGCCAGGCCATCAAAAGCGAGGCGGTTACGCGGGGCAAGACTCTCTACATCTACACCGAGCAGTACGAGGGGCAGGAAAACCATCCCCTGATCTTCTGCACCGGACCCGTCCCCGCGCAGCAGGTCGAGCCATTGATACCATGGCTCATGAACAGCACCGGCGCGAAGAAGTTCTATCTGCCGTCGTCCGATTACATCTGGCCCCATGTGCTGAACAAGGCCGCGAGCCGGGTGGTGCGCGCCAATGGGGGCGAGATCGTTGGCGAGGAGTATCTTCCGCTGGACACCATCGATTTCAGGCGGACGGCACAGCAGATCATGGCGAGCGGCACCGATGTGGTTTTCAATACCATCGTGCCGCCGGGCCTGACACCGTTCTTCGAAGAACTGCACGAGGCCGGTTTCGGCAAGCGCGGCGGCAAGATCGTCTGCACCTACTTCGACGAGAACTTCTTCAACCTTGTGCCGTCCGAGCAGATCGAGGGTCTCTACAGCTGTCTCGACTACTACCAGGAACTCGACGACCCATTTGGGCGAGCTCTCCTGCGTCGCTACCAGGATCGATACCCCGGCAGTGCCATGTTGACCGCAGGCAGCGGCTGCACCGGTCACTACCGCGCGATCAGGATGTGGGAAGCGGCCGTGAAGGAGGCCGGCACGGTGGAGCGCGACGCAGTCATCCGGGCACTCGATCACGCACGCATAAGCGAAGGCCCTGGCGGACCGGCTGAAATGGTACCCGGCCAGCACCATGTTTGCATGAACATGTATATCGCGCAGGCCCAAAGCGGTCGATTCCGGGTCGTAAAGAGCTTGGGTCCGATCGATCCCAACGAACGGTTGCTCGGCGACGAATTCCGGCTAAGCGACGCGGGGTGACTGGCGGCGTCTATCAGCAGCCTTCCAAAGGGAGCGGCAGATGGTGGACGCCTCAGCCCGCCTCTGGTCTCGTTTCAGGCCTTCACATTTGACCTGCTCAATAGCATCTATCTGCCGCCGCAAGTGCTTCGGCACGGTGAGCTTCGTCCAGTGCGCCAATCCGTCGAACCGACGCATAGAACCTGATATAGTCGCCCGAACACAAGTCGAACACGTGCAGAAACGCCGGAACCTGTTCACCATATACAGCAGTCGCGGCAAGCTTCGCGTTGTTGATTGGGGAAGCGAACCAGGCATCGTATCCCCGGTATCGACCCCAGCGCCTGTCGCGCATGTGTCGGTAGCGCATCCGCAGCCGTTCAATCGCAGCCGTCTTTGCGGCCAGCTTTTGCTCCGAGTTACCGGAGTTGGAGTAGACTTGCGCTAACTCGTCCCGGGTCTGGGAGACAAGCGCAAGAAATTCAGCTTTGCGCCTCCGGGCGGCTTCGTAACGGCGCAATGCCGCGGTATCGCCAGCCGCGCGCAGCCATTTTCTCACGCCGGTTGTTTCGACGGCGACAGCGAACGCCTCATTGAATGCGGAATCGCCGTTGACGTAGACGCGCTGGTGGGCGAGTTCATGGAAAACCAACCCTGCAAGATAGGTTTTATCCTGGCTGAACATCGTGCTTAGCAGCGGGTCACTTGACCAGCCAAGCGTGGAATATGCAGTGATGCCCGTCACATAGACGTCCATTCCCTGTCCTTGAAGTTCGACAGCGGTTTCAGTCGCAGACTTCCTGGAGAAATATCCCCGGTAGGGGACGCAGCCGAAAACGGGAAAACACCATGTTCGCGGCGTCAGCGAGAATTCCGGCGCGGCGAAGACAGCCCATGTCACCGAGTCCCGACCGATATCAACATAGCTGCGGTAGCTATTGTTGTCGGGCAGCGCCAGTTCATCTGTTGCGAACTGTCGTATGGCGCTCGCCGATGCCATTCGGGCGCGCAATGCCTTGGGCGTCGAAGGATCCTCGATCAGTTTTGCGACATCCTTGCGTGCCGTCATGATCTGCAGATGACCCTCCACGGATTGCGCGTAGTAGGAAATGCTGGTGCAACCGGCCATGCCGGACACCACGATCACAACGGCAACCAATCGAAAGAATGCGCGCATCACGATTTGCCCAAAGCAGTGCTCACCCGTTCCGACAGGGCGATTGTCGCGATTGCCCCAGGTCTCTCAAGCAGTCGCATTGATTTGATCGAGGTCTATAGCTTTCTAAAGAAGCCGGACAGAATATTCGGACCCACTTCGCCGAGCTGCAGTCGGAACCAAGCGTCGCCGTCGGCGCCGAGTTCGCGCCAGCGGCAATGGGATCGGCAAGGCTTGCCTAATCGAAAGTACATCCGAGGCGCGTTTTTCTCGCGCCACAGTCGATGACGGGGCTGCGACGCCTACTCGGGAGCACGGGCGGCACCTGGCGTGCCCCGGTCACTTCACGGAAAAGTCGACCGCTTCCTTCACCGTGCCGTCAACGGCGATCTGCACCTGATAGGTGCCGACCGGCCAGCCGGCATCCGGCTTGCTCACCGAGGAGTCGACATGGTTTTCGATCATGCCGATTTCGAAGCTGACCTCGTCGATTTTGTAGTTCGCTGGCGCGACACCGCCTGAATCCAACGAAATCCAACTCACGGTGAGCTTCGATCCCGAGGCCACCGCGTCGGTCAGATCGGCGGAGAGGAAGATGTTGGCCGTATCCGGCGCAAATGTCGCCTGAGTCTCTTTTGCGTCCTTGCTTGCGGACAGCACGATGTTTTCGAACCCTTCGGCTTGCGCGTGCACGGCGAACGTCCCAACCGCCACCAGGGCGGCTGCCCCTATCATCATCGACCGAATGCTCATGCTCTTCCCTTTGGATTGAAACCGCCGCCCGCGTCCGACTCGTGTGGCGCGTGCCCACAGCCGCTCTGTAGAATACGAGGCCAGGGGTTGTCCATGGAGCCGCGGCGCCATGATGTGGCGAAACGAAATGGGATAGCTTCATTGTCTAAACTTCCTCCCTTGTGGTGTGTCACCTGGCGAAATGTCGACGGATGCGATCGTCGGAGATAAGCACATCCGTGGATGGTAACCATCGCCCGGCACCGCGATAACCGTTACTTTAGTAGAAAGTTGCACCTGGTCCCGGGAAAGCCTGACGCGATCTAAAGCGCGTCGGGGCACCGCCGCAAAATTTTCGCGCCAAGTTGGTTGGCGTGCCCGATTGCTGCGGTGGATGGGTCTGCTGGGTAGAACAGATCGTCCTTCACCGGGTCAGCATATCGGGCCGGAATCGAATTCGCCCAGTCGTGTGCTTTGTTTCACATACGTCTGCCTCGAATCCAAGTTTAGTAAGGAGGAGCTAAAACAGTGGAGTAGAGGCCAAGCCCCGCGGGGGCGAGATCCGACAAAGGGGTGGAGTCATGCTAACAATTCAACCATATGAGACGGCTCAACAAAGCCTGTGCGCTTTTGATATCGATCCTGATAGCCCACCGCCATCCATAGCGGCGGATATCGAGATCGCGATTGTCGATGATCGACCGCTGATGTGCGACTGCCTGGCAAGGGGCCTGGCGGTTTTCGAACCAGCGTTTCGTTTCCAGCATTTCTCGAGCATCGAAGCCTTCGATGCGGCAAGCCTGGATGAGACCCAAAGGATCTCGACGGTGTTGATGTGCGTTATGTGGTCAAATTCCGAAGCGGACCACCATCTTGCCCGGATCGCCCATCTCAAGGCCACCAGACCTTCGGTGAATGCCATCATCCTGGCCGATATCGAAAATCTTGACGATATTCTCAAGGCGATCGAAAAAGGCGCGCGAGGCTATGTTCCGACGAGCGTCAGCTTGCAGGTCGCGGCCAAGGCCATTCATCTTGTGGCGGCAGGGGGGATTTTCATCCCACCGAGTGTCCTTTACCAATCGGCGCAAAACGCCAAGGACGGCCAGCAAACGGGCAAACAGCAGTCGCAAGACGACAACGTTTTCACGTCACGCCAGATCTCGGTCATCGAAGCCCTGCGTCGAGGGAAAGCGAACAAGATCATCGCCTATGAACTCAACATGTGCGAGAGCACGGTCAAGGTGCATGTCCGCAATATCATGAAGAAACTTCGCGCCCGGAACCGGACCGAGGTGGCCTACATCCTGAATACGACGCCGTATCAGGGGCTCACCAGGAATTGATCGACGGCAGCCGCTTGGCGAATGCCGTGGTGCGTGGACCGGTCAAGATCGCAATCGCGTGATTGCAGCTGTGTCCTCCGAAGGCGGATGCAGCCCCACGGTCTGGGGTGGCGACCTCAGCTTCCAGCAGCAACAAGATGTCCGCCACCGACGTCGCTCAGCACCAGTCTCGCAGGCGTCTCGCCGATCTTTCGCGTCGAACTCGGGATTTCCTGGTCGAGGCGGGCGAAGCGGCTTCTTCGCTTGCCCGGATCGGCCACCGGCACGGCTTCGATCAGCCGTCTGGTGTAGGGGTGACGCGGGTTGGAAAAGAGCTGGTCGCGCGTGCCCATCTCGACGATCTGGCCGAGATACATGACGGCGACGCGGTCGGAGATGTTCTCGACCACCGCCATGTCGTGCGAGATGAAGAGGTAGGCGACGCCGAATTCGCGCTGCAATTCCTTCAACAAATCGAGCACGCGCGCCTGCACCGAGACGTCGAGCGCCGAGACGCTTTCGTCGGCGATGATCAGTTTCGGCCGCAGCGCGAGCGCGCGGGCAATGCAGACACGCTGTCGCTGGCCGCCGGAGAATTCGTGGGGGTAGAGCTCCATCTGGTCGGCCGACAGGCCTACGCGCTCGAACAGTGCCGCCACACGCTGACTGCGCTCATCCTTCGACGCGATGCCGTGGATCAGCAGCGGCTCGGCGACGAGGTCGCCGACGCGCATGCGTGGGTCGAGCGAGGCGTAGGGGTCCTGAAAAATCATCTGCACATCGCGGCGCACCGCCTTGCGCTCGTCGCGGCCAAGGCCGGACAGGTTGCGCCCGCCAATGACGATGTCACCGCTGTAAGGCACCAGCCCGGCCAGCGCCTTGGCGATGGTCGACTTGCCGCAACCGGATTCTCCGACCAGCGCCAGCGTCTCGTTGGGGGCGATCGAGAAGCTGACGCCCTCGACGGCGTGGACGCGGCGGTTGACCCTGCCGAAGAAGCCGCCATGCAGGTCGAAGCGGACATGCAGGTCTCTGACCTCGGCGACATTGGCTGGCGTCGCCGCCTCGGCATCCCTGGATTTCTGCCGCCCCACGCCGCTGCCGATGCGCGGCACGGCGGCCAGCAGCTCGCGCGTGTAGTCGGCTTGCGGCCGGGCGAAGATGTCGGCAGTTTTCCCTTCCTCGACCATGCGGCCGTGCCGCATGATGATGACGCGGTCGGCCATCTCGGCGACGACGCCCATATCGTGGGTGATCAGGATGACGCTGGTGCCATGCTGGCGCTGCAGGTCACGCAGCAGCTCCAGCACCTCGCCTTGCACGGTGACGTCGAGCGCCGTCGTCGGCTCGTCGGCGATCAGCACGTCGGGCTCGAGCGCCAGCGCCATGGCGATCATCACCCGCTGGCGCATGCCGCCAGACAGTTCGTGCGGAAACTGCTTTAGCCGGCTTTCGGCTTCCGAAATGCGCACCGCCTTCAACGCTTCGATGGCGCGCTGTCGGGCCTCGCTTTGTGACAGGCTGGTATGCGCCTCGATGGATTCGGTCAGCTGCCGGCCGATCGACAGCACCGGGTTGAGCGAGGTCATCGGCTCCTGGAAGATCATGGCGATGCGGTCGCCGCGAATGCGGCGCATCTGGCGGTCGTCGAGATCAGCCAGATCGGTGTCGCCGAGACGGATTCTACCAGCGGAAATGTGCGCCGCCGGCTGTGGCAGCAATTGCATGATGGCCAGCGCGGTCATCGACTTGCCGGAACCGGACTCGCCGGCAATGCACAACGTCTCGCCGCGGGCCAGCGTCAGCGACAGGTCGGAGACGACCTCGCGCTCGCCGTCCTCGCCGCGCACGCTGACCGACAGGCCGGCGATGTCGAGCACCGGTCCCGCCGTCACCGGAGCAGCTGCCCCGGTCCGCTTTTTGCCCGCACCTGCGGTCATTCGAAGACGCAGCGCGGGAAGTAGAACGACACCACCCAGTTCGGCATGTCGACGATCTCGCTGATGCGGAGATCGCCGCACACCGAGGCCAGCATATAGGCCTCGACCGGATCGATCTTGTAACGGCCAGCGAGCAGGTCGACCATCTGGGCAACCGCCTCCCTGGCGCCGGCCATCAGGTCCGGTCCGATGCCGGTCGTCACCTCATAGCCCTTGGCGTCGAGATGGCGCGTTACCGGGCCCGACGTGGTGAAGCGCGGCGTCTTCAGCCTGGCATCCTTGACCAGGTCGAGCTTGAGTACGACATCCATCGGGCTCTCGATCGCCGTGCCGCAGACCTCGCCGTCACCTTGCGCGGCATGGGTGTCGCCGACCGAAAACAGCGCGCCGGCCACTTCCACCGGCAGATAGAGCGTAGTGCCGGCAGCGAGATCGCGGATGTCGAGGTTGCCGCCGACCCTCCTTGGCGGCACCACCGAGTGGTGGCCCTTTTCCGCCGGTGCGTTGCCGATGGTGCCGGCAAAGGGTTTCAGCGGCACACGCGCATTCTTGCCGAACAGTGCCGGCTCGAGCGAGGCGGCATCATACTTCCAGATGTTCAGCGCCGGCTCCTTGAAGTCGTCGGCGAGCAGGCCAAAACCGGGAATGTTCGCCGTCCAGCCGAAGCCGGACGGTTTGAACAGCTCGATCGTCACCTTCAGCGCGTCGCCCGGCTCCGCACCCTCGACGAAGATCGGCCCGGTGACCGGATTGATCTGGCCGAAGTCGAGCTTGGCGATGTCAGCGACCGTGCTGTCGGGCTTCAGCTGACCGCCGCCTGCATCGAGGCACTGGAACTCGATGGTCGAGCCGGGCGCCACCCGCTCGGCCGGGGCAAACGAATTGTCCCAGCCGAAATGATGATGGCGCCCGTGGATGGTGTAGTCGCAGCTATTGCACATCTTTTACGTACACATTGTCGTAGTTGATCGGGATATGGACCGGGTCGACATACAGGTTGTCGGCGCCGCCCATGCGCGCCGATTTCATGGTGAAGCGCTGCTCGTTGAAGACCGGCGCCCAGGGTGCGTCCTCCATCACCTTGTCGTAGATGGCGCTCCACATCTTGTCGCGCTCGCCGGCCTTGGCCGGGTCGACGACCGAGTCGGCCTCGGCCGCCTTGGCGTCGAGATCCTTGTTGCAGTACCACGACCAGTTCCAGCCGCCCGGCACCGCACCGGCGCAGCCGAGGATCGGGCCGTAGAAGTTCGACGGATCCGGGAAGTCGGCGATCCAGGCCATGCCGCCCGACCAGATCATCGGCGCACCGGCCTTGTCGCCGCCGGCGGCGATGACATTGGCCTGCGCCAGCGACTGAATGCTGGCCTTGATGCCTATGGCCGCCAGATCCTGCTGGATCGCCTGGGCAATGCGCGGGTTGGGATCGGTGTTCATGGCAAACAGCTGGGTGTCGAAACCATCAGGATGGCCGGCTTCGGCGAGCAGCGCCTTGGCTTTGGCGACGTCATAAGGGTAGCCCTTGTATTCCTTGTCGTAGCCCGGCATCGACGGTGGCAGCGGCTGGTTGGCCGGCACCGCGCGGCCATTGATGATCTGGATCACGCGAGCCTTGTTGATCGCCATGTTGACTGCCTGGCGCACCTTCACGTTGTCGAACGGCGCCATGGTGGTGTTCATGGTGACGTAGCCGGTGTGCAGCTGGCCGCCCTCGACGACGCGCGCCTTCTGCTCGGGATCGGCCATCACTTCCTGGAACTTGGCCGGCGGAATGCCGTCGCCGGGCACGTCGATCTCGCCCTTCTGCAGGCGCAGCAGCGCCACGATCGGCTCCTGGCCGATCTCGAAGGTGATCTTGTCCAAATGCGGCAAGCCTTTGTGCCAGTAGTCCGGGTTGCGCTCGAAGACGATGCGCTGGCCGAGCGTCCACTCGGCAAGCTTGAAGGCGCCGGTGCCGACCGGATGCTTGCCGAAATCGGCGCCGTATTTCTCGACCTCTTCCTTTGGCACGACATGCGAGAAGTTGATGGCCATGACATGCAGGAAGGTGGCATCGGGGCGGGTCAGCTCGAACTTGACCGTGTAGGGATCGACGACGGTGACGCCGGAGAGGCTTTCCGCCTTGCCTGCAGCGACGTCGTCATAGCCCCTGATCGAGCCGAAGAAGCCGGCGCCTGGGCTCTGAGTCTTCGGATTGGTGACGCGGTCGAGCGAATATTTCACGTCGTCGGCGGTCATTTCGCGGCCGTTGTGGAATTTCACGCCATGGCGCAGCTTGAAGGTGAAGGTCTTGCCGTCGGGCGAGATCTCATAGCTTTCGGCGAGGTCGGGCTTCAAATTGGTGGTGCCCGGCTCGTAGTCCATCAGCCCGTCGAACAGGCTCTTGATCATCGACCAGTTCTGCCAGTCATAGCCGATCGCCGGATCGAGCGTAGCAACGTCATCCTTGTAGGTGATGGTAATGGCGCCGCCTTGCTTGGCGTTCGGATCGATGGCGTCCTCGGCGCGAACACTTGTCATGCCAAGCATCAGCGCCAGCGCCGATGCCGCCACTGTGGATGCGAGAAACTTTTTCATTTTTATGTTCCCTTTCTCTGTTTGGTTTCAGTCATGTCCTGTTTTCATCTGAGCTTGATGCGGGGGTCGATAAAGGGCGCGATGATGTCGGCCAGCAGATTGCCCAGCACGATGGCGAAGGCCGACACCAGCGTGACGCCCATGATGATCGGGATATCGACGCGCTGGATGGCTTGCCAGGCGAGCTGGCCGATGCCGGGCCAGCCGAACACGCTTTCGACGACGACGATGCCGCCCATGAAGATGCCGATATCGATGCCGATCATGGCGATGACCGGCAGGATGGCGTTGGGCAGCGCATGGCGAAAGAGGATGGTGCCGCGTGCCAGGCCTTTGGCACGGGCGGTGCGCACGTAATCCTGGCGCAGCACGTCGATCATCGACGAGCGCATCATGCGCGCGTACCAGCCGGCGCCGAGGATGCCCATGGTCAGCGATGGCAAAACGAGATGGCGCCAGGTGCCGTAGCCGCCGATCGGAAACCAGCTCAGCCGTACGGCAAAGACGTAGAGCAGCAGCAGGCCGACGACGAATTGCGGCGCCGAGACGCCGACGAACGAGGCGACCATCAGCGTCTGGTCTGTAGCGGTGCCGCGCTTGACGGCGGCGATGAGACCCATGCTGAGGCCGAGCAGCAGCTCGCACAGGATGGCGCCGACCATAAGCAACAGGCTGGCTGGGAGCCGCGAGACAATCAGCTCGGTGACCTCGGAGCGCTGGATGTAGGAGCGGCCGAGATCGCCGCTGATGAGCTTCACCAGATAGCGCCAATACTGGACGATAAACGGCTGGTCGAGGCCGAGCTGCTGGCGGATGTTCTCGACCGTCTGCGGCGTGGCGCTGCGGCCGGCGATCTGGCGCACCGGATCGGCCGGCAGGAGATAGAGCAGCGCGAAGGTGATCAGCGAGACGCCGAGCAGGATGAGCAGCGACTGGATCAGACGGCGGCCGAGATAGGCGATCATGCCCGGCCCCTTTGCGTCGGATCGAGGATGTCGCGCAGCGCATCGCCGATCAAGTTGAAGGCCAGCGCCAGCGCCAGGATCGCCGCACCGGGGAAGAACACCAGCCAGGGTGCGGCCTGGAAGTAGGTCTGGTTCTCGAAGATGATGTTGCCCCAGGACGCCGTCGGCGGCTGCACGCCGATGCCGAGGAAGGACAGCGTCGCCTCGAGCAGCACCGTGGTGGAAATGCCGAGCGTGCCCCAGACGATGATGGTCGGCAGCAGATGCGGCAGGATGTGGCGAAACAGGATGCGCGGTGCGCTGGCGCCGATGGTGCGCTCGGCATCGATGAACTCGCGTTCGGCCAGCGAGCTGGTCTCGGTGTAGATGACGCGTGCGGTCTGCACCCAGTTGACCAGCGCGATGACCATGGCGACGATCCACAGGCTGGGCTCGAACACCGCCGCCAGGCAAATGGCGAGCAGCAGTGCCGGAAAGGCCATCATCAGGTCGGTGAAGCGCATCAGCGCGCTGCCGATCCAACCGCGGAAATAGCCGGCGACAACGCCGACCAGCGTGCCGATCAGAAGCGCCACGCCATTGGCGACGATGCCGATGATCAGCGAGGTGCGGGCGCCGTAGAGGATGCGGGTCAGCAGGTCGCGGCCGAGCAGGTCGGTGCCCAGCCAGAATTTTGCATCCGGCGGCAAGGGCGAGCCCTCGATGGTCAGGCCGTCGAACATCTGCTCGTTGGGATCATAGCCGGTCAGCCATGGCGCCAGCACGGCACCGGCAACGACAATGGTGACGATCACCAGCCCGAGTAGCGCCAGACGGCGCCTGACCAGCCGGCGCCAGACGCCGGCGCGCGGCTTGACCGGCATGCGCCCTGGCGCGGTGAGATCAGGCGCGATGGGACTGGTCATCGCCGCCTTCCTCTTCCGTCATCGCTACGATCCGGCGCGCGGCATCCTCGATGCTGATCTGCCAGCTCATCGCCAGCGAGCGCAGTTGCGCATAGGCGCGGTCGTCATTGGTGCCTTTCGACAGTGCGGTCACCGCGCGCACGATGGTCTGGCGCTCGGCGACACGCTGGCGAAGCGAGGCAATCTCGCCGGCCAGATGTTTGCGCGCCTCGAAACTTTGGCGTGCGATCAGCAGCGCGCTGTAGACGCCGGCATTGCCGACCGGCTTCAGGAGCTGGGCGTCGGCCTTGTGCGACAGCGCCCATTCGATGCGGCCGGGTGCCTCCGAGCCGATCAGCGCCACCAGCGGCATCGGCGCCTCGCCCGGCTTCCACGGGAACTGCTCGTCAAAGCCGAGATCGGCGTCGAAGAAGACGAAATCGGCCGCCAGCGCCTCGGGCGGCAGTTCCGGCCAGCAATCCAGCGTGATCAGGCCGATGGCCGACAATTGCCGGGTGATCGCCTGCACCGTCGGGTGCGGGCGATGCAGGATGAAGGCCCTGGCGCCACCGAGATTGGGAATGCGTGGCGCCCTGGTCACGACACCACCCTGAGGCGCGGACGGCCGAATGTTTTTGCAGGATCGTAGCGCGACAGATACGGGTCCGGCGCGACCTCGTCCTCGCGGCTGACGACCTCGAAGAAGCCGTCCGCAATTCGCCCAATGATCACCGGCAATGTCGCGTGCTGGGAGTGGGCGTCGATGGCGATCGGCCCGAGCCGAGTGGAGAAGCGCCGTTCGGCGAAGGCTTTGGAGAATTCCGCCGGACCGGCTTCGGCATCGCGGGAGAGCACGTCAGCCATGACCTGCACCGAGGCATAGGCGGAGGCCTCGAAGGACGAGGCGAAGGCGGCCGGGCGCGGCGCGAAATACGGCCCGACCGACAAATGCCCTTTTCCGGATTCGCCGATCGCCGGCAGCTCGCCCTCGGTGAGGTTGCAGGAGATGACGGGACAGGCTTCGGGGCGGAAGGCCGGATCCTCGTCGCCCAAGTCGCGATAGGCCGCCAGGAAGGCGTAGGACGAGGTGCCGATCAGATTGTTCAGGATGAAGTTCGGCCGCGTGGCCCGGATTTCAGCGATCAGGCGCGACACGTCGGTCTCGCCGATGCGCAGATAGCGCTCGCCCAGAACCTTGCCGCCTGCATCGGCGATCAGGTCGCGCGCCACGCGGTTCATCTCCCAGCCCCAGATATAGTTCGAGCCGAGCAGGAAACCGTTGGCGCCGAAGCGCGGCACGACATGGGCCATCAGCGGCACCAGATGCTGGTTGGGGCAAGCGTGCATGTAGACGACGTGCTCGTTGGCCTCGAAGCCCTCATAGGGGCAGGCGTACCAGAGCATGCCACCGGCTTTCTCCAGAACCGGGATCGTCTCCTTGCGGCTCCAGGAGGTGACACAGCCGACGACATGGCGGGCGCTGCTGGTCTTGAAGATGTCCTCGCAGAGCGTCGCGTAGCGATCCGCATTGCTTTGCGGATCGCGCTCGACCGGCACCAGCTCGATGCCATGCTGGCGGTCGGCATTGATGTCGGCGACCGCGCGCATGGCGCCCATACGGCACGCATCGGAGATGAGCTGGTAGCTCCCCGAGCGGGAATACAGGATGCCGATCTCGATGCGCCGTTTCAAACAGATCCCCAAAATGACAATGCCCCGCAGCCAGCGCCGGAGGGGCGAGGCATACGAGGCATTCTTGCCGCCCGGCGATCAGAGCCGGTATTTTTCCGATCACTAACCTATTCGGTACAGGCGGTCAGTCAAGCCCTATCCACGTGCCACACTCACGGCCTGCCATCGCTGTTTCGTTGCCGCCAGCTATCTGGCCGCCGGCCTCTGACTGTGTTGGCGGGCATAGGCCACACAGGCGTCCACCGTGCTGACACAAAGCGCGTCGCGCCTGTTGGGCAAATTGTTGTCGCCGGCGTAGGCAACTTCGGCGACGCGGCCGTAGACCATGCGAATTTGCGTGTCGCAATATCCGCCGGGAGCGACATTGACGGAGCCGCCGACCGCCGGGATAGCGCCGACCGCTAGGGTCGGGACGACAATGCTGAGATTGCCGCGTTGAACGATGCGCTTATAGGTCCAGATCTGGCCCGATCGGCCAGCGTCGGCGGTGGCAGTCGGAAACCCCGCGCACATTCGAACGTCGGCTTCACTAAGGCCGACCATCTCCTTGCGAGCCGCCGCCACCGTGGGGTCAACCTTGGCGATGCGCGACGTATCGTCGGGAATGACGCAGGAAGACTGGACGCCGACGAAGAGAACAGGAAGGGCAAGCTTTCGAATACAGGAAAATGTCATACCGATTGTAGGATTTGCCCGATTGCAGATTTGCGTGACGCCCGCCGCTCCTTTTACCTAGGCAAACAGGCGATCGGATCAACCCGTTCAGCTTCACGAAAAAGTGGCCATGGCTGCATCATGGCCGGCGGCCGGGAAGCCAACGCGCCATGGCGGAAATGGGCTCGCATCGGGGTGCAGTCGTACCGGATGCGGGCCGCAAGGGACCGGAGAACGGTCAGCTCTCGCCGTCGATCAAGCTCTCCAGGAGGTCGAGCAACTGTTCAAGCTTCTCGTGACCAAAACGCTGTTCGATGTCGTCATAGATGACGCGACGCTCGGGCGACAGGGCGTCGATCAAGGCGGAACCGGCAGGCGCAATGGTCAGCACGACGCGGCGGCCGTCGCCTTCCGCCTTGTTGCGGGTGATGAATTTGCGTCCCTCGAGCGCCTTGATGATGCGCGTCAGGCTGGGCGGCAGCACCGATGCGCGATCGGCAAGCTCTGTTGCCTCGACCGAGCCGGCTTCACTCAACACACACAGCACACGCCATTGCTGCTCGGTCACGTCATGCGCCGCAAGCATCGGCCGAAACCGTGCCATCACCGCTTCGCGGGCATGAAGCAGCGCCAGTGGCAGGGAACGACGGGTGTTTTCAGGCAGCAAGAAGAACGTCCCCAATAGTGCCGTCGTCAACGGGGTTTTTTCAGCACGGACCGTGCGCCAAAACCCGACCTTTCCATCTCGTATCGTTGCGCCCAGCCCGATGCAAGACTTGACTCGGCGTCGCCACTGGCCGTGCTGCGGTCACCGGCAAAGCGCTCGGCCTGCATATGGATATCGACGCCTTCTCCAGAGACTACCGGAATCGCAGCGCAGCCGCCGCGGTCGATCCGATGGCGTCTTGTGCTCCCGTTCTCGAAATTTTTGAGAGAATATTCCCGGCTTTGACGAGAACGGCGAAACGCGTTCTTTGATATAATCGATAGAATTTCTGAGGATGTGACCAAGGCTAGGCAATCCGCCTGGCTGCCATGACTTCACAACCGCAGAGATCAATCATGTCCGACTTCAAGAACACTTTGCCATCTTCCCTTTGGTCAACCGTCAACCGGCGCAGCGGCTTGGCTCTGCTGTTCGCATCGGCCGTCGCGATCGGCAGCCTGATGGCGCCCAGCGCGTCGCTCGCTGAGGACAAGAAGGCGATCAAGGTCGGTATCATCAGTGGCGAGGACGAGGATGTCTGGCGGGTCGTCGTCGCTCAGGCGGCCGAAAAGGGCCTCTCTATCGAGACCGTGGTGTTCAACGACTACACCCAGCCCAACGAGGCGCTGGAGCGCGGCGAGATCGACGCCAACGCCTTCCAGCACCAGCCTTATCTCGACAACCAGATCAAGACTCAAGGGTACCACATCGTCCGCGTCGGCTATACCGGCGTCTGGCCGATCGGCCTCTACTCGAAGAAATACACCAAGGTCGCCGACCTGCCCGAGGGCGCTGTCATCGGCGTGCCGAACGATCCTTCCAATGAAGGCCGCGCGCTGCGCGTGCTGCAGAACGAGGGGGTGATCAAGCTGAAGGACGGCACCAGCATTCTGGCCACCACCGCCGACATCGCCGAGAACCCGAAGAAGGTGGTGATCAAGGAGCTCGACGCCGGCATTGTCGGCCGCTCGGTCGAGGATCTCGACGCGGCCGTGGTCAACACCGACTGGGCACTGAAAAGCGGCCTGACGCCGGAAAACCGCATCGCGCAGGAGCCGATCGCCGATAATCCCTACCGCAACTTCATCGCGGTGAAGGTCGGCAACGAGAACGAGGCCTGGGTGAAGACGCTGGTCGCGTCCTATCAGAATGAGGCGGTGAAGGCCGAGTTCGACAAGGTCTACAAGGGCACCGGCCTCAGCGCCTATTGATCCGATCCTCGACCGGAAGCCCGGCTCGAGAGCAACTGCGGTCCGCGCTCAGGCGCGGGCCGCGATTGCGTTTTCGGATGGCGAGAACAGGAACACGAATGAACCAGCATATCACGGCATCCGGGGACACCACCGATCCGACCCAGGCACGAGCCGAGGCGTCTCAGGACGTCGTGCGCCTTGTCGAACTGAAGCGCCGCTTCGGTGTGACGGCGGCGCTCGACGGCGTGTCGCTGACGGTGCGCAAGGGCGAGATCCTCGGCATTATCGGCCGCAGCGGCGCCGGCAAGTCGACGTTGATCCGCTGCCTGAACGGGCTGGAACGGCCTGACTCCGGCGAGGTGTTCATCGAAGGCCGCGAGATCAGCCGGCTTGGCGAGCGCGACCTGCAGCCGTTGCGGCGGCGCATCGGCATGATCTTCCAGCATTTCAACCTGCTGTCGGCCAAGACCGTCGAGGACAATGTGGCGCTGCCGCTGAAGATCGAGGGCCGCCCGAAAGCCGAGCGACTGAAGCGCGCCGCCGAACTGCTCGATCTCGTCGGCCTGTCTGAGAAAGCAAAAGCCTATCCGGCGTCGCTGTCGGGCGGCCAGAAGCAACGCGTCGGCATCGCCCGGGCGCTTGCCGCGCGCCCGGCACTGCTTTTGTCGGACGAAGCCACCTCGGCGCTCGACCCGGAGACGACGCGCTCCATCCTCGCACTGCTCGAGGACATCAACCGGCAGCTTGGGCTGACCATCCTGCTGATCACCCATGAGATGGAGGTGATCCGCTCGATCGCCGACCGGGTTGCCGTGATCGACGCCGGACGTATCGTCGAGGAAGGCCCGGTCTGGTCGGTGTTTGCCGACCCGCGCTCGGACATCACAAAAAGCCTGCTCGGCGCCATCCGGCCGCAGCTGCCGGCCGAGCTGGCAGCCCGGCTGCTGCCGGCAGCCGGCGCGGAGACGATCCTGCGCGTCGACGTGGCCGGCGAGGCGGCAAGCGGGCCCTTGCTGTCCGACCTTGCCACGGCTGTTCCAGGCGCCTTCCGCCTCGTCCATGGCGGCATCGACCATATCCAGCATCAGCCGGTCGGCACGCTGTTCCTTTCGGTTCCCGGCAGCGATGCAAATCATCTCGCTGACATCATCACATTCCTGAAGGCCCGCCAGGCGCGGGTGGAGGTGCTTGGCCATGTCGCCCATCCTGTTTGAACTTCTGCTGCGTTCGATCTGGGAGACGGTGCTGATGACGGCCGCCTCCGGCCTTATCTCGCTGGTTTTCGGCCTGCCGCTCGGCCTGGCCCTGATTGCCACCGAACGCGGCGGCATTGCTGAAAGCCTGTGGGTGAACCGGGCGCTCGGTGCCGTCATCAACGGCTTCCGCTCGGTGCCCTTCATCATCCTTCTGGTGGCACTAATCCCGGTGACCCGGCTGATCGTCGGCACCTCGATCGGCACCTGGGCGGCGATCGTGCCGCTGTCGATCGCCGCCACGCCCTATTATGCGCGCATCGCCGAAGTGTCGCTGCGCGAGGTCGACCGTGGCCTGATCGAGGCGGCGCGCGCCATGGGCGGCAACCGCTGGACGATCATCCGCGAGGTGCTGGTGCCCGAAGCCCTGCCAGGCATCGTTGCCGGTTTCACGGTGACACTGGTGACGCTGATCGGCGCGTCGGCCATGGCCGGCGCGATTGGCGCCGGTGGCCTCGGCGACCTCGCCATCCGCTACGGCTACCAGCGTTTTGAGACGTCCGTGATGATCGCTGTGGTCATCGTACTGATCATCCTGGTCTGCGGCATCCAGTGGGTGGGTGACCGGCTGGTGGCGCGGCTGGATCGGCGGGGGTAGGCGGAGCCGGCTAACTAGACTGGCGAATGATGTCTTCGATGAGGGCCTCCAGTGGCGCCTCGGAGCCAACGAAACTGTCGATCATGGCCTGAATCACGCGATCACGATCGAGCATGTCGGCGTTGAACGTGAAGCCTGCGTGCTCGGCGAGCATGGCAAGGAAGGTGAGTTGGGTGCGGCCGTTGCCTTCGCGAAACGGATGCACGGCATTGATCTCCGCGACGATGTGGGCCACGTGCTTGGCAAAGCCGCCGCCGTCGAGGTCGGCCAAGCGGTCGGGGTTGCCTAGCTCGCGGAACACCCGCGCCATCTCGCTGGCGATGTGTTCGGGATAGCAAAACCAACTGCTGGCCTTGCCGATGCGGATGGTGCGCGCCTGACCGGCCCAGCCATATACATCCTGGAACAAGTGCCGATGCAGGCCAAGGTAGTGACGGTAGTCGAGTTCGCCTGCCGGCAAGGGCTCGTCAGCGCGAGTCAGGAAAAGGGCGAGTTCGACTTCATCAAGTTCGGCCTGGTCGCGGATGTCCAGCAGGTTAATGAGCACCGTCGTACCGGGGTAGCACAGCGGATCGAACTCGGCGGCGTAGACCAACGTCTATTTCTTCTTGCGGATTTCTTCCTTGATGAGCGAACGCCGCTCATCGCCGGACAGTCCGTGTCGTACGCCTTGGGCGAGTAATTTCGCCATGCGAGGCGACAACGTCATGCCTTCCACGGCGCTGATTTTCTCGCCGCGCGCGCTGGTCAGTACGAACTGGCCGGTCTTGGCTGAACGGCTGGCTCTTGAGCTAGGAGACTTCATTTGGAGACCATATCATAACCCCGGAGGAGAGACCAAAATGATTTCCGGGGCAAGCCGAGTTAGCCGCGCAACCTAACGCCTTCGGGGTCGAAGAACGGTATCGGCGCCACGACCGCGCGGGTCGGCTTGCCGTCGATGTCGATGCTGAGTTCGGTGCCGATGGCCGTGAAGGGAAGCCGCAGATGCGCCGTGGCCAGCACCTTGCCGAAGGAATAACCGTGGTCGCTGTAAGTGACGATGCCGGCATCCTCGCCGTCGGCCAGAACCCGGGCATTGGTCGCGGCCGGCCTGTCGCCGTCGAGGATCAGGCCGACCCATTGCTCGTCGAGGCCCTTATCGCGAACCCTGAGCAGCGCTTCGCGGCCGACGAAATCGCCCTTGTCGAACTTGATCCAGCGGTCGAGGCCGACATGGAACGGCGTGCGGCTCTCGTCCATGTCGATGCCATGCGCCGGATAGGCCTTTTCCAGCCCGAGCGTGAACATTGCCAGCACGCCATAGGGTTTCAGGCCAAAGTCCCGGCCGGTCCGCATCAGCGCCTCCCAGACCGAGGTCGCCTCGTCGGCCGGCACGAACAGTTCGAAGCCGAGTTCGCCGGTCACGCCGGTGCGCGAGATCAGCACACGCGTGCCGTTGATATGACCTGACGTGAACGACCAGCGCTTCAGCCCATCCAGATCGGCATCCGCAACCAACGCTTTCAGGAGTTCGCGCGAGCGCGGACCCTGGATGGTCGGGAAGGCGATGGCCGCGGTGATGTCGGTGACATAGGCCTTGCGCCCCTGCGCATGATGCAACAGCCAGGGCAGCATCTTCAGGCGGTTGACCGAGCCTGTCACCAGCATGAAATGCTCCGGCGCCAGGCGGTACACGGTGAGGTCGTCCATGATGCCGCCATCCTCACGGCAGACCGTGGAATAGCGGACCTGTCCGGGCTTCATGGCGGCGGCATCGTTGACGATGACATGGTTGACCAGCGCCTCGGCGTCCGACCCCTTGATGTCCATCTTGCCCATGGTACTGAGATCCTGCACGCCGACATTTTGGCGGGTGTTCAGATGCTCGTCGGCGATGCCGGAATAATACTTCGCGGAGATGAAATCGCCACCCACCCGACCCATGGTCGCGCCCACGGCAACGATGCTGCTGTAGAAAGGGGAACGCCGCTCAGCCAAGAAAGTCTCCATCATTCATTGCGATCCGGAGACCGTTTCGAAATTCGCTCTGGCGAGTCATATGATGGTGGTTTCGAGAACCGGAGCGCAGCGGACATTCAGGTCCGTGAGCCCAGTTCTACTGCGGCGCAGTAGAACGAGGAGGCGCAGAAACCGCCTTCAGATGGCCGCCAGAGTAGAGTTTCCAAACGGTCTCAGCTGCCGTAGACGTCGAACGAGAAATATTTATCGTTGATTTCCTTGTACTTGCCGTTGGCGCGCAGCGCGTCGATGGCCGCATTGAGCTTGTCGGCCAGCTCCTTGTTGCCCTTCTGCAGTGCAATGCCGACGCCGGGGCCGTGAATGGCCGGATCGGCCGTCAGGGTGCCGAGCAGCTTGCAGCAGGCGCCGTCGGGCCTCTTCAGCCATTCGGTCAGGATGATCGAGCCGTCCATCATCGCGTCGAGCCGGCCATTGGCCATGTCGGTGCGGGCATCGTCGCCGGTCGGATAGGCCTTGACGGTCGAGCCTGCGTATTTCTGCTCGGCGAATTTCTGATGGATGGTCGCGGTCTGAACGCCGAGCGCCTTGCCTTTCAGATCGTCCGGCGAGGTGCCTGCGATGGTGGAATCTTTCGGCACCGCGATGGCCGGCGGCGTCTGGTAGTATTTGTGGGTGAACTCGACCTTCTCGGCCCGCTCGGGCGTGATGGTGATGTTGATGATGGCGTCGAACTTGCCGGCCTGCAGCGCCGGTATGGAGCCATCGAAATCCTGTACGCTAAACTCGCACTCGGCCTTCATCTGCGCACACAGCGCCTTGCCGAGGTCGATGTCGAAGCCGCCCAGCGTGCCGTCGGCACTGGCGTAGTTGAAGGGCGGATAGGCGCCTTCGGTGCCGATCCTGAGCTTCTTGTCCTGGGCGGAAGCACCCGTGGCCAGCGTGAGGGCGACGGAAGCGGCAAGCACGAAACGACCGAAAAGACGCATGTTCGAGATCTCCGTTGACCGGAGAAGTCTACGGGCTTTCGTGCCCCCGGCGGAGACGGAAACGACATGCGCTGCGGCGATCACGGCGCGGCGAGCGGACCAAGCCCTCACGATTGGTGGTGCGTTAGCCGGCGCGCTGCTTGTCCGTCGCCGTCCGATCGATGGCTAACTCCCCTGCCGACAGGACAACGCCGAATTTTTCGCTGACTTCCTCTGACGTATAATATCCCAGCGCCACGTCGCGCAGCACCAAGTCCGGGTCGCGCTCACGCGGATCGCCATAGCCGCCGCCGCCCGGCGTGCCGACGCGCACGCGGTCGCCGGCCTTGAGCGCGATGTCCTGCTCCTTGGAGAGGTGCGGCGGCACATGCTCCTCACCGTTGCGGAAGACAATCACGGTATTGACCGCGCCGTCCTTGCCACCGAGTGCACCTTGCGGGCCGAAACGGCCGTGATCCATGACGAAGGAGGCACGGGCGTCGCCGCGCAGGATCTCGACCTCATATGCGAGCCCGAAGCCGCCGCGATGCTTGCCGGCGCCGCCCGAGCCTTCACGCAAGGCATAGTGGCGGTAGAGCACCGGGAATGCCTGTTCCATGATCTCGACCGGCGGCGATTTCGAGATGCCGATGGTCGAGCAGCCATTGGTCAGGCCGTCATGGCCTGAATTGCCGCCATAGCCGCCGCCGGAGATCTGGTACATGACGTAGTCGCGGCCGCGCGCCGGGTCGTTGCCGCCGAGCGCGAAATTGCCGCTGGAGCCGGCGGGAGCCGCCGTCACTTTCTCCGGCAACGCCTGCACCATGGCCGCGAACACCGCCTCGGCGATGCGCTGCGACACTTCCGCCGCGCAACCCGAGACCGGGCGCGGATATTTGGCGTCGAGGAACGTGCCTTCCGGCTGTTTGACGATCAGGGGTTCGAAAGCGCCGGCGCTGATCGGCACATCGGGGAAGATGTGGCGCATGGCGAGATAGACCGAGGACAGGGTGGTCGCCAGCACGCTGTTCATCGGCCCGGCGCAGGGCTTTGATGAACCGGCGAAATCGAAGGTCAGCGTATCGCCTTGTTTCTCGACCGCGAGCGCGATGGTCAGCGGCTCGTTGACCACCCCGTCGGAATCGACAAAGGCTTTGGAACGGTAAATGCCGTTGGGGATGGCCGCTATGTTGGCGCGCATCTGTTCGGCGGCGCGGCGGCGCAGTTCGGCGATTGCCTCGACAACAGTTTCATCTCCGTAACGATCCAGGATTCCGTTGAGCCTGTCCTGGCCGATCAGCAGTGCGGCGGCCTGGGCGCGGATATCCCCGATGCGCTGGTCGGCAACGCGGATGTTGGAGCAGATGATGGCGTAGATCTCCGGATCGAGCACGCCCTTCTTGAACAGTTTGACCGGCGGCAGCCGCAGCCCTTCCTGCTCGACTGCGGTCGCCGAGGCTGAAAACCCGCCCGGCACCGAGCCGCCAATATCGGGCCAATGGCCGGTATTGGACAGCCAGCAGAAGATCTTGCCGTCCCGGTAGACCGGCATGGCGAAGCGCACATCCATCAGATGGGTGCCGCCGAGATAGGGGTCGTTGACGATGTAGATGTCGCCGGGCTCTGGGGCCAAGCAGCGGCCATCGGCGATCATTTCGATCACCGTCCTGGTCGAATACTGCATGACGCCGACGAACACCGGCAGGCCCTGGCTTCCTTGCGCGATCAGCGAACCATCGACGGCGGAATAGATGCCGTCGGAGCGGTCGTTGGCCTCGGCGATGACCGGCGAGAAGGCGGCGCGCGAAAAGGTCAGGTCCATCTCGTCGCAGACCTGCTGCAGGGCTGCCTGGAGGACCGAAAGCGTGATGGCGTCGAGCTTTGCCCCGTCAAGATTTGGCATCTCAGGCCTCGCCAATGTCGATGATGATGTTGCCGTCGGCGTCCGATCGCGCGCGGTCGCCGGGTTCGAGCACGGTGGTGGCGTCCATCTGTTCGAGGATCGCCGGTCCTTCGATGACCGCGTCGAGCGGCAGTTTTTCGCGTGCGTATACCGGCGTGTCGTGCCAGCGTCCGCCATACCAGACCGGCCGGATTTCGCGCCGCGCCTCGTCAAGCGTTGTAGCGCGCCCAGCCGGGTCGATCAGCCGGGAAAGATCGATTGCCGGACGCACACCGGTGACCGAGGTGTTGAGGTTGACGAGATTGGCCCGGATTTCCGGCAGCTCGACCTTGAAGCGGGCGAAATAGGCCTTTTCGAAAAGCTGCTGCAGTGTTGCCCGCGTCACCGATGACGACGGCAATGGCACGTTGATGATGTGGGTCTGGCCGACGAACTGCATGTCGGCGGAGTGGGTGACGCGGATCGTCTCCGGCTTCACCGCTTCTTTGCCGATCAGCTCTTCACCTTCGTTTCGGTGCCGTTCCAACACTCCGTGAAGTTGGGTTTCGTCGAGCACCGCCACCGGCTGGTTGATGGTGTTGACGAAGTCGTGGCGCAAGTCGGCGACGACGCAGCCGAGTGCGTTGGTGATGCCGGGACGCGCCGGCACCAGCACCCGGGGCAGGCCGAGTTCGCGCGCCAGCGCCGTTGCGTGCAGCGGGCCAGCGCCGCCAAAGGCAAACAGCGCGAAATCTCTGGGATCGTGACCACGCGACACCGAGACCATGCGGATGGCGCCGGCCATCTTCATGTTGCCGAGCCGCAGCACGGCCCCGGCTGCCTCGACACCGGACAGGCCGGTGGCCCTGCCGATCTTCTCCTCGAAGATGCCGGTGACGCGCTCTGATGTGACCGGGTTTTCGACCGCCAGCAATTTCTTCGGCGCCAGCCGGCCGAGCACAAGATTGGCGTCGGTGATGGTCGGCTCGAGGCCGCCGCGCCCGTAGCAGATCGGGCCGGGGTTGGCGCCGGCACTTTCCGGACCGATCTGGATCAGGCCGGCCGCGTCGACACGGGCGATCGAGCCGCCGCCGGCGCCGACCGTGTGCACCGCCACCATCGGCACGTGGATCGGCATCGCATATTCGATCTCGATCTCGTTCGACACCGCCGGCTCGGCATTGCGGATCAGCGCCACGTCGGTCGAAGTGCCGCCCATGTCGTACGTGACGAGGTTTTCGAAGCCGGCGCGTTTTCCGGTATAGGCGGCGGCGATGACGCCCGAGGCCGGACCGGACATGACCGTCTTGGCCGATTCACGTGTGACGAAGCGGGCCGAGATCATGCCGCCATTGCCGTTCATGATCAGGAAGTCGCGTGCATAGCCTTTTGCAGCCAGCTCCTTGCGCAGCCGCTCGACATAGCGCTCGAGGATCGGCTGCACGGAGGCGTTGACCGAAGCGGTGACGCCGCGCTCGAATTCGCGTGCTTCCGACAGCAGTGCGTGGCCTGCCGTGATGTAGCTGTTCGGCCAGAATTCGGCGGCGATTTCGGCGGCACGCCGCTCATGCGCCGGGTTGGCGTAGGAATGCAGGAAATGGATGACGAGGGATTCGCAGCCGGCCGCGATCAGCGTCTGCACAGCCTCGCGCATCTCGGCCTCGTCGAGCGGCGTACGGATCGCACCGGACGCCTCGACACGCTCCGACACTTCAAGCCTGAGATTACGCGGGATGATCGGCACGAAGCTGCCGGTCATGCCATAGGCCTGCGGCCGTGTGCGCCGGCCAAGCTCGATCACGTCGCGAAAGCCGCGCGTGGTGATCATGCCGGTTTTCGCCAGCCGGCGCTCTAGCACCGCATTGGTGGTGGTGGTCGTGCCATGCACGATGAGATCGATGCCGTCGATCGGAAATCCGGTGGCGCCGAGTGCCGAAACGACGCCGAAAGCCTGGTTGTCGACCGTGGTCGGAGTCTTGGCGATATGCACCCTGCCGCCGTCGCGTCCGTCGATCAGGAGTAGGTCGGTGAAGGTGCCGCCGACATCGATACCGGCGACGACATTTCCCAGGGAATCGCGCGCTTGCGCCGAAATATTCTCTTTCATCGTCGAAACCCGAAATGCCCGGACTACGGATATGTGTCAGTTTGGAAAGGTGTTTTACGGTAGCATCTTGACGCAAATATCGTTTGTATACTAATAAATTCCCGACACAAGAGCTTACCGCTTTGGAGTGTGCGAACAGCACGCCGGAACCTGAATGGTTCGGGCGCGCAGGTGAAGGTTTGGCGCCCGCGTCCGTGAGTTTGGGCCAGAAGGTTGGATTTGATGAACACCACATCCGCTCTCAACACCGTCGGCGCCCGCCCGCTGCAATTCCCGATTCCGGCCAACGTCTATGCCGAGACCGTCGTCTCGGTGAAGCACTATACCGACCGGCTGTTCTCGTTCCGCATCACCCGTCCGCAGTCGCTGCGCTTCCGCTCCGGCGAGTTCGTCATGATCGGCCTGCCCAATGCCGAGAAGCCGGTGTACCGCGCCTACTCGGTGGCGAGCCCGGCCTGGGACGAAGAGCTGGAATTCTTCTCGATCAAGGTGCCGGACGGCCCGTTGACCTCGGAACTGCAGAAGATCCAGCTCGGCGACACGGTCATCATGCGCCAGAAGTCGACCGGCACGCTGGTGGTCGACGCGCTGACCCCGGCCAAGCGGCTGTTCATGATCTCGACCGGCACCGGCATCGCGCCCTTCGCCAGCCTGCTGCGCGACCCCGACACCTACGAGAAATTCGATCAGCTGATCCTGACCCATACCTGCCGCGACAATGCCGAGCTGATCTACGGCCAGGAGCTGGTGGCGGCGCTGGAAAGCGACCCGCTGATCGGCGAACTGACCACTGGGCGCGTCACGCTCTACAATTCGACGACCCGCGAAGAGTCGGCCTGCATGGGCCGCATCACCGCGCTGATCGGCTCCGGCAAGTTCTACAGCGATCTCGGCATCGACAAGCTCAACCCGGAAACCGACCGCATCATGATCTGCGGCTCGATGCATATGCTGAAGGACGTCAAGGAACTGGCCGAAAGCCTCGGTTTCGTCGAAGGCTCGCTGAGCCATCCGGCGACTTTTGTGGTCGAGCGCGCCTTCGTCGGCTGAGCCGAGCGTCGACACTTTCATATCCGCATTTTGACCTTTCGGTCAAAAACTAGCTGCTTTCGCAGCCTTTTTCAGCTATGAGCGCCCTAAGGACTCGTGAAGCGTGAATTCACGGGCTATCTTCGTGCGTGTCGCCCAAAGTGTCGAGCGGTTTTGGGAAGACGATGCGCACCAAGACATAAGCGCACGTCGCCGAATGAAAGGGCAGGAGATGAGCAGCACAATCCGCGAAGCCGATGTCGGCTCGTCCAAGGTGACGCCGCTGCCGGCGCGCGCCGCCGCCAACACCCCCGTCCCGCACGACCATCGTATTGCGCGCAATCCAGGCATGAAGCTCGACCTCGGCTTCATGGAATCGGTGCGCAGCGTCAATCGCTCGGCGCTGGAACGGCGCGTCGCCAGCCTGACCAAGCGGCGCTCGATCAAGGCTGACAACCAGGCGGCCTGGTTGCTAAAGGCCGTCGCCTGCATGGATCTGACGACGCTGAATTCCAACGACACCGAGGAACGCGTGCGCCGGCTCTGCGCCAAGGCGATCAACCCGTTTCGCCGCGACATTGTCGAGGGTCTCGGCATTGCGGGTGAAACCATCCGGCCGGCGGCCGTCTGCGTCTACCATCCCTTCGTCGCCACCGCCGTCGACGCCGTGCGCGGCACCGGCATCCACGTCGCCGCCGTATCCACCGCCTTTCCGCATGGCCTTGCGCCGCTGTCCACCCGTCTGCAGGAAATCGAAGCCTCGGTCCGCGACGGCGCCGACGAGATCGACGTCGTCATTCCGCGCGGCCTGGTGTTCGGCGCCAAGTGGCGGGAGCTCTACAATGAGATCGTCTCGATGCGGGCTGCCTGCGGTGACGCGCATCTGAAGGTCATCCTCGGCACCGGCGACCTGGCCACGCTGCGCAATGTCATGCTGGCCTCGATGGTGGCGATGATGGCGGGCGCCGACTTCATCAAGACCTCGACCGGCAAGGAAAGCGTCAACGCGACGCTGCCCGTCGGCCTCGCCATGGTGCGCGCCATCAGGGCCTATTTCGAGGAAACCGGCTATCTCATCGGCTTCAAGCCGGCCGGCGGCATTTCGACGGCCAAGGCCTCGCTCGACTGGCTGGTGCTGATGAAGGAAGAACTCGGCCGGCCGTGGCTGGAGCCGGAGCTGTTCCGGTTCGGCGCTTCGAGCCTTCTGACCGACATCGAGCGCCAGCTCGAGCACCATCTGACCGGACACTATTCGGCCAATCATCGCCACGCGATGGCTTGAGCGCACCACCCCCACCCCGATCGGCTTTGCCGATCGACCCTCCCAGGCGGGAGGGTGAAGGAGGCACCTGATGAACATCCTCGATCGCTATCACGCCATGGAGTACGGCCCGGCGCCGGAAGCCCGCAACGAGGCCGATGCGTGGCTTGCCGCGCGCGACTTTTCCAAGGCGCTGTTCATCGGCGGCGACTGGAAAGCCGCTTCCGGCGGCAAGACCTTCGAGACCAGCGAGCCGTCTTCCGGCAAGCTGCTGGCCAAGGTCTCGGACGCCAATGCCGCGGACATCGACGCGGCAGTTGCGGCGGCCACCAAGGCGCTGCCGAAATGGAGCGCCAGTTCGGGCTACGTCAGGGCGAAAGTGCTTTATGCCATCGGCCGCGCCATGCAGCGGCATCAGCGCCTGTTCGCGGTGCTTGAGACCATCGACAATGGCAAGCCGATCCGTGAAAGCCGCGACATCGACGTGCCGCTGGCGATCCGCCATTTCATCTATCATGCCGGCTGGGCGCAGGCGCTGGACAGGGATTTCCCCGGCCAGAAGGGTGTCGGCGTCGTCGGCCAGATCATCCCGTGGAATTTTCCGCTGCTGATGCTGGCCTGGAAGATTGCGCCGGCGCTCGCCGCCGGCTGCACCGTGGTGCTGAAGCCGGCCGAATTCACGCCTCTGACATCGATCCTGTTCGCCGAGATTTGCGAGCGTGCCGGCGTGCCGAAAGGCGTCGTCAACATCGTCCAGGGCGGCCCGGAAGCGGGCGTGGCCATCGTCAACCATCCCGGCATCCAGAAGATCGCCTTCACCGGTTCTTCCGAGGTCGGCAAGATCATCCGGAAAGCCACGGCGGGGTCCGGGAAAAAACTGTCGCTGGAGCTCGGCGGCAAATCGGCTTTCATCATCTTCGAGGATGCCGATCTCGATAGCGCGGTTGAGGGACTGGTCGACGGCATCTGGTTCAACCAGGGTCAGGTGTGCTGCGCCGGCTCGCGGCTTTTGGTGCAGGAAGGCATCGCCGATGCCCTCATTGCCAAGGTCAAGACGCGGATGAGCCGGCTGCGCGTCGGCAGTCCGCTCGACAAGAACACCGATATCGGCCCGCTGGTCGACTTGACACAGCTCGACCGGGTCAAGGGCCTGGTCGCCGAAGGCGCCAAACAAGGCGCCGTCTGCTGGCAGCCGGATGCGGCGCTGCCGTCCTCCGGCTACTACCATCTGCCGACGCTCGCCACCGGAGTTTCGCCGGCCAACATTCTCGCACAGGAAGAAGTGTTCGGTCCGGTTTTGGCGACCATGACCTTCCGCAACACCGAGGAAGCGATCGAGCTTGCCAACAACACGCGCTATGGGCTGGCCGCCTCGGTGTGGAGCGAAAATGTCAATCTGGCCCTGCACGTTGCGCCGCAGCTCAAGGCTGGCGTCGTCTGGGTCAACGGCACCAACATGTTCGACGCCGCCTGTGGCTTCGGCGGCTACCGCGAGAGCGGTTTCGGCCGCGAAGGCGGTCGTGAAGGCATGTTCGAATATCTCGCGGCGAAACTGCCGCTCGGCCCGGTCATCAAGCCGGCGACGCTCTCCGCACAGCCAGTCGAGCAGGCCGACGGCTCGGCAATCGACCGCACGGCAAAGCTGTTCATCGGCGGCAAGCAGGTGCGCCCGGACGGCAATTATTCGATTGCCATCGCCACCGCCAAGGGCAAGCTTGCCGGCGAAGTTGGTCTCGGCAGCCGCAAGGATATCCGCGATGCCGTCTCCGCAGCCCGCGCCTGCAAAGCGTGGCCGGAGGCGACCGCCTATAACCGCAGTCAGGTGCTTTACTATCTGGCCGAAAACCTTTCCGGCCGCGCCGGCGAATTCGCCGCTCGCCTCACCGAGCTGACCGGCGCTTCGCCCAAGGCCGCGCGGGAAGAAGTAGACCAAACTATCGAGCGGCTGTTCCTCTATGCCGGCCTTGCCGACAAGTTCGAGGGCCGGGTGCATCAGCCACCGGCGCGTGCCGTGACACTGGCACTGCACGAGCCGGTCGGCGTCGTCGGCATCGTCGCGCCTGATACCTCGCCGCTGCTCGGCCTGATCTCGCTGATCGCACCCGCGCTCGCGATGGGCAACACGGTGGTAGCGGTGCCGTCCGAGCGCTATCCGCTGCTGGCGACCGATCTCTATCAGGTCATCGAATATTCCGACGTTCCCGCTGGCGCCATCAACATCGTCACCGGCCGCACGGCCGAACTTGCCGGCGTGCTGGCCAAGCATGACGATGTCGACGGACTCTGGGTGTTCGCCGATGCCGAGACCTGCGCCAAGGCGGAAGCCGAGTCCATCGGCAACCTCAAGCGGGTCTGGAGCGGCAACGGCCGCAGCCTCGACTGGGCCTCCGACGAGGCTGCCGGCGACGCTTTCCTGCGTCGCGCCGTCGAGGTCAAGAACGTCTGGGTGCCTTATGGCGACTAGCTCGTGAAGGTGTCTTCCGGAGTGTGAGGGATCGATGAAGAGCTATTTTCTGGAGAGGCTTGGCGAAGTGCCGTTTGTTCGAAGCGAGCTGTCAAAGTTGCTCCCGCATCAGGTCGATCCGTGGTTGCTGAATGCGGGCGACAAGGACCCGGTCGCGTACCTCAGCGTAGCAGCCTGCGATGATGGAACCTCCTACATCCAGGTGGATATGAGCGGCCGCCACTTCGATCAGGACGAGCTGGTTGTGCAAGTGCTGCGGCAGTTGCAAGGTCAGTTAGGTAGCGTCATTCGGGACGATAGTGACGACGAGCTGTAAGACCTTCGACCTCCTATCTTGGGCACGAGGAAGTGATTCAGGCTCAGCATGAGAATCGAGCCGTTCCTACCCAACAAGCCGCAGGGCGTTTTGACGCTGCAGCCACGGCGGTGATCGTGTTCGGGCTTGACGCCCGGATGCATGTTCTTTAACGAGAAAAAACATCTTTATCTGTGGGCTGACAGGCGCGCAGGCCGCATAATGGCGTCCGACTGGCCCATGACGCCCTGGCCGACTGCCGATAAACCCGGACGATCCCTAGAGGAGAACAGCATGGCGGATCTGGCAGGCAAGGTCGTTGTCGTCACGGCAGCGGCACAAGGCATCGGCAAGGCGAGCGCGCTGGCCTTCGCCAAGGCAGGTGCCGTGGTCCACGCCACCGACATCAACGAGACGCTTCTCGCTGAGCTCGCCAAGACGCCAGGAATCAAGGCCCGCAAGCTGGACGTGCTCAACGACGAGGCCGTCAATGCCGCCTTTGCCGAGATCGGTGTCGTCGACGTGCTGTTCAATTGCGCCGGTTTCGTCCATTCCGGCTCGATCCTCGAGATGAAGGACGCCGATCTCGATTTCGCGCTGAACCTCAATGTCCGCGCCATGATCCGCACCAGCCGCGCCGTGCTGCCCGGCATGTTGGAACGCGGCGACGGATCGATCATCAACATGGCCTCGCTGGCCAGCTCGACCAAGGGCGTGCCCAACCGCTTCGTCTACGGTCTGACCAAGGCCGCCGTCATCGGCCTGACCAAGGCGATCGCCGCCGACTATGTCGGCAAGGGCATACGCTGCAACGCCATCTGCCCCGGCACGGTCGAGAGCCCGTCGCTGCAGGACCGCATGCACGCGCAGGGCGACTACGATGCCGCCCGCGCCGCCTTCATCGCCCGCCAGCCGATGGGCCGGCTCGGCACGCCGGAGGAAATCGCCGATCTCGCCGTCTATCTGGCCGGCGCCACCTATACGTCCGGACAGGCCTATAATATCGACGGCGGCTGGTCGATCTGAACCAATCTGACTGAGGAGAGCATGACATGAAGCTGCTGCGCTATGGCGAGGTCGGGAGCGAACGCCCCGGCCTGCTCGATGCGGATGGAACGATCCGTGATCTCACTGACCATATCACTGACATCGGCGGCAAGGCGCTCGATCCGGCATCGCTGGCGGCACTAGCCAAGCTCGATCCGAAGTCGCTGCCGGCGGTTTCCGGCAGCCCGCGCCTTGGTGCCTGCGTTGCCGGCACCGGCAAGTTCATCTGCATCGGCCTCAACTATTCCGACCATGCCGCCGAAACCGGCGCCACCGTGCCGCCCGAGCCAATCATCTTCATGAAGGCAAGCTCGGCCATTGTCGGGCCGGATGACGACGTGCTGATCCCGCGCGGCTCGGTGAAGACCGACTGGGAAGTCGAACTGGCCGTGGTCATCGGCAGAAAAGCCAAATATGTCAGCGAGGCCGATGCGCTCGATTATGTCGCCGGCTATTGCGTCGCCCACGACGTCTCCGAACGCGCCTTCCAGGCTGAGCGGCAAGGCCAGTGGACCAAGGGCAAGTCCTGCGACACCTTCGGCCCGACCGGCCCATGGCTGGTGACCAAGGACGAGGTCGCCGATCCGCAGAACCTCAAGATGTGGCTGACCGTCAACGGCAAGACGATGCAGAACGGCTCGACCAAGACCATGGTCTATGGCGTCAAGTATCTGGTGTCCTATCTCAGCCAGTTCATGTCGCTGCACCCCGGCGACATCATCTCCACCGGCACGCCGCCCGGCGTTGGCCTCGGCATGAAGCCGCCGGTGTTCTTGAAGGCCGGCGATGTGGTGGAGCTGGGCATCGAGGGCCTGGGCCAGCAGAAGCAGACGTTCAAGGCTGATTTGTAGATCTGCAAGGTTGCGCTGCCCCCTCATCCGGCCGCTTCGCGGCCACCTTCTCCCCGCAGGGGAGAAGAGGTGAGCGGTGGCGCTGACAATCTCCTCTCCCCTCGGGGAGAGGTCAGCCGAGCGAAGCGGAGGCTGGGTGAGGGGGCTGCGCCGTCAGCCCCTACTTCAGCACCTTCCCATCAACCCCAAACCGATAAGTCTTGGCCGGATCCGGCGTCGCATAGAGTGTGGCGCCCGGTTCGGCATCATAGACACCGAAAATCCGCACGGTGATCAGCCCGGCCTTCTCGCAATCGAGATAGAGATTGGTGTCGGCGCCGAGATGCTCGGCATGAACGACCGTTCCCTTCCAGGCGCCTGACTTCGGATCGACGGTCAGGTGCTCCGGCCGCACGCCGATGGTCTTCGCCGTCTCACCAAGCCGGGCGCCATCGACAAAGTTCATCTTCGGCGAGCCGATGAAGCCGGCGACGAACTCATTTGCAGGCGAATTGTAGAGTTCCATCGGGCCGCCGATCTGCTCGATCCGGCCGGCGTTGAGCACGACGATCTTGTCGGCCAGTGTCATCGCCTCGACCTGGTCGTGGGTGACGTAGATCATTGTCGCCTTCAGCCGGCGGTGCAGCTGTGCGATCTCCAGCCGCGTGTTGACGCGCAGAGCCGCATCGAGATTCGACAACGGTTCGTCGAACAGAAAAAGCTTGGGCTCGCGCACCACGGCGCGGCCGATGGCGACGCGCTGGCGCTGGCCGCCGGAGAGCTCGGCCGGCCGCCTTTCGAGATAGGGTTCCAGCGACAGCATCGATGAGGCGATGCCGATGCGCCGCTCGATCTCGGCCGCCGGCGTGCCGGCCTGCTTGAGGCCGAGGCCCATATTGTTCTTCACCGTCAGATGCGGGTAGAGCGCATAGGTCTGGAACACCATGGCGATTCCGCGCTTGGCCGGTGGGGTGGCGGAAACGTCCTCGCCGTCGATGACGACGCGGCCCGAGGTCGAATCCTCCAGTCCGGCAATGACCCTGAGCAAGGTCGACTTGCCGCAGCCGGACGGGCCGACGAAGACGACGAATTCGCCGTCGTTCACTTCGAGGTTGATGCCCTTCAGCACCTCGACCGGCCCGAAGGCCTTCTTCACGTTCTCGATGTTCAGCGAGCCCACGGCTTCGTCCCTGTTCTAGAGTTTCACAGCGGCGCCACTGCGCACGCTCTCGTCGGCGGCAAGGCAGACGGCGAGCGATTTGACCGCGTCGTCCATGTGTTTGGTGAGATCGAGATCCTCGCGGATCGCCTTCAGCACAAAGGCCTGTTCGAGGTCGCAAAGGTCCTGGTGGCCTGGTTCGCCTTCCATCGACAGCATTTCGTCCGACTTGACGAACTTGCCGTCCGCGCCGGTCGCGGCACTGTGCAGGCGTATGGTCGAGGTCTTGGTGTGGGTGTCGATGTCGTCGGACTTGACGCCTTCCTTCATGACGATCGACACGCAGCCATTCGGCGAAATCACGTCCTTCACGAAGAAGGCGGTTTCCGAAATCATCGGCCCCCAGCCTGCTTCGTACCAGCCGACGGAACCGTCATCGAACAGCACCTGCAGGTGGCCGTAATTGTACATGGAGGGCGCCACCTCCTCTGTCAGCCGCACGCCCATGCCGCGCACCTCGACCGGTTTGGCGTCGGTGATCTGCAGCATGACGTCGAGATAGTGCACGCCGCAGTCGACGATCGGCGACGTCGTCTGCATCAACTGCTTGTGCGTCTCCCAGGTATGGCCCGAGGATTGCTGGTTGAGGTTCATGCGGAAGACGTAGGGGCCGCCGAGCTTGCGTGCTTCGGCGATCAGCCTGATCCAGGATGGGTGATGGCGCAGGATGTAGCCGATCACCAGTTTCTTGCCATTGGCTTTGGCCGCCGCGACGACACGCTTGGCATCGGCCACCGTCGTTGCCAGCGGCTTTTCGACGAAGACATGGCAGCCAGCCTCGAACGCCCTAACCGCATAGTCGGCATGGCTGTCGGAATAGGTGGCGATGCAGGCGACATCGGGCTTTTCTTCGCGCAAGGCGTCATCGAAGGAGCGCCTGATGCCGTAGCCCGACAGCCCGTCCGGCAACGGCACGTCGGAGCGGTTGATCAGCGCCGCGATCTCGAAGCCCGGATTGCTGTGATAGGCCAGCGCATGGCTGCGGCCCATATTGCCAAGGCCGGCGACGACGACGCGAAGAGGTGCCTGCGAACTCACTTGACGGCTCCGGAGGTGATGCCGCGGATCAGTTGCCGCGAGAAGATGACGTAGAGGATCAGCACCGGCATGATCGCCAGCGAGAGCGCCGCCAGGATGGCGTTCCAGTTGGTGACGAACTGGCCGAGGAAGAGCTGCGCGCCGAGCGTCACCGTCTTGGTTTCTTCCGACGGCGCCAGGATCAGCGGGAACCACAGATCGTTCCAGATCGGGATCATGGTGAAGACGGCGACCGTCGCCATCGATGGCCGCACCAGCGGCAGCACCAGCCGGAAGAAGATGGTGTATTCGGACAGGCCGTCGATGCGGCCGGCATTCTTCAGATCGTCGGACACTTGCTTCATGAATTCCGACAGGATGAAGACGGCAAGCGGCAGGCCTTGCGCGGTGTAGACCAGGATCAGCGCCGTCAGCGTGTTGACCAGCCCGCTCGCCACCATCAACTGCAGGATGGCGACGGTGCCCAGCCGGATCGGGATCATGATGCCGAGCGCCAGATAGAGGCCCATCAGCGAGTTGCCGCGAAAGCGGTATTCCGACAGGGCGAAGGCTGCCATGGCGCCGAACAACAGCACGAAGAACAGCGAGGCGACGGTGACGACGAGGCTGTTCTGGAAATAGTGGATGAAATCGCCCTGGCCGATGACGGTCGTGTAGCCGATCAGGTCGAAGGTCTTGGGCGTCGGCGGCGTCAGCGGCGCGCCGAAGATGCCGGCGCGAGACTTGAACGAATTCATGATCACCAGGATCACCGGAAACAGTGCGATCACCGTATAGGTCAGCAGGATCGCATGGGCGCCGATGGTGCGGGGCACGGAACGGGTGGCGATGCTCATCTCTTGCCCCTCAGAACTGGTAGCGACGCAGGCGCGTCTGCACGAGGAAGAGATAGACGCAGACGCCGCCGAGGATGATCAGGAACATCATCGTGGCGATCGCCGCACCCATATTGGGATCGCCGACCTGCAGCTGGAAGCCGAAGAAGGCGCGGTAGAGGAAGGTGCCGAGGATATCCGTGGAATAGTTCGGCCCGGCGAGCGCCCCTTGCGCGGTGTAGATCAGGTCGAAGGCGTTGAAATTACCGACGAAGGTGAGGATCGAGATGATGCCGATCGACGGCAGTATCAGCGGCAGCTTGATCTTCCAGAACTGCGACAGGCCGGTGATCCCGTCGCATTCGGCGGCCTCGATTACCTCTTCGGGGATCGACAGCAAGGCTGCGTAGATCAGCATCATCGGGATGCCGACGAACTGCCAAACTGAGATCAGGCTGAGCGCGGTCAGCGCATATTGCTCCTTGCCGAGCCACGGCGTGAAGAGGCTTTTCAAGCCGACGAGATCCATCAGATGCGGCGCCACGCCCCATAATGGCGACAGGATCAGCTTCCAGGCGAAACCGACGATGACGAAGGACAGGATGGTCGGCACGAAGATCGCCGTGCGGTAGAAGGCCGCGAACCTCAGTTTCGGGCTGGACAGCAGGGCGGCCAGCATGACGCCGATCGGGTTCTGCACCAGCATGTGGATGATGAAGAACCAGGTGTTGTTCCTGAGCGCGTTCCAGAAACCCACCGACCAGTTGGGATCGCCGAACAGCATGCGGAAGTTTTCCAGCCCGACGAAGACCTGATGCTGCTCGATGTTGCGGAACAGCGACAGCTGCAGCGTGCCGGCGAGCGGCAGGATCATGATCGCCGTATAGACGAGCACTGCCGGCGCCAGAAAGACGCCGATATGCCAGCGGAACGGTCTTTTCGGTCTGATATCTGCGGCCATGAGTTCGGTCCCCGCCGTCTCTCGGTTCCAAAGGGTATCGATCTAGATGATGCCTCGATGCACGGCCCGAACGTTCTTGCCCGGTGTGGCAAGAACAAAGGCCTGCGACTGATCAGCTAGCCTTTCCCCACAAAAGGAGGGTAAGGCCGGGAGGCGGTGCCGACAATCGCAATCTGAATAGGCGCACTCTGAATGAGGTAGTCCGGAACCGGCCAGGCCTGCGCCCGGCCGGCTCCGTTGCCTGAGCGCTTACTTGGCCGGCTTGTACCAGCTGTCGAGACCGGTCTGCAGCTTCTTGGCGGCAGCTTCCGGCGTATCGGTGCCGTTGATGACGTTGGCCGATTCAACCCAGGTCTCGTTTTCGAGGTTCGGCGTGCCGCGCGACAGGATCTGGTAGGTCGAGCGGATCGTCGACTTGCACTTGCCGCGCCAGGAGACGAATTCCTGCGCCAGCGGGTCTTCCATCTTCACCGGTGCGGAGTTCAGGCTGAAGAAGCCCGGCAGCGCGTTGGCGTAGATGGTGGCGAAGTCCGGCGAGGCGACCCAGGACAGGAAGGTCTTGGCCGCATCGGCGTTCTTCGAAGCCGCATTCAGGCCCATGCCGATATCGGTATGGTCGGAGATGTAGCAGGTGTCGCCGGCCTTCTCGACCGGCGGCGGGAAGGCGCCCATCTTGAACTGGGCCTGGGTGTTGAAAAGGCCGATTTCCCATGAGCCGGCCGGGTAGATGGCGGCGCGGCCGAGCGTGAACAGGTTCTGGCTGTCCGGATAGGTCTGGGCTTCAAAGCCGTCGCCGAGATAAGGCTTCCACTTTGCCAGTTCCTCATACGGCGCGACCCAGTCCTTGTCGGTCAGCTTCTGATCGCCCTTGATCAGCGCCGCGCGGCCGTCCTCGCCCTTCCAGTAGTTCGGGCCGATGTTCTGGTAGCCCATGGTCGCGGCTTCCCAGAGATCCTTGGTGCCCATCGCCATCGGGATGTAGGTGCCGTCGGCCTTGATCTTGTCGAGCGCGGCGAAGAATTCGTCGCGGGTCTCCGGCACCTTGATGCCGAGCTTGTCGAAGGCGTCCTTGTTGTAGATGAAGCCGTGGATGACCGAGGCCATCGGCACGCAGAAGCTCGCCTTGCCGTCGTCGGTCTGCCAGGCGGATTTGGCCACCGGAGAGAAGTTCTCCATGCCGGGCAGCGCCGACAGGTCGGCGAGGTTGCCCTTCTTGAACAGTTCAAGCGACTTGTCGAAGGGGCGGCAGGTGATCAGGTCGCCCGCCGAGCCGGCGGCAAGCTTGGCGCCGAGCGCGGCGTCATATTCGGTCGGCGCCGACGGCGCGAACACCACCTTGATGCCCGGGTTCTTGGCTTCGAAAGCCGGGATCAGCTTGTCCTTCCAGATGGCAAGGTCGTCACCGCGCCAGCTTTCGATGTTGAGCGTTACGTCTGCGGCAGAAGCCACCCCGGCCGAGCCGAGAATGCTGGTGCCCAAAAGCAGTGCCGTCAGTAGTTTCGTTGTCATGCTCAGTCTCCCTGTTGACCTTTTTCAGGTTCGGTTTTGATGAGAACGGAGGCAGTGCGCCCCTTGCTCCCCTCGATCGCGGAAAGGGCCGGCCGCAGCTTCTGGCCGGTCTCTTCCAGTATCTTCTGCGCCGCATCGGCGCTGTCGGCGCCGGCGGCAAGCAGAATGGCGGTCTTGACCGCGCCGCCGCTCTTCTCGAGCAGGCGGGCCGCTTCGTCCGTGCCACGCCCGCTGACGGCGGCGACGATGCGCGCCGCGCGGTCGCGCAGCTTGATGTTGTCGGCCATCAGATTGACCATGTAGCCGTCATGGACATGGCCGAGATGGACCGCGGTCAGCGTCGACAGCATGTTGAGCGCGATCTTCTGGGCGGTGCCGGCGCCCATGCGGGTCGAGCCGGCGATCAGCTCCGGCGGCGTTTCGAGCAGAATGGCGGTTTGCGCCTGGCGCAGCAGGGCAGAGTCCCGGTTGTTGGCGATGCCTATGGTGGCGGCACCACGGCGAGCGGCTTCCTCGATGGCCCGCACCGCATAGGGCGTCGTGCCGCTGGCGGAAATGGCGATCAGGCAGTCGCCCTTGCCGATACCGGCCTTGGCGACCGCAGCCGCGGCCTCTTCGGTATCGTCTTCCGGCCCGCCGGCCAGTGTCCGGAAGGCCTCGTCGCCGCCGGCGATCAGGATGGCGATGCGGTCGCGGTGAATGCCGAAGGTGCCGGGCAATTCAAGTGCATCGGCCAGCGCCATCAGGCCGGAGCTGCCGGCCGCCGCGTAGGCAAGCTTGCCGCCGCTCTTCAGCCTGCCGGCGATGATCTCGGCCGCCCTGGCAATGGATGGAATGGCTTGGCGCACGACCGTTGCGGCTTCGATCTGCGCATCGGCCAAATAGGAAAGGATGGCGTCCGGGGCCTGGATATCCAGCCCCTCGGCATTCTGGTGAAGCGCTTCGGTGCGCGTTTCGGCCATCCCGGTTCCTCCAATACCAGAACAATACCAAAAAAATACCACTTGTCCACACGCATTAACGAATTCGCGGCTCTGAAATCGCTGAGCCGACGAAATACGTAGGTTTTTCAATAAAATACGCCTTAATCTTTTTGAAACGAAAATTAACCCTTGGCTATTGGTATTTTATTGGTATTATCTGCCCGGAGGAGAAATCACGTGAATTTCGTGCTCGGAATCGATGGCGGCGGCACCAGCTGCAGGGCCGCCCTGGCAACAGCGGATGGTGCAGTCATTGGCCGCGCCAAGAGCGGCGCCGCCAACATCCGCACCGATCTGACCGGCGCCCGCTCGAACATCGTCGATGCCGCCAGGCAGGCGTTCATCGCCGCCGGGCAGGATCCGGAACTGATCCCGCAGACACCGGCCATTCTCGGCCTTGCCGGCGCCAATGTCGGCACCTACCGGCAGCAGCTCGAAGCGATCCTGCCGTTCAGCACCAGCCGCGTCGAGACCGACGCCGAAATCGCCCTGGAAGGCGCTGTCGGCTCGGGCGACGGCGCCATGGCGATCCTCGGCACCGGCACCGCCTACATGGCGCGCAAGAACGGCAAGTCGCGCGCCATCGGCGGCTGGGGCTTCCAGGTCGGAGACCAGGGCAGCGGCGCCCGCATCGGCCGCGACCTGCTCGAACAGACACTGCTTGCCTATGACGGCGTCCGCGCGGGTTCGCCGCTGACGCAGAGCATGCTGGCCGTTTTCCGCAACAATCCGGAGGACGTGGTCGAATTCACCACCAATGCCAAGCCAGGCGATTTCGGCGGCTTCGCGCCCAAGGTGTTCGAGCATGCCGAGAAGGGCGACAGCGTCGCCAACTGGATCCTCGACAGGGTGGTCGCCGATGTCGAGGCCTCGCTCGGGGCGCTCGACCTTGCGGACGACGCGCCGCTTTGCCTGCTCGGCGGGCTGGCGCCGCTCTACGCGCCGCGCCTCTCGGCGCGCTACCGGGCGCTGCTGAAGCCGCCGCTCGACGACGCATTGGGCGGCGCCGTGCAGATGGCGGTCCGCCTTTTCGCGACCACGGAGGCGGCTCGATGAGCGAGGCCGCCGACCAGATCTTCGCCACGCTGAAACATCAGGCGCAAAGCGGCGCGCCGCTCTATCTGCAGCTTCGCAAGAGCATCGAGGACGCGGTCAATCGCGGCCTGATCGGGCCGGGCGACGCGCTGCCCTCCGAGCGCGACATTGCCACCAAGGCCGACATTTCGCGGGTCACCGTGCGCAAGGCGGTGCAGGACCTGGTCAAGGGCGGCATCCTGGTCCAGCGCCACGGCTCAGGCACGTTCGTGGCGCCGCGCATGGAGCGCGTCGAACAGTCGCTGTCGCGGCTGACCTCGTTTACCGAGGACATGGCTCGGCGCGGCATGGCTGTGCGTTCGGCATGGCTCGACCGCGGCCTTTACGCGCCTTCGCCTGACGAGATGATGGTGCTCGGCCTGTCGTCGAGCGAACTGGTGGCACGCGTGGCGCGCCTGCGCATTGCCAACGACACGCCGCTGGCGATCGAACGCGCCTCGCTGTCGGCCAGCGTGCTGCCCGATCCGGCCGACATAGGCTCCTCGCTCTATGCGGCGCTGGAACTGACCGGCAACCGGCCGGTGCGGGCGGTGCAGCGCATCTCCGCCGCCAATCTCGGCGACAGCGACGCGCGCCTGCTTGAGGTGCCGCCAGGCATCGCCGGCCTGCACATCGAACGCATTTCCTATCTGGCGAGCGGCAAGGTCATCGAATTCACCCGCTCTATCTACAGAGGCGACGCCTATGATTTCGTCGCCGAACTGCGGCTGACCGGGCCGAGCGAAGAGGGCCGACCATGACGACACAAGCAACCCATATGCGGCGCGAGATCGAGGAGATCCCGCAAGCCGTCGCTCGCCTGCTCGACGGTTCCGGCGCGGTGCTGACCGAGGCCGGGCGCGGCATCCGCGCACGCGACCCGCAGTTTGTCGTCACCGTGGCGCGCGGCTCGTCCGACCATGCCGCCACCTTCATGAAATATGCCGTCGAGCTGACTGCGGGACTGGCCGTGGCATCGGTCGGACCATCCATCGCCTCGATCTATGGCCGCAAGCTCAGGCTCGCCGGCTCGGCCTGCCTGGCGATCTCGCAGTCGGGCAAGAGTCCCGACATCGTCGCTATGGCCGAAACCGCTCGGGCCGGGGGCGCGCTGACCGTCGCCATCACCAACACCGCCGATTCGCCGCTGGCGCGCGCCTCGGACTATGCGATCGATATCCTGGCCGGCCCCGAGCGCAGCGTGGCGGCAACCAAGACCTTCATCAATTCCGCTGTCGCCGGCCTCGCCCTGATGGCGCATGCCACCGGCGACGATGCGCTTCTGGCGGCCCTCGCCCAATTGCCTGGGCATTTCCGCAAGGCGATCGCTTGCGACTGGATGAGCGTGCTGGCCGAGACGATCGAGAAGCAGAAGTCGCTATTCATCCTGGGCCGCGGCCCGTCGGCTGCGATGGCCAACGAAGCGGCGCTCAAATTCAAGGAGACCTGCGGCATGCATGCCGAGGCCTACAGCGCCGCCGAAGTCATGCATGGCCCGCTGGCACTGATCGGGCCCGATTTTCCGGTGCTGGCGCTGGCCGCGCGCGATGCGTCCGAGCCGTCTATCGCCGAGGCCGCCGACAGCCTGGCGGCCAAGGGCGCGCCGGTGTTCGTCACCTCCGCACTTGCCCAGCGCGCCGTGCGCCTGCCGCATGTCGCCACCGGCCACCCGCTGACCGATCCGCTGACGCTGATCGTCTCCTTCTACATGTTCGTCGAGGCCTTTGCCCGCCATCGCGGCCTCGATCCGGACACGCCGCGCAATCTTCGCAAGGTGACGGAGACCGTATGAGCGACCGTTTTGCCCTGACTGGCGCCCGGATTTTCGATGGCGACGACTGGCATGAAGGCCACGCGCTGGTCGTGCGTGACGGCCTCGTCGAGGCTATTTTGCCCACCAGCGCCATCCCCTCGGATATCCGCGCCGTCGACACCGGCGGCGGCGTGCTGGCGCCGGGCTTCGTCGACCTGCAGGTCAATGGCGGTGGCGGCGTCATGCTCAACGACCACCCCGATGTCGCCTCGATCGAAACCATCTGCAAGGCGCATGCGCCCTTCGGCACGACGGCGCTGCTTGTGACGCTGATCACCGACACGCCCGGCGTCACCGCCGCCGCCGTCGCCGCCGGCGAAGCAGCGGCGCTGCGGAAGGTGCCGGGCTTCCTCGGCCTGCATCTCGAAGGCCCGCATCTGTCGATCGCCCGCAAGGGCGCGCATGATCCGGCGCTGATCCGGCCGATGCTCGATGCCGACCAGGCGATGCTGATCGCGGCGCGGCAAAAGCTGCCGGTGCTGCTCACCACCGTCGCGCCGGAATCCGTCGAGCCGGCACGCGTCGCGGCAATCGCCAAGGCCGGTGTCATCGTCAGTCTTGGCCATTCCGACACCGGATACGCCACCGCCAGCACCTTCGCCGAAGCCGGCGCGAGCGTGGTCACCCATCTGTTCAACGCGATGAGCCAGATCGGCAATCGCGAGCCAGGGCTGGCGGGCGCAGCCATCGATATCGGCACCTTGTCCGCCGGTCTTATCGCCGACGGCATCCATGTCGATCCCGCCACCATCAAGATCGCACTGCGCGCCAAGCAAGGTCCCGGCAAGATCGTGCTGGTCAGCGACGCCATGGCGACAATCGGCACCGACATGACCTCGTTCACGCTCAACGGCCGCACCATCTACCGCAAGGATGGCAGCCTGCGGCTTGCCGACGGAACGCTGGCGGGTGCCGATCTCGACATGATCTCGGCTGTTCGCTTCATGCACAATGTCGTTGGCATCGATCTATCCGAGGCCTTGCGCATGGCCTCATTGTATCCGGCGCAGGCGATCGGCCAGTCGCACCGGCTTGGCCGCTTCGCCAATGGCACGGCAGCCGATATCGTTGCGCTGTCGGACGATCTCGACATAAGAAGCGTCTGGATCGGCGGCGGCAAGGTGTTCGAGGCCACCGCTTCACGCTGAAAGCAAGACCATGCAAGATACCGATTGCGTCGTCGCCGGAGCGGGCGTCGTTGGGCTCGCCGTCGCCCGCGCGCTCGCTTTGTCGGGCCGAGAGGTGCTGGTGATCGAGCAGGCTGATGCGATCGGCACCGTCACGAGCTCACGCAATTCCGAGGTCATCCATGCCGGGCTCTATTATGCGCCCGGGAGCCTGAAAGCCCGGCTCTGCGTCGAAGGGCGTGAGCGGCTCTACACCTATTGCTGCGAGCGCAACGTCGCCCATGATCGCACCGGCAAGCTGATCGTCGCCGTCGAACCGGATCAGTTGGGCAGGCTGAGCGCGATCAGGGCCAATGCGCAGAGCTGCGGGGTTGGCGATCTCGATCTGCTTACACAGGCACAAGCCGAAAGCCTCGAACCCGCGCTGAGGTGCGCCGGCGCGTTGCTGTCGCCATCGACCGGCATTGTCGACAGCCATGCACTGATGCTGTCGCTGCGCGGCGACGCGGAGACCGCCGGCGTGTCGTTCGCCTTCCTTACCACTGTCGCCGGAGCGGCCGTTGAAGCCGATGGAATCCGGATCGATACGCGCGATGCCAAGGGCGAGATCTTCGCATTGAAAACCGGCGCCTTCGTCAATGCGGCAGGTCTCGATGCACAAGCCCTGGCCAACCGGATCGAGGGGTTTTCACAAGACCTCGTTCCGCCGCTCTGGCTGGCGCGCGGCAATTACTTTTCGCTTTCGGGCCGGTCGCCCTTCTCGCGGCTGATCTATCCGGTCCCGGTCAATGGCGGCCTCGGCGTGCATCTGACGCTGGACCTTGGCGGCAGCGCGCGCTTTGGTCCGGATGTCGAATGGATCGACCACCTCGACTATACGGTCGATCCCCGCCGAAGCGCTGTCTTCTACGAGGCGATCCGGCGCTACTGGCCCGAGCTTGCCGACGGCGCCCTGCAGCCTGCCTATGCCGGCGTCAGACCGAAACTGTCCGGCCCCGGCCAGCCGGCTGCCGACTTCACGATCCAGGGTCCGGCCGACCATGGCGCCGGCCGCATCGTCAATTTGTTCGGCATCGAAAGCCCCGGCCTGACGGCCAGCCTGGCGATCGCCGAGCACGTCGCCGAGCTGTTGTACCCAGGCTGACCCGACTGCCTACGCGGCTCCCGGGGCGATCCATCGTTTCACGGAACCGCCGAACCGCGCTATTTTTTGCTGGTATTGCTCTATGAGGCATAGAGGTCCTTGTAGGCGTCGCGCAAAAGATTCTTCTGCACCTTGCCCATGGTGTTGCGCGGCAGTTCGTCGACGAAGATCACCCGCTTCGGGTGCTTGTATTTCGCCACGCGTTCAGCGATGGCGCCGAGAATTTCGGCCCCGGTGATCTGCGATGACGGCGCCCGCACGACGACAGCAGTGACGCCTTCGCCGAAGTCCGGATGGGCAACGCCGATGACGGCGCTTTCGCTAACCCCGTCAAGCGCGTCGATCTCGCTTTCGAGTTCCTTTGGATAGATGTTGTAGCCGCCGGAAATGATCAGGTCCTTGCCGCGCCCGACAATGTGGACGTAACCATCGGCATCGATGATGCCGAGATCGCCGGTGATGAAGAAGCCGTCGGCGCGGAATTCCGCTTTGGTCTTCTCCGGCATGCGCCAATAGCCGCCGAAAACATTTGGGCCCTTCACCTCGATCATGCCGACCTCGCCCTGCGCAAGCGCTGCGCCGCTGTCGGGATCGGCGATGCGAAGCGCGACGCCGGGCAAGGGGAAACCAACCGTACCGGCGCGCCGCTCGCCCTCATAGGGGTTCGAGGTGTTCATGTTGGTCTCGGTCATGCCGTAGCGTTCGAGGATCGCGTGGCCGGTGCGCTCGCGCCAGGCCTTGTGTGTCTCGGCCAGCAGCGGCGCCGAACCGGAAATGAACACACGGATGTTTTTCGCCGCCTCGCGGTTCAGCCCGTCCTGCTGCAGCAGGCGCACATAGAAGGTCGGTACGCCCATCAGGGCCGTGGCGCGTGGCAGCAGCGAGACGATGCGGGCCGGATCGAACTTCCGCTCGAACAGCATCGAGGCGCCAGCCATCAGGATGACGTTGGTGGCGACGAACAGGCCGTGGGTGTGGAAGATCGGCAATGCGTGGATCAGCACATCATCTCCGGTGAAGCGCCAGTGCTCGACCAGCACGCGCGCGTTGGAGGCGAGGTTCTCGTGGCTGAGCATGGCGCCTTTCGAGCGGCCGGTGGTTCCCGACGTGTAGAGGATCGCCGCAAGGTCATCCGGCCCGCGCGTCACGTCATGAAAATCCGCCGGCAGCCGCGAGGCCTGATCGGTCAGCGATCCCTCGCCGTCGCGGCCGAGCGTGACGGTGGTGGCGCCCGATTTTCCCGCCAACGCTGCGATGTCGGCAGCCCTTGCCGGATCGCAGACGACGAGGCGTGGCGCTGCGTCGCCGAAGAAGTACTCCAGCTCGGCCAGTGTGTAGGCGGTGTTGAGCGGCAGGAAGACGGCGCCGGCGCGCAGGCAGGCGAGATAGAGCAGGACCGCTTCCGGGCTCTTCTCGACCTGCACGGCGACGCGGTCGCCGGGTTCGACATCCAATTGCAAGAGCGCATGCGCAAGCTGCGCCGAGCGCGCCAGCATATCGCCATAGGTGAGCGAGCCGCCATCATCGGTTTCCATCAGCAGGCGCCCTGGCGCCGGCATCCGAGACCGGAACGCATCGAACAGATGATTGCTCATAAGGACTTCCCCGGGTGGCTGAAACGGCGGCGTCGAGCACGCTTTTTCGAAGCATGCATTGGCGGCGAAGAGTTCGCGGTTCCCAGCCGCGCCGTCAAGACCGCAGACGATGGTTCACGCCTGTCGAGCCAGCGCCAGAGGTTGTGGGAAATGGGCCGCAAAAGACCCGCCGGGAAAACGATCGCTATCGCCGGGCGCGCTCGGCTCTGCCGGCGGCCGCCTGTGACCCTTCGCCTTGACTGAAGCGTTTCATGCACATGGCGGCGGTCAACTGGTAGTGATTGATCAGTGCCTCGACGGCAGCGTCGGCATTGCCATCCAGGGCACATTCGGCGATCAGGCGATGCTCGCCGAAATCGTCGCGCTGGACGCCTTCGCCGTCATTGGCCATTTGCCGATAGCGATAGGCGTGATCGGAAAGCTGATCGCAGAACCCCACCAGCCATTGCGACCGGCAGGCCGAGATCAGCACCCTGTGGAAGATGCGGTGCAACCTTTCCCAATCCGGGTTGAGCGAGAAGAGATTTTGCGGCGAAAGACGTGACGCGCGCCCCAGGCGATGCAGAGCCAGGACGAGCTGTTCTTCCCATTCGGCGGTGCGGTGGGCGATGGATTCGCGAAGCGCTCGCTCCTCGAGCCAGCAGCGGGTACGCGTCAGCTCCTCGAGTTCCGACGCGCTGACCGGCATGATGAAGAAGCCACGCTGGTCGTGCCGACCGAGAAGCCCTTCCGAGGCGAGGCGATTGAGAGCCTCGCGGACAGGGGAAGCGCCAGCCCCATATTTGGAGACCACCCATTCGACCCGCAGCTTGCTCTCGGCTTCAAGAACACCACCGAGAAGATCGTCACGCAATTGCTGATAGACCGTGCTGGCAAGCGTGCTCTTGGGTCCTGCGGCGTCATCGTTCAGATTGGCAGCTCCGTATGTCATAGCGACTCCTTGTCCCCAAAACTTGTCTTGGGCAATTCGAGTCCGACAGCATTCGCCTTTTCGTACTTGTACCATATAACGCGTGCCGCGGCGCGCTCAAGCAGAAGATCACGCTATTGTACTTTAGCACAAAGGAATATGCGGCATTCCGGAGATCAATGCTGTAATCCCGCGCATTCCCACAACCTGCGGAAACTTAACATGTTTTGTATGCACGCAGGAGAATCTGTTCTTCCTGTTCTTTTGTATGCGCATGAGACCACCTGTTCTATTGCGCGCACAGGCGGCGAACAGCGAAGCCGAATCAGGCCGCCGCTGCTCTTTTGGGCGCAGTGCCCTTGAAGATACGATGCGCCGTGAGTTAGCCGGCTGCGTTGTCGGCTGCCGTCCTGATCGCCTGAATGTTTTGCCGGTAGGCTCCGACACTGCCGCCTTTAAAAATGGCGGCGCCAGCCACCAGCACGTCGGCGCCGGTAGCGGTGACCAGCGGCGCGGTTTCGGCTGAAACACCGCCGTCGATCTCGATGCGGATCGGCCGGTCGCCGATCAGCGCCTTGACCCGCTTCACCTTATCGACGATGGCCGGAATGAACGCCTGGCCGCCGAAGCCCGGATTGACGGTCATGATCAGGATCAGGTCGAGCCGGTCGAGCACATACTCGACCACGCTTTCAGGCGTTGCCGGATTGAGCGACACTCCGGCCTTCTTGCCAAGGTTCCTGATGGTTTGAAGCGAGCGGTCGAGATGCGGCCCGGCCTCTGCATGGACCGTCAAACCGTCGCAGCCGGCCTCGGCGAAAGCGGCCAGATAGGGGTCGGCCGGGGCAATCATCAGATGGCAGTCGAAGAAGGCCTTGGTGCGGTTGCGGATCGCCTTGATCACCGGCGGGCCAAAGGTGATGTTGGGGACAAAGTGCCCGTCCATCACATCGAGATGGATCCAGTCGGCGCCGGCCGCCGCCACCGCTTCGACCTCATCGCCGAGCCTCGAAAAATCCGATGCCAGCACCGACGGTGCGATCAAGGTCTTTCTGCTCATGGGTGCGGCCTTTCCGAGCGCCCTTTTCATCCGGCCACTCTGGATCGACTGCCTAATGCGCTCCAGCCGACTTGTCGAGTGCACGGGCGCGGGCGCTGCACAGGCAGGGTGGCGTTTTGGCGTCTCCGATCGTGTTGCAGCCAATTTCCGCTTGCCCCGGAACCACAAGAAAGACCCGCCGGATTGCTCCGGCGGGTTTCTGGTCTGGCGTCGAGCAGATGGTTATTACTGCTGGAGTTTCAGGATTCTGTTTGGATCCGGATCCTGCTGCTGTTCGACCTGCGGCCTGCGCCGTGGCAGTACCTGCTGCAGCAGCAGGCCCGGGTTGAGCTCCAGCGACGGTTGCCCGCGGACCGGTCGGCAGTTCGGATACCGCCCGATCGTGCCTTCCGGGCAGCGCCGCCTGATGATCGGCTGGCACTGGCCATTGATCATCTGCGTGCCCGGTGCGCATTCCACCTGCTGCCTGGGCTTGCGGCATGCGCCGTCGATCACCTCGGTCCCACGCGGACAGACACATTCGCCGCGCTTGTTGTGGACCTGGCCGCGTATGTCGCACTGCTGCACATCAGGCTGCTTGCGCCGGCAGGCATTGCCTTGCACCTCGGTACCCCTCGGGCAGACGCAATCGCCGTTGGCGTCGTGGACCTGGCCACGGATGGTGCATTGCTCCGGCTTCGGCTGGATCGGTCGGCAGGCATTGCCCCTGACTTCCGTGCCGCGTGGGCAGACGCAATCGCCATCGGTATTGTGGACCTGGCCACGGATGGTGCACTGCTCCGGCTTCGGCTGGATCGGTCGGCAGGCATTGCCCCTGACTTCCGTGCCGCGTGGGCAGACGCAATCGCCATCGGCATTGTAGACTTGGCCACGGATCGTGCACTGTTCGGGCTTTGGCCGGATTGGACGGCAGGCATTGTCCCTGACTTCCGTACCCCTAGGGCAGACACAATCGCCGTCTGAATTGTGGACCTGGCCACGGATGGTGCACTGCTCGGGCCTGTCGGTCCTGACACATTTGCCGTTCTCAAGCCCGGTTCCGCGTGGGCAGACGCAGCGTCCGTCCTCGGTGCGGATCTGGCCTTCGAGCAGCACGCAGCGCTTCGGCGGCGGTGGCGTTGGCAGAACATTGGTACCACCGCCGGTGCACTGGCCATTGCGGAAGGTGGTGCCTTCCGGGCAGACGCAGCGACCGGCGTCGTTCATGACGAAGCCTTGCGAGCATTCCTTCTTCGTCTCCTGGCTGATGGTGAAGGGATGGCAGGCATAGGCCTTGCCGCGATCGCCCTGCACATTGGTCTGGTCGCCGCCAAGCACGTCGCCACCGCCTTGCACCCGTGTGTCGGGAGAGAGCACGCCGACGCAGTTCTGGCCGCTGACGTTGCCCTGCAGATTGGCCAGGCGGCCGTCGTCGGGAATGACCACGGTGACATGGTGCACCTGGCTTTCGCCGGCGCCGAGCGTCAGGTCGGCAATGCAGGACGCAGGCAAGGTTGCCGGTTCCGGCGAGCAGCCGAAGGGCGGATCGATCGACGTGATTTCAACGCCTTCCAGCCTGCCGAGCCCATCCACGCCGATCGCATCACCGATACGGACCGGTCCCGAGAAGGGGGTCGTCCCATCATTGGTGATGGTGATCTCGAACGAGCAGGGTTGGCCGAGCTTGCATTCGCGGTCGCCGGTTTTTTCGACACGGATGGTCGAAGAGCCGCCGCCCTTGGCGCAGGCCTGGCCGATCGGATAGACGATGTCGTCGCCTGGCGCCGGACCAAACGAACCCCGCGCGCAGTTCTCGAACGCGCCATTCGCAGAAACCGTCACGTCGAAGTGGCGGCTGGTTCCAGGTGTCATCACGGCACCGGGAATCTGGCACGACAGCGCATTGGCCGGAACCGGTCCGCATGCCCATTCCGCGCCGTCAGGGGTGACGGTCTGGATCTGGACGGGCGCGCCGCCAGCCACCAGCGTGGCGGCATCGTTGACCCGCACCGGACCGGTGGGGGCAGCGGTGCCAAGGCTGATGACGGTGATGCGGCAAGAGATGACCGCGGCACCGGCGAGCGAGCCGTTGCATACCTTGGTGATGCGCAGGGTCGGCTTGCCGCCATTGGGATGACGGAAGCGTTCCTTGGCGCAAGCCTTGTTATTGGTGAGGTCGTTTTCACCAGGAATGGCCTTCACCGCGGCGCAGTTCTCCACCGTGTCCGACTGGTAGCCGGCCGGCATGACCGCCTTGACGACGATCGGTGTCGAGGCGCCCGGAGGCAGCGAAATCCCCGCATTGTCGCAGCGGAACTGGCCGGGGCCGTTCGGTCCGCATGTCCAGGGCGGGCTCGGGCCGAAGGTCGAGGAGGACGGCGCGCCGCCCGGATAGGTGTCGATCACCGTCAGCGGCCCATTATAGGTTGATGTGCCGTTGTTGATGATGTCGATCACGAAGTAGCAGATGCCGTCGGCCGTGCAGACCGGGATACGGGCACGCTTCTTCAGGATCAGGTCGACCTTCTTTTCGACCGGCGGCTGGCAGTCGCGGTCACGGTCGCCACGCCGGCAGATCGGGATCGAGGCACAGCCGCGATCATTCGATTGGCTGCCGAACAGCGGCTTGCCGCTGGCCCCATAATTATACGTGGCGCAGTTGCGCAGGACGCTGCCTTGCCAGCCTCCGGCCGGCTTGAAGCCGAGCTTGAGGTCGACGGAGGCCCCCGGACTGAGCGTGGTCACCGGATAGGTGCACGTCATCGGGGTGGTGCCGGGTACGCAGACCCAGGGCGGATTAGGCCCCGAATCGAGCGTCGATCCGGCCGGCAGCGTCACCTCGTCGAGCACGATCTTGCCGTGGTAGGCACCGGTGCCGACATTGGTGACCCTGATGGTGAAGTCGCAGCCGCCGCCCATCGTGCAACGCGTCACGTCGGCGCGTTTCTCGACCTTGAGGTCCGGCTCCTTGTCCTTGGGCGGGCACCTCTGGTCACGCGGGATGACGATGTCGATCGTCTGCGTGCAGCACAGGCCCCAGCCTTCCTTCGGACCGGCATAGGTTTCGATGCCGGTGACGATGAGGTGGATGACGTCGCCGGGCGATGCGCCGACGATCTTCCAGTTTAAGACACCGCCGCCCGCCGGCACCAGCTGGGTGTCGGGGATGATGGTGATGCCGGGCGTGGTCGTCGACACCTGCACCCACTTGCCGCCCATCTCCGGGCCGACCGGCATGTGATAGATGAAGGCGCCGCCGCCGGGCACGCAGTCGACCGTGCCGCGTTCCACCTTGAAGCATTCCTTGCCGGGAGGTGGCGGTGGCGGGTTGCATTTTGTGACGTCGATCTTGATCGAGGTCTTCACGCCGGTCTTGAAGTCGCCGTCGTCGGGCTTGCCCGGATCCTGCGACGGGATGATGGTCCCCGTGCCCGGTCCGGCCGTCACCTTGATCATGCCCTGGTTGTCGACGATCGTTGGTGCGGGAAAAGCCGCATGATCGATCTTGGCCGTGATCTGGAAGGTGATGACGCGCTCGTTCGGAGCACCGGCGCCGTCGAGATCGGTGGCGGAGAGCCGGAAATCGGACACAGTCGCCGTATCGTTGGGATTTGCCGAGGTGCTGATTGAAGCCCCCGGCAGTGGCCCACCGGACGAATCCGTGCCGTCGCCGGCCACATTGACGTTGACGATCTCAAGGCCGTGCGGGAGCTGGTCCTTGAAGTCGAGCTTGAGCTTGTTCAGCCTGGCCGCGAGGCTTGGGTCGGCAAAGCCTTGCGGATCGCCGCGCAAGCCGAAGCTCAGCGAATAGACGACATAGTCGCAGCTTCGTTGAGTGCCTTTCTTGGTGAAGAAAGGCACGAGCCGGTCCGGCCTCGGATTGACGACGCGCGAATTGTCGAGGTCGAGCTTCAGTTCCGGGGTGATCGGAACGGCGTCTTCCGCGTGGCTTGCCACAGGGGTGAGCATGGCGACCGCGATACCGGCCGCCATCAGCCAGCGCGCGCCGCGCCTGGCATATGACAGGGGTTTCATGATCGTCTCCATGACGGTTGAGTTGTTTTCTGCGAGCGGGGAGAGTGCGAGATTTTTCATCTTCCCCTCCTCAACGTTCGCAGCTGACGGCTGGGGTTCTGAGCGGCAAAGTCATCTTGCAGCAAGGGTAGTAGCCACCCTTGTCCTTGTCGGACTTCCTGTAGAAGCAGAGCCCGACATCGACTGTGTCGCCCGGATCGTGGCCGGTGATGTCGATCGTGTAGGGCTTGCCGGGCGCATGCGACTGGGATGATGTCACCCCGACGCCTGGCGTCCTGGACTGGGCCTTGATCGAATCGCCGCCGAAGCCGGCATGGTCATGGAGATAGAGATCGGCCTCAAGCCCCGAAGGCGTGCAGTAGTACTGGACATCTTCAACGTCGAGACACGGAGGCAGATTGCCGGGCGGTGGGAAGTCCGGCGGGTAGAAGGGGGGCAGGTAGCCGCCCGGGATTTCTTCATAATAGCCGGCGCGGCCTTCGCAGGGATGCCAGACGGCAACGTCGCCGACATGACCCTCGACCTCCGGGTCTTCGAAATAACCGTCGAAGTCGACGAGCCAGGAGCCGAAGGGCGGCACATTGGCCGGCTTGACCAGCTCTTTGGGCGTAATCTGCACGCCATGCACGGCCAGCGGCCCGCCGGCGGCGAGCTGTTCGGCGAGAGCCGGATTGTCGCGCAGCTTGTCGCCGGTGTTGACCAGCGTCTGCGTGCAGACCGAGGTGTCGAGATTGCCGTCGGCGTCATAGCCATATTGCAGGTCGAGACCGCCGGCCGACTGCCGGTTGCCCTGCGGGAAGCCGATCGCATATTCCTGCGGCATTTCCACCCAGACCGATTCGGTTGCCGGATCGTCCGGGTTCTCGCGCCAGTAGCGAATGACCTCGCCCTTGCCGGAATCGGCGAACTGGCTGTAATCGTAGCGGTTCTCGACCGGACCGCGCTGGGCCAGGTACATGAAGCCGCTGTTGTCGAAGGCGATATCGGTGACGGCGTAGTCCTTGTCGGCCTTGACCGTCAGTTCCCAGCGCGGGTCGCCGGCAAAGGTGCCGTCGCGGGCGATGCCCACCGACCAGATTTCCGACTTTTCGCCGACAGAGTAGTAGAGCCGGCCACCACGATAGGAAACGGCCCAGATGCGGCGCTCGTCCTGCGTGTAGCCCCAACTGTCGGGGTCTTCGCTGTCGAAGGCCGCGCCCTGGATGTCCATCACCGACCCGTCGTCGGCGACGGGAGCCAGCCCATGCGCGGGGCGGCCGACAACGCCATGGTCGAAGCTGTCGATCAGCCTGCCGTTGGCGTCGATGCGATGGATCAGGCCGGTGTCGAGGTCGGAAGCAAAGAACTGGCGGTGGCTGGGATCGAAGGTGAGATTGCCGATGCCGGGGCCGCTGTTGGTGTCGATGTCGGCGAATTTGGAGACCTGGCCGGTGATGCCGTCGATCTTCCAGATGGTGCCCGGCCCGCCGCCGTTTTCGGTGCCGAACTGGCCATCCATGAAGGTGGCGCCGGCCATGCCGCGGCGTTGCCGCTCAGGGCGACCGTCATCGTCGGCGTCCGGCGTGACGATGCGGATGCCGTGCAGCGAGGTGGCGCCGGCATAGAGATTGGGAATGCCGGACGGAATGCCGTCGCGCACTCCATCGTCATAGGTGACGCCGAACACCTGGCCGATCTGCTCTGCCGTCACCTCGAAGGGCGGCGGTGTGTTGACGAGCTGGCCAGCGGCCGGTCCGCCCAGATGCGAGACGTCGAACACGCGCAAGGTGGCGCGGGTGGTGTCGATGAAGGTTTCGTCGACCGGATCGACGCCGGGCGGCAGGCCCTCGTCGAAATTGGGAATGATGGTGCCGGAAAATCCGGTCACCGCCATCGAGCCGGGATAGATGATCTGGGTTTCCTGCGCCTGCGCGGCGCCACCCAGCCACAGGCCGGCGGCGAGCGTCAGCGCCAGCAATGCGCCGCCAGCATGCGCGGCACGACGCAAACGACCATCAAGAGACGACACGAACGAGCCGCGGATGCGAGACATGACACTCCCCCCGTAGTCAACGGGAGAAACGTCCGGTCTGGCCGCGCAAATCAGGGCAAGGCGCGGCGTTCCGGCTCGTTCTTCCCTGATCGAATTGTCTGCTTTCCTCATTGTCACGATACGCCTGCTCTTACGCAGGGTCAACGGAATCAGCGGAAAACCCAGCGCATCGACCCCGTCCCGAAGGCGGTGGTCGCGCCGAGCTCCTGTTGTTCCCGGAGACCGCGGAGTCTCTGGGTTATTGGTCATGGGGGGCTTCCTTTCCGGGCCGCACCATGCGGCGCCTGGACATCAGTCGCAGGCGGAGGTGGAAAGGTTCATGGAAGCCTTGCGCAGAATGCTTGCGCGCGATGCCGCCTGTTCTTATATACGCGCCAAGCCGTTCGGTGCCGGAATGCCGGTTGCCGGAACGGAATTTCTTGTGAACAGGGGCTTTCGTCGGAACGCCTGTACGGGTCCTGAGAGCCTGCTTAGCGGAGAGACTAGAAAAATGGCAAAAGTAATCGGTATCGATCTCGGCACCACCAACTCCTGTATCGCCATCATGGATGGCAAGGAGCCGAAGGTAATCGAGAATGCGGAAGGCGCGCGCACGACGCCTTCCATCGTCGCCATCAGCGGCGACGACGAACGTCTCGTCGGCCAGCCGGCCAAGCGCCAGGCGGTCACCAATCCTGAAAACACCATCTTCGCGGTCAAGCGCCTGATCGGCCGCCGCTATGACGATCCGGTGACGGAGAAGGACAAGAAGCTTGTCCCCTACAAGATCGTCAAGGGTGACAATGGCGATGCCTGGGTCGAGGCCGGCGGCAGGAAGCAGTCGCCCTCGCAGATTTCGGCCATGATCCTGCAGAAGATGAAGGAGACGGCGGAAGCCTATCTCGGCGAGAAGGTCGAGAAGGCGGTCATCACCGTTCCGGCCTATTTCAACGACGCCCAGCGCCAGGCGACCAAGGACGCCGGCAAGATCGCCGGCCTCGAAGTGCTGCGCATCATCAACGAGCCGACGGCTGCGGCGCTTGCCTATGGCCTCGACAAGAAGGAAGGCAAGACCATTGCCGTCTATGACCTTGGCGGCGGCACGTTCGACATTTCGGTGCTCGAGATCGGCGACGGCGTGTTCGAGGTCAAGTCGACCAATGGCGACACCTTCCTCGGCGGCGAGGATTTCGACATGCGCCTGGTCGAATATCTGGCGGCCGAGTTCAAGAAGGAACAGGGCATCGACCTGAAGAACGACAAGCTTGCCTTGCAGCGCCTCAAGGAGGCGGCTGAAAAGGCCAAGATCGAGCTGTCGTCGACCACACAGACCGAAATCAACCTGCCCTTCATCACCGCCGACGCGACCGGGCCGAAGCACCTGACACTGAAGCTGACGCGCGCCAAGTTCGAACAGCTGGTCGACGATCTGGTCCAGCGCACGATTGCCCCTTGCAAGGCGGCGCTCAAGGATGCCGGCCTGAAGGCCGGCGAGATCGACGAGGTCGTCCTGGTCGGCGGCATGACCCGCATGCCCAAGATCCAGGAGATCGTGAAGCAGTTCTTCGGCAAGGAGCCGCACAAGGGCGTCAATCCGGATGAAGTCGTCGCTCTCGGCGCCGCCATCCAGGCCGGCGTGCTGCAGGGCGACGTCAAGGACGTGCTGTTGCTCGATGTGACGCCGCTGTCGCTCGGCATCGAGACGCTGGGTGGCGTGTTCACGCGCCTGATCGAGCGCAACACAACGATCCCGACCAAGAAGAGCCAGGTGTTCTCGACGGCCGAGGACAGCCAGTCGGCCGTGACCATCCGGGTCTTCCAGGGTGAGCGCGAAATGGCCGCAGACAACAAGGCGCTCGGCCAGTTCGACCTGGTCGGCATCCCGCCGGCGCCGCGCGGCGTGCCGCAGATCGAGGTCACCTTCGACATCGACGCCAACGGCATCGTCAACGTTTCGGCCAAGGACAAGGGCACCGGCAAGGAGCACCAGATCCGCATCCAGGCATCGGGTGGTCTTTCGGACGCCGACATCGAGAAGATGGTCAAGGACGCCGAGGCCAATGCCGAGACCGACAAGAAGCGCCGCGCGCTGGTCGAAGCCCGCAATCAGGCCGAAGCACTGCTGCATTCCTCGGAGAAGTCGCTGAAGGAATATGGCGACAAGGTTTCGGAGACCGAGCGCACGGCGATCTCCGATGCGATCGCGGCGCTGAAGACCGCGACCGAAGGCGATGACGCGGCCGACATCGAGGCCAAGAGCCAGGCGCTCGCCGAGGCTTCGATGAAGCTTGGCCAGGCCATGTACGAAGCTTCGCAGAAGGAAGCGGCGGAAGCCGACGCCAAGGCGGACGCCGCCAAGGACAGTGACGTGGTCGATGCCGATTTCGAGGAAATCGACGAGGACGACGACAAGAAGAAGTCGGCCTGAACCGTTTGACGGCAAGATAGTGCGGAAAGCCCGGCGCAAAGCCGGGCTTTTTTGCAACCCCTTGCGGAAAAACAGCGGGCCTCGCCGAAAAAATGCAGGCAAAGCCGCGTCGACACTGGCATCCCGCTTCCATCGCACCTAAATCGGAACGGCAATGCCGGCAAACGACGCAACAATGCTTCAAGACGTTGAGCATCCGGACAGCGGGAAAAAATGAAAGCTGATTTCTACGAAACGCTGGGCGTGCAAAAGGGCGCCGATGAGAAGGAGCTCAAGAGCGCTTTCCGCAAGCTCGCCATGCAGTTCCATCCCGACCGCAATCCCGGCGATCATTCCTGCGAGCACAAGTTCAAGGAAATCAACGAAGCCTACGAGACGCTGAAGGACCCGCAGAAGCGCGCGGCGTATGACCGCTTCGGCCACGCGGCCTTCGAACAGGGCGGCATGAATGGCGGCGCGCAAGGCTTTGGCGCCGGCGGCTTCGCCGACATCTTCGAGGATATTTTCGGCGACATGATGGGCGGGCGCCAGCGCCGCTCGTCGGGCGGCCGCGAGCGCGGCGCCGACCTGCGCTACAACATGGAAATCACGCTGGAAGAGGCCTTTGCCGGCAAGACCGCGCAAATCCGTGTGCCGGCGTCGATCTCCTGCTCGGAATGTTCGGGCAGCGGCGCCAAGCCCGGCACCCAGCCCGTCACCTGCTCGATGTGCAATGGCCACGGCAAGGTGCGCGCCACGCAAGGCTTCTTCTCGATCGAGCGCACCTGCCCGCAATGCCAGGGGCGCGGCCAGACGATCAAGGATCCATGCCCGAAATGCGCCGGCCAGGGCCGCGTCACCGAGGAGCGCTCGCTGTCGGTCAACATCCCGGCCGGCATCGAGGACGGCACCCGCATCCGCCTAGCCAATGAGGGCGAGGCCGGCCTGCGCGGCGGGCCATCGGGCGACCTCTATATTTTCCTGGCGGTCAAGCCGCACGAATTCTTCCAGCGCGACGGCGCCGACCTCTATTGCAAGGTGCCGATCTCGATGACGACGGCCGCCCTTGGCGGCTCCTTCGAGGTGACGACACTGGATGGCACCCAGACCAAGGTCAAGGTGACCGAAGGCACCCAGAACGGGCGCCAGTTCCGCCTCAAGGGCAAGGGCATGCCGGTGCTGCGCCAACCCAATGTCGGCGACCTCTATATCCAGACCGCGGTCGAGACGCCGCAGAACCTCACCCGCCGCCAGCGTGAACTGCTGGAGGAGTTCGAACAGCTCTCCTCGCAGGACAATTCGCCCCAATCGAGCGGCTTTTTCGCCCGCATGAAGGATTTCTTCGAATCCTTCGGCGAACGTTGATGCATGTCGCCCACGACCAGGAGCCGGTTTGCGCCGCGAAAACCCGTGAGACGCGCGTCACCTTGAGACGCGACGAAAATTATCTTATCCACGACATGCGTCCGGCCGCGCCTTGCCTTGCACCGCCCAGGTGTTAAGTAACTTGCGGGGAGCGCTGAGGAGAACTTGCATGACACGTGGCCCTGGACTGCGGAAGGCGCTTGTCGAAAAGTTCGACGACGAACTCAAATTCTTCAAGGGCTGGATCGACAAGCCGAAGACGGTCGGCTCGATCGTGCCGACCAGTTCGATCACCGCCCGCAAGATGGCCTCGATCGTCAATCCGAAGTCCGGCCTGCCGGTACTCGAGGTCGGTCCCGGCACCGGCGTCATCACCCGCGCCATCCTCGCCCAGGGCGTGCGGCCCGAGAACCTCTACGCGGTCGAATACAACACGGATTTCGTGGGCCACCTGCGGCGGCTCTATCCCGGTGTCAACGTCATCGAGGGCGATGCCTTCAATCTCAACGCCACGCTTGGCGACAAGAGCGGGATGATCTTCGATTCCGTCGTTTCGGGCGTGCCGCTGCTCAACTTTCCGGTCGCCCAGCGCATCGCCTATATCGAGAGCCTGCTCGACCGCATCCCGGCCGGACGGCCGATCGTGCAGCTGACCTATGGCCCGATGTCGCCGATCCCGGCCGGTCGCGGCGACTACACGGTCAAGCATTTCGATTTCATCTTCCGCAACATCCCGCCGACGCAGCTGTGGATCTATCGGCGCGAGGCCCATTAGGGTGCGTTGATTTAAGCGGGCCTTGGCTGTACCTGTCCGGGAACAAGGGTGGCCAATGGCAGTGATCCCGAAAATCCTCGTCTTCGCCGGCTCGGTGCGCAGCGGCGCCTACAGCGGCAGGACCGCCGACGTGGCGCAGAAGGAACTTGCCATGCAAGGCGCCGAGGTGACCCGCATCTCGCTCGCCGACTATCCCTTGCCGATCCTCGACGAGGATCTGGAAAAGGAAAAGGGCGTTCCCGAAAACGCCCAGAAACTCGGCCGTCTGGTGATCGCCCATGACGGGCTGCTGATCGCCACGCCCGAATATAACGGCTCCATCCCGCCCCTGCTCAAGAACACGATCGACTGGGTGAGCCGGGTGCGCAGGGATGGTGGCCGCACGGTCAGGCCGCTTGCCGGCAAGGTCGCCGGCCTCTGCTCATCCTCCAACGGGCACTTTGCCGGCATCCGTTGCATCAACCATCTGCGCGCCGTCCTGGTGCGCTGCCAGATGGAGGTGGTGACGCCGGAATGCTCGGTGCCAGAGGGCGGCGACGCCTTCGACGAGGACGGCCATTTCCGCGACGAAAGACTGCACAAATCGATGGAGCACCTATGCCGCACGCTGATCGAAACCTCGCGCATGCTGTCCACCCGGATCGAGGCATGATCGCCGATAGCATGCGCGACCGGCTCATCGTCGGCCTCGACGTGCCGACCGTGAAGCAAGCCGAGCAGGCGGTGCGCGAACTCGAAGGCGTCGTCTCCTTCTACAAGATCGGCTACCAGCTTGCCTTCGCCGGCGGGCTCGATTTCGCCAGGGAACTGGCCAGCGGCGGAACCAAGGTCTTCCTCGACATGAAGCTGCTCGACATCGACCACACGGTGGCCAAGGGGGTCGAGAACATCGTCAAGATGGGTATGACCATGCTGACCATCCACGCCTATCCAAAGGCGATGGCGGCGGCGGTGGAAGCAGCGCGCGGCAGTGACCTTTGCCTGCTTGCCGTCAGCGTGCTGACCTCGATGGACGAACAGGACGTGATCGACGCGGGCTATGAATATGACCCGCACACACTGGTGCTGCGGCGCTCGGAACAGGCGCTGCATGCCGGCATGGGCGGCATCGTCTGCTCGGCCGAGGAAGCGGAAGCGGTACGCCGCATCGCCGGGCCCGACCTGGCAGTGGTGACACCGGGCATCCGGCCCACAGGCAGCGACCATGGCGACCAGAAGCGCGTGGTGACGCCGGGCCAGGCGATCCGCAACGGCTCCAGCCACCTCGTCGTCGGCCGGCCGATCGTTGCTGCGGCCAACAAACGGGAGGCGGCCGAAGCCATCCTCGACGAGATGCGCTCGGCCTGACGTTTCAAGATAGAGAGTTCGGAGACAAGACATGCCCAAGGGATACTGGATCGCTCGTGTCGATGTGCGCGACGCCGAAGGCTACAAGGACTATGTCGCCGCTGCCAAGCCTGCCTTCGAGCGCTTCGGCGCGAAATTCCTGGCGCGCGGCGGCGAACATGAAAAGGCCGAAGGGCCCGGCCGCGCACGCAATGTCATCATCGAGTTCGAATCGCTCGCCGCCGCCCACGATTGCTACCACTCGCCGGAGTACCAGCGCGCCGTCGCCATCCGCCAGAAGGTCGCCGACGGCGAAATCGTGCTGGTCGAAGGCGCCTGAGGGTCCACCGAACCATAAATCCGAAAAGTGGTATCCGGTTTTCGCCGGAGATCACGCTCAAGATAAAGCCCGGCGGCGCTTCCACCGAACCCCCGTAAGCTCACTTCCCGTATCCAGTCGCCGTTGCGAAGCCTTGCCGATGCGCGGCTTGTCGAACGATCTACTGCCAGTCCCAACAGCCTTCGCTTGAGCCATTGCAGCGACTGGGGGACCTGCTGGTTGACATGCAGGTATTTACCTGCATATTATGGCCTCACATCAGAGTGAAGCCGATGGACGCCGACAAGGTTTTCAAAGCGCTGGGCGACCCGACACGCAGAAGGCTGCTTGACCTTCTGTGTGAGCAGAACGGGCAGACGCTCGGTCAGCTTTGCGAAAACCTGGACATGGCAAGGCAATCCGCCACCCAGCACCTCGACCTGTTGGAGGCGGCCAATCTGGTGAGCACGGTCAAGCGTGGCCGCGAAAAGCTGCATTTCATCAACCCGGTGCCGCTGCACGAAGTCTACGAGCGCTGGGTGCGCAAATTCGAACGGGAGCGGCTCAGCCTGCTGCACGACCTGAAACAAGAACTCGAAGGAGACGACCAATGACCACCAGAGAGACGACCAGTTTTGTCTACGTGACCTACATCCGCTCGACGCCAGACAAAGTGTTCGAGGCCATAACCAGGCCCGATATCGCACGGCGCTATTGGGGCCACGAGAACGTCTCCGACTGGAAGCCGGGATCGAAGTGGGAACATATCCGCGCCAATGATGAGCGCACCGTCCAGATCGTCGGCAAGGTCGTCGAGGTCTCGCCGCCAACCCGTCTCGTCATGACCTGGGCAAGCCCTTCGCAGGCCGCCGATCCGGCAAGCTACAGCCGCGTGACCTTCGGCATCGAGGAATACGACGCCATGGTCCGGCTGACCGTCACCCATGACGAACTCGAAGCCGGCTCCGGCATGGCAAAAGGCATCAGCCAGGGGTGGCCGGTTGTGCTGTCCAGCCTGAAGTCCTTGCTGGAAACCGGCAGCGGCATCAACGTTTTCGCCAAGCCGAAATCGGCCTGACCCAGGAGGACCGACAATGACCAAACGCTATATAGGCGGCTGCGCATGTGGAGCCATTCGCTATGGGACGAGCGGCGAGCCTATCTTCCAGAACCATTGCCAATGCCTGGATTGCCAGAAGCGCGCCGGTACCGGCCACGGATCCTACCTGACCTTTGGCCGGCGCGCCGATATGGCAATTACGGGCGAGGCGAGCACCTGGCGGGTGGCCGGCGACAGCGGCAACGAGAAGATCCACGCCTTCTGTCCGACCTGCGGAGCGCCGGTCTTCCTGACATTCGCCGCCATGCCGGAGCTGATCGCGGTCCACGCCACCAGCCTTGACGACCCCAGCGTTTTCGAGCCGCAGGTGGTCACCTACACGATCCGCGGCCATGGCTGGGATACGATCGATCGCTCGCTGCAGGCATTCGAGCGAATGCCACACGGATAAATGCTCGAGCAAACCCGCGGTCGGCTAATGCCGTGTCGAGTGCTCGTCGCTGGCGAGTGCTTCCGCCTGGTGGCGGTGCCCGAGCATTTCGTAGCCGACGATGGTGACGGCCGGCGCCAGCATCAGGATGATCAGGCAGATGGCCATATCGACGCCGGCGAGCGCTGCGAGAATGGCAAGGGCCACGACCGCCGCGGTCGCGAGCAGCAGCCAGATGTGGAACGGATCGAAGCGCTGAACGAGATAGGTGTAGAGCGCATAGACCGCCGCCAGGAAGACGGCGACAGGAACAGCGGTGGCGAGCAGTGTCGCAAGCGGGCCGATATGCGCCTTGTGCTCGATGAAATAGGCCGCGACGTGCAGCCCGGCGCCGGTCGCGACGATTGCCGCGACAACCAGCATCTGCCCGTAACCCCAGACGAAGGCGCGATTGCGGTGGGCATGCAGGATCGGCGCTGAGGGCAGCATGTAGTAGACCCACCACATGCCGAAGGTGAGCCCGGTGCCGGCGATGCAGACCAGTGCCGCATCCACGGTCCAGCCCTGTTCCTCGACCACGGCGGACAGGGTGGCGAGGGTGCCGACGACCCCCTCACCCAAAGCGATGATGGCAAACAGGCTGTAGCGCTCGGCCATATGGTGCGCATGCCAGGGCGTGCCGCCATCCTTGCCTTCCGCGATCACCGGCCCCGCCATTTCGATCAGCCCGAGAATGACGGCGAGGATGATGCTGGTGCCGACCGGGAAATCGACGATGATCTGCACCACCCAGCCGATCTGAGCGACCGCAATTGCCGTGGCGTAGGTCAGGCAGGCGCGACGTCGGACAGGGTCCTGCCTGAAGGCACGCAGCCACTGGAAGATCATCGCCACCCGCATGATGACATAGCCCAGCACCATCACCGAATTGTTGAGGTGCTCGCCGTGCTCGATGGAAGCGAACATGCGTGGCAGGCCGAGCGCCAGCACCAGCACCCCGATCATCTGCACCATGGTGACGAGCCGGAAAATCCAGTCGTCGGTGTCATAGGCGGAAGAGAACCAGGAGAAATTGATCCAGGCCCAGCAAATGGCAAAGCTGGCGAACGCGAAGCCGAGCAAGGCCGCCGAGTAATGGCCTTCGGCCAGCGCATGGGCGAGTTGCGATGAGGCAAAGCTGAACGCCGTCACGAAGGTCAGGTCGAACAGAAGCTCGAGCGGCGTCGCGACACGATGCACCTCATGCGGATCGCGCCCGGCCATGCGCCTGACATGATGGTGGAGGGCTTCGACTGATGTTGTGTTCATCGCGCGGCCTTTGCTAGGGAGCGTTGGCCGACACTAGAGGCAGGGCGAAAGCCGTCAAGGCACGCAGCTATCGGTTGACGCCGATCAGCCGGCTCGCCGCGGTTTCGGCCATGGCATCGGCCAGCTCGAGGCCCCATTGCTGGCGGCAGTAGGCGCGGAAATCGAAGCAAGGCAGGCCGGGGCAAACCTCGAACTCGATGAGGTGGACGGTGTCGTCGGCCTCGACCCTGAGATCGATGGAAAACACGTCGCGCAGGCCGAGCCCGCCCATCAGCCGCTCGGCGATCGCGCGGATCCCGGCGTCGGCGACCGGCTGGCTGTCGGCAACCGCAACGAGTTCCGGTTCGGCATAATGTCCCGCCGCTTTCGCGACCTCGCCGGTGTCGCCGTAGAGCGCCAGGCTGTCCGCCATGGTCTGGAAATCGGCGCCTGAATCGACAAAGGCCACGCCAAGCGCTTCGACCCCGGCGCCCGGCACCAGGCCGAGGAAACTGGCGCGCACGTTGCGGCCGGCGACATAGGGCTGGACGACGACATCATCGCGATAGGCCGAAAACACGCGCCGGCTGAGCTCCAAAGCGTGACCGAGATCGCTACAGCGCGAATCCGCCCAGATGCCGATCTTGGCGCCAAGCCGGTTGGGCTTGACGAACCAGCCGGCGGCAGAGGCAGGCGGCTCGACCAGCCATTGGCCATCGCGCGCAAGACCGGCCTGCGGCACCGGCAGGCCGAGTGCGCCAAGCACGGCGCCGGAGCGGAACTTGTCCTGGCAGAGCGCGAACAGCGCATCGTCGGCGCCGATCGTCTTGAAGCCGCCCAGTCGCGCCAAAGCGGGTGCCGCGCCGCCCCGGAAATAGGCAATGCCGTCGGTCAGCGTCCAGACCAGTGTTGTGCTGGGATGCTCACCGGCGAGGACGCTTGCGGCGTCGTCCAGTGCCACAGGTGTGAACGACAGGCCGCGTGCCTGGCAGGCGCGGCCAAGCGCATCGAATTCAGGAGCGAGATCGGTCGACTGTGCCAGATAGGACGCGATTTCGGCGGCACGCTCCGGCGCATGACCGTCGGCGACCAGACGGTCGAAACAAGCCTTTTCCGGCTCATGGACGAGGATCAGTCTTGGCTTGTGGCTCGACATGAAATGAACGATTCCCGGCAGTGCGATTGCCTACCATCGCATGGTGAAGGCAATCGGCTCTCGCGAAACCGACACGGCGCGGGCGCTTGCGTGACAGCACCGGCGTCGAATCAGAAAGTCTGGCCTTGTTCAGGCGATCAGCACGTGCGGCTCGAAGCGGCCGTTGACGGGAATGTCGAGCAGAAATGTCATGCCGCCCTGCAGATCCAGCAGGCGCTGCTTCTCATCCTTGCCCGACCAGGCTGAGGTGACCGCCAGCCGGTCGGCCTTGGCGCCGACAAAGGCCGGGCAGGATGGCTGCGTCACCGGCATGGCGACCGTGCGGACGAGCTTGCCGTCGGGTCCATAGGCTTCGATGACGCTGCCGCCCCAGACGGCGTTCCACAGGATGCCGTCGCGGTCGAGCACGGACCCATCGATATAGCCCTTGGCCGAGCGGTGATCGACGAACACCTTCGGCTCACCGGCAGGCAGGCCGGTCGCCGGATCGCAGGCGACGCGCATCAGCAGCCCGGTCGAGGTGTCGGTGTAATAAGCGATCGTGCCATCTTCGGAAAAACAGATCGAGTTCGACACGGTGATGTCCGAAAACAGGCGGCGCAGTTCGCCCTTGAAAAACCAGTAGATCGAACCGGCGCCCTTTTCCTCCTTCTTGCCCATCGTGCCCATCCACAGGGCACCGCAGGGATGGACCCGGGAATCGTTGGAGCGCGTGACCGGATTGTCGGCCTCGACAGGCGTGTGCAGCGTCAGTTTGCCGGTCGCGACATCGCGGACATAAAGGCCGGTCTCGGCAGCGATCAGCTGGCGCTTCTCGTCGATGACAGCGATCGCGCTCGCCATTTGGCCGAGCTCATGGACTGTGGTCGCGCCGCCGGACAGCTGCTTTTCCAGAAGCTGGCTGTTGACGATGTCGAACCAGAACAGCGTATCGGTGGTGGGATCGTAGCTCGGCCCTTCGCCGAGCTGGCAGACGTGATCGGAAAAAACCGAAACGATCGCTTCGCTCATCATGCTTCTCCGAACACCGCATCCCAGGCCGTGACGGCGGCGAGTGCACGCGCCGCCACCTCGTCGACGCTCATGCCGGGCTTGAACAGGCTGGAGCCAAGCCCGAAGGCCGTCACGCCGGCGGCCTTGTAGCCGGCAAAATCTTTTTCGGAGACGCCACCGACGGCGCCGACCACTGTTTGCGCCGGCAACACCGCGCGCATCGCGGAAATGCCGGCAGCACCCAGCACGCTCGCCGGGAAGAATTTGAGGGCCGAGGCACCAAGCTTGATCGCCAGGAAGGCCTCGGTCGGCGTGAGCACGCCGGGCATCGTCACCATGCCGTAGTGCATCGCACGCGCCATCACCTCGGCATCGATGTTGGGGCTGACCAGCAGCAGCCCGCCGGCCTTGTGCAAACCATCGACATCGGCTGGCGTCAGCACCGTGCCGGCGCCGACCAGGGCTGTTTTCGGAAGCACTTCCACAATCCCAGCGATCGACGAAAACGGCTCCGGTGAGTTCAGCGGCACTTCGATCGCCTCGATGCCGGCATCGAACAGTGCCTGGCCGATAGCGATCGCTTCACTCGGCTTGAGGCCACGCAGGATGGCGACCAGCCCGCGCTTGAGCTTGGGGAAAGGTGCGGTCTGGCTCATCGGGCTGCTCCAATTCTGGCGATCATGCCGTTCTCGCGCGCCGCCTCGACGAGGCCGGCACGCACCGCCTCATCGGCGTCAACGGTCCGAACCTCAAACCCCGCAAGACCAAGTGCGGCCTGGTAGAGCGCGGCCAGCGCGCCGGAGGCAACCAGCACGACAGGTTCCGCACCGGCGCCGTGACGGCGGCTGGCCGAGGCGATCTCGCCACCGATCAGAAGGCCGGACAGGCAGGCTGCGGCATCGTCGGCTTTCAGGTCCTGCAGCAGGCCGGCGGCGCGGATGGAAAACAGCCGCGAGGTGACATCGCCGCCTTCGCCCAATGCGGTTTCGCACCAGCGGCGGAAGAACGGATTGTCCGATGTGACCGGCTTGGGGTGCTCGCCGAGCGAATGGCGCAGGATCGAATGCGCGGCAAGCACCGAGAACAGCTCGCCGGTCGGCCAGGTGCCGAAGCCGACAACGGCGCCGTCCTCGACCAGCACCCATTTCGAATGGGTGCCGGGCATGCAGACCAGCTGGCGTCCCCTGGCCGGCAGGCCAGCGCCAGCGAGCTGGGTTTCCTCGCCGCGCATGACGTCGGGCGCATCGGCCAAGCGCTGGGCAAGGCCCGGAACGATGCGGATGTCGCGGCTTTGCCCAGGCACCTTGGCAGCACCGCCGAGAATGGCACTGAGTGGCGCCGGCACGGTGACATAGGGCGCCTCCAGCCAGCCCTGTCGGGAACCGGCCATGCCGCAGATGATGACGGGCAGCGCTTCCGGTGCTCCCATCGCCGCCAGATGCCCTTCGAGAATGGTTGCAAAACCCTTCTGTTGCGCGGTGATCAGGCCATCATCGCCGCGGCGTTCGGCCAGCATCTTGCCTTGCCCGTCGATCAGCCAGACCCGCATGCGGGTTGTGCCCCAGTCGACAGCGGCTACCGCCGGCGCGTTGCTGGCAAACCCTGGGCTCACAGGAAACCTCCATCGACGATCAGCATCTGCGCGGTCAGCATGCGCGAGGCGTCCGAGGCGAGGAACAGCACGGTGCCGACGATGTCGTCCGGTTGCATCACCTGCTTGATGCATTGCTTGGCGACATGGGCGGCAAGCGCCTGTTCGGTCACCCAGAGCTCCTTCTGCCGCTCGGTGATCACCCAGCCGGGCGCAATGGCGTTGACGCGGATGCCGTCCACGCCGAGCTTGCCGGCCAGCCCCTTGGTCAGACCTAGGATGCCGGCCTTGGCGGCGGTGTAGGACGGCATGTCGGGGTGGTTGATGAGATAGGATGTCGAGGTGAAGTTGATGATCGAGCCGCCGCCGGCCCGCTTCATGCCCGGCGCCACCGCTTGCGCGGTGAAGAAGTGCGGCCGCAGATTGATCGCCTGGTTGTTGTCCCAGAACTCCACCGTCACGTCCTCGACGGCGTGGCGCTCGTCCCAAGCGGCATTGTTGATCAGCACGGTGACATCGCCATGCGCCTCGGCGGCCTTCGCGGCGGATGCCCGCAAGGCCTCGATGTCGCGCAGGTCGGTCTTGAGATAGAGCGGCCGCTTGCCGAATTCTTTTTCGATGCGGTCGGCGAGTATCGTGCTCGGGCCGTCGGCGATGTCGACGAAGGCGACATTGGCGCCCTGGCGCACAAACCCCTCGGTCAGTGCCGCGCCAATTCCGGAGCCGCCGCCGGTGATCAGCACCGAGGCTCCTTCGAGGTCGGCAAAATGCGCCGATGGCATCATCGTTCTTGTCTCCCAGCGCATGACCCCGAAAATCGGATCGATTTTCGGAAAGGGATCATGCGCAAAATGTAAATTGCTACAGCGTCCTTTGCACGTCCAAGAGGACGCGCGGCGCTGTAGTCGTGACCGGCGCGCATCCTAGCCACGCAAGGCGCGCGGGCAAGGGCGAACCGTCGAATTTCAGGGCTTATGTCAGACAAAACGACAATGCGCCGCACCGGGTGCGCACAGCGGCACCGTCGGGATTGCGGACCGCGGGGGAATCGCCGGTCAGATCGCCTTGGCGCGCAAGGCGCCGCGGAAGGAATCGCGGAGATAGCCGAGCGTGGCGTCGGCGTCGACCGGCTTGCCGAACAGATAGCCTTGCCCGCCGGCGCAGCCGAATTGGACCAGGCGGTCGGCCTGCGCTTCCTGCTCGATGCCTTCGGCGACGACGTCCATGCCAAGCCCCTCGCACATGGCGAGAATGGCGCGGATGATGTGTTCGGACGGCCTGTCATCGAGAATGGAGGAGACGAAGGCGCGGTCGATCTTGAGCTTGTCGAAATGGAATTCGCGCAGACGGCCGAGCGAGGACTGGCCGGTGCCGAAATCGTCGAGCGAAACGCGGATGCCGACGCGGCGCAGATCCTCGACGATCTGCGCGGCCGAAGCCGGGTCGTTCATCAGGCCGGTCTCGGTGATCTCGATCTCCAGCCGGCGCGGATCGAAGCCGGTGCGGTCGAGGATCGCCAGTATGTGCAGGCCGGTGTTCTGGTCGACGAGCTGCGAGGGCGACAGGTTGAACGACAGGAACAGGTCCTTCGGCCAGCTTCTGGCGGCTTCGGTCGCCTTGCGCAGTACCAGCTGCGACAGCGGGCCGATGATGCCGCGCTCCTCGGCGATGGGAATGAAGACCGTGGGCGGCACCGAGCCAAGGTCGCGATCGGTCCACCGCGCCAGCGTCTCGAAGCCGATGGTGCGGCGCGTGTTGAGGTCGACGATCGGCTGGAAATGCGGCTCCACCTCGCCGGCCGAGACGGCGCGACGCAGCGCCTGTTCGATGCGGGTGACGCGCTTGGCCGCTTCTTCCATCTCGCGGGTGTAGACAACGACACGGCCACGGCCGGAACGCTTGGCATGGTAGAGCGCCGTCTCTGCCTTGTTGATGAGGATCTCGGTGGTCTCGTCGCCGGAATAGAACAGCGAGCAGCCGACCGAGGCCGAAAGCCTGGCGGTGCGTTCGCCGACATCATAGGGCGCCGACAGTATCTCGATCAGCATGCGGGACTTTTCGGCCGCTGCATCCTCGCTGAACACCAGGGGATAGAGAAAGGCGAACTCGTCGGCGCCGATGCGGCAGACCGTTGAGTGGCCGTCCATCGAGGCGCGCAACCGCATGGCGACCTGGATCAGGATGTCGTCGCCGGCCTTGTGGCCGAACAAATCGTTGATCGGCTTGAAGCCGTCGAGGTCGAGAATACCGACGGTAAAGGGTGCGGGATCGTCGGCACGGTCGCTGATCAGGCGATCGACCTTGTCGAAGAAGCGGCGATGGTTGCCAAGCCCGGTCAACGGATCTGTGAATGCCAGATCCGTGCTCTCCCTGTTTGCCTGACCGGTGCCAAACGAAGTTTGCATCGGTGTCCCTGTTTTGTGACGTCGGAATTTATTTCGAGACTGGCAGCAAACCCTTTAGGAAACGTATCGCGAAATCGATTTTTCGCGGCTAAGCGGCGTCATGTGCACGGGGACCGATACGAGGCTCGGCGCGGGTCGGCGACAGTCCCTCCACAAGGCGAAAAAACGACGCGCAAAAAACGCGCTAGCCGCGCGTCGGAAACACCCATAGCAACGACATGACGTAGCTCACCGCGCCTGCGGCAACCGTCGTCAGCGCCGACATGGCGAGCGCTGACAAGCCGAAACGCGTGACCGCCAGGTGCGACACCAGACCCGAAAACAGAGCGCATCCGAGCTGCAGCGCAAGATAGCGCGGCATGGCGCTGACGTGATCGTGCTGGCCGCCGAATGTCCAGCCGCGCTGTGCGCTATAGGCAACAACAACGGCAATCGCATAGGCGACGACACTACCGATGAAGGGCGAAAGGCCCAGCGACACCAGAAGCCACGACAGAACGAAGAACAGCAATGCGGCGCCGACGCCGACCGTCAGGAATCGGAACAGGCGTGTCTGGACAAAGGTCGGCAATGCTTCGCTCATGCGTCGCGCGCCGGCAGCTGGTTGGCCGGCAAGTCATTGGCCGGTAGGTCATCGACCAGTAAGTCATCGTTGGGGCATGGCATCAGGGTTGTGAGTTCGAGCTGTCTGGTTGCGGCGGCGCGGATGGCGGTGACGGCGTTCATGGTCGTTGTTCCATCGAGTGCCCGGGGCTGCATCAACACTGCCGGGCGCATTCGGGGCTTACCTTTGCACGGCTAGGCTTAAGAAAGCGATGACGCGCTGTTCGCCTTGTTTCCAGATGGCCGGGGCAGATCGGACGCTGGCTCGGGTTTGCGACTTCTGATGCCAATCTTCAAAATGTCGCGATTGGCAGACGGGCAGTGAGCCTGTACAGGCAAGACAGTCGCCCATCCGAGCCGCCGGAGACCCGCCATGAAGCTGAAAATCGCCGTCCAGATGGACCACATCTCCACCGTGTCGATCGCCGGCGACACCTCGTTCGCGCTGTCGCTGGAGGCGCAGCGGCGCGGCCATCAGCTGTTCCACTACACGCCCGACCGGCTGTCGTTGCGCGACGGCAAGGTGTTTGCCCGCATCGAGGAGATGCAGGTGCGCGACGAGAAGGGAGCCCATTATTCGCTGGGCGAGCAGGTACGCACCGATCTCGCGGAAATGGACGTCGTCCTGCTGCGCCAGGATCCGCCCTTCGACATGAACTACATCACCACCACGCACATCCTGGAGCGCATCCATCCGGGGACATTGGTGGTCAACGACCCGGCCTGGGTGCGCAACAGCCCGGAAAAGATCTTCGTCACCGAGTTTTCCGACCTGATGCCGGACACGCTGATCACCAAGGATCCACTCGAAGTTGCCGCCTTCCGCAAGGAGTTCGGCGACATCATCGTCAAGCCGCTCTACGGCAATGGCGGCGCCGGCATCTTCCATCTGCACGAGGCCGACCGCAACCTTGCCTCGCTGTTGGAAATGTTCGGCCAGATGTTCCGCGAACCCTATATCGTGCAGCGCTACCTCAAGGACGTGCGCAAGGGCGACAAGCGCATCATCCTGATCGACGGCGAGCCGGTCGGCGCCATCAACCGGGTGCCGGCCGAGCATGATTCCCGCTCCAACATGCATGTCGGCGGCCGCGCCGAAAAAACCGAACTAACGGAACGCGAGCGCGAGATCTGCGCCCGCATCGGACCGTCGCTGAAGGAGCGCGGCTTCATCCTCGTCGGCATCGACGTCATCGGCGACTATATGACCGAGATCAACGTGACCTCGCCGACCGGCGTGCGCGAGGTCAAGCGCTTCGGTGGCGCAGACATCGCCAGCCTGTTCTGGGACGCGGTCGAGGACAAGCGGAAGTGACCGTTTTCATTTTGTCTTAACCATGTTCCGCTTTTGCAACCGAGCTCTATTCGGCTGCAACCTACACGCTCACGTGTTCCTGTAATGTTCTTGATTTGATCAAGGAATTGTGATTGTCTCCTCGAGGGCCGTTCCTGGCCCGATCGCACGGGCTGGGGCCAGCCTAAATTGGGGTTGCACGATGGTGGCGCGGGTTCGCACGGTCGCTTTCCAGGGCATCGAGGCTGTGCCGGTCGACGTGCAGGTGATGATCGCGCCCGGCAAGGTCAACATGCACATCGTCGGCCTCGCCGACAAGGCGGTGGCCGAAAGCCGCGAGCGCGTGCAGGCAGCACTTCATGCTTCCGGCCTGTCGATGCCGTCGAAGAAGGTTACGGTCAATCTGGCGCCCGCCGATCTGCCCAAGGAAGGCAGCCATTACGATCTGCCGATCGCGCTTGGCCTGATGGCCGCCCTTGGCGCCATTCCGGGCGACATGCTGGCCGGCTATGTCGTGCTTGGCGAATTGTCGCTCGACGGCACGATTGCCGCCGTCGCCGGCGCCTTGCCGGCGGCAATCGCCGCCAATGCCGAGGGCAAGGGCTTGATCTGCCCGTTCGCCTGCGGGCCGGAAGCGGCCTGGGCGGGCAAGGATTTCGACATCCTGGCGCCGCGCAGCCTGATCGCCATCGCCAACCATTTTCGCGGCACGCAGGTGCTGTCGCGACCGGAAGCCGGCATCCACGCCGCGGCGCGCGACCTACCCGATCTCGCCGACATCAAGGGCCAGGAGACCGCCAAGCGGGCGCTGGAAGTGGCGGCCGCCGGTGGTCATAATCTGCTGATGATCGGGCCACCGGGATCGGGAAAATCGATGCTGGCGCAGCGGCTGCCTTCGATCCTTCCGCCGCTGGCGCCGAAGGAACTGCTCGAAGTGTCGATGATCGCCTCGGTGGCCGGCGAGCTCGGCGAAGGCAAGCTGACCGACCGGCGGCCGTTCCGCGCGCCGCACCATTCGGCCTCGATGGCGGCCATGGTTGGCGGTGGCATCCGCGCGCGGCCGGGCGAAGTGTCGCTCGCCCATCACGGCGTGCTGTTCCTCGACGAATTTCCCGAGTTCACGCCGCAGACGCTCGATGCGCTGCGCCAGCCGCTGGAGACCGGCGACTGCATGATCGCGCGGGCCAACCATCGCGTCACCTACCCGGCGCGCATCCAGCTGGTTGCGGCGATGAACCCGTGCCGATGCGGCATGGCCGGCGAGCCGGGCTATCGCTGCCTGCGCGGCGACCGCTGCCGCACCGACTACCAGGCGCGCATCTCAGGCCCGCTGCTCGACCGCATCGATCTCAGGATCGAAGTGCCGGCGGTCTCGGCCAGCGACCTGATCCGACCGGACCGGGCGGAGAAAAGTGCCGATGTGGCGCTGCGCGTGGCGCGTGCCCGCACCGTCCAGCGCGAACGCTTCGAACGGCTCGGCGCTACCCGAGCCACCACCAACGCGCATTGCGCGCCGTCGGTCATCGAGGAGATCGCCATGCCTGACGCCGCCGGCCTGTCGCTGCTCAAGGACGCCAGCGAGAAGCTCGCCTTTTCGGCGCGGGCCTACCACCGCGTGTTGAAGGTCGCGAGAACACTGGCCGATCTTGACGCCAGCGAAACCGTCGGCCGCATCCATCTGGCCGAAGCGATTTCTTATCGGATGAGTTCGGAGCGGGTGGCGCAGGCGGCGTAAGTCACCTGCCTGCTGATGGCCGTGCTTGCGGTTGTGGGTTTTGGTCCTGCCGGCGAAATCTGGCAGTACGCGATCTCGCGACAAGCTGACCCTGCCACGTTGCCTTCCGCGATCACGCCATAACCGCCACCCAGCGAATCGACCATCTCTGCAGTGCGGCGGACCTGATTGTCCGCTTGGCCGGCGTCCTCACCACCCAACGGCCCCCACCGAACGGGCGCCGGCCATTTTCTTCCTCTTCCAGAAGCGTGGCCGTTATCGACGCCGGACTTAAGTCTGGGCTTCTGCTTTGGATGTTCTTTATTTAGACAATGCGAATATGATTGCGGTTGAGGGTGTACCGCTATGTTCATTGACTACTACGAAGTTTTGGAAGTTAGCCCGAATGCCAACTCGGAAACGCTGGAGCGCATATTTCGCTATTTTGCGATGCGCTATCATCCAGACAATCAACAGACTGGCGATGAAGCCCGCTTCAGCGAAATCGTGGAAGCCCACAATACGCTCAAGGATCCGGTCAAGCGCGCTCAATACGACATCGCGTACAGAGACCATGCCGGCCTTCGCCGCGAGTTGACCGAGGAAGCCAGCAACACCAAAGGCATCGAGCGGGATGCTGTGATCCAGGCCAAACTGCTGTCGCTGCTTTACGCAAAGCGCCGCCACGACGTCACCGATCCTGGGATCGGAGATGTAGAGCTCGAACGATTGTCAGGCTGTCCGCGAGAACATCTCGAGTTTCATCTCTGGTATCTGAAAGCGAAAGGCTGGATAGCAAGAGTGGAAAACGGGACGATCGCGATTACGGTGGAAGGCGTGGACCGCGCCAATTCCGAATACCGTCGCGATCCCACCATTCGGCTGCTAGACCATACAGCTTCCTAACACCTTATCTCTCGCCGGAAGCCAGGTCGAAGACCCGCCGCCATGCCTCTTCAGCCCTGCTGCGCCTTCAGTTCCAGCCTCCGCGCGTGCAGCACCGGTTCGGTGTAGCCATTGGGCTGGACGCGGCCCTTGAAGACCAGGTCGAAGGCGGCGAGGAAGGCGATCGACTTGTCGAAGTCGGCGGCCATAGGCTGGTAGAGCGGGTCGCCAACATTCTGCAGGTCGACGATGGCCGCCATGCGCCGCAGGGAATCCATCACCTGGATGCGCGAGCAGACGTCGTGGTGCAGCCAGTTGGCGATGTGCTGCGAGGAGATGCGCAGCGTGGCGCGGTCTTCCATCAGGCCGACGTCGTTGATGTCAGGGACCTTTGAGCAACCGACGCCCTGGTCGATCCAGCGCACGACATAGCCCAGAATGCCTTGCGCGTTGTTGTCGAGTTCGCGCTGGATCTCGTCGGGAGTCCAGTTCGGCCTGACCGCGACCGGCACCGACAGGATATCGTCGAGCTTCGCCTTCGGCCGGCTCTTCAGCGCGGCCTGCACGGCATGGACGTCGACCTTGTGATAGTGGGTGGCGTGCAGCGTCGCCGCCGTCGGCGACGGCACCCAGGCGGTGTTGGCGCCGGCCTTGGGATGGGCGATCTTCTGTTCCAGCATCGCCGCCATCAGATCCGGCATCGCCCACATGCCCTTGCCGATCTGGGCATGGCCGGCCAGCCCGCATTCCAGCCCGGTGTCGACATTCCACGCCTCGTAGGCGGAAATCCAGGCGGCCTGCTTCATGTCGCCCTTGCGGATCATCGGGCCGGCTTCCATCGAGGTGTGGATCTCGTCGCCAGTGCGGTCGAGAAACCCAGTGTTGATGAAAACCACGCGTTCCCTGGCGGCGCGGATCGCTTCCTTGAGGTTGACGGTGGTGCGCCGCTCCTCGTCCATGATGCCCATCTTGATGGTATTCTTGGCCATGCCGAGCAGGGCCTCGACACGGTCGAATATCTCGACGGCGAAGGCGACTTCCTCAGGCCCATGCATCTTGGGTTTCACGACATACATCGAGCCCGCGCGGGAGTTCATGCGCCGCCCCTTCGGCCCGACGTCATGCAGCGCGATCAGAGCGGTCATCGCCGCATCCATAATGCCTTCCGGAACCTCGTTGCCGTCGCGGTCAAGGATCGCCGGGTTGGTCATGAGGTGGCCGACATTCCTGACCAGCATCAGCGAGCGGCCGGGCACGGTCAGCGTGCCGCCGGCGGGCGCGCTGTAGGAGCGGTCGGGATTGAGCTTGCGGACAAAACTCTTGCCGCCCTTGGTGATTTCTTCCGCCAGGTCACCCTTCATCAGGCCGAGCCAGTTGCGGTAGACGACGACCTTGTCCTCAGCATCCACCGCGGCGACCGAATCCTCGCAGTCCTGGATGGTGGTCAGCGCCGATTCCAGGATGACATCGGCGATGCCCGCCGGATCGGTGCGGCCGATCTGGTTGTCGCGGTCGATTACGATCTCGATGTGCAGGCCGTTGCGCACAAGCAGCACCGCATCGGGATTGGCGGCGTCGCCACGGTAGCCGACGAATTGCTTCGGGTTGGCCAGCGTGGTCGAGCCGGCACCGGCACTCAGCCGCAACCCGCCTTGCGCCAGCGACAGACCGTTGACCCCGGCCCATTTGCCCGAGGTGAGCGGGGCAGCCTCGTCGAGAAAGGTCTTCGTCCAGGCAACGACCTTGGCACCGCGCGCCGGGTTGAAGCTCTTGCCCTTTTCGGCGCCGTCGGTTTCGGGAATGGCGTCGGTGCCGTAGAGCGCATCGTAGAGCGAGCCCCAGCGCGCATTGGCGGCGTTGAGCGCATAGCGGGCATTCATGACCGGCACGACCAGCTGGGGGCCTGCAATGACTGATATTTCCGGGTCAACATTGTCGGTCGACACGCTGAAGGCCGGGCCTTCCGGAACGATATAGCCGATCTCCTTCAGGAAGCCTTTGTAGGCTTCCATATCGACGGGGGCGCCGTGGTCGCGATACCAGCCGTCGAGCTTCTCCTGCATGGCGTCGCGTTTCGCCAGCAGTGCCCGGTTCTTCGGCGCCAAATCATGGACGATGGCCGAAAACCCGTTCCAGAAGGCGTCCGCTTCGATGCCGGTGCCGGGCAGCGCTTCCTTGGCCACGAACTCATGCAGCTCGCGGGCAATCCGCAATCCGGCGATCTCGATGCGATCGGTCATCAGGCTACTCCAGATGAAAGGCTTTGCGGGCCTTTGGCATGTCAGGTCTGGCGGGTCAATTCAGCTTAGGGTGAAGGTGGGTGTTTTTGGCGAGCGGCGACGCTGCCGATCTCCCCCCTTGAGGGGGGAATTGGCCGGCAGGCCAGAGGGGGTCGCCGGACGTAAGGCGCTAGCCTCTTCTGTTCAAAGCAGGAGGTCGCGTCCCGTCGAACCGACCCCCTCTGTCGCCTTCGGCGACATCTCCCCCTCGAGGGGGAGATTACGCGCTCAAACCGCAATCCGCGGCCTTCCCGAGGCCACCGCCACCACATGCGCCTCGATGAACATGCGCTGGGCTTCGACGGTCGAGACGCGGAATTCGGTCGCGACGTCGATCTCGGCGCTGTCGGTGCCGGCCTCCCTGGCGCGCTGGGCGACGATGGCGCGGACATCGGCCTCGGCCGCTGCGATCGCCGCCGCCTCGTCGAGGAAATCGCGCACGGTTTCACCCGAGGCAAGACGAAACAGCCCTTCCTTGGGCTGGCTAACCCGCGCCTCGGCGGACACCCGCACCTGCCCAACGACGGCGCCGAGTGCGTTGGCGACATCGGTATCTTCCGGCACCACGCAGTCATTGCCGATCAGCGGCGACAGGCCGGCATAATGCAGCGGCGCCGAGGCGCCGAGGCCGATGACCGGGCGGTCGAGCGCCACGGTCAGCCGTGCAATGCCGGGATGCGCGTCGACCGCGCGCTGCACCAGCGCATGCGCCACGGTCGACGCACCATCGAGGCCGTCCTCGGCGAAGGCGGTTTCGAGGATATATTCGGCCGACCAGCGGGTCAGCGTCACCAGCACCCGCTCCGAGATCGCTTCGGGGGAAGCGGCGATGTACTGGCCACGGCCGTCGCGCTTGCGGGCGAACAGCTCGGCGCCGAGGCGCGCGGCAACGGGATCCCAGTTCGCCTGCTTGCCCAGCACATGGGCGGCGTCCGACGGGGTGAAGCCGGCGACATGCACCAGCCCGCGCGACACCAGCCGGTTCAGCGTCGCGTTCTGCGCGTTCGAGGTCAAAAGCCTGTCGATGGCGAGCGGCACGGCACCAATCAGCTCGTAGAGCTTGGCTTCGGCGCCGGTCAGGCCGGCGGCGAGCCGATCCGGCACGCCGGTGCGCACCGCGAAGCGGCCATCCATGCGGCCGGGATTGGGTGCCCGCAGTTGCCGTTCGAGTTCCGATGTGACGGCGCTGCCATGGGCCATGCCGGCCAGCGCCAGCGGCACCAGGCGGCGCGGCCCGAGCAGGATCTTCGGGTTGAGCGCGCCATCCTCCAGCGTCACTTCGGAATCGCCCCCGAGGCCGAAGGTGCGCATGGCGACCGCCTCGACCATGGTGCGGAAGCCGCCGACGGTGGCGCCCTCCGGATCGAGCCTGGGACGGCCGCCGTCGAGCACGGCGACATCGGTGGTGGTGCCGCCTATATCGGACACCATGGCGTTGTCGAGGCCGGTCATGTGGCGGGCGCCGACCAGGCTGGCGGCCGGGCCGGACAGGATGGTCTCGATCGGCCGCTGGCGGGCAAACGCCGCCGAAACCAGCGCGCCATCACCGCGCACCACCATCAGGGGTGCTGCAATGTTGCGCGCCTCGAGAAAGCCTTCGGTCGCCGCCACGAGCCGGTCGATCATCGAGATCAGCCTGGCGTTGAGCAGCGTCGTCAGCGCCCGGCGCGGACCGCCGAGCTTGGCCGACAGCTCGTGGCTTGATGTGACCGGCAGGCCGGTCTTGTCGCGGATCAGCTCACGGGCGGCGATCTCATGCGCCGGATTGCGGGTGGCGAAATAGGCGCAGACGGCAAAGCCGGATACCGACGCGCCGAGTTCCGGCAGCACCGCTTCCAGTCCGGACAGATCGAGCTTGGCGGCATTGCCATGGACGTCGTGGCCGCCCGGACAAAAAACCACCGGATCGGTGCCCAGCGCGGCCTTCAGCCCGTCGCGGGCGAGGTCGCCCTCGGAAAAGCCGATCATCACCAGCGCGACGCGACCGCCCTGGCCCTCGACCAGCGCGTTGGTGGCAAGCGTCGTTGACATCGAGACCAGCTTGATATCAGCGGGATCGGTGCCAGCCTTCTGCAGCACCGCGTCGACGGCGCCGGAAATGCCGACGGCGAGATCATGCCTGGTGGTCAGCGCCTTGGCCTTGGCCAGCACCTTGCCCTTGTTCGGCCCCTGCTGCGGGCCTTCCGTCTCTGACCACAGCACGGCATCGGTGTAGGTGCCGCCGGTGTCGATCCCGAGGAACAGCGGCTTTGGCTTGGTCTTGGCGGTCATTGCTGATGGCGGTCCGGCTGGCGAAATTATCTGTCCATGCCCTTAGCCGATACCGAGCGGGCGATAAAGCTGCGAGCGCTGGGCCAAGGGAAGAGAGCCAATCTCCCCCACGAGGAGGGAGATTGGCAGCTTTGCCGCAACGCTAGTAACCAGCTTCCACCGATGCTGGAAGTCTTATCGCCATGGCGGATGACAAGTCTGGCGAGGACGCCGCTATTTCGCGGTGACGGTGCCCTTCATCGAGCTGTGGATCGCACAATGGAATGGGTGCGCGCCGGCAGCTGATATCTTGACCTTGGCGCTCTTGCCGGTGGCGAGATGACCGGTGTCGAAGGAGCCGTCAAGCGCGGTGGCGGTGTGCGTCATCGGGTCGGCATTGGTGAAAGTGATGGTGTCGCCGACGGCGACCGAGATTTTGGACGGGGTGAATTTCATGCCCTTGATCTGAACCGCATGATTGGCGGCGTAGGCGGGCATGGCAAAGGCAAGCAGAGCAAGAACAAGCATGGTGCGCATGATGATTTCCTCCTGAGCGCGAACTCTCATCCTACACTAACGCTGGCGGACCTCCTTTCATGCCACGAAGCCTATTTTTTTATGCGTCCCATCGCAAAACGGCTTGTTGGCGGAATGGCCGCAGCGGCAGAGGAAGGTGCGTTGCGTGCGGTCGACCGTGTGGCCGGTGCCGGTGACGATCTCGACATTGCCTTCGAGCTTGAGCGGGCCGTTGGTGGTCGGCGTCACTTTCAGCGGGCCATTCCTCGCCTCCAGCGCCGGCGTGTCCTTCAGCGGCGGCTCGCCGGTGGCGGCAAAACCTGACTTGTTGTGGCTGCCGTCGCAGAACGGCTTGTTTTCCGAGGCGCCGCAGCGGCACAGCGTGGCGCGATAAAACGTTTCGCCGTCGAGCACGATCTCGGCATGCACGGCCAGCGGGCCGTTTTCACGCAGCCGCACTGTGTTGACCACCGGCGGCTGCTCCTGCGGCCCGCCATCCTTCCTGATGTAGGTGATGGCGCCCGAGGGGCAGCTTTCGGCGATGGCGACGATCTTCTCGACGCTGGCGGCCTCGGGATGGATCCACTGGCCCGGCGCGTTGGGTACGAAGACATGCGGATCGCCGAGCACGCAATTGCGCGAATGGATGCAGCGCTTGCCGGAGAATCCGACGTCGATCTTGTCGCTTTCGACCATGCCGGCCATAGCTGGGCTCCTCTTGCCTGAAGCACGTCGCATCCGAATGGATGTGGCGCGCTCTGGGTATTCGCGCAATTCCGCACGGAAAACCGCTTCACACTTTTCCTGGAATTGCTCTATGGCTCCGGCAGGATAACCGTCAAGCTGGCAAGCCGGTCAGGGGACCAGGTCGATTTCCTCGGTCTCGCCACCGCTGCAGGTATAGCAGCAATCCTCGCATTTTTCCTTGTTGCCGGGACCGACGCCCCAATAGGTGCCCTCGTCGCCATCGACCCAGGCGCCGTAGCAGATCGATTCGCCCTCGTTGCACGAGATCGGCAGCTGTTTGGTCTCGCCATCGTCAAGGAAGTAGTCCTTGTCCTCGCCCGGCCAGACATAGTCGCGGTCCTGGCTGTAGAGCTCGACGCGCATGGCGTTGGGGTGGCTGTTCTTGATGGCGAAGGTGATATCGGCGGCGTGCGCTGACGGCGCAAGCAGTGTGGCAAGCGACAACGCGACCAGCGTGCGGCGCGCGTAGGTGTAAAGCATGGTAACCCCCTGAAATAGCGGCCCACCCGGCCGCGGAGCGACCATCGCACGCTGCATTGAATCGCTAAAGGGATGATTGCAACAATTCCCGGACTGATTTTGGGGATATCGGCGTGCCTCTGCCCTAGGGCACCAGATCGATCGTCTCGGTCGAATGCTCCACGCAGATGAAGCAGCAGGTGTCGCAGGGCTGGTCATTGTCCGGTCCGACGCCGGCGGAGATGCTGTCGTCGCCATCGACCCAGGCACCGTAGCAGATATGTTCGCCCTGATTGCAGGAGAGCGGCACGGATTTCTGCGAGCTGGGGTCGATCAGGAACACCTTGTCGTTGCCCGGCCAGACCGTCTCGCGGTCGCGGCTGAACAGCTCGACCGCGACTGCTTCCGTGCGCAGGTTCTTGACGAAGAAGGCCATCTCGGCGGCCTGCGCCGAGGTGGTGAAGAGCAAGGCCGCAAGTGCAGCCATACGAAAGAGCGTCACCATCGGACCTCGCGAATCATTCCGGCAGAATCGCATGCCTGCCGGGAACTAGGAAGGCGCAGCCGCCGGCGCCGAGATCTCACGCCCCAGTCGCACCGTTTCCCGCACCAGAAGATCGAAATCCTCGCGCCTTGTGCGATGGTTGGTGATCGCCGCGCGCACCCAGTGCTCGCCATGCACCGTGGTGTCCGACAGAGCGGCAATGCCCTGTTCCTGCAGCCGCAGCATGATCTCGGTGTTGAGCACCTTCAGCGCCTCGCCGGCCAAACCGGGCTGATAGCGGAAGCAGACGATGTTGATGGTCGGCACTGCCGCCAGCTCCAGGTCCGGCTCGGTCTCGATCAATCCCGCGAGATAGAAAGCTTGTGCGATGTTCTGGTCGATCAGGCGGCCGAACTTGTCGATGCCGTGCTCCTTCAGCGCCATCCACACCTTGAGCGCGCGAAAGCCGCGCGACGTCTGCAAGCCGTAGTCGTGCAGCCATTCGCCGGAGGCCAGGCCGCGCGGCGTTGATTCCAGATATTCCGGCGTCACGGCGAAGGTCCGGCGATGCGCGATGGCATCCCTGACCAGGGCGCAGCCGACCTCGAACGGCGCATGCAGCCATTTGTGGGGATCGAGCGCAACTGAATCGGCCCATTCGATGCCGGCGACGCGATGGGCATTTTCAGGCGCAATGGCGACCAGCGCGCCGATACAGCCGTCGACATGGAACCAGAGGTCCTCCTCATGGGCCAGCTTGGCGAGCGTCCGCAGGTCGTCGATCGCCCCGGTGTTGACCGTGCCGGCATTGCCGATGATACAGGCCGGCTTGAATCCTGCCGCGCGGTCCTCGGCGATCGCCGCGCGCAAGGCAGCGATATCGATGCGCAGCCCGGCATCGGTCGGAATGCGGCGCAGCGCCTTGTTGCCAAGGCCGAGCGCCTCCATTGCCTTGCGGTGGCAGGAATGGATCTGGTCTGAGCCATAGAAACGCAGTGGCTTCTCGATGGCGGCAACGCCGTGCTCGCGCACGTCGATGCCCGCCTTGGTGTTACGCGCCACCGTCAGCCCGATAAGGTTGGCCATCGAGCCGCCGCTGACCAGCGTGCCGCTGGCAGAAGCCGGAAAGCCCAGCATCTCTTTGCACCAGTTAACCACCTGGCTGTCCATCAGCCCGGCGGCGTGGTTGCCGCCGCCGAGGTTGGAGCCCTGGATTGCCGCCAGGAAATCGCCGAGCGCGCCGGTGAAGTTGCTCGATCCCATATACCAGGACCAGAAGCGCGGATGGATGTTGCCCATCGGATAGGACATCACCGTGCGCGAGACCTCGCCATAGACAGCGGCAAGCGGCGCCGGCGATCGCGGCAGCGGTGCCGCGAAGACCTCTCGCACATCCGCAGGCATCTCCCGCCAGACTGGGCGGTCGCGCAGGTCGCGCAGATAGTCGACCGCATCGTCGATAATCTGGTGCGACAGGGCCTGCACATCGGCCCAGTCCTGGGGATCGAGCGTTTCCTCGGCCATCAGGCCGAGGGGTTCCTGTACGGCGTCCATACCGATCTCCCGTCAAGCCGCCGGAAACTGGCAGCCGGGCGTCGAGCGCGAAAGGGCAGCCTCATCGGCGTCCATCTCGGCCTCGATGCCGTCGAACAGCGGCGTCGACATGTAGCGTTCGCCGGTGTCGGGCAGCATGCACAGGATCACCGCCCCGGCCTGTGCCTGCTCGGCGACTTGCCGCGCCACGGCAAAAGTGGCGCCGCCGGAGATGCCGGTGAAGACGCCTTCCTGGCGCGCCAGCGCCTTGGCCCATTTGATACCCTCGGGCCCTGCAATGGGCATCACCTCGTCGTAGAGGCTGGCGTCGATCGCTTCCTGCAGCACGTTGGGGATGAAATCCGGCGTCCAGCCCTGGATCGGGTGCGGCTCGAAGGCGGGGTGGCTGGCGGCAGGGGCGCCATCGGCACCACGCTGCTGCACCTTGCCGCTGCCGATGAGCTGCGCGTTGGCCGGTTCGGACAGCACGATGCGGGTTTCCGGCCGCTCCCGGCGCAGCACGCGCGCCACGCCGACGACCGTGCCGCCGGTGCCATAGCCGGTGATGAAGCAGTCGAGCCGCGAACCGGCGAAGTCATTGACGATCTCCCGCGCGGTCGTCGCCTCGTGGATGGCGGCGTTGGCGGCCGTCTCGAACTGGCGGGCGAGGAACCAGCCATTCGCCTCGGCCAGCTCCACCGCCTTCTTGTACATGCCGAAGCCTTTTTCAGCGCGCGGCGTCAGCACCACCTTGGCGCCCAGCATGCGCATCAGCTTGCGGCGCTCGACCGAAAAGCTGTCGGCCATGGTGACGACCAGCGGATAGCCCTTCTGCGCGCAGACCATGGCCAGGCCGATGCCGGTGTTGCCGCTGGTCGCCTCGACCACCGTCTGGCCCGGCTTCAGCGCGCCGCTGCGCTCGCCCTCCTCGATGATGTTGAGCGCCAGCCGGTCCTTCACCGAAGCGCCGGGATTGAAGAACTCGGCCTTGACATAGATCGTCGCGTGAGCTGGTCCCAGATTGTTGATACGGACCACCGGCGTGTCGCCGACGGTGTCGAGAATGCTGTCGAAAAGGCGGCCGCGGCCGGCCGTGGTCCTGATTTTCTGCTGATGCAACATCTTGGTCTCCTCGATTGTCATCGTGTCTTGTCATCACGGGCCGGTTACAAACCGGCGGGTTGTGCGGCGAAGTTTCGTGACCTTGCTGCGCTAGGACTGACATGCCGCACTGCGGCAATGGTGGTGTCCGGCGCGTAATCCGCTGCCGCATGCGCCTTGTCGTGTTTGGTGATACAGGAGTGGCCGACAGGCCAGCGTGGGAGCAGGCGTGGAAACCGACGTGGAATCCGCACGATCGAGGCTGGGCGGCGAGATGCCGGCGCTTTCCGTGCGCCTGCTCGGACCGCTGGTAATCTCCCGCAACGATGTGCCGGTTGCGTTGCCCTCGTCACGCAAGCTGCGCGCTCTGTTCGCCTATCTGGCGCTGGCGCCGCATCCGGTCGGCCGCAGCCGCCTGTGCGAGCTGTTGTGGGATGTACCGAACGATCCAAGGGGCGAGCTGCGCTGGTGCCTGAGCAAGCTGCGGGGCACACTCGACGCGCCAGACCGACACCGGGTCGTGACACAGGGCGACACGGTAGCGCTCGATCTGAGCGATTGCCTGGTCGATGCGCTGGAAGTCAGCCAGGCCGTCACGCAAGGGCTCGGCACGCTTGATGTCGAGCGCTTGCGGGTGCTGGCCGGGCTGTTTGCCGGGGATTTGCTCGACGGTCCGGAGGTCGAGCGCAGCCCGCATTTCAACAGCTGGCTGATCGCCCAGCGTCGCCGTTTTCACGCGTGCCATATCGCCGTGCTGGAACAGCTTGTCGCGAGCCTGCCGGCGGATAGCGACGAGGCGATCGTTCATCTCGACACATGGGTGGAACTGGCGCCGTTCGACGAGCGTGCGCATGCAGCCCTTCTGGCCAGTCTGGCCCGGCGCGGCGAGGTCGGCGCGGCCGAGCAGCACCTGGCTTCGGCGGAACGATTGTTTCAGTCGGAGGAACTGGATTTCGCACAGCTTCGCGCGGCCTGGCGGGCAATCCGTAACCAACAGTCGGGTACCCCGCTCCGGCCGCAGCAGGCCTGCCTGTCCACAATATCGCAGTTGGCCGCGGCGCCCTCAGATGCCGGCCCGGTCGAACCCAGCCACGCTTCGCTGGCGGTGATGCCGTTTGTCGAGGAGAGCGGCGGCACGCGCGGCGGATTGGCCGATGGTTTCACCCACGACATCATCACCCGCCTCTCCAAGCTCAGGGATTTCTTCGTCATCGCGCGCGGATCGGTGTTTGCGCTGGCCGAGAAGGACATCGCGCCCGAGGATGCCGGCCGCCGGCTGAATGTCGACTATGTCGCCACCGGCACCGTGCGCAGCCCGCCCGGCCGCCTTATTGTCAGCGTCGAACTGATCGAGGTGCGCACCGCCAGGATCGTCTGGGCCGAGACGTTCGAGCGCAGGCCCGACGACATCTTTTCCGTACTCGACGATATCGGCAACAGCATCGTCTCGTCTATCTCGGCCGAGATCGAAACGGTCGAGCGCAACCGCGCCATGCTGAAAGCCCCCAGTTCGCTCAACGCCTGGGAAGCCTATCATCGCGGCCTCTGGCACATGTACCGCTTCACCCAGGCGGAAAACGAGCAGGCGCGGCATTTCTTTGCCCAGGCCTTGCAGCTCGACCCGACCTTTGCCCGCGCCTATGCCGGCCTGTCTTTCACCCATTGGCAGAACGCCTTCCAGCGCTGGGGCGACCGCGACCGCGAAAGCGCGCTGGCCTTCGAGAGCGCCGGCCACAGCCTGCTGGTCGACGACCACAATCCGGCCGCGCACTGGGCGATGGGGCGGGCGCTGTGGCTGCGCGGCGAGCAGGACAGCTCGCTGATCGAACTGGAACGGGCGGTGGACCTCAGTCCCAATTTCGCGCTTGGCCACTATGCGCTGTCCTTCGTCCATTCGCAGTCGGGCGACCCGCAAGCGGCGATCGGCTCCTCCGACCATTCGCGCCATCTCAGCCCCTTCGACCCGCTGCTGTTCGGCATGCTGGGCGCGCGGGCGATGGCGCATGTCCGGCTCGGCCAGTTCGAGGAGGCGGCCGAATGGGCGCTGAGGGCGGCGGCGCGGCCCAACGCGCACGCCATCATCCTGGCGATCGCAGCACATTGCCTTGCTCTGGCCGGACGGCTCGACGAGGCACGCGGCTTTGCCGCCGTCATCCGCAAGACATTGCCGAGCTATGGCGTCGACGATTTCATCGGCACATTCCGCTTCGAGCCGGACGCCGTAGCGCTGTTCCGGCAAGGGGCAAGGCGGATCGGGCTGCGCTGAAGCCGGGCGATCGCCATCTGGGGGATCGCCTGGGAATTCCGCCTCAATTCCGCCCGGTTAACACTGTCGGAAGGGGTTGCTTAACCGTTCGCGGCTATGTCACGGCCGGGGGGTCTGACAAAGTGAGTATGATGAGCAACAGCCCCGACAAGCGCAATGAATGGCGCGCCATTTTTTACGTGCAAGCCCGCGTTGCCATCCTGTTTGTCCCGGTGGTTGCCAGCCTGCTGATCATAGCGGCACTCGCCGGCAACGAACGCAAATCCGTTCCCAGCACGATCGACCCGACCGTCACAGGCTCCGTGCGATAAACGGCGCGGCAGCCGGCAGCGAACGCCTGTCAAAACGCTTCGAACCGACCGCCGCGATGCTCTGCCAACGGCCACCCATGTCGAGGAGCCCGCCGAGCGGCTCCTCTGTCCGAGTGCGTCTTCGAACAGCGCCGACCTAAAGAATTTTGGTCACCAGTTTGTCCAGCCGGGAGTTCTCCCGGTAAGCCAGCCGCACAATGATGGCGCCCAGGATGCCAGTGATGGCCCCGCCGACAACGTCGGTCAGGTAGTGCGTCCCGATGTAGATTCTCGACCAGCAGACCAGGAATGCCATGACGAGAAGCGCAGTCGTCCGACGCGGGAGACCTTGCATCGCAAAGGCCGCAACAATCGCAATGGTGGCTGTCGCGTGATCGGACGGGAATGACCAGTCGGCGCTGGGCGCAATCAACAGATGCGTCACACCGGCATCGTAGGGCCTCACCCGATGCACGAAGAGAAGAATGAACTGGTTGACCGCAAGACCCAGCAAGAACGCCAGGCCGGCGGATATCGCCGCGTGGCGAACATGATAGCGGTCGGCCTTCGCCCACCATTGCAGGACCACGGCCAGCACCATGAGGGGAACGCCGATTTGTGAGATGCCGACCATTGCATTATCAAGAAAAGGGCTGATACCGGCCGCGGCGTTTATCCAGTGCGTTAAAGCTGCATCCATTTGGCGTCGGTTCCCGCGATTGGTCGTGAGGTGGATTTTTGAAGCCCGTCGATGAACACCGCATCCATCAGATTTTTGAAGTCAGCGTCTGGTTCAAGGGCGCACATGCCCTGATTGAGTGCATCGGTGGGATACTGCTCTATGTCATCACCACCGACACCATTGCCTCCTGGGTCAATGCTCTCACCCAGGAGGAATTGATCGAAGATCCGAACGATTTCATAGCGAGCCATCTGTCGCAGATGGCAAGCCATTTTTCGATCGCCAGCAAGGAGTTCTACGCCTTCTACCTGCTCAGCCACGGCCTGATAAAGCTGGCCTTGGTTGTCGGCCTCCTGAGAGGCAAGCTTTGGTCGTATCCAGCATCGCTCGCGGCATTGGGCTTGTTCATGGTCTATCAAGTCTACCGCTACTCCTACACCCATTCGTTCGGCCTGCTCGTCCTGACCGTCTTCGATGCGGCCGTCATGGTGCTGATCTGGCACGAGTGGAAGATCGTGCGACGGCACAAGCCGGCATGACAGTTGAACCGCCGGCCTCATCCCTGTTCACTGGTCTGGAGCCCTGCCTTCACGCAATTCCCAAGGGAAAGCGCTATGCGCTTTTCCCGGGAAAACCGTCTCACACTTTCCCGGACTTGCTCTAAGAACTCGCGCTTTCCGGCAGCATTCGCTTGAGCACGTCGTCCTTGCGGATGAAATGGTGCCACAGCGCCGCGGCCGCGTGCACTCCGGCGAGGATGAGGATCGAATTGGCGCAGAGGCTGTGCAGTTCCCTGATGAACCGGGCCGTGTCGCGGTCGGGAGAGACCGGAGCCGGGATGGTGAAAAGGCCAAAGAAGCTCAAGGCGTCGCCCCTGTACCACGTCAGCAGGATGCCGAGAACCGGAATGGCCACGAGTAGCCCATAAAGCAGCAGATGCGCGATCTTTGCGGCCCATCGTTCAAGCTCTGACATCTCCATCGGCAGCCCTGGCGTTCCCAGCATCAGCCGCAGGCCGACGCGGATAACGACCAGCGCGAACAGCAGCAGCCCAAACGAAATATGAAGCCACCAGACGAGCGCACGACCGGGGTCGCCGCGCGGAAAAAGCTCCTCCACATAGGTCAGGCCATAAAGGCCGATGACCAGCAGAAACACCGCCCAGTGAATGGCCTTTTGCGCGCTTGTATAGGTGGGGTTCATGCGAGCCTTCCGTTTTGAATGTTTCTAAATTAGCCGCGATCATGTCAAAGCTTTGTCGGGCTCTGGTGATCGTGAGAGGCATTACGATCTACCAGCGCTCAGTGACAGTGTGGATTGCAGCGGGTAGCTACCGGGATCGCGAATATGAAGTGAAAGTCGATCCCCAGCGATGGTACTCGCATGTGGAAAGAAGCCGCCAGATACAGGTCGGGAATGTGTGCCTGTAAAGCGGGGCCGCCTTCCTGTCCAATTGGTACCCTGGATTAACCCGGCTACCACGTTTTGATATGGTGCAACGGCACCGTTGATGCCTTAGTTTTCCTTGTCCGGTACCTTGGATTCTACCGGCTGATCCGGTTCGTGCCGGATCCCAAGCACTAGCATGGGCTGTGATACCCATCGCAACGCTGCTCGTCTGCGTATTCAGGAATCCGTGAACAATCCCATTGGACTGACGCTGGGCGGGCAAGGGAGAATGCGACCTTATGAAAAATCTTCAACCGTCGATCCCACCGACAGAAAAAAAGACCAAATCGGAACTTCAAGCGGCTGTCGAACGCCTCGCACCGTTTCATCACGCCATCGACTTGCCTTACGGCTTGAGCACCTACGTGCCGACCGCTTCTCGTCAAGACCGAGAGCGCACGAGAATGCAAAATCTCATCGATCACGCATGGCCAAGTATCCTTAGTGCCTGTGGAGGGTCATTGGCAGGCAAAAGGGTACTTGACGTGGCATGCAACTGCGGTGGTTTTTCCGTGCACGCGGCAAGGGCAGGTGCCAGTTATGTGCTTGGGATCGACATTGATCCTCACTATATCGAACAGGCAAATCTCGTAAAAGAGGCAGTAGACCTCCACAATTTAGATTTTCAGCAACTTGATTTGATGGAACTTGATCCGTCCAAGCACGGCGCATTCGATCTCGTCCTGTTCTTCGGGATTCTATACCACTTGGAGAACCCTGTTTTAAGCCTCAAACGTATTTCAGCATTGGCAAGCAACGTTCTAGCGGTTGATACCACTCTCATGAAGGTGCCGATCATAAATCGAATCCTGGATCGATGGCCGATGTGGCATATGCGCAGGGTGGCGGGGGTCGATTCCGCAGCAAGCAACATTACGACCTCGCGCTGGCGCCCAGAGGAATTCTGTCAGTTTTCCCCCAATTCCCGCGCCGTCATCAGCTTATTGGAATATTCTGGATTTACCGATATTGAACGTCTCAAACCGACAGTAACCGGGCTTGAGAAACGCTACTATAACGGGCGACGGGCAACGTTCATTGCGATAAAGAATCGCGGAAGCTACCCCGGCATCAGGCTTGCCCATAGGAGCAGGTGAAGGACACCAAAGCCGGCCAGATACAGCGCCACGAAGATGAGCGCGGCGCGAATGATTAGGCGGGTATGCGAGCCTTCCAGTCTGAATGTTTCTAAACTAGCCGCGATCATGTCAAAGCTTTGTCAGGGCTCTGGTGGTCGTGACCTGGCAGACACTGAACTGGTAACCTGTCAGTTTGCTGACAATCGGGCATCGAGCGGCGATTATGCTTGGACAAAGAAAAAGCCCGGGCGAACCGGGCTCTTCTTCGGGTCTCTCGGGCGCAGCTCAATAAAAGCGCGGGATCGGGCCGTTCTGCGGGGTCACGTCGTCGCCAAGGTCGACAAACACCTCGTCGACATAGCACCATGCCCAGCCTTCCGGGGGATCGTAGCCCTCGATGATCGGATGCTTGGTGGCGTGGAAATGCTTGGTGGCGTGGCGGTTGGGCGAGTCGTCGCAGCAGCCGACATGGCCGCAGGTGCGGCACAGCCGCAGATGCACCCATTGCGACCCGCTCTTCAGGCATTCCTCGCAGCCGAGCGCGCTCGGCGTCACCTTCCTGATGTCGCGCGTATGTCTGCATTCATCCATCATGGTCTCCCTGCCGTTTGAGGTGCGTCGGCGTTGCCGCGCGCGAGATATGCATGCAAGGCCGCGACCACCTGGGCGCCTTCGCCGACAGCCGCCGCGACGCGCTTGACCGAGCCGGCGCGGACGTCGCCGATGGCGAACACACCGCTACGGCTCGTCTCCATCTGCGCCGATCCCAGGTCCGATCCGGTACGGACGAAACCCTTGGCGTCCAGCGCCACATCGCAGTTCGCCAGCCAGTCGGTGTTCGGGTCGGCGCCGATGAACAGGAAGAGATGGCGGATCGGGCGCGTCGTTTCCACGCCGCTGGCGCGGTTGCGCCAGCGTACCGTGCCAAGATTGCCCTCGTCGCCTTCCAGAGCCACGATTTCGGTCCCGGTCAGCACCTCGATATTCGGTTGCGCCCTGATGCGCTCGACCAGATAGCGCGACATGCTGGCATCGAGGCTGTCGCCGCGCGCCAGCAGCGCCACTTTGCGCGCATGGCTGGCCAGATAGACAGCCGCCTGCCCGGCTGAATTGCCGGCGCCGACCAGCGCCACTTCCTGGCCCGCGCAAAGCCGGCCTTCGATGGGCGACGCCCAATAATGCACGGAGGTTCCCTCGAACCGCGCCAGATTGGCGATGTCGAGGCGGCGATAGCGCGCGCCGCTGGCGATCACCACGCTGCGCGTCCGCACGGTCTCGCCGTCGCCGACATCGAGCCTGTAGCGGGCGCCGTCGGTGGCAGCATTCAAAAGCTTCGCCTCGTCCGGTATTACCATTTCGACGCCGAACTTCTGCGCCTGGTTGTAGGCGCGCGCCATCAGCGCCATGCCGGAAATGCCGGTGGGGAAACCAAGATAGTTCTCGATGCGCGAGGACGCGCCCGCCTGTCCGCCAAAGGCGCGGCAATCGAGCACGATCGTCGACAGCCCTTCGGAGGCCGCATAGACAGCGGCCGCCAGCCCAGCCGGTCCGGCGCCGACAATGGCGACATCGTACAGTTTGTCGGCATCGATCGGCCGCAGCAGGCCGATGCAGCGGGCGAGGTCCTTTTCGCCGGGGTTCATCAGCAGCCTGCCGTTCGGACACAGCACGATCGGCAGATGGTGAGGATCGACGTCAAAGCGCTCGACCAGGGTTTTCGCACAAGGATCGCTGTCGGAATCGAGCACGCGGTGCGGCTGGCCGCTGCGGGCGAGAAAACCCTGCAGCCGCAACACGTCGGCATTGCCAGCAGGTCCGACGATGATCGGTCCGCTGGTGGCGCTTTCCAGCAGCCCGACACGGCGCAGGATCAGCGCCCGCATGATGCGCTCGCCGAGATTGGCTTCCTGCACCATCAGGTCGCGCAGCCGCTGCGAGGCGATGACGAACGCTTCCACCGGTTCGGCGGCCCGCGCATTGACCAGTGAAGGACGGGCCGAAAGCTGCGCCAGCTCGCCGACAAAACTGCCCGGACCGTGGGTGACGATCGTTTCGCGCCGGCCAAGCCCGCCATCCTGGGTGATGTCCACGCTGCCCGACAGCACGACGATCAGACCGGGCGCCACATCGCCAGCCGTGACGATGTTCTCGCCGGCCGCATAGACGCTGGCCTCGCCGAACCGGCGCATGCGATCGATGTCCGCCTCAGCCAGCGTCGGGAACGCCTGATCGCGACGGGCACCGAAGATCGGGTTGATGGTTTGCGACATGGCTTTGAGCGTAGCGAAGCGGGCGCGGAGTTTGAAGCGGTTTGTGAGGGGACTGGCCGGAAGGGGAGGTTGGCGGCAAAGAAAAAGCCCGGACGAACCGGGCTTTTTCTCTAAGTTTCTGAACCGTCGAATGGTTCGAAACGGGAATTTGGTGCCCAGAAGAGGACTCGAACCTCCACTCCTTGCGGAACACGGACCTGAACCGTGCGCGTCTACCAATTCCGCCATCTGGGCTGGTGCGGGCTCATGTAAGCGGGCAAGCGATGTGTGTCAACGCGCTTTTTTTAAAGCTGTTGCCACTTGCCGGCTCAAGGACCGTCAGCCCTCCAGCACTTCCTTGGAAGCCACGGTCGAATCGGCGTTGAGCTGGTAGATGACCGGCACGCCGGTGCCGAGTTCCAGCTTGACGATCTCCTCGCCCGACTTGCCGTCCAGCGCCATGATCAGCGCGCGCAGCGAGTTGCCGTGGGCGGCGACCAGCACCGTGCCGCCACGCAGCACGTGCGGCTGCAAATCGTGCAGGTAGTAGGGCCAGACGCGAGCGCCGGTGTCCTTCAGGCTCTCGCCGGCGGGCGGCGGCACGTCGTAGGAGCGGCGCCAGACATGCACCTGCTCCTCGCCCCACTTCTTGCGGGCATCGTCCTTGTTGAGGCCGGAGAGATCGCCATAGTCGCGCTCGTTCAGCGCCTGGTCGCGGATGGTCTTCAGGTCGCTCTGGCCGACCGCATCGAGAATGTGCTGGCAAGTTTTTTGCGCCCGGATCAGCGCCGAGGTGAAGGCGATGTCGAATTTCAGGCCGCGTGCCTTGAGCTTCTGGCCGGCGGCCTTGGCCTCGGCGTGGCCCTGCTCGGTCAGGTCGACGTCGCGCCAGCCGGTGAACAGGTTCTTCAAATTCCATTCGCTCTGGCCGTGGCGCACGAGCACGAGGGTTCGCGACATGTTTGCTCCTTCAGGTTTATGGATCAGGCCGCCTCAGCTCAATCCGAGCACGTCCCGCATCGAATACAGTCCCGGCTTCTTGCCACGCGCCCAAAGCGCCGCCTTGACGGCGCCGCGAGCGAAGATGGCGCGGTCCTCGGCGTGGTGCGACAGCGTGATGCGCTCGCCGGTGCCGGCCAGCAGCACGCTATGATCGCCGACCACCGAGCCGCCGCGCAGCGTGGCAAAGCCGATCGAGCCGGTCTTGCGCACGCCGGTGTGGCCGTCGCGGACCCGCACATCATTGCCGGCCAGCTCGATACCGCGCCCGGCGGCGGCGGCCTCGCCAAGCAGAAGTGCCGTGCCGGACGGCGCGTCGACCTTGTGCTTGTGGTGCATTTCGAGGATCTCGATGTCGAAATCGTCGGCGTCGAGCGCGCGCGCCGCCTGTTCGACCAGCACCGCCAGAAGATTGACGCCGAGGCTCATATTGCCCGACTTGACGATCGTCGCGTGGCGCGCCGCTGCCGCGATCCGGGCATTGTCGTCGGCCGTGCAGCCGGTCGTGCCGATGACGTGGACGATGCGCGCCTGCGCCGCATAGCCAGCGAATTCGGCTGATGAGGCCGGGGTGGTGAAATCGAGCACGCCGTCAGCCCTGGCGAAGACCGGCAGCGGATCGTCACCGATCGCCACATCGATGCGGCCGACGCCGGCGAGCTCGCCTGCATCCTTGCCCAGATAGGGCGAACCCGCTCGCTCGACCGCGCCGATGACCCGCGCGCCGGGGATGGTGTGGATGGCGCGGATCAGCGTCTGGCCCATGCGGCCGGCGGCGCCCACCACCACCAGGCCCATATCGGTTGCCGGCCTGTCGGTTGCGGGCGTCTTGCTCATGTCGTGCTCCCGGCGATATTCTGCGTCTCAATGTTCGGAGCCGAAATCTGGATCGGCGCGCTGTCGTCGACAAGCCCCAGGCCCTTGACGCCCTGGATGCGGTGGAACCGGGCATAGACGCTGTGCGGATCGGCCATCAGCGAGCCGTGCGTGCCCTCTTCGACCAGCCGGCCCTGTTCCATGACGATGATGTGGTCGGCATTGACCACCGTCGACAGCCGGTGCGCGATGACGATGGTGGTGCGGCCTTCCATGACCTGGGTCAGCGCCTGCTGGACGCGCGCCTCGGCCTCGTTGTCGAGCGCCGATGTCGCTTCGTCGAGCAACAGGATCGGTGCCTGGCGCACAATGGCCCGCGCGATCGATACGCGTTGGCGCTGGCCGCCCGAAAGCGTCACGCCGTTCTCGCCGACCGGCGTGTCATAGCCCTGCGGCTGCTGGCGGATGAAATCGTCGGCCGCGGCCTGCCTTGCAGCCTGTTCGATCTCGGCGTCGGTGGCGCCCAGCCGGCCGTAGCGGATGTTGTCGCGGATGGTGCCTTCGAACAGATAGGGCTGCTGCGAGACATAGGCGATGGAGCCGCGCAGCGACTGTTTGGTGACCTTGGAAATGTCCTGGCCGTCGATCTCGATCGTGCCCGCCTCGACGTCGTAGAAGCGCTGCAGCAGCGCCACCAGCGTCGTCTTGCCGGCGCCCGAAGCGCCGACGATTGCCGTCACCTTGCCGGCGGCCGCGACGAAGCTCAGATCGTGCAGGACCGGCGCCTCCTCGACATAGTGGAAGGAGACGTTGTTGAAGCGCACTTCACCAGAGGTGAATTTCGCCTCGGCTGCACCCTGCGCGTCGCTCTGCTGCGGCTCTATGTCGAGAAGCTCGTAGATCATGCGCGCATTGACCAGCGCGCGTTCCATGCCGACCTGCATGCGCGCCAGCCGGCGGGCCGGATCATAGGCGAGCGTCAGCGCCGTGATGAAGGAAAACACCGCACCCGGCGGCTGGCCGAGAACGGTGGCTCGATAGCCTGAATAGGCGATGACGCTGGCAAAGGCGATGCCGGCCAGCAGTTCGGAAACCGGCGTCAGCCGCTCGGAGACACGGGCGATCTTGTTCGACCGCTGTTCGGCATCCTCGGCGAGCTTGCTGATGCGGCGCGACAGCTCGTCCTCCATGGTGAAGGCCTTGACGATGGCGATGCCTTGCGTGGCCTCCTGCATGGCGCCGATCAGCCGCGAGTTGATCTGCACCGATTCGCGCGTGATGCGCCGCACCCGCCGCATCAAATAGGTGACGGTCCAGATCAGCGGCGGTCCGATCAGCAGCGAACTCAGCGAAAGGACCGGATCCTGGTAGATCATGACGCCGACCAGGCCGACCAGCGAGACGGCGTCGCGCGCCGTCGACGTCACCGTCATCGACAACAGGTCGCGAATGCCGTTGACGTTCTCGTTGACCTGCGCGGCCAGCCGTCCGGACCTTGTGTCATTGAAGAAGGAGACGCCGAGCTTCATCAGATGGTTGAAGATGCGCTGCTGGTAGCGCGCCACCAGATTGTTGCCGATCCTGGCCATCGTCACCGCCTGGCCGTAGCCGGCAAGGCCGCGCAGGATGAACGCGCCGAGCAGCGCGGCGCAGATCCACGGGATCAGGTCGCCGCGCCGTTCATAGAAGATCTGGTTGACGACCGGGCTCATGATCCAGGCGGCAAGCGCCGTCGTCGCCGACACGGTCAGCAGGCAGAGGATCGTGAAAATATACGCGCCCCGATACTCGCGGCCGTTTTCCTGGAGGATGCGGCGGATGACCGCCACGATCTCGCCCGCACGGGGTTTCGACAAATTGGGGGGCTGAAATGTCAAATCGGAGCGCTTCGTAGGTTTCCGCTTCCCGCGGCCGGGCAATTCGGCACCCCTCTTAACGCCAAGCAGCCGGCTTGCCTATGCCTTGGGGTGACTAACTTCGTCGCGCCACCGCCGCCCCTCCGTCTGGACACCAAACAGCGACGGGTTACGGGCATAGGCGGCAAGGCCCAGAAGTGCGGCCAGCGGGTGGGTGATGACATAGACCGGCATGGTGCGCATCAGCGCGCTGTGCGGCGCCTTGTCCTCGAAGGCGGCGCGGAAATTGCCGGCTTTCAGAGCCGGCACGATCTTTTGTGCGATGCCGCCGGTGAGGAACACGCCGCCACGGCTCATGAACACCAAAGCGAGATCGCCGGCGGTGCGCCCGAGGCAGGTGACGAAGATCTCCAGCGCTTCCTCGGCAACGGGATCGGTTTTCGCCAGCGCCGCGCCGGTGACCTCGGCCGGCGTGGTGAAGGGCGACGGCTTGCCATCCGCCTTGGCCACCGCCCGATAGACATTGACCAGACCGCGTCCGCACAGTATCTGCTCGCCCGAAATGCGACCTTCGAGCTTATCGATATGCGGGAAAACCTCGAAATCGCGCGGTGTGCGCGGGCCGATGTCCATATGGCCGCCCTCGCCCGGCACCGGGATCCAGTGGCGAAGCGCATGGACCAGCCCGGCGACGCCGAGCCCGGTTCCCGGACCGAGCACCACGCGGCCGGCATTGGGCTCCGGCGTGCCGCCACCGATCTTTTCCATGTGCTCCTCGCCGAGCGCGACGACGGCGAGCGCCTGCGCCTCGAAATCATTGAGCACGACGATGTCGCTCAAGCCGAGGTTGGCGAACATCTGCCTGGGCTTGACGATCCACGGGCAGTTGGTGAGCTCGATCTCGTCGCCATCGACCGGGCCGGCCACCGCCAGCACCGCCGAATTGGGGCGCACCGATGAGCGGTCGAGCACGGCCGCCTGGATCGCTTCGTCGATGGTGTTGTAGTTCGCCGTCTGGACGATGGTTGGCTCGCCGGCCTCGGAATTGGCGTCGAGCACGATCGAAAAGCGCGCATTGGTGCCGCCGATGTCGCCGATCAGGATCGGAAACCGCAACAAAGTATCGTCGTCGCCTGTGCCTGGCATGCTCACGTCCGTCTCCGGCGCCCCGACGGCATCTAGCCGTTCTCCCGTTGACTAGCGCATGAGTTTGAAAAGGGAAACGGTTTTCGACCCCGGCGGCGCGCAGACACAGCTTCTGCGGCCAAACGGCCACTGTTTCGCAAAAATGAGCCCTAAACCGATTGATGCCGCAACAATCAGTTTCCCGGCGGCCGTGGCCGCGGCAGCGGGACGCCGATCTCGGGGGTCGCGGTGAAGGCGTTCACCGCGCTTGGCAGTCCAGTCATACCACTAGCCGCGGTGGCGGGCAGTGACGGCGCTTCGGGTTCAGGTGCGGCCACCGCAACCGGCACGCTTCCGCCGTGGTAGGTCGCCGCCTCGGCAGAGGCCGGCCCCGGCGCGTCGAGCACGGCGCGGCATTCGCTGGGCAGGTTCGCCATCGTCATCAGGTCGCGGGCCTTCGGCGCATCCGGGTTCTTGTTGGGCCGCCACGGCTCCTGCGTAAACCACCAGGCCAGCGGCTTGCCGCAGCCATCATCGTCCGGCGTCGCTTCCTGCGCCTTGCAGCCGGGCGAACCCGGCTGACAGCCGATGCGCATGTGGAAATGATAGTCGTGGCCCCAGAACGGCCTCACCTTGCGCAGCCAGCTGCGGTCGCCCTTGACGGTGTCGCAGAGCTTTTTCTTGATGCCCGGATTGACCAGGATGCGCTCGACTTGGCTGTAGCTGGCCGCGCGCTTCAGAAGCCTTGTATGTGCCGGGGTCCATAGCGCGTCCTTCACCAGATGGGTCTTCTCGTCGACCATCAAGGTGGCGCTCATGCTTTCGCGCTGCGCCATCGACAGCGGGCGGCTGGGCATCGGCGTCAGCCAGATGTCGGCGTCCAGCCCGATCTGGTGCGAGGCATGCCCAGTCATCATCGGGCCGCCGCGCGGCTGCGAAATGTCGCCGATCAAAAGCCCTGGCCAACCATCGACTGCTGCGTCGCGCGACAATTGCTCGATCACCGCGATCATCGCCGGATGGCCCCAGCGGCGGTTGCGCGACGGCCGCATCACCTCCCAGGTCGGACCATCCATCGGAATGGCGACGCCGCCGGCGAAGCAGCCCTTGGAATAGAAGCCTATCGACTGCGCAGCGGTCGCGGCCGGCAGCTTCTTGGCGCCGAACAGATCTTTTGCCCGTTCTTCGGCACTCGCCGGCTGCGTGGCGAGCCCTGCCAGGGCAAGCAGACCGAGCGCAGCGGCCAACAGGGGCGTTTTGCCGAGAAATGGCAGCATCGCTGTCTTCATGAAACCGGTTCCCCACCGCAATCTGTAAGGCCGAATCATAGCATGCAAAGCCCCACGCTTCGATCGTCAGCCCTTCATCGGGCTGCGCGCGTCACCGTCGCGCCAGTCGCCGCTTGCCCACATATGGTCGAAGGCGGCGCGGTAATCCGGAAAGCGAAAGCGATAGCCCGCCGCCTTGATCGCCGCATTGGCGACACGCTTGTTCTCGCCATAGAAGGACCGCGCCATGGGCGAAAGTTGGGCGGCGTCGAAGGGAATTTCGGGCGGCGGTTCGATACCCATCAATGAAGCGGCATAGGCGACGACATCCTGCGGCGGCGCTGGCATGTCATCGGTGACATTGAAGATGCCGCCTGTATTGCCATCGATGAGCTGCCACAGGGAGCCTGCAATGTCGTCGCAATGGATGCGGTTGAACACCTGATCCGGTTTGACCAGCCGCCTTGCGCTGCCGTTTTCCAGATTGACCAGGGCGTTGCGGCCCGGCCCGTAAATGCCGGAAAGCCGCAGGATCGCCACCGGCCGGCCGATGTCCGTGCCCAATCGCAGCCAGTCCTGCTCGGCAGCAACCCGCATCACCGAGCGCTTCGACACCGGACGGCATTGCGCCGTTTCGTCGACCCAGGCGCCGTCATAATTGCCGTAAACCCCGACCGTGGAGAGATAGCCGATCCATTCCAGCGCCGGCATTTGAGCGATTACCTCTCGCGCGGCATTCAGAACGGGATCGCCGGCCTCTTCCGGGGCAACCGAAATCAGCAGATGCGTCGTCGTTTCCAGCGCATCGCCGATTTCCTCGGTCAGCGCACCGTCAAAGAGCAGCGGAGCGATGCCGGCCTGCCGCAGCACCTCGAATTTGTCCGCTGAGCGCGTCGTGCCGAAGATCCTGGCGGCGCCTTTGTTAGCCCCAGCAAAGGCCCTGCCCGAATAGCCAGCGCCGAAGATGAATATCTGTTTTTCGCTCATGCATGCGCCCTGGTTGGCCGGGCCAGACGCCATTCATCGCGCACGGCTTCGTCGCTCTCGGTTTTCAGGCCGGCGGCGGCCCGTTCGGAATATTCGGCGGCCGGCACCAGCCGCGCCAGCGCCCATATTGCCGCGCCCCGCACCAGTGGCGAGGCGTCGTCCAGCAAGGCACGCACGGCGCCGGCAAGTGAGGCATCGCCGGAATTGCCGGCGGCGATCAGCACGTTGCGGACAAACCGGTCGCGGCCGATGCGTTTTATCGGCGAACCGGAGAAGAAGGCGCGGAAGGAAGCGTCGTCCAGTTGCACCAGGTCGGCGAGCGGCGGTTCGCGCAATTCGTCGCGCGCGGCAAGCTTGGCCTCGGACGCGGCTTTCGCGAACTTGTTCCAGGGGCAGGCGGCGAGGCAGTCGTCGCAGCCATAGATGCGGTTGCCGATCTTCTCGCGGAATTCATGCGGGATCGGTCCCTTGTTCTCGATGGTGAGATAGGAGATGCAGCGCCGCGCATCGAGCCGGTAGGGCGCCGGGAAAGCATCGGTCGGGCATGCATCTAGGCAGGCGCGGCAGGAGCCGCAATGGTCGATCTCGGCGCGGTCGGGCGTAAGCTCGGCTGTGGTGAAGATGGTGCCGAGGAACAGCCAGGAGCCATGCTCGCGGCTGACCAGATTGGTGTGCTTGCCTTGCCAGCCGAGCCCGGCGGCCTCGGCCAGCGGCTTTTCCATCACAGGTGCGGTGTCGACGAACACCTTCACGTCGCCGCCGGCGCGCGCCACGATCTTGCCGGCGATTTCCTTCAGCCGGCCCTTCATCACATCGTGATAGTCGCGGTTTTGCGCATAGACCGAGATGGCGCCGCGGTCGCGCTTGGCCAGCACACCGCGCGGATCATGGTCGGGGCCGTAGTTCATCGCCAGCACGATGATCGAGCGCACCTGCGGCCACAGTGCGGTCGGTTCGCCACGGCGTTGCAGCGTCTCCGCGATCCAGTCCATCGAGCCGTGGAAGCCATCGGCGACGAATTCGGCAAGGCGGGCAGGCGCCAGCGGGATCGCATCGGGGGTGGTGACGGCGACGGCATCGAAGCCGGCGCGGCGCGCCTCTGCGTCGATCAGCGCGCGCAGTTTTGCGGCGTCAGAAGTCGAGGTCCGCATAATGCGACACCGGCGACAGGCCGCGCACCCGGTCGGTCAGGAGCGGCCGGAAGGAGGGTCGCGACTTCACCCGCGTGTACCATTCGCGCGCTGCGGCGTGTTCACGCCAGTCGATCTCGCCGAGATAATCGAGCACCGACAGCGTTGCGGCGGCCGCGAGATCGGCATAGGTGACCCTCGAGCCAGCCAGCCAATGGCGGGTGCCGGCCAACCAGTTGGTGTATTTCATGTGCTGGCGGATGTTGGCGCGCGCGGCACGGATCGCGCCCGAATCGGGCGAGCCGCCGCCCGCCGTTTCCGGCATGACCGGCTTCAGCACGCGCTCGCGCACCAAATGGCGGGTGACTTCGCTTTCGGCCTTGTTGAGATACCAGTCGATCAGCCGGCGGATTTCGGCGCGCTGCATCGGGTCCTCGGCGAACAGCCGCTTGTCGCGTTTGAGCACGCCGCGCGTTTCATCGAGATATTCCGAGATCACCGTTGCGCCGACGATCGGCACGTCGCCTTCGGCCAGCAGGATCGGCAGCGTACCGGCCGGGTTCAGCGCCAGGAACTCCTTGCGTCGGGTCCACGGCTTTTCCTCGATCAGGGCCAGCTCCTCGCCATACTCGCCGAAAGCGAGGCGGACGAAGCGACAGGTGGCGAACATGGGATGGTGGAAAAGCGTCAGCATGGTTCCGCGATGATAAAGCGCACTGGCGAATCGCAGGGCGCACCGGTAAGTCTTGGCCGCCCGGTTAGCGGGCCGTCAGAGTGTTGCGACCTATAGGGGGACTTCAACGCCATGACAAGCAAGCCGTTCTGTTAGCCGTCACGCCAAATGCCGAGGTAGCCATGGAAAGCCAGACCATCGTCGAAGCCCTGCTGCTCGGCCTGCTGGAGGGGCTGACCGAGTTCATCCCGGTGTCGTCCACCGGCCATATCCTGCTCGCCGGCCATTTCCTCGGCTTCCACTCGACCGGCAAGGCTTTCGAGATCCTGATCCAGCTCGGCGCCATCCTGGCGATCCTCAGTGTCTATTTCCGCCGTCTGTGGAAAATGCTGCTCGACCTGCCGCATGACCGGCTGACACGGCATTTCGTCATCGGCATCCTCATTGCTTTCCTGCCGGCGGCGATCATCGGCGCGCTGGCGCATGATTTCATCAAGACAGTGCTGTTCGAATCGCCAAGGCTGATCTGCATCATGCTGATCATCGGCGGCGTCGTGCTGCTGGCTGTCGATCGCATGAACCTCAAACCCGTCTACCGCGACGTCGAGCGATTCCCGACCCGGCTTTACCTGCAGATTGGGCTTTTCCAGTGCCTGTCGCTGATTCCCGGCACGTCGCGCTCGGGTTCGACGATCGTCGGCGCACTGCTTTTAGGCGTCGACAAGCGGGCGGCGGCGGAATTTTCCTTCTTCCTTGCGATCCCGACCATGGTCGGCGCCTTCGCCTTCGACCTGTTCAAGAACCGCAACGTACTGAGCAGCGCCGACCTGCCGATCATTGCCGTCGGCTTCGTTGCCGCCTTCATCACAGCGCTCATCGTCGTGCGCTTCCTGCTCGATTACGTCTCGCGCAACGGCTACTCGCTGTTCGGCTGGTGGCGGCTGGTGGTGGGTGTTGTCGGGCTGGTTGGCTTGATGATCTGGGGGTGAGGAGTGGTCCGCGACCTCCTCGACTTCGTCATCCACGGGCGGAGCAAGGAGCGTAGCGACGCAGCGCAGACCCGTGGATGACGAAGGATGTTCCTCAATTCCGCCCATAAAACGCATTCTCGACATGCACCGGCCAGCACCAGGGCAGCACCGCGACCATGTCGAAGCGCATCGACAGTTTGCCGTAATCCGACTGGCGCGACAGCCAGATGTCGGCCGCTGCCTCGATGCGGCGTTCCGATTCATGGCCGATCGCCTCCATGGCTTCCATCAGCGTGCGGCGCGCCTTGACCTCGACGAACAGCACCAGGTCGCCGCGCCGCGCGATCAGGTCGATCTCGCCGAAGCGCGTGCGATGGCGGCGCGCCAGGATCCGGTAGCCCTTCAGCATCAGCGCTGCCGCCGCCAGCCATTCGCCGCGATGACCACGCCGATAGGCCTTCTGGCGGCTGGCAATCGGGCGCTCAGCCACCGCCCTCTCCGGAAGCATCCTTAAGCTCGAGCAGCCGCCGATAGAGTGCCTGTTTCTGGCCGCCGGTCATTTTCGCGGCTTCGGCGGCTGCCTTGGAGGCCGGCATCTCGGCGGCGAGCGACAAAAGCAGGCGGTCGATGTCTTCAGGTTCGTCGGCCTTCGCCTCGGCCGGGCCGACGCAAACGACGATCTCGCCCTTCGGCGTATCGGCCGCCGCATAGTGGTCGGCGAGCGCCTGCAGCGTGCCGGTGCGCATCTCCTCGAAGGTTTTGGTCAATTCCCTGCCGATCGCCGCCTTGCGCTGACCGCCGAGCGCTTCGACCATGGCGACAAGCGAGTCAGCCAGCCGGCGCGGCGATTCGAAGAAGATCAGCGTCGCCGGCACGGCTTTCAGTGCCTCCAGCCGCGTCAGCCGCTGCCCTGATTTGACCGGCAGAAAGCCGGCGAACATGAAGGCATCCGAGGGCAGGCCGGATGCCGTCAGCGCGGCGAGCGGCGCCGATGGACCGGGGATCGGCACGACGCGAATGCCGTGGTCGAGCGCCTCGCCGACCAGCCGGTAGCCGGGATCCGAGACCAGCGGCGTGCCGGCATCGGAGATCAGCGCCACGCTCTGTCCGGCCTGGAGCGCCGCGATCAGCTTCGGCCCGGCCTCGCCGGCATTGTGCTCGTGATAGGCCGTGGTGCGGCGGCGGATGCCGTAACGGTCGAGCAGCACGCGCGACACCCGCGTGTCCTCGCAAGCGACGATGTCGGCGGCGGCCAGCGTTTCCAGCGCGCGCAGCGTGATGTCGGCCAGATTGCCGATCGGCGTCGCCACCAGATAGAGCGCCGGCTCGAGCGGCCGGGCCGCGATCTCGGCCTGACCGACCACATAGCTACGCTTGCCCGTCTCGCCGGTCACTGATGCCTTCTCCATTCAGAACCTGTTTGGCACGACTGACGTCGGCTTGCAAAAGCTGACGTTGCGTCTCCCCCGCCATTCCTTTGCCACAGTAGGGAACGAAACCGGCTACGGCAGATTTACCCCCTGATTCCCGAGGAGGACAGGATGGATAGCCTGAAGATACAGGACGCTTTCGAGCCCTACTATGCCGACCGCAACCGCGTTGCCGTACGCAGGGACAAGCGCTTGCCTGCCAAGACCGACGCCAGCCTGACCAAGCAGGCCGCCTTGCCTGCGAACGTCAGGCTTTCCGACAACAAACCCGACAGCACGACGGAGCACTGACCGGACGATGCCCAATCGCTTCGATATCTTCATCACCCGTCTTGAAACAAAAAGCGCCCGCAACGGCGTGCCGCTACATCAGATAGGCGACCAGCACCGCGCCCGCCGCGATAAGGGCGACGCCAAGCCAGTTCGCGCCGGAGACACGCTCGCCGAGAAAGGCCGCGCCAAACACCGCGACAAGCACGACGCCTGACCGGATGGCCACAAAACGAAGACGCTCTGATTGAACGCGAAACGAAGACGCTGGTTGGTCGGCGAGTATGCGCGCTTGCCGTCGGTTTTTTGTGCCTTGCCACCTCGGCATCCGCGGGTGATGCGCGAAACAATGAGATGTTTCCCATACGCGACCCCCAGAGGGCCGCGCCGCAATCCGCACAGGCCGGCTCTTCATCAGCCTCCCCACGAACGATCAAATTCAGGGCCACAATGGCCAGTGGCCTCTTTGGCAAGACACTTTCGCTCCGAGGGATGCTGGCCGGCGAGACCGAAGAACGCGAACTCGCAAGAATTCGCTACCCGGCGCTCAACCAGCCCATTTCCAGCCATGACTGGATAATCATCGAAAATATTTCAGCCGCCTATCTGCAGCTGGACATCGATCCGCAATTCGCGATGCCCGGCATCCACTTGCATATGCGTTCGGACGATCCAGCCACTTCGCACTACATGTTTCATAGGGTTGGCGACCAATGGATACAGGCGCCGCAGGATACAAAGATCGACGTGTTTTCCTATGCAGGCTGTGGCCGCACGCAGCAATCCTGGGAGGATGGCGGCGATTTTCACCATCAGGATTTCTTCTTCGAAGTCGAATCGAGTTCGGATTGCGGAGTGGCTGAGCTATCCCCGATAGGCGACCAGCACCGCGCCCGCCGCGATAAGGGCGACGCCAAGCCAGTTCGCGCCGGTGAGTCGCTCGCCGAGAAAGACCGCGCCAAACACCGCCACAAGCACGACGCTTAGCTTGTCGATCGGCGCCACCTGCGCCGCATTGCCGATCTTCAGGGCGCGAAAATAGCAGAGCCATGAGGCGCCTGTGGCCAGACCGGACAGGCCGAGGAAAGCCCAGGTCTTTCCCGTGATCATCGCCGGCGACTGGAACTGGCCGCTGGCGAGCAGGATCGCGCCGAGCACGATCAGGATGATGATTGTGCGGATGAAGGTGGCGAAATCGGAATTGATGTTCTCGATGCCGACCTTGGCGAAGATCGCCGTCAGGGCCGCGAATGCAGCCGAGAGCAGCGCCCAGAATTGCCAGGAGGTGACGGTCAGGTTCATGCGGGTGGCCTTCGCGGATGACGTCTCAACCGAGATACTGTGAAACGCGTGCCTTCAGAAGGCTGATCAGCTCCAGATCCATGAATTCATAGTTATCAGGTATATCGAGGCAGATGACCCGGGCCTTCTTCAGGCTGGCCTTGAATTTCTTCTGCAGTTTGGTGCGGTGCACCTTTTCCATGACGAAGATGATGTCGGCCCAAGCGACCAAATCATGCGTCAGCGGCGTGTCGGCATCATGGTTTGTTCCGGCCGATGCGACCTCGATGTCGCGGCGGGTTGAAAACACCTGCTCGGCGGTCGGGCTGCGCAAACGGTTCTGGCTGCAAACGAAGAGGACGGTTTTCAAGGGGTTAGCGCGCCAGATCGGCCACCACGGCGTCGAGCACGATCATGCCGGCCGGCGTGGCGCGGAGCCGGGCATTGCCGATCGGTGCCACCAGACCCTCGCCCTGCAGCATCGACAGCCGTGCGCTCGACAGGCCGCGTCCTGAGAACGCCTCGTAGCGGGAGAGGTCGATGCCCTCGGCCAGCCGCAGGCCCATCAGCAGGAACTCGTCGGCCTCTTCCGAGCGCGTCAGGATCTCGCCGCCGGTGACGCCATGGCCTTTGGCCTCTATCAGATTGGCCCAGGTTTCCGGCATCCGCTCGGCGATCGTGACCGTGCGGCGGCCATTCTCGACGAAACGGCCATGCGCGCCCGGCCCGACCCCGACATATTCGCCATAGCGCCAGTAGGTCAGGTTGTGCCGGCTTTCTGCGCCCGGCCTGGCGTGGTTGGAAATCTCATAGGCCGGCAGGCCATGCGCCGATGTGATCTCCTGCGTCAGCGCATAGAGATCGGCGGCGTGGTCGTTGTCGGGGATGATGAATTTCTTCGCCGCATGCAGAGCGTGGAAGGGCGTGCCTTCCTCGATGGTCAGCTGGTAGAGCGACAGGTGGTCGGCGGCATGGCCGATCGCCTGTTCCAGCTCCGATGCCCAAGCCTCCGGCGTCTGGCCAGGCCGGGCATAGATCAGATCGAAGGACAGCCGCGGAAAGATTTCTCGCGCCAGGCCGATGGCGTGCAGGGCCTCTTCAACGTTGTGCAGCCGGCCGAGGAAGCGCAGATCCTTGTCGTTCAGCGCCTGCACGCCGAGCGAGACGCGATTGACCCCGGCTGCCCGGTAGCCGCGAAAGCGTTCGGCCTCGACCGAGGACGGATTGGCCTCGAGCGTCACCTCGATGCCATCGGGCACCGTCCAGTTCTTCGCCACCGCGTCCAGAACCCTGGCCACCGTTTCCGGCTTCATCAGCGACGGCGTGCCGCCGCCGAGAAAAATGCTGGTCACCTCGCGCGGCCCGGTGCGCTCGCGCATCGTCGCCAACTCGGCCTCGAAGGCACTGGCGAAGCGGTCCTGGTCGACTGGCTGGTGGCGGACATGGCTGTTGAAGTCGCAATAGGGGCATTTGGCTGCGCAGAACGGCCAATGGACATAGACGCCGAAGCCGGGCGTCCGGTCGAGCAGCATGCTCATGCCGAGCCCAATCTCGCTTTGGCGAATTTCTGGAAAGCGCGGGCGCGGTGCGACAGCGCCGTCGGCTGGCCGGGCTTCCAGCCGTGTTTTTCCTCAGCGCTCATCTCGCCGAAGGTTTTTTCGAAGCCATCGGGCAGGAACACCGGATCATAGCCGAAGCCGAGCTCGCCGCGTGGCGGCCAGACCAGCGTGCCTTCGGCCTCGCCGCGATAGTATTCCGCCTCGCCGTCGGGGAACGCCAGGCAGATGACGGCGACGAAGCGGCCTTTGCGCTGTTGTGGCAAGGCCGCGCCGACTTCCTGCAACGCCACTTCGGTGCGTTGCATGGCCATGCCGAAATCGCGCGAGCCGTCGGGGGTTTCGGCCCAGTTGGCGGTGTAGACGCCGGGCGCGCCGTCGAGCGCGTCGACGCACAGGCCGGAATCGTCCGACAGCGCCGGCAGGCCGGTCGCCTGGGCTGCGGCGAGCGCCTTGATGTAGGCGTTCTCCTCGAAGGTGGTGCCGGTCTCATCCGGCTCCGGCAGGCCATACTCCTTGGCCGACTTGGCTTCGAAGCCGAACGGCCCCATCAGGTCGGCGAATTCGCGCAGCTTGCCGGCATTGTGGCTGGCGACAACGATCTTCTTGCCATCAAGAGAATGCATCAAAGGCCCCAGATTCGTGGCTCGGCAAATTCGATCGAATTGCCCGAGGGGTCGCGTATATAGATCGAATGGCCGCCTTGCGGCCACTCGAATTCGCTTTCAATGGGGATCTTCTTCACCTCCAGATGAGCTTTCCAGCGCACGATTTCGTCGGCGGTCGCCGCAAAGCACAGATGACCCTCGCCGACAGCGCCGTGCGGCGGGACCGGCAGCCTGGCGTCGGGGGCCGGCGGCACCTTCGTCGCCTCGGCATTGAAGACGAGCAGCACGCCCGGTCCGCAGCGGAAGAAGAGGTGCCTGCCGTCAACCTTGCCGAGCAGGTCGAGCCCGAGGACGCCGACATAGAATTCTTCCGCCGCCGCCAGATCGGTGACGTAGAGGGCAGATTCCAGGATGGCGGAGGGGGTCACCAGAAAACCGTCAAGCCACTGCCATCTGCTGCAGGCTGACCAGGCGCTGGATGCCTTTCTTGGCCAGGCCCATCAATTCCGCGAACTGATCTTCGGAGAAAGGCTCGCCCTCGGCGGTGCCCTGGATCTCGACGATGCCACCCTTGCCGGTCATGACGAAATTGGCGTCGGTGCCGGCCGAGGAATCCTCGATATAGTCGAGGTCGATGACCGGCTGGCCATCATGGATGCCGCAGGAGATCGCCGCGACATGGTCCTTCAGCACCTTGGCGACACTGGCCATCTGGCGCGCTTCCATCCAGCGCAGGCAGTCATACAGCGCCACCCAGCCGCCGGTGATCGAGGCGGTGCGGGTGCCGCCATCGGCCTGGATGACGTCGCAGTCGACGGTGATCTGCTGCTCGCCCAGCGCCTGCAGGTCGACCACGGCGCGCAAGGAGCGGCCGATCAGCCGCTGGATTTCCAGCGTGCGGCCGCCCTGCTTGCCGGCCGAAGCCTCGCGGCGCATGCGCTCGCCGGTCGAGCGCGGCAGCATGCCGTATTCCGCCGTCACCCAGCCCTTGCCGGAATTGCGCATCCAGCCTGGCACTTTTTCCTCGAGGCTGGCCGTGCACAGGACATGCGTGTCGCCGAACTTCACCAGGCATGAGCCTTCGGCATGCTTGGAGACGCCGCGCTCGAAGGAGATGGCGCGCATTTCGTCGAATTGGCGTTTGGAAGGGCGCATTCAGGCTGCTTTCTTGTCATTTTTCGGAATCTTGGCCGGCTTGTAACCGCATGGGACGCGTGGCGCAAAGGAAAATGGCCGGGTCATCTGACACAGACACCGGGTGATCTCACAAAGACACCGGGTTGCGCGGGCCGCGGCGAAGTCTATATCTTGGGCCGGAGGTTTTTGGCCGTATGACCAAGGCAGTCGATCCGAGTTCGCAGTCGCCCGCGCTTCAGTCGCTCGACATGCGTTCCCGCGACATCTTCCGGCGCATCGTCGATTCCTATCTCAGGGACGGTGAACCCGTGGGATCACGCAGCCTGTCGCGCATCCTGCCGTCCTCGCTGTCGCCGGCGACCGTCCGTAATGTGATGAGCGACCTCGAGCATCTCGGCCTGATCTACGCGCCGCACATCTCGGCCGGCCGGCTGCCGACGCAGGCCGGCCTGCGTTTCTTCGTCGACGCCTTCATGGAGCTTGGCGACCTTTCCGACGAGGAGCGCCGCGCCATCGAGGCACAGGTGCGGGCGTCGGGCTCCGGCGCGACGCTGGAGCACATGCTGACCGAGGCCAGCCAGATGTTGTCGGGCATGTCGCGCGGCGCCGGCCTGGTGCTGGCCGCCAAGAACGAGGTGGCGCTGAAGCACATCGAATTCATCCAGCTTGAGCCGACCAAGGCACTGGCGGTGCTGGTGTCGCAGAACGGCGACGTCGAAAACCGCGTCGTCGAACTGCCCGTCGGCATCACCGTCTCGCAATTGCACGAGGCCTCGAATTTCCTCAACGCCCATATCCGCGGCCGCACGCTGGCCGAGGCGCGGATCGAGATCGCCCGCATCAAGGAAGAGACCAGGGCTGCACTCGATACGCTGTCGCAGGACCTGGTCGAGAAGGGGCTGGCGGTGTGGGCCGGCGCCGACAGCGGCCTGCCGGCGCGACTCATCGTGCGCGGCCGCGCCAATCTGCTGGAAAACGTCACTGCCCAGGCCGACATCGAATTGTTGCGGCATCTGTTCGAGGACATGGAGACGCAGGACGGGCTGATCCAGCTGCTCGACCTCGCCGAGCAGGGCTCGGGCGTGCGCATCTTCATCGGCTCGGAAAACAAGCTGTTTTCGCTGTCGGGCTCGTCGCTGGTGGTAGCCCCCTATCGCGACAAGGATGCCCGCGTCGTCGGCGCGCTCGGCGTCATCGGTCCAACCCGGCTGAATTACGCGCGCATCGTGCCGATGGTGGATTACACCGCGCAGCTGATATCCCGCATGCTCCGTTGAGCTGATCTAACCGAGGAGACGACGATGGCGCTCGAAGAATTCAAGGCCCGGATCAGCCTGCTGCTGGAGGAGATGGTCAACCAGCCGGAAGACCAGCACGAAATCCAGGAACAGTTGCGCGAAAAGCTGCGGGAAATGCGCGCCATGGGCCTGCCGCTGCCGGCCGACCTCGTCGAGCTGGAAAAACGCCTCGACGACGATTTCTACGCTGCCGGAACCTGAATCCGGAGATCGGGGCCTTCCTTCAACGCATCGTGTGCCACGGAACGATCGGCGAAGCCGCCCGTTGCTGTCTTCACGGCCAAATGTTGGAGGGCAGGATGATCCGTTTCGCCGGGCTGGCTATTTCCGCCACCCTGTTTGTCACCACAACGGCATTCGCCCAGCAGGCAGACGAGCCCGTGTTGAAAGGCGCGGCCGCTTTCGGCGACTGGCGCGCCGACCGGCCGGGGGTGCGCCGCCTGATCAGGTCGAACGATCTGCCGAAGCCCTACGTCACCAAATCCGCCTCGAACAGCGCCGACCTCGCCGAAAGGCCGGCGGGCGCCAAGCCCAAGCTGCCGCAGGGCTTTTCGGCCGAGCTGATCGCGTCAGGCATCGACAATCCGCGCGTCGTGCGCGTGGCGCCGAATGGCGACCTGTTCGTCGCCGACAGCGAGGCCAACCAGGTCCGCGTCTATCGCCTGGCCGAGGGCAGCGCAAAGCCGGCGCAGGACGGCATCTTTGCCGGCAACCTCAACCAGCCCTATGGCATCGCCTTCTATCCGCCGGGCAATGATCCGCAATGGGTCTATGTCGCCAACAGCGACAGCGTCGTGCGCTTTGCCTATCGCAAGGGCGACCTGAAGGCATCAGGCGATCCGGAAACCATCATCGACAACATCCCTGCCAATCATCACTGGACGCGCGACATCGCTTTTTCGCCGGACGGCAAGACGCTTTATCTGTCGGTCGGCTCGGGATCGAATGTCGCCGAGGATATGGGCAAGGAACCGGAGGGCGGACTCGACGCCTGGGCGAAGTCGAAGCCGCTCGGCGCCACATGGGGCTCTGAAGACGGCCGCGCCGACGTGCTGGCCTTCGATCCGGACGGCAAGAACGGACGCATCGTCGCCACCGGCCTGCGCAACTGTTCGGGCATGACCGTGCAGCCGGCGACCGGCGCGCTGTGGTGTGTCGTCAATGAGCGCGATGGGCTCGGCGACAATGTGCCGTCCGAATATGCAACAGTGGTCAAGGACGGCGCCTTCTATGGCTGGCCCTGGTACTATATCGGCAACAACGAGGATCCGCGCCGCAAGGGCGAGCGCCCCAACCTTGCCGGCAAGGCTGATATTCCCGATGTACTGATGCAGGCGCATTCGGCGCCGCTCAACATCGCCTTCTACGACGGGAAGACCTTTCCGGCCGAATACCAAGGCGACGCCTTCGTCGCTCTGCATGGTTCATGGAACCGCGGCAACAGGACCGGCTACAAGGTGGTGAGATTGCTGTTCAAGGATGGCAAGCCGACCGGCGAGTATGAGGATTTTATCACCGGCTTCGTCGTCTCCAGCGGCGAAGTCTGGGGTCGACCGGTCGGCGTGGCGGTGGCGAACGACGGCGCGCTGATCGTGACCGAGGACGGCAACGGCACCATATGGCGTGTCACCCATGACGACGGTCGGTCGTAAGGACAGCGCAGCCCCCCTCACCCGGATTGCCAAAACCGAATTGCAAATGCAATTCGGGGCAATCCGACCTCTCCCCGAGGGGAGAGGAGTCAGCAGGCGCTGGCGCCCGTCTCTTCTCCCCCACGGGGAGAAGGTGGCCGCGAAGCGGCCGGATGAGGGGGCTTCGTAAGGCGAGGCCCCCGATATCTGGTGCAATAGAATCCGACTCCAGCGAATTCAATCTTGGCCGGTCCCATGCGATAAAGCGCTCTCATCTGAGACCACAACCGTGACCCTCACCGGATTCCTCGCCTACAGTGCCGCTCTCGGCGTCGCCGCAGCCATTCCCGGTCCCGGGCTCACCGCGCTCATTGCGCGCGCGCTCGGTTCCGGCTTTCGCTCGGCGCTTGCCATGTCCTTTGGCCTGATGGTTGGCGACCTCACCTACCTGACCGCCGTGGTGCTCGGCCTCGCTTTCGTCGCGCAAACTTTCGGCATGGTTTTTCTCGCCATCAAATGGCTCGGCGTCGTCTATCTCGCATTCCTCGGCTGGCGTTTCTGGAACAGCGGCATCACGCCCGAGACCGTCGAGGCGAGGAAGGGCAAAGGCGGGTTGCTGTCGAGCTTCGTCGCCGGCCTGACCGTCACGCTCGGCAATCCGAAGACGATGATCTTCTACCTCGCCATCACGCCGACCATCGTCGACCTGAAGACCATCACGCTGGCCGATTATGGCATTCTCGTTGCGCTGACGGTCGTCGTGCTCTTGGTGGTGCTGGTGCCGTATCTGGCGCTGGCTGCCAAGGCGCGCTGGTTCCTGAAATCGCCGCGCGCGCTCAAGGCGCTGAACCGCACGGCCGCGGGCTTCATGGTTGGTGCTGCTGCAGCGATTGCCGCCCGCCAATAAAGGGCTCTCGGCCAAAGCATTTCGCCAACAGGCCTTTGCGGGAAATGCTTTTCCGCGGCGGAGACGTTTTCGACACAGGCCCCACTCGGATATTTTCGGCCGACAGCTTATGTTGCGCGGCTGAAAGCCCTATCTTGCCGGCTGCAATTCCACTTGCCTGAAATTCTGGGAGCGAAACCAATGAACAAGCCCGTCACATCAGCCCGCGTGCCCGGTCGCGGCCGCGTCTACGATTCCATCACCGACACGATCGGCGACACGCCGCTGGTGCGGCTCGACAAGTTCGCCAAGGAAAAGGGCATCGTCGCCAATCTTATTGCCAAGCTCGAATTCTTCAATCCGATCGCTTCGGTCAAGGACCGTATCGGCGTGGCGATGATCGAGGCGCTGGAGGCGTCCGGCAAGATTTCTCCCGGCAAGACCACGCTGATCGAACCGACGTCCGGCAACACCGGCATCGCGCTGGCCTTCGCCGCTGCCGCCAAGGGCTACAAGCTGATCCTGACGATGCCGGAAACGATGTCGATCGAACGCAGGAAAATGCTGGCGCTGCTCGGCGCCGAGCTGGTGCTGACCGAGGGTCCGAAAGGCATGAAGGGCGCCATCGCCAAGGCCGACGAACTGGCAGCGACGATCCCCAATGCGATCATCCCGCAGCAGTTCGAGAATCCGGCCAACCCGGAAATCCACCGCACGACGACGGCCGAGGAGATCTGGAACGACACGCATGGCGAGGTCGATATCTTCGTCGCCGGCATCGGCACCGGCGGCACCATCACGGGCGTCGGCCAGGTGCTGAAGAAGCGCAAGCCTTCGGTGCATGTCGTCGCAGTCGAGCCGGAATCCTCACCGGTGCTGTCGGGCGGCCAGCCCGGCCCGCACAAGATCCAGGGCATCGGCGCCGGCTTTGCGCCCAAAATCCTCGACACGACGATCTATGACGAGATCGTCAAGGTCTCGAACGAGGATTCGGTCGCCAATGCCCGCCTCGTCGCCCGCCTCGAAGGCGTGCCGGTCGGCATCTCGTCGGGCGCCGCCCTGCAGGCGGCCATCGTCGTCGGCTCGCGGCCGGAGAACAAGGGCAAGAACCTTGTGGTGATCATCCCATCCTTCGCCGAGCGCTATCTGTCGACGATCCTGTTCGAGGGGTTGGGCTCGTAGTCCGACGCTTCTTCGTGACCAAGCTGGCCCGCTGAAAAACCGTCTGTGGCCGCCATCAGCGGCTTGAGCGCGACACCGCTTCCGGTTCATATCGCTCCCGGCTTGCTTAGCGCGGGCCGGGGGAGGATTCCATGTACAAGCTCTACACCCGCCCAGGCAGCGGCGGCTTCGTCGTCGAGGCTGCGCTGGTGCTGGCGAACGTACCGTTCGAGCAGATCGACGTACCGAAGACGGACAGACCCGATCCGGCCTTCCTGGGCATCAGTCCGTTGAACCAGGTTCCGGTGCTGACCTTGCCGGACGGAAGCTCGATGACCGAATCGGCGGCGATCTGCATCCTGCTTGCCGAGCGTCACCCCAATGCCGGCCTGGCGCCGGCTGTCGACACGCCTGCCCGTGCCGACTTCCTGCGCTGGATGACCTTCATGTCGTCGGTGCTCTATCCGGCGGTGCTGCGTTTCTACTACGCGTATCGATACACGGCCGATCCGGACGGCACCAAGGCGGTCAAGCAGGCAGCCGTCGCCGAGATGGACCGAGGCTTTGCCGTTCTGGATGCCGCTCTCCAAGGCCGTGACTGGCTGGTCGGCTCCCAGCTGTCACTGGCCGACATTTACCTCGTCATGCTGGTGGCCTGGCATCCCGACGTCGACAAAGCGCGGACGGCATGGCCGAACATTGAACGCCTGTGGTCGAAACTGCGCGACAACCCGCTGATGAAGACGCTCAACACATCGCATGAGATGTGGCCAGGCTGAACGGACGGCCGGTGGCGCGGCTCAATTTCTGAGCACCGCCCGTTTTCCTTGCAGGAAGCGGCGCACCGCCGGATCGCGTTCAAGGCCGATCGCCCGATCATAGGCGTCGGTTGCCTGTGGCACCTGACCGAGCCTGGCCAGCAGACCGGCGCGGGCTGCCCAATAGGGCTGATAGTCATCAAGCCGCTTGTCGTCGCCCAGCACGTAAAGGGCCGCCAATCCGGCCACGGCGCCCTCGGCCTCGGCAATCGCCACCGCGCGGTTGATCGCCACCACCGGCGATCCTGTGATCGAAAGCAGCGCGTCGTAGAGCTCGCGGATCGCCGCCCAGTCGGTGCGGCCGGTCAGCCGTCGTGCTGCATGTGCGGACTGCACGGCCGCCTCAAGCTGGTAGCGGCCGATGACGCCCATGGTGGCGGCGCGGCTGAGCAACGCTTCCGCCTCATCGACCAAAGCGCGATCCCAGAGCGTATAGTCCTGCTCAGCCAGCGGCACGTAATCCCCGGCCGTATCGCGCCGTGCGGCGCGGCGCGCCTCGGCAAACAGCATCAGCGACAATAGGCCAAGCGCCTCGGGCTCTTCCGGCAACAGCGAAGCCACCAGCCGGCCGAGCCAAATGCCTTCGGTCGCCAGATTGCGGCGCTGCGTCTCGGTGCCCGCGGGTTCGGACCAGCCTTCGGCGAAGGCGGCGTAGATCGCTTCCAGCACCGCATCCAGCCGTTCGCCGAGTTCAGCCCGCTCCGGCACGCGGAACGGAATGCCGGTCTCACGGATGCGGGTCTTGGCGCGCACCAGGCGCTGGCTCATCGTTGCCGGCGAGACCAGGAAGGCAGAGGCGATCGTCGCCGCGTCGAACCCCAGCACGGTCTGCAGGATGAGCGGCGAACGCACGCTCGATTCGATCGCCGGATGGGCGCAGGCGAACATCAGCCGCAGCCGTTCGTCGGGCAGGTCTTCGTCGGTCATGTGCGCCTCCGCCTCCTCGGCAATCAGCTTGAGATGCTCGCGGCCGGCCTCGCTGGTCAGCCGCCGCCGCACCGCATCGACGCGGCGCCGCCTTGCCACCGCCAGCAGCCAGGCTTCCGGTTTCCTGGGCACGCCGGTTTGAGGCCATCGCTCCAGTGCGGCGGCGAAGGCATCGGCCAGCGCATCCTCGGCGCCGGCCACGTCGCGCGTGCGCGCCGCGAGCCAGGCGACCAGCTTGCCGTAGCTTTGCCTGGCGGCGACTTCCGCCGCCGCCCGCGCGATCTCCAGGCCATTCTCCATCACATGGTCTGTTCCCAGATCGGCCGCAGCTCGACCGTGCCGGCGCTGGCGGCGGGGCAGCGCGCTGCCCAGGCGATAGCGGCATCGGCGTCCTCAGCCTCGATCATGTAGAAACCGGCGAGCTGCTCCTTGGTGTCGGCGTAGGGGCCGTCGAGCACGTTGGTCTTGCCGTTGGCCATCCGCACCGAAGTGGCGGCCTGGGTCGGCTTCAACCGGTCGCCGGCCAGCCAGGCGCCGGATTTCTTCAACGCCTCGGTATAGGCGCCATAGGCTGCGCTGATCTCGTAGGTCTTATCGGTCGGCGCGGCCGCCATCGCGGCTTCGTTGACGTAGATCAAAAGCATGTATCGCATGGGTCTTCTCCCGTTTTCTCGAAGGCCGCTTCGTTGCTGGCCGACCCTATGTCGCGTGGCCTGGACCGATTTCGACAGGCGCCGCGAAAAATCATTCGGCGCCGTCGGGGCGTTTCGGTCATTTCTCGGACAGGTACTCGGTCATTTCCCAGATCGGGCGTACCTCGACCGTGCCGGTGCTGGCTGCCGGACAGCGTCCACCCCATTCGATGGCCGTGTCGATGTCGGTCGCCTCGATCATGTAGAAGCCGGCAAGTTGCTCCTTGGTGTCGGCATAGGGGCCATCGAGCACGTTGGTGTTGCCGTTGGCCATCCGCACCGAGGCCGCCGCCTGGGTCGGGCGCAGCCGGTCGCCGGCCAGCCATGCGCCGGATTTCTTCAACGCTTCGGTATAGGCGCCATAGGCCGCGAGGACCTGCTCGGTCTTGTCGCGCGGCGCATTCGCCGTCGCGGCCTCGTCATTGTAGATCAAAAGCATGTATCGCATGGTCTTCTCCCGTTTTGTCGAACGGCCGCTCCGTGCGGGCCGACCCTATGTCGTGCGGTCTCGGCCGATTTCGACAGGCGCTGGAAAAATCTTTCGGCCTTGGTCGTGTCATGCGCAAGCCGGCGCCCACCGCGGCAGCACTCAACCGTTCGTCTAATGGAGTGCAATTGCTGGTTGGCATTTGCCGTCTGCCGTCTAAACTCGCCCCGCCCGCGCCGAGGAGGGCGGCGGCGCAGACATTTCAGGGAGGAAATCACCATGTTCCATTTCAGGACGAAATTCATTGCGGCCGGCGCGGTGGCGGTCTCGCTTGGCCTGGGCGCTATTTCAGCCAAGGCGCAGGAATTCATCAATGTGCTGACCGGCGGCACGTCCGGTGTCTATTGTCCGCTCGGCGTGGCGCTGTCGGAAATCTACGGCAAGGGCATCGAAGGCGCCCGCACCCAAAGCGGAAGCGGCCTTGGTGGTCGAGCCTGACCACCATGCGCACGAAGCTGGAGCACAACACGCAGACGCCATCGAAGACGATCAGCGGCTGGCGTGCATCGAAGGATGTTTCGGAGGGACAGCTTGACTTGCGACGGCTTGACTGGGGAAGGTCGGTCACGCGGGCCTCGGCTGCTTGTGCCCTTAGGACACTAAGCCAGCCGATGGCGGTATCAAAGCCGTGGCGATGTCGCACGCCGCCTGTCGGCGAGAGCGGGACGCTCGGCGCGATAGGTGGTGGCGCGGGTAGAGGCGGCCGGCCTGCAGATCCGGCTGTCGTGGCGATTTTCGAAAGCCATGATCAGTGCGCGCTCACGCCGAGCGAGTTGCCGCGACGGGCGCAGGCCGGGCCGGGGCCACGCATGTAATAGCGCTCGGGCCGATAGGTCGGCGCGACGAATTCGCGGATGGCGGCGGCATAGCCGATGAGGTGCGCGAGGAAGTTCATTTACCTTGTCCCTGTCCCGATTTTCGGATGTCCCTTCCGAATTGCGGTCATCATAGCGTCGAGGCGTGAATAGTCGGTGAACGTGATGTTAATATCTGGTCGAAAATGCCTTGCTTCGTGGCTGGAATGCGGCTGATTCGGGGTCTTTCCGTGCAGTTGGTCGGCATTCCACCCAATGTGACTTTTCCATCACATATGTTTCGTTTGAATGTCGCCCGCGCGCGGTTCTGTTTCAACTTTGGCTGCCTCAGTGAAATTTCCGTGCGGGCGGCCAGAACGCCTCGGGCGCGCTTGGCATCCAGATCGGCGCGGGAGCGCGGAACTGGAGCGGGCTCTGTCCGTTCTCACCTTCATCTGGTTGTGGAAGGGAAGATATCATGGCGCCGCGTCCAGCCTGGAAGGGCTATCTGAAGCTGTCGCTGGTCACCTGTGCCGTCGAGCTGACCAATGTCGTCACCCACACCGAGAAGGTCTCGTTCCGGGTGCTGAACCGCAAGACCGGCAACACGGTGAAACGCATCTATGTCGATTCCGAAACCGGCAAGCCGCTCGGCGACGACGACGAGATCAAGGGTTACGAAGTCAGCGACGGCGATTTCGTCCATATCGAGGAAGACGAGATCGAGGCGGTGCAGATCGAATCCTCGCACACGATGGCGCTCGACGGTTTCGTCGACAAAGCCTCGATCCAGCAGATCTACCTCGACACGCCCTATTATGTCGCGCCGGCCGACAAGGTGTCGGAGGAGGCGTTCGCCGTCATCCGTGATGCGATGGCGGGCAAGAAGATGGCCGGACTGGCGCGCATCGTGCTCTATCAACGCGAGCGCCCGGTGGTCATCGAACCGCTGGGCAAAGGCATGGTGCTGACGACGCTGCGTTACGACAACACGGTGCGCCAGCCGGACACCGTGTTTGGCGACATCAAGGCGGTAAAGACCGATCAGGAGATGACCGATCTGGCCGAGCTGATCATCGACAGGAAGAAGGCCAAGTTCGATCCCTCGAAATTCGATGACAAATACGAGGACGCACTGCTGGAGCTGATCCGCGCCAAGAAGGCTGGCAAGAAGGCGCCCACGGCCAAGGCAGCGCCCAAACCCTCCAATGTCGTCAATCTGTTCGACGCGCTGAAGAAGAGCCTGTCGTCGGATGGCAGCTCGACGAAGGCTTCTTCCGCGAAAGCCAAACTGGCGGTGAAGCGCGCCAAACCGAAAGCCAGCGCGCCCAAACGCAAATCGGCCTGAGGACAAGAAGCGATGGCCAGCCTCGAACAGTATCACTCCAAGCGCGATTTCAAGAAGACCGCCGAGCCAGCCGGCAAGGTCGCCCGTACCAAGAAGGGCGAGGCGGGCGGCATCTTCGTCATACACAAGCACGCGGCGACAAGGCTGCATTACGACCTGCGGCTGGAACATGACGGCGTGCTGTGGAGCTGGGCGGTGACGCGCGGCCCGAGTCTCGACCCGCATGAGAAGCGGCTGGCCGTGCATGTCGAGGATCACCCGATCGACTATGCGCCGTTCGAAGGCACCATCCCCAAGGGCGAATATGGCGGCGGTTCGGTCATCGTCTGGGACGAGGGCACCTGGGTTCCCGAGATCGACCCGGCCAAGGCGATGAAGAAAGGCCATATCAGCTTCGAGCTGCACGGCCACAAACTGCACGGATTGTGGCATCTAGTCAGGCTGAAACCCCGCGCGGCTGAAAAGCGCGACAACTGGCTGCTGATCAAGTCGGACGATGCGGCGGCACGCCCGGGTGAGGACATCCTCAAGGAAGCGCCGGAATCGGTGAAGTCCGGCTTGACCATCGAGGAGGTCGGCGAGGGCAAGGCCGCGAGAGGCCAGAAGCCAGAAGTCTGGCATTCCAACAAGCCGGCTGCCGGCAAGGGGAAGCCCGGCAAGCGCCTCGACTTTGTCGAGCCGCAGTTGGCTACGCTGGAGCGCGAAGCCCCGCCGGGCAAGGACTGGCTGCACGAGGTGAAGTTCGACGGCTATCGCATGCAGGCGCAGATCGCTGGCACCGAAGTGCGGCTGCTGACCCGCACCGGCCTCGACTGGACGGAGAAATTCGGCGGCGAGATCATGGCGGAACTGGCCGGACTGAAATGCAGTGACGCCATCATCGACGGCGAGATCGTCGTGCTGGCCGACAGCGGCGTTTCGTCCTTCTCCCTGCTGCAGCAGGATTTGTCTGCCAATCGAACCAACCGCTTCATCTACTACGTCTTCGACCTGATGCGCCTCGACGGGAAGGATTTGCGCCGCGAGCCATTGGTCGAGCGCAAGCAGACCTTGCAGGAGCTGCTCGGCAAGCAGCCGGAGAATGCGGCAGTCCGTTTCAGCGACCATTTCGCCGAGCCCGGCAAGATCATGCTGGAGCATGCCTGCCGCATGGGGCTGGAAGGCGTCGTCTCCAAACGCGCCGATGCGCCTTATCGCAGCGGCCGCGGCCCCACCTGGGTGAAATCGAAATGCACGGCGCGGCAGGAGTTCGTCATCGGCGGTTATCTGCCGTCGGAGAAGACCGGGCGCGGACTGCGCTCGCTGCTGGTCGGCTATCATGAGGGTGGCAAGCTGCATTATGCCGGCCGCGTCGGCACCGGCTTCTCCGCCAAGGGCGCCACCGATTTGAAGACAAAGCTCGATGCGCTGAAGGCAAAGTCGTCGCCGTTCGCTGCCACCGTGCCGAAGGGCAAGGGCCTGGTCTGGGTCAAGCCGGAACTTGTCGGCGAAGTGGAGTTTCGCAGCTGGACGTCGGACCGTATAATACGCCACGCCTCGTTCCAGGGATTGCGCGAGGACAAGCCGGCGGAGGAAGTCGTGCAGGAAAAGCCCAAAGCGTCGACAGGCAAGGCAGCGACAGCCAAAGGTTCGGCAAAGCCGGCATCGAGCAGCACCGCCAAGCCCGCCGGGTCGATGACGACCACGGTAAAGCTTTCCCATCCCGACAAGCTGCTGTGGCCGGACGAAAAAATATCCAAGCAAGGCCTGCTCGACCACTACGCGCAGGTCTGGCCACGCATGGAACAGTTCGTCGTCAACCGGCCGCTCAGCCTGGTGCGCGCGCCGGACGGCGTCGGCGGACCGCGCTTCTTCCAGAAACATGCCTCGGCCGGCATGAGCGACAAGGTCGCCCGCATGAAGGACCCTAACGACGGCGAGGAGATCCTGTTCATCAGGGATTTCGACGGCGTTGCTGCACTGGTTCAATATGGTGTGGTCGAGATCCACATCTGGGGCTGCACCATCGACAAGCTTGAACAGCCCGACCAGATCATCTTCGATCTCGATCCCGATGAAGGCGTCGACGTGAAGGCGGTGCGCGAGGCGGCGCTCGATATCAGAGGCAAGCTCGACGAGCTGTCGCTGCCAAATTTCGTCAAGACCTCAGGCGGCAAGGGCTACCATGTGCTGGTGCCGCTGAAGCCATCGTCGGATTGGGACGCGGTGAAGACCTTCGCCCATGATTTCGCCAAGGCGCTCGAACAGGGCGCCCCGGACCGCTACACGGCAACGCTGTCGAAGAAGGCGCGCACCGGAAAGATCTTCGTCGACTATCTGCGCAATGGCAGGGGCTCGACGACGGTCGCGCCCTATTCGTCGCGCGCCAAGAAGGGCGCCACCGTGTCGATGCCGGTGACCTGGGCCGAGATCGAAGCCGGGCTGGCGCCGAACGCCTTCCCGATCGGCGACCAGACGACGCTGAAGCAGCTGGCCCAAGCCGATCCGTGGGCGGATTTCTTCAGGCAGGGGAAGGTGCTGAAGCGGATTTCGTCATCCTAGGGTCTCCGCGACGCCGCTTTGCGGCTGCTCCGCCCTAGGATGACGAAGGTGTGGGCGAGCGCCAACCCCTCATCTCAAAAACACCCTCTCGAACGCCTGCTTGCCCGGCAGCGAGAAAATGACCGCGCGGCTGTCCTTCTCGCGGCGCGCCCATTTGTCGGCAAGGATCTTGTCGAGGATGGCAGCGCCCAGCGTGCCGGCGAGGTGCGAGCGGCGCACGCTCCAGTCGAGGCAGGCGCGGCACACCGGCCGCCGCGGCCTGGTGTAGACATCGATGCCGATAGCGGCGAAATGCGAAGCCGCCGATGGCCCGAGCCTGATCTGCTGTTCGTCGCGGACCAACACGTTTTTGGCGACGAGACGATCGAGCATCGCCACCGCCTGCTCGCCGGCGAGATGATCGTAGCAGACGCGCGCCACGCGCATCGCTCCGTCGCGCGGGCCGGGCCGCACGCGCTTTGGGCCAACAGCTTCCGCGACACCGGTGATGGCTTCGATCATGCCCGCCACCTGCGGCCCGGCGAGGCCGTAATAGCGATGGCGGCCCTGGCTCGCCACGGTCAACAGCCCGCCTTCCATCAGTTTGCCCAGATGCGAGCTGGCGGTCGGCAGCGAGACGCCGGCCTCGTGCGCCAGTTCGCTCGCCGTCAGCGCCGTGCCGCCCATCAGGGCATTCAGCATGTTTGCCCGCGCCGGGTCACCGACCAGGCTGGCGATGCGGGCGATGTCAGGGCCTTCACGCATAGTTCGTTCCTCATCGAAGCATTCTTGTCAGATAACCACTATTCTCCGATCAGATCAAGGAGACGACGATGACCGCACGAACCGCTTTCCCCTCGGCACCGCTCCCCAGCCGTCAATCGTTCCCGTTCGTCACATGGCTTCGCTCGCGGCTGCTGGCCCGCTGATATGACCGCCATTTGCAGCGTCTCGACCTCGCTGAGATCGACGATCATCTGCTGCGCGACCTTGGCCTGACTCGGCAAGACGTGCGCCGCGAATGCGCGAAATCCTTCTGGCAGACATGACCGCCAAGGGAATTGCTTAGCAGACCAGGCGGCACGACGTTTCGACGCCGCTCGAACTATCGACGCAGGAAACCCAAGGAGACCACGATGACCATCACCTGCTTCATTCGCTATGAGATCGACCCGTTCGGCAAGGCGGCCTTCGAGGAGTATGCCCGCAACTGGGGCCAGGCCATTCCACGCTGCGGCGCCGATTTGATCGGTTATTACGCGCCGCATGAGGGCTCGGCGACGACCGCCTACGCCGCCTACAACATCGACAGCCTGGCGGCCTATGAAGCGTATCGCGCCCGCCTTGCCGCCGATCCCGCCGGCAAGGCAAACTACGAATTCGCCCGCCGCGAAAGATTCATCTTGAAGGAGGACCGCATGTTCCTGAAACACGTCTCGGGACCGCACGCGAAACTGGTGCTGCCGTGATTGCCGTGATCTTCGAGGTCGAGCCGGCGGCGGGCCGACGCGATGCGTATCTGGGCATCGCAGCCGACTTGCGTCCGCTGCTCGACGGCATCGATGGCTTTCTCTCCATCGAGCGCTTCCAGAGCCTGGCCGATCCGAACCGTATCCTGTCCTTGTCGTTCTGGCGCGACGAGGAGGCGGTGAAGGCCTGGCGCAACACCGAAGAACATCGGCAGGCGCAGAAGGCCGGCCGTGGCGGTATCTTTGCCGGCTACCGTCTGCGGATTGCGCATGTGGTGAGGGATTATGGGCTGACCGAGAGGGACGAGGCGCCTGGGGATAGTCGGGCGGTGAATGGGTGAACGGGCAACCCGCGTGGCTGGGTGAGGGGGCGCTTTGCGCTTACGCATTCCCGATCAGCACGCCGGCCGCGAACACCAGGGCGCCGCCCAGCACCACCTGGAAGGCGGCGCGCAGGAAGGGCGTCTGCATGTAGCGGTTCTGGACGAAGGCAATCGCCCACAGTTCGAAGAACACCACCACCGCGGCGACGGCTGTCGCCGTCCAGAAATGCGGGATGAGATAGGGCAATGCGTGGCCAAGGCCGCCGGCCGACGTCATGACGCCGGTGGTGATACCGCGTTTTATCGGCGAACCACGGCCCGATAGCTTGCCGTCGTCGGAAGCCACTTCAGTGAAGCCCATGGAGATGCCGGCGCCGATCGAGGCAGCAAGCCCGACCAGAAAGGTCTGCCAGGTGTCATGCGTGGCAAACGCCGCGGCGAAGATCGGCGCCAGCGTCGACACAGAGCCGTCCATCAATCCGGCCAGTCCCGGCTGCACATAGGTGAGGATGAACTGACGCTGCTCGGCAGCGGCCTCTTCGTCCTTCACTTCGCCCGGTACGTGCTTTTGCTCCAGGCGCTGCGCCAGCGTTTCGTGCCCCTGCTCGGCCAGCGCCAGATCGTCGAGCAGCTTTCTGGTCGAGGCATCCGTGGTGCGCTTGGCCGCCTCGACGTAGAACAGATAGGCCTGCCGCTCCATCGCCTCGGCCTGGCTGCGCACGTGCTCGATGCCGAGCGGTCTCACCAGCCAGTCGGGCTTGCGCTCGTAATACCCCTTCACATGCTCGCGCCGGATCAGCGGAATACGTTCGCCGAACCGACTGCGGAAGAGCTCGATCAGCGCATCGCGATGGCCATCCTCTTCCTCGGCCATCTCCTCGAACACTTTTGCCGATTGCGGGAAGGTGTCTGCGAGTCCGTCGGCATAGGCCCGGTAGATGCGTCCGTCATCCTCCTCGGACGAAATGGCCAGCGCCAGGATCTCCTGTTCGGTAAGCGATTCGAAGGGACGGCGGCCGAAGCCGAAAACACGGGAAAGCATGAGGAATTCACCCTAGTTTAGAATAATTCTAAAGTAGGGTTTTGAACGCCTTTGGTCAATTGCGCGCTTGGGTCGCGGTCAAGAATTGTTGAAGCCCCGCGCCCGCGGCGACCCTTCATTATCAGTGAATGTTCACCTATATAACCGAACTCAAGCCAAGAACAAGGAGCCATGAGATGACGGCAAAACAGCCTCCGCACCCCTATGATCCAAAGCCCGTTCTCGACCTCATCGCCAGCATCGAGGCCGACCTGCAGCGCCTGAAAGGCCTGGTCGAACAACAGGTCGAAAAATTCGATCCGGCCAATCCGCACAACAAGGCGCCGGACGGCAAACTGACCGAGGAAGGCGTCGAGTGCTGTTACCGCATGTTCGACGAGGGCAAGTCGCGCTATTCGGTTGCCCAGCAGATGAAGATCTCCTTTGCCGCCGCCAGCCACCGGTTCAACAACTGGCGCAAGCTGGGTGGGACCAAGAGGCAGAGGACGCTGCTTGGCTAAAATTGGGTGGCCAATTTGCTGATTTCGGCGCCGCCCCCTGCCGGGCATTTCTCCCCGTAGACGGGGAGAAAGAAGCTGGCCGTGATGCCGCGCCCTTCTTGCGACGCTGGCGATTGGCGAAACCGCTGGCGACAGCTCCCCTCTCCCCGTCACTATACGGGAGAGGATGCCGGCAGGCAGGTGAGGGGCGGCGCAAACGCCGATCATGACTCGCCAAACTTTGTAACGGTCACATTTTTCCCATGGTGCGCCACCTCCCTTTGCGGGCATCATGAAGGGCAACATGTTTCCACAGGATAATCCACTATGACCACCCCTCCCGGCATCGCCGACATCCACGCCGCCGCAGCCCGGCTTGCCGGCCTGATCGTCGAAACCCCCTTGATCGAATCGCAGGAGCTGAACAAGCGCTTCGGCGGCCGGATCTTGTTCAAGCCGGAGACGCTGCAGCGTACCGGCTCGTTCAAGTTCCGTGGCGCCTACAACAAGCTGTCGTCGCTCCGTGAGGAAGAACGCAGCCGAGGCGTCGTTGCCTTCTCGTCGGGCAATCATGCGCAGGGCGTCGCCGCTTCGGCCGCGATGTTCGGCGTCAAGGCGGTCATCGCCATGCCGGCCGACGCGCCGGCGATGAAGATCGCCAATGTCCGCAAGATGGGCGCGGAGGTGGTGCCGTTCGACCGTTTTCGCGACGACCGCATGACCGTGGTGCGCCCTTATATCGAAAGGGGCATGGTGCTGGTGCCGCCCTTCGACGACCCGGCCATCATCGCTGGACAGGGCACTATCGGCCTCGAATTGATGCGCCAGGCAAAAGCGCTTGGCGTCAGCCTCGACGCGGTCGTCATTCCCTGTGGCGGCGGCGGCCTGACCAGCGGCATCTCAGTTGCGGTCAAAGACGCCTCGCCCGACACCGCGGTCTGGGCAGTGGAGCCCGAGCATTTCGACGACACCCGCCGTTCGCTCATCGAAGGCGCAAGGGTGTCGAACGAGCTCGGCCACGCTTCGATCTGCGACGCGATCCTGACCGCCGAGCCCGGCCTGATCACCTTCGAGATCAACCGCAGGAACCTTGCCGGTGGCATCGCGGTCTCAGACAAGGCAACCGCGCAGGCGATGCGCGACGCCATGGCCTATCTCAAACTCGTGGTCGAGCCCGGCGGCTGCGTGGCGCTGGCGGCACTGTCATCGGGTGAGATCGAGCTATCCGGCAAATGCGTTGCCGTGGTGCTCTCCGGCGGCAATGTCGATTTCGGCACCTATGCCGAGATCATGGCGGCTGCTTAAGCGACAACCGGGCCGAGCCACAACGTCCGAGGAGATCCGGCATGGAAGACCTGGAGACAAGAGCGGCTCTGGATCGCCACTGGGCCGCCTCCGATGTCAGCGACTTCGAGGCGGAGCACCAAATCTACCGGGAGGACGCGGTGCTCGACTATCCACAGTCGGGTGAGCGCATAAGCGGGCGACGAAACATCCAGTCGTCGCGCGCCGCACAGCCGAACCGCAAGCGCTTCACGGTGCGGCGGATCGTCGGCGCTGGCAATATCTGGGTCACTGAATTTGTCCTCGCCTATGACGGGCGGCCGTCCTACACCGTGAGCATCATGGAGTTCGTCGATGGCAAGGTGGCCCGCGAGACCCAGTATTTCGCCGATCCGTTCGAGCCGGGACCTTCGCGCGCGCAATGGGTCGAGCCGATGCCGTGAAATCTGGCCGCGCTGAGCATGACCATCCGCCGCCCGCTCGTGCGCTCGGAACTGCCTGATGATACGGCATCCCTTGCCCGCACCCTCATTGGCAAGCTCGTGGTGCGCGAGCTGCCCGAAGGCATCGCCAGCGGCCGCATCGTCGAGACCGAGGCCTATGTGGCTGGCGACGCCGCCGGGCACGGTTACCGGGGGATGACCTCGCGCAACCGTTCGCTGTTTCTCGGGCCTGGCCACGCCTATGTCTATCTCGCCTACGGCATCTCCTACATGCTCAACGTCTCGAGCGAGATGCCGGGGATCGGAACTGGTGTGCTGATCAGGGCGCTCGAGCCGCTCGAAGGCATCGCCATCATGCGGCTCAATCGCGGCATCGAGCGTTTGCGCGACCTGGCGCGAGGACCGGGAAAGCTCGCCCAGGCGTTGCGGATCGACCGTTCGCTCGACGGGATCGATCTTTGCCGCGAAGGCCCGCTATGGCTGGCAATTGATGATCATCAGGCCGATGACATCGGGCAGGGCATCCGGATCGGCATTACGAAGGACGCGGATCGCCCGCTACGCTTCTATGTCCGAGGAAGTCCGTTCGTTAGCGGTACGAGATCACTCAACCCGTAAGAGCTAATCGAGCGTCCGCCTGAACCGCACCAATGCGACACCGGCAAACAACGCCACGAACACCACCAGCCAGCCGATCTCGCCGGCCACCGCCGGCAGTTCGGCGCCCTTCAGCATCACCGCGCGGGTGATGCGCAGGAAATGCGTCAGCGGAAAGATCTCGCCGAAGGTCTGCGCCCAGTCCGGCATGCCCCGATAGGGGAACATGAAACCCGACAGCATGATCGACGGCAGGAAGAAGAAGAAGGTGAGCTGGAGGGCCTGCATCTGCGTGCGGGCGACGGTCGAAATCGAATAGCCGAGCAGCACCAGCGCCAGCACGAAGATCAGCACGGCGGTCAACAGCAGCGACATCGATCCGGTGAAGGGTATGGCGAACAGAAGCTTGGCCGCCGCCAGCACCACCACCACCTGCACGCCGCCGACCGCCAGATAGGGCAGCACCTTGCCGAGCATGATCTCGAGCGGGCTGGACGGCATCGCCAGCAGGTTCTCCATCGTGCCGCGCTCGGTCTCGCGCGTCAGAGCGATCGAAGTCATCATCACCATGGTCATCTGCAGGATGACGCCGAGCAGGCCGGGCACGATGTTGTATTGCGAAATGCCTTCGGGATTGTAGCGCCGGTGTACGACGACATCGAGCTGACCCTTGGCGGCCTCGGCGGCGGCTTCCTGCGTGCCTTGCGCCCTCAGCAGCGCCTGGCTAGCGACGGTGCCGAGCGTCGAGATGGCGCCGCTGGCCACTGCCGGGTCGGTGGCGTCGGCCTCGATCAGGATCTGCGGGTTGTTGCCGCTCTCCACCCTCTTGGCGAAATCGGCGGGGATGGTGACGACGAAGGCGACGTCGCCGCGCGATATCAGGAACTCCGCATCGGCAGCACTTTGCGCGACATGGTCGAAACGATAGTAGCCGGTGGTCTGCAGCGCCGCGACAATGGCACGCGTGTAGGGATCGTTGCTCGTCGCCACGAGTGCTGCAGGCAGGCTTTTCGGGTCGTTGTTGATGGCGTAGCCGAAAAGCACCAACTGTATCAGCGGCACGCCCAGCATCATGGCGAAGGTGATGCGGTCGCGCCGCATCTGGATGAATTCCTTGATCAGCAGCGCGCCAAGCCGGGCGAAGGAAAAGACATCGTTCATGCCATGTTGTCCTTCGAGCCGGACATGAACTGGATGAAAACATCTTCCAGGCTGGTTTCGCCGGGCGATACTTTCACGCCCTTGTGCACTCTTTCGACATCCGCGAGTGCGGCTTCGAGCTTCTTCTTGTCGGAGCCGACGACATGCAGCGTCGCGCCGAACGGCGCCACCTGGTCCACGCCGGGGCGCCCTTGAAGCGCTTCGGCCACCTGGTCAAGGCGCGGGCCTTGCAGGACGAAGGTGGTCAGCCCGGCATTTTTCACCACCTCGGCGACGGTGCCGGTGGCCAGCATCTTGCCGTAGGAGATGTAGCTGATGCGGTGGCAGCGCTCGGCCTCGTCCATGTAGTGGGTGGAGACCAGCACGGTCAGCCCGCCGCTGGCGAGGCGATGGATCTCGTCCCAGAATTCACGCCGCGCCTTCGGATCGACACCGGCCGTCGGCTCGTCGAGCAGCAGCAATTTCGGCTTGTGCATGATGCAGGCGGCGAGCGCCAGCCGCTGCTTCCAGCCGCCCGACAAGGTGCCGGCCAGCTGGTTGCGGCGTGTGGTCAGGCCAAGGTCTTCAAGCGTCCCGGCGACATATTCTTCAACCGGCTTCAGCCGGTAGAGCCGCGCCACGAATTCGAGATTCTCGCCGATCGTCAGATCCTCGTAGAACGAGAATTTCTGCGTCATGTAGCCGACTTCGCGCTTGATGCGCAGGCTGTCGGTGCGGATGTTGAAGCCGAGCACCGTGCCTTCGCCTTCGTCCGGCGTCAGCAGACCGCACATGATGCGGATGGTGGTGGTCTTGCCCGAACCGTTGGGTCCGAGAAAGCCGACGATCTCGCCTTCGGCGACCGACATCGTCACATGGTCGACGACGGTCTTGTTGCCAAAACGCTTGACCAGGCCATGGACGTCGATGGCGTTCATTTTGCGCTGTCCGCCAGATCGACATCGACGATCTGGCCCGGCTGCAGCGGGCCGGCATCGCCCTCCGGCCGTGCCTCGACCAGATAGACCAGCTTCTGCCGGTTCTCGAGGGAATAGATCACCGGCGGGGTGAACTCGGGATCGGGCGAAACGTAGCTGACCCGCGCCTTCACGCCCTCGCCGCAGCCGTCGCAATGGACGCCGAGCAAGGTGCCAACCTTGACCGAGGAGAAGGCGCTCTCCGGAATGTAGACGCTGAGCTTCACCGCGCCGTCGGGCAGGATCGAAATGACAGGCGCGGTCGGGCCGGCGGTGTCGCCCGGATTACGGATGACATCGTTGACGCGGCCGGGCGAAGGGGCTCCCAGCACCCGCTTCGACAGCCGCCACTGCGCCTGTTCCAGTGTCGCCTGCGCCTGTTTGACCTGGTTGTCGGCCGCCTTGATCGTCTCCGGCCGCGCCGGCAGGCCACCGACGGCGAGATTGGCGGTGGCCTGGCCGACCTGCGCATTGGCCGTCTCCAGCGTTGCGGAGGCGGTGTCGAAATCGGCCTGCGTGCCGGCGCCGCGTTTGAACAGATCGGCGGCGCGGTCGAATTTGCGCTTGGCGTCGGCGGCCTGGGCGCTGGCCATGTCGACCTCAGCCTTCAACACCGCGATCTCTTCCGGCCGCTTGCCGATCTGCAGATCGGCCAATTGCGCCTGCGCCTGGGCAAGGCCGGCCTCGGCCTGCGCCACTGCGATCTTCGCGTCGGCACTTTCCAGCGTCACCACGGTCGTGCCGGGCACCACTCGGTCGCCGCGTTTGACCGTGACGGTCTCGACCTGCGCCACCTCGATCGGCGCCAGCAGCACGTAATCGCCTTCGACATAGCCGACGGCCAGCGGGGCAGCCGGGGCACAGGCGCCGAAAAGCTGCGCGGCGAGCGGCAGCGAACACAGAAAGCTCATGGTCTTTGCCCCTTCATCTTTGCCCCTTTTCTGGAAGCCAATATGGCCTCGAGATTGCCGGATGTGGCCGCCACCACCTTGGCGGCCTCGGCGGCGCCGATGTCGTTCCAGCCCATGCGGCGCATCACCGCCTCGCGGCCGATGCGGAAATAGATGACCTGACCGATCAGCGTGAACACGGTCAGCCTTGTGGCCTCGCTCTCGGCCGGCTCGCCGGTCGCCTGCTCCCAGAGTTGGCACAGCCGGCGATGCGTCGGCTCGAAAACGCCGTCATAGATGCGGTCGAGGGCTGCCGTCGGATGTGAAAGCTCGCGCAACACGAACTGCACGATCTCGCCGGCCTGCGGGCTGGCCACGACAAAGCCGACCATCCGCTCCAGCGCCGCGAAGAGCTGCGCTTGCGCCGCCTCTGCACCGCCCGGCATCGGCGCCTGCGCATTGCCGAGCGCCTGGCCGGCGACCGTCTGGATGGTCTCGACGATAAAGTCGGCGGCAGCGGCGCGAAGGCCCTCCTTGCCGCCGAAATGATAGGCGATCGAGCCGATATTGGCCTGCGCCTCGGCGGCGATCTCGCGCGTCGAAGTGCCGTCGAAACCCTGCCGCCCGAACAATTTCAGCGCCGCGCGGACAAGCGCCGCACGCGTCATCTCGGCGGGAGATGCTTCGCGGCGGGGATTTTTGGCGTCGGACTGCTTGATCATATCAGATATTTAATCAATCGATTGATTAAAGTCAACTCGTGAGCGCTAACTTGTGTGCGTCACCGTCTTGCCATCGCCGGCGGTAACCGCTTTAGTGCGCGGCCATGGGCAAGGAAGTCGAGCGCAAGTTCCTGGTCTCCAGCACCGCATGGTTAGAACTGGCCGAGGCGCGTATTCGTATCCTCCAGTTCTATCTCGCTGCCAGCCCCGGGCGCACGGTGCGCGTGCGCATCAGCGATGGCACGTCCGCCAAGCTGACGCTCAAGTTTGGCAGCAAGGCGCGCGAGCGCGACGAATTCGAATACCCGATCCCGCTGCCGGAGGCGGTGGAGATGTTGGACTTCGCCATCGGACGTGTCATCGAGAAGACACGTCACCATGTTAGGCACCGCGGCTATCTCTATGAAGTCGATGTCTTTGGCGGTCCACTTACGGGACTTGTGGTCGCAGAACTTGAGACGCCGGAGGACGTGCCGGACGAAATGCTGCCTGACTGGCTCGGCCGTGAAGTCACCGGTGAGTCAAAATACTACAACGCGTCGCTCGCCCTCGGGGGGATACCGGAGATCGCCGCATGAGCTTTCGCATCGATCCGCGCGTGCCGCTGACCGGCGAGGTCAGGCGTATCCTTGCAGAGGAAATCGGCAAGGCATTGGCTCACCTTGATGCCGCGCGGAGCCGGCCGGAACAGGCACTGCACAAATGCCGCAAGCGGTTGAAGAGCGCTCGTGCCTTGCTGCGCCTGGTTCGTTCCGGTGACGAAACATTCTGTGAGACCGAAAACCAGTGCTATCGCAATGTGGCCGGCCTGCTTGCCGGCCCGCGCGAGGCGACGGCGCTGATCGAGACCATCGACCGGCTGGCGGCAAGCTTTCCCAAGGAGAGCGCCGACGACGGGCTGGGCGCGGTTCGCGACAGGCTGATTGCCCGCCAGCATGAAATGCATGAGGGCAGCGGGCTCGAAGCGGCGATCGGTGCGGCGACCGCGGCATGCGAGGAAGGCCTCAAGCGGATCGAAAGCCTTGCCTTGCCCGACCAGCCGGAACAGGCGGCCGACGTGCTTGCCGAAGGCGCCCGCATCACCTTGCGCCGTGCCAGGAAGGCGCTGGACAAGGCCGGATCGCGCGGCGAGGCCAATGATTTCCACGATCTGCGCAAGGCGGCCAAGACCCACGGCATGCATCTGTCGCTGCTCGGCAGGCTGTGGCCGACGCCGATCAAGGCAAGGCGCAAGGCGGTTGACGAACTGGGCGAGCGGCTGGGCGACCTGCACGATGTGCTGGTGATGCGCGATCTTCTCGAGGCCGATGACCGTCCGCTCGGACCGCCCGAGGACACGAAGCTTCTGGCCAAGCTTTTGAAGCGGTCGGAGAAGCAGCTGAAGAAGAGCTGTCTTGCCGAGGCGGCGGAGCTGTTCGGCGACAGTCCGAAACGCTCGACACGCAAACTCGCCCGCAAGGCGCGCGACGATCTGGCTGCGTCGCCGGAAGAGGCCGCGGCGACGGCAAGCTGACCGACGTGCGGCTGGCGCCCAGCCACCCGCCTATGCTAATCGCCATAGGGCATGACCGAGCCTGGCGACACGCTTCTGGATAGACTTGGCCGCTGGCTTGCCGGCCGGCTGCAGGAAGAATCTTCCGGCTACGAGCCCTATACGCCGTCCGATGCGGAGACGCTGCGCCGCACGCTTGAGCCCGGCGATATCCTGCTGATCGAGGGCAACCAGAAGATCTCGGCGGCGATCAAGTATCTGACCCAGTCGACCTGGTCACATGCGGCCTTCTATGTGGGCGACGCGCTGGCCGAACCGGAAGACGGAACGGAACGGCGGCGGCTGATCGAGGTCACGCTCGGCGAAGGCTGCGTCGCCGTGCCGTTGTCGCGCTATCGCACCTACAATACCCGCATCTGCCGGGCGAGCGGACTGGCGCCGGAGGATCGCGACAAGGTCGTCGCCTTCATGATCGGCAAGCTCGGCCTGAAATACGACCTCAAGAACATTTTCGACATGCTGCGTTTTTTCTTCCCGACGCCGCCGGTGCCGGTGCGCTGGCGGCGGCGCATGCTGGCCTTCGGCTCCGGCGATCCGACACGGGCGATCTGCTCGACGCTGATCGCCGAGGCCTATGGCCAGATCCGCTATCCGATCCTGCCCGAGATCACCCGTGCGCCCGGCCGCGCTTCGGCGCAGTCGAACTATTCGCGCAAGGAAATCCTGCACATCCGCCACCACTCGCTCTACACACCGCGCGATTTCGACCTGTCGCCCTATTTCCGCATCGTCAAGCCAACGCTGGAATATGGTTTCGACTACCGGCAGATGGTCTGGGACGACAAGGTTGCCGATGCGAAGGCCCCTGAATAGCAGGCGAACTATGCCGGCAAGGGGCGACCCCTTTTTGCTGGAGTGTTGGGGCTGTCGGGCACCCGTGCACCGGGATCTCGCGCGTGCGGCCCGATCGGCATGATCGCCGGAAATGGCGTTGCACCAAAGGCAAACGTCCATTTGTAGCCGACCAGCCCGTCCTCCGGCGTGGTGTGCTGGTCGTGATGGGCGAGCAGCTTGGCGCGATCGGCCAGCTCCTGCGCCTCGCGCCGCACCATCTCCGCCGTCTCCGGCCGCATCCGCCTGGAGAAGCTGACGAAGGTCGCTTCCTTGTCGATATGGGTGATCGCCCAGCCGATGAAATTCTTGTTGGTCATCTCGAACAGCGGCCTCAGCGGCCCTTCGAAATTCCACTGGATCGGCGTCTCGACCAACACTCTTGCCGTCAGACCCCGGCCGAGCGCGACCAGGCCAAGCTCCTCGAGATCGCGCAGATAGAGGAACATCGAGGCTTCGCTCAGGCCTTGCGAGCGCATGATGCCTTCGGGCGTGAACTTTTCCGACAGCATGACGAAGATGAACAGCAACGCCGGCCGACCGGCGAGCCTGCGCTCGATCTCCGGCGCGATGTGGTTGACCGGACCTGGTCCCCGGTTCATCGAGCCGAGCACGTTTTCCAGCTCGACGCCGGCGGCGGCGCAGATATCCATCAGCCGGTCGAGCTTGCAGTTGCGCTCGTGGAAGATACGCTTCACCGTCGGTTCAGAAACGCCCATGCGTTCGGCAAGCGCGCGATAAGTGACGCCCTTCGCCTTCAGCGTCCGCTTCAACGCCTCGAAGATAAGACCGTTCATCCGATGCACCTCTTGCCGGCAGTTTCGTATCGACTTTCGATACTAGCGGTGTCAGGCCTTTCCGGAAAGTATCGAAAACCGTAGCTCTGCCTCGTCATCACAGGAGAGCAGTCATGAACACCCTCATCATCTCAGCCCTTATCGTGGCTATCGGCATCTCGGCAGCGCCTGCCGCCGAGGCCGCCGAACTCTGGCGCGCCACCGGCCTCGAGCAGCCGGAATCGGCTTTGTTCGACGCCGCCAACAACCGCATCATCGTCTCCAACATATCAGGCAATCCCGGCGACGCCGACGGCAATGGTTATCTCTCCGTGCTGTCGCTGGACGGCAAGACGGTCACCCGGCACTGGACCGACGGCATGGACGCACCCAAGGGCATGGCGATCTCGGGCGGCAAACTCTATGTCGCCGACATCACCAAGGTTCGCATCGTCGACCTCGCCAGCGGCAAGCTCGTCGCGAGCATCGCGGTGCCGAATGCCGTCTTCCTCAACGACATGACATCGGACCAGTCCGGCAAGGTCTATGTCACCGACATGCTGGCCGACACCATCTACCGCATCGACGGCGACCGGCCGGAGCTGTTCGTCAAGGACGCGATACTGGCTTCGCCCAACGGCGTCTTCGCCGATGGAAACAGGCTGATCGTCGCCTCCTGGGGCAAGGGCATCAAGCCCGACTTCAGCACGGCGGAGCCTGGCGGACTGCTGTCGGTCGACATCGCCAGCAA
>NZ_QGGH01000006.1 GCF_003148495.1 Mesorhizobium loti
GGCATCCGCGACGACTATGTCGTGCTGGTCGGCGGCGCGCCGCTGAACGAGGAATTCGGCAAGGCCGTCGGCGCCGACGCCTATTGCCGCGACGCCGCGGTGGCGGTCGAGACCGCCAAGGACTACATGAAGCGCAAGCACAATGTGCGCGCTTCGGCCTGACCCAAGGCATCAGGATGGATCGACAAGAGAAGCCGCGCCTTGCAGCGCGGCTTTTTTGTTCCCAGATGATGGACGAGGATGCCAATCAGTTGGCGACAGTGTCCTTGACCGCCCTGGCCGTCGATTTGACGTCCTTGCCGACGCCGCGAACGGTGTTCGCGCAAGCCGTAAGGGCAAGGACACAAGCAAGAATGGCAATCGGCGTGATGCGTAGCAGTTTCATGGACGGTGTCTCCCTCAATAGATAAATTAGCGCCACAGCAACGAAGGCCGGCTCGACGGGTTCCATGGCCAAGACGCAAAAAACGAAACCGAATCAAGACGACAGGCTGCTCGTTATCGCCTGCGGGATGATTGCGCGCGAAGTTCTGGCCGTCAAGGAACAGCTCGGACTGGATCACCTCGACCTGACCTGCCTGCCGGCAGAATTTCATTTTTACCCGGACCGCATCGCCCCGGCCATGGACAAGGCAATCGAAAAGGCCAAGGCCGAAGGCTACACAAACATCTTCGTCGGCTATGCCGATTGCGGCACCGGCGGCCTGCTCGACCGTATCTGCGAGAAGCATGGCGTCGAGCGCATGGCCGGCCCGCACTGTTTCGCCTTCTATCAAGGCATGGACGCTTACGCGAAAATCGCCGACGACGACATGATGTCCTTCTATATGACCGATTTCCTGTGCCGGCAGTTCGACGCCTTCTTCATGAAGCCGCTCGGACTCGACAAGCACCCGGAGCTGATCAAGGACTATTTCGGCAACTACGAAAAGCTGATCTACCTTGCCCAGACCAACGATCCGGAACTCGACAAGGTCGCCGAAAAGGCTGCCAAAATGCTCGGTCTCGTCTATGAACGCCGCGCGACCGGTTATGGCGACCTTACGGCCGGAATGGCGCAAGCCGCTGCTGTCGCGGGCTAAGCAGCCCCCTCTTCCGTCCGCAGCGCTGCAAGCACATCGGCAAAGCTCGTCTTGCAGACGAAACCCAGCCTATCCCTTGCCCGCGACGCGTCATAGACGCGGTCGATGGAGGAAAACATCGTCCAGCCCTTTCGCGCATAAAGTGCTGGAAAATCCGGAAAATAGCGCGCGACGACCGACGGCGCATCAGCGATCAAGGCTGCGCAATCATCCGGGTGGAACGGCGTCGGCGCCGAGACGATGAAAATGTCGAAACCCAGCTGTGGCGCCTTTTCGAGGGCAAGGATGTGAGCCTCCGCCGCGTCCTCCACCTTCAGGCGCCGGAATAGCAATTCATTCGCCTTGGTGTTGGCATCCGACTGTTCGATCGCATGCGCCATGTCGTCGGCTTCGGGGAAGAAGCGGGCCGTGCGCAGCACCACCACCGGCAGTCCATGCTGGATATGATAGAGGCGGCAGAGATGCTCGGCCGAAAGCTTGGTGACGCCATAGATGTTGCGCGGCTCTGGCGACATCGCCTCCGTCAGCCAGGCCGCCTTGCGAGCGCCACCGCTGAAGCCGTCGCGTATCGCCTGCGAAATCATCAGCGACGTCGTCGAGGTGAAAACGAAGCGCTGCACGCCGGCCGCCACCGCCGCGTCGAGCAGGTTCAGCGTGCCTTGCACATTGGTGGCGACGAAATCGCTGTTGGCACGGTTCTCGATGTTGGGCTTGTGCAGCGCGCCGCTGTGGATGATCGCCTCGATCCGATTGTCGCCTACGGTGCGCAAGACAAGGTCACGGTCGGCGATCGAGCCGATCATCTGCGTTTCCGCCGATGGCACAGGATCGAGCCCGGCGACGTCGTGCCCAAGCGCGCGCAGACGCGGCGCCAGCGCGCTGCCCAGCCAACCCGACGATCCCGTGAGCAAGATTCGCATTCGTCACACCATGATTTTTGACCGTGACGCTGTTAAGCACGGATGACAGGCGCCAGCGACCCGATAAGTTATGCACCAGCGGCGCTGCGCCAGACATCAACCGGGAGGCTTCCGATGACACTTCGCCCGCTGTTCGCCCTTGTCGGCATGCTCTGCTGCACGCTCCCTGCCCTCGCCGATGGCGAGGTGCAGAAACTCATCACCCCAGCCGACAAGGCACGGCTCGACAAATATGGCGAGACCCGCAAGGCAGCGCTCGCCGAGGCGAAAGCGGGCGATCCCGCCGAGGTCAAGCAACTCGGTGCCTTGCTGGCAAAGCCGTTGGTAGCCTTCTCCGACAAGGACCTGACCGGCAACTGGCGGTGCCGCACCATCAAGGCGGGCGGACCTTTGCCGCTCGTCATCTATGGCTGGTTCAAGTGCAAGGTGACCGACGACGGTTCCGGCTGGCGGCTGGAAAAGATCAGCGGCTCGCAGCGCACCAAGGGCCGTTTCTTCGACGACGGCGAGAAACGCGCGATCTATCTCGGCTCCTTCTATGTCAACAGCGATCCGGCAAAGCCCTATGGCAGCGGGCCGCAAACCGACCAGGTCGGCTATGCCTTCCGCAACAGCGCCAAGGAATGGCGCATCGAATTCCCGGCGCCCTATTACGAATCGAAGCTCGATATCATCGAATTCAAGCGCTGACCGTGTGTCGAAGAGCTGATCACCAAGGATTAACCCGGACGCCCTAGCATCCCGCCCATTGTCGAGAACGGGTTGCTTGGAGGGGGCAATATCCATGGCAGCATCAGAATCCAATACGCGTCCGATCGTGATCGTCACCGGAGGCGGCCCGCATGTCTGGGCGATCGTTAATGCGATCGCCGACCGCGTCGGCCCTGTCAGCGTCGTCCTCGAAACGCCTGAATCCAAAAAGCAATTGCTGCTTGGCCGTGCTCGCCGCCAGGGCTGGATCTCCGCCATCGGTCAGCTCGGCACCATGGTGCTGAGCAGGCTTGGCAAGCGGCTCCTCGCCGGCCATGCCGCGCGGCTGATTGCCGAGGAGAAGCTCGATGTCGAGCCGCGGCCGGACCAGAAGATCATCCATGTTGCTTCCGCCAACGGGCCGGAGTGCCTTGAGGCGATCGAGAAGATCCAGCCTGGCGTTGTCCTGCTTAACGGCTGCAGGCTGTTGTCGAAGGGCATGCTGGCCAGGATGCCTTGCCCGGTGCTCAACTATCACGCCGGCATCACGCCGAAATACCGCGGCATGAATGGCGGCTACTGGGCGCTGACATCAGGCGATCCGCACAATTTCGGCACCACCGTTCATCTGGTCGATGCCGGCGTCGATACCGGCGCCGTGCTGAAACAGGTGCGCGGTCAGCCGAAACGCGGCGACACCATCTCCGGCTATGCACTGCGCCAGGCCGCGTTCTCGCGCGACATCTGCGTCGAGGCGGTCAGCGACGTGCTGGCGGGAAGAATCGCCACCGTCGACCCGGGCCTGCCGTCGCAACAATGGTATCACCCGACGATCTGGTTCTATCTCTGGACGGGCCTCAGAACCGGCGTCTGGTAACACGTTCTTCGCCTGGAACCGCATGCCGCGCGCCGGCTATTCAGACGCGTCAAACCCGCCGCTGGCACACGCTGCAGACGAATAAACCCACCTTTCATTTTACGACATCCAAATGCGTCGCTTTTGAATGCGCGCGCGTCGTCCCATAACAAGCGGCCCACCTGCGCTTCCGGCAATGCTCCGATATCGAGGAGTGAGAATTCATGGCCGATCTGATCGTCGTCTACTGGCGCGACATCCCTGCCCAGGTCATCGTCAAGAGGGGTCGGCAAAACGCCAAGCGCGAACTGCCGCTGCGCTTCACCGAGGCGATCGACATGTGCGCCATGCGCACCGGCGCCGGCGGCACCGACGATTATCTGGCCGAATGGCGCAAGGCCGATCCCATTCCGGTCGGCGACGACCTCGAAGCCGAGGTCGAGAAGGCATTCAACGACCTCGACACGAAATACGACCGCGAGCGGCTGGTCGCTCTGGTCAAGGCGGGCGGCAAAGAAGATGTCTGAAACCATTCCTACCAAGGATGGGCCGGCGGTTACCCAGGCCACTCTGGTCAAGAAGGCAGCGCCGAAATCCGACTACAAGCCGGCCGACGTATCGCCGCAGCGACGCGTGCAGCGCTCCTTCGCGGTCCGGCTGTGGTCGATCAGGCATTCGCGCCTGCTCGAATGGTTCTACGCCAAATTCGCCGACATGTTCCTTCTCCTCCATCCCTTGTGGAAAGGCATCGGCTACGGCCGTGTCGAAGGGCCGATCAAATTCGTCGAGAAGCGCGTCAAGGGCTTCATGTTCGACTGCCGCATGTGCGGCCAGTGCATATTGTCCTCGACCGGCATGTCGTGCCCGATGAACTGCCCCAAGCAATTGCGCAACGGCCCTTGCGGCGGCGTCCGCGCCAACGGCAATTGCGAGGTCGAGCCCGATATGCCCTGCGTCTGGGTCAAGGCCTGGGAAGGCTCGCAGAACATGGTGCACAGCGACAGGATCCTGACCGTGCAGAAGCCGGTCGATCAGTCGCTGCGCGAAACCTCGGCCTGGCTGCGGGTGACCGCACAGGCGGCCGCCGCGCGCGAAGCAGCCGCCGCCAAGAATGGGGCGGCGAACACCGGGGCGTCGGCATGATCGGCCGCCAGCGCGACGAGAACCCGGCCGGCATCGATCTGCCGCTCGACCCCCTGCCCGGCCACACCTCGCGCGGCCGGCTGGAGCGCGTCCTGCGCCGCGGCGAGTTCGCGGTGACGACGGAGCTCAACCCGCCCGACAGCGCCGATCCCGAGGACGTCTACAACCGTGCCAAGATTTTCGACGGCTGGGTCGACGCCATCAACGCTGTCGACGCATCCGGCGCCAACTGCCACATGTCGTCGGTCGGCATTTGCGCGCTGCTGACCCGCATGGGTTATGCGCCGATCATGCAGATCGCCTGCCGCGACAAGAACCGCATTGCCATCCAGGGCGACGTGCTGGGCGGGGCCGCGATGGGCGTCGCCAACATGCTGTGCCTCACGGGCGACGGCGTGCAGGCCGGTGACCAACCCGGCGCCAAGCCGGTGTTCGACCTCGACTGCATGTCGCTGTTGGAAACCTGCCGTATCATGCGCGACAACGGCAAGTTCCTGTCCGGCCGCAAGCTGACGACGCCGCCGCAGCTGTTCCTCGGTGCTGCGATCAATCCTTTCGCGCCGCCGATCGACTTTCGTCCGCATCGGCTGGGCAAGAAGATCGCCTCCGGCGCGCAATTCGTGCAGAGCCAGTATTGCTTCGACGTGCCGATGTTCCGCACCTACATGCAAAAGGTGCGCGACCTCGGCTACACCGAAAAATGCTTCATCCTGGTTGGCGTCGGCCCCCTCGCCTCGGCCAAGACGGCCAAGTGGATCCGCTCAAACGTGCCGGGCATCCATATTCCCGATTCGGTCATCAAGCGGCTGGAAGGCGCGCAGGACCAGAAGAAGGAAGGCAAGCAGCTCTGCATCGACATCATCAACGAGGTGAAGGAAATATCAGGCGTTTCCGGCGTCCACGTGATGGCCTATCGGCAGGAGGAATATGTCGCCGAGATCGTCGATGAATCGGGCGTGCTCAAGGGCCGCCAGCCATGGAAACGCGAGATTCGCCGCGACGACCAGATGGTCGCCGATAGGCTCGAGCACATACTGCACGACGATATTACCGAAACGCAGGTGGACATGGTGAAGACCGCGCACTGACGGCGCGGACGGCCACCCATTCGCTTGAATGAAAACAGACAACGATATAAAGAAATCTTTATATCACGGCGGAGAGACTTCATGACCCGTACCATCGTCGCCTCGGCGACACGAGAAATCATCATCGGCTTCGACCAGCCGTTCTGCGTGATCGGAGAACGCATCAATCCGACCGGCCGCAAGAAGCTGGCCGCCGAGATGATCGCCGGCAATTTCGAGACCGTGATCCGGGACGCGCTCGAGCAGGCAGCCTGTGGCGCCACCATGCTCGACGTCAATGCCGGCGTCACCTCGGTCAACCCGAACGAGACCGAACCCGGCCTTTTGGTGCAGACACTGGAGATCGTGCAGGGTCTGGTCGACCTGCCGCTGTCGATCGACAGCTCGGTCACCGCCGCGATCGAAGCGGCTCTCAAGGTCGCCAAGGGCCGTCCGCTGGTCAACTCCGTCACCGGCGAGGAAGAAAAGCTCGAAGCCATCCTGCCGCTGGTCAAGAAGTACAACGTGCCTGTCGTCGCCATCTCCAACGACGAGACCGGCATTTCGATGGACCCGGACGTGCGCTTCGCCGTCGCCAAGAAGATCGTGCAGCGCTGCGCCGATTTCGGCATTCCGGCGCATGACGTCGTCGTCGACCCGCTGGTGATGCCGATCGGCGCGCTGGGCGACGCCGGCCGCCAGGTGTTCGCGCTGCTGCGCCGCCTGCGCGAGGAGCTCAAGGTCAACACCACCTGCGGCCTGTCCAACATCTCGTTCGGCCTGCCGCATCGCCACGGCATCAACGCCGCCTTCATCCCGATGGTGATCGGCGCCGGCATGACATCAGCCATCATGAACCCGGTGCGTCCGCAGGAAATGGAAGCCGTGCGCGGCGCCAATGTGCTGAACGGCACCGACGAGAACTGCACCAACTGGATTCGCACCTACAAGGACTACAAGCCGGCCGAAGGCGGCCAGGCGGTCGCCGCCCCGACGCAGGTCAACGCGCCGGGCGACGGCGCCAGCAATGGCGGCCGCCGCCGTGGCGGCCGTGAAGCCCGGATGGGCCGAGGATAAGCGCGCAATCGTGAATTCACCTGCAAACATCACCGACCCGCTCGTGCTGTTCATGCCGTCGGGCAAGCGCGGGCGGTTTCCTGTCGGCACCCCGGTGCTCGATGCCGCGCGCCAGCTTGGCGTCTATGTCGAAAGCGTCTGCGGCGGACGCGCCACCTGCGGGCGCTGCCAGATCGAGGTGCAGGAAGGCAATTTCGCCAAGCACAAGATCGTTTCCTCCAACGACCACATCACGCCCAAGGGCGCCAAGGAAGAGCGCTATGAGCGCGTCCGCGGCCTGCCCGAACGGCGCCGCCTCTCCTGCTCGGCGCAGATCCTCGGCGACCTCGTCATCGACGTACCGCAGGACACCGTCATCAACGCGCAGACCATCCGCAAGGATGCCGACACCAGGGTCATCGCCCGCGATTCAGCGATCCGCATGTGCTATGTCGAGATCGAAGAGCCCGACATGCACAAGCCGCTCGGCGATCTCGACCGCCTGAAGATCGCGCTGATGCACGACTGGGGTCTGAAAAGCCTCGATTTCGATTTCTATCTGCTGCCGCAGGTGCAAGGCATCCTGCGCAAGGGCAACTGGACCGCGACCGCCGCCATCTACAAGGATGCCGACAGCGAGACCGCGCGCGTCGTAGCACTTTGGCCCGGCCTCAAGAACGAAGCCTATGGGCTGGCCTGCGATATCGGCTCGACAACCATCGCCATGCATCTGGTGTCGCTGCTGTCGGGCCGCGTCGCCGCCTCGTCGGGCACGTCGAACCCGCAGATCCGCTTCGGCGAGGATCTGATGAGCCGCGTCTCCTATGTGATGATGAATCCGGATGGCCGCGAAGGCATGACGGTGGCCGTGCGCGAGGCCATCTCGGGTCTCGTCGACAAAGTCTGCGCCGAAGGCAATGTCCAGCGCAACGACATCCTGGATTCCGTCTTCGTCGGCAATCCGATCATGCACCATCTGTTCCTCGGCATCGATCCGACCGAGCTTGGCGGCGCCCCTTTCGCACTGGCCGTCTCGGGCGCGGTGCACATCAAGGCCTCCGACATCGGCCTGAAGCTCAACCAGGGCGCCAGGCTCTATATGCTGCCTTGCATTGCCGGCCATGTCGGCGCCGACGCGGCGGCGGTGACGCTGTCGGAAGGCCCGCATCGCCAGGACGAGATGATGCTGATCGTCGACGTCGGCACCAATGCCGAGATCGTACTCGGCAATCGCCAGCGGGTGGTTGCGGCCTCCTCGCCCACCGGCCCCGCCTTCGAGGGTGCCGAAATCTCCGGCGGCCAGCGCGCAGCACCCGGCGCCATCGAGCGCGTGCGCATCGATCCCGATACGCTGGAGCCGAAATACCGCGTCATCGGCTCTGAGCTGTGGTCCGACGAGCCGGGCTTCCTGGAGAGCGTGCAGGCAACCGGCGTCACCGGCATCTGCGGCTCCGGCATCATCGAAGTGGTGGCCGAGATGTATCTCGCCGGCATCATCTCGGAAGACGGCGTCATCGACGGCGGACTTTCGGCCCGCTCGCCGCGCGTCACCGCCAACGGCCGCACCTTCTCCTACGTGCTGAAGGAAGGCTCCGCCGCATTGAAGGAAGATGGGCCGAAGATCACCATCACCCAGACCGACGTGCGCGCCATCCAGCTCGCCAAGGCAGCACTCTATGCCGGCACCAAGCTATTGATGGAAAAGCAGAACACCGAGCATGTCGACCGCATCCATTTCGCTGGCGCCTTCGGTTCCTTCATCGACCCGAAATACGCCATGGTGCTGGGCCTGATCCCGGATTGCGACCTCGACAAGGTTTCGGCGGTCGGCAATGCCGCCGGTGCCGGTGCGCGCATGGCGCTGCTCAATCGTGGCTATCGCCGCGAGATCGAGGACACGGTCAGCAAGATCGAGAAGATCGAGACGGCGCTGGAACCGAAATTCCAGGAGCATTTCGTCTACGCCATGGCGCTGCCCAACAAGGTCGATCCGTTCCCGAAACTGTCGGCGGCGGTGAAACTGCCGCCGCGCAAGACGGTCAGCGAGGATGGCGTCGCCGGCGACGCCACCCCGCGCCGGCGATCGCGCGAAGGCCACGCCGCGAGGCGCGGGCGGGAATAAATTAAGGCCCGTTGCAACGGATTCCGCCGAGGCGCCTTAGTCCTTTGTCTCATTCGACGGCAGCCGCGAGCCGGACCGCTGACCGACTGGCGGTATGCTTTTGGCGCGTGACGGGTTGAGATAGCCAGTCAGCGGCTTTTCAATCGCCAGATAAAGCATCGCGGAAAGCGAAATGCTGACAAAGGCAATCAGCGCCGGCTGCCAATTTGGCGGAACCCCAAGCCGCAGCATGATGCCAGTCACCACGACAACCACCAGCACATGCCAGATGTAGATCGAATACGATGCACTGCCAAAAAATGTAAACAAGGCCATGGGGCTGAACGGTCTGGCACGCTCGGCAAAAACCGCTCCGGCAACGATCAGGGTCGCCGGAACACCCCAACGCAGGACACGAGGCATTTCAGGGTCAAGCATCTGGGCCGTCATCAACAGGAGAAATCCGCCGACAACCAGCGACAGCGCTAGCACAAGCTGGAGCCGGATATCCTCCATCCACAGCCGCCCGACGACAATGCCGGCCGCGAACTCAAGCATCAGGGGAGAGGTAAAAGGATAGCCTCTGAGCAGCAGCAAGTTCAATGCGACCATTGCCGTCAGCACGCCGATCAGCGCGGCAAAACGCTGCCTCTCGCCGAGCAAGAGCGCCAAGGCGAAAATGACGTAAAACATCATTTCATAACACAGCGTCCAGCCCTGGATCACCACGGGGTGAAGTGACCCATCCTGCATGATCGGAACAAACAACAGCGAGCCGAAAAAATTTGCCGGGCTCAGCATATGTCCGAAGAGAAATTGCGGCTTGACGAAAATTGCCAGCGCGGTCAGCACCGTGACGATCCAATAAAGCGGCACGATACGAACAATCCGTCGCCACATGAAACGCTGCGGATCGACAGGGTGATCGACCGTGGTCACCCACATGATGAAACCGCTGATGACAAAAAAGAGGTCGACGCCTGCAGCGCCAACCGCGAACGGACCGCTGAACTGCTCGCTGATATGAAAGCAAACTACCGCGGAAGCGGCGAGTCCTCGAAGGTATTGAATACTGTGAATGTCATTCAAGCCGTACTCCTTACCAGCACCTCCTTACTAGCACCCTCAAAAATGCTGCAGTGCACAATAGCAGACGTCCGCCACCCGCTGTCAACCGGGCGAGGCCAAGAAGCGATCGCGCGGAGCGTCAATCACCTGCAATTTCGTTTGCATGCAAATGTTTCCGGATCGCCTGATCCGGAAACCAAAACGCTGTTTTCGTGAAATCGGCCAGATACATGGCAAGCGCATTTAACCGGCATCGAACGGCAGGCAGAAGATCGCTTTCAGCCGCCGCAACGCTCCAAGGGAGACAAAAGATGTCGATGCTCGAAAGCCTTGGCCGCTATGGCACGGCCATCAGGAATGCCCATGACCGCAGCAAGGCGCGGCGCCTGCTGAACAGCCTGCCGCCGGAGATCCAGAAGGATATTGGTTGGCCGGTGTCACCGCGATCCAGCGAAAAGGCAGCACTCATCAACACAATCTGGAGCGCCGCGCGCTGATGACCTTCGCCGACAAATGCAAATTGCTCGGCATGCGCCGGGGATCTCGCATGTCCCCCGCGACCGCCAGCAACCGGCTGCGTGCCGCACTTTTGCCGCGTCGCTGACCACTGCGGCGCGGATCACACCACCGTGTAGACATCGCGTAAAACTTGACATTTTCGGCCGCGGCACGATCTTCGAAGATAGTGGGGTTCTCTTAGTCGGCTTTGGCCGAAGTTCGTGTATTCGCATGCCAAGTTTGAAAAGCCATGTCGTGTCCTTCGTCTTGCGGCACAGCCGCAAGCAGGCGTTTGCCAGCCCGGAGAACCTGCAGCGCTGGATCGCGGCCGCGCGCAAGACCGAGAACCACCAGCCCCCTGCCTCGCTGCACCAGCGTCTCGGCATCGAGATGCATACGGTCGATGGCTTCCCCGTCTACGAAATCGCCCCCAGGACCGGCGAGCAGAAGCGGATTCTGTATCTGCACGGCGGCGCCTATGTCTTTGAAATCACGCCCTATCATTGGCATCTGATCGCCGACATGGCGGATCGGCTGGGCTATGGCATCACCGTGCCGATCTATCCCATCGCCCCCGAACACGATTTCCACGCCATGTTCGGCATGGTCGGCGATGTCTACCGGCAGATGCTCGACGAGACGGAGGCCGAAGACATCGTGTTCATGGGCGATTCCGCCGGCGGCAACATGGCCGTCGTGCTGACCATGATGGCGGCGGAAGAGGCCTTGCCGCTGCCGTCGCGCCATGTGCTGATTTCACCCGGTCTCGATATGTCGCTTTCGAACCCAAAACTCTTCGAGGCCGAACGCAACGACCCGTGGCTGGGCATTCCCGGCGGCCTGGAAGCGATCCGGATGTACAGCGCCGGCATCGACCGCAGCGACTGGCACATCAGCCCGGTCTACGGCGATCTGTCGGTGCTGCCAAAAACGCTGCTGTTGACCGGCTCGCGCGATCTTCTGACCCCCGACAATCTGATCTTCGCCGAGAAGGCGCGTGCCGCCGGCGTCGAGGTCGATGTCGTCCACGAGGAAGGCATGTTCCACGTCTGGCCGTTGATCGACATGCCGGAAGCACGCCGCGCCCGGCAGCACATCGTTGCTTTTCTCAGCGAGAACAGGGCCCCGATCAGGCAAGACATGAGGACAAGGTTCGAAGCGCCCTCCGCCGAAGCGGCGGAGTAGCGCTTTCTCTTCTGGATCGGCCCCTACTGGCGGATCAGAACTTGCCGGTTTCCCTAAACACTTCGAAGGTCGCGCGGATATGGTCGGCAACCGCCTTGACCGGCGCGCTGGCGTCCGGCGCCACCACCATCGCCAGATTGTAGGTGCCGATGTCGGGCATGCCGTCCTTCGGGCAGAGTTCGACCATGTCGTTGCCGAGGAACGACTTCGGCAGCGGCGCCACGGCGAGATCGGACATGATCGCAGCGCGCTGGCCGGCCGTGTGCGCGCTCATATAGGCGATGCGATAATTGCGGCCTTCGCGGCCAAGCGCATCGAGCGCTCCGGCGCGCCAGGCGCAGCCCTCTTCCCACAGCGATACCGGCAAAGGCTCGCGCAGATGCGCGCAGCCGCCCTTGGCGCCGGCCCAGACGATCGGCTCGGTCAGCAGCACCTCGGCGCCAAGCGCACTGGTCTTGTAGGAATTGGTCAAGAGCGTGATGTCGAGCGCCCGGTCGTCCATGCGCCGGCGCAAATTGCTGCTCTGGTCGATGGTGACGTCGACGGCGATCGACGGATGCGACTGCGCAAAACGCTTCAGCACATGCGGCAGCACGCGCTCGCCGTAATCGTCCGGCGAACCAAGCCGCACCACACCGACAATCTCGGGAATGATGAACTTCGACACCACCTCGCGGTTGATCGACAGCAGCCGGCGGGCGTAGCCGAGCAGCATCTCGCCGTCCGTGGTCAGCGACACCGAGCGGGCGTCGCGCGCGAACACCGAACGGCCAAGAATGTCCTCCAGCTTCTTGATCTGCATGGAGACGGCCGATGGCGTGCGGAACACGGCATTGGCGGCGGTGGTGAAGCTGCCGGTCTCGGCAATCGCCACGAAAGTGCGCAAAACGTCGAGATCGAGCAGTGGCAGTGGATGATTGAGCGGGGCGTTCATGGGAACTGACCTTCAATTTTTCTGATACAAAGCATCATTCCATTTCGTTTGATTGAACATCAGATTGGGAGGATAGTCAACTCCATCGAAGCAGGTTGCTGCCACAAGCAGCCACGAAACGACCACGACACAAACCTGCAATCGACACGAAATGAAGCTGAAACAAACCTGACATAACCAACGCGCTGTCTGGCACCCGCCAGATGCCAAAGGAGAATAAAATGTCTATCCTGTCGTCCCTTGGTCGCATTGCGACCGAATTTAGCGCGGCCCGCGCCCGCTACCAGACCGAACGCGCCATCCGCTCCCTGCCGATCGAACTGCAGAAGGATATCGGCTGGCCTGAGGCTTCCGACACCAAGACCAATTCACGCAGTGGCGTCGGATCCTGGGCTGGAGCAAAGTAGATCGTGTGTACCAAGTGCTGAAGGCCTGCCGCGCAATCGCCCGGCAGGCCTTCTCTGTTTTATTTGTATTCAAATGATTTTCGGAGCCATGCCGCCAGCGCATGACGCATATGAGAAAGCCGCATAGCAGCTCCTGTTTCCAATTAATGCCTTGTAAATAATCGCAAATTTCGGGCACCTTGCCCAAATTTTCCGCATTCGGTGTCGCATTTCATATCAAGCGCTTCGCTTTTGCGATTTAGTTTCTGCTTACACAAGCCTATATCAGCGCCAGCAAACGAGCTGCCCCACTCCATCAAGCGAAGGCGACCCGTCTGAGCAACAAATGGAGATGATTATGAAGCTTTTTGCACGCCTCTTTGCCCGCCGCGAAATGAACCTGACCACCGCTCTCGAGCGTCAGCGTCTTGCCAACACCATGCCCGGCCAGACCGGCGCCATGAATGCGGCGCGCCTCGGCTTCGTCGCCTGAAGATTTTCAAGGCAGCGCATCCCTGCCGCTGCTTTAAAACTGCAACGCCGCCTGGCTCCAGCCAGAGCGGCGTTTTTGTTCTGCCCGCAGGCCATATGTTGCCTGTCCCTTGAACAGTTGGTGCCACTTCCAGGGTTCGCTGCACGCCGATTGCCCATTTGCGACCCATGTCGCAAATATAATCTTGTCGCAGCGGCGTAGCCGATTGACAGACATGGTTTTTCCTGATGTCGCTATGCTATTCGCGACATCCTGTTCGCGTCATGGCTGCGTGAGGTTCCCTTGAACGCCGTAAAGCATCCGATCAAGCGATCGTTTGTATTCTTCCTTGTTCCCGATTTCACCATGATCGCTTTTGCGACCGCGCTCGACCCGCTGCGCTCGGCCAATCGCATGCTTGGCTACGAGGCCTATTGCTGGCGCCTTGCCAGCATCGACGGCAAGCCGGTGCGTGCCTCGAACGGGGTCGAATGCGCGGTCAACACCTCGCTCGAGGATGAACGCAAGAAGATGGCAGGCCCCGACCGGCCGAACATGGCCATCGTCTGCAGCGGCATCAATGTCGAGCGCTACCAGAACAAGTCCGCCTTCGCCTGGCTGCGCGAGGAATACAATCGCGGCGTTGCCGTCGGCGGCCTGTGCACCGGTGCGCATATCCTCGCCGCCGCCGGCCTGTTGTCCAACAAGCGCTGCGCCATCCACTGGGAGAACCTGCCGGGCTTTTCCGAGGCTTTCCCGAAGGCCAATGTCTTTGCCGACCTCTTCGAGATCGACCAGAACATCTACACCTGCGCCGGCGGCACCGCGGCGCTCGACATGATGCTGAAGCTGATCGGCGACGACTTTGACGAGAACCTCGTCAACCGTGTCTGCGAGCAGGTGCTGACCGACCGCGTGCGCAGCCCGACCGACCGCCAGCGCCTGCCGCTGCGCGCTCGCCTCGGCGTCCAGAACTCGAAAGTGCTGACCATCATCGAACTGATGGAGGCAAACCTGTCCGAGCCGCTGTCGCTTATCGAGATCGCCGACCATGTCGACCTGTCGCGGCGTCAGATCGAACGACTGTTCCACACCGAGATGGGCCGCTCCCCTGCCCGCTATTACCTGGAGATCCGGCTCGACCGCGCCAGGCACCTGCTGATCCAGTCGTCGATGCCGGTGGTCGAAGTGGCGGTCGCCTGCGGCTTCGTCTCGGCCTCGCATTTCTCAAAATGCTACCGCGAACTCTACGCCCGCTCGCCGCAGCAGGAGCGCGTCGACCGCAAGCAGCTGCTGGCGGCCTGATCCGATAGATCTGGAAGCTTACGCCGTCTGCGCCGTGCGCATCGCTTCGACGCGGATGTCCTCGGTCAGCCGTGCCTTCAGCGCCGAGAATTCCGGGCTGGTCTTCAGCGTGTAGTGGCGCGGGTGCGGCAGGTCGACGGCGACATCCGACTTGATGCGGCCGGGCCGCGCCGTCATCACGATCACGCGCGAGGCCATGAAGATGGCTTCCTCGATGTCGTGAGTGACGAACAGCACCGTCTTCTTGCGCCGTTCCCAGATACCGAGCAAAAGCTCCTGCATCAGACCGCGGGTCTGGTTGTCGAGCGCGCCGAATGGCTCGTCCAGCAAAAGGATCTCGGGATCGTTGGCCAGCGCCCGTGCGATCGCCGTACGCTGCTGCATGCCGCCGGAGAGCTGCTTCGGCCAGTGGTTTTCGAACCCCTTCAGCCCGACAAGGTCAACATAGGAAGCAACGATCCCGTCCCGCTCCTCTTCGGGCATGCCGCGTTCGCGCAGGCCGAAGGCGATGTTTTCGGCGACTGTCAGCCAGGGAAACAGCGTGTAGGACTGGAAGACCATGCCGCGGTCCGGCCCCGGCCGGGTCACCGCCTTGCCGTCGAGCAGTACGCGGCCTTCGCTCGGCGCTTCCAAGCCGGCGACGATCCTGAGCAATGTCGACTTACCGCAGCCCGATGGTCCGAGGATGGTGATAAAGTCGTTGGCGGCGACTGCCAGGTCGATTGGCATCAAGGCCTTGACCGGTTCTCCGCCGCGCACGCCGGCGAAAGTGCGCGAGACGCCTTCGATGAGAAGCTTGCTCACGCCAGGCTCCACGGAAAGAGCCAGCGGTTGAAGGCCTTGAAGGCGAAATCGGACAACAGCCCGATCAGCCCGATGACGATGATGCCGAAGATGATCTGTCCCGTCGCCAGCCGCGACTGGCTGTTGATGATCATGTAGCCGATGCCGGATGACGAGCCGATCAGCTCGGCGACGATGACATAGGTCCAGGCCCAGCCGAGCACCAGACGCAGCGTCTCGGCGATCTCGGGCGCATTGGCCGGCATGATCACCCGTCTGACGATGCCGTTGTTGGTGGAGCCCAGCGTATAGGCAGCCTCGACCAGGTCGCGTCTTGTACTGCCGACCTTGACCGCGATGATCAGGATGATCTGGAACACCGAGCCGACGAAGATGACGAGCAGCTTCTCCAGCTCACCGATACCGGCCCACAAGATGAGCAGCGGAATGAAGGCCGAGGCCGGAAGATAGCGGGCGAAGGAGACGAATGGCTCCAGAAACGCCTCCACCGGCTTCCAGGCGCCCATCGCGATGCCGATCGGCACCGCGACAACCGACGCCAGCAGGAACCCGCCGAAAACCCGCCAGATGGTGATCAATATGTCGAGCCAGAAACGGTCCTCGACCAGCAGTCGCCAGCCGTCCCGCAGCATCGACAGCGGATCGGCGAGGAAGATGCGGTTGACGTGGCCGCCAAGCGTGATCCACGCCCAGAAGGCGACGAACAGCACGAAGAAGGAAATGCCGAGCACGGTCCGGATGCCCGGCGGTACTGGCTGCAAGGGGCGCATCGTCAAATCGTCCCCATCTTTCAAATCGTCATTTGTCCAGGAGAAGGCGGCGGCGCCAGGCGCCGCCGCATGATGGTCAAAGGCCGGACTGTCAGTTCGACACCGCGCTGGTGTCGGCCAGCGTGGTGACGTCGGGCGCTTCCTTGATCAGTCCCATCTGCAGCAGCAGCTCGCCGGCGGTCTTGGAAAAATCCTGGAATTCCTTGGTGAAGAACTGCTTGTTCTCCGCCTTGTCGGCCCATTTCAGGTACTTCGCCGAATCCTCGAACTCCTTGGCAGACTGCTTCACGTCGGCGCCCATGATCTCATAGGATTTCTGCGGATCGCTCTTGATCAGGTCGAGCGCGTCGAAATAGCTGTCGGCCAGCGCCTTGGCGGCATCCGGATTGGCCTTGAGGAATTCGGGCGTGCAGCCGACCGTGTCGAGCACCATCGGATAGTCGAGCGTCGTCGCCAGGATATGGCCCTGGTCGGACTTGTCGCGCACCGCCGAGATGAACGGCTCATAGGTGACGGCGGCATCATTCTGCCCGGCGAGGAAGGCCTGCGCCGCCGCGTCCGGCTCCAGATTGACGACGGTGACGTCCTTGGTCGACATGCCGGCCTTGTTCAGCACCCAGGCGAGCATGAAATAGGGCGACGTGCCCGGTGCCGAGGACGCGACATTCTTGCCCTTGAGATCGGCGACGGTCTTGATGTCGTTGCGGGCGACGATGCCGTCGGCGCCATAGGATTTGTCAAGCTGGAAGATCTGCTTGGTGGTGACGCCACTGGCGTTCCACACCAGCCAGGTCTCGACCGTGGTGGCCGCGCATTGCAGGTCGCCGCTGGCGATGGCGAGCGGCCGGCTCGCCTGCGGCACCTTCTTCAAGGTCACGTCGAGGCCGTGCTTCTCGAAGATGCCCGCCTGCTTGGCAAGCGTCAGCGGCGCGAAGCCGGTCCAGCCGCTGATGCCGATGGTGACTGAAGTGGCGGCCATCGCCGGTGCGGACAAGCCGGCGGCAAGTGTCAATGTTGCAGCAAGAACGGCGATCCTGGTCATGTCAGTTCCCCTTTTGTTTTCGCTGAGGAAATTGTCTCACAGACGCCAGTCAGCTTGTCAATGAACAGCTTGGTGAGGCACCCGGCCGGCACGGCCGGTGAAGGCAGCTCGATCGGCGGCCCGTCCCGAAAACGGGTGCGTGCTGTCAGAAACCCAACATGGCCTTCAGTAGTCGTTGCAATAGCACTCCGCCGAAGAGATGCGGTCGTTCCAGTCGCTGCCACCAAAATCGCGGATCCTGCGCCTGATCTCGATGGAACGGCCGCCCATCCGGGAGTCCTCATAGGCAACGAGCGTGCAGCCGCGGCGCACGATCACCGACGACACACGGTCGTTCCAGAACTGGCCGCCACGAAAGTTTACGGAATCGTCAGGCCCCATACCGATGGACCGCCCGCGAAAATTCGCGTGCTCGAACATCATGCAGGCGGGCTCGTCATTGTATTGGGCGCTGGCGACGTCGGCAAAAAGCACGGACGCGACAGCAGTCAAGATGGCTAGACGTTTCATCTGATGTTTCCTCGGTTTTGACCGCGGCCCCCTCCGGTTGGATAGCGCGGTCCGGCCCTTTTGCCAATGCTTCGGCCGCCTAATGCATGTCGCCCAAAAGTGGCCCCGGTTTTGGGAGAACGACATGCATAAAAACAAAGAGCTAAAGCGCGTCGCCTGAATCCGTTCAAACGTGACGCGCTTTAGCGGCTGTCGAACATCCAGCTGCGGTTGCGCCACATTTTCTCGCCGACCAGGCAGTCGGTGGCGGGCCTGTCCTGCGCCAATACAACTGGCGGATGCGCGGCTTCTTCCGCCGCCCATTGCGGCGAGGCCGGACCGGCGAGTTCCAGCACCAGCTTGCGGCGGATGGCTTCGGGAAACTGCGTCCAATCGTTGACCGGGATCATGAAGGCTCCCGGACCACCAATGACGCAGTCGCTGTAGTAGCGATCGAGATTATTGACGTCGTAGGCGCCGGAAAAACCGCCTCGGGTCATCAGCGGCAGACCGTTGATGACGATGCCTTGCTTGATCAGCCCATCGCGGGTGAGGTTGACCGGCGCGCCCTGGTTGTTGGGACCGTCGCCCGAAATGTCGATGACCCGCTTCGTTCCCTGGTAGCCGCTTTCGGCGAACAGGTCGTTGCCGAACTCGAGCGCGCCGGAGATCGAGGTGCGTCGCGCGCTGTTGGGCGGCTGCGCGGACAATTGCGCAACCACGCGCTCCGCATCGGTGCGGCTGGCGATCACCGTCCACGGCACAATGACACGCTGCCAGGTGGTGCCGGCCCATTCGACATAGGTGACGGCGATCTTGCCATGGGCGCCATCGGCAATGGCCTGCAGCACATTGTCGTGCGTCAAGGCGGCTGCGTAGCCGTGACGCTGGATCTCGAGCTCCTCCGGCGACATCGACAGCGAAACGTCGACGGCCAGCACCAACTCGACATCGACAGGCTCATCCGCGAGGGACACTGGCGCCAGCCAGAGCGTCAGCGCGAACGCGGCGCAGCCTGAAAGGAAATGTCTTGCGCACACAAAAGCAGACATGCCGCAAGGGTAGGCGAAAACAGCGTGTTTAAAAAGAGAAAAGCCCGGCCGATGCCAGGCTTTTGCTTCGTGCCTTTTGCGCTTGCGAGCACTCAGCTGCGCGGCTTCAAATTCTCCGGATCATAGAGCGGCTTGTAGCCGACAGCGGCCACTTCGACGGGATAGGTTTCGCCAAAATACTCGATGGTGAGCTTGCGGCCTTCCTGCGCGTACGCCCACGGCAGATAGGCAAGGCCGATGTTCTTGCCGATGGTCGGGCCGTACGCCATCGATGTGGTGAAGGACCGGCGGCCGAGTTCGTCGACCAGCGTATCGCCGGTCTTCGGGTCCATCACCGGCATGGTACCGACGGGATAACGGGCAACGCCTTTTGAATCGACGTTTTCGGTCATCACCAGCGTACACAGCATGGCCGGCTGGTGCTCGCGGGCACGGAACTCGACATGCCTGGCCTTGCCGCAAAAGTCGTTCTCTTTGACCTTCGGACGGGCGAGATCCGCTTCGAGCAGATTGTACTCGGTCAAAAGGTCGGCGTTCTGCAGCCGCAGGCTCTTTTCCATGCGGCGCGTGTTGGCATAGGTCTCGACGCCGAAGGGCATGACGCCGGTCGAGCGCAAGGCATCCCAGACGGCTAGGCCGTCCTCGTAGCGCATGTGCAGCTCCCAGCCCTGCTCGCCGACATAGGAGATGCGGAAAGCGGTGACGTCCTTGCCGCCGATCCTGACCGGCTTGATCGCCGCGAACGGGAAGTTCTCGAGCGAAAGACCGTCCGGATTCTCGACCACCTTCTGCAAGGTCGCTCGGGCGTTCGGCCCCCAGATGCCGACGGTGACATACTTCTCGGTCACGTCGGTGATGGTGACATCAAAACCTTTGTCCTGCGCCGTGCGGCGCATGTACTGGAAGTCGCGTGGGCCGGCGTCCGCCCCGTCGATCAAACGACAGCGGTCGGCCATGCGGATGACGGTAAAGTCGGCGCGCACCATGCCTTCCTCGTCGAGGAAGTGGGTGTAGATGCCCTTGCCGATGTTGTTGTCGCCGCCGATCTTGGCCGCGCACAGCCATTCCAGCAGCGCGACATGGTCGGGACCTTCGATGTCGTACATGGCGAAATGCGACAGGTTGACGATGCCGCAATCCTCGCTCATGGCGAGATGTTCGGCATTGGAGACGCGCCAGAAATGGCGGTTGTCCCACTCGTTCTCACGCGCGGGCACCCGGTTGCCGTATTTCTCCAAGAGGTGCTCGTTGGCGGCGTAGCCATGGGCACGCTCCCAGCCGCCCAGCTCCATGAAATAGCCGCCGAGTTCCTTCTCGCGCTCCCAGAACGGCGAGCGCCGGATGTTGCGGGCTTTGGAGAAGGGTTCGCGCGGATGCACCGCCGGATTGTAGACCTTCATCGCCGTCTCGGTGCAGCGGTCCCAGATGAACTGCTCCTTCGTCTGGTGCGGATAGAAGCGCGCATAGTCGATGGCGTGATGATCGATCGCGGTGCGGCCGTCGGTCATCCAGTCGGCGATGAGCTTGCCCATGCCCGGGCCATCCTTGACCCAGATGGCGACGGCATACCACAGGCCTCGCACCTTCTGGCTTTCGCCCATCGACGGGCCGCCGTCGGCCGTCACCTGCAGCAAGCCGTTGAAGGAATGGCTTTCATTATAGCCGAGTTCGCCGAGGATCGGCGTCAGTTCCATGGCACGTTCGAGCGGCGCCAGGATCTGCTCCATGTCGAGATCGCGCTGCGAAGGCGAAAGCCGCGCCTGGTCCTTCTCCAAGAGGTCGCGCGGATGGCAAAGGCGCGGATTGGTCTCTTCATAATAACCCCATTCGATCTGCCCGCCCTCGGCGGTCTTGGGGTCGCCTGTGTCGCGCATATAGGCCGAGTTGCCCTGGTCGCGCAGCAGCGGCCAGCCGATCTCCTTGCCGGTGCCGGCGAACTCATTGTAGGGGCCAAAGAAGGTCAGCGGATGGTCGATCGGCATGACCGGCAGGTCTTCGCCGACCATCTCCGCGATCAGCCGGCCCCAAATGCCGGCGCAGACGACGACATAGTCTGCCTCGATGGTGCCGCGATCGGTCACCACGCCGGTGATACGGCCGTCCTTGACGACGAGCGACCTGGCCGATGTGTTGGCGAAGGATTTGAGCTTGCCCGAGGCTTCCGCCTGGTCGACCAGCTTGCCGGCGACGGTCTGCGAGCGCGGAATGACGAGACCAGCATCGGGATCCCACAGGCCGCCCTGCACCATCGTTTCTTCGATCAGCGGAAATTTTTCCTTGATCTCTGCCGGTTCGATCAGCCGGGCGCGCGTGCCAAACGCCTTGGCCGAGGCGATCTTGCGCTTGATCTCCTCCATGCGGCTGTCATCGCCGACGCGCGCGACCTCGAGACCGCCGATGCGCGCGTAGTGGCCCAGCTTCTCGTAGAAATCGATGGAGTACAGCGTCGTCCAGCACGACAGGAAATCGTGGCTGGTCGTGTAGCAGAAGTCGGAGGCGTGCGCCGTCGAGCCGATATCGGTCGGGATGCCGGATTTGTCGATGCCGACGATATCATCCCAGCCGCGTTCGATCAGGTGATGGGCGATCGATGCGCCGACGATACCGCCCAGGCCGACGATGACGACCTTCGCCTTTTTCGGAAACTCTGCCATTGCCCGCGACTCCAAAGTGATAAAGCGGGCGGACTATAGGGCGGAGCGGTGGCGCTGATGAAGCCTGTTTGCGACATTGGCAAAAAGCCGAGCGACCAGACGGCCGAATGGTTCACACCGGGCGCCTTGTGCGGCTCTCTTTTCGCTGGATCAGCTCAGGCGAAGGCCCAGACGTCCTCGGCCTGGAAGCCGACCTGGTAGCCCGCCGTCTTCAGCTTGACCACGACCTGGCCGATCTCCGGGGCGGGCAGCGCGCCGACCTCGACCTTGATCATGCCGGGGCGGTAGCGCTTGAGGTCGAGCTGTTCGAAGACGATCCAGTCGGCGCCCTCGCAATCGACGAGGAAGGCGTCGATATGGGTGATGCCGTTGCGATCGAGCAGCGTCTGCAGGGTCTCGGATGGCACCTCGATGTCCCTGAGATGTGGTGCGAACTTGTTGAAATTGGTGTCGGCCTCGCCCCAGGCATTCTTGCCCGACATCAGATTGGTGTCGGTGACCGACGAGCAGCCGATGAACTCGATCGGCAGCGTGCCGGCCTCGAGCGCGGCGGCATCGAAGGTATGGACGGTGATCGTGCCCTTGGCCTTTGTCACCGCCACCGGCTCGATGACGAAGCGGTCCGTGTCGGGATAATTGGCGCGCAGTCTCTTTTGGTTATACGGGATCGGCTCGACCAGCATGGCGCGTGCGCCAGCTATGCGGTGCAGCCACGGCGTCACATCGTCGAACAGCGCGCCGTCGCAGGCGCCGACATTGACCATCTGGAACGGTCGCCCTGCCCCACCAAAGCGCGCCTTCAGCGCCGCCTTGGCCAGGAACTTCGTGCCGCGCAGCGACGGGCCGCGATCGAGAACTCCCTTCGGAAGACCAAGCGACAGGGCAATGCGCGCCAGGCTGGATAGCGACCTCATGACTTGTCTCCGGGAATGATTTGCATGGCGGCGCGATTCTGGCCGCGAGCCACGGCTGCCCACAGCGCCATGAACGGCGTCGCCAGCAACAGGAATGGCGGGATCAGATGGGGGAAATAGATGCGGGTGTCGTGGATCGGGAAGACGGTGAACTTCGCCAGCGCACCGAGCACCAGTGCCGCAAACAGGATGCCGGCACGGCGATCGAGGCGGAAGCCGGCGCGGGCGGCGGCAAACCAGCCGGCCAGTGCCAGCACCGACACACCGACCCAGCTGTTCAGGCTGACGGCGCGCAGCAGCGAGGTGGCGAAGGCCCTGAGATAGGCGACCACCGAGAATGGCGGCTCGAACCCGTCCATATTGTAGTGCTGTTCGATGCTGGAGAACCACAGATGTGGCCACCAGCCGGGATGATGGGCCCAGTGCGAAATGGCGAAATAGGCAACGAAGGAAGCGGCAAAACCGGCCAACGCACCCCATGCCCTCTGCCGGTACGCGACCAGCAGCACAGCAAACACAGCAAGGAAAACAATATTGTCCGGCCGCACCATGAAGGCGAGAAAGAGCAGGATCGCCGTCGCCACCTCGCGGCCGCGGACATAGGCGTAGAGCCCGCCAAGCAACAGCGCTGAAGTGAGCAGATCCGGCGTCGAGGCACGCGCCGCATCGCCGAAATCAGCCATGATCAGCACCGCGCCGACTAAAGGCGCCAAGGCCAGCGCCCCCTCGGAGCGCAGCCACATCAGGGCGATCGCGCCGAACAGCAGCACGGAAAACACCTGTAACAGGCGCATCGCCTCGACCGGCGACATCACCGCGCTCATCGTCGACAGAATCTCGGCATAAAGGAACTTGATCCGGTACATCCCGAGCAGAGAACGGAAGTCGGCGGCATTCTCCGTCATGTGGCTGCGGAAGCCGCCGCCATCATCGGTCAGCGCCTTGTAGTCGCCCGCTGAAACGCCGGCTTTGACGGTGCTATAGGCATAGTCGTGCAGTGCCTGGGCATCGGGATAGGTGCCCTCCTCTGCTATGGCGAGATAGGGCAGCATGTCCCAGTTGGCATCTGGCATCACCCAGGCGGTGAACGCAGTAAAAAGAATGTAGAGCGAGAAGGCCGCCGCGCCGGCCGGTGCTGCCAGCCGCGCATAAGTCCCCTCGCCCCACGCCAGGCCGGCCCCGGTGAGCCGGTCGAGTGGGTTTTGGGGAGCGGGCGACCTGGTTAGCATCGTTGCACTCAGCGAACTCGCCTAACGGACCTGGCTTTTGACGAAGTCCTTTACGATCGACACGATGCCGCGCGACAGCAGGCTGTCGAAGGCATCGACGAAGCGGTCGACATGCTCGCGCTGGCAGATCAGCGGCGGCTCGAGCCGGATGACGTTGCGGTTGTATTCGGTGAAGGCGACGAGCACGTCGTAGTCACGCAGCAGGAGCGCGCCGACGAAGCCAGACAACGAGCCCTTCAGCTTGTCGTCGAGCACGCTGACGATCGGCCGCAGCACCATCGGCAAGGTCTGCGAGAAGTCGTGGAACTCCAGGCCGATCATGAAACCCTTGCCGCGCACATCCTTGATGATCTTCGGGTATTTTTCCCTAAGCGCCTGCAGCCGCTGCAACAGATAGTCGCCAGTGACGGCGGCATTGTCGATCAACCCCTCATCATAGAGCACGTTGAGCCCCTCGATCGAGGTGACGCAGGCCTCGCCCATGCCGCCGAAGGTCGCCATGGCATGGATCATCGCCGTCTTCGGCGTGCCATAGGCCTTCATGTAGACCTCGCGCCGCGCAATCATCGCGCCGACCGCCGCCTTGCCGGCGCCGAGCGACTTGGCCAGCGCGGTCACATCCGGAATGACGCCGTAATGTTCGAAGGCATAGAAGCGGCCCGAACGGCCATAGCCGCACTGCACTTCGTCGGCGACCCACAGCACGCCGTACTGGTCGCACAGCGCGCGCAACTTCTGCCAATATTCCGCCGGCGCCTGGATGATGCCGCCGCCGCCCTGGATGGTTTCGAGCACGATGACGCCGACCTCCGGATCGGAGCGGAACAGGCGCTCGACGGCTTCGATGTCGGCAAACGGGATGCGGACAGTGTTTTCCGCCATCTTGAAGTCGGCGCGGTAGAGCTGGCCGTCGGTGATGCCCAGCACGCCCTTGGTCTTGCCGTGGAAGGAATTCTCGGCATAGACGATCTTCGGCCGCTTCGGGCCGGCGGCGCGCTCGGCGAGCTTCACCGCCGCTTCCATGGCTTCCGAGCCGGACGAGCCCAAAAACACCATGTCGAGATCGCCGGGCGAGCATTTGGCGATGTTGTGCGCCAGAGCTGCCGCATATTGCGACATGAAGGCGATGGCGATTTCCTGGCGCTTCTCTTCCTGGAATTTCTTGCGTGCTTCCAGGATGCGCGGATGGTTGTGGCCGAAGGCCAGCGAACCGAAGCCACCGAAGAAATCGAGGATCCTGCGGCCGTTCTGGTCGATGTAGAACATGCCTTCGGCGCGCTCGATCTTGATCTTGTGGAAGCCAAGCAGCTTCATGAAATGCAGCTGGCCGGGGTTGAGATGCGCCTTGAACAGGTCGGTCATGCGGGCGACATCCATCGCCTTGGCCTGCTCGACGCTGATCAGGTCGGGCTTGGCGATGGTGGCGGGCGACAGCGACGGCGCGCTGACCATGGTGCGCACATTGGTCTGTTCGGGCTTGGCCATGACGGTCATTTCAATCTCCTGTCTGCACGCACGACCAGGATCGTGCGCAACGAACGCTGTTTTGCGAGCCGCTATTCGGCGGGCACATGTGTGGTGGCGACTGCGTGACCGGCCTTCTTGGCGCGGTACTCGCTATAGGCGGCGATCAGCATGTCCTCGTCGCGATATTGCGGCACCCAGCCGAGCTGACGCCCGGCCTTGGACACGTCGAGCACGCACTCCTCGTCGGCAATCAGATATTGCTCCGGATCCATGATCGGCATGTTCATGAGGTCGAGCAGGTCGAGCGTGCGCTTGACCGCCCAGCCCGGTGTCGGGATCAGGATCGATTTCGAGCCGGCGTGCCTGATCAGGTCGCCGAGCAGCTTCTTCACCGGCGGCGGGTTGAGCGAACCCAAATTATAGGCCTCATTGGGCACACCGGCTTTCCAAGCCGCGCGGGCAGCTTCCGCACAATCGAAAACAGAAATGAACTGATAGGGGTTCCTGCCCGAACCGATCATCGGCACCGGCAAACTCCAGTCGATCAGCTTGAACAGCTTTTCCAGGATGCCGAGCCGGCCGGGGCCGATGATCAAACGCGGGCGAAACAGCGAGATCGACATGCCGCGTTTGCGCCATTCCGCCGCCAGCTCCTCGGTCTTCTGCTTCGACCAGCCATATTCGCCAAGCGGCGCGACCGGATGTTCTTCGGTCATCGGCTGGGTGACCGTGTGGCCGTAGATCATATCGGTCGTGTAGTGGACGAGCTTGGCTGCGCCGGCTCTGTCCATGGCCTGCATGATGTGCTCGGTGCCATGGAAATTCACCGGAAAGAAGAAATCGTGCCGCTTGGCGCGCACCTGGATCGGCGACAGCATCTTGGCCGACAGATTGTAGATCATGTCGTCGGCCTTGAGCCCAACCGAAGCGACCGACGCCGGATCGGTGACGTCGCATTGGATAAAGCGGACGCTACGGTAATGCGGCAGGTCGCTCTTGACGATGTCAGCGACGACAACCTCTTCACCATCGGCCACAAGCTTCGGGGCAAGGTGGCGGCCGACGAAACCGTCGCCGCCGAAAATCACATGTCTCATCGAACGATCTCGTTTGCTTGGATCTTGTCGGGCGTGATGGAAGCCGCCTGGTCCTCACGCTCTCGCCCGCTCTGCGCGATCAGCACCGTGCCGACGCAGATGAAGGCGATGCCGGCGATGCGCCAGCCATTGAGATCCTCGCGGAAGACGAAATAGGCGAAGATGGCGACGGCGACATAGGCGAGGCTGAGGAACGGATAGGCGAAGGAAAGCTCGACCTTGGACAGCACATAGAGATGCGAGGCCATCGAGATGACAAAGGTGCAGAGGCCCAGGAACACCCAAGGGCTGAAGACGATCTGCAACAGCTTGACGAGCGGATTGACGCCCTCGAACGAGATCGGCCCGAGCGACATCATGCCTTGCTTCAGCATCAGCTGTGCAGCAGCATTGGTCATGACCGTAAAGAGAATGAAGACGATGTATTTCATGTGTTCTAAGCCACCCCTTCACGCTTCCTATTACAAACCCGCAAACATTTCGTGAAGCCACAAGAATGTTTTGAGTGAACCGTCGATTTAACGATCCGGTAACCAATAATTACTCGAGTTTTATCTATTCCGCCGCCTCGACCGCACCTCGCCGCGTGTCCAGATTCCTTGCCGTCCGCACCCAGAAATCAGACATGAAGGCGGGATCGCGCAGGGCCTCCAACCGTGGCCATTCGGGAAAGGACGAAGCGAAGATGTCGGCGCCCATGCGGGCGTCCTTGTAGGGGTTGACCGCGCCACCAGCCTCGACCGTGATCCGATCGAGATCTCGCAACAAGGCGAGCGTCGCTGCACCCCTGTTGGGGAAATCCAGCGTCAGCGTGTAGCCGGGGCGCGGGAACGAGAGCAGCGCCGGCGAGCGGATGGAGCCGAAGCGTTTCAGCACGGTGAGGAACGAGCCCTGCCCGGCTTGCCTTGCAGCCGCCAGCAGCGCCGGCACGGCCTCGCGCGCCGCCGCTTCCGGCACCACGCTCTGGTGCTGGAAAAGCCCTTTCGGCCCGTAAAGCCGGTTCCAGTCGCGCACGCCGTCAAGCGGAAAGAAGAAGCCCTGATATCCGGTCTGGCGCGCCACTGTTGCCCTGCCCTTCTTCCACCTGTAGGCGGCGTTGAAGGCAGTCAGGAACGGCCGGTTGAGCACATTGAACGGCGGCTGGACCGGCACCGAGAGATTGCCGCCGGCGCGCGAGGCGGCATGCGAGCCGTGTTCGGCGTGATTGCCTGACAGCAGCAGCCCGCGACCGCTGTTGCGACCGCCGGCAAGCTGGTCGATCCAGGCAACGGCGTATTCATTGGCCTGATCGGCAGCCTCGGCCAGGTCGAAAAATTCGCCGAGGTCGCGAAACGGCGTCGCCTTCTCGACGATGTCGAGGGAAGGAACCCGCATCAGCCGGATCGAGGCCGACAGGATGAGGCCCGTCAGCCCCATGCCGCCGATCGTCGCTGCAAACAGCCGCGCATTGCCCGATGCCGAGCAGCGAAGGGTCTTGCCGTCGGACCTGAGCAGCGTGAAGCTCTCGACATGGCAGCCGAATGTGCCGCGCCGGTGATGGTTCTTGCCATGCACGTCATTGGCGATGGCGCCGCCGAGCGTGACGAATTGGGTGCCTGGCACAACCGCCGGAAAGAAGCCGTAGGGGGCAGCGTGGGCGATGATGTCGGACAACAGCAAGCCGGCATCCGCTTCGAGAACACCGGTTTCGGCGTTGAAGGCGCGGATCCGGTTCAGCGATCGCATATCGACGACCGCACCCGCCTGGTTCTGGCAGGAATCCCCGTAGGAGCGACCGTTGCCATAGGCAAGCAAAGACTCCGGCTTCGCCTGACCGCCCTTCAGCAGCGCGATCGCCTCATCGGCACCGATGGCGCGTGGCGCCGGCGGTGTGGCAAGACCAAAGCTCGGGAACCGCTCCGTGGCCATGCCTACCAGCCCCCGATGACCAGCATCACCGCGCCGATCAGCACCACGATCTGGCTGCGCCAGTCGCGGATGATGAACACGACCGGATCGTCATGCATCTCGTTGCGACGTGCCAGGATCCAGACGCGCATGGTGAGATAAAGCACGATCGGCGCCAGCGGCCAGATCAGCCACGGATGCGGATAAAGCTGGCGCACCGCGACACTATCCATGTAGAGCGCCAGAACCAGCGCCGAGGAGAAGGCCGAGGCCATGCCGGCCTGGGCGACGATCTCCTGGTCTTCGGTGCGATAGCCGCGCCCGGCAATGCGCTCCCCAGGCGGAATGACGGTGGTGCGCAGTTCGACAAAGCGCTTCACCAGCGCCAGCGACAGGAAGAAGAAGATCGAGAAGGCAAGCAGCCAGAACGAGACATCGACGCCGGTCGCCGCCGCACCGGCCAGGACGCGGATGGTATAGAGACCGGCGAGCGTCAGCACGTCGACCAGCAGCATGCGCTTGAACGACAGCGAATAGGCCGTGGTGACGACCATGTAGCCGCCGAGCACAGCCAGGAATTCGGGCGGCAGAAACAGCCCCGTGCCGATGCCGATCGCCAAAAGCACCGCGATCGCGCCAAGCCCGAACGGGATCGACAGCGCACCGCTGGCGAACGGCCTGTTGCGCTTGGTGAGGTGCTTGCGGTCGAGCGCAAGGTCGAAGAAATCGTTGAGGATGTAGATGGCCGAGGCCACCGCGCTGAACGAGACGAATGCCAGCAGGCATTCCCAGATCATGTCCCAATTGAAGTATTCGTGCGAGAGCACCATCGGCACGGCGATCAGCGAGTTCTTCAGCCACTGATGCACGCGCAGCATCTTGACGATGGTCCGCAAATTCGGCTTCGGCGCCGGCATCGTCTCGGCGCCATGTGCTGCTTGCCAGCGCGCGGCATGACGGTCGGGTGCGACGACAATCGCGTTGCGCGCGGCGTCGAAGACCTGGAGATCATGGCGACTGTTGCCGGCGTAGTCGAAGCCGCCATCGCCATAGGCCGCGATCAGCGAGGCACGCTTCCTGCCCGAGGTGAGATTGGCGAGACCATCGGTGGCCAGCACCCGGTCGAATATGCCGAGATGGCTAGCGATTGCGTCTGCGAACTTGCGCGGCGTGCCGGTCGCCAGCACGATCTTGCGACCCTCGGCATGCTCGGTCCGGAGGCGGCAAAGCAACACCTCGCGATAGGGCAGCGATGCCGGATCGATGTCGATGCGCTGCGCGATCGCCTGCTTCAGCCGCGCCGGCCCGCCGGCGGCCCAGAACGGCACGAGGAAGATATAGAGCGGGTTCTTCTTGAGAAGGATGAATAGCCCTTCCCACAACAGGTCGGTCGCGATCAGTGTGCCATCGAGATCGACCGCAAGCGGTATTGCGTTCCTGTCCGACCGCGCATCCATGTCCGTCCTGCCCTGCCAGCGTATGATCCGGGAAACCGGAATCCCGTTGCGCGCCGCTTTTCGGCGTCTTGATGCTGGTATAGCGGGGGATGGCGTAGCGAACGTTAAAACGCCCGGTTGTAGACGGCTGCTGTGGTGGTATTTCCGGCGTCATTGTTAAACAATCGCTACCGGAAACGATAAAAGGCCGAGCAAATTGCCCGGCCTTTCCTGTCATGCCGTCGGAATTACTTGATGCGGGCGACGCCGCCCGAGATTTCGACCGTTTCCGAACCGGTCAGGGCTTCGAGGTCGCCGTTCGGCAAGGTGACGAAACAGCCATTCTGGCAGAACTCAACCGTTTCGCCTCCGGCCAGCGCGAGGTCGGTCTTGCTGCCGCCCTCCGTCACGACCAGCGTGCGGGTCTCGGCGTCCTTGTTGACCGCGCTCGCGGCATGGACCGAGCCGATGGCGGCGACCAGGGCGACGGCAGCGACGAGAGACTTCCACATGGTGCAATATCGGTGTTCCCACCGCCTCTGTTGCATTTCGCAAGGCATTTTCGCCTTTGCATGGGAGCTTATATGAGATGGAAGCTGAACCGCAACTGAATGCCGCATTCATGCCGCAATCGGCTTTCGGCGGGATTGCGGCCCACAGATCCTGGGCCTAGTCCGGATCGGGCTTCTTGGTCTTGCGGGACTTGGCCAGTCGCCTCTTCTCCGCCTCGGCTTCTGCCTTCACCTGTTCCTGTTCGGCGAAGTCGGCCTCGATCTTGTCGTCGTCGGTCGGCCAGGCCTTGGGCTTGTGGATCTCGACGACGGCGCGCGGCGTCGAGGGAATTTCGATGTGCTCGCCGCTGAATCTTTCGAGCACGGCAAAACGGATGTCGTTTTGCGCGATGTTGCCGTTCATCACGTCGGCCAGGAACACGCGGATCTCGAATTCGAGCGCTGCTGTGCCGAAATTGGAAAACAGCACGAAGGGTTCGGGGTTCTTCAGCACCAGCGGGTGGCTGCGTGCGATCTCCAGCAGGATGGCATGAACCTGCTTGACGTCGCTGCCATAGGCGACGCCGACCTTGATGTCGACGCGACCGAGCTTGTTGCGGTGCGTCCAGTTGCCGACGGCGTTATTGATCAGGTTCGAATTGGGCAGAATCACCGACTGCCGCTGGAAGGTCTCGATCTCGGTGGCGCGCACGCTGATCTTCTTGACCGTTCCGCTGACATCGCCGGCGACGATCCAGTCGCCGACCTTGAACGGCCGCTCGGCCAAAAGGATCAGGCCGGAGACGAAATTGGAAACCACATTCTGCAGGCCAAAACCGATACCGAGGGAAAGAGCGCCGGCGACCAGAGCAAGACTGGACAGGTCGATGCCCGCCGCCGAGATGCCGACGAGGGCCGCAAGCGCGACGCCGGCATAGCCGACCGCCAGCCGGATCGAATTGCGCACCCCGGTATCGACCTTGCCGCGCGCCATCACCGAACCGTCGAGCCAGCCCTGGAACCAGCGCGTCAGGAAATAGCCGATGACGAAGACGACGATGCCCGAAAGGATGCCGGTGACCGAAATCGTCACCGAGCCGATATTGATCCCGGTTGCGAGCTTGTAGGCCCAGGCCTCGATGTCGCCAGGCTGGAAGCCCCACATCAGCAGGATCAACGGCAGGAACACCAGCACGATCATCACATTGATAGCGACGCTGACGACAAGGCCGAGCTGGTCGAGCGCGGTATCCTCGTAGCTAGAATTGGCCGACAGCCAGCGCCCGACGGAGGTGTTGGCGAAAGCGCCCTCCTCGCCGATCGCCCGCGCCGACAGGAAGCCGATATAGGCGGTGATCAAGACGGTGCCCGTGACGACGACCTGCGAAGAGACAAACAGGCCAAGACCGATATAGCCGAGCAGTGCGGCGACTATGGTGAACAGACCAAGCGCAAGTGATGTATATCGCAGCCACGCCGGCCACGGCCGCCAGCTTCCGTCACGCGCTTTGAAAGGCCTCAGCATCGCCATCAGGATCAGGATGACGCCGACGATGATGGTGGCGCCGAAACTGCGGGCGATGGTCAGCGAAAGCGGCGAGCCCATCTTGTCGTTAACGATCGACAGGAAATAGTTGAAGCCGATGACCACCGCCATGGCGGTCGTCAACCGCACCAGCCAGCGCGCCGGCCCCGTTTCGACCGGTATAAGGCGCCAGTTCGGCAGTCGCGGCGACAGTGCTGCATTGGTCAGCCGGTTAACGCAGAACACAACGCCGATGACGGCCGCCAGCGCATTGAGGAACAGACCAATGTCGCCCCGCAAGACATTGTAATAATTGAAAAAGAAGATGGTCGAGCCGAGAAAGGCGCCGACCGCCAGCGTCGGCAGTAATGTCGACCAGAAGGCCACCGACAGGCGGCTGAGATAGGACGGGTCTTCATTGGTGGGGTCGGCTTCGAACACGCGCCCGAACAGGCGCCTGCCGCCGACCAGCAGCACCAGTGCCAGCCCGAGCGCCACGAAGGTTGCCGCCAGGATAGCCTGGAACTTGAACTTGAAGGCGAAGCTCAGCCAGGACGACACCGCCTTGTAGAAATTGCCGAATTCATCCCTGGCGTCGGAGAACACCTGCGGGCTCAGTGCATCGGACAGCACGTAGCGCTTGGTCAAAAGGTTACGGAACAGCTCGCTGCGCATGTTGCCGATCTTGTCGATCAGCCCGCTGATGCGGATAGAGAGCGTTTGCGCCACGGCGATGACCGAGTTGATTTCCGCCTTTTCCGACACCAGAGCCTGGCGTTCGCCGCTGACGATGTCAGGCTCCGGCGGCTGGCCGGCGGCGGGCGCAGCGCCAAGCTGCTCGAGCCGGCTGTTGATCTCGCCAAGGCGTGTGCGGAAGGCCAGCGCGCTGTTCAGCGATTGGTGTGACAGTTCCTCCAACTGCAAGCGGATATCGACGAGGCTGCCGTCGTCCTCGGCGTCCTGCTGGATCTGCTTCTCGAAATTGTCGGTCTTGGTCGTCAGGCTCTGCAGGATCTTCTGCTGGTCGGCGACCAGTCCGGCAGGCGCCTGGCCAAGCCCTTGTGCCACCGCATCGAACGACGGCGGCGCCGATACGACAAGCGTGAGGATCAAAATGAGACGAAGCAATCGGAAAAGCATGACTTGTTGGCGACTCATGGACGGCAAAGGCAATTTGAAAGCCTGTCCTTGATAAAGACGGCCATATCATGGGGCAAGCCGTCGCATCGATCACTCACCCCGGCCTGATCGGCGGCTCATCCGATCATTGTCCCTGTTGATCCCTGAGCAATGCGTCGGCCAGTCGAAAGGCAATGGCGCAATATTGGCTTTGCGGATGCGGCCTGCTCTATAGTCTGCCGCATCGCCCGAACCGGATGACATCAATGGCAGAGTACTCGGCCTTTTCGCTGCTCGCGAACGCGCTCAAGGGAAACAAGGACTGGAAACCGGCCTGGCGCAAGCCGGATCCGAAGGCGTCCTATGATGTCATCATTATCGGCGGCGGCGGCCACGGTCTGGCCACCGCCTACTATCTCGCCAAGGAACATGGCATCACCAATGTCGCGGTTGTGGAAAAGGGCTGGCTCGGCTCCGGCAATGTCGGCCGCAACACCACGGCCGTGCGCTCGAACTATCTGCTGCCGGCCAACACCCGCTTCTACGAACATTCGATGAAACTGTGGGAGAACCTGTCGCACGAGCTCAACTACAACGTCATGTTCTCGCAACGCGGCTGCCTGAACCTGGCGCACACCCCGGCCCAGTTCGACGACTACGCCAGGCGCGGCAACGCCATGCGCCATCTCGGCGTCGACGCCGAACTGATGACGAAGGCTGAGATCAAACGCCTGATCCCGGCGCTCGATATCTCCGATGATGCACGCTTCCCCGTGGTCGGCGGCCTGATGCAACGGCGCGCCGGCACCGCCCGTCACGATGCGGTGGCCTGGGGCTATGCGCGCGGCGCCGATCGCCGCGGCGTCGACATCATCGAGAATTGCGAGGTCACCGGCTTCCTGCGCGACGGCGACCGCATCACCGGCGTGTCCACCTCGCGTGGCGACATCCGCGCCAAGAAGGTGGCGGTTGCGGTCGCCGGCAGCACCGGACGCGTCATGCAGCTGGCCGGCATCGAGACGATGCCGATCGAGAGCCATGTGCTGCAAGCCTTCGTCACCGAATCGCTGAAACCCTTCATCGACACGGTCGTGACCTTCGGCATGGGCCATTTCTACATGTCGCAGTCAGACAAGGGCGGTCTCATCTATGGCGGCGACATCGACGGCTACAATAGCTACGCCCAGCGCGGCAATTTGCCTGTTGTGGACGAGGTGATGAGCGAGATGCTGGCGCTGTTTCCGGGCCTTGCCCGCGTGCGCATGCTGCGCTCCTGGGGCGGTGTTTGCGATATGTCGATGGACGGCTCGCCGATCATCACCACCGGTCCCCTGCCCGGCATGTATCTCAACTGCGGCTGGTGCTATGGCGGCTTCAAGGCGACGCCGGCTTCCGGCTGGTGCTTTGCCTGGACCATCGCCAAGGACCAACCGCACGACCTCAACGCCCCCTTCACGCTCGACCGCTTCCACCGCGGCCTGGTGATCGACGACAAGGGCCAGGGTGCAAACCCCAGGCTGCATTAGACCTTGATCCGGAAAAGTGGATGCCGGTTTTCCGATAAGATCATGGTCAAACAAGAAGAATAGAATCCAATGTTGATCACTTGCCCCTATTGCGGCCCGCGCGACGTCATCGAGTTCACCTATCAAGGTGACGGCAACCGTGAGCGTCCCGACCCCGCCTCGCAGAATTTCGAGGCGTGGAACGCTTATGTCTACGACCGGCTTAACCCGGCCGGCGATCACAACGAGATCTGGCAGCATTCCGGCGGTTGCCGCACGCATCTGCGGGTCGTGCGCAACACGCTGACGCACGAGATTTCCAGCGTTGCCTTCATGCGCGGTGATCATGGGCGCGGCGATCATGGCTCGGCCGCGCGTCGCAAGGCGGAGGACAAGTCATGAGCCCGCGCCGCACCGACACTGGCGGCCGCATCGACCGGCTGAAAACCATCCGCTTCACCTTCGACGGGGCGCCCTACACCGGCCATGCCGGCGATACGCTGGCATCGGCGCTGCTGGCCAAGGGCGTCACGCTTTACGGACGTTCGTTCAAATACCACCGCCCGCGCGGCCTGCTGACAGCCGGCGTCGAGGAGCCCAACGCCCTGGTGACGGTGCTGAAGGGCGAGGTTCGCGAACCCAACATTCCGGCGACCATGGTCGAGATCCATGACGGGCTGGTCGCCATCAGCCAGAACCGCTTTCCATCGCTTGCCTGGGACATCAATGCCGTCAACCAGCTTGGCGGCAAGATCCTGTCGGCCGGGTTCTACTACAAGACCTTCATGGGACCTGTGTTCGGTCCGCTCAAAGGCACGCGCTTCTGGATGTTCTGCGAGCATTTCATCCGCCGCGCCGCCGGTCTCGGCAGCGCCGGATCGGCGAAGGACCCGGCCCGCTACGAACGCATGAACGCCTTTTGCGACGTGCTGGTGGTCGGCTCCGGGCCGGCCGGGCTGATGGCCGCCAAGGCCGCCGCCGATCAGGGCGCGCGCGTCATGCTGGCCGATCTCGAGCCGCGTTTCGGCGGCTCGGCCAACTGGTCGGATGAAACGATCGATGGCGCGCCGGCCGCCGATTGGGCGCGCCGCATCGTCGCCCAGCTCGCAGGCCGCGACAATGTCCGGCTTTTGCCGCGCACCACGGTGTGGGGCTACTATGACAACAACACGCTTGCCGCGCTCGAACGGGTCAGCGACCATAAGGAGCAGCCGGGCAAAGGCGAGCCGCGCCATCGCTACTGGGCGACCCGCGCCAAATCCGTGGTCCTGGCCACGGGTGCTTTTGAGCGGCCGCTCGTCTTCCCCGGCAATGACCGGCCAGGCGTGATGCTGGCGCATGCCGCCGAGCGCTATGCCAACGAGTTCGGCGTGCTGCCGGGCGAGCGGATCGCGCTGTTCACCAACAATGACAGCGCCTATCGGGCGGCCGTCGCCTTGAAGAAAGCTGGTGCCGCGGTCGTCGCCATCGCCGATGTCAGGCCGGAACTTTCGCCGGAGATGCGCAGGCTGGCCGCGGAAGCCGAGGCTGAGATCTTCGCCGGCCATGCCGTCGTCGCCACCGAAGGCGGCAAGGCGCTGTCCGGCCTCAAGCTGCAACGCTTCGACATGACCAATGGCGCGCTCATCGGCGATGCACGCAGCATCCATGCCGATTGCCTGCTGATGTCGGGCGGCTGGTCGCCGACCATCCATCTGGCCAGCCAGGCCGGCGCCAAGGCGGAATGGAATGCCGCGCGGCAGGCCTTCCTGCCGCCGAAACCAACGCAGCAATGGATCGGCGCCGGCGCCTTCACCGGCAGTTTTTCGACGCTCGAAGCGCTCGCCGAAGGACGCGCCGCCGGTCTGGCTGCGGCCGGTGGACAGAGCACGCCTTCTGTATTGCCGGTGGTAGAAGCCGTGCCCGGCGATCCCGATCCCGCCCCGGTGTTCGAGATCAGGGCCAAGGGCAAGAGCTTTGTCGATTTCCAGCACGACGTGACAGCCGAGGACGTCCGGCTAGCGCATCGCGAAGGCTTCGTCTCGGTCGAGCATCTGAAGCGCTACACCACGCTCGGCATGGCGACCGACCAGGGCAAGAGCTCCAACGTCCCTGGCCTTGCCATCATGGCCGAAGCGCTGGGCAAGCCGATCCCCGAGGTCGGCACGACGCGCTTCCGGCCACCCTTTGCGCCCGTGTCGATCGGCTCGCTGGCTGCGGAACGCTTCGGCGACCTGAAGCCCGAGCGGCTGACGCCGATGCATGACTGGCATCTCGCCAATGGCGCGACGATGTATTCCGCCGGCCTCTGGTACCGCCCGATGATCTATGGCCATGCCGGCGAGACGGTCGAGCAGGCCTATGTGCGCGAAGCCAAGGCGACGCGCGAAAGCGCCGGCATCGTCGATGTCTCGACACTGGGCAAGATTGCCGTACAAGGGCCTGACGCCGCCCTATTCCTCGACCGCGTCTACACCAACATGTTTTCGACGCTGGCCGTCGGCAAGGCACGCTACGGTCTGATGCTGCGCGAGGACGGCCTAGCCTTCGACGACGGCACCACATGGCGGCTCGGCGAGCAGGATTTCCTGATGACCACCACCACGGCCAACGCCGGCAAGGTGATGCAGCATCTGGAATATTTCCTCGACGTCATCTGGCCGGAGCTGAAAGTGCAAGTCACCTCGGTGACCGACGAATGGGCGGGTGCCGCGATCGGCGGGCCGAAGGCCAGGCAGATCCTCGCCACATGTGTCACCGGCACGGCGGTCGACAACGCGACCCTGCCCTTCATGGGCATCGTGCGTGGCGAGATAGCAGGCGCGCCGGTAATGATCTGCCGGCTGTCCTTCTCCGGTGAAATGGCGTTCGAAATCTATTCCGGCGCCGGCCACGGCACCCATGTCTGGGAAGCGCTTGTTGAAGCCGGCAAGCCGTTCGGGCTGGTCACCTACGGGCTCGAGGCGCTGGGCACGATGCGCATTGAGAAGGGCCATGTCACCGGCGCCGAGATCGATGGCCGCACCACGGCGCGCGATTTGCATCTCGACTGGATGCTGTCGAAGAAGAAGCCGTTCATCGGCTCGGCGATGATGGATCGCGAAGGCCTGATCGCGTCGGACCGCCTGGAACTGGTCGGCCTGATTGCCCTAGACAACCGGCCACTCAACGGCGGCGCTCACATCGTCGAAGAGGTTGACGAAGCCAATCCGCACGGCTCGATCGGCCACATCACCGCCTGCTGCTATTCGCCGGCGCTCGGCAAGCATATCGCGCTGGCGCTGGTCAAGGGCGGCAAGGCACGGCAGGGCACGCGCGCCCATGTCTCCGATCCCTTGCGCAACCGGTTCGGACCGGTCGAGATCGTCTCCAACCACTTCTTCGACCCGGACGGGAGCCGCATGCATGGTTGAGCGCCAATCACCACTCGAACCGGAATTTCACGTCGGCTCGCACGGCAATTTCGAGCATGGCGTCGAGATCATCCTGACCGAGACAAGGCCAGGCTCGATCGTGCAGCTCGCCGCTTGGCCGGGCGAGGAGAAGAGGCTGATTGCAGCCATCCGCACCGTCACCGGGCTTGCTCTGCCCGATGGCGCCGGCGGTGGCCTGAGCGACGGCGTGAAGTCGGTGTTCGGCTTCGCGCCGGGAAAGTTCACTGTTGCCGACGAGGCCGAAGGGCTGGCCGCGGCCTTTGCCAAAGTGGTGACCCCGGCAATTGGTACGGTGACCGACCTGTCGCATGGTCGCACCGCCGTTCGTATTGCCGGGCCGAAGGCCGAATGGGTGCTGGCGAAATTCTTCGCCATCGACTTTTCGCTGCCGGCCTTTCCGGTTGGCGCCGGCCGCTCGACCACCCATCACGATGTCTTCGCCCAGATCCAGCGCACCAGCGCCGACCAGTTCGACATCTATGTCTTCCGCTCGTTCGCACGCTCGTTCTGGAAGGCGCTCTGCCATGCCAGCGAGGAAGTCGGCTACGAGGTGCAGTAGGCGGCGCGGCCCGACGGCCGCATCGCTTCTGCTTCTGGCATCAACGCCAGCCGGTTCTGCCGCTAGAGAATCGCGCCGCAGGCGCCCATGGTGGAAAAACGTGGCCGCCCAACCGGCCCAAGGGATGAAATCCCGTCTCACAGTCGGCACATTCGTTTGGTTCGAACATCTCCATGACCGCTGAACTATCCGCCGGCGCCACGGATCGCGCCGATGTGCCGGCCAGAGCCCTGCTCCTGCTGCCGCTGACGGTCGCCTGCGGTGTCTTCATGACCAGCCTCGACCAGAATGTCGTGGTGACGGCGCTGCCGGGTATCAGCGAAAGCCTCGGCCGTCCGCCCAGCCAGCTCGGCCTGCTTATCACCGTCTATGTCGCCAGCCTGATCATCTCGATGCCGCTTGGCGGTTGGGCCGCCGACCGCTTTGGCCTGCGCAACGTCTACTGCTTTGCCTTGCTGGTGTTCGCCGCCTCGTCGGCGCTATGCGGACTGTCGAACGATATCTGGATGCTGGTCGGCGCGCGTGCGCTGCAAGGCTTCGGCGGCGCCTTGATGGGCACGCTCGGCCAGGTCGTTATCCTGTCGACCTTTCCGCGCAGCCGCACACTCAAGATCAACATGTATATCTCGCTGGCCGGCCAGTCCGGCCCGTTGGTCGGTCCGCTCGTCGGCGGCGCGCTGACCACCTACATTTCCTGGCGCTGGATCTTCTTCATCAATGTGCCGTTCGCGCTGGCGGCGGCAATTCTTGCCGCCTCGCTGTTTCCGACGATGACCAAGCCGGTGCGCACGCCGTTCGACTTTCCAGGCTTCCTGCTGGTTGGCAGCGGCATGGTGCTGCTCGTCTTCGGCATGGATTCGCTTGCCGCCAAGGACGCTGCCGGCGGCATCATTGCCGGCGAACTGGCGCTGGCGCTCGTCATCCTGACCGTCGCCTCGTTCTACTGCCTGCGCGTGCGCAATCCGCTGCTCGATCTCAAGCTCTTGCGCATCCGCACCTTCCGCATTTCGTTCCTCACCGGCGGCGGGCTGGACACGATCGGTCTCAGCTCCGTCGTCTTCCTGCTGCCGCTGATGTTCCAGCTCGGCTTCGGCATGAGCGCGGTGCAGGCGGGATCGCTGACCTTCGTCGCCGCGGTCGGCTCGGTGGCGATGCGCTTCTTCATGCCGCGCGTCCTCAACCGCTTCGGCTTCCGCCGCGTGCTGGTTTACAACACGCCGATCGTCGCCCTTATGGTCGCCGGTTTCGCCTTGATGCAGACGACCACGCCGGTCTGGATCGTGCTCGCCTACATCTTCGTCTTCGGCGTCTTCCGCTCCGCGCAATGGGCCTCGACCGGCAACCTCGCCTATTCCGACATCGCGCCCGAACAGCTCGCACGCTTCAGCGCGCTCTATTACATTTTGTGGCAGTTGGCAGTGGCGATCAGCGTCGGCCTGGCTGCCGCGGCACTGTCGTTTCTGGCCGGAGGTGGTCCAGCCATCGCCGACGACTTCCGCATCCTGTTCGTGATCGAGGGCGTCATCACGCTCTGCGCGCTGCTTGCCTACCTCAAGCTGACGCCGCAGGACGGCGCCCATGTCAGCGGCCACGGCGCCCAGATGAACACGGAATAGCGCATGCCGCCCATGTCGGTCGACTGGCCAGGGCAGCCGCTATTCGCTGAACGTCACCCACTCTTCCAGCGGCACGCGGTCGGTGCGGAAGGTGTTTTCAGGTTTTGACGTGTCTTCATGGCCAAGCGCCATACCGCAGACGACGATCTCTTCGTCCGGAATGTTGAGCACCGGCCTGATCTGCCGGTGATAGGGGGCGAAGGCCGCTTGCGGACAGGTGTGCAGACCCCTGCCCCGCGCCGCGACCATGATGTTCTGCAGGAACATGCCGTAGTCGATCCATGAGCCCTGGTTGAGCCGGCGGTCGATGGTGAAGATCATGCCGACCGGCGCATCGAAGAAGACGAAGTTGCGGTCGTGCTGGGCGCGCATCTTGTCGACCTCGCGGCGGCCGATGCCAAGCGCGCCATAGAGGCCGAAACCGTTGGCGCGGCGGCGGGTCAGATACGGCTCGAAGAACTGCGTGGGATAGTAGCGGTACTCGTCCCAATCGGCTTTTTCGGCGCGAATGCCGGAATTGAGAATGGCGTCCGATATCCGCTGCTTGGTCTCGCCCTTGATGACGTAGACCTTCCATGGCTGCATGTTGGTGCCGGACGGAGCACGCGCCGCAACCGCCAGAATGGCGCGGATCGTGTCGTCGTCGACCATGTCGGGCAGAAATGCGCGCACCGAACGGCGCGACAGGATTGCCTCGTCGACAATCTCGGCATCGCCCGCATTTCGGGTGTTGTTTTTCAGCATGGGCCGTCCCTTAACCCTCGTCTCGACCGGACGTCCCCACTCGCCGTTCCTGCCCGAGCCTTTGCATGAACCGCCAAAATCGCGCAAGCAAATCTTGTGCATCCGTGAAAATCCACTTGATTTTTTCACGAGCTTGATTTCTCATGAAATTTGACCGGATTTTTTCATGAAGTGAGCGTTTTGCCTTCGCCTACAGCAAGAACATTACAGGGAACTGACGAACGCGTGCTGGCCGGCGACATCAGGGCCTTGCGCAGGGCGCGCGGGCTGACGCTCGCCGAGATCGGCCTGAAGCTTGGCCGTTCAGTCGGCTGGGTCAGCCAGGTCGAGCGTGGCCTGTCGACGCCGTCGCTCAGCGATCTCAGAGCCTTTGCTGAACTGTTCGGCGTGCCGATCAGCCTGTTCTTCAGCCATGACGTGCCTGTCGAAAGCGAGCGCGGCGTGGTTGTGCGCGCCGGCCGGCGCCGCACGCTTGGCACAAGCGAATCCGGCCTGGTGGAGGAGCTTCTGTCGCCCGATCTCGGCGGTAGTTTCGAGATGGTGCGTTCGGTCTTCGCGCCGGGCGCGGAGCTGAAGGCCGAGGCGCAGCGGCCGACCGAGGAAGCCGGATATGTCGCGTCCGGACTGTTCGACATCGAGATAGCAGGCGTCTGGCATCGGCTTGGCGAAGGCGACTCCTTTCGCTTCGAAGGCAAGCCCTACCGCTGGCGCAATCCGGGTGCGGAGCCCGCGGTTATCATCTGGGTGGTTTCACCACCTGTCTATTGAGTTTAAGTTTGGAGAAGAACATGGCGGGTTTGCCGAGCACGGCGCGCGTGGTGATCATCGGAGGCGGCGCCGTCGGCACGTCCTCGCTCTATCATCTCGCCAAGGCGGGCTGGACCGACTGCGTGCTGCTCGAAAAGAACGAGCTGACCTCCGGCTCGACCTGGCATGCCGCCGGCAATGTGCCGACCTTCTCCTCGTCCTGGTCGCTGATGAACATGCAGCGCTATTCGACCGAGCTTTATCGCGGGCTGGCCGACGCGGTCGACTATCCCATGAACTATCACGTCACCGGCTCGCTGCGCCTTGCTCATACGAAAGAGCGCATGCAGGAATTCCAGCGCGCCAAGGGCATGGGCCGCTACCAGGGCATGGACATCGACATTGTCGGCGTCGACGAGATCAAGCGCCGCTATCCCTTCATCGACACGCATGATTTGAAGGGCGCACTCTACGACCCGAGCGACGGCGACATCGATCCGGCGCAGCTCACCCAGGCGCTCGCCAAGGGTGCCCGTGACATGGGCGCGAAAATCATCCGCTTCTGCCCGGTATCAGGCGTGCACCGCGAGAACGACGAATGGGTGGTCGAGACGGCACAAGGCGAGATCCGCTGCGAGATCGTCGTCAATGCCGCCGGCTACCGCGCCGCCGAAGTCGGCCGGATGTTCGGCCGCGACGTGCCGATGATGGTGATGAGCCACCAGTACATCCTGTTCGAGGAGATTCCCGAACTGGCGGCATGGTCGAAAGAACAGGGCAAAAAGCTGCCGCTGCTGCGCGACGTCGACACCTCCTACTATCTGCGCCAGGAAAAGAACGGCATGAATCTCGGCCCCTATGAGCGCAATTGCCGCGCGCATTGGGCCACCCACAACGACCCGATGCCGGAGGATTTTTCCTTCCAGCTCTTCCCCGACGATCTCGACCGGCTGGAACATTATCTGGCCGACGCTGTCGCCCGCGTGCCGATCCTGGGCACAGCCGGCCTGTCCAAGGTCATCAACGGGCCGATCCCCTACACACCGGACGGCAATCCGCTGATCGGCCCGATGCCCGGCGTTCCCAATGCCTTCGAGGCCTGCGTCTTCACCTTCGGCATCGCCCAGGGCGGCGGCGCCGGCAAAGTGCTGGCCGAATGGGTGACTGAGGGCCAGACCGAATGGGACATGTGGTCGTGCGACCCGCGCCGCTTCACGTCCTTTGCCTCGGCGCCGGACTATTGCGTCGCGAAGGGCATGGAGATCTACGGCAACGAATACGCCATCCAGTTTCCGCGCCATGCCTGGCCTGAAGGCCGCGACCGCAAGCTGTCGCCGATCCACGATCGCATCAAGGCGCTCGGCGGCCGCTTCGACGCTTACAATGGCTGGGAGCGCGCCACCTGGTACGCGCAAGACGGCGACGACATCTCCGAGGAGGCGACGCTGACCTTCCGCCGCGACGGGCCATGGCACCATCGCGTACGCGAGGAGTGCCTTGCCGTGCGCGACGCCGCCGGCATCTTGGACCTGCCGGGCTTCTCCCGCTTCAACCTGGAAGGTCCGGGCGCCGCCGAATGGCTGAGTCTGCAGGTCACCGGGCTGGTGCCGAAGCCCGGCCGCATCGGCCTCGTCTATTTCGCCGACGACAAGGGCCGCATCGTCACCGAAATGTCCGTCGTCCGCCACGACGACAACCTGATGACGCTGATCACCGCGGCGGTCGCCCAATGGCATGATTTCGAATGGCTGAAATCGCGCATGCCCAAGGACGCACCGTTCAGGCTGATCGACCGGACCGAGGAATTCTCGACCCAGATCCTGGCCGGGCCGAACTCGCGGAAAATCCTCGCCGATGTCTGCGAAGCCGACCTCACTCTGCCATGGCTGACGCATCAGGAGACGAAGATCGCCGGTCGCTGGGCCAAACTGGTGCGCGTCTCCTTCGCCGGCGAACTCGGCTGGGAAATCCACACAAGGGTGGACGACACCGCCGCCATCTTCGACGCCGTCTGCGCGGCAGGTCAACAGCACGGGCTGAAGCCGTTCGGCATGTACGCGCTGGATTCGCTGCGGCTCGAAAAAGGCTACCGCACCTGGAAGGGCGATCTGTCGACCGACTATTCGATCCTGCAGGGCGGGCTCGAGCGCTTCGTCAAATGGGATAAACCCAACTTCCGCGGCAAGGCAGCACTCCAGAACGAGAAGCAGCAAGGGGTGACGAAGCGTTTCGTCACCCTGGTCGTCGAGGACCCCGGCGATTGCGACGCGCCTTCGGTGTCGACGCTGTGGCACGACGGCAAGATCGTCGGTGAGACGACGTCGGGCGGCTGGGGGCATCGCATCGACAAATCGATCGCGCTCGGCATGCTGCGCGCCGATCTGGCCGAACCCGGCACCGCAATCGAGGTCGAGATCTTCGGCGAGCGTTTTCAGGCGATCGTGCAGAAAGATGAGCCACTGTGGGATCCGAAGAACGACAGGCTGCGCGCATGAAGAAGGTCATCCTCACCGATGGCGGCATGGGCCAGGAACTGGTCCGCCGCAGCCAATCCGAGCCGACGCCGCTATGGTCGGCCAGAGTGCTGATCGACGAACCGGATCTGGTGCGCGACCTGCACGCGGAATTCATCCGTGCCGGCGCCCGTGTCATTACCATCAACACCTATTCGGCAACACCCGAACGCCTGGCGCGTGAGGGCGCGGAAGACCTATTCAAGCCGTTGCAGAAGCGCGGCATCGAATTGGCCAGGCAAGCTTGCGAGCAGGCCGGTGAGGCAACCATCGCCGGCTGCCTGTCGCCGCTGTTCGGCAGCTACGCGCCGGCGCTGACCATTTCATATCAGGATACGCTCGACATCTACCGCCGCATCGTTGCCGAGCAGGCGGATGGCGTCGACCTGTTCCTGTGCGAAACCATGGCGTCCATCGAGGAGGCGCGCGCGGCCGTCACCGCGGCATCGGAAAGCGGCAAGCCGGTATGGGTGTCGTGGACACTCGCCGACCACGGCAAGCCGCGGCTGCGCAGCGGCGAGGCAATAGCCACCGCGGCAGGCGCGCTCGACGGCTTGACTGTTGCGGCGCGGCTGCTCAACTGCTGCCGACCCGAAGCGATCGCCGCGGCCTTGCCTGAACTGATCGACCTCGGCGGCCCTGTCGGCGCCTATGCCAATGGCTTCACCTCCACCGAAGCGCTCAAGCATGGCGGCACTGTCGATGTGCTGCACGCCCGTCACGACCTTGGTCCGGACGCCTATGCCGACCAGGCGATCGGCTGGGTCGAGGCCGGCGCCGACATTGTCGGCGGCTGCTGTGAAGTCGGACCGGCGCACATCGCCGCTCTGCGCGACCGGCTCGAACAGGCCGGCTACGAAATTTCGGGAGAAATACATGCCTAGACCATCGTCGCGCATTTCCGGCATCGTGCCTTCGGGCAAGGACGGCTGGGAAGTCCATTCGGCCGCCTGGGCCCGCAAAGCGGCCGGCGAAGACATCATCATGCTGTCGGTCGGCGATCACGACTTCGACACACCTTCGGAAACGATCGAAGCGTGCGTGACCGCGGTTCGCGGCAGCAACCACCACTACACGCCGCTTTCCGGCCTGCCGCGCCTGCGCAAGGCCATGGCGGCAGCCTCGAGCGCCTGCACCGGCGTCGAGACGACGCCGGATCAGGTCATCGCCACGCCGGGCGGCCAGGCCGCACTCTACGCAGCCGTGCAGGCCGTGCTCGACCAGGGCGACCACGCCATCGTCGTAGCGCCTTATTACGCAACCTATCCCAACACGTTCAGCGCCGCAGGCGCCAGTTTCACCGTGGTCGAGACACCCGCCGAGGACGGCTTCCAACCGCATGCCGAGATGATCCGCGCAGCACTCCGGCCCAACACGCGCGCCATTCTCATCAACACACCGAACAACCCCACCGGTGCGGTCTATTCGCGAGAGCGGCTGGAGCAACTTGCCGAGATTTGCCGGGAGCATGACCTCTGGCTGCTGTCGGACGAAGTCTATTGGACGCTGGGCGGCGGCGAGCATGTCTCGCCGCGCTCACTGTCCGGCATGGCCGAACGAACGCTGGTCATCAATTCGATGTCCAAGAGCCACGGCATGACCGGTTGGCGCATGGGCTGGCTGACAGGCCCTGAAGCGATGATCACGCTGCTCACCAATCTCAATCTGGTGACCACTTACGGGCTGCCGGCCTTCATCTCGATCGCCTGCGCCGAGGCGCTTGAAAACCGCTATGGCGTGAAGGACATCGCCGAGCGCTACGCCGCGCGCCGCACCGTCTTCCTCGATGCCGTGCGCGGCATGAACGATGTCACCGTGCGCGGTTCCGAAGGCGGCATGTATGTCATGCTCGACATATCCGCCGTTGAACCCGACGACGAGAAATTCGCCTTCGCTTTCCTCGACAAGGAGAATGTCGGCGTGATGCCGGGCTCCAGCTTCGGCGAGGCAGCCGCCGGCCATATCCGCATCAGCCTCTGCCAGCCCGAACCCATGCTGCAGGAAGCAGCGCTCCGGCTGCGCCGTTTCGCTTCCAGCTATCGTCGCGAGGCCGCATGACCGCCAAAGCTATCCCGACAAAAGCCATCCCTACCAAAGCGAGGGCCGTCATTATCGGTGGTGGCGTTTCCGGCTGCTCCGTCGCCTACCACCTGGCCAAGCTTGGCTGGACCGATATCGTGCTCCTGGAACGCAAGCAGCTGACGTCGGGCACGACATGGCATGCCGCCGGCCTGATCGGCCAGTTGCGCGGTTCGCAGAACATGACCCGGCTGGCGAAATATTCGGCTGACCTCTACGTCAAGCTGGAAGCCGAGACCGAAGTCGGCACCGGCATGCGCCAGGTCGGCTCGATCACCGTGGCGCTGACCGAAGAACGCAAGCACGAGATTTACAGGCAGGCGTCGCTCGCCCGCGCCTTCGATGTCGATGTCCGCGAGATTTCTCCCAATGAAGTCAAGCAGATGTACCCGCATCTGAATGTCTCGGACGTCGTCGGCGCCGTGCATCTGCCGCTCGACGGCCAGTGCGACCCTGCCAATATCGCGATGGCGCTGGCCAAGGGCGCGCGCCAGCGCGGCGCCACCATCGTCGAGAATGTGAAGGTCACCAAGGTCCACACCAGGGCTGGCCGCGTCACCGGGGTGTCCTGGGCACAGGGTGAAGACCAAGGCACCATCGAAGCCGACATCGTCGTCAACTGCGCCGGCATGTGGGCGCGCGAACTGGGAGCACAGAACGGCGTCACCATCCCGCTGCACGCCTGCGAGCATTTTTATCTCGTCACCGAGCCGATCCCCGGTCTCACCCGTCTGCCCGTGCTGCGCGTGCCTGACGAGTGCGCCTACTACAAGGAGGACGCCGGCAAGATGATGCTGGGCGCCTTCGAACCGGTGGCAAAGCCCTGGGGCATGGACGGCATCCGCGAGGATTTCTGCTTCGACCAACTGCCGGAGGATATGGACCATTTCGAGCCGATCCTCGAAATGGGCGTCAACCGCATGCCGATGCTGGCGACCGCCGGCATCCACACCTTCTTCAACGGTCCCGAGAGTTTTACCCCCGACGACCGCTACTATCTCGGCGAGGCGCCGGAGCTGTCCGGCTACTGGATGGCGACCGGCTACAATTCGATCGGCATCGTCTCCTCCGGCGGCGCCGGCATGGCGCTGGCGCAGTGGATCAATGACGGCGAAGCCCCCTTCGATCTGTGGGAAGTCGACATTCGCCGCGCCCAGCCGTTCCAGAAGAACCGCCGCTACCTCCGGGAGCGCGTCTCCGAAACGCTCGGCCTGCTCTATGCCGACCATTTCCCCTATCGTCAGATGGCGACCTCGAGGAATATCAGGCGTTCGCCGCTGCACGAGCATCTGAAGGCGCGCGGCGCCGTCTTCGGCGAAGTCGCCGGCTGGGAGCGCGCCAACTGGTTTGCCCGTGAAGGCCAGGAGCGCGAATACCGCTATTCCTGGAAGCGCCAGAACTGGTTCGACAACCAGCGCGAAGAACACCTCGCGGTCAGGAACAGCGTCGGCCTGTTCGACATGACCTCGTTCGGCAAGATCCGGGTCGAGGGCCGCGACGCCTGTGCCTTCCTGCAAAGACTGTGCGCCAACGACATGGACGTGGCCCCGGGCAAGATCGTCTACACCCAGATGCTCAACCAGCGCGGCGGCATCGAGAGCGACCTGACGGTCTCGCGCCTTTCGGAGACAGCGTTCTTTCTCGTCGTCCCCGGCGCCACGCTGCAGCGCGACCTGGCCTGGCTGCGCAGACACATCACCGACGAATTTGTCGTCATCACCGATGTGACGGCGGCCGAAAGTGTGCTCTGCCTGATGGGGCCGGATGCGCGAAAGCTGATCCAGAAGGTCAGCCCCAACGATTTCTCCAACGAAACCAACCCGTTCGGCACGTTCCAGGAGATCGAGATCGGCATGGGCCTGGCCCGCGCCCACCGCGTCACCTATGTCGGCGAACTTGGCTGGGAGCTCTATGTCTCGACCGACCAGGCCGCTCATGTCTTCGAAGCGATCGAAGAGGCAGGCGCCGATGTCGGCCTGAAACTCTGCGGCCTGCACACGCTGGATTCCTGCCGCATCGAAAAGGCGTTTCGGCATTTCGGCCACGACATCACCGACGAGGACAATGTGCTGGAAGCCGGCCTTGGCTTCGCTGTGAAGACTGCCAAGGGCGACTTCATCGGCCGCGATGCGGTGTTGCGCAAGAAGGAAGCCGGGCTGTCACGCCGGCTGGTCCAGTTCCGGCTGAAAGACCCGCAACCCCTGCTCTTCCACAACGAGGCGATCCTGCGCGACGGCAAGATCGTCGGTCCGATCACGTCTGGCAATTACGGCCATCACCTCGGCGGCGCCGTCGGGCTGGGATACATGCCGTGCCAGGGCGAGAGCGAGGCGGATGTGCTGGGCTCATCCTACGAGATCGAGATCGCCGGCGAGCGCTTTGCGGCGGAAGCGTCGCTGAAGCCAATGTATGATCCGAAGGCCGAGCGGGTGAAGATGTAGCGCCCTCTTCCTTCGCCCCCGTTTACGGGGAGAAGGTGGCCCGAAGGGCCGGATGAGGGGCGGCGCTAAGTTCTGCAAGTGAGGCGCCGCCCCTCATCTGCCTGCCGGCACCTTCTCCCCGTGAAACGGGGAGAAGGACGCTAATTCCCTAAAACCGCTCCAACTTCCCTCGCACCTTCGCCAGAAATGCAGCCCGCGTCGCCGGCGTCGAGGAATCCATCAGATAGTGCGCCAGGAAAAAAGTCCGGCAACGTGTCGCGCACAGCGCCCGCATGCCGCGCAGCAGGGTCTTGCGTCCCGGCTGGCCGACGACCACGCTCCACCAGGTCGGCGCGCCGCAGGTGGTGATGACACCGACCTTGGTTACATGCGTCATCAGCGACTTGATCCGCCCCTTGCCCGCCGGCAGCTTGAAGGCGACGTCCGTCGCCCACACCCGGTCGAGCCAGCCTTTCAGCATCGCCGGCAGCCCGTACCACCAGGTCGGATAGACGAACAGGATCGCTTCGGCCCACTCAAGCAGTTCGAAATGCGGCTTCAGCGCCGGATCCTGCGGCGCCTGGTCGTTGTAGGAGCGCCGCTCGTCGCAGCCCATCACCGGGTCGAATCTCTCGGCATAGAGGTCGAGCAGCCGCACCTCCCAGCCTCTTCGTGTCAGCACGTCGACGGCAGCGTCGCGAATTGCCGCACAGAAGCTTTCCGGCACCGGATGGCAGTAGACCACCAGCGCGCGCATCAGAACGCCTCCATGCGTGCCGCGACCTTGGCCATGAAAGCCTTGCGCGTGCGGTCGGTAGACAGGTTCATCGCGTAATGCGCGAGATAGCTCACCGGCGCGCCGGGTTTTACGGTGGCGCGCAGCATCCGCTTGATCAGCCTGCGCGGCGGATCGCCCATCAGCATGGCGCGGAACCGGCTGCCGCCATAAGTGGTCACCGCTGCAACCTTGCTTATGTTGTGCAGCGACGGCTGCACCTTGCCGTCGACCAGCTTGAACGACACGCCGGGCAGGAAGACGCGATCGAAAAAGCCTTTCAGGATGGCTGGAAAACCATAATTCCAGACCGGATAGGACAGCACCAGCGCATCGGCCCGCAGCAGCCGCTCGACATAGGGCGCCACAGCGTCGGCCGGGCCGCGCTGGTTGTGATAATCCAGCCTCTCCCGGCGCGTCAGCCGCGGATCGAAATCCTCGGCATAGAGATCGCAGTCGTCGACCGTATGGCCCGCCGCCACCAGCCGCTCGACGATCATCCGGTGCAGGCCGGCGTTGAAGCTGGTCTCGACCGGATGGGCGTAGAGCACGAGGATGTTCATCAGCCTGCTTTCTGCAGCCCCTTGAACAAAAAAGTCCGGCCAGAGCGATAGTCGTAGTCCGGGTTTTCCCAGGCGATCATCTTGCCGGGGTTAAGCAGGCCCAGCGGGTCAGTCTCGCGCTTGAAGGCAAGCTGCACCGCGTCCGTCTGCTTCATGCCGCCCTCTTCCAGCGTGTAGCGGTGTGGGTTGAAGATCGGGCAGCCATTCTCCTCATGCAACCGCACGATCTCGTCGAGCCGCGCTTCGGTGGTGAACTTGACCAGCGGCAGGCCAAAGCAGGTGACGTTGCCGTCCAGGCGTACGAATTCGAGATGCGAGAAAACCTCGCCGGGAAACATCGCATCCATCTTCTCGACCAGCGCCAACTGGTTGGGAAAGGGATAGAGCGACTGCAGATAGGTAATCGAAGGATCGACGCGCAGCGCCCGGAGCGTCGTGTGATTCCAGGCCAGCTCATAGGCCGGCGGCAGGCCCTTTTTCTCGTCCGGCGTCGCCGTGGCCGCATTGTAGATCACCTCGCCGCTGACGCGGCGGGTGAAGGCCAGGAAGGCATCGAGCCCATGCTGCGCCACCATGACGACGCAGATGCTTTGCCCTTCCCGGAGGAATTTCTGGTGCCGCTTGAAATAGAGCTGCGGCACGGGTGCCGCTATCGGCGTGATCAGCTTGGTGAGGATGCCGTCCTGGCAGGCCAGCGCATTGCCATAGCGGGCGGCATCCATGAAAGCGTCGAAGCCAACAATGACGTCGACCCAGTCATAGGCTGCAGTCAGCGGCATCTCGACTTCCGATATGATGCCGTTGGTGCCGTAGGCGTGGGTGACCTTGTGCAGATTCTCGCCGGTGAGCTCGAGCGCTTTCGGCTCGGCTTCCATGGTCACCACGCGCAGGCGAAGCACATTGCCGAAATCGCGCAGGCCGCCGAAATTGATCGAGCCGACGCCGCCCGAACCGCCGGCGATGAAGCCGCCGATCGAGGCCGTGTTGTAGGTGGACGGCGACAGCCGCAGCTCCTGCCCGGAATGCGCCCGCGTCGCCTTGTCGATGTCGGCCAGGATCGCGCCTGGTCCCGTCACCACGCGACCTGGCGCGATCGACTTGATCTCGTTCATCTCGGCAAGGTTGAGCACCACACCGCCGGAGAGCGGCATCGCCTGGCCATAATTGCCGGTGCCGCTGCCGCGCGGCGTCACCGGCACACCATGCCGATGGCAGGCGGCAAGCACGCGGATCAGTTCGGCCTCGGTCTTCGGCGTCACGATCAGATCGCCGGTGACATGGTCGAGCTGCTGCTTCAGCACCGGGCTGTACCAGTAGAAGTCGCGGCTCTTCTGCTGGACGATGGCCGGATTGTCGTCGATCTTCAGGCCTTCGAGATCGCGTTTGAGCGCCGAAACGTCCATCATTCCACCATCAGTTCGTCGAGTTCGGCATAGTCGGGCAATTGCCGGTCGATTGCGCGTCCGCTGCGCACGACGATGCGATCCGATTCGGGCCGCGACAGCAATTCCGTCCAGCTTCGACCTTTGAACACGATGAAATCGGCATCCCCGCCGCTGGCCAGCGTGCCGAAGCCGTCGAGCCGCATCACTTTGGCGGGCGTCGCGGTGACGGCTTGCGGCCAGTCAGCGACCGGATGATCGAAATGCAGGATGCGCGTCGCCATGCGGTAGACCTCCAGCATGTCGAGATCGCCATAGGCATAGAAGGGATCACGCGTGTTGTCGGATGCGACGGCAACCGGAATGCCCCTCGCCTTCATCTCGTGCAGCAGCGTCACGCCGCGCCAGCGCGGCGTGGTGCCGTCGCCGCGCCGGTCCTGCAGATAGAGATTGCACATCGGCAGCGAGACGACGGCCAACCCGGCTTTCGCCACCTTGTCCAGCGTATCGAGCACGTCGAGGTCAGGCTGGCGCGACAGCGAACAGCAATGGCCGACGAGGATCTTTCCGTCGAAACCGTTCCAGAGTGCGGCCTCGGCGATCTTCTTCAGCGAGATCGCGGCGATGTCATCGGTCTCGTCGGCATGGAAATCGAGATCGAGGCCATGCTTGATGGCTTGCGCGAAGACGTGGTCGAGCAGCTCTTCGAGATCCGGCACCATATAGGTGACGACACCGAGCACGCCCTTGGCCGCGGCAACTCTTTTTGCCAGCCTGTCGAACCATTTCCTGTCGCGAACGCCCTCGATGCCGAGCAGGCAGGCGCCCTGCAACTCGATGCGGCCGCGCCATGCCTCGCGCATCGCCTCGAACACCGGCCAAGAGATTTCCTCCTGCGGCGCGACGCTGTCGAGGTGGGTGCGCAGCGCCCTGGTGCCATGCGCGTAGGCGCAGCGCAGCGAAAAATCCATGCGCCGGGCAACGTCTTCGGCGCTCCAGCGTGCCGCACGATCGGCACCGGCGGCATTCAGCGCGCCCATGAAGGTGCCGTCGGGATTGGGTTTTCGCGGCCAGATATGACCCTTGTCGATATGCGTGTGGCAGTCGACGAAACACGGCAGCACAATGCGGCCGCCAAGGTCGACAGCGTCCAGGGGCGTCGCTGCACGACGATGTGCGGCGATGGCTGCGATCTTGCCCTCGGTGACAGTGATGTCGGCAAGCGCAAAGCCATCGCGATCGAAAGCAGCGCCAAGGCCTGGGCTCAGGGACGCGTGAAGCCTGACGTTGGCGAGCTGGTATGAGCCTGTGTTCGGAATCAAGGACCTAGCGCTCCTGCTTCAGTGCGCTTTCGTGCCAGCGCCGCAAAATGAGATGCGAAATCAGCGACAGCACGAGGAAAATCAAAATGCCGGTAAGCGAGATCAGGAACAGCGCAGCGAACAGCCGCGGCGCGTTGAGCCGGTAGCCAGCCTCGATGATGCGCGAGGCGAGGCCAGACGACTGGCCGGTGGTGCCGGCGACGAACTCGGCCACCACGGCACCGATCAGCGACAGGCCGCCGGCGATCTTCAACCCGCCGAGGAAATAGGGCATCGCCGCCGGCAACCTGAGATAGCGCAATTGCTGCCAGCGCGTCGCGCCATTGAGCTTGAACATGTCGCGCAGATTGCGGTCGACGGAGTTGAGGCCAAGCGTGGTGTTGGACAGGATCGGAAAGAAGGCGACGATCCAGGCGCAGAGCAGGAGCTTGGTCGTCTGGTCGTTTACATAGATGTTGATCAGCGGAAAGATCGCTACGATCGGCGTCACCTGCAGCACGATGGCGAATGGGAAGAACGACATCTCGACCCATTTCGATTGCGCAAACAGCACCGCCAGCCCGACCCCGCCAATGACCGCCAGAGCCAGGCTGAGGAAGGTGATGCGCAAGGTGACGAGCAGCGAAGAGAACAGCAGGCCGGCATCGTTGTAGAGTGTCCACAGCACCACGCCGGGACGCGGCAGGATGTATTGCGGGATCGCGTTCCAGACGCATATGCGATCCCACAGCCATATCGCCAGGATCATGATCGCCAGCGGCAGCACCCAGCGGCCGATCCGTTCGAACCGCTCCTGGCGCACGCGGCGCGCTTCCTCGGGGTCGAGTTCGAGCACGCGCTCGTCAATGGCCGTCATGATGAGCGCCTGCTGTTGAATTGATGGCGTTGACCAACACATCGGAGGCCTGACGGCAGAGTGCCGCATAGTCGGGCGAGGTGCGAAACGCCTCGTCGCGCGGATAGGAGGCCTCGATGGCGAGTTCGTCGAACACCCTGCCCGGCCGCGCCGCCATGACGACGACACGGTTGGAGAGGAACACGCTTTCGAAGACGCTGTGGGTGACGAAGACGACGGTGAAACGTTCGTCCTGCCACAGTTCTAGCAGATCGTTGTTGAGCTTGAAGCGGGTGATCTCGTCGAGTGCCGCGAACGGCTCGTCCATCAACAGCACGCGCGGTTTGGTCACCATGGCCCGCGCGATCGAGACGCGCATCTTCATGCCGCCGGACAGTTCGCGCGGCACCGCGTCTTCGAAGCCGGTCAGATGCACCCGCGCCAGCATTTCCGTCACCGCCGGCGCGGCCTTGGCGCGGGAAATGCCTTTCAGCCGAAGCGGCAGCCAGACATTGTCGAAGACGCTGGCCCAGGGCAGCAGCGTCGGCTCCTGGAAAACGAAGCCGATGTTCGAGCGGTCAAGCGTCCCGCCGCCGCGCCAATCGAGCACGCCGGAGGTCGGCGTCGACAGGCCGGCGATCAGCCGCAGCGCCGTCGACTTGCCGCAACCCGACGGCCCGAGCAGGCTGAGGAAATCACCTTCCCGGATCGTCAGATTGACATCGCTCAGCGCAGTCACGCCGTTGGAGAAGACCTTGCCGACGCCCCTCAGCGCCAGCAATGTCGATGCCACGTCCGAGGCCGGCGCTTGCGCCACCTTTTCCCTTATCATGCCGGGACCGGCCTATTTCTTCAGGTCGAGCCCGACGCCCTTGTTGACGAAGGTCAGTGTGTAGGCCTTTTTGATGTCGATGCCGTCAGGCGTGACCTTGGCCTTGACCATCTTGTCGTAGAAACTTTTGATCCGCTCGTCGGTCATGGCGCCGATGCCGAGCTTCTCAGTGTCGCCGGAATCGGCAAGGCCGAACTTCTTCATCTGCTCGATCGAGAACGCGATCTGCTCGTCGCTCATGTCGGGATTGTCTTTCTTGATCAGGTCGTTGGCGGCCTTGTTGTCGCCGTAGAGATATTTGTACCAGCCCTTGGCCGAACCATCGACGAAGCACTGGACCACCTCCGGCTTCTTGTCGATCGTTTCCTGCATCACCTCGATCGTCGTCGAGTAGGTGTCCCAGCCATAGTCGGCAAGCAGGAACTGGTTCGGCACGAAGCCGCCTTCCTTCTTGACCGCGAACGGCTCGGAGGTGACGTAGCCCTGCTGGATCGACTTCTTGTTGGCGAGGAAGGGAGCGGTGTTGTAGGTGTAGGGCGCGCGCTTTGAGGCGTCGAAGCCGAGTTCGATGACCATCCACTGGAAGAAGGTCTGCACGCCCTCGTCGCCCAATATGTACTGGTCGGCGTTCTTCAGGTCTTCCCATTTGTCGAGCCCCTCGCCGGGGTGGGACATGATGACCTGCGGGTCCTTCTGGAAGTCCGCCGCCACCACGCGCATGGGAATGCCTTGCTGGACGGCATCGAAAGCCGACAGCAGATTGCCGCCCATGTAGAAATCGATCTTGCCGGCCAGCAGCATCGGCCGGCCGCTAACCTGCGGACCGCCCTGCATGATGGTGACGTCGAGGCCGCAGGCGGCGTAGGTGCCGTCCGCCACGGACTGATAATATCCGCCATGTTCCGGCTCGGCCAACCAGTTGGTGCCGAAGGTGACTTTTTCATTCGCAGCCGCACCCAGCGTGCTGGCTGCAAGCAAGGCCACAACCGCCACCGAGATCTTCTGTCTTCCGTACATCGACACCACCCTTTGTTTGCTCCGGCGCGCCACGCGCCAGGCTCGACACCAAAGATTCAAGAAGCAAGACACATGCCACCGGCGCCTTGCGCCGGGACCGCCCGCTGGAACGACATTGCACCGCCAAGGGCGGACGGGTCATGCTGTACGGAAGGCATCGTGCCTATTTTTTGAACGCCTGTCCACAATCGCTCGGGCAACATGCACCGCCATCTTGAAGGTGCAATGGGTCAGGCCTTAGGCTGGCGCTATCCAGGAGAATGCCATGTTCAAATTCCTCACCCCGAAGTCGATCAAGCCGCCCTTTGCCCGCTACAGCCACGGCGTCGAGGTGCCGCTCGGCAAGCGACTGGTGCTGTGCTCGGGTCAGGTCGCCATCACCGCGGACGACCAGATACCGGAAGACGCCGGCGCACAGGCCGAACTCTGCTTTCAAAACATCGCCGCGATTCTCGGCGAAGCCGGCCTGGGTCTGCAGGACATCGTCCGCATCAATGCCTATGTCACCGACCGCGCGCATCTGCGGCCGTATATGGACGTTCGCGACCGGCTGTTTTCCAGCCCCGCGCCGGCCTCGACTCTGATGATCGTCTCGGGATTTGCCCGACCCGAATTCAAGGTCGAAGTTGAGGCCATCGCGGCCGGGTGATCGACAGACAAGTTCTGTCGCGCTAGGTCTGCCCGTCCATTGAAGAGGCATGACATGACTGTTGCGAAGAAACGTGTGTGGTGGGGCGACTACCGGACCACCGAATACGCCTCGATCGACCCCGAGGCGACGATCGCCGTGTTGCCGGTGGCGGCGATCGAGCAGCACGGGCCGCATCTGCCTGTCTCGACCGACACCTCGATCATGAATGGCATGCTCGACACGGTCATTTCGCGCCTGCCCGATGATCTCGACATCCGCATCCTGCCAGTGCAGGCGGTGGGCAAGTCGAACGAGCACCTGCACGCGCCGGGCACCCTCACTTTGCCGGCAACCACGTTGATCGAAGCCTGGACCGAACTCGGCCTGTCGATCGCGCGCGCCGGCGTGCGCAAGCTGATCGTTGTCAATTCGCATGGCGGCAACGAAGAGATCATGGGCATCGTCACGCGCGAACTGCGCGTGCGTGAAAAGATGTTGGCGGTGAAGACCAGCTGGCAGCGCTTCGGCCGCCCGGCTGGCATGTACACCGAGCTTGAGGACCGCCACGGCATCCATGGCGGCGATGTCGAGACCTCGCTGATGCTGCATTTCCGGCCGGACCTTGTCGATATGGGCAAGGCCGACAATTTCGTCTCCAATGTCGCCAAGGCCGAGAAGGAATTCTCGCTGCTGCGCCACACCGGCACCCACGCCTTCGCCTGGATCGCCAGCGACCTCAACCCGAACGGCGTGGTCGGCGACGCCAGCATCGCGACGGCGGAGAAAGGCCGGCTGACATCGGAACATCAGGCCGATGGTTTCATCAGCCTGCTGCGGGATGTGCGCAAGGCGAAGCTCGCCGACTGGCTGAAGTAGCTAACCGTCTATCCTAAGCGCGAACGGCGTTCCTTCGAAGGCGTCGGCGCCGCGTCCGATTGCCTCGATCGCCTGGATCATGCGGCCGTTGCGGTCTAGCAAGACATCGGCCACCGCGATCAGCCGCGGATTGGGTGTCGCCGAGGGCGACAGCGCCCGTAGCGTCCGGGCCAGCTCGGCCTCGTCGCGCTTCGGCGCCAGCGCTGCCGCGATGATATAGGCCGAGGCGGTCGAGCGACTGATCCCGGCATAGCAGTGCACGACCATCGGCCTTGCCCGGTCCCAGCGGCGCGCAAAATCGAGCAGGTTGCGGACATGATCCTCGCCCGGCATGGTCATGCCGTCCTGCGCCACCGCTATGTCATGCATGACCAGATGTAAGTGGTTTTCCCTCGAGATCGAGGCCGGCCGCACCACTTCCGTGCCAGCGGCGAGCAGCGACAGCATGCGGTCGGCGCCGGTCCTGGCCACCGTTTCCTCGATCTTTGCCAGCGAGCAGACATGGATCATTGTTTTGAACCCTTCGATTGATCCTCGCGCCGCGCCGCCCATTCGGCAAGAGCGGATTCGAGCCGCTGCCATTCCTCCTGACTTCCCGGCAGGCCGGCGCGCAGGACATGCGGCCGGTCGGCAAAATGACGAAGCAGGATGCCGTGCTCACCAAGGGCTACAAACAGGCCGGCGGCATCGGCCAAGCGGAGATAGCGGAACAATGTGGTGCCGCCCGCGACGGGAACGCCGAAGCGGCCGAACAGCGCATCGAGCCGCGCCGATGCATCCATAAGGGATGCCCGCATCGCGTCCTGCCAGCCGATGTCGGCAAGCGCGCGGATGCCGTATTCCAATGCGAGGCCGGCGACGGCCCATGGTCCGAACTGCGTTTCCAGCCGGTCGACCGTCGTTGCATCGGAAAGTGCAAACCCGAGCCGCAAGCCGGCCAGGCCGAAGAACTTGCCGAACGAGCGCAGCACGACGATGCCGCCCTGGTCGACATCGCCCGCGAGGCTGTACTCGCGTGGGCCGACATCCATGAACGCCTCGTCGACGACCAGTAGTCCACCCCTGGCGCGCAGTCCGGCGGCCAGCGCCAGCAATCGGTCGCGCTCGACGATGCGCCCATCCGGATTGTTCGGATTGACGATGATGGCAAGGTCGGCGTCGGCCAGATCAGCGAAATCGCTGACCTCGGTCACCTCGTGCCCGGCGATAGCCGCAGCGCGGGCATGTTCGGCATAGGTCGGACCCAGCACCAGCGCCTTGCCGGGCGCGATCAGCGATGCGACGCGCGGCAACAGTATCTGCGTGCCCGGAGCCGCCGCGACATTGGCTGGCGACGGCGCGCCATAGGTGCTGGCCGCTATCTTGGCCAACTCGCGCCCACGGCCGGCTTCCGGCAAGCGCGACAGCGAGGTGGCGGGCAGGTCGAAAAGCGGATAGGAGTGCGGATTGATACCGGTCGAGAGGTCGACGAAAGGCAGTAGGGCGTTGGGGAAAAGCGCCCTCGCCCGGCCAAGACTTCCACCATGGTCCACAACCGCCCCATCAAGAAGCTTCATGTCAGTCCTGATCGCTTTCCTGTCATTGGCCGTCGAATTCGCCCTCGGTTACCCCGACTGGCTGTTTCGCGCCATCGGCCATCCGGTGACGTGGTTCGGCAGGCTGATATCCTTTCTCGACCGCAGGCTCAACCACGCCACTGATCCCGACGCGCTGCGTCGCAAGCGTGGTGTCCAGGCGCTGCTGGTCATCGTGCTGGTGCCGGCGGTGATCGGCCTCGGCGTGCAGATTCTGTTTTGGTTCGTTCCCATGGGCCTGATCATTACGGCCCTCCTGGCAACGTCGCTTCTGTCGCAGAAGAGCCTTTATGAGCATGTCGAGGCGGTAGCCGACGCGCTCGACACCGGCGGCTTGGCTTTGGGCCGCGTGGCCGTCTCGCGAATCGTCGGCCGCGATCCCGAAACACTGGACAGGGCCGGTGTCTGCCGCGCGGCGATCGAGAGCCTGGCCGAGAATTTTTCCGACGGCATCGTTGCCCCCGCCTTCTGGACCGGCGTCGGCGGCCTGGGCGGCGGCGCTGCCTACAAGGCCGCCAACACCGCCGATTCGATGATCGGCCACCGCACCCCGCGCCACGAGGCCTTCGGCTGGGCGGCGGCGCGCTTCGACGATTGGATCAACCTGCCGGCGTCGCGGGTGACGGCGCTGCTGATCGTGCTGGCGGCTTTCCTGGTCAGGGGCGCCGATCCGCGCAATGCCTGGCATGCGGTGTGGCGCGACGCGAAAAAACACCGCTCGCCCAATGCCGGCTGGCCCGAAGCGGCGATGGCCGGTGCGCTCGGCCTGGCGCTCGCCGGGCCGCGCTTCTATGGCGGCGTCCTGGTCGACGACGTCTTCATGGGCGAAGGCGGCCGGCGCGAAGCCGACAGCACCGACATCAGGCAGGCGCTGAAACTCTATCGCGTCGCCGACTATCTGCTGATCGCGTTGTTTGGGCTGGTCGCGGTTATTTTCATGGTGGCCTGATCTCACCCTCCCTTTTTGTGGGGGGTAAAAGCTCTTAGAACTCGATACCTTGCTGGGCCTTCACGCCTGCGGAAAAATGGTGCTTGGTCACGCCCATTTCGGTGACGAGGTCGGCGGCCTCGACCAGCGCCGGCTTGGCGTTGCGGCCGGTGACGACCACGTGCAGGCCCTCGCGCCGCGCTTTCAGCGCTGCAACCACCTTGTCGAGATCGAGATAGTCGTAGCGCAGCGCAATGTTGAGTTCATCGAGCACCAGAAGGCTGATCGACGGATCGGCCATCAGCTCAAGCACCTTGGCCCACGCGGCTTCGGCCGCGGCGATGTCGCGCTTCAGATCCTGCGTTTCCCAGGTGAACCCCTCGCCCATCGCGTGCCAGACGACGCGATCGCCGAAGGCGGCGAAGGCGTCTTTCTCGCCGGTATGCCATTTGCCCTTGATGAACTGGACGACGCCGACGCGCTTGCCGTAGCCGAGCATCCGCAGCGCGAGACCGAAGGCGGCTGTCGTCTTGCCTTTGCCCGGGCCGGTGTTGACGATGAGCAATCCCTTCTCGACCGTCTTGCTCGCCACTTCGGCATCCTGCACCGCCTTGCGCTTGGCCATCTTGGCGCGGTGGCGTTCTTCGTCCTTATCGTCGATGTCGGTCATATCATTTCACCTTGAGCGGCAGCCCCGCCACCATCAGCAGCACCGTATCGGCGACAGCAGCGACCTGCTGGTTGAGCCGTCCGGCGGCGTCGCGGAAACGGCGTGCCAGTGCATTATCCGGCACGATACCCTGGCCGACTTCATTGGACACCACGAACCACGACCCGCGCGGCCGCGACAGCACATCCGCCAGCCGACGGCATTCAAGCTCGATATCGTGATCGGCCAGCATATGATTGGTCAGCCACAGCGTCAGGCAGTCGACAAGCACAGGCTGGTTGTCAGGCAAGGCCCCGAGCGCGCCGGCGAGATCGAGCGGTGCGTCGATGGTCGTCCAGCCTTCGTCGCGCCGCGACCGGTGCAACGCGATGCGCTCATGCATCTCGTCGTCATAGGCTTGCGCCGTGGCGATATAGGTCCATGGCGGCAGCAAACCCGTCGCCAAGGTCTCGGCGTGCGCGCTCTTGCCGGAGCGCGCACCGCCGATGAGGAAGGTCAGGGCCTTGCTGTCAGGCAAAGCTGTCGCGCAGGCTGGTCGCCGTGCCGGTGAAGCGGCCGCGCACCACGCCGACGACCGCGCCGAGCATCAGCCAGAACACCAGATTGGTCACCGTCACCGCCACCACGAACTGGTGATGCAAGCCTTCCGGAATCGCCGTCTCGTAGCTGCCGGGCTGCGGCGCGCCGACAATATGCGGCGCGACGATCAAGGCCACGGCAAGGATCGCCAGCGGCAGCGACTTGCGGAAGGCGATCAGGCCGAGCCCGGCCGCGGTCGCCGCCACCGTAGCCCACCACCAGATCTGGCGCTGGGTGAGGTCGGCAGCCGGCATGGCCGGCAGTTCCGGCGGCAGGCCGAGGCCAGGCGCCAGCGTAAACACGGCAAAGCCGGCCAGGCCCCAGAACACGCCCTGGCGCCAATTGCCGATGCCGCCGGCGAATTCCGAAACCGCGACCAGGATCAAGGCGAAGCCGATGCCGGTGACGATATTGGCAAGCACGCTGAAGGCAAAACGCTCGAAACCGTCTGCCGGCGCCCAGCCTTCGTATTCCGCCGGAGCCGCCGCTTCCGCCGGTGCCGGCGTGGCAGCGCTCATGGAGTTTGTTGCCGGCGCGGCCGAGTTCATCGCGTTGCCGCTGGCGGCATCGGCAGGTGCCGCTGGCGCGGCGGCATGGTCATGGCTGCGGCCGCCGCCGGCCTGTTCGTAGACTTCCGCCTTCAGGATCAGCGGCACGGTGGCATAGGCCTGCATGCAGGCGAGAACGACGCCGGCCACGAGCCCTGCGATCGCCGCGATGAACACGACGTTGCGAAACAGGTTCATGATGTCAGATCCTCGTCAGTGGCAGGGAAACGCCATCGAATGGCGATAGTCGTGAGCCGCATTGTGGACCGCATCGATATGCGAGAAGCCGACAAAGCCCATCACGAAAATGCCGAGAAACGCAGCAAGAGCGAGCTGCATGAAGCGCGACTGCGAGGAGACGGAGGCGCCGAGGGAGACGGAAGCGGTAGTCATATCTTGTCCTTTCGCCCTCCACCCGAGGGCATCGAAGTCAGTTTCCTGTCGCCGGCAGGTCTCCTGGCTCGCGGATCAGCGCCCTTCCCCACCTTCCCGAAGAAAAAATCTTCAGTGGCATATGGAGAGGACTACCGCACACAGTTGCGGGGGCAGCCACGGCATTGGGCGAAACTCGCCCGCACCGCATTCCCTCTTGGCTCCAAAATGGAACCGACGACATTGGTGACTATAGGCAGAATCCTCGCCCCCGGCAAACCAAATTCCGCCGGCAACCATCGCGAATGCGTCGTACCAGCCGAGAGCTGCCGGTGCCGCAATTGACAATTTTCCTGGCCGGGTGTCGGCTGGCATCTCTAGAGGAAGCCAGCCATGCAGCCCATTGCCAGCGAGCGCGATCCCTACAATGGCCTGACCCGGGCCGAACCGACGCTGCCGTCATCAGCCTATTGGGATGCAGGCAGCTATCAAAAAGATCTCGACGCCATCTGGTATCGAAGCTGGCTGCTCGTCTGCCGCGAGGCCGACCTTGCGCAACCACTGGCTTTCCGCAGATTCCGCATCGGCACGCAGGACATCGTCGTGTTGCGGGACGAGACCGGCGAGCTGCGCGCCTTTCACAACACCTGCCGCCATCGCGGCTCGCAGCTTTGCCAGGAAAGCGAGGGCCAGCTGAAGGCGCGACTGATCACCTGCCCCTACCACGCCTGGTCCTATTCCCTGCGTGGCGACCTCGTGCGCGTGCCGTCGAAATCGCTGCCGGAAGGCTTCGACAAGGCCGACTACCCGCTTTATCGGGTCGCACTCTCGGTGTGGCGCGGCTTCGTTTTCGTCAACCTGCAGGAGGACGCCGCCGGCTCAGCGCAGGCATTCTTCGATCCGGCCTCCGGCGATCTCTGCAATTGGCCACTGGAGACGCTGGTGAGCGGCCACGTGCTGCGCAAGGTGATGAACTGCAACTGGAAGATTTTTTGGGAAAACTTCAACGAGTGCCTGCATTGCCCGGGCGTCCACAAGGACCTGTCGCGGCTGGTGCCGATCTATGGGCGTGGCCTGATGGGCCGGCACGACGATCCCGAATGGGCTCGCCACGCCGACAATGATGCACCGGAATTTTCCGGCGGACTGCGTGCAGGAGCCGAAACATGGTCGCGCGACGGCCAGGCGCATGGGCCGGTCTTCTCGAGCCTGACACCAGCGGAGCGCGCCGCCGGCCAGACCTATGCCACCTGCCTGCCGTCGATGTTCATCGTCGGCCATGTCGATTATGTCAGAACCGTCCGGCTTGTGCCGCTCGGCCCCGAGCAGACCGAGCTTGTCGCGGAATGGCTGTTTTCGCCCGAAGCGCTCGCCACGACCGACATCGACAACATCGTCGCCTTCGGCACGCAGGTGCTGGAGGAGGATGCGACGATCTGCGAGGTCAACCAGAGAGGCCTGCGCTCGCTGCGCCACCAAGCCGGCGTGCTGATGCCCGAGGAATACGACCTGCACCGTTTCCACAACTGGGTGCGCGAGCGGCATGCGGCACGCGAGGCAAGTGCCTAGCCGGCGACTAAAGCGATTTCGGCAGATAGCGCCACGTCACAAAGCCGCAAACCGCCGCCAGCAGGCCGAGCGTGACGAACACCGAGCCCAGGCCGAAGAAGGCCAGCACCACGGAATAGACCAGCGGCGGCGTCAGCTCGGAAAAGTCGAGATAAGTGCGATAGACCGCCGCCATCTGCGATCTTTCATAGGAGCGCACCGAGCGCATGAAGGCAGTCGAGCCGAGGGCGTCGAGCGCGATGGTGAAGAAGGCACCGCAGAGCAGGAAGGCGCCGGTGAGCAGCGGCGCGGTTTCGCCGACGAAGCCCGCTGCCAGCAGCGTGGCAGACATGGCGAAATAAGCAAATGTCATGGTCCTGCGGCCGCCAAAGCGCTTTCCCGCCTTGCCCCAGAAGATGGCCATGAACAAAAGCGCGTTGCCGGCCGAAACCAGCAGGCCGCCGGCCAGCTTGCCCTCGCCGGTGATCACCATGAACAGCGGCCCATAGACGAAGAACGTCGTCCAGAAACAGGAGCGGCCGAAAGCGATCAGCCACGCCAGCCGCAGCCTGGGCTGGGCGATGAAGCGGCCGATATTGGCGAGCGGATTGGCCGGTCGCGTCTTGCCCGGGCGGATCGACGGGTTGTCGCCGAGCCTATAGGTCCAGAACAGCGCCAGCAACGCCATCGCGAACACCGCGACCGCACCATGCGCGGCATAGATACCGAAGCGCGTGTAGAGGAAGATGCCGAGCGTCGGCCCGCCGGTCCAGGCCAACATCGACCATGCCATGCGCAGCGATTCGGCCTGCATGAAGTCGGTCTTGCGGATGTGGTCCATGATGTAGAGGTTGAGCGTGATCGATAGCGCGCTGGCGCCCATCACGCGGCACAGCATGCCGGCCAGTTGCCCGGCAAGCGTGTCGGTGACAAAGAACAGCGAACCGATGGCGAGCAGGCAGGCGCCGGCCGTGTAGACCCAGCGGCGGGCAAAGCGGCGGATCAGCATCGGCATGAACAGCGTCACCGACAGGCCGAGCATCGCTACCACTGTGTAGAGGATCGAGACGATCTGCTCGTTGTGCAGGATCTCATAGGCCTGGATCGGGATGACGCTCGACACGGTGGCGCGAGCAAAGGATTCGACCGCGTAGAGCGAGGCGAAGGTGCGCGCGTCCGCGGCCTTGAGGGCCGGTAGCCAGATCGGATGGCGCACATGGGTGGACATTGCTTCCCCAAGCAGAATCACAGGGCCAAATCTGGCGCGGCCATCCCCGCGCCAATAAGAGGAAACCGACGCGTATCCGGTAAAAGCGAAGTCGGCCAAAGGCTTCCCGCCACTGGCCTAATGCGGCGCCTGGTCCGGCGTCCGCGGCAAAGCTCACGGTCTTCTGTTGTCCGGTGCAACCGTGATAGTCGTCTTGCGGGGCTGAATCAGAACGCGAGACCATGAGCATCCAAACGCCGACCGCACCCGTTCAGGATCGACCAAAACGCATCGTCGCCATCGACATCGTGCGCGGCATCGCGCTGATCGCCATGGCGAGCTACCATTTCACTTGGGATCTGGAATTCTTCGGCTACACCGATCCCGGCCTGACCGCCTTCGGCTGGTGGAAGATCTACGCGCGCTGCATCGCCTCGACCTTCCTGTTCCTGGTTGGCGTCAGCCTGTACCTCGCCCATGGCCGACAAATCCGCTGGAACGGCTTCTGGAAGCGATTCGCCATGGTCGCCGGAGCCGCGATCGCGATTTCGGTCGTCACCCGCATCGCCACGCCGGACGGCTTCATCTTCTTCGGCATATTGCACGAGATAGCGCTGGCGAGCCTGCTTGGCCTCGCCTTCCTGCGGCTGCCGGCTTTGTTGACGCTGGTCGTTGCCGCGCTCGTCATCGCGGCGCCTGTCTATCTGCGCTTGGAGGCCTTCGATCACCCGTGGCTGTGGTGGGTCGGCCTGTCGGCGAACAATCCACGTTCCAACGACTACGTGCCCCTGTTGCCATGGTTCGGCGCTGTGCTTCTCGGCATCGGCGTCGCCAAGCTTGCCACGGGCGCGGGTGTCCTGACGGGGCTGGCGAACCTCAAGCCCGGCCGCTGGGCCAACCCGCTCGTCTTCATCGGCCGCCACAGCCTGGCCTTCTACCTGATTCACCAGCCGCTGCTGATCGGCTGCGTGTGGCTGTTCTCGCAGATCATGCCGGCACAGGTCGAAACCCCGCAGGTGAACTTCCTCAAAACCTGCCAACTGTCTTGCGAACAGTCGCGCGACACGGAGTTCTGTTCAAGCTACTGTGTCTGCATGCTCGATACGCTCGAGGGCGAGGCCACGCTTGATCGGCTCTACAACAACGACCAGACTGCGGAATGGAAGGCACATTTGTCCGATCTTGCCGGCATGTGCACAGCCAAAACCGATAGCAAGTTGATGGAGGAAGGGGTCCAATGACCGAGAACCAGCCGAAGCCGGGGATCATACCGTGGCCGCCGCTGATCTATACCGCCGCCATCGCCATCAGCATCGCGCTTGGCCTGCTCTATCCCCTGCCTTGGATCGGCGACATCCTGGGCGATATCCTTTTCGCCGCCGGTTGGGTGGCGCTGTTTGCCGTCGCCGCACTCTGGTTCACCGCGATCCGCACCATGATCCGGGCCAAGACCACGCTCAACCCCAACGCGGTGCCCGATCACCTCGTCACCACAGGTCCCTTCGGCGTCACCCGCAATCCGATGTATCTGGCCAACACGCTGCTTTTGATCGGCGTCGCCTTTGTCTCAGGCATCGTGTGGTTCCTGCCGCTCGCGTTCATCGCCGCCTATGCCACGCAGAAGGCCGCGATCGAAGGCGAGGAAAAGGTGTTGGCCGCGAAGTTCGGCAAGAAATACCGCGATTACGCGAAACGCGTACGGCGCTGGATTTGACGAGCGCTACGTATTCACGCCAAGCTCAACCAGCCGCTCCACACAAGATTCCTCTGCCTGATCGAGTTCGGCAAGTGTCTCTTCGAGGTCGCGGCGCTTCTGTCTGAGATCCTCGCGCTTTTCCTCGATGCGCTTGATCATCAGCTTGAGTTGACCGACCTCGCCGGGCGGCGCCTTGTACATCTGGATGATTTCGCGGATCTCGTTGATCGAGAAACCGAGCCTTTTGCCGCGCATGATCTGGCGGATGAGGTGGCGGTCGGACGGGCGAAACAGCCGCGTGCGGCCACGCCGCACTGGCTGCACCAGCCCCTCGTCCTCGTAGAAGCGCAGCGTCCGCGTCGATACGTCGAACTCGCGAGTCAACTCGGTGATCGAATAATATTCTCGCATTGCCACTCCCGCACGCCGGAATCCCAAACGATCGCCATGCGGCGCCCTTCCGTCCCGAACCAAAACCCATGCCATGCCGGAATCGATATGGCGCCCCGCGCAAGCCTCGCATGGCATTTACGTAAAAGTCAATTGAGACACGACAGGTGCCTTCAGGGCACACCGAACCACCATGTGGCAATGCCGAGAAAGGCAAAGAAGCCGACGACATCGGTGACCGTGGTGACGAAAACCGCCGAAGCGACCGCCGGATCGACCTTGAAACGGTCGAGCAGCAGCGGGATCAGGATGCCGGCCAGGGCGGCCGCGAACATGTTGATGATCATCGCCGCCGCAATGATGCCGCCCAGATTGGGGTCGCGGAACCAGGCCGCGGCAACGATGCCGATCAGGATGGCGAACACGATGCCATTGATGAAGCCGACACCCATCTCGCGGCGGATGATGCGGCCGGCATTGTAGATGTCGAGATCCTTTGTCGCCAGCGCCCGCACCGTGACCGTCATGGTCTGCGAGCCGGCATTGCCGCCCATGCCGGCGACGATCGGCATCAACACTGCCAGCGCCACGATATGTTCGATCGTGCGGTCGAACAGACTGATCACCGATGCGGCCAGAAATGCCGTCAACAGATTGATCAACAGCCATGGAACGCGCGAGCGCGATGTGGAGAGAACACTGTCGGACAGTTCTTCATCGCCGACGCCGCCCATGCGCATCAGATCTTCCTCGGCCTCCTGCTGGATGACGTCGACCACGTCATCGATGGTCAGCACGCCGACCAGCCGCTCGTTCTCGTCGACGACGGCGGCCGACAATAGGTCATACTGTTCGAATTCCCGCGCCGCCTCTTCCTGATCCATGGTGGCGGGAATGGCGTGCCGTGTCTCATGCATGACCTCCTCGACCTTGACCGCGCGCCTGGTGCGCAGGATCTGGTCGAGGTCGATGGCGCCGAGCAGTTTGAAGGTCGGATCGATGACGAAGATCTGGCTGAAGCGCTCAGGCAGGTTCTTGTCCTCGCGCATGTAATCGATGGTCTGGCCGATCGTCCAGAATGGCGGCACCGCGACGAACTCGGTCTGCATGCGCCGGCCGGCCGTCTCTTCGGGATAGTCGAGCGAGCGGCGCAGCCTGATCCGCTCGGTGAACGGCAGCTGCGACAGGATCTCGTCCTGGTCTTCCTTCTCGAGGTCTTCGAGAATGTAGACGGCGTCGTCGGAATCGAGCTCCTGCACCGCCTGGGCGATCTGCGCATTGGGCAGATTGTCGACGATCTCCATACGGATCGCCTCGTCGACCTCGGTCAGCGAGGAAAAGTCGAAATCCGCGCCCAAGAGTTCGACCAGCGCACGGCGCTGTTCGGGATGCAGCGCCTCGAGCAGGTCGCCGAGTTCCGACTGATGCAGGTCGTCGACTTCATGCTTTAGGGTCAGCGTATCGCGGTCGGCGATCGCCGCGCCAATCCGCGCAAGGAAGGACGAAAGGACGGCGCCGTCCTCGCCATAGATGTCGGCGTGATGCTCCTCGGCGGCCCTGGCGCCGGTCGTCCGTTCGTGCTCGCCTTCCACCAGCGCCTCCCGCCATCGCAATCCCGGAAAAGGTGCGTCTCAGGTCTAGAGCATCGGCCCCCAAAGTGGAAACCGGTTTTGGGGAAAATCCGACGCTCATTCCAGAGATAGCGCGGCAGCGTGAATCGATTTGGGAATTTGTCGCTCTAACGCACGGAATATCAAACGAAATGCCCACTCTCCTGCCTGGTTCCCTTCACGGGGAGACGGTATTGCCGATGCCCAACCTGGAATGCCGATCCTGCCAAAACCAACCGGATACCGGTTAAGGTGACGCGACAGCGCATGTCGCTGGGGAAAGAGCACCCTTGTGCGGTTGCGGCGATTGTCGTGGCACAGGGTCCGGATATCAGCCGGATCCGCCCATGTCCGCAACCGGTCCAGAACGGAAGCCCTTGAGCGCAAGGTCGGCGACAACGAACGAGGTCACATCAGGACAGCAACGCGTTCGCGTCGTTGTCGCCGAGCGCAACCCGCTTGTCATATCGGCGCTGCGCGAAATGCTGGAATGCGACGGACGTTTCGAATTGCTGGGCGCCGTGCAGAGCGGCAAGCAACTCCTGGAACTGGCGGTGAACACCAAATTCGATGTCGCCGTCATCGGCTGGAGGCTCGCCGACATGGACGGCGCGGATGTTCTGGCCGAGGTCCAGAGCCGTAAGCTCGATATGCGCATCACGGTGTTTTCCAACGACCATGACATCGGCATCCTGAAGCAGTGCGTGCGGCTCGGGGCTCAGGGCTACTGCTTCCAGTTCGACGATCCGCATATTATCTTCGAGACGATCCTGGCGGTCGCGTATGGCCGCATCTGCATCCCCTACATCGACATCAACAAGGTCAACGACACGCCTTTGGCGCAGCTGACGGTGCGCGAGCGCGAGCTGCTGGCGGTGCTGTCCGACGGCTGGACCAACCTTCAGATCGCGACGCGCACGGGAATTTCCGAGAATACGGTGAAATACCACCTCAAGAATCTCTACGACAAGCTTGACGTCCGCAACCGGGCGATGGCAGTCGCCCTCTATTCGAGCGAGAAGCGCCGCACTCCCAGGCTGCCTGTCGGGTAGGACGACCGGGTAGGCCAATGGGTAGGCCCAATGGGTAGGCCAAGTGGGTAGGCTCGCCCCACCCGCGCGCGGCGAGAACTTACCCGCCAAGGTGTTGTTGCTCCTCGCCGCCGAGACGACACTCCCCTCCATAAATCTCTAACATCGGAGGAGTTCGCGCATGGCTGGGTTCACCCACCTTTTTATTCCAGGACCCACCAACATTCCGGAGCAGGTCCGGCAAGCGATGAACCTGCCGATGGAGGACATGCGCGCCGCCTCGTTCCCTGAACTCACCCTGCCGCTGTTCGAGGACATCAAGAAGGTTTTCAAGAACGAAACCGGCCGCGTCTTCATCTACCCGTCGTCGGGCACCGGCGCTTGGGAGGCAGCCATGACCAATGTGCTTAGCCCCGGCGATCGCGTGCTGATGTCGCGCTTCGGCCAGTTCTCGCATCTATGGGTCGACATGGCCGAGCGCCTTGGCTTTGAGGTCGACGTTATCGACTGCGAGTGGGGAACCGGTGTGCCGCTCGACCTCTACGCGGAAAGGCTGAAGGCGGACAAGGCACACCGCATCAAGGCAGTCTTCTGCACGCAGAACGAGACCGCGACCGGCGTCACCAGCGATGTCGCCGGCTGCCGGGCCGTGCTCGACGCGGCGAACCACCCTGCCCTTCTCTTTGTCGACGGCGTGTCGTCGATCGGCTCGATCGACTTCCGCCAGGAAGAATGGGGTGTCGACTGCGCCGTCAGCGGCTCGCAGAAAGGTTTCATGCTGCCGGCCGGCCTCGGCTTCCTCTCCGTCAGCAAGAAGGCGCTCGTCGCTTCCAGGGTCGCCTCCCACAGACGCTGCTTCTTCTCGTTCGAGGACATGATCCGCGCCAACGACGCCGGGTATTTCCCCTATACGCCGGCGACGCAACTGCTGCGCGGCCTGCGCGCCTCGCTCGATCTGATCGCCGAAGAAGGGCTCGACAACATCTTCGTCCGCCACCATCGCCTCGCCGAAGGCGTGCGCAAGGCGGTCGACGCCTGGGGCCTGAAGCTCTGCGCGAAGGCGCCGAAATGGCACTCCGACACCGTCAGCGCCATCCTGGTGCCGGAAGGCATCGACAGCGGCGACGTCGTCAAGCGAGCCTACGGCACCTACCAGACGTCGCTCGGCGGCGGCCTCAACAAGGTGATGGGCAAGGTCTTCCGCATCGGCCATCTCGGCTGGCTGAACGAGGTGATGGTGCTGGCGTCACTGTCCGCCGCCGAACTGGCGCTGCTCGACTGCGGCGTCAAGCTGGCGCCGGGTTCCGGTGTCGGTGCCGCGATCGCGCATTTCCGCCGCTCGCCGCAGTCCGCCATCGCCGAAGCCGCCTGATCCGGGAGCACGCCATGAGCCACACCATCAACCATCTGAAGAAACTGAGGCTGCAGCGCAGCGAACTCGCTGTCCCCGGCTCCAGTCCCGAGATGATCGACAAGGCGGCCAACAGCGCCGCCGACTTCGTCTTCCTCGACATCGAGGACGCGGTGGCGCCGCCGGACAAGGAACGCGCCCGCAAGAACATCATCCAGGCGCTTAACGACATCGACTGGCGCGCCAAGGGCAAGACCGTTTCGGTGCGCATCAACGGCCTCGACACGCACTACATGTACCGCGACGTGGTCGACGTGATGGAACAGGCCGGCGACCGGCTGGACACCATCCTGGTGCCGAAGGTCGGCGTTCCGGCCGACCTCTACATGGTCGAGGCCATGGTCAATCAGATCGAGATGGCCAAGGGCTACAAGACCCGCGTCGGCCTCGAAGCCCTCATCGAGACGGCGCTCGGCATGGCAAATGTCGAAGCGATCGCCGCTACATCAGGCCGCCTGGAGGCGATGCATTTCGGCGTCGCCGACTATGCCGCGAGTTGCAAGGCGCGCACCGTCAACATCGGCGGCCTCAACCCCGACTATCCCGGCGACCAGTGGCATTTCGCTCTATCGCGGATGACGGTTGCCTGCAGGGCCTACGGCCTGCGTGCCATCGACGGCCCGTTCGGCGATTTCTCCGACCCTGAGGGCTACATCGCTGGCGCAAGGCGCGCTGCGGCATTGGGCATCGAAGGCAAATGGGCGATCCATCCCTCGCAGATTGCGCTCGCTAACGACGTCTTCTCGCCGCCGGAAAAGGAGGTGACCCGCGCCAGGCGCATCCTCGAAGTGCTGAAGGAGGCCGAGGCGCAGGGCAAGGGCGCGGCAGCGCTCGACGGCAAGATGATCGACGCCGCTTCGGAACGCATGGCGCGCAATGTGCTGGTGGTCAACGAGGCGATCGAGCGCGCCGGCCAGACTGCGACGCACTGACAATTACCGGGAGGACAAAATGGACATTCACGAATACCAGGCCAAGGAACTGCTTGCCCGTCACGGCGTGCATGTGCCGCGCGGTGGACTGGCCTACAGCCCCGAACAGGCGACCTACCGGGCGCGCGAGATCGGCGGCAGCAAATGGGTGCTAAAGGCGCAGGTTCATTCCGGCGCGCGCGGCAAGGCCGGCGGCATCAAGCTCTGCGCCAACGACGAGGAGATCGCCAACGCGGCCGAAGCCATGCTCGGACGCAAGCTGGTGACCAACCAGACCGGTCCGCGCAGCAAGCTGATCTCGCGGCTCTATCTCGAGGAGGCCGTCGACATCGCGCAGGAACTCTATCTCGGCTTTGTGCTCGACCGCAAGGAAGAGCGCGTCATGATCGTGGCCTCCGCCGCCGGCGGCATGGAGATCGAGGAGATCTCTGAAAGAAAACCTGATTCCATCATCCGCGCCGTGGTCGATCCCGGTGTCGGCATGCAGGGCTTCCAGGCGCGCGAGATCGCTTTCGGCCTCGGACTTGAAAGCAACCTGATCGGCAAGGCGACCGAGACCATCCTCGGCTGCTACCAGGTGTTCCGCGACTATGACGCTTCGATGCTGGAGATCAATCCACTGGTGGTGACCCGCGACGGCAATCTCGTCGCGCTCGACGCCAAGATGTCGTTCGACGAGAACGCGCTGTTCCGTCGCCCGGAAATCTCCGAACTGCGCGACAAGAGCCAGGAAGACCCGCGCGAGACTTTCGCCAGCGACCGTGGCCTCTCCTATGTCGGCCTCGACGGCAATATTGGCTGCATCATCAACGGCGCTGGCCTCGCCATGGCGACGATGGACATGATCAAGATCGCCGGCGGCGAACCGGCCAACTTCCTCGACATCGGCGGCGGCGCCTCGCCCGAGCGGGTGGCGAAATCCTTCCGCGCCGTGCTCGGCGACAAGAATGTCGAGACCATCCTGGTCAACATCTTCGCCGGCATCAACCGCTGCGACTGGGTCGCCGAGGGCGTCATCAAGGCGATCCGCGAAGTCGGCGTCGACGTACCGCTGGTGGTCCGGCTCTCCGGCACCAAGGTCGAAGAAGGACGCCGCATCCTGGCCGATTCCGGCGAGAAAATTATCGTCGCCGACACACTGGCGGAAGCCGCCGAAAAGGCCGTCGCTGCCTGGCGCGCGGCCACCAAGAAAAAAGCAGCCTGAGGGAGGTCGAAAAAATGGCAATCCTGCTCAACCGCAACACACGCGTCATCGTCCAGGGCTTCACCGGCAAGATCGGCAGCTTCCATGCCGAGGACATGAAGCGATACGGCACCAAGCTGGTTGGCGGCGTCACCCCCGGCAAGGGCGGCCAAAAGCATCTCGGCCTGCCGGTGTTCAACACCGTCAAGGGCGCTGTGCGTGAGACCCGCGCCGAGGCGAGCATCGTCTTCGTGCCGCCGCCCTTCGCCGCCGATTCGATCATGGAAGCGGCGGATGCCGGCATCAAGCTCTGCGTCTGCATCACCGACGGCATCCCGTCGCAGGACATGATGCAGGTCAAGCGCTACATGCGCCGCTACCGCTTCGAGGACCGCATGCGGCTGGTCGGCCCGAATTGCGCCGGGGTCATCACGCCCGGACAGGCGCTTATGGGCATCATGCCCGGCAGCATCTACCTCCCCGGGCGCGTCGGCATCGTCGGCCGCTCCGGCACGCTCGGCTACGAGGCCGCCTCGCAGATGAAGGCGCTGGGCATCGGCGTGTCGACCAGCGTCGGCATCGGCGGCGATCCGATCAACGGCTCGTCTTTCAAGGATATCCTGCAACTCTTCGAGCGTGACGAAGACACCGACGCTGTGGTGATGATCGGCGAGATCGGCGGACCGCAGGAAGCGGAAGCCGCGATCTGGGCGCGCGACAACATGCGCAAGCCGCTGATTGCCTATATCGCCGGGCTTTCCGCGCCAAAAGGCAGGCGCATGGGCCATGCCGGCGCCATCATCTCCGCCTTCGGCGAATCGGCGCAGGAAAAAGTCGAAATCCTCAAGGAGGCCGGTGTCGTCATCGTGCCGACGCCGGCCTCATTCGGCGAGGTCGTGGCCGATACGCTGGCGCGGACCAAGAAGGCGGCGTGACGGCCGACCGGGCGAAGCCCACATTGCGCAGTTTGAAGTCTGTTCGGGGTGGTGGAAACATCGCACCCCGTCGATCGGCAGGGAAATTCGATGAAACCGCGATTGATTGTCACCCGCAGATGGCCGGCCGCCGTTGAAGCGCTCCTCGCCGAGCGCTTCGACACCACGCTCAACACAGACGACACGCCGCTGAGCGCTGCCGCGATGACTTCCGCCTTCGCGGATTTTGACGCCATCCTGGCGACCGTCAGCGACCGCTTGCCTGGTGTGGTCTTTCCCGAAAGCGCAGCCCGCACCAGGATCATCGCCAATTTCGGCGTCGGCTTCAGCCATATCGATGTCGCGGCGGCCCGCGACCGCGACATCGTGGTGACCAACACCCCGGGCGTACTGACCGATTGCACCGCCGATCTAGCCCTCAGCCTGATCTTGGCCGTCGCGCGCCGGACCGGTGAGGGCGAGCGGCAGCTGCGGGCCGGAGAGTGGCGTGGCTGGTCGCCGACGCACATGGCCGGCGCGAAGGTGTCGGGCAAGACCCTGGGTATTGTCGGCATGGGGCGCATCGGCAAGGCAACGGCCAGGCGCGCGCATTTCGGCTTCGGAATGAAGATCGTCTTCTTCAATCGGTCACCGATCGACGATGACGAGACGCGCGCCATGGGCGCGGTGCAGATGCCAACCTTGGAAGATGCGCTCGCGGCATCCGATTTCGTGTCGCTGCACTGTCCGGGCGGCGCGGAAAACCGCCATCTCATCGATGCTCGCAGCCTGCGGTTGATGAAACGCGGCGCATTCCTGATCAACACGGCACGCGGCGACGTCGTCGACCAGGATGCTCTGATCGGTGCACTGGAAAGACGCGAGATCGCGGGGGCGGGTCTCGACGTCTTTGCCGACGAGCCGGCCGTTCCGGAGGCGCTGAAGCAGTTGGAGAACGTCGTGCTGTTGCCGCATCTCGGCAGTGCGACCGAGGAGACGCGGGTGGCGATGGGCATGAAGGTGGTGGAGAACCTGACCGCCTTCTTCGAAGGTCGCCCGGTCCCCGATCGGGTCGCCTGACAGCAGGCGCCGGTCTCGCTTCAGGGCGCTGCTGCAATTGCAATCGATGCGGACGAGGAAGCGGCTTTGGAACAAAGCAGACGTATCAAGTTTCGGGAGGACGAGCGCAGCCTTTTGTTGCGCCTGCTGCTTCAGGTCGCAAGCGCGCGTGAGCCCGAGATCGCCGCCGTTCTGAGCGGGCGCAGGTCGCTGGTCTCCCTCGCCGCGGAGCAGCGCATCCCAGCGCTTCAGGCGAGCGGCGTATGGTTCCAATTGCTGGCGATAGCAGACGAATTGCTTGCCATGCGGGTGCGCCGCGAGCTCGAGCAAGGCGCCGGTGTCGACGAAGTGCCCGGGTCCTTCGCCAGTGTGATCGCGCAGATGGCAGCGAACGGCCACTCAGCGGAGGAAGTCCAGGCAACGCTCGATGAGCTTTGCGTCGGCCCGACCATGACTGCGCACCCGACGGAGGCCAAACGCGTCACGGTGCTGGAGATCCACCGCCGTATCTATCGCAAGCTGACCGAGCTCGACCAGCCCCGCTGGGCGCCGCGCGAACGCTCCCTGTTGGTCGCCGATCTGGAAAGCGAGATCGAGCTTCTGTGGATGACGGGCGAACTGCGACTGGAACGCCCGACTGTCGAACGCGAAATCGCCTGGGGCCTGCATTTCTTTCGCGAGGTCATCTTCGAGGCAACGCCACAGCTCTATGACAAGCTTCAAGGCGCCTTCGAGCGTCACTATCCGGGAAAGCCGATCAGAATTCCCTCCTTCATGCGCTATGCCTCGTGGATCGGCGGCGACCGCGATGGCAATCCAAATGTGACGGCCGCGGTCACAGCCCATGCCATGGTCGAATACCGCAATACCGCCATAGGCTGGTATCTGAGGCAGGTGCAGCGGCTGGCAACGGTGCTCAGCGCCAGCTCGAATGTCATCGACCTGCCGGCCAGCTTCAAGCCGGCGCTGCAAACGGCGCTTGATAGAAGCGGACAGGCGCAAGAGATCGCCGCCCGCAATCCCGACGAACCGCTTCGCCAATTCGCTTCGGCCTTGCTTGCCCGGCTGGTGGCCACGCGAGATGGCGCTACGACGGCGTACCTCACGGCGGAGGCGTTTCGTGCCGATCTGAACGGGCTGACTTGCGTTCTCGAAGCGATTGGCGGGCGCGCAGTGGCAAAGCGGTTCGTCCAGCCTCTCCTTTGGCAAGTCGGGAGCTTCGGCTTCCGAACGGTCTCGCTCGACATCCGGCAGAACTCCACGGTCGTCAACCGGGTGCTGGGCGAGTTGTTCGCGCTGACAAATCCCGCCGATCCGGTCGCAGCCGGCACGCCGCAATGGTCGGCGCGCATTCGCTTAAGCCTCAGCCAGGGCGAGCAGCTGGAGATCGACGCAGGCCGGCTCTCGCCTGAAGCAGGTGAACTGCTTTCGACATTCTCCGTCATCGCCAAGCACATCTCCAGCTCGGATGCCGACGCTGTCGGCTCCTTCATTCTCAGCATGACCCGCTCGGCTGACGATCTGCTCGCCGTCTATCTGCTGGCGCAATATTGCGGACTTTCAACCGCGCCCGTTGGCGGCGGCACAATCAAGCTGCGGATCGTGCCATTGTTCGAGACCATCACCGACCTGCAGGCCGCCCCCGGCATCCTGAACGAATTGCTCGGCATTTCGCTGGTGAGGCGAACGGTGCGAGACTTCCGCGCGCGCCAGGAAATCATGCTTGGTTATTCGGATTCCAACAAAGACGGTGGTTTCCTGGCTTCCAACTGGGAACTGGCAAAAGCGCAAAAGCGCGTCGCTGCCGTCGGGCGCAAGCACAAGGTCAGGATCAGTTTCTTTCACGGCCGCGGCGGCTCCGTCAGCCGTGGCGGCGCGCCGACCGGCCGGGCGATCGCGGCGCAGCCGGCGGGTACAGTCGCCGGAGCCATGCGGGTGACGGAACAGGGCGAGGTCGTCTCGTCGAAATTCGCCAATCGCGGCACCGGCCTCAACCAGCTCGAGGTTCTCGCCGCCGGCGTGCTGGCCCATAGTGTCGGATCGCCCGGTGATGTCGAGCCCAAGGAAACGCCGGAGTTCGACGAAGCGCTGGAAGCGCTGGCAGGCATGTCGCAGGCGTCCTATGCAAGGTTGATGGCTGAGCCCGGCTTCCTCGATTATTTCAATCAGGCGAGCCCGGTCGCGGAACTGGCGCTGCTGAAAATGGGCTCACGGCCGGATCGCCGTTTCGGCGCTAGCGGCATTGCCGACCTGCGCGCCATCCCATGGGTGTTCGCCTGGAGCCAGAACCGTCACCTGTTGACCGGCTGGTATGGCATCGGCAGCGCGCTCAGCTCGTTCGTCACGGTGCGCGGCGAGGTCGGACGCGAACTTCTGGCCCGCATGTTCGAGCACTCGCGCTTCTTCCGCCTGATCATCGACGAGGCCGAGAAGACGCTCTACCAGTCCGACATGGACATCGCGCGGCTCTACGCAGGCCTGGTGTCCGACAGCGATGCGGCCGAACGAATCTACGCTCGCATCGCCGCCGAATACGAGCTGACGCGACACCTGATCGGTGACCTCACGGGAGGCGATCTTTCCGCGCGCTTTCCGATGTTCAAGCGGCGTTTCGACAATCTGCGGCGGCAGATGGATGACATTCACCGGCTGCAGGTCGATCTGCTGCGTGAAGTTCGCGCAAATACCGGCACGGCGGATCAAAAGCGGGCGACCGACGCTCTGCTTGTATCGATCAATTGTATCTCGGCTGGCCTTGGGTGGACGGGATAGACCCGGTTTTGCCGAGCGACCTGCGTGATCTCGAGTCATCGTCCAAGGCCAGTCGCCCACATCGCCGGGCTTTCGGCGCCAAAGGGCCGCCGCATGGGCCATGTTGGCGTCGCTTGCCGCCCCGGCTCGCCAGAAGCAATCTGTCAAGAGAATTTTGGTGCGGTCGAGAAGACTCGAACTTCCACGGGTTGCCCCACAGCGACCTCAACGCTGCGCGTCTACCAATTCCGCCACGACCGCACGTGGTAGAGCCGGAACCGACCGGCTCGCGGCGTGTAGCAAATCGTTTCCGGCGAAACAAGTGCACGGCAAGCAATAATGTCAGGCGATTGGCATAATGCTCCACAGGGCTCGAATGTGGTGCCGGAACTGGACGTTTCGGCCTGCTATTGCCATATGGATGGCAAATGCATGTCGCCCAAAAGTGCAAGGCGGTTTTGGGGCCACGACAGGCATAAGCAAAAAGCGACACCGTCATGCCAGAACGCAGCCAGATCGCCACGTCGTTCCTGCCGCTCCCCGGTTCTGCACCGGTCGAATGGCTGATCGAGCCTGGCCTCACCGCCTATCCCGATGCGATCGCCTTCATGGAGGCGCGCGCCGAGGCGATCCGAAGCGGCGCTGCCGGTGAAATAGTCTGGCTGGTCGAACATCCGCCGCTCTACACCGCCGGCACCAGCGCCCGCAGCGAGGATCTGATCGACGCCAGCCGCTTCCCGGTCTTCGCAGCCGGCCGCGGCGGCGAATACACCTATCATGGGCCGGGCCAGCGGGTCGCCTATGTGATGCTCGATCTCAAGCGGCGGCGCGAGGATGTCCGCGCCTTCGTTGCGGCGCTCGAACAGTGGATCATCGGCACGCTGGCCGCCTTCAACGTGCAGGGCGAACGCCGCGAGGACCGGGTCGGCGTCTGGGTGGTGCGGCCGGATCGGCCTGCCTTGCCCGACGGCTCGCCGGCCGAAGACAAGATCGCGGCAATCGGCATCCGGCTGCGGCGCTGGGTCAGCTTTCATGGCATCGCCATCAATGTCGAGCCGGATCTCGACCATTTCAGCGGCATCGTGCCCTGCGGCGTGCAGGACCACGGCGTCACCAGCCTCGTCGACCTCGGCCTTCCCCTGACAATGGCCGACCTTGATCTGGCCCTGAAATCCGCCTTCGAGAATGTCTTCGGTCCCGCCACGGCTCTGCCTGTCGAAGCCCCGCGCAAGGCCGGTTGAGACTTCCTGATCCGGCACGGCTCAAGGTGTGTTGCGATTCAGGTCAGGCCGAGTCGAAAATGGCTCATAGCGAGAACCGGAGCGGAGCGTACTTTTCGTACGTGAGCTCAGTTCTACCGCGACGCGGTAGAACGGGGAAGCGCAGGTATCAGCCATTTGCAGGCCGGCATCACCTGAATATCAACACACCTTAGATGAGCTGGGCGGAGGCCCACAGAACGCCGTAGCCATGGACGGCGAACACCGCCAGCAGCGCTGCCGCCATGGCCAAGCGGTCGACGGTGCGAATCGGCTTCAACTCGTGACGCGGCTTTACCCCGCTGCTCATCGTCAGCAGGCTGAGGATCGAAAACACCGCGCCCGTCCCGAGCAGAAAATTGGCGGAAAAACCGGCCTGCCACCCCACAGCCAGGAAAGCCGAGAGCAGGAAGAACGAGGCCAGCGCCAGCGCGATCGGCCCGGGGCAGATCTGACGCAGCACCTGGCCGCCGTCGAATTTCCACACCGGCACCAGATTGGCGATGTTGAACAGGGCGGCAAAACCAGCCAGAGCCGCCAGCAGCATTGCCGCCAGCCGATGCCCTTCCGCGCTGGCAAAGCTACTTGCGGCGATTGCGATCGGCACCAGGAAGGCGGAGAAGCCGGCGCCCATCAAGGCCACGAAGGCGACCTCGAAACGGCTGTCATAGGGCCGGCCACCAATGGCGATGCCGCCGAGCAGCGGGATGAAGATCATCCGCGCCCTGTTGTGGCCCATCAGCCGAAATGCCGCCATGTGGCCGAGCTCGTGCAGGGCGACCACCGATGTGAGGATCGCGGCCAGCGCCAGCCCGCCGAAATGAAGCCCGAAGAACGGCCACAGGATCAGTGCCGACAGCGCGGCGAAGCCGACCTGGCTCAGCGGATGCTCGAACCAGCCGCCCTTGCGATACTGCCCGGTCCGCGCCCAGCGCTGCAGCTTGGAGAGTTCGCGGCGCATGGCGAAATAGCGGAACACCAGGAAGGCAACGCCGCGATAGCGATCGGTCTGGCTGAGCGTCACCCGCGTACCATTGCCCTCGGAAACGAGTTCGGTGGTTTCGCGAAAATCCTTCCAGAACGAGGCGTCGAGCGCGGTGTCCTCGATGACCCGCATCGAGAAGTGGCTGCCCTCGACCACGTCTTCAAACCGCGACTTGCGCTCGATCGGCTTGCCGTCGCGGCCTTCCCAGGACAGCATGATTCGAGCCACGCCCTCACCGTCCGGCGCTTCGGCCGAGAGTATCTCACCGGACCAGCCGGCATCGCTGCCGAGCGGCCACAGCGCCTGCCAGAGGCGCTGCCGGTCCGCTGCTATCACGCGGCTGAGCCGGACCGTGCGCAGACCAAGCGGCACGGTCATCAAGAGAAAGATCAGCCCGAGATTGCTGGCCACGAGAATGGCCGTGACGATGGGCGACACGCGACGTTGCTCCCTGTCTTTCAGGGCACCCTAACGTTGCGGCGGCAAGAAAAGCTTAACGGCAGAGCGGGTCATAACCCACTCAGGATCACGGCGGCGAATGCCGTCAAATCACATGGCTCCGATCCAGATCGCCATGGAAACGAGAAAGGTGCTCATGCAAACCAGTGAGATGACATCCTGAACCAGATCGGTCATAACTCTCTCCTGTTGTTGATATGTTCGCAGTTTGTTCTAATTTTGTTTCAAAGTCAACGACCACAATCCGGCTACATCAGGAATTTTCGGGCGATCAAATCGGCAGGGTTAAGAAAAGGTTGAGGACCGAGCGGCAGCTACCGATGGGCCAGATACAGGCATCAGTGGCGGACTGACGGTGAGCCGCCCGCCAAGGTTTGTCGAGACCGAGGTCAGCCCGAACCGAGAGGCACCACTTTACCGTCGGCCAGCGTCACCCGCCGGTCCATGCGTGATGCCAGCTCGTGATTGTGGGTGGCGATCAGGGCCGCAAGGCCCGATTGCTTGACCAGCGCCGCCAGCGCCTCGAACACATAAGAGGCGGTGACCGGGTCGAGATTGCCGGTCGGCTCATCCGCCAGCAGCACCAGCGGCGCATTGGCGACCGCCCGCGCAATGGCGACGCGCTGCTGCTCGCCGCCGGAGAGTTCGGACGGCCGGTGCGATGCGCGCTTGCCGATCTGCATATAGTCGAGCAGTTGTGCCGCGCGCTCGGTCGCGTCCTTGCGGCTCAGCCCTTTGATGAGCTGCGGCATCATGATGTTTTCCAGCGCCGAGAACTCCGGCAGCAAATGATGGAACTGGTAGACGAAGCCGACATCGTTGCGGCGAATCGCCGTGCGCTCGTCGTCGGAGAGCCGCCCGCAGGCACGGCCGGCCAGGATGACGTCGCCGGCGTCGGGACGCTCCAGCAGGCCGGCAGTGTGCAGAAGCGTCGACTTGCCGGTGCCGGACGGCGCCACCAGCGCCACCATCTCACCGCGCTTCAGCGAGAAGTCCGCACCGTTGAGAATGGTGAGCTTGCGCGGCCCCTGGACATAGTGCCGCTCGACGCTCTTCAGCTCGATAATGACCTCGGCCATTACTCGTACCTCAAGGCTTCGACCGGATCGAGACGCGCGGCCCGCCATGCCGGAAACACCGTTGCCAGGAAGGATAGGCCGAGCGCCATCAGGATGACATAGGTCGTCTCGCGCGGATCCATCTTCGCCGGCAGCTGGCTGAGGAAATAGAGTTCCGGGTTGAACAGCACCTTGCCGGTCATCCACGAGAAGAACTGGCGGATGGATTCGATGTTGGTGCAGATCAGCACGCCGAGCAGCACGCCGGCGAGCGTGCCGGTCACGCCGATCGCCGCACCCGTCATCAGGAAGATGCGCAGGATGGCGCCGCGCGACGCCCCCATGGTGCGCAGGATGGCGATGTCGTGCCCCTTGTCCTTCACCAGCATGATCAGGCCGGAGATGATGTTCAGCGCCGCCACCAGCACGATCAGCGTCAGGATCATGAACATGACATTGCGCTCGACCTGCAGGGCGGAGAAAAAGGTCTCGTTGCGCTGGCGCCAATCGACCATGTCGATCGGCCGCTGCGCCGCCGCCTCCACCTTCGGTTTCAGCGCATCGACATCATCGGGATTGTCGACATAGATCTCGATCGTCTGCGCCCGGCCGTCCATGTTGAAATAAAGCTGCGCTTCGGAGAACGGCATGTAGACGATGGAGGTGTCATATTCGGACATGCCGACTTCGAAGATCGCCGCGATCTTGTAGCCCTTCATGCGCGGCGTCGTGCCAATCGGGGTCACGTCGCCGTCCGGCGAGATCAAGGTGATGGTGTCACCAAGCGTCAGGCCGAGATTCTCAGCCATGCGCTTGCCGATGGCAACGCCCTCGCCGGTGTCGAAATCGGCGATCGAGCCCTGCTTGATGTTGCTGGCCACGATGGCGATCTTGCTGAGATCCTCGCCTCGGATGCCGCGCACCAGCGCTCCGGTTCCACCGCCGACATTGCCTTGCGCCAGCACCTGGCCGTCGATCAGCGGGATGGCGTATTTGACGCCTGATACACCGTTGATGCGGCCGGCGACCTGCGCATAGTCCTCAAGCGGCGAATCGAGCGGCTGCACGATCAGATGGCCATTGACGCCGAGGATGCGCGTCAACAGCTCCGCCCTAAAGCCGTTCATCACCGCCATCACCACGATCAGCGTGGCGACGCCCAGCATAATGCCGAGGAAGGAGATCGAGGCGATCACCGAGATCACCGTCTCCTTGCGCCGCGAGCGCAGATAGCGCCACGCGACCATGCGCTCGAAGATGGAAAAGGGTCCGGCGCCCGCCGATCTTGCCGCCACCGCCTCGCTCATGCAGCGACACCGAAGCGCTTCTTCGCGTCCGCGATCGGCAGCGTCTCGCGCTCGCCGGTCTTGCGATTCTTGATCTCGATCTCGCCGGCGGCCACGCCGCGCGGTCCGACGATCACCTGCCATGGCAGGCCAATCAGATCGGCGGTGGCGAACTTGCCGCCGGGCCGCTGGTCGGTGTCGTCGTAGAGCACGTCCTTGCCGGCGGCGACGAAAGCGGCATGCAGCTCGTCGCAGACGCGGTCGCACTCGGCGTCGCCCGCCTTCATGTTGATCAGCCCGATGTCGAACGGCGCCACAGCTTCGGGCCAGATGATGCCGTTGTCGTCATGGCTGGCTTCGATGATCGCCGCGACCAGGCGCGACGGACCGATGCCGTAGGAGCCGCCGGAGACGAAATGATCCTTGCCGTCGGGCCCGGTCACCTTGGCGCCCATGGGCTTGGAATACTTATCGCCGAAATGGAAGATGTGGCCGACCTCGATGCCGCGCGCCGAGACCTTGTCACTCTCGCCGATCTTTTCCCACGCCGCCTCGTCATGCATCTCGTCGGTGGCGGCGTAGGGCGTCGTCCACGTCTTGACGATGTCGGCGATCTCGGCGTCGTTGGCAAAGTCGGTATTGGCGCCGGGCACATCGAGCGAAAGATAGTCGCGATGACAGAAGACCTGGCTCTCGCCGGTGTCGGCGAGGATGATGAATTCATGGCTGAGATCGCCGCCGATCGGCCCGGTGTCGGCCCGCATCGGTATAGCCTGCAGCCCCATGCGCGTGAAGGTCCGGAGATAGGACACGAACATCCTGTTGTAGGCCGCCTTTGCGCCCTCGAAGTCGAGGTCGAAGGAATAGGCGTCCTTCATCAGGAATTCGCGCGACCGCATGACGCCGAAGCGCGGCCGCACTTCGTCGCGGAACTTCCACTGGATGTGGTAGAGATTGAGCGGCAGGTCCTTGTAGGACTTCACATAGGCGCGGACGATCTCGGTGACCACTTCCTCATTGGTCGGGCCGTAGAGCATGTCGCGGTCTTGCCGGTCCTTGATGCGCAGCATCTCCTTGCCGTAGTCGTCATAGCGGCCGCTTTCGCGCCACAGATCGGCCGACTGGATGGTCGGCATCAGGATTTCCAGCGCGCCGGCGCGATTCTGCTCCTCGCGGATGATGCGGCAGACCTTGTCCAGTACCCGCTTGCCGAGCGGCAGCCACGAGAAACTGCCCTGCCCCTGCTGGCGGATCATGCCGGCGCGCAGCATCAGCCGGTGCGAGACGATTTCAGCCTCGCGCGGATTTTCTTTGAGGATAGGCAGGAAATAGCGCGACAAACGCATGGACTGGTCCGTGAGTGAGGATGGCCGCGTCAGAATCGGCGCGACATTGGCTTGCTTGACCCGGCTTCATAGCCATTTCATGGCCGAATGGGAACCCAAACCCGGCGGCGCAGTGCCGCACGCGTCTTACTGGACGTTTCGAAAGCAAAGCCTGCCATACTATTGTGCAGTGCAGCACGAGAATGCCTGTTTCGAGGCAAAATTCTTCGTGACATTTTCATTCGCGTTAGGCTAATGTGCCCCGATAACCGAGAGGGTAGAAAAAAATCTGCTCTCCTACGCGGTCAAAGTCTTGGGAGGATGCGATCTAGGCGCGGTTACTCGCTGCCGCCGGAAACCGGAAACAGATCGGACGCGTTTAAATTGCAAGGCCTTGTGCCTTGCATTTTTTTTGTGCAATCATCCGCTTAGCGCAACGCGTTGCCAAACCGCCTTACCTCGCGTCAGCACTCCCCAGCCACAAAACGGCACGGCATTGCCGTCCGAAACCGCCCATCGTTCCGATGGATGAAAACGTCTTTTGCCGGACAGTCTATTTGGGCCGGACAGTCTATTTGGCTGGCGTCTGACCGAAATCCGGCACGATGTGGGGGATGTCGTTGAGGCTGTATCCCAGGCCATGCGTCAGGCCATAGAAAATGGCCATCAGGATCGCGGTGGCGACGGTGGTGCGGATCACGGCGCGCAGCATGTGGGGGCCGCGCGGTGCACTCGGAACCGTGCCCAGCGTCACATCATGATCGTCGTCCTGCGTCTTCACGCTGAACGGCAGCACGGCAAACAACACCACCCACCAGGTCGCGAAAAACAGGGCGGTGAACGAAACCCAGCTCATGATTGCTCCAGTTCGATCAGCGTGCCGAAGAAATCCTTCGGATGCAGGAACAGCACCGGCTTGCCATGGGCGCCGATCTTCGGGTTGCCGTCGCCCAGCACGCGGGCGCCGGCAGCCTTGAGCTGGTCACGCGCGGCCAGGATATCGTCGACCTCGTAGCAGAGATGATGCATGCCGCCGGACGGGTTCTTCGCGAGGAACGCTGCGATCGGCGAGCCCTCGCCAAGCGGCTCCAGCAATTCGATCTTGGTGTTGCCGACATTGACGAACACCACCCTGACGCCATGCTCCGGCAGCGCCTGCGGCTCCGTCACCTCGGCGCCGAGCGTATTGCGGTAAGCAGCGACGGCCGCGGTCAGGTCCGGCACCGCGAGCGCGACATGGTTCAGCCGTCCGAGCATGTGCGAGCGATCACTCCTCTGTCCAGTGACTGCGTCATACGTCAAATCGACTGATATCAATAGCCATGCACGAGGCGCGCACTGTCGCAGTTCGATGATCATTCTTCCAAATCACGATCGAGGCTGTTCCGATCGCCAGCCGCAAAGCACAAACGGCGATGTCCGATATCCGCCCTGCCCGCGCCCGCATTTTTCCTTTCGATCTCGGGTCATTCAAAGCTGCCGCCTTGCTCGATGCCGTCGATGGCGCGAGATTAATTGTTCACCCGCTCGCACCTATTCTTTGCCGACCAGGTCCTGAGGTATGGCTTCACAATGAAGATCCACTGCCTGACTCTGGGCTAGGGTGATCTGGTCCTGAAACAGATCGCAATGCAGCTGATTATCATTGGCACCCGGCGTATTTGATCCGGAAAATATCTGGACCAGGACGCTCGGCTTCTGGTCGACAATGTCTGCCAGCTTCTTCGCAATCACTGGGGCGCCCGTTACGTGGACCGTTTGGTCGACGACATCGACAGGAATGGTTTCCGCGCCCATTTCCAGTTGAGCATAAGGCTTGAGCTTTAGGCGCGCGATGGCTTCCGGGCTGGCGTCGCCGTAAAACTGATTGGCAAGGGTGACCTGCCGATGCAGGCTTTTCATTCTCTCGATGGCCTCTGGGCTGAAACTGATTTTCACGTCATAGCCGTAGGACTTGGCAGCAGGCGTTGCGGCGGCCGCCTCGCCAGCATCTGAACCAAGTTGCACCAAGGCCCCGCCGACGGCGGCCAGCGCAACTACTCTGAGAAGCTGGAACGGTCTAGTCATATAAGATTTCCTCCTGTGATGGGGCTTCTGCGAAAAACCGATGAAACCAGATAGGCCATTACGGCGCCGACAATGCCGACAGCCAGATAAGCCGACATTGCCCACAGGCTGTTCGTTTCAATCACTTGGCATCATCGACATCTCGCTGGAGTCGGAACGCTTCAGTGGTTGATGACGCTGATTTCCCAAGACGTCCCGGTACAAGCCTCTCCGTCCACGCAGAACGCGTTCACCCACAGCTGTCCTTTGTCGAACATGATGCCTTTGCTGCTAACCTTCAGATCTTTGTATTTCTGCTGTTTCACGACCTTGATCACCGCCGGGGTGATGATCTGGTCGTAGACCGGAAGAAGATCCTCGTACGTGGCGAATATGCGTTCTTTGCCGTCAACGGTGATGGTCACCGGATATTCGTATTCCTGGCCCATCTTTGTCCCGTCGGCGATGTTGAGCTGCAGGAATTTAAACGCGGCGAGAAACCCCGTGTGGTCTACTTTCAGGAGACTATCGATGTGGGCATTCACCGCGCCCACGGATTGTGCGTAGGCCGGCTGTGACAGTGCCGCGCACACGACAAAGGCCGCCAACGGCCTCCAGGTTCCAGTTTTCACGATTCCCCCCATTTAGTCTTGCCCGAGACGACTTGTCGTCTACGACGACGACCAAACTGAGGCAAATGCAAGCGAATTGTGCGTCTGGGTCGTGTCTCAGTTTCCTGTCTCTGCAAGCCCCTCTTTGCGGCGGTATGCCCACAGCGCAAGTGCGCCTGGGCGGATGCTATCGGGGTGGTCCAGGCGAACGATATCCTCGCTGATGGTCCACGGCGCTGGAAAGTCGGCGACCACTTCGGTTCCGGCAATCCGGGCATCGTCATAGGTCTCCTCGGCGATCTCGCCGTCGAACACAAAGCGAAGCTTGATCTCCGTTCCTTCCCAGCCGCAGGTGACGGCCCGAAGGTTGTGCGGGACGGCACCGAGAAGAGCGCGCTGCACGGAAAGTAGCAGTGTTGCGCGAATGTCATTCATGAGCGTGTCGCTTTCAATTAATGTTCGCCCACATTTTATGTAAGCGATGTTCTCAGGCCACGGCGTTTAGCTCGGGCGCCCAGATGTAGGCCCAAGCCAGGAGGTCATCGATTTGGCTGTTCGGATAGCCGTTGACGATCCTGGTGAGTACGTCGGCGAGATAGCCGGGCGGCTCGACGCATTGAGTTTGCAGGTTTCGATCAGCGACGCAATGACCGCCCAGTGTTCGGCATCGCCGTCCGAGCCGAGCGCGTTCTTGTGGTTGAGCGCGATCGGACGGATTGAGCGCTCGACAGCGTTGCTGTCGATGGCATTTCTCGTCGAAAGCGATGGGCAACAACTGCTGATCTGGTCGGACGCCTTCCTGCACTATGTCGTGTCCATCCAGCAGCCGGATTGGCATGCCGATTTCGATTATGACAGGCAACAGGCCGTCGCGACGCGCAAGCGGCTGCTGAAGATGGCCGCGGAGCAGCGCCTGCTGGTCGCCGACCACCGCATGCCATTTCCAGGCCTGGGTTACATCGAATCGGCCAATGGTTCTTTTCGCTGGCTTCCGGTCAGCTATCAGCTCAACGTCTAGCTGCCATCCTCACCGGGTAACGAACACCGTCACCAGCGGTTTCTTGCCCCAGGCTTCGTTGGCGGCGCCGCGTACGGCGCGCCGTACAGCCTCTTGCACCATGTCGAGGTCTTTTCGGCGCTGGCGGGGGATCGAGTCCACCGCGCCGATTGCCGCATCGATCATCAAATCTTCCAGCGTCTCGCCACGGCCATCGGCCTCGGCGACGCCGATGGCGACCAGATCGGGGTCTCCGGCAAGTTCATATTTGTCGTCGAGCACGACATTGACCGCGACATGGCCGGCAAAGGACAGTTTGCGCCGGTCGCGGATGCCCATCGCCTGATCGGTGCCGATCAGTCTGCCATCCTTGTAGACGCGGCCGAACGGCACCTGGTCGATGATGGTGGCAGGGCCGGGAGCGAGCCGCAGCATGTCGCCGTCGCGCACCTGCGCCACCTGGCCAATGCCCGATGTCGACATCAGCGATCCCTGCGCCACCAGATGCGCCGCCTCGCCATGCACGGGAACGCCGATCTGCGGGCGCACCCATTCATACATCTTGCGCAATTCGCTGCGCCGCGGATGGCCGGAAACATGCACCAGCGCGTCGCCGTCCTCGATGATCTTGACGCCGAGATCGATGAGGCGGTTCTTGATCTCGAGGATCGCCTTCTCGTTGCCCGGAATCGTGCGCGAGGAAAACACCACCGTGTCGCCGGCTGTCAGCGACACCGACTTCATCTCTTCGCGCGACAGCTTGGCCAGTGCGGCAAGCGGTTCGCCCTGGCTGCCGGTGCAGATGATGACCAGGTTTTCGCGCGGGATGAAGCCAAAATCCTCCTCGGCGATGAACTCGGGCAGACCGTCCATGTAGCCGAGTTCGCCAGCCACATCGATGACCCGCTTCAGCGAGCGGCCGAGCACCAGGCACTGGCGACCGGCATCGCGTGCCGCCCTGGCGATGGAGACGATGCGTCCGACATTGGAGGAAAACGTGGTGACGGCGACGCGACCCTTGGCAGCCTGGATGACGCCCTTGAGGCCCTCGCCCACGGCCACTTCCGAAGGCGACTCGCCTTCGCGCAGCGCATTGGTCGAATCGCAGATCAGCGCCAGGACGCCCTTGTCACCATAGGCGCGGAAACGCGCCTCGTCGGTCTTCGGCCCGATCGTCGGCTCCGGGTCGATCTTCCAATCACCGGTGTGGATGACGGTGCCGGCCGGCGAGGTGATCGCCAGCGACATCGGCTCGGGGATCGAGTGCGCCACCGGAATGGCTTCGATCTCAAAGGGGCCGACGGTGAATTTCTCCCCCGCTTTGTAGATCGTGACCGGTATTTTCGGCGCACCTTGCTCGCCTTGTCGCTTGGCTTCGAGCAAGCCGGCGCTGAACGGCGTCATCCAGACCGGCGCCTTCAGCTTCGGCCAGGTGTCGAGCAGCGCGCCGTAGTGGTCTTCATGCGCATGGGTGATGATGATGCCGCGCAGATTGGCGAGGTTCTCCTCGATGAAGCGCGTGTCGGGCAGCACCAGGTCGACGCCGGGCAGGCTGGCATCGGGGAAGGTCACACCGACATCGATGACGATCCATTCGCGCGCACTGGGCGGGCCGTAGCCGTAAAGAGCGAAGTTCATGCCGATCTCGCCGACGCCGCCGAGCGGCACGAAGACGAGTTCGGCGTTTTCCGCTTTCGCCATGATTTTTCCCTTCCTGGCCCTCAGGCCAAGTCCATAAAGCAATTCCAGGAAAAGCGTCTAACGGTTTTCCCACAGGAATTGCGCAAAAACAAACACTTAGAGCCGTTCACGAACGGCTCTAGGCCCTGGCCGAAGCGACCGCGCCGAAATGCACGTCGCCGGCGGCGATCGTCAGAACCGAACCTTCATCGTCGCGGATCACGAAACGGCAGTCCTCGTCAATGGTTTCAAACACCCCACGCACCACATTACCGTCAATCCTGACAGCAACCTCGCCGCCGAGCCCCGCCGCGCGAGCCAACCACCGCCGCCTGACGGCGGCAAGTCCGCGCCCCTCATCCCACAACCGGGCATTCTCCCTCCAGGCATCCGACAGCGCCAGGAACAGTGTCTCCGCATCGCATGCCGCACCCAGCGCGCGCAAGGATGTTGCGGGATAAGGCAAATCCTCAGGGTATGCCACCACATTGACGCCGATGCCGACCGCCACCGCGAAACGGCCGCCTTCCAGGATCGCCGATTCCAGCAGGATACCGGCCAGCTTGGCGCCCGACGCAAGCACGTCATTCGGCCATTTCAACTCGAAACGGTTTTTGCCTTCACTGGCGCCGTCGAGGCCGATGGCGATCCGGCCCTTTGGCACCACGGCGTCGAGCGCATCGGCCAGCGCCAGCCCGGCGACGAAGCCCAGCGTTGCGGCAAGGCGAAGCTCTGCCTTGGTGATGACGAGCAGCGTCGCCGCGAGGTTGCCCTCGGGCGTCGCCCAGACACGGCCGCGCCGGCCACGCCCGCTTTCCTGCTTCTTGGAAACGACCCACAATTTGCCCGGGTCACCTGCCCTGGCGTGATCCAGCGCCAGCGCATTGGTGGAGCCGACGCTGTCATGCGCCTCGAGCCGGAACCCTTCCGACGCCGAGGTTGGAGCCAGCCGAAACGCCATGCCGTCTAGAAAAACGTCTTGGCGGCGGCTTCGGCATAGGTGCCGATCGGTCCGCCGATCAGCACATAAAACAGCACGAAGGCGCCGGAGACGCCGAGCACGACACGCAATTCCGTCGCCATCGGCACAAAGCCACCGACCGGTTCGTCGAACCACATGATCTTGATGATGCGCAGGTAATAATAGGCGCCCACCACCGAGGCCAGCACGCCGATGATCGCCAGCGCGTAGAGATTGGCGTTGATGGCGGCGAGGAAGACGTACCATTTCCCCCAGAAGCCGGCGAGCGGCGGGATGCCTGCCAGCGAGAACATCAGGATGGTCAGGATCGTCGCCATGATTGGATTGGTCGACGACAGGCCGGCCAGATCGCTGATCTGCTCGACATTGCCGTCCTTGCGCCGCATGGCGAGGATGAAGGCGAAGGTGCCGAGCGTCATCACCAGATAGATCAGCATGTAGATGGCAACGCCGCGCACGCCGGCCTGGCTGTTGGCGGCAAGGCCGACCAGCGCGTAGCCCATATGGCCGATCGAGGAATAGGCCATCAGTCGCTTGATGTTGGTCTGGCCGATGGCCGCGAAGGCGCCCAGCGCCATCGAGGCGATCGAGATGAAGACGATGATCTGCTGCCAGTCGGAGGCGATCGGCTTGAACGCGCCCATGGTGACACGCACCATCAGCGCCATCGCCGCCATCTTGGGTGCCGCCGCCAGGAAGGCCGTCACTGGCGTCGGCGCGCCCTCGTAGACGTCGGGCGTCCACATGTGGAACGGCACCGCCGAGATCTTGAAGGCAAGGCCGGCCAACACGAAGACGAGACCGAAGACGAGGCCAAGCTGGCGCTCGCCGCTGCCGAGCGCCGTAGCGATCTCCTGGAAGCCGGTGTTGCCAGTGTAGCCGTAGACCAGGCTGATGCCATAGAGCAGCATGCCCGACGACAACGCACCGAGAACGAAATATTTGAGGCCAGCCTCGGTCGAACGCAGATTGTCGCGATTAATCGCGCACAGCACGTAGATCGCCAGCGACTGCAGTTCGAGGCCGAGATAGAGCCCGATCATGCTGTTGGCCGAGATCATCAGCATCATGCCGAGCGTGCTGAGCAGCACCAATACGGGATATTCGAACTTGTCGAAATGCTCCGCCTTGGCGAAGCGCATCGACATCGCCAGCGTCACCGCCGAGCCGACCAGCGCCAGCACCTTCATGAAGCGGGCAAAGGAATCCTGGATGAAGGCGTTGCCATAGGCGCTGCCCTGCCCGGTTTGGAAGATCAGCCAGGCGCCCGCGACGACCAGCACGGCGACGGCAAGGCCGGTCACCGTGTTGGCGGTGTTGGCGCGCGAATAGGCGCCGACCATCAGCAGCGCCAGCGCGCCGACGGCAAGGATCAGCTCTGGCGTCGAGAGCGACAGGCTGGAGAGAAGGTCCGGCGTCATGGTTCGCAAAACCCTTGGGTTAATTCGCCGCCGCGGTCTGCGCGGCGCCGATGGATGCAGTGACATTGGTGACGAGCGACTTGACCGATTCGGCCGTCGCGTCGAAGACGGGTGCGGGATAGACGCCGAAGAAGATGACCAGCACGACCAGCGGGTAGATGATCAGCTTCTCGCGCGGCGACAGGTCGAGCAGGCCCTTCAGGCTGTCCTTGGTCAGCGCGCCGAAGATCACCCGGCGATAGAGCCAGAGCGCGTAGGCAGCCGACAGGATGACGCCGGTGGCGGCGAAGAACGCCACCCAGGTGTTGACCCGGAACACGCCGAGCATGGTCAGGAACTCGCCGACGAAACCGCTGGTGCCGGGCAGGCCGACATTGGCCATGGTGAAGATCATGAACACGGTGGCGTATTTCGGCATGTTGTTGACCAAGCCGCCATAGGCCGCGATTTCGCGTGTGTGCATGCGGTCGTAGATGACGCCGACGCACAGGAACAGCGCGCCGGAGACGAGGCCGTGGCTGAGCATCTGGAAGATCGCGCCCTGCACGCCTTCCTGGTTCATGGCGAAGATGCCCATGGTGACGAAGCCCATATGGGCCACCGACGAATAGGCGATCAGCTTCTTCATGTCCTCCTGCATCAGCGCCACCAGCGAGGTGTAGATGATGGCGATGACCGAGAGCGCGAAGATCAGCGGCGCGAACATTTCGGACGCCAGCGGGAACATCGGCAAGGAGAAACGCAGGAAGCCGTACCCGCCCATCTTTAGCAGGATGGCGGCCAGGATCACCGAACCTGCCGTCGGCGCTTCAACGTGCGCGTCGGGCAACCAGGTGTGCACCGGCCACATCGGCATCTTCACCGCGAAGGACGCGAAGAAGGCAAGCCATAGCCAGGTCTGCATGTTGGCCGGGAAGTTGTGCGTCAGAAGCGTCGGGATGTCGGTCGTGCCGGACTGGTAGAACATCGCCATGATGGCGAGCAGCATCAGCACCGAGCCGGCCAGCGTGTAGAGGAAGAACTTGAACGAGGCGTAGACGCGCCGCTTGCCGCCCCAGACGCCGATGATGATGAACATCGGGATCAGGCCGGCTTCGAAGAAGACGTAGAACAGCACGATATCGAGTGCGCAGAACACGCCGATCATCAACGTTTCGAGCAGCAGGAAGGCGATCATGTAGGCCTTGACGCGCTTCTCGATCGATTCCCACGACGCCAGGATGCAGAGCGGCATCAGGAAGGTCGTCAGGATGACGAACAGCATGGAGATGCCGTCGACGCCCATATGGTAGGAGATGCCGGAGTCGAGCCAGGCCACCTTCTCGACGAACTGGAAGCCGGCCTGCGAATTGTCGAAGCCGGTCCAGATGAACACCGAGATGATGAACGTGAACGTCGTCGTCAACAGCGCGATGGCGCGGATGTTGCGGCGTGCGTTTTCGCTGTCATCGTTGATGAACAAGATAAGCAGCACACCAACCAACGGCAGGAAGGTGACCAGCGAGAGGATTGGCCAGGCGGTCATCAGAGCATCATCCAGGTGACGAGTGCGGCAACGCCGATCAGCATGGCGAAGGCATAATGGTAGAGGTAGCCGGTCTGCAGCTTGACGACGCGGTTGGTGACATCGACGACGCGCGCCGAAATGCCATCAGGGCCAAGCCCGTCGATGATGGTGCCGTCGCCGGTCTTCCACAGGAAATGGCCGAGGCGCTTGGCAGGCCGCACGAACAGGAAATCGTAGAGCTCGTCGAAATACCACTTGTTGAGCAGGAAGGCGTAGAGTCCGCGATGGTGTGCTGCCAGATTGACCGGCATTTCCGGCGAGCGGATGTAGAATTTCCAGGCCAGCGCGAAGCCGATCAGCATGGCGATGAAGGGCGACAGCTCGACCCACAGCGGCAGTTCGTGGATCTCGTGCAGGATGTGGTTTTCCGGCAGCGTGAACAGCGACGCCTTCCAGAACTCGGCATAGCCCTCGCCGATGAAAGCGCCGTGGAAGATGATGCCGGCAAACAGTGCGCCGGCGGCCAGGATGAACAGCGGCACCAGCATCACCGGCGGCGATTCATGGACATGGTGCATCACCTCATGGCTCGCCCGCGGCTTGCCGTGGAAAGTCATGAAAATCAGCCGCCAGGAGTAGAAGGAGGTGAAGCAGGCGGCGATGACGAGCAATATGAAGGCGAAGCCGGCAACTGAATTGTGGCCGGCAAAGGCGCTTTCGATGATGGCGTCCTTGGAGAAGAAGCCGGCGGTGCCGATGACCGTCACCGGGATGCCGACGCCGGTCAACGCCAGCGTGCCGATGACCATCATCCAGTAGGTGGTCGGGATCAGCTTGCGCAGTCCGCCCATCTTGCGCATGTCCTGCTCGTCGGAGACGGCATGGATGACCGAGCCAGAGCCGAGGAACAGCAGGGCCTTGAAGAAGGCATGCGTGAACAGGTGGAAGATCGCCGCGCCATAGGCGCCGACGCCGAGCGCCACGAACATGTAGCCGAGCTGCGAGCAGGTCGAATAGGCGATGACGCGCTTGATGTCGTTCTGCACGAGACCGACCGTGGCCGCGAAGAATGCGGTGAAGGCGCCGATGAAGGTCACGACCGTCAGCGCCGAATGCGACAGCTCGAACAGCGGCGACAGCCGCGCCAGCATGAACACACCGGCCGTTACCATGGTGGCGGCATGGATCAGTGCGGAAACCGGCGTCGGGCCTTCCATGGCGTCCGGCAGCCAGGTGTGCAGCGGCACCTGCGCCGACTTGCCCATGGCGCCCATGAACAGCAGAAGGCAGACGATCGTCATGGCCGACTGCTTGTCCAGCGCATGCCCAAGGAAGGTCAGGACCGCGGCGCCCTGTGGCGCGCCTTCGGCCGGAATGAACGTCGCCGCATTGGCGAAGATGGTGCCGAGATTGACCGAGCCGAACAGCACGAACAGGCCGAAGATGCCGAGCGCGAAGCCGAAGTCGCCGACGCGGTTGACGACGAAGGCCTTTATTGCCGCGGCATTGGCCGACGGCTTCTTGTACCAGAAACCGATCAGCAGGTAGGAGGCGAGACCGACCCCTTCCCAGCCGAAGAACATCTGCACCAGATTGTCGGCCGTCACCAGCATCAGCATGGCGAAGGTGAACAGCGACAAATAGGCGAAGAAGCGCGGCCGGTTCGGATCGTGGTGCATGTAGCCGATCGAATAGATGTGAACCAGCGCCGACACGGTGTTGACCACCACCAGCATCACCACCGTCAGCGTGTCGATCCGCAGCGCCCAGGATGCTTCCAGTCCGCCTGACTGGATCCAGCGCATCACCGGCACGGTGAACACCTCGCCATGGCCGAAGCCGACGGTGAAGAAAGCGACCCACGACAACACCGCCGCGATCACCAGGAAACCGGAGGTGATGTATTCGGACGCCTTGGCGCCGAGCGACGTGCCGAACAGGCCGACGATCAGGAAGCCGAGCAGGGGAAGGAAGACGATGGCCTGATACATGGTGGTTCCGTCAACCCTTCATCATGTTCACGTCTTCGACCGCGATCGAGCCGCGGTTGCGGAAGAAGACGACGAGAATGGCAAGTCCGATGGCGGCTTCCGCCGCCGCGACCGTCAGCACGAACAGCGCGAACACCTGGCCGACCAGATCGCCGAGTGCTGCCGAAAAGGCGACGAAGTTGATGTTGACCGCCAGCAGGATCAGCTCGACCGACATCAGGATGACGATGACGTTCTTGCGGTTGAGGAAGATGCCGAACACGCCGAGCGTGAACAGGATCGCCGATACGGTCAGATAATGCGCGATGCCGACAACCATCTCAGAGCCCCTCGCCTGTCTTGACCTTGCGAATTTCCATGCCGGTCGCCGATGTGCGGCCGACCTGGGCCGCGATCGACTGCCGCTTGACACCTGGTTTATGGCGCAGCGTCAGCACGATGGCGCCGATCATGGCGACCAGCAGCACGAGGCCCGAAATCTGGAAGTAGTAGAGGTAGTCCGTATAGAGGATGTCGCCGAGTGCGGCCGTATTTGTCCGCGTGGCGAGATCCGGGATGGGTTTCGAAACCGTCGAGGCGAGTTGCGGCGCAAATGTGTAGCCGCCGAGCACGACGATCAGCTCCGCCGCCAGGATCAGCCCGACCAGCGCGCCGATCGGTGCATATTGCAGGGCGCCTTCCTTCATCTCGGCGAAATCGACGTCGAGCATCATGACGACGAACAGGAAAAGCACCATCACCGCGCCGACATAGACGACGAGCAGGATCATCGCCAGGAACTCGGCCCCGGTCAGCATGAACAGGCCGGCGGCGTTGAAGAAGGTCAGGATCAGGAACAGCACCGAATGCACGGGGTTGCGCGACGAAATGACCATGAACGCCGACGCCACCGCGACAAAGGCGAAGAGGTAGAAAAAGGCCGCCTCTAGTCCACTCAACATGGGGTTCCCCCGGGTTCCTGTCCGAAACAGGACGTTCGTCCTGTTCGATTTTTGCGACCGCCTCCGGTCGGCAAGTTGCGTGTTTCCTTAGACGAGGCCCCTCGCCCCGTCCATGCGTCAAATATCAGCGGTACGGCGAGTCCAGCGAGATGTTGCGCGCCAGTTCGCGCTCCCACCGGTCGCCATTCGCCAACAGCTTGTCCTTGTCGTAGTAGAGTTCCTCGCGCGTCTCCGTCGCGAATTCGAAATTCGGCCCCTCGACGATGGCGTCGACCGGGCAGGCCTCCTGGCAGAAGCCGCAATAGATGCACTTCACCATGTCGATGTCGTAACGCACAGTACGGCGCGTGCCGTCATTGCGGCGCGGGCCGGCCTCGATGGTGATGGCCTGCGCCGGGCAGATCGCCTCGCACAATTTGCAGGCGATGCAGCGTTCCTCGCCATTGGGATAGCGGCGCAAAGCGTGCTCGCCCCGGAAGCGCGGGCTGGTCGGCCCCTTCTCGTGCGGATAGTTGATCGTCTCCTTCGGCGCGAAGAACTGGCGCATCGACAGGAAGAAGGCGCTGACGAAATCCTGCAGCAGCAGCGATTTTGCGGCTTGGGAAAGAGCGGACATCACGCAAACCCCGTGATCTTGAGGAAGGCGGCGGTGGCGACCACCATGAACAGCGAGATCGGCAGGAACACCTTCCAGCCGAGCCGCATCAGCTGGTCGTAACGGTAGCGCGGCACGAAGGCCTTCACCATGGAGATGCCGAAGAAGACGAAGCAGACTTTCAGCACGAACCAGATGACGCCCGGCACCCAGGTGAACGGCGCGAAGTCGAAGGGCGGCAGCCAGCCGCCGAGGAACAGGATGGTGGCCAGCGCGCACATCAGCACGATGGCGACATACTCGCCGAGGAAGAACAGCAGGAACGGCGTCGACGAGTATTCGACCATGTGGCCGGCGACCAGTTCCGATTCGGCTTCCACCAGATCGAAGGGCGGCCGGTTCGTCTCGGCCAGGGCCGAGATGAAGAAGATGATGAACATCGGAAACAGTGCCAGCCAGTTCCAGTCGAGGAACGTATTGGGCAAGCCAAGCCGCGTACCAATTCCGTCATGCTGCGACAGCACGATGTCGGACAGGTTGAGCGAACCGGCGGTGAGCAGAACGGTGACGATGACGAAGCCGATCGAGACTTCGTAGGACACCATCTGAGCCGCCGAACGCAGCGCGCCGAGGAACGGATATTTCGAGTTGGACGCCCAGCCGCCCATGATCACGCCATAGACCTCGAGCGAGGAGATGGCGAAGACATAGAGGATGCCGACATTGACGTTGGCGATCGCCCAGCCCTGATCGACCGGAATGACCGCCCAGGCCGAGATCGCCAGCACCGCCGACACCAGCGGCGCCAGCAGGAAGACGCCCTTGTTGGCGCCCGACGGAATGATCGGTTCCTTGAAGACGAATTTCAGCAGATCGGCGAAAGCCTGCAACGTGCCCCAGGGGCCAACGACGTTCGGACCACGGCGCAGCTGCACCGCCGCCCAGATCTTGCGGTCGGCGTAGAGGATGTAAGCGACGAAGATCAGCAGAACGACGATCAGCACGACTGACTTCAAGAGGATCAGCAGCGCCGGCAGCACGTAGAAGGAGAAGAAAGTGTCCATGCTTATTCCGCCGCCTGCTTGAAGCCGCTCTTGGCCAGTGCCGAGCATTCCGCCATCACGGCCGATGCCCGCGCGATCGGGTTGGTCAGGTAGAAATCCGTGACGGGCGAGGTGAACGTTCCCTTGTTCAGCCGTCCGCCGAGCTTCGCCACCTTGGCGATGTCCTCGGCATTGCCGGCAGCGACCTGATCGATGCGGGCCAGATGCGGGTATTCGCCGTAAAGCTTGGCGCGCAGCTGCGGCAGCGAATCGAACGGCAGTTTCTTGCCCAGCACATCCGACAGGGCCCGCAGGATCGCCCAGTCCTCGCGCGCATCGCCCGGCGCGAAGCCGGCGCGGTTGGTCTGCTGCACACGGCCTTCCGTGTTGACATAGGTGGCCGATTTTTCGGTGTAGGCAGCCGCCGGCAGGATGACGTTGGCGCGGTGCGCGCCCTGGTCGCCATGCGTGCCGATATAGACGACGAAGGCGCCGCCGGTCTTGGCCATGTCGATCTCGTCGGCGCCGAGCAGGAACAGCAGCTCCATTTCGCCCAGCATGCCGGCAACGCTCTTGCCACCCTCGCCCGGCACGAAGCCGAGATCGAGACCGCCGACACGTCCGGCCGCATTGTGCAGCACGGCAAAGCCGTTCCAGTCCGCGCGAGCAGCGTTGACAGCGGCGGCGAGCTTGGCCGCCTGGCCGAGCACGGCTGCGCCATCGGCGCGCGCCAGCGCGCCCTGGCCGACGATGATCAGCGGATGCGTCGCCTTCTTCAGCACTTGGAAGAACGTGCCATTGCCGTCGGCCAGATCCTTCAGCGAATCCGGTCCGGCGCCCAGCTGTTCATAGTCATAGCGCGTGTCACCGACATCGCCGATCACGCCGACCGGCAGATTGCCGATCCGCCAGCGCTTGCGGATGCGGGCGTTGAGCACCGAGGCTTCATAGCGCGGGTTGGCGCCGATGATCAGCACCGCGTCGGCCTGCTCGATGCCTTCGATGGTCGGATTGAAGATGTAGCTCGCCCGGCCGAGCGCCGGATCGAGTGCGGCGCCATCCTGGCGGCAGTCGGTATTCTTCGAGCCGAGCGAGGCCATCAGCAGCTTGAGCGCATAGATTTCTTCAACGGCGGCCAGGTCACCGGCAATGGCGCCGATCTTTTCGGGTGCCGCCTTCGAAACCGCGTCCTTGATCGCGGCAAAGGCTTCGGCCCAGCTGGCGGGAACCAGCTTGCCGTCCTTGCGCACATAGGGGCGGTCGAGGCGCTGCGTGCGCAGGCCGTCCCAGATGAAGCGGGTCTTGTCGGAAATCCACTCCTCGTTCACCGCTTCGTTGACGCGCGGCAGGATGCGCATCACTTCGCGCCCTCGGCTGTCGACGCGGATCGCCGAGCCGACCGCATCCATCACGTCGATGGATTCGGTCTTGGTCAGCTCCCACGGCCGCGCCTGGAAGGCGAAGGGTTTTGAGGTCAGCGCGCCGACCGGGCAAAGGTCGATGACATTGCCCTGCAGCTCCGAGGTCATCGCCTGTTCGAGATAGGTGGTGATCTCGGCATCCTCGCCACGGCCGATCAGGCCAAGCTCGGAAATGCCGGCGACTTCCGTGGTGAAGCGGACGCAGCGCGTGCAATGGATGCAGCGGTTCATCACCGTCTTGACCAGCGGTCCGATATATTTGTCTTCGACCGCGCGCTTGTTCTCATGATAGCGCGAGGAATCGACACCGAAGGCCATCGCCTGGTCCTGCAGGTCGCATTCGCCGCCCTGGTCGCAGATAGGGCAATCCAGCGGATGGTTGATCAGCAGGAACTCCATCACGCCTTCCCTGGCCTTCTTGACCATCGGCGTGTTGGTGAAGATTTCCGGCGCCTCGCCATTCGGCCCCGGACGCAGGTCGCGCACGTTCATGGCGCAGGAAGCCTGCGGCTTGGGCGGCCCCCCCTTCACCTCGATCAGGCACATGCGGCAATTGCCGGCGATCGACAGCCGCTCATGGAAGCAGAAGCGCGGCACTTCCGCGCCAGCGTCTTCCGCCGCCTGCAGCAGCGTGTAGTGGTCGGGTACAGTGATCTCTTTCCCGTCGACCTTGAGCTTTGCCATTCGCCTCAAACCCCTGCGGAGTTCCCGCAATCTCTTGTTCCGGGCACGGTCGAAACCGGACCCGGCATTTCATTCACTTCTTGACGGCGAGCGCCGCCGCTTGGGCTGTCCAATCGTCGCGACTTATGCGGCCGGTGAGCGACAGATAATCCTCGACCCAGGCAACCTCTTGCGGCGTCCATGCCGCGATCTGGCCATACGTCCAGATGCCCAAGCCGTTGAGAACTTTTTCAAGCTTGGGCCCGATGCCCGATATAGCCTTGAGATCCGCCGGCTCGGCGGGCTTTTCCATAGCCTCTGGCTGCCTGAAATCCTCGGGCATCAGCACATGGCCGGAGTCGCCCGTTGCCGGAACGGCATTTGCGGCCGGCACGGCAGTAGCGGCTTCCTTGGCGGCAATATCGGTGACTTCCTGGGCGAAGGACTGCGCCTCGGCAATCATGGTTTTCGCCGTCGCCCGCGCCTTGGTGGAGGAAGAATTCGGGTCGTCGAACTGCGCGACGCGCGCCTCGAAATCATCGACGATCGGCTGCAACAGCCGTTGCGAAGCTTCGGCCGCTCCCGAAAGCGCGCCCAGCCAGACGCCGAAAGCGTGGTTGGCGAGCCCAAGGCCAAGCGCCGACATCGCCGCCGCACCCGCCACAGGATGCACGAGAAGGTTGACGGCGCTGGCCATCTCCTTCGGCATCATCCTGGTCAAGTCCTGGTTCATCTTCTCGATCTGGTCCAAATTGGGCATCAGCGGGTTGGGTGTCGAATACGGCGCCATAGAGTTCTCCTGGTCGTTTTTTCGTTCGCCCGCCCCGGTTGTCTCAAATCGGGCCCTTGCCCGTATTTCAAATCGGGCACTTGCCCGTATTTCGCTTCGGGTTTTCGCCCGCATTCAGAAATTCTTCTATTCCGCCGCCACCATCACCGGCTCGGCTCGGTGCGCATTGCGCGAAAACTCGTCGATGCGCCGCTCCACCTCGCCGCGGAAATGCCGCATCAGGCCCTGGATCGGCCAAGCCGCCGCGTCGCCCAGCGCGCAGATCGTGTGGCCTTCGACCTGTTTGGTGACGTCGAGCAACATGTCGATCTCGCGCTTCTGCGCCTCGCCGCGCACCAGCCGCTCCATCACCCGCCACATCCAGCCGGTGCCTTCGCGGCACGGCGTGCACTGGCCGCAGCTCTCATGTTTGTAGAAATAGGAAAGCCGCGCGATCGCCTTCACGATATCGGTCGACTTGTCCATGACGATGACAGCCGCCGTGCCAAGGCCGGATTTGAGGTCGCGCAGCGCGTCGAAATCCATCGGTGCGTCGATGATCTGCTCGGCCGGCACAAGCGGCACCGAAGCGCCGCCCGGAATGACCGCCAATAGATTGTCCCAGCCGCCGCGAATGCCGCCGCAATGCGTCTCGATCAGCTCGCGGAACGGGATCGACATCGCCTCTTCGACCGTGCACGGATTGTTGACGTGGCCGGAGATGCAAAACAGCTTGGTGCCGACATTGTTGGGCCGGCCGAAGGACGAGAACCAGGCTGCACCGCGGCGCAGGATGGTCGGCGCAACCGCGATCGATTCGACGTTGTTGACGGTGGTCGGGCAGCCATAGAGGCCGACATTGGCCGGGAATGGCGGCTTCAGCCTGGGCTGGCCCTTCTTGCCTTCGAGGCTTTCGAGGAGTGCTGTCTCCTCGCCGCAGATATAGGCGCCGGCGCCGTGGTGCATGTAGATGTCGAAATCATAGCCCGACGTATTGTTCTTGCCGATCAGCTTGGCCTCATAGGCCTCGTCGATGGCGCGCTGCAGCGCCTCGCGCTCACGGACGAACTCGCCGCGCACATAGATGTAGGCGGCAATCGCGCCCATAGCGAAACCGGCAAGCAGCGCACCCTCGACCAAAGTGTGCGGGTCATTGCGCAGGATGTCGCGGTCCTTGCAGGTGCCGGGCTCGGATTCGTCGGCATTGATGACGAGATAGCTCGGCCGGCCGTCGCTCTGCTTGGGCATGAACGACCATTTGAGCCCCGTCGGGAAGCCGGCGCCACCACGGCCGCGCAGGCCCGACGCCTTCATCTCATTGACGATCCACTCACGCCCCTTGGCAACGATGCCGGGCGTGTTGTCCCAGGCACCACGCGCCATCGCGCCGGCCAGCGACTTGTCGAAGAGGCCGTAGATGTTGGTGAAGATGCGGTCTTTGTCCTGAAGCATTTTTCGTCCCTCAGACCGGCTTCTTGCCGAAGACGCGGATGTATTCGGCGACGCCACCCTTGGCGAGCGCCTTGGCCTGCTTGACCCAATCGTCGCGATCGATGCGGCCATGGAATGAGAGATAGCCGTCCACCCACTCGCGCTCGGCCTTCTTCCACGACGCAACCTGCGCGAAAGTGTAGATGCCGAGCGAATGCAGGACGCCCTCGATCTTCGGCCCGACGCCGGAGATCAGCTTGAGGTCGTCGACCAGCGCCGGTTTGTCGATGCCGGCCGGACGGTTCTTGTCTTCCAGCGACGGCTTGGCAGCTTTCGCGGCTGGCGCCTTGGTCTCCGGCGCCTTGAAAGCGGCTGCCGGCTCGGCCTTGGTCTTCGGACCATTGCGCTGCTTGGAAACCTGCTCGACCTCAGGCGCCGCCTTGTTGGCATTGGCGGCCGAATGCAACGGCGCCGAAACGCTCGCCGCCTTTTCCGCAGCCGGCGCAACCTTGGCCTTTGACGGTGTCTTCAGGGCCGGGCTGGTTTCGGGAGCATCGGTCTTCGGCTTGCTGGCATTGGACGGTGCGACAGGGGCAGCGGCCGGTGCCGGAACGGGCGCAGCGATGATCGCGTCGGGCGCCGCTTTGGCGGCCTTGGCCGCCTCCCTGGCTTCCCTGTCGCGGGTCGACTTGAGGATCGCCTTTTCGCTCTTCAGGCTCGTGAGGCCGGAGGCCGGCTCCGAGCCGGTGCGACCGTCCTGCGGTCCGGGCTTGACCTCAGCACCCTTGCCGGCTCCGTAGAGATCGATGATTTCGGCCAGCCGTTCCGGGGTGAGGTCTTCGAAAGTATCTTTAAAGATCATGACCATCGGCGCGTTGACGCAAGCGCCAAGGCATTCGACCTCTTCCCACGACAGCGTGCCCTTGTCGTTGGTGTGGAACTGGTCGTGATGGATCTTTGACCGGCACACATCCATCAGCGCTTCCGAGCCGCGCAGCATGCAGGGCGTGGTGCCGCAGACCTGGATATGCGCACGCGTGCCGACCGGGTTCAACTGGTACTGCGTATAGAAGGTCGCGACCTCTAGGCCGCGGATGCGGGGCATGCCGAGCATGTCGGAGATCGTCTCGATCGCCGCCTTCGTCACCCAGCCTTCCTGCTCCTGCGCGATCATCAGAAGCGGAATGATGGCCGACTGCTCACGGCCCTTCGGGTACTTCTTGATCCATTGCTTCGCAGCCGCGGCATTCGCCCGGTTGAAGGCGAAGGATGCTGGCTGGGCGCTTGCTTCTGCGAGACGGCGGACTGACATTTAGCGATCGACCTCACCAAACACGATGTCGAGGGAGCCGAGAACGGCGGTGACGTCGGCCAGCATGTGGCCGCGGCAGAGGAAATCCATCGCTTGCAGATGCGCGAAGCCGGGCGCGCGCAGCTTGCAGCGATAGGGCTTGTTGGAGCCGTCGGAGACCAGATAGACGCCGAACTCGCCTTTCGGCGCTTCGACCGCCGCATAGACCTCGCCGGCCGGCACGCGATAACCCTCGGTGTAGAGCTTGAAGTGATGGATCAGCGCTTCCATCGAGCGCTTCATCGCCTGGCGCTTCGGCGGCACCACCTTGCCGTCGAGGTTCGACACCGGGCCGGTGCTTTCCTTGCCGAGCAGAAGGTCGACGCACTGGCGCATGATCTTCGCCGACTGGCGCATCTCTTCCATGCGCACGAGGTAACGGTCGAAGCAATCGCCGTTCTTGCCGATCGGAATGTCGAAATCCATTTCCGAATAGCATTCATAGGGTTGCGACTTGCGCAGGTCCCAGGCAGCGCCCGAGCCACGCACCATGACGCCCGAAAAACCCCAGGCCCAGGCATCGGCCAGCGAAACGGTGCCGATGTCGACATTGCGTTGCTTGAAGATGCGGTTGCCGGTCAGCAACTGATCGAGGTCGTCGATCGACTTCAGGAACGGGTCGATCCACTTGCCGATATCCTCGACAAGCTTCTGCGGCAGGTCCTGATGGACACCACCGGGGCGGAAATAGGCGGCATGCATGCGCGAACCGGAGGCGCGCTCATAGAACACCATCAGCTTTTCGCGCTCGACGAAGCCCCACAGCGGCGGCGTCAGCGCGCCGACATCCATCGCCTGCGTCGTCACATTGAGGATGTGCGACATGATGCGGCCGATTTCGCAGTAAAGCACGCGGATCAGCTGGCCGCGCTTCGGCACTTCGATGCCCAGCAGGCGCTCGGCGGCGAGCGCGAAAGCGTGCTCCTGATTCATCGGCGCGCAATAGTCGAGCCGGTCGAGGTAAGGGATCGCCTGCAAATAGGTTTTGGCTTCGATCAGCTTTTCGGTGCCGCGATGCAAGAGCCCGATATGCGGATCGACGCGATCGACGACTTCGCCGTCCAGCTCCAGAACGAGGCGCAAAACGCCGTGCGCTGCAGGGTGTTGCGGGCCGAAATTGATGTTGAAGTTGCGGACGGAGGTTTCAGCCATTCTGGCGCCTCAATTCGTCTTGGCTTTTTCGTCGCCGGGCAGGACGTAGTCCGTCCCTTCCCATGGCGAGAGAAAATCGAAATTGCGGAATTCCTGCTTCAGCTCGACCGGCTCATAGATGACGCGCTTGGCTTCGTCGTCGTAACGCACCTCGACAAAGCCGGTCAGCGGGAAATCCTTGCGCAGAGGATGGCCTTCGAAACCGTAGTCGGTCAGCAGGCGGCGAAGATCGGGATGGCCCGAGAACAGCACGCCATAGAGATCGTAGGTCTCACGCTCGAACCAGTCGGCGCCTGGGAACACACCGGTGATCGACGGCACCATGGTTTCCTCGTCGGCCTGCACCTTGACGCGAATGCGCACGTTCTGCTTCGGCGACAGGAGGTGATAGACGACGTCGAAACGCTTGGCCCGCGACGGATAGTCGGCACCGCAGACGTCGATGATCGAGATGAATTGGCAGCGCGCATCGTCGCGCAGGAAGGTCATCACCTCGACCAGGTCGCGCGGCTCGACATGAACGGTAAGCTCGCCATAGGCGATATCAGCTTCGTTCACGCGGCCGATCAGCTTCTCGCCGAGATAGGTCGACAGTTCGCTCAGGGATGCGGTCATGGATTTACCGTTCGATCGTGCCGGTGCGGCGGATCTTCTTCTGCAGGAGAAGAATGCCGTAAAGCAGCGCTTCGGCGCTCGGCGGACAGCCGGGCACATAGATGTCGACCGGCACGATGCGGTCGCAGCCGCGCACCACCGAATAGGAATAGTGATAGTAGCCGCCGCCATTGGCGCAGGAACCCATCGAGATGACGTAGCGCGGCTCCGGCATCTGGTCGTAGACCTTGCGCAGCGCCGGCGCCATCTTGTTGGTCAGCGTGCCGGCGACGATCATGATGTCCGACTGGCGCGGAGACGCGCGCGGCGCGACACCGAAGCGCTCCGAGTCATAGCGCGGCATCGAAGTGTGGATCATCTCGACCGCGCAGCAGGCGAGGCCGAAAGTCATGAACATCAGCGAGCCGCTGCGCGCCCAGGTGATAAGCGCCTCGGTCGAGGTGACGAGAAAGCCCTTGTCGGCCAGCTCATTGTTGATCTCGAGGAAGAACGGATCGTCCTCCCCCACCGGCCTGCCGGTGTTGGGATCGATGATACCTTTGGGCTTCGGCGCGACGAGGGTGCCTGAACTGTCGTTCAATCCCATTCCAGCGCTCCTTTTTTCCATTCATAGGCAAAGCCGATGGTCAGCACCGCCAGAAACACCATCATCGACCAGAAGCCGAGCATGCCGATCTTCGAGAACGACACCGCCCACGGAAACAGGAAGGCCACTTCCAAGTCGAAGATGATGAACAGGATCGACACCAGGTAGAAGCGGATGTCGAATTTCATGCGGGCGTCGTCGAACGAGTTGAAACCGCACTCGTAGGCGGAAAGCTTTTCAGGATCGGGATTGCGGTAAGCCACCAGGAAGGGCGCGGCCAGCAGCGCCAGGCCGACAACCAGCGCCACGCCTATGAACAGGACGATGGGCAGGTATGAGCTTAGAAGTGCGTTCATGCTCGGCTTTCCGTTGGCGCCAATCCACGTTGATTACAGCACCGGACCCTAATGCGGAAGCGTGACAGTTTAACCGCTGAACCGTTTTAAGGGCCTATGCTGCAACGCGGCGAGGGTTAGCGCAGCACTTCCAGCGAAGCAAGTCAAACCTTGTTCAAAACACTGACCTGGACGGCATATCCGGGGAAACTGGTCCGATCCGCTCCTGTTTGATTTCCTTCGTTTTTTACTCCACTTTTCTCTCCTGACATGGTTGCCGCCAAAACCCTGCTAGCATGGGCTGGAATCACCCATCCGACCCTCGGCCAAAACACTTCAAAGTGATGCCTGCATGAAGGAAAAGATCTCGCTCCCCATGGCCCGGCGCATCGCGCTTGCCGCCCAGGGGTTCCTCGATCCCCGTCCGGCCGGTACCCCCGACCGCCGGCATCTTGCCCGCACGCTCTCCCGCACCGGCCTGTTGCAGATCGATTCCGTCAGCGCGGTGGTGCGCGCTCATTATATGCCGCTCTATTCACGCCTTGGCCCCTACCCGCTCTCGCTGCTCGACAACGCGGCCGTGACGCGCAAGCGCACGGTGTTCGAATACTGGGCGCACGAGGCCTCCTTCCTGCCGGTCGAGACATATCCGCTGATGCGCTGGCGCATGCAGCGCGCCGAGCGCGGCGATGAAATGTATCTGGGGCTTGCCAAATGGGGCCGCGAGCACGCCGCCTATATCGAAGAGATCTACCGCCAGGTCGCCGATCGCGGCCCGATTGCCGCTTCCGCGCTCGAAGGCCAGAAAGGCTCGGGCGGCTGGTGGGGCTGGAGCCATGCCAAGCATGCCTTCGAATGGCTGTTCTGGGCCGGCCGCATCACCACGGCGCACCGCCGCGGTTTCGAGCGGTTCTATGATCTGCCCGAACGCGTGCTGCCGCAGGCGATCCTCGACCTACCGGTGCCGGCGGCCAAGGATGCGCACCGCGAATTGCTGCGCATTTCCGCCCGCGCCCATGGCATAGCGACGTCAGGCGACCTGCGCGACTACTTCCGCCTGTCGCCGGCCGACATGAAGGGCCGGCTGGAGGAACTGGTCGAAACAGGCGAGCTGCTGCCGGTGCGTGTCGAAGGTTGGGACAAGCCAGCCTATCTTCAGAAAGACGCCCGTCTGCCCCGAAAGATCGAGGCCCGCGCCCTGCTGGCGCCGTTCGATCCCGTCGTCTTCGAGCGTTCGCGCACGGAGCGGCTGTTCGACTTCCACTACCGCATCGAGATCTACACGCCGGCCGACAAGCGGCAATACGGCTATTATGTCCTGCCGTTCCTGCTCGGCGACAGGATCGTGGCGCGTGTCGATCTCAAGGCCGATCGCCCAGCAAGCGTGCTGCGGGTCCATGCAGCCTATGCCGAGCCCGGCGCGCCGCCTGAAACCGCTGCTCAGCTCTTCGAGGAATTGAAGCAGATGCAGGTTTGGCTGGGCCTCGAGCGCATCGAAGTGACGCCCGCCGGCGATTTGGGCCCGGCGCTGGCCGACATCGCCGTGTCGTAAGCTCGCGTTGACACCGCCGCCCGCAAAAGCCTAAATCCGGTTCCAGATGGTCCCTTGCCCGCAACGGCAAGGGCTAAGAGGGAATGCGGTGCGGGGCAAAATCCCAAATCCGCGGCTGTCCCCGCAACTGTAAGCGAAGAGCCAAGGCCGAAAGCCACTGGGAATTCCCGGGAAGGCGGCTACCCAAGGCGATGACCCGCGAGCCAGGAGACCTGCCGTCTGCGACTGTAGAATCCGATCGCCCGGCGGGTTTCCGGGCAAGGAGCCCGATTTTTGGACCACGACAGCAGTTTTTCGGCTGGCACAGCGGATGTTTCGTCCAGCCATGATGATGCCTTGGCCGGCGTTACCGTCATCGTCTGCGCCTCCTGCCGCGATGAAACCGGCTCCGACGCTCATCCCCGCGCCGGCGAATCGCTGGCGGACGACACTCGCCGCGCCGCATCTGGCGACAACATCCGCATCCGCAGCGTCGAATGCCTTGGCAATTGCAAGCGGCGCCTGAGTGCCGCCATCCTGCGCGACGGTTGCTGGAGCTACGTCTTCGGCGACCTGACCGCGACCAGCGGCGCCGACCTGGTCACCGGAGCCAAACTCTTCGCCACCTCGAAGGACGGCCTGATTCCGTGGCGCGGCCGTCCCGATAGCCTGAAGCGTGGCCTCGTTGCCCGCATCCCTCCCCTCGACCTGCTGAAGGACTGACCATGACCGCTCCAGATTCGTCTGCGAACCTCTCCCGTGTTCCCTGCACCGTCGTCACCGGCTTCCTCGGCGCCGGCAAGACGACGCTGGTCCGCCATCTCCTGGAAAACGCCGGCGGCAAGCGTATTGCCATCATCGTCAACGAATTCGGCGACATCGGCATCGATGGCGAGATCCTGAAGGGCTGCGGCATCGACACCTGCCCGGAGGAAAACATCGTCGAACTGGCCAATGGCTGCATCTGCTGCACCGTGGCCGACGATTTCGTCCCGGCGCTCGACCAGATCCTCGCGCTGACGCCGAGGGTCGACCACATCCTGATCGAGACCTCGGGCCTGGCGCTGCCCAAGCCGCTGGTCCAGGCTTTCCAGTGGCCGAGCGTGAAAAGCCGGGTCACCGTCGATGGCGTCATCGCCGTGGTCGACGGGCCGGCATTGGCCGAAGGCCGCGTCGCCAACGACATGGACGCCCTGCAGGCGCAGCGCGCTGAGGACGAAACGCTCGATCACGACGATCCGGTCGAAGAGGTGTTCGAGGACCAGATCGCCTGCGCCGACCTGATCATCCTGTCGAAAAGCGACCTGATGGACGCCGCCGGCACCGCCCGCGCCAACGCCATCATCAACGAACACTCCGCCCGCGCGGTGAAGATCGTGCCGACGTCGCATGGCAAGGTCGATCCCTCCGTGCTGCTCGGGCTCGGTCTGGCCGTCGAGGACGACATCGAGAACCGCAAGTCCCATCATGACGGCGCCTTCGACCATGAGCATGACGACTTTGACACCTTCATCGTCGACATTGCCTCGATCGCCAATCCCGATGAGTTGGCAAAACGCGTCGCCACCATCGCCGAAGAAGAAAATGTGCTGCGCGTGAAAGGCTTCGTCGAGGTCGGCGGCAAGCCGATGCGGCTCTTGCTGCAGGCGGTCGGACCGCGCGTCAACCACTACTATGACCGCGCCTGGACCGCCACGGACGACCGCCGTTCGCGCCTCGTCGTCATCGGCCTGAAGGGGCTGAACCGCCCGGCGATCGAGCGTATACTCGCCGGCTGATTTCGGACACGGGTTGCGATGCACATCCTAAGCACAACATCCGCCTCGCTCGACGACCTCGCCGAGCCGGTCGATCTGCGGCAGACGCCGGCGGATGTCGTGGCCCTGTCCTTCACCGACAGCGATCTTGCCGGACTGGCGGCGGCCTGGAAAGCCGATGCTCACCGCCTGCCCTCGATGCGGCTGGCGGCGCTTCGTGACCTGCGCCACCCCATGTCCGTCGACCTCTGGGTCGACAGCGTCGCCCGTCACGCCAAAATCATCCTCGTGCGCATCCTCGGCGGCTACGACTGGTGGCGCTACGGCTGCGATCAGCTTGCCTCGACCGCCCGCGAGCGCGGCATAAAACTGGCGCTGCTGCCCGGCGAATGCCGCGACGAAGACCTAAGGCTGATTGAAGCCTCGACGCTGCCGCGCGAGGAGTTGGACGGCCTACTCGACTATTTCCGCGAGGGCGGCCCGGCGAATATGAGCGCGCTGGTGCATCGGTTGGCGCGGCTGGCGGGGGCGCAGGCAGAAACTGTCGAGCCGGTCGCGGTCCCAAAAGTTGGCTACTACGAACCCAACCGCGGCGTCGTCCCCCTCCCCCTCGAGGGGAGGGTCCGGCCGCAGGCCGGGGGTGGGGTCCTCTCCGAAGCACGCCGAGCTAAAGAAACACCGCGCCCGGTCCTACCGACCCCACCCGGCCCTGCGTGCCACCCTCCCCTCGAGGGGGAGGGAAAGGTCGTGCCGATCCTGTTCTACCGCTCGATGCTGCTGGCCGCCGATGTCGCGCCCATCGACGCCCTCTTTGAAGCGCTCAGCCAGCGCGGCATCGCCCCGGTCCCCATCTTCGTCTCCAGCCTCAAGGACCCGGCATCGCTGGCGTTCGTGGAAACCGCACTCGCCGCGCTCAAACCCGCCGCCATCATCACCGCGACCGCTTTCGCGTCCGGCGCCGAACCCGGCGTCGAAACCTTGTTCGACCGCGCCGGCGTGCCCGTCTTCCAGGTCATCGTCGCCACAACCCGCCGCGACATCTGGGAGAACAACCAGCGCGGCCTGGCGCCCGCCGACCTCGCCATGCATGTCGTGCTGCCCGAGCTCGACGGCCGCATCCTCGCCGGCGCCATTTCCTTCAAGGGCGAGAGTGAGACCGATCCAGCGCTTGGCCACCGCGCCTTCGCCAACCGGCCGGAGCCGGATCGCGTGGCGCAGGTCGCGGACCGTGTCGCGGCCTTCATCCGTCTGCAGGAGACGCCCCGCGCCGAGCGCAAGCTGGCCATCCTGATTCCGGATTATCCGAGCGCTCCTGGCCGCACCGGCTATGCGGTCGGCCTCGACGTGCCGTCCAGCGTGCTGGCCATGCTGCACGACCTGAGGGAACAGGGCTATGGCGTTGAAGGGATTCCGGAGACGCCGCGTGGGTTGCTGGATTTGCTGGAAGCCAGCGATACTGGATTGACCTTGGATAACTACATTGCCTTCTCGACAGAGTTGCCGACTGCGGCAATCGCTGCGGTCGAAGCTGCTTGGGGCAAAGCGGAAGATGAGACGGGTCTGTGCGCCTCGCGCCAACCTTCGCGACCGACCGCCGCCCACTTCCCCTTCCGCGCCACGACCTTCGGCAACGTCACCGTAGCACTCGCCCCAGACCGTGGCCGCTCCGCCGACCGCCGCGCCGACTACCACGACCCAACGCTTCCCCCACGTCATGCGCTGATGGCCTTCGGCCTATGGCTGCGCAAATCGCTCGGCGTCCACGCGCTTGTCCATGTCGGCGCGCATGGCACGCTGGAATGGCTGCCCGGCAAAACCGTCGCGCTCTCGGAAAACTGCTTTCCCGAGATCGTCACCGGTCCCCTGCCCGTCATCTATCCCTTCATCGTCTCCAACCCAGGCGAGGCAGCGCAGGCCAAGCGCCGCATTGCCGCCGTTACCCTCGGTCATTTGCCGCCGCCCCTGACCGGCGCCGGATTGGATGAGGATCAGCACAAGCTCGAGCGGCTGGTCGACGAATATGCCCAGGCCGACGGGCTCGACCGTCGCCGCCGCGACCGCCTGGCCAAGCTGATCGTCGACACCGCGCAAAAGACCGGCCTCGCCTCCGAGGCTGGCGTTGCCAGGACCGACGCGCCCGATGAAGCGCTGCGCCGCATCGACGCCTGGCTCTGTGACCTCAAGGACTTCGCCATCAAGGACGGGCTGCATATCTATGGCCGCGCTCCGGAGGACGAGCCCGACGCCATGCGCCGCCAAAGTGCGGCGTCCGAGAAGGCGGCGCTGCTCGCCGCGCTCGATGGCCGCCACGTCAAGGCCGGTCCGGCCGGCGCGCCCGCGCGCGGCCGTTCCGACGTCTTGCCCACCGGCCGCAATCTGTTCACCTCGGACCCGCGCACCATGCCGACGCCGACCGCCTATGATCTGGGCAAGGCAGCGGCAGAGGAAGTCCTGCGCGGCTACATGCAGTCGCATGGCGACTGGCCGCGCTCGCTGGTCATCGATCTCTGGGGCTCGGCCTCGCTGCGCACCGGCGGCGAGGAGATCGCGCAAGGCCTGGCGCTGATGGGCTGCCGCCCGCAATGGGATTCGGCGACCGGCCGCATCACCGGCATCGAAGTGCTGCCTCCCGCCGCACTCGGCCGGCCGCGCGTCGACGTCACCTGGCGCATTTCAGGCCTGTTCCGCGACATGTTCCCTACCCAGATCGCGCTGATCGATGCCGCCGCCAACGCGGTTGCCGCCCGCGACGAGGAGGATTCTGAAAACCCCCTCGCGGCCAAAACCCGCGCTGACGGCAAGATCAGCCCGCGTATCTTCGGTACCTCGCCCGGCACCTATGGCGCCGGCGTCGAGGATCTTTTGTCCTCGGGCAACTGGGGCGCGCGCGAAGAGATCGGCCGCGCCTATCTCGACGCCACATCGCATGCCTATGGCGGCGCCGAGGGCGAAGGCATCTCCGCGCCCGGCGCCTTCGAGGGCCGCATCGCCGAGGCCGATCTTCTCGTCCACACCGGCGACGACCCCGGCCGCGACATCCTCGAAGGCTCCGCCGACGTCGCTTTCATCGGCGGCTTTTCGGCCGCTTTGGCAACGCTCGGCAGGAATGCCGACGTCATCGTGCTCGACACCACGGACCCGCAAAAGCCGAAGCCGCGCTCGGTCGGCGAGGCCGTATCGCGCGTCGTGCGTGCCCGCGCCGTCAATCCACGCTTCATATCAGGCCAGATGCGCCACGGCCCGCGCGGTGCCTCCGAATTCGCCGAAACCGTTGACCGGCTGGTCGGCTTTGCCGAAACCACCCATGCAATATCGGGAACGCTGATCGAGGCGGTGCATGATGCCTATCTCGGCGATCCCATGGTCCGCGCTTTCATCCTGCGCGAGAACCCTGCCGCTGCCAAAGTCATCGCCGAGCGCTTCCTGTCGGCGCGCCGGCGTGGTCTCTGGCATCCCCTGCGCAATTCCATCGACGACGATCTCACAGCCCTGATTGCCGAGGCGGAAGCGCTTGGGGTGGCGGCATGAACGCCTTCTCGCGTCGTGGCGCCTGTCCGGCCCTGTCGGCGCCGATGCAGACCGGCGACGGCCTGCTGGTGCGGCTCAACCCGGTCGCGGGAGGCCCATCTTCTGGAGGCCCATCTTCTGGAGGATTGTCGCCGAAGCTTTTGATCGGGATAGCCGAATCCGCTTTGCGGCATGGCAATGGCATCATGGAAGTGACAGCGCGCGGCAGCCTGCAGATACGCGGGTTGACCCCTCAAAGCGCGCCTCTGTTGGCGACGGAGGTCGATGCGCTTGATATCGCGGTGCGCACAGGCGTGCCGGTCGAGACCGGGCCGCTGGCCGGCATCGATCCGCAAGAGATCGCCGATCCCCGGCCACTGGCTGAACAGATCAGGGCGGCGCTCGAAGAGGCTGGGCTTGTGCAGCGCCTAGGACCGAAGGTTTCGATCGTTGTGGACGGCGGCGGGCAACTTGGACTGGATGCAGTGACTGCCGATGTGCGGCTTGCTGCAACGCACACCGATGCGGGTATCCGGTGGTGGGTGTCTGTCGCGGGTGACGGGCAGAACGCGAGGCCGCTTGTCACGGCGGGAGACGACGCGGCGCGAGACATTGCCGTTGCGGTGCTGAGGATGGTCGCCGAGAAAGGCCGCGAGGCTCACGCAAGGGATTTGTCGGAGAGACAATTGGCGTCTCTCGCAAGCTGGCATTCTGTGGCGCCCCCCTCCGGCAGGACAGAGGGGGGCGCCGTAGAGCACTCTCGCCGGCCAATTGGCGTCTTCAATGTACGCCACGCCATCGCCCTCGGCATCGCTCTCCCCTATGGCAGCATGCCAGCGGACAAGATCATCGCGCTCGCCCAACACGCCCTCACCCTCGGCACGTCAGAAATCCGCCTCGCCCCTGGCCGTGCCCTGCTGTTCCTCGGTCAACCAACCGCCGCCAACCCATCGCTCCAGCGCACCGCCGCCACCCTCGGCTTCGTCACCTCCCCCGCCGACCCGCGCACGCGCATTGCCGCTTGCCCTGGCACGCCGGCCTGCGCCTCCGGCCGGATCGCCACGCGCGACATTGCCGAGACGATCGCCGCTGAAAACGCCGACATCCTCGACTTCACGCTGCACGTTTCCGGATGCGCCAAGGGCTGCGCCCACCCCGGCCCGCTTGCGCTGACGATAGTCGGCGGCGAAAACGGAGCCGGACTTGTCGTGAACGCGACGGCAAAGGCCCTTCCTGCCGGCTACAGGCCGGGCTATGACGCCGCGCGCGGCATCGGCCGCGTCGCGGCAATGATCCGCAGCACACGATATCAAGGCGAAACCGCCGCCGCTTGCCTGACAAGGCTCGGGCCGGCCGGTATCGCCGAGGCTTACCGACAGGAATGAGCATGGCCGCCTACGACTATATCCATGACGGTACGGCGATCTATGAGCGCTCCTTCGCCATCATTCGCGCCGAGGCCGATCTGTCGCGCTTCTCCGAAGCCGAGGCCGATGTCGCCATCCGCATGATCCATGCCTGCGGCCAGGTCGAAGCATCAAGTCATTTTGTCTTCTCCAGCGATTTCGTTACCGCCGCCCGCGCCGCTTTGGCGGCTGGTGCGCCGATCTTCTGCGACGCGGAAATGGTCTCGCACGGCGTCACCCGCGCCAGGCTGCCGGCGAGCAATGAGGTGATCTGCACCTTGCGCGACCCGCGCACGCACGACATCGCCAGGGAGATCGGCAACACCCGTTCGGCCGCCGCGATCGACCTGTGGGGCGAGCGCATGGCGGGGGCAGTGGTCGCCATCGGCAATGCACCGACCGCACTGTTCTATCTGCTGGAAAAACTGCGCGACGGCGCGCCCAAGCCGGCGGCCATCATCGGCATGCCGGTCGGCTTCGTCGGTGCTGCCGAATCGAAGGATGCGCTGGCCGAGAATTCCTATGGCGTGCCCTATGCCGTCGTGCGCGGCAGGCTCGGCGGCAGCGCCATGACCGCCGCCGCGCTCAATTCATTGGCGAGGCCGGGCCTGTGAATGCCCTTCTCAAAGGTCGTCTCGTTGGCGTCGGCACCGGTCCCGGCGACCCCGAACTGCTGACGCTGAAGGCCGCGCGAGCCTTGTCGGAAGCCGATGTCGTGGCTTATTTCGCCAAGCGCGGCAACAACAGCAACGCGCGCGCCATCGTCGAAGCGCGCTTCCGGCCGGACATGCAGGAATTGCCGCTGCTCTATCCCGTCACCACCGAAATCGACAAGGACCACGACGACTACCGCTCGCAGATCACGGCTTTCTACGAGGAGTCGGCCGAGAAGGTCGCCGAACATCTCCAGGCAGGCAAAACGGTTGCCGTGCTGTCGGAAGGCGACCCGCTTTTCTACGGCTCCTACATGCACCTGCATGTGCGGCTCGCCCATCGCTTCCCGACAGAGGTCATTCCCGGCGTAACTGCCATGTCCGGCTGCTGGTCGCAGACTGGTGTCCCTATCGTCCAGGGCGACGACGTGTTGACCGTGCTGCCCGGCACGATGAGCGAGTTCGAGCTGACGCGCCGGTTGGCGGATACCGATGCCGCCGTCATCATGAAGGTCGGCCGCAACCTACCCAAGATCCGGCGGGCGCTGGAAGCCACCGGCAAGCTGACACGCGCCGTGTATGTCGAACGCGGCACCATGGCCGGCAGCGTCTCGATGAAGCTTGCCGACAAAAAGGACGACAAGGCGCCCTATTTCGCCATCGTGCTGGTCGCCGGCTGGTCCGGCCGCCCCGGGGCTTTGGGAGCGCAAGCATGAGCGGCCGTCTCACCGTCATCGGGCTTGGCCCCGGCAACGCCGATCAGGTCACCCCGGAAGCCAGCCGCGCCGTCACCGAAGCCAAATTCTTTTACGGCTACAAACCCTATCTTGACCGGCTGGAGTTGCGCCCGGATCAGACCCGCGTCGCCTCCGACAACCGCGAGGAACTCGCCCGCTCCAAGGACGCCTTGACCAAGGCTGCCGAGGGCCATGACGTCGCTGTCGTCTCCGGCGGCGATCCCGGTGTCTTCGCCATGGCGGCCGCCGTCTGCGAGGCGATCGAAGCCGGCCCGGCCGAATGGCGTGCCGTCGATGTCGCCGTCGTGCCCGGCATCACCGCCATGCTTGCGGTTGCCGCTCGCATCGGCGCGCCGCTCGGCCATGATTTCTGCGCCATCTCGCTGTCCGACAATCTGAAGCCCTGGGAACTGATCGAGCTGCGCCTGCTGGCGGCGGCCGGCGCCGGCTTCGTCATCGCGCTCTACAATCCGATCAGCAAGGCGCGCCCCTGGCAGCTTGGCCGCGCCTTCGAGTGCCTGGCCGCAATCCTGCCAGGCACCACGCCGGTGATTTTCGGCCGCGCCGCCGGCCGTCCCGACGAGCGCATAGAGGTCTATCTGCTGGCCGATGTCGAGGCTGAGAAGGCCGACATGGCGACCTGCATCATCATCGGCTCGCCGGAAACCCGGATCATCAAGCGCGGCGAAAAGCCGGCGCTGGTCTACACGCCGCGCTCGTCGACGGGACGGACAAAATGATCGACCCCAAGTTGATCAACAATGGCGGCCAGCGCTTCGACGGTTTCAGCCGAGTTAACATCCGGCAGCGCCGGCCTGCGCACCATCACCACCTCGATGCCAAGCGCCCGCGCCGCGGCAATCTTGCCGTAGGTTGCCTCGCCTCCGCTGTTCTTGGATACGACGACATCGATGCGATGCTTTTCGAGCAGCGCGCGTTCCTCCGCCTCGCGAAACGGGCCACGGGCCAACAGATATTCAGCATCGGGCACGGCCAGCTTCGGCTCGACGGGATCGACGCTGCGGATGAGATAATGATGCTGCGGTGCTGCCTCGAAGGCAGCGACCTCTTGCCGGCCCAATGCCAGGAAGACATGGCGCGGCGCCGGTCCAAGCGCGTGCGCGGCATAGCCAAACGTATCGACCTGCGTCCAGCGGTCGCCTTCGACAGGCTCCCAGCCGGGGCGTCGCAGGGCAAGGATCGGTACACCGGCGACGCGCGCGGCTTGCGCGGCATTGGCGGAGATTCGCGCCGCATAGGGATGCGTGGCGTCGATCAGCAGATCTGTGCCCGTCTCCCTGAGATAGACGGCCAACCCATCGGCACCGCCAAAGCCTCCGGTCCGCATCGGCACGCCTTGCGCGACCGGATTTTCGGTGCGGCCAGCCAACGAAAGCATGACCGAGCAATCGGCACGCGCCGCCAGTTTTCCGGCCAGTTGCCGGGCTTCCGTGGTGCCGCCAAGGATCAGAATGCGGTGGGTCATCATGCCTGCTAAGGGTCCGCGCGGCGCCAAGCTCAACTCAAGATGGCTCACCATCATCGGTATCGGCGAGGACGGTTTAGCGGGTCTCGGCGACGAGGCCAAGCGACTGATTGCCCAGGCGGAAGTCATCTTCGGTGGCAAGCGGCACCTCGCCCTTGTCGCCTCCTTCGCCAAGGGCGAGCCGCGCCCCTGGCCGGTTCCTTTCGACGCCGAGATGGCTGACGTGCTGGCGCTTGCCGGCAGGCGCGTCTGCGTGCTCGCCTCGGGCGATCCGTTCTTCCACGGCGTCGGCGCCACCCTCGCCCGCAAGGTCAAGCCACAGGAGATGCATGTCATCCCCGCGCCGTCAGCCGTTTCGCTGGCGGTCGCCCGGCTCGGCTGGGCACTGCAGGACACCGAAACCGTTTCGCTGCATGGCCGGCCGCTCGACCTGATCCGGCCGCTACTGCAGCCAAACGCCCGTATCCTGGCGCTGACGTCTGACGCCGAAGCCCCTGCGGCGATCGCCCGCCTGCTCACCGAACTCGACTTCGGCGCCTCGCGGCTGACGATCCTGGAGGCGCTGGGCGGGTCAAACGAGAGCCGGCGCACGGCCCGCGCCGACGCCTTCGATCTCGAAAACATCAATCCACTCAACGTGTTGGCGGTCGAAGTTGAGTCCGGCCCGGATGCGCGCGTCCTGCCGCTCACGGTTGGCCTTGCCGATCATCTGTTCGATCATGACGGCCAGATCACCAAGCGCGAAATCCGCGCGATCACCCTGTCGGCACTGGCGCCGAGGCGCGGCGAATTGCTGTGGGACATCGGCGCCGGCTCCGGTTCCATCGGCATCGAATGGATGCTGGCCCACCCCTCGATGCGCACTATTGCCATCGAGGCCGATCCGATCCGCGCCGCCCGCATTGGCCGCAACGCCGCCGCCTGCGGCGTTCCCGGCCTTGTCGTGGTGGAGGGCAGCGCCCCCAAGGGGCTGGCCAAGCTGGACACGCCTGACGCGATCTTCATTGGCGGCGGCGGCAGCGATGCCGGCGTCTTGAACGCTGCCGTCAAGGCCCTGCGCCCTGGCGGCCGTCTTGTGGCCAACGCGGTGACGCTGGAGATGGAAACCTTGCTTCTTGCCCGCCATGTCTCGCTTGGCGGCGATCTCACCCGGATAAACATCTCCCGCGCGTCGCCGGTCGGCGCGATGCAGGCCTGGCGGCCGGCCATGCCGGTCACCCAATGGAGCTGGGTGAAGCCATGATGGTCGTGGGCATAGGCTGCCGAAAGGGCGTGAGCGTCGAGGATGTGCTTGCGGCGATCGAGACCGCGCTCGAAGCGCATGGCATGACGATGACGGCTCTTTCGGCACTGGCGACTGCCGCGCTCAAGAAGGATGAAGAAGCGATCTCTGCCGCTGGCCGCGTGCTGAGTCTTCCGGTCATCGTCGTCGATGACGCCACGCTTCAGGCCGCCTCGTCGGACACGCTCAGCCATTCCGACCTCTCGCAGGATGTTGCCGGCACGCCATCGGTTTCCGAGGCATCCGCCCTTGCCGTCGCCGGCAAAGGCGCCAGGCTGCTCGGCCCTCGCACGGTGCTCGGCCCGGTCACCTGCGCCATCGCCATCAGCGGAGATGCGCCATGACCGTTCATTTCATCGGCGCCGGTCCGGGTGCTGCCGACCTCATCACGCTGCGCGGCGCCAGGCTGCTGGCGAGCTGCCCAGTCTGCCTCCACGCCGGATCGATCGTCGCGCCCGAATTGCTGCAGCACTGCGCGCCGGGGACAAAACTGATCGACACCGCACCGATGTCGCTTGACGAAATCGAGGCCGCCTATCTCGAGGCCCACAAGGCGGGCCATGATGTCGCCCGCCTGCATTCCGGAGACCTGTCGGTGTGGAGCGCCGTTGCCGAACAGATCCGGCGGCTGGAAAAGCACGGCATTCCCTACACGCTGACGCCGGGCGTCCCCTCCTTCGCCGCTGCCGCCGCCGCACTTCGTCGCGAACTGACCATTCCGGAAGTCGCGCAAAGCCTGGTGCTGACCCGCATTTCCGGGCGCGCATCAAAAATGCCGCCCGGCGAAACGCTGGCCGGCTTCGGCCGCACCGGCGCCACGCTGGCCATTCATCTGGCCATCCACGCCATCGACCGCGTCGTCGCCGAACTGACACCGCACTATGGCGGCGATTGCCCGGTGGCGATCGTCTTCCGCGCCTCCTGGCCAGACGAACGCGTATTGACCGGCACGCTGGCGACCATCCAAGCGCTGCTCGCCGCCGATCCGATGGAGCGCACGGCGATCATCTTCGTCGGCCGCTCGCTGGCGGCGGAAGGTTTTGGCGAGAGTTCATTGTACGACGCCCATTACCAACGGCGTTTTCGCGGACGGGACGGATTGTGAGCGGCAGCACCAAAAACACCGGCGAAAACGCCACGCTCGAACAGGCTTTGTCCCGGCTGAATTTCAAGCCGCGCCGCCTGGACCCGGGCCACGTCTGGCTGGCCGGCGCCGGCCCCGGCGACCCCGGCTGCCTGACCCTGGAAGTGTTGGCGGCGTTGGCCGAAGCGGATGCATTGGTCTACGACGCGCTGGTCTCATCGGATGTCGTCGCCGTTGCTGAAAATGCCGAGCTTTTCTTTGCCGGCAAGCGCGGCGGAAAACCGTCGATGAAACAGGACGACATCACTGCATTGCTGGTGCGGCTGGCGCGCGACGGCCGCCGCGTCGTCAGGCTGAAGGGCGGCGACCCCTATATTTTCGGCCGTGGCGGCGAAGAAGCCCTGGCGCTGGCGCGTGAAAATATCCCGTTCCGCGTCCTGCCCGGCCTGACCTCGGGCCTCAGCGCGCTGGCCGCGACCGGCATCCCGGCCACCATGCGCGGCATCAACAAGGCGGTGATCCTGGCGACAGGCCACGCAGCCGGCACCGATGACGATCTCGACTGGGCAACAATCGCCCGTACCGGCCAGCCTGTCGTCGTCTATATGGGCATGGCGAACCTGCCCTTGATCGCCGCGGCACTGCTCGACGGCGGGTTGGCGCCGTCAACACCGGCGGCAGTGATCGTCGCTGCGACGACGCCGCAGGAACGAACCGTCGTCGCCACGCTCGCCACCATTGCCGAGGAAGCGGCCACCGCCGGTCTTGCCTCGCCGGCGCTGATCGTCGTCGGCGGCATCGTCGCCATGCGCGCGGCACTGGTGGGGGAAGCATGACCGCCCGCGCCATCATCATCGGCGCGCCGCGCTCGGGCTCCGGCAAGACCAGCGTGACCATCGGCATCCTGCGCGCGCTCGCCCGGCGCGGGCTGAAAGTACGCGGCGCCAAATCCGGCCCCGACTATATCGACCCCGGCTTCCACACCGCCGCCACGGGCCTGTCCGGCGTCAACCTCGACAGCTGGGCGATGCCGCCATCCCTCCTCAACGCGCTGGCAGCGCAAGCCGCCGGTGACACCGATTTCGTCATCCTCGAAAGCGCCATGGGCCTGTTCGACGGCATTCCGGCCTCGCCAGGCCGCACCGGTTCGGCGGCCGACCTGGCGCGGCTCTATGGCTTGCCGGTGCTGCTGGTTCTCGACGTCTCCGGCCAGTCGACCACCGCAGCCGCCGTCGCCAAGGGTTTTGCCACCTACGATCCTGATGTGCGCATGGCCGGTGTCGTGCTCAATCGGCTGGGCAGTGAGCGGCACCGCAAGCTGTGCAGCGAGGCCATCGAGGCGATCGGCCTGCCGGTCGTCGGCGCCATCCTGCGCGATCCCACGCTCAATTTGCCGGAGCGCCATCTCGGCCTCGTTCAGGCCGGCGAATATGACGACCTGATGGCGCATCTCGACCGGCTGGCCGACATGGCGGAAAGGTCGCTCGACCTCGATGCGATCATGGCCCTGGCGACGCCCCTCACCCCGGCGTCTGGCGGCTTTGCTGACGCGCTAGCGCCGCCCGGTCAGCGCATCGCGCTGGCCGAGGATGCCGCCTTCACCTTCCTCTACCCGCATGTCGCCGCCTACTGGCGCAAAGCCGGTGCCGAAATCGTCCCGTTCTCGCCGCTCGCCGACGAGGCACCCGACGCGGATTGCGATGTCTGCTGGGTGCCCGGCGGCTATCCCGAGCTTCACGCCGGCCGGCTCGCTGCAGCGGAGACTTTCAAAGCCGGAATGGCAAGATTTGCGGCGAAGAAGCCCATCCATGGCGAGTGCGGTGGTTTCATGGTGCTGGGCGAAGCCCTGGAGGATGCGTCAGGCGAAACGCATGCGATGCTCGGCCTGCTCGGCCATTCCACCAGCTTCGCCAAGCGCAAGATGAACCTCGGCTATCGCGAGGCGCGACTGCGTGCCGATTGCCCGCTGGGCTCAGCTGGTGCACTGATCCGTGGCCACGAATTCCACTATGCGCAGATGACCTCTACCGGTAATGACGAGCCGCTGGCCGACCTTGCCGATGGTCAGGGCAATCCGATCGGCGCCTCGGGCTACCGGCGCGGCCATGTCAGCGGCACCTTCTTCCATGCGATTGCGAGGGGCTAGAGCATGAAGTTCAAGAACCTGGCCCTTTCACCACGGCAGGTCGTCGACGACATCGCGCTCTGCCTGGTCTTCTTCACCCGTCTGCCGCTGCCTGGGTTCGACTTTCGCGGCCGCAGCCTTGCCGCCGCGATCTGGGCGGCCCCCATCGCCGGCCTCGTCGTCGGCCTGATCGCCGCCATCGTCTTTGCCACGGCGGAACGGTTTGGCCTTGCCATGGGGCCGGCGGCGGCCCTCGCGCTTGTGGCAACTCTGCTCACCACCGGCTGTCTGCATGAGGACGGGCTATCCGACGTCGCCGACGGTTTTGGCGGCGGCAAATCACGCGGCAGCAAACTCGAGATCATGCGCGACAGCCGCATCGGCGCTTATGGCGCGGCGGCGCTGGGCCTGTCACTGCTGATCCGCTGGAGCGCGCTGTCGGAGTTCGTCGAGCCTACACAGGCGCTGTTTGCCCTCCTGGCCGCGCACGCGGCCTCTCGCGGCCTGCTTGGCGCCTTCATGCATCTCTTACCCCCAGCGCGGATCGACGGCCTCTCGGCCGATGCCGGCACTGTCTCGGTCGAAACGGCAACAGCCAGCGCCGTGCTCGGCGCGATTCCGCTCCTCTTGCTCGGGCTCGGCGGCGCCGTTTTCGCGCTCATCCTGCTTGGCCTGCTGTTTGCCGCATTCCGCGCCCTTTGCCTCAACCAGATCGGCGGCCAGACCGGCGACACGATCGGCGCACTGCAGCAGGCAAGCGAAATCGCGGTGCTGCTCGTCGCTTCCGTAGCCCTTTCCTGATTCCCTTTTGGCCTGATTCCCTTTCGGAGACTTTACCCCCATGCCCTTCAAATCACTCGAAGAACTGCGCGCCGCCTGCCTCGAACTGCCGGCCGGCAGCGATACCGCTGCAAACGCGGTCGCACGCCGCCAGGACACGCTGACCAAGCCGCAAGGCAGCCTTGGCCGGCTGGAGACCATCGCCGCCTGGCTGGCGCGCTGGCAGGGCCGCGACATGCCGAAACTCGACCGCGTCAAGGTTTTCGTCTTCGCCGGCAACCACGGCGTCACCGCGCAAGGCGTCTCGGCCTATCCCTCGGAAGTGACCGTGCAGATGGTGGCAAATTTCGCCGGCGGCGGTGCCGCCATCAACCAGCTTGCCCGCATGGCAGGTGCCGAACTCGACGTTATCCCGCTCGATCTCGACCATCCGACCGGCGATTTCACGCAAGTACCGGCAATGGACGAAGAGGCGTTTCTCGCGGCTGTCTCCGCCGGCTACGACGCGGTGACAAAAGATCTCGACCTGATCTGCTTCGGTGAAATGGGCATCGGCAACACGACGCCGGCGGCTGCCATCTCAGCAGCCCTGTTCGGCGGCGGTGCGGAAAAATGGACCGGGCGCGGCACCGGCGTCGATGACGCCGGCTTGAAGCGTAAGGTCGTCGCCATCGAAGCCGGCCTGAAGCGTCACGCGGCCACCCTCGCCGACCCGCTTGCTATCGCTGCCGCGCTCGGCGGCCGCGAACTCGCCGCCATCTTCGGCGCCACGCTGGCTGCCCGCCATCTCGGCATACCCGTGCTGCTCGACGGCTTTGTCTGCACCGCCGCCGCGGCCCCGCTGGCAAAGCTGCACCCGACCGGCCTCGCCCACACAATCGCCGCTCACGTTTCGGCCGAATCAGGCCATCGCGGGCTGCTCGAAGCGCTCGGCCTGCCGCCGCTGCTCGATCTCGGCATGCGGCTCGGCGAAGGCTCCGGCGCCTGCCTGGCCGTCAACATCGTCCGCTCGGCGCTGGAGTGCCATGCAAGGATGGCGAGCTTTGCCGAGGCCGGCGTGTCGGAGAAGTAGGCCACATCCCGATCGGAGTGCGGATAAGCCTGTAGACGTCAGCGGAACCAGATCCGGGCCGCCACGTTTCTGAGCGCGGCTCGGAGATGACCGGAATGGGCAAGTCTGCAATCCGAGCGGCCTCGCCCGGAATTTGGCCTCTGCAACTGTTGAACTTTTTCATGGCTGATGCCCAGGCCGGCATCGGGCCGTTTCTCGGCGTGTTCCTTTTGGCGCATGGCTGGGCGAGCGGCGGCATCGGCATGGTCATGACCATTGGCGGCGTGGCCGGCATGCTGATGATCACACCGGCCGGTCTCGAGGGGAAACATTCCGGGCCGTGCGTCTTTGCCAAATTTGCAAACATCAGGGTGGCAGGGTCGCCCCCATTTCCCTCCGCCAGCCCGCCAGCCCGCCTGCCAGCGCCGCCAGGGCGCGCGGGCCGCATCGTCGGGCCAGCCACAGCGGCCAGCGCTTGCCGCGCGCTGTAGGGCCGCTATTTCCAGAACTCAATCACCTGATCGGTATCGACCTCGGCAAACAAGATCGCCGCGCCGAGCACCACCGCATGGTCGTGCCGAAACTGATCCCGGATCGGCGCGCGGTCGGGATTGAGCGTGTCCATGGTCTCGACAAAATCCAGCGTCGCCCTCGTCGCATGCGCCCACAGATCGCCGACGAGAAGCTTGAAGCGATCCGGGTGCGGAACCGGCCCGATCAGCTTCGTGCCTAGCCCCGTGATTTGCCACGCGAGGCCGGCGGTGCTGGGATGACTCCCTGCTTCCGAATAGAGATCGAAGCTCTGTTTGAGATCGTACTTCGCCAGCCCGCGCAGCTTCTCAAGCTCCTTACGGACCAACCCAAAGCCGAATTTGTTGTAGCGCTCCTTGCCGAGGCTCTCGAACCATTCCTGCGCATCGGCAGGCCGATAGCGAAAATACTCGATCAGTTGGTGGCATTCCACCAGATCGCGAATCTGATGGCTGGCGGGAGACCAGAAGCCGGCCAAGGCCAGTTGGCCGGCGGCCCCGCAATTGTTGATGATGCGCACGCCGAGGTCGACGACGATAAGAGTGGCCCGCTCGGCATTCCAATTCCCGCCGAGAACAACGTCTTGGATCAGCCGAACGCATCCGGACGTGCCGGCGCGGAAGGCATCGCCGAGGTTACCGTTTTGGATCAGCGGAAGGTGCTGCGCCTCGACGGCGCTGACATTGAAAAGCATCTGCCCTTGCCCTTGTCGGCAGCGAATCGCCACCGGGCACACATTATACGCGCCTATCGCCCCGCCCGTTTCCCGTGGAACCCTCCGGCGCGATCCTCACTGTAATTATTTACAGTGACCGGCGACGATCCGCTCGTGCAGCCGCGCGACGCGACCAGCCGGCCCAGCCATGTGATCATTGTTCGAGCCATTCGCCATGCGCCAGACAGTCGTCTTGCTGACATTCGCTGCGCGGCGATCTCGGCGCGCGACAGGCCGTGCGATTCTAGGCCGGCAATCATCGAGGCGAATGCATCAGGCATGGCCGAAAGTGGCACGGCTGGCGTGAAAGGGAAAGCGCCGCGCCCAAAATCGGCTTGCGCCCAAATCACGTTTTCCGGGCTTCGGCTTGTTTGTGGGTTTCCACCTAACGCCTTGGTATCTTTGACGTTTTTGGTGGGTGCGCACAGGATTGAACTGTGGACCCGCTGATTAAGAGTCAGCTGCTCTACCAACTGAGCTACGCACCCACTCGGCCGGCAAAAACCGGCGTTGGCGGGCATATAGCCGCCACCATCGGTCCTGTCCAGCCCTGCCGGAATCATTTCCCGACAAATCGCTTAAGTGCCGCAGATGGTCAGACGAACAGCTTGCCCTCCGCCACCTTGATCGCATTGCCGCCAATGCGCGCCGAGGCCAGTTTGCCGCCTTGCACGGTCAGTTCGAGGCGGATGCGCGAAGGCCGGCCCATCTCCAGCCCCTGCTCGATCCATAGCTGCGAAATGCCGTCGGTCGGCGCGTCGAAATGCATGATGGCGCCGGCAAAGGCAGCTGCCGCCGAGCCGGTCGCCGGATCCTCATAGGAAGGTGTGCCAGGTACGATCATGCGCACATGGAAGGCGCTTTCGTGGTTCACCGTCTCGCGGCAGTAGACATAGGGGCTGGCGAAGGCCCACTCGCTCTTGCGCGGCGCCAGTTCCGACCACGCCTGGTTGTCCAGCCGGACCCGGCCCGCCGCCTCGAGATTGGCAACCGGGATGGTCACATAAGGAACGCCGGCCGACCAGAACGCGACGCGGTGATTCTCGAAGCCGATCTCGTGCGGCGTCAACCCAAGGGCCGCACCGATCGCTTCCGGATCGGCCTCGAGCTTTAGCGGCTCCGGCAGCTTCGCCAGGTCGAACTCGGCAAAGGTGTTGCCGTCGTGCTTGCTGACGGCGCAACGCACCGGGCCGATATTCTCCTCCAACACGAAGATGCCGGCGCCGCCCTCTTCCGCCAGTTCGGCCAGTGCAATCGCGGCGCCAACCGTCGGATGGCCGGCGAACGGCATTTCATAGTCGGGCGTGAAGATGCGGATGCGGTTTCGATGCTTTGGATTGTCCGGCGGCAACACGAAAACCGATTCGGACAGGTTGAATTCGCGCGCGATGGCCTGCATCGCGGCCGCGTCCAATCCCTTGCTGTCCAGCACGATGGCCAAGGGGTTGCCGGCCAGTCGCTCGGTCGTAAACACATCGTAGAGCAAGTAATTCCGGGTTTTCATTCCTGCCTCAATCCCAACATGGGCGAAATTTAATTTGATATTTGAACCAGTAAGCCTGATCTGTGCACAGATAGGGACATTGCGCATTATAGGGGTCCAGCGTGGACCAGATTGTCAATCTGCCAAAGACGGAATCGGATTCCGCCATCGAGACGGCGCTTGGGCTCGACAGGCAAGGTCTGCGCAAGTCGCGTCGTCGCGGCTGGCTCTATGCGCTGCTGGCGCTGATCGTGCTCGCCACCGGGCTTGGCGCCTATCAATGGTATGCCGGCTCGCCGGCCAGGATTGATTACACCACGGTGCCTGCCGCCAAGGCCGACCTCACCGTCGCGGTGTCGGCGACCGGCACGCTGCAGCCCCTCACCCAGGTCGACATTTCCAGCCAGCTCTCCGGCATCATCCGTTCGGTTTCGGTCGAGGAGAACCAGCAGGTCAAGAAGGGCGACGTGCTGGCGGCGCTCGACACCGCCAAGCTGCAGGTGCAGATCGAACGGGCGGAGGCCTCCGCCAAGGGCGCGGCAGCCAATGTCGAGGACGCCACGGTAACGCTGACCGAAAACGAAAAGGCGCTTGTCCGCGCGGCGGCACTGACCAAGCGCGGCATGGCGACCGACCAGTCGCTCGAGGCCGCGACCGCGACGCGCGACCGTTCCAAGGCGGCGCTCGACAGCGCTCAGGCCAATCTCGCCATCGCCAATGCCGATCTGAAATCGCAGCAGACCGACCTTGCCAACAGCACCATCTATGCGCCGATCGACGGCATCGTGCTGACGCGCTCTGTCGATCCCGGCCAGACGGTCGCCTCTTCCCTGCAGGCACCGGTGCTGTTCATCATCGCCGCCGATCTCAGAAACATGGAACTGGTGGCAGCGGTCGACGAGGCCGACATCGGCGCGGTCAAATCCGGCCAGCATGCCCGCTTCACGGTGGATGCCTTCCCCGAGCGGCCGTTCGATGCCGAGATCCGCGACATCTCCTATGCCTCGGTCACCACCGACGGCGTCGTCACCTACAATGCGCGGCTTGAGGTCGACAACAACGAGCTGTTGCTGCGGCCCGGCATGACCGCCACCGTTTCGGTCGTCACCAAACAGGCCAAGGGCGTGCTCACCGTGCCGGCCACCGCCTTCCGCTATCGCCCGGCGCAGCAGGCCGCACGCGGCTGGAGCCTGAGCGACCTGTTCACCGGCCGCATGGGTCGCCCCGGCGGCAACCGCCAGCGCCAGGCCGCCACAGTGCCCACCGATGGCTCGCGCACCCTCTATGTGCTGGAGAACGGCCGTCCGCACCCGGTCAACGTCAAGATCGGCTCAACCGACGGCGAACTGACCGAGGTCCTTTCGGGCGTGGAAGAAGGCGCACAAATCATCACCGCGTCGCAGCAGCGGAGCTGATACCGTGGCTGCGGGCGCGACCCTCATCACCTTCGACAAGGTCTGGAAGAGCTACGGCCAGGGCGAGGCCAAGGTGCATGCGCTGGCCGGCGTCGACCTTGCCATCCGGCGTGGCGAATTCGTCGCCATCATGGGGCCGTCCGGCTCCGGCAAGTCGACGGCGATGAACATCATCGGCTGCCTCGACACGCCGACGGCCGGAACCTATTCCTTCATGGGCATCGACGCCGGCCGGCTCGACCGCAACCGCCGCGCCATGCTGCGCAACCTCTATGTCGGCTTCGTGTTCCAAGGCTACAATCTGCTGGCCCGCACCACGGCGGCCGAAAACGTCGAACTGCCGCTGATCTATCGCGGCGTGGCCAGCCGCGAGCGCCGCGACCTTGCCATGCAGGCATTGGCGGAGGTCGGCCTTGTCGGCCGCGAGCACCACACGCCGGCCGAACTGTCCGGCGGCCAGCAGCAGCGCGTGGCCATCGCACGCGCCATCGTCACCCGCCCGACGCTGCTCGTTGCCGACGAGCCGACCGGCAATCTCGACACCGCACGCACGCACGAGATCATGGAATTGCTGACCCGGCTGAACACCGAGCTTGGCCTGACCATCGCCATGGTCACGCATGAGGCCGACGTCGCCGACTATGCCGAACGCACCATCCGCTTCCTCGACGGCCACGTCGCCTCGGACACCATGAAGCTGGAGATGGCACAATGATCTGGGAAACCGTTCGCCTCTCACTCCGCTCGATCCGCCGCAACGTGCTGCGCTCGTTCCTGACCTTGCTCGGCATCGTCATCGGTGTTGCCGCCGTCATCGCCATGCTCACCATCGGCTCCGGCACCACTGAAAAGGTCAAGGCCGACATCTCCAAGCTTGGCAGCAATCTGCTGGTCGTCCGCTCCGGCCGTCCGGCCGGCCCCGGCGCTCCGGGCGGGCTCGACCAGGTGGTGCGTCCGCTGGCCGAAAAGGACCTGGCAGCACTCGTTGCGCACCTGACCGGCGCGCGCGCCATTTCGCCGGCCTCGCAAAAGCAGGTCCGCGTCATCTTCGGCACCGAGAGCCTGACCTCGGGCGTCACCGGCACCGACAGCGCCTATCTCGATGCGCGCGACTGGAAGCTGGTGTCGGGCCGCCCGTTCAGCGATTCCGAGACCCGCTCAGGCACCGGCGTGTGCCTGATCGGCGAGACGGTGCGCCAGCAGTTCTTCGGCGCCGGCGACCCTGAGGGCGAGATCATCCGCGTCAACCGAACCTCCTGCAAGATCATCGGCCTGCTCGAGCCCAAGGGCTATACCGGCTTCGGCCAGGACCAGGACAATGTCGTCCTGATGCCTCTGCACGCCTATCAGCGCCGCATCGCCGGCAACCGCGACATCGACAACATCTACATCGCCGCCGACGACCGCACGCCGACCAGCGAGTTGCAGCCGCGCGTCGAGGACATCTTGCGCGATGCGCGCCGCATCACGCCCGAGCGCGAGAGCGATTTCGCCATCCGCGACATGACCCAGATCGCCGACGCCATGGCCAGCGCCACCACCACCATGACCGGCATGCTGGGCGCGGTTGCCGGCGTCAGCCTGCTGGTCGGCGGCATTGGCATCATGAACATCATGCTGGTCTCGGTCACCGAGCGCACCCGCGAGATCGGCATCAGGCTGGCCATCGGCGCGCATGAAAAGCACATCCTCATCCAGTTCCTGGTCGAGGCCACGGTGCTGTCGCTGCTCGGCGGCATCATCGGCATCCTGATCGGCCTGGCGCTGGCCGGCCTCGCCTCGGTGACGCTGACCATCCCGTTTGCGCCGAGCCCTGCGGTCATCCTGCTCGCCGTCGGCTTTTCGGCGCTGATCGGCATGGTGTTCGGCTTCTTCCCGGCGCTACGCGGCGCCAGGCTCGACCCGATCGACGCGCTAAGGCACGAGTAACCGTTATCCACAGCCTTGGGTACACGCGTACGTCGACAGCACTGTCGGCATCCGACCCTAATGTGCTAGACTGGTTTCACTGTTTCACGGACACGCAGAACTTTGTTTTGACGCTATTCTGGATGTAAAACCGTTTCATACTTTCCCTAGAATAGCTCTGGGCAAGGTGTCTCTATTCGAGGAACAATACATGCATGTGGCTGAACGCACGCTGCGCATAGTCCACACGGGATTTGACCGCTAGCGCGATGGTGCTCATAAACCCCCGCCTGACGGACTATTTCGGAATTTCCACGCCGCAAGCACAGCTGGATTTTGCCATCCCTTTTTTCAACGAGGACATTCCGCTTTACGTCGATCCGTTCCTCCTTTGGGCCTCTCCGTCACAACAGGATCAAGCGCTTCACACCGCCGTTATCAACGCCTTCAATCAGCTAGGTCAGGTCTTTCTTCAGGGAGATCAAAAGAAGGCCGTTAGAACATTGGTTGCCGCATCCGAGTGTGACGAGGTTGGTCTCGGCGCTTCGGCCACGAGAAAGGGCAAGCGCCTGGGAGAGACGAAGGCGCACGAAATTCTCTCGCTGTTCAAAACTATCCCACAATACGGTAGCGCTGGATTCCGCCACTTCGAGGAGATCCAGTTTTTCATCGACGGTATTTCGAAAGATAGAATCAGCGATATCACCTGCAGCTTCACAAAGTCATTTCTCGTCGACTACACCATCGAGCAGTGTCGTCGGCATGGGATTCCCCTGAAGGACCACACTCTCCCTCATGTCTACGACTACCGCAAAAACGAGTTCAAACCGGAAGGCGGTGTCCAACTCCCTTTTCATCCGGATACGCACGCTCCGCTCATTCTAGTGCCTAAGCGCTGGCTTCGCTTCGGGCCTTGGATTTCTTACGACGACTACTTCCAAGGACATTGTCCACAGGATGACATCTCGCACGAGGCAGACAAACTTGATCGCGTGGATGTCCTGAATTTCAACCGTGCGAATTACAACGTGGTCGATGCCTACATCAGGGAGAAGGAGCGGACGTTCGAAGATTGCAAAAGCGATCCGCTCTTTGCCCAGATTCCGGTTATTTCCGCTCGCCGCAAGCTGGCCGCGATTAAGAAATTGCCTTCAGGCAAAAATGATAACGCCGACCGCGAATACGAGAAAATGATTGGAGAGCTATTTCCCTCGCTACTCTATCCCCAGCTTGATTTCGCCGCAGTCCAGAGCCGAACGGACAGCGGTTCGCTCGTACGCGACCTCATCTTTTACAACTCCCAGTCCGATCCCTTTCTCAAAGGTCTATTCGACGACTATGCTTCAAAACAATTGGTCTTCGAGCTTAAGAACGTTCGGGAAGTCAGCCGCGATCATGTGAACCAGCTCAACGGTTACATGACCGACAGCTTGGGCAAATTCGGTGTATTGGTTACGCGCAATCCACTGACCGCAGCCCGAAAGCAACGAACAATCGATCTCTGGTCTGGTCAGCGCAGGAGTATCATCACGCTCACTGACGCCGATGTCGAACAGATGGTGGAACTGTTCGAAAGCAAACAGCGACTACCCATCGACGTGATTAAAAAGAAATATATTGAATTTAGGCGAGATTGCCCAAGTTAGGATTGAAAAATGGCTTTGACGTTTGAGCAAATAGAAAAGCTGGAAAAGATCTCCGGACAGATGGATGGCCTTCACAAGGAGATCACAACACTTGTGAAGAAGTCTCCCAATGATGGCTTGAACAAGTTTAAGTTGAAATTCGTCAATGCCGTCCTTGCGGAAGCGAACGATATTTTGGAGTCGACACACAGACCCTTGGCGGATTTCGACCAGTTCGATGCGGACGATGTTCCGACCACAAGTGATGTCGCCTTTATCCTCGGGCAGTACATCGAAGAGCTTGAGCGCAAACGGGCTGACAACATAAAACGTGAACCAAGCGGGGTTTGGATCTATCGGATCGAAGGATCGAGCGTGACGGTCCGAACAGCGCCACCGAAAAAGATACAAGAGAAAAAGTGATGTCAAACAAGTACTATACTACCGAGGCGAAAGTCCGACAGTACGAGGCCGTGATCGGCGTCTTCACGGAGCTTTTCAAGGAACTGAAAGACCTCGGAAAAAAGAAGCCGGAGGGGACACTCAGCGCTAGCAAGGTGAAGCTCATAAATCGCGTTCTAGCGGATGCCGTGAATTTTCTGGAAGGCGCTCCCGACCACAAATATCTCGATCTTTTAGATAGCGATGCGTTGCCGCAGTACGGTGACGCTATTCTGATCCTCTCGCAATATGAAGGTGCCTTAAAATCGTTCTACGAGCGGCACTACGGATATCAGAGCGGTGTCGGCGACACGTGGCTCATCCAGCCTAAGAAGAATGGCTGAACGCGATCCGTGGCCGACGGCAGATATTTGTCTTGGGTGGAGAAATGCGGGATGAGCAAGAAGGCGCGACTGATCCTGGCGATGGTCATCATCGAGGCCTTCCTTGCAGGCATCTGGTGGTATCTCGCCCGCTACGGCATGGCCAATCCAGATCGCGTCACAGCCGATTTTCAGGCAGTCGTCGGCCAGACCATGGGAATGGCGATGGGCGGCTTGCTGGGCATCGGCTTTATCCTGTTCCTCGTCGCCGCCCGCAACGATCGCAAGGATGCGCAGAACAAGACGCGCGGTTAGAGCAATTCCAGGAAAAGTGTGAAGCGGTTTTCCCGGGAAAAGCGCATAGCGCTTTCCCTTGGGAATTGCGTCAAACCAAAGAGTCCTCGCCCGAAAAATGCCACTCGATCAGCGGCTTCATATGCGGTGACAGCCCGACCGGCAGGTCGGCGGCATGACGGATGATCACCGGTCCCTCGATCTCCGGCTCGGCCTCGGTGGCGACGAAGGCCGAGATGCGCCGGGCGATCTCGTCAGCGGGCGCTGTCTCGTGATAGCGGCGGAAGATCACCGTGCCGCTGTTGGTCGACAGGGCGTGCCAGTGCTTGCCGCGTTCGGCACCTGACAGGTCGAGGCCGGTTTCCTCGCGCACCTCACGGATCATGTTGAAATCGACGTCGACCTGCCCGTCGCGAAAATCAACCGGCTCGAACGAGCCGGCGGCGAAATAGACGCGGCCGGCATTGACTGTCTGCAGGCCCATACGGATCGCCACCAGTGCATTGTCGCCAGCCACCAGCACTGCATGCGCATAGGCGTGCTCGGCGCCCGAATTCTCGCGCCGTTTTCGCCATAGCATGAAAGTCGAATAGGTGACCGCATGACAGCGGCCAACGAGACGGTTGTCGCGGTAGGCGAGTTGCGACAGCAGCACCACTGTGCCGTCGAATAGCGCCGGATTGGCCGCGATCTCGCGCTGCCAGTTCTCGGCGATCGCCTCTGCATTATCCAAGGCGAAGGGGTGCGGGTCGGGATCGAGCCGGACGTCGACGGCGTCGACCGGCAGGATGACATTGCGCGGCAGGTCGAAACTCATGTCGCTCAGGTCATATCCAGGGTGATGGCCACCGGGCAATGGTCCGACGCCTTCGGGCGGTCCCAGCCGGCTCGCGGAAAGCGCTCCACTTCCTGCCCCGGCGGAAAAATGGTGCGCCAGGGCTGGCCGTTGCGGATGATGTCGGGAACGGCCGTCGCGTTGCTGGCGGCAAGCCCCTTCGACAGCAAAATGTAGTCGAGCTGGCACAGATGCCGCTCTTCCGGTCCGCGCGTGTGGTACAAACTCCAGCGGTTCATCTCGGGGCGCCGCTCGACGACATTTTCGCAGAAGCCGCCTTCTGTCAGCACATTGATACAGGACACGGCCTCGTCGACCACCTCGAAGCGATAGCCGTCGATTGCGTCGCCGGCGATCTTCACGCGCTGGCGGTAATCATTCATGTCGCCGCAGATCGCCCACCGCTTGTCGGCGGCATGGTCCTTGCCAAAACGCTCCTCGATGATCCGTCGCACGGCTTGCGCCTCCGCGATGCGCACCGGCATCGTCGCCTCGCGCCCGTTGCGCGGCGAGCCCATCGACTTGAAATGCACGAGGTAAAGCGTCAGCGGCACGCCGCCCACGGTGACGTCGACTTCCAGGCAGTCGCGCCGAAAGATGCGTTCATTGGCCTGGTTGCCGAGTGCCGCAAGCTCCGGCGTGTGCAGTCCAAACTGTTCATAGGTGACATAGGCGTGGCTGGTCATGCGCACGAATTCGATCGGCTGGCCCTGCGCGGTTTCGTTGCGCATCATCACGGCAACGTCGATGCCGCGCGAATCATTGCCCGATGTGGTGTATTTCTGCCGGTAGCCCTGCCCCACCATCTTGAACAGGTAGCCATATTCGAAGGCCTTCAGCGCCTCGATATTGTCGACCTCCTGCATACAGATGATGTCGGCGCGTGTGGCCGCGATCGCCAGCGCCGTCAGCTGGCGCGTGTCGTCGGACTGGGCAATGGCGCGGGCCTGCTCCAGCATCTTGTATTCGGCTTCGCTCTGGATATCGAACAGCGCCAGCGTGCGATCCTCGTTGAGCTGGTTGCGATAGCCGGAATAATCGAACCTGTTCATCAGGTTCTCGACATTGAAGGTGGCAAGGCGCAGCGACATGCCATGACATTTGCCCGCAAGTGCTGGAGAAAACAAGCTCGCAGGACCACCAGCGGAGATCGATTGGCCCTCGGGGCTTTCGCGCCATGGTTGACGGAACCTTTCCGTTCATCCGCCGTTCAGATGCAAACATCCATTGTTGCCCCATTCCTCGGGTGGGCGTGGGGCCTGTAACTCTTGGAGAGTGCAATGAATTCGCTCTTTTCTTCCACGGTCAAATCTGGGTTGATAGCCCTGGGTATCCTCTCTGGCGTCACGGCACCATCCGCCGCCGGACCGATCCTGCAGCCTAACATGTCGATCCCCACCAGTACGGCGGCGCCGACGGTCACGCCAGTGCGCGATAGCTGGGCGGGCGGCAATGACCGGCAGTTCAACAACGATTGGAGATGGCGCCGGTCGGGCAACTGGAACGGAGGCCGCAGACACTGGAACGGTGGAGGCAACTGGAACGGCGGCGGCAACTGGGATCGCGGAGACAATTGGCGTTGGCGCCGTCACCACTATCGCGGCGGCCGTTACCACGATGATGGAGCGGCCGCACTCCTGGGCCTTGGGCTAGGGCTTGGCATCGGCAGCATGTACAACAACTACAACTACTACGATGCACCGCCGCCGCGCCGCTACTACCGTGCCGGCCGGCTTTCGAGCGCCCATGTCCAATGGTGCTACAACCGCTACCGGTCCTACCGGGCCTACGACAACACGTTCCAGCCCTACAACGGCCCGCGCCAGCAGTGCTACTCGCCCTATTGATGAGCTAGCCTGTAGCCAGAAATGAAAAACGGCGCCATATGGCGCCGTTTTTTGTTCTTCGAAGCTGCCGTTTTCGACGTATGGACTTTCGCTCAGTTTTTGGCCTTGTCGACCAGCTTGTTCTTGGAAATCCACGGCATCATCGCGCGCAGCTTGGCGCCGACTTCCTCGATCTGGTGGCTGTCATTGTTGCGGCGGATGCCCTTGAAGCGGGACATGCCGGCGCGGTACTCCTGCATCCATTCCGAGGTGAACTTGCCGGTCTGGATGTCCTTCAGCACGCGCTTCATCTCGGCCTTGGTCTCGGCGGTGATGATGCGTGGGCCCGAGACATATTCGCCCCATTCGGCGGTGTTCGAGATCGAGTAGTTCATGTTGGCGATGCCGCCTTCATAGATCAGGTCGACGATCAGCTTGACCTCGTGCAGGCACTCGAAATAGGCCATCTCAGACGCATAGCCGGCTTCCACCAGCGTCTCGAAGCCGGCACGGATCAGTTCGACCAGACCGCCGCACAGCACTACCTGCTCGCCGAACAGGTCGGTCTCGCACTCCTCGCGGAAATTGGTCTCGATGATGCCCGAACGGCCGCCGCCGACGCCGCAGGCGTAGGACAGTGCCAGGTCGAGCGCATTGCCCGAAGCGTCCTGGTTGACGGCGACGAGGCACGGCACGCCGCCGCCCTTCTGGTATTCGCCGCGCACCGTGTGACCGGGGCCCTTCGGCGCGATCATGACGACGTCGACCGTCGACTTCGGCTCAATCAGGCCGAAATGCACGTTGAGGCCGTGCGCGAAGGCGATCGCCGCACCGTCGCGGATGTTCGGGGCGATCTCGTTTTTGTAGATGTCGGCCTGCAATTCGTCGGGCGTTGCCATCATCATCAGGTCGGCCCATTTGGCGGCGTCCGCCACGCTCATCACCTTGAGCCCATCGGCTTCGACCTTCTTGGCGGTCGCGGAACCAGCCTTGAGGCCGATGGCGATCTCCTTGGCACCGGAATCCTTGAGGTTGAGCGCATGCGCCCTGCCCTGGCTGCCGTAGCCGATGATGGCGACCTTCTTGCCCTTGATCAGATTGAGATCAGCATCACGATCGTAGTAGACACGCATTTTTTCTTCCTTCCCGTTTTGAAGATCAGAGGCCTTGCGGCCCGGTTTTTGCTCCATGAAGAGCGAGAAACTGTTGCGTCGCCCGGGCGGCATCGCCGCCGATTGTCGCTTCAGTCAATTCCAGCCGGTCGCCGAGCAGCAGACGGATCTGCACGTCGCGGGCGACCAGCCCGAAAAAGGTGCGGAACGCCGTCTCGGCATCCGCAAAGTCGAGCAGCCCGGCCTGACGGCCTGCCTCAAGCACCGGCTTCAGCCGTTTGGCCAGCGCAAAGCGGCCATTCTCCAGCACGACGGCGCCAAGGTTGTCCTTGCCGGAACCGGCATGACTGATCGCCACCCGGTTGAGCGCGATCGAGGTGTCGCTGGAGATCACCTGGAGCCAGTCCGAAGCGAAGCGTTCGAGGCTTGCGGACAGCGAGGCAAGATCGAGCCCCTTGCCGTCGACCTGCGCCACCCGCACTTTCGAAGCCTGCCATTGCACCGTCGCCGTCAGCAGCCCGTCGCGATCGCCGAACCATTTGTAGAGCGTTTCCTTGGAACAGCTGGCGCGGCGCGCCACGGCGGTCATGGTCAGTTGATCGCCCTCCTCGACCAGCAGCCGCAACGCCGCGTCGAGCACGGCCTTCTGCCGCTCCGTCAGCGCTTCGCTGGTGTCGATCTCGGGCACGCTGTGCAACACGCTCTTCTCTCGAAAGGCAGGGCCACCGGTCATTCCGGCAAGCCGTACCGTACGTTACGGTTCGGCATATTGCGCAATCCGAGGCCGCGCGCAAGAGGACAAGCGCAAAATATCTGCAAGTGGATGGCCGCGCTACAAGCCGCGCTCAATCGCTGGCTGGCGGATGGCGCAACCGTCCAAGCAGTGCCGAGACCATGGTCAACTCATCCGCCGACAGTTTGGCGCCAACCAGGTCGGCGATCGACCGCCCATAGACAGCCCACATCTTGCGGCGTGTCTCTCGCCCGTTGGCCGTGATGCGGATGGTCTGGCCACGGCCGTCATCGGCTACTGGCAATTTTTCGACAAGCCCATCGGCCTCGAGCCGGGCCAGCAGGCGCGAAATGCTATATTGCGCAAACAGGGTGCGCTCGATCAGCTGGAACGGCCGCAGCCCGCCCTCGCCCGCCTCGGCAAGCTCGTGCAGCACATCGTACCAGGCAAGCGGCGACAGGCCGGCGGCCTTCAACGCCTCTTCAGCGCTTTCCATCAGCTGGCGCGAAACCCGCATCAGGCGGGCCCAGGCCTTGATGGCTCCGGGCGAAGGCGTGGCTTTCTTGGTCATGGTCCAACATAGGCGATAGATGCAGATGCATCAAGCTTGACGATCGATGCGCATGCATCTACATAGATGCAATTGCATTAACTTTGGAAAACCCTGTGAAACACAAGCTCATTCTCGTCAGCCATCATCTGTGCCCCTATGTGCAGCGCGCCGCGATTTCACTGGCCGAAAAGGGCGTGCCGTTCGAGCGCGTCGACATCGACCTCGCCAACAAGCCGGACTGGTTCAAGGCGATCTCGCCGCTCGGCAAGGTGCCGCTGCTGCGCGTGCAGCGAAATGGCGAGGAAACGGTGATCTTCGAATCGGCCGTCATCCTCGAATTCCTCGAAGAGACGCAGGCCAACCCCCTCCACCCTGCCGACCCCTATGCCCGCGCCCGGCATCGTGCCTGGATCGAGTTCGGCTCGGCTACCCTCAACGCCATCGGCCGGTTCTATTCAGCGTCGGCCGAGGCCGGCTTCCTGGCCGAATCCAGCGCTCTGTCTGCCAAGTTCGATCGTCTCGAAGCCGAACTGGCTGACGAGACTGGCGGACCCTGGTTCGCCGGCGAGCACTTTTCGCTGGTCGACGCCGTTTACGGTCCGGTCTTCCGCTATCTGAACGCCTTCGACCGGATGGGTGATTTCGGCATCCTGGACGGCAAACCGCTCGTCCGGGCCTGGCGCAAGGCGTTGAGTGAACGCCCGTCGATCAAGCACGCCGTGGCGCCTGACTATCCGCAAGGCCTGCATGCCTTCCTGCGAGCGAAGGGATCATACCTTTCGAGCCTCATTGGCCGAAGCGATCCCGTCAAACCGCTTGTACAAGCCCTATCCGCCTGAACGGATCGACCACGAGCAAGTTGTTTGCTCGCAGCCGTCAGTTCTCGAACAGGACGAAGGCGGCCCAGACCCGCGGGTCCTGCGCGCCAGATATCTTGCCGTCGCGGGCATCGCGACGGGCCTGGCGCAGCGCTTCCGGATAGGTCTGCCCGGCGGCCAGATGGTCGTAGAAGCTGACCATAAAGGCGGCGGTTCCCGCATCATCCACCGGCCATAGCGTCAGCAGCGATCGATTCGCACCGGCAATGTTGATCGCTGTCGGCAGGCCGCGCAAACCACCGACGAATGTCTCCTGGCCACGGGCCGTCTCGCAAGCGGACAGGACAATGAGATCGAGGCCTGACAGATCCCAGGTCATCAATTCCATGCCGTACAGGCGGCCGTCATCATCGTCGCGCTTCATCGATTGCCGGTCTCCGGACCGCGACAGCACCACCTCGCTCTGCCACAGCGCGTTGACGGCGCCAACGCCGCCCTCTTTCTCGTCGCGATAGGCACCGTGCGTGGCCAGATGCGCAACCGTCGCCTGCTCCATGTCCTTGCGCAGCGCCTGCTCGCTGGCCGCCGTTCCGGTAAGCATCTCGACCGAGTATCGATCGCCGCTCAGGATCGAGGCAATCGCGTCGACCTCCTTGCGGGTACCCGGCAGCGGCTCGGCGCCCTTTTCCGATCCGCGCGTATAATCCAGACCACCGGCGAGCAAGGCTTTGCCGGTCTTGGGAAAACTCTGATCGACGCCGGCGTTCAACAAGGATTCCGGCCGCGTCAGCATACGCACGAGAAAGCGGTCATCAAGCGACGCGCCCTTGCTGTCCTGCAGCAAGGGAAACGGCACCGAAAACAATTTGCCGTCCGGCACCACGAAAAGCGTGTCGGCGCCACGAAGCGACGTCTCCAGAGGTGCGATGAGACCGGCATAGAGCCCGGTGAACGTAGCGTTCAGATCGACCAAAGTCACAGCGCCACGCTCCTGCGCGGAACGGGTCGATCTGAGGTTCGCCATGCGCGTTTCATGAGCAGCCGGGATCAGTCGGCGCGGATCGCCGAGATCATAGAGGCGTGGCAGCTGATCCTTGCGCGTGACGATCGCATAGAGCCGCTCATCTTCCAGCGGATCGGCGCTCTCGCGGTCCGCCCGCCACTTGCGGGTGATGAAGTAATCGACGAGCGCCTCGTTGGGCTTTAGCAGCGTGCCGGCGGATGGCAGCGGCTTGTCCACAGCGCTCTGTCCGAAACTGTATCTGGTCGTGACTCTCGTGATCGCCTTTTCGTACGCCGCCTGAGCCTGGTCGGGCTGCACGGCACCTGGATCGTCGGCACTGTCGCCACTGGAAGCAGCCTCCTGGTAGGCCAGGGACAGCCGTATCCCGGCCTGGATCAAGTGCCGCGTCTCCATGTCGTTCGGATCGATCAAACGCGACAGTCTGCGCAACTGATCCCGTTTGTCGTTTTCGAGCGTCGGCCAGCGGCGCGCCGCTTCAGCGAATGCCGGCACTGCCGATGCGTTGTTTTTTGCCAGCCGCGCATAGTCGTAGAGCATGTCATCGGCCAAGGCCCGGCTGGCTTCAGCGACGACCGGGTTGGCGGCCGTGCTCACCTGGAACCAATTCCAACGCAACATGTCGTCGTTGAGAGCCGCAAAATCGGCGGCTGCGGCCTCGGGATTCGACTTCGCTTTGAGGTTGGCCATAGCCTGCCGCGCGGCAAAGGTCAGCGGGTGCACCGAGCCGTATGTCGATCCGGCGATGCTATGGGCCCGATCGAGTTGGTTCATGCTGTTTTCGGTATCGCCCATGGCGGCGAAATGCGCGGCGAGCAGGTTGGCGATCTTGATTGCCAATATCTCGGGATAACTCGCGTCGTTGGTCAGCGGCAGCAAGCGTGCGAGCGTCGGCGCGTCGAGCGGCTGTGCACCCGAGAGCGCCCTGGTGTAGAGCAGCCACGCATCGGCCTGCTCGACCAGATTGCCTTCCTGCTTGAGAACGCCGGCAATGTCCCGGTCCTGCTGGAAATAGCGCAAGGCCTCGTCGTACTTGGCGAGGTCGAGATAGTCCTGAGCCGTGTTGTTGGCGCTGACCAGAACATTGAAATGATTTGGCCCGTAGTAGCCGATGCGCTTCTCAATCACGTTCAGATCATACTGCAAGGCGCGGGTTGGCGCGCCCATCTGGCGCAGCATATCGGCCAGATTGTTCTGCAGTTTCCAGGTGAAGCGATCATCCTGACCAAGCACCCGCTCCGCAATCTCCAGATTGCGCTGGTCAACATTGATCGCCGCAGCGATTTGACCGAATGCGGCGATCCCTGTCGCCAGCACATCGTTGGCATACATGAGTTCCTGGGATTCCGTGCCATGGTAGTGGGCGTAGAGATTGGTTGCCGTAGCGCACATCGAAACGAAGCCCTGGTAGTCTTTCTCGGCCTGCTTCAGCATCGCGTAGTTGAGATAGAAATCGGCGCGCTTGGCGACATCCTGCTGCATCGCCCTGGTTTTCAGGCCTTCGGCAAAAATCTCCTCGGCGTTGTCGAGAATCTGGTTGTTGAGGAACGTCGCACCGGCGTTCGAGTAGCTCTCGACCGTAAATTCGTAGAGGTCGCTTCTGGCCGCATTGAGCAATGCTGCCCGCAACTGCGCATAACCTTCATCAAAGCGCCCCGCCTCCATCATCAGCTTGTAGGCCGCATCGATCCGGGCCTTCAGCGCCGCTTCGCTATCTGCTGGAGCCTGCTGACTGGCCTGGCCCGGCGTCTGGGCTTGCGCCTGCGGCAAGGGCAACACCACGACCAACATCGCCAGGACAGACGCAACGACGCGCATCAGGTCTCGCGATTTTCGGGCTATGGCGATGACAGTGTTCATGCGGATCGGTCTGAGGCGAAAAACTCTAGGATGCGGTCGTATCATGACCCGGATTTTGTCCGAAATTCCACCGCGTTTCCTCAAGTCCAATCCGCTTGAACGGATCGATCACGGTTCCCGCCACCATCGAGGCAAGGAACTGCGGCGCCGGCGGGATTTTTGCCACCGTCGCCACCAGCCTGTCGCGGATGAAGGGCAGCGCCACCGAATCCGACTGGTAGAACGGCGTGAATGCCAGCGACAGCGCCTGGAAGATGCGGACATGCCAGCGCCGTGCCCTCGCATAGGCGTCCAGTGCTGCCTCGACGTTTAGCGTCCGCGCCAGCGCGTGGCCGAGCGCCGCCGCGTCGAGCAGCGCCATGTTGGCCCCTTGCCCGAGCTGCGGGCTGGTCGAGTGCGCCGCGTCGCCGATGATGGCCAGCCGCCGCCCAACCGGCCGCTTCATCGTGTGGTGGCCATAGCGCGCCAGCGAGAGCTGGTCGAAACTGTCGATCTGGCTGGTGTACGCCTGGCTTTGCGGCCACAGGCGGACCACCCTCTCCTTCCAGGCGTCCAGACCCCGGGCGCGCACCTCTTCTGCATCCGACGGCTTCAGGCTCCAGAAGAATGCCGCCATCTTTTCAGCGCCCGGCTCCGGCCGGCCGATCGGCAGCACACCGATCATCACGCTCGCCTTGTCATAGCGTTGCAGCAGGGCGTGCTCGTCAAAACCTTCGCCGCGCCAGCCGAGCGAAGCCCAGAACGCACCATAGGTCAATGGCCTCGGCTCGCATGGAGCGCTTACACTGCGTCGCAGTTTCGAGCGCGAACCGCTGGCGTCGACGACTAGGTCGAACGGCCCCGCCCTTCGTCCGTTGCCACAGATCAGCGTCGTCCGTTCGCCGGTCTCCAGCGCCTCGACTTCAACCCCGGTCTCGATGGCGATCGCCTCGCGTTGCGCAGCGCGGAAAAGCACGCCGAACAAGGCCGCCCGGTGCACCGCGAGGCCAAAACGACCGCCATGTTGCGCGTCATAGCGGACATCGAGCACGGTACGGCCGGTGCTGGCATCGGCGCCGTGCAGGCGGTCGATGCGGCTGCCCAGCGCCAGTATGTCGTCGAGCAGACCAAGATCGGCCAGCACCGTCAGCCCGGTCGGCTGCAGGATCAGCCCGGAGCCGACCGGCTTCGGCTCGTCGAAGCGCTCGAAGACAGTGACCCGATGCCCGGCACGCTTGAGATAGAGCGCCATGGCCAGTCCCGCCGGCCCGGCGCCGGCAATTGCGATGTCGTAGGAAATGCCGATGCCCCCAAAGCCGAATGGCCGGGACAATCCTTCAGCGGCCGGACGAAATCAAGTTGCGGCTCCGGGCTTTTTCCGGCTCACGCCTGAGCGGCGTCAAAATCGGCGCGCGCTGCGCGTACCGCATCATGGTTGAGTTCGGCCCACAGAATCAATTGATGAAAGGCGCCGAACATGGAGCGCCCGAGATCGGTCAGGCTGTATTCGACGCTCGGTGGTTTGGTCGGGAACACTTCGCGATGCACATAGCCGTCGCGCTGAAGATCGTACAGCGTCTGGGTCAGCATGCGCTGCGAAATGTCGGGCACAAGGCGCCTCAACTCGCCGAAGCGATATGGTTTTTCAGCCAAGGCCATCATCAGCAGCGATCTCCATTTGCCGCTAACGCCCTGGATGACATCACGAACCGGACAATTGGCAATATTGCCGCCGCCTGAGATCGCCTTGTAGATCTCCATCTTCGATTTCAGATTGATGATCTTGCCGTCCATGGCTGGTTCCCTGCCTGTGCCTACCTCCCGAAAAACTGCCTTCTTTACGGCACCGGGTCAATTCCTATTTTAGTGCTGGTCTCTTTTTGAGACCGACACTCGAACCGCCCTAGCGGCGCAATGTCAGGACCCTTCCATGACCGAAACCCTTCTCGTCACCGGCGCCTCCGGCCAGCTCGGCCGCGGCGTCATCCGCTATCTCCTGGACACGCACAAAGTTCCACCTGCAAGCATCATCGCCACAACCCGCAATCCGGAAAGCGTAGCCGATTTGGCCGCGCGCGGCGTCGTTGTCAGGGCCGCCGATTTCAACGACGTGGCCTCGCTGGAAACCGCATTCAAGGGCGCCGACAAGGTGCTGATCATTTCGACCGGCGATCTCGATCTAAAAAGCGGCAGGCGCCTGAAGCAGCACGAGAATGCAGTCGCCGCAGCCAAAAACGCCGGCGTTTCGCACCTACTCTACACCTCGATGCCCAATCCAGAACCGGTATCGCCGGTGCTGTTTGCCAATGATCACTTCAGCACCGAGCAGGCGATCAAGGCGAGCGGCATCCCCTACACGATCTTCCGCAACGGCTGGTACCAGGAGAACCTGTTCATGGCCCTGCCGCACGCGATCGCCTCGGGACACTGGTACACGTCCGCCGGCGACGGCCGCATTGCGCATGGCGCACGCGATGACATGGCAGCAGCGATCGCCGCCGGCCTTGCTTCCGGCTCGACCGAGAGCAGGACCTACACCTTGACCGGTCCGAATGCCTACACCACGGCAGAGATCGCGGCCCTGGTAAGCGAGGTTACCGGCAAGCCGCTGGAAGTTATTCAGGTTCCGGATGAGGCCCTTACCGAAGGTGTAAAGGCGGCAGGCGTGCCAGAGGATTTCGCTGATGTCGTCGTCTCCTTCGACGTCAACACGCGCTCCGGCCGCATCGCCATGGTGACCGACGCGATCGAGACGCTTTCCGGCAGGACGCCAAAGACGTTGAAGCAGTTCCTCGAGGCGAACAAGGCCGCCCTGGTTGGTTGACGGCCCGCGGTGCCGGAAGCCGAAATACCTGGCTTTCGGCACCGTTATTGCGATGTCTTGAGCAGCCCGAGCCGGATCAGGCTTTCGCCGGTCGCAGCCAGAGCGTCTTCGCGCGATCGCGGCGACCAGCCGAGCATGCGCACCGCCTTGGCGTTGGTGGCATTCTTGACTTTACCCAGTTCCGGCGCGAGCTGTGCGGCTTCCCCGTTGAACAGGCCCACGATCCGTACCAGCCAATCGGGAAGCTGCCTGGTCGAGATGCGCGCCGCCGCATCGCCCAATCGCGTTTTCAAAGTCTGGGCGATCTCCCGCACCGTCATGAAATCGCCGGCGATGGCCAGGAACCGCTCGCCCTTGGCGGCGGGATTGGTCATGGCACGCACATGCAGCTCCGCCACGTCGCGTGCGTCGACGACGCCGAAGGACAGGCGTGGCAGCCCGGGCATGGCGCCGTTCATCATACGTTGGACAAATTCGGTGGAGGTGGAATGGTCGGCCCCGAGGACCGGCCCGAAGATACCGACCGGATTGACGACGGCCAGCTCCAGCTTGCCACCCTCGGTGGCCACGAAATCCCAGGCAGCGCGTTCGGCCAAGGTCTTCGACTTCACATAGGCACTGACCTTGGCCGTAGGATCGGTCCAGCTCTCCTCGGTGAACGGCTGGCCTCCGGGCGGCATCTTGCCGTAACCGATCGCCGCGAAGGATGAGGTCAGCACGACGCGTTTGACATGGGCGTCTCGTGCGGCCCGCAGCACCCGTAACGCGCCCTCACGAGCCGGAATGATCAGCTCGTCTTCATGCTTCGGCACCCCGGGCGGGAATGGCGAGGCCACATGCAGGACGTAGTCGCAGCCAGCAACGGCTTGTGGCCAGCCCGCGTCGCTCATGAGATCGGCGATTGCAAAGGAGAGCCTGTCGCCCGGTTCAGTGCCACCAGCCTTGAGCATGGCCAGAACATCGGCTTCACGCTTGGCGGAGCGCACTGTCGTGCGCACGCGATACCCGGCGTTCAGCAGTTCGGCAATGCAGTGAGCACCGAGGAAGCCCGATCCGCCGGTGACAAGCACCAATTCGCCGCTCATGCCCGCCTCCGCAACTGTTGAAGTCTACGCGTTCGAGCCCGTCAGATCGCCACCTGCGTTCCGATCTCCACCACGCGTCCGGTCGGGATCTGGAAATACTCCGTCGCATCGGCCGCCGTACGCGCCAGGCCGATGAACAACCGATCCTGCCACAGCGGCATGCCGGAATTGGGCGAGGCCTTAAGCGAACGACGCGACAGGAAGAACGAAGTCGTCATGATGTCGAACTTCCAACCCTGCTTGCGGCAGATCGCCAGCGCGCGCGGGATGTTGGGCTGCTCCATGTAGCCGAAGGTCAGCGTCACCCGCATGAACAGCTCGTTGACCGTCTCCATCTTGACCCGGTCGCTGTCGGGCACCACCGGCTGCGGCGCCGTCACCACCGAAAGGATGACGTTCTGCTCATGCAGCACCTTGTAGTGCTTCAGGCTGTGCATCAGCGCGGTTGGCGCGCTGAGCGGATCGCTGGTCAGGAACACGGCGGTGCCGGACACCAGCTGCGGCTTTTTCTTCAACAGATTGCCGGCGAGGAAATCGAGCGGGATCTCGTTGCGGCGGGTCTTGTCGAACAGATAGCGGCTGCCGCGCACCCAGGTCCACATGGCCATGATGACCGCGAAGGCCACCGCCAGCGAGGCCCAACCGCCCTCGAACACCTTGACGATGTTGGAGGCAAAGAAGCCGATATCGATGAAGGCAAACAACGACGTCAGGGCGACTGCCGGCCAGAGGTTCCATTTCCAGATACGCATCATGATGACGAAGAGCAGGGTCGTCGTCACCAGCATGTTGCCGGTCACCGAGATGCCATAGGCGGAGGCCAGCCTGCTGGATTCGCCGAAGCCGACGACCAGCATCATCACCACCAGCGCCAGCAGGAGATTGACGCGCGGCATGTAGATTTGGCCGGACTGTTTCTCCGACGTGTGGAGTATTTCCAGGCGCGGCAGCATGTTGAGCTGCACCGCCTGCCTGGTCAGCGAAAAGGCGCCTGATATCACCGCCTGGCTGGCGATGACCGTCGCGGCGGTCGCCAGCACGACCATTGGGATCAGCGTCCAACCCCCATTCATCTCGAAGAATGGATGGCCGACGACCCCGCCATTGGCCAGCACGAAGGCGCCCTGCCCGGCATAGTTGAGCAGCAGGCAGGGAAACACGATCGCCAGCCAGGCGAGCACGATCGGCTTGCGGCCGAAATGGCCGAGATCGGCATAGAGCGCCTCGGCGCCGGTGACGGCGAGGAAGACGGCGCCGACGGTGACGAAGGCAACGTCGGGCGAATTGATCAGGAAGGCGACGATATAGTGGGGACTGATTGCCCACAGGATTTCCGGATCGGCGATGATGTGATTGAGGCCTGAAAGGCCAATGGCGAGGAACCACACGGCGGTTACCGGGCCGAACACCAAGCCGACACCACCCGTGCCGAACCGCTGCACCGCGAACACCATGGCAAGAATAACCAATGTCAGCGGCACCACATAGGGCTGGAAAGCAGGCGTGACGACATTCATGCCCTCGACCGCCGAAAGGACCGAGATAGCCGGCGTGATGACGGCATCGCCGAAAAACAGCGAGGCACCGACGATGCCGATAGCGAGAATGATCGCCGAGCGCGTCGGGAAGCTGCCGCGCGCCAGGGCCATCAGCGACAGCACGCCGCCCTCGCCGCGATTGTCGGCGCGCAGCACGAACATGATATATTTTACTGTGACCGTAATCGTGAGCGACCAGATAATCAGCGACAGCACGCCAAGGATGTCGCCACGGTCGGCGACATTGCCGCCGGACGAGGCGTGCAATGCCTCACGGAAGGCGTAGATCGGGCTGGTGCCGATATCGCCGTAGACCACACCGAGCGCGCCCAGCATCAGAACCTTGGTGCTGTGCTGTTCGACTTCTGGATGGCTCGATTGTTCGACGGGTTCTGCCTCACTACCAGCATTGGTAAGGGCCATGGGCGACACTCCGATAAGCGCGCGGTGCTCTACGCTTGCTGCAATGCAATATCAAGTGCCGTCGCGTAATGGCTGCCATGCCTGCCACGCGAGGCTGCCATCGCTACCATCCGCAGGCCTTGAGGAACCGACCCACCGTGCGGGCCATGCCATACTCCAACGCGTCGGCTGTCAACCCGTGTCCGATCGACACTTCGGCCAATGCCGGAATGCGCTTGGCCAGTGCCGGCAGGTTGCTGACCACCAGATCGTGTCCGGCATTGACCTGAAGCCCGGCGGCAAGGGCGGCGTCGGCGGTTTTTCCCAGCCTTTCCAGCTCCTTGGCCGCTTTTGCGGAATCGGAATGATAGCTGCCGTACGGACCCGTATAAAGCTCGATGCGGTCAGCGCCGGTGTCGCGGGCTGCCGCCACGCAATCGGGGTCCGGATCGGAAAACAGCGACACGCGAAAGCCGCCCTTCTTCAGGCGCTTGACGATCGGAGTGAGGAACGCGGCCTGGGTCGCGAAGTTCCAGCCATGGTCCGATGTCGCCTGGGTCGGATCGTCCGGCACCAGTGTCACCTGTTCGGGCTGATGCTTTTCCACAAGCAGCAGGAAATCCTCGGTCGGATAGCCCTCGATGTTGAATTCCGCGCGCGGAAACTCGTCGTCGATCAGCGACCGGATCTCGGGCAGATCGGAGTGTCTTGTATGCCGCTCGTCGGGGCGCGGATGCACCGTCAGTCCATGCGCCCCGGCCGCGAGCGCAATGCGGCCTAGGCCGGTGACGCTGGGCCACGGCAAGTCGCGCCGGTTGCGCAGCATGGCGATGGCATTGAGGTTGACGGAGAGCTTTGCGGGCATGCGGGCGGCCTCAAAAATCATTCGATGCCCCACCTATAATGCCTTTAACGGGAACAGTAATGCCTTTGGTGGGAACAGACTGGGGGTTTCGGGTGTTCCAAGGCTGACGAACGAGCCCGGGAAAGGAACCGCCCATGAATTTTCTCGATACCGTACCGGCGATCCGCCGTCTCGAGACCAGCCGTGACGACCTTTTCGCCATCGACGTCGTCGGGCACGTCTCTGCTGCCGATGGCGAAAACCTTTTCGGGCTGATGGAGGCTGCCTACGCCCTTCACCCGCGCATCGATGTGCTGGTGCGCCTCGTCGACCATGATGGCGTCGACTGGACCCATATCGCGGACGAAACCCTGAAGCAGGGCGCCATCCATGCATTGGAACATGTCGGCCGTTGCGCGACGATCGGCAAACCGGACTGGATAGCGGACGCTCAACGCTTTCTGCCGTCCTCACCGCCCATCGAAATCAGGCATTTCAAGGCGGAGGACGAGGCTGCCGCCTGGCAGTGGCTTGCCGCACAGCCTATCGGGGCAACAGCATCCGGCGCCCTTACCTGACGATCGTCAGCCGCTCGGCCGCCCGCGTGATGGCGGTGTAGAGCCAGCGCTGGCGGGTTTCCTTGAAGGCCCAGCTTTCATCGAACAGCACGATCTCGTTCCACTGCGAGCCCTGTGCCTTGTGCACGGTCAGCGCGTAGCCATAGTCGAAATCGTCGAAGCGCTTCTTCTGCTGCCAGGGGATGTCGGCATCCGGGTCCTCGAAGGCCGCCTTGAGCAGCTTGATCTTGGCGACGCCGCGGTCCGGGTCGTCCTCTTCTGGCGACACCAGAAGGTTGATGCCGGGCTTCACCGTCTCGCGCGACGAGGTCATCACCTTCCACAGCGAGCCGTTGAGCAGCCCTTTGGCCGGATCGTTGCGCAGGCAGACCAGCTTGTCGCCGGCCTGCGGATAATCGGCATTGAAGCCTTTGAGTTCGCGCAGCCGCTGATTGTAGCGCCGCCGCGTGCGGTTGGTGCCGACCAGCACCTGGTCCGCCCTGAGCACCAGGTCCTGGGTGACATCTTCCTTGCCGATCACCTGCGCCGTGCCGTAGTCGCCACGCATGAACTCGCGGCCCTCGCGCACATCGAGCGCCAGCCGCAGGATCGGGTTGTCGCGCGCCTGCCGGTGGATTTCGGTGAGCAGGAAATCCGGCTCGTGGTCGGTGAAGAAGCCGCCACCCGAGATCGGCGGCAACTGGCCGGGGTCGCCGAGCACCAGGATCGGCGTGCCGAAACTCATCAGGTCACGGCCAAGCTGTTCGTCGACCATCGAGCATTCGTCGATGACGACCAATTTGGCCCGCGAGATCGGGCTCTGCCGGTTGAGCGAAAAGGTCGGCGACATCGAGGTCTTGCCGGTGACTTCGTCCGACACCGATTCCTCGCCTTTCGGCCTGTAGATCAGCGAATGGATGGTGCGCGCATTGACCGCGCCCTTGGAGCGCAACACCTGCGCGGCCTTGCCGGTGAAGGCGGCGAACTGCACCTGCCCGTCGACATGTTCGGCAAAATAGCGCGCCAGCGTCGTCTTGCCCGTGCCGGCGTAGCCGAATAGCCGAAAAATCTGGGGCCGGCCCTCCTTGAGCCAGCGCGCCACCGCTTTCAGAGCCTCGTCCTGTTGGGGGGAGAATTCCATCGGTTCGACAGACCGGATTCGCGAGAGAAAGACAAGCTTGGCCGCCGGCATATCTGCCGCAGTCGGCGGCGAACGCAGCGCCTACAACGGAATGAAGCTATCAGTCAAAAACAAGAACGTAAAGGGAACAGATCCCTTCTTTCGGTCCGAAATCTGGCCTCGGTGAAAAACTGTCAGCCGTAGGCAGCCACTGCGGGCGGCGGTTCGTCATCTCGAAGCGGCCCCGGAACGGGGGCGTATCCGAAATAGCGGACACTCAAACGCGCCTGCCCTTTCGAAAGCAACCGCAGCGTATCCTCCAGCTTGAACATGTTGGTAAGCGGCACCAACGCGTCGATCTTGATGTCGGTCCCCAGGCCTTCCTGACCCTGAATTCTGCCGCGACGGCCCTTCAAATCGCTGACTATGCCGCGGACAGAATATTCCGGCGTGACCACCTCGACCTCCGTGATCGGCTCGAGCAGTTGCACGCCAAGCCTGGGCGCGGCTTCCCTGAAACAGGCACGACCGGCGATCTCGAAGGCCAAAGCCGATGAGTCGGTTTGATGAAAGGCGCCATCGACCAACGTCGCCTTCAACCCGATCATCGGAGAACCGGCAAAGGGGCCGGAGACCAGGGCACTGCGCACTCCTTTTTCGACGCCGACGGCATGCTCATCGCGAACCGCGCCATTGGGAATCCGCGACACAAACACGAACTCCGGATCGTGCCCATTCGGCTCGAACAGCAGCTTCACGCGGGCAAACTGACCCATCCCACGTGACTGCTTCTTGTGCGTGTAATCCTGTTCGTGCTTGCGGGTGATCGTCTCGCGATAGGCCACATCCGGAGCACTGATATTCAGGGCGACCTCGAACTCGTTGACCAAGCGATGGATGATAAGATCAAGCTGAAGCTCGGCGTTGCCGGAGACAATTGTTTGCCCAGCTTCCTCGTCCCATGTGAAGCGGAAGCCGAGATCCTCATCCGCAAGGCTCGACAAGGCGATGCGCAGCTTTTCTTCATCGGCCTCCGACTTCGGCTCGATCGCAATTTCCAGTAAAGGCCAGGGCGCTGAAGCGATTTCCATCATGGCAATAATGTCGCCTGAAGCGTCAATATTTACAACCGGACGGGCAGCGAAATCCAGAGCAGCATAAAGAAAGTCTAGATTGGCCGAATGATGCCGTTTAGGCCGTACCTTATTGTCAGGACCCCGGATCGTTCTCTAGCAAGATCGGCTTGCCGTGCGGGGTCGCATGCGCGGCGCGTTCCCAGGCGGCGGCGATCGTGTCGACATCGCTTTTGCCCGCGACACCCTTGGCGGCCAGCAGGCTTTCCAGCGCCGCCAGCCAATGTTCGTAATAGTCGTGGCCGTCGGCAGCAGCACCGGGCTTCTTCACTTCGCTCGACAGCGCCTGCGCCCACTCACTCCACGAGAACAGACCCTTGTCGTGCAGCGCCAACGTCATGGCGAAGGCTTCGGCCTGCCATGGCTCGGCAAACACCGGGGCATCGATGCCCGGTGGCAACTCGGCCATATCCGTGTCACGCCGGCTCAAGATAGCTCTCCCAGGCGTCGATCGACACAACAAGCGTCGGATCGGCCCCCTCGCCCCAGATTTCCGATCCTTCGAAAACCACCGTGTAAACCCATTGCGGGTTTTCGCCGTCCCCATGCGCATTGCTGTCCGGGAAGACAAAGCCATCGCGCACAGCTTCGATCGTTCCATGCTTGCCGCGTGCGTAGCGCGGCAGCCGCGTGTGGCCGGTTGGGTTGAAGTTCTTGGTCCGCACGGGATCTCCGGCTTTGAACCGCGCCGGCGTCGCAACCGGCCGGTCGCAAGGCCCGCCCTTGGCCAGCACGGCCGGCACGTTTTCGGCCTTCAGCACCCTTTTCGGCGCCGCTGCCGGATCGACGGGCTTGCCGGCAGCGAGATCCCGCTCGCTGACGAAGCCGTGGCGCTTCAGCAATACCTCCAGCGCCTTGATCCAGATCTCGTAGTAGCTGGAGGCATAATAGTCGGCGGGATGCAGCGATTCCCGCGCGTGCCGGCTCTCGTCGATGTTCCACGCGCCCATGGCGCCGGCAGTCAGCGTCACACCGAGCGCCCGCCTTTCCCATGCGGTGTGGAAATAGGGTTCGTCCTTTTCGGGCGCGACCGGGCCGAATCCCATCTGCCCGCCAAGATCCTGCGGCCCATTCATGCCGGCTGTCTCGCCAGGCCGGTGCCGATCATCGCGTCGCGGCTCACCAGCTCCGCCAGCTGTTCCTCGCTCCAGCCCTCGGTACCCTCGGGCCGCATCGGCACGACGAGATAGCGCAGTTCGGCAGTGGAATCCCAGACGCGGATCTTCTTGTCCGCCGGCAGCGTCAGCCCGAACTCTTCCAGCACCCCACGCGGATCGATCACGGCGCGCGAACGATAGGGCGGCGCCTTGTACCAGACCGGCGGCAGGCCGAGCACCGACCACGGATAGCAGGAGCACAGCGTGCAGACGACGAGATTGTGCGTGTCCTCGGTGTTGAAGACAGCCTGCATGTGCTCGCCTTGCCGGCCAGTGTAGCTCAGCGATGCGATCGCCGCCGTCGCGTCGCGCTTCAGCCAGTCGGCATAGGCTGGATCGCTCCAGGCTTTCGCCACCACCCTGGCGCCGTTGCGCGGGCCGATTTTCGTCTCGTAGGTATCGACGATGACGTCGATCGCGGCCGGATCGATCAGCCCCTTCTGGGTGAGGATAGTTTCCAGTGCACGCACGCGGGCGGCAAACGGATCGAGTTCGTTGTCGTGGTCATGATCGTGTGACATGGCCGCAAAATACGGTCCCGATCATGCCGCTGCAAGCACGACGGCTTGGTCCAACGCCCGCCTTCAGGCGGCCTGCATTATTCGGCGGCCGCCCGCTGCGGTTCGGACAGCGCTTCTTCCCTGGCCTTGAACAACGAGAGCTGGTCGACATTTTCGACCGGGTCCGGCTCGCCCTTGCGCTTCGACCAAAGCCCGACCAGCCAGCCCGAGAAATTCTCCATGTAGACGTAGATCACCGGTGTCACGAACAAGGTCAGCGCCTGCGAAGCCAGCAGGCCGCCGACAACGGCAACGCCCAACGGCTGGCGCAGTTCGGCGCTGGCGCCGGTGCCGAGCGCAATCGGAAACGTGCCCATCAGTGCCGCCAGCGTCGTCATCATGATCGGCCTGAACCGCATCAGGCACGCCTTGTGGATGGATTCCTTGGCGGACATGCCTTCTCGTCGCAGTTCGAGCGCGACGTCGACCATCATGATGCCGTTCTTCTTGACGATGCCGATCAGCATCAGGATGCCGATCACGGCGATGACAGACAGGTCCATACCGGCGAAGCGCAAGGCAACGACCGCCCCGAGCACGGCCGACGGCAGGCCGGTGAGGATCGTGAGCGGATGGATGAAGCTCTCGTACAGGATGCCGAGCACGATATAGATGGTCAGGATCGCGCCGCCGACCAGAAGACCCTGGTTGGCCAGCGAATCCTGGAAGGTCTTGGCCGTGCCGGCAAAGGTCGTCGAGATCGACGTCGGCATGCCGATCTGCTCTTTGAGCGCGTTGATGCGCGTTACGCTGTCACCCAGCGCCACGCCCTGCGGCAGGTTGTAGGAGATCGTCACCGCCGGAAGCTGGCCGAGTTGGTTGACGGTCAGGGCGCCGGCCGTGCGATCGACGCGGGCGAAGGCGCCGAGCGGAACCAGGCTGCCGCTCGCCGTCTTCATCTGGATGGCGAGCATCCGCTCGGGCGACCATTCGATCTTGGGATCGAGCTCGGTAATGACTTCGTAGCTGTCGGCCGAGCCGAAGATTGTCGAAACCTGGTCGGTGCCGAACCCGCCATAGAGGGCGGAGCGCAGCGTGTCGGTATCGATGCCGAGCTGGGCGGCCTTGTCGCGATCCACCACCAGCGTCGCCTGCAGCGCATTGTTCTGCAGGTCGCTGGTGACATCGGTGAAGGTCGCATGGTCGGCCGCCATCGCGTCATTCATCTTCTGCGCCCAGATATCGGTCTGGCCGGTATCGAGGCCCTGAACCACGAGCTGGTAGGCGCTGGCCGACGAGCGCGAACCCAGCCTCAGGTTCTGCACCGGCTGCATGTAGGTCTCGATACCCGGCACATTGGCCAGTTGCTTGCGCAGATCCGACTGCACCTTCTCGATATTCGGGCGTTGGCTCTTGTCCTTCAACTGAACGTAGAGCTGGCCCTGGTTCAGCGCATTGTTGCCGCTGCCTGCCGACCATGCCACATGCGAAACATAGGGCGAATGGGAAAAGACGTTGGCCACCTGCCCTTGCAGCTTCACCATGGCGTCAAACGAAATGTCCTGTCGCGCGATGGTGGTCACCGATATCTGGCCGATATCCTCCTGCGGGAAGAAGCCCTTCGGCGAGATCTGGATCAGCCACACCGACGCTGCCGCGGTTCCGACGAAGACGAGGAACACCAGGAAGGTGTGCCGCAGGCAGAAGCTCAAGACCCGGTCGTAGCTGCGTGTGACGAGGTCCTGCTTATGGCCGGCACCATGCTTGTCGCGGTCGGCCTTGGTCACCGACAGCAGCCGCGAGCACAGCATCGGCGTCAGTGTCAGCGACACGAACATCGACGCCAGGATGGCGACCGTCACCACGACGGCGAACTCGTTGAAGATGCGCCCGATGACGCCGCCCATCAGCAGCACCGGGATGAACACCGCCACCAGCGAGATCGAGATCGAGATGATGGTGAAGCCGATTTCGCGCGCCCCCTTCAGCGACGCATCGAAGGCCGACAGCCCATCCTCCTCCATATGACGGAAGATGTTCTCCAGCATCACGATGGCGTCGTCGACGACGAGGCCCACCGCAAGCGTCAGGCCCATCAGCGAGATGTTGTCGATGGAAAAGCCGAACAGGAACATCGCGCCGAGCGTGGCGATCAGCGAGATCGGCACCGCCACGGCCGGGATGATAGTCGCCGTCACCCGGCGCAGGAACACGAAGATCACCATCACCACCAGGACGATGGTCAAAAGCAGCGTGAACTGCACGTCGTCGACGGCCTGGCGGATCGAGGACGAACGGTCATTGAGCAGCTTGATGGAGGCAGCGGCCGGCATCTGGTCTTGGAAGGACGGCAGCATCGCCTTGACCTTGTCGACGACGTCGACGGTGTTGGCATCGGGCTGACGCTGCACCGCCATGATGATCGCGCGGGTACCATCGTACCAACTTGCCGTCGTCGTGGTCTGCACCGAATCGACGACGCGGGTCACCTCGCCCAGCCGTACCGGATGACCGTTCTTGGTGGCTATGATGATGTTGGAGAAGCCGGCCGCGTCGGTCAGCTGCGTGTTGGCGGTGATGGTGAGCTGCTGCTTGTCGTTCTGGAGCACGCCGAGCGGCGTGTTGCTGTTGGCCGAGGCAACCGCCGCCTGCAGCTGATCGATCGAGATGCCCCGCGCGGCAAGCGCGGTCGGGTCGATCTGGATGCGCACCGCATATTTCTGCTGGCCGAAGATCGAAACCTGCGCCACCCCGTCGATGGTCGACAGCGACGGCGAGATGACGTTTTCAGCGAAAGCATCGAGATCGGTCAGCGGAATCGTGTCGCTGACCAGCGACATCAAAAGGATCGGCGCGTCGGCCGGATTGACCTTGCGATAGCTCGGCGGCGCCGTCATCTGCGGCGGCAATGATTTCTGCGTGCGCGCGATCGCCGCCTGCACATCGGCGGCGGCTGCGTCGATGTCGCGGTTGAGCACGAACTGGATGGCGATCGAGGTTTGGCCAAGCGAGTTCGTGGTCGAGATCGAATCGATGCCGGCGATGGTGGCGAACTGCTTGATCAGCGGCGTCGCCACCGATGTCGCCATGGTTTCCGGCGAGGCGCCGGGCAGCGAAGCCGAGACGTTGACCACCGGGAATTCGGCGCTGGGCAGTGCCGCCACCGGCAGGAACTTGTAGGCAAACAGTCCGCCCAGCACGAGAGCGAACGACATCAGAAGGGTGGCGACGGGCCTGCGAATGCAGAATTCGGAAATCATTGGGCAGCCTCGCCGGCATTGGTCGCCTCGGCCACCTTGGGCGCGGCAGCACTCGCCGTGGCCTTGCCTTCATGCACGGCGGCGCCGTCCTTCAGCCTTGTCTGGCCTTCGGTGACAACCTTCTCACCGCTTTTCAGCCCCTGGCTGATGGCGCTGTTCTCGCCTTCGGTCAGCGCCACTTGCACCGGCCGCATCTCGACGGTGTTGTCCGGCTTGACCACATAGACGAACGGCCCCTTCTGGCTGGGCTGCACCGCGACCGTCGGAACCGATGTCATCTGCGGCATGATGCCTGCGTCGAGCACGACATTCACATACTGGCCCGGCCACAGCGAAAGATCGGTGTTCGGCACACTCGCCCGCGTGGCAATCGTGCCCGACGCGGTGTCGACGCTGGAATCGACGAAATCGAGCGTGCCCTTGCTGATCGGCGTTGGATCACCGTCCTTGGTAAGGGTGACCGCCCCTTGCTGCGGATTGGCAAGCGCCTTGTGCAACAGCGCCAGGTTGCTTTCAGGCAGATTGAAGTTCACCTGCAGCGGATCCATCTGGGTGATGGTGACAAGCGGCGTCGCCGTGCTGCTGTTGCCGTTGCTGACGGTGACGAGGTCACCAACGGCGACGCTGACAGCGCCCAGCCTGCCGGAAATCGGCGCCGTGATGGTGGCAAAGCCAAGCTGGACATTGTCGGCGTCGATTGTCGCCTTGTCGGCATCGACAGTCGCCGCGGCAGCCTTCGCCGCAGCGACGGCCTGGTCGTAGGTCTGTTGTGTGCCAGCCTGCTTGGCGACCAGATCCTTGGCGCGCTGGAGATCGGACTGCGAGCTGGCGAGCATCGCCTGGTCCTTGGCGAGCGTCGCCTGGTCCTTGGCAAGCTGCGCCTTCAGCGCACGGTCATCGAGCGAAAACAGAACGTCGCCGGTCTTCACCATCTGCCCGTCCTTGACGTCGATCGATACGATCTGGCTGGACACACGCGCATTGATATTGACGACGGCGGGAGAGGAGACGAAGCCGATGGCGTAACGCCGGATCGGGAAATCGGCTGTCGAGGCGACGGCCGAAAGAATGGAGGCCGAGCGCGCCACGCTGGCGGCTTTCTTGTCCGAACCAGCAGCCGGTTTGTCCGACGCGGCCACCTGCTTTGCGCCGAACAGCTGTTGAACCTTGCCCAGCGCATCAGGCGAAAGATAAAGCCACCCCGCCGCGCCCAGACAAGCGACGGCAAGCAACGAAAGAACGACTTTTCCACGCATGGTCAAAGGCTCTCTCCACCCGACACGTCGTGGTCCGATGGTTCTATTCTAGCGCAAATCACGGCCCGTTGCCGCGATTTCGCCGAATAGATAGGACACGCCTTTGTCGGAAAAGGGCCAAAAGACGGCATTACGAAGATTTAATGTGCACTGCACAATGGTTGTGCAATGCGGCCTGGCTCCCGATCCGGACAGTACGCCGAGACTTCGGATCCTGTCTTTCGACGATCAGACGGTGCGCCCCACGGCCTACCTCAGCATCGGCCAAAGCGTCGCCGCCAGCAGTATGCCCATGGCGATGTTGAACCATTTCAGCCGCACCGGGTCCGACAGGAAACCGCGCAGTGCGGTGCCGAAACCCGCCCACACCGAGACGCTCGGCAAATTGACGATGGTGAAGGCCACGGCGATCAACACCACCGACAGGAACGGATGCTCCGGATTGGTGTAGACGGCCATGGCGGTGATCGCCATCACCCATGCCTTGGGATTGACCCACTGGAACGCCGCCGCATCGATAAAGCGCATCGGCTGCGCCTTCACCTCACCCTTGCCACTGAGCGAGCGCGACATGGCAATCTTCCAGGCAAGATAGAGCAGATAGGCGCCGCCGGCGATCTTCAATCCGGTGTGCAGCGCCGGGAACGCCGTCAGCACAGCGCCGAGGCCAAGGCCCACGGCGACCAGCAGCACCAGGAAACCGATGCTGATGCCAAGCATGTGCGGAACCGATCTGACGATGCCAAAATTCACGCCCGATGCCAGAAGCATGAGATTGTTCGGCCCCGGCGTGATCGACGTCACGAAGGCGTAGACGAGCAGGGCAAGGAATGCTTCAAGCGACATGATATCCTCCCTGATAAGTCAGCATTATTGTCTCTTCCCGGGGACCGCGCAAAGGCCACGGACAGCCCACAGCGGAGCCAGATGTCTCCCCCCTTTTGAAGGTGCTGGGCCGTTCGGCGCTTGCCTTCGAAGTCCTACATCGCCTGCGGGCCGCGGTTCAACGCCGCCACGCCGGTGCGGCAGATTTCGACCAGGCCGAGCGGCTTCATGATGGCAATGAACTGGTCGATCTTGGAGCCCTTGCCGGTGATCTCGAAGATGAAATGCTCGGTGTTGGCATCGATGACGCTGGCGCGGAACGCGTCGGCCAGTCGCAGGGCCTCGACGCGGGCCTCGCCTGTGCCGGCCACCTTGACGAGTGCCAGTTCGCGCTCCAGCGGCCGCTCCTGGCCGGATTCATGCGAACGCACGGTCAGGTCGACGACGCGGTGCACCGGCACGATGCGCTCGAGCTGATGCTTGATCTGCTCCAGCACATGCGGCGTGCCGCGCGTCACGATGGTGATGCGCGACAGGTGCTTCTCATGTTCGGTCTCGGAGACGGTCAAACTTTCGATGTTGTAGCCGCGCCCGGAAAACAAACCGATGACCCGGGCAAGCACGCCCGGCTCGTTGTCGACCAGCACGGAAAGCGTGTGGTTTTCCGGCTTTTCCGTTTCCTTGGCTATGAAATAGGCGGAACCGGTCGGCTGTAGCTGTGCGTTCATGACATGAATCTCGATTTCAAGCTCTTGAGCTAATTCTCTGTTTGCGCACGGCTTCTCGCGACAGCCCTGCTTTGTATCTGCTGGCTACACCAGTTCCCTGCCCTTGGCGTCGATTGCGTTGGCCACCGCCTCGTCGGTCGCCTCGTCGGGCAACAGCATCTCGTTGTGCGCCTTGCCCGACGGGATCATCGGGAAGCAATTGGCGAGCGTCGCCACGCGGCAATCGAACAGCACCGGCTTCTTCACCGAGATCATCTCCTTGATCGCGTCGTCCAGTTCGTCCGGCTTCTCGCAGCGAATGCCGTGGCCGCCATAGGCCTCGGCCAGCTTGACGAAGTCCGGCATCGCTTCAGTGTAGGAATGCGACAGCCGGTTGCCGTGCAGCAGCTGCTGCCACTGCCGCACCATGCCCATATACTGGTTGTTCAAGATGAAGATCTTGATCGGCGCATTGTGCTGAACGGCAGCGCTCATCTCCTGCATCGTCATCTGCACTGAAGCGTCGCCGGCAATGTCGATGACCAGCGCGTCGGGATGCGCGATCTGCACGCCGAGCGCCGCCGGCAGGCCATAGCCCATCGTGCCCAGCCCGCCCGACGTCATCCAGCGGTTCGGCTTCTCGAAATGATAGTGCTGCGCCGCCCACATCTGGTGCTGGCCGACCTCGGTGGTGATGTAGGTGTCCATATCCTTGGTCAGCGCGTAGAGCCGCTCGATGGCGTATTGCGGCATGATCACGTCGTTGTTCATCTTGTAGGCGAGCGAGTCGCGCGCGCGCCATTTGGCGATCTGCTCCCACCAGGGGTAGAGCGCCTTCTTGTCGGCCTTGGCGCTCGCCCGCCACAGCCGCACCATATCCTCCAGCACCCGGCCGACATCGCCGATGATCGGCACCTCGGTGTGGACATTCTTGTTGATCGACGACGGATCGATGTCGATGTGGATCTTCTTCGAGTTCGGCGAGAAGGCGGTCAGCCGCCCGGTGATACGGTCGTCGAAACGCGCGCCGATGCAGATCATCACGTCGCAGTCATGCATGGCCATGTTGGCTTCATAGGTGCCGTGCATGCCGAGCATGCCCATCCAGTTCTTGCCCGATGCCGGATAGGCACCGAGGCCCATCAGCGTCGAGGTGATCGGGAAACCGGTGAGATCGACCAGTTCGCGCAGCAGATGGCTCGCTTCCGGGCCGGAATTGATGACACCGCCGCCGCTATAGATGATCGGCTTCCGGGCGCCCGCCATCAGCTCGACCGCCGCCTTGATCTTGTCCAGGTCACCCTGGACCTTGGGCTGGTAGCTGGTGCGCGGCGCGATCTGCGGCGGGACGTAGAATCCCTTGGCGAACTGCACGTCCTTCGGGATGTCGACGACGACCGGACCGGGGCGGCCGGTGGTCGCGACATGGAAAGCCTCGTGGATGGTCGCGGCGAGTTCGTTGACGTCCTTCACCAGCCAGTTGTGCTTGGTGCAGGGACGCGTGATGCCGACCGTATCGCATTCCTGAAAAGCGTCCGAGCCGATCAGCGAGGTCGGCACCTGCCCGGTCAGGCAGACCAGCGGGATCGAATCCATCAGCGCGTCCTGCAGCGGCGTCACCGCATTGGTGGCGCCGGGGCCCGAGGTCACCAGCATCACGCCGGCCTTGCCGGTCGAGCGCGCATAGCCTTCCGCCGCATGGCCCGCGCCCTGCTCGTGGCGCACCAGGATGTGCTCGACCTCGTCCTGCTGAAAGATCTCGTCATAGATCGGAAGGACAGCGCCGCCCGGATAGCCGAAGACATGTTTGACGCCATTGTCCTTCAGCGCCTGCACCACCATTTCGGCGCCCGTCATTTCGCGCCGCTCGTTCTGTCCGTTGCTCATCGGTCTGGTCCCGTACTGTCGCCATTTGGGCGTTGCTGGTCGTTTAGTCGTGTTTCGGGCAATAAAAAAGGCCCCCGAGGGAGCCTGTGTCTTGCGCATGGGGGGTTTTCGCCCGGCGGTTACACCGCCTTGCCCACGCGCTTTCCTACGAGAATGAGTGCCGTTTTCATGGTGGCGGACACTAAGGGCGGGAAAGGCGGCCTGTCAACGGGAAAAATCGCGCCGGCGATGAAGACACTTCATGGCTCGGCAAATGGCCATCACGATCGCGCGACGGACGCCGCATCCTTCCCGACATCATGGATGTCGGAGCATCACTTCCATCGTCACCGCAAGGGCGCCCCCGAACCGGGTCCGGAATCGTGCTCTTAAGATAAGCCTTTGAAACCGCTTGAAACTATGGTGGGGCGTGACGAGGGCCGTCATCTCTGCCGATACTTGGCTTTCCGGCCGGCAAGTCCGGCGGAACCACCATGACGATCTGGATTTCACGGGAGGAAACCTGATGCTCGACAAGGCCCCTAGCAAGAAACTGTCCGACCTGCTCGACCAATTCGGCGCCGCCTTGGCCGCCAATGATATCGAGAAAGCGGTCGATTGCTTTCAGGAGGATTGCTACTGGCGCGACCTCGTCACCTTCACCTGGAACATCAAGACCATGGAAGGCCGCGACCAGGTCCGCGACATGCTGAAAAGTCAGTTGTCGAAAACGAGGCCGTCACACTTTGCCATCACCAAGGGCGAGGACGCGACCGAGAGCGGCGGGTTGATCGAGGGCTGGATCAGCTTCGAGACGGAGGTGGCGCGCGGCTTCGGTCATATCAGGCTGAAGGACGGCAAGATCTGGACGCTGCTGACCACCATGACCGAGTTGAAAGGTCACGAAGAGCCGGCGGGCTTCGCGCGGCCGATGGGCGCCAAACATGGTTCTGGCAAGAACCGTCCGACATGGAAGGAAGAACGCGAGAAGGAAGCCGCCGAGCTCGGCTTCAAGACACAGCCCTATACGGTCATCATCGGCGGCGGCCAGGGCGGCATCGCGCTTGGCGCGCGGCTGCGGCAGCTTGGCGTCCCGACCATCATCATCGAGAAGAACGAGCGGGCTGGCGACAGCTGGCGCAAACGCTACAAGTCGCTCTGCCTGCATGACCCGGTCTGGTACGACCATCTGCCCTATATCGACTTCCCGAAGAACTGGCCGGTCTTCTCGCCCAAGGACAAGATCGGCGACTGGCTGGAAATGTACACCAAGGTGATGGAGCTGAACTACTGGTCCTCGACCGAGGCCAAGAGCGCTTCCTATGACGACGAGAAGAAGGAATGGACTGTCGTCGTCCACCGCGACGGCAAGGACATCACCCTGAAGCCGAAGCAGCTGGTGCTGGCCACCGGACAGTCCGGCAAGGCCAATCTGCCGAAGTTCAAGGGCATGGAGAGTTTCAAGGGCGACCAGCATCACTCCTCGAAGCACCCCGGCCCCGACGCCTATGCCGGCAAAAAGGCCGTCGTCATCGGTTCCAACAATTCCGCCCACGACATCGCAGCCGCACTTTGGGAAGCCGGTGCAGACGTCACCATGGTGCAGCGCTCGAGTACCCACATCTCCAGATCCGACACGTTGATGGAAATCGGCCTGGGTTCGCTCTATTCGGAGCAGGCGCTGCAGAATGGCATCACCACGGCCAAGGCCGACCTGATCTTTGCTTCGCTGCCCTACAAGATCCTGCACGAGTTCCAGATTCCGGCCTATGCCGAGATGAAGAAGCGCGACGCGGCATTCTACAAGGGACTGGAAAAGGCCGGTTTCATGCTCGACTGGGGCGACGACGAGTCCGGCCTGTTCATGAAGTACCTCAGGCGCGGCTCTGGCTATTACATCGATGTCGGCGCCTCGCAACTGGTCATCGATGGTTCGATCAAGCTGAAGAGCGGCGTCGACGTCAAAGAGATCAAGGAGCATTCGGTCCTGCTCTCCGATGGATCGGAACTGCCTGCGGACCTCATCGTCTACGCCACCGGCTACGGCTCGATGAATGGCTGGGCCGCCGATCTGATATCGCGCGAAACCGCCGACAAGGTTGGCAAATGCTGGGGCCTCGGCTCGAACACCACCAAGGATCCCGGCCCTTGGGAAGGCGAGTTGCGCAACATGTGGAAGCCGACGCAACAGGAAGCGCTGTGGTTCCACGGCGGCAATTTGCACCAGTCACGCCACTATTCGCAATTCCTGTCGCTGCAATTGAAGGCACGGCACGAAGGCATCGCGACGCCGGTCTACGGGCTACAGCAGGTCCATCACAAGGGATAGTCGGGCCGACAAGGCGCCGGCCGAGGTGCGGCCAACACCGCACCTCCAGCCTGTATTGCCGTCAGTTGCCGATCTGCACGGCCTCAGCCGGTTCGGCCGCCCTGGCGGCTTCGAGACAGTCCGGTTCTCCACGAGCGGTGCTCAGCGACACTTCAGGAGCGCCTGCGCCGCGCCCGCGCTCCCGGCAGCTGTCAGGCCTATGTGGTTTCATCGCACCTTGCCCGTCGAAGCAGAAGCACATGGGCTGTCTCCTCCCCAGTGACGGTCGCTGTCAGCCGCGATCGCGAAAATCGCTGACAACCCGCTGCAGCAGCGGCACGTAATCGCGAAACGTCCGCGTCTTCATATTGGCGATCTTGCCGCTCTCATCCCAGATGCGGACCCGGACCGCTTCCTCGTGGAACGGGTTCTTGCGGAACTCGGCCACCTCCTCGGCGCTCATCGGTCCGCCTTGCAGCGACAGCGTATGCACCGAGGCCTGCGAAAGCTTGCCGAAATAGGTCGGGTCGGTGGCGCAGAGATAGCGCTTGGCCGCCACATGCAGCCTGACGCATTCGACGATGACAGGCGGAAAGAACGGCGCCAGCACCTCGCCGCCAGCCTCGTCATGATGCTTGTCTTCGATATCCTCTGGCGAATAGGTGCCGAACTCGCTGGTGTAGTGGCCGATGTCGTGCAGCAGGGCCGCCGCGACCAGTTCGTCGGGCGCGCCGTCCTGCTCGGCGAACCAGGCGCCCTGCAGCATGTGCTCCGACATGGTGACGGGTTCGCCGAGATAGGATTCCGCGCCCCGGCGCTCAAAGATGTCGGCGATGAACTCGACGATGGTGTCCGCGTTCAGGTCCTGGCCGCTCATTCCGCCGCCTCCTTGAACCCGTGCTCGATCGCCGCGAGCGTCGACAGCAGACCGTCCTTGTCGGCATAGCAACCCTGCAGCCAGCGTTTGCCGGTGCCGGAAAATGCCTTGCGCGCATGCATGACGCGCGTGTTGTCGACGATGAACGCCTGCCCCGCTTCGAGCTTGAAGGTCACCTCGAAGGATGGATCCTCGATCAGTTCTGCGAACCGGCGATAGGCGGCGTAGTAAGCCTCCATGTCGGCGAACGGCACATCGACCGTCGGCGCCAGCGAACGGTTGTTGAAGCGGATGCAGATCAGCTCGCCATCGGGCCCGAGCTCGATCATCGGCCGCTTTGCCTGCAACCGAACGCCGGAAGAGCCGGCATATTCGAAGCGCGCCGGGCATGAACTCAACAGCCGGAAGCCTTCGGGGTTCTCAGCCTGCAGCGCGGCCGCAACGGCAAACCCGTCAACGACACTGGACTCGCCACCCTCAACCGTATTTTCGATACAGGACAGGATCTGCAGTGTCGGCACAGGGTCGCGATAAGGATTGTCGGTGTGCGCCTGGAGGCCGAGATTTGTGTAGGCGAGATTGTTCGGATTGACCTCGGCGCGCACTTCGAACCAGCGCCCGTAATTGGTCTCCCTGATATAGCCGAACAGATCGGACACTTTGCAAAGCGCTCCGGATTCGATGGGCAGATCGTCCATCACCGCGAAGCCATAGGCTTTCACCGCCGACAGCCACTGCCGCAGGACTTCACGGTCGCGGCTGGCGGCAGGGTAGCCGGCGCGCGGCACCGAATTCTGCATGGTGGCCTTGGTCCATCGGGCGGTGCCCTCGCCTGTCCAGCCGGGCCGGCGGGCCTCGCCGCGATCATAGGTGTTGGCGCTCAGCCATGCCGCTGGGAAACTCACCGTTTTCTGCTCGGGCACGAAGCTGATCTCCAGGGCATCGCCCTTGATCGACGCCGCGCTGATCCTGGTGTCGGCGGGAATGTCGAGGATGGTGATGAGCCGTTGCCCATTGCCGGCGCTGCGCGTCTTGTCGTCGAGCGCATTGTCGCGCAGCCACATGGCGTGGAAGCGCGTGCGCGACCCGTCCTTCCAGCCAAGGTCGATTGTTCTGCCTTCGTCGCCGATCCGCGCGTGGGTGAGCATGGAGATCCGTTCCTGTCCATTGCGTCCCCGCAGCCCGATCCGCAGGGTTTCGATTGCATGTTGGCCGCGCGACAGGCATAATTCAAATTATCATTTTTTGGCCAATGACCATAGTACACTAATGGCTCGAACAAACTCACCCCTGCCTCCCCTCGACTGGCTGCGCAGTTTCGAGGCCGCGGCGCGGCTGTCGAATTTCACCGCGGCGGCAGCCGAGCTTGGCCTTACTCAGGCGGCCGTCAGCCAGCACATCCGGTTTCTCGAGGAGCGGCTGAAGACGCGCCTGTTTTCGCGGCTGGCGCGCGGCGTCGCGCTGTCACCAGAGGGTGCAGCCTACCTGCCCCATATCCAGTCGGCCTTCGCCACCATCGGCAACAGCACCGCGGAATTGTTCGAGCCGCGCGCCGTCCAGACCGTTTCGATCCGCGCGCCGATCTCCTTTGCCTTGTTGATGCTCGCCCCGGCGCTGCCCGATCTGGCGAAGGCGCTGCCGCGCATCCAGCTCGACCTGGTGACGATCCATCGCCCTGCTGACTACGACTTGCCGGGCTCCGTGCTCGACATCCGCTTCGGCAACGGATCCTTTCCCGGCCGCGAAGCCGACAGGCTGACCACCGAGCGGCTCGTGCCGGTGGCGGCGCCGGGCCTGGCCGCTGACGCAGACTGGACCTCCCTGCCGCTGCTTCTGGTTGCCGGCGCACGCGAGATGTGGGCGGAATGGTTCGCCGCCGCCGGGATGGCTGGCCACCCCAGGCGATCGCACCGCTTCGACAGTTTCGTCGCCGCCATGGAAGCGGCCAGCGCTGGCGCCGGAGTGTTGCTGGGCTCGCGGCCACTGGTTGATGCGGCGCTCGACAGCAAGACGCTGGTCAGGCTTTCCGACTTCGAACTCTCCAGCACATCGGGGCATTTTCTGACCAAGGCGTCGACTGCCCGCCTGACCGGTGCCGAGCAGGATTTTCGCAACTGGCTGCTGTCGCGCCTCTCCGCGTCGGCATGACTGGCTACGAGATTGGCCCGATCCGCTTCCAGTAGATCAGCGTGCCGGTCAACCCGCCATGCGGCTTCAGGGCATAGTCCGGTATCTCGCCGGCCAGCGTGAAGCCCAACCGCTCATAGAGGCCTGAAGCGCCCTCCTCAGTCGCCGTGTCCAGAACCAGCAGCGTGCGTCCCTTCTCGATGGCGAGGCTCTCAGCGGCCCGCATCAGGCGCGTTCCCACACCCCGGCCCCGGCAACCGACTGATGTCATCAGCTTGGCGATCTCGGCCCGGTGCGGCTGGTTGGGCGGGCAGTCGAGCAGCAAGGTCACGGTGCCGACCAGGACCTCGCCGTCCCAAGCGCCAAGCACCGTCCTTTCCCCTCTCGCCGCGGCTGCCAGCGATTTCTCCCAGAACGCCCTTGCTGCCTGCGGCGCCAGCGGATGCATGAAGCTCACCGATCCGCCGGCCGCCACCGTCGCGACCAGCAATTCGGCCAGCATGTCCTGCATCCCAGCAGCCGGGGTCAGGGTTCCGATCTCGATCGAGTTCATGTGCAGGATGTCCTGTGATTGCGATAGATGCGAGCACATTGCCGTCAGTCCAGATGACGCACGCGGCGTCGCTTTCGCGCCGCCTTGATGGCGCTGATGCGTTCGGTGTCTTCTTCCCTGAGATGCCGCCCGCGCTCCAGAATCTCGAGCGTGTACTCCTCATAGGTCAGGCCAAGCCGCTCGGCTCTGTCCATGCGCAGCAGCATGACCTCGCGGCTCGGAGCCTTCCACGCCTTGGCATGGGCGGCCTGCCAGGCAAGGAATATGTAGGGATCGCCCTTGCCCCATGGCGGCCCCTTGTACTCATCGAGAGGCGGCCCCCCATTGTGGGAGCGCTTTGGTCTTCTCGCCATGATGTCAGCCCCTGACCAGCGCGACGAGATAGTCGGCACCGGTCTCCAGGGCATGGAAGGTGCAGTCCGACGGCGCTCCAAGCGCCAGGCAATCGCCTGGTTCGAGCCCGTGCACCACATCGCCCTCGACGAATTCGAGCCGCCCGGAAATGAGCCATATCTGCTGCTTGATGAAGGCGTAGGAGGCGGCCGGGAAGCTGACCTTGGCGCCCGCCGGCAGCTGCACCCTGATCAGCTCGAGCGGCATGTCGGAAGCCGGCGAAAGGTGCCGTCTGACATAGCCGGTATCGGGATCGCGCCACACCGGCTGGTCGGCCTCGCGCAGCAGTCCGCCGCCCTGCAACTCCGCGCGCGCTATCAAGGTTGACAGCGTCATGCCGAAGGCAGACGCGATGCGCACCAGAAGAGCCGCAGTCGGACTGGTCTTGCCGCGCTCGATCGTGCTCAGCATCGCCTTCGAGACGCCAGAACGCTCGGCAAGTTCGGCCAGAGACCAGTCCCGCATGATCCTTTCGGCGTGTATCCTTCGGCCGATCGTCGAGGAAATATCGTTCGCTATATCATCCATACGTCTATTATAGCGAAATATGGATGTGGGAAAAGAGCCGCCTCGCGACAATTTTCTCGGGCTCCTTAATCCTCTCTACACCATCCAACCTCATCGGGCCTTAACCCCATTCCTGTAGGGTCGATACTCCAGGGGAAATGGGGATTGGCCTGTCCATGTATGTCGAACGCGAAGCCTCCGTTGGGGAACCGACATCTCAGGAGCGCCGCAACGCCGAGCAGAACGACAGACGCATCCTTGGCAATGTCGTGCAATGCGACGGCGCGCGTGCCACCATCAGCGCCTATGCGGACGATGTCGACGGCGCGGTGACCGGCCTGTGGACGGTCGGCAAGATGATTTCCATCAATCTTGGATCCACGCGAACCGTCGGCCTGGTCTACGAGATCGGCAAGTCGGATCGCGCCTGGAGCAATGAGGGCCAGAACGCGATCGAGGTCAGCATCGAACTGATCGGCGAAGTGCGTGATGGTGCAGAGCCCGGCGCCAGACCGGTCTTCGATCGCGGCATCACAACCTATCCGCATATCGGCGCCGTTGCGCATCGCATCCGCACCCGCGACCTGCAGGCGGTCTATGATCTCGCCGGGCGTCATTCGATCACCATCGGCACGCTCGCGCAGGACGAGACGATCGCCGCCAACATCGCCATCGACGATACGCTGGCGCGTCACTTCGCCATTGTCGGCACCACCGGTGTCGGCAAATCCACCGCCGTCTCGCTGCTGCTGCGCAAGTCGATCGCGGCACGGCCCGACCTGCGCATCTTGATCCTCGACCCGCACAACGAGTTCGCGGCGTCGCTGCCCGAATACTGCGTCAGGGTCGATTCCAAGACCTTGGATCTTCCGTTCTGGATGTTCACGCTGGAGGAATTCGCCGAGGTGCTGTTTCGGGGCCGTGAGACCGAGCCCGAAGAAATCGATGCCTTGCGCGACCTCATTCCGGCCGCCAAGAACCTTTACCGCAATCCGAATTCCGGCGCCTATCTGCGGCGCGGCAGCGATGCGCTGACCGCCGATACACCGGTGCCTTACCGTATCGCCGACCTCCTCAAGCAGATCGATGAGCGCATGGGCATGCTCGAAAGCAAAACCGATCGCCCGACGCTCCGATCGCTGAAGACGCGCATCGAATCGGCAGCTGCCGACCCACGCTACCGCTTCATGTTCAACTCGCGCCTGATCGAGGACACTATCCACGAGACGATCGGCAACATCTTCCGCGTGCCGCATCATGGTCGCCCGGTGACCTGCTTCGAGATGGCCGGCATGCCGTCCGAAGTGGTCAATTCCGTCTGTTCGGTGCTGGCGCGCCTGGCCTTCGACCTCGCTCTGTGGAGCGAAGGCAAGCTGCAGCTTCTGTTTTTGTGCGAAGAAGCGCACCGCTATATGCCGGCCGACCCGCGTCTCGGCTTCGCGCCGACCAGGCATGCGCTGTCGCGCATCGCCAAGGAAGGCCGCAAGTATGGCTGTTATCTCGGCGTCGTCACCCAGCGCCCTGGAGAACTCGACCCGACCATCCTGTCGCAATGTTCGACCTTCTTCGCCATGCGGCTCGCCAATGAGCAGGACCAGGCGATCATCCGCTCGGCGATTGCCGACTCTTCCGCCTCGTCGCTTGCCTTCCTGTCCTCCATGGGCCAGCGCGAAGCCATCGCCTTCGGCGAAGGCGTGGCGACGACCATGCGGCTGAAGTTCGAAAAACTGCCGAGCCACCTGCTTCCCGGCACGGCCAAGCGCGAAGAGGCAGCCTCTTCGAAAGCCGGCGACGATGTCGATCTGGTGGCGATCGTCGAACGCCTGCGCAACGTGCCGAAACCAACGCAGCAGGCGATGGCCTTCGCGGAAGTCGTCGATTCAGGCCGCCAGGCGGGCGATCCCGACTACCGCAAGCCACCCGCCGCGCGCGCGCCATCGGACGACGATTTCGACATGCGCTACGGTCTCAAGCCCGCAACCTTCGGCCTGCGCCCGCAAAACGATTAGGTCAGCAGCATCAAGTCCTCTGCCGACTGACCGAGAAGCCGCGCCAGGCTTCCGAGGCTCAGCTTCGTTAGCTTGCTTGGGTAAATCCCGAAAGGGAATTCATCAGGCCGAGTTGCATGACGTGGCTTTCGAGAAGCCGGAGCGGAGCGGACATCTAGTCCGTGAGCACCGGAAGTCGAGAAAGCCGCGCCAGGCAACTCGGCCTCATGAATTCTTCTTCGGGATTTTAGGCGCAGACGCGGTTGCGGCCTTGCCTCTTCGCCTCGTAGAGCTGGCGATCGGCGCGGCGATAGAACTCTTCCGCAGTCTCCTTGCGGTCCCAGACGGCAAGCCCGACGCTGGTGGTGATCTTGAGGCGGACATTGCCTGACAGCACCGACATGTTGGCGATCGCCTTGCGGATGCGCTCGGCAAACTTGCCCAGAAGCTCGGCGTCCATGTTGGGCGTGACCACGGCGAACTCCTCGCCGCCCAATCGCGCCACCACGTCGTGGTAGCGCGTCATGTCCTTGAGACAGTTTGCGACGGCCTTGAGCACCTCGTCGCCAACGTCATGGCCGTGGGTGTCGTTGACCTGCTTGAAATGGTCGAGATCGAGGATCATCAGCCCGACGGGCTTTTCGATACGCCTGAACTCCTCGAGATACTCCTTCAGCGCATCGTCGAAATAGCGCCGGTTCTGCATGCCGGTCAGGCCGTCGGTCAGGGCCGCATGCTCGAGCGTTTCCGAGCGGGCGCTGAGCGAGACCGTCATGGCGCGCAGCTTGCCTTCTTCCGTCGCCTGTTTTCGGATCAGCGGATAGATGAAGAAAATGCCGAAGAACAGCGCAGTGGCCAGGAGCACGCCGGTCGCGAACAAAAGCTTGTTGAGATAGATGACCTTGTCCAGGCCCGAAGCCGTATGCAGCTCGTTGGCGAAGGATTGCAGAAGCCCATAGGCATGCAGCGTCACCAGGCCAGCGGCCAGGATCACGAAAATAAAGACGAAAAATGCTGATTCCGCCTTGTGGAAACGCATCTGCTCCCCAATGGAAAAGTGCCCACTGACCTTATGGCATGGGCGGGCTTACGGAGGGTTAACTTGGACAACCGCAACGAGAACCTTTCCTTGCAGGTAAACTTTTCTGGTTGCAATAGAAACAAGCGATCAGATCGTGGTTTCCAGATCGTCACCAGGGCGCAATCTCAGCCATTCCGGCCCCAGCTGATGCCTGAACCAGGTTGTCTGCCGCTTGGAATATTGCCTGGTCGCAATCTTGGCGCGTTCGATCGCCTCGGGAAAGCCAATCTCTCCGGCCATCGCGGCCTGCAGTTCGCGAACGCCGATCGCTTTCATCGCCGGCAAATCGCGACCGAGGCCAAGCGCCGATAGCCGCCGAACCTCGTCCAGCGCGCCTTTGTCCAGCATCTGGTCGAAGCGTTTTTCGATGCGGCCGACCAGCACCGCCCGGTCCGGCTCGATCACGAAGAAACGCGCGCTGCCCCTGTCGATGAGTGGCTGGCCGCGTTCTGCCTGCCATTCCCGGATCGAACGGCCCGACGCGTCGAGCACCTCCAATGCCCGCACGACACGCTGGCTGTCGGTCGGCTTCAGCGTCATGGCGGTCGCCGAATCCTCGCGCAGCAGCAGGCCGTGCAGCTTGACGGCGCCCTGCTCCTTCAACTCGTAACGCCAGCGGTCGCGGATCCGCTGCGGAATGTCGGGCATTTCCGAAATGCCCTCGGCCAGCGCGCGAAAATAGAGCCCGGTGCCGCCGACAAAGATTACGGGCCGGCCGGAGAGCGTGCCGTCGTCGATCAGCTTCATCACGTCGCGCAGCCAGGCGCCGGTGGAATAGGCTGTGGCCGGATGGACATGGCCGTAGAGGAAATGCGGTGCGCGCGCGAGGTCGGCTGCCTCCGGCCGGGCGGTCAGCACGTCGAGCACCGAATAGCCCTGCATGGAATCGGTGTTGACGATCACGCCACCCTTGCGCTCGGCCAGATCGAGCGCCAGCGCCGACTTGCCGCTGGCGGTCGGCCCGGCTATCAGGATCGCGTTCTTCACGCGGCCCTCGCCCGCTTGTCCGCCGGAATGTTCCATGCCGCTTGTCGCCACGCTTGTTTCCCGTCCCACTGAGCGCGCTTTGTCGCTGTCGCTTGCGAATATGGCGTCACGGTCGGTCGGCGCAAGCGCTGTTGTCTGGCTGGCTGAAGGGATTGCCTGCGATCTCGTCCTGCCCGAGGTGGCTGATGCCGCTGATACGAATGCCGCCTTGCGCACGGCACTCGCCACCGAGGCGGTCGACGTGATCGTCCAGCAGGCCGAAACCCGCCGCAAGAAAATCCTGATCGCCGACATGGATTCGACCATGATCGACCAGGAATGCATCGACGAACTGGCCGATGAGATCGGCGTCAAGGATCGGGTTGCCACGATTACCGCGCGATCGATGAATGGCGAGATCGCTTTCGAACCGGCCCTGCGCGAGCGGGTGGCGTTGCTCAAGGGTCTCGACGCCGCCGTGGTCGATCGCATCGTCGCCAATCGCCTGACGCTGGCCTCGGGCGGCCGCGCGCTGGTCCGGACCATGCGCGCCAATGGCGCCTGGACGGCACTCGTGTCCGGCGGATTCGAGGTCTTCACGACGCGCATCGCGGCCATGCTCGGCTTCCAGGAGAACCGCGCCAATCGCCTGCTCGAACAGGACGGCCGCTTCACCGGGCTGGTCGGCGAGCCGATCCTCGGCCGCGCCGCAAAGGCCGACGCGCTGCTCGAAATTTCAGCGCGGCTCGGCCTGACCCCCGCCGACGCCATCGCGGTCGGCGACGGCGCCAATGATCTCGACATGATCCGCCTGGCCGGTACCGGTGTCGCGCTTCACGCCAAGCCAACGGTCGCGGCACAGGCAAAGGTCCGCATCGACCATGGCGACCTGACTGCGCTGCTCTATGTGCAGGGCTACAAACAGGAAGAGTTTGTGCAATGAAACCAATGCGTACCGAGCGCCTGATCCTGCGCAACTGGGAGGATCGCGACCGCGCACTTTTCCATCGCATCAACTCCGACGAACAGGTGATGGAGTTCTTTCCGTTCCGCCGCGATCGCGCCGCCGCGGATGCCAAGATGGACGAGTTCCGGGCCTGGATCGCGGAGGGCGGATACGGTTTTGCCGCCGCCGAGATCACCGCCACCGGTGAATCCATCGGCTTCATCGGTCTCCTCGACACCGATCATGTGCCATCCCTGCCCGCCGGCACCGTCGAGATCGGCTGGCGGCTGGCACCTGAGTTCTGGGGCAAGGGCTATGTCACCGAGGCAGCCGAAGCATGGCTGGCCTACGGCTTCGAGACGCTTGGCCTCGATGAAATCGTGTCATTCGCCGTCGCGGCCAACCGCCGCTCCACCGCCGTCATGCAACGCCTCGGCATGACCGCAGATCCGTCCAGCGATTTCGACCACCCCAGCATTCCCGACAGCCATCCCGCGCTCAAACGACACGTGCTCTACAGGCTGTCGCGCCAGGACTGGCAGGCAAGAAAAAGGGCGGCTCGCTAGCCGCCCTTTTCTTTCAGTGCTGTCGGATCTTCCGGAGCTCAGTCCATCCGTATCGTGACGAACCTGAGCTCGCCGGTCTTCGACGCCAGCATCAGCAGCGCGTTCTTGCGCCCCTGTTCCTTCAAGGCGCCGATCCGGTCCATGACGTCCTTGGGCGTGGCAACCGATTCCTGTGCGATCTCGGTGATCACCTCGCCCGGCTGGATGCCTCGCTCAGCGGCAGCCGAATCCTTGCTGACATCGGTGATGACGACACCGGAGACGTCGGCGGCAATGCTGAACTTCTTGCGCGTCTCGTCGTTTAGTTCGCCGACCGTCATGCCGAGCACCGAAGCCGTCGAAACGGCTGGAGCCTTGTCGCCCTTGTTCTGGTCGGTGTTGCTGCCGTCCTCGCCGCTGGCGAGCTTTTCGCCATCCTCGAGCCGGCCGAGCGTCACTTTCACGGTCTGCTCGACACCCTTGCGCACGATGAGCACGTCGACGGCCTTGCCAACCGGGCTTTCGGCGACCACGCGCGGCAGGTCGCGCATTTCATGGATGTCCTTGCCGTCGAACTTGATGATGACGTCACCGGCCTGGATGGTCCCATTGTCGACCGGACCGCCCTTGATGACGCCGGCAACCAGCGCGCCCTTGGCAGTCGCCATGCCGAGGCTCTCGGCGATGTCGTCGGTCACCGGCTGGATGCGCACGCCGAGCCAGCCGCGCCGTGTCTCGCCGAACTGGCGCAACTGGTCGACGACGCCCGAGGCGAGCTGCGAGGGAATGGAGAAGCCGATGCCGATCGAGCCGCCGGAAGGCGAAATGATCGCGGTGTTGATGCCGATGACCTCGCCTGCACTATTGAACAGCGGTCCGCCGGAATTGCCGCGGTTGATCGCGGCATCGGTCTGGATGAAGTCGTCATAAGGGCCGGAATTGATGTCGCGGTTGCGGGCGGAGACGATGCCGACCGTCACCGTGCCGCCGAGGCCGAACGGATTGCCGATCGCCATCACCCAGTCGCCGACGCGCATCTTGGTGGAATCGCCGAACTTCACGGCTGTCAGCTTGTGGCCCTTCGGATCGACCTTCAGCACCGCGACATCCGTCTTGGTATCGGTGCCGACCAGCGTCGCCTTCAAGGTGATGCCGTCGGAGAAATTGACCTCGATGTCGTCGGCGTCGGCGATGACATGGTTGTTGGTGACGACGATGCCTTGCTCGGCATCGACGACGAAGCCGGAGCCCAGAGACTGCACCTTCTGCGCGCCGTTGTCCTTGTCGCCGCCACGGTTCTTGAAGAAATCGTCGAAGAAATCCTGGAAGGGTGAGCCCTCGGGCAACTGAGGCATCGGCACCGCACCCGGACCTTCGGTGCCCTTCACCGTCTGCGAGGTCGAGATATTGACCACGGCGCCGAGCAGGCCTTGCGCCAGGTCGGCGACCGAAGCAGGTCCATCCGCGGCAAATGTCGGTGTCACGGACGGGACAGCGACGGCGCTGACAAGAAGTGCCGCCGCGCCGGCGATGAACGTCCGCCGTGCCGCGCGCAAAATAGAATTGGATGTCATCGAGAAGCCTCCCGGTATTCTTGAAAAGAAAAGCGCTTCGACGAAAACGCCGCGTCGCGCCATGTTGGCAAAAAATACGGCACGTTTGCGGCTATGACTATCGGCAGAGGATAAATCATCCGTTATCTCGGATCGAAGCTCGTATCCCCGGGATCGAAGCTCGCCGCCGCCGTCATCCGCCTCGCACCAGCCAGACGATGCCGACACCGATGGCGATCGCCGCCAGCCCGGCAATCCGGAGCGCGTTCTCGGGCAGCGACAGCACTTCGGTGGCAAGCTTCCTGGCAAGGCCGGGAAAGCCGCCATAGACCAGACCTTCTATGACAAGGACGAGGCCCATGGCGGCGAGAAAATCCTGCACCGGCCGCTACTGGCCGGTGCTTGGCTGTGCCGCCGGCGCGGCAGGTGCCGTCGCCGGAGCGGTTGGGGCCGGCGAAACCGGCTTCGCCGGCGCCTCGCTGCCGTCGGGATTGCGGAAGAAGCGGAAGAACTCCGAGTTCGGCGACAGCACCATCGTCGTTCCGGTGTTGTCCAGCGCCGTGCCATAGGCATTCATCGACCGGTAGAAGTCGAAGAAAGCCGGATCGCGCTGATACGCTCCCGCGAAGGTGGCGCTGCGCTGGGCTTCGCCCTCGCCTCGCAGGATTTCCGACTCTTTCTGCGCTTCGGCGACGATCTCGACCACTTCGCGATCGGCGCGGGCCGTGATGCGCTGCGCCGCTTCGTTACCGCGTGCCCTCAGCCGCGCGGCTTCCGCCAGGCGTTCCGCCTTCATGCGGTCGAAGGTCTGCTGTGAGACCTCGGCCGTGAGATCCGTGCGGCGGATACGGACATCCTCGATCTGCAGGCCGAGCGACGTTGCGTCGGGCCTGAGCTGATCGCGGACTTCGCGCATCATCACGGCGCGCTGTTCAGAGAGTGCGGCCTCGAAATCGCGCAGACCGTAGACACGGCGCAAGGCGGCGTCGAGACGCGTCCTGAGCCGGGCTTCGGCCAATTCGATCTGACCGGACACGGCGGAGCGGAAGACCCGCGGATCCGAGATGCGATAGGCGATGAAGGCGTCGACCTCATAGAACTTGCCGCCCGACACCTGGACGCGAATGTTGTCGAGGTCGAAGCGCAGCACCCGGTTCTCGATCAGTTGCACCGTGTCGGCGTCGAAGAACGAGAACGGCGCCTTGAAGTAGATGCCGGGCTTGCTCTTGACGTCGACGATCTCGCCGAACCTGAGCACCAGTGCCTGCTGGCGCGCATTGACCACAAAGACCGACGAATAGAGCAGGAACAGGATGACGGCCGCTGCGACGACGATGATGGGAAGACGGTTGGCCATCACTGGTTACCTCCCGTAACGCCACCAGCGGCGGCTGGTGCCGGCGCTTTCGGCTGCAATGCCGGCAGCGGCAGATAGGGCACAACACCCTGCCCGTTGCCTTGCTCGACGATAACCTTGTTGGAATCCTTCAGAACCTTCTCCATGGTTTCGAGGTAGAGCCGCTTGCGTGTCACATCGGGCGCCTTGGCATACTCGTCATAGACCGAGATGAAGCGCTGCGCCTCACCCTCGGCTTCCTGCACGACCCGGTTCTTGTAGGCGGCCGCGTCTTCGCGGATCTGTGCGGCCTCGCCGCGTGCCTGGCCGAGCTTCTGGTTGGAGTACTGGTTGGCCTGCTCGACGAACTTGTCTTCGTCCTGCTCGGCGCGCTGCACCTCATCGAACGCATCGGCCACTTCGCGTGGCGGTGCCGCATCCTCGATCGAGACGGCGTTGACGTTGAGACCGGACTTGTAGCCGTCCAGCGTCGTCTGGATGATTTCACGCACCGAGGCGGCAATGCCCTGGCGGTCGTCGCGGAAGATGTCCTGCGCCGGCCGGCGGCCGACGGCTTCACGCATGGCGCTTTCGGCAACCTGCCGCAGCATGCCGTCGGGATCGGACACGTCGAACAGGTACGCGCTCGGGTCGGAGACCTGATAGGCCACCGAGAACTGGACGTTGACGATGTTCTGGTCGCCGGTAAGCATCAGCCCGGAGGTGTTGCCACTCGTCGCGCCGCCGCCGCCGATATCGACGAGTTGCTCGGAAATCTTGGCTGTCTCGACGGTTTCGAGCGGCCACCAATGGAAATGCAGGCCTGGCTGCGATAGCTCGGCCTTCGGTTTGCCGAAGCGCAGCTCGACCGCGACCTCGTCGGGCTGCACGGTGTAAACCGCCTTGAACGCCCACAGCACCACAAGTGCCGCCGCGATCAGCGCGAAAATAGCCGGGCTTGCGCCACCGCCACCCGGCAGAACGCGCCGCAGCCGGTCCTGGCCGCGGCGGATGATGTCTTCGAGATCGGGAGGCGAGCCCTGTGGGCCGCTCGGTCCCTTTGGTCCCTGCCCCCAGGGTCCCTGATTGTTGCCGCCGCCGCCGCCCCATGGGCCGCCGCCACCGCCGCTTTTATCGTTCCAGGGCATGAATGTCCTTTCGCTTGGAATTCCCTCAAGCACCGGTATTACGGCGCAAAATCCAGTATTGTTCTTCTATAGGGACGCCACGAGGCGCTTTCAACGCGATGCGTTGCCGACTTGTCCGATTTGGTCCGGTCGCGACCCTTTGTCTTCCCTCAATGCCCCTTTTATCGTTCAATGTCTCTCGCGGCGGCGCTCGTAAACCGAATAGCGCGTCGCGTGGCTGTCCTTTTCCCCGGCTGGAACGTCCTGCGAGCTGACAACACGCCAGGAATCCGGATCGATCGGCGGGAAATGCGCATCGCCGTCGACTGCTGCCAGCACATGGGTGACGTGCAGCCGGTCGGCCAACAGCAGCGCCTGGGCATAGATTTCGCCGCCGCCGATGACGCAGACCTCGTCCACACCGACCATGCAGCGCCCGCGCACCGTTGCCAGCTGGATCGCGGCTTCGAGCGAATGCGCCACCTCGACGCCTTCGGCGCGCCAGGCCTTGTCGCGGGTGACGACGATGTTCAGCCTGCCCGGCAGCGGCCGGCCGATGCCCTCATAGGTCTTGCGGCCCATGATGATGGGCTTGCCCATCGTGTCGGCCTTGAAGCGCTTGAGGTCGGTGGAGAGCCGCCAGGGCAACCCGCCGTCTCGCCCGATCACGCCGTTCTCGGCAATAGCGACGTAGATTGCGACGTGCATCAGTTGTCGTCCGTTGGATCGAGGATCAGGATGTCGATGTCGTGCTCGGGATAGAAATCATCCGCCGTCATCTCGAATGTCGTCGGCCCGACCTTTTTGACATTGTCGCCGCAGAACGAGACCAGGGCTTTCGGATTGCCCTTGTCGACCGTCAGCTTGAATTTGCCGATCGTCCCTGCCGCCCAATTGCCGCCTGTGGTCAGGATATAGGCGATGCGGCTTTCGTTATACTGCGGATAGCCGTCTGGACCATCCTTGGCCGCCTTGCGCACCGCGTTCTCGAATGTGTCGTCCATGCAGTAGCGCGTCTTGTAGGTGGCGTACTGCCCCTGGAACTTGCCGTCATAGAAAAAGCTGACCGAAGACGTGCCGCCGACGCTCGGCTTGTAGCGGTGGGAAACGTGGACGTCCTTGTTGGCCGGAAAGGTCGAACGCCACCAGTAGGTCGAACGCAATTGCCAGAACGGCGTGTAGACCTTTTTCGTCTCGGTGCCATCGCTGCCGCTGTCCTCGATGATGATGCCGCGGTTGACCCAGTCGTCGGTAGCCGCCTGCGGCAGCTTCGCCAGTGCCGCCTTCGCCGCATCGCCGAATGGATAGAACGGCACATTCTGCGCTTTCAGTTCGGCGCTGACGTCGATGCCGAGCGCCAACGCCTTCTGCTCGAGTTGCGGCTTTGCCGGTGCGCCGTCGATCGTCACCTCAAAGCCGAGGAAATTGTCGCTCTGATTTTCAGGGATCGCCGGGATTTCTTCGGGATTGCCCGAGATGTCGGGCATCGGGAAGGCGACGATGGCGTCGATATCCTTGTCGGTGTTGTTGTGGAAGACGTAGTCGACCGTCACCTTTTCCGGCGAGATGAAGAGGTCCTCGCTTTGCATCGCCACGGCATCGCTGCGCGACAGGATCAGGCCGCCGGTGCCAAGTTCGGCAACTGAATCATTGGCGAGTGCGGGCGCGGCCGGCAGGGCCAGCACGGCGGTCAGAACATATCGCAACATGGAAGCCCCCTCGGCTAGATGCCCTGAGGACCCTAGCCGTTTCAATGTGGCGTTTCAAAGCCCTTCCGCATCCGCGCGCACCAAAGGGTACCTGGACCACGCGGTCTGGACACGCAGCAGCGGTCTGGACTAACAGGTTCCGATCGGGCAGGAGTTCGCTCCATGCGCAAGCTTCTCGTCATCGGCATCGGCGCCGGCAATCCCGACCACATGACCGTTCAGGCCATATCAGGCCTGAACCAGGCGGATGTGCTGTTTATCCCCGACAAGGGGGAGAAAAAGAACGACCTTGCCGAGCTGCGCCGTCAGATCTGCGACCGCTTCGTCACCAATCCGAAGTCACGCCGCGTCGAATTCGACGTGCCGGTGCGCGACCTGCCAGTAGAAGATGGGCCGGCCCCCTCCTATCGCTCGACCGTCGATGACTGGCATGAAGCCATCGCCGCGATCTACGAGGGTCTGATCCGCGACGAGATTGCGGGGGATGGCTGCGGCGCCTTCCTGATCTGGGGCGATCCTTCGCTCTACGACAGCGCCTTGCGCATCCTCGAGCGCGTGCGCCTGCGAGGCAATGTCGCGTTCGAGCTCGAGGTGATACCCGGCATCACCGCCGTCCAGGCGCTTGCCGCCAGCCACAAGATGGCGCTGAACCGCATCGGCGATTCCGTCCTCATCACCACCGGCCGCCGCCTGACTGAGGAAGGCATGCCGGACAATGCCGGTAGCGCGGTCGTCCTGCTCGACGGCAAATGCGCCTTCAACACGCTGGACGACAAGGATGTCGTCATCCACTGGGGCGCCTATCTCGGCACCCCGGACGAGATTCTCATCTCGGGTCGTCTCGGTGATATCGGCGCCGAGATCGAGCAAGCCCGTGAAGAAGCCCGCCGGCAGAAGGGCTGGATCATGGACACCTATCTGCTTCGCAAACCTGAATAGGAAGGCAATAGGGGAGCAAGGCAGTAGGGCAATAGGTGAAGGATGTTTGTGCTGGAAGACAGCACACGAATGCCTGCTTACTTCCCTGCCTACTGCCCTACTGCCCTCACCCCGCATCAATCTCCGCCTGCAGCGCCTCCATATGCGTCGCTGCCGCGGCGGCGGCCGCACGCTCGATGGCGCGGAAGCGGCTGACCACTGCCAGCCCCACGGCCGTCAGTTGCGCGCCGCCGCCCTTGCGGCCGCCGGTCTGCGCCGCCACCAGCGGTTTGCCGAACACCCGGTTCATGTCCTCGACCAGGTCCCAGGCATGCTTGTAGGACATCTCCATGCCGCGCGCCGCGGCCGAGATCGAGCCGAAAGTAGCTATGTGTTCCAAAAGCTCGATCTTGCCCGGTCCGATTCGCCCGTCGGGATCGAGATTTATCCGCAAGCTCAGCGACGGCATTCTTGCTCCTCCGCGGTCACGTCCGATCCCATACTAGAATCTCCTCGGCGACACCGCTATTCCAAAAAAACATAGCGCCCCTCATCCATCCGCCTCAGCGGGCAGTCCGGCGCCGGTGTTGGCCCGGTCGAAGCTCACCGTCTTGACCACCGCGAAAACCTTACCGCCGAGATGGAGCTTCAGCGTATGCCGAGACTGTTCGGTGATGCGGGCAAGCACGGTTGCGCCGTTGCAGTCGATACCAACCTCGACCGCCGGGCCCTCGCCGGGGCTTATCGCGGTAATGGTTCCCGGCAGGATGTTGAGTGCGCTGAGGCCTGTCGGTTTCTCGGTGGCGATCATCACATCGCGGGCACGGATGCGAATGCGCACCCTAGCACCTGTCGTCATCGCCAGCCGCGGCACCCGGATCTCGCCTGCGGCCGAGCCGAGCACGGTCATGCCGAACGTCTCGTCATGACGCAGCACCCTGGTGTCCAGCACGGCGCCGCCCTCGCCGCGCTCTTCCGCCGGCAACAGGTCTAGCCTTTGCATCACCGCCTCGGTCGGTCCGCCGGCGATGACATTGCCTTGCGCCAGCATCACCACGTCGCTGGCCAGCCGCGCCACCTCGGCGACGGAATGGCTGACATACACGATCGGGATTTTCGTCTCGTCGCGAAGCCGTTCGATATAGGGCAGGATTTCGGCCTTGCGCGCTTCGTCGAGCGAGGCCAGCGGTTCGTCCATGAGAAGGAGGCTGGGGCTGGCCAGCAGCGCCCGGCCGATCGCCACGCGCTGCTTCTCGCCGCCCGAGAGCTTTGCCGGTCGCCTGTTCATCAGCGGGCCGATGCCGAGCAGATCGACAACGGCATCCAGGTCAGCATAGCGCTCCGCTGGTGGCGTGAACCAACGGCCGTAACGCAGATTGCTGGCCACGCTCATATGCGGGAACAGGCGCGCATCCTGGAACACCATGCCGATGCGGCGCTTGTGCTTCGGCACGAAAATGCCGGCAGCCGTATCGACCAGCACCCGGCCGTCGACCTCGATGCGCCCCTTGTCGGGCCGGATCAGCCCGGCGATCATGTTGATCAGCGTCGTCTTGCCCGACCCCGACGGTCCGAAAAGCGCCGTCAGCCGCCCGGCGCTTTCGAACCGGGCTTCGATGGCGAAACCGCCCAGCCGATGGCTGATGTCGACGAGAACGCTCATTCGATGTCCATCCGCCGGCCGACCCGCCGCGCCAGCACTTCCGAAGCCACCAGTGCGGCCATGGAAATGACGATGGAAATCAGCGTCAGACGGAGTGCTCCTTCATCGCCACCCGGCACCTGTGTGAAGGTGTAGATCGCCGACGGCAATGTCTGCGTCTCATTGGGTATGTTGGAGACGAAGGTGATGGTCGCGCCGAACTCGCCCATCGCCTTGGCGAAGGCCAGGATGGCGCCGGCGATCAGCCCAGGCAGGATCAGCGGCAGCGTGATGGTGGCGAACACCCAGAGCGGATTGGCGCCGAGCGTTCCCGCCGCCGCCTCCATCCTGCGGTCCACCGCCTCGATCGACAGGCGGATCGCCCGCACCATCAGGGGAAAGCCCATGACGCCGCAAGCCAGCGCCGCACCCGTCCAGCGGAAGGAGAAAACAATGCCGAAATGCTCGGCCAGGAAGGCGCCGGCCGGGCCGCGCCGGCCGAAGGTGAGCAGCAGCAGATAGCCGGTCACCACGGGCGGCAGGATCAGCGGCAGATGCACCAGCCCGTTGAGCAGCGTCTTGCCCCAGAATTGTCCCCGGGCAAGCAACAGCGCGATCAATATGCCCGGCGGCAGGCTGGCGAGCATCGCCACCGTCGCCACCTTGATGGACAGCCGGACCGCATTCCATTCGTCGGGAGTGAGGTCCAGCAGCCAATTCATAATGCGAATGAAGCTCCTTGGAACTCAGTTGCTCGGCGCGAGCACGGTAAAACCCTGATCCTTGAACAGCGCGGTTGCCTTGGCCGACTGCAGGCACTTCAGGAAAGCCGGCGTATCCTTGTCCTTCGAATCGGCGGTCTGGGCAACCGGATAGATGATCGGCGGATGCGAATCCTCCGGGAAGGTGCCGACCACCTTGACGCCCTTTTCGGCATGCGCGTCGGTGGCATAGACGATGCCAAGGGCTGCTTCGCCCGTCGAAACCAGCTTCAGCGCCGCGCGCACATTCTCGGCCTGCGCCACCTTGCCCTCGACCGAGGACCAGACGCCGAGCGATTCAAGTGCAGCTTTGCCATATTTGCCGGCCGGCACTGCCTTGAAATCGCCCATGGCGAGCTTGCCGTCGCCGATCAGCTTGGCGAGGTCGAAGCCCTTCTCGATCTTGGTTTCAACCGCCGTGTCCTTCGGCGCCACCAGCACGATCTCGTTGCCGAGCAGCTTCACTTCGGTGTCGGGCTTGGTCAGCTTCTTGTCGGAGAGATATTTCATCCAATCGAGGTCGGCCGAGATGAAGACATCGGCCGGTGCCCCACCCTCGATCTGCTTGGCCAGCGCCGAGCTTGCGGCATACGAAACGGTCGCGGCTTCGCCGACATCGGCCTCGCAGGCCTTGTTCACCGCATCCAGCGCGTCCTTGAGGCTGGCCGCGGCAAACACCACCACCTTGTCTTCCGCGTGCGCTGCCGGCACTGCCGCCATCAACGTCGCCGCAAAACCGCCAATGGCGATCGCCCTCAACCCGAAACCATTGCGCGTCATGGAAAACTCTCCCTGGTTTGAAATCCGATCGGCTCGAAGCCCGCCAACCGATATATCCGCATGAATATAACAAGGGAAGGCCCAGCGCGCCCTGAAAGCGTCTGTACGACACCGATTGTTCTGGTAAGACCGGCAAAGAAACCTTGGAAAGGAACTCCGATGAAGATCAGCGCCCGCAACATTCTCAAGGGAACGATCACCGAGATCGTCAAGGGAGCCACCACCTCGCATGTCAGGATCGACATTGGTGGCGGCGCCATCGTCACCGCCTCGATCACCAACGAGGCCGTCGCCGATCTCAAGCTCGAAAAGGGCAAGCAGGCCTATGCCGTGGTCAAGGCCTCGGACGTGATGGTCGGCATAGACTGAATTGATCGCGCTCAGGGGCGCCGTGCAAACCCGCTATCGGGACCTAAGGTGTGTTGAGATTCAGGTCAGGCCGAGTCGAAAACGGCGGGTTCCGAGAACCGGAGCGGAGCGTACTTTAAGTACGTGAGCTCAGTTCTACTGCGACGCAGTAGAACTGGAAGCGCAGCAAGCTGCCGTTTGCAGGCCGGCATCACCTGAATATCAACATACCTTAGACGGCGATCGGCGCCTTGATCGATGCATCAGCGACGTAGTTTTCCAGCCGAAAGTCCTCGAAGCGGAAGGCGAACAGGTCCTTCACCTCCGGATTGATCCACATCGTCGGCAGCGCCCTCGGCGTACGCCGCAGCTGTTCGCGCGCCTGCTCGAAATGGTTCGAGTAGAGATGCGCGTCACCAAGCGTGTGGACGAAATCGCCGGGCTTCAGCCCGGTCACCTGCGCCACCATCAGCGTCAGCAAGGCGTAGGAAGCGATGTTGAACGGCACGCCGAGGAAGATATCGGCCGAACGCTGGTAGAGCTGGCAGGAAAGCCGCCCTTCCGAGACATAGAACTGGAACAGGCAGTGGCAGGGCGGCAGCGCCATCGCTTCCACCTCGGCCGGATTCCACGCCGAAACGATCAGCCGCCGAGATTGAGGATTTTTGCGTATCTCCTTGAGAAGATTCGCGATCTGGTCGATCGACCCGCCATGGCCGTCCGGCCAGGAGCGCCACTGCTTGCCATAGACCGGGCCGAGATCGCCATTCTCGTCGGCCCATTCGTCCCAGATCGAAACGCCATGGTCGGTGAGATATTTGATGTTGGTGTCGCCGGCCAGGAACCACAGAAGTTCATGGATGATCGACTTGAGATGCAATTTCTTGGTGGTGGTGACTGGAAAGCCGCGCGCCAGGTCGAAACGCATCTGGTAGCCGAAGACGGAGCGCGTTCCGGTGCCGGTGCGGTCGCCGCGATCGGCACCGTTATCCAGCACGTGCTGCAGGAGGTCGAGATACTGGCGCATCGGTTCCGGCTCGATTCGGTTGTCCAGCCATCATAACTGACGGACAGGCAATCGAACACCACAAAGCAGCGGCAAGCCCTGCCTGAAGGCAGCCAGTCCCCAATAACGTCACCGGCTGGCGCATTGGCTGCGCCAGCCTCCGCAAATTGACGCGCGATCGTCAGCGCGCGATCGTTAGAGGGAGCCGAGCTTGCCCAGGTCCTTCGCAACCAGATAGTAGAAGGTAACCCGGCTCTTGGTGTTATCGGCCGCCATCGCCTTGCAGGTCTTTTCGATCACCGCATCGGCTTTCGCTGCGTCGCTGATGCCGAGTTTCTTGGCGACCCAGTTGTCCCTGACACGACCGAGTTCCTTTGGGTCGGTGCAGGATACCAGTGAGGAATCACGGTTCCTGAGCGCGATGCCCAGGTGCTTTACGATCTTTTCGACCGCATCCGCACTGGCGCCAGCGTCGTATTTCTTCACGTCTGCAAGATAGTCGGCCATCAAAATTCCCCTCGTCGGCGCCACGGATCCGATCGATGAGGGCTGTGGCGCGCTGCTGCAACTTGTGCGCTAGGTCGATAACTCCTCACCGTGGCAAAGCTTCGGTTGAGACCGCGCCCAAGTCAACCCTTCGGAGATGCGGTTTTGACACGGGGACAAAGTGCCAATGCGGCCTTTCATTTCTCGCGATGGCCCCCTATATTCGGTTTGTCGGCTTGACCGACTATGGCGATAAATGGGCGATGAAATAAGCCGTTCGGACCCGGGGGCGGTACCCGGCGCCTCCACCAAAAGCTGCTGTCGGCGACAGAGCGGTTTTTGATGGGGGCGAAATAGGATCGACGAAGGTGTAAAGATCGTACTTTTGCCCGGCATGGTACCACCGTCATCGGGCTAAACCTGTAGTTGCAAATGACAACTATGCGGAAGCACGTCTCGCCGCGTAAGCGGTGCGATAGCTTCAATTCAAGCCCTAGGGGTTCGCACTTCTAGGCGGGGTTCGGAGGTACCTGGCAACAGAAACCTCCACTTCTCCCCCGCAACATGCGCTACGCACAACGGCAGCTCCCGCTGGCCGGTCCTTCCAACGGCTATGGGCCGCGAAGGCGCACCGCCGCGTGCCCCTCTCATGGACAAAACATGCAAAACGATTCCGATCGATTCTTCGTGCTGACCGGCGGTCCCGGCTCCGGCAAGACCACCCTGATCGAAGCCCTGCGCCGGGCAGGCTTTGCCACCTCTGTCGAAGCCGGCCGCGGCATCATCCGCGACCAGTCCGACATAGGCGGACCCGCTTTGCCCTGGCGCGATCGCGCGCTGTTCGCCGAACTGATGCTGTCATGGGAGATGCGCTCGTATCAGGTTGCGCGCGAACAGACCGGGCGCCCTGTCTTTTTCGACCGCAGCGTGCCGGACACGCTTGGCTATCTCAGACTGAGCGGCCTGCCGGTGCCCCAGCATGTCAGTTCTGCCGCCGAGCGCTTCCGCTACAATCCGCGCGTCTTCGTCGCCCCGCCCTGGCCGGAGATCTTCGCGCAGGATGAAGAGCGCAAGCAGACGCTTGAGGAGGCCGAGCGCACCTATCATATGCTGGTCGGCGTCTACACGGAACTGGGCTATGAACTGATCCCGCTGCCTTTGGCCCCGGTCGAGGAGCGGCTGCGCTTCGTGTTGGCCGAGACGGGATTGGCATGAAAAAAGCCGGGTGAACCCGGCCTCTTTCATTTGTTTGTGGTTGCTTATTCCGCCGGCGCCTCGGCAGCTTCGCGCGAGCGGCCGAGCGTGACCTTGGCCAGCGTGAAGGAAATCACCGCGCACAGCGTGATGCCGGCCACCATCGGCAGCGGCGTGCCGTCGAAGAACACGCCGGCGACACCCATTGCGAGCGCGCCGATGGCGAAATGCAGCGTGCCCATCAGCGCCGAAGCCGTACCGGCGATCTCGCCATGCTCTTCCATGGCCAGCACCGAGGTGGTCGGGATGACTAGGCCGAGGAAGCCGTAGCCGACGAACAGCAGTGCCGCCATCACGTCGAGCCGGTCGATGCCGGTCGCCATCACCGCAAACAGCACCACCATCGTCGTGGCATAGCCGGTCACCGCGACGCGCACCACGCGCCGCAGCCCGAACCGCTCGGCCAGCAGTCCCGTCATCTGCGACATGCCGATGAAGGCGACCGCATTGATCGAGAAGAACACGCTGTAGACCGAAGGCGACAGGCCGTAGTGGTCGATCAGGATGAACGACGAGCTCGACAGATAGACGAAGAAGCTCGCAATGCCGAAGCCGGCGATAGCCGTCAGGCCGAGGAAGTTACGGTCGCCCATCAGGAAGCGGTAGGCCGACAGCGCGGTGCCGAAGGAGGAGCCGGCGCGGTCTTCCACCGGCCGCGTCTCCTTGAGCGAGGTCGCCAGAAGGATGGTGGCTAGCAGAGCAGCGCCAGTCACCGTCCAGAACACGGCGCGCCAGCCGAAATTCTCGATGATCACGCTGCCGGTCAGCGGCGCCAGGATCGGCGACACCGAAAACACCAGCATCAGAAGGGACATAAGCTTGGCGGCCTCGTTGCCGGTGTGCAGGTCGCGCACGATGGCGCGTGGAACGGCCATGCCGGCGCTGGCGCCAAGCCCCTGCAGGAAGCGGAAAGCGATCAGCCATTCGATGGTCGGCGCCATTGCCGAACCGATACCGCCGACCATGAACAGCGCAAGGCCGCCATAGAGCGGCAGCTTGCGGCCGACCATGTCGGAGATCGGCCCGACGACGATCTGGCCAAAACCCATCGACAGGAAGAAGATCAACAGGCTCATCTGCACTGCGGCGGTGCCGGCGTGCAGATCGGCGCCGATCGACGGCAGTGCGGGCAGATACATGTCGATGGCGAACGGGCCGATGGCGGACAACAGGCCGAGCACGACCGCAATGCGGAGGAATTTGGGACTCATGATAAAGGCTTCTTTCAAATCTGGTTGCCGCCGCCAGGCGACGTCTAACCTAGGACGTTCCATCCCATGAGATTCCGACACCCCAAAAGCGAATTTCCATTCGTCTCGTCGTGAAATCTCTTTATCTTCTGTCCACAAATTTAGACACTCTTGTCTAATTCGTCAATCACCTCTATATAGATTTTTATGAAGCTGCACGTTTCTCCTGACACCTTCCCGCCACGCGGCCATGAGGCCAAGCGCCTGTCGATCGTCGATTCCGCCGCCACCGTGTTTTGCCGCGAAGGTTTCGCCGGCGCCAACATCGATCTGATCGCCGCCGAAGCCGGCGTCTCGCGCCAGACCATCTACAACCATCACGGCGACAAGGAGAAATTGTTCGTTGCTGTGGTCCGCGACCTGACCGAACGCTGCAATGCCGGCATCTTCGCCACCATTGCCACCTTCCCCGATCTGCCGGGGGATCTCGAAGCCGATCTGATCGGCTTTGCCATGCGCTTGAACCAGAATTGCATCTGCAACCGCGATGGAAAATTCCTGCGCAAGCTGATCCAGACCGAAGGCGAGCGCTATCCCGAACTGTTTGCCGAATGGCGCGAACAGGGGCCGGGCAGGACATGGCCGGCAATCGCTGCCCGCTTTGCCCGCCTCGCCTATGGCGGTTACCTCGCGATCGACGACCCCGACGTGGCGGCACGCCAGTTCCTTGGTCTCGTCAATGCCGAACTGCAGACGACCTTCATGCTTGGCGGCTCGCCGCGCGAGGACGAGGTGCTGCAATCAGCGACCAATGGCGTGCGCACCTTCCTGCGCGCCTTCGGCAAGCGCCGCTCCGCGACATCGGTTGAAAAGCAAAGCGCGCTCGCCAGCGCCTGAGCGATCAAATCGTCGGCAATAGTCCTCATCTCGGTGCGGCGGCGGTCTATATCAGGTTTACGCCGCCCTCAAGCTTGATTACAGCTATGCGGACGATTCAACGGAACCCGACCGCCACATGGCCGACGACCACATCCGCTACGACATTCTGGCCCAGGAGGCGTTGCGCGGCGTCATGCGCAAAGTCCTGGCCGAGGTCGCGCGTACCGGCCTCCCCGGCAATCATCACTTCTTCATCACCTTCCTGACCGGCGCGCCGGGCGTGCGCGTGTCGTCGCGGCTGCGCGAGCGCTATCCCGAGCAGATGACCATCGTCATCCAGTTCCAGTATTGGGACCTGAAGGTGACCGACACCGGCTTCGAGGTCGGGCTGTCCTTCTCCGACGTACCGGAGAAACTCGAAATCCCGTTCTCCGCCGTACGCGGCTTCTATGATCCCTCGGTCAATTTCGAGCTCGAATTCGACGTCAAGACGGACGGAGCAGCCGAGGAACCAGCCGCTCAAGCTACGCCCGAGCCGTTGACCATCGTCTCCGAGAAAAAGCCGAAGGCCGAGAAGAAGGCCGCCGCCGAGGCGGAGAAGAAGCAGCCTGCAGCGGCGGACGCCGCCACCAAGGGTGCCGAAGTGGTCTCGCTCGACGCCTTCCGCAAGAAATAGGCCTGCGGTTCACACCATGGCCGACATCGCCAACCTCCGCCAGGCCCGTAAGCAGAAGGCGCGGGACGAAAAGGTGCGCGACGCCGAACAGAATCGCGCGCTGCACGGCCGCTCCAAGGCAGAGAAGCAACGCGACCGCCTGGTCGCCGACAACAGCGAAAAATTCGTTGCCGGGCATCGTCGTGAAAAGCCCGGCGACCCTGACCGTCAATGAGCGCGGTCGAAAAGCGCTCGGTGACCATTCGCGGTCACCGCACCAGCTACTCGCTCGAAAAACCCTTCTATGACGACCTCGTCGCGATCGCGGCCGCGCGGCAATTGACGCTCGCCGCTCTTGTCGCCGAAGTCGACGAGACACGACCTCGCGACACCAACCTGTCCTCGGCGTTGAGGCTCCATGTCCTCGATTGGGCGAAGCGCGGAACGCATCTCTAGATAGCGACCTGTCCGTTTCTCGCGATCGGATGGGACAGGCCGCCGTCGGAGGGCGCTATTTCAGCGGCAAATACAGTTCCGCGACCGCCTCATGCTCCGGCACTTCCGCGAAGAAGCCCAGCCGCTGGCAATAGATCGGAAAGTCGCGTGCTTCCTCGCCGCTGGCCGGAAGCCAGTCGCGATAAAGGTAGAGCGCGGCGGGCTCCAGATTGTCGGTGTTGCCGACGACGCGCAGCACCGCGCAGCGTCCGCCAGGGATCTCGCCGGCTTTGATCTGCTCGCCGTTCGCCTCGATCGGTTGGTCGGTCCCGACACAAAGGTCCACGCTATAATCGGCAGGCGACGCAGGACGCCGCTCGGAACGCCAGACATTGAAGGTCGGATTTGTCTTGGGCGACAGGCCAGCGGCCTTGCGCCACGCGATGAACCGCTGGATGGTGGCGCCGAGCGTCGCCGGGTCGCCCCGATGCTCCATGATCGCCACCGGCGTCGGGGCCACATCGCGAATCGTCACGTCGTTAGTGGCAAAAGTCTTCTGCATGAGCTTGCTCCTGGCGTTGTCGAGAGGCCCGAAGGCCGCAAGCCACGGCTCCCAGTCGGGAGACTTCCGGAACGACGAAGGCGATTGTCCGAACCGTTGCCGAAAGGCGCGGGCGAAGGCATCCGGTGCATCGTAACCGGCATCCATCGCTATGTCCGTGACGCTTTGGGCGTCTCTGTAGGCCAGCCGGTACGAAGCGCGCTTCATACGGGCAAGCTGAACATAGCGATGCACGGACAACCCGAAGGTCGCCTTAAACTGCCGGTGGAAATGAAACTTCGAGAAGGCCGCGACACCGCTCAGCGTTTCCAGGTCCAGATCACTGCCAAGATGCCGGTCGATGTAGTCCAACACTCGCTGCATCCGCACATGGTAGTGCTGAAGCACTGCCTTCATCGTCCTTCCTCCGTGGCGGCTCCAACTAGTCGCTCATGGCCATAACGTGCTCGACCGATCTTGCGGTTTTGTCACGGGTCGCAGAACATCGCCAAGGACTGGGCACGCGCAATTTATGGACGAGCGGCGAAAGGGAGCGTTTGCGGCTGGTGAGTCTACAGCCTAAAGGCCCTCGACCATTTCTGCCTTTTTCCTGCGTCTGGTGCCAAAGCCAAGCAAGGTCGAACGCTCGCGCTCCTCGGCCTGCTTCCTCGACCGCACGCGCATCAGATCCTTCCAGCCGACATAGCCGACCAGTTGCGAGCCTTCACGGGTGACGACGGGCAGATGGGAGACGTTGGCCAGCAGCAGTTTGTCGGAAAGGCCTTCGAGATACTCATCCGGATAGGCGAGCGTCACCTTGCTCCCGGCCAGCAACACGCCAAGCGTCGTGGTGCGGTGGGTGCCGGCACGGCGCCAGCGCAGGATCGCCGGCGGATCGATGAGGCCGAGCACGTGCCTGTTTTCATCGACCACCGGAAAGCTCGGATGCCGTGTCTCCGGTGCGGTCAGGAAGGCTGCTGCGCCATGCAGCGTCATCGTCGCTGGCACGCTTTCGACCTTAGAAGTCATCACCTCGCGCACCCTGGTCAGGGCGAAAGGGTCGACACGGTATTCGCGCACGAGGTGGTGCCCTCGCCTGGCGATCTTCTCGGTCAGGATCGACCGCTTCATCAAGAGCACGGTGACGGCGTGCGCCGCCGCGCAGGCCGCGATCAGCGGCACCAGCACATGGGTGTTGCCGGTCAACTCGACCGCGAAGAAAGTGGCCGTCAGTGGCGCCCGCATCGTGCCGCCCATGGTGGCGGCCATGGCCAGCAACGCCCAGAAACCCGGATCCGCGGCAGGCAGAACGCCGGCGAGCACCGCCCCCATCGCCCCGCCCATCATCAACAGCGGCGCCAGCACGCCTCCGGATGTCCCCGAACCGAGCGCAACCGACCAGGTGATGGCCTTGACCACAAGCAGGATGAGTGCGGCGGTGGCAAGCGTGCGGCCATCCAGCATGTTGGCGATGTTGTCATAGCCGACGCCGAGCGCCTGCGGTTCGATCAGCCCGCCAATGCCGACCACCAGGCCGCCAAGCATCGGCCACCACATCCAGTGGATGGGCAGCTTCTGAAAGCCGTCCTCGCTGGCATAGACCATTTGCGTCAAAAGCCCCGACAGCAGGCCGGCGCAGATACCAACCAGAACCCAGCCGCCAAGCCCAGTGAACGAAACCGCCATGCCGCCCTGGAACGGGAAGATCGGTCCGGGCAGATGGAGCATGGTGCGCTCGACCTCGGCGATAACAGCCGCGACCGCCACCGGAATGAAAGAGCGCGGCGTCCATTCGAAAAGCAGCAGTTCGACCGCCAGCATGATGGCCGCGATCGGTGTTCCGAAGACCGTCGTCATGCCCGCCGCCGCACCCGCCACCAGCAGCGTCTTGCGTTCGGTGTCGCTGACCGGCAGCATCTGCGCGATCAGCGAGCCGATGGCGCCGCCTGTCATGATGATCGGGCCTTCCGCGCCGAAGGGTCCGCCGGAGCCGATCGAGATCGCCGACGACAGCGGCTTCAGGATAGCCACCTTGGCGTCGAGTTTTGAGCGCCCCAGCAGGATCGCCTCGATGGCTTCCGGAATGCCGTGGCCGCGGATCTTCTCGCTGCCGAAGCGCGCCATCAGGCCGATGATCAGCGCACCGATCACCGGCACGATGACGGCGGCAAGCCCTAGCGGCGTGTCCTCGAGTTTCAGATCGGCGAGCGAGAACTGGCCGAAATAGGCGATGTTGGTGGCAAGCCGGATCAGCTTCAACAGCGCGATGCCGGCAAACAGCCCGGCAGTCGCCACCACCACCGCAATGGCGGCAACGAGCAGCACTCTGGCATCCGTGGTGAAATCACGCAGATGCTCCGGGTTCGAGTGATGGGTCTTCATGGCAGTTCGCTTCCTGGCGGCGGGCCGTCTGTCGGATATGCGGCAAGGTCGAAGCGGCCAGCCGGGCTTGTCGATGGCTATGTATCGTAACACGATATAAATATTCAAGCCGGTTTTGCTCGAAATCCGTTTGAGCTTTCGTCGGAAAACGAACAAATGTCCGGTATGTCGCAGCCACAAAAACCACGTCCCGCCATCAGCCAGGCTGACTACCAACGGCTGTCGGAGTTTCGCTACCTGATCCGCCGCTTCCTAGAATTCAGCCAGGTCCAGGCGGAAGACGCCGGCCTGACCCCGCGCCAGCATCAGGCGCTGCTGGCAATCAAGGGATTCCCGGGCGGCGGCCCGGTGACGGTTGGCGACCTCGCGGAACGCCTGCGCATCCGCCACCACAGCGCCGTCGAACTGGTCAACCGCCTCAGCGAGGCAGGACTGGTCGCAAGGGACCAGGACAAGGACGACCATCGCCGCGTGCTGCTGCAGTTGACCGAGCGCGCCGACGATTGTCTGGCCGAGCTGTCGGCGGCGCATCTCGACGAACTGTCACGCATCGAACCGATGCTGCGGCGGCTGCTCGATCGCACGTGAACACTCCGGCGTCTTTGTGGGGCGACACGAATTATTTCCCAGTGCCCGAATCCTTTCGCCTCACAATAGCGTCTCGAAGATGAGCGACCTCAAAGGCGCAGGGCAACTAGGAGGACAACAGCGATGAAACGCCACCTGATACGCTACAAGACGAAGCCGGAACGGACCGACGAGAATGAATGGCTGGCCAAGGCCGTGTTCCTGGAGCTGCGGGAAAAATCGCCGGAAGGCGTTCGCTACATGACATGGCGATCTAACGACGGGTCCTTTGTCCATCTGGTCGAGACGGAAACCGAGGCCCATGCCGACATCATCACCGGGCTGGCGGCATTCGAGGCCTTTCAGAGTGGCATCAGGGATCGCTTGATCGAGCGTCCGCAGCGCGAGGAAATGACCGTGGTGGGCCATTACCGGATGCTGGACCAATAACGGCGAACAGAGGCGCATGAACATTCCTGGCGAGATCCGTGAGCCTTTTGCCCGACTGTTCGGCGAACTGCGTCCCAAGCTGCACCGCTATTGCGCCCGCATGACGGGCTCGGTCATCGACGGTGAGGACGTGCTGCAGGAAGCGCTGACAAAAGCGTTCGAAGCTCTGCCCAACGCCGGCCCGATCGCCAACCCGGAAGGCTGGCTGTTTCGCATTGCCCACAATGCTGCACTCGATTTCCTGCGCCGTCGCGCCCGTGAAAAGGCCTTTGCCGATGAGGATCCGGACATGATCGTCGACCCGGCAAACCCCACCGTCGACCGTCAGGCCGCGGCGGCCGGACTGCATACCTTCATGCGCCTTCCCGTCGCGCAGCGAAGCAGCGTCATCATGATGGACGTTCTGGGCTATTCGCTGCAGGAAATAAGCACCACACTCGACACCAGCATTCCCGCGGTTAAGGCGGCGCTGCATCGTGGTCGCCATCGGCTGCGCCATCTTGCGGACGAACCGGACGACCGCCCTGTTCCGAGATTGAGCAACGCAGAGCGTCTGTTGCTCGAAGCCTATATCGATCGTTTCAACGCCCGCGACTTCGACGCGGTGCGCGACATGCTGGCGGATGAAGTCCGGCTGGAGCTGGTGGCCAGGACGCGGCTCAACGGCCGCAAGGAAGTCGGCACCTACTTCGGCAACTATTCCCGAGTGCAGGATTGGCGTTTCGTACCGGGCTTCGTCGAAGACAGGCCGGCGATCCTCGTCCGCGATAGCGATGATCCGGCGGCGCGGCCATCCTATTTCATCCTGCTGGCCTGGAAGGACGGCAAACTCTTGACCATCCGGGATTTCCGCCACGCCCGCTACATCGCAGACGGCGCCGAGTTGTTCGTGCTTTGAAACGATTTCGGGGCGAAAAGGCCTCTCGTGCTGCCTACTGCCTACTGCCTACTGCCTACTGCCTACTGCAGCGACTTCAGCAGATTGTCGAGCGTGAACGGATTGGACTTCGGCTTGGCCGGCGGCGGGTTGTCGTTGGCCTCCGGCAGCGGCGCACGCTCCATCTTCGGAGCCTGCTGCGCGGCCTTGCGCTCAGCCTCGAGCTTTGCCTTTTCCTGCGAGGCAATGCGCATCGCCTCTTCCGCCTTCTGCCGCTCCTGCTCGTCGGCCTGTGCCTTGGCCGCTTCGTCGGCGGCCTGCTGTTCGGCAGCGGCCTTGGCGTCCGCATCCGCCTTGGCTTTGGCATCCGAGTCAGCCTTGGCTTTCGCCTCCGCTTCGGCCTGAGCTTTGGCGTCGGCTTCAGCTTTCGCCTGGGCGTCCGCTTCGGCCTTGGCCTTGGCGTCAGCCTCGGCTTTCAGCCGGGCTGCTTCCTCCTGTTTGCGCAATTCCTCGGCGGCATTGTCCCGTTCGGTCTGCAGCGCCGCGTAATAGCGCACTTCGCGCCGCAGCCGCTGCTTCTCGAGCAGAGCAGCCTGCATCGCCTCGACGCGCTGCTGCTCCTTCTCCAGCGCGCGCTGGGTTAGGAACTGTGCCAGCGGCTCGCTGTCGAACTGCCGCTTCACGGCGCCGAACGGCCCCTCGGCGGTGAAGTTCACGACCGGTTCGGAGCCGACCTGGGCCTCGTCGCCTGGCCGATAGGTGATCGCCCCTTTGGCCGACACCATGGCTGTGTTGAGATCAGCTGTGATGTCAGCGGACAAGGTCGCAGCCGGATTGTCGAGGCTGATGGGCGGCGCCCTCAGCATGCCGCCGGCAACCGTGAAGGCGATGTCGGTGTCCTTGGCGGCGAGACTGCCATCGGCGGCGATGTCAGGCGCGAAGCCGGCGGTCTTGGCCGCATCGATGTCACGCCCGATCGCATCCGCCTTGGCAAGGAACGCGGGGAACGCATCGGGATTGACGCCGGCGACCTGCAAGCTCTTCAGCGTCGCCGTACCGGACCCGGACAAGGCGGCCACCATACCTTCAACCGATTTGCCGCTGCTTGACAGCGCGGTCGAGAAATCGCCGATGCCGCTGATGCCTGCATCCGGCAGCACGGTCGCCAGATCGGCGCCAGCCAGTTTCATCTGGCCGGTGAAAAGTCCTGTGCCGTCATTGTTCTTCAGCTCGAACAGGCCTGTCAGCGCCCCACCCAGCAATTTCGCCTTCAGATCCGAAACGCGGATGCCTTCCTGGTCGAGCTTGAGCGAAAAGGCGGCATCATAGGCGGTGGCGAACCGGCCGGCGGCGAGCGCTGCCGTCGTCAGGTCGAGGTCGGCGGTGAACGGCAGGCTGGATTTCTGGCTGAACGGTGTGGCCGGCCACACCCCGCTCTTATCGGCCACTTGCTTGTCGGCCCCCTCCTGGTCGACAAGAAAGGCGGAATCGCCGAACAGTGCCACTGCCATCGGATCGAGGTCGAGTTCGTCGAGCACCAGCGCACCGGCCAGATGTGGCACGCCGGCCTTGCCGTCGACCCCCTCCTTCACATCGACATTGACGTCGCCGGACACCGCCGCTTCGTTGATGGCGCCGTTGAGTTCGTCCAGCACCAGCAGACCGTTGCCATAGTCGCCCTGTGCGGCGAGCGACGTCGACATGCCGGCTCCCATGCCCGGCAGGCCGATGCCTGATGTCATCAGCCATGGCTCGATGTCGGCGGCGTCAAGGCTGAGCTTGCCCTTGGCGGCGAGGCCTTGCGACGTATCGGCGATCGTGCCTTCGAAAGCGGCCTTGAAGTCGTCGCCGGCAAGGCTGAAACTCGTCGCCAGGCCGCCGCCAAGCGTGCCCTTGGCCTGAATGTCCGTGCTTGCCTCGCCCAGCATGCCGAGCGGCAGCGCCGGCAGGCCGTAAAGGGCCAGCAGCGCGGTGGCATCAGGGTTTTTGGCGTTGAAGGTCAGCGCCACCGGCGCTTCGAGAAGCTTGTCCACCGCCCCCTTCCCCGACAGCGACGCGGAAAAAGCCGAGCCGCCGGCCTTGCCTTGCCCGCTCACCGCCAGGCCCGTGGTGCCGTCGCCATTGTCGGCCGCACTCGCCACCAGGTCGACGCGCGCATCCTGGAACAACTCGGGATAGGCGGCGGCACGGCTCGCCAGTCCCTTGAGCACGGCACTGTCGGGATAATGCTGGGCCGCGACGTCGATCAGCGGCTTCAGGTCGACGGCAACCACCGATGCATCGAGCTTGCCGGTCGGGCTTGCCGGGAAATCCTTGATCCTGCCGGTGGCGCTGATCGAGGCACCGGCCAGCCCGCCCACTGACAGCCGGTCGATTTCGAGCAGTCCGTCGCGCAGCCTCAGTGCGGTATCGACCGTGTCGGCGGTCAGCCCGCCGGCGTTGACCGGCCCAGCCTTGATCTGGAAATCGAGGTCGCGGTCGGCAAAGCGGTTGGCGCCCTTGTCACTGACGAAGATCGAGGCAAAGGCCGCCAGTCCGTCCACATCGAGTTCGCCGCCTTCGAGCCGCATCAGCACCGAAGGCTTGGCGTCGTCGGGCTGGCTGGAATCGATGCGGCCGGAAAACTTCGCCTTGCCCAGGATCAGTTCGAGATCGCTGAAGGCCTGACGCTTCTCCGAGAGCTCGACCTTGGCCTTGAAGCCGGCGGCGGGCAATCGGCGGATCGCCTCGTCGACATCCTTCGACAGCCAGGCGGCAAAGCCTGAGGGTTGCGCCACGGCCAGCAGCAACGAGCCGTTGAAGCCGAAATGGCCCTCCACGTTGAGCAGGAGCATGCCATCGGCTTCCAGCGTGGTGCGGCCGGGCAAGGTCGCGGCAAGCGATTTCACCGACCAGCCGCCATCGACCGGCTCGGCGGAAAGATGAACGTCGCGCACCGTGGTGTCGCCGGCCACCACCGCTGGCAGCTTGACCTCGACGGTGCCGGGGATGGTCGGCTTCGGCAGGTCGAGAAGCGCCTGCTCAAATGCCGCGATGCGCTGATCCAGTGTCAGGCCGGCGCCGGCCTCGGCGCCCACCGCCTCGTCGAACTGCACCTGCGCGCCATTGGCCTCGATGGCGAAGCTCGGCTTCAGCCCGAGATCGACCGAGGCCTTGCCGTCGGCGGTGTAGGGGTTGTCGAGCGGCCCGGTCTCGAAGCGGAATTCGTCGACGCCCAACTTCTGGTGGTCGAGGGAAAACTTGCCGTTCAGCCGAAAGCCCGGATCGGGCTTGCCGGCCGAGACCTTCACCGTCTCGCCATCGGTGCCGCGCAGCTCGGCGCTGTTCTTGTCGGCACCGGAGATCTTGAACTGGCCGGAGTAGACGGCGGCCCCATTGACGATGCCCGCATTGCCGTCGGTCTCGATGACCAGCGGATAGGCGTCCGGATCGGCTTTCAGCCGCAGCCGCATCTGCCCGGTGCCTTCGGCCTTGCCCGTGGACGCCGCGATCGTGGCGCGCAACCCGTCCAGCCGCAGCGTGCCGTCCATGCGCCACGGGCCGGCCAGGGACTTGGCCGAGATGGTCGAATTGATCTCGGAAAACAGGTGGCTGCGGCCGCCGGCGGCATGGCGCAGTTCGATCTGCCCTTCCGTCACCGTCAGCTTCTCGATCGAGATCTGGTTGAGGTCGAAGGGCGAGGACGGCCGCATCGCCCAGTCGACCGTGCCGTCATTGGCAATATCGATGGTCGCTTTCGGCCGCACCAGTCGCATGTCGAAGATCAGCACTTCGCCACGCAGGAAGGGCGCCAGTTCCGCATCCATCGAAAACGTTTCGACGGTCATGGCTGGCTGGCCATTGGGGCCGCCGGCAACGGCAACATTCGAGAAGGTCACCGAGGGGAACGGCAGCAGCCTTGCCGTGGCGTCACCCTGCACGGTCACCTTGCGGCCGAGAATGGCGCTCGCCTCGCGCTCGAATTCGGCGCGGTAGCCGGTCCAGTCGACAAAATACGGCACCACCAGCGCCGCACACAGCACCAGCACAAAAAGACCACCGAAGATCACGAACAGGCGTGCGAGCATCAGCTCCGAACGGGTTGATTGAAATTCAGCCGCACTCTACCCGCATCCGCGTGTCGATAAAGAGGCAATTCATCCAGTGTTGCGCGATCCCTGATGATCTGAAACAAATCCTCGCAAAGCGGAGAATTCGGATGTCTGGGAAGAACTGGGATCGCGTGCCGATCGATGCGCAAAGTATCGACGCGCCGCTGTCGCTTTCGGCGGTCTTTCTTGTCGTCACCGTCGCCAGCGAGCAGAGTGCGCTCGCAAAGGTCGCGTCGGTGCTCGGCGAACTCGACGACCTGGTCAAAAATGTCGGGTTCCGCGACCTTGGCGGCCGCCTGTCGTGCATCGCCAGCATCGGCCACGATCTCTGGGACCGTCTCAGTCCCGGCCGGCGGCCGCTGGAGCTAAAACCGTTTGCGCCGATCAAAGGCGCGGTCCATTCGGCGCCGTCGACGCCGGGCGACCTTCTCTTCCACATCCGCTCAGAACGCCCCGACATGTGCTTCGAGTTCGAGCGCATCCTGCTCGACAGGCTCGGTTCCGGCGTCGCTGTTGTCGACGAAGTGACGGGCTTTCGCTATTTCGATGCCCGTGACCTACTCGGTTTTGTCGACGGCACCGCCAACCCGACCGGCCTCGATTTGCCCGCCTCGGCGCTCATCGGCGATGAAGATGCCGACTTCGCCGGCGGCAGCTATGTCGTCGTCCAGAAATATCTGCACGACATGCAGGCCTGGGCGCGCATTCCGACGCCCGAGCAGGAAGCGATCATCGGCCGCACCAAGATCGACAACATCGAAATCGACGATGACGACGCGCCACGCAAATCGCACAAGTCGCTGGCCACCATCGAGGATGCCGACGGCAACGAGTACGACATATTGCGCGACAACATGCCGTTCGGCAGGCCCGGACAGAACGAGTTCGGCACCTACTTCATCGGCTATTCCAGATATCTTTGGGTCACCGAAAAAATGCTGCAGCGCATGTATATCGGCGACCCGCCGGGCGCCTACGACCGGCTGCTCGATTTCTCGACGCCGCACACCGGCACGACGTTCTTCGCGCCAACCCGCCCCATGCTGCAGGCCCTTGTCGAGGACGCGCAGAAGCAACTTCCCGCCGCGCGGTAAAGCAACGGCTGACGGCCTCTATCCGCGAGGATCAGCGCGCGTCACGCTTTGCTTGCGCCACCTTGCCCGCCTTGCGCTGCCGACCGAGTTCCGCCGGCCGGACCAGCTTCGGCGCTCGCTCGTTGGCCACGGCCCGCATGCCCTTGTGAGCCGTCCGCGAATTGTGCGCGGGACCATCCGCCGGCGCACTTTGCTTCATGGCCAGCGCCTTGCGTGCATTCCCGACCAGCGAAACCCGAGCCGCCAATTGGCGCCGCCGTTCGGCCTCGCCATTCAGCCGCCGCATCGCCATGGCCAGTGTCGCGAGCTTGACCTGCGACCCGCCATCGGCCTTTGATGGCGCAGCGCCTTTCGGCGCGCCCTTGCCGCGTATTTCACGGCGACGGCGATGCGCTTCGGTCTGTGCCTTGTCGCGCCGCTCCCGTAACAGCTTGACCAGACCGGCAAGATCGGCGTCGGAAAGCTCCTGCACCGCCGGATGGTGCGATTTCTCCACCAGTTCCTGTTCGTCGGTGCTCAGCGCACGCGCCTCTTCCTTGCGTGAAATCGCCATGACGGTCCTCCTCAGCTGGCGCGCCTGTCGGCTCCAGGCTTGCCGTCGGAGGAGCCTCCACCCTAATGGTGGCGCGGTCAAGACAAGCAGGGAATCCCCTGACGGATCAATTGCGTCGCCAAAGCCTGTCGAGAAAGTGGCCCGGTCTAACGTGCTGCGCTGGGCGACTGTGTCCAACAGTTTCCATGAGCACGGTCAAAACCGCTCCGTTGTGAAGGCTGGTCGAGAAACTCTCGGCAATGAACTCCAGCGTTGAATCGTGGAACGCCAGTATGAAATGCCGGTAGTCTAAAAACAGTTCAGGCGTATGGGATGAATGAACCCGATTGGCCTTTTCCAGGGAAGCGATCCGCGACGAATTGCGGACTTCAAATGCCTCGTGGGCCCGCAAGCCCAACGGATAGAGACGATGGCCGCTGATGGCTTCATCGTTCGGCGGGCCGAACTGAAAGGCCAGATAAGGATCTGCGGTCAAGACGGCGACGGATTGGTTGCCTGTTACCGATGAAACCGAGCGCGGATTCGTGCCATCGAAGGACGGATCCGGAGCATTGGCGATGTAGGCAACGACCAGTCTGCCTTCATCCGCAAACACATGGGGTAATGGCGCCCCGGCCGACGAGGGCGGCACCTCGATCGGCAGCAGGGTTTCGGCAGCCGACATCTAATGGCCCTCGTCCGGCAAAATCTTGCCCGGATTCATGATGTCTAGCGGATCCAACGCCTGCTTGATCGTGCGCATGATGTCGACGCCGTGGCCGAGTTCGTGGCGCAGGAAGCCGATCTTGCCTTGCCCTATGCCGTGCTCGCCAGTGCAGGTGCCGTCCATGGCGATCGCCCGCATGTTGAGCCGCGCGACGAATTTTTCCGACAGTGCGATCTCCTTGGGATCGTCGACGTCCATCAGCACCAGCACGTGGAAATTGCCATCGCCGGCATGGCCGACGATCGGCGCGATCAAGCCCATTTCGGCGATATCGGCTTCGGTTTCCAGGACGCACTCGGCAAAGCGCGAGATCGGCACGCAGACATCGGTCGACAGGCCCTTGGCGCCGGGCCGCAGCGTCAGCGACGACCAGTAGGCGTCGTGCCTGGCCTTCCACAGCTTCGTCCGCTCCTCGGCAACGCTGGTCCACAGGAACGGCCCGCCGCCATTTTCCTCGGCGATCATGCCGAAGGTCTCGGCCTGCTCGGCAACGCCGGCATCACTGCCGTGGAATTCGACGAACAGGCACGGGCTCTCGGGATAGTCGAGCTTCGAATAATTCTTCATCGCCCGCATCTGCAAAGCGTTGACCAGTTCGATGCGCGCCACCGGAATCCCCATCTGGATCGTGGCGATGACCGCGTTGCAGGCGGCCTCGACGCTCGGAAACGGGCAGACGCCGCCGGAGATCGCCTGCGGGATGCCTTGCAGCTTCAGCGTCAGTGACGTGATGATGCCGAGCGTGCCTTCCGAGCCGATCAGCAGCCGCGTTAGATCATAACCGGCCGAGCTCTTTTTCGCGCGCTTGCCGGTTGTCACCGTCTCGCCGTCGGCCATCACCGCCGTCAGCGACAGCACATTCTCGCGCATCGTGCCATAGCGCACGGCATTGGTGCCGGACGCCCGCGTCGCCGCCATGCCGCCAAGCGAGGCATTGGCGCCGGGGTCGATCGGAAAGAACAATCCGGTGTCGCGCAGGTGCCGATTAAGGTCCTCGCGGGTGACGCCGGGTTCGACAGTGCAGTCGAGATCCTGCGGATTGACCGCCAGGATACGGTTCATGCGCGATGTGTCGACCGATATGCCGCCGCCCGGCGCGTTGGTGTGGCCCTCCAGCGAGGAGCCGACGCCGAAGGCGATCACCGGCACGCGGTGCGCGGCACAGGCCCGCACGATGTCCTGCACCTCGGCCGTCGTCTCGGGAAAGGCGACGCCGTCAGGCGCCTGCGTCGGAATATAGGTGGGGGTGTGCGCATGTTGGGAGCGGATGGCCTGGCCGGTCTGGAAGCGCTCGCCAAGCTGCTGCTTGAGGATGCCGAGCACTGCGGCGATGCCTTCCTCGTTACGTTCGACCGGGTTGAGGTCGCTCAGAGCCATGAATTCCTCCGCGAATGGACCAGCGCCCACGCTTGTTATGCGATTATGGATGCGTAGTCTCCACAGACACGCTCTGTCCAGCGCCAGAACAAGGAAGTTTCGATGTCCATCTCCGCCCCCTTCGTCTCCCAGCCCATGGACATCGAAAAGGAGTGGATCGACTACAACGGCCATCTCAACATGGCCTACTACAACGTGCTGTTCGACCGCTGCTCGGACGAAGCCTTCGAGGCGATGGGCATGGGGCTGGATTACGTGAAGGAGCGGCGGCTCACGGTTTACACCGCCGAAGTCCATGTCTGCTACGTTCAGGAACTGCATCTGGATCACAAGGTCCGCATCTCCCTCCAGCTCATCGACCATGACGACAAGCGGCTGCGGACCTACCAGGAAATCCGCCATGTCGACGGCTGGCTCGCCGCCACCTCCGAGATCCTGTCCCTGCATGTCGACATGTCCGGACCGAAGGTCGCGCCCTTCCCCGCCGACGTGCTTGCCAAGGTCGAGGCCATGCGTGCCGCCCATTCGGCACTGCCGATGCCGGAGCGCGCCGGCCGTTCGATCGGGATCAAGCGCAAATAGGGCGACGATCGGACCTCAAAGCCACACCGGCAATCCAAAATCGCAAAACCCCTGGAATCGGCTAGCAGCAGTGCTTGAAGCGACTCGGCGCCCGCGTTAACCTTACCGAGGTTTTAACGGGAACAAGCCAATTGAGCCGTTGCGCGACTCAGCGGGTCGGTCGAAAACGATCCGCATCGAGGTAGCGACACGGGCGGCGGGGCGAAGCCGGTTCGAGGAACGTGCATGAAAACCGACATCAAGGTCGAGGTGGACAGGCTGGCCGCCGATCCGCGTATAACCGACTATGATTTCTGGCGTTCCCTCAAGAACGTCAACAACGAGATCTTCCACATCGCCAACAGCAACGAGCCGATCCCGTTCGACATGATCCGCTGGCGCGCCATCCTGAAGCAGGCGCGCATGAAGCGCGGCCACGCTTAAAACCTCCGAATCGACAATCCCCTCACATCAAGCTTGGCCCCTTACATCAACTTTGGCGCTTGATGGCCCCCAGGGCAGAGCGCGCCACCACTGGCGACGACTGTATAATGGCCGTGTTGGTCATCGCGTAGGGAATGATCCGGTCGATCACCCGCTCGAGTTCGGCCACCGAGCCGACATGCGCCAGCGCGATGAAACAGTCCTCGCCAGTCACCCGGTCGCATTGCGCGATCTCCGGCAGCTCGCGGATGATCTCGGCCACGACCGCCAATTGCCCCGGCACCGGACGGATGCGCAGCCATGCCGACAGCGGCAGGCCAAGTGCCGCCGGGCTGATCCTGACCGAATAGGCCTCGATGACGCCGCTTTCCTGCAGCCGCTTGATGCGCTCGGCCACGCTAGGCGCCGACAGGCCGACCGAGCGCGCAAGCTCCGCCGTGCTGATGCGCGCGTCCTTTTCCAGCAGGCGCAGGATCTTCATGTCCGCGGCATCGAGGTCGGCACTTTCAGTTCGAAGGCGTTTCATGGAAAATTCCTCGCTTCCGGGAGAAAGTCAGCCGAAAGAGCCAATCATCACCCATATAAACAGGCAGATCTGCCTGCGATACTGATCCGGTGGATGATCAAACGCAAGCTCTCGTGGCGACCCCTGCCCTCGGCAACTCCACCCTCGGCAGGCTGACGGAAAAACTGCCGCCACATGTCTGGTTCGGCGTCAGCGCCGTCTTCCACTATCTCGGGCCGGCCTTCGCCGTGCTGCTTTTCCCGCATGTCGGCGTGCTCGGCATGGCATGGCTGCGCATCGCCACCGCCGCGCTGATCTTCGCACCGCTGACCCGTCCATGGCGAACCTTCGCCCGCGCCGATCGCTCGACGCGGCTGCTGTTGCTGGCCTTCGGTGCCTGCCTGGCGGTGATGAACTGTTCGTTCTACCTGGCGCTCGACCGCCTGCCGATCTCGCTGGTGGCGGCGATCGAATTCGTCGGCACCATCGGCGTCGCGGTGATCGGCCTCAGGAGCCCGCGCAATCTCGCCGCCCTTGCTGTTGCCGTCACCGGCACCTTGCTGCTCATCGACGTAAAGTGGTCTGATGATCCCATCGGGCTGTTCTGGGCCTTCCTCAACGGCGCGCTGTTCGTCGGTTACATCGTGCTCGGCCACCGCATCGCCGCTTCAGGCGCAGGCGGCGGCATCGCAAGCCTTGGTGCCGCCATGGCCATCGCCTTCATCGTCGTGCTGCCGATCGGCCTCACCGACGCACTGCCCGCCTTTTTCTCGCCGCCACTGCTGCTCGCGGCCATCGGCGTCGGCATCTGCTCTTCGGTCATTCCCTACATCTGCGACCAGCTCGCAATGTCGCGGCTGCCGCGCGCGAGCTTTGCGCTGATGCTGTCGCTGCTGCCGGTCACCGCGACGCTGATCGGCGTCGTCGTGCTGCACCAGATTCCAAGTCTTACCGATTGCCTCGGCATTGCGCTGGTGGTCGCCGGCGTCGCCTTCCACAAGCCGGCGAACACGGACTAAACGAACGCCTATGCCAATTTCTGCTTGAGGAAGGCGATCGTGCGTCCCCAGGCGAGATCCGCCGCCTTCTTGTCGTAGCGCGCTGCCGAGGTGTCATTGTTGAAGGCGTGGTTGGCGCCTTCATAGACATAGACCGTGTATTCGACATGCGCCGCGTCGAGCTCCTTCTTGAAGGCGTCGATGCCGGCATTGGTGCGCTCATCCAGCCCGGCATAGTGCAGCAGCAATGCGGCCTTGATCTTCGACACATCGGCGGCCTTCGGCTGCATGCCGTAGTAGGCGACGGAGGCGCTGAGATCGGGCGCGTTGACGGCCAACATGTTTGCCGTACCACCGCCCCAGCAGAAGCCGATGGCTCCGACCTTGCCGTTGCCGTCCTTGTCGGCCTTGAGGTACGCGACGGTCGCTATACCGTCGGCGATGGTCTGCGCCGGATCGAGCTTGGCGAACATGTCGCGCGCCTTGTCTTCATCGGCTGGCGTACCGCCGAGCGGCGACAGGAAATCGGGGGCCAGCGCCACGAACCCTTCCAGCGCAACGCGACGCGTCACATCGCGGATATGCGGGTTGAGCCCCCTGTTCTCGTGGATGACGATGACCGTGCCGAGCTTGCCCGCCTGGTCCGCCGGCTTGACCAGATAGCCCTTCATCTCGCCGCCGCTGCCGGGATAGCTGATATCCTCGCCCTTCACCCGCGGATCGTTGTCGGCGACAACAGCCGCTTGCGCGGAATTCGCCGCCAGCAGCGGCGCGATCCCGGCTGCCGCCGCACCCGACCCGGCAAGCCGGGTCAGTTGCTCCATGAAGCGGCGGCGATCGAGCGTCAGATGCGTATATTCGTCATAGGCATCGATCATCGCCTGGGTAATGGCAGGCGTCTGGCCAGCTGATTTCGTCATTGCGCACTCCTCGGCTTCGAGCTTCGATACCTGAGCTACATAGAGACCCAGCCGCCATGATCCAGTCGAGCATTGTCACGGCCGTGGATCGCCTCGTGGCGTTTCCACAGGCGGCCACGCCGGCCCGGCAAAGCCGGCGCCACAGGCGCCCGTGTCATCACTTTTTAGTCATCCGCGACAAATCCTGCTGGCGCTGCCACAATAGTGAGGGAAGCTGCCGGCTATCGATGGCGCCTTGGACCAGGTGCCTTCACGTCTCGACCCAGAAGGAGCGATGCCGATGACCATGCCTTCCCCGATCCTCACCAGCGCGGTCGTCCTTGCCGTGGCCGCCGCTTTGGCCCTACGCTCGATGGTCGTGAATGCAGGCAGACGATCGTTGATCAGGGTCCGCAGTGAGCAGAACCGCCGTGCAAACACGAAGACCCAGGGTTGAGGTGAGACCATGAACGTCCAGGACATCGTCAACACCGTCTCGCAGAAAGCGGGCCTCGACCAGGCGACGACGGAGAAAGTCGTCGGCACCATTTTCTCGGTGCTTGAGCATGAAGCTGAAGGCACCAGCGCCTCGGCTTTCTTCGCCAAGATCCCCGGCGCCGACGATCTCGCCCACCAATATGATGTCATGGCCGCCGCTCCGGCCGGCGGCGGTGGCGGCTTCCTGTCATCGCTGCAGGGCGCGCTCGGCGGCGTTCTCGGCGAGAAGGCCGGCGCACTGATCAACGGCCTCGCCGCGCTCAAGGCATCCGGCCTCGACATGGCTCAGATCCAGAAGGCCGGCGAAACGCTGGTCCAGCAGGCCGAAGCCGCCGCCGGCCCCGAGCTGACCAACGAAGTGCTCGGCTCGGTGCCCAGCCTGAAGAGCCATCTGGGGCTTGGCTAGGACGGACGGCACGGCCAGTCCGCCCCTACTTCGGCAGCGCGTAGGCCATCACATAATCCCCCGGCTTGGTGCCGACCGAACCGTGGCCACCGGCGACGATGACCACGAACTGGCGTCCGTCGGCGACCGTATAGGTCATCGGCGTCGATTGCCCGCCGGCCGGCAGCCGCGCCTGCCACAGCTGCTTGCCTGATGTCAGCTCATAGGCGCGCAGATAGTCGTCGACCGCCGCACCCAGGAAGGCGACACCGCCGGCGGTGATCATCGGCCCACCGATGCCCGGCACCCCGACCTTCAGCGGCAGCGGCAATGGCGTCATGTCGTAGACGGTGCCGTTGCGGTGCTTGTAGGCGATCTTGCCGGTTCTGAGATCGGCGCCGGCGACATAGCCCCAGGGCGGTGCCTGGCAAGGCACACCGAGCGGCGACAGGAACGGCCCCATCACCACGGCATAGGGAGCGCCTTCATTGCGGTTGAGCCCCTGCTCGCTGCCCTTGGTGTCGCCGGGCGGCGGCACGTCCGCGCGCGGCACAAGTCTCGACGTGAAGGCCAGATAGGTCGGCATGCCGAACAGCGCCTGCCGCACCGGATCGACCGCCACGCCACCCCAGTTGAAGACGCCGAAATTGCCGGGATAGATCAGCGACCCCTGCACCGAGGGCGGCGTGTAGCGGCCTTCATAGCGCAGCTTGTGGAAAGCGATCCGGCACGCCAGCTGATCGAACATGGTGATGCCCCACATGTCGGCATCGGTCAGCGGCTTCGGATTGAAGGAGAGGTCGGACGAAGGCTGCGTCGGCGATGTATGGTCGCCCTCGATGGCGCCACCAGGCGCCGGCACTTCGTTGACCGCAATGACCGGCTCGCCGGTGCGCCGGTCGAGCACATAGAGGTCGCCCTGCTTGGTCGGCCCGACCAGCGCCGGCACCACGGTGCCGTCGGGTTTGGTGATGTCGATCAGGCTCGGCTGCGCCGGCACGTCCATGTCCCAGAGGTCATGGTGCACGGTCTGCCGCACCCAGCGCAATTGCCCGGTGTTGAGGTCGAGCGCGGTGATCGACGACGAGAACTTCTCGACATTGGCGCTGCGCCCCGCGCCGAGCTGATCCGGCGTCTGGTTGCCGAGCGGCACATAGAGCAGGCCGAGCTTCTCGTCGGCGCTCGGCGTCGACCACATGTTGGGTGAGTTGGCGGTATAGGTCTGGCCGGGTGTCAGCGGCGTCGTCTGGTCCGGATTGCCGGAATCCCAGTTCCATAGCAGCTTGCCGGTGCCGACATCGTAGGCGCGGATGACGCCCGACGGCTCCTGCGTCGAATAATTGTCGTTGACCGCGCCGCCGACGATGATCTTGCCGCCTGATATCAGCGGCGCAGAAGTCGAGTAATAATAGCCAGACTTCGGATAGGGCATGTTGGTCAGAAGGTTCAGCGTGCCGCCTTCGGCGAAGCTGGGACAGACCTGCCCGTTGGCGGCGTCAAGCGCGATCAGCCGCGCGTCCGAGGTCGGCAGGTAGACGCGGGCAGCACAGGGCTGGCCGGCGGCGATGACCGCATCGGCATAATAGGACACGCCGCGACAGGTCTGGTGCTGGCGGTCCTTGTCGAGCTTGATCTTGGGATCGTAGCGCCATTTCTCCTTGCCGCTAGCCGCGTCGATAGCGATGGCGAAATTGTGCGGCGTGCAGATGTAAAGCGTGTCGCCGATCTTCAGCGGCGTCACCTGATAGGTGGTCTCGCCGATATCGTCAGGCCCCTTCACGTCGCCGGTGCGGTAGGTCCACGCCGGCTGCAGCTTGGCGACATTGTCCGGCGTGATCTGGTCGAGCGGCGAATAGCGCTGGCCGAACTGCGTGCGGCCATAATAGTGCCACTCGCCGGCTGGCACATCGTTACCGAGGTTGGCGTTGGGGATCACCTTGTCGGTGTCGAGTTCTCCAGCGATGTCCTTCGGATCTGCTGTCATCGAATAACCGGCAACGGCAAGCGATGCCAGCACGGCAAGGATGAGCGGCGCGCGCGCATCAGGGCCGGCAAGGCCCCGCCTCGCCCACGGCGTCAGCAGCCACAGCGCCACCAGCACGATGATGCCGCCGCGCGGCCCGAGTTCCCACCAGTCGAAGCCGGTTTCCCAGACCGCCCAGGCCAGCGTGCCAAGCACGATCGCCGCGTAGAGCCACAGGGCGGTCGATCTGCGCCGGTAGAGCAGCCAGGCGGCAATCAGGAAGGCGAAACCGACGATGATGTAATACCAGCTGCCGCCCAGCATCGCGAGACGGATACCACCGCCGCCGAGCGCCAGACCGATGAGCAAGAGAATGAGGGAGGTGATGGTGACAGCCAAGATGATACTCCTTCGACTGTTGCGCGCTCGCACGCGCGGCCATGGGCAACCGGCGTTACCTTCCTGCCCTGGACACAACTTTCTCCTGCCCGCCGCGCCTGTCAAGTTGGCCGCACGCCAAGGTGGCAATCGATCTTGCCTGCATCAGGGTTTTCCAGCAGTCTGCGTCGGATCATCTCGCCTCTGGAGCAAGCAAAATGACGTCATTCGTTCCGCCGCTGACGCGATTGGTGCTTGCCCTCTGCTGCCTTGTCTCTCTCTCCGTGGCCGCGCCGGCACAGACGCTTCATGAGATCAACAAGGCGAACGGCTTTCACCAGATGCTGACGGGTATCGGTCCGGGTTTTAGCGCAGCCGTGAAATCGGCGCCGGAAACGCCGCCGCAAAAAGTCCAGGACGCGCTGGCAGTGGCCATGGAAGGTGCGTTTGACGCAAACAAGATGGAGGCAGCCATCGAATCGCGAATGGCCGACAAGCTGACCGCCAGGGATCTGGCCGACCTGGGCTCTTTCTATACTTCGCCATTGGGCAAACAGGTCACGGCGCTGGAAATCCAGGCCTCCACCCAGGAAGAGAGGGAACGCAAGAAGATCGAAGGCCCAAAAATCCTCGGCGAGCTTCCGTCCAGGGATCCGGCTCGGCTCGAGCTGTACAAGAAGATCGCGGATGATCTCAGCGCTGTCGACACCGGAGAAGCCGTCGCCTTGAACATGGGCTATGCGATGCTTTCCGAAATGCTGGGAGCGGCCGGAAAAGCCCTGCCCGACGACCAGATCATGGCCTTGCTGCGTCAGCGGTCCGAAGGGCTTCGCCGAGACATCGAAAAGGATGTCATGGACTCCGTAGCCTACATTTACCGGGATCTGCCGCTTGACGATCTCAGACGTTACGAGGCTTTCCTGGCGTCACCCGCCGGCAGCCACTATTACGACCAGATGCAGGTCGCCCTCGGCGCGGTGATGACCGACGAGGCGCGCTCGTTTGGGCATCGGTTTTTCGTCGCCCTCGGCTACCGCAAGGCCTGAACGGCGATATCAGGCACTTTACCGGAACAAAACGTAGACACTTCTGGTCTTTCGCTCCCGAATCACTACATTCGGGGCAATGTCCGGCTTTTCCGAAGACATGCCCTTTTTCGACGAACCCAATGCGCGGCCCACGGCCCCGTCGGGCATTGCCGCGCGCGCCATGGCTGCCCGCAGCGGCCACAACAGCGCGCCCGACTATCTCAAGGGGCTGAACCCGGAGCAGCGGCTAGCTGTTGAAACAACGGAAGGTCCGGTTCTGGTGCTGGCCGGCGCCGGCACCGGCAAGACCCGCGTCTTGACCACCCGCATCGCCCACATCCTCGCCACCGGCAAGGCCTTCCCGTCGCAGATCCTTGCGGTGACCTTCACCAACAAGGCCGCGCGCGAGATGAAGATCCGCATCGGCGTCCTGATCGGCGAAGGCAATGTCGAGGGCATGCCCTGGCTCGGCACCTTCCACTCGATCGGCGTCAAGCTGCTGCGCCGCCACGCAGAACTTGCCGGCTTGAGATCCGACTTCACCATCCTCGACACCGACGACGTCGTGCGGCTGATCAAGCAGTTGATCCAGGCCGAAGGGCTCGACGACAAGCGCTGGCCGGCCAAGCAGTTCGCCCAGATGATCGACGGCTGGAAGAACAAGGGGCAAGGGCCGGCCGACATCGCCGAGGGCGACGCCCGCGCCTTCGCCAACGGCAAGGGCCGCGAACTCTACAAGGCCTATCAGGAGCGGCTGAAGACGCTGAACGCCTGCGACTTCGGCGACCTTCTGTGCCACCCGATCCGCATCTTCCGCGCCAATCCGGACGTGCTGAAGGAATACCACAAGCGCTTCAAATACATCCTCGTCGACGAGTACCAGGACACCAACACCGCCCAGTACATGTGGCTGCGGTTGCTGGCGCAGCGGCCGGATGCAGGGCGCGCGTCAACGTCGACGGATCTGCGATCGGCCGAAGGCCGCAAGCCCGACCGGGCGTCGGCCGGCCAGGCCGCCCCCGCGGAGGCCAGCGAGCGAAGCGAGCGCGCGGCCGTGAGCGACAACAAAGTAAACATATGCTGCGTCGGCGACGACGATCAGTCCATCTATGGCTGGCGCGGTGCCGAGATCGACAACATCCTGCGCTTCGACAAGGATTTTCCGGGCGCCACCATCATAAGGCTGGAGCGCAACTACCGCTCGACCGCGCACATCCTTGGCGCTGCCTCCCACCTCATCGCCCACAATGAGGGCCGTTTCGGCAAAACGCTGTTCACCGACCGCGACGAGCCGGAGGACGGCAAGGTGCATGTCCATGCCGCCTGGGATTCCGAGGAAGAAGCCCGCGCCGTCGGCGAAACCATCGAGACCTACCAGCGGCAAAAGCACAATCTCAACGACATGGCGATCCTTGTCCGCGCCTCCTTCCAGATGCGCGAATTCGAAGACCGCTTCGTCACGCTCGGCCTCAATTACCGCGTTATCGGCGGCCCGCGCTTCTACGAGCGCATGGAGATCCGCGATGCGCTCGCTTTCTTCCGCGTCGTCGCGCAAGGCGCCGACGACCTCGCTTTTGAGCGCATCGTCAATGTGCCGAAGCGCGGCCTGGGTGAAGCCACCATCCGCCAGATCCACGACACGGCCCGTGCGCTCCGCATCCCGATGCTGGAAGCCGCCGCCAAGCTGGCCGAAAGCGACGAGTTGAAGCCGAAGCCGCGCGCGGCATTGCGCGAGGTAGCGGCCAATTTCGAGCGTTGGCAAAAGGCCCTGGAAACCACCCCGCACACCGAACTCGCCGAGACCATTCTCGAGGAGAGCGGCTACACCGACATGTGGAAGAACGACCGCTCGGTCGAAGCCCCAGGCCGGCTGGAGAACCTGAAAGAACTGATCCGCTCGATGGAGGAGTACGAATCACTGCGCTCCTTCCTCGAGCATGTAGCACTCGTCATGGATGCCGAGCAGAACGCCGGTCTCGACGCCGTCAGCATCATGACGCTGCATTCGGCCAAGGGCCTCGAATTCGAGACGGTCTTCCTGCCCGGCTGGGAGGAAGGTCTGTTCCCGCATCAGCGCGCGCTCGATGAAGGCGGCCGCTCGGGGCTGGAGGAAGAGCGGCGGCTCGCCTATGTCGGCCTGACCCGCGCCAAGAAGAACCTGCATCTGTGGTTCGTCTCCAACCGCCGCATCCATGGCCTGTGGCAGTCGACCATCCCGTCGCGCTTTCTCGACGAACTGCCGGAAGCCCATGTCGAGGTCGCTGAAAGCGGCAACTCCTATGGCGGCTACGGCAATTCCTATGGCGGCGGTTCCTTTGCCTCCGGCCGCGGCGGCCAGGGCGCAGGACGGCAGAATCCCTACGGCGCCTCGCGCTTCGACAATGTCGGCGCCGACACCGAAAAATCCGGCGCCTTCTCCAACACCTATGCGACGCCGGGCTGGCAGCGCGCGCAGGCCAACCGCACCGAGGCCACCGACCGCAACTGGGGCTCGCGCTCCGGCCATCAGGTCGAGCGCATCGGCTATGGCGAGACGGACAGCGGCTACGGCGCCGGCCGCACCTCGGTCAAGGGCCGCACCATCGACGGCGAACTGGTTGCCAAATCCGTCGCCGACAAGCCGTCAGCCTTCAACGTCGGCGACCGCGTCTTCCACCAGAAATTCGGCAACGGCAACATATCAGCCATCGAAGGCAACAAGCTGACCATCGACTTCGACAAGGCCGGCCAGAAACGCGTGCTGGACGGGTTCGTCGCGGCGGTGTGAAGCCCACTTGCCTCGTAGTCCTACAAGCGAACCGCCTTGTGTATGCGTCTCTGGCGGAAGCCTCCCCGCCTTCGTCATCCACGGGCGGAGCAGGAGCGAAGCGACGTCGCGGAGACCCGTGGATGGCGAAGCGATGGACGTTTGCGTCAAGGCATGCGGTCCGCCAACGAAACAGCCCCCTCACCGATACCTTGCCTGGTTCCACTTATGGCCGAGCAGCGACAGGATGATGATCAGGCCGTTGAAGAACTGGACGTAGAAGCCGCTCAGGCCCGCCGCCACGACGCCGGTCTGAATGAACGACACGGTGACGGCGCCGATGGCGCCGCCGACGACGGTGCCGATGCCGCCCCAGGTCGGCGTGCCGCCAACGAACACCGAGGCCAGCACCGGCAGCAGATAGCCGTCGCCGGCCGTCGGCCACCAGGTGAAGTTGATCATCACCGAGAAGGTGCCGGCGATCGCCGCCCCGATGCCGACGAAGACGAACACTTTCACCCGCACGCGCTTGACGTCGATGCCCATCTGCTGGGCGCTGTCTGGATTGTCGCCCACCACCCTCACCTGCGCGCCGAAGCGGTGGCGGTTGTAGAGCATCGCCGACAGCACGACAAAGGCGATGGCCCAGAAGATCTGCACCGGAATGCCCAGGAGCTGGCTGGAAAAGATCGTGTAGGCCCAGCTGTCGCTGAGGCCGGTCAGCGCCATCGACTTGCCTTCGTTGATGATCTGGATCAGGCCGCGCAGCAGGAAATTCATGCCGAGCGTGGCGATCAGCGACGACAGCCCGCCATAGACCACCAGCGAGCCTACCAGGAAGCCGAGCAGCATGCCGGTGATCAGCGCCGCGACGATGCCGAGGAACGGATCGTAGCCAGCCTGCACCACCAGCGCGAAGACCCAGGAAGCAAAACCCATCGTTGCCGGAAACGACAGGTCGATCTCGCCGCAGGTGACGACGAAGACCAGCGGCACCACCACGAACAGCGCCACCGGCAGCGTCGTCAGCACCGAGCGGTAGAGATACCAGGTGGTGAAGACGGTCGGGTTGGCGATCATGAACACCGCCATCATGACGATGAACACGCCGAGCGTGCCGAGCGAAGCGCGGTTGTCGAGGATGAAACCGCGCATCCAGTGATCGGATGGGTGCTTCCACTCCTTCTGGGAACTGGGGCGGGGGATGCCGGCGGACGGCTCGTGCAGATCGGGCTCCATGGTCTTGCTCATCGTGCTCTCTGCTCCGCGTCGCCTGCATCGTGCAGTCCGGCCAATCCGCCCGGATGCGCGACCTCTTCCATGAAATTGATGAGTTCTTCCGCCGTTTTGACCTGGCTGCGGTCGGTCGTCAGCGCGACCTTGCCACGGTCCAGGACCACGAAGCGGTCGGCGATATCGAAGACATGATGGATGTTGTGGCCGATGAACAGGATCGAGCGGCCGCTCGCCCGCACCTGGCGCACGAAGTGGAAGACTTTGGCGGTTTCGGTCAGCGACAGCGCCGTCGTCGGCTCGTCGAGGACGATCAGCTCCGCCTGCTTGTAGATGGCGCGGGCGATCGCCACACCCTGGCGTTCGCCGCCCGACAGCTGGCCGACGATCGACTGCGGCGTGAACACTTTCGAGGTGAAGCCGATCTCGCGCATCAGCCGGCTCGCCTCCTCGATCTCCTTGTTGACCTTGATCCAGCCGAGAAAGCCGGTGAGCTCGCGGCCCATGAAGATGTTGCGCACGATCGTCTGCTGCACGGCCAGCGCCCGGTCCTGGAACACCGTCTCGATGCCGGCCTCGCGCGAGCGCGCCGCGCTCCACCCGGTCACCGCCTTGCCGCGCACGAGGATCTCGCCGCTGGTCGGCTTGACCACGCCCGACAGGATCTTGATCAGGGTCGACTTGCCAGCGCCATTGTCGCCGATCAGGCCGACCACCTCGCCGCGGTCGACGCTGAGATTGACCCCGCCCAGTGCATAAACCTGGCCATAGGATTTGCTGATGTCGCGCAGTTCGATAAGGCGTTCGGCCATCGGATCCTCGCTTGATTGTCGCCAGCGGTCCCGCCGGCCGGGGCCTGATCCCGGCCGACGGCTTGGGAGGTCAGCGCAGCGCTTGCTTGGCAAGCTCTGCGACGATCTCGTAATTCTCAGGCGTGACGAAACCGGCGCCGGTGTCGACATTCATCGGCGCCAGCCCCAGCACCACTTGCTGGCAGAGGCTGAGGATCGGCAGATAGCCCTGCAGGAACGGCTGCTGGTCGGCCGTCAGCTGCACCCAGCCGCCCTTGAAACCCTCGACGATCTGCGGGCTGGTGTCGAAGCCGAAATTGAAGATATCGCCGGGCTTCCGCCCTGCCGCCTGCATGTAGGTCGGGACGTTGCCGAGCATCTGCCCACCGGGATAGCCGACCGCCTTGACGTCGGGATTGTTGAGCAGTGCCGCGGTGATCACCGGAATCGCGAGGTTCGGATCGGCTGCCCACTCGGTTGCGGAGTTGATTTGAACGACATCGACGCCAGCCTCCTTCAGTGCGGCCACAGTCCCACGCTCACGCGCACCCCTGCTCTCATTGTCGAACGGGCCGATCATGATCGCCTTGTCGCCGGACTTCAGCTTGGCCAGCTTGAACGCCTCGGCCCCGAGTGCGCGGCCCTGCGGCTCCTGCTGAGCGCCGACATAGCCGCCGCCGAACGCTGCCGTCACTGTTGGCACCGGCACGTTCTGGTACATCATCTTGATGCCGTCCTTATGCGCCTGTTCGGCGAGCGGCATGATCGACGCGTCGCCGGGATGGCCCATCATGGCGATGCCGTTAGGCTTGACCGCGACCGCCTCACGCAATTGCTGCACCATCTTTTCGATGTCCCAGCCCGAGAAGATGTAGTCGACCTTCGGCCCGAGATCGGCCGCCGCCTGCTTGGCGCCATTATAGACGATGGTGCCGAAGGCGTCGCCCTCGGCGCCGCCGACGAAGAAGCGGATGTGGACGTCCTTGCACCATTGGGCGTCGAGCGCCTGTGCGGGCAAGGTGGAGATTGCAGCGGCAAGCGCCGTGGCGGCGGCCACGACGGTCGAGCGCAGAAGTGTCGTTCTGATCGCGATGCTCATGCACGTTCCTCCCATTGTTTCCCTCGTCAGCCGAGGGGCTTTCTGACGATTACTTCGGCAGTACCAGTTGACGGCCGGCTCCTCCCGCCGGCCGATCCTCACACCGGGTTGGGCAGGTAGCTGGCGCCTCCCCGGCATTGCTTCAGATACTCCAGCGCGCGCACCTGCCCGGTGATTTCGAGATCGCCGCGATAGACCGGGTCGTGCCAACCCTCGATGTCGATGGCGCCCTTGTAGCCGGCGAGCCGCAACTCGCTGATCACCCGCGTCCAGTCGCTGTCGCCGAAGCCGGGCGTGCGCATCTGCACGAAGGGCAAACTGCCGAACACGCCATGTTCGCGGATGACGTCCCAGCGCACCGTCGCGTCCTTGCCGTGGACATGGAAGATGCGCGGCGCCCATTTGCGGATCTGCGGCATCGGATCGATCAGATAGACGAGCTGATGGCACGGCTCCCATTCCAGCCCCAGATTGTCGTCGGGCACTTCGTTGAACATCAGCTCCCAGGCGTCGGGATTGTGGGCGATGTTCCAGTCGCCGCTGGCCCAATTGCCGTCCATGGCGCAGTTCTCGAAGGCGATCCGCACGCCCTTGTCGGCGGCGCGTTTGGCCAGCGGTCCCCAGATCTCCTTGAAGCGCGGCAGGCTGTCGGTCAGCTTCTTGCCGCGCAGGCGGCCGGTGAAGCCGCTGACCATCGAAGCGCCGAACAGATGCGCATTCTCGATCACCGTTTCCCAGGCCTTGAGCACGCCGCGATCGACCTCGCCGTCTTCCAGCGGATTGCCGAACACGCCGATCGACGAAATGCTGACATCCGCATCGCCGATCGCCTCGCGGATATCACCGGCCAGCCGTGGCAAATCCTTGCCGCCCAGCGTCTGCCAGAAGAAGGGCTGGATGCTCTCGAAGCCAAGCGGCAGGATCTGTTTGATATAGGCCGCCGGGTCGTCGAGATTGGCCCGCACCATGGTGCCGATGCGGATGTCGAGAAGCGGGTTTGGCATCATTGTGCGTCCTCTGCGATCGCCACGCGGCGTCCGGTTTCGGCGCTTTCGATCGCGCCAAAGACCATGGCCAGGCTCTTGATGTTGTCGCTCCCACGCGTTTCCGGCTCGGTGCCGGTCTCGATGGCGTGGATGAAATCCCTGATGATGCCGAGATGGCCGCCGATGCGGTCGGACGCGTCGAGCGGCGGCACCTCGATCGTCTGCGTTTTGTCGAAAATCCCGTCGCGGCCCGGCACGACCACTTCTGCCTTCAACGCATCGTTGCCGTCCCAGGTCAGGCTGCCGCGCTCGGCGACGATGCGCCAGCTACCTTCCCAGCTGGTGCGGAAGCCGTCGGCGCACCAGGAGCCGGCATAGGTAAAAACCCTGCCGCCGCCGAGGTCGAAGACGGCGCTGGCCGACGATCCCTGCCGGTACCAGGAATTGGCCGGCTCCCATTCCTGGCAATAGACGCCGGACGGCTCGCCGGCGACCATGTAGCGGGCGGCGTCGAAGGTGTGGATCGCCATGTCGAGCAGCAGGACATGGGCCATTTCCTCGCGAAAACCGCCGAAATGCGGCGCGACGAAGAAGTCGGCGTGGATGCTGGTCGGCGCGCCGATGGCGCCGGAGGAGAGGAAGCGCCTGATGCGCCTGACATTGGCAACGTAGCGGCGGTTCTGGACGACGGCATGGATGCGTCCGGCCCGCCGAGCAGCCTCGACGATGGCGCGTGCATTCTCCGGACTGTCGGCGAGCGGCTTTTCCGTCAGCAGATGGCAATTGTGCGCAAAGGCGGAAAGCGCAACCGCGCGCCGGGCGGCGGGAACCACCACATCGAACACCGCTTGCGGTTGGGTCTGGTCGAGCACGGCGTCGAGATTGCTGCCGATGACGGCATTGGTGAGGTCGTATTCGCGCGCCCTCGCCCGCGCCCTGTCGGCGTCGAGGTCGACAAGGCCGACAATGGCGAGCCCGTCGATTTGCCTGATGGCATCGAGCCAGGCTTTGCTCATCGCTCCGCAGCCGACCAGGACGACATTGATCATCCAGCGCTCCTCCTCCGCTCGGTCCCTCCAGACCGATCGTCACGGCATTCACGGCAGGACCGTAAACGTTTTTCCGTAAACGTTTACGAGAACACACCCGAAGGCGTAGAATGTCAATTGGCCGCTTGCGAAAATCGTCTTGTCACCTTGGCCTGAGCGGCCGCCGGTGCTAGCCAAGCAAGGGGGAGGACAGTCACTTGGCATCCAGCATTCACGACCTTGCCCGTCACCTGAACATTTCGATCGGCACCGTGTCGCGGGCGCTGAACGGTCGCGCCGACGTCAATGCCGACACACGAAAGCGCGTGCTCGAGGCGGCCAGGACACTCAACTATTCGCCGAACCAGTCCGGCCGCAGTCTGCGGCAAGGCGCCACCCATTCGATCGCCTTCATGTTGCAGCCACATCCGGGCGACCAGCAATATGGCGAGCCGTTCTTCATTCCGTTCCTGATCGGGCTGCAGGCCAAGCTCGCTGAAAGCGGGCTCGACCTGATCGTGGTGATGGGCGCACCGGGCGACTATCAGCAGGAGCGCCTGCGTCGTGTCGTCGAAACGCGCCGCGCCGATGCGGTACTGCTGGCCTGGACGCGGCGCGAGGACGAGCGCATCGACTATCTCACCCAGACCGGCTTTCCGTTCGCCACGCTTGGCCGCAGTCGTTCCGGGGCCAAGTCCTACCCTTCCCTCGACCTTGATTTCGAGAAGGCCGGGGCCGACGCGGTCGACCGCCTTGTGGCGCGCGGCCACCGCCGCATCGCCGCCGTCCGCCCATCGCTCGACCTCAACTTCGGTTATCTGTTCCTAGCCGGCTACCGCAAGGCCTTGCGGCGGCACGGCATCGAGGTCGCCCCCGAACTGATCGCGTCAGGCTTCATCAACGAGGCGGGCGGCTACGAGGTGACGCCGCAGGTCATGCGATCCAAGGCCCCGCCGACCGCCATCATCTTCAACAATGACGCGATGGCGCTTGGCGGCTGCAAGGCGCTGGCCGAGATGGGCATCAGGCCGGGTCATGACATGGCGGTGACCGTCATCGTCGACACGCCGCTTTGCCGCTATTTCTCGCCGGCGCTGACCGCCTTCCGCCCGGCGCTGGAGCCGATGGGACAGCGGCTCGCCGAAATGCTGCTGGCCTCGATCCCGGCCTTCGCCGGCCCAGAAGGTCCACGGATCATCCGTGAAGTCTGGCCGCTGGAGCTGGTCGCACGCGACAGCGATTGATGGTGGCGGATCGGCCGTGAAATTTGCCCGGCCAGGCCTCAAGGTGTGTTGAGATTCAGGTCAGGCCGAGTCGAAAACGATGGTTTTCGAGAACCGGAGCGGAGCGTACTTTTCGTACGTGAGCACCGGAAGCGCAGAAAACCTTCGTTTGCAGGCCGGCATCACCTGAATACCGACACACCTTAGTCCACCTTCTTCTCGCCCCGTTCGCCGGCCTTGACGATATCACCCGTGGTGAACAGGATTTCCTTCAGTTCCGCCCGCCAGTCCTTCTTCTGGCGCAGCAGGAATTCGAGATCCATGCCGAAATGCTTGAACTCCTCGCCTTGCGCATTCTTCATGATGGCGCGGGCCTGCGGGTCCTTCTCCACCGACATGCGCTGTTCGTACCAGCCGATCGCTTCCGCCTCCTCGATCAGCGAGGTGATCATGCGGGCAAAGGTCCGTACCTTCTGCGTCAGCTCTTCAGGCGGTTCGTGATACTGGTCGAATCCCATGTCGTCCTCCGTTGGCCATTCCCATGAATGCCCGGGAGTGACACGGGTTCCGCGTTATCGCTGCAATTCCGCCAGCGCCCTCTCCAGCGGCGCCGGCGAAATCTGGATCGGGCCGGAGAACGGCACGTCCATGTCGAGGATCAGGTAAAGCGCCCCGGCGATCAGCACGGCCGAAACCCCGAAGGTCGAAACCGTTATCGCGTTGCGGGGTGCCCTGAAGCCGAAACTGGCGAAGATCAGCGCCAGCCAAGCAACCAGCATGGCGATCAGCGGCCAGGGGATCGCGCCCTCTGACTGCTCGATCAGCACCCAGCGCAATTCCAGCACCTTCTGCAGACGCTGGCGGGCATCCTGCAACAGGGAGCCGCGCCCCGCGTCGGCCGACGTCAGCGCGCTCAGCCGGGTGCCGACCTCCGTCAGCAGACGTTCGGACAGCTGGTTGGCGACAACAGTGGTTTCGCTGGTTTGCGACGAGCTGGCCACCACCCTCTGCACATAGGCGGCGAGCGGTTGGCGCACCGCGTCGGCTTCAGGGCCATACTGGCGCAAGATCCTGTCGAGCAGGATCAGCTCCGTCGCATAGGCGTGCACATTGTGGTCGATCGATTCGAAGGTGTTCTTGGCTGAGTTGATCATCAGGCCAAGCACCAGCGAGGTCATGACCCCGAACAGATTGGCGGCCAGCCGCACCACTGTGTTGGTATCGTCATCGCGATGCCTGGCCGGCAGCCTAGGCCAGATCGCCATGCTGGCCAGCGGCGCCGCCGCCAGGCACAGGAAGATCATCACTGCAATCAAGGCTTCACGCATACCGCGCATTTCTGCACGGCATGCGCCGATTGCCAATTACCCCGGCACCGATCACACCGCGAAAGTTGCGGCAAGGTCAGGCGTCTGCCTCGACGGCCAGTGCCTCACGACACCGGTGCGGCTCCGCCCTCTGCGGTGCGCCGGGCGATGAATTCGTCGAGAACGCCTGATGTGGCGACGGCGGAAGCCGGCGGCACGAAATCGGCCAGCGCGCGCCTCCAGACGCCGGTGGCGCGCTCGCTCGCCGTCTTCGACCCGCTTTGCGTCCAGTTGCCGAAATTCGACCAGTCGGCCACCAGCGGCTCGTAGAAAGCGGTGCGGTAGCGCGCCATGGTGTGGCCGGCCGAGAAGAAGTGGCCGCCCGGCTGCACCTCGGCGATCGCTTCGAAACCTATCGTATCGGTGTCGCCGGGCGTCGTGGCGCAGAGCTCGGCCACCGTCTGCAGCGCCTCGATGTCGGTGATGAGTTTCTCGAAGGAGACGCTGAGGCCGCCCTCCAGCCAGCCGGCGGCATGAATGCACATCGTCGCCCCGGCCAGCACCGAGCCCCACAGCGCGAACTGCGTCTCGTGTGCGGCCTGCGCATCGGAGATGTTGGCCGCACTGCCGCCGCCGGACCGCCACGGCAGTCCGGTGAAGCGCGCCAGCTGGCCAGCGCCCAGCGTCGCCTTGACGTGCTCCGGCGTGCCGAAGGCCGGCGCCCCGGATTTCATGTCGACATTGGAGGAGAACGAGCCGTAGACGACCGGCGCACCCGGCCGCACGATCTGCGCCAGTGTCAGCCCGGCCAGCGCTTCGGCATGCTGCAGCGTCAGCGCGCCGGCGACGGTGATCGGTGCCATGGCGCCCGCCAGGCAGAACGGCGTGATGACGGAGACCTGGCCCGCACGGGCGAAATCGATGATGCCTTGCGCCATCGGAATGTCGAGCTGGCGTGGCGAGTTGGTGTTGATGACGGTGTAGCAATGCGCGCCCGCCAGAAACTCGTCCTGCGACAAGCCGCGCGCCAGCCGCAGCATCTCGAAGCCGTCTTCGACCTGCGGCGTGCCGCGCGCGAAGACGAAGGGAAACTTATCCGACAGCGTCAGCTGCGCGCGGTTGACGGCATAGTGGCGGAAGCGATTGTCGACATCCTGCGGCTCGATGCAGGGTCCCAGCATATGCAGCACGTCGAAATGCTGCACCAGCCGCATCAAATCCTCGAAATCGGCAAGCGTACCCGGCCGCCGGCCGCGCTCAAGATCAGTGACGTTCGGCGCTCCGCATCCAGCCAGGAAGGTCATCGAGCCGAGTTCGAGGGTCAGATCGCGGGCGCGTGAGCCGGCATGAGCGTGGATCGACTTCGGCGCCGAGGCGAGTGCCGCCGTCACCATGTCGCGGCCGATGCGCACCATGTCGGTGTCCGGATCGACCAGGGCGCCGGCGCGGGCGAAATGCTCACGCGCCTGCGGCAGCAGCACCTTGATGCCAAGCTCTTCAAGCACCCGCAGCGCCGTGTCGTGGATCGAAGCCACCTGATCATCCGAAAAGATCGGCTGCGGCAGGAACGGATTCTTCAGCGAATGGTAATTGGGCCGGCGGCTGCTTTCGCTGCCGGCCTCGCCCGTGCGTCCGCGCCGCCGTTCGCGCCTGCTGTCCCGTGCCGCGTCATCGACCATCAGAAATCCTCCTCATTGCCGCATCGCCTTGCCCAAGGGATCGTAGGGTGAAGCCGCGATGACACGCGCTGGCCGCTCCTCACCCACGACATGCACCGAGAGCGCGGTGCCCTCGCCCGCGAAATCGCGGTCGACAAGCGCCAGCGCCAGGCTCTTGCCGACCGTATACCCATAGCCGCCCGACGTGACGAAGCCGACGCGCCGGGCCTGGTGCCAGACCGGCTCGAAGCCGCTGGCATCGGCGTCGAGCGCATCGACTTCAAGCGTCACCAGGCTTTGGCCGCTGCCGGCCTCCCGCTGTTTCAACGCCGCTTCGCGGCCGGTGAAGTCGCCCTTGCCGAAAGCGATGAAGCGATCGAGGCCGGTCAGGCCGGGCGTATAGCCTTGAGTGAATTCGCGCGACCAGATGCCGAAGCTTTTTTCCAGCCGCAGCGCATTGAGCGCATAATAGCCAATCTCGGCAAGGCCGAGGTCCTCGCCTGCGGCCAGCAGCGTTTCGCGCAAAGTGGCATGCGTGGTCGCGGGGCAACTGATTTCGAAGCCGAGTTCGCCTGATATCGACAGCCGCGCCACACGTGCCTGCACCATGCCGATGTCGAATGCGCCGCAGGCCATGAACGGCAATGCCGCGCCGGACACATCCTGATGCGTCGTGCGCTCCAGGATCTTGCGCGCATTCGGACCCGTCAGGAGGAAACCGCACATCGTGTCGGAGAGGTCGGTGACAGTGACGCCCTCAGCCGCATGGCTCTCGAACCAGCGCATGTGGAATTCCCGGAGATAGTAGGAGCCCATCAGCCAATAGCCGTCGCCGCCCCAGTTGAAGACGGTGAGGTCGCCCTTCAGCCGTCCGTCATGGCCGAGCATCGGCGCTAACCTCGCCTGCCCCGCTTTCGGCAGCTTGCAGGCGAGCAGCCGGTCGAGCCAGGCCTCCGCACCGGGCCCCGACACCGCATAGCGCGAATAGGCCGAGATATCGACGAGACCGGCGGCGCGCCGCACCTGCAGCGCCTCGTCGCCAACAATGTCGAAGGCGTTGGAGCGTCGCAGCGTCGTGTTCTCGGCAAACCCCATCGGCGCGAAATAGGCCGGGATTTCCAGCCCCCATGACGCCGTCCATTCGCATCCCGCCGCGCTCATCCCGTCATAGGCGCCGGGGCGTTTCAGCGGCCGCCCGGCCGGCAGCCGCTCATTGGGAAAGGTCATGACGAAGCGGCGCGAATAGAACTGGCGCGTCGTCTGCCTGAGATATTCGCGGTTGGCGGCGAAGGCACCGTAGCGGGCAATGTCCATGCCGAAGATGTCGGCCTGCGGCTCGCCATAAATCATCCATTCGGCCAGCGATTTGCCGACCCCGCCGCCCTGGCTGAAACCGGCCATGACGCCGCAGGCGACCCAGTAGTTCTTCAACCTGCGCACCGGCCCGACGATCGGGTTGCCGTCCGGCGTGAAGGTGAAGGCGCCGTTGACCCATTTGCGGATGCCGGCCGTCGCCAGGCACGGGAAGCGCTCATGCGCCTTGGCGAGTTCGGGACTGATACGGTCGATGTCTTCCGGGATCAGCTCGATGCCATAGTCCCAAGGCGCACCATCCATGTTCCAGTGCTTTGGGTTCTGCTCGTACACGCCAAGCAGCACGCCCTTGCGCTCTTGCCTGAGATAGGAAAAGCCGTCGAGATCGACGGCGATCCCGATCTCCCGGTCAAGTGCTGCGATCTCCGGAATGTCTTCGGTGATGAAATAATGGTGCTCCATCGGCGTCACCGGCAGGTCGACACCGGCCATGCGGCCGAGCTGCTTCGCCCACAGCCCGCCAGCATTGACGACATGTTCGGCGATGATGGTGCCCTGCTCCGTCACGACATCCCAGCGACCGTCGGTGCGCGCCTTCAGCTCGACGACCCGGTTGCGCAGGATGATGTCGGCGCCGCGCTTCTTCGCGGCACCGGCATAGGCGTGCGTCGTGCCGTACGGGTCGAGATGGCCTTCGTTGGAATCATGCAGGCCGCCAAGGACGCCGGTGACGTCCACGATCGGGCAGATCGCCTTGATCTCGTCGGGCGTCACCAGCCGCGCGGTCTCGATGCCGACCGACTGGAACACCGCCCAGGCCGATTTCAGCCACTCCCAGCGCGCGGGATCGCTGGCGATGTTGACGCCGCCGGTCATGTGCAGGCCGATGTTTTGACCGGATTCGGCTTCGATCTCCCGGTAGAGATTGATGGTGTAGTCCTGCAGCGCCGCTACGTTCGGGTCGGCGTTGAGCGCGTGGAAACCGGCTGCCGCGTGCCAGGTCGAACCGGCCGTCAATTCGGCACGCTCGATCAGCGCCACATCGCTCCAGCCGAACCGCGTCAGATGGTAGAGCACCGAGGCTCCAACCACGCCACCTCCGATGACGACTGCGCGGTAGTGCGACTTCAAGGCTTCCCCTCCACGGCTGGTCCGAAGGCTGGATCATATACGCACTAGACATAAGTGTCTAGTGCCAGCGCACGCGCGCGCCTTTCGTCGACCGGAGTCCGACGGAGTGATCAATTCTTTCCGCCAGGCGCACGTTTTGTCGGCGCGTGAAGAAGACGGCGGGCATGCACCGCGCGCTGTCACGCAAGCATCATGTTCGCGCCGTAGACCGCGTTTCGGGGAGGCGCGCGCGGCATCATCGATGTCGCACCTCTTTCAGCTTTTCGTCCCGCGGCCGCTCCGGCACATCTGTCACAAAGAGGATTGTCCATGAAACACCTTTACCGAACCGCGTCGCTCGGCGTCGCGCTGGCCTTGTTCACCGCCTTGACGCCGGCGCTCGCCGACAGCACCGCGACCGTCGGCGGCCTCGTCAACAAGGGGCTGGTCGGCGTCGGCCGCATCCCGGCCGCTCAGCGCGACAAGTTCGGCGAGACGTTCGGCTCCGGTTCCGGCATGGCGATCGACACATCAGGCTGGACGCATGACGCCGCCGGCTACAAGGGTTCGCTCTGGCTGCTGCCGGACCGTGGCTACAATGTCGTCGGCACCACCGACTACCGGCCGCGCCTCAACACAATCGGCATCGAATTTGCCCCGGTCGCACCGGGCGCGGCACCCGCTGCCGGCCAGGAGCAGACGGGCGTCAAGGCGACGCTTGCCGACACCATGCTGCTCACCGATGACAAGGGCGCTGACGCCACCGGCCTCGATCCGCTCAACGGCGTGCGCGCGGCAAGCGACGATATGCCGATCCTGCCGCAGGCCGACAACGGCAAGCTGGCGCTCGACAACGAGGCGATCGTGCGGCTGCCCGACGGCTCGATGTTCATCTCCGACGAATACGGCCCGAACATCTACCGGTTCTCCGCCGACGGCCATCTGTTGTCGGCGACCCAGCCACCGGCCGCGCTGGTGCCGATGCGCCACGGCGCGCCGAACTTCGCCTCGGACAATCCGGGCTCTGGTGCTGCCGAACCCGATCCGAAGGATCCCGATACCGGCCGCCAGAACAACCAGGGTCTCGAAGGCATGGCGATGACGCCGGACGGCAAGTTCCTGATCGCCGTGCTGCAGTCGGCGACCAGGCAGGATGGCGGCGATTCCGGCTCGACCCGCCAGAACACCAGGGCGCTGGTCTATGACGCATCCGACCTCGGCCATCTCAAGCTGGCGCATGAGTATGTCGCGCCGCTGCCGGTGTTCAAGGATGCCAAGGGCAAGACCAAGATCGCCGCGCAAAGCGAGATCGTAGCGCTCTCCGATAAAACCTTCCTGATGCTGACGCGCGACAGCGGCAACGGCCAGGGGCTGAAGGGCGACACCTCGCTGGTGCGCCAGATCTTCGTCGTCGACGTCTCGGCCGCAACCGACATCGCCGGCGGCGCCTTCGATGCCGCCGACAAGCCGCTGGCGCCCAAGGGCGTGCTCGACCCGTCGGTGACGCCGGCCAAGCTGACGCCGTTCATCGACATCAACGACAGTGCCGAACTCGGCCGCTTCGGCCTGCACAATGGCGCGCCGAACGACAAGAACAATTTGTCGGAGAAGTGGGAGGCGATGTCGGTGGTAAGCGTTCTCGATCCGAAGCTGCCCGACGACTACTTCCTGTTCGTCGCCAACGACAACGACTTCCTCGCCCAGGACGGCTTCCAGGTCGGCGCGCCCTACAAGGCCGAGGACGGCGCCGATGTCGACACCATGTTCCTGGTCTATCAGGTCACGCTGCCGGGTCTGACCAAGAAGTAACAACACCTGTTCAGGCGGGTGCACCGAGCGCGTCCGCCTGAGCAGATCGTGAAAAGGCTCTTACTTCAACATCTCCGCGTCCCTTGGCACGCCGGCATCGATCGGCTCGGCCGTCCTGTTCGACACCGCGCTGATCTTGCCGGCGGCCGACAGGTTGGGGCGCACGAAGACCGGCGCGACGCCGTTGACCCGGCTGTAGAGGTCGATGATGTCCTGGTTCATGAAGCGCACGCAGCCCGACGATGCATTCTTGCCGATGGAATCCCACTCCGGCGTGCCGTGCAGCCGGTACATCGTGTCCTTGCCGTCGCGGAACAGATACAGCGCGCGGGCGCCGAGCGGGCTCTGCGGGCCGGGCGGCATGCCGTCCTTGTATTTCGCCAGTTCCGGCCGGCGCTGGATCATTTCCGGCGGCGGCGTCCAGACCGGCCACTTCTTCCTCGCCTGGACCACGGCGCTGCCGGTCCATCCGAAACCGGCCTTGCCAAGGCTGACGCCGTAGCGGATTGCCTTGCCGCCGTCGCGCACCAGATAGAGAAAGTGCTCGGAGACATCGACGACGATCGTGCCGGGTTTTTCTCCGGTCGGGTCGTCCACGATCTGGCGCACGAACTTCGGATCGAGCTTGGTGACCGGGATTGCCGGCAGCTGATAGCCCTCGTCGGTGCGCGCCGCATACATGCTTGCGGTGTCGCCGAAAGCCGGATCGCTTGGTGGTGCCGCCACCGGCGGCGGTGGCGCCACGTCCATCGTGGTGCACGCCGAAAGAGCCACGGACGCCGCGCCCAAGGCGGATGCACCGAGGAACGCGCGCCGGCTCAGGCGTTCAGAAAACAGCGGAATATCGGACATGAACCCCCCGGTCTATCCAGATCTGTAGGGCAGATCTGTAGGAATGCGGCCCCACGCATCGAGGATCAATATCCCATTCCGGAAGCTTTGAGAACATGATTAGATCCAGGCATGACCTGTTCCGTTGAATCGGCAATCATCGCGGACCGGACTTGAGTTAAACCTTCGCCGAGTTGCCAGCCATGGACGAGAAAATGCCCACGCGCCGGCGCACCGGCGACCTGACCAGCGGCCCGATCCCGCGCACGCTTCTGCTGTTCGCCTTGCCGGTGCTCGGCTCCAACGTGCTGCAGTCGCTCAACGGTTCGATCAACGCCGTCTGGGTCGGCCGCTTCCTCGGCGAATCGGCGCTGACCGCCACCTCCAACGCCAACCTCGTCCTGTTCCTGATCCTCGGCACGGTGTTCGGCATCGGCATGGCGGCGACCATCCTGGTGGCGCAGTCGGTCGGCGCCCGCGATCTGCCCGAAGCGCGCCGCATCGTCGGCACCAGCGCCACCTTCTTCTTCCTCGTCTCGGTGGTGTTCGCGGTCTGCGGCTGGATCTGGGTCGACGCCATCCTGGGCGCGCTCGGCACACCGGCCGACGCCTTGCCGCTGGCGCGCTCCTATCTGCGCATCATCTTCGTCGCCGTGCCGATGATGAACCTTCTCTCCTTCATCATGACCGTGCTGCGCGGTGCCGGCGATTCACGCACGCCCTTCTTCTTCATGGCGCTGGCCGTCGTTCTCGACATCGTGCTCAACCCGCTGCTCATCCGCGGCATCGGTCCGTTTCCCGAGCTCGGTATCGCGGGCTCCGCCACGTCCACGCTGATCGGCCAGACGGTGAGCGTGATCGCCATCCTCATCGTGCTCTATGTGCGCAAGCATCCGCTGCGTCTGGCCGGCGCCAACCTCGCTCTGCTGCGGCCGGACCCCACCTTGCTGCGCATCGTCGTCTTCAAGGGCGTGCCGATGGGTCTGCAGATGATCGTCATCTCGGTGGCAGCGCTGACGGTGATGGGCATGGTCAACTCCTACGGCTCGCAGGTTGCCGCCGCCTACGGCATCGCCGCCCAGCTGTGGACCTACATCCAGATGCCGGCGCTCGCCATCGGTGCCGCGGTTTCCTCGATGGCGGCGCAGAATGTCGGCGCCGGGCGCTGGGACCGGATCGGCCGCATCGCCGCCTCAGGCGTCGGCTTCAACCTGGTCCTGACCGGCGCACTGGTTGCCGTGCTGTCGGTTTTCGACCGCTCGGTGCTGAGCCTGTTCCTGAGCAGCGACAGTGCAGCGATCGACATCGCCGTCCACATCAACAATGTCGCGTCGTGGTCGTTCATCCTGTTCGGCATCACCATCGTGCTGTTTGCCACGGTGCGCGCCACGGGTGCCGTGATGCCGCCGCTGATCATCCTGGTGATCTCGGTGCTGGTCGTGCGCACCGGCTTTGCCTATTTCATGCGCGGCGTGATCGGCGAGGAAGCGCTGTGGTGGAGTTTCCCGGCTGGTTCGGTCACGTCGCTGGTGTTGGCCGCCGCCTACTACCGCTTCGGTCATTGGCGCACCCTGCACATGATCGAGGACAGGCCGGCCGCCGGCGAGCCACCGGACACCGGACTTGGCGTGCCGCGTGGACGCGCCCATCTTTCACCTGAAACGCCGAACGGCTGAAGGTCCGGATCCTTCTGGCCAAGGACATGGCGACAGGGCCACAAGCTGATTGCGGCCCTGCCCGTCATGCGATCCGGAACGCCCGGACCGGCGCAATCAACCCTATTTGCAGGGGAAGCCGGGCGCGATCTTGCACTTGCCGGGACGCGGCTTGTGCGGCGGGCGATGGTGCGGAGGACGATGATGCGGCCTATGGTGCCAATGCGGCGGCCGATGCGGCGGGCGCACGATGATGATCGGCGGGTGAACGATCTGGGAGCGCTCGAGATAGCCGGCGCTGGCCCAGCCGCTCACGCCGCCGCCATGGATCCGGCACCAGCCCGGCTCGCAGCCGGTGACATTCACCCTGAAGCCGGCGGGCAACGTTCCAACCTTGGCGTATCCGGCTCCCGGCCCGCTACGAACATTGAGATTGGTCGTGGTGTGGGCGCTGTAGGCAAAGGCCGCGGCGGACGTCCCGAAGACCGCGGCCAGGATGGTCGCGACCACAAGCAGAAAACGAAATCTCATCAGTCCCTCCATTCGAACCCCGGCCGTTTGTCTGCTTTGGCCGGGACTGCCCTGCGAGGGGAGAGGCCAAGCCAGGAAAAGTCAACATGCGGCCGCCGCAACCATCCTGATCAGCGGGACTGATGCCGGAGTTTCCCTGGATATGGTTGAGGAATTTCCCGAGCACCGTTTATCGGCCCTTCAACATCCGCTAACAGTTTACTGTCTTTCGACAATCCGTTGCGGGCAAAGGTGGGATCCATGGGCAAAGGCAGGGTCGAGGCATTCACCGACGGCGTCGTGGCCATTATCATCACCATCATGGTGCTTGAACTGAAAGTGCCGCATGGCGAGGATCTTTCGGCCCTGGTACCGCTGTGGCCTGTCTTCCTCTGCTACGTATTGTCCTTCATCAATGTCGGCATCTACTGGAACAATCTGCACAACATGTTCCACACCGTGCAACGCGTCGATGGTGGCGTGCTGTGGGCAAACCTCAATCTGCTGTTCTGGTTGTCGCTGATGCCGGTAACGACGGCCTTCATGGGCGAGAACCATTTCGCGCCGGTGCCGGTCGCGGTCTACGGCGCCGACCTCGCACTAAGTGCTGTTGCCTTCAACATCCTGACCATCACTCTGCACCGGCTTCACGGCAGCGACAGCGCCTTTGCCAGGGCCCTGGGCGGCGACCGCAAGGGCAAGATCTCGCTCGCCTTCTACCTCGCGGCTATACCGCTCACCTTTATCAGCCAATGGATTGGCGTCGCGATCTATGTGCTGGTCGCGACCGTATGGCTCGTGCCGGATACGCGTTTCGCGCGGGTAATCGAAAAGTAGCAGCTACTTGCGCATCGCTTTCAGTTTTTCCGCCACCGATGCGGCAAGGTCGGCATAGCGTTCCTCCAGCCGTTCCGCGGCCTTGATGATCGAGAAATCATGGCCGAACTTTTCCAGCGCCATGCGCAGTTTCTCGACGAACTCGGCTTGTTTCTCCAGGGCGGAAAAGAGCGTCTTCACCTGCACCTCGCTGATGTCGGGATTGGCCAGCATCTGCGGCACCTCACGGCCCATCTGGTCACCGGTGGCGGTCTGTTCCTTCAGGATTGCAACCCAGTCCGTCAATCAGGAAATCTCCATTTGCCTCGGCAAAAGTCTTCTTTTGTCTCGGCAACATGCGCAGCCTCGACCGGACTGGTCAACCCGACTAGGCGAGCAGAGGCTTGCGCAAGCCCGTTCCAGCGCTAAGTTCGGCGCCATCGAGAGAAGGAACCCATCGCGCATGATCACCGACACCGAAATCCAGACCGCCCTGCCCGCGCTTGGCCGAGGCAACGCCGCCGTCATCACCGGCGCCGCCAGCGGCATCGGTCTTGCGGCCGCCAAGCGGTTTGCGATGATGGGCATGAAGATCGTGCTGGCCGACATTGGCGGCGCGCGCCTTGACGACGCCGCGCGCGCCGTCTCTGCGATTGCTGGCGACGATGCCGTGCTTGCCGTCGCCGCCGACGTTTCGAAGGCGGATGAGGTGGACCGTCTCGCCGAACGGGCGTTCGGCGCCTTCGGCGACGTGTCGCTGCTGATGAACAATGCCGGCGTCGGCGACAATCCCGGAAAGCCCTGGGAAAACCGCGATGCCTGGAAACGGCTGCTGGACATCAATTTCTGGGGCGTCGTGCATGGCGTCGAGGCCTTCGCGCCGCACATGCTGGCCTCGGCCAGGCCTGGCCTGATCATCAACACCGGCTCCAAGCAAGGCATCACCACGCCGCCCGGCAACCTTGCCTACAATGTCTCCAAGGCCGGGGTGAAGACCTTCACCGAAGGTCTGGCGCATGCGCTGCGCAACGAGGCCGGCGGCCATGTCTCGGCCCATCTGCTGATCCCTGGCTTCACCTTCACCGGGCTGACCGAGGGCGCGACGGAAAAGCCGGCCGGCGCCTGGACCGGCGAACAGGTCGTTGATTTCATGTTGGAAGCCCTGACCAGGGGCGATTTCTACATCCTGTGCCCGGACAATGAGGCGGCGCGGCCGCTGGATGAAAAGCGCATGGCCTGGGCAATCGGCGACATCATCGAGAACCGCCCCGCTTTGTCGCGCTGGCATCCCGACTACAAGGAGCCTTTCGCCGCGTTCATGAAAGGCTGACCTTCAGGCCGCGTGCTTCTTCGGGGTGCGCTTCTGCGCCACGGCCTTCTTCGCCGCCATGGCGGCGATATGCTCGTCGTGCCGCTTGGCGGCACGCTCGCATTTGTCGCGGATCTCCTCGACTTCTGATTCAGTCAGGTGCTCGATGCCGATGAAGTGGTTGTGGCCGGCGCTGACCCGGATCAGTTCGTCGAGCTTGGCCTGGATCGCCGCACCGTCGCGATTCTGGGTGTTCTGGATCAGGAACACCATCAGGAAGGTGATGACGGTCGTGCCCGTGTTGATGACGAGCTGCCATGTGTCCGAAAAGCCGAAGAACGGGCCGCTTACCGCCCAGACGACGACGATCAGGCAGCAGACGGCAAACGTCGGCGGCAGGCCGGCTATATGGGCGACCCAGTTGGCGATCTTGGTGAAAAGCTTTTCCATCTGTCGAAATCCCTCAACGCAGCGGCGCGATGAGAAACAACCGGCGACCGTTTCAGGTTCCCGACGCGGACAAATACCTCAGGCACAATTGAATACACGCATAAAGAGAATGCGGACGAAAATACACTTTACGGGTTCAATGTCACAGTAACCGTGCAGGCAAGAGAGCCTGTTCCTTCCGCTTCACAGCGGTTTACCTCCAGCCCCTTCCGCCGCGCCACCCCCGCATGGCGGAAGGGGTTTCAGTCCGCAGAGCGCGGAGCATGGTCTCCCGAAAGCGCCGCCCGGCTAGCGTCGACCTGTTTTTGGCAACTCAAACGGCGTCGTTTTCCCAGCGATCGAGGAAGGCTTCGATCGGCATCGCCCGCATATCGGGAACCGCTCTGGCGAGCTTTTCGACCGGCCAGTCCCACCAGGCGAGAGCTTCGATCCGCGCCGCAGTATCCGGAGCGAAGCGTGGCCGGAGTGCCTTCGCCGGCACACCTGCGACGATTGCATAGGGCGGCACGTCCTGCGTCACCACTGCGTTAGCGCCGACCACCGCGCCATTGCCGATGGTGATCCCGGGCATGATCACCGCGCCGTGGCCGATCCAGACATCATGGCCGATGGTCACGGCTTTCGCTTGCCGCCGCGCGCGGAATGCGGCGTCGACGCCCAGCCAGCGAAAATACTCGTTCGGCCGGTAGCTGAGCTTGTGCTGGGTCAGCCGCTCGATGGGATGTTCTAGCGCATTGATACGGCTGTTGGCGGCGATCGAACAGAATTTGCCGATCGTCGTGTAGATCGCTTCCGAGTGGCGTTCGAAATAGGAGAAGTCGCCGACCGTTACCTCGCGCAGCACCACCCGCTCACCGATCGAGGCATAGCGGCCGAGCTTGCACGCTTTCAGCTCCGCGGTCGGATGGATGCGCGGCTCGGGGTCTTTCGGGACAAGGTTTTCGGAACGGTCCATGCTGGCGGCTTTACGTCAGAGCAATTGCTCCCGCAAGTCGCGAGCAATTGTCCGTCAGACCAATTGCGCGAAGGAGTTCGCTCCGCTCATTGCGGCTTGCCTTTGCTCCACACCACGTTCTGGCCGTAGAGCGGTACGGTGGTAACCGACATCTTGGCCGAGCCGTTCTGCACCTGGCGCGAATGCGAGAGATAGATCAGCGTCTCGTTGGCCTTGTCGTAGATGCGGTTCACCACCTGCTTCTTCCAGATCAGGCTGATGCCTTGCTTGAACACTTCCTCGCCGCCCTCGCCCATATCGATATCACCGATGGTGATGGGGCCGGTCTGGCGGCAGGAGATCGAGGAATCGGACGGATCCTCGAACCAGTTGCCCTTGTGCAGGCGATCGATGATGCCGCGATCGAAATAGGAGACGTGGCAGGTCACGCCCTCCACCTTCGGATCCTTGATCGCCTCGACGATGATGTCGTTGCCGAGCCAGTCGACGCCGACCTTGCCGACTTCCTCGGCGCCAGCAGCGCCGGCGCCAAGGACAACGCACGCGGCCAGCGCGCCGCCGATCAGTTTTCGCCCAATCAATCCTCGCAAAGGAGCCTCCTGCGGTTCGAGTCGCCGGTCACAGGTGGGGCGAACAGCCCGGCTTTGCAAGCAGATACGTCAACACCACTGCGGTTGCGGCAACGCGGCACTTTGCCTGAGCGGGGCCGAACCGCTAAGACTGTCGCACAGGCACGGCATTGAGCCGGCGCGACGATTTCTGCGGACGGACTTTTCTGATGATGCGTTCTATTCTGGTCGGCATTCTCGTCCTGATGGCGGCCGGAATCGGCTGGCTGACCTTCGACTGGTACCGCGGTCACTATGGCGGCGAGCCTTTCGGCGCCTCCTTTACGCTGGTCGACCAGAAAGGCGCGCCGATCACCGAGGCAGCCTTCAGGGGCCAGCCCAGCGTCGTCTTCTTCGGCTTCACCCATTGTCCCGAGGTCTGCCCGACCACGCTGTTCGAACTGGCCGGCTGGCTGAAGACACTCGGCGACGACGGCAAGAACCTGCACGCCTATTTCGTTTCGGTCGATCCGGAGCGCGATACGCCCGATGTCATGAACGCCTATGTCAGCAATTTCTCCGACCGCATCACCGGCATTACAGGCGATCCGGACAAGGTCCATGCGATGGCCAAGTCGTTCGGCATCTACTGGAAGAAGGTCGACACCGGCGACGGCGACTACACGATGGACCACACCGCCTCGGTGCTGCTGCTCAACGCCAGGGGCGACTTTGCCGGCACCATCGCCTATGGCGAAAGTTCGGACACGGCAGTCGCCAAACTGAAGCGGCTGGCGGCGAAAGGCTGATCACCATTTCATGACCCAGACGCGCCTCTACTTTATCACCGGAAAGATCGAGTCCATCAGCATTTTCGCGGCGCTCGAGGCGGCCTTCGAGGAAGAGGGCCTGCCGATCGCCGTCCTGGAGGTCGACGAGGACAAAGACATCCACGAAGTGTCGCTCTATGCCGATGGCGACATCGAAATGGTCGAAACTCGCTTGAAGGACATCCTTGCCGGGCTTTCCCTGTCGAAGCCGATCGAGCGCGAGGCCCTGCCCGACATCGACTGGGTGGCACATTCGCTGGAAGAGCTGAAGCCGGTGCGCGCCGGCCGTTTCTTCGTCCACGGCGCGCATGACCGCCGCAAGCGCCACAGCGGCGAGCTCGCCATCGAAATCGAGGCCGGCCTCGCCTTCGGCACCGGTCACCACGGCACCACAGCCGGCTGCCTGGAAATGCTGGAAAAGGTGGTGCGGCGCGAGCGTCCGCGCAATGCGCTCGACCTCGGCACCGGCAGCGCTGTGCTGGCGATTGCCGTCGCCAAGCTGGCGCACATTCCAGTGCTGGCGACCGACATCGACCCGGTGGCGGTAAGAGTGGCTGCCGCCAATGCCCGACTCAACCACGTCAGGGCGCTGGTGGAGACGGTGACCGCGCCGGGCTTCCACCATCCGATCTTCGGCAAGCGCGCGCCTTTCGATCTCATCGTCGCCAACATATTGGCACGGCCGCTGATGCGGCTGGCGCCGCAAATGGCTGGTCACATCGCACTTGGCGGCTCGATCGTGCTGTCAGGCATCCTCGAGCGCCAGCGCGACGCCGTCATCGCAGCCTATGTCGGCCAGAATTTTCGCCACGTGCGCACCTTGCACCGCGAGGGTTGGGTGACGATCCACCTCAAGCATTGAGGCAGACAGGCCGGCAACGACCCGGCTTGGACCAAGTTCCGCCGGTTGTCAGTCAAGCGATGCTGTAGCAGGTTGCGCCCAGCCGGAAATCGATTCCGATTTCCGCGACCGTACGCTACGGTCGCTGACTGCAGGAGGCCCACCATGTTCCAGACCTTCGATTCCGCGGGCGACCCGGCCGTCGGCAAACCGCGTGTGGCGCTGCTGCGCCAATGGCTTGAAGCCAACGGGCTGGATGGCTTCATCGTGCCACGCGCCGACGAGCACCAGGGTGAATATGTCGCCGACCGTTCGGCGCGGCTGAAATGGCTGACCGGCTTCAGCGGCTCGGCCGGTGTGGCTATCGTCCTGCGCGACCGCGCCTTCGTCTTTGTCGACGGACGCTACACGCTGCAGGTGCGTAGCGAGGTCGATCTCGACGTCTTTTCGATCGAAAGCCTGGTCGACAATCCGCCGGCCATCTGGCTGAAGGACAATCTTGGCAAGGGCGCACGGCTCGGCTTTGATCCATGGCTGCACACGATCAGCGAGGTCAAGGCGCTGCAGGCCTCGGCCGACAAATCAGGCGCCGTGCTGGTGCCACTCGACAAGAACCCGATCGACATCATCTGGAAGGATCAGCCGGAGGCGCCGGTGGCATCAGTCGAACTTCACCCGATCGGCTTTGCCGGCGAACTCGCCAAGGACAAGCTGGCACGGCTGGCGACGGCGATCGGTAAGGACGGCGCCACGCATGCCGTGCTGACCGACCCCTCCTCCATTGCGTGGGCCTTCAACATCCGTGGCGGTGACGTGCCGCACACGCCGCTGGCGCTCGGCTTCGCCATCCTCGCCGCCGATGGGTCGCACCAGCTTTTCATGGATAAGCGCAAATTCTCGCGTCAGGTCGCGGCCTACCTCACCCAACTCGCCGAGCCGCATGAGCCCGGCGAATTCGAAGCGGCAATCGTGGCGCTTGCCAAGAGTGGCGCGAAAATCGCGCTCGACCCGGTGCTGGCTGCCGACAGGCTGCGCATGCTGGTCGAAGCCAATGGCGGCACCGTGATTGCAGCAGTCGACCCTGCCCGCATCCCACGCGCCACCAAGAACCAGGCCGAGATCAACGGTTCGCGCGCCGCGCATCGGCGTGATGGCGCGGCTGTGGCAAAGCTGCTGTGCTGGCTGGAGCGGCAAAAACCCGGCTCGCTCGACGAGATATCAGTCGTCACCAGGCTGGAGGAGTCGCGGCGGCAGACCGGCGAGGAAACCCAGATGCCGCTGCGCGACGTCTCCTTCGACACCATTTCCGGCGCCGGCCCGAACGGCGCCATCATGCACTACCGCGTATCGCGCGCCACCAGCCGCAAGCTGCAGGTCGGCGAACTGTTCCTGCTTGATTCCGGCGCGCAGTACCAGGATGGCACCACCGACATCACCCGCACCGTGCCCATCGGCCAGCCGACCGAGGAAATGCGCGAACGCTTCACGCTGGTGCTGAAAGGCATGATCGGCATCTCTACCTTGCGCTTCCCCGCCGGCACGCGCGGTTCGGAAATCGATGCCGTCGCCCGCATGGCGCTGTGGAAGCACGGCTGCGACTTCGCCCACGGCACCGGCCATGGCGTCGGCTCGTATCTGGCTGTGCATGAAGGGCCGCAGCGCATTGCCCGCACCGGCACCGAAAAGCTGCTTGAAGGCATGATGCTGTCCAACGAGCCGGGCTACTACAAGGAAGGTTCCTACGGCATCCGCATCGAGAACCTCATCCTGGTGACGCCGGCTGAAGAGGTCGAGGGCGGCGACATCGCCATGCACGGCTTCGAGACGCTAACGCTGGCGCCGATCGACACCAGACTGGTGCGGTCGGATCTGTTGACGCGCGAGGAGCTGCACTGGCTCGACACATACCACGCGCGCGTGCTGGCCGAGATCGGGCCGATGCTCGACGGCGAGACGCTGGCCTGGTTGGAAAAGGCGACAGCGCCGCTGCCGCATGACGCGAAGATTTGAGGTGAGCTTCTTTCTCCCCGTTTACGGGGAGAAATGCCGGGCAGGGCAATGAGGGGCGGCACCAACGTTCGAAAACGATCGCGCTCGCAGGATCAGCCGACGAACTGCCGCGCCACGATCAGTACCGCCGCACCCGCCAAGAACATCGCCATCAACCCACCGCGCAGTGACACGACGGCGGTGACCACCAAAGCCGCCCACTCCGCCGGGCCGGCGTTCAACAATTCCGGCGCCACCAGCGTCGTCAGCACCGCCGCCGGCACCGCATTGAGGCCGGCTTCGACGCGCGGATGGATGGTGTCGAAGCGCGAGATCACCAGATGCCCGCCGATGCGGGTGAGATAGGTGGCGACTGCGCCGGCGATGATGATCCAGAATGTCGTGCTCATGGCCGTGCCTTCACGCCGCTGTGGTGGGGAGGCAGGATGACCGCCAGCAGCACGCCGGCAATCGCGCCGATCGAGACATGCCAGGGCGAGCCCACCGTCTTGTAGGCGACGATGGAGGCGGCGGCACTCGCTATGACCACCGGCAGCCACAGCGGCCGCTTGCGGAAGCCCAGCACAAGACCGAGAAAATAGATCGGCAGCAGGAAATCGATGCCCAGCGCATGCGTGTCGGGGATCAGCTTGCCGAACACCGCGCCGAGCGCGCTTTCGATCACCCAGAACACATAGACCGGCAGACCTAGCCCAAGATACCAGGCGAAGCCGACCGTCTGGCCGGATTGCGCCCGCGCCTCGGCCACAGCGAACTGCGGGTCGGTGAGGATGAAATAGCCGAGCGCTTGGCTGATGACGGGCCAATGCGCGATGCGCCGGCCGATGCCGGCGGAATAGAGCACATGGCGGAAGTTGACGGCAAAGATCGACAGCACGATCAGCCACGGCGCCACGTGCTGGCCGAACAGCTGGATGCCGACCATCTGGCTGGCGCCGCCATAGACCAGCGCGCTCATCAGGAAGGCTTCCAGAACCGAGAAGCCATTGTCGACGGCAAGCGCGCCGAACAGCACCGCAAACGGCGCCGACGCCACGACGACAGGCATGGAGAGCCGCACGCCTTGCCAGAAATCGCTTTTCGCGCCGCTCTCGGAAATTACGTCCGTCGCCATCGACCACTCCTGATGCATGTCGCCCAAAAATGCGTAGCGGTTTTGGGATAACGACAGGCACAACAACAAGGGAATGGCGGTATGTAGGTGGCGCAGCCTGCGCTGTCACACGAATTCGCTTGAGCCAAATGATCAGCGAAAATGATCGCCATGGCGCCTTGTCGAAGGGCTAGCCTGCGAGAACCTTGCCCTCGATCGCCCTGCCCCAGTCGAGCAGCGGCTTGGCGCGCAAGGTGAAATCGACGAGTTCGTCGACCAGATCAGCCGTATGGATTCCCGCCGGATCGATAACATGCTGAACGACAAAATGCCGGTGGCGGATGGCGGCGACCAGGTCAGCATCGCTGATATGCTCGAAGCCACGTGGCGTACGCTTCATGCGGCCTTCCGTCTCGAGTTCAAGACGGTTCTTCTTCAACGCCGCCACCAGGGCGCGAAACCTGTCCGGCTTTGCCGCGATGGCTTTGCGCATCGCCAGCAGCAGCGCCGGCTCCGGCTGCCACCAGGCGATGTCGGCAAAGCAGCGCTCGAGCCCGATATGCACGTAGAACACGCCCTGCTCCATCTTGGTGCCGTCGGGCGACAGGATAGCCGACAGATGCCGGTTGTAGGGCCGCTTGTCCTTGGCGAAGCGCACGTCGCGGTTGATCCGGAACAGCGACTTCTTGCGGTCGCCGCGCAGGCCGAGGTCCGCCTTTGCGAAGCGCTCGGTCAGCGTGTCGACCAGATCGCCAAAGGGATCGCGCAACTCCTGTTCGAACAGGTCACGATTTTCCAGGAACCATTCGCGGCTCTGGTGGAAATCCAGCGCCTTCAGGAACGGAATGGCTTTTGGGCCGAACCCTTTGAATGCGCCTTCCATCACGCCTTGCCGATCCGCACCAGCCAGGCATCCTCGTCGATCACCTCGATACCGAGTTCGCTGGCAAGCTTGAGCTTGGAGCCGGCCCCCGGTCCGGCGACCACCAGGTCCGTCTTGGCCGAGACCGAGCCCGCGACCTTGGCGCCGAGGCGCTCGGCCATCGCCTTGGCTTCGGAGCGTGTCATCTTCTCCAGCGAGCCTGTGAACACGACCGTCTTGCCGGCGACCTCGCTGTCGGCTGAGACGTTGACGACATACGGCTTCGGCTTGACCTGCATGAGCAGCGCATCAAGCACGTCGTCATTGCGCTCATTGCCGAAGAAATCGCGCAACGCGTCGATCACCGTGTCGCCAATGCCGTTGACCGATGGGAAGACGCTGTGTGGATCGGCTGCGGCCGCTGTCTCCTTGCCGACGCGGATCAGCTCCTCGATGGTCGAGAACGTCCGGGCAAGCACCGCCGCCGTCGTTTCGCCGATATGGCGGATGCCGAGCGCGAAGATGAAGCGGTCGAGTTCCGGCTCGCGGCGCGAATCGATGGCCGTGAACAGCTTGTCGAGACCCTCATAGTTGCGGTCCTCGACGCTGCGCACATTCTTGCGCGTCTTGCCCGATGCAGCCTCGCGCTGCCTGGCCTGCTCCTCACGCCGCTCCGCCAGCGCCCTGGTGACGGCCGGGCGGCGGTCCCTGAGCGTGAAGATATCGGCGGCGGTCTTGATCAATCCCGCATTGAAGAAGGTATCTATGTTTTCGGCACCAAGGCCTTCGATGTCCAGGGCACCGCGTGACACGAAGTGGCGCAATCCTTCCACCGCCTGCGCCGGACAGATCAGTTCGCCGGTGCAGCGGCGGCGCGAATCTTCCTTGCCGGTCTTCTCATTGATCTCGCGCGTCGCCGGCGAGCCGCAGATCGGACAAGTGTGGGGGAACTCGTATGGCACGGCATCGGGCGGCCGCTTGTCGATGACGACGCTGACGATCTGGGGAATGACGTCGCCTGCCCGCTGGATCACGACCGTATCGCCGATGCGAACGTCGATGCCGTCGCGGATCGGCTGACCCGTGCTGTCCAGGCCTTTGATGTAGTCCTCATTGTGCAGCGTGACATTCTCGACCACGACGCCGCCGACCGTGACCGGCGCCAGCCGCGCAACCGGCGCCAGCGTGCCGGTGCGGCCAACCTGGATGTCGATCTTCTGCACGGTCGTCATCGCCTGTTCGGCCGGAAATTTGTGCGCAACGGCCCAGCGCGGTTCGCCGGTGACGAACCCCCATCTGCGCTGCAATTCCAGCTGGTCGACCTTGTAGACGACGCCGTCAATGTCATAGCCCAGCGACGAGCGCTGCTCCTCGATGAGGCGATACTGGGCGACCAGATCATCGACCGATTTCGCCCTGACCATCAGCGGACTGATCTTGAACCCCCACTCGGCGAATTTCTGCACCGAATCATATTGGGTCGGAGCCGGATCCGCTGTCGTGTAGCCCCAGGCATAGGCGAAGAATTTGAGGTTGCGGCTGGCGGTGACGGATGGATCTTTCTGACGCAGCGATCCGGCCGCCGTGTTGCGCGGATTGACGTAGTCCTGACCGCCGACCGCCGCCGACCGCTGCTTCAGCGCCTCGAATTCCGCATAGGTCATATAGACCTCGCCGCGTATCTCGATGATTTCGGGCCAGCCCGAGCCCTTGAGCCTCGCGGGGATGTCGGCGATTGTCCGCAGGTTGGCGGTGATGTCTTCGCCGACAGTGCCGTCGCCCCGCGTTGCGCCCTGCACGAACACGCCGTTTTCGTAGCGCAGCGAAGCCGACAGCCCGTCGATCTTCGGTTCGGCCGTGAAGGCGATGTCGAGATCCTTGTCGCGATCGAAGAATCGCCGGCCGCGCTCGATGAAATCGGTGACATCGTCGTCGGTATAGGCCTTGGCAAGGCTGAGCATCGGCACGGCATGGCGCACCTTGGTAAAGCCCTCCGCGGGTGCTGCACCAACCCTGAGCGATGGCGAATCCTCGCGCACCAGCGCCGGAAAGCGCTCCTCGATAGCAAGGTTGCGCCGTGCCAGCGCATCATACTCGGCATCGCTTATTACAGGCGCATCTTCGGTATGATAGCGCCGGTCGTGCTCGGCGATCTCTTCCGCCAGGCGCTTCAGCTCGGCTTCGGCCTCGCTCTCACTGAGCGAATCGACAGGTTTTTCAGCCATGCTTTCCTCCCCCGAACTTTGGCCCGCCACAATAGATCAGGATTTTGGGAAAAGCATTCCTGAACAGCGGGATGGAGCCATATCCTGACTCGATCCCTGACACCCCTCGTTCTTATGCCGTGGTGTTTTCACGCAGCAGCCGCTCGGCTGCGGCGCGCGCCTCGTCGGTAATGGTGGCGCCGGCCAGCATGCGCGCGATCTCTTCCTGCCGCGCCGGCCGGTCCATCTCGGCAATGCCGGTGGCGACACGGTCGGTGGTGCCGGATTTGGAGATCAGGAAATGCGTCGCCGCGCGCGCCGCCACCTGTGGCGCGTGCGTAACCGAGAGCACCTGGACGCGCTTCGACAGCCGCGCCAGCCGCTGGCCGATGGCGTCGGCGACAGCGCCGCCCACGCCAGTATCGATTTCATCGAACACCAGCGTTGGCGCCGAGCCACGATCAGCCAGCGCCACTTTCAGCGCCAAAAGGAAGCGCGAAAGCTCGCCGCCGGACGCCACCTTCATCATCGGCCCGGGCCGCGTGCCGGGATTGGTGCGCACCCAGAATTCGATCTGATCGATGCCCTCTTCCATGCGGCTCTCGGCATCGCTCTTCATTTCCACAATGAAGGCAGCGCGTTCGAGCTTCAGCGCCGGCAATTCGGCCATGACCGCCTTGGTCAGGCCGACCGCAGCCGCATGACGAAGCGAGGACAGCTGCGCGGCGGCAATGTCATAGGTCTCGCGCGCGGCAGTGGCCTGCTTTTCCAGCCCGTGCAAGCGCTCCTCGCCAGCATCGAGATCGGCGAGATCGGCCGACATCGTGTCGCGCAACTGCGCCAGGTCGTCGACGGCGACGCTGTGCTTGCGCGAAGCCGCGCGCAGCGAAAACAGCCGCTCCTCCGCCTTCTCCAGCCGCTGTGGATCATATTCGGTGGCGCGTAGTGCGGCTTCAACGCCCGATTGCGCCGCGTCGAGCGACAGCATCGCCTCGTCGAGTGACTTGACCACTTCGTCGAGCAGGCCGGGCGCCTCGGTCACCTTGCGCTGCAGCCGTCTCAGCAGGCTGGCCAGTTGTGGCAAGGGCGAGGACGGGCCGGACAGCACATCCTGCGCATCATGGATTTCGGAGGCGATCTTCTCGGCCCGCATCATCGATGCGCGCAGTTCGGCGAGATCGGTCTCTTCGCCCGGCTGCGGATCGAGCTTGGTCAGTTCGGCCACCGCCGCTCGTAGATAATCGGCCTCGCGAGCGGCCGCCGCCACCTTGGCGCGATGACGCGACAGCTCCTGCTCGCTGGCGCGCCAGTGCCGCCATGCCTCGCCGGCCGAGCGGACGGCGCCGAGATGGCCGCCGAAAGCATCGAGCACCTCGCGGTGCGCGCCGGGATCGACCAGCGCACGTTCGTCATGCTGGCCGTGGATCTCGACCAGCGCGCGGCCGACATCGCGCATCAGGGTGACGCTCGAAGGCTGATCGTTGACGAAGACGCGGGTACGGCCATCCGCCGTCTGCAGGCGGCGCAGGATGATGTCGCCGTCATCCTCGATGGCGTTTTCGGCAAGCAGCGCGCGCACCGGATGGTTGCGCGGCACGTCGAATACGGCGATGACCTGACCTTGCGCCGCGCCATGGCGCACCAGCGACGCGTCGCCGCGCGCACCGAGCGCCAGCGACAAGGCATCGAGCAGGATGGATTTGCCGGCGCCGGTTTCGCCGGTCAGCACCGAAAGACCCGGCTGGAAGTCGATATCCAGCTTTTCGATCAGGACGATATCGCGGATCGACAGTCTGGAAAGCATCAGAACCCGAATCTAGAACGGCACGCGACCATTTGCAGTCGCAGCGCCGCACTATCTTTTTGTTTGAGCGTCGGATCAATCCGAAAAGCGCTGTGAACGCTTCAGTCGATACTCAGACGTCAGGCGCCGGTGATCATCTTTCCGGCCTTGGATATCCACGACCCGGCATTTTCGCGCGGTGCAAGCCCGTTGCTCTGCAGCAGCTTGTAGGAATCCTTGTACCACGAGCTGTCGGGGTAGTTGGTGCCGAGCACGGCGGCGGCGGTCTGCGCCTCCGAGGTCAGGCCCATCGCGTAATAGCTTTCGGTCAGGCGAGCGAGCGCCTCCTCGACATGGCGCGTGTTGGAATAGTTCTCGACCACGGTGCGGAAGCGCTTGACGGCGGCGATGTATTCACGGCGCTCGAGATAATAGCGGCCGATCTGCATTTCCTTGCCGGCCAGCTGATCGTTGGCGAAGCGGATCTTTTCCTTGGCGTCGTCGACATATTCCGATGTCGGCCAGCGCGTCACCAGATCCTGCATGGTCTGAAGGGTCTGGCGCGCTTCCTTCTGGTCCTGCGTCACGTCCTTGATCTGGCGGTAGTAGCTCAAACCGATGATATACTGCGCGTAAGCGGCGTCATCGGTCGACGGATACAGCGTGAGGTAGCGCTTGGCCGAGCCGATCGCCTCGTCGTAGTGGCCCTGGCGATAGTCGGCGAAAGCGCCCATCACCATCGATTTGCGGGCCCACTCCGAATAGGGATGCTGGCGGTCGACGGCGTCGAACTTGCGGCTTGCCTCCTGCAGGCGGCCGGCATTGAGATTGGCCAGGCCCTGATTGTAGAGAACATCGGCCGGTTCGGTCTGGTCGACATAGGTCGACAGGTCGATATCCTTCTCCGACGACATGCAGGCCGATAGAAAGAGCGATGGAACAACCACCGAAAGCGCCAGGAAAACAGCCCTCTGCGGCGCTTTCAATTGACCAACTCGCTTGAAAAACATGATTGGATTCCGCCCTTTCGGCGTTATTTCAATGCCCGTTGCATGCCATTGTTTCAAAACTGGTCCCCACTTTTGAACGACATGCCCTAATCGACGGCAGCAGCCATAAACCATAACCGCCTTGCCCGGCAACGCTATCTCCGGCCAATCGCGCATTTTTATGGCGGCCGGACACAGCTTGAACATCCGTGCAATTTCACCAGCAGGTGGTGCATTCATGCAACACTAGCCGCCCGTTATGGAACCCGAAAAAATGAAGGAAATCAGATCATCCAGGGCGCATAGAGCGGTGCGTTGACGGCGTTCATCTCGGCGGTGCGGCCACGCTCGCGGCGCGTCGTCTCGACGATCTCGAACGCGGTGCGGTCGGACAGTAGGCGGCGCAAAGCCGCGGCATTCATCCTGTGACCACCGCGGTAGGAACGGAAGCAGCCGATGAAGCGGGCACCGGCCAGCGCCAGGTCGCCCATGGCGTCCAGCGTCTTGTGGCGCACGAATTCGTTGGGATAGCGCAGGCCGCCCATGTTGATGACGCGGTTGTCGTCACCGATCACCAGCGAGTTCTCCAGCGAGGAGCCGAGCGCATAGCCGGCGGCCCACAGCCGCTCGACATCCTTCATGAAGCCGAAGGTGCGCGCGCGCGCGATGTCGCGGCGGAAGATATCGGCATTGAGGTCGGATGCGAACAGCTGACGGCCGATTGCCGGGCTTTCGAAGTCGATCTCGATCTCGAAACGGGTGCCGTCATAGGGCCTGAACTCCGCCCAGGAGGCGCCGTTCTCGATGCGGACCGGCTTGATGACCCTGATATAGCGGCGCTTGACCGAGAGCGTCTCGATGCCCGCCTGATCGATGGCTCCGACGAACGCCATGGCGCTGCCGTCGAAGATCGGAACCTCGGAACCATCGATCTCGATGGCGACATTGTCGATGCCGAGCCCGAACAGCGCCGCCATGATGTGCTCGACCGTGGCGATGTGTTCGCCCGCGGGATCACCAAGCATAGTGCACAGGTCGGTAGCGCCGACTTCCGAGACCAGGGCGCGGAACTCGCGGCCCTGCTCTGCACCGTTGAAAAGCTGGAAAACGATACCGGTGTCGGCATCCGCCGGCAAAAAGCTGATGGAAACTTCCTTGCCGCTGTGGACGCCGGTGCCAGTAAGCGACGCGCGCGTCTTCAATGTCGTCTGATAGTCGTGCAAGACAATCCCCATAAGCCCGTAATGCCTAGGTCCGCTTCTCCAGCCCGAGGGCGCGGCTCTTGTGTGAATCGGCAAGCAGGGCGACTTCCCCCGAAATCCCGGCAAACCGACGATGGTAGGCAGCGAAGATAATGTCCCGTCAGGGAGACTCCAAATCACGGTTTCTTACTCTGTGTAACCGCAAACTGGAATGGGCACGATTTGGTAAGTGATTGAAATCACATCATTTAAAAACGTTAACAGGCAAGCGATTCCTCGCTTGCCTGTTAACAAATGTTACAGTCCGTTTACCAATCAGTTGGCCTGGCGGCGCAAGAACGCCGGAATCTCCAGCTGATCGTCTTCCTGAGTCGACCTGACCTGCGGTGTCAGGCGGCCCTGGTCGTCAAGCTGACCACGGCGCGGTGCGTAGAGCTGCGCGTCCTGGCTGGCGAGACGGCGCACTTCGGGCGCTGCCTGGCGCAGCTTGGGCTCGCGCGGCTGCGCCGGCTGCAGCCGTGCAGGCTCTTCTTCGCGGCGGGTCAGGCCGTTGGTCAGGCGCTTCAGCAGGCCCATCGGTCCGCTGTTGTTCTCGTGGTCGACCGGGCGGCTCTTGGCATCCACCTCGGCCTTGACGACGGGCGGAAAGTCCTCGACGCGCGGCATCCGCTGCGGCGCCATGGCAACCGGCTGCGGGGCTTCGCGCAGCATCTCGCGCGGCTGCGGAGCCGGCTGCATCATCTGCTGGACCACCGGCTGCGGCATCGGCTGTGCTGGCGGCGCCTGGAAGATCTTGCTCTGCGGGCGGAAATCTTCAGCGTGAGCGACCGGAGCCGGGCGCGCCTGAGCCATGGCCGCGGCATTGGCTTCGGCCAGCTGGATGGCTTCGGCGACCGGGTCGGCCGCGCGTGGCTCGTATGCCGCCTGCTGGACCGGCGCCGGGCGGCTTTCCACCGCGGCAACGGCTGGGCGGCTGACCGGCTTCGGCGGCGCCGTGCGGATCGAGATCGGCGCAGCGGCGATTTCAGCCGCCGACTTGTCGATGCCGGTGGCAACCACCGAGACGCGGATGACGCCTTCGAGTTCCTCGTCGAAGGTGGCGCCCAGGATGATGTTGGCGTCCTGGTCGACTTCCTCGCGGATACGCGTTGCCGCTTCGTCGACTTCGAACAGCGTCAGGTCGCGGCCGCCGGTGATCGAGATCAGCAGGCCCTTGGCGCCCTTCATCGAGGTCTCGTCGAGCAACGGGTTGGCGATTGCCGCTTCTGCGGCGGCCATCGCGCGGCCCTCGCCCGAAGCCTCGCCGGTGCCCATCATCGCCTTGCCCATCTCGCGCATGACGGAACGGACGTCGGCGAAGTCGAGATTGATCAGGCCTTCCTTGACCATCAGGTCGGTGATGCAGGCAACACCGGAATAGAGCACCTGGTCGGCCATGGCGAAAGCGTCGGCGAAGGTGGTCTTGTCATTGGCCAGCCGGAACAGGTTCTGGTTGGGGATGACGATCAGCGTATCGACGCATTTCTGCAATTCCTCGATGCCGAAGTCCGCCGTCTTCATGCGGCGCTGGCCTTCGAAATGGAACGGCTTGGTGACGACGCCGACGGTGAGGATGCCCTTTTCGCGGGCAGCGCGGGCAACGACGGGAGCAGCACCCGTACCGGTGCCGCCGCCCATGCCGGCGGTGACGAAGCACATATGGGTGTTGGTCAGGTGATCGAGAATTTCGTCGATGCACTCTTCCGCCGCCGCACGGCCGACTTCCGGTTGCGATCCGGCGCCAAGGCCTTCGGTGACATGCGCGCCAAGCTGGATCAGCCGTGAGGCCTTCGACATGGTCAGCGCCTGCGCGTCGGTGTTGGCCACCACGAACTCGACACCGCGCAAACCGGCGGTGATCATGTTGTTGACGGCATTGCCGCCGCCGCCGCCGACACCGAACACGGTGATGCGCGGCTTAAGCTCGGTGATGTCCGGCTTTTGCAGATTGATGGTCATTGTCTCCGTCCTTTGCCTTTCACGCCGCTTCGCCGCCGCGGCCGCCTATGGGGCTGTCCCCGTCAATTTAGAAACTGTCTCTCAACCACTGACTCATGCGATGCAGTTTTCCGCCCGTTCCGGTCATTCTGAGACCGGAAATTCCTTTCGCCGGATGGCTCTCGAAGCTCGCCATCTGCGGATAGATCAGAAGCCCTACCGCGGCCGAGAAAGCCGGCCCCTTCGCCGCTTCCGGCAGGCCGGCCACGCCGAGCGGACGGCCGATGCGCACATTGCGTCCCAGGATGCGGCGCGCCGCTTCCGGCAGGCCGGCAAGCTGGCTGGCGCCGCCGGTGAGCACGACACGCTTGCCCACCGCATTGCCGTAGCCGGACTTGTTGAGCCGGTCGCGCAGCAGTTCGAGCGTCTCGTCGATGCGAGCGCGCACGATGCGCGTCATCACCGAGCGCGGGATCTGCAAAGGCACATCGCCATCGTCGCCGATCGGCTGGATCGAAACCAGGTCGCGATCGTCAGCGCTGCCGGGCAGCGCCGAGCCATGCATCACCTTCAGCCGTTCGGCGGCATCGAGCGAGGTCGACAGTCCCTTGGCCATGTCCAGCGTGACATGATTGCCGCCGATGGCGATGGCGTCGCCATGGACGAACTTGCCTTCCGAAAACACCGAGATCGTCGTCGTGCCGCCGCCCATGTCGATGCAGGCCGCGCCCATTTCCAGTTCGTCGTCGACCAGGGCCGCCAACCCGCTGGCATAGGGCGTCGCCACCATGCGCTCGACCGACAGATGCGAACGGTTGATGGAAAGCTCCAAATTGCGCATCGGCGCAGCGTCGCCGGTCAACACATGCATGTCGACGCCGAGTGCGTCGCCGACCATGCCGCGCGGATCGCGCACGCCGCGTTCCGCATCCAGCGAGAAGCCGACTGGAAGCGAATGGATCACCTCGCGCTCGACCTTCAGCGCCTGCTTGGCGCCGGCGCCGAGAACGCGCTTGATGTCGGTCTCGTCGGCCTCATGGCCGCCAAGATTGATGGTGGCGGAGAAGGCTTCGCTCTTCAGCCGACCGGCCGTCATGTTGACGATCAGCGAATCGACCGTCAGCCCGGCCATGCGCTCCGCCGCATCAACGGCGAGACGGATGGCATGCTCGGCGCGGTCGAGATCGACGACAACCCCCGACTTCACGCCTTGCGACTTCTGATGGCCGATGCCGATAACCTGGATCCGGTGCGAGCGGCCACGCAACAGCTTGCCGTCATCGCACGGCTTCAGCTTGGCCACCATGCAGCAGACCTTGCTCGAACCGACATCCAGCACCGTCAGGGTCCCGGATCGGCGCGACGAGGCATCGCCATGACCGCCAAGCCAGCTCATATCTTCGTCTCCGGCTTGCGCTTCAGGCTCTTGGGTTTTTCGTTGAGTGCGGCTTCGCGCTGCGTTGCCGCCTCGGGCGTCAACTGCACGACCAGCCGGTCGGTCAGGCGCATGTCGACGGCGGCGATGTCGCGTGACAACAGCCCCTTGTCCTGGTCCATCTTGACGAGTTCGGCCAGCGCCTGATCCTCGTCATCCTCGGGAAGCTTGACAGTGATGCCATTGTCCAGCTTCAGGTCCCAGCGCCGTTCGCCGACGCGGATATAGCCTTTGATCCGGGTGGCGAGATCAGGATATTTTTCGATCTTGGCGATGAAGTCGGGCGCGCTCGCCGGCGCGCCGGTGCCGATCAGCAGCGGCAGCAACACCTGCTTGCCGCCCGAGAACGGCGCGATCACAGCGCCATCCTTCTCGATGACGGACAGCTCATCGCCCTGCTGCCAGAGCGCGAAGGCCTGGCGCTCTTCGACGCGCACTTCCAGCGTGTGCGGGTAGACCTTGCGAACCGCCGCAACCTCGATCCACGGCAGGCCGGAGATGCGCTCGCGCGCCGCCTCGGCGTCAAAGCCGATCAGCGACGTCCAACCGTCGAGCTCGAGCCTGTCGAGAATATCGATCTCCGAGGTCTGGCGATTGCCGACCACCTTGACCTGGTCGACGGCAAAGCCGGTGCGGGCAGTGATGCTCTGCACGATGCCGTCGACATGGCCGCCGAGATAGGCGCCATAGGCACTGCTCGAGGCAATCAAAACGGCCGACATCATGGCCGCGGAAAAGCGCGGCGCCTGGAATTCCCCGACGCCAAGGCGCGCCAGAATGCGCACCGGGCGGCGCAGCATCCGCGGCAGCACGAAATGGTCCAACGACAACGGCAGGCCGAACAGCGCCGGCCCGGCCGCGCCCCTCTCCTTACCCTGTCCCCATTTCAACGCAGACACGAAGCGTCCTCCACCATCCAACTCAACAAATCGCCAAACGAGTGCCCGGCCTGGGCGGCGATTTCAGGCACCAAGGACGTCGGCGTCATACCCGGCTGGGTGTTGACCTCGAGCCACACAACCTCGCCGTTTTCGGAATGCCGATCGTCATAACGGAAGTCCGACCGGGAAACGCCCCGACAACCGATCGCTTGGTGAGCCTTGAGCGCCAGTGTTTGTATTTTTTGGTAAATATTCGGTGAAACTTTTGCGGGGCATTCGTGCTTTGATCCCCCAGCGACATATTTTGAATCATAGTCGTAGAAGGAATGGCCGGTCGGGATGATCTCGCAGACCCCCAGCGCCACATCGCCCATCACCGCGCAGGTCAGCTCGCGGCCATGGATGTAACGCTCGACCATGACGGTATCGCCATATTTCCACTCGGACGAGCCGATCACCTGCGGCGGATGCGACTGGCCTTCATGCACGATGACGACGCCGAAGCTCGAGCCCTCATTGACCGGCTTGACCACATAGGGCGGCTTCATCGGATGTTTGCTCTGGATGGCGAAGCGGCTGGCGACCTTCGATTCGGCGACCGGCACGCCGACCGCCTTGGCAACCCGCTTGGCCTGCTCCTTGTTCATGGCCAGAGCCGAGGCGAGCACGCCGGAATGGGTGTAGGGAATGCCGAGATATTCGAGGATGCCCTGGACAGTGCCGTCCTCGCCAAAAGGGCCATGCAGCGCGTTGAAGACAACATCGGGCTTGAGCTCGGCAAGCACGGAGCCGACATCGCGCCCGACATCGACGCGCGTGACCTGGTAGCCTTCCTTCTCGAGCTCATCGGCACAAGCCTTTCCCGAAGACAGGGACACGGGCCGCTCGGACGAAAAACCACCCAGCAGGACGGCCACATGCTTGCTTTTCATTCCCCGGCATCCCCTCTCACGGCGGACCAAAAACCAAGATTTTCCGCAACATTGAGTCCGAGTCTCCCAGCAGGTTGCCCCCCAGACGGAAAACGCGGGTAACGCGTCGAACGACTCAAATCAGGAAACGCTTTTGAGCAGAGAATCAGAGAGTTGATTCACTGGCAAGTGCTTACGATTCCGAGAGATTCACTTTCTGAGAAAATGGATGCGAAAAGCGTGTCGTTGAGTCTTTACAGCAACGGTCGCGGGTCGTTTTGATCCCGTCGAAGTTCATGTATCACATGAAGTTCGACGCGGGCTAAAGCAGCTGTCCGAGAAACTCCTGGACGGCATGCCCCGGCCGGAAATTGCCGATGCGCTTGATTTCCCATTGCAACCGGATTCCGGAATTCTCCAGCACCCGCGTGCGCACCGTCTCGCCGAGATATTCAAGATCGTAGCCGGTCGCGGTTCCCGTGTTGATCATGAAGTTGCAATGCATCGGCGACATCTGCGCGCCGCCGATCATCAGGCCGCGGCAACCCGCCTTGTCGATCTCCTTCCAGGCCGACGTGCCTTCGGGATTCTTGAAGGTCGAGCCGCCGGTCTTCTCGCGGATCGGCTGCACGGTCTCGCGATGGTTCTGCACGGCCTCCATCGCCACCTTGATCGCCGCCTTTTCTTCTGGATACCCCTCGAAAACCGCCGATGTGAAGATCACGCCAGCCGGCACCGCCGAATGGCGATAAGAATAGTCCATGTCCTCAGCCAGGAATGTCGTGATTTCCCCCTTGCGAGTAAGCCCTCGCAACTCGACAACCCGTTCGCGGGTCTCCACGCCGTTGGCGCCGGCATTCATGACAAGCGCGCCGCCTACGGCGCCGGGAATGCCGTGGTAGAAATGGAACCCGCCAATGCCTTCCTCCAGGGCAAATGCGGCGAGGCGCTTGTCAGGGGCGGCAGCACCGGCGTTGATCCCGCCAGTTGCTGTTCTCTCGATCTGACCGAAACCTTTCGCCGAAAGCCTGATGACGAAGCCTGGAATGCCGCCGTCCCGAACCAGAAGGTTCGAGCCAACGCCAACCACGGTCAGCGGTATCTCTTCGGGAACCGCGCGCAGGAACGCCGCAAGATCTTCCTCGTCGGCCGGCTGGAACAGCACCTCGGCCAGCCCACCGGCGCGGAACCAGGTAATCTTGTCCATCTCGGCATTCGGCGTGAGGCGGCCGCGCAGGCCGGCAAGCCGGTCGCCAAGTCTGTCGATCAGGGCCTGGCCGTGCATCATGAGACGGTCCCGCCAAGCTCCTTGGGCAACGCATAGGCCCATTGGGTGATGTTGCCGGCGCCAAGGAAGACGACGAAATCGCCCGGCTTGGCCAGATCGCGGATGATGGGCGCAATCGCCGCCGGACCCTCGATGTAGCGAGCGTCGCGATGGCCGCCGGCGCGGATGCGCGACACCAGCGCGTCCGAACTGACGCCGTCGATCGGCTCTTCGCCGGCCGCGTAGACCGGCGCCACCATCACCGTGTCGGCGTCGTTGAAGCAGGTCGAAAACTCGTTGAATAGGTCATGCAGTCGGGTGAAGCGATGCGGCTGGGCAATGGCGATGACGCGGCCCTTGGTGGCGCTGCGTGCCGCCTTCAGCACCGCCGAGATTTCGACCGGATGGTGGCCGTAATCGTCGAATATTTCGACGCCGTCCCACGAACCGGTGTGGGTGAAGCGGCGCTTGACGCCGGCGAAGGACGACAGGCCCTTCTTGATCGCCTCGGCCGACAGGCCGAGCTCATGCGCGACGGCGATCGCAGCCGTCGCGTTGGAGACGTTGTGACGGCCGGGCATCGGCAGGCGCAGGCCTGCAATCGTCGTTTGGCCGCCGGTCTTGCGGTCGCGGATCACCACGTCGAATTCCGAAATGGCACCGGCCATGCGGTGGTTGGTGAAGCGCACATCGGCCTGCGCGTTCTCGCCATAGGTGATGACGCGGCGATCTTCGATGCGGCTGACCAGCGCCTGCACCTCAGGATGATCGGTGCACATCACGCCAAAACCGTAGAACGGCACGTTCTCGACGAACTGGCGGAAGGCCTCGCGCACCTTGTCGAAACTGCCATAGTGATCGAGATGCTCGGGATCGATGTTGGTGACGACGGCGATCTCGGCCGGCAGCTTGAGGAAGGTGCCGTCGCTCTCGTCGGCCTCGACCACCATCCATTCGCCGTCGCCCATGCGCGCGTTGGTGCCATAGGCATTGATGATGCCCCCATTGATGACGGTCGGATCGAGCCCGCCGGCGTCGAGCAAGGTCGCCACCATCGAGGTCGTCGTCGTCTTGCCATGCGTGCCGCCGATCGCCACCGCCTGGCGAAAGCGCATCAGCTCGGCCAGCATCTCGGCCCGGCGCACGATCGGCAACAGCTTTTCGCGCGCGGCCTTGAGCTCCGGGTTGGATTTCTTGATCGCCGTCGAGACGACGACCACCTCGGCATCGCCGAGGTTCTCGGCCTTGTGGCCGACGAAGCATTCGATGCCCTTGTCGCGCAGCCGCTGCACATTGGCGCTTTCGGCCTGGTCGGACCCTTGCACCTTGTAGCCGAGATTGTGCAGCACTTCGGCAATGCCGCTCATGCCGATGCCGCCAATACCGATGAAATGCACAAGGCCGATGGTCTGCGGCATCTTCATGCGTGCGTCCCCTTCCTGAAATCCGAAACGGTTTTTTTCGACGCAATAGCCTCTGTGAGATCAGCGAGCAACCGTGCCGCGTCCGGCCTGCCTGCCGATTTCGCGCCCGCCGCCATCGCCGCCAGCCGCTCGGGAGCATCCATCAGCCCGCCGACGAGCGCTGCGATGCGTTCGGGCGAAAGCGAGGATTGTGGGTGCACTTCGCCGCCGCCAGCAGCGGCAAGGGCCGCCGCGTTCGCCGCCTGGTCGTGATCGAGCGCATAGGGGTAAGGCACCAGCAGCGCCGGCCGGCCAATGACGGCGATCTCCGAGACAGTCGAGGCACCGGAGCGCGAGATCACCAGGTGAGCGGTCGCTATGCGCTGCGCCATATCGGTGAAGAAGGGTGAGACCTCGACGGCGACGCCAAGGGCGGCATAGGCCGCCTTGACCCGCGCCACGTCATCCGCGCGCGCCTGCTGCGTGATCACCAGCCGCTTGCGCTGGGCATCGGAAAGCAGCGCCATGGCTCCCGGCACGGCATCGGAAAAGAACTGGGCGCCCTGGCTGCCGCCGAACACCAGCAGGCGGAACGGCTGTTCCCCGGTCGACGCCGCATAAGCCGTCTTGGCCGCTTCCAGCACGGCAGGCCTGACCGGATTGCCCGTCGTCACCGTCTTGACGCCGGCAGAACTGGTGTCCTGCGGCAGGAAGCCGCCGGCGATGGCATCGACGCGGCCGGCCAGAGCACGGTTGGCGCGTCCCATCACCGCGTTCTGCTCATGGATCAGCGTCGGCACCTTGCGCCGTGTCGCCGCGTAGAGCGGCGGCAAGGTCGGATAGCCGCCGAAGCCGACGACGGCATCCGGCTTGATCCTGCCAATGATGGCGGAAGCCTGACGCACGCCGCGCCAGATTTTCCAGAAGGCGCCAAGCAGGGCAAAAGGATTTTTCGAGCCCATCGTCGCCGACTGGATCGGATGGATGGCGGCGGCAGGGAAATGGCTGGCGAAACGCTCGGCACGGTCGTCGGTCGCCAGATGTACCGACCAGCCGCGCTCGTTCAGCTCATGCGCCAGCGCCTCGGCCGGGAAAAGGTGCCCACCGGTTCCGCCCGCCGCGAGAAGGATGACGCCTCTGGCCATATCACTCCGCCGGCACGGCGCGTTGCGACAGGCCAAAGCCCATCTGCTTGCGCTTTTCCGGCCGCTTGCGTGTCAGCGCCAGCACCATGCCCATCGAGATGGCGATGGCGATCTGCGAGGAGCCTCCATAGGAGATGAACGGCAGCGTCATGCCCTTGGCCGGCACCAACTGCAGGTTGACGCACATGTTGATGACAGCCTGCAGGCCGAAGACGGTGACGAGACCGCCGACCGCATAGCGGGTGAAATCGTCATGTTCCTTCAGCGCCGTGTTGAGGCCGCGCAGCACGATGAAGGCGAAGATCGACATGATGAAGAAGCACATGATCAGCCCGAACTCTTCGCCGGCGACCGAGAAGACGAAGTCGGCATGGCTGTCGGGGATGACCCGCTTGACCGTACCCTCACCCGGCCCGACGCCGAACCAGCCGCCATTGATCAGCGCCTCGCGTCCCATGTCGACCTGGAACGTGTCGCCTTCGCCGGTGAGGAACTTGTCGATGCGCAAGGCAACGTGCGGAAACACCGTATAGGCGGCGAAAACGCCGCCGACGCCGGCCGCACCCAGCGCGACGATCCACAGCCATGGCAGCCCCGCCATGAAGAACATGATGCCCCAGGTGCCGGTCGTCAGCATGGTCTGGCCGAGGTCCGGTTGCGCCACCAGCAGCGACACGACCAGCACCAGCAGCAGCATGGCGAACAGATTGCCCGGAATGTCGGGCTGGCGCTTGTGTTCGGCAAACAGCCAGGCGCACATGATGACGAAGGCGGGCTTGAGGAATTCAGAGGGCTGGATCGACAGGCCGGCAAGCGACACCCAGCGGCGCGCACCCTTCACCTCGACGCCGATGTAGAGCACCGCCACCATCAGCACCAGCATCAGGCACAGCATGATCAGCGCCATGCGCCGGATCTGCCGGGAATCGAGGAACGACACGGCCAGCATCACGCCAAGCGCCGGCACGGTGAAGATGATCTGCCTTGTGGCGAAGTGGAAACTGTCGAGACCGATGCGTTCGGCCACCGCCGGGCTGGCCGCGAAGGACAAGACGATGCCAAGCCCCATCAGCGACAGGAACGCCGCCAGGAACCAGCGATCGATCGTCCACCACCAGGTCGCAACCGGACTTTTGTCGAGACGGCTCTGCATTATCGTGCCCCTCCGATGGGTTTCACACCCTCGATAGCATTCGCAGCTTGCCTGAAGGCTTCGCCACGGACTTCGAAATTCTTGAACTGGTCGAAACTGGCGCAGGCCGGCGACAACAGCACCACCGCCTCGCCGCTGTCATCCTTAGCCGCATCATGCGCGGCGTGCTCGACCGCCGCGGCCAGCGTGCCTGAAATCTCGTAAGGCACGGCCTCGCCCAGTGTCGCCGAAAAAGCCGGCGCGGCCTCGCCAATCAGATAGGCCTTGGCGATACGCGGGAAGAAGCCGCGCAACGGCTCGATGCCGCCTTCCTTGGGCAAGCCGCCGGCGATCCAGTAGATGCGCTGAAAGCTCGACAGTGCCGGCGCCGCCGCATCGGCATTGGTCGCCTTGGAATCGTTGATGAACAGCACATGGTCCTTGCGGCCGACCTGCTCCATGCGGTGCGCAAGGCCGGGAAAGCTTTCGAGCCCCGACTGGATCTCGCCAAGTTCCAGCCCGACCTTCAGGCAAGCAGCGACCGCTGCCAGCGCGTTCTGCGCATTGTGCTGGCCGCGCAGCGAGCCGATGCCTTCGAGGAAGGCGACGCGGCTGTAGCGGCCGTGCACGGCTTCCATCAGATTGGTGCCGTCGGCGAAATAGCCGTCGGTCAGCGGCAGCCGCTTGGAGATGCGGATGACATGCCGTCCCGCCCGCTCCAGCCGCTCGGCAATCTGCGCGCACCAGGAATCGTCGATGCCGATGATCGCCGTCTCGCTGCCGGCCACCAGCCGTTCCTTGATCGCGGCGTAGTGCTGCATGGTGCCGTGACGGTCGAGATGGTCGGGCGTCAGATTGAGCAGGATGCCGGCCGTCGGGTTGATCGAGGGCGCGAGGTCGATCTGGTAGGACGAGCATTCGACGACATAATGCCGGTCGGGCTCGGGCGGATCGAGCGTCATCACCGCGCGGCCGATATTGCCGCCCATCTGGGTGTCGCGGCCGGACGCCTTCAGGATATGCGCGGTCAGCGCGGTCGTCGTCGACTTGCCGTTGGTGCCGGTGATGGCGATGAAGGGCGCCGTTGGCGCACTAAGCATTCGCTCGCGGCAGAAAAGCTCGATGTCGCCGATGATCTCGACGCCTGAACCGCGCGCCAGCTCCACCGTCCAATGCGGCTTGGGATGCGTCAGCGGCACGCCTGGCGACAGCACGAAAGCCGAGAACTTCGCCCAGTCGGCACCGCGCAGATCGGCGGTTGCGATTCCGGTAGCCGAGGCCTTGGCGACGCTGTCGGGATTATCGTCCCAGGCCAGCAGGTCCGCCCCACCCTCGATCAGCGCGCGCGCCGTCGCGATCCCCGAGCCACCGAGCCCGAAGAGCGAAACGTGCTTGCCTGAAAAGGATGCGGCGGGGATCAAAGGGCTTCCTATCTCAGCTTGAGGGTCGACAGGCCAACCAGCGCCAGGATGACGGCGATGATCCAGAAGCGGATCACCACCTGGCTTTCGGTCCAGCCGAGCTTTTCGAAATGATGGTGGATCGGCGCCATCAGGAACACCCGCTTGCCGGTCATCTTGAAATAGCCGACCTGGATGATGACGGACAGGATTTCCACGACAAACAATCCGCCGACGATGACCAGCACGATCTCGTGCTTGGTGGCGACCGCGACCGTGCCGATCAGGCCGCCCATGGCCAGCGAGCCGGTGTCGCCCATGAAGATCGCCGCCGGCGGCGCGTTGAACCAGAGGAAGCCGAGGCCGGCGCCGATGACCGAGCCAAGCACGACCGCCAGTTCGCCGGTGCCGGGCACGAAATGGATCTGCAGATATTCGGCGAAGACGGCGTTGCCGGAGAGATAGGCGATGACGCCGAAGGAGGCCGCCGCGATCATGATCGGCACGATCGCCAGCCCGTCCAGGCCGTCGGTCAGGTTCACCGCATTGCCGGCGCCGACGATGACGAAGCAGGAGAACGGAATGAAGAACCAGCCGAGATTGACGATGAACTCCTTGGCGAAGGGGAATGTCAGCGACGACGAGAACGGCGCCTGGCCATTGTGCATGATCGCCCAGGCGGCGATGCCGGCGATGACGAATTCAAGCGCCAGCCGCGCCTTGCCGGAAAAGCCGAGATGCGACTGCTTGGTCACCTTGAGATAGTCGTCGTAGAAGCCGATCGAGCCGAAGCCCAGCGTCACCAGCAGCACCACCCAGACATAGATGCTCGACAGGTTCGCCCACAAAAGCGACGAGCCGATGATGCCCGACAGGATCATCAGACCGCCCATGGTCGGCGTGCCGGCCTTCTTGAAATGTGTCTGCGGTCCATCAGCGCGGATCGGCTGACCCTTGCCTTGCCGCAGCCGCAGCGAATTGATGATGGTCGGCCCGAAAATGAAGACGATCAGCGCCGACGTGATCAGCGCCCCGCCGGTGCGGAAGGTGATGTAGCGGAAGACATTGAAGACCGAGACCTTATCCGCAAAATCGACGAGCAGTGTAAACATGCGCTTTTCGTCCCCCGACCTAGGTCTGTTTTCTGGTTGTCGATTCAGCAGGGAATTTGCCCAGCAGCGCATCGACCAGTTTTGCAAAACCGATGCCCTTCGACGATTTGATCATCACCACATCGCCCGGCTTCAGCGCGGCAAGCAGCACCGGCTTCAGCTCCTCGACACCGGCGCGGTATTCCGTCTTGATCTCGGCCGGCAGTATCTCGGCCAGCGCCCGCATCTCCGGGCCGCCGAGAAAGACGGTCTGTGTCCCGGTGCCGACGATGAGCTCGGCAAGGGCAGCATGCAGCTTGGCCGAGTGGTCGCCGAGCTCGAGCATGTCGCCGAGCACCGCGATGCGACGACCCTCGCCCGTCACCGGCGTCGCGTTGAGCAATGCCATCGCAGCGGCCATCGATGCCGGATTGGCGTTGTAGCTCTCGTCGATCAGCGTGATCGGCCCGCCGGGGTGGCTCGAAGTCGGGCCACCGGGGTGGCGCAGGACATGGCGCTTGCCGCGCCCGCGTTCGGCCGAAAGATCGGCCAGCGCGAGTGCCACCTTGTCGAGATCTGCGCCGACCAGATGCGCCGCACCCAGCACCGCCAGCACGTTCTGCACCATATGGCGGCCGGGTGCGCCGATCCGCGCCGTCACCTCGTGGCCGCTGATCCTGGCGGTGATGTCGGAATGATCCGCATGCAATTCGCATTTGACGAGCTTGAAGGTCGAGCGCGCATTCTCGCCGAAGCCGTAGACGTGCTCGACACCGGCGGCCTGCGCCATCTTGTCGAGAATCTTGAAGCGCGCGTCGTCGCGGTTGAGGACGACAGCGCCCTCAGGCTCCAATCCTTCGAAAATCTCGGCTTTGGCCTTGGCGATCTCGTCCAGATTGCGGAAGAAGCCAAGGTGGGCGGCCGCGATCATAGTGACGATGGCGACATGCGGCCTTACCATCTTGACCAGCGGACGGATCTCGTCGGGATGGTTCATGCCAATCTCGAACACGGCATAGTCGCAATCATTGGGCATGCGCGCCAAAGTCAGCGGCACGCCCCAGTGATTGTTGAAGGACTGCGCCGAGGCATGCACCTTTCCGACGGCTTGCAGCACATGGCGCAGCGCTTCCTTGGTGGTCGTCTTGCCGGCCGAACCGGTCACCGCGATGATTTTGGCTTGGGAGCGTTCTCGGGAGGCCACTCCGAGTTTTTCCAGCGCGGCCAGCACATCCTCGACGACGATGATCGGCGCCGTCAGCCGGCCGAGCGACGGCAGCTTGCCTTCGGCCACCACCAGCACGCCGGCACCGGCCTTGATGGCGGCGGTTGCGAAGTCATGGCCGTCCATCGCCTCGCCCTTGATGGCGAAGAAGGCGTCGCCCGGCTGCAGGCTGCGGCTGTCGATCGAAATGCCTGAAATGCCTTCCGGCATCGGCCCGAGAGGCCGCCCGTCCATGGCGGCAACCAGCGCCTCGGAGGTCCACAGCAAGCTCATGCGGCACGCTCCGTGAGCGCTGCGCGAACTTCCTCATGATCGGAGAAATGCAAGGTCTCGGAGCCGATCGTCTGGCCCTCCTCATGGCCTTTGCCGGCCACGATCAGCGTGTCGCCGGCATGCAGCATGGCGACCGCCTCGTGGATCGCCTGGCGCCGGTCGCCGATCTCGATGGCACCGGGGGCAGCCGCGAGGATGGCGGCGCGGATCGTTTCCGGCACTTCGGAGCGCGGATTGTCGTCGGTGACGATGACGACATCGGCAAGCCGCGTCGCAATCTCGCCCATGATCGGCCTTTTTCCCCGGTCGCGGTCGCCGCCGCAGCCGAACACGACGATGACGCGGCCGGTGGTGAACGGCCGCACCGAGGCCAGCACGTTTTCCAGCGCGTCGGGCTTGTGGGCATAATCGACATAGACCGGCGCGCCATTGACGGTGGTGCCGACGAGGTCGAGCCGGCCCGGCGCGCCCTTCAGTTTCTCCAACGCCATCAAAGCCTTGGCGACGGGTGTTCCCGTGGAAATGGCAAGCCCCGCCGAAACCAGCGCGTTCGAAATCTGGAAATCACCGGCCAGCGGCAGGTCGATCTCGTAGAGCACGCCGTCGGCCTCGACCTCGGCGCGCTGGCGGTGGCGCTCGTGCTCAACCCGCTTTAGCCTGAGGAAATCGCCATGGCGGCCGACAGTCAGCACCTTGAGCCCGGCAGCCTGTGCGGCCTGGATTGTCGGCGCCGACCACGGATCGTCGGCGAAGATCACGGCCGGCGCGCCCTTCGGCAGCAGTGTGTCGAACAGGCGCAATTTGGCGCGGTGATAGTCCTCGATGGTCGGGTGATAGTCCATATGGTCGCGGCCGAGATTGGTGAAACCGCCGGCCGCCAGCTTCACGCCGTCGAGGCGGCGCTGATCGAGCCCATGACTGGAAGCTTCCATCGAGGCGTGGGTGACGCCGGCATCGGCCAATTCCCGTAGCAATTGATGCAGAGCGACCGGATCTGGCGTCGTCAGCGAGCCATAATCGTTGCGGCCCGGCGCCACCACGCCGGTGGTGCCGATCGAAGCGGCGGCATAGCCGGCCTGCTCCCAGATCTGTCTGGTGAAGGCGGCGACCGACGTCTTGCCGCTGGTGCCGGTCACCGCGACCATGGTCTGCGGCTGCTTGCCGAAATAGCGGGCCGCACTCAGCGCCAGCGCCAGGCGCGGATCATCGACCGCCAATACCGCAACCGACAGCCCGGCAATGGTGCTGCCCTTGCCCGCCACGATCGCGGCCGCTCCGCGCGCGGCGGCGTCGGCGGCATAAACGGCACCATCGGCCTTGGTTCCGGCGAGCGCAAAAAAGACAACGCCCGGTTTTACCTGGCGGGAATCCGAAGAAATCCCTGTAACCTCCAGATCGACGGAAGCTATTCCCTCGACGGGCAGGATACCGGCTAGATCTCTGAGCTTCATCGAGTCCCGTTCACCGCAACAAAATAGCGCGCTGTTGCCGGCGCGCCCTAAGAATCACTGATAGGAAACCAGCGTTGCACCATTTTCATGGCTGAAATCTGGCTTCACGCCAAGCATGGCAGCCGCACGTCTGATGATGTTTCCCGCCATAACGCCCGCATTCGAGGCCGCGACGTCTGTCATGCCAGGCTTTTCCGGGTGCGGGGCATCGGCAATCGTAAACACAAGGTACTGCGGATCGTCCATCGGGAAGGCGGCGACGAAGGTGTTGAAATTCAACTCCTTCGAGTAGCGGCCGTTGATGACCTTCTCGGCTGTTCCGGTCTTGCCGCCAACCCGGTAGCCGGGGACTCTGGCATTTCTGGCCGAGCCCTTCTCGGCGTTGAGCGTATAGAGGTAGCGCATGCCTTCGACGGTCTTTTCGCTGACCACTTTCTTGGCTGTGGCCATCGCTTCCGCCTGCGTACGTATCAGGAAGGTAGGGTTCATCAGGAAGCCACCATTCATCAGCGCCGCGCAGCCTACAGCCGCTTGCAGCGGTGTCGTCGACACGCCGTGGCCGAAGGCGATCGTGAACGAATTGACCTGTTTCCAGACCTTCGGTTCAGTCGGGCGGGCGACTTCCGGCAGTTCAGTCTGCATCTTGTCCAGAATGCCAAGGCGATGCAGGAATTCGCGGTGCCCCTCGATGCCGACCATCTCGGCCTCCCTGGCCGACCCGATGTTGGACGAATAGAGGAACACCTCCGGCAACGACAGCACACGGTTCTTGCCGTGGAAATCGTGAATGGCCTGATGGCCGACCCGGATTGGATGCGAAGCATCGAAGCGGCTCGCCATCGTCGCCTTGCCGGAATCGAGCGCCATGGCTGAGGTGAAGCTCTTGAAGGTCGAGCCCATCTCATAGAGACCCGCCGACATGCGGTTCAGCCGGTCCTTGTCCTGTGCATTGTAAGGATTGTTCGGATCAAAATCCGGCACCGAGGCCATCGCCACCACTTCGCCGGTCTTTACGTTAAGCACAACGGCGCCAGCGCCCATGGCGCGATAGCGCTCCAGGCCGGCGGCGATCTCGTCGCGCACCACATGCTGGACGCGCAGATCGATCGAAAGCTTCACCGGCTTGAGATCCTTGGCCACCGCGAGGCCCGATGCCTGCAGGTCGCTCAGGCCCTGCTCGTCGACATACTTCTCCATTCCGGAGATGCCCTGGTTGTCGATGTTGGTAAGCCCGACAATGTAGGACGAGGTCTCGCCGCTCGGATAGAAACGGCGCTTCTCGGTGCGGAAGCCGAAGCCGGGAATGCCGAGCTGCATGATGTCGGACTGTTGCTTGGGCGTCAGCTGCCGCTGCAGCCAGACAAAGCCGGCGCCGCTCTTCAGCTTGTGGTAGGTCTGCTCATAGTCGATGTCCGGAAGCACCGTCGACAGCTTCTCGATCGCCTCATCGGCGTCGACGATCCGGCGCGGTTCGGCAAACAGCGACGCCGTCTTGATGTCCGTCGCCAGCACTTCGCCGTTGCGGTCGACAATGTCGGGCCGCGATGCCGTCACCCGGCTCTGCGGACCGCCAGACATGTCGGGGGTCTGGAAGCCGAGATAGACCAGCCGCCCGGAAATGGTCGAGAAGATGCCGAAGAACACCGCCATCGTCATCACGATGCGCGTCCTGCCCTTGCCGCCGGTCGCCTTGCGGGCGCCATCGACCACGATCGATCCGTCTTCACTCGTCCTGGCGCGACGCTTCAGCAGTTTGCCGATCATTGGGCGATGCCTCCGGTCACCACGGGATCCCTGCCGCCCGGAGGCGCTTGGTCGGAATTGTCGGCCATACCACCCTGGCGTCCGTTCAAGATGTCCTGAATGTCCAGGGCTTTGGCCGGCAGATCACCGATGCCGACGATCTGACGAGCGCTGACCGGTTCCAATGCGAGCTGTGATTTGTAGAGTTCGGTCAGCTTCTGCAGCCGCGACGGCTGGGTGAGCAGGCTCCAGTCCGCCTTGAGCAGGTCGATCGTGTCCTCTTCATAGCGTATCTGCGCATGGATCTTCTGCACCGACGCCAATTGTTCCTCGGCCTCGCGCTTGGCCTTGTAGGTAAGGGCCGCCGCCGCAACCATGACGGCGATCAGGACGATGTCGCTGGTACGAAACACTTAGCTACCTCTCCCCCGGCCGGTCGATACCGGGAAGCTTTGGAAGGCCGAAAATCGAAAAGTCGCCACTGCGGACCGGCGCCTCGGTGCGGATCGCCGCGCGCAGCCTGGCCGAACGGGCGCGCGGATTGGCCGCCACCTCGGCGTCGCCGGCCGTCACGCCGCCACCCGCCTTGCGGAAGGTCGCGGTGCGCGCATGAGCCTCGGGCAGGTGACGCGAGCCGGTCGCGACGTCGGCTCGGTCGGCGATGAAACGCTTGACGATGCGGTCTTCCAGCGAATGGAACGTCACCACGGCGAGCCGTCCGCCCGGCTTCAGCGCGCGTTCGGCGGCAAACAAGGCCTTGGCCAGTTCGCCAAGCTCATCATTGACGAAGATGCGCAGCGCCTGGAAGACGCGCGTGGCCGGATGGATCTTGTCCTTCGGCGCGCGACCGATATGCGTCTCGATGGCGTCGGCGAGTTCCAGCGTGCGTTCGAACGGGCGCTTTTCGCGGCGAGTCTCGATCATGCGGGCGATGCGCCCGGCATGGCGCTCCTCGCCGAGGAAGCCGAAGATGCGGGCAAGGTCGCCCGGCTTGAAGCTGTTGACGACGTCGGCGGCGCTCAAACCAGCCTGCGCCATGCGCATGTCGAGCGGCCCGTCGGCACGGAACGAAAACCCGCGCTCGGCCTGGTCGAGCTGCATCGAGGACACACCGATGTCGAGCACGACGCCGTCGGCGCGCTCGACATGTTCGTCCAGCGTCGAGAACGGCGCCTGCACCAGCCGCAACCGGCCGCCCGACTGCACTTCCATATCGCGCCCGGCCGCAATGGCATCAGGATCTCGGTCGATCGCCACCACGGAGGCGCCCGTCGCCAGAATGGCCCTGGTGTAGCCGCCGGCGCCGAACGTGCCGTCGATGATGATGTCGCCCTGCGCCGGCGCCAGTGCTTCGAGCACTTCGCCAAGGAGGACCGGAATGTGGCGGGCCGATCCGCCAACGGCGTGAAGGTCATCGCCGTGGCTCGCCGTCATTCCGGTCGCTCCCCAGGCTTCGTCCCCTGCCGAAGCTGCAAAAGCCGGGCCCGCGCTTGCGCCCCATAGGCGGCAAGCCGTCCCGGCTCCCAGATCTGAAAGAAATTGCCGCGCCCGACAAAGGCCACTTCCGCCGAAATGCCGGTGTGTTCGCGAATGAAATCGCTCATCGTGATGCGGCCGTCCTGGTCGAGTTTCAAGAAGGTTCCGTCGCCATGGCAGAAGAACGACATATCGTCCGCCGTCTGCAGGAAGGGATCTTCGAGCGCGATGCGCTGCTCGTAGCGGTCGAGCAGGTCGAGCCCGCCGACATCCATCGCCGACAGGTCCAGGCAGCGCAGCGCGTAGAGCTCCGAATAGCCGCGCTTCTGCACGACGGCACGGAAATGCGCGGGAACGGATACCCGTCCCTTCGCATCGATCCTGCTCACCGTGTTTGACAGAAACCGGTCCATTAAACGCTACAGCCGCTTGCGCCGCCGCACCCCTCTCCATCTTGTCGCACGCGCCGCCGCAGCGCGTTCCCTGCCCCGTATCAACCTCGTCCGCACGGGCAAAAACCGGCAAACGCGCAGCCGCCGCGGCTGCCCGATTGGCGTACGCTTTACCCTGACGCGGAACGAAGGCTTTGATGTCGAAATGGGATATCATGGGGCACTATGGGCGTCAACGGGAATAGGCTTCACAAACACGCGCGCCGCAACCAATGAGAGCAGCCGTGACGGCACGTCTCGTCTTTATGGATCATTAAGCCTAACGAAGCGTTTAGAGCCGCCTGGCCCAACCCGACGCGCCTTGCCGCGAGCCGCTGCCGGGCATAGCGTCTGGCACATCTCGTCGGTCGCAAACAGGGTTGGAAATTCGATGTCCGAAACAGCAAAGTCACGCGCTGCAGCACTTCCTCATTTGCGTCGCGGCGGACTTGCCATGGGCGATTCCATCCCGCTGCCCCTGACCATGGCCGCCATTTTTCATGCGCCCGGCGACGCCACCGGCTTCAACCAGTACGGCCGCTTCAGCAACCCGACCTGGGATGCGATTGAACATATGCTGGCTCATCTGGAAGATGCGCCCTGCGTCGCCTTCCCTTCCGGAATGGCGGCAATCTCGGCGGCGTTTTTTGCCGTGCTCAAAGCCGGCGACCGTATCCTGCTGCCTTCGGACGGATACCACACGACAAGGGCGCTGGCCGATCGCTTCCTCAAGCCGCTCGGCATCACCTACGATGTCAGGCCGACTTCGACCTTCCTCGATGGCGGCTTCGATGGCTATCGCGTGGCGTTTGTCGAAACCCCTGCCAATCCGGGGCTGGATATCTGCGACATCGCGGCCGTCGCCGATGCTGTTCACAAAGCCGGCGCGATCCTTGTGGTCGACAACACGACCATGACGCCCTTCGGCCAGCGGCCGCTCGACCATGGCGCCGATATCGTCGTTGCCGCCGACACCAAGGCACCCAATGGCCATTCCGATGTGCTGTTCGGCCATGTCGCCAGCCGCAATGCCGATATCATCGCCGCCGTGACCGGCTGGCGCGAGGTTTCCGGCAGCATTCCCGGGCCGTTCGAAGCCTGGCTAGTGCATCGCGGCCTCGAAACACTGGATGTGCGCTTCGATCGCATGTGCTCGTCGGCGGAAGTCATCGCGCGGCGGCTGCAGGGTCACCGGGCAATCAGCGGCCTGCGTTATCCCGGGCTGGAAGGCGACCCGTCGCACAACCTGGCCCGCGCCCAGATGGAGCGCTTCGGCTTTCTCATCTCTTTCGAGCTTGCCTCGGAGGACAAGGCCGAGGATTTCATCAACAACTGCGAACTGATGCAGGCCGCGACATCCTTCGGCGGCGTCCACACCTCCGCCGAGCGGCGCTTGAAGCGAGGTGATGCGGTTCCCGCTGGTTTCGTTCGCCTCTCGGTCGGCTGCGAGCCGGTGGAAGAGCTCTGGAAGGCGATCGAGACGTCGCTGGACAAGATCAGCAGCTGAAATCGACTAGCGAGCCAGGTCATCGGCCTCAATGTTGCGCTTGCATGGATGGATCGCTGAACAAGCTTGAATCAACAGGCGCGCCCGAGGGCGCAACCTGCTGATCTCAAAATACTTCTCTTCGATATGGAGAGAATTGCCAGCTGGCCTGTAAGCCGGGTTCTGTATGGCCCTCGCCCCTTGCGAGGCGAGAACGTGGCGGCCATTCATCTTGGGCGCATGTTGCCATGCGCCTCACGCAACCTACCCGGACGGTGAGCCGGAAACAGCCCTCGAGGGTTTCCCCTCGCACCGCCCCTATTCGGTCTTGCTCCCGGTGGGGTTTACCGTGCCGCTCCTGTTGCCAGTCGCGCGGTGGGCTCTTACCCCACCCTTTCACCCTTGCCACGGGTAAACCGTGGCGGTTTGCTTTCTGTGGCACTTTCCCTGGGGTCGCCCCCGCCGGCCATTAACCGGCACCGTGTTTCCATGGAGCCCGGACTTTCCTCACCCGCGACCTTTCGGCGTTTGCGGGTGCGGCCGCCCAGCCAGCTGGCAAGGCGTATAAAGGGGTTCACGCCCAAAAACGCAAACGAAAAAGCAGACTTATGCGGGCGATCCAAGCGCAGCCATCTGCACCTTGACCTTGCCGCAATAGGCGGCTGACACCGGGTTCATCCGCGTTGCAGCGTGTCCGGCATTGTATTTCAGAATCGTGCCGCAGGTGGTGCCGCCGCCGAGACTCCGCGCCATGGCAAGGTATTTCATGCCGTATTTGATATTGGTGTCGGGATCGAACAGGCCCTTAGCGGAACCGTTATAGCCCATCATCCGCGCCGTTGCCGGCTTGATCTGCATCAGGCCGATCTCGCCGGCGCTGCCGACGATGTTGGGCCGGTAGTTGCTCTCGATCTTGATGACCGCCGTGGCGAGCGACACCGGCACGCCTTCGATCGCCGCATAGCGGGCAACGATTGCGGAATACTGACCGCTGCTGGCCACTGCGGCCGTCGACGCCGCAGCGTTCCTGAGGCCAATCGACGCCGTTGCCGTCATGTCGACGGTCTTGCGGCCGCGCTTCGTCTGCCTTTTGGCGGTGGACTTCTTCGCTTTGGACCAGCTTGCCTTTTCCGCTTTGGCGGAAGCCCGCTTCGTCGCCTTGGCGTCGTGGCCTGCCTTGCCGCTTTTGGCGGATACCGCGACAAACCCCTGATCGGCCCGCGGATTGAATGACGCGGCGTTCGCGGAATTGAAGGCAAAAGTCATTACGCCGGCAGCAAGAGCTGCCGTTAAAACGGTCAATTTCTGCATGTGATCCTGTTCTGTCTGGGCTGCGCGAAGATGTTCACGCAGCAACGCCTAATCAATATCGGAACAACCCGGGGGCTGGGGGTTCGACATCTGCACGTCAGCCGTTTGACGTTCGAATTGGTGCCAAACAAGGCCAGGCAAGTCACATTGAGTGACAGCCTGTAATTTAAGGATTGGAAAGGATTGCTTGGGAGAGGCCTCCCGGAGGTCAGGATCTTATGGAAGCAAGCAGCCTTTGCAGCGTCCGCAGCGTGGAGCCGTCGGCAACACCATCCACCCTGCGCGGCCGGAAATGCCGCTGAAAGGCCTCGACGACGATCTCCGTCTGCCGGTCGAAAATGCCCGATATCTCGACGCCATAGCCGTAGAGCGCCAGCATCGATTGCAACGCCTCGACATCGCCGCCGGTGTCACCGGCCGTCAGCGTGGCCCCCTGTCTTACGGGTGCGGCAGCCACGAGATGGCCGACACCGGCATCGAACAGCGTCCGCCACGGAAACTTCTCGCCCGGATCGACCTTGCGCCCCGGCGCCACGTCGGAGTGCGCCAGCACCCGCTCGGCGGCTATCGAATGCCGCCCGGCGATCCCCCTGCACAGCCCGATCACCGCATCGATCTGCCGCCTGGGGAATCCGGGATAGCCCAGCGAATGTCCCGGATTGACGATCTCGATGCCGACCGAACAGGAATTGATGTCGGCGCGTCCGAACCACGAACTCTTGCCGGCGTGCCAGGCGCGGTCGCTTTCCCTGACCATCTGCACGATGTGGCCGTTCTCATGGACGAGATAATGCGACGAGACCTCGCTCGCCGGATCGCACAGCCACGCTTCGGCTCCGGCGCCGGTCGCCATGCCGGTGTAGTGCAGCACGATCATATCAGGCTTGAGTGTGTCGCGCCGCGGACCAAAATTCGGCGATACCCTGACCTCGGCACGTGGCTCGTCGGGCAGGAAGCCGCTCATGCGTGGCGCAGGCCCCGCTCGATCATCTCATAGGCGGCATTGATCGCCGCCACCCTGGTCGTCGCGATCTTGATGAATTCCTGCGGCAGGCCGCGCGCGATCAGCCGATCCGGATGATTGTCGGAAACCAGCTTGCGATAGCGCTTCTTGACCTCTTCGAACGGCTTGCCGCGCTCGATGCCCAGCACGACATAGGGATCCCCGGCGCCGAGATTGACGTGCCGCGCCATGATGCTCTCGTAATGGGCCTCGTCGATGCGGAAAATCTCGGCGATGCGGTGCAGGAAGAGCCCTTCGTGCTCATGCACCAACCCGTCGGCCTTGGCGATGTGGAACAGGCCGTCGAGTATGTCTTCCAGCATCACGCAGTTGGAATGCCCGGAACCGCACATCTGTGCCATCCGCTCGGCATAGGTCTCGAAACCGGCCACGTCGCGCTGGGCGAGATCGAACAGCCGCGCCACATTGCGTGTCTCCTTGGGCGGCACGTCGAAGATTTCCTGGAAGGCGCGCACCTCATCCTGGGTGACGATGCCATCGGCCTTGGCCATCTTGGCCGACAGCGCGATCATCGCCACCGAGAAGGCGACACGCCGGCGCAAATCCGCATCGCCGGAGAAAACCGTGCGCACGGCCTCGACGACATCGGCGACACCCGATGAGGCTGAAGATGAAACGCGGGTGATGAATTCGCCGAGGCGATCCCAAATCGACATGGCCTGCTTCTTAGAGCCACCGCCCCTTGCTATCAAGCCGGGACAGTGCCGCAGGCCTGCTGCGGCCAATGCGCGGACAGCATGAGAAAGGCCGACGTGAGCCGGCCTTTCTCATTCATCACACGAAGTGCTGCGTTACTGACTACTGCGCGGGCGCAGGAGCTGGTGTTGCCGGAGCCGGCTCGGCAGGCTTCTCGGGTGTGATGCTCTTTGTGGTCGAGTTATCCGTTGCCGGAGGCGTCGCGGCCGGCGGCGTGGCTTCCGGGGTAGCCGGCTTCATCGGCTGTTCGGCGGCCGGCGGGTTGGTGCTCTGGGTGGTGGTGTTATCCGTGCCGCTGTCACTGCAGGCGGCAACGCCAAGCAAGGCCAGTGCGGAAACGGACGCAAGAATGAGCTTTTTCATATCATCTCTCCTTCAACAGACGCTCACGTTCCAGTGAACGCTCGAAGAGGAAATGCATTAGATAGCCATGAGTTTCGTAACGTTGCGTGTCCGCATGTAACATCATGCGCATGGCCGTTGCCGGCCAAGCCATTGCGAACTAACAGATTGCATCGACAAAATGCCGGGAGCATGCCGCATGACCACGAAGTGGGATTTCTGGATCGACCGCGGCGGCACGTTCACCGATGTCATCGGCCGCGACCCGCAGGGCGGGCTGCATCCCCGCAAGCTTCTCTCCGAAAATCCCGAAGCCTATACCGATGCCGCCATCCAGGGCATTCGCGACCTGCTCGGCCTGTCCGCTGGCGACGCGATCCCACCCGGCCTGATCGGCGACATCAAGATGGGCACCACGGTCGCCACCAATGCGCTGCTGGAGCGCAAGGGTGACCGCGTGCTTTTGCTCATCACCAAGGGCTTTCGCGATGCGCTGAAGATCGCCTACCAGGCGCGCCCGGACATCTTCGCCAAGGAGATCATCCTTCCCGAGCAGCTCTACGAGCGCGTCATCGAAATCAACGAGCGCGTGCGCGCAGACGGCTGCGTCGAACAATTGCTCGACATCGCCGCCTGCCGGCCGGCGATCGAACAGGCCAGGGCCGATGGCATCGACGCCGTGGCCATCGTCTTCATGCATTCCTGGAAATACCCCGACCACGAGAAGGCGGTGGCAAAGGTCTGCCGCAAACTTGGTTTCGGCCAGGTCTCGGTCAGCCATGAGGTCTCGCCGCTGATCAAACTGGTCGGCCGCGGTGACACCACGGTGGTCGACGCCTATCTGTCGCCGATCCTGTCGCGATATGTGCAGAGGGTGGCGGGAGAGTTGGGGATTGTTGGAAGCGGCGTCAGCACTGCCGCCGAGGGGCTGCACCAACCTCATCTCATGTTCATGATGTCGTCGGGCGGCCTCACCGCCGCCGACATGTTCCAGGGCAAGGACGCGCTGCTGTCAGGGCCGGCCGGCGGTGTTGTCGGTATGGTCGAGACGGCGAAGCTTGCCGGCTTCGGCAAGGTCATCGGCTTCGACATGGGCGGCACCTCCACCGACGTCGCCCATTATGACGGCGAGTATGAGCGCGCCTTCGACACCGAAGTCGCCGGCGTGCGCATCCGCGCGCCGATGATGCGTATCCACACCGTCGCCGCCGGCGGCGGCTCGATCCTGCATTACGAGGCCGGCCGCTTCCGTGCCGGGCCGGATTCCGCAGGCGCCAATCCCGGCCCTGCCGCCTACCGGCGCGGCGGCCCGCTCGCCGTCACCGACGCCAATGTCATGCTGGGCAAGCTGCAGCCCGATTTCTTCCCGGCCATTTTCGGACCCGGCCAGGACCAGCCGCTCGATGTCGAGACGGTGCGGGTAAAATTTGCCGCACTGGCCGCCGAAATCGGCGATGGCCGCTCACCCGAAGCCGTCGCCGAAGGCTTCGTCACCATTGCCGTTGAGAACATGGCCAACGCCATCAAGAAGATCTCCGTCCAGCGCGGCTATGACGTCACCGAATATCTCTTGAACTGCTTCGGTGGCGCCGGCGGCCAGCACGCCTGCCTGGTCGCCGACGCGCTCGGTATGGAGGCGGTGCTGATCCATCCCTTCTCCGGCCTGCTGTCGGCCTATGGCATCGGCCTGTCCTCGGTCTTTGCCTCGCGCCAGCAGGCGCTGCTCAAGCCGCTTGCCGAAGAGTCCAGAACGGAGATCGGCAACCTCATTGCCATCTTGAGAAAAGCTGTTGTCGCCGAACTCTCAGCGCAAGGCATCGCCGAGAATACGGTTGCCGCGAAGCCGGTGCTGCATATTCGCTATGATGGCACCGACACGACACTTCCGGTGAATTTCGAGGCAGACTCGATTTTCCAGGCCAAGCGCGATTTCGAAATCGCCCACAAGGCGCAGTTCGGTTTCGTCTATGACGACAAGCCGATGATCGTCGAGACCGTCGGCGTCGAAGGCACCGACACCGGCGGCGCAGGCCGCGACGAAACCGAATCGCAAACCGAAGACCTTGCCGTAAGTCCTTCGCAGACCCGCGAAATCTTCACTGAGGGAGAGTGGCGCGCTTCAGGCATCTTCCGCCGCGAGGCGCTAAAGCAGGGAAACAGGATTGCGGGGCCTGCCTTGATTATCGAGCCGAACCAGACAATTGCCATCGAGCCGGGCTGGCTGGCCGAAATCACCGCCAGGAACCATGTGCTCCTGCGCCGCGTCGAGAAAAAGCGCCGGCAGGCAGCGCTCGGCACCGAGGCCGACCCGGTCATGCTGGAGGTTTTCAACAATTTGTTCATGTCGATCGCCGAACAGATGGGCGTGACGCTGCAGAACACCGCCTATTCGGTCAACATCAAGGAAAGGCTGGATTTTTCCTGTGCCGTCTTCGACCGCACCGGCGCACTGGTCGCCAATGCGCCGCATATGCCGGTGCATCTGGGCTCAATGGATCGTTCGGTCGAAACCATCATCCGGCTGAATTCCGGCGACATCCATCCCGCCGACGTCTTTGCTCTCAACGCGCCCTACAATGGCGGCACGCATCTGCCCGACATCACAGTGGTGACGCCGGTTTTCGACGATATCAAGCAGCACATCCTCTTCTGGGCCGCCTCGCGCGGCCATCATGCCGATATCGGTGGGACGGCACCCGGCTCGATGACGCCGCTTGCCACCACGGTCGACGAGGAAGGTGTTCTGTTCGACAATTTCCGCATCGTCGATCGTGGCCGCTTCCGCGAGAAGGAGCTGGAAACGCTGCTCACTGACCACCGCTACCCGGCCCGCAATCCGCACCAGAACATCGCCGACCTCAAGGCGCAGATCGCCGCCAACGAGAAGGGCGTCGCGGAACTGCGCAAGATGGTCACGCATTTCGGCCTCGATGTCGTCGAGGCCTATATGGGCCATGTCCAGGACAATGCCGCCGAAAGCGTGCGCCGCGTGCTGGAGCGGCTACCCGACAGTTCGCAGTACGAATACCCGACCGACACCGGCCAGGTCATCAAGGTGAAGATCACGGTCGACCGGCAAAAGCGCAAGGCAACCGTCGACTTCACCGGCACCTCGCCGGTCATGAAGAACAATTTCAACGCGCCCGAACCCGTCGCCCGCGCCGCCGTGCTCTATGCCTTCCGCGTCATGGTCGAGGACATGATCCCGATGAATGCCGGGTGTCTGCGGCCCATCAACATCATCATTCCCGACGGCTCGATGCTGAAACCCGCCTACCCCGCCGCGGTCGTTGCCGGCAATGTCGAGACCTCGCAGCATGTCACCAACGCGCTGTTCGGCGCCATGGGCGCCATGGCCAACGCGCAAGGCACGATGAACAACCTGACCTTCGGCAACAAGACATACCAATATTACGAGACGATCTGCTCCGGCTCGCCGGCCGGCCAGATGAACTCCGGCCGCGGCTTTGCCGGCACCTCAGGCGTCCACACCCACATGACCAATTCGCGCCTCACCGATCCCGAAGTGCTGGAGCTGCGCTTTCCCGTAATGCTCGAGGATTTCCACATTCGGGAAGGTTCCGGCGGCAAGGGCAAATGGAGCGCCGGCGACGGCACCAAACGCACCATCCGCTTCCTCGAAAAGATGGAATGCGCGATCCTGTCCTCGCACCGCAACCGGCCGCCGCAAGGGCTGGACGGCGGCGGCGATGGCGAGGTCGGTTCAACCAAGGTCCGCCGCAAGGACGGCACGATCGACATGCTGAAAGCCTGCGACCAGACCGTGTTGCAGGCCGGAGACGCCGTCATCCTGACGACACCGACGCCGGGCGGATTTGGCAAGCTGTAAGGAGGCGTCAACAGGCTGTCACCGGCCTGTCATGACCCTGCGCTACCCGCTTGCGGCAAAGCAAATGGGGAATCATCTTGCCATGACGGACGTCTCCGCAGATCTGGTTTTTCGCCGCGGCAAGGAAGTTGGAAAGGCCGTCTACCAGAACCGCCCGCTGTCGAAGGCCGGCATTTCCGAGCGGCTGTTCGCCTTCCTGTTTTCCGGCCTCGTCTATCCACAGATCTGGGAAGACCCCGACGTCGACATGGAGGCGATGCAGCTTGGCCAGGGCCACCGCGTCGTCACCATCGCCTCGGGCGGCTGCAACATCCTGGCCTACCTCACCCGTTCGCCGGCACGGGTCGACGCCGTCGACCTCAACGCCGCGCACATCGCGCTGAACCGCATGAAGCTGGAGGCCGTGCGCCACCTGCCTTCGCAGGGCGATCTGTTCCGCTTCTTCGGCGCCGCCGACACCAGCCACAATTCGGCAGCCTACGACCGTTTCATCGCGCCGCATCTCGATCCGGTCAGCCGCCACTATTGGGAGCGGCGCAACTGGCGGGGTCGCCGGCGCATCGCCGTCTTCGACAGCAATTTCTACCAGACCGGCCTGCTTGGCCTGTTCATCGCCATGGGCCATCGCACGGCAAAGTTCTTCGGCGTCGACCCTGCCGGCATCATGCAGGCTCGCAACGTCGGCGAGCAGCGCCGCTTCTTCTATGAGGAGCTGGCGCCGGTCTTCGACAAGAAGCTGCTGAAATGGGCGACATCGCGCAAGGCTTCGCTGTTCGGCCTCGGCATTCCGCCGGCGCAATACGATTCGCTGATCACCTCCGGTGACGGCACCATGGCCAGTGTGCTGAAAGCCCGGCTGGAAAAGCTTGCTTGCGATTTTCCGTTGGAAAACAACTATTTCGCCTGGCAGGCCTTCGCCCGGCGCTATCCGAATCCCGGCGAGGCCGCCCTGCCCGCCTATCTCGAAAAACAGCATTACGAGACCATCCGCGGCAATGTCGACCGCGTCGCCATCCACCACGCCAATCTGATCGAATTCCTCGCCGGCAAGGACGCCGGCGCGGTCGACCGTTTCGTCCTGCTCGATGCGCAGGACTGGATGACCGATGACCAGCTCAACGCATTGTGGGCGGAAATCACCCGTACGGCGCCCGCCGGCGCCCGCGTCATCTTCCGCACCGCCGCCGAGCCCAGCCTGTTGCCGGGCCGCGTCTCCAGCTCGCTGCTCGACCAGTGGGACTATCAGGACGAGGCTTCACGGGAGTTTTCGGCCCGCGACCGCTCGGCCATCTATGGCGGCTTCCACCTCTATGTGAAGCGCGCGGCATGAGCACCACCGAGCTGCCGGCCAGCCCCGAATTCAAGGCCAACCACGCCGAACTGATGGACGGCGTCTACCGCTGGCAGCGCCACATCTACGACCTGACCCGCAAATACTACCTGCTCGGTCGCGACCGGCTGATATCAGGGCTCGACGTGCCTGTCGGTGGTAGCGTGCTTGAACTCGGCTGCGGCACCGGCCGCAACATCATCCTGGCTGCGCGCCGCTATCCAGACGCCCGCTTCTACGGCCTTGATATTTCCACCGAAATGCTGGAGACGGCCAGCACTGCGATTGCCCGCGAAGGCCTAGTCGATCGTGTCACGCTCACCCAGGGCGACGCCACGGCATTCGATGCCAAGGCGCTGTTCGGACGCAACGGCTTCGATCGCGTCTTCGTGTCCTATTCGCTGTCGATGATCCCCGGTTGGGAAAAAACTGTATCGGCAGCGCTTGCCGCGCTGTCGCCGAATGGTTCGCTGCATATTGTCGATTTCGGCCAGCAGGAAGGCTTGCCGCGCTGGTTCCGCGCGCTGCTGCGCGGCTGGCTCAAAAAGTTCCACGTCGCGCCGCGTGAATCGCTGCGCGAGGTCCTGGAATCGGAATCTCGGCGAACCGGCGCAAGCTTCCGTTTCCGCACGCTTTATCGCGGTTATGCCTGGCTGGCAGTGATCGGCAGGCAAAGGTAAACGGTCATCGAACACCGGCTTTGCTGTCCGCCGCGTGCACGACATCCCACGGCGCCAGCCAGTCTCCCGCCACACGTAACGCGACGTTGGCGTCATCCTCAATGACTTTGCAGACGGTCATTTCCCCGGCGCTGAGACCGTAGCGCTCGCCGGCCAGTTTGAACCGGTCATGGGTCGCACGGGTGAGTTCATTGCGCGTGCCGGTCTCGGTCATCAACTCCTCGATCAGGCCAAGGTCTTTGAGGCAGAGCGCGATCGGAAACGATGGATCGTAGTGGCCGGCGAAGATCGACGGCACATCATGCTGGAGCACAAAACTGTCGGCCGCACCGCCTTTCATGACCCGCCACCAGACCTCCGGTTCCAGTCCTGCCAGCTTGGCGGTCACCATTGCCTCCCCGATGGCAGCGGCATGGATTTTCCAAAGCTGGTTGTTGACCAGCTTTGCCACGTAGCCGTTACCATACGGCCCGACACGCCGCAGTTCGCCCATGGCTTCGATAACCGGCCGCACCGCCTCGACATCGGCATCGGTACCGCCGACGAACATCGTCATGTCGCCGCGGATTGCGGCATCCACCGATCCGGTAACCGGTGCGTCGACCGGACCGCCTCCCTTGGCCTGAAATTCGGCGGCCAAGGCACGCATCAGCTTCGGGCTGCTGGTGGTCATGTCCACCCAGTATTTGCCTGCACACGAAATGGTCAGGAACCCATTTTCGCCACGCACCACCTGCTCGATCTCTCGAGGCCCAAACACCATCGTTACCACGACGTCGCTGCGCTCCAGCACGTCGGCGGGGCTAGTGGCGGGTAGTGCGCCAACCGCCGTCAGCGCATCCATCGACTGCGGACGGATATCGTAAACGACCATCTCAAAACCGGCGCGCCTGATATTGAGCGCAGCATTGCGCCCCATTGTCCCAAGCCCGATAAAACCCACGATCATGATGCATTGCCTCCTGTACCGACACCGAGACTGCACCCTTCGAATGGGCGAGAGATAGCCTGTATGCGAATTGAAAGGTTCTATTTCAGCGCCGTCACCAGCGCTCCCACCATCGTCTGCGGCCGGTAGCCGAGCTTGGCCGGCGTTAGCCCCAGCCGCACCACCACCAGTTGCTCCGAGGGAATGATGGCGACCGTCTGCCCGTCATGTCCCTCCATCCAGTAGGTGTCCTTGGGCAGGCCCGCGGCGACGCCGGCGCCGGGGGTTTCCTCATCGCCCGGGGCCTCGATCCACAACTGGCCCTTGCCGTAGACTTTTGAGGCCGGTGCCGGCTCCCGCATCCAGTCGACGAAGCCGGCCGGTAGGATCTGGTTGCCGTTCCACACCCCGCCTTGCAACAGGAACTGACCGAAGCGCGCCCAGTCATGCGCGGTTGCGTAAAGATAGGACGAGCCGACGAAGGTGCCCTGCTCGTCGGTCTCAAGCACCGCGCTGTGCATGCCCAGCGGCTCGAACAGGGCGGCGCGCGGCCACGTCAGTGCCTTGGCCTTGTCGCCGATCGCGTCCTGCCAGAGGCGTGACAGCATCACCGCCGTGCCGCTCGAATAGGAAAACACCTTGCCCACCTCGGCCGCTAGCGGCTTGGATTCGGCAAAGCCCGCCATGTCGGGTTTGAGGTAGAGCATGCGCGTGACGTCGGCGACGTCGCCATAATCCTCGTTGAACTCCAACCCGCTCGACATCGCCATCATGTCGGCAAGGCTGATCGCGGCGCGGCCATCCGCCTTCCACGGCGCGAACAGCCCCTTGTTGGTGATGGCCATCTTGCCGTCCTTGACCAGCGTACCGACGATGGCGGCGTTCACCGTCTTGGTCATCGACCAGCCGAGCAGCGGCGTCTTGGCGGAAAAGCCGTCGCCATAGCGCTCGGCGACGACGCGGCCATTCTTGACCACCACCACCGCGCGCATGCCGGTGCCGTTCAGCGCCGCATCGTCCAGCAACTTGGCAATCACCGGATCCTGTGATGCCTCGACCCGTTCGCCCTCAGGCCACAGCGCATCCGGGCCGACCGCCGATGGCTCGGCATGGATCGCCGTCCGCCGTACCTTGCCGACATCGCCGTCCGGAACCGATGCACAGCCGAGCCCGTCGCGGGCAACGGCGACGCTCTTGCCGAGGAAGCCAAGCAGGCCCGCCGAGACCGTTCCCCTGTTCTTGTCAACCGAGACCCGCATCAACCGCAGTAGCGGGTGCCCGGGCGCCTGCACGTCGACGGCGAGCACCTCATTGGCGTCGCGACCGGCGATGAAGACGTTCGAACAGACGATCTTGGCCGAATAGCCGGAGCCGACCCGGATCAATTCCGGCGGCGCGATGTAAAGCCAGGCAAAAAGCGCGGCGATCGCCAACACGATCAGGCCAAGCAGCCATTTGACGATCTTGACCACAAACCGCATCTGTTTCCTCCCAGGCTCTCGCCTGAGCCTTATGTCATCGATTTGCCGCCATTGCTTCCGCAAATCATGGTGCTTGTCGAGCGCCGTCAACTGATTATCAACCATGATCGGCGATCACAGGATATGCTGAGCGATGCTGTGGGGCGATCGCTTGGAGGGGGCTCGACCAGGCGGCGGCCATCAGTGCACGGACCCATCAGTGACCGGCTGAATCCGGCTCGGGATTTGCGATGCGTCGTTTTGCGGGCCTCATCATGCTGACGCTGCTTGGCGCCTGCTCGACCGTGGACGATCTCTCGCCGCTGTCGCCATCCGCGTCAAGCAGCCCGACGGTTGCCGTGCGCGCGCCGCGCTTCGCTGATTCCAAACCGCATGAGTGGGAAAGCGGAGCGCCCTGGAACTATGCCGTTCACGGCACCGATGTCTCCAAATACCAGACCTCGGTCGATTGGCCGGCGGCCAGGGCCAGCGGCATCTCCTTCGCCTTCATCAAGGCGACCGAGGGCGGCGACCGTTTCGACGAGTATTTCAACGAGCATTGGGCCCGCACGAAGGCGAACGGCATTCCGCGAGCCGCCTACCATTTCTACTATTTCTGCACCCCGGCTGCGGTGCAGGCGCGCTGGTTCATCCGCAACGTCCCGGTCGATCGCTCGGCAATGCCGCCGGTTCTCGACATGGAATGGAACCCGCAATCGCCGACCTGCAGGCTGCGTCCCGACGCCGCCACGGTGCGCGCGGAGATGACAACCTTCCTTGAAATCGTCGAACGGCACTACGGCAAGAAGCCGATCATCTACACCTCGGTCGACTTCTTCGACGACAACGAACTGTCGAGTTTCCGCGGCTACCCCTACTGGCTGCGCTCCGTCGCCGGCCATCCGCGCGAGAAATATGGCAGCCACCCTTTCACCTTCTGGCAGTACACCGGAACCGGCATCGTTCCGGGCATGACCGGCAAGTCCGACATCAACGTCTTCAATGGTAGCGAAGCCGCCTGGAACAAATGGCTGCGGCAGAACACCCGCTGACACCGGGTTCAACGGCACCGAAGTCGGCTGCAACAAGAGGCTAGGACAGAAGAACCGTTGACACCGGGTCAACGGCAGCGAACCGCCTTCAACAAGAGGCTGCGGCAGAACACCCGTTGACACCAGGCTTGCCGCCTGCTTTTCGACACAGCCAGCGGTAAAGTCTGCAACCGCCGGCACTCCAGAGCTCTGCGCCCCGATGGACGCGCAAGGACGCCCTGGAATTCTGAATGTCGAAAGGAAGCTGATGCGACTGCGTTCTCAAGCCCTCGCGGCGCTGTTCCTGTGCGCCACGGCCTTGCCGGCGATGGCGCAGGAATGCGGCGGCGACTTCGAAGCCTGGAAGCAAAGCGTGGCAGTGGAAGCCAAGGCGGCTGGCGTCGGCCCCGTCGGTCTCGACGCGCTGGAGGATGCCACCATAGACGACAAGGTTCTGGCACGTGACCGCGCCCAGGGCGTCTTCACGCAGACCTTCATCGAATTCTCCAACCGCATGATCTCGGCCTACCGGCTGAAGCAAGGTGCGGCAAACCTGAAGAAATACGCCGATGTCTTCGCCCGCGCCGACCAGCAGTTCGGCGTCCAGGCACCGATCATCGCCGCCTTCTGGGCGCTGGAGACCGACTTCGGCGCCGTGCAGGGCGATTTCCACACGCTGAGCGCCCTGGTGACGCTTTCCCATGATTGCCGCCGCCCGCAACTGTTCCGGCCTCAGTTGATACCGCTTCTGCAACTGATCGATCGCGGCGTGGTGCCGGCCGAGGTCAGGGGGGCCTGGGCTGGCGAGATCGGCCAGACGCAGATCCTGCCGTCCGACTACCTGGCGCGCGGCGTCGACGGCGACGGCGACGGCAAGGTCGATCTGCGCGGCAGCGTGCCGGATGTGATCATGACCACTGCCAACAAGGTGCTGTCGCGTGGCTGGAAACGTGACGAACCCTGGATCCAGGAAGTCCGCGTGCCCGAAGACATACCGTGGGACCAGACCGGCCGCACCAACAAGCTGCCGCTGTCGCAATGGGCGCAATGGGGTGTCACCAACCCCGACGGCACGCCGCTGATCGACAACGGTCTCAAGGCCGGCCTTGCGTTGCCGATGGGCCGCAAGGGCCCCGCCTTCCTCGCCTATGACAATTTCGACGTCTATCTCGAGTGGAACCAGTCGTTCACTTATGCGCTGACCGCGGCCAACCTCGCCGCCCGGTTGGCGGGCGCAAAACAGTTCGACCCGCGCACTCCCGAGACCGGTCTCAACAACGAACAGATGAAGGCGCTGCAGACCAAGCTGGAAGCCAGGGGCTACGATGTCGGCACCGTCGATGGCATCCTCGGCACCAACACCCGCGAGGCTATCCGCAAGGAACAGATGCGGTTAGGTTTGGCGGTGGACGGCTGGCCGACACCGGAGCTGTTGGGGAAATTGTAGGGTAGTAGGGCAGTAGGGCAGTAGGGCAGTAGGGCAGTAGGGCAGTAGGAAAAACTAGCCCGAAGCAGTGACTGCCGCCACTCCTATTGCCTTACTGACCTATTCCCCTCAATCCGCCATCGTCTCCAAGCTCGCAAAGCCCTGCGGCGCGTCGCCCTCGTCGAAGGGTGTCGTCACCTCGACGAAGGTGTCGGGGTAGAAGCCGTTGAAGCGGGTCCTCAGCGACAGCGAGTAGGCGCCGATATGGCCGATCTCGATCCAGTCGCCGGTGTCGACGGTTTCCGGCAGCCAGAACGGCCGCGACAGGATGTCGACGGAATCGCAGGTCGCACCGCAGACCTTGAACGGCACGATGTTCTTCTCCTCGCCATTGCGCGAGCGGATCGCCGGATCGGGAATGAAACGCGCCGGCAACGTGATCTTGCCGGTCCATGAATCCGACAGCGACGCCCAGATGCCGTCATTGATGTAGAGCCGCTTGCCCTTGCGCAGCAGCACCCGCACGATCAGCGACAGGCAGCGCGCCACGATCACCCGGCCGGGCTCGGCCACCAGCGGCATCTGGTCGAACTGATATTCTTTCAGATCGCCCGACAGCCGCGACATGATCTGGCCGAGCGACGGCATCTCGATCTGCTTGCGATTGGGGTCGTGGCCGTATTCGGCGGGGAAACCGCCGCCGACATCGAGCCCGGCAATATCGAAGGTCAGCCGGTTGCGCACCCAGTCGGCGGAGGCCAGCGCCCGCTCATAGGTGTCGGGATCCTCGATCTGGCTGCCGACATGGAAACACAGGCCAACCTTGTAGCCGGTGCGGTTCAGCCGCTCGGCCAGTTCGACGGCATAGGCCGGCCCTGCGCCGAACTTCTTCGACAGTTCGTAGGCGGCCGATCCTTTCGTCTGGATGCGCACGAACACGCTGATCGAGCCCGGATCGATGTCGAGAGCCCGCACCACCCGTGTCAGCTTGGTGATCTCGTCCTCATGGTCGAGCGAAATGACGCGGATGGCGTATTTCTCCAGCGCCAGCTTGATGTCCGACTGCGCCTTGACCGGGTGCATGTAGAGCATCTCGGCATCGGTAGAGACCGCGCGTACGGCGGCGAACTCGCCCGGCGAAGCGACGTCGAAAGCGTTGACGCCGGCCTCGACCAGGGTCTTCAGCACGATCTGCTCGCCATTGGTCTTGACCGCATAAGCGGTCTTGCCGGGGAACATGCCCATGAACTGCCTGGCATCCGCCATCAGCACCTGCGGGCGGAAGCAATAGACCGGATCGTCCGGGCGAAGCGCCAGTGCCGCCTCGCGGGCATTCTCGAATCGCTGCATGGACGAATCCTTGACCTGAGCTGCGCACAATTAATCCATGCTAGCGGCTAATGAAAACAATTCTGTGTCTCGTGGCGCTGACGCAGCGGCGCTAGGTCTTTGCCAGCAACGTTTGCCAGCGATCAGGTTTCGGGTGGCCCTTGTCGCCGAACCCGATATGGCTTCTGCCTGACTGACTGGCATTCAGGCCGTCTGGGAGGGCGACTCACATGGCAATAGCCGCGACATCAGCACCACGCGGGCCGATGGTGCTCAAGGACTGGGGACAGCTCCTGCTACTCGGTGCGATCTGGGGCGGCTCGTTCTTCTTTGCCCGCATCGCGGTGGCGGAACTTCACCCGCTGGTGCTGGTGCTGTTTCGCGTCGCCATCGCGGCGATTGCACTGCAGATCTATCTCGGCCTGCGTGGCCCGTCCTTCCGCCTCGCTCTTCCGCATGCCGGCCTTTTCTTCCTGCTGGCGCTCACCAACAACGTCGTGCCCTTCTCGCTGATCTTCGCCGGCCAGACAGAGCTTGGCGCAGGCGTCGCCTCGGTGCTCAACGCAACGACGCCGTTCTGGACGCTGATTCTCGCCAACGCGCTGACATCGGACGAAAAACTCTCCTGGAACAAGCTGGCCGGCATTGCGCTCGGCATCGCCGGCACGGCTGTCATGATCGGCCCCGGCCTGCTCGCCGGGCTCGGCGGCCCGGTCTGGGCCAAATTCGCGCTGATCGGCGCCTCGCTGTCCTACGGCATTGCGCTGATGGTCGCCCGCCGTTTCAAGGGTGTGCCCTCGCCGGTCATCGCCACCGGACAGTTGACGGCGTCGACCATCATCATGATCCCGATCGTGCTCTTCACCTACGGTCCATCGGGCCTGTTCTCGGCCTCGCCGCCGGTCTGGGCGGCGGTGCTGGCGCTGGCGCTTCTGTCCACCGCCTTCGCCTACATCCTCTATTTCAACCTCGTCGCCTCGGCCGGCGCCACCAACGCCTCGCTGGTCACGCTCATCGTGCCGGCCAGCGCCATGCTGCTCGGTTTTCTGTTCCTTGGCGAACGTCTAGAGTTGTTCGAAATCGGCGGCGTGTTGCTGATCGCGCTCGGTCTCATCACGATCGACGGACGGCTGCTTGGTCGACGTTAGAGCGCCGCGCGTCCACTGGACGCGCAAAGGACGCTCTAACCACTTAATTGCCCCCGCATCGCGAAAGTCGAATTCGACTTTCGCAGCGGTAGCGCTGCCATGACATGGTAACGACACACCGCCGCCATAATTTATTCACAGGTCTGAAGCTGGATTTTGCCTAGGAGTTTCAAAGCCTAACGGCAAAAGTGGGGTCGCAAATCTAGCAATTACGTCGCAATGCAGCACATTTTCCGCTTGCCTGTGGCACAAATGAACCTAGACTCTCAGGCATAGCTCTTTAAGAGGAGGCTATGTCATGGGACTTACGAGGCCTATCAACGCATTGATGATCTGTGCTGCGTTCGCCTTCATCGGAGCCCTTATTATGGGCTTTCTTCCCTGACCCGCCAAGACGGGGAAGAACCAGCACCACATAGTCCAAACCATTGAAAAGGCCGGGTTTTTACCCGGCCTTTTTGTATCTTGGGCGCTTCTTCGAGGCTCTCATGGTTCGAGCATGATCTTTTCCGAAAACCGGATTCCACTTTTCGGAATCATGCTCTAAGCCGCGGCCGAACCCGCCGCCTCCGCATCATGCGAGCGAATGCCTATCATGTGGCAAATGGCGAAGACCAGATCGGCCCGGTTCATGGTGTAGAAGTGGAAATCGCCGACACCGCGCTCGACCAGATCCATGACCTGTTCGGCCGCCACCGCCGAGGCCACCAGCGCATGCGTCTGCGGGTCCCGGTCAAGGCCCTCGAACCGCTCCGCCAGCCAGCCAGGCACATGCGCGCCCGCCCTCGCGGAAAAGTTCGCGACCTGCCTGAAACTGTGAACCGGCTGGATACCCGGCACGATGGGGATGTAGATGCCGGCGCGGCGGACGCGCTCGACATAGCGCTCGTAGAGATCATTGTCGAAGAAGAACTGGGTGATGGCGCGCGTCGCACCATTGTCGACCTTGCGTTTCAGCATCTCGATGTCGGTGGCGAAATCGGGGCTTTGCGGATGCTTTTCCGGATAAGCCGCGACGGAGATGTCGAAATCCGCGATTGCCTTAAGCCCGGCGACCAGTTCCGCGCCATTCTCGTAGCCACCGGGATGCGGTCGATAGGGTTCGCCGACGCCGGAAGCCGGGTCGCCGCGCAGCGCCACGAACCGGTTGATGCCGATCGACTTGTAATCCTGGATGACCGCATCGACCTCGTCGCGCGTTGCACCGACACAGGTCAGATGCGCCGCGGCGGGAATAGCGGTTTCCGTCAGGATGCGCTTTACAGTACGGGCGGTGCGCTCGCGCGTCGAGCCGCCGGCGCCGTAGGTCACCGAGACGAATTTCGGCTTCAGCGGCTCCAGCCTTGTGACCGTCTCCCACAGCCTTGCTTCCATCTCGTCCGTCTTCGGTGGGAAGAATTCGAAGGAAACCCGGACCTTGTCGCCAATGTCGGGGCGGCGGGAAAAGCGGAACTGGTTCATGCGATTTCCCCTATCGAGTTCGCTTTGGCCTGCCTTGTGTCGTTGGAAGGATCGGCGATCAGGAGGCGCCGGTCGCGGCCAAGCCAGAGTTTCACGGTGAGCCTCGCCTCGTTGCCGCCGCGCGGCTCGAACTCTTGGGCATCCTCGAGATCGAGTCCGGCTTCCGCAAACCAGTCGGCGATCTGCCGGTCGGAAAAGCCGAGCCGCATATGCGCGTGCTCCTCGCGCAGGAATTCCAGCGCATGCGGCGCGAAATCGACGATGACCAGCCGCCCGGCTGGACGCAAAAGCCGCGCCGCCTCGTGGATGGCGCGGGCGGGATCGTCGAGATAGTGCAGCACCTGATGGATGGTGACGAGATCGAAGGCATCGCGCTCGACCGGCGGCGCGAAGATGTCGCCCTGCCGCACCTGCGCATTCGAAACGCCGGCCTTGTCGAGATTGGCGCGCGCCACGGTCAGCATCTCGCGCGACATGTCGATGCCGACACCGCGCCGATAGAGCGGCGAGAAGATTTCGAGCAACCGCCCGGTGCCGGTGCCGAGATCGAGCATCGACTGGAACGGCCGCTTGCCCACCAGCTTCAACATTGCGGCTTCGACGGCGCGGTCCGGCACATGCAACGAGCGGATATGATCCCAGCTCGCAGCATTCACGGAAAAATACTCGACCGCCCGGTCCTGCCGCTTGCGCTTGACCGAGGCCAGGCGCTCAAGATCGCGCTCGACCTGCGGATCGGCACCGCGAATGCCGGAAACCAGCCCCATGACGAAGTCCCGCGCGGAATCCGCGTCCGACAGGCGGAAGAAGGCCCACGACCCTTCCTGGTAGCGGCCGATCAACCCGGCCTCCAGCAAGAGCTTCAGGTGCCGCGAAACGCGCGGCTGCGACTGGCCGAGAATTTCGGTAAGGTCGGAAACGGTGAGGTCGCCGCGCGACAACAGTGCCAGTATGCGCAGCCGGCTGGATTCGGCCGCCGCCTTCAACGTATCCACCATGGTGTCGAGCGAGACATGCATCAGCGTATTCTCTTTGAAAAGATATAAACATATGTTTATGTCGATTTTCAAAACCTTGCAAGCGCTATGTCGCTTCCGGACAAGAAAATGGCGCATGCGTCGACTCGCGATGCATGTGGCCCAAAAGTGGGTCGCGGTTTTGGGGCAACGACATGCACGAACAAAAAGATGCGAGATGAGAGCAGGATGACCGAAACGCGTGAGATGTTCGAGACGCGCGAAGGCGAGCAGAGGCTGGAGAACGATCCGGCACTGATGCCGCCTGATGGCGGGATCGTCTTCATCGGCCACATCGCCTCGCCATGGACGACGCGCGAAACATGCCCGAAGAACATGCGCACCGCGCGCGAGACCGGGCAGGAGGCGGTGCTGACCATCGACGCGCCCTATCGCGATGGCCTGCAGGGGCTGGAGCGCGCCAGCCACGTCATCATCCTGTCCTGGCTGCATCATGCGCCGCGGACTCTGATTGTGCAGAAACCGCGCCATGCGGCTGAAACGAAAGGCGTATTTTCGCTGCGCTCCCCTGCTCGCCCGAACCCTATCGGGCTGCATATCGCCAGGCTGATTGCCGTCGACATCGGTACCGGCCGCATCGATCTCGACGCCATCGATGTGCTCGACGGCACGCCGGTCATCGACATCAAGCCTTATTTCGCCTCGACCGACGCCATACCGGAGGCGACCATCGAAGGACGCGACGAGCCCAATGGGGGTCGGCGATGACAGCGCCGACCGGCCGCCGCCGCGCCATCGCCAAGGCGCTGACCGCACTTCTGCCGCTGGCGCCCTATGCCGACATGGAGAAGATCCGCACCGACGCCGGCGCGGTTCACATGAAGACCTTGCCGCCGGGCATCGCCGTATGGCTGGCGACGATTGCCCATATCCGCCACATGCACACCGACTACGAAAAGCTTCTGGCCGAAGGTTACGACCGCGACTCGGCGCGTTTCTTCGTCATCGAGCAGATCAACATCGTGCTCACCCGCTGGCGCGCGACACGCCTGCTCGACGCCGACGACGAAGAGGATTGAGGCGGTAGTCCGCCTGGAGACTGTTTCGAATTCGCTCTGGCGAGTCATATGGTGGTGGTTTCGAGAACCGGAGCGCAGCGGACATTTGGGTCCATGAGCACTGGAAGCGCAGAAAACGCCGCTAGATGGCCGCCAGTGTAGAATTTCCAAACAGTCTCTTATTTCCGCTTCAGAACGGCGACTGCGTTGTAGGGCTGGCCGTCAGCCTGGCCGACCCAGGTCCAGGACAGATTCCCCTTGAAGAACCTGACGGTGATATTGCCGCCGTCTATGCATTTGTCCTGACCGTAAGTGATGCTCTCGTGGTATTCCGCCGAAATATCGTCCCTGGACGTCTGCGATAGGGATCCGCCGCAGCCGAGCGACGGATAGTCGATCGACGCGCCGCCATCGTTGATCGTCATGGCGATCGTCCAGTCGGCCCCGGCATCGCCGGCCGGGCTCTGGTGGCCGCTGCCGACCCAGGTGCCGCTCAGCGACGGCACATTCACCGCGCAAGGCAGGTTCTGGAAGATCGGCGTCAATTCGTTGCCGGTTTTCTCGCAGCGATAGGTCTGGCTGCTCTGGCACAATTCCTCGCCTTCGCGCGCGCACTGGGCGCTGGCTTCGCCCGCAGCGCCGAACATCGTCATGGCTGCTACGACGGCCCCAAGCCTGCCCATCTTCCCCTCCGTTCAGAGCGCGCAATGTAAGGCAATTCCGATCCAATGTATCAGCGAGATCGTCATCGAGGCCGAACAGCGCCGGGCGGGTGGCTCTATGCCTTCTGCGCACCGCCGGTAGCCTACTGACCTCGCCTTGCGCGACAGGAGGCCCCGATGAGCCAGATGACACGGGACGAGAAGCAACTGCCCGTGGTTGGCGACCGCCACGTCGACCCGCATTCCTATCCCGAGGGCGTCGCTTTCCTCGACGGCCAGTACCTGCCGATGTCGCAAGCCAAGATCTCGGTGCTGGACTGGGGTTTTCTGCATTCCGACGCCACTTACGACACCGTGCATGTCTGGAATGGCCGTTTCTTCCGCCTCGATTTGCATCTCGACCGCTTCTTCGGCGGGCTGGAAAAGCTGCGCATGACCATTCCCTTCGATCGCGAAGGCGTGACCGAAATCCTGCACAATTGCGTGGCGCTGTCGGGTCATCGCGCCGCCTATGTCGAGATGCTGTGCACGCGCGGCACCTCGCCGACCTTCAGCCGCGACCCGCGCCAGGCAGTCAACCGCTTCATGGCGTTCGCCGTGCCGTTCGGCTCGGTCGCCAATGCCGAGCAGTTGCAGCGCGGCCTGCGTGTCGCCATCAGCGACAAGGTGCGTATTCCGCCGGCCTCGATCGACCCGGCGATCAAGAACTACCACTGGCTCGATCTGGTGCGCGGCCTCTACGATGCCTATGACCGCGGCGCCGAGACCGCAGTGATTCTCGACTTCAATGGCAACGTCGCCGAAGGCCCGGGCTTCAACGTCTTCTGCGTCAGGGATGGAAAACTGTCGACGCCTTCCATTGGCGTGCTGCCCGGCATCACCCGCCGCACGGTCTTCGACCTGTGCGCCGAAGAAGGTCTTGCCGCCACCGCCACCGATGTTAGCGTCGCCGCATTGCGCGAGGCAGACGAGGTTTTCATCACCTCGACCGCGGGCGGCATCATGCCGGTGACGGAGATCGACGGCGTCCGGATTGCGCACGGCAAGGTCGGCGCGATCACTAGCCGGCTGATGGCACTCTACTGGCAAAAGCACGACGACCCGGCATGGTCGTCTCAGGTGAATTACCCCTGATCAAGGGGCCTCTTGTTCAAAAAGAATCCCCCCGCCTCTGGAAAATCACGGGATAGGCCGTATATGCCGAAAGCGGAGAAGCCTCCGCTTTCACCAGAAAATTGCGCCCGCAGGGGCAAGGATTCCACATCATGACAAACCAGGTTTGGTTCATCACCGGATCGTCGAAGGGTTTTGGCCGCGTCTGGGTCGAGGCGGCGCTCGCGCGTGGCGACCGCGTTGCCGCGACCGCCCGCGACGCCGGCACGCTCGCCGATCTCGTCGAGAAATATGGCGACAACGTCGCCGCGATAAAGCTCGACGTCACCGACAAGAAAGCCGTCGATGCCGCTGTCGCCGAGGCGCACAAGCGCTTTGGCCGGCTCGACGTCGTCATCAACAATGCCGGCTACGGCCATTTCGGCGCCATCGAGGAGGTCAGCGAACAGGAAGCCCGCGACCAGATCGAAACCAATGTCTTCGGCGCCCTGTGGGTCACCCAGGCCGCGCTGCCGATCATGCGGGCGCAGCGGTCCGGCCACATCATCCAGATCTCGTCGATCGGCGGCGTCAATGCCTTTGCCTCGCTCGGCCTCTACCACGCCTCGAAATGGGCGCTGGAGGCTTTCAGCCAGTCGCTCAGCATCGAAGTCGCGGAATTCGGCATCCATGTGACGCTGGTCGAGCCGGGTGGCTTCTCCACCGACTGGGCCGGCCCGTCGGCAAAGGTCTCCCAGCCTATCGAGGCCTATGCGCCTGCCCGCGCCAAGATGGCCGAGCGCCGCGCCAATTCGGTCGCCGGCGATCCCGAGGCCACCGGGCCGGCGATGCTGGCCATTGTCGATGCTGCCGAGCCACCGCTCCGGGTGTTCTTCGGCGACGGCGGCCTGCCGATGATACGCCAGGAATACGCCAACCGGCTCGCCACCTGGGACAAATGGGATCACGTTTCCATCATGGCGCAAGGCGCGAAGAAAAACCGCAAGAGCTAACGCTTGGCGGCTTTGCTACGCCGCCTCATAAGGCGGCGTAGCCCCTGCCCTCTGGTTGCCGCACAGCTATGCCTCATAAATCCACTGCTCAGGCACGCGCACGGACATCTCCTCACCGGCCTTGATGGTTCCTGGTTTTTCGACCCAGGCGACGACGCCACGCAGCCGTTTCGCGACCTTCGGGAACAGCAGCGCACCGGCCTCGACGTCGGCCATTCCGGCATTCTCGGCGATCGACCGGCCGGCGATGCGGCATGGTCCGTTCTGTGCGTCGACCTTGATGGTAACGCCGCCCTTGAAGAACAGCAGCGTGCCGGCAGGCAGCATAGAGAGGTTCGGCACCCCTTCGATCAAAAGATTGGCGCCGATCCATTCCGGCTTGATCTCGGCCAGGCCCATGCGTTCGGCTACAACCGCCAGCTCGTCCGCCGCCACAACAGACAATTGCCGCTCGTTGCGCATTTCGGTGCCGCGCGGATACCAGGGCTCGCGCCCGCCGGAGCGCCGTGTCGGTCCGGCATGGAAATCGCCAGATATGCCGTCGAAACCCAGCCGCAATTCGTCCACAGGGCGCGTCTGAAAATGATCCGCTGGCGCCACGTAAAGCGCTGCCGCCTTGGCGGCAAGCTTTCGTGCGGGGATGATTTCAACCGGCTTTTCAGCCTCGGGGAAGAGATCCAGCATGGCTTCATTCCTTGGATGATGCCGCTTGGTTTTGCCCTTCGGCTGGCAAGGCCGCAAGAGCGGTTTGGGCCAAAACGCGCAACTCTTCGACCGAAGCACCGTCTCGCGCCTGGATCGACATGCCGTTCATGACGCCAGCCAGGTATTTGGCGAACCCCTCGACCGAGAGGCCCGCCGGCAGGTCGCCCACCGCCCTGCCCCTGGCCAGCCGGTCTGCGATCGCCGCTTCACTCGCCTTGCGATAGGTTCTGAGTTCATCGGCAATGGCTTGCGCCTGTGGCGAGGCTGCCAGCGCGCCGCTGACGAACAGGCAGCCACCAGGCTTGCCGGGCCTGGAATATGCTTCCGCCGCACCGAGCAGCAACCGCCGGATCGCCTCCCGCGTCGATACCGGCGCGCTCAGCGCTTCCAGCGCAAAGCCGATCTCGGTCTGGTGGTAGCGCGTCAGCGCCTTGCGGAACAAAGTCTCCTTGTCGGTGAAGGCGTTGTAGATCTGCGGCGGCGTCAGTCCCATCGCCTCGCGCAACATGGCCAGCGATGTCGCCTCATAGCCATGCTCCCAGAACAGATGCATCGCCGCATCCAGCGCCCGGTCGGGATCGAAAGCGCGCGGCCGGCCGCCGCGGGGCTTTTCCGAATTATCCATATCGATCGATACGAAACCTGTTGACTCGTCTTCTCCATATAACGTACCAATCGATACGAAACATGGCAAGCCGGAAGACCTGTCAGATGGCAAGCCGGAAGACCTGTCAGTCGGAAAGCCATGAAAACCAGCGAAAAGGAGAGCCAAATGCCGATCACCGTGACCGCGCCGGAAGGAATACTGACCCCAACGGGAGAGCGCGAGATCCTGCCGCGTCTCAGCGCCGCCCTCATCGAGGCCTCCGGCGCCACCGGCAATTCGTTCTTCACCGAAATCGTCGGCGGCACGGTGCACATCTTGCCGCCTCACCACATCTATGCAGGCGGCGCCAATCGGCCTGTCGTCATGGTGGAATTGAAATTGCCCAACATCGGACTTGGCTCGGTCGAAGCCCGCAAGGCCTTCATCACCGCAGCCGCAGGGATTGTCGCCGAACTCTGCGTGCCGGGGCACCGGCCTGAAAACACCTGGATCAACATCGTCAATGCGCCCGACGGCGGCTGGGGCATCGGTGACAGACAATATACGGGCGACGTGCTCATCGCTGCCGCCAGCGCAGCCGCGCACTGACTTGGCCAGCTCAATGACCGGAAGCGAACCGATGCGGCTCTCCCCTTCGCTGTTCTTCACCACCAATTGCGAGCCGGCATTGGCCTTCTACGAGCGGTGTGGCCTCGGCCGAGCAACGGTCCTGCTGCGCTGGGGAGACAACGACATGCCGGTGCGGACCGAAGCCATGCGCGGAAAAGTCCTGCATGCCCGGTTCGAAGGCCCCGGCGTCCTGTTTCATGCCTCCGACAATGACGACGCCGAGCCGATGAAGGGTTCCGCCCTTTGCCTGGAGTTCGACGACCTGGCCGCCATGCAGGAGCTTTTCGGCCGCATGAGCACAGGCGGCCGGATCACCGTGCCTCTGGCGCGGCAAATTTGGGGAACCAGCTTCGGCATGCTGGTCGACGCTTTCGGCGTGCAATGGATGTTCAGTTGTTCCAGGGGATAGACCCGCGGATCACGATCTTCTTACCAGGAATGAAGCCCGTCCGGCGTCGCGCCGCATTGCCGCCGCGCTGTGCCGGTTTCATGGTGATATCAGGACAGTTCGCGGAGGCTGATCATGCGACCCGTGACGGCAATCACATTGCTTTGGTTGATCTGGGCAGGAACCTGGGCCGTCGCCGCTTTGTGGTCCGACCCTGCCCAGAAGCGCGCCGGATTGAGGGCGGAGGCCCGCTATCGGGGTCTCTGGCTGGCCGGCGCGGTGCTGCTGTTCATTCCGGCGCACGGCTATGAAGGCCGGCTCAGGTTATGGATGCCTGATCTCCCCGAAGCCTGGATCTGTGTCGCCCTGATCGCCATCGGCATCGCCTTTGCCTGGTGGGCGCGCCTGCATCTCGGCAGGCTGTGGTCGGGCACGATCACCGCCAAGGCCGGGCACCGGATCGTCAACACCGGCCCGTACGGCCTTGTCCGGCATCCGATCTACACCGGATTGCTGCTGGCGGTCCTCGCCACCATGGCGGCCAAGGGCACCGTTTGGGGCATAGCCGGAACCGCCCTGCTCATCATCGGCATCGTGACCAAGGCAAGACTGGAAGAAAGCTTCCTGCGAGGCGAACTGGGCAGCGCCTATGACGACTATGCCAGGCGCGTGCCGATGCTGGTGCCGTTCGCGCCAGCCTGACACGGCAAGCTCAAAGCATCCGCAGTAGCGCGCCGCCTATCGAATACCCCGCGCCAAAGGCGCAGATCAGGCCGAAATCGCCGGGCTTCATGTCGGCGTGGTTTTCCGACAGCGCGACGATGGCGCCGGCGCCCGCCGTGTTGCCCAGCCGCTCCAGCACCATCGGCGCGCGGTCGTGATCCACCTCGTGGCCGAACGACAGTTTCAGGATCATCGCATTCATGCGCGCATTGGCCTGATGCAGCCAGAAGCGCCTGATCGCCTGCGGCGTCAGCCCGTGCTCGGCGAGGAATTCGACGATGAATTTTTGCCCGGCGACGGTGACTTCCTTGAACACCTTGTTGCCGACCTGCTTGATCAGGTTGCCTTCCAGATTGATCATGTAGGGATCGTCCTGGGCGGTGCGGGTGTGATAGCCCAGATTGGTGCGGATGTTGTTCGACATCTGCGTCCAGACGCGCGTGTCGAGCACCTCGAAACGCCCCGGCCGCTTATCGCCCTTGGCCAGACCTTCGACCACCATCGACACCGAAGCGTCGCCGAAGATGAAATGCGTCTGCCGGTCGCGGAAATTGAGATGACCGGTGATGATCTCGGGCGTCGTCACCAGAATGCGCTTGTGTGCGCCCGACCGCACGAGGTTGACGGCGATGTGCAAGGCGGCAGCCGCCGACGAACAGCCGAGCCCCATGTCGAAGCCGGCGCCCTTTGTCCCCAACGCCTCCTGCATTTCGATGGCGATCGCCGGATAGGGTCGCTGGTGATGCGAGGCCGAGCAGATCACCAGGTCGATATCGGACGGCTTCAGCCCGGCATGGTCGAGAGCCTTTTGGGCCGAGGCGATGCCGAACTCGGCTTCGAGCGACAGCGCATCGTCAGGCCGTGCCGGAATGCGCGGCGCCATGCGGGTCGGATCGAGGATGCCCTCGCGCTCGATGACATGGCGGGTGCGCACGCCCGAGGCGTGGACGATGAAGTCGCTGTCCGATTTCGACAGCGGCGGCTCGTCGGTGCCCAGGCGGCGCGCATTCTCCGTGTCGACCCAGGCATTGAAGCTGGCGACCAGTTCTTCGTTGGTGATCTTGGCTTCAGGGATTTCAACGCCGATGCCGCTGATGATGACGCGATGCATATATCCAGTCCGTCCCATCCGCGGGCGTTGCGGGCTTCATGTGGGCGCCGGAACGCTCCGGCGCAACACTTTTCTCACCGAGGCGGTTTACGCCGACTTAAACCAAGGGTTTAGGCCGACTCAAGCCGGCCTCACCAGGCGCAGAGCTTGGTGTTGGTCTGCGGGTTGTTCCAGCAAGCGCCATCGTCGCGGCTGCGCACGAACTGGCCCGGCAACGGCACATTGCGGCGGCCGAGATTGACAAAGCCATAGGCAAAGCCCGGCCCGTCGATTTCCAGGACATAGGTCGGATAGCCCGGCGCCGAGATGCGGAAGCTACCCGCATCGTCGATCGCGCGGTAGCTGCATGCGAAATAGCCGTCATCGCTGGTGAAGCAGCGTGCTCGCTTGGCTTGCGCCGAAATCGAGAACGCCAGAAGCGCCGCCGCGCACACGCCGCCGCCGAAAAGCATCTTTTTCAATGTCATCATCCACCCCCTGCCATGGGCCATCGTGACCCCAACGCGATGAAATGCGCATGGCGGCGAAATCGGGTCAAGCGGCCGCAACGGGCGCCGCGCAACGTGGATAATCAAGCCCGCTTGGCGACGATGAAGATGCGCGGAAAGCGCAAAAGCACCTTGCCATCAGCCGTCTTCGGATAGGCCTTGGCGATCTTGGCCGTGTAGCTGTCGAGGAACAGTGTCTTCTCGTTCGCATCGAGCGGGTCGACAAAAGGCTTCAGGCCCGTCGACTTCACCCATTCAACGATCGCCTGCGCGTCGGCAAGCGGGTGGTTGTAGATGGTGTGCCAGATATCCAGCCGATCGCTGAGCGGCGACAACAGGTCATAGTAGAACGACACCGGCTGCAGCGGCCCGCGCGCCGCGCCCTTGAGCTTGTCGGCAAACGGCATTTCCGCGGCGGTCTCCCGCATCAGGCGGTGGGAGTCCTCGCCCAGATTGTCGGGCATCTGGACGGCCAGCGCACCGCCTGGGGCGAGGAAGCCCATCAGCCGCTGGAAGACCGCGGGATGCTGCGGCAGCCACTGGAACACCGCATTGGCGAAGATCACGTCGACCGGCTCCGCCGGCTGCCATTTGGAGGCATCGGCCAGGTCAAAGGTGACCTCGGGCAGACGCGCCCTCGCCTTCTCGATCATGTCGGGTGAGGTGTCGAAGCCGCTCACCTCAGCATCCGGCCAGCGCTCGACAAGCAGCTCGGTCGAGTTGCCCGGCCCGCAGCCGATATCGACGACCCGGCGCGGGAAGTCGACGGGGACCTGCGCGACCAAGTCGCGCGCGGGTCGCGTGCGCTCGTCCTCGAATTTCAGATATTGGGCGGCGGACCAATCAGCCATGTGAGCTCCTCATGTCTTCTTGAGAATTCGCCGCCCGGAAAACCCCTTACCGCGTCAGCCTCTTATACGTCATGCGGTGCGGGTTGACGGCATCGGGCCCAAGGCGGCGTATCTTGTCCTGCTCGTAATCCTCGAAATTGCCCTCGAACCATTCGACATGGCTGTCGCCCTCGAAGGCGAGGATGTGCGTCGCCAGGCGATCGAGGAACATACGATCGTGCGAGATGATGACCGCGCAGCCGCCGAAGTTTTCCAGCGCGTCTTCAAGTGCGGCAAGCGTTTCCGTATCGAGATCGTTGGTCGGTTCGTCGAGCAGCAGCACATTGCCGCCGGTCTTCAGCATCTTGGCCAGATGCACGCGGTTGCGCTGGCCGCCGGACAGGTTGCCGACCTTCTGCTGCTGGTCGCCGCCACGGAAGTTGAACGAGGCGCAATAGGCACGCGTGTTGGCCTCGAACTTGCCGAGCTTGACCACTTCGGCGCCACCGGAAATCTCTTCCCACACCGTCTTTGAGGGATCGAGCGCATCGCGGCTCTGGTCGACATAGCCGAGCTTTACCGTCTCGCCGACGCGCACTGAGCCCGCGTCCGGCTTTTCCTGGCCGGTGATCATGCGGAACAGCGTCGTCTTGCCGGCGCCGTTCGGGCCGATGACGCCGACGATGCCGCCGGGCGGCAGCTTGAATTCCAGCCCGTCGATCAAAAGCGTGTCGCCAAAGCCCTTCGACAGGCCTTCCGCCTCGATCACCACATTGCCGAGCCGCTCGCCATGCGGAATGACGATCTGCGTGTCGCTCGGACGCCGCTTGTCGGCTGCATCCAAAAGGTCCTGGAACGCCTGGATACGCGCCTTGGACTTGGTCTGGCGGGCCTTGGGGCTCGACTGGATCCACTCGCGCTCGCGGCCGATGGCGCGCTGGCGGGCGTCGTCCTCGCGGCCTTCCTGCTTGAGCCGCTTGGCCTTGGCTTCGAGGTATTTGGTGTAGTTGCCCTCATAGGGAATGCCGCGGCCGCGGTCGAGTTCAAGGATCCAGCCGGTGACGTTGTCGAGGAAGTAGCGATCGTGGGTGATGATCATCACAGCGCCCGGATAGGCACGCAGATGCTTTTCCAGCCACGCCGTGGTCTCGGCGTCGAGATGGTTGGTCGGTTCGTCGAGCAGCAAAAGGTCGGGCTGGCGCAGCAAGAGCTGGCAGAGCGCGACGCGGCGGCGCTCGCCGCCCGAAAGCTTGGTGACTTCCGAATCCTTGGGCGGGCAGCCCAGCGCTTCCATCGCCATCTCGACCTGCTGCTCGAGATCCCACAGGTTGAGCCGGTCCATCTCGTCCTGGAGCTTGGCCGACTCGTCGGCCGTCTCGTCGGAATAATTCATCATCAATTCGTTGTAGCGCTCGATGATGGCGGTCTTGGCGGCGACGCCTTCCATGATGTTTTCGAACACGGTCTTGTCCGGATCAAGCGCCGGCTCCTGCGCCAGGTAGCCGACGGTGGCGCCTTCGGCGAGCCAGGCTTCGCCGTTCCACTCCTTGTCGAGCCCGGCCATGATCTTGAGGATCGTCGACTTGCCCGAACCGTTGGGGCCGAGAATGCCGATCTTGGCGTCGGGATAGAAGGAGAGATGGACATTCTCGAGCACCTTCTTGGTGCCATAGGCCTTGTTGAGGCCGGCCATGTGATAGATGAACTGGCGTGCCACGCGCGCTTTCCCTGAAAAAACTGACTGGATTGTCGAATTGAGTGGAGGTTGGCCGCTATGTAGGCGATGCGGCGGCGAACGGCAATCGCTTTTGCCGCATCTGGCCGGTCACACGCGGAAGTGTCCGCCAACCGCTGAAGTTTTCCACGCTCATCGGACGCGATGAAAGCTCCGGTTAACCCTTCCGGGTCAAAACAGGATCGGGGTGGAATCGCTGATTTGCAGCGATTTCAGGAGAAAGATCGGATCGACGGCATTGCTGAACAGTTTCCTGCTCCTTGCCGAAGCGGTCGTCTACTTCAGCGTCATGGTGACGCTTTTCCGCTTCAGACAGCGTATCGGCCTCGGCGTCTTCGTCTGCGCGCTCGGCGTCATGCACTTCCTCGAGACCTATCTCGCCAGCGTTTTTTACGTCGCCTTGCCGTTCGGCATGGTCTCGCCGGGCTCGGCTGTGCTGTTTTCCGGCAAGCTGGTCATGCTGTTGCTGCTCTATATGAAAGAGGATGCCGCCACCGTGCGTCAGCCGATCTACGGCCTGCTGTTCGGCAATGCGCTGATGATCGGGCTGGTGCTGCTGCTGCGCCTGCACGTCATCGCGGCACTTCCCGACGGCAGGCTCCCCGACATCGGCTTCATCGACGAGATGGGCTGGCTGATGGTCTGGGGCACGACGCTGCTGTTCGTCGACGCCATCCTGATCATCCTGCTCTATGAAAAGCTCGGGCGTTACCTGCGCAAGGCACAGTTCGCGCGCATCCTGATTTCGGTCGCTTGCGTGCTCACCTTCGACCAGGCCGGGTTCTTCACCGCGCTGCATTTCGTCGCCGGCGCGCCGATCGCGGTCTTTTTCGGCGGCTGGTTTGCCAAGATGGCGGCGGCGCTGATCTTCAGCACCATGCTCGTGGCCTATCTCAAATGGTTCGAGGAGCGTCAGGTCGCGGCGCCGCGCGGGCTGACCGACATTTTCGAAACACTCACCTATCGCGAACGCTATGAAGCGCTGGTCGAACATGTCGGCCGTGACGGCCTGACCGGCCTGCTGCATCGCGGGCGCTTCGACGCCGACGGTGAAGCCGCCGTCCAGGACAGCCTGCGCACCGCCAGGCCGCTCAGCCTGCTGATCATCGATGTCGACCATTTCAAGTCGATCAACGACCGTTTCGGCCATGCCGAAGGCGACAAGGTGCTGAAAGCGGTTGCGATCCTGCTTACCGAGGCGGCAAGCGCCGAAGACCAGGTGTTCCGCATCGGCGGCGAGGAATTCGCCATCCTCAGTTCTCGCCCGCACTCGGTCGCCAGGCTGTTCGGCGAAAGCATCCGCTACGCGGTCAAGGCCTCGGCCGCCACCAGCCGGTTCGAGCTGACCGTCAGCGCCGGCGTTTCCAGCGTCAGCGAAACGACGCGCTGCCTTGCCGACCTGTTCGCGCTTGCCGACCAGCGCCTCTACAAGGCGAAGTCGACCGGGCGCGATCGCGTCGTCGGCGAGCCGGGCGGCCACGAAGCCGACGCAGCCGTTGCGTGGACCAAGTCCGCGCAGATCTAGGTCTGTCGTTACGACTTCTTCTGCCGCCGAAAGCCTGTCACGGTGGAAACCGCCATCAGCGCGATCGCCAGCCATTTCAGCGCGGTGATGATCGGCCCGGCTTCGATGTCATAGGCAATGAACAGCAGGATGCCCGGCACCAGCAGGCCGCATAGAATCAGCATGATGCGGTTGATCTGCCACGACACTTTTGACGCCAACGCCTCGTCGCCGGGCGCGGAAACAAGTGCCGCCCGCACCGCCCTGCCGCCCACCAGCATGGCCGAAAGGCGCATCGAGATCGGCAGGCCGAGCCCGATGATCAGGAAAGCACAAGTCGCCAGCAGCAGCGAAAACTTCAGCGCGCTGGTTTCCGCCGGTATGGGAAACAGCAGCGTCGCCAGCGGCAGGAAGACACCGAAAATGCCGATCGCCGCGATAGTGATGAAAATCACCGCATTGACGATCGTGAACAGCTGGTAGGTGCCGACGCCGATCGGTTCGGATAGCGTTCGCATGCGCGCCCATTCGGCGTCGGTGTAGGAAAAGCCCGGCCATTCCATGCGGGCATCGTTTATCGAGACCATGCCCCTGGCCCAGAAAGCCAGCCGCGCCAGCGCGCTGCTCGTCATGCCATCCATTGCGAGCCCCGCCGAAATGATGCGCGGGCAGCATAGCATCGGGACGCGGCAAGGCGACAGTCCGGTGTCTGCGTCCTGCCAGCGCCTGCTGGAACCGCCCGTACTTACTGGAAGCCGCCCCGTACTTACTGGAACCCAATCGCGTCGACAGTGCCTGTCGGGCAACCGGCCTTGTTGGTCGGCACCGAAGCCAGCAGCAGGTCCTTGAGCGAGCTGTTGGAGCCGATCGGACCGGCGAGGCCGAGCGTCAGTTCGCCGATCAGCCGCCTGCCGCTCGACGGATCGATGACGCAGGAAACACGCACGCGGTCCCCTGCTCCCGCCCCGAAGGCAGTGTCGAAGGCGCCGCGAATCTGGTCCGCCGTCAGCTTGCCGCCGATGTTCTTGGCAAAGAGATCGCGCACCGGCGAGCTGTTCACCGCGCGCATCAAGTTGAGCGCGTCGGAGAAATAGTCCTGCTGGCTCTTGCCGTAGCAGGTGCCGTGCTTGATCCATTCATGCCGTTCGAGTTTGGAAGCTGTCCCCGGCATCACCTGATCGAGCTCTGTGCGGGTGTTGGCGTCCAGATTGACCGGCGGCAGGTCTTTCCAGTGGGCCGGATTGTCGTTGGCCTTGTCGCTCGCCGTCGCCTGGCAATAGAAATTGCCGTTCGGCTGCGGCCACAGGCCGTGCAAGGTGAAATGCGTAGCGTCGAAATCACCTGCACTCTGCACCTTGCATTCCGTCTTGCTCGACTTGGTCTCGCAGAAGGCCGGCTGCCAGCTCAGCGCGAAGACATATTCGGGTTTTCCCGATGCCGCCGGCTTGCCTTGCCCGCCCGGTGCGGCCGGCACGGTCGCGGCGCTGCTACCCGAAACATGGCCGCAGGTGACTTTCACCCAGCGGCGCTCCGGATCGGCGCCCGGCACCAGGATGAGGTAATGCGTCGGCGTATCCTTGTTGCCGGCAAGCAGCTGGTAGCTCTGCCCGGCATCGGTCGAGACGTTGCCGGGGTTCTTGCCGTTCTTGATGGCCTGCGTCGCCGGACAGGCAGCGTCGGCAACGAAAGAGCCGCTCATCTTGACGTCGGCACGCGCCGCCCCGGCCAGTGACGCCGCCAGCATGGCCAATCCGAAAACGACACCAATGCGCATGGAAAATCCCCGGCTGAAGAAGTGGGCGACAGACTGAAGCTGTCTCCATGTCAGAATTGCGATATTTTGCTGTCCAAACGCAAGAAACATCGTCGCGAAAAAGCAGGCTTTGCCAATTGACGCAAAACCGGCGCCGGCGCAAACAAAGCCGGCGCCACGGTGGCGGCCAGAGCCTGGAGACCGAGCGGCATGTCATTCAGCCAGCAGCGTGTGATTGCCTCGCCGACCGGTGCCGATCTCAATCTTTTCGTCAGGCAAGCCGATGGCCGGGCACGTGCCGTCGTCCAGATCAATCATGGTCTGGCCGAGCACGCCGCGCGCTATGCCCGCTTTGCCGATTTTCTTGGCTCCCGCGGCTTCCACGTCTATGTCCACGATCATCGCGGCCATGGCGCGACCAAGGCCCCCCACGCACCGCTCGGCAGGTTCGCCGACAGCAACGGCCCCGCCAAGGTGATCGCCGACGTCGACGCCATCCATGATCTGATCGCCAGCGAACAGCCGAACCTGCCCGTCATCCTTTTCGGCCACTCGATGGGTGCGTCGGTGGCGCTGAACTACCTGTTGCGCCACTCGCCGCGCGTTCATGCCGCCGCGATCTGGAACGGCAATTTCTCCCAAGGCCTGCTTGGCCAGGTGGCGCTCGGCATCCTTGCCTGGGAACGGATGCGGCTCGGCTCTGATGTCCCGTCGCGCCTGTTGCCAAAGCTCACCTTTCAGGCCTGGGGCAAGGCGGTGCCCAATCACCGTACATTGTTCGACTGGCTGTCGCGCGACGAGGCGGAAGTGGCGAAATACATTGCCGATCCGTTGTGCGGCTGGGATGCTTCGGTATCAATGTGGCGCGACGTCGTCGGCATGGCATTGAACGGCGGCAAGGATGCCGGCTTTGCCGGCGTCCGGCGCGACCTCCCCGTCAGCATCGTCGGCGGCGAAAAGGATCCCGCCTCGGATTACGGCAAGGGGATCACCCATCTTGCCAATCGCATGCGCAAGATGGGCTTTTCGAATCTGGTTTCAAAGGTTTACGCTGACACCCGCCACGAAAGCCTGAACGAGGTGAATCGCGACATCATCATGGGCGATTTCGCGGCCTGGGCGGACGACATCCTGAAAGCGTGACGGATTGGCCCATCGCAAGAGCCGTGACAGCCGTTGCAGGGCTTGATAGAGGCTCTGCCTTCGCAGCAATCAAGGTGATTGCAGCAACCACGGTGATTTATGGCTGAGCCCCCGCTGAAAGGCGTCCGCGTCGTCGAACTCGCCCGCATCCTTGCCGGGCCATGGGCCGGGCAGTTGCTTGCCGATCTCGGCGCCGATGTCATCAAGGTCGAGAGCCCCGATGGCGGCGACGACACCCGCAAATGGGGCCCGCCCTTCGTCATGGGCAAGGACGGCGAGAACCTGTCGGCCGCCTATTACCACTCCTGCAACCGCGGCAAGCGCTCCATCGCCATCGATTTCTCGACACCGGAAGGCGCCGAAACCGTGCGCCGGCTTGTCGCGACTTCGGACGTGCTGATCGAGAACTTCAAGCTCGGCGGCCTGAAGAAATACGGCCTCGACTACGACAGCCTGCGCAAGATCAACCCCCGCCTCGTCTATTGCTCGATCACCGGCTTCGGCCAGGATGGTCCCTATGCGCCACGCGCCGGCTATGACTTCATCATCCAGGCCATGGCCGGCATGATGTCGATCACCGGCGAGGTTGGCCGTGAGCCGCAAAAGGCCGGCGTCGCCATTTCTGACATCTTCACCGGCCTCTATTCGGTCATCGCCATCCAGGCGGCCCTGCGCCACGCCGAACAAACCGGCGAAGGCCAGCACGTCGACATGGCGCTCTTCGACACCCAGATCTCCGCGCTTGGCAACCAGAACCTCAACTATCTCGTCTCCGGCAAATCGCCGGTGCAGATGGGCAATGCGCATATGAACATTGCGCCCTACGAAGTGGTGCCAGTCAGGGACGGCCACATCATCCTGGCGGTCGGCAATGACGGCCAGTTCGCCAAATTCTGCGCCGCTGTCGGACTGGACGATTTGCCTGCAAATCCCGACTTCGCCACCAATCCTGCCCGGGTCGCCAACCGGGTCAGGCTGCGTGAGCGCATGATCGAGGCGCTGAAGATTTTTGACCGCGATCCGCTGCTGGCGAAGCTGGAAGCGGCAAGCGTTCCGGCGAGCCCGATCAACACGATCGGCCAGATGTTTGCCGACCCGCAGACAATCGCGCGCGGCATGCGGCTCGACCTCGACGACGGCCATGGCAATCTTCTGCCTTCGGTGCGTGCGCCGATGGTCATGTCCGGCACGCCGCTGGTCTATGAGCGCCCCTCGCCGCGCCTGGGCGAACACACGCAAGAAATCCTTGCCGAACTGGAGAAGTCTGGACAATGAAGACCGGCGGACAACTCATCGTCGACGCGCTTGAGGCCAACGGCACCGACCGCATCTATTGCGTGCCTGGTGAATCCTATCTGGCGGTGCTCGACGCGCTGCACGATTCAGCGATCCGCACCATCGTCTGCCGCCAGGAAGGCGGTGCCGCCATGATGGCAGATTGCCACGGCCGCCTGACCGGCAAGCCCGGCATCTGCTTCGTCACCCGCGGCCCCGGCGCCACCAACGCCTCGGCCGGCATCCACATCGCCATGCAGGATTCGATACCCGTCATCCTGTTCATCGGCCAGGTCGCCAGCCACGCCAAGGAGCGCGAGGCCTTCCAGGAAGTCGACTACAAGAGGTTCTTCGGCGACATCGCCAAATGGGTGGTCGAGATCGACGACGCCTCGCGCATCCCCGAATTCGTCACCCGTGCCTTCGCCGTGGCGACATCGGGCCGCCCCGGCCCCGTCGTCATCTCACTGCCGGAAGACATGTTGACCAGTGTCGTCGAGGCACCCATCGCTTTGCCGCACACACCGGTCGAAACCCGGCCGGGCGAAGCCGAGCTCGATGCGCTGGAAAAGCTGCTGGCCAAGTCCATCAGGCCGTTCGTCATCCTCGGCGGCACGCGCTGGGACGCCGAGGCCGTGGCACGGATACGCACGATCGCCGAGACGTGGTCGCTGCCGGTCGGCTGTTCCTTCCGCCGCCAGATGCTGTTCGACCATCTGCACCCGAACTATGCCGGCGATGTCGGCATCGGCATCAACCCGAAGCTGGCCACGGCGATCAAGCAGGCCGATCTCGTGCTGCTGATCGGCGGCCGCATGGGCGAGATGCCGTCCTCCGACTACACCCTGCTGAAAAGCCCCTACCCCGACCAGACGCTGGTCCATATCCATGCCGACGCCGGCGAACTCGGCCGCGTCTACCGGCCGACATTGGCGATCAATGCCTCGCCTTCCGCCTTCGTCGACGCCTTCGCCAAGCGCAAGCCGGCCACCGCACCCGCCTGGGCAGCCGAGACGCCAAAGCTGCATGCCGCCTATCTCGACTGGTCGACACCGCCGGAAAGCGGCCCCGGCTCGGTCCAGATGGGGCCGATCATGAAATACCTCGAAAAGATGCTGCCCAACGACGCCATCCTCACCAACGGCGCCGGCAATTACGCCACTTGGGTGCATCGTTTCCACCGCTTCCGCCGCTTCGCCACGCAGGCAGCGCCGACCTCAGGCTCGATGGGCTATGGCACGCCTGCGGCGGTCGCCGCCAAAGAACTGTTTCCAGAGCGCACCGTGGTCGCTTTTGCCGGCGACGGCTGCTTCCTGATGAACGGGCAGGAATTCGCCACCGCCGTGCAATACGACCTGCCGATCGTCGTCGTCGTCGTCAACAACGGCATCTACGGCACCATCCGCATGCATCAGGAGCGCGAATATCCCGGCCGCGTCGTCGCCACTGATTTGAAGAATCCTGATTTCGCGGCGTTGGCTCGCGCCTATGGCGGCCACGGTGAGACGGTCGAGAAGACCGCCGATTTCGCCCCGGCCTTCGAACGAGCCCGCGCCAGCGGCAAGCCGGCGATCGTCGAAATCAGGCTTGACCCCGAGGCGATCACGCCGACCCGGACGATGACCCAGATCCGCGATAAGGCATAAAGCGCCAAAGGCAGAGGCCGAGTTCCTTCGCGCCCCTCTCCGTCCTGCCGGACATCTCCCCCTCAAAAGGGGGAGAGTCGCGGCACCGGCTACGTCCTATTTTGCTTTTTCGATCTGGCCGCGGATCTCGCCGTCCTTGTTGGCTGCCGTATGGATATTGACGTAATATTTGCCGGCCTCAAGGTCAGCCGCCTGAGCATCGGTCAACGTCTCCGATCCCTTGATCGGGCTCTTGAGTTTCTTGAATGGGATAACGGGTCCAGCGTTTTCACCCATCGCCGCCGGACCGTGAATGTGCCCCGCCGTCGCCGGCCCGCTGAGACCGGAATACTTGACGTTCCAGCTGAGTTTCTTCTTGGCCGTGTCGAACGTTAAAGTGGCCGTGCCCTTGCCCTTCGTGGTGACGGGCGGGCTCTGCTGGCCGCCGTCGAGCGTCGCCTTGAACTTTTCCATGTCGGCCAGGGCCGGCGAGACAAGAAAGATAGAAACAGAGACGGCGAGTGCCGAAACGATCGGCGAAAAGGAATGCATGCGCATTTTTAAAAACCTCCGTTGGATGTGACACCCTTGCGGCTCTCCGACGCATGGATGCATCTGTACAACGGTCGGACGGCCAAAAGTATCCTTCGGCGCACGCATATGTGATGGCAGGCAAAAAGCCCGATTGCCTACCCGCCAGGGGAAAGCGGCGGTCAGACCGCCGCCAGCGCCTGCGTCAGGTCGGCGATCAGATCATCTGGGTGCTCGACGCCGATGGACAGCCTGACCGTGGTCTCCAACACACCGATGCGCTGGCGAACCTCGAAGGGAATGCCCGAATGGGTCATGGCCGCGGGGTGGCTGGCCAGCGATTCCGTTCCGCCGAGGCTTACCGCCAGCTTGAAGATCTGCAGGTTGTTGAGAAAGGCGAAAGCCGCCTTCTCCCCGCCCTTGATATCAAAGGAGAAGGTCGAGCCGGCACCGGTGCATTGCGCCCTGTAGGCGCGGCCCGCCAGCGTGTCCTCGCCCAGGAACGGCAGGTAATGCACCTTCCCGACCTTGGCATGATCACGCAGGAATTCGGCGACCAGACGCGCATTGTCGTTGGCCCGCTCCATGCGGATCGACAACGTCTCCAGCGAGCGGCCGAGCATCCAGCAGGAATGCGGGTCGAGTTGCGTGCCGATCGCGCCGCGCAGCGCCTTGATCGGCTTGGTCACCGCCTTGCTTCCCATGGCGGCGCCCGCGATCAGGTCAGAGTGGCCGCCGACATATTTGGTCAGCGAATAGACGGAAACGTCGGCGCCGTGTTCGATGGGCCGCTGGAACACCGGGCCGAGCAGCGTGTTGTCGCAGACGATGATCGGCGTCGACCCTTGCATCCCACCGATCTCGTCGGCGATCTTCCGCATCAGCGCGATATCGACCAGGCTGTTGGTCGGGTTTGACGGGGTCTCGATCAGGATGACCGACACGCGGCCCTTCGCGACGGCCGCATCGGCAGCCGTGCGCACCGCTGTCTCATCGACGCCGTCCGCGAAGCCGACAGCGCTGATGCCGAAACCGGAAAGCGTGCGCGTCAAGAGCGTCTCCGTGCCGCCGTAAAGCGGCTGCGAATGCAGGATGACGTCGCCCGGACGGGCGTAGGCGAGCAGTGTCGTGGCGATCGCCGACATGCCTGATGAAAACAGGATGCAGGCATCCGTCCCCTCATAGACCGCCAGCCGGTCCTCGACGATCTCGCTGTTGGGATGGTTGAAGCGCGAATAGACCAGGCCCGACGCAGTGCCGCTCGGCGGCTCCTTGCGGCCGGAGGTGTAATCGAAGAAGTCGCGTCCCTCTTCCGCCGACTTGAACACGAAGGTCGAGGTCAGGAACACCGGTGGCTTGACCGCACCCTCCGAAAGCTGCGGATCGAAGCCATAGCTCAGCATCAGCGTCTCCGGGTGGAGCTTGTGGTTGCCGATATGGGTTTTCGACGGGCGTGGCGCGGTCATGGCTTTTCCTGCTTTTGAAAGAGTGTCGCACGGCAATTTATGCGATCCCGACCCGCCAGTCCTTGCTATTTTTGGGCTCGCATGGCTGCATTCCCGCAACAAATTGCCCGGAGAGACCAAAAATGCAGCAGAAGATAGCCGACGATTTCGACCGCAAGATTCTGCGCGAACTGCAGGCTGACGCCCGCATCACCAACAACGAGCTTGCCGAGCGGATCGGCCTGTCGCCGTCGCCCTGCCTGCGGCGGGTGCGGCGGCTGGAGGAGACCGGTGTCATCAGAGGCTACACCACGCTGGTCGATCCGGCCGCCTTCGGCTGGAGCATGGTCGCCATCGCCACCATCCGGCTCAGCCGCCAGAACGAGGACGAGATCGTGATGTTCGAGGACGCGATCCGCGGCTGGGAAGAGGTGCTGGAATGCCACCTCGTCACCGGTTCGCGCGACTATGTGCTGAAAAGTGGTGACGGGAAACCTCGAGCAGTACGAGCGCTTCATCAAGGAAAAGATCGCGCGGCTGAAATGCGTGGCCTCGATCGAAACCAGCTTCGTCATGAACACCATAAAGGAACGGCGCCTCTAGCAAGAGGCGCCGTTCTCTAGATCGATATGTTGCCGACTAGGCTTACTTCACAGCCTTGTCGGTGATGGCGGTGGTGTAGGCGCCGGTCGGCTCCTTGGTGATGATCTTCTGGTCGAGCAGCGCCTTGGCGGTGCGCTCGTACGTGGCCGGGTCGAGCTTGCCGTCGGCATTGTCGATCAGTTTGGCGACTTCGCTCATCATGCGCTTCTGGTGGTTCTCGTCCTGGCCGCCGCCGTCCATGACGATGCCTGCGGCTTCGTCATTGTTGTCGATGGCGTATTTCCAGCCCTTCATCGAGGCACGCACGAAACGCACCATCTTGTCTTCGAAGGCCGGATCCTTGAGCTTGTCTTCGGACGCATAGAGCCCGTCCTCGAGCAGGTCGTTGCCCATTGCCGAGTAGTTGAACACGGTCAGCTGTTCCGGCTTGTAGCCGGCGTCGATGAGCTGCCAGTACTCGTTGTAGGTCATGACCGAGATGCAATCCGCCTGCTTCTGGATCAGCGGCTGCACGTCGAAGCTCTGCTTCAAGACGGTGACGCCATCGGCGCCGCCTTCGGTCTTCAGGCCAAGCTTGTTCATCCAGGCGTAGAACGGATACTCGTTGCCGAAGAACCAGACGCCGAGCGTGTGGCCCTTGAAGTCAGCTTCGGTCTTGATCGGGCCGTCCTTCGGGCATACCAGCTCCATGCCGGCCTTCTTGAACGGCTGGGCGATGTTGACCAGCGGCACGCCCTTTTCGCGGGCGGCCAGCGCACCGCCCATCCAGTCGACGATGACGTCGGCGCCGCCGCCGGCGATCACCTGCTCGGGCGCGATATCGGGACCGCCCGGCTTGATGTCGACGTCAAGACCCTCGGCCTCATAGAAACCCTTGGCCTTGGCGACATAATAGCCGGCAAACTGGGCCTGCGTGACCCATTTCAGCTGCAACGTCACCTTGTCAGCGGCCATTGCCTGGAAAGCGGCAAGCGACATCGCGCCGGCCAGAACGGGAATAATCAGTCTTTTCATTTTATTACCCTCTGAAGTTAGTGCCCTAAACCCACCGCCCCTATCCACCACGGACAGAGGGATGCCAAAACGTGACGGCTCTTTCGACAAGAGCGACCACGCCATAAAAGACCGAACCCGCAAGTGCTGCAACTGCGATTTCGGCCCAGACCATGTCGATGTTCATCCGCCCGACCTCGGTCGAGATACGGAAGCCCATGCCGACGACAGGCGTGCCGAAGAACTCGGCGACGATGGCGCCGATCAGCGCCAGCGTCGAGTTGATCTTCAGCGCGTTGAAGATGAAGGGGGCGGCTGCCGGCAACCTGAGCTTCAGCAGAGTCTGCCAGTAACCGGACGCATAGGTGCGCATCAGGTCGCGCTCCATGTGACCGGAGGCGGCAAGGCCGGCGACCGTGTTCACCAGCATCGGGAAGAAGGTCATGATGATGACCACCGCCGCCTTGGACTGCCAGTCGAAACCGAACCACATCACCATGATCGGTGCGACGCCGATGATCGGCAGCGCCGAGACCATATTGCCGATCGGCAAAAGGCCGCGCCGCAGGAACGGCACGCGGTCGGCAAGCACGGCGGTGATGAAGCCGGCGCCGCTGCCCACGACATAGCCGAAGATCACCGCCTTGAAGATGGTCTGCCGCACATCGGCGCCGAGCACCGGCAGCGAGCTGGCGATGCGCGCGCCGATGGCGCTTGGCGGCGGCAAAAGGATGAAAGGGATGCCGGCGCCGCGCGTCACTGCTTCCCAGATGATCAGGATCCAGGCGCCGAAGATGGCCGGGATGATCAGCCGCAGCGCGGTCCGAGCCCAGTTCGCCATCGGGCGAATGCCCGACAGCACCGCCACGCAGCGCCAGCCAAGCAGCCAGGCAGCCGCGAGCAGCAGGAAATACGGTGCCCGTGCCTGACCTTCGAAGCCGGCGATACCACCGATCAGCAGCCAGGCGACGAGATGCGCGCCGATGAAAAGCACGACAGCTTCGACGATGGACGGTATTCTGGCCATCGAGATCAAAGCAGTGAGAAGCAGCGCGCCGAAGATCAGCCAGCTCGTCGCCGCATAGGGATATATCAACGTCCCTGCAGGCTGCGCCAGCGGATCCACTTTCGGCGCGGCGATCGCACCGAGCGCCACTGCGATCAGGCACAGCACGATCGCCAGTACTGCTTGCCAGGAGGGTTTCAGCCAGTTCATGCCGGCCTCCCGCCCATCGCGCGGTCAACGATACGCCCGGCAATGCCGACCACCATGACCAGAAGTGCGGCCACCATCGAACCGGCGACCAGCGCCGACCAGATGTCGATGGACTGGCTGTAATAGGCACCGGCCAACAGCTTGGCGCCGATGCCGGCGACAGCGCCGGTCGGCAGTTCGCCGACGATTGCACCGACCAGGCTTGCCGCCACCGCAACCTTCATCGAGGTGAACAGGAACGGCACCGAGGCTGGCACGCGCAATTTCCAGAAGGTCTGCGCACGACTCGCATTGTAGGTGTGCATCAGGTCGAGATGCATGATCTCGGGCGAACGCAGGCCCTTCACCATGCCCACCGTCACCGGGAAGAACGACAGATAGGTCGAGATCATCGCCTTCGGGACCAGGCCAGTGACGCCGACCGCCGCCAGCACGACGATGATCATCGGCGCCACCGCCAGGATGGGAATGGTCTGCGAGGCGATGATCCACGGCATCAGGCTGCGGTCGAGCGTCGCCACATGCACGATGCCGACAGCAATGATGATGCCGAGCGCCGTGCCGAAAGCAAAGCCGAGCAGCGTCGACGACAGCGTCACCCAGGCATTGTAGACGAGGCTGCGGTTCGAGGTGACGGGCCGCAGGAAGGTGTTTTCGAAGAAGTTCACCGCCACCTGATGCGGCGCCGGCAGCGTCGGCTTCGGCTGCGCCAGCGTCTTGCCGATGAATTCGCTCAAAGTATGTGTTTCGCCGGCGCGGCGATCGAGATCGCGCTGGAACGGCGTGTTGAGGATGACAGCGAAGACATACCAGAGCACGATCACCCCAGCGAGGATCGAGGTGACAGGGATAAGCTTGTCGCGGAAGGTGTCCATTTAGCGGCCCTCGCCGGACGAGCGCCCTCCTCTCCCCAACGGGGAGAGGGTGGCCGGAGCGAAGCGGAGGTCGGGTGAGGGGGTAGAAATCTTTCCGTCCAGGCACGCCAAGATCGTATCCAGGACCGTTCGGCGTTCGGCCAAAACTTCATGGTTCCAGAACCGCAGAACCGAATAACCTTGTCCGTTCAGCCAAGCTGTCCTGGCAGGGTTAGTAGGAGAATCTGCGTGCTGACTACCGTCAAGTTCGACAATCAGGCCTACCTCGCGACAAATAAAATCCGCGATGAAAGGTCCGAGCGGCACCTGCCGCACAAATTTGTAACCGTTGAGATGACGTCCTCTCAGTTCGCCCCAAAGCCTGTATTCAGCCTCGGTCTCGTCAACCCGCAGCCTTCGGGCGCGAGCGGTTGCCCCGACCTTTCTTTTGGTCGGATCCGTCGGCGCCGCCCCCTCACCCGACCTCCGCTTCGCTCCGGCCACCCTCTCCCCGTTGGGGAGAGGAGGAGCCTCATCCTGCCCTCGCTCAATCATCATAGCTATGCCCTGCCCGCAGACCATCGCGCACGCGCGCTGCGATCGCCAAAAACTCAGGCGTCTCGCGGATGTCCAGCGGTCGCTGCTTCGGCAGCGTCGATTCGATGATGTCGCTGACACGGCCCGGACGCGGCGACATGACGACGATGCGCGTCGACAGATACACCGCTTCGGGGATGGAGTGGGTGACGAAGCAGATGGTCTTGTTGGTGCGCCCCCACAGCTCCAGCAATTGCTCATTGAGGTGGTCGCGCACGATCTCGTCCAGCGCGCCGAACGGCTCGTCCATCAGCAGGAGATCGGCGTCGAAGGCCAGCGCACGGGCGATCGAGGCGCGCTGCTGCATGCCGCCCGAGAGCTGCCAGGGATATTTCTTCTCGAATCCCCTAAGGTTGACGAGATCGAGCGTGCGCTTGATCCGCTCCACCTGCTCCGCCTTGGACAGGCCCATGATCTCCAGCGGCAGCCCGACATTGCGCTCGATGGTCCGCCACGGAAACAGCGCCGCCGCCTGGAAGACATAGCCGTAGGCGCGTTTCTCCCGCGCCTGTTCTGCTGTCATGCCGTTGACCGAAATGGTTCCCGAGGTCGGCTTCTCCAGATCGGCGATGACGCGCAGCAGCGTGGTCTTGCCGCAGCCCGAAGGCCCGATGAAGGAGACGAACTCACCCTTGCCGATGGTGAGATCGACATTGGACAGCGCCTGCACCGGCCCGTCATTGGTCTGGAAGGTCAGTCCGAGTTTGCTTGCCGCGACGACGGCTGGCGAAGTCCCTGTCATCGGCTGCCGCCTGCCTGTTCCCGCCCCTGCGGTGCCGGCTGGAATCCGATTGCTTTTATCGCGATGTTGTTTTCCACTCGCCCTGTCCCATTGGTCTTGTCCCACGCAATCGACGCCCGGAGTTTCCCCGATGTCGCCCAAACCCACTTGTCATCTTATCCGCCCTGAAAGCACTTATGAAGGCAAGCAGGGATTGACCTATTTCGCCGGCATCGCCACGGAGACCGTCGGCTCCTCCGGCATCTGCATGCACTTGCTCACCTTGCCGCCCGGCGCCCGCGCCAAGGCGCACATGCACGAAAGCCATGAGACGGCGATCTACGTCCTCTCCGGCGAGGTCCACACCTGGTATGGCGACCGGCTGGAGCATCATATCGTCGTCAAGGCCGGTGACCTCTTCTACATTCCCGCCGGCGTCCCGCATCTGCCGGCCAATCTGAGCGGCGCCCCGTCCTCGGCCGTCATTGCCCGCACCGATCCCAACGAACAGGAAAGCGTCGTCCTGCTGCCGGAACTGGACGCGCTGGTCGCCTGACGCTGACGGGATCGCTGTCATTTGCACCGCGAAACTTCCCCCATGACGTTGCCGTCCTCATCGGCGATCGTCAGCTTCTTGGCGTTCTTAGCGCTGTGCTTGATGGTAAACTTTGTCGGCTCCTGTCCCTCTTCGCCTTCCGCCTCACACGTCGCTGTCACCACGATCGATCCGTCAGCCTGCGCTTGCGTCTTCGTGAACGTGCAGGCGCTGGCGGCGGTGATCAATTCCTTGTCGGTCAAAAGCAGCATCTGATCGGCGGCGACTTCCTGGCCGTTGCGGTTGATGCAGCCATATTTGTCGCCATAGGGTTTCGACAGATCGATACCGGCCGCCGAAGCCTGGCCGGCCGCCAACACAAAAACCATCGCAACAGAAAAACAAAAACCACGCATGCTCACCCCCCAATGCCCAACGTTACAAACATGATTGCAGCGGCCCCATTTCCTCAAGGCCTGGAATGGTGACGAAGAAACCATCCTCTCCCTTGTTGGTGACCACGACGGTTTCGATTGTCGTTCCCGCCTCGCCCTCGGCGGAACAGGTCGAAGTCAGCGATTGTGCGCCCAGCACCGGCGTCAATTGCTGCGCGAACCGGCAGCCGCTGCCATAGGTCTCGATGCCTTCAGCCGTCAGCACGATATAGGCATCGCTATCCTGATAACCGGCCTTGACGCCGGCACAGCCGACATCATTGCCCCAGGAGCCGGCCAGCACGCCGCCTGCTGCTACCGGGCTGGCGACACTTGCCGCCAAGACCAACGAAATGAGCGCGGCCGAACGCGCCAAGCTCAAACCCCGGTCGCCGGGATACCGGTGCGTTCCACCTTGCGGGGCGCGGAAATCTCTTTCCACCTCGACAGCGCCCGGTTGACCGCCGCATTCGGCTCGCGGCCGACGAACTCGCCATGACCGGGCTTGGCCTTGACCTCGGCCTCCTGGATCGACAGTTCGCCGCGCGAGAACACGAAGCGCGGCAGGCCGGTCACCTCGAACCCTTCGAAGACATTGTAGTCGATGACGGACTGCTGCTTCTTCGAGGAAATCTTCTTCTTCCGCTTCGGATCCCAGACGACGATGTCGGCATCCGCGCCTTCGACGATGGCGCCCTTCTTCGGATACATGTTGAGGATCTTGGCGATGTTGGTCGAGGTCACCGCGACGAACTCGTTCATCGTCAGCCGGCCGGTGTTGACGCCCGTCGTCCACAGCACCGGCATGCGGTCTTCAAGCCCGCCGGTGCCGTTCGGGATCTTGGTGAAATCGCCGACGCCGTTGCGCTTCTGCTTGGTGGTGAAAGCGCAATGGTCGGTCGCCACCACCTGCAGCGAGCCCGCCTGCAGGCCGGCCCACAGCGAATCCTGGTGCCATTTGTTGCGGAAGGGCGGGCTCATCACGCGGCGCGCCGCATGATCCCAGTCCTTGTCGAAATACTCGCTCTCGTCCAGCGTCAGGTGCTGGATCAGCGGTTCGCCGAACACCCGCATGCCCTTCTGGCGCGCCCGGCGGATCGCCTCATGGCTCTGCTCGCAGGAGACATGCACGACATAGAGCGGCACGCCTGCCATGTCGGCGATCATGATGGCGCGGTTGGTCGCCTCGCCTTCCACCTCAGGCGGTCGCGAATAGGCGTGGCCCTCGGGACCGTTGTTGCCGGCGGCCAGCAGCTTCTGCGACAGGGCAGCAACGACGTCGCCATTCTCGGCATGCACCAGCGGCAGCGCGCCAAGGTCGGCGCAGCGCTGGAACGACGCGTACATCTCGTCGTCATCGACCATCAGCGCGCCCTTGTAGGCCATGAAATGCTTGAACGAGGTGATGCCCTTGTCGACGACAGTGGCCATCTCGTCGAACACCTGCTTGCCCCACCAGGTGATCGCCATGTGGAAGGAATAGTCGCACGACGCCTTCGAGGTCTTGTTGTCCCACATCTGCAAGGCTTCGAGCAGCGACTGCTGCGGCGCCGGCAGGCAGAAATCGACCACCATGGTGGTGCCGCCGGCAAGCGCTGCACGCGTGCCGGATTCGAAATCATCGGCCGAATAGGTGCCCATGAATGGCATTTCGAGATGCGTGTGCGGGTCGATGCCGCCCGGCATGACGTAGCAGCCGGCGGCGTCGAACTCGTGGTCGCCATGCAGGTTGGAGCCGATGGCGACGATCTTGCCATGCTGCATCAGCACATCGGCCTTCCACGTGCGGTCGGCGGTGACGATGGTGCCGTTCTTGATGACTTTGGTCATTTTTCTTGTTCCCTTGTTCTCTTCGCGCTTCTTTGCGAGCGGCGTTTGAATCCGGATCTTTGGTTCACTCCACGATGACAGCCGTCTCCACCACGGCATGGAACAGCACGTCGGCGCCAGCCGAGGCCCATTCCTTGGTGATCTCTTCCGCCTCGTTGTGGCTGAGCCCGTCGACGCAGGGGCACATCACCATGGCGGTGGGCGCGACGCGGTTGATCCAGCAGGCGTCATGGCCGGCGCCGGAGACGATGTTGCGATGGGAATAGCCGAGGCGTTCGGCGGCATCGCGGATCGCCTTGACGCAACCAACATCGAAGGTCACGGGGTCGAAAGCGCCGACCTGCTCGATCTCGTACCGGATGTCGAGCGCTTCGCAGATCGTGTCGATACCTTCGCGGATGCGGCCGTCCATGGCATCCAGCACTTCCTTTTCGGGCGAGCGGATGTCGATGGTGAAGACGGTGCGGCCGGCAATGATGTTGCGCGAGTTGGGAAACACCTCCATGTGGCCGACCGCGCCGACGGCGTCCGGCTGGTAGTCCATGGCGATCTCGTGCACCAGTTCGATCACCCGCGCCATGCCCAGCCCGGCATTGCGGCGCTTCGGCATCGGCGTCGAGCCGGTATGCGCTTCCTTGCCGGTCAGCGTCACCTGTAGCCATTTCAGGCCCTGGCCGTGGGTGACGACGCCGATGTCGATGCCCTCGTCCTCGAGGATCGGACCCTGTTCGATATGCAGTTCGAAGAAGGCGTGGATCTTGCGCTCGCCGACCTTCTCGCTGCCTTTCCAGCCGATGCGCTCGAGCTCTTCGCCGAATTTCTTGCCTTGCTTGTCGACATGCCCGTAGACATCGGCCTGCTCGAGCACGCCGGCGAACACACCGGACGCCATCATCGCCGGCGCGAAGCGCGCGCCTTCCTCGTTCGTCCAGTTGGTGACGACGATCGGATGTTTGGTCTTGATGCCGAGATCATTGAGCGAGCGCACCACTTCAAGCCCGCCCAGCACGCCAAGCACGCCGTCATATTTGCCACCGGTCGGCTGCGTATCGAGATGGCTGCCGACATAGACCGGCGGCAGGCTGGGGTCGGTGCCTTCGCGGCGGGCAAACATCGTGCCCATTTCGTCGACGCCCATTTCGAGCCCAGCCGCATCGCACCAGCGCTTGAACAGGTGCCGGCCCTCACCGTCCTCGTCGGTCACGGTCTGGCGATTGTTGCCGCCGGCAATGCCGGGGCCGATCTTCGCCATTTCCATGATGGAATCCCACAAACGGTCTGAATTGATTCGCAGATTCTCGCCGGGTGCGGCCATTCAAAGTCCTCTCATTTCATATACTGGTCGGGCGGCGGTTCCCGCCGCCACCCGTCCAGGCAAAGCAGATTTAGTCTATCGACCTCAGCACATCGCGCACATGGTCGATCAATTCGTTGATCTGGCCCTTGGTGATGATCAGCGGCGGCGACAGCGCGATGATGTCACCGGTGGTGCGGATAAGCGCGCCGCGCTCGAACGCCTTGACGAAAGCCGAGAAGGCCCGCTTGGTCGGCTGGCCGGCAATCGGCGCCAGCTCGATCGCACCGATCAGGCCGATGTTCCTGATGTCGATGACGTTCGGCTCGCCTTTCAGCGAATGCAGTGCGTCTTCCCAATAGGGCGCCAACTCCTCGCCACGGGTCAGCAGGCCCTCTTCCTTGTAGGTGTCGAGCGTGCCGAGTGCGGCTGCGCAGGCGATCGGATTGCCCGAATAGGTATAGCCGTGGAAGAACTCTATCATGTGCTCGGGGCCGGTCATGAAGGCGTCGTGGATTTCCTTCTTCACGAACACCGCGCCCATCGGGATGACGCCGTTGGAGACGCCCTTGGCGGTGGTCATGATGTCGGGCGTGACGCCGAAATAATCGGCTGCGAACGGCGTGCCGAGGCGGCCGAAACCGGTGATGACCTCGTCGAAGATCAACAGGATGCCGTGCTTGGTGCAGATCTCACGCAGCTTCTGCAGATAGCCCTTCGGCGGCAGGATGACCCCGGTGGAGCCGGCGACCGGCTCGACGATGACGGCGGCGATGGTCGAGGCGTCATGCAGGGCGACGATGCGCTCCAGTTCGTTGGCGAGTTCCGCGCCGTACTCCGGCACGCCCTTGGTGAAAGCGTTCTTTTCCGGCAGATGCGTGTGCGGCATATGGTCGACGCCGCCGAGCAGCGTGCCGAACATCTTGCGGTTGGTGACGATGCCGCCGACCGAGATGCCGCCGAAATTGACGCCGTGATAGCCGCGCTCGCGGCCGATCAGGCGAGTACGGGAGCCCTCGCCCTTCACGCGGTGATAGGCGATCGCCATCTTGAGCGCGGTTTCGACCGATTCCGAGCCGGAATTGGTGAAGAAGACATGGTCCATGCCCTTGGGCGCGAGGTCGACCAGGCGGTTGGCCAGTTCGAACACGATCGGATGGCCCATCTGGAAGGCCGGCGCATAGTCGAGCTCGGCGGCCTGGTGCTGGATCGCCTCGGTGATCTTCGGACGGCAGTGGCCGGCATTGACGCACCAGAGTCCGGCGGTGCCATCGAGAACCTTGCGGCCGTCGCTGGTCGTGTAATGCATGTCCTTGGCGGACACCATCATGCGCGGCGCCTGCTTGAACTGCCGGTTTGCCGTGAACGGCATCCAGAATGCACTGAGATCGTTCGGCGTGACTTTCAGCCGGTTGGACATGACCAAGACTTCCCCTTGTAAACTGTTTCGGTGCGCCCAACGCTTGGTCTTTGCTGCGTTTTCATGCTACGCAAATTTTTGACCGATTGGACAAACGTTAGCACCGCCCTGTCGGCGGTCAAGGGATTACTAGCGGAAATGCGGCACCTGAAGTGCGTTCCACAGGCTAGGGAAAAACTGGTCCAGAGAATTGGTCCAGATGACCCTCAACGCGAGGGCTGGCAACGGTGACCACCGGCACGGACCACCCTCGCCGCACCCGCATCCAACAGGAAAAGCGCGAACTGATCCTGGAGGCGGCGCTTGAGGTCTTCTCCACCAACGGCTTTCGCGGCTCGACCATCGACCAGATCGCCGAAGCCGCCGGCATGTCGAAGCCCAACCTGCTCTATTATTTCCGCCGCAAGGAAGACATCCACGAGACGCTGATGCAGCGCCTGCTCGACACCTGGCTGGCGCCGCTGCGTGAACTCGACGACATCGGCGATCCCCTCACCGAACTGCGCAGCTACATCAGGCGCAAGCTGGAGATGGCGCGCGATTTTCCGCGCGAGAGCCGGCTGTTCGCCAACGAGATCCTGCAAGGCGCGCCGCGCATCATGCCGCTGCTGGCCGGCGAGCTGAAGACGCTGGTCGACGAGAAGGCCGCCGTCATCAAGGGCTGGATGCGCGCCGGCAAGATCGCCCGGACCGACCCCTGGCACCTGATCTTTTCGATCTGGGCAACGACACAGCATTATGCCGATTTCGACGTCCAGGTCCGCGCCGTGCTCGGGCCCAACCGCGGCGGCGACGGTCGCTTCGAGGATGCCGCCCGCTTCCTGGAACAACTGTTCCTCGACGGGCTGAAGCCAAAGACCTGACGCTTCAGGCGCTGCGCCGCTCGGCCGGCAGCGCGTCCAGCAATGTCTGCAGCTTGGCGACCGAGTTCTGCTCGGCAAGCGGCGTGTAGACGATCAGCTTCATGTCGGAGCCGTCGCCGATCGACAGGCTCATATGCTCGAAGGTCATGGCGCCCGCGCTCGGGTGCCGGACATGCTTCACCCCCGACAATCGGTGCGCGACGTCGCGCTGCGGCCACCAGTTGCGAAACTCCGGGCTCGAGCGCGTCATCAACTCGATCAGCCGCTCGAAATCCGGATCGCCGACATAGCGGGCGCTCGCGGCCCGGAACGAAGCCAGCACTGTGCGCGCCAATTCCTCCCAGTCGACCAGCAGGCGCCGGTGGTGCGGGTTGGTGAACACCATGTGGACGATGTTGCGGGCATCACCCTCCAGCAGGCCGTAGTCGCCGAACACCGCGACGGCCGCCGGGTTCCAGGCCAGCACGTCCCAGCGCCGCCCGACGACATAGGCCGGCTGCAGCACCAGGCTCTGCAGCATGTGCAGCAAGGGGCCATCGACCTTTTCCGGCGCCACGGCACGGCGCTCCGGCTGCTGGCGGTCGGCGAGGATGAACAGATGCTGTTTTTCGGCCGCGTCGAGGCGCAATGCTTCGGCAAGCGCCGTCAGCACCTCCACCGAGGGCCTGACCTCCCGCCCCTGCTCCAGCCATGTGTACCAGGTCGTGCCGACACCGGCGATCATCGCCACCTCCTCGCGCCGCAAGCCGGGCGTGCGCCGCCTGAGACCGGTGGCGATGCCTGTGGCCGAGGGCGTCAGCCTTTCGCGGCGCGAGCGCAGGAAGGCGCCGAGTTCGCGCCGGCGGCTGTCTTCAGCGGAGTGCGTGGGGGCCGAGTGGGGTTGGGACTCCATGCGCTTATTATAGCAGTATTGATACCAGGATAAAGTTTGAACTGTTTGGCTCGCGCTAACTGCCCCATCTTCCGTTCAGAGCAACAGAACGGAGGCTCTGGACATGGAACTCAAAGACAAGACAATCCTCATCACTGGCTCAACCGACGGCGTTGGCCGCGTCGTCGCGCAACGGCTCGGCGCCGCTGGCGCCCGTGTGCTGGTGCATGGCCGCGATGCGACGCGCGGCAAGGCTGTTGTCACCGAGATCGAAGCAGCCGGCGGCAAGGCCGAGCTTCTGGTTGCCGACCTCTCTTCGCTGGCCGAAGTGCGCCGGCTTGCCGAAGCGGTGCGCGCCCGGACGAACCGGCTAGACGTCCTCATCAACAATGCCGGCATCGGCACGGCGGGCCAAGGTGCCAAAAGGCAGGTCAGCGCCGACGGCTACGAACTGCGCTTCGCTGTCAATTATCTCGCCGGTTTCCTGCTGACATCGGAGCTTCTCCCACTGCTGAAGGCGAGCGCTCCAGCGCGCATCGTCAATGTCGCCTCGGCGGGACAGCAGGCGATCGACTTCAGCGATGTCATGCTGACCCGCTCCTATGGCGGTGTCCGCGCCTACTGCCAGAGCAAACTGGCGCAGATCCTGTTCACCATCGACCTTGCGGAGCAGCTGAAAGGCACCGGCGTCACCGTCAACGCGCTGCATCCGGCGAGCTACATGAACACCACCATGGTCCGGCAGGCAGGCGTAACGCCATGGAGCTCGGTCGAAACCGGCGCCGACGCCATACTCAACCTCGCAACCTCACCCGCGCTCGACGGGAAAAGCGGCCTGTATTTCGACGGCCTGCGGGAATCCCGTGCCGACGCCCAGGCCTATGACGCGAGGGCAAGGCAACAGTTGCGAGCCTTGAGCCTCGATCTTATCGGCCCGGCCTCCCCCACATCGAAGGAACAGCATTCATGACCAAGACAATCGAACATGCCGTCATCATCGGCGGCTCGTCCGGCATCGGCCTGGCGACGGCGCGCAAGCTGCTCGGCCCGGGCATGAAGGTGACCATTACCGGGCGCAACGAAGAGAAACTGAAGAGCGCTTGGAAAAGCCTTGGCGGCGCTGCCGAGAAGGCTGCTTTCGACGCCTCGAAGCCGGATGAGGTCCGCCAGTTCTTCGAGCGCCTCGGTCCTTTCGACCATCTGGTGCTTGCGGCCAGCGGCGGCAAGGGCCTTGGCCCCTTCCCAACACTTGACCTGAGCGACATCGGCAGTGGCGTCGACGAGAAAGTCCGCCCGCAGCTGTCCTGCCTGCAGGCGGCCTTGCCGACGCTGAACAAGGCCGGATCGGTTACCTTCATCTCGGCGGTCTCGGCGCAGCTCGCAACGCCCGGCGTCGCCGGCATCGCCGCCATCAACGGCATGCTTTTGACCGTGGTGCCGATCCTGGCACTGGAACTGAAGCCGCTGCGCGTCAATGTCGTCGCGCCCGGCGTCATCGACACGCCCTGGTGGGATTTCCTGGCCGAGGAGCAGAGGCAGGCTATCTTTGCCGACTATGCCGGCAAGACGCCGGTTGGCCGCATCGGCCGTGCCGAAGACGTCGCCTCGGCAATCGCCTTTCTCGTCTCCAACGGTTTCATGACCGGTCAGGTCCTGACCTGTGACGGCGGCCTGCGGTTTGCGGCGTAACAGGCTGCTCCGGAACATAGGAATAATCAGGCGTATCAGCCCCATACATCTTGTTGTCGATCGCTTCCTGCCAACTGGAGTCGGCATCGGACGGTGAAATGTCGGCGGCCCCGTGGCGGGAGGAGCGGGAATGAAGCCAACTTGGCGTGATCTCTCGAACCAATTGTGCAAAGCGTCCCATCGAACCGTTCCTTTCCTTGCCCTTTCCAGATGCGCGATCGGGGTGCGCTTCGGCCGGACCTAGAGCTGACTTTTCAGCCAGGCGAGCGTTTCGGCAACACCGGCCAGCCCGTACTGCGCGGTGGTATGCGCAGGTGGCTTGACCCGTATCGACAGGCCGCCGGCATCATTGACGGCCTCGAAGCCGTTTTCATCCGAGGTGTCGTCGCCCAAGAAGACCGGGCGGCGGCCCACAAATGGCGCGATGTCCATGAAGCGCCGGATCGCGGCGCCCTTGGCGGCCTCGAGCGGCAGCAGTTCCACACCGGCATTGCCGGGAACCACGCGGTAGCCCTTTGGCAGCGTGGCCAGCGCCTGCTCGACAAGCTGCGTCGCGCGGGGAAGCAGGTGCGGGGCAGCGCGCGTGTGGATGGCCAGCACCCGTCCTTTGCGCTCGATATAGGCCCCACGACCGAGCTCGGCTTGGATCTCGTCGGCAAGCGCCGCGATATCCGCCGGCTCGCCGGCGACTTCGACGTCGTCGTCCGGCAACAGCCTGTGTTCCAGGCCATAAAGCCCGGCTGCGCGCAGCTTCAAAGGCTGAAACAGCTGATCCGCTGCCGCAACGGAGCGGCCTGTGATGAAGGCCAATGCCCCGTTCAGCTTGCGATCCAGCCCCTGCAGCAAGGAGCGAAGCTCGTCGCTGACCGAGACGGCGTCGGGGTGTTCCGCATGTTCCAGCAGCGTGCCGTCAATGTCGAGGAACAACGCCCATTCGCCAGTCAGCAAGGCCGGCGGCTTTTGCAGGCTCTCGCTGGCAATTTTTTTCAGGCTCTCGCTCATAACCAGGGTCTCGCTCATAACATTGCCACCCGTTTGCGTTCGAACATGGATACGACATTGTCGATGCCGGGCGGCCGGTCGCCAGCACCGGTTACCCGATCGAGGTCACCGCGCTTGCGCAGGCGCGCCGCGTCCAGAAGCATGCTGCCGGCCCAGCGATAGACATTGTTGTCGCGGACCATCTGCCGCATCGGCCGCATGCGCTCGCGCTGTTCGTCCGGCGTCATGGTCAGTGCCTGCAGCAACGCCTCGCTCATCATGGCCGCGTCGTAGGGGTTGACGATCAGCGCCTCCAGCAATTCGCGCGAGGCACCGGCGAATGTGCTGAGCATCAAGACGCCCTGTTCGTCTTCGCGGGCCGCGACGAATTCCTTTGCGACCAGGTTCATGCCGTCATGCAGGCTGGTGACCATGCATATGTCGGCGGCGCGATAGATCTCATAGACCTGTTCCTGCGAGTGATGTTCGGCCACCATGATCACAGGCCTGTAACCCTCGCTGCCATAACGCTGGTTGAGCTCCTCGGCATAGTGGTGGCATTCGTCGTGGAGTAGCTTGTAAGCCGGCAGCGTGCCGCGGCTGGGCGCCGCGATCTGCAGGAAAGACAGCTTTCCGATCCATTCAGGGTATCGCTTGAACAATTCGTCCAGCGCCTGAAACCGATCCAGAATGCCTTTGGTGTAGTCGAGACGCTCGACGCCTACGGCCAGCTTCACATCCGCTTTCAGTCCGAACCTGTTCCGCAGGCGGGCGCGGCAGTCATCGACATCAGGCAATTTTGCCAGCAGGTCCGCCGGCCATTCGATCGAAATGGGATAGGCGTGCACCAGCGTCGTCTGCCCGCCATAGGAGATCGCCGCATCCGCCCGCTCGATGCGGCTTTCCAGGAAGCGATCGACGCTTTCAGTGAAATTGTTGGCGTGGAACTGGGTGTGGAAACCGATGATCGAGCTGCCGAGCAGCCCCTCAAGGATGCGCTCACGCCACGGACAGATGCTGTACACTTCCGAATTCGGCCATGGGATGTGCCAGAAGGTGATGACGATCGCCTCCGGCAGGCGCTCGCGGATCATGCGCGGCAGCAGCGCGAAGTGGTAGTCCTGGACCAGCACGATCGGCCGCTCGTTGCGCGCTTCGGCCACCACCGTGTCGGCGAACTTCCGGTTGACGGCCTCATAGGCCTCCCAGTCCGAGGCGCGAAAAATCGGTCGGGTGAAGGCGATATGGCAAAGCGGCCAGAGGCCCTCATTGGCGAAGCCGAGATAGTAACCCTGATGCTCTTCCTCCGTCAGCCAGACCCGGCGCAGCGTGTAGGACGGATGGCCGGGCGGCACCTGTACCCGGTCGTCCTGGTCGACCGTCAGACGGTCCGCGGTTCCACCGCCATAGGCGATCCAGGTGCCGCCACAGGCGCGCGTGATCGGCTCGAGCGCCGACACCAGCCCGCTGGCCGGCACCAGCAATTCGACGCCATCATCCCTGATGTTGTGGATATAGGGTTCGCGGTTGGACACCACGATGACCTGCGCCTCCGGCAGGTCGTCGGCCAGTATCTTGCGCAATGTTTCGGGCGACCACGTCACCAGCGCAGCATCGGCCGATTGACCATTCTTTTCGAATTCCCGGATCACCTTGCGCGCCGCTTCCGCGGCCACGTCTTCGCCCGCTGTATGCGCAACCGCCGGAGGGTGACTGCGGCGCTGCCGCGATAGAGAGAAGAAAACGGCAAAAGCGGAAAAACCGAGGCTCGCGAGGATTAGAACCCAGAGCAGGTCCGCACCGTAATTTGTCATGGGAATGCCAACTCACCTCCGGCCGTTCGGCGGCCGTTTTGTTCGTGTTTCCGATTTGAAACTGTCCGCGGCGACAGGGGTCGCCGTCCGGACCTGTATTTTGCAACGCACAAAGCCCGGATCGGTTCCGCCAATTTTGTTCGAATCATGTTCTGACGATGAGCGGCACCAGCCCTTCATGGCGGTCGGCGAGGAAAGCGACGACCCGGTCGCCGACGCGCTGGAAAGTGAGATCGACCACTTGTTCGCCAACGCCCAGGTGGCGAAGCGTGAGCGTGTCGATGCCGATCGGCAGCCTCGGGCGGGTAACTCGGATTTCGCCATCCCAGCCGTCGATCTCCAGGCCAAGGCACGCCTGCATCAGCATGAAGGCGGAGCCTGCCGACCACGCTTGCGGCAGGCAGGCGACGGGATAGGCGATGGGTGCTTCGCCCGGCGCGCGGGTAAAACCGCAGAACAGTTCGGGCAGCCGCATGTTGAAATGGACCGCGGATTCGAACGTGCCGCTCATCAGGCGGACCACGCTTTCACGCTCGCCATAACGCGCCAGGCCGGCACCGCACATGGCGGTGTCATGCGGCCAGATCGAGCCATTGTGGTAGGACATCGGGTTGAAGAACACGGCATCGTCGGCAAGCGTTCTCAGCCCCCAGCCGGAATGGAAGGAGGCGGAAAGAAGCTGGTCTGCGACCATCTGCGCCCGCGCCGGCTCAGGCAATCCGACAAGGAGGAGATGGCCCGCATTCGAGGTCCGCACCTTGCAGGGTTCGCCTTCGCCATCGATCGCCAGGGCGTAGAAGCCGAGATCGTCGAGCCAGAAGTCGCGTTCCACGGCCACCCGCATGGCCTCGGCGCGGTCCTCCCAGTGATCGGCCTTGTCGTCTTCGCCACGGCGGCGGGCAAGCTTGGCCAGCCCCCGAAAGGCGGCAAAGACATAGCCCTGCACTTCGACCAGCGCGATCGGGCCCTTGGGAATGCGGCCATCGGCATGAAAGACGGAATCGAAACTGTCCTTCCATCCCTGGTTGGCGAGACCGGACTCGGCGGCCCGCTGGTAGGTCACGAAGCCGGTCTCTCGGCCCGCCTCCTCCGTCCATTCGGCCGCGGCGCACAGCGACGGCCACAGGCTGTCGATGAACGCCATGTCACCGGTACGATCGGCATAGGCGCAGGCGAGATGGATGTAGAGCGGCGTCGTATCGACGCCGCCATAGTAGCGGCCGAAGGGAAGCTCCCGCAGCGCCGCCATCTCGCCCTTGCGCGTCTCGTGCATGATCTTGCCCGGCTGCGAATCGCTGAACGGCGACGTCTCCGTCGCCTGGTGCTGGGCGAGGAAGGCCAGCACGCCTCGTGCCAGGCCCGGATTGAGCCACAGCATCTGCAGCGCCGAGATGACGCCGTCACGGCCGAACGCCGTCGAGAACCAGGGAATTCCGGCATAGGGATAGGGTCCGGTCGCAAGCTCGGTGGTCAGCAGCGCGACATCGGCACGGGCACGCTCGACCCAATCGTTGAAGACGCGACCAGAACTGTGCACCGTCGCGCCATGGCGACGCTTGGCCCGCATGCCAAAGCGCGCCCGGGCGGCAGCGGCGCGGAAACGGTCGCGATCGGGCGGCTCGGCCAACTCGGGACCAACCTCGACATACAGCACCATGCTGCTGCGCTTGGTCACGGCAAGCAGGAAATCGGCGCGGTCGGCCGTCAGCTGGTCCGGTGCTTGCGAGAACGATATCGCCGATGCGCGCGCCAGCCCGTCCAACCCGTCATAGCGCAGCAGAACGGATGTCGCGTCCATTTCGGCCACATGCGCCATCCCACGGCGCAGCCGTGTCGAGCCGCGCACTTCGAACATGTCGCGGAAATCGGCGGCAAAGTGCAGGGAAACGCCGATTGTCGAGGTTTCCCGGCTGTAGTTGGAAAGTGTGATGCGTTCGAACAGCCTGTCTTGCCACAGCAGCCTGACGCGTTCGACATGAATGGCGCCCTGCGGAATGTCGCGACCGGCGGCACTTTGCATCGGCAGATTGGTCAGGTTGGTGGTGAACAGCACATTGTCCTGGCTGAGCGAAGCGCCTAGCAGCGATGTCTGCCGGCCGCCGACGGTCAGCCGGAATTCGGAGAGCACCCGTGTGTCGTCGCGGAAGAAACCGTCGCCGGCGCCGCGTATGTCGCCATAGGCATCAGCAACCGCAAAGCAGTCGCCCTGCTTGAGCGCAAACAGCCGGTGCGGCTCGCGAGGAGCGGTCGCGTCGAGCGATGCAAGCGCAACCGCAGGATCGAGCTGGCGCTCATCGAGTAGGGCCATTGGTCACAGATCCCCGTTGTTGCGGTCTTGCCGCTGGTGCACACCGCTGCTCACGACGCTTTCGCCTCGCTCGGGACGCCGATCAGCCGCGCATAGGCGGCTAGATAGTCGCCGGCCATTCTTCTGGCGGAAAACCGCTTTTCGAAAACCGCTCTCACCTTTCGCCTGTCGAGTTGCAGCAGGTCAGGCACCGCTGCGACCGCGCCATCCACCGACTCCGCGATGAACCCGGTCACGCCGTGATCGATGATTTCCGGCAGTGCACCGCAATTCCAGCCGATCACCGGCGTGCTGCAGGCCATTGCCTCGATAGCGACAAGGCCGAACGGTTCCGGCCAGTCGATCGGGAACAGCAAGCCGGCCGCCTTGCCGAGAAATTCCGCCTTCTGGTGCTCCTCGATCTCGCCGACATAGACGATGCGATCGCCGTCGATCAACGGCTCGACCACCTCATGGAAATAGGCGCGATCGTCGTCGCCGATCTTTGCCGCAAGCTTCAGCTTGAGCCCCGAGCGCATCGCGATCTCGATGGCACGGTCGGGGCGCTTGTCGCGTGAAAACCGGCCGAGGAAGGCAAGATAGGGTTCTTCCGGTGTCGCCCCGAAAGTGGGTTCGTAGATACCGGTCGGCAGTCCGTGGTGGATCGTCGCCAGCCAGTTGGCCTTGGCTAGGCCTGCCTTCTGGCTGTGCGAAATGGAAATCAGGGGAAAACGCGGGAAACGCTCATAGGTGGGCGCCAGGTCGACATAGTCCAGCCTGCCATGCGGCGTCGTCACCGTCCGCTCGGCAATGTCCTCGAAGAAGGAAAAGTGCAGGAAGTGGCTGAGGTGGAAGTGGATGACGTCAAACTCTCGCGCCCGGTCTCGCACCTGCGCCAACATCGAAAGATGTGCCGCAATCTCGGATTTCAGCGGGCGCGGGTCGAGGCGAAGGGCGCACTCCCGGCCAGCCACCAGCTTCGCGGAGGTCTGGCTGTCGCCACTGGCAAACAGTGTCACCTCATGGCCCAAATCGACCAGCGCTTCGGTCAGATACGAGACGATGCGCTCGGTGCCGCCATAGAGTCTGGGCGGCACCGATTCATAAAGCGGCGCGACATGGGCTATTTTCATATTTCATCCTGGATGCTCGGCATACAGGTGCGAAATGCGTCAACGGCTGGATTGGTTCCGATTTAATGATGGATGCCGTCGGCACCACACTGCCGAACTCGGCATGGAGCCGCATCAAGCAGACTGCGCGATCAGCGTCAGAAAACTACCACTCAGCGCGACATTGCCGACGAAGCCGTTGATGCGCGACGCACGGTCCGCGCCCTGATGGTCCCAGAAATTGTGGAACATCGGCGTAGCGACGATCAGGAACAGCAGCAGCACCGATGCAGCAATTGCCGTCCACAGGCCGGCGATCACCAGCACACCGGCAGCGACCTGAAGCACGATGCCGAGCCACAGCGCCAACCGCGCCTGCGGCACGCCGCGCGCGGCCATCAGTTGGGTCAGGAAGGCCGCGTTCTGGATGTTGCGCAGGCCGGCGAAGACGAAGGCGCCGCCGAGCAAAAGGCGGCCGAGAAACAACAGTGTCGAAGGCAAATCGGCAGGCATCAAACTCTCCCTTTGAAAACGATTGGAGCGCCGCCTTCTCGACGGCGCTCCAAAACACAATCCGGACAATCAGGCGGCCTTGGCCGCCGGCATCGGATGAATGGCCTGGAACGGGATGCACAGCCGGTTCCAGGTGTTGATCATGCCGAGCGCAACGGACAGCTTGACCAGTTCCTCTTCCGAGAAATGCTCGAGTGTCGTTGCATAGAGTTCGTCCGGCACGCCATTGTTGGCGATCAGGGTGACGGCCTCGGTCCAGGCCAAGGCGGCGCGTTCGCGCTCGGAAAACAGCGGCGATTCCTTCCAGGCCGAAACCAGATAGAGCCGCTGCTCGGTCTCGCCGTCACGCCTCGCCTCACGGCTATGCATCTCGACGCAGTACGAGCAGCCATTGATCTGCGACGCCCTGAGCTTGATCAGGTGCAGCAGGCTCTCCTCGAGCCCGCATTCGTCCACCGCCTTGTTGAGCGCCGACACCGCCTTCATGATCTCCGGCGCCCTGGCGAAAAATTGCAGCCTCTGTTTCATCTTGATGTCCTTTACGCTTGCTTGGTTGAACTGGATTTCTGCGGCCGCTGATGGCGCTCGACGAAGGCGCAGCTCGCGGCAAGCGATCTGGGGTCGCCTTCTGCCGCGTAAGTGGCCACGATATCCGACAGCTTTGCCTCGGCGAGTGCGGCGCGATAAGCCCGTTCGGCCTTCAGCATCGCGGCATTGATGCCGCAGGGTTTAACGTAGGCTGAGGCGTCGAACGTGACCGGACCGTTGCGGCGGATTTCGCCACAGCGAAAAGCCGGCTCGCGCCCTTCGACCGCCAGCACGATATCGAGCAGCGAAATCCGCTCGGCCGGCCGCGCCAGCCGGTAGCCGCCGGCCGGTCCCGAGACCGATTCCAGGATGCGCGCCGCGCTCAGCATGTTGAGATGCTTCAGCAGATAGCTTGGCGACAGGCCAAAGGCCTCCGCCATGGCGGAGGCCGCCATGGTGCTGTTGCCCTCGACGCCGGCCAGCATGGCGGCGCAGTGGATGGCTGCTTCAACGCCCTCGCCCAGCTTCACTGTGTTGGTCTCCAATTCATGGATATCTCTTATCGTGGATAATTTTTATCTGCAATAAGAAAATGAAAAACGGCGCCCGAAGGCGCCGTTTTTTCGTTGAGCGCCGGCCCCTACTCCGCCGCTACCTTGGCCATCGGATTGTTCGGGTGCGTCGTCCAGTTGGCGTAGATCGGCGACACCGGCTTGCCGGTGCGCTGGTCCATCACGCCGGCGGCCAGCGGCTCCATGGTGATGCAGTTCTCGACCGGGCAGACATTGACGCACAGATTGCAGCCGACGCATTCAGCCTCGATCACTTCGAAGTGCCTGACGCCGTCGACCATGCTGGTGATCGCCTGGTGCGAGGTGTCCTCGCAGGCGATGTGGCAGCGGCCGCATTTGATGCAGGCGTCCTGGTCGATACGCGCCTTGGCGACGTAGTTGAGGTTGAGATATTGCCAGTCGGTGACATTGGGCGTGGCGCGGCCGACAATGTCGTCCAGCGAGGCATGGCCTTTCTCGTCCATCCAGTTTTCGAGGCCGGCGATCATCTCCTGCACGATCTTGAAACCGTAGGTCATCGCCGCCGTGCACACCTGCACATTGCCGGCGCCGAGCGCCATGAACTCGGCCGCGTCACGCCAGGTGGTGATGCCGCCTATGCCGGAGATCGGCAGGCCGTGCGTTTCCGGATCGCGCGCGATCTCGGCCACCATGTTCATGGCGATCGGCTTCACCGCCGGGCCGCAATAGCCGCCATGCGAGCCCTTGCCGTCGATGGTCGGTTGCGGCGCGAAACTATCGAGATCGACGCCGGTGATCGAGTTGATGGTGTTGATCAGCGACACGGCGTCGGTGCCGCCGGCGTGTGCCGCGCGCGCGGGCTTCCTCACATCGGTGATGTTGGGCGTCAGCTTGGTGATGACAGGCATGCGGGTGTTCTGCTTGCACCAGCGCACGACCATTTCGATGTATTCCGGCACCTGGCCGACGGCGGCACCCATGCCGCGCTCCGACATGCCGTGCGGACAACCGAAATTGAGCTCGATGCCGTCGGCCTCCGTCTCCTCGACCACCGGCAGGATCGCCTTCCAGGCCTCCTCGACGCAGGGTACCATCAGCGAAACGACGATGGCGCGGTCGGGCCAGTCCTTCTTGACCTGCTTGATCTCGCGCAGATTGACCTGCAGGTCGCGGTCGGTGATCAGCTCGATGTTGTTGAGGCCGAGCAGGCGGCGGTCGGCGCCCCAGATCGCGCCATAGCGCGGGCCGTTGACGTTGACCACCGGCGGACCTTCCTCGCCCAGCGTCTTCCACACCACGCCGCCCCAGCCGGCCTTGAAGGCGCGGATGACGTTGTAGGCCTTGTCGGTCGGCGGCGCCGAGGCCAGCCAGAACGGATTTGGCGATTTGATGCCGACGAAATTGTTGCGGATGTCTGCCATGACAGGTCCCTTTCAGCCGAGACGAAGGAGCAGTTCGACGGGTGCGAGAATGCCGCCTTCAAGCGCGGCGGTGATATTGGCGACCTTGGTGCGGGCGTCCTCGCCCATGATCAGGCCGACGCCGGGCGGCGGCTTCCTGCCTTCCGCTTGCGCGGCGGCCATTCGAGCACGTATTGTCGCGAAGAACTCGACGGCAAAAGCGCCGCGTGGCCGTTCAGCGGTCACCGAGAACCCCGCGGCGACTGCCGCCGAGCGATAGTCGTCCGGCGTAGCGACGAAGGACATGGTTTCATCGGACGCCCATGGCAACGGATAGGTCAGCGCTCCGTCCTTCAGCCGCATGACATCGTAGACGGCGAAGACACCGCCCGACCGCAACACGCGGGCAGCCTCGCTCATCAGCTTCGGCTTGTCGGGAAGGTTCATGCCGACATGCAGGATCATTGCCGCATCGAAGCTGGCATCGGCGAATGGCATGTCCAGCGCGCTGCCTTGCACGAAGCGCGTCTTGTCGGCCAATCCGGTTCGCTTCGACAGGCTGGTGGCGATATCGACATAGCTTTGCGTCAGGTCGATGCCGGTAACATCGGCGCCGATGCTGTTCGCGACAAAGCGGGCCGGACCGCCGACACCGGATCCGATATCGAGAAGCTCGGCCCCTGGCTTCAACCCCATCCGATCGATGAGTTCCCTGGTGGCGGCGACACCGCCAATATGGAATTCGTCGACCGCTTCGAGATCGCCGGCACGCAGATGGGCAATTTCCACGCCGGTATCGGCGAGCGCGGCAAGGATCCGCTGCTCTAAACCCGATATGTCGTAGTGACGGGCGATGCCCGGTTCCACCGTAGCCATGATCCCTATCCCTGCGTGAGACTCCTGTTGATGCTCTCCGCCGCGTCGCGGCCTTGCGCCACGGCCGAGACGGTCAGGTCGTCGCCGCCGAAGATGCAGTCGCCGCCGGCCCAGACTTTCGCCAGCGAGGTGCGTCCTTCCGCATCGACCTTGATGCGGCCGGCTTCGAGGTCGATCGACGCACCGCTGCCGTTGAGCGCGGCCGGCACAAAACTCTGGCCGATTGCCTTGAACACCTGGTCGGCGGTGAGCGTCAGCATCTCGCCGGTGCCGGCAAGCCTGTCGCCGTTCATGGCGGTGTATTCGAGTTCGATGGCCGATACCTTGCCCCCGTCGACGATTACCCGCTTCGGCTGCAGCCAGTGGCGGATGGTGACGCCATTGGCGGCGGCCAGATCCTGTTCGAACCCGGAAGCGTTCATGTGCTCCTGGCCGCGCCGGTAGCAGATCGTCACCTCCTCGGCGCCGAGCAGTTTCGACTGCACGGCCGCGTCGATCGCCGTCATGCCGCCGCCGATGACGACCACGCGGCGGCCCACCGGCAGGCCGGAAAGGTCACTGGCCTGACGCAGTTCGGCAATGAACTCGACCGCATTGATGACGCCGTCGGCGTCCTCGCCATCGGCGCGCAGCGCATTGACGCCGCCAAGCCCCATGCCGAGAAACACCGCGTCGTAGTTGCGGATCAGGTCGGACAGCTGGTAGTCGCTGCCGAGCGCCTTGCCGTTCTGGATGTCGATGCCTCCGATCGCGGTCACGTAGTCGACTTCGGCCTGGGCGAAATTGTCGACGCTCTTGTAGGCGGCGATGCCGTATTCGTTGAGGCCGCCGGCCTTCGGCCGCGCTTCGAGGATGGTCACGTCATGGCCATGGCGGGCGAGCCGATGCGCGGCGGCAAGCCCAGCCGGGCCGGCGCCGACCACGGCGACCGTCTTCCCGGTCGGCTCGGCGCGTGGATAAAACTGCTTGTTCTCGCCCATGGCGACATCGGTGGCGTAGCGCTGCAAGCGGCCGATCTGCACCGGCTTGCCTTCCGCCACCTCGCGCACGCAGACTTCTTCGCACAGCGTCTCGGTCGGGCAGACGCGCGCGCACATGCCGCCCAGGATGTTCTGGTCGAAGATGGTCTTGGCTGAACCGATCGGATTGCCGGTCGAGATCTGGCGGATGAACAGCGGAATGTCGATCGAAGTCGGGCATGCATTCATGCACGGCGCATCGTAGCAGAAATAGCAGCGGTCGGATTCGACCAGCGCCTCGTGGTGATCGAGCGGCGGGTGCAGGTCGGAAAAATTGTCCGCATATTGGTCGGCCGAGAGCCTGCCGCCTGCAATGCCTTCCCTGAATTGGCCTTCTGGCATCGTCAGTTCCCCATGTTTTGTTTTGGGGAAGGCTAGCACGTTTTATTTTTTTATCAATTGGTCAATTTTCGACGCAAGCCCCTGAAAAGGCTGGACAATAACATGATTTTTTCACTCATATTATTGCGACTGCGGTTGCGTTTGCAGCGGGAGCGAATGGGCGGGCTCAAGTCCGTGGCCATGGATAGCCCGGACCTCCTCCGCGACCAGTTGCTGCAATCGCCACAGGTTGCGGTCGTGGATGCCGAACGCTTCGAGGTGGCTGATTGTGTTGTAAAGATATTCGGCGCCGGATCCGATATGCCCGCAGGCTCTGGCCAGCACGCTCGCCACCTTGTCCAGCGGCTGGTTCAGCGACGTTCCCCTGCCCTTCACGCCGACCCAAAAGCCAAGCGCGCGCAGCGCGCCTTGCGGCGTATGCACCGGCAGCCACCTGACCGTGTCGATGCTTTCGTGGTCACTGATCTCGCGCCGCAGCAGCCTTTCGATCTGGGCCGGTTTTTCGCCCTCCGGCAAGCGATAGATCACCCCCTTGCAGCGTCCGCCCCGCTCGAGCGCCATCATCAAACCCGGCTGCTCGGCGCTGCCGCGCCAACGCACAATGTCGAGGCAGAAAGAGCGGTGCCAGCCAAAGGCAGTGGCCAGCTGTTGCTCGACCGACTCGAATTCCGGCTTCCAGATTAGCGATCCGTAGGCAAACACCCATAGCGGCCCCTCGTCGGCTTCCTCAGACAGCCGCAAGGCAAGGGTGCGGAAATCCTCGTCGTTCAACTCCGTCCAGCTCGGGTCCGGACCGGGATCGGCCTCTTCCCGATGGCACAGTGCGACAAGCTCGGGCGTGAGCGACATCAAGCGCATGAACGACAACCCCTCATCACCGCAGAGAAATCGAAAACCGCGGGGCGCGCAACCGGGGAACGCTTGGCATGTAGAGACATTGTTGTTCGGGCGGTGTCGGATTTCTGTCGTGAAGATCGTCCTAGGATGGATCGGACGACGATCGATGCATGAAAGGTGAGGAGACCGAAAATGCCAAAATCCCCGATGCCCTTCTTCTGGTACGAATTGATGACCACAGATCTCGACGCCGCCGAGGCGTTCTACCCCAAGGTGGTTGGCTGGACGGCGCAGCCTTTCGACGTGGCGCCCGGCATGCCGCGCTATGTCGTCATGAATGTCGGCGAACGTGGCGTCGGCGGCCTGATGACGATGCCCGAGGATGCCGCCAAGATGGGCATGCCGCCCGCCTGGCTCGGCTATATCCACACCAAGGATGTCGATGCCGCAACGGCATCACTGGAGGAAGCCGGCGGCACCGTTCACCGCCAGCCCGACGACATTCCCGGCGTCGGCCGCTTTGCCGTCGTCGCCGATCCGCAGGGCGCGACCTTCATGTTCCTGCAGCCGAACGGCCCCGACCAGCCTGTCGTGCCGGCCAGCACGCCGGGCCATATCGGCTGGCACGAGCTCTATACGAGTGACTGGAAGGCCGCGTTCGATTTCTATTCCGACCAGTTCGGCTGGGTCGATGCCGGCGATTTCGACATGGGCCCGATGGGCACCTACCAGACCTTCACGGCCGGCCCCGAATCCGGCGGCGGCATCATGAACAAGCCGCAGCAGATCCCCGTGCCGGTCTGGCAGTTCTACTTCAATGTTCCGGCCATCGATGCGGCGGCCAAACGGGTGACCGACAATGGCGGCAAGATCCTGATGGGGCCGATGGAGGTCCCCGGCGGCAGTTGGATCGTGCAGTGCCAGGACCCGCAAGGCGCACACTTCGCCTTGATGGCGCCGGTCCGCTGACGGCGATAAACACCGCTGGTACAAAGCGCCGGCCCTTCATCGCACCACCGATGAAGGGCTGTATTCCTCTGCTTGGCGACCGATTTATTCCGGCGCCAGCACCGCGACCTTCAGGTCCGCCTTTTTCGCACCGCTGAACTGGACGGTGGCCGGGCCGGGCGCAAGCTTGAAGCGCACGCTCTTGCGGATGCCGGGGCAGGTTTTCACGCCGCTATAGCCCGCCGACTTGATGGCGTGGCCATCCTGAATAACATCGACCCAGGCCTCGCCTGACAGACTTATCTGGATGGCTCCCTTAGGCGGCACTTCCACGCTGGCGACGGCGCCAAACGTGTCTGAGGCCGGGGCACGTTCGGGTGCCAGTGCGAAGCCGGCCTTCTCCACCGGCACAAGTGCCAGATCCGCGGCAGCGCCCACCGCCAGCGTTGCTCCCGACGGTGTTGCCGGGGCGGCGGCAAACAGCGCCTGTTCCCGCGTGACCGGCCACTTGAAGGCCTCACAGCCGGCCTCCTCGGCTATGGCGAAGCTGGTACTTGCAAGGATTGCGAACAGGCTGATGACGAGTTTTTTCATGGCAAAGGGAACCCACATGTTCGGAACAGCCATCCATCGATACAACCATTGCGATACAAATGCAACCTTGACGAGAAAAATATGAAAGGTCAGGGCGGGAACATTTCCGGTCACCGATTGTTGATGGCGGACCATGGGAAGTGAATGGTCCGATGCCCGGAGATAATCTACGGCCGGTCCGGGAGGCTAAACGGAGTTTTAGATGAAGCTTTTCGAAAGCCTCGCCAAATACCAGCCGCAAGCCCTGGGCATGCTGCGCATCGTGACCGCGCTGCAATTCATCGAACACGGCACCCAGAAATTGTTCAATTTTCCTGTCAGCGACCAACCCCATGCGCTCACTGGGTTGACGATCGCCGCTGGAATTCTCGAATTCGCCGGCGGCATTCTGCTGGCGCTGGGCCTGTTCACCCGACCTGTCGCGTTCCTTCTGGCCGGCGAAATGGCGATCGCGTATTTCATGGCGCATATGCCGCGCGACTTCTTCCCGGTCAACAACGGCGGCGATTTGGCAATCTCGTTCTGCTTCATCTTCCTTTATCTGTTCTTTGCCGGCGCCGGCGCCTTCGCGCTGGACAACCGCCGCAGCACGTAGCACCTTGATAATTTGAATAATGCGCGCCTAGGCTTCAGGCGCGCATCCTTTCGAAATTGGCGTCGAACAGCGGCGCCGGCTGCATGCGCGCCGCATGGCGTTTGCCCAGCAACTCGATCTCGAAGCCGTCGCTCTCATCGGCGATCTCCTTCGGCACGTAGCCGACGGCGACGGATTTCTTCGAGTGATGTGCATAGCCGCCCGAGGTCACCCAGCCGCGCACCGCACCGTCGAACCAGATCGGCTCGTCACCGATGACATCGGCGTCGTCGGCCTCGACGATGAAGGCACGCAGGCGCAATTTGCCGCCCTGCTTGCGCTCGGCGAGAGCCGCGGCCTTGCCGATGAAGTCGGCGTCCTTGCCATAAGCGACGAAGCGGTCGAGCCCGGCTTCCAGCGGACCGTAGATCGGCCGGTATTCGCGCGCCCATGAGCCGTAGTTCTTCTCCAGCCGCAGCGCGTTGAGCGCACGCGAGCCGAACAGGCCGATGCCGAATTCCTCACCCGCAGCCATCAGGGCCTGGAAGGCGGCGCGCTGATACTCCGGCGCTACCCACATCTCGTAGCCGAGATCGCCGGTGTAGCTGACGCGGCCGACCAGGCACGGCGCCATGCCGATATCCATCCTGCCAATGGCCATGAACGGAAATGCCGTATTGGAGACATCCGAGCGTGTGGCCTTTGCCAGCACATCGCGCGCCTTCGGCCCGGCGATCGACAGGCCGGTGAGCTTCGCGCCCAGCGCCTCGATGCGCACCGAACCGTCGTCAGGCAAGTGCTTCTCGAACCAACGCATATGGTATTGCTCGGCGATGCCCGAACCGGCGAGGAACCAGCCTTCCCCATCTCGATCAAGAGGGGCAAGATTGGCCAGCGTGAAGTCGCCGATCAGCCTGCCATCTTCCTTCAGCATAGGCGCCAGCGTCATGCGGCCGGGCTTCGGCAGCTTGCAGGCAAGCATCCGGTCGAGCCAGGCGGCCGCCCCCTCGCCCGTCACCTTGTATTTGGCGAAGCTCGAAATCTCGGACAGGCCGACGCCGTCACGAACGGTCGCAACCTCCTTGGCGACCTGGGTGAAGTCGCTCGAGCGACGCCAGGAGAACTCGTCCTTGACGCCCTCCGGCGCGTACCAGAGCGGCACCTCCAGCCCGTAAGCAACGCCCCATTGCGCACCCTTGGCCGACAGCAGGTCGTAGATCGGCGTCGTCTTCAGCGGCCGCCCGGCGGGCAGCTCCTCATTGGGGAAGCGGATCGAAAAGCGTCTGGAATAATTCTCGCGCACCTTGGCGTTGGTGTAGGCCATCGTCGCCCAGTCGCCATAGCGCGCGACATCCATCGCCCAGATGTCGGCGCCGGGATCGCCCTCGATCATCCAGTTGGACAGAGCGAGGCCGACGCCGCCGCCCTGCGAAAAACCGGCCATGACGCCGCAGGCGACCCAGAAACCAGGCAGCCCGCGCACTGGCCCGACCAGCGGGTTGCCGTCCGGCGCGAAGGTGAAAGGGCCGTTGATGATCTGCTTGATGCCGGTGTTCTGGAAGGCCGGGAAATGCCGGAACCCAACCTCCAGCGACGGTGCGATGCGGTCGATGTCGGGCGCCAGCAATTCATGGCCGAAATTCCACGGCGTCTGGTATTCGGACCACGGCTTGTTGGCCTTCTCATAGGTGCCCATCAGCATGCCGCCGCGCTCCTGGCGCAGATAGAGCTCGCCGTCGAAATCGACCGCGTGGATGATCTCCGTGCCGGTCTTGGCGTTCCAGGCGGCTACCTCCGGCATATCCTCGGTGATCAGGTACATGTGCTCCATCGCCAGCACCGGCAGTTCGAGGCCAACCATGCGGCCGACCTCGCGCGCCCACAGGCCGCCGGCATTGACGACATGCTCGGCCACCACCTCGCCCTTGTTGGTGATGACCCGCCACAGCCCGTCGGCGCGCCGCACGATGTCCTCGACCTTGGTGAAGCGCTCGACCTCGGCGCCCAACTTGCGTGCGGCCTTGGCATAGGCATGGGTGACGCCCGACGGATCGAGATGGCCGTCCTCCTTGTTCCTGACGGCGCCGACGAACTGCTTGGGATCGAGCAGCGGCATGAGTTCGGCCGCTTCGTTGGGTGAGATCTCCTCGAGCTCGATGCCGAGATAGCGGCCCTTGGCAACAACACCGCGCAGCCAGTCGAGCCGCGCCTCGGTCGCCGCCAGAAGCACACCTCCGGTCAGATGCACGCCGGTCGCCTGGCCGGAAAGCTCCTCGATCTCCTTGTAGAGGCTAATCGTGTATTTCTGCAGCTTGGCGACGTTGGGGTCACCGTTGATGGTGTGCATGCCGCCGGCCGCGTGCCAGGTCGAGCCGGATGTCAGTTCGTCGCGCTCCAGCAGGACAACATCGGTCCAACCATGGCGGGCAAGATGGAACAGCACGGAGCACCCGACGACGCCACCGCCAATGACCACGACCTTTGCATGCGATTTCATGGATTCTTCTCTGATATCAGTGAGTTGGATGGGTGAGTGGATTCAAGCTGCGAGGCATCACGGCTCGCCCTGCCCGATCGCTTCCTTGCGCTTGGCCATGTAAGCCTCCAGCGCCTCGCGCACGGCGATATCCATCACCGGCTCGACATAGTCCTCCAGCGCCTTCTTCCACAGTCGCGTCGCGCGCGCCGTGGCGTCGAGCCCGCCGGCCTCCTGCCAGGCCTCGTAATTCTGCCAGTTGGACAGCATCGGCTGGTAGAAGGCGGTGGCGTAGCGCTCCAGCGTGTGCAGTTCGCCGAAGAAATGCCCTCCGGTCGGCACCGCGCCCAGCGCCTCGACGGCAAGTTCCGCCTCGTTGACCTCGATCGGGCGCAGAAACTCCATCATGTGCTGGATCATCTCGACGTCGATGATGAGTTTTTCGAACGACGCCGTCAGCCCGCCCTCCTGCCAGCCGGCGGCGTGGTAGACGAGATTGCCATGGCCGAGCACCGCGCCCCACAGCGCCATCAGCGTCTCATAGGCGCCTTGCGCATCGGCGGCGTTGGAAGCCGAGCCCGGCGTCGTGCGGTACGGAAGCCCGTAGCGCCGCGCCAGTTGCCCCGACGCTATGTTGGCCTTGGTATTCTCGGGCGTGCCGAAGGCCGGCGCGCCCGACTTCATGTCGACATTGGAGGTGAAGGCGCCATACATCACCGGCGCGCCGGGCCGCACCAGCTGCGTCAGCACGACGCCGAACAGCGCCTCGGCATTCTGCTGCGCCAGCGCCCCGGCCAGCGTCACCGGGCTCATCGCTCCCATCAGCGTGAACGGCGTCACCGCCACCGACTGGCCGAACTCGGCCATCGTCATCAGCCCTTCGGCCATCATCTCGTCGAAGCGGCGCGGCGAGTTGACCGAGATGATGGTGGTGATGCCGGGATCGTCGCGCATCTGGTCGAGCGTCAGCCCACGTGCGATGGCCATCATCTCGATGCCGTCCAGTGCCCTGCCCCGGCCTATCGCCGAGACATGGAAACTCTTGTCGGTGAGCGTCAGGTTGGTGAAATAGGTGTCGAGATGGCGGGAGTTGGCCGGCAGTTCCACCGGCGCGCAGACCTGGTTGCCGAGCATGTGGATGCAGTTGAAATGCTGCGCCAGCCGGGTGAGATCCGAATAATCGCGCAAATTGCCGGCGCGGCGGCCGCGCTCCATGTCGTGCACATTGGGCGGCCCGGCAACGAGCGTGAAATTGATGGTGTTGCCGCCGAGATGAACCGCGTTGGCCGGGTTGCGCGGCGTCAACACATAGCTGGACTGGGTGGTCTTCAGCGCGTCTTCGACCAGGCCGCGATCAATACGGACATTCGCCGAGGCATGATCGACGCTGGCGCCTGCCTTCTCGAACAGCGACAGTGCGCGCGGGCTCATCACCTCGATGCCGAAATTCTCCAAGATGTGCATCGAAGCCTGGTGGATCTGCTCGATCTGGTCGGGCGAGAGCATGGCCATCGGCGGATAGGGATTTGTCACCCGCCTGAGCGGCAGTTGCGGGATGGCCGACGGGCCCCTGTTGCTGGTGCGCTCGGCGCCGCGTTTGCGTCTTGGTTCGTTCATGCCTGGCATCAAAGCCCCGGCAACCCGGGCAAGCTGTCAGAAATACGCCGTTTGCGGGCGTGATTTTAGCCACGGCGGCATTTCTGCAATATCTGTTTAGAAAAAGCGACAAAATATGTCGGATTGCAGGCGCGGGATTTCCTGAAGGGACTGCTCCGGCCAAGCGTTAACGGACGCTGCAAGATTCCCTTTATGATTTCGGCCTATTGCTCTGCCAATGCGTAGTTCGAGTTTTAGTAAAATTGGTGCGGTTTGCGTGCTGCTGGCGCTTTCGGCCTGCGCCACGCCGCCCAATCACATCAACAATGTCTGCGCCGTCTTCGACCAGAATGACGGCTGGTTCGACAACTGGCAGTCGGCCGCCGAGCGCACCCAGCAGAAATACGGCATCCCTGTTCCCGTGCTGATGGCGACGGTGCGCAAGGAATCCGGCTTCAAGAGCAATGCCCGGCCGCCGCGCACCAAGCTGCTCGGCTTCATTCCGTGGAAGCATGTCTCGACGGCCACCGGCTTCTCGCAGGCACTGGACGGCACCTGGTCGCAATATCAGCGTGAGACCGGCAACTGGGCAGCGCGGCGGACGAAATTCGCCGATGCGGTCGATTTCGTCGGCTGGTATCATTCCAAGACCGCTGACACGTACGGCGTCGCCCGCAACGACACCTACAATCTCTACCTTGCCTACTATCTCGGCTGGACCGCCTATGGCCGCGGCAACCGCGGCGACGCCGGAGTGCAGGGCTATGCCCGCGCCACCGAAAAGATGTCGCGGGACTATGCGCAGCAACTGAGCGAGTGCGGCAACTGAACGCTCCGCATCACTGATCTCGACCTTCCGACCGTCAGCTCGGCTTTTTGCCGCGCGGACGCTTCGGTGGGGTGGCAGTCGGGCCTGTATCCGTCACATGCGGCGCGTCTTCCGGCACACCCTCATTTGCCGCGTGTTCCTTGTCGAACTTGATCACCGGCTCCATCTTGGCCAGCACGTCGTCGGAGAGCCAGCACAGGCTCATATGGCCGTCGCCGAGATGCTTGACCGGCGGCACCTTGGTCTCGCACAGATTGTCCGGCACCAGCTTCTTGTAGCCGCAGCGGGTCTGGAACGGACAGCCCGACGGCGGGTTCATCGCCGACGGAATGTCACCTTCCAGCACGATGTGCCGCTTGACCACGCTGGTATCGGCGATCGGGATCGCCGATAGCAGTGCCTCGGTATAGGGGTGATAGGGCGGCGCGAAGATCTGGTCGGTCGTGCCTTGCTCGACGATATAGCCGAGATACATGACGACGACGCGGTCGGCGATGTAGCGCACGACGGACAGATCGTGGCTGATGAACAGCATCGTCGTCTTGTTCTTGCGCTGGATGTCCATCAGCAGTTCGGTTACCGCCGCCTGCACCGACACGTCGAGCGCCGACACCGGTTCGTCGGCCACCACCACCTTGGCGTCGCCGGCAAAGGCCCGCGCCACGCCGATACGCTGCTTCTGGCCGCCCGAAAGCTGGCGCGGCTTGCGGGTCTCGAACGCCCTTGGCAGCTTCACCAGGTCGAGCAGTTCCAGCATGCGCTTGCGGCGATCGGCAACCGTCTTGCCGACATTGAACTTCTCCAGCGTACGGATGATCTGCGAACCGACCGAGTGGCTGGGATTGAGCGTGTCGAACGGGTTCTGGAACACCATCTGTATCGACGATACGGTTTCGACGCTGCGTTTCTCGATACCGGTCGACTGGATTTCCTTATTGCCCAGCGTCACCGTGCCGGCACTTGCCGTCTCCAGCCCGAGCAGCACCTTGGCCAGCGTCGACTTTCCGCAGCCGGATTCGCCGACGATGGCGACTGTCTCGGATTCGCGCGCCATGAACGAGATCGTCTCGTTGGCCTTGACAACGCGGCCCTCGCTCGAGCCGAACACCTCGCTGCCGCCGACCTTGTAGTATTTTCTGAGGTCTTCGATCTTGAGCACCGGTGCGCCGGGCACGACGCGCTCATTGACTTTCTTGGCGCCGGGCGGCAGCGCTTCCCAGTCGATCTCGTTGAAGCGCACGCAGCGCGAGAAATGGCCTTCGTGCCCAGCGACCTCGATCATCGGGATTTCGGCGGCGTTGCAGACGCCCTCGACGAAATGGTGGCAGCGCGGGCCGAAATTGCAGCCCTTGGGCCGCTCATGCGGCAGCGGCAATTGTCCGGGGATGGAGATCAGCGGCCGTGAATTCTTATCGGCGCCCGGCAGCGGGATCGAGCGGAACAGCCCTTGCGTATAGGGATGGCGCATCCGGTCGAACACGTCCTTGATCTTGCCGGTCTCGACCGCTTCGCCCGAATACATCACCGTGATGCGGTCGCAGGTTTCCAGGATCAGGCCGAGATTGTGCGAGACAAAGATCATCGATGTGCCGAACTTCTCGCCGAGCCCCTTGACCAGGTCGACAATGCCCGCCTCGACCGTCACGTCGAGCGCCGTCGTCGGTTCGTCGAGCAAAAGCAGCGCCGGCTTCGACAGCAGCGCCATGGCAATGACGATGCGCTGCTGCTGGCCACCCGAAAGCTGGTGCGGATAGGAGCGCATCATGCGCTCGGGATCGGGCAGCTTGACCGAGCGCACCATGTCGAGTGCGCGCTTGTAGGCCTCTTCCTTCGACACCTTGTCGTGGATCAGCGGCACTTCCATCAATTGCTGGCCGACCTTCATCGCCGGGTTGAGGCTCGCCATCGGCTCCTGGTAGATCATCGCGATCTTGTTGCCGCGAATGGAGCGCAACTCCTCGTCGGAGAGCTCGCCCATGTCCTTGCCCTGGAACTTGATCTTGCCGCCGACGATCTTCCCGATGTTGGACAGGTCGCGCATGATGCCGAGCGACACGGTCGACTTGCCGCAGCCGGATTCGCCGACGATACCCATCGCCTCGCCCGGCATCACAGTGCAGGAAAAATCCATGACGGCCGGGATCTCGCCCTTGCGGGTGAAGAAGGAGATCGACAGGTTCTCGATCTCGATGATAGGCCCATTGGCCGGCTTGGCGGGATTTCGAACTGCCTCGTTCATGGGTCGCTCCAATCCAATTTTACCAGATGCGGGCCGAAGCCCGTCAATCAATCTTTCATCGATTGTTCGCGCAGCGAGTCGGCGAGCAGGTTCAAGCCCAGCACGAACGACATCAGCGCGATCGTCGGCGGCAGCGCCGGATGGATGAAGGAACGCAGCAGGCGGCTCGCGTCCTTGATCGCGGTGCCCCAGTCTGGACTTTCCGGCGCCAGGCCAAGGCCGAAATAACCGAGCGTGCCGAGCAGGATCGTGGTGTAGCCGATACGCAGGCAGGCATCGACGATCAGCGGACCGCGCGCATTGGGCAGGATCTCCCACAGCATGATGTACCAGGGCGATTCACCGCGCGTCTGCGCCGCCGCCACATAGTCGCGCGTCTTGATGTCCATCACCAGGCCACGCACGATGCGGAACACGCCGGGGCTGGAGGCGAACACCACCGCCACGAAGATGTTGAGCTGGTTGGGATCGATATGGACGATGTGCAGCGGGTCCCTGTCGAACACAAGGCCGAGGTAGATCCAGCCGCCGAGGATCAGGGTGATGCCGAGCAGGATATAGAGTCGGTCGGGCCGGTTCTTGTAGCGCGTCCAGAACAGCACGCTGAAGAAGATGATCGGGAACAGGAAGAAGACGCCGGCCATGCCATAGGGGATCGGCGTGTCCATGATGCCCGGCGTCACCAGCAGGTAGAACAGCAGGATCACCGGGAAGGCGAGCACCAAATTGGCCAGGAACGACAGCACGGTGTCGATCTTGCCGCCATAGTAGCCGGCCGGCAGCCCGAGCGTGATGCCGACCATCAGCGCGAAGCCGGTTGCGGCAGGTGCGATGATCAGCACGATCTGGCTGCCATAGACCATGCGCGAAAACACGTCGCGCGCCAGCTTGTCGCCGCCGAACAGATAGGTCAGCCCCGATTGCGGTTCGACGGCGCCCGGCAGCACATCCTTCATGATGGGAATCTGGGCCAGCGGATCGAAGGGCGAGATGGTCGCGGCGAAGATCGCCGTGAACAGCCAGAACAGACAGATGCCGACGCCGACGATACCGACGCCGCTGTCGAAGAGCTGGCCGTAGAGCGCCAGCTTCTTCTTGTAGGCGAAGCTCGTCCCCATGACGATGACGAGCGCGATCCAGACCGGCCAGAAGCGCGACAGCACTTCGAGAACGACGGTGAAGCCACTGATATATTGAACCGGCATCCGCTTCGCCCCCTACTGAACTCTGATACGCGGATTGAGAAACGCGTAGCCGACATCCGAAATGAGCTGCGTGATCAAGACGATGAACACCGAGACCAGCGAGCAGCCGAGCAAAAGGTCGATGTCGTTGTTACCGGCCGCCTCGACCAGCGTGTAGCCGAACCCCTGGTAGCGGAACATCACCTCGACGATGACGACGCCGGTGAGCAGCCAGGGAAACTGCAGCATGATGACGGTGAACGGCGCGATCAGCGCGTTGCGCAACGCATGTTTGACCACCACGCTGCCGAAGGAGAGACCCTTCAATCGAGCGGTGCGGATATATTGCTGCGTCATCACTTCGACCATCGAAGCGCGCGTCATGCGGGCGATGTAGCCGATGCCGTAGATCGCCAGCGTCATCACCGGAAGCGTGAAATTGTAGAAAGTGATGCCCTGGCTGGCCGAGGCCGCCGAGCCGTTCAGCCAGCCGAGCCATGAGGCGAAGATGACGGTGAAGATGACGCCCGACACATATTCAGGCGTCGCCGTCGAGGCGATCGAGGCCACCGACAGCACGCGGTCGGTTCGCGACCCCTCGCGCATGCCGGCGAGAATGCCGATCAGCAGCGAGATCGGCACCATCACCGCCAGCACCCAGAACATCAGGATGCCGGTGGCGCCGAGCGCGGGAAACAGTTTCGAGGCGACGGTTGCCTTGAACTTGGTCGAGCAGCCGAAGTCGCCTTCGAGAACACCGGAGAAGGTCGACACGAGCGGGTCGTTGCAGAAGGAGAAACGCTGCGCCGGCTTGCCGGTCGCCGGGTCGGTCACCGGCTGCTTGGGCACGAGGCCCAGCCACTGCCCATAGCGGACAAAGAAGTTCTGCCGGTAGCCATGGTTGACCAGCCAGCTCTCGAGCTGCTCGGCCGACGTGTGCATTTCGGTCTGGCTGATCGCCAGCTTCTTCAGATTGGGTTCGAGGTTGATCAGGAAGAAGACGACCATGGTCAGGCACAGCATCGTCAATGCCATGGTGCCAAGACGCCTGATAACGAAGGAAAGCATGGCGGCCCCCTGCCGATGGGTTGGGGTTTGAGCCGGCTATGAAAACCAACCCTGCCGTGACCGGCGGGGCTGGCTGTCAAACAGGCCTTCGGATGCGATCAACCCTGTTTTTGTTGCATGACCTTGCCCGCGAGTCCGCAACTTTTTTGAGAAAGCGCGGACCAACAGGGACGGACGATGCAACGGGCGAGGGAAAGGGGCGACGCCCCTTCCCCATGTCGATGCGATCAAGCCTGGTCGAGCCAGACCTTGCCGTAGTCGCGCTCGAAGGTCGGGTGCATCTTGTAGTTCTGCACCGCCTTGACCGAGTGGCTGTAGAGCTTGCGCCAGTACGGCTGGATCAGGATGCCGGAATCCTGCAGGATCTGCTCGATGTCCTTCATCATTTCCTTGCGCTTGGCGGCGTCTGCAACGGCGAGCGCCGCATTGAGCTTGGCATCCCAGTCCGGATTCGACCAGCCGGCCTCATTCCAGGCCTCGCCGGTGCGGTAGGCGATGGCCAGGACCTGAACGCCGAGGGGGCGCATGTTCCAGTTGGTCATCGACAGCGGATACTTCGTCCAGTCGTTCCAGAACGTCGAACCCGGCAGAACGGTGCGCTTAACCTTGATACCGGCGTCGCGCAGCTGGGCGGCGATCGCATCGCCGGTGTTCTTGTGCCAATCCTCGTCGACGGTGATCAGCTCGTGTTCGAAGTCGGCCTGGCCGGCTTCCGCCATCAGCGCCTTCGCCTTGGCCGGATCACGGGCAATCTTGGGCAGCTCGTAATATTCCGGATGGATCGAGCAGACATGGTGGTTTTCGGCGACCGAGCCGGCATTGCCGTAGCCAAGCTGGAGGACGACATTGTTGTCGACGCCAAGCTGCAGCGCGTTGCGCACCTTTTGGTCGCCATAGGGCTTGTTGTTGACGTTGGTGCGGCAGACGATGGTCGACGCCGTGACGATCTCCGACTTGACCAGGTCCATGCCGTCGAGGATCGACACGTAGTCGGCCGAGGTCTCGAAATTGGTGTGCACTTCGCCGGCTTCGAAAGCACTGACCATGGCCGCCGGATCGGTGCCGTAGTCGATGAATTCCAGGCCATCGAGGAACACTTCGCCGTCCCACCACTTGTCGTCGGTGCGGCGCTTATAGACCACTTTCTGGCCGACATCGTAGGAGACGAGTTCGAACGGGCCGGTGCCGATCGGGCAGGATTTGAAATCGCCGCCCTTCTCGTCGAAGCTCTTGTGGACGATCAGGCCGGGGTAGTCGCACATGTTCGGGATCAGCGCGATGTCAGGCTTGGTGAGCTTCAGCACCACCGTGTGATCGTCAGGCATGGTCACGGCGCTTTCGTCGAGCTTGTCGTCCTTGACCAGCGAGCCGAGACGGCCAGGCATCGAATTGCCTTCGGCTTTCTTGTCGGCCCAACGCTTGAGGTTGAAGACGACGTCGGCGGCGGTGAAGGCATCGCCATTCGACCAGGTGACGCCCTTGCGCACGTGCAGCGTGTACTGCGTGGCGTCGTCGTTGACGTCCCAGCTCTCCAGCAGATAGGGGCGGAACGTGTATTCGGATGTGTACTTGACCAACGGCTCGAGCGCCTGGCGCTCGGCATTGGCGATTTCAGACCAGTCGGCCTTGCGCGGGTCCTTGGGATCCTTGATCCACTGGGCGATCTTCAGCGTGCCGCCCTTCTTGCCCTTCACCTCTTCGGCCTTCGCCGGCGTCGGATCGGCGAGGCCGAGCAAGCCGTAAGCCATTGCCGTCGACGCACCGAAGACGCTGGCCATGGCCAGGAATTCGCGGCGATCGACCTTGCCTGCCTTGGCTTCTTCGGCCATGGCCAGGATGTGGTCCGGAACGCGATCGCCGTTACTCTTGTAAATTGTCATGACTTAACTCCCATTGTTGGCTTTCCGCCTTTTAACATTCCGCATCCAGGCCATGATGTCAAAGACGACATGGATTGGGAACATGTTAGGGAATGTGCAACTTTGAAGAGGGAGCGGTTCGCGTGATAACGACAGTCTTGGCGCAAAATTGCTACTGCCCGCCGGATTCCTCTGGAATCTCGATAGTCGATTAAACTGAGACATTTACTGGGGCTCGGACAGCGCCAGCATCGAGCCACCATGGGGCCAAAAATTCCGCTTAAGTATCAGTATTCCTTCTCGTAGAAGATGCCGCCCTTGGCTTCGCCGGCATCGTTGGCCTCGCCGCGCAGCTTGACGCCGCGCCCGACATTGAGGTCGATCGTCGCCTTGCCCGAGCCCGGCTTGTCGCCCTTCTGGATCGTCACATAGGTGCGGTCGTTGAGATACTTTCCGGCCGAAACCGCCGTGCCGCCCTTGTCGTCGGTGGTGACGTCGAGATCGTCGACGCCGATGGCGCTGCGCAGATTCTCGAGCAGCGAGGTCGAACCGCCGACGCCGGCCAGTTGCCCGGCCGCTTCGGCGAGCTGGGCGATCTGCAACGGCGACAGGTTCGACATCGAGCGGCCAAAGATCAATTGCGCCAGCACCTCGTCCTCGGGCAATGCCGGCACCGAGGAGAAGGTGAATTTCGGATTGGTCGCCTCGCCCGACACCACGATGGTGACGGTGGCGCTGGTGGTCGTCGTGGTTGCCGTCAGGTTGAGATAGGGCACCAGCGAGCCGGAGAAGCCGACCGTGCCTTCGGTGAAGGTCAGCCGCTTGCCGAGGATCGACAGCCGTCCGCGCTGCAGGGTGAAGGTGCCGACCGCTTGCGGCGACGAGGCCGGGCCGGTCAGCTTGAGCGAGCCGCCGAGTTCGGCATCGACGCCCCTGCCCTGGATGAAGATCTGGTTCGGCGCGTTGACCGTGACATCAAGCGCGAGGCCGGTGCCGCCGCCCTTGCCGCTGGTCGTCGGCGGCCGCAGTGCCTTGTCCTGCGCCTTGACCGCGCCTGGCGCGTTCTTGTGCTTGACGTCGAGCGCCGCCAGCGAGCCAGGCAATTTATCTGGAACGGTGATCACGGTCTTGGCAAGGTTGACGGTGCCGGCAATGACAGGTGCGGATGTCAGCGGTCCCTTGATCGTCAGGTCGCCGCCGAGATTGGCGGTCACCACCCTTCCGTCCGTATAGCGGCCGTCGACCAGCTTGATCGACAGGTCGGCCGGGAAACCCTGCGCCGGGTTGATCCCGACCGTGCCGCTGGCCGACAGGCTGCCGCGCGTCGACAGCGTTCCCGTCAGCCGGTTGATCCTGGCGACGCCGCCGGCGATCGAGACATCGGCGGCAAGATCGTTGACCGCGAGACCCGAGCGCGCATCGACCAGGCGCGCACCGGAGGTGCTCACGCTGCCGCCGATGACAGGCGATGTCGCGGGACCGCGCACCTGCACGTTGACATTGGCCGTGCCCGATAGCGACAAGCCTTGCGCGGCAAGCTTCTGGCTGAGCAGGCCGAAGGGCACGGCGCCATTGAAGTCGAGCGCCAGCGCCGGCGTGCCTGCCGTCGTTACGGTACCACCGCCCTTGAGACCGAGGCCGGCTCCATCGCTGACATTGGCATTGAATGTCAGCTTGTTGCCGGCAAAGGTGCCCGACGAGGAAACACTGACCGCACCGACACCAGCACCTCGGGTCTGCGATGTCTGCACCCCGGCCGCATCGATGTTGAAGGCGACGGCGGGATTCGCCGGCGCACCCGTCACCTTGACCGTGCCCGAAATCGAGCCGGCGGCGTCGAGCCCCGGCGAGAAACTGTTGGCGAGCGACATCGGCACCCGCGCCAGCGTCGCGTTGATGTCGAGCGCCGTGCCGACCTTGCCGGTCACCGTCGCCGTGCCGCCGCCAAGGTTGAGCACCAGCCGGTCCAGCGTCGTCGTGCCATTGGCGATGCTGACGGTCGAGGCCTGGGCAATGGCTGCCTTGATGCCCTGAACGGTCGCCTGGCCGGATGCAAGCTCGATGGTTGTCGTGCCGTTGGCCACTTTCACCCGGCCCGCGGCCTGCGCCGGAATGCCCTTGACGGTTGCGCCGCCGGAGAAGCCGGTCCAGTCACCGTCACGCGTCAAATCGACATCGATGCCGCTGATCACGGTGCCGCCCGACGTGACGGTGTTGGCGCGGATCTTTCCGGAGATCACGGGTACTGCCAGATAGTTGGCGACCAGTGCATCGATAGAGACGGCTTTCGCCTGCAGGTCGCCGCGCGTAATCGATGCTGTCGCCGCCTTGATGGCGACCTGCGGTGCGGTGCCGTTCTTCGAGAAAGCAATCGTGCCGCGCACGTCGCCTTCGGCCTTTTCCAGCGCCAGTGCCGCCAACGGGCCAATATCGGGCAGGTCGAGCGCGATCGTGCCGACTGGAACGAACTTCTCATCCAGCGCCAGATCGCCGGAAATCCTGTTCTTGCCCAGTGACAGCAGCAGGCCGTTGATGGCGCTCTTGCCGTCCGCCGTCGCCAGCACCGCGCTACCTTGCAGCGCCTGGCCGGCGACATTGCCGGTCAGCTGCACATTCGCCGCCGGGTTGGCGGCATCAGCCTTGCCGGTGGCGGTCAGCTTCAGCCCGGTGATCTCGCGCGATGCCACCAGCAGCCTGTCGCTGTCCACCGTCAGTGACAGATCGGGCGCCGCAGCTGGCCCCTGTGCGTTCAGCGCAAAGGCGATGGCGCCCTTGGCATCCTTCGACAGCAGCGAGATGTCGCTCAGCACACCCTTGATGTCGGCGGCGACCTTGTTGTCAGCAAGGCTCGCCTGCCCGTCGGCAGTCAGCGCGCCCGAGGTCAGCTTCAATCCGCCTATATCGATACTGCCGTTGGGGTCGCGCTTCAGCGTGGCACTGATCTGCGCGCGTTCGCCAAGCATGCCGCGCGCCGCCGCCGGCAAGGCCGATGATGGGGCATCCGCCTTCAGGTTGAGGTCTATAGCGCCGTCACGCAGCGACACCTGGCCCGCGACCTGGCTGTTCAGCGCATCACTCTTGAGAGAGCCGCTATCGATGGCGACCGCGTCGGCTGTCAGCCGGGCACTAAGTGCGGCCGTGACCTTGCCAGCGATCAGCGGTGCGATCGCGGGATTGTCGAGACCGACCTTGTCCACCGACACCGTGCCGGAAACCGGCCCTGCACGGTTCTTGAGATCGAACGCATCCGAATGCAATGCCAAGGCAAGCCCGTCTACCTTCGCCGGGCTGGTGGTGATCGAGGGTAGGATCGCAGACACATCCAGGCGGGCCCGCGTGCTCTCGCCCGCCACCTTTGCCGACAAGGACTGGATCTCGATCTTGACCGGGCTCTCGGCGCTGCCGACAGTCAGGGGCAGGCTGGGGCCGGATGAGATGAGATCGAGCGCAAAATCGCTGGCGCCGTTCGGATTGAGGGTGCCGGTCGCCTTGCCGGAAATCTTGTCGCCGGTCAGCGTCGCTTGATCGAGCACAACGCCGCCGGCCATGGTGTAGCTGCCTGCCGCGTCGACGGCCAGCGCCCCGAGCCCCGCCTGGCGGGTCTGACTGGTTTCGACGCCAGCCAGCTGCGCGTTGAAACGGACGTCGGGGGCGGCCGCCGACCCGGTCACCTGCGCCGTGCCGCCAAGCGTGCCCACGGCATCGAGGCCGGGCGAGAAATCATTGGCCAGCGCCGCCGGCAGTGCCGAAAATTGCGCCGCGAGGTCGAGCGTCTGGCCGGCAGTGCCCGACAGCGTCACCGAACCGCCGCCGATATCGAGCGCCAGTCTTTCGATGCTGGCCGTGCCTTTGGCGATGCTTAGCGTCGAGACTTGAGCGATTGCTGCCTTGATGCCGCGAACAGTGGCTGCGCCCGAGGCTATCTCGACGCTCGTCGTGCCGTCGGCGATCTTCACCCGGCCGGCAGCGGTTGCCGGAATGCCAGCTATGGTGGCGCCGCCCGTGAAATTGGTCCAGTCGCCGTCGCGCTTCAGGTCGACGCCGATGCCACCGATTTCGGTGGTCCCCGAGGTGACGCTGTCGGCCTTGATCGAACCAGCGATCGCCGGCGCCTTGATATAATTGGCAATGAGCGCATTGACGGTGATGGCCTTGGCCGTCACCTCGCCGCGCGCGATCGACGTGCTCTTCGCGTCGATGGCGACGGAGGGCGCGTCGCCCTCCTTGGCAAAGCGGATGGTGCCGTCGATGTCGCCCGTCACCGCCTGGCCGGCCAGTGCGGCCAGCTGATCGATGGCGGGCGCGTCGAGCGTCAGCGTGCCGAGCGGCATGTACTTGTCGTCCAGCGCGAGATCGCCCGAGACCTTGTTGTCGCCCAGCGAGACCAGGAAGCCATTGATCGAACGCTTGCCTTCGCTCGTCACCAGCGCCGCCTTGATGTCGAGCGGCTGGTCGTGGACGGTACCGGTCAGCGAGACATTGGCTGCGGGGCTGGCAATGTCGGCCTTGCCGCTCGCCGTCAGCTTGATGGTCTTCACCGTGCGGCCCGAGGCGGTCAGGCTGTCGCTGTCGGCGGAGACCGTGAAATCCGGCGCCGTCATCGCGCCGCTTGCCGACAGCGCGAAGTCGATACCGCCGGCAACCGGCACGCCGACCATCGGCGACAGAACCGAAACATCGCCCAGTTTGCCCTTGATGTCGGCCTGGATGTCGGTGCCTTGCATGCTGGCCGTGCCGGCGGCGCTGAGCGTGCCGGACGTGAACTCGATCGAATTGGCGGCGAAGGATCCCTGCGGATCGCGGGCCGCGCTGGCCGAGAATTTCACCCGGGCGCCGAGCACCGAGGCGATCTGCGGCGGAAAGGCCGTCGCCACGGCATCCGCGTTCATCTTCAGCTGCATCGACAGGTCGGCAAGCGCCACGGTGGCTGTCAGCGAGGCGTTGACCGCATCGGAGCGCAATGTGCCCTGGTCGATGGCAATGGCATCCTTGCTGACCGATCCGGCCAGAGCGACATCGACCTTGCCGGTGATCAAGGGCGCCAGCGTCGCCACGTCGGTCTTGAGACCACCCGCCTCCAGCTTGACGGTGACCGGCCCGGCGCGGTTCTGGATGTCGAAACCGTCGGAATGGATCTGCGCCGCCAGATCGTCCAGCCGCGTGCCGCCGGCGACGATCGAAACGAAGGACGCGCCGATGTCGATGATCGGCGCCTTGCCGTCGCCGAAGGCGCGGGCGGTGGCTTTGTTGATCGCCAGCGTGATCGGCTGCGCCTTGCTGCCGACGCTGATCACCACAGGTGGGCCCTTGGCGGCGAGTTCGACCGAGAGATCGCTGGCGCCGGCAGGATCGACGATGCCGGTAGCGGTGCCGTGCACCGCATCGCTGTCGACGTTGGCCCGGTCGACACTGACACCACCGGCGGTCGTTGCTGTACCCGCGACATCGAAGCTGGTCTTGCCGGCAAACAGCGGCTTCAAATTCTCCGGCAGGAAGCGGGCGAAATCGCCGTCGCCCTTGGCCTCGATGTGATTTCCCTTGTCGGTCAACTGATGGCGGCCCGTCAGCTGGGTGACGATCTTGCCGTCGACTGTGAACGTGCCGATGCCGTTCCAGTTGGCGAGCGGTCCCGTGCCCGAGACAATTATGTCGACCGGTGGCGCATCGGGCAGCTTGAGCAGATTGGCGATGATGCCGCCTGCCGGCTCCGAGGCCTTCAGGTCGAGGTCGAGCCTGTTGTCTGCCGGCGCAAAATGGATTTTGGCGTCGACATTGCCTTGCTTGCCGTCATGGCGGGTGACGTTGAGCGTCGTCTCGACCGCCAGCGGCGCGGCATCGGCCTTCAGCATCCCCTTGGCGGCAAGTTCGGCGATGCCGCTGCCGGCAAGGTCTTGCCCCAGTGCGATCTCGGGCAGGTCGATCTGCTTGATATCGAATGAAACCGGCAGCGTCGTCGTGCCGCTGCTCTGCGCTGGTTGCGTGCTGGCCACCGGCAACCGGGCGAGTTCTATGCGCTCGGCCGCGATGCGGTCGGCACTGAAGTTCTTCGACAGCAGCGCCAGCGGCGACCAGTCGATGGCCACCTTGCGGGCCACCAGCCAGGCACCATCGCGGTCCTCCAGCACGACATGGTCGACACTGAGGGCCCCGGACCAGATGCCGTCTATGCCGCTGATCGTGATCTTGCGGTCGTCGCTCGAGGCCAGCCGCGAAATGATACCGGCGAGATTGTCGCGGCCGCGCTCGGTCTTGGTCAGCACAACCAGCGCGCCGATCGCTCCCGCGACCACAATGAGCAGCGTGTAGAGGACAATACGAAGGATGCGCCAGACCGTCTTCATCGCTCAGAACGCCTGCCCGATGCCGGCATAGATGCCAAAATGCGGGTCGCCCGGATCGCGGTTGAGCGGCACGGCCGCGTCGATGCGCAGCGGCCCGAACGGCGTGACATAGCGCAGGCCGACGCCGGCGCCGACCTTGACGTCGGAGAAATCGGGGATCGATTTGGTCGACACGGTGCCGGCATCGACGAACGGCACGATGCCGATCGTGTCGGTGATGGCGATACGCATCTCGACCGAGGTTTCGAAGAAGGACAGACCGCCGATCGGCTGGCCGGTGAAATCCTTGGGGCCGATGCCCTGATAGGCGTAGCCACGCACCGAACCGCCGCCGCCGGAATAGAAGCGCCGGTCGGCCGGCACGTGTTCGAGGCTGGTGCCGACGATCGAACCGATGGCGACACGTTCGGCCAGTACGAACTTCGAAGCCGAATCCATCGACTGATAGGCCGATCCCTCGCCCTTCAGCTTGAGGAAGGCAGCACCGCTCAAAATGTCGTAGCTGGGCTCGGCATAGGCCAGCACCCGGAAGCCGCTGGTCGGGTTCAGCCGGTTGTCTCTGTTGTCGTAGACATATTGCAGCGGAATGCTGGCGATCAGATATTTGTGCTTGCCGAAGGCGTCGTGGATCCGGGAATAGTCGAGCGCCACTTCCGCCGAAACAGTCTGCTTCTTGGTCAGTTCGTAGGACAGGCCGGTGCTGCCTTTGATCGAGAAATGGTCATAGGCATCAGGATGTTCGAGCACGGTCTTGACGCTGGCGAAGAACTTCGATGCCGGCCCGATCACACCGGGCTTTTCGAACATGATGCCGGCATTGTAGTTGAGCTCGCTGAGATCATTGCTGCCGATGCCGCTGATCTTGCCGTCGATGCGCAGCTTCTCGGCTCGCCCGAACAGGTTACGGTGGCCCCAATAGCCTTCCAGGCCCAGCCCCTCGGTGTTGGAGAAGGTGCCGCCGACGCCGAAATAGCGCGGTTTGCGCTCGCTGACCTGGACGCCGATCGGAATGTTGCCATCGGCATCGAGCTTGTCGGCTTCCTTGAACGTCACGCTGTTGAAGACCTCGAGCGCCAGCAGCCGGTCGCGCGCGTCGCTGATCTCTTGCGGCGAGTACTGCCGGCCACGCTTGAGGCCGGTCATGTATTCGGTGAAGTCGCGATCGACCTTCTCGGTGCCTTCCACAGTGGTGTCGCCATAGCCGGCGACCGGCCCGGCGGCGACCGTCAGCGTCACGTCAAGCGTCGAAGTGGCGTGGTCGGCGACGATCTGCCTGTCCGTCACCTTGGCCAGCGGCCTGCCCTCCTCCTTCAGCGCCCGCACGATCAGCGCCTCGGCCTTGAGCACGGCGCCCGAACCGGCGTCGCCGCCGGCGATCAGGCCATAATCGGCGCTCATCAGCCCAGCTGCGTCGCCCTCAAGGTGGATATTGCCCAAAGTGAATTTCGGCCCGCTGACAATGTCGATGGCCACCGGAACCGGCTGCGGCCCCTTGAATTCGGCATCCGGCGGCAAATCGTCAAGCGGCTTGCCGTCGATGGTGACGGTGACCACGCCTTCGTAGCGGGCGTCGGCATAGAGCGCGGCGACCAGTTGTTCGCGGTCGCTGCGTGCCTTGGCCATCAGTCCGAGTGAGCCGGAAACCGGACGCTCCTCGTCACTTTTCAGGGCCGAGGCGTTTTCGAGCTTCTTGACCAGATCCTTGTCGGCGTCGGGGGCATTGATGGTGACGGCATAGCGCAGCGGATCGACGATGTCGGCATCCTCGTCGCTGGACGATCCCCACAGCTTGATGCCAAAAAGCTCGAAAGCCGCCGCCGGCCGCGATTCGGCGAGCAGCGCGGTCGAGCACATCATGGCCAAAAGCAGGGCGCGCGGAAGCGCACGCCCTGGCGCGCGACCTCCTGACATCTGCTCTTCATGCGCCGGCATTAAGACAACCTAGGTTATAAAACTAAAATTGGAATGAAGTTCTGAAGCGCTCGTAAAGGGGCCACAATCCAATTGTCTGAAATAGGGCGGGCTTGGAATTCACACCTTTTGCGTCGCCGCAAGAAAGCGTGATCACCTGTCCTATGGAGGTACTACCGGCCATCGGCCGGAAAGGAAACCGTTGGCAGGCGGAACCCTGCCGCGTCCCTGCGTTGACAAGCTTGACTGAAGCTTGATCATGCCTGGACGTTAGCAGTGTCTGGAGGGTGTTATGGCAATGCGCGCGGCTCGTGGTCTGTCGATCCTGATTCTTCTGTTTTTTGCCTGGGCCAATGTCTTAGCCTGGGGTGGTGTCGCGCAAGCGGCTGAGGCTCGACGAATCGCGACGACAGACAATTCCGATTATTTCGGCTTCGATCTCAGGTCCGACCAGAATGTCACGCTCGACCAGTGCAAGACGACATGTCTGGGCGACCCGGCCTGCCGCGCCTTCACCTACAACAACAAAGCCAAATGGTGCTTCCTCAAATCCGACTACAACCAGCTGAAGCCGTTCAACGGCGCGGTCGCCGGCAAGGTCGTCAACCTCGATGGCGATCCCGACATCGGCGCGCCGCCGGAACTCGCCTTCTTCCCCAACTGGATGGCCGATCAGGCCCAGCAGTACCGCAACAAGCTGCTCGGCCCGGCCTATGACAAGCCGACCGAAGGCATGGCCGCCTTGATGAACGCTGCCGAGCAGGCTGTGCTGACCGGCGACCATCGCTCCGCCATGCTGAAATACGAAGCCGCGGTCTCGGTGCTGCCCGACGATGGCCAGCTCTGGCTCAACCTGGCGCGTGAAACGCTGGCCGTGCAGCCCGCCGCCAACACCTCCGACGCCTCCACTTTGCCGGCAAACGGCACTTCGGCTGCTTTCAACGCCTACAAGCTGTTGCGCACCACCAAGACGCGCGCCGACGTGCTGGCGCTGCTCGGCAACGGCCTCGACAAGCGCGATCTCTACCGGCCGGCGCTGCAGGCCTATGAAGCCAGCCTTGCCCTGAACCCTTCACCGGCGGTCCAGGCCGACTATGCCGATCTGAAGGCGCGCAAGGGTTTCCGCGTCATCGACCACACCGTCGATGCCGACACCAGCGCGCCGCGCATCTGCGCGCAATTCTCCGAGGATCTGGTCAAGACCGGCGTCGACTACGCGCAGTTCGTCACCGTCGACAACGCGCCGCCCAAGGGCGTCGAGGCCAAGGACAAGCAGATCTGCGTCGAAGGGCTGGAGCACGGCCAGCATTATGACGTCACCTTCCGCGCCGGCTTGCCGGCGGCCATCGGCGAGGTGACCGCGGCTCCCGTGGTGCTGTCGATCTATGTCCAGGACCGCGCACCGTCCGCCCGCTTCACCGGCGACAGCTTCGTGCTGCCGGCCGGCGCGCGCCGCGGTATCCCGGTCGTCACCGTCAACATGAACGCCGCCGAGATGAAGCTCTACCGCATCGGCGACCGCTCGCTGGCCCAGCTTCTGTCGGGCTACCAGTTCCTGCACCAGCTCGACAGCTATGACATCTCCAACATTTCCGAGCAGATGGGCGCGCCGGTCTGGCAAGGCCAGCTCGACATCGCCAATGATCTCAACAAGGAGGTCACCACCTCCTTCCCGGTCGACGAGGCGGTGCCGCAGCGCAAGCCCGGCGTCTATGTGCTGACCGCCCAGGCCGTCAACGACAAGAGCGACGACTACAATTCGATGGCCACGCAATGGTTCGTCGTCTCCGACATCGGCCTGTCGACCTATACCGGCCAGGACGGGTTGAATGTCTTTGCCCGTTCGCTGGGCAGTGCCAAGCCGATAGCAGGCGCCGAACTGACCCTGGTTGCCAGGAACAATGAGGTTCTCGGCACGGCGACATCGGATGCCGACGGCCACGCCGTCTTCAACCCCGGCCTGACGCGCGGCGACGGCGGCATGGTGCCGGCCGTGCTGATGGCCAAGCAGGGCGACAATGACTTCGTCTTCCTCGACATGGGCCGGGCCGGCTTCGACCTGTCCGACCGCGGCGTCACCGGGCGCGCAGCGCCCGGTGCGCTTGACGTCTATGCCTGGACCGAACGCGGCATCTATCGCGCCGGCGAGGATGTTCATGTCGCGGCGCTTGCCCGCGACGGCGCCGCCAAGGCGGTCGAAAACCTGCCGCTGACCTTCATCTTCTCGCGCCCCGACGGCGTCGAGGACCGCCGCATCGTCAGCGACGGCGCCTCGGCCGGCGGCCATGCCGTCGACCTGCCGCTCGCACCCAACGCCATGCGCGGCACCTGGTCGGTGTCGATCTACACCGATCCCAAGCAGCCGGCGGTGGCGAGCCAGATGTTCCTGGTCGAGGATTTCGTGCCGGATCGCATTGAATTCGACATGAAGGCCGACAAGCAGGAGATCGCCCAAGGCGAAACCGCCGACATCAACATTGACGGCCGCTTCCTCTATGGCGCGCCGGCGGCAGGCCTGGCGCTGGAAGGCGAGTTGACGCTGTCGACGTCGCGCGACTGGGACCGTTTCCAAGGGTTCTCCTTCGGTCTCGCCGACGAACAGTCGGCCGAACCCACGGTCACCCCCCTCGCCGATCTGCCGGTGGTTGGCGATGACGGCAAGGTGACCTTCCCGGTCTCCGTCGACCAACTGCCCTCGACCACCAAGCTGGTCGACGCCAAGGTGACGGTCAGGATGCGCGAAACCGGTGGCCGCGCCATCGAGCGTTCGCTCAACATCGGCATCCGCCCGCAAGGCCATATGATCGGCATCCGCCCGGATTTCGCCGACAATGAAGTGCCGCAGGGCGGCACAGCCAAGTTCAGCCTGATCGCCGTCGATCCCGACGGCAAGCGCGAGGCGCTGAAAGGCGCGCAGTGGACGCTGGTCAAGGTCGAACGCAATTACCAGTGGTACCGCTCCAACAATTCCTGGAATTACGAGCCGGTCACCTTCACCAAGTCGATCGCCAACGGCCAGGTCGACCTCAACGCCGAAGGCGACGCAACCGTCTCCGTGCCGGTCGACTGGGGCCAGTACCGGCTCGAGGTCGAGACATCGGATCCCGAGGGACCGGCGACCAGCTACGAGTTCGATGCCGGCTGGTATGTTTCGTCGACCACCACAGAAACGCCTGACGGCCTCGAGATCGCCCTCGACAAGGACACCTATGCCGCCGGCGAAGTGGCCAAGCTGAAAGTCTCGCCGCACTTTGCCGGCGAACTTCTCATCAACATCGGTTCCGACAAGCTGTTGAAGACCGTCACGGCGTCGGTGCCGGCCGGCGGCAGCACCGTCGACATTCCGGTCGGCGACGACTGGGGCGCCGGCGCCTATGTCACCGCAACCCTGTTCCGGCCCGGCGATGCGCAGGAGACGCGCATGCCGGCGCGCGCCATCGGTGTGAAATGGCTGAAGGTCGATCCGGGCTCCAAGAAGCTCGCCATCACCTTGACGCCGCCCGACAAGACCATGCCGCGCCAGCAGCTGTCGATCCCGGTTTCCGTGGCCGGCGTGCAGCCGGGCAGCAATGCCTATGTCATGGTTGCCGCCGTCGATGTCGGCATTCTCAACCTGACCAACTACAAGGCACCGGATCCGGAGGACTGGTTCTTCGGCCAGCGCATGCTGGGCATGGAAATCCGAGACATCTACGGTCGCCTGATCGACGGCTCGCTGGGCAACACCGGCAAGCTCAGAACCGGCGGCGACGGCGCCAACATGCAGGCGCAAGGCAGCCCGCCGACCGAAAAGCTGGTCGCGTTCTTCTCCGGTCCCGTCGAGCTCGATGCCGACGGCAAGGCGCGGATCGACTTCGACATTCCGCAGTTCAACGGCACCGTGCGCGTCATGGCCGTCGCCTGGACCAAGGAAGCGGTCGGCCATGCCCAGTCCGACGTGATCGTGCGCGATCCCGTCGTGATCACCGCCGGCCTGCCGCGTTTCATGGCGCCTGGCGACGCCGCCGTCATGCGCCTCGATGTCGCCGACACCGACGGTCCTGCCGGCGACTACGCCTTCTCGATCGAAACGACGGGCGACCTGTCGACGGGCGACAAGCCCCTGCCCCAGAAACTCACGCTCGCCCAGGGCAAGCGCCAGACGCTGACCGTGCCGCTGATCGCGCAGACGGCCGGCAATGCCTCGCTTACCATCAAGCTCGCCCATGCCGACGGCACCAAGGTCGAGCAGACGCTCTACGTGCCGGTGCGCCCGGCGCAATTGCCGGTCACCACCCGCCTGGTGGTCGACCTCAAGGGCAATGGCGGCGCGCTGCGCGTCGACAAGGAACTGCTGGCGGCAAGCCTGCTCGACGGCGCCTCCGTCAGCGTCGGCGTTTCGCAGGCCGCCGCCTTCGACGTGCCGTCGCTGCTGATGACGCTCGACCGCTACCCCTATGGTTGCGCCGAGCAGACCACCAGCCGCGCCATGCCGCTTCTCTACGTCAATGAATTAGCATCCGGCATCGGCATGGCCAGCGACCCCGACATCCATGGCCGCATCCAGGATGCCATCTACAAGGTTCTGAGCTACCAGGCCTCGGCCGGCAGCTTCGGCCTGTGGGGCCCGGGCTCCGGCGATCTGTGGCTCGATGCCTATGTCACCGACTTCCTGACCAGGGCGCGCGAGCAGAAATACGACGTGCCGAGCCTGGCCATGAACCAGGCGCTGAGCAATCTGCAGAACTCGCTCGGCTACGACCAGAGCGTCCAGGACCGTGGCAGCGAGATCGCCTACGCCCTCTACGTTCTGGCCCGCAACAAGAAGGCCTCGATCGGCGATCTGCGCTACTACGCGGATACCCAGCTCGAAGCTTTCTCGAGCCCGATGGCCGTTGCCCAGCTGGCGGCGAGCCTGGCGCTCTACGGCGATACGCCGCGTGCGGAATCGACGTTCAAGACTGCCCTGCAGCTGGCCAAGTCGACCACCGACTACGACTACTACCGCTCCGACTACGGTTCGCGGCTGCGTGACGGCGCGGCGATGCTGGCGCTGGCGGCGGAATCCAAGCCGGTGCCGACGATCGTGCCAGAGCTGGTCAAGCTGGTGACCAGGGAACGCGCCGAAGCCCGCTGGACCAGCACCCAGGACGAGTCCTGGATGCTGCTGGCGGCCCGCGCGCTGAAGGAAGGCAATGATACGATCACGCTGACCGTCAACAGCGCGCCGCATTCCGGTGGCTATTCCAACCAGGTCGAAGGTTCTGACCTGGTTGACAGCCCGCTGACCATCGCCAACACCGGCAAGACCCCGCTGCAGGCCGTCGTCACCACGGTGGCGTCGCCGACCCAGCCCCTGCCGGCCGGCGGCGACGGCTTCACCATCAGCCGCACCTACTACAAGCTTGATGGCACCGAAGCCAATGTCACCGAGGCGACGCAGAACGAACGCTATGTCGTCGTGCTCAAGGTCAACGAGCAGAACACATGGCCATCGCGCCTGCTGGTCACCGACCTGTTGCCGGCCGGCTTCGAGATCGACAATCCTGGCCTGGTCTCCAGCGCCCAGTTGACGAACTTCTCGTGGCTGGCGCAGACCGATGCGGCCCATCTCGAATTCCGCGACGACCGTTTCGTCGCGGCGTTCAACCCGGCCGACGGCGACCACGACCACAATTTGACCCTCGCCTATGTCGTGCGCGCGGTGACACCTGGCACCTACGCCCATCCGGCGGCAACGGTGGAGGACATGTACCGGCCGCAATACTCGGCCCGCACCGCCACCGGCATGATGGAGATCAAGGCGCCGTAAGGCGCCGGTGGTAACGATCATGCAAATGGCGATTGCGCTAGCGACAGCTCCCCTCTCCCCGTCACTACACGGGGGGAAGGTGCCGGCAGGCGGATGAGGGGCAGCACCATGCTCTCCAAAAAAATCCTGCGCCGGGCAGCCATTACGGGCGTCTCCCTCGCTGGCGTTGCGGTGATCACCGCAGCCAGTCTCTGGGAACTCGACCGCGCCTTCCCGCCCCCGCTTCCGGCCGAACTCACGGTCTCGACCGAAGTCCAGGATCGCGATGGCCAGCTGTTGCGCGCCTTCGCCACGCCGGACGGCTACTGGCGGCTGGAGACCCGTCTCGACCAGGTCGACAAGCAATTCGTCGACATACTGGTCACCTATGAGGACAAGCGTTTCTGGGACCATGAGGGTGTCGACGTGCTGGCGCTGGCGCGGGCCGCCGGCCAGTTCGCCACCAGCGGCCACATCGTCTCCGGTGGCTCGACCCTGTCCATGCAGCTCGCCCGGCTGATCGAGCCGCGCGAAAGCCGCAGCCTCGGGTCCAAGATCAAGCAGATGCTGCGCGCCATCCAGATCGAGCGGCGATTGTCGAAACGCGAGATCCTCGAACGCTACCTGACGCTGGCGCCTTATGGCGGCAATCTGGAAGGCGTGCGCGCCGCCTCGCTCGCCTATTTCGGCAAGGAGCCGAAGCGGCTCACCGTCTCCGAATCCGCCCTTCTCGTCGCCTTGCCGCAACTGCCGGAAAAGCGCCGACCCGACCGCAATTTGAAGATCGCCCACGCCGCCCGCGACCGGGTGCTGACCCGCATGGTGTCTTCCGGCCTGCTCGGCGAGCGCGAGGCCGCGCGTGCCGCCCTCGACGATGTGGCGGGCCTGCGCCGCACGCTGCCGGCGCTCGCCGCACACGCCGCCTATGCGATGCTGCCCAAGGCCGTTCCCGGCCAGCCCGTACAACTGACGATCCGCAAGAGCGTCCAGGAAGGGCTGGAGCAGGTGGCGAGGGACGCCGCCACAAAGCTTGGGCCTCGCCTGTCGGTCGCCATGGTGCTGGCCGACTCCCGCACCGGCGACATCCTCGGTGAAGTCGGCTCGGCCAATTTCTTCGACGCCAGCCGCTCCGGCTGGATCGACATGACCAAGATCGTCCGCTCGCCCGGCTCGACGCTCAAGCCGTTCATCTACGGTCTTGCCTTCGAACAGGGCCTGGTGGCGCAGGAGACGCTGATCGACGACAGCCCCGTCGATTTCTCAGGCTATCGGCCGAAGAATTTCGACATGGGCTATCAGGGCGATGTCAGCATCCGGCAAGCGCTGCAACTGTCGCTCAACGTGCCGGCAATCCGCGTGCTCGATGCAGTCGGACCAACGCGGCTGATGGCGCGCTTCCGCCAGGCCGGGGTAAACCCCATACTGCCGGTCAACAAGGCGCCGGGCCTGGCCATCGGCCTTGGCGGCGTAGGCGTCACGCTGCGCGACCTCGTCCAGCTCTACACAGGGCTCGCCAATGGCGGCAAGACGCACACGCTGCATGACGGCACCGAGCCGGCCAATGTCGAGCGCACCAGCGCCACCATCCTTGACGGTCAGGCCAACTGGCAGATCATCGACATATTGTCGGGCGTCAAGCCGCCCGAGGGTGCCTTGCAGCGCGGCATTGCCTACAAGACCGGCACCTCCTACGGCTACCGCGACGCGTGGTCGGTCGGCTTCGATGGCCGCTATGTGCTGGGTGTCTGGGTCGGCCGCCCCGACGCTGGTGCGGTGCCGGGCCTGTCCGGCTATGTCTCGGCCGCCCCCATCCTCTTCGAGGGTTTTGTCCGCTCGGGCTTGGCCACCGTTCCATTGCCGGGCAAGCCGCCCGGCGTGTTCAGCCCGAGGCGTGAGGACCTGCCGGTGACGCTCGCCCGCTTCGGGGCCGGGTCGGACGGACTGGTGCAGGCGACAGTAACCGAACCCGCACCGACCATCATCTTCCCGCCCGACGGCGCCCGCGTCGATCTCGGCACCAACTCGGCCGACGCCTCGCCGCTGGTGCTGAAGCTGCAAGGCGGCCGTGCGCCGTTCCGCTGGCTGGCCAATGGCAAGCCACTCACCGGCATCGACCGTCGCCGCACCGCGACCTGGCAACCTGACGGCGCCGGCTATTCGACGCTGACGGTCATCGACGCCGCGGGACGTGCGGCCAGCGTCAAGGTGTTCGTCGAGTGAAAGTGTCCGTTGAATAGAATGCGCCAGGTGATTCAGCGCATTGGCTTTTGCGCGCTGATGCTTGCAGCTTCCGTTCCGCCGGCCCATGCCGACGCCCTGCCCGCCGGCTTTGTCCGGCTCGCCGATGTCGACCCCTCGATCCGCCAGGACATCCGCTACGCCGGATCGGACAATTTTCTGCATCGCAGGGTGAATGGCTATGACGCGCCGGCCTGCATCCTCACCGAGCAGGCGGCAAAGGCACTGTCCGCCGTCCGGAAGACGCTCGCCGCCAGAAACCTGACGCTGGTCGTATTCGATTGCTACCGCCCTGCCCGCGCCGTCACCGACATGGGCGAGTGGACGAAACAGGGTGGACCGCCCGATCCGCAATGGTATCCGAAGGTCGAGCGCAGTGACCTGATCGCCAAGGGCTATGTCGGAGAACTATCGACCCATTCACGTGGCTCGACCGTCGACGTCGCCATCGCCCGAACGGACCGCAGGTCCAGTCCGAACCCAGCCTGCGGTGCAGTCGATGCCGACACGCTCGATTTCGGCACCGGCTTCGACTGCTTTGACCCGATGAGCGAAACCGCCCACCGCGGCCTCGCCAGTGAGGTGGCGGCCAACCGCAAGATACTTGTCGATGCCATGCGCGCCGGTGACTTCAAGAACTATGCGCGGGAATGGTGGCACTTCACGCTGACAAAGGAACCGTTCGCCAAGGAGCGTTTCTACTTTCCCATCACCGCCGATTGAGGCGCCGGACTAAATTCTACACGGCCTTGCCGCGGCACCACCCATTTCTAAATAGGCTGAGTGGCCGGCATGGATTCTTCCCGGGGACGCAGGAGGAAAATATTTCTCCATACGATGAAATATCGTCGAACATTTTCTCAAGAGGGGCAAAAAAGGCAACATTGAATGCATCTAATTTCTATCAATTCGGTAGATTTGGCGCGGGTTCAACGGAGGCAGAAATGACCAAACCTCATTTCAGGAAACTGCTCGGCGCACTGGTCGCCACATCTGTTCTATCAGGCACGCTCGGTTTCGCGTT
>NZ_QGGH01000007.1 GCF_003148495.1 Mesorhizobium loti
TTGGTGTTCAGGGTCAGGCCGGCGACCGGCGCATTGAGGGCATAGCTGAGCACGGCACCGTCATCGACATCGCTGTCGTTGGTGGCGACGGTGCCTGTGATGGTGGTGTCCTCGAGGCCGGAGTTGATGTCGGCGACCGCGACCGGGGCGTCGTTGGTGCCGGTGACGGTGATGGTCACCGTCTGCGTGTCGATGCCGGTGTGGCCGTCGTCGGCCTTGATCGAATAGGTGAGCGTCAGGGTTTCGCCCTGGGCGAGGAAGTCGAAGGCCTGCGGTGCCGAGCTAAACGACCAGTTCAAATTGTGGGTGTCGGTCGGATTGGCCGCAAGCGAGGCGGGCGAGACCGTCAGCATGCCGATGACGGCGGCGCCGTTCAGCCCGCCCGTAGTGCCGCCGAGCGACACCGAAGTCACGCTCGCGGTCACCGTGTCGGAGACATCGGCATCGGTCACCGTCAGGGTACCGTTCACCGTCAAGGGCGCGTTGGTCTCGTTCAACGAGGCGGCCGCGCTATCGCCAGCGCCAACGGTGATGTCCGGCGTGTCGTTGGTGCCAGTGATGGTGATCGTCACCGTCTGCGTGTCGGTGCCGCCGAGGTGTCCATCGTCGGCCTTGATTGTATAGGTCAGTGTCAGTGTCTCGCCTTGGGCGAGGAAGTCGAAGGCCTGTGGTGCCGAGTTGAAGGTCCAGCCCAGATTGTTGGTTTCGCCCGGGTTGGCCGTCAATGAGGTCGGCGAGACCGTCAGCATGCCGAGCACGGCGGTGCTGTTCAGCCCGCCCGTGGTGCCGGTGAGCGACACTGAGGCGACACTTGCGGTTACCGTGTCGGAGACATCAGCGTCGTTCACAGTCAGCGTGCCGCTTTTCGTCAGAGCCGAGTTGGTCTCGATCAGAGAGGCCGCCGCACTGTCGCTCGTCACCAGATGGATATCGGGTTTGTCGTTGGTGCCGGTGAACTGAACGGTGGCCGTGGCCCAGCTCAACGTGCCATTGCCGAGCTGAATGGCGTAGGTCACCTTGTCGACGAGAACCTGACCCGCGGAAAGTGCCTGTAGCTGCGCAGCGATACTCGCCGTGTCGTAGTGGATCGTGCCATCGCTGGCCATCCAGATCTTGGCTCCCAACAGGCTTGTGTCGGTGCTCCCGGCGGCTCCCGAACTATCGGTAGAATATGTCGTGTCACGCGCGAGCAGATCTGCCGGGGCATATGTCTTGGTTGCAGTCGACAAGCTGTCTGCGTTGTCGATGGAGTAGAGTTGTTTGGCCGCTCCGCCCAGATCGTTCGCCAAAACATTCAGGGATAGGATGCCCGTGACGTCTTCCGAATAGGTGAAAACATCATCCTTCGCCTGCGGCGTGTTGGAGAAAGACGTCGTGGTGCCGCCGGCACCGGTGACTTGAGTAGCCATTTTCAACCCCTTGTTTAAGAACAGATGCCCCATCTGTTTATCGACAGTACTGAACGGCCGGCTGCTTCCAGCCGAAGAATAGCCGCGCGATCGGTGTGCGAATTCGGGGAGGCATCAATTCTCAGTGCCATCCAGACAGGCCACCGCATTGCGAACAACCGGCTTGAGCTGGCTGTTCACGGATGGATGGTGGCTCGATGATGATGGCAGCGACGACTTTGGTCGCCGCGCTGCTTGTTCCTACCCCGACTGCAACGTCTCAACTCGTTGGTTACCGATCACGAGTTTTAGAAAGCCCTTATATTAGGGGATTCTTAACCCTACCGGAGGGGGAGCGTCAATGGCCAACTTGACGGAACAGTTAATAGTCGAAGTGAAAGTCAAAGTATCCGCAACGGTCCTACTGGCCGGCTGGAGTTTTCCCACCACACGGGTAAATGAACGGGCGGGCACGTTTGCAGGCCGAACATCGCTAGCATTGGAGCTACGGCATTCGTCCAGGACTGGGCGTCTGCCCGACGATTCGCGCGAAAGCCGCAGCCTCAACCCTGGCGGCCGACAAACCGGTGACGGCCCACATCGTGAGCGCCCTGAGAAGCCTCACCGGTGCTTGGGGTAGAGGCGGCGCCGGGCGAACAGGTCCACGCCACAAGCCCACAGGGGAGCAACGCCGCCGCGTGTTGCAGTCATGCTGCACTGACGGCAGGGAACAGGTTGGGACACTGTCGGGTTGGCACAACGGGACAAGACGCAAACGTCCTGCCACGACGCTACTAGCTAACTGACTGATTATATTGCGAAAATAGTTGGCTGGGGAACCTGGATTCGAACCAGGACTAACGGAGTCAGAGTCCGTGGGTCTACCGTTAACCTATTCCCCAGCAGGCACGGTCATGAACCGTGCGGGCCGAGCGACCGGAGCCGCTTGAGCGCTGCCTTGTAGCCGCCGGTGGAAAATAGTCAAGCCTGCCCGACAGTTCAACCGCAACCTTTTGTCTTCCGGGTTCAGGCGTCACGTTTCAAACGCTGGGCAGGGCCTCCAGCCCAATCGCACGTCTCAACTCTCCGTCCGGCTGAACTGCGAGCGTTCGAAGAACAGCACGACGCCCAGACCCAGAATCAGCGGGATGATCAGGTAGAACAGCCGGAACACCAGCAGCGCCGCCAGCACACCGACCGGGTCCATGTCGGACAGGCCGGCGAGGAACACTACCTCGAACACGCCGAGGCCGCCCGGTGCGTGCGAGATCTGCGCGATCGAGAAGGAGACGAGGAAGACGCCCAGCACGACGAAATAGCCGGGATTGTGGGCTTCGGGCAGGGCAAAGAAGATGATCGCGGTGGCCGCCAGCAGTTCGATCGGGCCAATCAGCAGCTGTCGCGCGACGATCGGCAGCGCCGGATAGTGCAGCTGAAAGCCAGCGATCTTCAGCGGGCGCAGGTGCAGCCAGCTGCCGAAGATGTAGGCGGCGACCAGAATCAGCATTGCGATGCCCGCTGCCTCCGACAGGCCGTGATGGGCGATGCCGGAAAACCGGTCGAGAATCTGCGGCTCGAACACCAGCACGAGGCCGGAGGCGAGAATCGTCGACAGCACAAAGGTGATCCAGCAGACAGCCACCAGCACGCCGACATCTTGGCCGGTCAGGTCCCTGGTGCCGTAGGCGCGGTAGCGGATGACGGCGCCGGAAAACACCGAACCGCCGATGTTGTGCGACAGTGCATAGGTGGTGAAGGAGCAGAGCGTGACGAACAGCCACGACACGCGCTTGCCGATGTGCAGGAGCGCGATGTGGTCGTAGCCGGCGAGCGAGGCATAGGCGATGACCGAACTCACGGCTGCGAGAATCCAGCCGCGGGCAGGGATAGCAGTGATGCCGTCCCAGACATCGTCGAGCGAAATGCCACGCAGTTCGTGCCAGAGCAGCAGCAGTGAGAAGATCACCGCCGCGATGCCGACGACCGGCCAGAAATAGCGTCTCCAGTTCATTGCCTGACTGCCATGCGTTGCGGGTCCGCTTCCTTTTCTGTTGGTGATGGGAGGAGACCGGTCGCGCCGGATTCTTCCGCTCATTTCAGAAATGCCTCATTGAAGCCGGCTATTCAACTGCGAACGTTTTTCACCGCGACTACCGGCAAGCTTTGTCCGTGTTGCAAAATGAATGCGGCAGGGGCTGCGCGTAGCAATCCAGGCTTGCGGATACATTACGCAATGCTGCCGAAACGACGGTTTGCTGGCCCAGTCGGCAAAATTCGGCACGCGGCTCTTGGTGATCGGGCGCGGCACTGTTAGTCTGACGGCAACTTAAAACACTGAAGCGCCTGCTGCGTCCGTTATCGGTTCGCGCGGCGCCGGAAGGAACGACAGTGGAAGACCACGACACCGGCGCCGGCGCGCCGGAGGTGGGCGTGTCCAGCGCTTCCCGAGGGTCAACTGGCCCTGGAACCGCCAGCTGGCAGCAACGCCGCCCGACGGAGCCCCGCTCCGCAGACGGGCAGGCGGGCGACGCGCCCCAGAAGGGCAAGCCCAAGAAGCGGCGCAAGCGAAGGCGCGGGCGCAAGGTTTTTGCGCGCGACGACGCGCGTCCGGAGAATCGATCGCCGACGGCAGGCAAAACCGGTGCCCCGGCGGCGGAAGCGCACAGGCCGGCGGAATCGGTGGCCTCGCCCGCCGCTGCGGTGGCGCGGCCCGAACAAGGCACCCGTCGGCCGCCAGTGTACGAGCTTCCGGTGTTTGCGGCGCTTGACCTCGGCACCAACAACTGTCGGCTGCTGGTTGCCGTGCCGACGCGGCATGGCCAGTTCCGCGTCATCGACGCCTTTTCGCGCATCGTCCGGCTGGGCGAGGGGCTCACCGCCAATGGCCGGCTCGGCCAGCCGGCGATGGATCGCGCTGTCGAGGCGCTGAAAATCTGCGGCGACAAGCTGCGCAACCGCAAGATCCGAAAAGCCCGGCTGATCGCCACCGAAGCCTGCCGCACGGCCGACAACGGCGTCGAGTTCCTCGACCGCGTCGAACGCGAGGCCGGCCTGAAGCTCGAGATCATCGATCGCCAGACCGAAGCGCGGCTGGCGGTTTCCGGCTGCGGTTCGCTGGTCGAGCGCGACACGCAAGGTGTCGTGCTGTTCGACATCGGCGGCGGCTCATCCGAGATTGCGCTGATCGACCTCGCCGGCCGCCGCTCGCCAAGGCTCGCCAACCACATCGTGTCGTGGACCTCGCTGCCGGTCGGCGTCGTCTCGCTGGCCGAGCGCTTTGGTGGCCGCACGGTGACGCGCGAGATCTTCGCCGCCATGGTCGACGACGTCGCCGGCCGGCTGGCCAGCTTCGACGGCCGCGACCGGCTGAGCCATCTCAAGGCCAGCCCGAATTTCCATCTGCTCGGCACGTCCGGAACGGTGACGACGCTCGCCGGTGTTCACCTCGACCTCGAGCGCTACGACCGTCGCCGTGTCGACGGGCTGTGGATGGACCGCGACAGCGTCGACCGCATGGTCGAAAAGCTGGTCGGCTGGGATTTCCAGCAGCGCTGCGCCAACCCTTGTATCGGCGCCGATCGCGCCGATCTGGTGCTGGCCGGCTGTGCTATCCTCGAAGCGATCCGCGCGGTGTGGCCGTCGGAGCGACTGCGCGTCGCCGATCGTGGCCTGCGCGAAGGCATATTGAGCGAACTGATGGCCGATGACGGCGTCTGGCGCAATGATGGACGTGGCAGAGCATGATCCCGAACCTCAGGACCGCGTTAGCGAAAAGTGGCGACCGGTTCTCGGAAAAGGTCATGCTCAGACAAGAGGGCATGAACCGGTTTTCGCTGGAAATGATGCTCGGACAAGAAATCAGGCAATGACCAAGAAACCGGAAAAACCAGGATCAGCCAGCATTCGCGTGCTGAAGACGCGGATCAAGAAGAAGAGCGGCTTGAAGGAATCGTCGCGCCGCTGGCTGCAGCGCCACATCAACGATCCCTATGTCCAGCGCTCCAAGGCTGACGGCTATCGCTCGCGCGCGGCTTACAAGCTGATCGAGATCGACGACAAACATCATCTTTTGAAGCCCGGCATGAAGGTGATCGACCTCGGTGCGGCTCCCGGCGGCTGGTGCCAGGTCGCCGCCGCGCGCACGAAATCGACGGCCGACAAGCCGAATGTCATCGGCATCGATTATCTGGAAATGGACGCTGTGCCCGGCGCGCCGGTGCTGTTGATGGATTTCCTCGATCCGCTGGCGCCGCAAAAGCTGGCCGAGGCGCTGGGAGGCGATCCGGATATCGTGCTGTCCGACATGGCCGCACCGACCACTGGCCACAAGCGGACCGACCATATCCGCACCATGCATCTGTGCGAGGTGGCGGCCGACTTCGCGCTGTCGGTGCTGAAGCCGGGCGGGCATTTCCTTGCCAAGACCTTCCAGGGCGGCGCCGAAAACGAGCTGCTCTCCATGCTCAAGCGGAATTTTCGTTCGGTCCATCACGTCAAGCCTCCGGCGTCGCGCGACGAATCGGTGGAACTCTACCTGCTGGCGAAAGACTTTAAGGGGCGGGAGCCGTCGTCAGCCGGATCGGAACGTCCGGAGGGCGAGCCCGAAACGTAAGCCGAATCAATTGCCGGGCGTGCTTACCGCTTCCAACGTCTTGGGCGTGGTCAATCGACCATGTCCGGAGACAGCGTTGCCGGCATCGGGCGCCAGCCGCATGAACGACAGGGACGCGGCGGCGGAAATCACCGCGACGACGAAGAACGCGGTGTGGAAATCCGCCAGCGTCAGTGACCTGTCGTTCAGGCTTGTGGACACTTCCAGGATGCCGCCGGCCACCGCCACGCCAAGCGCGATCGACAGCTGCTGGAAGACGGCGGCAATCGGCGTGGCTTTGCTGGTGTCTTCAGCTGAAACCTCGGCGTAGGCGAGCGCATTGACGCCGGTGAAGAACATCGAGCGGATGAAGCCGCCGACGAGCAGCATGGCCAGCATCAAGAGATAGGGTGTGTCGGGCGTGAACAGTCCGTTGATGGCGATCGAGGCCGCGGCGACCAGCGAACCGACAACCAGCACGCGGCGGAAGCCAGCGACGCGGAAGATCAGTGCGGTGACGAATTTCATGCCGATGGCGCCGATCGCCGAGACGAAAGTGATCATGCCGGACTGGAACGGCGTCAGCCCGAAGCCGATCTGGAACATCAGCGGCAGCAGGAACGGCACCGCGCCAATGCCGATGCGGAACAGCCCGCCGCCAAGCACCGAGGAGCGGAACACCTGGTTGCGGAACAGTTCGAGCGCCAGCAGCGGGTTTTTGGCGTGGCGCGCATGCAGCAGATAGAGCGCGCCCGACACGAGGCCAACCGCTACGGTGATGACACCGACGATTGGCGGCAGATAGGGCAAGCTCACCACTGACAGGCCGAACACCACGCCGGATGCCGCCAGCCCGCTCAGCACGAAGCCGATGAAATCAAGTGGTGGGGTCTGCACGGGTTCGGTCTTCGGCAGGAAACGCGTCGCCAGCCAGATGCCGACCAAGCCGATCGGCACATTGATCAGGAAAATCCAGTGCCAGGTGAAATAGGTGGTGATGAAGCCGCCGACGGGCGGCCCGACCAGCGGCCCCACAAGCGCCGGAACGGTCAGCCAGGACATTGCCGCGACGAGTTCGCTTTTCGGTGTTGCGCGCACCAGCACCAGCCGTCCGACCGGCGTCATCATGGCGCCGCCAATGCCTTGCAGGAAGCGCGAGACCACGAAAGCCGGCAGCGAACCGGAGAGCGCGCAGGCGATCGAGCCGACGATGAAGACCGCGATCGCGGCACGAAAGACAGTCTTGGCGCCGAAACGGTCGGCCATCCAGCCGCTGATCGGAATGAAGATCGCCAGCGATACCAGATAGGCAGTCAGCGCCAGCTTGAGCGCGATCGGGCTGGTATGGATGTCGATTGCGATCGCCGGCAGTGATGTCGCGATGACGGTCGAATCCATGTTTTCCATGAAAAGGGCGACCGCCAGTATGAGCGGGATGGTGCGGTTCAAGGAACGCGTCCAGACTTGAATGTTGCGTTGCCGGTTGCATGTCGGCCTTGAGGCGGGCGGTTACCATGCCTTCGCCGGGATGTCGCATTAATTTGCTGTCACTTTTGTGCGACCGGCAACCACAGGTGGCATCTTTTCGGGCGAAAAGTCACCTTTGCGGGAGCGCGAAATCATCGGCTTTTCATCGGCGCCGGGACGTGGTACCAGCCAGCGCCAATCCTGAAAGGGAAGAAACGAGTCGGCGCTGTCCATTCCGGTCCAGCGCTTTTTTGTATTCCGAGGGCTGGCCATGGCAAAAATCATCGAAACGTCCACCGGCGCATTGGCGCTGACCTTTGACGACGTGCTGCTGCAGCCCGGTCATTCCGAGGTCATGCCCGGCGAGACCGATGTCCGCACCTGCATCGCCGGCGACATCGACCTCAACGTGCCGATCCTCTCGGCGGCGATGGACACCGTCACCGAGGCGCGGCTTGCCATCGCCATGGCCCAGGCCGGCGGCATTGGCGTCATCCACCGCAATTTCTCGCCGGCCGAACAGGCCGAGCAGGTGCGGCAGGTCAAGAAATTCGAATCCGGCATGGTGGTCAATCCCGTCACCATCGGCCCCGACGCGACGCTAGCCGACGCGCTGGGCCTGATGCGCAGCTATTCGATCTCGGGCATTCCTGTGGTCGAGAACGGCGGCAGCGGCGGCCACAAGATTGGACGGCTGATCGGCATCCTGACCAATCGCGACGTGCGCTTTGCGTCCGATCCGGCGCAGAAGGTCCATGAACTGATGACCCGTGACAACCTGATCACGGTCAAGGAGAACGTCGACCAGGATGAAGCCAAGCGGCTTCTGCATCAGCACCGTATTGAAAAGCTGGTGGTCGTCGATAGGCAGGGCAATTGCGTCGGGCTGATCACCGTCAAGGACATCGAGAAGTCGCAGCTCAACCCGCACGCCACCAAGGACGCGCAGGGCCGCTTGCGCGCCGCCGCCGCCACCAGCGTCGGCGATGACGGTTTCGAGCGCGCCGAACGCCTCATCGATGCGGGCGTCGACCTTCTGGTGATCGACACCGCGCATGGCCACTCGCAGCGCGTTCTGGACGCGGTGACTCGCGCCAAGAAGCTCTCCAACTCGGTTCGCATCCTGGCCGGCAACGTCGCCACCGCCGCGGGCACGCAGGCGCTGATCGACGCCGGCGCCGACGCCGTCAAGGTCGGCATCGGTCCGGGTTCCATCTGCACCACCCGCATCGTGGCCGGCGTCGGCGTGCCGCAGCTTTCGGCCATCATGTCGGCTGTCGAGACGGCGCACAAATCAGGCGTCTCGGTGATCGCCGATGGCGGCATAAAATATTCCGGCGATCTGGCCAAGGCGCTCGCCGCCGGCGCAAGTGCCGCCATGATCGGCTCGCTGCTGGCCGGAACCGATGAAAGCCCGGGCGAGGTCTATCTGCACCAGGGCCGCTCCTTCAAGGCGTATCGCGGCATGGGCTCGGTCGGCGCCATGGCCCGCGGCTCAGCCGATCGCTACTTCCAGGCCGAGGTGCGCGACACGCTGAAACTGGTCCCGGAAGGCATCGAAGGGCAGGTTCCTTACAAAGGACCTGTGTCTGGCGTGCTGCACCAGCTTGCAGGCGGGCTGAAAGCCGCTATGGGTTATGTTGGTGGCCGCGACCTTGCCGATTTCCGCGAGCGCGCCACTTTTGTGCGCATATCCAATGCCGGACTTCGTGAAAGCCACGCCCATGACGTCACGATTACCCGCGAAAGCCCGAACTATCCCGGCGGAGCCTGATCCGTACGGGCTCGGGCGGAGCCTGACGGCGACGATCCTGCGGCTGTCGCGTCACGCAGGCGCGCTCTGTTTCCTGTCGGCGGCGGTGTTCATCGCCATGACGGTGCTGGAATTCTTCTACTTTCGCCAGTTGAGCGGTGGCTTGCCGTCACTCGACATGCGTATTTTCGGCTTCACCCCGGACGAAGGCATGGCCTGGCTGACGGCGCTCGGCCGGCGCGGTGGCGAGATCATTCTCGTCTGGCACTATCTGACCTTCGATCTGCTGTTCCCGGCGCTGCTGTCGGTGACGCTGGTCAGCCTGATCCTGGCAACCGGTCGGCGATTAAGGGCTTTCCGTGTTTTGCCGGGGCAGCTGCAGTCGATCTTCGCGCTGGTTCTGGTTCTGCCCTACACGCTTGCCGACTACGTCCAGAACATCGCGGTGGCGCGGCTTCTGTCAGATTTCCTGTCGGCGAACCCGGATTCGCTGTCTTTCGCCTCGTTGCTGATCGTGACCAAATTCGCGCTTTTAGCCATCCCGGCGATCGTCATTGCCGCCTTCTGGCTGGCAGGCCAGGCACGCCAGGCTTGATGCCGCACACAAAGCCCACCCGGGCAGGGGGCACTTCATGAACCAGACCACGATCTTCTGGCCTGTTCTGGCGCATGTGCTGCTGATCTACATCGTCTACTGCGTCCTGGGTCGGCGCAGATACGGCGCAGTCAGGTCAGGCGAAGCCAAAGCCGGTCAGTTCAAGGTGCGCTCGACCGAGCCGGCCTCCAGCATCACCGTTGCCGCCAATCTCACCAACCAGTTCGAGCTGCCGGTGCTGTTCTATGTGCTGTGCCTGACGCTGCACCTGACCAACGGCGTCAACTATCTGACCCTGGCGCTGATGTGGATTTTTGTCGCGTCGCGCTATTTCCATGCCTGGGTTCACCTGACCAGCAACAACCTGCGGCTGCGCAGCCGCTCTTTCTTCGTCGGTGCAGTGATTCTTCTGCTGGGATGGATCTGGTTCGCGCTGCATCTGCTCGGCGTGGTTTGAGCAGGTGTTTACCCTCCCCAAGGGGAGGGTCGTTGCGCAAAGCGGAGCGGTGTGGGGGTACAGCGGCTACAGGTCGAACACGGCGATCTTGCGCTTGTCGAACTTGATGCCGATCTCGCCGCGCACCAGCTTGAGCGCCGCCTCGCCGAACACCGCGCGCCGCCAGCCCTGCAGGGCCGGCACGTCGGCATCCTCGCCCTCGGCGGCGATGCGATCGATGTCGTCGCTGGAGGCCAGCACTTTCGAGGCCACGCCTTCCTTTTCGGCGACGATCCGCAGCAGCACCTTCAACAGTTCCGCCGCAGCGCTCGAGCCCTCGGGCGGCTGGAAATTCTTCGGCAGCTTCGGCATCTGCTCTTTGGGCAAGGCAAGCGCGGTGTTGACCGCGCCAAGCAGCGCCGTCGCCGTCGAGGAACGCTCCCAGCCTTTCGGCGTGGTGCGCAGCTTGCCAAGGGCTGCCGCGTCGCGCGGCGCCTGCTGCGCCACCTCGTAGATCGCGTCGTCCTTGAGCACGCGGCCGCGCGGCACGTCGCGTTCGCGCGCCTCGCGCTCGCGCCACGCCGCCACGCCCTGCACGATCGCCAGTTCCTGCGGCTTGCGCAGCCGCATCTTGAGGCGCTTCCAGGCGTCCTCGGGGTGCGGATCATAGGTCTCGCGCGAGGTCAGGACCTCCATTTCCTCGTTGAGCCAATGGGCGCGGTTTTCCCGCTCCAGTTCGGCGCTGAGGTGTTGATAGACCTCGATCAGATGGGTGACGTCGGCCAGCGCGTAGTCGAGCTGCTTGTCGGAAAGCGGCCGGTGGCGCCAGTCGGTGAAGCGCGACGACTTGTCGAGCCGCGCGCCGGTGATCCGCTGCACGAGCTGATCGTAGGAAACACTGTCGCCGAAGCCGCAGACCATCGCCGCCACTTGCGTGTCGAACACCGGATGCGGAACCAGATCGCCGAGATGGACAATGATTTCGATGTCCTGCCGCGCGGCGTGGAAGACCTTGACCACCGCTTCGTTGGCCATCAGCTTGAAGAACGGCTTCAGGTCGATATCGGGCGCCAGCGGATCGATCAGCGCCGTCACGCCGGGTGCGGCCATCTGGATCAGGCACAGAATCGGCCAAAAGGTCGTTTCTCGAATGAATTCGGTGTCGACGGTGACGAAATCCGACTTTTCGAAAGCGGCGAGAACGGTCTCGAGTTCTTTCTGGGTGGTGATGACGTGCATCAAATCGCTTTTGGCAGGAGTAAGGTCTTCCTAGATTTCAGCCGGCGGGGCTTTCGTCAAGCTTTGGCGCTATCGTCACGACCCAGCTGGCCCGTCGGAATCGGCGTTTCTCTTGGCCAGCCGTGCGAAAACCGTCGAGGTGCGCAACAGAGCGGTGAAGCGGCTGCGCCTGCCTGCCGGCACGCCGGACCGGGCCTGCATCCGGTAGAGGATGACGGCGATGAAGATCGCATAGACCATGGCGCTGAACACGAACAGCGCGCTCGGCCCGAAATACTGCATCGCCGTCGAGGCGGCGAACGGGCCGCCAATGGCGCCGAAGGAATAGAACAGCATCAAGGCCGCATTGATCAGCACGAACTCGCCCGTGTCGGCACGGTCGTTGGAATGCGCCGCCGACAGCGAATAGAGCGGCATGGCGAAACAGCCGAAGATGAAGATGATGATGAAGTTGAGCAGCGGATTGCTGCCAGCGATGAACACCAGCGCCAGTGCCGAAACCATCGCGCAGCAGGTCGTTATCAGCAGCACCCGGCGCCGGTCCCAGCGGTCGGAGAGGTAGCCGAGCGGATACTGGATGATGGCGCCGCCGAAGATGCCGACGCTTACGAAGGTGACGACATCGGCGACCGACATGCCGATCTGCTCGGCATAGACCGGCGACAATGTGCGAAAGGCGCTGTTGGTGACGCCGACCGCGATACAGCCGAAGCAGCCCAGCGGCGAAATCCGCCAGACGCGCGCCAGGTCGAGCTTGACGTCTTCGGGCGGCGTCGGATTGGAGCGGTCGCCAAGCGAGACCGGCACCAGCGACAAGGTGATCATGATCGACATGATGGCGAAGATGGTGAAGCCGCCGGCGCCGAAGACCGGGATCAGGAACTGGGCGCCGGTGACGGAACCGGTGTCGACCATCCGGTAGATCGCTAGCACGCGGGCGCGATCCTTGTTGGCGACGCCGGAATTCAGCCAGCTTTCGACGATGGTGAACAGCCCGGCAAAGCAGAAACCGCCGGCAAAGCGCACCGCGCACCACATTACCGGATCGGGAACCAGCACCAGCAGCAAGGTGCCCGCCGAGGCGATCGCTGCCAGCGCCGAAAATGCCCTGATATGGCCGACCGCCTTCATGATGCGGGTGATCGCCAGGCAGCCGAGCAGGAAACCGGCGAAATAGAAGGTGCCCATCAGGCCGATGTCGGAAGCGGAAAACCCTTCCTGCGCGCCACGCAGCGCGATCAGCGTGCTCTGCAGCCCGTTACCGCCGAGCAGGATGCCGGCGGCGAGAAGGAGCGGGATCAGCGGACGGATGGAGGACATGAAGCAATCACGTGTCAGTGATCCCTTCTTGAACCATTGCCTTGGCCAATGCCAGCGGCAATTCCCGGCTAACTACAACGAGGATATGTCCAATTGCTCGTGGCAGGTCCCCCACGCCACGAGAACGGTCAATCCTTGCCGGCCCGCACCAGCATCTTGTCCCGCGTTGGTTCGAGCGGCTCGTCCGCCGGCGCGGCGGATTTGTCCGCGGCCGGCCGCCGGCCAAGTGATCCAGCGGTCAGCAGGCTGAGGACGACGAAGGGGACGCCGATGCCAAAGGCCGAGCGGATGCCCCAATGGTCGGAGACGAAGCCGAGCAGCGGCGGGCCGAGCAGGAAAGCGACGAAGGAGATCTGCGACAGCGCCGCGACATTGATCGCCGCCGGCCGATCCGTCCGCTGGGCGGCGGCCGAGATCGCCAGCGGGAAGAGGGCACTGGTGCCGATCCCCAGAAAGGCAAAGCCCAGCATGGAGAAGAACGGCGCAGGCGAGAAAAAGATAATCAGCACGCCGGCGGCCATCATTACCAGCAGCACCCGCGCCACGCCGCTCGGCGAATTGCGGTCAACGAAACTGTCGGCGAAGAAGCGCGTGGTTGCCTGGGAAAAGGCGAACAGCGCCACGGTGAAGCCGGCGACGAAGGGGCCCGATTCGAACACGGTGCGCATGTAGATCGCCGACCAGTCGATGCTGGCGCCTTCCATGAGCATCGCGGAGAGCGTCACGGCCACGAGGACGAGGATCGGCAGCGTCGGCCGTGCCAGCACGGGCGCCTTCTCGCCGGTGCCGGCGAAGCGGCTCGGCGCTGGCTGGTAGCCGCCGAGGAACAGCGCCATCGAGATCGCGACTATCGGCACGATCAGCGCCAGATGCAGTTGCGGCGATATGCCGAGATGCGCGAGCGCCGCGCCGAACAGGCCGGCGCCGAAAAAGCCCATGCTCCAGAACGAATGCGCGCGGTTCATGATACGTCGCTTGACCAGGAATTCGGTCCTGTCAGCCTCGACATTGAGCATGATCTCGACGCTGCCGATCATCAGGCCGACGGGAAAGAGCATCAGGAAAAGCGCTAGCGGGCCTGGCGCATGCACCGCGATGGCATAGGCAAGCGCCACCAGCGGGACCAGGACAAGCAGCGCGCGGCGGAAGCCGACGCGCTCGAGAAGCGGCGTCGCCAGCGTCAGCGCCGTCAAGGTGCCGATCGGGGTTCCGATCAGGCTGAGCCCGAGGGTGCCATCCTCGATGTTCATGGCGTGCTTGATGTCGGGCAGCCGTGGAAAAATGTTGCCCATGGCGAAGGAATAGATCGCGAACCCGGCATAGACGCGATGTTGGGGGGCAAGGTTGAGGCCAAGGCTCATCGCGGTGCTTTCAAAGGAAGAGAGACTGGGCTTTATCCGGCAGTCGGGCAGGCCCTTCCTTGCATAAACGTGCAAAACATGCAAGAACGTGCACAAACAAAACAGGATCATGCAATGCTGACCGATGAGCGGCATCGAATCATCCGCGACCGCCTGGCGGCGGAGGGAAGTGTGTTGGCCGGCGAACTGGCGACCCGCTTCGGCGTCTCGGAGGACACTGTCCGCCGCGACCTGCGGGAGTTGGCGAAGTCCGGTCAATGCCGCCGCGTCTATGGCGGCGCGGTCGCATCGGCGCCGTTTGCGGATGCTCCCATCAGCCTGCGCGGCGGTCACGCCGTTGAGGAGAAGATGCGGTTGGCGAGCGCGGCTGTGGCGCTGCTTTCCCCTGGACAGTCCCTGTTTATCGACGGCGGCAGCACCAACACCGCTCTCGCCAGGGCCATTCCCCGCGACCTCGAGCTGACAATTGCCACCAATTCGCTCGGCGTTGCCTCGGCGCTGTCCGATCACCCATTAGTCGAGCTGATCGTGCTGGGTGGCAGGTTCGTCCGCGACCTCGGGACCTGCGTCGGCGCCGATACGCTGGCCGCCGTCGCGCAGCTCGGCGCCGATCTGTTCTTCCTGGGCTCATGCGGTCTCGACGCCGCGCGTGGCGTAACGGCGTTCGATCCGGCCGAGGCCGAGGTCAAGCGGGCCATGGCTCGGAACAGCGCTGGCATTGTCGTCGCCGTGACCGACGACAAGCTGGCAACCGCGGCGCCCTACCGCGTCGCCGGGGCAGAGGCGATCCGCCATCTGGTGGTCGAAAAGACTGCACCGGCCGCAATCCTTGCGGATTTCGAACGTCAAGGCGCCGAAATCCACTTCGCATGAGGGCGAGGCGAGACGGGGCCGGTCACCGCACTTTGGTTTGGGGTTCGGCCGAAGTCCCGGGCTGAAGGTGAAAGAAGCGCAGGCGACCTGCTTGCCTTGACAAATCCAACCTCCCATGCGCTTTTCGCGCAAATTTTCAGGCCGGGCCGTGATGCTTCGGCCCGCAACCCAGCACCCCGGACTTTACCAATGACAATGCACCGTTACCGCAGCCATACCTGTGCCCAGTTGAGGAAGAGCGACGTCGGTTCGACCGTTCGCCTGTCGGGCTGGGTGCATCGCGTGCGCGATCATGGCGGCCTGCTCTTCATCGACCTGCGCGACAATTATGGCCTGACCCAGATCGTCGCCGATCCGGATTCGCCTGCCTTCAAGGTTGCCGAGACCGTGCGCGGGGAGTGGGTCATCCGCGTTGACGGCGAGGTCAAGGCGCGTTTGCCCGAGACCACCAACGCCAATTTGCCGACCGGTGAGATCGAGATCTTCGCCCGCGAGATCGAAGTGCTGTCGGCGGCCAAGGAATTGCCGCTGCCGGTGTTCGGCGAGCCGGACTATCCCGAGGATATCCGCCTGAAATACCGCTTCCTCGACCTGCGCCGCGAGACGCTGCACAAGAACATCATTGCGCGGACAAAAATCATCGCCGAGATGCGCAGGCGCATGACGGATGTCGGCTTCACCGAATTCTCGACGCCGATCCTGACCGCCTCATCGCCGGAAGGCGCACGCGACTTCCTGGTGCCGTCGCGCATCCATCCCGGCACCTTCTACGCGCTGCCGCAGGCGCCGCAGCAGTACAAACAGCTGATCATGGTGTCGGGCTTCGACCGCTACTTCCAGATCGCGCCCTGCTTCCGCGACGAGGATCCGCGCGCCGATCGTCTGCCGGGTGAATTCTACCAGCTCGACCTCGAAATGAGCTTCGTCGAGCAGGACGACGTGCTGTCGACCATGGAGCCGGTCATGCGCGGGGTCTTCGAAACCTTCGCCAACGGCAAGCCGGTGACGCAGAAATTCCAGCGCATCCCCTATGATGTCGCCATGCGCAAATACGGTTCCGACAAACCGGACCTGCGCAACCCGATCGAGATGCAGGCCGTCTCCGATCATTTTCGCGATTCCGGCTTCAAGGTGTTCGCCAACATCCTGGCCAACGACCCGAAGGCCGAGGTGTGGGGCATTCCGGCAAAGACCGGCGGCAGCCGCGCCTTCTGCGACCGCATGAATTCCTGGGCGCAGGGCGAGGGGCAGCCGGGGCTGGGCTATATCTTCTGGCGTAAGGAGGGCGACAAGCTCGAAGGCGCCGGCCCGCTGGCCAAGAACATCGGCGAGGAGCGCACCGAGGCGCTCCGCCTTCAGCTCGGCCTTGCCGATGGCGACGCCGCCTTCTTTGTCGCCGGCGATCCGAAGAAGTTCGTCTCCTTTGCGGGGGCTGCGCGCACGCGCGCCGGCGAGGAGCTGAACCTTGTCGACCGCGAGCGTTTCGAACTGTGCTGGATCGTCGACTTCCCGTTCTTCGAATGGAACGAGGAAGAGAAGAAGATCGACTTCGCCCACAATCCGTTCTCGATGCCGCAAGGCGGCATCGATGCGCTGAATGGCGAGGACCTGCTCGGCATCAAGGCGTTCCAGTATGACATGGTCTGCAACGGCTTCGAAATCGCTAGCGGCGGTATCCGCAACCATCTGCCCGAAACCATGGTCAAGGCGTTCGAGACGGTCGGGCTGGACCGCGCCACGGTCGAAGAGCGCTTTGGCGGCCTCTACCGCGCCTTCCAGTATGGCGCGCCGCCGCATGGCGGCATGGCCGCCGGCGTCGACCGCGTCGTGATGCTGCTGCTCGGGGCGAAGAACCTGCGCGAGATCACCATGTTCCCGATGAACCAGCAGGCCTATGATTTGTTGATGAACGCGCCTTCGGAAGCGAGCCCGCAGCAGCTTCGCGACCTGGCACTGCGCGTTGCTGTGCCCAAGAAGGACGCCTGACCACGCTCGGGCGATGCTTTAGAGAACCGCCCGAACCGATTCTTTCGATTCGCTAATCCCATAAAAAAGCCCGGCATCGCTGCCGGGCTTTTTCGCTTATTGAGATCGCTTCGATCAGTCTTCGTTGGCCTTGACGGTGACGCCGAGCGTCTTCGGCAGGTCGAGCGGGTTGGACATGGCGCCCGCCATGATCAGCGCGAACGGCACTGATGCCGGCGGCTCGGCCGAGATTTCGAGGCTCTTCGGATCGTCGAGATACTTGCCGACCGCGGCCGTGACCTGTGCCGTCAGCTCGGGATTGTTGAGCTGCGCCATGCCGAACGGCACGATCGCCTTGGCCTGGTTGGCGATGTCCTTGCCGGACATGCCTTGCTGCTTGCCGACATAGTCCAGCACCTTGTTGGTCAGCGAATCGTCGTCGAAGCGGATCGAGGCGCTGTTGAACGAAAGCTGCTGCAACAGGCCGAGCATGGCCATGCCTTGCGCCGAATTGTCGGCGCCTTCGGGCTGTGCCGCCATCTTCTTCTGCATTTCCTGCAGCGACTTGATGAAGTCCATCGTGTAGCCGCCGAGATCGAAGGTCATGCCGAGCGTGCCGGCATTCTCGACGGAGATGTCGTATTTCGACAGTTCCATCTTGCCGTCCGAAGGCTGCCAGGTGCCGGCCATTTCGAGATTGCCCGCGATGTTCTGGTAGCCGAGCGCGTTGATGACTTCCTTGGACTTGGGATCGTCGACCAGCGTCAGGTCGGCGTTGAACTTTTCCGTGGTGGCGGTGAATTCCATCGCCTTGCCGTCCGCCGGCGGCGTGATCTCGATGGCAAGCCCGTCCATCGAGAAGGCGGTCTTGTCGGCGACCTTGACGGTCATGTTCGAGAGTTCGGCGGACTTGTACATCATCAGCGAACCAAGCGGGCCGGTGGAACCATCCGCCGGAACCGTCATGTCGTGGATGACGAAGGGGCTGAGATCGAGGGTGACGCCATCCTTGCTGTGCGTGAAGGCAGCCGTCGACACGGTGGCGATGTCATAGCCGCCATTTGCCTCGGTGACGCCTTCGAGCTTGACGTCGCCGATGGTGAGCGCTTCCTTTTCCGCCGCGGGTTTGATGGCAACGCCCTGCAGCACCATGCTGGTGTTGTCACCGGTCACGCCGGTCCAGGTGATGTCGACGCCCTGGGCGGAAAGTGCTGCCTTCAGCCGGTCGGCAACCGCCGCATCCTGTGCGAGGGCCGCATTCAGCGGCAGGGTGAGCAAAAAGGTCGAAAGGGCGAATTTCCTAAGAGTTGAGCGTTTGATTGTCATCGCAAGGTCCCTGAGAGTGTGCTGAAATTGTTTTTCAATTCTTTGCGCCATCACCATTCCGTGACGAACTGGACGGGAAGAAGGCGTGTCCCGGCACAATGGTCAAAAATCACGGTGAAAGGCAAACTCGATCCCACCGTCTTTGCGCAAACCGGTGAATTTGTCATGAAGAGCCGGTTGCCTGATATCATCGTGCTTGGCCTTAGAACCCGCATGTAACAGGCTGATGTTGGTCGACATCCCTTGGCGGATGGTTTCATGTTGCAGAAGGGTCGGTATGTCGGCCTGCCCCTTGCTGCGAATCACCCGCTCGGTTAGTCCCAGCCCATGGGAAAAAGGCTTTTGCCGCCTGAAAATGGCGGTGGCGATCATATCGAGCCGGTCGATCTGAAGAAGGCGCTGGAAGAGCGCTATCTGGCCTATGCGCTGTCGACCATCATGCACCGGGCGCTGCCCGACGTGCGCGACGGACTGAAGCCGGTCCATCGCCGCATCATGCACGCCATGCGCCTGCTGCGGCTCAATCCTGACCAGGGCTTCGCCAAATGCGCCCGCATCGTCGGCGAGGTGATGGGCAAGTTCCACCCGCATGGTGACCAGTCGATCTATGATGCGCTTGTGCGGTTGGCGCAGGATTTCTCGATGCGCTACCCCTTGGTTGACGGGCAAGGCAATTTCGGCAACATCGACGGCGATAACGCCGCCGCCATGCGCTACACCGAAGCGCGCATGACCGATGTGGCGACCGAACTGTTGTCCGGCATCACCGAGGACGCCGTCGACTATCGGCCGACCTACAACGAAGAAGACGAAGAGCCGGTGGTTTTGCCCGGCGCCTTTCCGAATCTGCTGGCCAACGGCTCGTCCGGCATCGCGGTTGGCATGGCGACATCGATCCCGCCGCACAACGCGGCCGAGCTTTGCGACGCGGCACTTCACCTGATCGAACACCGGGACGCGCCGGTGGCGAAGTTGATGGACTTCGTCCAAGGGCCGGATTTCCCGACTGGCGGCATCATCGTCGACAGCCGCGCCTCTATCCTCGAAGCCTATGAAACCGGCCGCGGTGGCTTTCGCGTGCGGTCGAAGTGGATCCAGGAGGACCAGGGCAGGGGCACCTGGAGCATCGTCGTCACCGAAATCCCCTATGGCGTGCAGAAGGCGCGGCTAATCGAGAAGATCGCCGAGCTGCTGATGGCACGCAAGCTGCCGCTGCTCGAGGATATCAGGGACGAGAGCGCCGAGGACGTCCGCGTCGTGCTGGTGCCGAAGAGCCGTTCGGTCGACCCCGGCATCCTGATGGAATCGCTGTTCAAGCTGACCGAGCTCGAAAGCCGCTTCCCGCTCAACATGAACGTCCTGTCGCGCGGCAAGGTGCCCAACGTGCTGTCGCTGAAGGGCGTGCTGCAGGAATGGCTCGAGCACCGCCGCGAGGTTTTGATCCGCCGCTCGAAACATCGGCTTGGCGAGATCGAAAGACGGCTGGAGATACTTGCCGGCTATCTGATTGCCTATCTCAACATCGATGAGGTGATCAGGATCATCCGCGAGGAGGATGAGCCAAAGCAGGTCATGATGGCCCGCTGGTCGCTCACCGACAACCAGGCCGAAGCCATCCTCAACATGCGGCTGCGCGCTCTGCGCAAGCTTGAAGAATTCGAGATCCGCAAGGAATTCGACGGCCTGAGCGCCGAGAAGAAGCAGATCGAGGCATTGCTTGCTTCAAACGAGAAGCAGTGGGCGACGATCAGGTGGGAAGTCACCAACATCCGCGACAAGTTCGGCCCGGAGACCGAACTCGGCAAGCGCCGCACCCAGTTCGCCGACGCGCCCGAGCATGATCTGACCGACATTGCGCACGCCATGATCGAGCGCGAGCCGGTCACCGTGGTTGTCTCGGAAAAGGGCTGGCTGCGGGCGATGAAGGGGCATCTGGCCGATCTCTCGACGCTGACCTTCAAGGAGGGCGACAGCCTCAAGCTCGCCTTCCACGCCCAGACCACCGACAAGGTGCTGGTCTTCACCACCGGCGGCAAGTTCTACACCATCGGCGCCGACCGGCTGCCTGGCGGGCGCGGCCATGGCGAGCCGATCCGCATCATCGTCGACATGGACAACGACCAGGACATCGTCACCGCCTTCGTTCACGATCCGAAGCGCAAGCTGCTGCTGGCCTCGCATGACGCCAATGGTTTTATCGTGTCGGAGGAGGAAGTCGTCGCCAACACCCGCAAGGGCAAGCAGGTGATGAACGTCAAGGCGCCGGACGAAGCCAAGCGCTGCATCCCGGTCACCGGCGATCATCTCGCCATCGTCGGCGAGAATCGCAAGATGCTGGTGTTCGCGCTCTCCGAGATTCCGGAAATGGGCCGCGGCAAGGGTGTACGCCTGCAGAAATACAAGGACGGCGGCCTTCTCGATCTCAAGCCGTTCACGCTGGAGAGCGGCCTCTCCTGGCAGGATTCAGCCGACCGCACCTTCACCCGGTCGCGCGAGGAATTGGCGGAATGGATCGGCGCCCGCGCCTCGGCCGGACGCATGGTGCCGAAGGGGTTCCCGAGGACGGGGAAATTTGGATGACGCTGCTAATCTCCTCTCTCGAGGGGGAGATGTCGCCAAAAGGCGACAGAGGGGGTCGGTACGACTGGACGCGACCTTCTACCTTTGAAAGAGGATGTCGGCTCTCGACGCGCGGCGACCCCCTCTAGCCCGCCGGCCGTTCGTCGTTCGGAAAGCCAAGCAGTTGGCTTTCCGTCCGCTGCGCGGACCCTCCTCAACCCCCTCAAGGGGAGATCCCCAGCCATTTGGACTATCGTCACGATTGCTGCACTATATCAGTGCATAGAAGGGAAGGGTGTTTGGGAGAGGCAGGCGTTTGAAGGAAGCAAGAATCCAGAAACCGGAACGGCAGCAGCGCCTGTTCGGCCTGTCGACGCCGTTGCGGGCGGCCGTCATTCCGCCGCTGTCGGCGGCGCGCTGGCTGCTGGTGCTGATCGTCGCCGCGGGCGTCTATTTCTTCCATGGCTTCCTGTTTCCTGTGCTGGCGGCGCTCGTCATCGCTTTCGCCAGCTGGCCGCTCTACCGCCGCCTGCTTGTTGCAGTCAGCGGCAACCGCACCATCGCCGCGACCTTTGCCATCCTCTTCATCCTCGCCTTCCTGGTGATACCGATCGCGCTGGCCGGCACCTATGCGATCAACGAGGTCCGCGAATGGGTCGCCTGGGCGATCGAGACCAACCGTCACGGTGCCGTGACACCGCACTGGATCGCTACCATGCCTGTCGTGGGCGAGTGGCTGAACGAGCAGTGGACGACCAATTTTGGCCATCCCGGCGGCATTGGTGAACTGATCCAGCTGGTCAGCGGCGCCAACATCGGCAGCATCTATCGCGGCGTGCTGGCCGCCGGCGGCAGCGCTTTCGGCCTGCTCCTGACGCTGCTGTTCATGATGATCGCGCTGTTCTTCGCCTATCGCGACGGCGAGCATTTTGCCGGCCAGGTGGACCGCCTTGGCGAGCGCATCCTGCCGGCCAGATGGGAACGGATCTCGCGCGTCGTGCCGGCAACGATCTCGTCGACGGTGACCGGCATGACGGTCATCGCCATCGGCGAGGGGCTGGTGCTGGGCATTGCCTATTGGCTGGCCGGCGTGCCGTCACCGGTGACGCTTGGCGCCCTGACCGGCGTCATGGCGCTGATCCCCGGCGGTGCACCATTGTCCTTCACCCTGGTCTCGATCTACCTCGCTGCCAGCGGGTCGCCGATGGCCGGGCTGGCGCTGTTCCTCTGGGGCGCGGTCGAACTGTTCATCGTCGACAAGACATTGCGCCCGAAACTCGTCGGCGGACCGATAAAGCTGCCCTTCCTGCCGACCTTTTTCGGCCTGATCGGCGGCGTCAAGACCATGGGTTTTCTCGGCCTGTTCATCGGCCCGGTGCTGATGGCCCTGCTGGTCGCGATCTGGCGCGAGTGGCTGCGAGAGGTGGAACTGACCGACGAAATCATCCCGGGCTCGCCAGCCGAAATCGAAGCCGGCCCGCAAATCGAGGTCCTGCCGGAACCTGACGTGGCGAAGAAAGCCAGCGCCTGATCTCGAAAGCCGGCCTGCGCTACACCGGATGATGCACCGCAAGGTCGGCACGGCGCTTGCGCCCTTCATGCAGTTGCCACAGCGAATGCGCAATCAGCGTGACGATCAGGATCGCGCCGCCGATCAGGCTGTTGCGCGACGGCGTCTCGGCAAAGATCATCCATACCCAGACCGGCGCCAGAACCGTTTCCAGGAGATAGAACATCGCCACCTCGGGACCTGAGATGTATTTCGGCCCGTTGGCGAGGCAGAAGAACGCTATCGGCATGATGACGGCGCCGTTGAGGATGATCCACCATGGCGCCTCCACCTGAAAGCCGGTCTTCGAAACCATGAAGGCGGCGACGGCAAAAGGCAGCACCACCCCGATCAGCGCGGTGAAGCCCATATCCTTGCCGCTCGCCCGCGAGATGGTGATGGCGCAGGCGACGCACAGGGCCGAGCACAAGGCCATGATGTCGCCGAACAGATATCCGTTGCCGATGGAGTCGCCGACGATGATGGCAATCCCAACGATCATCAATGCCAGCGCCACCAGAGTCAGAGGTCGTGGCCGCTCCTTCAGGAACAGCCAGGAAAGCAGCGCCGAGAACATGGTGGTGAAGGCGAGGATGAAGACGAGGTCGGCGGTCGAGGTGTTGTAGACGGCGGTAATGAAGGCGATCGAGCCAAGCCCATAGAGCGTTGCTACCGCAAGTCCCAGCCGTCCGGGAACGAGCTGTGGCGCCCTGTCGCTCAACGAGCGCCACACCGTCCAAATGACAAGCCCGGCAAGAACGGTGCAGCCGGTGCGCAGCAGCAAGATCGTCCACGCCTCGCCATGGGCGAGCCGGATCAGCGGGATGTCTACGGTCAGCGTCAGTCCGCCAAATGCGGTGAGCAGAAGTCCTTTGGTGTGAGCATCGTGAGACGACATCCAGCGGCTTTCGCAATGAATTCGGGAGAGGACGGCGGATCGGCGCAATCGCACACTCTCCGCCAACCAGCGGAAAGACCGGCATCATCTCAGTTGAAAATGTTTAGGCCCGGACTTGGGAAAGAGTAATTAGCGTGTGACCGCTTCGTTGGTGTAGCGCTCCCAGCCTTTCGGGCCGAGATGCTCCTGCGGCATGAAGCGCATCTTATAATTCATCTTGCGCGAGCCGTTGACCCAGTAGCCGAGGTAGACATGGGGCAGGCCCATCGCCCTGGCGCGGGCGATGTGGTCGAGGATCATGAACGTGCCGAGCGAACGCTCCTCGAAATCGGGATTGAAGTAGGAATAGACCATCGACAGGCCGTCGGCCATCTTGTCGGTGAGCGCCACCGCGATCAGCTCGCCCTGTCCCTTGCCGGTGATGAAGGTGTCAGGCCCGCGCCGCCGATACTCGATCACCTTGGTGTCGACATGGGTGTCCTCGACCATCATGGCATAGTCGAGCACCGTCATGTCGGACATGCCGCCGCGGCGGTGGCGCGCATCCAGGTAGCTGCGGAACAGGGAATATTGTTCGGTCGAGGGCTCGGCATTGTGCATATGGCCGACGAGGTCGGAATTGTGCTGCAACACGCGCTTCATGTTGCGGCTGGCGACGAATTCCTGGGCCAGGATGCGTACCGAAACGCAGGCGCGGCATGTCTCGCATGCCGGCCTGTAGGCGATGTTCTGCGAACGCCGGAAGCCGCCTTGCGTCAACAGGTCGTTCATCTCCGCCGCCTTGTCGCCGACCAGGTGCGTGAACACCTTGCGCTCGAATTGGCCGTCGAGATAGGGACACGGCGACGGCGCGGTCAGGAAGAACTGCGGCGACTGGGTCGGATGCTGCGTCATCGAGCCTTGGAAACACTCCTTCGAATCGCTCTACCTTTGGCGCGGACGGCGAAAAATTCAACAGGATTGTGGAGACGTGGTCGACTCGACGCCTTCATATTTGCGCTCAATCGGTTCGACTGCTCTTCAGAGGGGCCGTTTCAGCGGTCTGTGCGGCTGACGACCGTGCCAAGCAAAAGGTCGTGCAAGGTGCGCTTGCGGTCGGAAAACAGTGTCACCAGCAGGACCAGCGGCGACAGGATGACGTTGCCGGCCCAGAACAGCACCGAATGGACGACCGCGGTGAGGCCGTCGATCGGCCTGCCGTCAAGCCGGTCGAGGCGGATGCCCATCATCTTCATGCCCGTGGTGGCCTGGTCGGTGCTGCCCAGCGTGTTCCAGATATAGAGGATGGCGACGGCCGGCACCAGGACGCCGAACAGCATCCAGCCAAGGCCGAGGGTCAAAAGCCCGAGGAAGAACACCAATATGGCAAACGGAATAGTGAGCAGCGCGACGATGACATAGTCGATCACGAAGGCCAGGATGCGCTTCGTGCGCACGCCGTCATAGGCCCTGACATCGTCAAGCCTGCTGGTGATGATTTCGCCGTCGAGAACGCGCGCGTTCATGTCATTTCCTCGTAACAGGGGCCCTGCATAGGGTGCGGGCCGCTCAACAATGAAATGGTGAGGGCCCGTCGCGGAATCAAGATCGGGCTTTTTGCGGCGCACGAACTCAAACAGCGTGAGATGCAATCTGAACCGGTTGAATTTGCGGCGCGGATGGCATTAGCTTGCTGCGGCGCAACAAAGCGCTCAGGGGTAGGGGACGGGGCAAGATGGACTACGACATGCTGGTCATCGGCAGCGGCCCTTCCGGTCGCCGTGCCGCGGTGCAGTCGGCCAAGCTCGGCAAATCGGTGCTGGTGGTCGACCGCGGCCGGCGTCTAGGCGGTGTCTCCGTGCATACCGGCACCATCCCGTCGAAAACGCTGCGCGAAACCGTGCTCAACCTCTCGGGCTGGCGCGAGCGCGGTTTCTACGGGCGCGGCTACCGGGTCAAGCAGGATATCTCGGTCGGCGATCTGGTCGAGCGCCTGCACAAGACGCTCGATCACGAGGTCGAGGTGTTGCAACATCAGTTCATGCGCAACACGGTCAAGAGCGCTCGCGCTGCGGTCAAATTTCTCGGCCCCAACAAGGTCAGCCTGACCACCGATACCGGCGATTACAGCGAGGTTGGTTTTGCCAATGCGCTGATCGCGGTCGGCACCAGGCCGCACCGGCCGCGCGACGTGCCTTTCGACAAGACCCGCGTCTTCGACAGCGACGAGATGCTGGAGCTCGATCGCTTGCCGCGCACGCTGACGGTGATCGGCGCCGGCGTCATCGGCGTCGAATATGCGACGATCTTTTCCGCGCTCGACGTGCCGGTAACCTTGGTCGAGCCGCGCAACTCCATCCTCGATTTCGTCGACCGCGAGATCGTCGACGATTTCATCCACCAGATGCGCGATCGTGGCATGACCATCCGGCTGGGCAGCGCGGTGAAGGAAATACGGTCCAAGCCGGACGCTGCCGAGGTGGAACTGGCCGATGGCCGCACCATTCGTTCCGAGGTCGTCCTCTACGCCGCCGGCCGCACCGGCAATGTCGGCAGCCTGGGCCTGGATGTCGTCGGCATCGACGCCGACACCAGAGGGCGTATCAAAGTCGATCCGCAATCCTTCCAGACCAGCGTCCCCAACATCTATGCCGCCGGCGATGTCATCGGCTTTCCGAGCCTGGCCTCGACTTCGATGGAGCAGGGCAGGGTGGCGGCCTGCCATGCTTTCGGCGTGCCCTTGCCGCCACCGCCGGAAACCTTTCCCTATGGCATCTACGCGGTGCCGGAAATCTCGACGGTCGGCCAGTCCGAGGAACAGGTGCGCGAGAGCGGTGCGGCCTATGAGGTCGGCGTGGCGCGTTTCCGCGAGACCTCGCGCGGCCACATCATGGGCGTCAACACCGGCTTCCTGAAGCTCTTGTTCTCGATCGAAACGCGCCGCCTGCTCGGCGCGCACATCATCGGCGAGGGCGCTACCGAGCTCATCCACATCGGCCAGGCGGTGATCAACCTCGGCGGCACCGTCGACTTCTTCGTCAACAACACCTTCAACTATCCGACGCTCGCCGAGGCCTACAAGATCGCCGGGCTGGATGCCTGGAACAGGATGGGGCGAGGGTAAATCTACCCTTCCATCTGGGCGAGCAGGGCCAGCATCACATCGGCCGAGGGCATCGGCAGAACGGCCTCAATTTCCGCCGGCCGTACGCCGGCGATCGCTGCATCGGCGCCGCCAGTGACGGTGCCGAGAGGTCCGCGAAACCCGTGCTTCGTCCAGGCGAGTTCCTGCAGCTTCGGGCTGGTCAGGGCCTCCAGCAGCCTGTCGGCGGCCGGATCGATGACGATCAGCGGATGCGCCGAATAGACGGTCGGTCTGGGGTAGAGGATTTCGGGCTTGGCGCCTATGCCGGTCTGCACCCTTTGCCAGCGTGCCGGATCGGCGAGCGCCCATTCGACTAGCTGGTTTTCATAGCCGACCACCATCGGCTCGGCGCCCAGGCCACCGGCAATGTACTGGTCGAACAGCTTTCCCGACGACGACGACTTCAGGCCCATGCTGCGGAAGATCGCCTTGGCCTCGTCACCGTGCTGGGCAAGCAGTTCCTGCGTCGCCACATCGCCGCTCATCAGGCTCAGCACCAGGCCGGCGAACATGAAGCCGGAATTGGATCGGTTGGGGTCGGTGGAGACGATGCGTGCCCGGCCGTAGAGTTCGTCTATGCCGAGGTTCGACCAGTTCTTGCCGGCCAATATGGCGTCAAGCAACGCCTTGAGGTCGAGCTGGTTGTAGCCGCCCTTGGCGGCGACCGTGACCAGCCCGCTCTTCTTCAGGCCTTCGATCACCGGTCCCCATGTGTAGACGACGATCGGCGAGTTGAGCACCACCTGGTCGTTTCGGATCGCCACGCCGCTTTTGCGTGCCAGGTCGACCATGATCGACGACGACGGCCACAGGAACTGCGGCTTCTGCGACAGAAGTGCGGATTCGCGCACCATTTCGACGGAGCCGGCGACGCGTGGATCGAGTTCCAGCCCGTAGCCGCCCAGCGCATGGACGACATCCGGATCGGCTAGGAAGGCCTGCTTCTCGCCGCCGATGAAGCCGAACAGATGCGCCTTGTTGCCGAGATAGCCACGGAACTCCGGACGGTCCTTCAGTGTCAGATAGCCACCCGTGCCGGCAGCGGCGGCACCCAGCAGACCCAGTCCGAAAGCGCGGCGCGAAATGGCCATCAGCGACCGATATCCTCTTTCAGCGACTCCTGTATGAGTCGCAGGTCAACGTCGAGCGTGCCGAGTTCACTGTCGGCCAGACTGTCGGCGTAATGCACGAAGGCGTCCTGAAGCTTGGTGATCACCGCGCCGACATTGGTCAGCCGCGCCTGGCTGGGCGCACGCCGGTTGGCCAACGCCGCGTAGCCTTCCGACACCTCGGCCGCCTGTGGCAAATAATAGGTGAGAAATCGCCGCACGGCAGGCGCACTTTCGGGCTTGGCTTCGACCCTGGTGATCACATCGGCGGCGATGTCCGACAGGTTCTTCACCTTTGCCGCCATGTCCTTGTCGGGAATGGTGCGGGCGGTTGCGGCCAGGCGGTCCGCCGCCGGCTGGGCCTGCGCCAGCAACTCGCGCGCAAACGCAACCCGGCTGCCGCCGATCGAGCTGAGGTCGAGCCCTTCGAACAGCTGACGCGGCGCCAGCACGAACACAAGCCCGGCAAAGACCAGCGCGGCGATAACCACCGACACCAGGAACGGGAAATGCGTGAGAAAACTCAAACCGATCAGCAGCACCGCCGAGACGAGGCCCGCCACGATCCAGTTCCAGTCGTTGCCGAACAAGCCACGCATCCTAGCCGCGCATCTCAGTTGTAGCCCCGGGCGGCGCGGAAGGCGCCTGCCAGATCGCCGCTGCCATCGAATACGCGCGCCGAAGTTGCCTTGGCAAGGCTGTCGAGCTGGCTCTTGTCGGCATCGCCGAAGGTGATGCCGAACACCGGCACGCGCGCCGGCGCGCTGCGCCACTGGCTTAGAAACAGGTCGGCGCTGCCGTCGGTGCGGCCATCTGTCATGATGACGATCGCCGGCAGATATTTCGACAGATCCGCTGTTGCCGTGATCTGCTGCAGCGCCTGCTGGGCACAGGCATACATGTCGGTGCCGCCGCCGGCATGCTGGTCCGCGACGGCAGCCAGCAACTGGGCTTGCCCGGCAGCATCGCCGGTCGCTTCGAAATTGGCGCGCACGGCACTGTCGAACGGCAGCACGAAGATGCGGTCGGACGGCGTCCATTGCACCAGCACCTCGCTGGCCTTTTCCGGCGTAAACAGGAACTGCGCCGCTGCCTGTAACTGTTTCTCGCCCTGGTCTTCCATGGAGCCGGAAAAGTCGAAGCACAGTGCCGTCAGTGAAGGCTTGCGCAAGGCTTCCTGATAGAGATCGAGCGCCTTGCGGATCACCGCCGGCTCCGGCATGCGGATCGAGGTCACCAGTTTGCCCGGATCGAAATTCCAGTCGGGTTCGGCCGCGGCCTGGATCGCCGAGCCGCCAAGCGGCAGCCGCCGGCCGGTGTCGGCGATGCGTTTGCGCACCGCATCCGACTGCAGATAGGCGAGCAGGTCGGTGAAGAATTTTTCGACCTCCGGGCCGCGCCCATGGTCGATGAAGCCGAGCGGCGAATCGCCGACCGCGACGCCGTCCGCCGGATAGACGGCATAGAGCGGCTCCTTGCCCATCTGCTTCAGTTTGTCGTTGGTCTCCTTCAGCGTCGCCTCATAGTTCCACATGGCGTCATAGACGGTGCCCTTGCCGGCCGAGTCGACATAGAGGTCCGCCAGCCAGCCCGACGAGCCTGATGAGCGCTCGACGCCTTGCAGCAAAGCGCTCACCGTCTCACGCATATTCGGATTGTCGAGGTCGCCGGGCTCGATCACTTCCTTGCCGCCGAGTGCGCTGGAGAGCATGGCGAGATAAGCGCTGGCGCCGGAATTGGATTGCGTTGCCGAGGTCATCAGGAATTTGAGCTTGCCGTCCTTCACCGCGGCCAGAATGTCCTTCATGAAAACTGGCTTGCCGACCCAGCCGAGTTCGGCGGCCTTGGATTTGCGCACGCCCAAAATAACCGGCATCTGCGCGATCGAGGTTAAATTGCGCACCTTGCGACCGGAATCGAACAGGTCGACCCAGACACTCGAGGCCGGCCAGACCGCATCCTGGTCGAGCCCGGCAGGCCGCTGCAAGCCAAGGCCGATGTCGAGCGAGCCCTCATAGGCGAAGGTGCATGTGGCACCCTGCTTGTCGCAGAACTCCTGAACGATCGGCTGCAGTACAGTGTTTTCCGAGCCCGATACGATGGAGAATTTGACGTGGCTGGCGTTGCAGGCGGCCAGCAACATCGCGAAGGCCAGCAGCAGAACGGACGTCAGCGTCTTCGGCATGGCGGTTCCGATCAGGCCTGGGTCAGCGCTTTCTTCAGATCGATCGTCATCTGGTCCATCTGCTTTTCAGCATCGGCCCGCTTCTGGCGACCCTCCTGCTGGACCTTCAGCACGCCCTGCACGGTGTCGATGAGATCGCGGTTGGCCTGCGCCAGCGTCTCGACATCGACAATGCCGCGCTGCGCCTGTTCTTCGATCGAGATCGCCTGATCCTTCATCATCTTGGAGGTCTGCCGGATCATCTCATTGGTGGCGTCCGTCACCGTCTTTTGCAGTTCGAGCGCCGATTTCTGATTGGTCAGCCCAAGCAGGATGACCATTTTCTGCTTCCAGGCCGGCACGGTGAGCGCCGAGGTCGCCTGCAGGTTCTCGATCAGCGTCTCGTCGCCGGACTGGACGATGCGGATCTGCGGCAGTTGCTGGATGCCGAGCTGGCGCGCCTGCACCAGATAGAAGACGCGCTTTTCCAGACGATCCAGCGCCTGGACCGCATCCTGATAGGTCTGCGCCTCCAGCGTGCCGCCGACATCGCCGCTGGCCGAATCCGCCGCGGCCTTCAGCTTGGGCAATTCGTTGGTGCGATAGTCGTCGACGAATTTCTTGCCTGCCTGCACATAGGCGTCGAGCTTGAGGATCGAGTCCTTGGTCTGCTCATGCAGGTCGTCGAGCACGGCGATGTCGCGCCGCAGCGTATCCTTGTGGCGGTCGAGTTCGAGGCCGATGCGGTCGATCTGGCCGGCAACATCCTCGTATTTTTCCTTGAAGCGTTCGAGCCGCGCCTTGAAGGAGGAAAACAGATTGCCGAGAAACCCTTCGTCCTTCAGCGAAGCCGGATCGAGGTTCTTGGCCTTCATGATGATGTCGGTCAGCAGATTTCCGGTGTCGCCGAGATCGCGATTGCGAAGCTGACCCAGAATCTTGTCGGCATAGTCGCTGACAGCCTGCTGGGCACGGTCGCCATAGACCGAAATGCCGGCGCGATCCCTGACGTCGATCGTGCTTTCGATCCTGGCGATGTCGGACGGGTCGGCAACGATTGCCGGCAATGTCGAGGTGTCGTCGAGCAGAGTGATGCTGTTCTTGTCGGCCATGCAGACCTCCCCTCAAAATGAACAGTATCTCCATAGGCTGTGTGTGACAGGGATATGTCGGCATTGTGGATAAGGGAAGGGGCCGACCCGGCTCTGGGCGCAAAACATGCGGGTTTCAGCCTGAAAACGGGCAAGGTTTGCAGGGATTCGATCCGGTGGACAAGCTCATTCCGCCGGCTACTGTCCATCAGTCTTGTGCGACGGTGGCTGGCGCTGTCAGCCATTGCCTGACGATCGCCGCGTCGGCGCTGCCGAATTCATGACCCGATGCAACAATCCGGGCATCGATCTCGGCGCCATGCTGGCTGAGCAATGTCACCAGCGCCGGCGCGAAGGGCGCATAGGTGAGATCCGCGGCGCCGGCGATGATGAGCGCTCGCACCTTTGACAGATCCGTCGCCGGCACGTCATCGAGCACCGGCATCGGTCTCAGCAGCGCTGCGCGTTCGACGAGGCCCGGACGCAGCAGCATCAGGCTCGAAACCAGATTGGCGCCGTTCGAATAGCCGAGGAACATCGTGCGGGAGAGGTCGAGATGATGGCGTGCGGCCGCGTCAGCAACGAAACCCGCAAAGGCCTCGGTTTCGGTGCGGATGCTTGCCTGTTCGAAGCGCGTCGGCGTGATGCGCGCGAACCAGCGGAAACCATCCTCCTGGACGATGCGGCCGCGCACCGCGATCAGCACGGCATGCGGCGCGATCTCTCGTGCCAGCGGCACCAATGTGGTCTCGTCGACACCCGACCCATGCAGCAGGAAGAGGCATTCGTCGGTTGAATCCGCAGGGCTGTAAAGGCGGTAGCTGAAGGCGAGATCACGCAGCAGCGCACCATCTTGTGAGGTCCTTTCGGTCATGGCCTCATCCTTTTGATTCCATGATGATTCCCATCAGTTTGCCGGCTTCAAAACGCAATATTTTCAAGCTCCGCGAAAGTTGATTGAACCGGGCGCATTACAGTCCGTTTCTTCGCCGATACCATTGCTTCGGGAGGAATCGAAGCGGTGCGCCGGGGGTCGCATTGCCGGCATGAACAACCAGCTTTGAGGCCTTTTTGTCGATGACCACCCAGATTTCCCCAGACCGCGATTCGCGTGTCCCAGACCGCGATTCGCGCATCGCCGATCGCGACACGCGTATCGATGTGTTCCGCGCTCTCGCTCTGCTGACCATCTATGTCGACCACGTACCGGGTACCGCCTTCGAGTATCTGACGTACAAGAATTTCGGCTTTTCAGACGCGGCGGAAGTCTTCGTGCTGATCTCCGGCATCTCGGTCGCGCTCGCCTATGGCAAGAAATTCCAGCCTGGAAACCGGTTGTTGGCGACGTTGAAGATGTGGCGCCGCGCTGGTGTGCTCTATGCCGCCCACATCGTCACCACCATGGTGGTGATGGCGATCTTCTGCGCCGCGGCGGTGTTTGCCAGGCGACCGGAGCTTTTGACGATGATCAACCTCGAGCCGTTGATCAAGAATACGCCACAAGTGCTGATCGGCATCGTGACGCTCGGCCACCAGCTCGGCTATAACAACATCCTGCCGGTCTATGCCGTGCTGCTCCTGCTGGCGCCGGTCTTCCTGCTCTTCGTCAGCTACCGGCCATTGCCGGCGCTTGCCGCATCCGGCGCGCTGTGGCTGGTCGCTGGGATCTACCAGATTGCTCCGCCCAACTATCCAGAGCCTGGCTTCTGGTTTCTTAATCCACTGTCGTGGCAGTTCCTTTTCAATATCGGCCTGGCAGGCACGCTGCATGTGCGTCGCGGCGGTAGCATCCCGGTCAATCGCTGGCTGGTCGGCGCGGCTTTGGCCTACACCGCGACCGCTGTGGTCTGGGTGCATAGCCCGCTCTGGGGGCAGATCTCCTGGTTGGGTCTGCCTCCGGTGCTGACCGGCTTCGACAAGACGTTCCTGTCACTGCCAAGGCTGCTGCATATATTGGCGGTGAGCTACCTGATCGTGGCATTCCCCGCCATCTCGAACCTGTTTCGCACCGGGCGCGATCATCCGCTTGCCATATTGGGCAAACGATCGCTGCCGGTTTTCATTGCCGGCACTGTGCTCGCAATGGCGGCGCAGGTGCTGAAGCTGATCAATCCGGGCGGATTTGCCTATGACAGCCTGTTGATATCGGCCGGCATCGTCATGCAGTTCGCGGTCGCCTACTATCTCGAATGGCTTTCGGGCCTCGGCTGGTCCGGGAAAAGCAGGCCGGCTCACAATCCGGCACCGCCCGTCCATGCGTCCTTCGGCATGTCGTCGATGGCGACAAGAATGGGGCGTTGAGGCGTCAGGCGGCTCAGGCGGGCGAGGGGCCGGATGAAGCCCGCACCAAGAGGTCGACGGGCAGCGATTGCCGGCTGAACGAGCCGTCGTTTTCAAGGATCGCCTTGACGGCAAGGCGGCCCATCTCGGCGATCGGCTGGACGATTGTGGTCAGCGGCGGCTTGGAAACCGCTCCTTCCGGAACACCGTCGAAGCCGACGATCGAAACGTCGCCCGGTACCGCGATGTCACGCTGCCGCAGCCAGTCCAGTGCATGGAGTGCAATCCTGTCCGACATGGCCAGTATTGCGGTCGGCGTCTCGGCGCCGGCGAAAATATGGTCGAGGCCGGCCCACACGCTCTCCTCGTCGTTGACAGTTTCGTAGATCGGCACACGCGAGACATCGATGTCGAAGCGGGAGAGTTCGGCGAAGTAGCCACGCAGGCGGTCGCGCGTCCCGGAATAGAGGGCCTTCTCCACTTGCTCCTGCGTGGTGGGGCCGAAGCCGGAGTCCGCGACGGGCAAGGCAAGCACCGCAAAGCGACGATGCCCGAGTTCGGTCAGATGTCGGGCCGCCAGGCCGGCCCCGGCGATGTTGTCGACACCGATAGCGGCGACCGCCTCATCATCGTCTGAATCGAGATCGAGTGCCACAAAGGGCAGCTTGCGTTCACGCGCCAGTTCGACCAGCTTTGAACCGCCATCAACGCAGAAGACAATGAAGCCATCGACCAGCGCACTCTGGATGTTCCAGGCGAGCTGTTCGTTGTTGGCGGCGGAGACCAGCGAGATCCCCGCACCGGTCGCATCACAAGCCTGCGAGATGCTGGCCATCATCACCCGGGCGAAAGGGTCGTCGAAGAAGTAGGAAAGCGGCTCGGCCGTCGCGACACCGATGGCGTTGACCTTGCCGGCCCGCAGCAGCCGGCCCTTGGGGTCAGGTCCGCCATATCCCATAGCCTCGGCTGCCGCCTTGACCCGTTCTCGGACCTCCTCGCGCACGATCTCCGGGCGGGCGAATACGTTCGACGCGGTGCCGTGCGACACGCCGGCCGCTTTGGCAATGTCTGCCAGCCGGACCGGTCTTGTCTTTCCAGAGGCCAATAGCGCCATTTTTGTCTCCTCAATTCAGTCCATCTAGCACTTTCGTTGGATCGGTTCAAATTTTGACTTGATCATGGGTTCGGCGCGGTGTATGTTTGAATCGATCCAATCCATATCTGATCCTTTGATTGGATCGATTCAATTCTTGGAAAGGGAGATGTGTCATGCACCCCGTCAACTTTCTGTTCGAAGACATTTATTGCAATGACTGGAGCATCTCGTCGAACACCACGACGCAGAAGCGCCGCGGCAAGGCCAGTCCATGGGTTCGCGAGCTGCGGTTCCTTGTGGAGCGCAAGCGGAGCTGATCGGGTTCGTTTTTTCGCGCCCATCGATTGGATCGATTCAAGTACTGAAAGGAGTGCATGTCATGCATCCCGTGAGCTATCTGTTCGAAGACATCTATCGCAACTATTGGGGCATCGCGCCGGCCGAACGGCCGGAGGGGCGTCGATTGGCGAGGTTGCGGCGACGCAATCGCGAATCGCTTGTCCAGCCCGAGCGCCGGCAGGACTGACTGCTCCGCAAACGACGTTTGACGGGCGCAGGCTTGGTATCGGGCAGGGCGCCCAGAGGCGTCAGGAACGCGCGCGCACCAGCGCCGAGGCAGCGATCGTCAGCCAGCCGGCGATGAGCAGCGTGCCTCCGATCGGCGCCGACAGCGGGAACAGCCGTGAGCCGATAAAATCACGGGCCAGCAAATCGCCGCAGAACAGCAGAAGTCCAACCAGCAGCACCAGGCCGCCGATATGCAGCGTCCGGTTCGCGCCAAGCAATCCGGCGGCGAGGAAGACCGGCGCATGCATGATCAGGAAGGATGCGGCGGTGCCGACGAACGCGCCGCCCAGATGCGCCGCTGCGGCCGACAGCGCCACGCCGGCGGCGCCACAGAGGCCCCCGGCCAGGACGAGGATACGGCCGATGCTGCCGGAAGGTTGTTCGGCCGTGCTCATGCCGTGGCTCCGTGATCTCAGAGGGATACGCCTAACCCGTCAGGGCTTGCCGGGGTTGGCGAGCATGTCCTGCTCGCGGCGTGACTGCGCCAGCCAGTTATACACCGCGCCCCCGGCCATCAAGACGGATGTGCCCAGAAACACAGAACGCATGCCGAAATGGCCACCGGCAAAGCCGCCCAGCAAGGGGCCGGCGACCTGCCCGACATACTGGGCGGAGATCGACAGCCCGAGCACGTTGCCGCCGACGCCATCAGGCACATTATGACGGATGACGCTGGTGATACAGGGCAAAAGACCGCCCAGCGCCAGGCCCATCAGGAAGCGCAGGCCGATGAGTTGCCAGCTCTGCGTGACGAAGGCCTGCGGGATCAGCAGCAGCGCCGAGACGGCAAGCGCGCCGATGATGACGTTCCAGTGGCCGACGCGGTCGGCGAGCTTGCCGAGACGCGAAGCCGACAGGATGGCGCCAAGGGCCGCTGCCGACATGACAACGCCTGATATCAGCGTCACGCGGCTCTGGTCTTCGATGAGCTGCTGCACATAGACGGTGATGATCGGCTCGATCGACATGGTGGCGAAACTCAACAGCATGCCGGTCGCCAGCATTGCGACAACAGGCCGTTTGTCGGGGATTTGTGCCCAGCCGCCTTTCGGCTTCTGCTTCGACGCGGCATCTGCTGTTTTAGGCCGGGGATTCTCCTTGATGAGAAAGGTGGTCGCCAGGAACGCCAGGAAGATGACACCGCCGGACAAGAGGAAGGTGGCGCGGATGCCGATCAGCGGCGGCAAGATACCGCCAACCAGTGGGCCGACCAATGCCCCAGCCGTGATGCCGGCAGACAGCAGGCCGAGCGCCCAGCCGGAACGCTCCTTCGGCGTCTGCATGGCGACGAGGATGGTCGATCCCGAGGAATAGCCGCCGGCAAAACCGATCAGCAGCCGCAGCAGCACCAGTTGCCAGACGGTCTGCACCATGCCGGTCAGCGACATGCATATGGCCATGCCGAAGCTGGCGCGAACCAGCATCACCTTGCGGCCGTAGCGGTCGCCGAGACGTCCCCAGAGCGGCGCCACCAGTGCCGCCGCAAAGAACGTCGCGCCATAGGCGATCCCCGACCATTGCACGATCGCCGCGTGGCCCTCGGCGCCGAGCTGCTCGATATAGAGCGGCAGGAACGGCAAAAGCAGCGTCATGGCGACAAGCGTCGAAAACGAACCGGCAAAGCACACGAACAGATTGCGCCGCCAGTGGATGTTGTAGGTGCTGTCGGTCGCCGGAGGCGTATTCTGCGGCATGTCATATGTCCTGTCCGAGCAACGCGGAGCTATGGGTTGCCGCGGATACCAATTTGGGATACCAAGATGGCGCCCGTCATGGACGCAAGCTTGGCCGCTGTCAATGTGGCCCTGTCAAACGTGAACGGGAACCGCGGCCGGCAAGCCGATCGCCGGCAAACGGCCCGAACCAGCAACGGCCAGATAATGGAACCGACAATGTCGCAGATGCAAAGCGTCGAAAAACAGCTTCGGCAGATGATCCTGGGCCTCGAGATCGGTCCCGGCGAGAAGCTGACGGAGCGCTGGATCGAAAGCCGCTTCGGCGCCTCGCGAACCCCGGTCAGGGCAGCACTTCTGCGGCTTGAGACCGAGGGCTTGGTCGGCAGGGACGGGCGTGGCTGGACGGTGTCGCCCATCAATCTGGCCGAACTCGAGCAGATCGCCGTCTACAGGGAGGCGGTCGAGGTTGCGGCACTTCGCCTGACATGCGCCTTGGCGGACCGGAGCGCCGTCGATGTCATCGAGGCGATGCTCGAGTCCTGCGACAACGACACGCCGCGCGAGGAATGGCATCGTGTCGGCATGGATTTTCACATCGAACTGGCGCGTCTGTCGGGCAACGAATTTCTGTTCCGGGCGGTTCGCGATGCCATGACGCGCCTGTCGCGGGCGCGCTGGCTGGAGGTGCGCGACGAAGCGGCCCTTGCTCGCGCCTGGGCCGAACATCGCGCCATTCTGGCAGCCGCACGTCTTGGCGATGCCGATGAAGCCGCGCGCCTGCTCTCAGTCCACATCGTCGGCAGCCGCGACCGGTTGGTGACGTCGCTCGCCAACGATCGGCGCGGTCTTCGCGCCAGAGGCTTTGCCGTCGTCGCCGCCTAGAGAGCAATTCCAGGAAAAGTGTGAAACGGTTTTCCGTCCGGAATTGCGTCAAGACAGGAAAAGTGTTTGCGTCCGGAATTGCTCCAAACGATCTGTGCAGGGCAGGGTATACGCTATGCAAAAGGCGTCGTCTGGACGTATGCGCACTTTCGGCCTCGCTTCGCAGACGCCGATGGCGTAAGGAGCGGCGATGGAAAACAACCGATTTGAAACACCTGTGACTGTGAAGTCAGTCGCGGCGGGAAGCACTCAGCTCTTGCGTACGGCGCGTGAGGCTTCCGACTACCTCCTCAACAACTGGCCCGGCAAGCGCAGCCCCAAGCATCGCGCGGCGCTGCAGGCCTGCCATGACGCACTCGCCGGCGACAAGCCGGCGATGAACGCTAGGCGCGCCTTCATTGCGGCAGCGCGCGAAGTGGACGTCTTTGTCAGCGACAAGGCGCCCGCCTGATACAAGCCGGCCATCTGGGCGGCCATCTGGGTTGAGGCATGGCCCGCATCTGCGGGCCTTTTGCCGTCACTTTGCCGTTTCGGTTTCGCCTTCGGTCTCGTCCTCGGGCTTCGAACGTTCCCGCGCCGCAACCTTGGCTGCCAGCTTCTCGGCCTTCTTGGCTGCTTTCTGGCGGTCGCGTTCCTTGCGTTCCTGATCGTAATTTGGTGGTCGCGCCATATCGGCTCCTTTTCACTGCCTCGCGGCTCTGGTCCTGCCTAGGAGCATTAGCCGTCAAACACAACAGCTGAAGCGATAGTGCCCGGCGGTTCGTGGGGACGACGGTCCGGGACTTGCAAGATGCGCGGCACAATGGTGTAGGAGAACTGGGGCGCCAACAAACTGCGCAGCGATCCGCCCGTTTGTTTTGATCAAGTGAACTATGGCCACCATCCAACGAACGACGGCAAGGGTTTTCTACTATGCGCGCAACGTCTTGCGCGATATCGCACCGCAGGCACTCTTCCGTCGGCGGTTGGCGGGCCGTCTCGAACAGGCCAGGCTCTCGGATCAGGCGGTGCGGCGGCGGCTGAATTACTACAACAAGCTGCAGCATGTGTTTTCGCCCAGCCCGGCTGCGGTGCGTCTCGACAAGCTGCCCTCTACGCCGACTATGTACTACTACGACCTCAAGGAGTTTGCCCGTTATTTCGATCCGGCATTGCTCGTCGACGTCGAATTCGGCGACGTCATTGACGTGCCGAAGGTGCCGACGCTGGTCAAGGATCGGCCGATCCATGCCGACGACGAAAATGCGGTCATCATGAAATTCAACAAGTTTAGGCACTTCTACATGCCGGCCGACGCAACTGCATTCGCCGACAAGCGCCCGGCCGTGGTCTGGCGCGGTGATCTCAACAATCCGAAACGGACAAGATTTCTCGACGCCGTGCGTGACTTGCCGTTTTGCGACGCCGGCTCGCACAAGCCGAACGCGCCGGCCGAGTACAGCAAGCCTTTTCTCAGCATCAGCCAACAGCAGCATTATCGCTACATCGTCTCACTCGAAGGCAACGACGTGGCGACCAACCTCAAATGGATCCTGAATTCGAATTCGCTCTGCCTGATGCCGTTGCCGACATACGAGACATGGTTTGCGGAAAAGCAACTCGAGGCCGGTGTCCACTATGTGCCGCTCGACCCGGATTTCGCCGATGTCACGGAGAAGGTGCGCTATTTCGAACACCACCCGGCCGAGGCGCAACGCATCATCGCCGCGGCCAATGCCTATTGCCGCCAATTCTCCAACGAGCAGGAGGAGCAGGCTATCTCCCTGCTCGTCCTCTATAAGTATTTTGTCCTCAGCGGTCAGATCAAGCCTGATCCTGAGGTCTGGCGTTTTATCCAGGGTTAGGACGTAGCGTGCCTCGGCGCGCCAAACCTGGCTCATCAGATGCCGCTGCGGTCAAGAACCAGGTCGGCGGGGCCGAAGCGGTCCTTTGCCGTCAATTGCTGGTGCCAGTAGGGATAGAGCAGCGGTGGCCGGCTGACCGCGTCGAGGCGGCTGCGTTCGTCGTCGGTGAGCACCAGGCTCGCAGCCGCAAGGTTGTCCTTCAACTGGGCTTCGTTGCGGGCGCCGATCACCAGCGAACTGACGGCCGGCCGGCCAAGCAGCCAGGCCAGTGCCACCTGCGCTGCTGACACGCCGCGCTGGGTGCCGATCTCGACCAGAACATCGACGATCCGCCACAGCCGGTCCTCGTCGCGGATCGGCGGTTCCGACCAGCCGGCGAGCTGGCGGGCGGTGGGGCTGTCGCGGCGGTATTTGCCTGACAGCAATCCGCCGGCAAGCGGGCTCCAGACCAGGACGCCCAGCCCCTGGTCGACGGAAATCGGCAGCAATTCATACTCCGCCTCGCGCGCTTCCAGCGTGTAGTGGATCTGCTGGGTGACGAAGCGCGGCTGGTAATGGCTGTCGCTGATGCCGAGCGCCTTCATCACCTGCCAGCCGGAATAGTTGGAACAGCCGACATAGCGGATCTTGCCCTGCGCAACCAAAGTATCGAGCGCTGCGATGGTTTCCTCCAGCGGCGTTACGCCATCCCATTCGTGCAGGAAGTAGATGTCGATGACGTCGGTCTTGAGCCGCTTCAGGCTCTTCTCGCATTCGCGGATCAGGTGATGGCGCGACAGGCCTTCATCGTTCGGGCCTTTGCCGATCCGCATCCGCGCCTTGGAGGCGATCAGCACGTCGCCCTTTCGCTTGCCGCCGAGCGCTTCACCGATGATCTCTTCCGAAATGCCGTTCGAATAGACATTGGCGGTGTCGATGACGTTGATGCCGGCATCGATGCAGAGATCGATCATCCGGCGCGCCTCGTCGAGGTCGGTCTTGCCGACCGCCGAAAACGCGCCGGCGCCGCCGAAAGTCATGGTTCCCATGGTCAGTGTCGAAACTTTCAGGCCGGAACGGCCGAGGGTGCGGTATTCCATGTCAGTCCTCGCGATTGCGTTGGGAAAGGGGCTGGGGAGGGTGCCCCGAATGTGGCCGCTATTTGTAGGACAATTTGGGCAGCTGTCTCCATGCCACGACGACGGATCGATCATGCCTCGCTGGATTGACAGCGGCGGTGATCGCGCTCGGGCTGCAATAAAACCGTCATTGCCGGCCTATATTGAAGTCGGCTCAGGGTGTTGCCGTTCCGGGCCATTAAGCCGGGAGTTTTGGGGCGCCGGACGTGGATCGACAGAGCTTGCAAGCGGAGCAGCTGAGATGACCGAGCTAAAACAGAATTCTCCTGCCAAGGACTGGCTTGAAGCCGAGCTCGCCGACACGCTCGACGAGGACTATGAGCTCGAAATGTCGGAGCCAGCGCTGTCGATGGAGATCGCAAAGATTTACAAGAACGCGCATCCGCCCTCGATCGATCGCATACAGTATTTTCGCGAGCTGATCACCCTACAGTCCGAATTGATCAAGCTGCAGTCCTGGGTCGCCTACCACAAGAAGAAGCTGGTGGTGATCTTCGAGGGGCGCGACTCGGCCGGCAAGGGTGGCGTCATCAAGCGCATCACCCAGCGGCTCAATCCACGCATCTGCCGTGTCGTCGCACTGCCGGCGCCGACCGAACGCGAGAAGTCGCAATGGTATTTCCAGCGCTATGTGCCGCATCTGCCGGCCGGCGGCGAGATCGTGCTGTTCGACCGCTCCTGGTACAACCGCTCGGGCGTCGAACGGGTGATGGGCTTTGCCCAGCCCGATCAGGTGGAAGAGTTCTTCCGCGACGTGCCGGAATTCGAGCGCATGCTGGTCCGCTCGGGCATCACCGTGGTCAAATACTGGTTCTCGATCACCGACGAAGAACAGCAGATGCGCTTCCTGATGCGCATCCACGATCCGATGAAGCAGTGGAAACTGTCGCCGATGGACCTGCAGTCGCGCGTGCGCTGGGAGCAGTACACCAAGGCCAAGGAAGAGACCTTCGTGCGCACCAACATCCCGGAGGCCCCCTGGTTCATCGTCGAAGGCAACGACAAGAAGCGGGCGCGGCTGAACTGCATCGACCACCTGCTCCAGCAGATGCCCTATGAAGAGGTCCCACACGAAGAGATCACGCTGCCGGAGCGCGTCTTCAATCCCGAATACGAGCGCCAGACGCTGCCGCGCGAACTCTACGTGCCGGAGAAGTACTGAGCACTTTTTTTCCTTCTCCCCGTTCCACGGAGAGAAGGTGCCCGAAGGGCGGATGAGGGGCGGCGCCAGCGTTGGCGATTGAGCCCAATTTGCTGCCACTGGCGGCTTGCTGCTAGTCTCCAAAGGTAGCGTTGCCCCTCATTGCCCTGCCGGGCATTTCTCCCCGTAGAACGGGGAGAAAGAAGCTTGCGCCGAGGGCTTCGCCACCTACGCCCGCTTGATCACCACATGCGTGGCAAGCGCAGTCGCCACTTGCTCGCTGCACTGATAGCCCAGCTTCACCATATCGAGGCCGCCAAAAAGGTTCTCGCCCGCGCCGAGCAGCACCGGTGAAATCGCCAGGTGCATCTCGTCGATCAGCTTTTCCTGCAGGTACTGGCGGATGGTGTCGACACCGCCACCGACCCGTACATCCTTGCCCCCAGCCGCCGCCTTCGCCTGTTCAAGCGCCGAATGGATGCCGTCGGTGATGAAATAAAATGTCGTGCCGCCCTCCATGACGATCGGTTCGCGCTTGTGGTGGGTCAGCACGAAAACCGGCACGTGGTAGGGCGGGTTGTCGCCCCACCAGCCCTTCCAGCTGTCGTCAGGCCATTCGCTGCGGATCGGCCCGAACATGTTGCGGCCGAGGATCCAGGCGCCGACATTCTCGAAGCTGCGCGCCGCGAACGCCTCGTTGATATCGGTGGTGCCGCCATCCAGTCCGAGCACCATCTTGCGGAAGGTGCGGGTACCAAATACCCACTTGTGCAGGGATTCCCCGCCGACGCCGAGCGGATTTTGTAGGTTCTGATCGGGACCGGCGCCGTAGCCGTCGAGCGACAGGCTGAAAGCGTTGACACGAAGTTTGGACATGAGAGCCTCCTCGATAACCAGTTGTATTTTGCAATCGGTTATTTGTAGCAAGCTGCTTGCGAATTGCAAGCGGTATTTTTTAGGTACAAACGAGCCTCGAAGCGAATGGTCTAGCGACCCTCGCTCTGGTCTCCCGGCCGGACGTCGGAAATTGTCAGGGATGCCGAGGCGGATCGCCGGCATTTGCTCGCCGCGACCGATCATCGTCGGAAGAGAAGTTATCCCTTCAGCAGTTCCGCCACTTCGGGAGCGAAATAGGTCAAAATGCCGTCGCAGCCGGCGCGCTTGAAGGCGAGCAGCGATTCCAGCATCGCCTTCTCGCCATCGATCCAGCCATTGGCGGCGGCGGCCTTGATCATCGAATACTCGCCCGACACCTGGTAGGCGAAGGTCGGCATCTGGAATTCATCCTTCAGCCGCCGGATTATGTCGAGATAGGGCAGGCCGGGCTTGACCATCAGCATGTCGGCGCCTTCGGCGATGTCCTGTTCGGCCTCGCGCACCGCCTCGTCGGAATTGGCGTGGTCGATGTAGTAGGTCTTCTTGTCGCCCTTGAGCAGGCCGGCGGTGCCGACCGCCTCGCGATAGGGACCGTAGAAGGCCGAGGCGAACTTGGTCGCATAGGACATGATCGCCACATCCTGGAAACCATTGGCGTCGAGCGCGTCGCGGATGGCGCCTATGCGGCCATCCATCATGTCGGACGGCGCGATGATGTCAGCGCCGGCAGCCGCCTGGATGACGGCCGCGGCGGTCACCTGTTCCACCGTCTCGTCGTTGACGATGATGCCGTCGCGCAGGATGCCGTCATGGCCGTGGCTGGTGAACGGGTCGAGCGCGGCGTCGGTGATGATGCCGATCTCCGGCACCGCGTCCTTGATCGCGCGGGTGGCGCGGTTGATGACGTTGTTCGGGTTGAGGATGTGCGAACCGGTCTGGTCGCGCAGCGAGATGTCGACATTGGGGAAGGTGGCGAGCGCCGGAATGCCGAGCTTTGCCGCTCGCTCGGCCTCCTTGACGGCGAGATCGATGGACAGGCGGAAGACCCCCGGCATGGCGGCGATCGGCTCGCGGATATTCTTGCCGTCAACGACGAAGATCGGCCAGATCAGGTCGTCGACCGAGAGCCTGTTCTCTTGCACCAGACGGCGCGACCAGTCGGCCTTGCGCATGCGGCGCAAGCGGCGGCTGCCGGTGATGTCGTCGACGCTGCGCGCGCCGGCTGGCTTTGTCGGGGTGAATTTGTTCATCGCCAAAACTCCAGATCGGCGGCTTTTACCACGAGCCCTTGCCGCTGACCAATGCGACACGTTTGTGCCAGCGATCCGGTCGAGGCCTATTTTGGTTGCCCATTGCCCGACAGGATCTGCGCCGCGCCGCGCATGGCAACGCGGAAAGCCTCATCGAAGCTGACACCGCGCACGTGCCACATATAGGTCTTGCCCGCCATGGCCAGCCGCCAGTCGGCGATCCAGCCCAGCTCCTTGTCGCTCCAGACGAGGCTGCCGGAAAGCGCCTGGTCGGCGCCGGCCTTCTTCGCAATGGTATCGAGCTTTGTCATCTCGGTGTTACGAAGCGCCTGATCGGCCAATCCGGCCTGCGACAGCAGCGCTGCCGTGGGAAAAGCCACCTGCATGGCCAGCGGCGCGGCGGCATTGCCGAACGATTCGCGCATCAGCACGCCGCGCTCGTCATTGGCATCGAGCGCGAAATGCCTTGTACCGCGCTCGGTCGCCAAAAACACCGCCAGCCGTGGCCGCTCGGTCAGCCACGGCCTGCTGCCGAGCAAAGCCAGCACCGGGTCGATGGTGGCCGGCTTGTAGTGGCAGTAGAGATTGTGAGGCCGATCGTACGTGCCTTGATCGTCATGGTTGGGAATGCCTTCCATACGGTCGCGGTAACCGAAGCTGGCGACAAAGCTGCCGGCCTTGTCGCGCAGTGCCACCATCTCCGGTTTCGCCGGCAGGCGCTGATCGCCGGAAACCCGGACCAGAACCGCGTCGAGACAGCGTTTGAAGCCGGCTTGGCGGTTTTTCTCGTACTTGCCGTTGACGATGGTCTGAGAGCTGTAGAGGTCTTCGATATCAGCTGCCCTGGCCGGTCCATTGGCGACGCAGATGGCCAGCAGGCCACCCAGAACAAGGGCAAGGCGCAAAAACTGCGGCATGGCTCACCGTCCGGTTCGAGGCTTGGCGGCCAATCTCTAACACCGAGTGCCGCCGGTGGCCAAGACCGCGACGCCGGCTCAGTTTCAGCTTCAGCCTGCGGAGCCGGCAGCGTCCTCAACCAATTTCCTGAAGTCCGTTGGAGGGTGCGCGGTCAAGTGCTCGTATGCATCCGTGGGTCGTTGGTAGCGGCCTTCCGCTATTGCCTGGCATAGCGTCGAAAAGGCATGCGGGCCACGGGTCCTCCATCTCTGCCAGGCGCTCACCCTTGAGCCATACAGACCGATAAGTTGCACCCATTTGGCCGGGACGCAAAGGATAGCAGCCGGGCTTGGCATTGACGCACCCATGCGCCACGCTTTAGCACTTCAGTCCCGCCGGCGCGGGGGAGGGATTCTTTCACGATGGATTTTGGCGGAGGCGACGAGATTCGCTTCGAACATCTGGGTCGGGCCGGCGTCGTCACCTTGACGCGGCCGCAGGCGCTCAATGCCTTGACGCACCGCATGATCAGGGCGCTCGACGCTGCTCTTTGCGCCTGGGAGACCGATCAAGGCATCGACGTCATCGTCGTCAAGGCCGAGGGCAGGGCCTTTTCGGCCGGCGGCGACATACTGCATGTCTACGAGACCGGCCGGGCTGGAAAACCGCCGGTCGAGTTCTTCGCCGACGAATACCGGCTCAACGCCCGCATCAACAGCTCTAGGAAACCCTACGTCGCCCTGATCGACGGCATCGTCATGGGCGGTGGCGTCGGCATTTCCTTCCACGGCTCGCATCGGGTGATGACCGAGAATGCCCAGTTCGCCATGCCGGAGGTCGGCATCGGCTTTTTCCCCGATGTCGGCGGCAGCCACCTGCTGCCTGATCTCGGCGGCTCTTTCGGCATGTATCTGGCGCTGACCGGCAATCGCATCCGCTATGGCGACGCCCTGTGGTCGGGCCTGGCCACCCACACCATCAAGGCCGAGGACCAGGGCGGCTTCCTCGACCGGCTGACGCTGACCGGCGACCCGGAATCGGTGCTGCGCGGTTTCTTCATGCAGGCAAGGCGAGAGACCGACAGGCCGACGCTGGAGGCGATATCGAGCCATTTTTCGCAACCGTCCCTGAAACGCGTCATCGACAGCCTGGAGCGGGCAGCAGGCGCCGACGAATTCGCGGCAAAGACGCTGGCGACAATCCTCACCCGCTCGCCCACCAGCCTGCGCGTCGCCTGGCGTCAGATCAGCGCCGGGCTGACCCTGTCCATGGAAGCATGCATGAAGATGGAGTTCCGCATCCTCAACCGGATGCTGGCCGGCCATGATTTCTACGAAGGCATTCGCGCCGCCATCATCGACAAGGGCTCGAAGCCGCAGTGGCGGCCGGCGAGCCTCGGTGCGGTCAGCGATGCCGATGTCGACGCCTATTTCGCTCCGCTGGGCGAAAGGGAGCTCGAGCTGTGAGCGAAGTGACCTCCCGACGTGTCGTGCTGCAGCCCTCCGGGGTGGAGGTGATCTTCGCCTGGTTCCAGCGCGTAATATCGGGCTACTGCCTGCTGTTCGGCATTCTCTACTGGATCAAGCTGATCGGCTTTTATCCGGGCTCGCTGTGGCGTTTCGACCTGATGCCCGTGCATTGGCAGGTGGCGGCCGTGGTGCTCGCCGTGTTCTTTCCCTTCGCCGCTGCCGGCCTGTGGATGCTGGCGTCCTGGGGGCCGGTGATCTGGTTCATTTGCGCGGTGACCGAGACCGTCATGTATGCCGGCTTTCCCGAGCTTTTCGGCCACCGTATGCTGATTGTCGTCTCGCATGCCGCGGTGGCGGTGCTCTACATTGTCTTCCGCGTCGTCATCTACCTGCAGAAGCGCCCTGTCCGCCACTAAGTCCTTGAGCACATTGGCGACCTGGCTTCTGCCTCGATTCGGCCCCTCAATTGTTGCCGAAATCTTTAGGTTAATTATCCTTGCTCGGGTGACCGTTCGTTAAGCCTCTTTCGAAACCTGTTACCGGTAAGCTCTTGTTAGCCCTAGCGTTTAAGTCGAATTTTATGAGTATTCGATAGTGTCGCGATCAAGGTGAAAAACAAAAAATCACCAGGGCGACAAACGAGAGGCAAAGACAATGATCAATTCGCGTCCGGCGGCGAAGACCGCCAACGTATCCGACGATCGCCGCGAGGCTATCCGTTCCCTGTACATGGAATCGCTGCAGCTTGTTGAGCGGCTGCACCGCCGCCTGCTTGATGTGATCAAGGACGAATTCGACCGCAACGGCCGTTCCGACATCAATGCCATCCAGGCGCTGCTGCTGTTCAACATCGGCAATTCCGAGCTGACCGCCGGCGAACTGCGCTCGCGTGGCTACTATCTCGGCTCGAACGTCTCCTACAATCTGAAGAAGCTGGTCGATCTCGGCTTCATCAACCACCAGCGCTCGCGCATCGACCGCCGTTCGGTCCGCGTCTCGCTGACGCCGAAGGGCAACGAGGTGGCCGAGGTCGTCGCCGGCCTTTACGAGCGTCATGTCGGCTCGATCGAACAGGTCGGCGGCATCAACACCGACGAGTTCAAGCAGATGAACCGCGCCCTGCAGCGGCTCGATCGCTTCTGGAACGATACCATCGCCTACCGGATGTAAGGCGCCGCATCAGATCCGGCCCGCGCCACAGAAGCGCGGCCGAAATGTCGACCTTCAGTCAGGGCCGGTGCCGAAAGGCATCGGCACGCCTACCGGATGTAAGGCGCCGCATCAGATCCGGCCCGCGCCACAGAAGCGCGGCCGAAATGTCGACCTTCAGTCAGGGCCGGTGCCGAAAGGCATCGGCCTTTTCTTTTGGCAGCCGTCGTCTCGGTTACGGCTTCAGCGGGCAGAGTTTCTCGTGAAAAACCGCAAGCGCCTGTTCGGCCTGGCGCGGCTCGCCGAAGAACGGGCCGATTGCTTCTGGCTCCCTGGTCGGATCGCAACTGCCTTCGGTGTTGGTCGTGCAACTCTTGGTTAACCCCTTGAGCGAGATGGTGGCCGGCGGATTGTCGAAGCCAATGGCCGTAACGGCACTCAAGTCCAGCGTGTAGGCCAGGCGATAATAGGGTTCGCCGTCCTCCTCGAACTGCTGCTCGGCCTTGTAGGTGCAGTCGCTGAGCTTCGTCACCGTGAACCTTAGCGTTTCCATCTTGTCGCCGACCTCGTTGGGGCCGGTGCTGGCGAAGACCGCTGGCGATCGGGAAACCTGTTTGAAGGGTTGGTCGGTCTGCTGCCCGTATCTGGGGATCGCACCCTGTTCGAGGCCATGCACGAAATAGGCGACCATCTCCTCCGGCGTCGGTGGGCTGCCGTTCGGGCCTCCGGCCAAGGCTAATGTCGCGATGACTGCAATGGCACCAGGCATGGCCTCGTTCCTCGCGTTGGGCGAGCTGTCACTGTACTATCAGGGGCTTGTGGCTCATCGGCAAAAATTGTGGTCGGCAATCGCCGATCGATACCAAAAAAGCACGGACCGTTCTTTTCGGAAAGCCAGCCGGGCGGATTTGGGCGCAAGGCCACGTTGCCGCCATATTCCAATGGAACCGAGGATGCCGGTGATGCTGTGGTGAAGGCCGTGCGTTCACCCGGAACCCGTATCGTGCCTCGAGCGTTTGTGGCCAAGCTGATACGGACAATGGTTGGCTAATTGTTAAGATTGCCAATTCTAGAGTGCGGGCAAGATCGCCCCATAACCGAATGCAGTAGATCGAACGCTACAAGAATGTCTGGAACGTCCATGAAAACCAGCCGCCGTTTTTTCCTTTCCGGAGCCTCCGCGCTCGCAGCCGCGGTGGTTGCCGGCGGCGCCAATGCGCAGGACGTGATCGGCGATATCCTGAAATCCTCGGCGCGCGGCAATTGGGACGACCAGTTCGACGCCCGCGCCAGCGAGGGCGGCAAGGTGGCCTCGACGCTGCCGATCTTCAGCCCACAGACCGTCGCTTTCACCGAACAGGCGGTCGCGCAATATCAGAACATTGCCGGGCAGGGCGGTTGGGTAGAGGTTCCCGCGACCAAGAAACTGCAGCTCGGCGTCGATGATCCTGATGTGGTGCCGTTGCGCAAGCGGCTGATGGTTTCTGGCGACCTCTCGCAGAGCGCCGGCATTTCGACAGCTTTCGACTCCTACGTCGACTCGGCGGTCAAGCGCTTCCAGTTGCGTCATGGCCTGCCTGCAGACGGCTCGATGGGCAAATACACCTACGCGGCGATGAATGTCTCGGCGCAAATCCGGCTTGGCCAGTTGCAGACCAATCTGCAGCGGCTGCGCGAGAAGGCCGGCACGCTGGGCAGTCGCTACGTGCTGGTCGACATTCCGGCGGCGCAGGTCGAAGCGGTCGAGAACGACCGCGTCGTGCTTCGCCATACTGCGATTGTCGGCAAGATCGATCGCCAGACGCCGATCGTCAATTCCAAGATCAACGAGATCATCGTCAATCCGTACTGGAATGCGCCGGTCTCGATCGTGCGCAAGGACATCATTCCGCTGATGCGGAAGAATCCCGACTATCTGAAGGACAGCCATATCCGCCTGTTCGCGCCGGACGGCAGCGAAGTCGATCCGCTCAATGTCGACTGGTCGACCGACGACGCCGCCAAGTATCGCTTCCGCCAGGATCCGGGCGCGGGCAATGCGATGGCGTCGGTTAAGATCAATTTCCCGAGCCCCGACGGCGTCTACATGCACGATACCCCCCAGCAGAGCCTGTTTGGCAAGATGATGCGCTTCGATTCCTCGGGCTGCGTGCGCGTGCAGAATGTGCGCGACCTCGTCACCTGGATCCTGCGCGACACGCCGGGCTGGGACCGTCAGCATTTCGAGGCGGCGATCAAGACCGGCGAAAACACGCCGATCCAGATTACCAACCCGGTGCCGGTCCACTTCCTCTATCTTTCGGCCTGGTCTACGGCCCCAGGCGTCGTGCAGTTCCGCGACGACGTCTACGCGCTCGACGGCAACAACGAGCTGCAGATCACGTCATCGCTTTAAGTGACTGATTTTTTTATAAAAAGGCCGCCGCTCAGGGCGGCCTTTTCGTTGCTCGGGTGCCGCTGTGTTTCTCGCGGGAGGGGCGGCTGGACAGATCGGCCGGCTTTGCGCATGGTCGGCGGGAAAGTCTGGAACCGGACCATGGAAGTCGCTGTTCATTCTGGCCGTACGCGTCCTCGTCGCCGTGTCCGGCGCGCTGGTGCGTCTGGCGCGCGAGGCCTTGCTGAAGGTCGCAAGGCGAGGAAATAGCAACCTGCTGGCTTCGCTGGCGCAATCCGGCCAGCAAATTTCGCGCGGCAAACGTGGCGGGGCGAAAACAACTGTGTTAATGGCGCGGCGAACCTTCGCAGCCCCCGAACCCCGAGGATTTCAGGCCATGGCAACAGCAGCGGCAGTGTCGAACAAATTCGAATCCTTCTTCGAAACCACGCTGGCTGACGCCGATCCGGAGATTTTCGGCGCCATCCGCAACGAACTCGGTCGTCAGCGTCACGAGATCGAGCTGATCGCCTCGGAAAACATTGTTTCCCGCGCCGTGCTTGAAGCGCAGGGCTCGATCATGACCAACAAATACGCCGAGGGCTATCCGGGCAAGCGTTACTATGGCGGCTGCCAGTTCGTCGACGTGGCCGAGGAACTGGCCATCGAGCGGGCAAAGAAGCTGTTCGGCTGCAACTTCGCCAACGTCCAGCCGAATTCCGGCAGCCAGATGAACCAGGCGGTCTTCCTGGCGCTCTTGCAGCCAGGCGATACTTTCATGGGCCTCGACCTCAATTCCGGCGGCCATCTGACCCACGGTTCGCCGGTCAACATGAGTGGCAAATGGTTCAAGGTCGTCTCCTATGGCGTGCGCCAGGACGACCATCTGCTCGACATGGACGCCATCGAGAAGACCGCGCATGAGACTAAGCCGAAGCTGATCCTGGCCGGCGGCACCGCCTATTCGCGCGTCTGGGACTGGAAGCGTTTTCGCGAGATCGCCGATGCGGTCGGCGCCTACCTGATGGTCGACATGGCGCACATCGCCGGCCTGGTCGCCGGCGGCGTGCATCCGTCACCGCTGCCGCACGCCCATGTCGTGACCACCACGACGCACAAGTCGTTGCGCGGCCCGCGCGGCGGCATGATCCTGTGCAATGACGAGGACATCGCCAAGAAGATGAACTCGGCGGTGTTCCCCGGCTTGCAGGGCGGCCCACTGATGCATGTCATCGCCGCCAAGGCGGTGGCTTTCGGCGAAGCGCTGAAGCCGAGCTTCAAGGTCTACGCCGAGAGCGTAGCCGCCAACGCCAAGGCGCTTGCCTCCAGTCTCAAGGAAACCGGGCTCGACATCGTCTCCGGCGGCACCGACAACCATCTGATGCTGGTCGACCTCAGGCCCAAGAACGCCACCGGCAAGCGCGCCGAGGCAGCGCTGGGCCGCGCCAACATCACCTGCAACAAGAACGGCATCCCGTTCGATCCAGAAAAGCCTTTTGTCACCTCGGGCGTGCGTCTCGGCACCCCGGCCGGCACCACGCGCGGCTTTGGCCAGGCCGAATTCCGCGAGATCGGCAAGCTGATCGCCGAAGTGCTGGATGGTCTCAAGGTCGCCAATTCCGACGAGGGCAATGCCGCTGTCGAAGCCGCGGTCAAGGCCAAGGTCGTGGCGCTGACCGATCGTTTCCCGCTCTATCCCTATCTCGGCTGAGGCGATAGGAGGTCTTACCGCCTGTTGCGACGACAAGCGTCTCAGCAGGCCGGGCGACCGGCAGGAGCCTTGATGATGCGACTATTTCGGTTCGCCGACCTTGGCGCCGTTGGCGTTCTGGCCGCTTTGATGGCCTTGCCGCTCCCCGGCGTCGCCTTGGCGCAGACCGCCCCTGCTCAAGCCGCGCCCGCGCAACCCGCCCCTGCCCAGGTCGCGCCCGCGGCGCCCGCCCAAGCGGCACCCAAGCTCGAAACCTTTGGCAGGTGGTCAACCCTGGTCGACGAGGTCGACACCGGTGAGGATCTGCGCAAGACCTGCGCGGCCTCGACCGCCTTTATCGGCGCCGGTGGCGTGCCTGGTACCCTGACGCTCGTCATCACGAACGGCGATGCCCTGCCGCCGGATGCCTACCCGTCCATAACCATCGCTGTTGACAACAAGGATCTGCCGGCCGGCAAGTCCGTCGCTGCCACTTTCGGCGACGACAAGGGCCGCGACACTGCCAAGCTCCATTCCGATGGCGCGGTCAACGGCCGGCTCAGCTGGACCGTGGACAATCAGGCCAAGACCAGCCTGGCGCTCTTGCGCGTCATGCGCCGGGCATCGGCGCTTGACGTCTCTTTCGGCGATGCGCCGGTTGGAAGCATATCCATGGACGGCTTCACCAAGGCCTATCGCAGTCTCGGCGCATCGTGCGGGTTTCCGACCGCCGACGTCGCCCCCTGAGGCGATCGAACGGATCTCACCACGAGGGGTCGTTTGATGGAGATCGTCTGGAAATGCCTGGTCGGCGGGCTGGTCACAGCTCTGATCGTATGGGCATCGAAGCGCGGCAATATTTTGCCCGGCATACTGCCGCTGGCGCCGACCCTTTGCGGTCATCGCTCTGCTGGCAATCGATGCCAAGGGCAATCCCGCCGGCTTTCGCGAGGCCTGCCTGGCCGGGGTGAAGACCATCCCAGCCTATCTCGCCTTCCTCGGAGCCTGTTGGCTTGGCGCCATCGCCGTATGGTTGGTTGGGGCTCTCGCAATTTTCCTTGCGCCTCGCTATCTCTGAGGGGCGAGGGGCTGTTGGCGATACTTTGCCATCGTTGCAAAAACCTCTAAGCCTTTCGCTTCACCAGATTCGCCAACCAAAGGCTTCTCCATGCGCTGTCCCTATTGCCAGTCAGAAGATACGCAGGTGAAGGATTCGCGCCCCGCCGAGGATGGCGCGGCGATCCGCAGGCGGCGCGTCTGCCCCGATTGCGGCGGCCGTTTCACCACTTTCGAACGCGTGCAGTTGCGCGACCTCGTCGTGGTCAAGAAATCGGGACGCAAAGTGCCATTCGACCGCGACAAGCTGCTGCGCTCGGTGGAGATCGCCGTTCGCAAGCGCAATGTGGATCCCGAGCGCATCGATCGAGCGGTGACCGGCATCGTGCGCCAGCTCGAAAGTTCCGGCGAGACGGAGGTTGCTTCAGGAGAAGTCGGCCGGCTGGTCATGGAAGCGCTGAAATCGCTCGACGATGTCGCCTATGTGCGCTTCGCCTCGGTCTACCGCAATTTTCGCGAGGCCAAGGATTTCCACGAATTGCTGGGCGAGCTCAAGGGGGACGAAATCAAGGGTGAAGAGGAAGCCAGCTGAGCATGACTGCAAGCGAACAGGCCGCCCTTGATCGCCGCTTCATGGCGGCGGCACTCAGACTGTCGCGAAAAAATGCCGGGCGCACCGCGACCAACCCGTCTGTCGGCACGCTGATCGTGCGGGATGACGGCAATGGCCCGATGATCGTCGGCACCGGCGTCACCGCTGTCGGCGGCCGCCCGCATGCCGAGACCGAGGCCCTGGCCGAGGCTGGCGCGCTCGCGCGCGGCGCCACCGCTTACGTCACTCTCGAACCTTGCGCCCATCATGGCCGCACGCCGCCTTGCGCCAATGCGCTGGTCAATGCCGGTGTCGCGCGCGTCGTCGGCGCCGCCAGCGATCCCGATTCGCGCGTGTCCGGCAAGGGCTACGCAATCCTGCGTGCCGCCGGTGTCGAGGTGGTCGAGAAGGTGTTGGCGGCGGAAGCCGCCGAGCAGATGGCCGGCTATTTGATTCGATCGCTGAGAAAACGCCCCGAAGTGATTCTCAAGCTTGCGCTTTCCAGCGACGGCAAGATCGGCCGGGAAGGCGGGGGACAGGTGTCGATCACCGGCGATATTGCGCGCCGCGAAGTGTACCTGATGCGGGCCGAGGCCGACGGCATATTGGTTGGTATCGGCACAGCCCTTGAGGATGATCCGGCCCTGACGGTGCGCTTGCCGGGGCTGGAGAACCGTTCGCCGGCGCGCATCGTGCTCGACCGCCAGATCAGGTTGCCGGAGGCCTCGAAACTGGTTTCGGGCGTTGACCGGGTGCCACTCTATGTCGCCGCTTGCCTTGAGGCCGATCCGTTGCGGCGGGCAGCACTCGAACGCGCCGGTGTGCGCTTCATCGGCACCGAGACGCATGAAGGCGGCGTCGCGTTGCCGGAACTGCTCGAGGATCTGGCCGCGCTCGGCATGGCAAGCGTGCTGGTCGAGGGCGGCGCCAAGGTGGCGAGCGCTTTCCTGGCCGATGGGCTGGTCGACCGCATCGTGCTGTTCGAGGGGCCGGAGGCGATTGGCAATGGCGGCATTGCATCGCCGATCGACGCTGACCATATCCCGGCAGGATTTCGCAAATTGCGCGAGATGCGTTTCGGCGAGGACAGCTACGCCGAGTGGATAAGAGACATTTAGGATCAACACCGATGTTTACCGGAATTGTCACCGATGTCGGCACTGTCGCGTCCGTCAAGCCGCTCAGGGAAGGGGTGGGTTTGCGCATCGACACCGCCTATGACCCACAGACCATCGCCATCGGCGCCTCGATCTCCTGTGGCGGCGTTTGCCTGACGGTGACGGCCTTGCCCGACAGCGGCTCGAACGCGCGCTGGTTCGAGGTCGAGGCCTGGGAAGAAGCGCTCAGGCTGACGACGGCGATGGGCTGGAAATCAGGTACGCGGATCAATCTGGAGCGGGCGCTGAAGATCGGCGACGAACTTGGCGGCCACATCGTTTCGGGTCATGTCGACGGTATGGCGGAGATCGTCGAGCGCAAGGATGAGGGCGACGCGGTGCGTTTTACTCTCGAAGCACCGCGCGAGCTGGCGAAGTTCATTGCGCCAAAAGGCTCGGTCGCACTCGACGGCACCTCGCTCACCGTCAACAAGGTCGAAGCCACGCGTTTCGACGTACTGCTGATCCACCATTCGCTGACCGTGACCACCTGGGGCGAGCGCAAGGTCGGCGACCGCGTCAATATCGAGATCGACACCATGGCCCGCTACGCGGCGCGTCTCGTGGAGGCAGCGAAAGAGGGGCTTTGATGGTCAAGAATAGACGGATCTCGGCTGAACAAGAAGAACTCCGGCACCTGACACTCGAAGCGCTGGCCGATGTGGACGCCGGTCGTGTGATCGATCATCAGACCGTACAGACCTGGGTTGATAACCTAGACAGCCATCTCAAAAACGAGGTTAGTGAACCTGAATAGGTTGGCAAACCGGGCGCGCGCAACATCTTCGCTTGCGATGAACCCGGCTTCGGCCTAAGTCACCGGCGATCCCCGGAGACTTTTATGGCTGGCACATCCCAACACGGCAAAGCCTTCATTCGTCCGAAGACGAAGGCGCATCTGCTCATTGTCGAAGCGCGCTTTCACGACGACCTTGCCGACACGCTGCTCGAAGGCGCGACAAGCGCGCTCGATGAAGCGGGCGCGACTTACGACGTCGTCACCGTTCCAGGTTCGCTCGAGATTCCCGCGGTGATTACCTTCGCGCTGGACGGGGCGACGGAGGGCGGCACACATTATGACGGCTTTGTTGCGCTCGGCACCATCATCCGCGGCGACACCTATCATTTCGACATTGTCGCCAATGAATCCAGCCGCGCGCTCATGGACCTGAGCGTGCAGGACTCGGTCTGCATCGGTAACGGCATCCTGACCACCGAGAATGACGCCCAGGCCTGGACTCGCGCCAAGCGCTCGGAAGGCGACAAGGGCGGCTTTGCCGCGCGTGCGGCGCTGACCATGATCGCCCTCAAGGAACAATTGGGAGCGCGATCGTGAGCGAACCCGCTTCGCCCGGCCAGCCGGCAGTGCGCCACGCCAACAAGCGCGGCGCTGCCCGTCTGGCCGCCGTGCAGGCGCTCTACCAGATGGATGTCGCCGGCAGCGGCGTCTTCGAGATCACCGCCGAATACGAAGCCTTTCGTCTCGGCAAGGAAGTCGACGGCGCGCTCTACCGCGAGGCCGATGCGCAATGGTTTCGCGCCATCCTGGCGGGTGTCGTCGAGAACCAGAAGACCATCGATCCCATCATCCGCCAGGCGCTGACCGAGGACTGGCCGCTGTCGCGGCTCGATTCGACGCTGCGCGCCATTCTGCGCGCCGGCGTCTACGAGCTGATGAAACGCGAGGATGTTCCCGTCGCGGTTATCGTCTCCGAATATGTCGACATCGCCAAGGCTTTCTACGAGGAAGATGAGCCGAAGCTGGTCAATGCCGTTCTCGACCGTGTGTCACGCCGGGTGCGTGGCGAGGGGCGCGGCAAGGACGCATCATGACGGCAATCGCCGTCGAGGCCGGCAGGGAGGCTCGCCGCACCGCTTTGATCCTCGCCGCCTCGCAGGCGATCATCGGCTCGGCGGCCCCCATCGCCATCTCCATGGGGGCGCTGGCCGGGCAATATCTGCTTGGCCCCGACAAATCACTGGCGACGGCGCCGATCACCGGCTTCAACATCGGCGTGGCGCTTGGCGCGTTGCCCGCGGCGGCCATCATCCGCAGCATGGGCCAGCGCGGCGGCTTCATGACCGGAACAATCGTCACCGCGCTTGGCGGCCTCGTCGCCACGCTTGCGCTCTTCCAAAGCAGCTTCTGGCTGTTTGCCTTTGGCTTGCTCACGATCGGTGTCGGCGGCGCCTTCGTCCAGCAGTTCCGCTTCGCCGCCGCCGACAACGCACCGCCGGAGTTCAAGGCGCGCGCCATCTCTTTCGTGCTGGCCGGTGGTATCATCACCGCCATCCTCGGGCCGCAGATCGTCATCTTCACACGCGAATTGTTGGCGCCGGTGATGTTTGCCGGTTCGTTCGTCTCCATCCTGCCGTTGGCCGCGGTCGGCGCCATCATCCTGTCGTTCCTGCGGCTGCCGGCGAAAGCATCCGGCAAGGTGGAGATCGCCGCCAGCGACGCCAGGCCATTGGCCGAAATCGTCACGCAGCCGCGCTTCGTCGCCGCACTTTTCTGCGCGGTCGGCAGCTACGCGCTGATGAGCTTCGTCATGACCGGCGCACCGCTGGCCATGGTCGGTTGCGGACTGTCGGAGGATGACGCGACGCTCGGCATCTCCTGGCACGTCATGGCGATGTTCGCGCCAAGCTTCTTCACCGGCTCGCTGATCCATCGCTTCGGCGCCGAACGCATTGTGGCCCTCGGCCTGATCCTGCTCATCGGCTGCGCCATTGTCGCTCTGTCGGGCCTGGCGCTCTGGCAATTCTGGACATCGCTGATCCTGCTCGGCCTTGGCTGGAATTTCGGCTTCATCGGCGCCACGGCAATGGTGGCGGCCAGCTACCGGCCCTCGGAAAAGGGCAAGGTGCAAGGCTTCCACGACTTTGTCCTGTTCGGCTCCGTCGCCTGCGCGTCGCTGCTGTCGGGCATGGTCTACAACGCCTGGGGTTGGGAGATGCTGAACTGGATGATATTCCCGGTTGCTGTGCTCTGTTTCGTCGCGCTAGGCGCGCTGAAGGTGACGAGCGCGCGCCCGGTTTGACGCCAAACCTATGCGTCCGGCGGCAACACCTGAAGCACCCGCGCTATGAACATGTGGAACTCAGCCATGTAGTTGCGTAGGAAGTCCTCGGTGGATTCGACCGTCACTTCGCCGTCGTCCGTTATCAGTCCCGGCGTGAACTGGATATAGGCTTCCGGCGCATTCATCTGGGGTGAGTTGCAGAAGCTCAGAACGCTGCGCAGGCTTTGTTGGGCGACAGCGGTTGCGATGGCGCCCGGCGATGTTCCGATAACGGCTGACGGTTTGCGCGCGAATGAATTCTTTCCATAGGGGCGGCTGGCCCAGTCGATCGCGTTCTTCAATCCGCCAGGGATCGAGCGATTGTACTCCGGGGTAACGAACAGCACGGCCTGAACGGAGGCGATCGCCTTTTTGAAATCCCGGGCGACCGGTGGGAAATTCGCGTCATAATCGTAGCTGTAAAGGGGCAGATCCTTGAAGGCGATTTCCGTCATTTCAAGTTCCGGAGGAGCCAGTTGAACGAGCGCCTTCGCGAGCTTGCGGTTGATGGATTCCCGGGCAAGACTGCCGATGAGGTAACCGACTTTGTGTATGGCCATGACACGCTCTCCGTGTTTGCCACCCGCACCCTCATTGCATTATCCGCCAGATGGCAGCAGATCGCCAGCTTCGCCTCGAAATCGGCCTTCCGAACAAAAATATTGCGCTGATCCCCCTTGTTATGAAACCGTGTGCCCCGACTGGCCGTTGAAGCCATGCTCATATGCGGTCACCGCATTTCGGTTCATAGCAAGGGGTTTTCACGATGTTTTCAGTCAAGGTTCTGGCCGGCGCGGCATTGGCGCTCGGCGTAACAGTGGCTTCCGCCAGCGCCCAGGTGGTTGTCTCTTCGAAGATCGACACCGAGGGCGGCGTGCTCGGCAACATCATCCAGCTCGTCCTCAACGCCAACAACATCAAGACATCAGACCGTATCCAGCTCGGCGGCACGCCGGTGGTGCGCAAGGCGATCACCGCCGGCGAGATCGACATCTATCCGGAATACACCGGCAACGCCGCCTTCTTCTTCGAGAAGGCCGACGACCCGGTCTGGAAAGATGCCGCCAAGGCTTATGAGACAGCCAAGAAGCTCGACTACGACGCCAACAAGATCGTCTGGCTGTCGCCGTCGCCTGCCAACAACACCTGGGCGATCGCGTTGCGCAAGGAAGTCGCCGAGACCAACAAGCTCGCCACGCTCACCGACTTCGGCAAATATGTCGCGGGCGGCGGCCAGGTGGTGCTGGCGGCTTCCGCCGAGTTCGTCAATTCGGCCGCTGCTCTGCCGGCCTTCCAGACCACCTATGGCTTCACGCTGAAGCCTGAGCAACTGATCACGCTCTCGGGCGGCGACACCGCGGCCACCATCGCTGCCGCCGCCAACCAGACCAGTGGCGCCAACGCCGCCATGGTCTACGGCACCGATGGCGGCATCGCACCGTCCGGGCTCGTCGTGCTCGACGACGACAAGGGCGTGCAGCCGGTCTACCAACCGGCGCCAATCATTCGCGAAAAGGTGCTGAAGGAACATCCCGAGATCGAGACGCTGCTCAAGCCGGTCTTCGCCAAACTCGACCTCGTCACGCTGCAGGAGTTGAACGGTCGCGTGCAGGTCGGCGGCGAGCCGGTCAAGGGCGTCGCCGAAGACTTCCTGAAGAAGAACGGCTTCCTGAAGTAGGACGATTCCGGCGCGCCGCTTTCGTGGCGCGCCGGATCGACTGACGGGGGAGGGCGTGAACATTCGGTTCGACAAGCTCGGCGTGGTCATCGCCGCGATATCAGCCTATGCGGCTTTTGCCGCGCCCTTTGCCACGTTCCGCGCTAACCGCATCGTCCCCGGCCAGGCGCGCTCGATTCTCGAGGCGCTGCCGGCAACCATCGGGGCGCTGCTGCTCGCCATCATCGTCGTCGCCGCGCTCATTGCTCTGTTCAGGACGCCGCTTGTGCTGCGCCTCGCCGCCAGCGTGGTGGCGCTTGCCGCGCTCGCGCTGCTGGTTGGCGTCGCCGGCACATTTCTCACGCCGGCGGGCAACACCTTTGCGAGGGTTTCGCCGGCCTCAGGCTTCTGGATTCTCATCTTTGCCTTCACGCTTTTGCTGGCTGATGTGCTGACACGGCTGAACCTGTCGCCCTGGGGGCGGGTTGGTGTGCTGGTCGCGGCCAGCGCGGCGATCGGTCTTTTGCTGATTTCGGGAAGCTGGAACGACCTTTCCATCCTGAAGGAATACGCCAACCGCGCCGACAGTTTCTGGGCGGAAGGCTCCAAGCATGTGACGCTGGCGCTCGGTTCGCTGGCTGCTGCGGTGATCGTCGGCCTGCCGCTCGGCATCCTGTGCCATCGCGTCGAAAGGCTGCGCGCCGGCGTGCTCAACGTGCTCAACATCATCCAGACCATTCCCTCGATCGCGCTGTTCGGCCTGCTGATCGCGCCACTCGGCTGGGTCGCCACGCATGTGCCGGGGGCTGCCGCGCTCGGCATTCGTGGCGTCGGCACAGCACCCGCCTTCGTCGCACTGTTCCTCTATTCGCTGCTGCCGGTGGTGGCCAACACCGTGGTCGGTCTCGCCGGCGTGCCGCGGGCCGCCAACGACGCCGCGCGCGGCATGGGCATGACCGACAGGCAGCGCCTGTTCGGCGTCGAGTTTCCGCTGGCATTTCCTGTCATTCTCACCGGCATCCGCATCGTTTTGGTGCAGAACATCGGCCTTGCCACCATTGCCGCGCTGATCGGTGGCGGTGGTTTCGGCGTCTTCGTCTTCCAGGGCGTTGGCCAGACGGCGATGGACCTTGTGCTGCTCGGCGCCGTGCCAACGGTCGCGCTCGCCTTCGCCGCCGCCATCATCCTCGATGCGGTGATCGAAATGACTGCCACCAAGCGCAGGGTTGAAACGGCATGATCGAGATCGAAGGTATTACCAAGCGCTATGACGCGACAACAGTGGTCGATGACGTTTCGATGGTCATCGAGCCGCGCACGGTTTGCGTCATTGTCGGCACCTCCGGTTCCGGCAAGACTACGCTGCTGCGCATGATCAACCGGCTGGTCGAGCCGACCTCGGGCATCATCAAGCTCGACGGCGCCGACAATCGTTCGCTGCCGGGTTACGAGCTGCGCCGCAGCATCGGCTACGCCATCCAGGGCCACGGCCTGTTTCCGCATCGTACGGTGGCGCAGAACATTGCCACCGTGCCGGTGCTGCTCGGCTGGGACAAGGTCCGCATCAAGGCCCGGGTCGACGAGTTGATGACGCTCTATCAGCTCGATCCCGAAGCATTCGGTCCGCGCTACCCGCACGAACTGTCCGGCGGCCAGCAGCAGCGCGTCGGCGTTGCCCGCGCGCTCGCCGCCGAGCCCAACGTGCTGTTGATGGACGAACCGTTCGGCGCGTTGGACCCGATCATCCGCACCAAGGCGCAGGAGGATCTGCTGGCGATCCAGAAGCGCTTCGGCACCACCATCATCCTCGTCACCCACGACATGGAAGAGGCCGTGCATATGGGCGACAAGATCGCGGTCATGGATGCCGGCAAGCTCGTGCAATACGCCAGGCCCGCCGAGATCCTGGCGAAGCCGGCAAGCGCCTTCGTCGAGACGCTGGTCGGCGCCAGCGAGCGGCCGTTCCGGTTGCTGTCGCTCGGCCGGGTCCGCGATGCCGTGGAGAAGGGCTCCGCCGAAGGCGAGGCCATCCCCGGCGATGCCAGCCAGCGCGACGCGCTGGCCGAATTGTTGTGGTCGGGCCGGCCGGCGCTGCCCGTCAAAGGCGCCGACGGCAAGCCGCTTGGCCGCGTCACCGTCGACGGTCTGGTGAAACGCGCGGCGAGGCCGGCATGAAGGCCTGGCTTCCGTTGCTGCTCAGGCTAGCCTTGGTGGTGCTGCTCGTCGCCTTTGTCACCAATCCCGGCTGGTTCGAGCCGCTGCTGAAGCCGTTGACCGAGAACAATGCGCCGGTGATCTACAACCAGGGCAGCCTGCTGACGCTGACATTGCTGCATTTGCGCACGGTTCTGATCGCCACCGTGGCTGCAACCATCGTCGCGGTGGCGCTTGCCATCCTGGTCACCAGACCGGCCGGTGCCGAATTCCTGCCGCTGTCGCGCAGCCTGGTCAACATCGGCCAGACCTTTCCGCCGGTGGCGGTGCTGGCGCTCGCGGTGCCGGCCGTTGGCTTCGGCGAGAAGCCGACGCTGATCGCGCTGTTTCTCTACGGCCTGCTGCCTATCTTCGAGAATGCGCTGACCGGCCTGACGACGCTGCCGGCCAATGTGGTCGAGGCGGCGCGCGGTGCCGGCATGACCGGTTGGCAACGGCTCACCAAGGTCGAGCTGCCGCTCAGCGCCCCGATCATTCTCGGCGGCATCAGGCTGTCGGTGGTCATCAGCCTTGCCACCGCCACCATCGGCTCGACCGTGGCCGCAAAGACCCTGGGCGAAGTGATCATCGCCGGGCTGTTGTCCAACAACCTTGCTTTCATCCTGCAGGGCGGCCTGATCGTGGCAGCCCTTGCCGTGCTGATCTATGACGGTCTGTCGGCGATCGAGCGCTACACGGCGCGCCGTATGGGCAGAGAGGCGGCCTAGTTCGCGACCTCACCTGACGCTGATGCGCTATGACGCGCTACTCGCGGCAATGAAGGCGTCAACCGGGCCAAAGAACCTCGGCTGTTCTGCTATGATCTTCTCGTCGCTCCATTCCCACCAGCGGATAGCAAGCAATCTCGCAATCTGGTCGTCAGTAAACCTGTTACGGATGAACTTGGCAGGATTTCCGGCGACGATCGCGTAGGGAGCTACGTCCTTCGTTACGATCGAGCCGGCTCCAACAACGGCACCATCACCAATCGTTATTCCTGGCATGATGATTGCGCGTCGTCCGATCCATACATCGTTGCCGATTTCAGTCGGTCCGTTGACCACCAGATCACTATAGGCAACCATCGACTTTGTCATGAGAGCTCGGAATGGGAAAGTTGAGACAAACTGCGTCGGATGATTGGCGCGACAAAGGAATAGGACTTCCTCCGCTATTGAACAGAACGCTCCTATTCTTAGCGGCGAGGTTTCATCGCACCAATAGATATTGCTGGGCTTCACACTGTATGTCCTGCGGCCAACTGATGCATGCTGCGGCAGGACTTCCGGATTGGGAACTCGTCTAAGCCCAAGCTTGGTTCTAAGTTCTCTTGCAAATCCCATTTGTGCCTAAGCCATTTTGGTTAGAGGTTTGACTTCGTTCATGTGCTCAACGTTTCTATACTAGGCGGGTACGTCGCGGCACCTATTTGGCCCTGCACCGCCAACGGGAAACGCAACGGCACGGCGTCGACCTTCTTTGTCGCCAAGAAAGTTTCAATTTCGAAGATATCCGAAGACGCGAGTCGCCTCTGCCTGGATTCTGTCAGTGACCCGCTACTTTCTGTGGGCGACCGAGAGAATTGGATCAAGTTCGGAGGGCCGCTGCTCTCAGAAGCGAGCTGGGCCTGGGCGAAGAGCGCGGGCATCGGCTGATTGGTCGTGTTGCACCTGTTCTGACCTAACCAACGGACGAGCAGCTGGCTGCACTCAACGACTGAGCTTTCAGGGCCGCCACAAGCCCTTCAGTGCCGGGCATGGCCCGATCTGAATAAATTCAATCGGTTTGCAAGAAGGCATTGCGGCGAAAGCCGGGCAAAAACCGAACAATATCTTGACGTTCCGAGCCCCGTTTCGCATACACCGCTGCGAAGGGTTGGATTCCGTCTGAGGAATCCGGTCTCTGTCTCAACGGCCCAGGGAGGGGTTCTTTTGGGCCATCAATCGAGGAAAATCCGGCAATGACAATTATTTCCGCCGTCATCGCCTGCGGCCTGCTTTCAATCCTTTACGCCATCTGGGCGACACGTTCGGTCCTTGCGGCCGATCAGGGCAATGCACGCATGCAGGAAATCTCCGCGGCTATCCGCGAGGGCGCACAAGCCTATCTGGCGCGTCAGTACACCACCATCGCTATCGTTGGCGTCGTCGTCCTTGTGCTCGCCTGGTGGTTGCTGTCCATCACCGCCGCGATCGGCTTCCTGATCGGTGCGGTGCTTTCGGGCGCCGCCGGCTTCATCGGCATGCATGTCTCCGTTCGCGCCAACGTTCGCACGGCGCAGGCCGCATCGAACAGCCTCGCTGCCGGCCTCGACATCGCGTTCAAATCGGGCGCCATCACCGGCATGCTGGTTGCTGGCCTGGCCTTGCTCGGCGTATCGATCTACTACCTTGTCCTCACCCACTTCATGGGCCTTCAGCCCAATGACCGCATCGTCATCGACTCGCTGGTCTCGCTCGGCTTCGGCGCATCGCTGATCTCGATCTTCGCCCGTCTCGGCGGCGGTATCTTCACCAAGGGGGCGGATGTCGGCGGCGATCTCGTCGGCAAGGTCGAAGCCGGTATTCCCGAAGACGATCCGCGCAATCCGGCCACCATCGCCGACAATGTCGGCGACAATGTCGGCGACTGCGCCGGCATGGCCGCCGACCTGTTCGAGACCTATGCGGTGACCGTCGTCGCCACCATGGTTCTGGCTGCCATCTTCTTTGGCGGCACCCCTGTCCTGGGTGCGGCCATGCTTTATCCGCTCGCCATCTGCGGCGCTTGCATCCTGACCTCGATCGTCGGCACCTTCTTCGTCAAGCTCGGTTCCAACGGCTCGATCATGGGCGCACTCTACAAGGGCCTGATCGTCACCGGCCTGCTATCCATCGTCGGTCTTGGCGTCGCCACCTCGGTCACCCTGGGCTGGGGCGAGATCGGCACCGTTGCCGGCATGGCCATCACCGGCAAGAACCTGTTCATCTGCGGCCTCGTCGGCCTCGTGGTGACCGGTCTCATCGTCGTGATCACCGAATACTATACCGGCACCAACAAGCGCCCGGTCAACTCCATCGCCCAGGCGTCGGTCACCGGTCACGGCACCAACGTCATCCAGGGCCTTGCGGTCTCGCTGGAATCGACGGCGCTGCCGGCGATCGTCATCGTCGGCGGCATCATCTCGACTTATCAGCTCGCCGGTCTCTTCGGTACGGCGATCGCGGTCACCACGATGCTCGGCCTTGCCGGCATGATTGTTGCTCTCGACGCCTTCGGCCCGGTCACCGACAATGCCGGCGGCATTGCTGAAATGGCCGGCCTGCCCAAGGAAGTGCGCCAGTCCACCGACGCGCTCGACGCGGTCGGCAACACCACCAAGGCGGTGACCAAGGGCTACGCCATCGGTTCGGCCGGTCTCGGCGCGCTGGTGCTGTTTGCCGCCTACTCGAACGACCTGAAGTTCTTTGCCGCCAATGGCGACAAATATCCCTACTTCCAGGGTATGGGCGAGATCTCCTTCGATCTCTCCAACCCCTATGTCGTCGCCGGCCTGATCTTCGGCGGCCTGATCCCGTATCTGTTCGGCGGCATTGCCATGACGGCCGTCGGCCGCGCGGCGGGCGCCATCGTCGAGGAAGTGCGCAAGCAGTTCCGCGAGGATCCGGGCATCATGGCTGGCACCTCGAAGCCGAACTACGCACGCGCGGTCGACCTTCTGACCAAGGCAGCAATCCGCGAGATGATCATCCCGTCGCTGCTGCCGGTGCTGGCGCCGCTCGTCGTCTATTTCGGCGTGCTGCTGATCTCGGGCTCGAAGGCGTCCGCCTTTGCCGCCCTTGGTGCCTCGCTGCTCGGCGTCATCGTCAATGGCCTGTTCGTCGCTATCTCGATGACCTCTGGCGGCGGTGCCTGGGACAACGCCAAGAAGTCTTTCGAAGACGGCTTTGTCGACAAGGACGGCGTCAAGCATCTCAAGGGTTCCGAAGCGCACAAGGCTTCGGTGACCGGCGACACGGTCGGCGATCCCTACAAGGACACCGCTGGCCCGGCCGTCAACCCGGCGATCAAGATCACCAATATCGTGGCGCTCCTGCTACTGGCCGTGCTCGCGCACGGCTGAACAAGGCATCGGCTCGAAAGCAAAACCCGCGGGAGCGATCCCGCGGGTTTTTGTTTGGCTCGGATCAGGCACGGTGCCTCAGCCACCGTTCGGCTTGGCTCCATCGCTCTCGGCAAGCTTGCGGTAGCGGGCCAGCAAATCGTCCCCCCCTGGTTCTCGCGCGGGCATCGCCGGCAGGCCGCGTATCTCACGTAGCCTGGTGACGAAGGCGCCGCGCCCGTATTTGCGGCGAAACTCGACGGATCTCGGATGGATACCGCACGCGGCCCAAAGCCTGCGTTTCAGATAGCTGGATGTCTTCAGGCGAGAGGGGGCCGCCGCTGCGGCAAGAACTTTGACGCGCAGATCGTTCGGCATCAGCATGCCGCTGGCAAGTTCTTCCTGTTCCACCGCCGTGTCTTCGACGTAGCTGCCACTGCGCTGGCCGGAGAAGATACTGAGCACCGTCAGGTGTGGCATGGTCGCGATCGCGGCTCCCTTTCGCCAGGCCCGGAAGAGCCAGTCCTGCGAACTTTCGCAGGAGCATTCGCTGGCAGGGCGCCAGGGGCCGAGCCAGCCCAGCGATGCCCGCCTGGCCATCTGTGCCGATCCGTATCCGGCTGTGATGACGGGATCATAAAACCCGCCCTTGCCCATCCCGTAGATTGAGGTCTTGAGAGGATCGCCTTTCACCCGCGCAGGTTCGATGATGGCACCGCGAGCAATGATGATATCGGCGCCGGTCGCATCGATCCAGCCGGTCATCGCCGCGAGATGGTCCGGAAACCAGAGGTCGTCATGGTTGAGCAAGGCCACGAACCGGCCACGTGCCCTGGCAAAGCCGATATTGTTGGGGCCGGATTGCTCGCCGAAATTGACCGGCAGGTTGACATAGACGATGCGCGGATCGCCAAATTCGGCGATGACCGCCGCCGTGTCGGGGCGACAGGCATCGCCAATCACCAGAATTTCAAAGTCCTGCAGGGTCTGGCCCAGCACGCTGCGCAGCGCCTGTCGCAACGCGGCGGGGCGGTTATGGGTTGCGATCACCACCGAGACGAGCGGCGTGTTCTGCCCGGTTGCATCGGACTGGCCGGGTCGTTCCACGCTATACCAGCTTATAGGGGATGTGTTCCGTGTCCGGCGGCAGGCGCCAATGGTCCGGTGCGTCATACGCATAAGCCTTGTCGACGAGATTGAGCAGCAGGGCGATCTCCGGCCCGAGCGCCTTCACACCGTGCCACACGCCTGGCGGGATGACGACGATCGCCGGTCGCAATGCGCCGACGATCTTGTGCCAGACCGTGCCGAAGCTGGGCGAAGCCTTTCGGCCGTCATAGAGCGATATGCGCACACTGCCGACACAACAGAAAAGCCGATCCAGCGTCACCTTGTGTGCATGCCAGCCGGTCACCGCACCCGGATACATCGTGCGCTGGAAGACCTGGCCGACGGGCAATTGATCGAGATCCCACTCATCCCGGAACACCTCGGTCAGGTAGCCGTTGGACGTCGCGACCGGCCTGATTTCCTTGATCCTGACGCCGTCGATTGCCGGAGGATCGATGGCAAGCCAATCGGATGTGACGATCTGCCGGTCGGGCGTCCCCGTGGCCATCCAGCCGTCCGGTGCTGCGCGTTCGCCACTGTTCATTTTCAAACCCCAAAATCCCGGGGTTTGATACGGGCTTGCCCCATTGCTGGCAAGCCGGGCTTGCTTGGCCATAACAAAAACCCGCAGGATTGCTCCCGCGGGTTTTTGGTCGCCTGAGATGTTACTGCTTCCCGGAGGGGAACTTCAGAGTCTGGAGATCAGGGAGTGCCGCCGCCGGGGATGCCGGGCGCCAGCTTGCTGGCGCCGTTGATGATCTGGCTGAGGAAGTTCTGGTCCTTGCCGCCGGTCGGTGTGGTGCGTGAGACGAAGTCGAACATCTTGCCGTCCTTCAGCCCGTAATTGGCGATCTGGGTGACGCGGCCGTCGGCGCCGAAATAGACCGCCAGCACCTTCTGATCGATGAGCCTGGGCTTGTCGAAGGCGACGTAGCGCTTGCGCGTCTGCGAAATGTAATAGAAGGCCTCGTTGTCGAAGGTCGCCGTCGTCGACGGCGTGCCGAGCGCCAGCAACACCTGCTCGCGGCTGGAACCGACTGGTACCGAATCGATTGCCTGCTGGTCGATGACGTAACCCTGCGTCAGCGTCTCGCTGGGGCTGAGGTCACCGATCATCTTGTTGGTGTGGCAGGCGGACAGCGCCGAAACAATCACCAGCAGCGAGATTGCGCCAGCGGGCCTGGACGAGAAGGTCGACTTGAAATTCAGCGCGCGCAACAACAACTCCATTAGCTGGCCGCAACTTGCGCTGGGCCGCGAAACCGGTAAACCAGCTTGCTTGCCGATGCAACAAGGCCACTTCAACAAACGGTCCCCAGGAGACCATCCCCAATGTTCCAGCGCTTTTTTGGCCGCGAACGCCACGCCAACCGCGCTATCACCGAGGCGCTTTACGCACAAATCGTGGCGGCGGCGCGGCAGACCGTGTTTTATTCCCACTGGAATGTGCCAGACACGCCGCTCGGCCGTTTCGAGATGCTATCGTTGCACATGTTCCTGTTCCAGCATCGGTTGCGCGGTGAGAGCAGCGTGGCGCAAGAGGTCGCTCAGGTGCTGATCGACGAGTTCTTCCTCGACGTCGATCATTCACTGCGGGAGTTGGGCATTGGCGACGTTGGCGTGCCCAAACGCATGAAAAAGCTGGCAAAGATGTTTTATGGCCGAACCGCCGCCTATGACGATGCCCTGGAAAGAAACGACCGTGACGGGCTCACCGCAGCCCTTGCCCGCAATGTCCGGCCCGACGCCGGCGCCTGGCCGGAAGCATCGCTGCTGGCCGACTATGTCACCGACGCCTGCAACCAGCTGGCCGCGCAGACACCCGAATCGATTGTCTCCGGCACGCTGGCCTTTCCGTCGCCAAGGGAGGTGAACAATGAAGCACATTGACCCGCAAAGCCCGGTATCCTTCCGCGCTAACGTCACGCGCCTGCCGCAGAAAGGTCTGCCGGTGGTTATCGAGGCCGATTCCGCACAGCGTGCAGCGCTGGCCGAGGAGCATGGGCTGATTTCGGTCGAATCCTATCGCGCAGAGCTTCTGGTGGCGTCATGGAAGCGCAATGGCGTGAAGATCAGCGGTCGCATCGAAGCCGACATCACCCAGGCTTGCATCGTCACGCTCGAGCCTGTCGAAGCGCATATCGACGAACCGGTCGAAGCTCTGTTGCTACCTGAAGACTCCAAGCTTGGACGGCAGGGTTTCGACGGCGGCGGCGAGATCCTGCTCGACGCGGAAGGCCCTGACAGTCCCGAAACATTTTCCGGGGACACGATCGATGTCGGGGCACTTGCCGAACAGTACTTCGGACTGGCCATCGACCCTTATCCGCGCAAGCAGGGCGCGTCGCTGAATGCCGGCAGCGAGACCGAACCGGCGGAGAATGAATTTCAGCAAAAACTGCGATCCTTGCTGGGAAAATCCTGAAAACCTCGCCCGCGACGGAAAAGTCGGTTGTGCAGCAGCCCAAAACCGTTATTTTCGCCGAACCTTCGCGAGCGCTAAAGCGATCTGCCGCCTAACCGTGAGATAAATACCGCGTGATCAGGATTTCCATCGATGCCATGGGCGGCGATCACGGACCAGCCGTGGTTATTCCGGCGCTCATGACGGTCGCGACCCGCCGTCCCGACATCCGCTTCGTCATCTACGGGCGTGAGGAGGTCGTGCGCCCGGAACTCGCCAAGTTTCCCAAGCTCGCCGAGGTCAGCGAATTCTTCCATTGCGAAATAGCGGTCAGGATGGACGACAAGCCGAGCCAGGCGCTGCGCCACGGCCGCTGGAAGTCGTCGATGTGGAAGGCCGTCGAAGCGGTCAAGGCCGGCACGGCGGACGCCTGCATCTCGGCCGGCAACACCGGCGCGCTGATGGCGATGTCGAAATTCTGCCTGCGCACCATGGCCACCATCGAACGCCCGGCGATCGCAGCACTTTGGCCGACATTGCGCGGCGAAAGCGTGGTGCTGGACGTCGGCGCCACCATCGGCGCCGATGCGCACCAGCTGATCGACTTTGCCATTCTCGGCACCGGCATGGCGCGCTCGGTCTTCGGCATTGCCCGGCCCAGCGTCGGTCTGCTCAATGTCGGGGTTGAGGAGATCAAGGGCCAGGAAGAGGTCAAGGAGGCCGGGCGCATGCTGCGCGAAGCCAATATGGCCTCGATGAACTATCATGGTTTTGTCGAGGGCGACGACATCGGCAAGGGTGCGGTCGATGTGGTTGTCACCGAAGGATTTGCCGGCAACATCGCGCTGAAGACGGCCGAAGGTACGGTAAGGCAGGTCAGCGGCTATCTGCGCGCGGCAATGAGCCGGACGTTGATGGCCAGGATCGGCTATCTCTTTGCCAAGGGCGCCTTTGATCGCTTGCGCGAGAAGCTGGACCCCGGCCGCTCCAATGGCGGCGTCTTCCTGGGGCTGAACGGCATCGTGGTAAAGAGCCATGGTGGTGCAGATTCGGACGGTTTCGCCGCAGCGATCGAGCTTGGCTATGACATGGTACGCAACAATCTGCTCGACCGCATCGAGGCCGACCTGGACCTGTTCCATGCGCGCAACCCGCATGCCCTGACATCTAGGAAATCCGACGTCGTTACCGACGCAAAGGAATAGGAAAGAACTTTGATCAGATCAGTCGTGCGCGGCACGGGCGCCGCGCTGCCCCGCCGAATCATGAAGAATGCCGATTTCGAAGGCATGGTCGAAACCTCCGACGAGTGGATCGCCCAGCGCACCGGTATTCGCCAGCGCCATATCGCAGGTGATGACGAGACGACGGCTTCGCTGGGAGAAGCGGCGGCGCGTGCCGCACTTGCCAATGCGGGTCTTACGCCCGCCGACATCGATCTGATCGTGCTGGCGACCTCGACGCCCAACAACACATTTCCGGCCACCGCTGTCGAGATACAGAACCGGCTTGGCATGCATCACGGCTTTGCCTTCGACATGCAGGCGGTCTGCTCCGGCTTCGTCTATGCGGTAGCCACCGCCGATCTCTACATCCGTGGCGGCCAGGCCAAGCGCGTCCTGGTGATCGGCTCGGAAACATTCTCGCGCATTCTCGACTGGAGCGACCGCTCGACCTGCGTGCTGTTCGGCGACGGTGCCGGTGCCTTGATCCTGGAAGCGGGCGATGGCGCGGGCACGATCGCCGACCATGGCGTCCTGGCGGCCAGCCTGCGCTCCGACGGAACCCACAAGGACAAGCTTTTTGTCGACGGCGGGCCGTCGACCACGGGCACGGTCGGCCACCTCCGGATGGAGGGCCGCGAAGTCTTCAAGCATGCGGTCGGCATGATCACCGACGTCATCGAGGCGACGTTCTCGCAGGCCGGTATATCAGCCGGCGATCTCGACTGGTTCGTACCGCACCAGGCCAATAAACGAATTATTGACGCTTCCGCCAAGAAGCTCGGGATAGCCGAGCAAAAGGTGGTGGTTACGGTCGATTTGCACGGTAACACCTCGGCAGCTTCCGTGCCGTTGGCGCTTTCGGTGGCCGTCGCCGACGGCCGCATCAAGAAGGGCGATCTCGTCCTCCTGGAAGCGATGGGTGGCGGCTTCACCTGGGGCGCTGTTCTGGTTCGCTGGTAAGTGCCGAACGGTCCGGTTTCGGTCCTTGACCTTGCCGGATCAATTACTTAGGCTCTGCCGTTGTTGTGCCGAATTTTATGTTTTGAGCTGATGGGACGGTCGCATGGGGGGAAAGACACTTACGCGCGCCGACCTTGCCGAGGCAGTTTACCGGAAGGTCGGCTTGTCGCGCACTGAATCGGCCGAACTCGTCGAAGCGGTGCTGGACGAAATCTGCGAAGCGATCGTCCGCGGCGAGACAGTGAAGCTGTCGTCCTTCGCTACATTCCACGTCCGCTCCAAGAACGAGCGCATCGGCCGCAATCCCAAGACCGGCGAAGAAGTGCCGATCCTGCCGCGCCGGGTGATGACCTTCAAGTCGTCGAACGTGCTGAAGAGCCGTATCCTGCGCTCCCACCAAAGCGGCAAGGTCAAAAGCGGCAAGTAGCCCACTGCGCGGTTGAAAACCGCCGCCGCCATGACGCCGGGCTTGAATATTGCTTCATAAACCGCTGAAATAAGACCCGATTCGGCAGGGTAAGCCGGATCGTCGTCCAGCGTGAGGATTCGCCCATGGACAAGAGCCCCGACGCCTTTCGTACCATCAGCGAGGTCGCCGAAGATCTCGATCTGCCGCAGCATGTGCTGCGCTTCTGGGAAACGCGTTTCAACCAGATCAAGCCGATGAAGCGCGGCGGCGGTCGTCGTTACTACCGGCCGCAGGATGTCGAACTGATCAAGGGCATTCGCCACATGCTCTACGACCAGGGCTACACCATCAAGGGCGTGCAGAAACTGTTGCGCGAGAATGGCAATCATTTCCTGGTCGCCATCGGCAATGGTGACATGGCCGCCGTCGAGGCGATCTCGCAGCGCAGGCAGGCCGATCAGGTGCCGCTGACGCCTGCAGCCCAGCCGCGCGGCATGGATGACGAACTGGTTGGCCAGCCGCGGGTCAAGCCCAGCCGCCGCTTTTTCGGCCTGGGCAAGAGCGACGAGGACGGTCCGGTGCAGCCGGACGCGTCGAAGCTCTCGCGCGACAATCGGGCCTTGCTACAGGAGGCGCTGTTCGACCTCCTGGAATGCAAGCGCCTGCTTGACCAGGTGCGCTAAAGCAATTCCAGGAAAAGTGTGACACGGTTTTCCCGGAAAAGCGCATGGCGCTTTCCCTTGGGAATTGCGTGAAAACAAAGAGATAGAGCAGCCCGAAGCGACATCGATATCTCGAAAACCGGAACCCGTCTTCCGGTGAGGCGTTTCGTTTCCTTCTGCAAGTGAAGGAAACACATCATGGCATCATTTTCGACCCTCTCGGACATCGACCTCGACAAGCAGGTCGCGGCTCTCACCAAGGAATTGGCCAGCTTGAGGAGGGCTGTGGCGAGGCGCGGCGGCGCCTATTACGAGGACGGTCGCGATGCCGCGCTCGACACCTATTCCGATCTTGCCGGGCGTCTGCGCGATGCCATGCCGGCAATCCGCAAACAGGGCAGGGTGATCGAGAAGTCGGCCCGCGACCATCCGGCGGCGGCCGCCGCGGTCGGCCTTGTGGTGCTCGGGCTTGTTGCCAGCCTGCTGCTCAGCCGGCGCTGAGCTGCGACCCTTGGTATCCTCTCCGGAACAATGACGAACAAAAATAGCGGCCGCCCTTCGGAGCGGTCGCCGTCGTTTTTTATCGGGTCCTGCCTAAATCTTAGGCTTTGCCAGAGGACCATGATTGGAAGCTCAGACAGTCCCTGTTGGGAACGACATGCCGGCCAGTCTGTGCGCGAAGCCGGACGCCTCGTGCGCATTGATGTCGGCGGCGCGGATCAGATTGTCGAAGTGCTGGATCAGTGTCTGGATCGGCTGGGTGGCGTTGAGCACCAGATACATGTCGCCGACATAGATGGCGGCACGATAGGGGCCGAAGATGGTGTAGGGGATCGAATAGCGCATCCGCCCATCATAGAGAAATAGCCGGAAGGTCGGGTAGAGGTCGTCGAGCAGCGTCGCCATATGCAGCAACTGGGCGCGCCGGTCGGCTTCCGGGAAACGATCCCAGACACCCAGGCCGCGGGCAAAGATCTCCAGCGTGTGGCGCGGCATGCAGACTTCCATGTCGGTTTCCGGCCGCCTGTTATAGTCGATGCGGTATTGGGTTTCTCCGGCCTGGGCGAGGCGGCTCTTGTTGGCGATGCCCGCCTCGTAGTCGACCAGCGCTTCGGTGCGCAGAAGATCGGGAATGCCGGCTGGAACGTAGCGGATCTTGGTGCCGGCCGCCTCGGCATGCCATTTGGCCAGCAGCGTGCGGTCGAAACCGTCGGGCGCTTCCTCGATCTCCAGGCTCTCGCGGATTTCGCCCGTGAGGCCCTCGTCCTGGCTGAGGCCGAGAAGCCAGTCCAGTGACACCTTGAACTCGGCGGCGATGTTGAGCAGCGTTTCGGCGCGGGGCAGGCGGGTCGAGGCGCCCGACAGCAGCTGCGACAGCGCCGAGCGGTCGATGCCAACCGCGGTCGCGAAGGCCGACTGGTTGAGGTCGGAGCGTGTCAAGAGCATTTTCAGGCGTTCGCGGAAGATCGTCGACAGGTCGCGCTTGTCCATGTCCGTGCTCCAAGCCGATTGAGGAAAAATTTGCGCCGAACCGCTTCCAAGCGCATCTCAGGCGTAAATGAATCCCTAAGTCTGTTTACAATGTATAACATGTGCGGTTAAAAATGCGCAATCGCAACAGTTTGTGCACTTTGTCTCGTTGAGTGGAATCATTTCTCCTGACACAATGCTGTCAGGAACCAATTGGGGTTCCGGCGACTGAGGGACAGTGGTCGATAGCATGACGAGCAAGAGCATCAGGCGACACAGCGTACCGGCCATCGAGTGGCCGACCGTGGTACTCGCCTTCTTCTGTTACGCAACATGGCTCGCCACCGGTTTCCTGCTCTGGCCATCCTACCCCGTCCTGGCGCTCGCCGTCCTGGCTTTCACCGCCGCACTGCAATCTTCGATCATGCACGAAGTGCTGCACGGTCATCCGACGCGCAACGCGCGGGTCAACGAAGCCTTTGTGTTTCTGCCGATCGGTCTGGTCTGGCCATTCCGCCGCTTCAAGACCATTCATCTGCGCCATCACGCCGACGAGCGGCTGACCGATCCACTGGACGATCCCGAGAGCTATTATCAAGCACTCTGGCAGCATGACGAGCTGCCGCCGACGATGAAATTCCTGCTCAAGATCAACAACACCATGGCCGGCCGTTTCGTGCTCGGCCCCTGGCTGTCCTGCGTCGGCTTCTTCATCGACGACGCCAAGCAGATGATTGCGGGCGACAAGGCGATCCGCAAGGCCTGGCTGCTGCATGCGATCGGCCTGGCTGTCGTGCTGCCGATCGTCCAGTTCGGCTTCGGCATCCCGCTGTGGCTTTACATTCTGGTCCCGGTCTGGCTCGGCCAGTCGCTGATCTCGATCCGTACGTTCGCCGAGCATCAATGGTCGGAACATCCGGAAGGCCGCACGGTGATCGTCGAGCGCTCGCCGCTGTCGTTCCTGTTCCTCAACAACAATCTGCACTTCGTCCACCACAAGACCCCGACCGTGGCCTGGTACAAGCTGCCCAAGCTGTTTCGTGACCGCCGTGAGGAATGGCTGCGGATGAACAATGGCTATGCCTATCCGAACTATTTCGCGCTGATAAAAGCCTATGCCTTCAAGGCGAAAGAGCCGATCGTGCACCCGGTGCTGCGACGTGCGCCTGAGCCGGGCAGGGCCTTCAAGCCGCGCATCAGGGCGCGCAGCATCAGCGGGCTGGGCAGTGCGCCGGTTCCCGCCGAGCCGCCAAAGGAATAATTCCGGCCTATCCGGGGATCCGTGTCGGCCAATTCTGATTGGACGCCGCGTTTCTGCGATCCTTTTTCCAGACATGATGATTGAGTGTCGGCATGAGTGAATTGGTTGCGGCGTTGCCGATGTATGACTGGCCCGAAGTGCGCGGCGAGGTCGACGCGCAATGGGCACGATTGCGCGATGCCTTCCGGCAAAAAGGTATCGACGCGCCGCAAACCCTGGTGCGCAGCAATGGTGACCTGCCGTCGGTGCCGGGCGGTATTCGCGATGCTGCCGGTACATTGATCGCGCCCGATCCGGCGACCCTGCCGCCGGATGAACTCGACTATCACAAGCTTTGGCTGCACCCGGCGCTGTTGTTCGCGCAGACCTGCTGGGGGCCGATGGAGCTTGGCCTGTCCAGGCATGTGCAGGTGATCGGCCAGCCCAGCTACGACGCCTACGAAGGCGGGCAAGGCGAACTCTATTCCAGCGCGCTGGTGATGCGGACAGGCGAGGGGCCGGAAGTTCTATCGCCGGCGAACGGCAGCCCCTTGCTCCCGCTCGATCTGATGCGTGGCAAGCGCTTCACCTTCAACAGCCTCGATTCGATGTCGGGGTTTCTCGGACTGACACGCGACCTGGATGTGATGGGCGAAAGTCTGGACATCTTTGCCTCGCGGAGCGAAAGCGGCGGCCATCGCGCTTCGATCGTCGCCATTGCCGAAGGCAGGGCCGATGTTGCGGCGATCGACTGCGAGAGCTGGATACTGGCGCAACGCTTCGAGCCGGCGGCGAAAAAGGTGGCGGTCGTCGGCTGGACGGGACGGCGCAAAGGCCTGCCTTACATCACCGCCGCAACGACGCCGGAAAAGACGGTCAAGGCGCTGCGTGAGGCCATTGCCGGACTAGCCGAGCAGCCGCTCGTCAAGCGGGTAGGTTGAGAGCTGCTCGTTGCCGGCCGCGGTGATCAGGATCTGCTCCTCGATCTTGACGCCCTCGCGCCCGCCAAGCCGGCCGATATAGCTTTCCACGCACAGCACCATGCCTGGTTCCAGCACGCCGTCCGGCGTGTCTGATGTCCAGTCGCTGGCATGCGGCAGCGTCGGATATTCATCGGCCAGCCCAACGCCGTGATAAAGCACGCCGTAACGGGTCGGGAAGCAATCGCCGGGCGGTACCGCCGAGCGTTCGACAAGGTCGCGAAACCTGATGCCCGGCTGCATCAGAGCCGTGTTGTGTTCGATCTGATCGGCGGCGATGCGAAACAGGTCGCGCTGTTCGTTGGTCGGCGTTGTATCGCCGCACAGCCATGTGCGCGACAGGTCGGCGCAGAAGCCGTAGGGACCGATCAGGTCGGTGTCGAAGGCTACAAGATCGCCAGCCTCGATCTTGCGTGACGAGCATTCCTGGAACCACGGATTGGTGCGCGGCCCCGACGTGAGCAATCGCGTCTCGATCCATTCGCCGCCGCGCGCGATGTTCCCGCGATGAAGTTCCGCCCACAATTCGTTCTCGGAAATGCCCGGCTTCAGCGCCTGTTCCATCTCGCCCATCGCCGCTTCGCAAGCGACGATGGCGCGGCGCATGGCCAGGATTTCGTCCGGAGACTTGATCAGCCGCGCGTTCTCCATCACCGCTTCGCCATTGCCGATGGAAATGCCGAGGCGAGCCAGTTCCTCGACGCCTTCCGGATTGATGTGGTCGATGGCGATCCGGCTGTTGCCGCCACCATGCTCTTTCACCAGATCGACGATTCCGGCGGCCCAGCGGCGGACTTTCTGCTCGGTCAGTTCGCCGCCATAGAGATACATCCACGATACCGCCGGCCGCACTTCGTCGACGACGCCGGAATGGTCGGACAGGTGCTCGCAGGAAAAATAGTCGAACAGCACCACCGGCCCGTCGGTGGCAACAAAACAATGCCGCGTCGGGTTGTGCGCCACCCAGAGCTGCATGTTGGTGCTGTCGGTGGCGTAGCGGATGTTGACGGGGTCGTAGAGCAGAGCGCCGGCGTATCCGCGGCGCTTCAGCTCAGCGCGGATGCGTTCCAGCCGGTACTGGCGCATCGCAGGCAGATCGGGAGCGGCAATGCCTGCCGCTGCCCATTCAGCCTCAGCCTGCGCGCCGTAGCCCAGCACATGCTGGTTGAGCGAAGCCGCCTTCTGGCGGGAGGCGTCGCGCAGCGCTTCGATAGAGTCCGGCTCGAACGGCATGATCTTGCGATGCCGGCCAAAGCTGCCCTTTGGCCCCGCGCTGTCCATGATCAGGTCCGCATCTTCTCGCCGCTAGGGTCGAAGGGCGCTTCGACGTTGATGCGGGCCGGTCGGCGGTGTCCGAGGATCTCGATCTCGAACAGTCCGGCACTTTCGTCCTCGGCAAGAGCCGCCGGCACATAGCCTTGCGCCATCGACTTCTGCACATAGTGGGCATAGCCGCCCGACGTGACCCAGCCAACCACGCGCCAGTCGCCGTCGACGATGCCGCGCACGGCGGACGCGCCTTCGGCAGCCTTGGAGCCACGTATTTCCTTGCCGCTCTTGTCGAAGCGCGGCGCGCCATAGCCGTGCGGCTTTTCAACCGTGCCGTAGTCCTTGCTGACCTTGGCCCAGATCGGCTCGTCGCCCATGACATCGGCATCGGCGGCATCGACGATGAAGGAAACGCGGCGCAGTTTTGGTCCTTCGGCCTGTTCCTTGGCGGCAGCCTCGCGGCCGATGAAGTCGTTTTTCTCCAGCTTGATGAAGCGATCCATCGCGCCTTCGAACGGTCCGTAGATCGGCCGCAGCTCGCGGAACCAGGTCGGAAAGTTCTTTTCGAGACGCATGGAGAGCAGAGCGCGCATGCCGAAATCGACGAGACCGAACTCCTCGCCAGCGTCCTTGATCGCCTGATAGACGAGGCGCTGGTAGGCTGGCGCCATCCAGATTTCGTAGCCCAGGTCGCCGGTGTAGGTGATGCGGTTGACCAGGCATGGCGCGCCGCCGACAGCCATCTCGCGGAAATCCATGAAGCGGAAGGCTTTGGTCGAGATGTCGACATCGACCAGCTTCTGAAGCAAGTCGCGCGACTTCGGCCCGGCGATCGACAGGCCGACCAGCGTCTGGTCAAAGCGGTGGATGCGGACCGACCCGTCCTTCGGCAGGTGCTTTTCGAACCAGCGCATGTGGTATTTCTGCGCCGCCGACGAACCCCAGATCATGAAGCGGTCTTCGGCCGCCTTGGCGATGGTGAAATCGCCGATCAGCTTGCCGAATTCGTTGAGCATCGGCGTCAGCACGATGCGGCCGGTCTTCGGCATGCGGTTGGTCATCAGCCGGTTGAGGAAATCCTCGGCCGCAGGTCCCGACACTTCGTATTTGGCGAAGTTGGCGATCTCGGTGACGCCGACACGCTCACGCGTGGCGCGCACTTCCTCGCCGATCGGCCCGAAGTCGTTGGAGCGGTGGAAGGAGACGATATCCCTGGGTTCCTTGCCCTTCGGCGCGAACCAGAGCGGCGTCTCAAGTCCCCAGCTGTCGCCCATGACCGCATTGTTGGCCAGCATCGTGTCGTAGAGCGGCGTCGTCTGCGCCGGGCGTGCGGCCGGCAGTTCCTCATTGGGGAAGCGGATGGAGAACCGGCGCGAATAGTTTTCGCGCACCTTGGCGTTTGTGTAGCGCAGGCCTGCCCATTCGCCGAAGCGGGTGACATCCATGCCCCAGACGTCGAAGCCGGGGTCGCCATGCACCATCCAGTTCGACAAAGCGAGGCCAACGCCGCCGCCCTGGCTGAAGCCGGCCATGACGGCGCAGGCGCACCAGAAATTGGTCAGGCCCTGCACCGGGCCGACCAGCGGGTTGCCGTCGAGCGCGAAGGTGAAGGGGCCGTTGATGATCTGCTTGATGCCGGCCTTCTCGATGCCGGGGAAATGCTTGAAGCCGATTTCCAGTGACGGCGCGATGCGGTCGAGGTCGGGCGGGAGCAATTCATGGCCGAAATCCCACGGCGTGTTGACCGGCGACCACGGCTTGCAGGCCTTCTCATAGGTGCCGAGCAGGATGCCGTTGCGCTCCTGGCGGGTGTAGATCTCGCCCTTGAAGTCGAGTACGCCGATCATTTCGCGCCCGGTCGACTTGTTGAACTCCTCGACCTCGGGCATCGGCTCGGTCAAGAGATACATATGCTCCATGGCCAGCACCGGCAATTCGACGCCGACCATGCGGCCGATCTCGCGCGCCCACAGGCCGCCGCAATTGACGACATGCTCGGCCTTCACCGTGCCTTGTTCGGTGACGACGTTCCAGGTGCCGTCGACCTCTTGCGTCAGTTCAACGACGCGGTTGCGCAGCACGATCTCGGCGCCGAGTTTCTTGGCCGCCTTGGAGTAGGCGATGGTGGTGCCGGACGGATCGAGATGGCCTTCGACCGGATCCCACATGGCGCCGACGAAATTGGTCTCGTCCATCAGCGGGAACATCGCCTTGGCTTCGGACGGGGTGATCAGCTCGGTGTCCATGCCGAGATAGCGGCCCTTGGCGTGGGCAAGGCGCAGGAAGTCCATGCGCTCGGGCGTGTCGGCCATCATCACGCCGCCGGTCAAATGCAGCGAGCAGGACTGGCCTGATATTTCCTCGATCTCCTTGTAGAGCTGCACCGTATAGGCCTGCAGCTTGGCGACGTTGGGATCGCCGTTCAGCGTGTGGAAGCCGCCCGCCGCATGCCAGGACGAGCCGGAGGTGAGTTCCGAGCGCTCGATCAGCATGATGTCGGTCCAGCCGGCCTTGGCCAGGTGATAGAGAACCGAGCAGCCGACGACGCCGCCGCCGATGACAACCGCTTTTACGTGAGATTTCATTTAGATAGGTCCGTTTTTGAAGAGATTGAATCGGGTGGCCCCTCTGGAGGGAAAGGAAGGGCGCCAGCCTGCATAAGCTCGCACCTTTCCTCTCCCCCCGTCGATCGGGGGAGAGGTGTCGAGCGCAGCTCGACGGAGTGGGGGTCGACTGTTCATCAACAACACAGACGATCAAAAATCGGTCGGCGCGCCGCCCTCGGACCGGCGCTTGTCGACGAAGGCGTTGAGTTCCTCGCGGATGGCCGGGTCCATATGGGGCTCTTCGTAGGACGCAAGCCGTTCCTTCCAGACTTTGTTGGCCTTTTCGAGCGCCGTCGGCGAGCCAGCTTCCGCCCAGGTCTCGTAATTGCGCCAGTCGGAGAGGATCGGCGAGTAGAAGGCGGTCTTGTAGCGGTCCTGCGTGTGCTGGGTGCCGAAGAAATGGCCGCCCGGTCCGACCGACTGGATGGCGTCGAAGCCGAGCGCCTCGTCGGACAGGTCGAGCGGGGTCAGGAATTCGGCCACCATCTGCAGCAGGTCGATGTCCAGAATGGTCTTTTCGTAGGAGCAGCGCAGGCCGCCTTCGAGCCAGCCGGCGGCGTGCATCATCAGATTGCCGCCGCCCTGGATGGCGCCCCACAGCGAGAACACGCTTTCGTAGGCCGCCTGCGCGTCGACCGTGTTGGCGGCGCAGGTGTTGGAGGTGCGGTAGGGGATGTTGTAGCGGCGGGCAAGCTGGCCGCCGACGAGCTGCGCCTTCATGTATTCCGGTGTGCCGAAAGCCGGTGAACCGGACTTCATGTCGACATTGGACGTGAAGCCGCCATAGCCGACGGGCGCCCCCTTGCGCACCATCTGGGCGAAGGCGATGCCGGACAGTGCCTCGGCGTTCTGCTGCACCAGCGCGCCGGCAATGGTGACCGGCGCCATGGCACCCGACAGAGTAAACGGCGTCACGACGACGACCTGGCCCTTGCTCGACATCTGGATGATGCCTTCCATCATCGGCACATCGAGCTTGAGCGGCGAGTTGGTGTTGATGATGGTGAAGACGGACGGTTCTTCGAGCATCTGTTCGTGGCTGATGCCGCGCGCGATCCTGGCGATCTCGATGCCGTCGACATTGCGCTCCTTGCCGAGCGAATAGATATGGAACACCTTGTCGGTAAGCACGCTGAGATCGCGGATGCATTCGAGGTGCCGGACGGACGGATGGATATCGGTCGGCTCGACCGGGTAGCCGCCCGTGCAGTTCAGGATGTTGTGCATCTGCGCGAGCTTGAGGAAGTTGCGGTAGTCCTGCTGGTTGCCGGGCCGCCGGCCGCGATCGATGTCGGAGCAATTGGGCGCCGACGCCATCATCGAGATGATCACATTGTTGCCGCCGAAGCGCACATTGTGTGCCGGGTTGCGGGCATGGATGGTGAATTCCGACGGGCAGTGCGACACCAGTTCGAGGATCATGTCGCTGTCGAAGCGCACCCGCTCGCTGCCCTCGCGCACATCGGCGCCATGCGCCTTCATGATGCTCCGGGCTTCGTCATGCAGCACGTCGACGCCGATTTCCCGCAGCACGCGCAAGGAAGCGAGATGGATCGATTCCAGCTCGTCGTCCGAAACCAGCCTGGTTGGGGTCAGCGGGTTCTTCAGCTGGCGAAAAGCCGGCTGCTCGAACGCGGCCGAGCCGCCGGCGCGCTTTCCGGCGCGGCCGCCGCGACGGGCGCGGTCGGTGGCCAGTGCCGGTTCCAAGGGTTGTAGGGCGGCGGTCATGATGGTCCTCGTGCGATGCGATAGCGGGCGGCATAATGGACCGGCGGCTGGCCAGCCATTGCGGAGGCGGCGACCACTAGGGCGAGGGAAGCGACATGCCGGGACGGTAGCTGCGCGACCACGGCATCGCCCTGCCGTGCCGATGCGCCCGGAAGTACCCGAGAGCAGCCGTCGGCTGAATGCGCTTATGTGGAGTGCGTTACACTTCCGTCTTTTACTTCTGATATACTTGCGAGCCTAACGTCTTTGGAGGGACAGTCATGCCTGACGTCGTCAAAGTGCGCGCCGCGACGAACAACGAGGTCGCGTTCCTTTCCTGGGATATAGACGGGATGATCCCGGGCTGCCTTGGCTTCGAGATCGTGCGCATCTATCCCGACACCGGGGTAGAACGCTGCCTGGCCTCCTGGGTGCCTTTCAAGGGACAGCGCAATCCGAGATGGATTCCCCAGGACACCGGCGTCTGGCCGGTGCAGAAGACATTCTGGCGCGATCTGACCGTGCGGCGGCGCCGCGACAGCATCGACGTCAGGCCAGACGGCGAGATGATAGCCTACCGGGTGCGTTCGGTGGGCGACATGAAGCCTGGCCTCGATCCCGTACCGGTGCGGCCCGATCAGGTCGTCGATGGCAAACCCGCCTATACCGGGCCGGCACGGCCGCTGGGCTATCTCGGCCACGGCGCGGTCAGTCCGCCAATCTTCCTCGGACAGATGTTCGGCAAGGCGCGTGTCGCCTTCACCAATGGCGTGCTGTCGACGCAATGGATGTCGCACGCGTTGCAGGAGGCCGGCATCAAGGTCGGGCAGCGCGAGAAGATCGCTGCGATCCTGCAGGATCCGACCAGCAAGATACGCGCCTATCTGCACGGCGATGTGCCAGATGTGCTGACCAGTCTCATGAAACGGGCCAAGACCGAGGGTGGCACCGTCAGGCTTGCGCTCTATGAACTTGGCGATGACGAATTGTGCGATGCTATCATCGCCGCGAAGGATATCGTCGAGGTTATCCTTTCCAATTCTGGCAGGGACGACCAGACCAAGGCCTGGGACGCCGGTAACGCGCCATACAGGAAGCGCTTGCACGACGCGGGCGTCGTGGTGACGGACCGCCTGTTCAACAACAACCACATCGGCCACAACAAGTTTGCCGTCTACCGCGATCCCCAGGGCAAGCCGCAAGCGGTGATGACCGGCAGCACCAACTGGACGTCGACAGGCATCTGCGGACAGTCCAACAACGCCTTCATCCGCGACGACCCTGATATGGCCGAGATCTTCGACGCCTATTGGCAGCGCATGAAGGCCGATGTGTTCCCGCCGCCGGCCTCGGAAAGCGCCGCCGGTCATGTCGCGCAGACGCAAGGCGTGCCCTTCCGCCGGGAAAACCACAGGCCAAATTCGCTGAACGGCGCCACGGCGGCGCTGGACGGCATGACGGTATGGTTTTCACCCAACGACCCCGACCGCAACAAGAAGGACATCTCGGTGCGGCCGGTCGACCTCGAGGACGTCTTTGCCCGCATCAAGGCGGCGAAGCGCGCGGTGCTGTTCCTGGTGTTCAATCCTTCATTGCTGGGCGACAACTCGATCGTCGACCAGGCGGTGGCGGCAGCGATGGCCGATCCGAAGCTGATCGTGCAGGGCGCGATCAGCGACGAGACCGCCATGCCCAACTATGTCGCGCCGACCAAGGATCCGGTCACCCACAAGTCGAACAAGGACGGCAAGTCGCCATTCGTTTTTCCGGAGAAAGTCTGGGAGGCGCCGAACGTCTCGATCGTGCGGGCGGCAAACCTGACCGGCGCGACGATCGCCCGCGATTTCCAGGCGGAGGTGCTGACCGTCGGCCATGCGATCGTGCACGACAAGATCGTCATCATCGATCCGATGGAAGACAACGCCACCGTCATCACCGGCAGCCATAACCTTGGCTATAAGGCGTCCTACGAAAATGACGAGAACCTGGTGATCGTCGAGGGCGACAAGACCTTCGCCGCCGCCTACGCGGTGCACATGCTCGACGTGTTCGATCACTACAAGTTCCGCGCCTGGCGCCGGACGATCGGCAAGGGACCTTCCGACGATGACGGGATCGCCACCGATGACAAGTGGTTGAAGCCTTACGCCGACGGCAAGAAGGGCGCTATCGCCCGGTATTTTCCGTAGCGTCGGCCGAGCCGGGCACTTGCCGCCGTTCAATCAGGAACCATTCGGCTTCGGCCAACCGGACGGGCTCGTTGGCGCAAGCGGATTTCGGTGGCCGGCCCTTCCTTTCCCCAAGTCGAACCCGTAGCTAGTCGGGCTTGCAGGCCGGATGGCCAGCATTTCATATGGATGACAGCATCAGCATGGTCGCGACCGGCTCGAGCGAAGGCGAAGCGGGAACGCAGTGGGCAGCGCTTGCCGGCGTCACAGCGGCACTTGCCATGTTCGGCGCGGCGCAAGGGCTGAGCTCGCCGCTGTTCACACTGCTGATGCAGAAACAAGGCATGTCGCCGGCACTAATCGGCCTGTCGGCGGCGATGATGCCGCTCGGCCTGATCCTGTCGGCTTCCTTCGTGCCGGCGGCGGTGCGGCTGGTCGGCGCACGCAACCTGGCGGTCGGCTGCTCGCTGACCGGCGCGCTCTGCTTCCTGGGCATCGGTTATCTGCAGGACTGGGTGGCCTGGTTCGTCATCCGCTTCATCATCGGCGTGGTCATCAACCCGCTCTACATCCTGGGCGAGGTGTGGGCGCTGTCGCTGGCGCCGCCGTCGCGTCGCGGCAGGGTGATGGGTGTCTTCAACACGCTGATGGGCGCCGGTTACGCGGCCGGGCCATTCGCGCTGACCCTGCTAGGCACGTCGGGCTGGGCGCCCTTCCTGGTCGGTGTCGCCGGCTTCACGCTCTGTGCGGTGATCCTGCACGCCGTCTCGTCAAAGCTCACCGGTTTCGAGGATGACGGTCAGCCTGCCAGCGGCCTTGTCGGCTTCGCCAAGGTGGCGCCCGCGCTGCTGCTTGCTGTTCTGGTTTCGGCGGCGGTCCAGCAGAGCACCTATGCGCTGGTCCCGGTCTTCGGCGCCAGTTACGGTCTGGCGGAAGCCGTGCTGGCCTCGCTGGTGATGGCGCTTTCGCTGGGCAACATCCTGCTGCAGATTCCGCTCGGCCTTCTGGCGGAGCGTTTTGGCGGCCGCGCCATGATCATCGTCTGTGCTCTGGCGACCGCCACCTGCGCAGCCCTGCTGCCGTTGTTGATCATGACGCCGCTGATCTGGGTGGTGCTGCTGGTGATGGGCGCTGTCGGCTACGGCGTCTACACCATGGCGCTGGTCGAACTCGGCAGCCGGTTCAAGGGCTCGGTGCTGGTCGCCGGCAACGCGGCCTTTGCGCTGATGTGGGGTGCCGGCGGCATCGTCGGCCCACCCGGTGCCGGCCTGCTCATGCAAGGCATCGGCCCGCTCGGCCTGCCGGTCGTGATCGCCGGCCTCGACGCGGTGCTGGTGTTGTTCGCGCTGTATCGCTCATCGGTGCGCCGAGCTTCCTGACAGGCCCAACCTCCTGACAAGCCCAGCCTCCTGACAAGCATCGTCTGGAGCAAGCGGTTTTCGGCCGCCGGGGGCTTACCACCATCCAACTCAATCGCTAATCCTGCAGCCCGATAATGGTGCGCACAATGACTCTGGCGGAATCGAACGACGACGAGACGATGCAATGGGCCGCGATTACCGGTGATCGCGACCGTCTCGGTGTTCGCCATCGCGCAGGGGCTGTCCTATCCGCTATTGAGCTTCATCCTGCAGCGCCAGGGCGTTTCTCCGGCGATGATTGGCCTGTCGGCGGCGATGACGCCGGTCGGCTTCATCCTGTCGTCGCCGCTGATCCCGGCGCTGGCGCGCCGGTTCGGGGCAGGGCGCACCGCGCTCATTTGTGCTGCTCTGTCAGCAATCGTGCTGGCGCTGATTGGCTGGACGCAGAATGTCTACCTATGGTTTCCGCTGCGCTTCCTGATCGGCGTGGTGACCAATCCGCTCTATGTGCTGAGCGAGATCTGGGTGATCGCGCTGGCGCCGCCGGCGCGACGCGGCCGCGTCATGGGTGTCTATTCGACGGTCATCTCGGCCGGTTTCGCGGCTGGGCCGTTGTGCTTGCTTGCCGTCGGCACGCAAGGCTGGCCGCCCTTCCTCGTCGGCATTTTTGCCTTCGTGCTGTGCGGCATCTGCCTGGCCTCGGTGCTGCCGCGGCTGCCGAAGGTCGACGAAGCCGGGCATCAGGTTTCCGTTCTGGGCTTCGTGCCGCTGGCCTGGCTGCTGTTGTTTGCCGTCGTTGTGGCCGCCGGCTTCGAGCAGGGCGCGCTGGCCTTGCTGCCGGTCTATGGCACTCATCACGGCATCACTGAGACCCGCATGTCGGCGCTGCTGTCGGTGATGATCGCCGGCAACATCGCCATGCAGGTGCCGCTCGGCCTGCTGGCCGAAAGGCTTTCTGCGCGCCTGGTGCGGCTTGCCTGCGTCGCGATCACGGTGCTCGGCTGCCTGCTCCTGCCGCTTCTCATCGAGTCATCACTGATCTGGCCGATGATCTTTGTCTGGGGCGCGGTTTCCTACGGCATCTACACGATGTCGATCATCGAGCTCGGCGAGCGCTTCACCGGCTCGACACTGGTCGCCGGCAATGCCGCCTTCTCGCTGATGTGGGGCGTCGGCGGCATCGCCGTGCCGCCGCTGGCGGGCACCGCCATGGACATCTTGGGTGCGAGAGGTCTGCCGATCACGCTTGGCCTGATGTGCCTGGCGCTGGCCATCGCAAGCCTGGTTGGTCGGCGGAAAGCCTTAATCGTGCGCTGAACATATTGAATACCGGACACGGCATATCGATGTTGGCAGTGCCAAAAGCGACACGTTTATCGGAGACCTCATGACCAAGCCCGCCACCAAGACGCCCAATTCCGCTCCTTCGACCGACGATCCGTTTCTCTGGCTGGAGGACAGGACAGCCAAGCAGTCGCTCGACTGGGTGCATCGCCAGAACGAGGTCACGGTTGGCGAGCTGCAGGGCGATCCGTCCTATCAGGCGTCGTTCCAGACCGCGCTCGACCTGATGACGGCGGAGGACAACATCGCAGTCGGCGCCGCCATTGCCGGCCATGTCTACAATTTCTGGCAGGACAAGACCAATGTGCTCGGCCTCTGGCGCCGCACGACGGTCGCTTCCTACAAGACCGAGAAGCCCGACTGGGAAACGATCATCGACTTCGACCAGCTTGCGGCGAAGGAGGGGACCAAATGGGTTTTTGGCGGCGCAAGCCGACTCTATCCGGACTTCAACCGCTGCCTGGTCTCGATGTCGCCGGATGGCGGCGACGCCAGCGAGATGCGCGAATTCGACATCGAAACTGAATCGTTCGTAGAAGATGGGTTTCACGCGCCGGCGTCGAAGTCGGGCTTCAGCTGGCTGGACAAGGACACCGTGATTGTTTCCGCCGCGTTCGAAGAGTCCGACAAGACCGATTCCGGTTATCCGCGTGTGATCAAGCTCTGGAAGCGCGGCACAAAGCTTGAAAACGCGACACCGATCTTCGAGGCGCAGAAAGAGGATCTCGCCGTTGGTGCCGCCGTCGAGTACGACGGCGACAGACGCTATCTGATCCTGGCCCGGACGCTGAATTTCTTCGCTTCGCACATCTTCCTGCGGCTGCCTTCCGGTGAAAACAAACAGCTGCCGCTGCCGGACGACATGACCGATACGGCAATATTCAGGGACCAGCTCGTCTTCGGCGTGCGCAGTCCATGGACGGCGCCCGATGGCACGGTTTGCAAGCCTGACGGCCTCTATTCGCTGGATCTGGCGCACTGGGTCGAGACCGGCGCGCTCGGACCTGTGGAAACCTTGTTCGAGCCGGCATATCGCGTTTCCATCGCCGGCATTGCCCGTACGCAGGACCGGCTATTCATCAACCTGATGGACAATGTGCGCGGCAAGGTCGTCGTGTGCGAGCGAAGGGATGGCAGATGGTCGCTGAAACCAGTCGCGCTGCCCGAGAACGGCAATGTCGGTATCAGCCATGCCGAGCATTTCGGCTCGACCGTCTCCTTCTCCTTCAGCGATTTCCTGACGCCGAGCTCGATCATCTGGTCTGATGACAATGGCGAGACGCTCGCCACCGTGAAGTCGCAGCCGGCGCGTTTCGATGCCTCGCCGCTGATCTCGGAGCAGTTCGAGGCGCGCTCGAAGGACGGCACGATGATCCCGTACTTCGTCGTCCGGCGGCGCGACCAGAAGGGCCCGGTGCCGACGCTGCTCTACGGCTATGGCGGCTTCGAAGTGCCGCTGCTGCCGGGCTATGCCGGCGTGCGCGGCAGGCTGTGGCTGGAAAAGGGCAATGCCTATGTGCAGGCCTGCATTCGCGGTGGCGGCGAGTTCGGTCCGGCGTGGCATCAAGCGGCGCTCAAGGGCAATCGCCAGAACGGATTCGACGACTTCGCCGCGGTTGCGCAGGACGTCGTCAAACGCGGCATCGCGACAGCAAGCTCACTCGGCATCCAGGGTGGTTCGAATGGCGGCCTGCTGACCGGTGTCTCGCTAACGCAGCATCCCGAGCTGTTCGGCGCCGTCATCATCGAAGTGCCGCTGCTCGACATGCTGCGCTACACCGAATTGCCGCCTGGCGCCTCGTGGATGGCCGAATATGGCGATCCGTCAAAACTGGAAGACGCGAAGTGGCTTTCAGCCTACTCGCCCTATCAGCATGTCGACGCCGGTGCCGCCTATCCGCCGGTGCTGTTGACGACCTCGACCGCGGACGACCGGGTCCATCCCGGCCATGCGCGCAAGATGGCCGCCCGCTTGCAGGAAGCCGGCCATGCCAAGACGCTGTTCTTCGAGGAGACAGAAGGCGGGCATGGCGGGCGTGGCGACCGCCGGCCGCAGGCGGCGCAGACGGCGATGAAATATGTGTTCCTGCAAAGGGCGCTGGGCGGGGTGGCATAACCGGCAGGCCGAGTGTCGCCGACGCAAAGGGTGGTTCACCTCGACCGCCCTTTGCTCGCTCTCTTGTTTTGACGCAATTCCCTGAGGGAAAGCGCTACGCGCTTTTCCCGGGAAAACCGTTTCACACTTTTCCTGGAATTGCTTAAGGTGCCGGCCATGGTTCTCGTCAGGATGTTGGTTGGCGCATTTGAGGCTCGCGCATTGCGGGTCGCGGTGACTCCGTCACCGCGCACCCTGCGCGCGGAGCTTTTGCGGCTGTGCGCCCGCATCGGTTACTCGCCACCTGTCTGCCTCTGACGCATTCGCCCCGGCGAAGCCGGATTGAATCCAGAGGAAAGATCAGATCCATGACCTATCAGAATTATTCGCTGAAGCAGCTTCAGCAGATCGACGCCGCGCATCATCTCCACCCGTTCACCGACCACAAGGAACTGCGCGAGGCCGGCTCGCGCATCATCACTCACGCCAACGGGCCGTTCATCTACGATTCCGAAGGGGCTGAAATCCTCGACGGCATGGCCGGGCTGTGGTGCGTCAACATCGGCTATGGCCGTGACGAGCTGGCCGAGGCTGCCTATGCCCAGATGAAGGAGCTCCCTTACTACAACTCCTTCTTCAAATGCTCGACGCCGACGCCGGTGCTGCTGTCCAAGAAGCTGGCGGAGATCGCGCCGAAGCACGTCAACCAGGTGTTCTACGGCTCGTCCGGTTCGGAAGCCAACGACACGGCGCTGCGTCTCGTGCGCCACTACTGGGCGCTGGAGGGCAAGCCGGAGAAGAACCGCATCATCTCGCGCAAGATGGCCTATCACGGCTCGACCGTTGCCGGCACGTCGCTCGGCGGCATGGATGGCATGCACAAGCAGCTCGGCGGCGCGGTACCCAACATCGTCCATGTCATGATGCCCTATGCCTATGAACTGGCGCTGCCCGGCGAGAGCGATCATGATTTCGGCCTGCGCGCGGCCAAGGCCGTTGAGGATGCCATCCTCGAAGCCGGCGCCGACAAGGTTGCCGCCTTCATCGGCGAGCCGGTGATGGGAGCGGGCGGCGTGAAGATACCGCCGGTCAGCTACTGGCCGGAAGTGCAGCGCATCTGCCGTAAATACGATGTTCTCTTGATGCTGGACGAGGTCATCACCGGCTATGGCCGCACCGGCGAGTGGTTTGCCGCCCAGACGCTCGGCATCGAGCCCGACACCATCACCACGGCCAAGGCGCTGACGTCGGGCTACCAGCCGCTGTCGGCATTGCTGGTCGGCGACCGCATCGCCTCGACGCTGGTCGAGAAGGGGGGCGAGTTCAATCACGGCTATACCTATTCCGGGCACCCGGTGGCCTGCGCCGTGGCGCTGAAGAACCTCGAGATCATCGAGCGGGAAGGGCTGGTCGATCGCGTCCGGAACGATACCGGCCCTTACTTCGCCAAGGCGTTGCAGGAGCGCATTGCCGGGCATGATCTGGTCGGCGAGGTGCGTTCGATCGGACTGATGGGCGCGATCGAGATCGTCAAGGACAAGGCGACCAAGGAGCGGTTCCTGCCGGCTGGAAGCGCGGCGGTGACCGTGCGTGACCACGCGATCGCCAACGGCATGATGCTGCGCGCCACCGGCGACACGATGATCCTGTCGCCGCCGCTGATCTGGACCCGTGATACGATCGACATGGCCTGCGACCGCATCTCGAAGGCGCTGGATCTGGCGCAGGTTGACCTGCGCAAGCGGTAGGGCTCGACCCTGGACCAGGCGTTCCTCAGCAGGGGAACGCCTGGCCTCGGGAACATGCTGAAGCGACGAGGGAACGAATTCCATCCCCAGCGCGTAGTGTGTGGGGCAGCGGCTGATTCGGCTGCGAGAAGGGGTTTGTTTGCATGAGAAAGACCGGCAAGAGCCGACGGACGCAAGAAGCGGCCAGCATTGGCGGTGACCTGATGCTGGCACCGCTGGTGGCGATGATGCGGCTGCCGTTGATGGCCATGGATGGCGGGAGCAGCCAGCCATGGAGCACGGAGACCGCGCGTGCGGTGAACGAGAAGACCGCGGCTATGGCCGAAGGCGCGTTTGCGGCGCAGATGTCTTTCCTGCAGTCGGCATCGCGGTTCTGGCCGGAAGTCTTTTCCGGTCGCACGCCGTCGCTGTTCAACGGTGTCGCCGCGGAGCGCTCGATCAGCGCCGCGCTGAAGCCGGCAAGCCGTGCCGTGAAAGCGAATTTTCGTCGGCTGTCCGACAAGACCTGACCGGGGTTGCAGAACTTTGATTTTGCGCATCGAGGAGCGCATGCGCTAGAACCAGTCGGTGCAGTTACCGATGGGGGACACGATGGCCGGACAACCGCTCAACCAGCCGGCTGAAATTCCAGCCGAACTCGACCGCTGGAACTGGGGCGCCTTCTTCCTCAACTGGATCTGGGGCATCGGCAACAGCACCTTCGTCGCGCTGCTGGCGCTGATTCCTGTCGTCAACATCATCATGATCATCGTGCTGGGTGCGCGCGGCAGCCGCTGGGCCTGGCAGAACCGCGCCTGGCGCGACGCAGAGCAGTTTCGCAAGACGCAACGCAACTGGGCAATCGCCGGCCTTGTCGTCTGGGTTGTCGGGATCGGCGGCTGCGCGACGATGGTCGGCAGCATTCCCTACGTCCTGAAAGGCAGCGATGCCTACCACATGACGATGGACAGACTTCGCGCCGACGACCGCGTCAAGGCCGCCCTCGGTGATGATCTGGCCGACAGTTTCTGGGTCGGTGGCCATCTCAATGTCAATGCGAATGGGGCTGGTGACGCCCAGTTCGGCATTCCGGTCCATGGCGCCAAGGGCAAGGGCACCGCCTACTCGACCGCTGTCCGAACGGCCGGGACGTGGAGCCTGCGCCTGCTGGTCGTCAGGGTCGAGGGAGCCGATGCGCCGATCGTGCTGATCAACGAAGATCATGTCCCGATCCCGAATGCTGCAATCGGAATATAGCAGGGCAAAGCGCAAGATCGCGGCCTATACGCGATGCGACGGCTGACAGTTCGGATGGCTTTGTGGCGAGCGCCGCGCGGCGAAGGTGGTCGCCGACTCACCCTATGATCCGGAAGGCGCCCGCGGGCGCATGTGAGGCATCCCGGAGTACGATCCGGGCGGTCGATGCCTCGAAACGCGCTGAAGGGCAAAACGCAAAAACCGCGCTCCATCGGGAACGCGGCTTTGCCAGATACGCATGGCGCTTCGCTACTCAAACACTTTGCGAAACTTACGGGCTCCGGTACGCGAGACCTGATCCGGAGCGCCGGGCGGATGCGATATGTCCGCCTCGCAATCCGTTTTATAGGGACATCGTTACCGCAGAGTTATCGAGAGCTTAAGCAAATCTAAATTTGCATTTTTTCTGCCGAAGAAAATCGGAAAAAGTCCGCCAAATCCGTTGGTTACGCTGGGTTACCCCTGAGAAAATTAATTATGCCGGAGAAATCCGTGCCGCCATGTCCCTGGGCGTTGAACAAGGCATAGAGCTGGGCTGCCTCGGCGCCAAGTGGCGTCACAGCACCGGCACTTTGCGCGGCTTCCTGGGACAACTTCAGGTCTTTCAGCATTAGTGCCGCTGCAAATCCTGGGTTGTAGTCCCTGTTTGCGGGCGAAGTCGGCACCGGGCCGGGCACCGGGCAATAGGTGGTCAAGGACCAGCATTGGCCCGACGAGGTCGAGGCGACGTCGAACAGCGCCTGGTGTGACAGACCGAGCTTTTCAGCCAGCACGAAGGCTTCGGCGACGCCGATCATCGAAATGCCGAGGATCATGTTGTTGCAGATCTTTGCCGCCTGTCCGGCGCCGTCGCCGCCGCAATGCACGATGCGGCCGGCCATCGGTTTCAAGACCGGCTCGGCAACGGCGAAGGCATCGTCGGAGCCTCCGGCCATGAAGGTCAGCGTGCCGGCCGCGGCACCGCCGGTGCCGCCCGAGACGGGCGCATCGATGGACAGCAGGCCGTGTTTGGCGGCAATAGCATGCGCCTTGCGCGCCGATTCGACATCGATGGTCGAGGAATCGACGAACAGCGCGCCCTTTTTCACCTTGGGCGCGATGTCCTCGTAGACCGACAGCACATGCTTGCCGGCCGGCAGCATGGTGATCACCACGTCGGCATCCTTCACCGCGGCAGGTGCATTCGCCATGATCGTCACGCCATGTTCTTTGGCGACGGTGAGGTTCTCCGGCACGAGGTCGAAGCCGTTCACCGCATGCCCCGCCTTGACCAGATTGGCGGCCATCGGATTGCCCATGTTACCGAGGCCGATGAAGGCGATCGTCGTCATTGTCTCTCTCCGAACTTTGGTGATCTCAACGGCCAATTAGCGCGCGTGCGATGATGACGCGCATGATCTCGTTGGTGCCTTCGAGGATCTGGTGCACCCGCAGGTCCCGCACCAGCTTCTCGATGCCGTAGTCGTGCAGGTAGCCGTAGCCGCCGAGCAGTTGCAGCGCATCGTTGGCGACGGTGAAGCCGGTATCGGTGACGAAGCGCTTGGCCATCGCCGACCATTTGCCGGCATCCGGCGCCTTGCGGTCGAGCTTGGAGGCGGCGGCATAGAGGAAGATGCGCGCCGCCTGCAACTCGGTCTCCATGTCGGCCAGCCTGAACTGCAAAGCCTGGAACTGATTGATCTTCGAGCCGAAGGCCTTGCGCTCGGCGGTGTAGGAAAGCGCCTTGTCGAGCGCCGATTGCGCGCCGCCCAGCGAACAGGCGGCGATGTTCAGCCGGCCGCCGTCGAGCCCGGCCATGGCAATGCCGAAACCAGCGCCTTCGCCCGACAAAAGGTTCTCCGCCGGCACCTTGCAGTCCTCGAAAATGACCTGGCGGGTCGACTGCATGTGCCAGCCCATCTTGTGTTCGTTGGCGCCGAATGAGAGGCCTGGTGCGTCTTTCGGCACGACGATGGTGGAAATGCCTTTCGGTCCGTCGGCGCCTGTGCGCACCATGACGGCGTAGACATCGCTGTCGCCGGCGCCGGAGATGAACTGCTTGGTGCCGTTGAGGACATAGTCGCCGCCGCTCTTCACCGCACGCGTTTTCAGCGCCGCGGCGTCGGAGCCGGAGCCCGGCTCGGTCAGGCAGTAGCTCGCCAGCCATTCCATCGAAGTGAGCTTCGGCAGGAAGCGCTGGCGCTGTTCGTCATTGCCGAAACGGTCGATCATCGAGGCCACCATGTTGTGGATCGAGATGAACGACGAAAAGGCCGGATCGGCATGCGACAACGCCTCGAAGATCAGCACGGCGTCGAGTCGGCCAAGTGCCGAGCCGCCGACGTCGTCCCTGATGTAGATGCCGCCAAGGCCGAGCGGCCCGGTCTCGCGGATCACATCGGCCGGGAAATGCTTGTTGCGGTCCCAGTCGAGTGCGTTCGGCGCGACGCGGTCGGCGGCGAAGGCCTGCGCCATCTCCTGGATGGCGTGCTGCTCCTCGTTGAGTTCGAACTGGCTGGTGCTCGCATCGACCGCGGCGTCCATGGCGTGCTCCCTAATATCTTCGACCTGTTGGCCTGTCGTTTTTGGCTTTGCGCGCGCACCAATCTAGACCAATGATGCCGCCGCGCAACCCGACCCTTCGCGGAGCGGCTGTGCACCAATGCATGTCCGGAGTACAATGTGACGACAAAATTCGATGACCTGCTGGGACAGTTCCACGCATACCTTGCGTCCGTCGATCACCCCCTGGTGCGCGATGCCGTGGCCCGGATCGGCTGGGAGATGCCGGCCCGCACGCTGGAGCCACGTCCGCTTGCCTGCCTGCGTCATCTCGATCGCTCCGCCGAGCTGGCGCCGCGGGATGCCAAGCCGCTGGTGCAACTGCTTGCCGAGCGTCGGAATGATTTCCGTTGGGGGCAGACCTATGGCGAGGCGGATTTCGGAAAAGAGTTCATCGACAATTACGGCTGGCTGGAGGTGTTCGGCACGCGAGGCCACTTCGCCAATGACGAGGTGGCCGCGGGCCTGCTGATCCTTGGGCCCGATATCGTCTATCCCGACCATCATCACGTTGCCGAGGAAATCTACATTCCGCTGACTGGCGGCACCGAATGGCGCATGGGCGAGAGCGGCTTTTGCATGCGCACGGCCGGTGAGGTCGTCCGCCATGCGTCCAACGTCAATCACGCCATGCGCACCGGCAAAGACCCATTGCTGGCGCTCTACATCTGGCGCGGCGGGCCGCTGGCGCAGAAATCCGACATCACCGGAACCGTGGCGCAGGGCAGGGGCTGATGGCCAAAGCGATCATGCTGCAAGGCACGGGTTCGGATGTCGGCAAGACGGTGCTGGTCGCCGGCCTCTGCCGCGCAGCCAGGAAGCGTGGACTGAAGGTGCGGCCGTTCAAGCCGCAGAACATGTCGAACAACGCCGCCGTCGCCAATATTCCGGGCGACAATGCTGGTGGCGGCGAGATCGGCCGCGCGCAATGGCTGCAGGCGATCGCTTGCGGCGTGGCGCCCTCGGTCCACATGAACCCGGTGCTGCTGAAGCCGCAGACCGATGTCGGCGCGCAAGTCATCGTGCAGGGCAAGGTGTTCGGCGAAGCGCGGGCGCGCGACTACCAGGCGATGAAGGGCCGGCTGATGGATGCCGTTCTGGACTCCTGGGGCAAGGTCGGCGAGGGCGCCGATCTGGTCATCGTCGAGGGCGCCGGCTCGCCGGCCGAGATCAACCTGCGCAGCCGCGACATCGCCAATATGGGCTTTGCCGCGCGCGCCGATGTGCCTGTGGTGCTGGTCGGCGACATCGATCGCGGCGGCGTCATCGCCTCAGTTGCCGGAACGCATCTGATCTTGCCGGAAGAAGACCGGCGCATGATCGTCGGCTACCTCATCAACAAGTTTCGCGGCGACGTTTCCCTGTTCGACGACGGCATCAGGTCGATCGAGAAATTCACGGGCTGGCGCTGTTTTGGCGTCGTTCCGTGGCTGAAGGCGGCGGCACGCCTGCCTTCGGAAGATTCGGTGGTGCTGGAACGGCTGACGTCCGGCGAAGCGCGCGCATTGAAGGTGGCCGTGCCGGTGCTTGGCCGTATCGCCAATTTCGACGATCTCGACCCACTCAAGGCCGAACCGCAGGTCGAGGTGGTGTTCGTGCCGCCGGGAAAGCCGCTGCCCGCCGATGCCGGGCTGGTGGTCATTCCAGGCTCGAAGTCGACGATCGGCGATCTCCTGAAATTCCGCGAGAACGGTTGGGACCGCGACCTTCTTGCCCATCGCAAGCGCGGCGGCCATGTCGTCGGCATCTGCGGCGGCTTCCAGATGCTCGGCCGTATGGTGCGCGACCCAGACGGCATCGAAGGCAGCGTCACCGAGGCCGAAGGGCTCGGCCTGCTCGACGTCGAAACGGTGATGGAACCGGAAAAGACGGTGCGCAATGTCAGTGCCCACTCGGTGCCGTTCGACCTGACGCTCGAAGGCTACGAAATCCATCTCGGCCGCACCACCGGGCCGGATACGCTGCGGCCTTCCGCCGTCATCAACGGTATCGATGACGGTGCTGTGTCGGCCGATGGCAAGGTGATCGGCACCTATATGCATGGCCTGTTTGGCGCCGACGGCTTTCGTGGGAGATTCCTCGAAAGCCTCGGCATCAAGGGCGGTGGCATCGACTACCGCGCCGAGGTCGAGCGGGCGCTGGACGAGGTCGCAGCCGAGTTGGAGACCCATCTCGACTGTGACGCGATCTTTGCGCTGGCTCGGTAATTCGCGACGCAGGCTGGCTCAGGCCTTTTCGCCCGCCTTCGGCCAGTAGGTGCCAAACGACCAGACGTTGCCTTCCGGGTCGCGGCAGATGAACTCGCGGCTGCCATAGTCGCGGTTTGTCAATTCCTGGATGATCGTGGCGCCGGCCTTCCTGGCCTTGGCATAGGCGGCATCGGCATCATCGACGGCAATGTAGATCGACTTGCCGCCGCCTGAGCCGGGTTCGCCGACCATCTTGCCGTAGTCGTCGTCGCGCACCGCGCCCAGCATGATCATCGAGGAGCCGAAGACCAGTTCGGCATGGTGCACGACATCGCCTTCGCCATACCGGGCGCGAACGCTGAAGCCGAAAGCCTCGCCCAGCCAGTCGATCATTTTTGCCGCGTTCTTGTAGCGCAAAGCCGGGTAGAGGCGGGGCGCTTCAGTGGTGGTGGGCACGGGAACTCCTTCAGTCGGGTTGGTCGATGAACCCTGTTTGTGCATGTCGTTGTCCCAAAACCGCTGCGCACTTTTGGGCGACATGCATCACTCTGGTCGAAGGCTGTTCCAGCGTCTTGAAGAAATGTTACCTGACTGAGAGCGCGGTCGGCGTCTCGCCGGCAAGGTCGCGGAACTCGCGCACCAGATGCGCCTGGTCGGCATAGCCACAATCGGCGGCGATGCCAGCCCAGTCGACGGTTTGCTGCCTCGACAGGCCGAGCGCGCGGTTGAAGCGGACGATGCGCGACAGCGTCTTGGGGCCAATGCCGATGGTGTTGGAAAAACTGCCGGCGAGATGTTTGCGGCTCCAGCCCAGCCTTTCGGCGATCGATGCAATGCGGGTCCGGCCGCCGGATGTGATGATGCGGTCATAGGCCCAGGCGATTTCGAGCGGCGTTTCTGGGGCATTCTCGAGACGGGCGGTGACGAAGGCTTCGACCATGTCGAAACGCGTCGTCCAGTCCGGCGCGTTGCCAAGCCGTTCACGCAGCGCCAAGCCTTGCGCGCCCAGCACGTCGTCGAGGACGACCATGCTGTCGGCCAGTTCGCTCATCGGCAGGCGGAAGAAACGGCGTGCGCCAAGCGGCGTGAAGTTGACCTGGACGCAGCAGGCGCCGCCGAAGGATTCGATCACCACCGGTCCGGCATAGAGGCCGGCGGCGAAACTGGCGAAGCGGTCATTGTCGCCGGGCGCCTTGCCGAGGCCGATGGCGAAGGGTTCGGCGAAGCTGATGACCAGGGGTACGGTGAGCGACGCGTATTCGACGTTGCGAAGATGGCCGGCCGCCATTTCGCGATAGCCGCAAATATCTGAGACAATCCCCGCAAGTCGAGGATTGGGCAGGCGCCGGCGCATCTCAAACCGCCCGGCGACGGATCGGTCCTGCTCTTGCCGGGGTTGCATCTCGACTGGCATCGATCATCCTTGCGCCAAGTCAAATCTAGCAGACGCCGAGCCAGAATCAAAAGCGCCCGGCTTTTGGCCGGGCGCTCCTTGTCCCCACTTCAAGGGAAATGGTCAGGCGCCGCGCATCAAGCAGCCGCCGGCAAGCACGATGAAAGCAATAAGAACAATCCACACCGATGCGAGTGGAATGAACGCAAGAACGCCAAGCGCGGCGAGAACGCCGATGATGGCGATAACAACGGAGATAATAAAAACGATCTGGGTAGGTGCGCTAAGATTCATGTGTGGCTCCTCCAACATGATTCGAACAGCGGCATCCTATCAGGGCGCGTGATCACACACCAATCAAGGCCCGCAGCGGGTTCGCGGGGTCGGCCAGCAGCTTCACCGCCAGTGCGAGGCACACGATCACCAGCAGCGGCTTGATCAGTTTTGCGCCGATGCGCATGGCCAGGCTGGCGCCGACTCGGGCGCCGAGGAACTGGGCAACGCCCATCATCAGGCCGATCTTCCAGTAGACGACGCCGAAGGCCGCGAAGACGATGAAGCCGCCGACGTTGGAGGCGAAGTTGAGCAGCTTGGTATGCGCGGTTGCCTTGAGCACGCCGTAGCCGGCAAGTGCCACGAAAGCCAACATGTAGAAGGAGCCTGCACCTGGCCCGAACAGACCATCGTAGAAGCCGATGACGGTCACCAGGATCAGTCCGAACAAGAACGGCGACAGGCGTTCGGCGCGATCGACATCGTTCATGTTGGGCTTGAACGCGAAGTAGAGCGCGATGGCGATCAGCACGATGGGCAGGGCAGCCCGCAGAATGTCACCCGGCACGATCGTCGCCAGCAAGGCGCCGATGGCGCTACCAACAAGGGCCAAAAGCGCCGACGGCAATTGCCGACGCAGGTCGACATGACCCTTCGATGCGTAGTGGATGGTCGCCGAGCCCGAGCCGAACATGCCTTGCAGTTTGTTGGTGGCGAGCGCCTGGACCGGTGTGAAGCCGGCAAGCAGCAGCGCCGGCACCGTGATCAGCCCGCCGCCGCCGGCGATCGAATCGACAAAGCCCGCGGCAAAGGCGGCGAAAGCGAGCATGGCGACGGTCTGGATGCTAAGGTCGATCATCTGATGTATGGACGTGTCCGGCCGGCTGAAATATCGGGCGTTCGACCACGGCCGCCCTGTTTGCGCAAGATCGATTCCGCGCTACCTCTATCCAAGCGCATCGCGCTTGGATTTGTATTTGTGTGTGGTTAAATCGGAAAGAGGCTCCTGATGGCATTCGCATTGCTGGACCAGATACGGCAGATCTTCGACGGCGACCCGGGCGTGCGCAAGGTGGCTGACGATCCGGTTCTGTCGGCGGAACTGCTGATGCTGTTCCGTATGATCCTGGCCGACGGGTCGGTCAGCGAGAGCGAAATGGTTGCCTTCCGGCGCATCTGCAAGGACGCCTTCGGCATTCAGGAAAGCAGCATCGACAGCGTCATCGAATATCTCAACGAGTTCGGTTACGAGACCAACGGCTCGCAGGCCATCGCGCTGTTCCGCGATCTCGACATCGAACGGCGCAAGCAATTGGCCCAGCATATGGCTGACATCGCCAAGGCGGATTCACAACTGGCCGAGAGCGAGGTGCGCCTGCTGCGCCGCACGCTCGACCTGCTCGACATCAGCCCGGTCGATGTGGTGAAGCCGGAGGAGTAGCGCTCTCTGAACGGCCGGTTGCCCGGCGGCTCACCCTTGCTCCTGCATCCGCCGAGCGATCGCCCGGTGCAGATCAGGGGCGGCAGTGACAAGCGCCCTGGCCGCCTCGGACTGCGGGTGATCCAGCACCTCGCTCGTCTTGCCGCGCTCGACGATCTTACCGTCATGCATGACCAGCACCTCGTCCGTTATGGCGCGGGCGACGGTCAGGTCGTGGGTGATGAAGAGATAGGCGATGCCGAGCTTCTGGTTGAGCTCCGCGAACAAATCGAGGATCTGGGCGCGGATCGAGACGTCGAGCGCCGAGACCGGCTCGTCGGCGACGACCAGTTTGGGGCGGGTGATGATGGCGCGGGCGATCGACAGGCGCTGACGCTGGCCGCCGGAAAATTCGTGCGGGTATTTGTCCATGTCGCTGATGCCGAGGCCGACTTCGTGCAGGGCATGCGCCACCATCTCGCGGCGCTCGGCGCGCGTCGGCTTTTTCTCCAGCACATGCAGGGGTTCGGCGACCAGTTTTTCTACCTTCTGGCGCGGGTCGAAGGATCCGTAGGGATCTTGAAAAACGACCTGCATGTCGCGTCGCGCCGGCTTCAGCTCGGCTTCGCTCTTGCCAGTGATAGTCTCGCCACGAAACGAGATCGTGCCCGATGTCGGCCGATCCAGCGCCAGGATCATGCGGGCGAGCGTTGACTTGCCGCAGCCGGAGCGGCCGACCAGCGCCACCGATTGACCCGGGGCCATCGACAGCGAGACGTCGTCGACAGCGCGGATACCAGGCGCGCGCTTGAACAGCGAGGTACGCCGGCCGGGATAGTCGCGGGTCACGCCCTCGACCTGAAGCAAAGGTCGGCCCGTCTCGATGCCGTGCGGCCTGGCGCGCGCCGGCACGTGCATCGAGGCCTGGGCCAGTTGGCGCGTGTAGGGGTGGAGCTGTTCGGACAGCGTGCGTGCCGTGTCTCCGGCCTCCATCACCTCGCCGCGGCGCAGGATGGTGATGCGGTCGGCCATCTCGGTCACCACGGCGAGGTCATGCGAGATCAGAAGCAGGCCCATGCGGCTTTCGGCGACGAGGTCGCGCAGGAGGTCGAGGATCTGTGCCTGCAGCACCACATCGAGCGCCGTCGTCGGTTCGTCGGCGATCAGCAGCTTCGGCTTCAGCGCGCAAGCGATGGCGATGACGACGCGCTGGCGCTGGCCACCCGACAGTTCGTGCGGATAGCGCGACATCGGGAATTTCGCTTCGGGCAGGCCGACGCGGTCGAGCATTTTTCGCGCCCGATCTTCGGCCTCGGCGCGGCTGGCCTTGGTGTGCCAGCGTATGCCTTCGGCAACCTGTTCGCCGATGGTCTTGACCGGATTGAGCGCCGTCATCGGCTCTTGGAACACCATGCCGATGTCGTCGCCGCGCAGCGCGCACATCTGGTCTTCGGTTGCCGCGAGGATGTCGATGCCGTCGAATGTGACGCGTCCGGTGGCGCGCGCGGCATGGGGCAGGAGCTGCATCACCGTCAGCGCGGTCATCGACTTGCCGGAGCCAGATTCGCCGACCAGCCCCATCACCTCACCGGACGCGACGGAAAGCTCCATGCCCTTGAGGATCGGCGTGTCGCCGATGGTCAACGACAGGTTCTCGATGTCGAGCAAACTCATCGCTGCCGCCGCGATTTCGGATCGAGGATGTCGGCGATGCCGTCGCCCAGGAGGTTCAGCCCGAGCACGGCGACGACGATCGCCATGCCGGGAAAGATCGCCATCCATGGCGCCACCACCATGCGGGTCTGCGCGTCGAACAGCATGCGGCCCCAGCTCGGCATTGGCGGCTGGGCGCCCAGGCCCAGATAGGAAAGCCCGGCCTCGGCCAGGATGCCCAGCGCGAACTGGATGGTGCCTTGCACCAGAAGCAGGGTGGCGATGTTGGGCAGCACATGTTCGATGGATATCTGCGTGCTGCTCTTGCCGGCGGCGCGCGCGGCCAGAATGAACTCGCGCGGCCAGATCGCCAGCGCGCCGGCGCGGGCGACACGTGCAAAGACCGGGATGTTGAAGATGCCGATGGCGATGATGGCGTTGATGGCGCCTGGCCCGAAGATGGCGGTGATCATGATCGCCGACAGCAGAGCAGGGAAGGCGAAGACGAGATCGTTCAGTCGCATCAGCGCCTCGTCGACGAGACCGCCGCGTGCCGCGGCAAAGGCGCCGAGCGGCACGCCGACCCCCATGCCGATGCCGACCGCGACGAGTGCCACGGCAATCGAGTTGCGGGCGCCGACCATGACCATCGACAGGATATCGCGGCCGAAATGGTCGGTGCCGAACCAGTGCGCCAGCGAGGGTGCCTGCGTCTTGTCCGATATCACCAGTTTCGTGACGTCGTAGGGCGTCCAGGCATAGGAGACTACCGCCATTGCCAGGATCAGCAAGGTGATGGCGAAACCGGCAACGAAGGCGGTGTTCCTGAATGCCTTGGCCAGGATGCTGCCGAACGTCTCTTCTGACATGTCGATGTGCAGGGTCATTGCCGGCTTCTCAGGCGCGGATCGACGACCGCATAGGAAAGGTCGACGAGGAGGTTGACGGCTATGACGGCCGCGACCAGCAGCATGACGACGCTTTCGACGACGATCAGGTCGCGCTGGGTGATCGCCTGGAACACCAGCCGGCCGAGGCCGGGCAGGTAAAAGACATTCTCGATGATGATGGTGCCGGCAAGCAGGAAGGCGAACTGCAGGCCCAGAATGGTCAGCACCGGAATCATGGCGTTGCGCAGTGCATGCCGCCACAGCACGGCGCGATAGGGTAGGCCTTTGGCGCGGGCGGTGCGGATATAGTCTTCGTTCAGGACCTCGATCAGCGCCGAGCGGGTGACGCGCGCCAGGATCGCGGCTTGCGGCAAGGCAAGCGCGACCGCCGGCAGCAGCAGCGATTTCAAGGCTGGCCAGATGCCGGCACTCCAGCCGGAAAAGCCGCCGGCAGGGACCAGCCGCAGCCAGACGGCGAAGACATAGATCAGCATCAGAGCGAACCAGAAATTGGGCACGGCGACGCCAAGCTGTGCGGCGCCCATGGAAATCGTATCACCGGCCCGCCCACGCCGGCTGGCGGAAAACAGGCCGACGGGAATCGCGATGATGGTGGAGAGCGCAAGCGCAATCAGCGCCAGCGGCAGCGAGACGGCAAGCCGTTCGCGCACCAGGTCGATGACCGGCACCGAATAGGTGTAGGAGCGGCCGAAATCGAGGCTGAGCAGGCCGCCGGCCCAGTGCAGATAGCGCCAAGCCAGTGGCGCGTTGAGGCCCATCTGGTTGCGCAGCAATTCGACCTGATCGGCACTGGCGTTCAGGCCCAGCATCAGCCGCGCCGGGTCGCCGGGCAGGATCTCCAGGACGGCGAACACCACCATCGAAGCCAGCAACAGCGTGGCGAGCGCAATGGCGAGGCGCTTGAGGAGGTAGGCGGTCATGGAAGGTGGGGGACCGCTGTTTTGCCCAGTGCGACGGAATGCAGGTTTCGCCTGTTGTCCAACAGCCTCACTCGCTCCACTTCACCTTGGTCAGGTCATTGGCCTGGATCGGAGCGTTTTCCCAGAGCCCCTGCAGCTTGGCGTCCCAGACGCCGACCTTCGGTAATTCGTAGAGGAAGCCGACCACGGCGTCGTCGGCCAGGATCTTCTGCGCCTGCCCCAGCAATTCCTTGCGCTTGGCTTCGTCGGAGGTGACGCCGAGATCGGCAATCAACTTGTCGAAGGCCGGGTTGTCGTAGTTGAAGTAATAATCCTTACGCGAATAGATATCGATGTCGTTGGGTTCGGTGTGGGAGACGATGGTCAGGTCGTAATCCTTCTTGGTGAACACCTGATCCAGCCACTGTGCCCATTCGACCGGAATGATTTCCAGATCGATGCCGACGTCCCGAAGTTGCGAGGCGATGATTTCGCCGCCCAGCCTGGCATAGCCGGGCGGCGGCAGTTTCAGCGTCGCCTTGAAGCCTTTCTCCAGCCCTGCTTCTTTCAGCAATTCCTTGGCCTTGGCGACATCATGCGGATAGCGGCCGGTGAGATCGACATAGTCCTTGTTGGCCGGTGACATATGCGAGCCGATCGGTTGGCCAAGGCCGGCCGAAGCGCCGTCGATGATCGCCTTGCGGTCGAGTGCGTAGGAGATCGCCTGTCTCACCTGCAGCTTGTCGAAGGGCGGCTTCTTGTTGTTGATCGACAGGATGGTTTCGCCTTCGGTCGAGCCGACCACCACTTTGAAGCGCGGGTCGTCCTTGACCTGCGCGAGACTGTCGGGATCGAAGAAGGGGAAGGCTTGGATGTCCCCGGAAAGCAGCGCCGGCACATAGGCCGCGGCATCGGGCACGATGCGGAATTCGGCCTTGTCGAGGGACGCCGGCGTACCCCAGTAAGTGTCCGATTTGACCAGCGTGATCGACGATCCCTTGGCCCAGCTCTGGAATTTGAACGGGCCGGTGCCAACAGGCTTTTCCTTGTTGGTCTCGGCCGATTCAGGCGCGACGATCACCGCGTCGCCCCAGCCCATATTGTAAAGGAAGGAGCCCTGCGGGTTTTTCAGCGTAACCTTGACCGTTGCGGGGTCGACCACGTCGACTGCGTCGATGGCCGCGAAAAGGCCCTTTTGCGCATTGACCGAATTGTCGGCGCGGGCGCGGTCCAGCGAGAATTTCACGTCGCTGGCATCGAAGTCGGTACCGTCGTGGAATTTCACGCCGGTGTGCAGCTTGAAAGTATAGACCTTGCCGTCATCGGAAATGGTCCAGCTTTCGGCCAGGTCCGGCAGCACCTCGCCATTCGGCCCGATGCGTGTCAGCCCCTCGAACACATTGGCGTAGAGAACCTCGTCGATCGCCGCGGCGGCACCGGCGGTTGGGTCGAGATGTGGGGGTTCGAGCGGAATGCCGATGACCAGGTCGGTTCGCGCGGCAAACACGGAGGTGCCGGCGGCCAGTGACAGCGCTGCAGCGGCCAGGATGGTTTTCCACAATCTCATCGTGCAACTCCCCATGCGTTTCAGACAGGTGCTCAAACCCGGGCGATAGAAGCGTGATTTTGCCACGGAGTAAATTGCGTTTCGTTCTGCCCGTTGGCGTGGCCGGGAATGTTTTTGTCCTGGCGGCCTCATCGACAGGTCGAAGCTTGTCGCGATGCGCGCCTTATCCCGTGGCTGTGCCGCGCAGCAGCACGTTGAGCCCGATCGCCATCACCTTGGCCGATTCCACCATGTCCGATATCCCGACCCATTCGTCCGGCCGGTGGGCAAGGTCGAGAATGCCAGGGCCATAGGCGATGCAATCATAGATATGGCCGATGCGGGCAATGTGCTTCTGGTCGTAGGTGCCCGGCGAAATGACGTAGTCGGGTTCGCGGTCGAAGATCGCCATGATGCCTTGCGCAACCGCCTTGACCACCGGCGCGTCGCGCTCGGTCATCAGCGGCAGCACTTCCATCAGGTCGCGGATTTCATAGTCGAATTTTGTCCGCTCGCGCTTCAACCGGTCGAGAATGCCGATGACTTCGCCTTTGACGGTGTCGAGATCTTCCTCGAGCAGGAAGCGGCGGTCGATGGTCAGCCGGCAGGAATCGGGCACGTTGGGCGAGGGCAAGCCGGGCCGGAAGTCCTCGGTCTGGCCGCCATGGATCGAATTGATGTTCATGGTCGAGCGTTTTGCTCCTTCGGGCACGACCGGCATGCGCGTCATCTTGCGGTCGAGCGCGGGGAACAGCTCGTCCTCGAATGCCCTGAGCACTGCACCCATATGGCGCACCGCATTGTCACCGAGAAACGGCATCGAGCCATGCGCGATCTCGCCCTTGGTCTCGATCTCCGCCCACCAGACGCCACGATGACCGAGGCAGATGCGGTCCTTGTTCAGCGGCTCGGGAATGATGACGTGGTCGACCCTGGGTTTTGAGAAATAACCGAGCCTTGCCAGATGGGCGACGCCGCCGAAGCCGCCGGACTCCTCGTCGACGGTGCCGGATATTTCGATGGCGCCGGGAAAGTCGGGGAAGACCTGCAGGAAGGCTTCGGCGGCGATGATCGAGGCGGCAAGGCCGCCTTTCATATCACAGGCACCGCGGCCATAGACCTTGCCGTCCCTGACGATGCCGGCAAAGGGATCGACGGTCCAGCCGTCACCGGCTTCGACCACGTCGATATGCGAGTTGAAGTGGACGCAGGCGCCGGGCGACCTGCCGTTGAAACGGGCAACGACATTGACGCGCGGGTAGCGGTCGGTGTCGCCGGGGGTGCCTTCGGCGCGGATGAATTCGGTCTCGAAACCGCTCTTCTTCAGCCGCGCGCCGAGATATTCGGCGCATGGCCGGTAGGCCTCGCCGGGTGGATTGATGGTCGGAAAACGGATCAGCTCGGCGGTCAGCGCGACGACCTCGTCGCGCCTGTCATCGATTGCCTGGAGGAGTCGCTCGTTCATGCACGGAGTTGAGCAGCGATATCAGCGATTTTGCAAGCCCACCGGTGATCAAGCCCGTGCGGCGTGTCGTTGCGGCAACTATCGCGGGAAATCGTTCAAATTCGCTGCTTTGGATTGGCGAATTGGTCAAGGAGTGTGTGTTACCTCATTCACCTGCCATTAAAAAGATGAAAAACAACGTGATGGCAGGCAAGTAAGGGGCAATCAAAGGGGTTTGATCGCATGAAAAAGACAGTTCTCATGGCGGCGGTGTTTGTCGCGATGCTGTTCGGTGCTTCGGGGCAGGGCTGGGCAGCCAGCCTCGTTGCAAACATAGACGTGTCGTCGCAGACGATGACGGTCAGATATGGCCTGTCGGTTTACCGGTGGAGTGTCTCCACCGCGCGTTCCGGCTATTTCACGCCGCGCGGTACCTATCGGCCGCAGCGCACGGCCCGGATGTGGTATTCGCGCAAATATCATATGTCGCCGATGCCCTATTCCGTGTTCTTCCATGGCGGCTATGCCATCCACGGAACCGGCGCCGTCAGGCAGCTCGGGCGCCCGGCGTCGCATGGTTGCGTGCGGCTGCACACGGCCAATGCCGCAACCTTCTATTCGATGGTGCGGGAAGTGGGGTTCGGCAACACGCGGATTGTCGTCACCAACTGAAGCGGTTCAGGTTCGCCGATGCCGTTTTCATTCGCTGGCGCAGGACCAACGTCCTCGCCAGCGGCTAGCCCGGAGTATTTGCGACTGGCGCCTTTGCCTGATGGGGCCGCTTTCTCCGCCCACCGCCGATCTCCCATCTTTTGTGAAACCACATCCACTGGCCGGGATCTTCGCGTACCCAGCGTTCGACCACGTCGTTGAGACACTGGGTGGTAGCGTGGACATCGACGCTGCCGTCAGTGGTGCGCGGCAATGTCAACTTGTCCTCGATCTCGAGCCGGAAGCGATTGCCTGGCAGCCTGACGCAGCGCGCCGGGTAAACGTCGCAGTCATAGTGACGGGCAAGGGTGGCCAGCACCCGATTGCTCTGGCAGGGCCGGCCGAAGAATGTCGTATCCAGTCCATTGGAGAATTTCTGGTCGACAAGGATGCCGATGTTGCCGCCATTTTCAAGCACTCCTGCCAGCGCGAATGAAGCGCCGGCCATCGACGGCAGCAATGAACCCATGGTCGAGCGGCGCGTCGACAGGATGTAGTCGGCGAGATAGGGATTGTTGGGCGGGCGAAACAGCGCCGTGATGTTCATGCCGAAGGTCGCCGCCGCCACCGGCAAGAGTTCGAAATTGCCGAGATGGCCGGTGAAGACGATATGCGGCTTCCGTTCGCCCGCGATCTCGACGAAATGCTCTATCCCCTTGACCTCGACGCGGCCGGGCTTGCTGGCCGCGGGATCGTAGTCGAACAGGGCGTCGAGAAAGATGTATTCGGCGGCAAGGCGGGCCATGTTGCCCCACATGTCGGAGGCGATCACCTGGATTTCGGCCTCGCCCTTTTCCGGATAGGCCTTGCGCAGATTGTCGACAGCGACCTGATGGCGTCCCACCCAGGGGCCAACGCGGCGTGCGACGCGGTCGGCAAAGTTCAGCGCACTGTCGGCCGGCAGCAGACGCAGGACCGAGATGATCATCATAGCCGCGCGCGCCACCAGCCAGTAGTTCAACTGGCGCAGCTGCCTGCCGTAGCGAAATTTGAGATCCCGGCGGAACTTCTTGAACACAGAGGTCAAGGCTCTAGCCGACGCGCAGGATGATCTTGCCAAACACGTCGCGGCCTTCCATGCGCTTCAGCGCGGCATCGATACCGTCGAAGTCGACTTCGGTGTCGATGACCGGGGCGACCTGTCCCGCCGCCATTTTCTGCATGGCGTTGGCCATGTTCTCCATGCGGCAGCCGAAGGAGCCGAGCAGCTTCAATTGCTGCTGGAACAACTGCATCAGGTTGATCTGCGTCGACACGCCGGAAGTCGAACCGCAGGTCACCAGGCGGCCGCCACGCTTCAGGCACAGCATGGAAGCGGCAAAAGTGTCGGCGCCGACATGTTCGAACACGACGTCGACGCCCTTCTTCTTGGTCAGCTTGCGCACGACGCCCTCGAAACGGTCGTCGCGATAGTTGATGACATGGTCGGCGCCGAGCGCCTTGGCCTTGTCGATCTTGTCGTTCGAGCCGACCGTGGTGATGATGGTGCAGCCCATTCGCTTGGCCAGCTGGATGGCCGCCGAGCCGATGCCGGATCCGCCGGCATGGATGAGAATGGTCTCGCCGGGCTGCAGCCTGGCGTTGTCGAACAGCATATGCTCGACCGTGCCGAAGGTAACGGGCGCCACCGCCGCACCGATGTCGGTCACGCCGGGCGGGGCAGGAACCAGCAGGCGGGCCGGCAGGTTGATCTTTTCCTGCGCGAAGCCGTCGAGATGGAAGCCGTGAACGCCCGAAACATGTTCGCAGAGATTGTCGCGGCCTTCGCGGCAGGCGCGGCAAAGGCCGCAGGTGCGCGCGCCGTAGATCGACACCAATTGTCCGGGCAGCAGGCTGGAAACGCCGGGGCCGACCGCCTCGACCTCGCCGGAGGCTTCGGCGCCGACGACCAGCGGCAGCTTGCGCTTGGCGAAGGCCATGCCGCGCCAGCCCCAGACGTCGATGTGGTTCAGCGCCACCGCCTTGATGCGCAGCGTGACTTCGCCGAGTGCTGGCGGTGGGGGAGGCGGCAGGTCCACCGTCTCAAGACGGCGGTCCTCGATAAGTTGCAATGCGCGCATGGGGCCTGTCGGTTCAGTCTGGCTGAAAAAGGTCGCTTAGACCGGTTCCCGCGCCATGACAAGGCAAGTGTTCTGGCCGCCGAAACCGAAGGAGTTCGACAAAACGGTGCGAACCTCGGCATTACGCTTCTTGTTCGGCACCACGTCGAGCACGATCGCGGGGTCGGGATTGTCATAGTTGATGGTCGGTGGAATGACGCTTTCGCGCATCGTCATCAGCGAGAACGCCGCCTCGACCGCGCCTGCCGCCGACAGCGTGTGGCCAATCATCGACTTGTTCGACGAAACCGGCATCGAGCCGATCCGTTCGCCGAACACGGTCGACAGCGCCAGATGTTCCATCTTGTCGTTCTCCGGAGTCGACGTGCCGTGGGCGTTGACATAGTCGATCTCGTCTTCACTCAGGCCGGCATCGGCGAGGGCGGCGCGAACCGCGGCGATGGCCGGCGAAGCGTCCGGCTTCGAGCGGGTGCGGTGGAAGTCGTCGGCCTTCTCGCCGCAACCGCCCAGGACGCCGAGAATAGTCGCGCCGCGAGCCAATGCCGCTTCAAGCGATTCCAACACCAGCGCCCCGGATCCCTCAGCCAACACGAAGCCGTCGCGATCCCTGGAGAAGGGCTTCGATGCCTTTTCGGGAATGTCGTTGTGCGTGGAGAGCGCCGAAAGCAATGAGAAACGGATCAATGCCTCGGCGGTGGCAGAGCCGTCCGCGCCGATCGATAGTGCCCGGTCGCATTCGCCGCGTCGGATCGCCTCGACACCGAGCTGGATCGCGGTGGCACCTGAAGCACAAGCCGTCGACAGCGTGATCGGCAGACCGCGTGTGCCAAGACGGTCGGCAAGGCGGTCGGCGATCGAACCGAACTGGGTGGTCTCGAAAATATCCAGCTCTTTCAAGCTACGCGCGACCCGAAGCAGTCTTTCGGCGGCGGTGTCATCCTTGTCCTTGTCAGAATTGTAGAGCGAGAAGCGCTCGGCCCAGTCGAGTTCGACCGGCGGCGATGCGAGGAAGAGCGGTCCGCCGAAATTGCTGGAATCAAGACCGGCTTCGGTCACCGCTTCGAAGCCCGCAAGCTCGGCCAGCTCATAGGTGAGTGGGCTGGCACCTTTCGAACTCGACGGCAGGAAATCGACCATGCCGGAGATGCGGGTGTTCAGTTGATCGATGGGAAAGCGGGTGATCGGGTGAATACCCGACTTGCCCGAGGTCAGCGCCGCCCAATTGTCGGCCTTGCCCACGCCAAGCGAGGTGACAACGCCGATGCCGGTGACGGCGACGATCGGCCTGCCCATGTGATCGTTCAGATTGGCCATCCGGTAGCCCTCGACCTTTTATCGTTGCAACATGGACCGTGCAGCGTCGCCTTAGGCGGCGTTGACCAGCGCCATGCCTTCGAATTGGTGATAGCCGATCGCCGTTGCAAGGACGGCTGCGGGAACGCCTTCGAACGGCGTCTCGGCTGCGGCATCAAAAACAGGGTAGGCGGCCTTGCGGTCGACGGCGAGTGCCGCCAGCGCCACGGCGAAGGGAAACTGCGCTTCCTTCATGTGTCCGGTCAGCGTCGAGAAGCCGCGCGCGGCGATTGCCGGATTGGCATCGAGTGCGGCTTTTTCGGCTGATGTTGCAGTGTGGGCACCCGATGCGCCCGACAGGGCCAGCAATTTGCCGTTCGGCGATGCAACCTGCTTGAGCAGTGCGGCGATCTCGGCGTCGAGTTCTCCCCGTGGCCGCCTGGCGCGGCCGGAGACGACCGGCCCAAGCTCGGCATAGATTTTCCGACCCCGGTCTGTCGCGTGTTCGCGTTGCTCTAGCACCAGGAAGGCGCCGCCGGATCCGGTCACAACGCCGCCGCCCTCGGTGCCCTGTCTTTGCCAGACCGGCTTCCACGGACCGCGATGCAAATAGCCGGCAAGCTCATAACCGAGCAGCATGTCGGAATGTTCGGTCTGGAAGGCACCGCCGACCAGGATGTGCGTCGACTGGCCCGAGCGGATGCGCGCGGCGGCCGTCTCGACGGCGGCGACGCCGGCACCTTCCTCGCCCATGAAGGTTCTGGACGAGCCGGTGACCTTGTGGACGATGGAGATGTTGCCGGCGAGCAGGTTGGACAACTGGGCCAGGAACAGTGTCGGCCGCAATTCGGTGGTCAATTTCTCGTTGAGCAGCACATCGCGGTCATTGCGGCTTTCCGAAGCGGCGAGAATGGCGGCATCGACCGCCTCGTCGCGCTCGCCGCCGCCTGCGGCCACAACCATGTCCATGGTCGCGCAGAGTTCGTCATTGCCCTTGATGCCGGCGTCGTCCAGTGCAAGGCCGGCAGCATAGGTGCCGAGCCTCTGCCAGGTTTCCATCTGGCGCTGATCGCCGCGCTTGGCGATCTGCAGGTTCCAGTCGATCTCAGGCAGAGGATGGACGGTATAGGGTGCAAAGCGCGCCGCTTCGAGCACCGGCTGCAGGCCCGGCTGCGCGAGCTTCTGCCAATGGGCGTCCGGACCTTCCCCCAGAGAGGAGACAAGGCCGATACCAGTGATGACGACGTCGCGGGGGCTGCTCATGGGCGGCTTTGTGGGTCAGGCGGCAGAGCGCGTCAAGATCGTGCGCTCAACTGACGTCAGGCGGTCTTGGCGGCGACCAGTGCGTCGATCTTGGCGCACAGGTTCTTCATGACAAAGTAATCGTCGGTCGAAGCCTTGCCGTCATTGACCTCCTGGGTCCACTTTTCCAGCGGTACCTTGATGCCGAATTCCTTGTCGATGGCGAAGACGATGTCGAGGAAGTCGAGGCTGTCGATGCCGAGATCGTCGATCGTGTGGCTCTCTGGTGTGATGGTGTCGATATCGATCTCGCTGGTGTCGGCAATGATCTTGGCGACTTTGTCGAACGTGGTGGACAAGGGCTTTTCCTTCGGTTGCGGGCGGAATCTGTCCGCATCTTGTTTGGGCGCTGTCTAATCGGTTTTTCCCGGCAGGAAAAGGCCTGATACGCCGGGCGCAGATGGGTAGGGTGCCTAGGAAACGCAAGAAGGGCCGCCTGACAAGCCGGCGGCCCTTCCCGTTGACGTAGCGTCAGTCTAGCTTTCGCGCAGCTTGACGATGTCGTTCAGCAGCCCGCCCGTTCCGTTGTGGACGGTCAGCCGCTCGACCTTGCCGGCGATGGTTTCCAGAGCCTCGAGCTCCTTCAACCGCAGCATCACCGGGTTTTCCGCCATCACCCTGGCCGTGTTGAGGAGGGAACGCGTGGCGTTCGTCTCTTCGCGGCGGCGGATGATGTTGGCCTCGGCCTGCTTTTCGGCCGACACCACCTGGTTGAGGATCTCACGCATCTCGCCCGGCAGGATGACATCCTTGAGGGCGATATCGCTGACCTCCACTCCGATCTCGGCCATGTCGGCGCGGACCTTGGCCGCCGCTTCCTCGTCGATCGTCACCTTCTTTTCGAGGATCTGATCGAGTGTCAGCGCGCCAAGCGTCTTGCGGAAGGCATACTGCAGGGCGCGGTAGAGGGCTTCGGAGAAGTCCTTCACCATGCTCACCGCCTTGACCGGATCGACGACCCGGTATTCGGCGGCGATGTTGACGCGGATCGTTACACGATCCTTGGTCAGCACTTCCTGCCCGGCAACGTCGAGCGACTGGCGCTTGAGGTCGACGACCTTGATCTGCACCATGCGTCCGACGTTCCAGAAGCCATGCACGCCCGCCGTCAGCGTCCTGACCAGGACACCGTCGATGAAGAGCAGTCCGGCCTGACCATCGACGACCGGATGGACGGACATCAATTCCGCCTTCCGGGCCTGGCCGAGCCGGCGCATGACCGCCGCATCGATGGCGAGATCGACTGATGTGTCGATCTGCGTCACCTTCCACGGACCGGCATCCGTCCACAGCACCAGCTTGCGATCCGGCGCCAGCACGGCATGCAAATTGCCGTCACGCTCGATGACGGCGACATCCGTGCGCCCGGTGCGAACGACGGTGAAATGACGCGCGGCCACATCCGGGAGCTTGTCGAACAACGCCTTCTCGTATGCCGAAACGAATTCCGGGTTCTTCAGATCGTGCCGGGACACTTCGAGGCTGCCACGCCGGTTGGCGAGCCAATGCTCGCCCGGCAACAGGACAGCCTTGATCTCCCCCTTGTAGAGGGTGAGGGCACGTTCGTTTTCCCTTACGAGGACGCGCTCGCGTCCAAGAACCTGATCGAGAATGGTCATTGTCTTACTCCTGTCGGGCATGGCCCCATGCGAGGCGTCACGTCATGCGTCGATCTTCCTTTTCGTTTCTCGTTTCACATCGTCGTCTTGCATCATGGTCCGGGCACGAATGATCCGGGGACTGGTGGCATCAATCCGTGGCGGGCCTGCGGGAGCGGATCGCGGGGCAGTGAAGCGGGCGCCGGAGGCCGAAGCTTCCTTTGCCGGCGACGCTGCGCCTTGATCGTCACCGCGGGCCTGGCCGCGAGCCGATGGCGAAAGACACTCAGGCTGGTCCGCGCCCGAGGGCTTGGGCCATCCGTCCAGTCTTTCGCATTCCAGTCCCCGGACCGTTTTTCAGATAACACCGTGGCAGGGTGCTGGCTTATCAGGCCAATGGAGAAGGATTTGAACCTTCGACAGTCAGATTCTCGATCTGATGCTCTACCCAACTGAGCTATCCGTGGTGCAGATGAAGGGAATTGAACCCCCGACCTCCGGATCCAAATCCGGCGCTCTCCCACTGAGCTACATCCGCGATCCCAATCCCCAAAGCGGCGCCGTATACAGGGCGGCAATGCCGCCTGCACGGGCGGAGACGAAAGCTCCAACCGTTGTGCTCACTTCGGTTTTCGTGACCGGGAGCGCGCCTATAGACCCTGCGACGGGTTGTCGCAAGCGGCATTGTCATGGCGGATTTGCGGCTTCTTTCAATGGTGGCATTTCGGCAACACCGCTTCCGGCGTCAGCGATCGCGCGTAGCGCGCTCAGAAGGTGACGCGGCCGAGCACGCGCAGGCCATCGCCCTGTGGCTCCACGACGACGGCCTCGCCTTCGCGCGGCGAGATGCCGGTCAGTGCCACGATGTCTTCCAGATGGGTGACCATGACCAGATTGTCGGAGCCGGAATAGGCTCGGATCTCCTTCATGATCGCGGCGATCTGCGCGGCCTTCTGTGTTTCGTCGCCCTTCAAGAGGTCCAGCGGCGCAAAGAGCTTCGGCTCGGCCTCGAAGGCGATGCGGGCGGTGTCGAGGCAGCGGCAATAGCGGCTGGACAGCACGCGCTCGATCGGTGCCGCCCTAGCGGCAAACAGAGCGCCGATCTTGCTCGCCTGCTGCTTGCCGCGCGCCGACAGGTTGATCTGGGTGGCACAGCTGTCGATGTCGAAATTGGCCGGGTCGGTGGTGCCGGTGACCATGGCATGGCGCAGCAGCACGACATGCCCGCCATCGCGTAGCAGCGCCCAGCCTGCATCCGTGGCGTGCGCCGCGCCGGGAACAACAAGCAGGAACAACGCCAAGGCAAATCGAATCATCCGCTATCCTTCTCCGGTTCCCGGCAATGGGTTCCGGTGACGAGACATATAGGGACGGTAAAGCCGGCCGAAAGACAAGGTACGGTCGGCGGGAAGCGTAGACCTACTTCTTCGCTATCTGCTTCTTCACCAGATCGATCTTCTGGTCGGTGAGCGGGATGGGGATCGTGTAGCCGGCTTCCGTAAAGCCCTGCTTGGCGTTCTCGAAGAATTCGATCGCCTTTTGATATTCGGCCTTGCCGCCGCCATAGCTGCCGCGGTTCCAGTGGATGTCGCCTAGATTGTTCTGCGCGAGGGCCCATTGCATGGGCAGGCTTTCCCTGGTGAATACCTTCAGCGTCGCCGTGAAGGCGGCCTCGGCGTCACCGAGATATTTGTCGGTGCGTTCGAGATTGCCGAGGTTGAGCAGGCTCATGCCGATACCGTTCTGGGCGTTGGCCCAGTCGACCGGTGCCGCGTCGACGGTGAGCACCTCGAGGGCCGCCCGGCGGGCCGCGATGGACTCCAGCAAGGTCTTGGGGTCAGCATTGCTCATGCTCAGCCAGTGCAACGTCGAGCCGAGGCCGGCCTGGGCCAGCGCCCATTGGCGCGGGTTCGTCTCGCGTTTGTACTCGCGCAACGCATCGCGGTAGGCGGCAATGGCCTCACCGTAATGTTCCGGCTTATCGGTCACGCCGCCCAGAAGCTGCAGCGTGTTGCCGAGATTGTAGTGGCTCATTGCCCAGTCCTGCGGGAATTTCCGTCTGACATAGACCTGCCGGGCGGCCTGGAACGCCGCGGCCGATTGCTCCAGCTTGGCCGCGTCGCGGGTGCGCTGGCCAAGCGTCTGGTAGATCGAACCGAGATTGTTCTGCGCCGACGCCCAGTCCATCGGGAAACGCTGCCGGGTAAACACGGTCAGCGCATCGTCATAGGCCGTCGCGGCCTCTTCGAGCGCGCCGGTGCCCATATCGAAGCGGGCGACACCGCTCAGCGCGTTGCCGAGGTTGAGCCGGCTGGTTGCCCACGAGACCGGGAAGGTTTCACGAGTTCGCACCTCGAGCGCGGCACGGAACGCATCGGCCGCCTCGTTGATCTTCGCCTTGTCGTTGAGCTGAATGCCGAGCGACACCAGCGTGTTGCCGAGATTGTTCTCGACCATCGCCCATTCCACCGGCGCCTTTTCGCGCGTGTATTCCTCAAGTGCCAGACGGTAGGCCGCCTCGGCTTGCGTCAGATGTTCGCCGGCGGCTTCGCGCTCGGACAACGCATAGAGCGCCAGGCCGAGATTGTTCTGCGAAGCGGCCCAGTCGAGCGGCACTTTTTCACGCGGGCGCTTCTCCAACGTCGCGCGCATTGCCACCACCGCCTCGTTCAGGCGCTTCGGGTCGCTCTCGCGTTCGCCGATCTTCAACAGCACATTGGCCAGATTGTTCTGCGCGGCGGCCCAGTTGAGATCGTCTTTCTCGCGCTCGAACACGACAAGGGAGGCGCGAAAGATCTGTGCTGCCTCCTCGAGGCGTGCGGTCTCCGTCTCGCGCTCGCCGATGGTCTGCAGCACCACCGCCATGTTGTTGCGGGTGATCGCCCAGTCGCGATTCTGTTCGCCATTGGGGATGAAGTTCAGGATGGTGCGATAGGCATCGATGGAGCGCTGCAGCGCATCAAGGTCGCCGGTGGCGTAGCCGTAGGCGTTCAGCGCCTCGGCTTCCTGGTTCTTGTAGTTCCAGCGCAGCTTGTCGTCCCATTTTTCGGCCAGTGAAAACGCCTTGGCGTAGTCGCCGGCGGCGGATTTGTAGTCGAACACCAGCCCCGAGGCATCGGCGCGTCTGGCATAGATCGCGGCGTCGGCAAGACGCTTCTGCTTGACGAGATCCTCGGCCTCATCGACCGCGTCGTTGGTCTGCTCGACCCGGCCGACCGCGTCATCGAGGAACTTCCGCGCCGTCACGATGGCGCCCTGGCGGATCGCCTTGTCGGCGGAGGCGACCAGGCGTTTGATCTCCGGATCGTCGGTGCGCAGCGCGGCACGTTCGGACATCATTTTCTTCAGGCGCTCGGCCTGGGCGTCGAGCACCTTTTGCAGGTCGGACGGATCCTCCGGCATTTTTTCCGTGCCGAGCGCCTTCAGCACGCCATAGAGCGCATCGAGCGGCACGCCTTCCTGCAGCGAGGCCAGTTCCACCTGCGCCCGTTTCGGGTCGGGCAGGTCGGAAATCGTCAGCAGCAGCTGGCGCCGCTCGCCGGTGATCAGCCCGTCATCGCCGGTCGGCTCCGCTGGTGCAACGCCGAAATAAAGCAGCCGGCGCAGGCTTTCATTGACCCAGGGGCGCTGCCTTGCCTTGGTGTCGAGATAGACCTCCTCGGTCACCATGCGCATGACCGAGCCGAATTCGGTGCCCTTCATCGCCGCGAGGTGGCGCAGCAGGGCGGACGCGTAAGGGCTATTTTCGCCAGCGGCGCCATCGAGCGCCGGGCGACCCGGTTCGGCGGCAAAGCCGACCACCGTACCCAGGCTCGCGTCAGCCGCCGGCGCATTGCCGAGCGCCCTGGCGCCGCGCACCGGTTCCAGCCCGCCGGCACCAATCGGCGAGGCGGAAGCGGTCGGTGCGCGTCGCACCACGGCGTCCTGCGGGAACGGATTGGTGCGGCAGGCGTCGAGCAGCACGATCGTCACAGGCACAGTCTTTTTCAACGCGTCCATGATGGCGGAAATCGGCACCAAAGCCGCGTCGGCATCCCTCAGTGACGACACGTCGGCATCGACCGGAACCAGATAGTTCTCGCCGCCGGCCTCGATGCCGTGACCGGAATAATAGATGAAGGCGACATCGGCGCCTTCGGCATCTTCCGTGAACCGCTCCAGGTCGCGCTTCAGCTTGGTGGCGTCGCGATCGGTGACGCTGCGCGCGTCGAAGCCGAGGTCGGTCAGCATCTTGGCCATGTCGCGGGCGTCGTTGGCGGGGTTGGGGAGGGCGGCGATGTGCTCGTATTTCGACTGGCCGATGATCAGCGCCACACCCTTGAGGCTTTTCGTCTCGGCACCTGCAAGCGCGGTCGCGGCAAGACAAAGCAGTGCGGCGACGAAAGCCGTCAGCCACGCCTGCCGCAAAAGATTACGCTTCGTGGTTTCGACAAAGGCCATTTGTCGTTGATGTCCGCCCTGATGATCCAAGCCCTCTATAATGCTGCCAGCCTACCATGATCAAATTCGGGCATGATCAAATTCGGGCGCGATTGCGCCGCGGCCGTGGCTCGCCTATCACGGGAAACTCGCCTGTCACGGTAAAAATGTCTCCGCTCACCGAAACGGTCCTTTTCGTCTTCAGCCTTGTCGCGCTCGGCTATCTCGCCGGGTTCACCGGCTATTTGAAGCCGGAGAGCGGCGAGGGGATATCCAACTTCGCGGTCTCGGTGGCGATGCCGCTGCTGCTGTTCCAGACCATGGTGAATGCCGATTTCCACGGCGTGGCACCTTGGCCGCTGTGGGGCGCCTATTTCGCGGCCGCAACCATCACCTGGGCCGCCGGCCATCTCGTCACCACGCGGATATTCGGGCGGGATGCACGCGCCGGTGTCGTCGGTGGCGTATCTTCGGCCTATTCCAATGTCGTGCTGCTCGGCGCTCCCTTCATCCTTGGCATATTCGGCCCGAGCGGCTTCGAAGTGCTGTCACTGCTGGTCTCCGTGCATCTGCCGATCATGATGATGGCCTCGATCGTCCTGTTCGAGATGTTCGGCCGCAGCGGCGGCGAGCCCATGCACCCCTTGCGCATGATCCGCAGCTTCCTGAGGCGGCTGTTCATCAATCCGCTGATCATCGGCATTCTGGCGGGGCTGGCATGGCGCCTCAGCGGCGTACCGCTGCCCGACCTTGTCAAGCGGCTGGTCGATGCGCTGGCCGATACGGCCGGCCCGGTGGCGCTGTTTGCCATGGGCCTCAGCCTGCGCCGCTTCGGTATCTCCGGCAATGTCCGGCCGGCGTTGGCGCTTTCGGTGCTGAAGCTGTTCCTGATGCCGGCGCTGGTTCTCGCCTTTGTCTGGCTGCTCGGCCTGCCGCCCTTGACGGCCAAGGTCGCGGTGGTGGTGGCGGCGCTGCCGTCCGGCATCAATTCCTATCTCATCGCCGTGCAGTTCAACACCGGCCAGGCGCTGGCGTCGAACCAGATGACCATCGCCACGGCCTGCGCCGCCGTCACCACCGCCTTTTGGCTGGCGGTGGTGCTTCACGTTTTCTGATGGGGCATGTCGATATTCAGATGATTCCGGCCCGCGATCGGCGCGTCATAGTTCGGCCTGCTCTCGCCTCGGGCTGGTCCAACCCCTATATGCCATCTTGCGATTGCTTGCGGGCCTTGCCCTAGGTAAAGAGCAGAGGCTCCGGCGTGCCGGCTTCAGTCCATGGCGCACGCTCACCGAAGACTTCACAGACCGGCCCGTCAGCGCGCCGAACGGAGGATAGACCATGCTTCAGAAAACCAGCCATTTCATGCGGCAGGCCAATCTCATCAATGGCGAATGGGTGCAGGCCGACAGCGGCCAGACGGTCGACGTCAACAACCCGGCCACCGGTCTCAAGATCGGCACCGTGCCGAAGTCGGGCAAGGCCGAGACCCGCCGCGCCATCGAAGCTGCCGCCGCCGCCTTCAAGTCGTGGCGCAAGACCACCGCGCTCGAGCGCTCGAAGCTGCTGCGCAAGCTGCACGACGCGATGATGGACAATCAGGACGTGCTGGCCGAACTGCTAACCATCGAGCAAGGCAAGTCGCTGTTCGAATCGAAGGGCGAGATCGGCTCTGCCGCGGCCTACATCCTGTGGTTCGCCGAGGAAGGCCGCCGCACCTATGGCGACGTCGTGCCGTCGCCATGGGCAGACCGCCGCATCCTGGTGACCAAGGAGCCGGTCGGCGTCATCGCCGCCATCACGCCGTGGAATTTCCCATCCTCGATGCTGGCCCGCAAGCTCGGCCCGGCGCTCGCCGCCGGCTGCACAGCGGTCGTCAAGCCTGCGTCGCAGACGCCATATTCGGGTCTGGCCTGGGGCGCGCTCGCCGAGGAAGTCGGCTTCCCCAAGGGCGTCGTCAACATCCTGACCGGTTCGGCCAGCGAGATCGGCGACGAGATCTGCGCCAATCCGCTGGTGTCGAAGATCACCTTCACCGGATCGACCGAGGTCGGCAAGCTTCTCATCCAGAAGTCGTCGGTCACCGTCAAGAAGGTGTCGATGGAACTCGGCGGCAACGCGCCGTTCATCGTCTTCGACGACGCCGACCTCGAGCGTGCGGTCGCCGGTGCGATCACCGCCAAGTACCGCAATTCCGGCCAGACCTGCGTCTGCACCAACCGCTTCCTTGTCCAGGCTGGTGTCTATGACAAGTTCGTCGAGAAGCTCGCTGCCGCCAGCAATGGGCTGAAGGTCGGGTCCGGCCTCGAGGACGGCGTGCAGCAGGGACCGCTGATCGACGAGAAGGCGGTCGAGAAGGTCGAGGAGCTGATCGCCGACGCCACTTCCAAGGGCGGCAAGATCGTCGCCGGCGGCAAGCGCCATGCGCTCGGCGGTTCGTTCTTCCAGCCGACGGTCATCGCCAACGCGACGCCGAAGATGCGCTTCATGAAGGAAGAGATCTTTGGCCCGGTCGCACCGGTGTTCAAGTTCGAGACCGAAGAGGAAGCCGTCGCACTCGCCAACGACACCGAATTCGGCCTCGCCTGCTATTTCTACACCGGCGATCTCGGCCGCGCCTTCCGCGTCATGGAAGGGCTGAAATACGGCATGGTCGGCGTCAATGAAGGCCTCATCACCACGCCGGAGGCGCCGTTCGGCGGCGTCAAGGAATCGGGTCTCGGCAAGGAAGGCGGACATCAGGGCATCGAGGATTATCTCGACACCAAATATGTCTGCATCGGTGGCCTCGGCCTCTGATAGGCTATCCCTGAGATGGGGAGGCCAATGGCTTGCCCATCTCGGAAGGAAAACCAGCCGAAGTCCTCAGGATCAACTGGCATTTACGGGCATGGCGATGAAGGACGGCGAGGTTTTCGGCACGACACAGGCAGGCGAGCCGGTGCGTCGCTTCACGATCAGGGGTGGCGGCATCACCGCCAACGTCATCGGTCTGGGCGCAATCATCCAGGACCTGCGCCTGACCGGGCATGATGCGCCGCTCGTGCTCGGCTACGACAGTCTGCAAGCCTACGAGACGGATACGGGCTTCTTCGGAGCGGTCGTCGGTCGCTATGCCAACCGCATCCGCGACGGCCGCTTTACTATTGGCGGCAACCGCTACCAGACCGAGCAAAACTTCCTCGATAAGCATACGCTGCATGGCGGCTCGCAAGGTTACTCCCACCGGCCGTGGACGGTTTCCTTGCATGGCAGGGATTTCGTCACGCTGACCCTGCACGATCCCGACGGCACGATGGGTTTTCCCGGCGCGCTCGACGTCACCTGTACCTACCGGCTGAAGATCCCCGGCACGCTCAGCGTCGAGCTGACCGCCACCTGTGAGGAGCCGACGCTGTGCAATCTCACCCAGCATTCCTATTTCAACCTGGATGATGGCGGTGCCGGCGACATTCTCGACCACAGGATGATGCTGAACGCCGGCGCCTACCTGCCGGTCGATGGCGACATGATCCCGACCGGGGTGGTCAAGCCGGTTGACGGCACGCCGTTCGATTTCCGCCAGGCGCGGCCGCTGCGCATGGAGACCGAGGGCGAACAGCTGCCTTACGACCAGAATTTCTGCCTTGCGTCGACACGCGGGCCGCTCAAGCAGGCGGCATGGACGCAAGGCGCCAGTTCCGGTGTCGAGATGGAGGTCTGGACCACCGAGCCCGGCGTCCAGCTCTATACCGGCCAGTATGTGACGCCGCGCACCGGGCTGGAAGGGCGGAACTACAAGGCCTTTTGCGGTTTCTGCCTCGAGCCGCAGGTGTGGCCGGATGCGCCGAACCGGCCCTATTTCCCGCAGGCAACGCTGTGGCCGGGCGCGATCTACCACCACGTCACGGAATACAGATTTCGGCTACCCTAGTTTTTTCAGCCTTTAGCCTTCGAAAGCGGTTCGCAGCGTCTCGAACGGCGCCAGCGCGCCGCGTACCTGCACCACGGCAGCGGCGACGCGATGGGCACGGCGCGCGGCTTCCAGCGGGTCATGGCCGGCAAGACGAGCCGCAAGGTAGCCGCCATTGAAGGAATCACCGGCGCCTGTCGTATCGGCGGGAGCGGCGACATGGATCGCAGGGACTTCGCGTAATGTTCCTCGTTGGGCAACCAGCGCCGGCGCTTCGCCATTCTTGACGACGACCTCGCCAACCAGTTGCCCGAGTCGCTCTGCGGTCGCTTGCGGTGTTGCGTCGCCAAACAGCATCTGCTCGTCGGGGAAGGTCGGCAACGCGATGTCGGTGACAGCAAGGGCTTCGACGATCGCTGCCTGCGCATCCTCGCGATTGCGCCAGAGCCGCGACCGGTAGTTGGGGTCGAAGGCGACAAGTGAACCGACCGAGCGCGCCTTGGCGACAGCAGCCAGCAATGTGGCGCGTGCGGCATCGTCCAGAATTGCCAAAGTGATCCCGGAAAAATAGACAAGCGCCTGATTTTCAATATTTTTCGCCAACGCAGCCGGGTCCGAGGCAAGCTGCCGCGCGGCGGCGTCGGAACGCCAATAGGTGAAGGAACGCTCGGCGCCGGTCAGTGTGATGGCATAGAGGCCGGGCCGCGCGCCCGCTATGACCGGGCTGGAGCCGATGCCGATGCCGTTTTCAGCCAGGAAACCGATCTGGCCTTGCGAGAAGGGATCGTCGCCGAAGGCCGAGACATAGGTTGCCGGCCGCTCAGTGCTCAACGCATGCAGCGCCCACAGCGTGTTGAACGTGTCGCCGGCAAAGCCCATGCGCCAGTTCGGTCCCGTCTGGCCCGACAGTTCGAGCATGCATTCGCCGATCGAGGCGACGCCGGTTCCCGCCATCTACAGTCCTCCAGTGATCTTGGTGCTGTAGCTTTTTGCCATCGGCAACGCCATGCTTGGCAAGCAGGGTTTTTTCCGCCACAGCGTTTTCCCACAGGCTGGCGGGATGCGATCCGTTCGGCAGAGCGTTGTCTGCAGAAGAGGAACCGGTTTGGTATCGATATGGCGTTATCTTCTGGCAGGTCTTGGTCTGGCTGCCTTGCTGGTCGGCATTCTCGCGGTCGTCTATCTGACGGCGCCGCGGTCCGCGCAGCCTGCCGGCCCGGATGTCTCGCGTACGAAGAAATCCGAAAATGGGCTGTACATGGCCAGCTTCGTGCCGGAACGGGGCGTGGTGCGGCAGGGCGAACTGGAATCCTGGCTGCTGACCCTGAAAACAAAGACTGGGGCTTCGGTGGAGCGCGCCGCGATCGCCATCTCCGGCGGTATGCCGCAACACAATCACGGCCTGCCGACCAGCCCGCAGGTCACCGATTACCTGGGCGAAGGCCGTTACCGCATCGAGGGGCTGAAATTCACGATGAGCGGCTGGTGGCAACTTCGTTTCGCCATCTCGTCCGGCGCCGGCTCCGACACAGTACTGTTCAACGTGGTGCTGTGAGCGATCGATGAAGCGCCTTTTCTGCTTTCTGGCGCTGATGGTCGCCGTCATCCTCGTCGGCTGCGGCAAGCCTGACTTTTCCGACGCCGAGAAGAAGACCATCGCCTCGCTGGCGCTGTCGAGGTTGCCGCCCCTGAAGCCCGACACCACCAATCGTTTTGCCGACGTGCCGGCCGCTGCCGCGCTCGGCTCGACGCTTTTCTTCGACCTTGGCATGAGCCGCGACGGCACGGTGTCGTGCTCGACCTGCCACAAGATCGACCGCCAGTTCCAGGACGACCTGCCGCAAGCGGTCGGCGTCGGCCACACCAACCGGCGCACCATGCCGCTGGCCGGCGTGGCGCGCGATCCCTGGTTTTTCTGGGACGGCCGCCGCGACAGCCTGTGGGCGCAAGCGCTGACTCCGCTCGAAAACCCGCTGGAGCAGGCGGGAAACCGCGCCGCCTACGCGCATTACATCAAGGCGCGCTTTGGTGAGCGCTATGAGCGCATCTTTGGGCCGCTGCCTGACTTTTCCGGCATGCCGTTGAATGCCAGTCCGCTTGGAACCGATGCCGAGAAGGCTGCCTGGAACGCGATGAGCGGCGCACAACGCGACGGCATCAACGGTGTGTTTGCCAATCTCGGCAAGGCGATTGCCGCCTTCGAACGCTCGATCGAGCCGGCGCCAACGCGCTTCGACCGCTTTGCGCTGGACCTTGTCGCCGGCGCGGAGCCGAAAGGCGATGCCGTTTTCTCGAAGGAGGAAATCCTTGGGCTGAAACTGTTCATCGGCAAGGCCAATTGCGTGACCTGCCACGACGGCCCGCGCTTCACCGACAACAGCTTTCACAACACCGGCGTGCCGCCCGTTGCGGGTCTGCCGCCGGATCGCGGCCGCATCGATGCCGTGGCACAGGTCGAGGCCGACCCGTTCAACTGCTTCGGCGCCTATCGCGATGGCGACGCCAGCGCCTGCGGCGAGCTGCGCTTCATGGTCAAGGATGCGCCGCAACTTGTTCGCGCCTACAAGACGCCGTCGCTGCGCGGAGCGGCAACGCGACCGCCCTACATGCATGCCGGGCAGTTTTCGTCGCTCGACGAGGTGGTGGCGCACTACGCCAAGGCTGCGCCCAGCGTGGAGGGCACGTCCGAAGTTCACCCGCTTGAGCTGTCGGATCGCGAGCGTGGGGCGCTGGTGGCCTTCCTGAAGACGCTGGCGGAGTGAGCTACCGATCCTTGACCGTCTCCATTGCCACGAAGGTCGAGGTCTGGGCGACATGGGGGAGCGCCGAGATGCGCTCGCCCAGGACGCGGCGGTAGGCGGCGATATCCCTTGTGCGGACCTTCAGCAAATAATCGAAGCTCGACGCCATCATGTGGCACTGCTCGATCTCCGGCACGGCTTGTACGGATCGGTTGAAGGCATCGAGCGCGGCGGATCGGGTGTCGGACAATTTCACCTGGACGAAAGCGACATGGCCTTCGCCCATACGCTCGCGGTCGATGATCGCCTGGTAGCCCCTGATGTAGCCGTCCTTCTCCAGCCGCTTCACTCGCGCCTGCACCGGCGTCTTCGACAGGCCGACCTTCGCCGCCAGTTCGGACATCGAAAGCCGGCCATCGCTTGCCAGCGCCGCCAGGATATTCCGGTCGATGCGGTCCAATTGATCTTCTGTCATCGAAAATGCAGTCCATATGATAGTTTTAGATCACCAAGATAGATCGAATGACCTGCAATGTCGATTTCTTTGGACCGGTCGAAATTTCGCACTTGTGCTAGCTTGCGCCATTCGGTCCGGTGACCGCCGGCCCGATCCCCTTTGCTCAATCCATGGGACCGCCATGCCCGCGCTTGATGCCATCCGCCAGCAGATCCGCGCCAACTACCTGCCCGACGAAGACGAGGCCGTGAAGCGGCTGGCCGAAGCGACGGGCCTTTCAGCGAAAGACCGCAAGGCGATCTCGGCCCGGGCCGCCGATCTGGTGCGGGCGGTGCGCGGTTCGTCGGATCCTCGGCTGATGGAGGTCTTCCTCTCGGCCTACGGCCTCTCCACAAAGGAAGGCGTGGCGCTGATGTGCCTGGCCGAGGCGCTGCTGCGCGTGCCTGACACCGAGACGATGGACGACCTCATCGCCGACAAGATCGCGCCGCATGACTGGTCGGCGCATTCCGGCGGCTCGAGTTCCATCTTCGTCAACGCCTCGACCTGGGCGCTGATGCTGACCGGCCGCGTCCTCGATGAGGGCGAGGGCGGCATCGAGGGCACGCTGCGTTCTATGGTGCGGCGGCTGGGCGAGCCGGTCATCCGCAAAGCGGTGGCCGCCGCCATGCGCGAGATGGGCGAGCAGTTTGTGCTCGGCCGCACCATCGCCGAGGCCGTCAAGCGCGGCCGGCCGATGACGCAGAAAGGTTATCTCTATTCCTTCGACATGCTGGGCGAAGCGGCTCGCACCGAGGCCGATGCCTTGCGCTATCATAAGGCCTATGCCGCCGCGATTTCGTCGCTCGATTCCGGCTCCAACGGCCCTGATATCAGGCAGAATCACGGCATCTCGGTCAAGCTTTCGGCGCTGCATCCGCGTTATGAGGTAGCGCAGAAGGAAGAGATGCTGCCGGTCATGGCCGAGCGGCTTTTGTCGCTGGCGCTTGCCGCGCGCCATTCGCGCATGGGCCTCAACATCGACGCCGAGGAAGCCGACCGCCTCGATCTGTCGCTCGACGTGATCGAGCGGGTGCTGGCCGAGCCGGAACTCGCCGGCTGGAACGGTTTTGGTGTGGTGGTGCAAGCGTATGGGCCACGCGCGGCCTTTGCCATCGACTGGCTCTACGCGCTGGCCAAGAAATACGACCGCAACATCATGGTGCGGCTGGTCAAGGGCGCCTATTGGGACACCGAGATCAAGCGGGCGCAGACGCTCGGACTATCAGGTTATCCCGTCTTCACCCGCAAGGCCAACACCGACGTCTCCTACATCGCTTGCGCCAAGAAGTTGCTTGGCATGACCGATCGCATCTATCCGCAATTCGCCACCCACAACGCCCACACAGTCGCGGCCATCCTGTCGATGGCGACGAACCGCGACTCCTTCGAGTTCCAGCGTCTGCACGGCATGGGCGAAGCCCTGCACGAGACGGTGCGACGGTCCGAAGGCACGCGCTGCCGCATCTATGCACCGGTCGGTGCGCATTCCGATCTGCTTGCCTATCTGGTCCGTCGGCTGCTGGAGAACGGCGCCAACTCCTCCTTCGTGCACCAGCTGACTGACGAGGATGTCGAGCCGGAGGACATTGCGCGTGATCCGCTCGAAACGGTCGAAAGCCAGGGTCCGGCCGCCAATCCGGCGATTGCCCGGCCTTCCCAGATTTTTGGCGCCGGCCGTCGGAACTCGAAGGGTTTTGACGTCACCGACACGGTGACGCTGGCGGCGATCGACAAGGCCAAGGCCGCCTTCGCAGGGCCGGATCGCTGGCATGCCAAGCCGATCACCCGGGCCGCCGGCTATGGCAAGCAGCGTCCGATCGTCAATCCGGCCAAGCCTTCCGAAGTGGTCGGCACGGTCAGCGAAGCCGCTGCCAAGCAAGTGGCGACCGCCGTGCGGATCGCGGTGGACGCGCAGCCGGCCTGGGCGAAGCGTCCCGTTGCCGAACGCGCCGCCATCCTCAACCGCGCCGCCGATCTCTATGAAGCGAATGCCGTCGAATTCTTCGCGCTCGCCACAAGGGAGGCCGGCAAATCGCTGGCCGACGGCGTCGCCGAAGTGCGCGAGGCGGTCGACTTCCTTCGCTACTACGCCACTGAAGCGGCCAATGCGGAGGCGGGCACGCAAGCGCGCGGCGCCATCGTCTGCATCTCGCCGTGGAATTTCCCGCTCGCCATCTTCACCGGCCAGATCGCCGCCGCACTTGTCACCGGCAATTCGGTGATCGCCAAGCCGGCCGAGCAGACGCCGCTGATCGCCTTCCGTGCCGTCGAACTGCTGCGCGAGGCCGGTGTGCCGGAAGACGTCATCCAGTTGCTGCCTGGCGACGGTCCATCGGTCGGCGGGCCGCTCACCGCCGATCCGCGCATTGCTGGCGTCTGCTTCACCGGTTCGACCGAGGTTGCCAAGCTGATCGAGAAGCAACTGGCCGAGACGGCCGCGCCCGATGCCATGCTGATCGCCGAGACCGGCGGCCTCAACGCCATGATCGTCGATTCCACCGCGCTGCCCGAACAGGCGGTGCGCGACATCCTCGCCTCGGCCTTCCAGAGTGCCGGCCAGCGCTGCTCGGCGCTGCGCGTGCTCTATGTGCAGAAGGACGTCGAGAAGAAGATGCTGGAGATGCTGAAAGGCGCCATGGAGGCGCTCAGCATCGGTGATCCCTGGCGGATTTCAACCGATGTCGGCCCTGTCATCGACGACGAGGCGCAAAGCTCGATCCGCGAGTACTGCACGAAAATGGGTCTGCAGGGCAGGCTGATCGCCAAGCTCGAGGCACCGAAGGAGGGGCGCTTCGTCGCGCCGCACGTCTTCCGGGTCAAGGGCATCGAAGACATGGAGCGCGAGGTGTTCGGGCCGGTGCTGCATGTCGCCACCTTCGACGCCGACGAGATCGACGCGGTCATCGCGGCCATCAACCGCAAGGGCTATGGCCTGACCTTCGGCCTGCACACCCGCATCGAGGGCCGCGTGCAGCATTTCGTCGACGGCATCCATGCCGGCAACATCTATGTCAACCGCAACCAGATCGGCGCCGTTGTCGGTTCGCAGCCGTTTGGTGGCGAGGGGCTTTCAGGCACCGGTCCAAAGGCCGGCGGTCCGCACTATCTCAGGCGCTTCCGCAAGGGGCCGGAGGCCGGCACCCATTTGCAGGATGGCCATAAGGTCACGGCGACCGAACTTGCCGACAATCTGCCCGATCCCACGCTTGGCGGCTGGTCGACGCGGCCCGACCGGATCGCCATTCTGAGGAAGCATCTGCGCGGCAAGGGTGCCGCAGCCATTGGTGCTGCCGCCAGCATCGATTTCGGCCAGGTCGACCTGCCCGGGCCGACCGGCGAGGCCAACACGCTCTCGCTGTCGCCGCGCGGACGGGTGCTATGCCTTGGTCCTGATGGCGACACGCTGCTCGCGCAGACGATCCAAGCGCTCGCCGCCGGCAATGCGGTGCTGGCGGTGGCGCCCGGTGCGCCGGCTGCCCTGTCCGCATTGACCGGCAAGGGCCTGCCACTGGCCGCCATCGATGGTCGTCCTGATCCGGTCGAAGCGCGCTCGCTGCGGGTCGATGTCGTCGCTTTTTCGGGCACGCCCGAGGCCGCGCGCATCGTGCGCAAGGTCATCGCCGACCGCTCAGGCCCGATCGTGCCGCTGGTCAGCGAGGTGCTGAACCCGGCGGCCTATGCGCATGAACGGGCGGTCTGTGTCGACACCACCGCCGCCGGCGGCAATGCGAGCCTGCTGGCCGGAGCCTGACCCCGGCCAGTATTTATGCGCCTTCGACGACCGCAAAACCCTCGAACTGGGGGTGGCCGAGATAGTGGACCTTTGTCGTGCCGACATTTCTGTGGGCGGCGCGGAAATTCTCCGACTTGGTCCAGGCGATAAAATCCTCGTGGCTCGCCCACACCGTATGCGATGCAAACAGCGTGTAGCCTTCGGTCTCGTTGACCGGGCCACGCAACAGGTGGAATTCCCTAAAACCCTTCATCTCAGCGAGGCTGGAGTCTCGGTTCTTCCACACGGCTTCGAAATCGTTCTCCGAGCCGGTCTGCACCTTGAAGCGGTTCATGGCGATGTACATCGGGTTCCTTTCAGCGGTTTTGAACTTTGACGATCGATGGATGGCGTAACGGGGCGGCTGAGGCTCAGAACGGGCCGATTGGTGCTTTGAACCGCCAGCTTAACAGTCCGGTCTCCGGCGGAATGGGAGGGAAGGGCGCCTGTTTTCGCACCAGCTCCAAAGCGAATTGATCGAGCTCCGGAGAGCCCGAGCTTTTGGCAAGTTGCAAGTCGCTGATGTTTCCATTGGCCAGCACCACAAATGCCACCATAGCGTTGTTGCGGGCTGTCGTTTGCGCCGCTTTCGAAACGCGGCGATTGGCGCGAGCCAATTTGTTGGCCACCTCGCCGCTATAGCGAGACGCTGCCGCGTTGCCTGCACCGGTTTGTTTTCTGCCCTTGCTGGCAATTGCGGCCTTGATTTCCCGACCATCCGCCGTGCCGCGCTTCTCATATGGTTCGCTTGCAGTTGCTGGCGCAGCTGCCGGAGTTGGCCTCGCGCTGGGGATCGGCGGCTGCTCCGGAACGGCCACAGGCGCCTCGGCGCTCCCGGCCTGAACGGTCGGCTGCGCTGGCGTTTCGGTCTTGGGGGCGACGCTTTGGTCATCGGGGCGTGGGGCGCCGGCCACCAATATGTCCGGCGTCACCGCTGGCTGTTTGACAGGTTCCGGCAAAGGCTTGAGCGGCGGCTTTGCTGCGTCCTTCGCGGGTTGAGAAGGCTCCGTTGGCGGCGACGGCTTGGGCGGCGTTGCCGGCTGTGGTTTGGCCGGCTGCGGGTTCGGCACCAGCGCGACATTTATTGCCGCCGGGTCCTTGTCCAGCGCGCTGCCGACCACCTTGGCGCCCGACTGATCACTGCCTTCCGACTGCATAGCGTCCTGGAAACTGGATGTCCCTGAAGGCGAGATCAGAAAAGCCGCTGCCACCGCGGCGTGGAGCAGACAGGAGATGACGATCGCTGCCGTCCATTTGCGGTTCCAGGCCGACGGCTGCGGCAGCGCAAGCGGCTCGGTTGGTTTTATGGCCAGCTCGGCGCCGGCGCCGGCGTTGGGGAGGGGGCTGATATCATGCATGTCTCGCCACGAGACCTGCAGCGACAAGAGCAGAATTGTCAAATCAAGATCGTTCGCTGGCAGCGGCAGTCGACGGTGGCCGGCAATTGGCCACGCCACAGTGTTCTGCAGGAATGGGGGATGCAGTCCCACCTCAGACGCCGAAAGCGATACCGGTCCTGGTGTCCGTCTTCAGCTTGCGCATGCAGGCATTCGGCTCGACGCCGGTACCGGTGCATTCGGTCGCGCTGTTGATCAGCACGCGGCTGACTTTCGAGCATTCGGTGCCGGCCAGATCGAAACGTGTCACCTTGGTCTTGCCCGCCGGCAATTCCTTGAAATCGAGCACGGTCAGCCGGTCGACGACGCCAGCCTCGTTGAACAGGGCGATCTCGAATGCCGCCTTGGACAGGTCGGCGCCGAGATTGTTATTGACCACGAACGTCAGGCGGCAGCCCTTGTCGGAAGGCTGCGCGCCGTTGAGTTCGAGGCTGAGTGCGGGGACCGGCGCGGACTCTTGTGCCCACGCCGGAACCATCGCAAGCGACATCGCCAGCGTCGAGGTCAGTTGACGAAGGGATGTCGTCAAGCTCGTCATTGTCATCAGCCTCCAAATCGCATCGTTGCCGCCAGCTTGAGCGTTATGCCCGGCTCATAGACCGCAGCTGTCGTGCTGCCGTTGAGCGGGTTGGCGTATTTGACATCGAACAGATTGTCGGCGCGGAAATCGACCTTGAGATTATCGGTCGCCTGATAGCTCGCGAAGGCATTGACCAGCGTGTAGTCTTTGGCCACCGCATTGCCCTTCGGCTTGCCGTTGTACTGCACTTCGCCGCCGACAGTCAGTTTATCCTCGAGGAAGCGCAAGCCGAGCTGCGCCGTGACCTGGGAGGAGGGAATCGTGGCGAGATCTGCGCGGTCGCCTTCATACGATATGGTATGACCATTGATGATGGATGCCGAAAGTCCGGCATAGCCCCATGCCGCGTCGTAAACGCCTTCCATTTCGAAGCCGTTGATCTTGGCCTTGGCGAAATTCTGATACTGGAAGCAGATCGGGATGCCGGGGCCGAACGGGCAGCCGCTGGTCGGGTCGAACGCGGACAGCGTCACGCCTTCGATATAGTCGTCGACATCGTTGTTGAAATACGCCGCCTTGAGACGGAACGCGTCGCCAGCCTCCAAGATATCATTTTGCTTGTAGTTGACGCCGAATTCGGTCGTCTTGCCGGTCTCAGGCCGCAGATTGGGATTGGGCAGGAACGGGAAGCTGACGCCTGCCGGGTGATTGCCGCTGATCAGCGTTTCGGTAATCGACGGCGAGCGATAGCCCTCGGCATAGGTGCCGTAGAACTGAAGGCCTGCGAGGCCAGCCGATTCGAACGGCGAAACACCGACGGTGATACGAGGCGACACCCTGTCACTGGATGTCTCGCGTGAATCGTCCTTCAGGCTGTAATTGTCGTAACGCAGCCCGGCGATGACTTCGAGCCACTCCCAGGTGAGCTTGTCCTGGACATAGGCGCCAGAAGCGTTGCGCTTGCCCGACGGCGTGTAGAAACTGTCGCCGCCGGCCGTGCCGCCAGTCTTGACGTTATCGCCGGCCCAGTCGCCGCCATAGGTCAGTTCGTGTGCGACATTGCCGGTCTCGAATCGGGACGTGTTCCAGATGTCGATGCTGGTCGTGCCGATGTCGAAGGTCGACGTCGAGCCTTGCGGCAGCACGATGGGAAGGCCGGTGGTTGGATCAAACCGGTTGAGAGGGACGAGGCTGGTCAGATCGAGATTGGTCTTGTTGTAAGAGGTGTTGATATGGAGATCGAGCCAGCTCTTGTCCTCATCGGTGATGTTGTAGCGGGCCGTGAAGGTGTTCGACTTCAGGTCGACGTCATTGACCCGCACGCCGCCGCTGATCTCGTTCCAGCCGTCGCTTGAGCCGACCCAGCCGAGCTTCAGTTCGCTGTTGTCGGTCGGGCGGATGGTGGTCTTGAGCAGGCCGCTGAGCACGTCGAAGCCGGTGCCCTTGACTGTGTCGCCGCCACCATCCTTGTAGTCGTCATAGTTGCGGTAGACGATGTTGCCGAGCGCATCCCAGTTCTCGTTGAAGCGGTAGGCACCGGATGCGCTTGATGTCCAGCCCTTGCCGTTGCTCTCATAGCGCCCCGTGACGGAGCCGGCCCAAGTCTCGTCCGGCTTGAGGAAATCCTCGGCGTCCTTGGTGTCGAAGAAGACGACGCCGCCGATGGCGCCCGAGCCGTAGGTGTTGGCGACGGGACCGCGGATCACGTCGACGGATTTGACGAGCTCGGGATCGATGTAGAAGGTCGACTGGGTGCCGTGGTCGGAACGCTGGAAATTCTGGCGGGCGCCGTCGACGATGACCGCGACGCGGCCGAAATCCTGCAAGCCGCGGATGTTGATACTAGTGCTGGCGCGCCTGGCGTCGGCCTGCGCGGCGACACCGGGCACGCCGAGCAGCATCTCGTTCGGCGTTGTCGCCATGCGGCGGTCGAGCTGTTCCTGATCGACATGGCTGGCTGACGCCAGCGATTCGATCGCCGTCTCGCCGGTGCGACTGATGACGAGGATCTTGTCGAGCAGCGTTGCGCCCGCAGGGGCGGGCTTTTCCTCGTCAGCCTTCTTCGTTTGATCTACCGGCTGCGCCGCCTGCTGAGCGTTGGCCAGTTGCGCCGACAAGGCGATCGCCGCCACGCTTGCCAGCAAAGCCGCCATGCCCTTCGCTGCCGACCGGCCGCGCCATTCCCAAGTCATCAACCCCATGCCCCAACTCCAAAGTCCAGGTTTCATGCTGGCTGGCCCGGGGCTGGCTGGCAGTTTTGATCGTGTCCGGCGTCTTAAATGTTGACTCATTTAATCCGGTATTGCACTGACTAGTAAACATGATTATTCAAGTCAAGAAATGAATCGGATTACGCAACGCCTAGCCAGACGCCCGGCACAGGAAAGGGATCGATCCAGATGAACACCCACAATCCCAACGATTTTCGCTATCGCGTCCGCCGTTCCGACGATGCCTCCGTCCGTTTCGACCGGGTTCCGCTGGCGGTGCGGACCCTGTCCAGCAACACCCTGTTCCAGGGCGAGCACGAGATCGGCATCGAGCATCATGGCGCGCTCTACCGGCTGAAGATCACCCGCCAGGGCAAGCTCATTCTCAACAAGTAAGACAAGGCAACAGGGACGAGACATGGACCAGCGCGTAAAACCCGCCCCGCAGGAAATCCGGCGGGCACGGACAGACAATCCGAAGACGCGCGAGCGTGATCTGGCTGCCCAGCTCGGCATTTCGGAGGCCGAGCTGGTCGCCGCGCATAGCGGCGACGGCGTCGTCCGTATCGAGCCGCGCGTCAACGATCTTTTGACCGGCCTCGAAGCCGTCGGCGAGGTCATGGCGCTGACCCGCAATGAAAGCGCGGTGCACGAAAAGATCGGTGTCTATGACAAGGTTGTCACCGGTAACCACAATGCCATGGTGCTTGGCGAAAACATCGATTTGCGCATCTTCCCGAAGGTGTGGGCACACGGCTTTGCCGTGGAAAAGCGCGATGGCGACGAGATCCGCCGCAGCTTGCAGTTCTTCGACCCCGCAGGCGAGGCCGTGCACAAGGTGCATCTGCGACCGGCCTCCAGCCTCTATGCCTATCAGAAGCTGGTCGCCGCGCTCGAATCGTCCAACCAGGAGCCGACGGTCGACATTTCAGGGCCACTCCCCGATGACGAGATCCATGGCGACGAAGCGGCCGCCAATCTCGACGATCTGCGCGACCGCTGGAGCCGGCTGACCGACGTGCACCAGTTCTTCGGCATGCTGAAGACGCTGAAGCTCAGCCGCCGGCAGGCGGTGCGCATGGTCGGCCAGGACTATGCCTGGCTGCTCGACAATGATGCCGTTCGGGCCATGTTCCATCATGCCGTGGAAGGCGAGATGCCGATCATGTGCTTTGTCGGAAACCGCGGCTGCATCCAGATCCATTCCGGGCCGATCAAATCGATCAAGCCGATGGGGCCATGGATCAATGTGCTGGACGAAACCTTCCACCTGCATCTGCGAACCGATCACATCCACGAGGTCTGGGCCGTGCGCAAGCCGACCAAGGACGGTCATGTCACCTCGCTCGAGGTCTATGACGTCGACGGCAAGATGATCATCCAGTTCTTCGGCAAGCGTCATGAAGGCGAAAGCGAGCGTGACGACTGGCGGTTCCTGGCGGAAAACCTGCCGCGCATCCCAAGCCCGACCGCAGCCTGAGGAAAGTAAGATGCGTTTTTTCCTCGGACTGTCGGCTGTGCGCGGATCGATCCTCGGGTCGATGGCCGGTCTTTCTCTGGCTTTTGTCGCGCTGCAACCTGCTAGCGCCACCGAAGGCACGGCCGTCTTCGCCGATCCCTCGAAAATTGCGGCCATTGGCGGTTCGATCACCGAGATCGTCTATGCGCTCGGCGAGGAGAAGCATCTGGTGGCGCGCGATTCCACCAGCCGGTACCCAAAGGCGGCGCTTGAACTGCCTGATGTCGGCTACATGCGCGCGCTGTCACCGGAAGGCGTGCTCTCCGTCAATCCGACCGGCATCCTGGCGCTGCATGGCAGCGGTCCCAGGGAAGCCGTCGATGTCTTGAAGAAGACGAGCGTCCCGTTCATCGAAGTGCCCGAGCACTATAGCCACGAAGGCATCATCGAGAAGGTCCGCATCGTCGGCAAGGCGCTCGGCGTCGACGCCAAGGCCGAAGTGCTGGCCAAGGAGCTCGACGCCAAGCTCACGGCCGCTGAGAAGCAGACCGCCTTGATCAAGGAGCGCAAGCGCATCCTGTTCGTGCTGTCCATACAAGGCGGCAAGATTCTGGCGGCCGGCAGCGAGACCGCCGCCGACGGCATGGTCAAGCTGGCTGGCGGCGTCAATGCGGTCGAGGGCTTTTCCGGCTACAAGCAGATGTCCGACGAGGCCGTTATCACCGCTAGGCCGGACGTGATCCTTATGATGAGCAATGCCGGGCCTCCGGTATCTGACGACGAACTGTTCGGCAATCCGTCGATCGCCTCGACGCCGGCCGGAACCGCACGCAAGCTGATCCGCATCGATGGCGCCTATCTGCTCGGCTTCGGGCCACGCACGGCTGATGCCATCCACGACCTCGCTGTCTCGCTTTATGGCGGGCAGGTCACGGACTGAGCAGGCAGATCATGGTCGATCAATCGATCGCCGGTCCGGTGGAGGCGAGCGCATCCGAGGGCGACCGGTCGGGCCGCGCCCGTATCGTCATTCTTCTGCTGTGCCTGGGGCTGGCCGCTGCCGTTTTCCTGTCGCTGACATCGGGGGCGTCGGACGCATCGGCCGTCAACGTCATCGGCGACTGGCTGTTCGGCACCGTGCCTGATAACGCTGCGTTGGGCGCCCGCGACAGCCTGATCGTCTACGACATCCGCCTGCCGCGCATCATCCTCGGCATGCTGGTCGGCGCGGCGCTCGCGGTTTCCGGCGCGGTCATGCAGGGACTATTCCGCAATCCGCTGGCCGACCCCGGCCTGATCGGTGTTTCGGCTGGCTCCAGCCTCGGCGCGGTTGCCGTCATCGTGCTCGGCGCCACAATATTGGCTCCGGTGACAGCCTTGCTCGGCACGCTCGCACTGCCGCTGGCGGCCTTCTGTGGCGGGCTCGCCACGACGCTTGTGCTCTATCAGGTTGCCACGCGACGGGGGCAAACCTCGGTTGCCACAATGCTGCTCGCTGGCATCGCGCTGGCGGCGCTTGCGATGGCGCTGACCGGCATCCTCATCTTCATGGCCGACGATCGCCAGTTGCGCGACCTGACCTTCTGGCAACTCGGATCGCTCGGCGGCGCGACCTGGGCGAAGATTGCTTCGGTCGGGCCGATCATCGTGCTGGCGCTGGCGGCGATGCCGTTCCTGGCACGCGGCCTCAACGCGCTGGCGCTGGGCGAGGCGACCGCCGGCCATCTCGGCATTCCGGTGCAGCGACTGAAATACACGGCCATCATCGGCGTCTCGGCGGCGGTCGGCGCGTCCGTTGCCGTCAGCGGCGGCATCGGCTTCGTCGGCATCGTGGTGCCGCATCTGCTGCGCTTGGCTATTGGTCCGGACAATCGCTATCTGCTGCCGGCGTCCGCGTTGCTCGGCGCCTCGCTGCTGCTTCTGGCCGATGCGGTCGCGCGCACCATCGTGGCGCCGGCCGAACTGCCGATCGGCATCGTCACCGCGATCGCCGGCGCACCGTTCTTCCTTTGGATCCTGCTGCGCAAGCGCGGCGTGATTGACTTGTGAGGTTTGGATGATCGAGGCAAGGGATGTTTCGGTTGATATCGCCGGCAAGCCTATCGTCACCGGTGTCGATTTCCACGCGCGGCCCGGCGAGATCGCCGCCATCGTCGGCCCCAATGGTTCGGGTAAGACGACCTTCCTCAAGGCGCTTTCCGGCGAACTCGCCTATACCGGGCGCGTCGCGCTCAACGGCCGCGATCTCCGCGCGATGAAGCCGGTCGAGACCGCCGTCCAGCGCGCGGTGCTGCCGCAGGCGACGACGTTGTCGTTCCCGTTCACGGTGCGAGAAGTGGTCAAGCTTGGCCTTGTCGGCGGCCGCTCGGGCGTCTTGCCGGGCGAGGATGCGCGGCTGCCGGAACGGGCGCTGGCGCGCGTCGATCTCGACGGCTTTGGCGGACGTTTCTACCAGGAGCTTTCGGGCGGCGAGCAACAGCGCGTCCAGCTTGCGCGCGTGCTGTGCCAGGTCTGGGCACCGGTGCTCGACGGCAAGCCGCGCTATCTCTTCCTCGATGAGCCGGTTTCCAGCCTCGACATCAAGCACCAGCTGATCATCATGAGCATTGCCCGCGACTTCGCCAGAAGGGGCGGTGGCGTGGTTGCCATCCTGCATGACCTCAATCTCACGGCCATGTATGCCGACCGGATCTTCGTCATGCATCGTGGCCGGCTGGCCGCCACCGGGTCGCCGCAGGACGTGCTGAGCGATGATCTGATCGAAAAAGTGTTCGACTGCCGGCTCAGAGTCGGCGTGCTGCCGGCCGGAAACATGCCGTTCGTGCTGCCGCAGTCAGCAGCCTAGTTTATTGCAGTAGGTCTAGCCAGACCACGATGTGGCCAAGTTCAGGCAGCCGGGGCGCGGCGCTCCATCAGCATGTCGATGCCGAGCAGGTTGCGCACGTTCGGGCGTGCCGCCACGAGGTCGGCGATCGTGTAGCGGGAGAGCACGGCGAAGAACGCGTTCAGCGCCTCGCGCAGCGCCGAATTCAGCGCGCAGCTGTCGACCAGCGGGCATTCGGCGGCATCGTTCTCGAAGCACTCGGCCATGGCGAAGCTCTCTTCCGTCACGCGCACGACATCGAACAGGCTGATGGCTTCAGCCGCCCGGCCAAGCTTGACACCGCCATTCCTGCCACGCACGGTCTGGACAAGGCCGTGCTCGACCAGCGGCTGCAGGATCTTGAACAGGAAAAGCTCCGACACCGAATAGGCGGCCGCGATCTCGGGGATACGGCTCAGTCGGTCATCATTGGCCGCGCAATACATCAAGATGCGCATGGCATAGTTGGTCTGGCGCGTAAGCCGCATTTTGTCCTCACAAGGCACTGGTGCGGTGCAACCACGCCAGATCTGGAAATTTTGCTGATGCGGCTTTGACCCGAAATTCCGGATTCGCCACATTGGCCTCGGCGGAATATGGCCTATACCTTGGAACAATTCCAGACTAGCTTCGACCAATAGATGAATTTTCTCCTCAACTTTGTGTGCGCGCCCGAGCAAGATTTGGCGCGAAACCGGCTGTCGCGGGTATTTTGGCTGTCAAACCACTAAATAGCCTGAGATCGACGAGGAGCGGCTCACCCATGTCACAATCGGCTTCGTCCCTGGCGCCTGTCCGTTTCGATACCGACGCGGATGATGCCAAGCTTTCCGCGTTGCGGCGGACAAAATTCGTTGCAGCGGCGGCGCTGGCGCTGTGCGTGCTGGTGTTTGCGGTCGCAAAATCATTCGAGCACATCTATCCGTGGCTCGGCTTCGTCGCAGCCTTTGCCGAGGCCGCGACCATCGGTGGCCTGGCCGACTGGTACGCGGTGGTGGCGTTGTTTCGACGGCCGCTGGGGCTGCCGATCCCGCACACCGCCATCATCCCCGAGAACCAGCATCGCATCGCCGACAATCTCGGCCGCTTCATCGAGGTCAATTTCCTGGCGCCTGAACCGGTGCGTGAAAAGCTTGCCGAGGTCGATTTTTCGGCGCTCGTCGCCGACTGGCTGGCCGATACAGCGCGCGCCGCCGGCCTGTCGCGCTTTGTCGTGCGGCTGGTGCCGCAGACGCTTGCCGCTGTCGAGCAATCCGGCTTGCGCGGCTTCGTCACCAGCCGCATGCTGGAACAGATCGAAAAGGTGCCGCTGGCGCCGCTGGCTGCCGAGCTGCTCTCAGCCCTGACCGATGATCGCCGCCACCAGAAACTGTTCGACGAATTCACCAAGGTGATCGGCCGGTTTCTCAACGACGAACAGGCGCTGGCGACGATGCGCGAGAAGATCCGCGAGGAACTGCCGTCGCTGTTCAACCTATTCAGAGCCGACGCCTATCTCCTGAAGAAAATCGTCGCTTCGGCCGGCTCGCTGCTCGATGAGGTGAGGGCCGATCCCGATCACCCGATGCGCGCCGAGTTCGATCGTTTCGCTCAAGGCTTCATCGAAAAGCTGAGGACATCGAAGCAATATGCCAAACGCGCCGAGAAGCTGAAGCGCGATTTCCTGGCCCGTCCGGAGGTCAAGGGATTGGCCGGCGACATGTGGGCAAGCCTCAGCCAGTTCATCGAGCAGGACGCCAAGGCGCCGAATTCGGTTATCCGCGCGCATCTCGCCAACATGTTCGTCGAGGTCGGTCGGCATCTTGCCGGCGATGCGCAGATCAGGGCCGACATGAACCAGGGGTTCGTGGTGGCGCTCGCGTCGTTCGTCGAGAGCCAGAAGAGCGGCGTGTCGACATTCATCGCCGACCAGGTCAAGCGCTGGGACCTTGCGCAGCTGACGCGGCTGATCGAGATGAACATCGGCCGGGACCTGCAGTACATCCGCTTCAACGGCATGATCATCGGCGGGCTTGCCGGTATCGTGCTCTATGTGGTTGAGCGGCTGTTCCTCGTGAATTGATGCGCGGCCAGGCTGGCGCTCATTCCACCGCGTCCGAATGGACTCATGGCACGCGAGTGCTATTCTCCTGCTGAGGGCGCCCGCATCCGCGGCAAAGGGGAGCAAACGAGCATGGCAAAACAACCGGAATCCGATTCCTTCATGGACATGTTCGGCAGGTTCGGCCGCGACCTGAAGGTGCCCAATGTCGATGTCGAGGCGATCCTTGCGCATCACCGCAAGAATCTCGAAGCGCTGGAGAAATCGGCACGAGCCGGTGCCGCGGGCGCATCCTCGCTGTTGTCAAGGCAACGCGAGATGCTGCAGGACACGCTGCGCGAGGTCACTGAGATAGCACAAAGCTACAGGGCGCCGGGCAATCCGCAGGAGCTGATGGCCAAACAGACGGAGTTTGCCAGAAAGTCCTTCGAGGCGGCGTTGAAGAATGCCGGCGAAGTGGCTGAACTGGTCAAGAAATCCGGCACCGAATCGGTCGACATCCTGCGCACCCGCATCAAGGAGGCGATGGAAGAAATCCGCGCCGGCTACGAGAAGAAGTAGCAGATGTGGCCGAGACCGGCTCGTTGCTGCCGGCTGGCCCGAAGCCTGGAAATCCCGATTTAACCTGCGACTACCGTCGCGGCATGGTGCGATTGCGGCCGGATTCGGCGGAACGGATTCACGCAGGGCGAATTGACAGAGGCTGTCAGTTCGTGGTCCGGAGGCTTTGTAAGCGATCGGGAAAGCAGGAATGACTGAAATACGGCCTAAAACGCCGCCGACCTTCGACCAGTTGAGGACGATGGCCGGGCAAGAGCTCGGTGTGTCGGAATGGACGACGGTCGACCAGAACCGCATCGACCAGTTCGCCGAATGCACCGGCGACCATCAATGGATTCATGTCGATCCTGAAAGGGCGCGGCGGCAAAGCCCGTTCCGCACGACGATCGCGCATGGCTACCTCACGCTGTCGATCATCGGCGCGCTGGCGCTCGGCATGGGCATCGTGCCGGAGAATACGCAGGCCGCCTTCAACTATGGCTTCGACAAGGTGCGGTTCCTGGCGCCGGTCAAGGTCGGGGCGCGCATCAGGCTGCGCACCACGCTGCTGTCCATGGAGGACAGGGGGCCCGGCCAGTATCTGATGAAGGCGGCCAACACGGTCGAGATCGAAGGCGAGGAAAAGCCTGCCCTGATGGCTGAAACGCTGGTCATGCTTTATGAGCGCCGCAAGCGGGCAGGCGCCTGAGAGACTATTTGGAAATTCTACTCCGGCGGCCATCTGATGGCGTTTTCTGCGCTTCCGGTGCTCACGGACGTAGTGTCCGCTCCGCTCCGGTTCTCGAAACCACCACCACATGACTCGCCAGAGCGAATTTCGAAACAGTCTCTGAGCGGTGTGGCGGGTCACGAAACCCTGGATTCTGCGCGGCCTGCGGCGCGGGCCGAGAGCAGCGCGAGGAACAGGGCAACCAGCGCCAGCGCTGTTGCTGTCTGAAAAGTGACCTGCATTCCCCGGGCGGCGGCCTCGGAACTCAAAAACTTCTGACCAATGCCTGCGTGCCCTTCGGCCGATGCGACGGCGAATATGGCGCCCATCAACGATGCGCCGGTGATGAGGCCGAGATTGCGCGAAAGGTTGAGCAGGCCGGATATGACGCCGCGCTGGCTGGCTCCGACACCGGTCATGACGGCTGCATTGTTCGACGTCTGGAACAGCGCGTAGCCGATGCAGGTGACGGTGATCGGAACGACATAGCCGGCAATGCCGAGTTTGGTCATGGCGAGCGACAGCAGGAACGTGCCTGTGGCGAGGCTGAGCAGGCCGGCGACCATCATCCTGTGGGCGCCGAAGCGGTCGGTTAGGCGTCCGGCCACCAGCGCCGACAGGGTCGAGACAAGCGGCCCGGTCGACAGCACGAGGCCGACCATTGCGGCATCGAGCCCAAGTCCGCGCGACAGGTAGAACGGGGCAACCACCAGGGTCGCCATCATCACGGTGGCGACAACGAGGCTCATGGCGAGACTGGCGCTCAGTTGGAGATCGCGGAAGCCGGCAAGCTGGATCAACGGGTTTTTCACCCTCACCTGAGAGGCGGCGAAAAGAAAAACGCCGATGCCGGCAGCGACCAGCAGGCCGACGTTGAGCGCGCCGAAATTGCCTCTGCCGAGCGTCATGGCCAGCGCATAGCCGGCCAATGTCAGGGCCAGCAGGGCGGTGCCCATGACATCGAACGTGCCTCGGTCGACCTGCGCTGTCTTGCTGTGTGCCGGCAGGGCACGCCAGGCGAGAGCGAAGGTGAGCACACCCAGCGGGACATTGACGAGGAAGATCGCCCGCCAGCCGAAGCCGGCGATCAAAAGGCCGCCGAGCGAGGGGCCGAGTGTCGTGCCGATCGCGGACATGGCGCCGAGCAGGCCCATGGCGCTGCCGATTCTGTCCTTGGTCACGGTTTCGGCAACAAAGGCCAGCGTCAACGCCATCATCAGCGCCGCGCCAAGTCCCTGCACGGCCCGCGCGGCAATCAGCAGCCAGAGTGTCGGCGCCAGGCCGCAGAGCACCGATGCCGATGTGAACAGCGCGATGCCGCCAAGCAGCAAGGGCCGGCGCCCGAACATGTCGGCCAGCCGGCCGGCGCTGACGATCAGCGTGGTGATGGCGAGCAGATAGGCCAGAACAACCCATTGCACGGACTGGAACGATGCGCCGAACGTTTGCATCAGCGACGGCAGCCCGACGCTGGCAATGCTGGTTCCGAGCGACGACAGCAGCGTTGCGAGCGACAGGCTTGCCAGCGCCCAGCGGGCGGATTGCATCTGTGGCAGCACCGATGCGCGTCCGTCTCGATTTTGCTCAGCGATTGCCACTGCGATCTCCTTCCATCAGCCCCAGAAGCGGAGCTGCTGGAGATCTAGTCCCTTGGCCTATATGGCGGAAGACGCAGCATTTGCATCTTATTCGTGCGTTTGACGCCATATCGTGCCATGATCCGCCAATGACATCGCCCGATCTCAATCTGCTGTTCGCTCTCGACGTTCTGCTGACCGAAGGCAGCGTGGCGCGTGCCGCCAGCCGTCTGCGCCTCAGTCCCTCGGCGATGAGCCGGACACTGTCGCGGCTGCGCGAGGCGACGGGCGACCCGCTGCTGGTTCGCGCCGGTCGCGGTCTGGTGGCGACGCCGCGTGCGGAAGAACTGCGACAGCAGGTTGGCCGTGTCGTCCAGGATGCGGAGGCGCTGCTGCGTCCTGCCACCCTGCTTGATCTCCGGAGCCTGGACAGGGTCTTCACGCTGCGCACCAATGAGAGCTTCGTCGAAGAATTCGCTCCTCGTCTCGTCGCCCGTATCCAGGCCGATGCGCCCGGCGTGCGGCTGCGCTTTGCACCGAAGTCCGACAAGGACGTCATGTCGTTGCGCGACGCGGCGACCGATCTGGACATAGGCGTCGCTGGCGAGACCGGGCCGGAGGTGCGCATCCAGGCGTTGCTTCGCGACCGCTTCATCGGCGCCGTGCGAACAGGCCATCCCTTGAGCGAGGACACGGTGACGCCAGAGCGCTATGCGGCAGGCCGGCACATCAGCGTTTCACGGCGCGGCCGCGAGAAGGGGCCGATCGACGAGGCTTTGAACCGGCTCGGGCTGCAGCGGACAGTCGTGTGCATGGTTTCCGGTTTCTCGGCAGCCCTTGCCATGGCCCGCACATCAGACCTGATCGCCAGCGTTCCGGAGCGGCATACCGAGGGCGCACGCGCCGGCATGCACAGTTTTCCCCTGCCGGTTGCCACCGCTGGGGTCACCATCTCCATGCTGTGGCACCCGCGCCTCGATGCCGATCCGGCGCAACGCTGGCTGCGCGACTGCGTGCGGGAGATCTGCGCGGCCCGCTAACGGACGAGAGTGCGAAATCAACGCGCCATCGCCGCCTCGAGCACCCTGAAAACCCGCTCGTCCGCGCATTGGGCGACGTTGAAGCGTAGGAAGCGGCTGGCCGTTCCGGACAGGCTGAACGCATTGCCGGGCGCCAGCACGATGTTGTCGGCCAGAGCGCGGCGGGCCACTTCGGCCGCATCCACGCCATCCGGCAGGCTGCACCACAGGAACAGGCCGGCCGGCTGGTCGATCCAGGGTGTGACGCCGATCGCCTTCAGGCGGGCGCTCGTCTCGCCCATGGCGCGCGCAAGCTTCGCGCGCAGCAAATCCATGTGCTTGCGATAGCTGCCGTCCTTCAACAGGGTCAGCACCAGTTCGGCCGCAAGCCGCCCGCCGCCGAAGGTCGTGGCGATCTTGAGGTCGGTCAGCGGCTCGATCCAGTCACGGGGTGCCGCGATGAAGCCGCAGCGAACCGACGCTGACAGCGTCTTGGAAAAGCTGCCGATATGGACGACGCGGTTGAGACCATCGAACGCCGCCAGCCTGGGCGCCGGCGCATGTTCGAAATCGGCGAAGATATCGTCCTCGACGATGGTCAATTCCGATTGGTCGGCGAGCTTCAGCAGCCGGTGCGCCGTGACCGGCGACAGGATCGCGCCGGTCGGGTTGTGGATGGCGGAGTTGGTGATGTAGAGGCGCGGCCGGTGCTCGGCCAGCGCCTGCGCGAACAGCTCGATATCCGGCCCCGACGGCGTGTAAGGGACGCTGACGACCTTGGCCCGGTGGGCGCGCAGCAGCGCGTGGAAGTTGAAATAGCAGGGGTCGTCGACCAGCACCGTATCGCCGGGTTCGATGAGGAACCGGCACAGAAGGTCGATGGCCTGCGTGCCCGATTCCGTCAACATGATCTGCTCGGGCGAGACTTCGATGCCGTGCCCGGCCATACGCCGCGCCAGCAATTGCCGCAGCGGCGGCAGCCCGAGCGGCGTGCCGTAGTCGGCCAGCGCGATATCGTCGGCGCGCGCCACCGTGCGCAGCGCCCGGCGCAGTCCTGTCTGAGGCATCCACGAGGCCGGCAACCAGCCGCAGCCGGGCTTCAGCATGTCGTCGCCTGCTTCCAGGGACTGGCGCGAGATCCAGAGCGGATCGACGGCGCGGTCGAGGCGGGGGCCGATTTCGGCCAGCGACAGCGGCGCCAGCGAGCCGGCGGCATAGAAGCCGGATCCCGGCCGCGAACGGATCGCACCTTCGGCGGCGAGCCGCTCATAGGCTTCGACCACGGTGGATTTGGACACCTGCATGGATTTGGCGAAGGCGCGGATCGAGGGCAGTCGTGCTCCCGGCGTCAGGCTGCGCGCCGCGATCCGCTGGCGGATTGTCGCCATAACGCCTTCGACGAGCGTTCCGCCGCTCTCGCTTTCTGTGGTCTGCTTGTCCATCCGTACTGCTCTGTTGACCATGACAGTTTTGCATAAGTGTACCGCATTGTCTCTGGCAAAGCCACGGGTTCGGCTCGATACAGAGCCGACAAACGGAGCATAAAATGGACAAGACCGCGGGCGGCTGGGTGAACGGATTCATCGGCGTGTTGATCTTCAGCGGCTCGCTGCCGGCTACACGCGTGGCGGTGAAGGATTTCGATCCGACATTCCTGACATCGGCCCGAGCGGCGATTGCCGGCCTGCTTGGCCTGGCGCTGCTCGTCCTGTTCCGGCAGAAACGCCCGGGGCGCGGCGATCTGATGTCGCTGGTGATCGTGGCGCTGGGCGTGGTGGTGGGCTTTCCCTTGCTGACCGCTCTGGCGCTGAAGCACGTCACTACGGCCCATTCCATCATCTTCGTCGGCCTGCTGCCGCTGGCGACCGCGATCTTCGGCGTGCTGCGCGGCGGCGACCGGCCGAGGCCGGCATTCTGGTTGTTTTCGTGCGTGGGCAGCGCGCTGGTCGCGGGTTTTGCGCTGACGCAGGGCGTGACCGCCTCGCCGGTGGGCGATGGTCTGATGCTGGCTGCCATCATCGCCTGCGGTCTGGGCTATGCCGAGGGCGCCGCCCTGTCACGCAAGCTTGGCGGCTGGCAAGTGATCTGCTGGGCGCTGGTGCTGTCGCTGCCGATCATGCTGGTGCTGACGCTGATGACCATGCCGCCGTCGTTCGACGGCGTCGGCGTCAGTGCGTGGATCGGGCTTGCCTATGTCTCGCTGTTCAGCATGCTGATCGGCTTCGTGTTCTGGTATCGCGGGCTCGCGCAAGGCGGCATCGCCGCGGTCGGGCAGTTGCAGCTGCTGCAGCCCTTCTTCGGTCTGGCACTGGCGGCGACGCTGCTGCACGAGCAGGTCAGCCCGCTGATGGTCGTCGTCACGCTTGGCGTGGTGCTTTGCGTCGTAGGCGCCAAGCGATTCGCAAAGCAGGAATTGCCACGACGCGCGATCGCCTGATGACGGTGCCGCCCTCTGCTAAAACTTCGTCACCACCCCAATGCCGATGCCCTCGAAGCCGCCCATCGCCACCAAGGCCGCCGGCGCCTCATCGAGGCTGATCTTCTTGCCGACCAGCAATTCGGGCTTGAGCTTGCCGTTGCGGATCATGTCCATCATCGACTCGTAGCGGTAGGCCTGCATGCCGTGGCTGCCGAGGATCTCGAGCTCGAAGGCGATCACCTTGTCCATCGGCACCTGCGGCCGGGCATGCTCGCCCAGCATCAGGCCGACCTGCACATGGCGGCCGCGCCGGCGCAGATTGGCAATCGAATTGAACGAGGTGGTGGGGTGGCCGAGCGCGTCCATCGACATATGCGCGCCGCCATTGGTGATCTGCTTGACCGCCTTGACCACATTCGGCGTCTTTGACGCATTGATGGTGGCGACGGCGCCGATCTTTTTGGCGAAATCCAGCTTCTCGTCGGTGAGGTCGATGGCGATGACATTGGCGCCCATGGAACTGGCGATCATGATCGCAGACAGGCCGACGCCGCCGCAGCCATGCACCGCGACCCATTCGCCCGGCTTCACCCGGCCCTGATCGACAATGGCGCGAAACGAGGTGACGAACCGGCAGCCGAGGCTGGCGGCGGTGGCGAATTCCATTTCGTCGGGCAAGCGCACGAGATTGGTGTCGGCGTGTTCTATGGCGACATATTCGGCAAACGAGCCCCAGCCGGTGAAGCCAGGCTGCGTCTGGTGCTCGCAGACTTGGTGATTGCCCGAATTGCACTCGAAGCAGCGGCCGCAGCCGACGGCGAACGGCACGGTGACGCGTTCGCCCGCCTTCCAGCGGGTGACCTGCTTGCCGGCAGCGACGACGATGCCGGCCAGTTCGTGGCCCGGCACGTGCGGCAGCGTGATGCTGTCGTCATGACCCATCCAGCCATGCCAGTCGCTGCGGCACAGGCCGGTCGCCTCGACCTTGATGACGACGCCATCGGCGGCCGGCTTCGGATCGGGAACGGTCTGGATCGTCGGCGCTTCGCCGAATTTTTCGAAGACGACGGCTTTCATCGGTTACTCCACCCTGCTGCAGCTGGGAAACGATAGCCGATTCCCTCTCCGGTCAAGCGGAAATCGATTCCGCCAGACCTCCGGCGCCGACGCCACGTGTGGGCCGATGAAGCCTATTCGGCATCGATCTGGTTCTGGGGTGCGGCTTTCTGGAAGGTCGGCAGCGCCATGCAGGCGGCGTTGATGCGCGCGATCGTCGGGTAGGGCGTTAGGTCGACGCCGAAGCGGGCATTGCTGGCAATCTGCGCGGCAAGGCAGATGTCAGCCAACCCCGGCGTGTCGCCATGGCAGAATTGTCCAGTCTCGTGCGAGGAAGCCAGGATCTTTTCAAGCGGCTGAAAACCCTCGTTCACCCAGTGGCGAAACCAGTTGACGACGTCCTCGTCGCCGGCGCCGAACAGGGTGCGCAGCGAGGTCAGCACGCGCAGATTGTTCACCGGGTGGATGTCGCAGGCGATCATCTGCGCCAGCATTCTCACGCGTGCTCGGCCGGCCGCATCCTTCGGCAGCAGCGGTGGTTCCGGGCTGGTCTCGTCGAGGAATTCGATGATCGCCAGCGACTGCGTCAGCAGCGTGCCGTCGCCGAGGATCAGCGCCGGCACCAGCCCTTGCGGATTGACCGCGAGATAGGCTGCTTCCAGATGCTCGCCATGGCGCAGATGATGCGGGACGTAATCGTAACTCAGCCCTTTCATCTCCAGCGCGATCCGCACCCGATAGGAGGTGGAGGAGCGATAGTAGTTGTGCAGGACGAGTTCGCTCATGCGCTCACTTCGGTTGGCCGATGGTTATCTCGATCGTGCCGATGCCGTCGACGCCACCGGTCATCGTGTCGCCGGCACGAACCGCGCCGACACCGGCCGGCGTGCCGGTGAAGATCAGGTCGCCGGGCTCCAGCTCCACCGCCTCGCTGCAGATCGACACGATATCCGATATTGGCCAGATCAGCTCGGCGAGGTCGGCGTCTTGCCTGACCTGGCCGTTGACGGCGAGCCAGATGCGGCCTTTCTGCGGATGGCTGGATTTCGCCGCCGGGATCAGCGGGCCGCAAGGCGCGGAGCGGTCGAAGGCCTTCGACCAGTCCCACGGCCGGGCGGCCTTCTTGGCCTCGTCCTGTAGATCGCGGCGGGTGAGGTCGATGCCGACGCCGTAGCCCCAGACGTGGTCCAGCGCTTTGTCGCGGGCAATGCGAAAACCAGGCTTGCCGATCGCGGCGACCAGTTCGATCTCGTGGTGCAGATTGGCCGTCAGCGGCGGGTAGGGAATCGCCGTGCCGGAATCGACCACCGCGTCGGCCGGCTTGGTGAAGAAGAAGGGCGGATCGCGCTCGTCATTGCCGAATTCGCGGGCATGCGCCGCGTAGTTGCGGCCGACGCAGAAGATGCGGCGCACCGCGAAACGCTGGGACGAGCCCGCAACGGCCACCGATGCGATCGCGGGCGAGGGAAGGACGAAGTCTGTCATGCGGGTCTCTGCTAGGTTGCCGGAACATTCGACCGATTTGGGCGCCCGGGCAAGGCGATTTGGTCGAGAAAGTGCCGGCGGCATTTTCCGCCGGAGATGGCGATATACTATTTGGCTATAATCTGGCCATGGTGGCGAGGTTATTCTAATCGCCCACGAACTGAAATGAACCCCATGACCGCAATCCACGATCGCGCCCGGTTCCTGATCATCGACGACCACCCGTTGTTTCGCGAGGCGCTGCACAGCGCGGTGCAGATGGCCTATCCGGAAGTCGATACGGTGGAGGCGCGCTCGATCACCGAGGCGCTCGATCTGCTGGCCGGCGCCAAGCCATTCGATCTTGCGCTGCTCGACCTCAGCATGCCCGACGTGCACGGTTTTGAAGGCTTGTTGCAGCTCAGGACCCGCTATCCGCGCCTGCCGGTGGTCATCGTTTCAGGCTATGAGGAGCCGAAGATCATTTCCGAGGCGCTGTCCTACGGTGCTGCCGGCTTCATTCCGAAATCGGCGCGCAAGAGCGACCTCGCCGCCGCCATACGCTCGGTGATGGAAGGCGCGATCTATGTGCCGGAAACCTATGAAGGCCGCACGCCGGACGCCGAAAGCGTCGACCGCGCCGACATGGTGCAGCGCCTGTCGACGCTGACGCCGCAGCAGCTGCGCGTGCTGCAGATGCTGCGCCAGGGCCTGCTCAACAAGCAGATCGCCTATGAGCTGCAGGTGGGGGAGACCACCGTGAAGGCGCATGTCTCGGAAATCCTGCGCAAGCTCAATGTCTATAGCCGCACGCAAGCGGTGATCGAGGTGTCGAAGCTGGACAATGCGGAGCTGTTTCGGGATCAGGCCGGGTTTTGAACTGACATTCCCGGTTGTGGGAGGGTGTCAAGTTAAGCCAGCAGATGCGCCAGCAGCGCCCTTAGCTGCGCCGGCTTCAGCGGCTTGCGCATCAGTTCGATGCCGCCGGCGCGCGCGGCCTTGGCGACCGCTTCCGAACTGTCGGCGGTGACGATCAGCGCAGGCACGGCGCGGCCGAGATAGTCGCGGACTTCGGCGATGGTGGCGGTGCCGAGATCGCCGCCGTCGAGATGCTGGTCGGCGATGACGATGTCGGGCACCCAGTCGGTGTCGCCAAGCATGTCGAGGGCATCGTCGGTCGAGGTTGCGGCGCGCACCAGGCATTGCCAGCGTCCGAGCAGGAAGGTCATGGCCTGCAGGACCTCGACATCGTTCTCGACCAGCAGCACCTTGGTGCCGAACAGGCCATAGCCGCGCGGCCGTTCCATATCGGCGATGCTGGCGATGGCGTCGGCCGGGGCGCCGATACCGACGGGAACATCGATGTGGAAGATCGTGCCGCGTCCGACCTTCGATGAAAATGTCACGGGATGGCCGAGCGCGCTGGCCATGCGGCGCACGATGGCGAGCCCGAGCCCGAGACCGCCGCCGTCCAGTTCGGCATTGGCCGTCGAGGTGCCGCGATGGAATTCCTCGAACACCGCCTCGCGCTGGTCGTCGGGAATGCCGCAGCCGGTGTCGGCAACGTCGATGCGGATGGTGTCGCCTCGATGCCTGGTGCCGACCAGCACGCCGCCCGAGCGTGTATAGCCCAGCGCATTGGAGAGGATGTTCTGCAGGATGCGGCGCAGCAGCGTGCGGTCGGAGCGGACCACGGCATTGACCGGCCGGAATTTCAGCGACAGCCCCTTCAGTTCCGCCACCGGCAGGAAATCCGAGCGCAGCGACGAGAACAGCGCCTCCAGGCTGACGTCGCCTATGTCGGGCTGCACCACGCCGGCGTCGAGCTTGGAGATGTCGAGCAGGGTGCGCAGCAGGTCCTCCATCGTCTCCAGCGAGCGCTCGACCTGTCGCACCAGCTTCCTGCCCTCGTCGCTGGTCTGCACTTCGGCCAGCGCCGAAACCGAGAGGTGGGCGGCGTTCAGCGGCTGCAGCACGTCGTGGCTGGCGGCGGCGAGGAAGCGGGTTTTCGACAGGTTCGCCAGTTCGGCGTTTTCCTTGGCGGCGCTGAGGTCGATGTTCGACTGCTCCAGCCGGCGCAGCGTCGAATGCAGTTCCTCGGTGCGTGTGCGCACCCGATTTTCCAGTGAAATCGCGGTCTGGAACAGCGAGAAGGCGTTGCCTTGCTGGTCCATCGAGCGCTCAACGCGGCTGACCAGTGCCGCGTTGATCTTCTTCAGCTTTTCAAGATCGTTTATGTCCCTCAGCGGCATCTTGTTGCGCCGTCCTATTCCGCCGCCTGGCGCTCGCCAAAGGCGATGCCGGTAAAAGTCTGGTTCAGATGCATCGACCGGTACTGTTCGCCATAGGTGCCGAAGCCAATGACATTGTTGACCCGGTAGAGCTCCGAGATATCGCGAAACACCTGCCGGTTGCGCGCATCCAGTCGGCGCAGCACGCAGTCGAAGCCGAGGATCATGTCGATGCTGCCAAGCCTCTCCTCGACATCGCGCAGTGCCGCGCGCGTCGCTTCGACCATGTCCTTGGGTTGGGCGATCGACAGCACGACGCCATCGTCTATGGCGCAGAAGAACGACAGCGAGCCATCGGGATGCATCTTCTGGATCGACCGGCAGTAATATTCGCCGCCCACCTTCACCACCACCGGGTGCGAGGCAAAGCTCAGCGGCGTCAGCGTCTGCGCGACGATGCCGACGGAGGCGGCATATTCCTCCGCCGCATTGGTGGCGTTGAACTCGCGCACGATGCGGTGATCGGGATCGGACGCCGTCACCACCAACTTTTCATCGGTGGGGACGAAATTGTCGGTCTTGAAGACATGGAAGGGAATTTCCGTGGCGATCAGCACGATGATGGCGCTGTCGGAGGTGACCCGGCCGTTGGAGATCAGGCGCGTCGTCTCGAATTTCAAATCGTCGCCGGCGGAGCCGCCAAGCAGCGGTATGTCGTCGAGGCCCCAGTGGATGGCCGAACTCACCGCTTCCTCGGCATAGGAGAGCCCGTCGATGAAGCAGAGCGCGAAGGTGCCTTTGGTGCGGTCGCAACCCAGGCGCATGCGCAGCGACCGCCGCAAGGCCTCGACCTCGCTGGTGATCCTGTCCATGCCCGACGACGATAGATTGTCGACCATCACGCTGACGGCGGTGAACGCGGCGGACGGAAGCAGCATGGCGAGCACGTGGCCATCCTCGAGGCCTTGTGGCGTGATCTCGCCGGCGGTCGAGCAGCCGGCATGGTGGAGCGCCGGCGCGTGGGTCATGAGCGCCTCTGAGAGGGCGCTGGCCTCGACCAGGCTCTGAGAAAAGAACAGCAGGGCAAAGCCGGCATCGATGGCGGCTGCCTCCTGCGCGATCGCCCTGGCGAACGCCTCCATGTCGGGCTCGTCCGTGGTGAGCGCCGACAGGCCGCATGCATAGCGCGTCCGTGAACTGGCCAGCGATATTCTCCGCACTTCCTCCGACGCATTTTTGTGCGCGTCGGGCGCGCGAGCGTCGACCAACATTGTTGTCCCCAATCGGTAGTTTGGCAATGGGGCGACCGGGATTGCACGTTTGGGATTGGCCATGACCGAAAGTACAATGTGCCGCGTTTGCGACGTGCTGTTTTTTGTTCGTTGTGCAGTGTACGAATAACGCATGACCGAAGCGCCAACACCGCATCGGCAGCGTGATGACCAAGGTTGATACCCAGGGAGGATTCATGTCGGACGTTTCGTTGATGGTGAACGGAAAACGGGTCAGCGGTGCTGCCGAGGACCGAACGCTTCTGGTTCACTTCTTGCGGGAAAATCTCGGCCTTACCGGAACGCATGTCGGCTGCGATACCTCGCAATGCGGCGCCTGCGTCGTCCATGTCGACGGCAAGGCGGTCAAATCCTGCTCGATGCTCGCGGTACAGGCCTCCGGCTCGACCGTGGTGACGATCGAGGGCCTGGCCAATGGCGCCGACCTGCATCCGGTGCAGGCCGCCTTCAAGGAACATCACGGGCTGCAGTGCGGTTTCTGCACGCCGGGCATGATCATGACGGCGACCGACATGATCAGTCGCCACCCCGAAGGCCTCGACGAGGCGACGGTGCGCGCCGAGCTCGAAGGCAACATTTGCCGCTGCACCGGCTACCACAACATCGTCAAGGCGATCCTCGCCGCATCGAAGACGATGTCCAAGGTGGCGAAGGGCAAGGCGAAACAGGCTGCGTGAGATGAAGTGAGTAGCGAATAGCCAGTATTCCACTGACTGAACGCGGCTCTCGATCTCCACCACTCGCTATTCGCTATTCGCTACTCACTATTCGCTATTTCAGCATTTCGGGAGGAATTTCTGATGGGCATTGAAGGTGTTGGCGCTCGGGTCGCGCGCAAGGAAGACAAACGATTCATCACCGGCGCCGGCCGTTATGTCGACGACATGGTGGTTCCCGGCATGAAGCATGCCGCCTTCGTGCGCAGTCCGCACGCGCATGCGCAGATCAAGAAGATCGACGTCAAGAAGGCGCAAGGCATGCCCGGCGTCATCGGCGTGCTGACCGGCAAGGAACTCAAGGCCGACGGCATCGGCAACCTCATCTGCGGCTGGATGATCCACTCCAAGGATGGCTCGCCGATGAAGATGGGGGCGTGGTCGCCACTGGCTTTCGACCGGGTCCGTTATGTCGGCGATGCCGTCGTGGTCGTGGTGGCCGAGACCAAGGGGCAGGCGCGTGACGCCGCCGAGGCGGTCGAGATCACCTACAAGGAGCTGAAGGCCGTCGTCGATGCCTCCAAGGCGATGGACAAGGGCGCGCCGCAGATCCACCCCGAGGCTGACAACAATCTGATCTTCGACTGGGACATCGGCAATGCCGACGATACGGCGGCCGCCTTCAAGAAGGCAGCCCATGTTGTCAAGATGGACATCATCAACAACCGGCTGGTGCCCAACGCCATGGAGCCGCGCGCCGCACTTGGCCACTACGACAAGGCGGAGGATCACTACACCTGCTGGACGACCTCGCAGAACCCGCATGTGGCGCGGCTGGTGATGAGCGCCTTCTACAACGTCGCGCCGGAAAACAAGCTGCGCGTGATTGCGCCCGATGTCGGCGGCGGCTTCGGCTCGAAGATCTACATCTATCCCGAAGAGATCGTCTGCCTGTGGGCGTCGAAGAAAACCGGCGTGCCGGTCAAATGGGTGGCCGACCGCACCGAAAGCTTCCTCACCGACGCACATGGCCGCGACCATCACACCCATGCCGAAATGGCCTTCGACGAGGACCACAAGATTGTTGGCCTGAAGGTCGAGACCCAAGCCAATCTCGGCGCCTACATGTCGCTGTTCTCGTCGGCAACGCCGACCTACCTCTATGCGACGCTGCTGTCGGGCCAGTACAACATCCCCGCCATCCACGCCAATGTGAAGGCAATCTACACCAACACAGCACCCGTCGATGCCTATCGCGGGGCAGGGCGGCCGGAAGCGACCTTCGTCATGGAACGCATGATGGAGACCGCGGCCCGCCAGTTCGGCATCTCGCCGGCCGAGTTGCGGCGCAAGAACTTCGTCACCTCGTTCCCGCACCAGACGCCGGTCATCATGTGCTATGACGCTGGCGACTATGCGGCTTCGCTCGACGCGGCGATGAAGGCGTCGGACTATGCCGGCTTTGCCAAGCGCAAGGCCGCCGCCGCCAGGAAGGGCCTGCTGCGCGGCATCGGCATGAGCTGCTACATCGAGGCCTGCGGCATCGCGCCATCTGCCGCGGTTGGTTCGCTAGGCGCCGGCGTCGGCCTTTGGGAAAGTGCCGAGGTGCGCGTCAATGCGGTCGGCACGATCGAGGTGCTGACCGGCTCGCACAGCCACGGCCAGGGCCACGAGACGACCTTCGCGCAACTGGTCAACGAGCGCTTCGGCGTGCCGCTTGATTCCGTCTCGATCGTCCATGGCGACACCGACAAGGTGCAGATGGGCATGGGCACCTATGGCTCGCGCTCGGGTGCGGTCGGCATGTCGGCGATCGTCAAGGCGCTCGACAAGGTCGAGGCCAAGGCCAAGAAGATCGCAGCACACCTGCTCGAGGCCGACGAAGGCGACATCATCATCGAGAACGGCACCCTGAAGGTCGCCGGCACCGACAAGAACGTGCCGTGGTTCCAGATGGCGCTCGCCGCCTACACCGCCCACAATCTGCCGGGAGGCATGGAGCCGGGATTGAAGGAGACGGCGTTCTACGATCCGTCGAATTTCACCTTCCCGGCCGGCTGCTACATCTGCGAGGTCGAGGTCGATCCGGAAACCGGCATGACCGAGATCATCCAGTTCGTCGCCGCCGACGATTTCGGCAACATCATCAACCCGATGATCGTCGAGGGTCAGGTGCATGGCGGGCTGGCGCAAGGCATCGGCCAGGCGCTGCTCGAGGGCGCCCACTATGACAACAGCGGCCAACTGCTGACCGCGAGCTACATGGACTACACCATGCCGCGCGCCAGTGACCTGCCTTCGTTCAAGGTCTCGACCTCGAACACGCCGTGCCCGGGTAATCCACTCGGCATCAAGGGCTGTGGCGAGGCCGGCGCCATCGGTTCGCCACCGGCGGTGATCAACGCCATCACCGACGCCATCGGCAGCAACGATCTTGCCATGCCGGCTTCGCCGTCCACAGTGTGGGCAGCGATCCGCGCGGCGAAACACTGAGGAGGAACGAGCATGTATTCGGTCAATTATCACCGCGCCGCCTCGGTCACTGATGCCGCCAAGCTGATCAAGACGGGTGACGCCAAGCTGCTTTCGGGCGGCATGACGCTGATCCCGGCGATGAAGACGCGGCTCGCCGCACCTTCCGACCTTGTCGACCTGTCGCGGATCAAGGAGCTGCAGGGCGTCAAGGTGTCGGGCAAGACCGTCACCATCGGCGCTGCCACCACGCATCACGCCGTTGCCAATGACGAGAAGCTGAAGAAGGCCTGTCCGGCGCTTGCCCATCTCGCATCGCTGATCGGCGATCCGGCGGTGCGCCACAAGGGGACGATCGGCGGCTCGATCGCCAACAACGATCCAGCGGCCGATTATCCGGCGGCGCTGCTGGCGTTGGGCGCCACCATCGTCACCAACAAGCGCCAGATCGCGGCCGACAAGTTCTTCAAGGGCCTGTTCGAGACGTCGTTGAAGGACGGTGAGATCGTCACCGCCGTCACCTTCACCGCGCCGGCCAAGGCGGCTTACGAAAAATTCCGCAACCCGGCATCGCGCTATGCCATCGTTGGCGTGTTCGTGGCCAAAGGCAAGGATGGCGTCAGCGTCGCCGTCACCGGCGCCGGCGACGACGGCGTCTTCCGCTCGAAGGAGATCGAGGCCGCATTGGCCAAGAATTTCGCGGCCTCGGCACTCGACGGCCTGAAAGTGCCGGCGAAGAATCTGATGACCGACATCCATGCCTCGGCCGACTATCGCGCCAATCTGATCGCGGTGATGGCCAAGCGGGCGGTGGCTGCCGCCAACGCCTGAGAAACTGTTTGGAAACTCTACTCTGGCGGCCATCTGATGGCGTTTTCTGCGCTTCCCCGTTCTACTGCGTCGCAGTAGAACTGAGCTCACGGACCCAAATGTCCGCTGCGCTCCGGTTCTCGAAACCACCACCATATGACTCGCCAGAGCGAATTTCGAAACAGTTTCTGACACGATGAGTTGCAGACAAGGAAAGGGGCCCTCGGGGCCCTTTTTCGTGTGTGGTGACCTGTATCCGTCCTGTTGCTGATGGAATCGCCGCCGTGCAGCAATTCTCTGCTTGAAGCAATTCCGGCCGATACTTCGCCCGGAAATGTTCCGGCCGCGATCTCGCACTTGCACAAAGTGATATTGCACTGCAATATGACCTGGGGCGGGAATGCGAGCCGGGTTCGGAGTGTACCGCCGTGCCCTTTCGCATGCCTAATGCGAAAGGATCGGCATGACCGACATCTCCGCGACGCATGCCGTTCCATTCCGGTCCGCCGTCGACAGACCAGCCAGAACAAGACTGGCCTATCTCGACGGCTGGCGCGGCCTGTCGATCGCCCTGGTGCTGATCGGCCATTTCTTTCCCGTTCCCGGGATCAATCTCGGCGTGCTGGGCGTCGAATTCTTCTTCGTGCTCAGCGGCCGGCTGATGGGCGAGATCCTGTTCATCGAACGCTACCCGCTGAAGAAATTCTTCAAGCGCCGCTTTTCCCGCATCTATCCGGCGCTTCTGGTCTTCGTGGTCGTCGCGATGGTTGCGCTCTCCGGCACATTCATCGCCTTCAAATGGAAGGCGGCGCTGACGGCGCTGACATTCACCTATAATTATGCCGGCATTCTCGTGACGCGGGCAGGGGCGCTCGACCATATATGGTCGCTCTGCATCGAGGAGCACGCCTATATCATCCTGGCGCTGATCAGCGTCATCGTCTCAAGCCGCTCTCGCGTCGTCGTGCTGCTCCTGGCGCTGGCCTTTCTGGCCATGGCCAACGGCGCGGTTTCGTACTGGGTCTTCGGGATGGACTACGAAACCACCTATTGGCGCACCGACGTGCACATCGCGTCGATCCTGCTGTCGGCTTCGATCTGCCTGCTCAAGGCCGATGGCAGGCTGCCGGCGGTCTTGCGAGGCAAGCATGTGGCCCTGGCGGCATCGATCTGCGCCGTTCTGCTGTTCCTCGATCCGGTGCCGACGCCGATCCACTATCTCTTCGCAGTGCCGCTGCTGGCTCTGGCCGTCAATGTGCTCGATTTCAGCCCGCGCTATTTTTCCGGACTGCTGTCCTCCTGGCCAATGGCAACGCTGGGACTGTGGTCGTACTCGCTCTATCTGTGGCAGCAGCCGTTCTATAAATTCGTCTATGAGCAAGGCAGCGCGCCGATCCCGATGCTGGCCGGCGTCTTTGCCTGCGCGCTCTGCAGCTACTACCTGATCGAACGACCGGCACGCGAATGGCTTAACCGCAACTGGTGAATGCCGCCGGCCTCATCGAGGCGCTGCCTTTCGTGCCTCGAGATATCGGCGGAGACCGGCTTCGCCGCGCGGTGTTGTCCAGCGATGGTTCCAGGCGAAGGCCGGCCGCAGCAGCGGGGCGAGGAATTTGAGGATCGGCCTCAGCACCGTGACCTGCCAGGTCAATTGCACATGGGTGCCGGTGCCCGATGGCGACAATTCCGCCCGCCACAGCCCGTCGAAATCGCCGTGGGTTTTCGCCACCACCAGGCGGCCGGGTACGAGTTCCGCTGCCTCGATGATGAAATTCAGCTCATAGGGCAGGGCGCCGCGAGCCCTGGCTCTTGCACGCGAACCGATGGTCGCCTTGCCCTTGTTGTCGAGCGGCACCACTTCCTTGTAGACGTCGCCCCACCAGAGCGGCAGCAACTCGGCATCCGAGAGCACCTCCCACACTTCCTGCGGCGTACCCTCGGGGATGTGCCAGCTTTCATCGAAGCGGAAGACGTTGCTTGGCATTGCGTTTCCTCCGGTTGGCGGAAACACCTACATTAGCTCTGGCTTCTTTGTGTGGCCAGCGCAGCGGATCAGGCGGTGATCTGCCTGACGTAATAGCGCACCGCTTTCTTGCCGCCGTGGATCACCGCGTCACCGGCCTCAGTGAAGCCGAGTGCGGCGTGGAAGGCATCCGAGGCGGGATTGGGCGGGTCGGTGTTGACCTCGCAGGTGACCAGCGTGTGACCGGCGCGCGCGACATGGCCGAACAGGTCCTGGTAGAGCCGGCGGGCATGGCCGCGGCCACGCGCGCTAGCCGCAACGACGACACGGTCGACATAGACGAAGCGCTCGTAGCGCTCGCGGAACCACAAGAAATTCGGGCTGTCGTAACGGGCGTCCTGGTCGAAGGTCATGATGAAGGCTTCGAGATCACCGATGCGGCGTGCATAGAACGTTTCGCCGAGCAGGAAAGACAGCCGCTCTGGCTCCAGCCACGACAGTTCGGCGGCGTGCTCATTGTTGAGCGTCAGGATCGCCGCTTCGTCTTCGGCCAGTACACGGCTGATCGGGGCAGGGGCTGCGCTCATGCCTTGGCTGCCTTGATGGTGGCCGCCACGAGGTCGGTGTCAGTCAGCGTGTTGCGATACTCGCGGTCGAGGTCGGAGCCACCCATGCCGACATGGGGATTTCGGTAGTTCATAGCGCTTGGCACATCCTTGAGGGCTGCGAAATGCATTTCGGACAGGCCGGTTTTGCTGCGCACGTCGGCGATGTTGTGCAAGTCCAGCCCACCGCAGCCGAGGATGACGATGCGGTCGCCGGCCTGCCGCACCAGATCCGCCAGGAGTGAAGCGCCTTCTACTGCCGTGTCACGCTGGCCGCTGGTCAGCACGCGGCCGACCTTGCTGCGGATCAACGCTTCCAACGCCTCGGCCGGGTCGCGCGTCATGTCGAAGGCGCGATGGCAGGTGACGTGCAAGGGGCCGGCGGCCTGCGTCAGTTCGCTCATGCGCGCTTCGTCAATGGTGCCGTCGGCGTTCAGGCAGCCGAACACCACGCCGGGCACGCCGAGCTCGCGTAGTGCCGAGACATCGGCCAGCATCGAGGCGTACTCGGTTTCGCTGTAGAGAAAATCGCCGCCGCGCGGCCGCACCATGACATGAAACGGCACGCTTGCCTGGTCGAGGGCGGCGCGCACCGTGCCAAGGCTCGGCGTGATGCCGCCTTCAACGAGGCTGGCACACAATTCGACGCGATCGGCGCCGGCAGCTTCTGCTGCCAGCAGGCCGTCAATGCCTTCGACACAGATTTCGATCAGCGGCAGGCGATTCTCTCTGGTCAAGGGGCGATCCAATCCATGATGTCGCCGACAGCCCTAGCATCGGGCCGGTTGGCGCGAAAGCATGAACAGCGCGCCGCCATTTGGGCCAGGCGGCATTTCCCCGCTTGACACTCTCATAACCATGGAGTTATGGATTAATCAATAGCCAAATGGTTATGGGTTTGTCGTCGGCAACATGGCGGCGCGGCCGGCATCCGGGCCGGTAAAACATGCCCTGACGAAACACTTCAAAGGAGAAAGACCATGCAAGCAAGGATCAAAAACCCGGTGGTACTCATTCCCGGATCCGTGCAGGCGCTGCTGGCGCTGGACAAGTCGACCGAGGCGGCCGACGTACCCTATGTCACACGCAAGCTCATCCATCTGCGCGCCAGCCAGATCAACAACTGCGCTGTATGCGTCGACATGCATGCGCGCGAACTGAAGAAGGCCGGCGAAAAGGACGAACGCATCTTTGCGCTAGCGGCATGGCGGGAGACGCCTTACTTCACCGATGCGGAACGCGCGGCGCTGGCGCTGGCTGAGGCCGGCACACGGCTCGCCGACCGGCCGGACGCGGTGCCGGACGATGTCTGGGACGAGGCCGCCCGGCACTATGATGAAAAGGCGCTAGCTGCCCTCGTCATCCAGATCGCGCTCATCAACGCCTTCAACCGGCTGAACGCCACGACACGGCAGATGGTCGGCGCCTGGGGTTAAGTGCTTGGCCAAGTGGTCGTGCGCGACGGTGCGGTGACACGTGGCGCGATACCAGGCAGCCGAAATGATGACGCTAACGGCTGTCTTAGTTTGTTCATCGCGCTGACCTACAAAGTGGCATCAACGATGGAGTGTGCCATGCCAATCGATACGTCAGATCTCGACCAACTCCAGGGCGCCTACAAGGCTGCGGTGGAGGAATGGATAGCGGCGATCAAGCTGGAAGAGGAACTCGCGTCTGTCAATCATTCAATAGCCGAGATCGACAAATGGGAAGCGGCGCACTTCAAGGAAGATGAGGTGCGCGGCAAGGTTCTGGAATTGAAGAAAGAGTACGAAGATGCGTTGCGCAAGGAGCAATTCGGCTTCTGAAATTGTCGACTGAGCAAGGCACACCAGGGATATTTGCGCCACCATGTTCAGACGGGTGGTCAGAAGCCTTACCGACATTCCTGGGCACATTTGTCGACATGTCGAACGTATCCTGGGCGGCCAAAGCTACTGGCGCAGTTCCGTGTTCTTGGCGCCTTCCTCGACCTGATCGATCACCAGCAGCTTCACCGGACCATCGCCGATATTGGTGGCCTGATGCCACTGGCCGATCATTTCAACGATGAAATCGCCAGTCTTGTAAGTGTTGCTGTTGCCGCTCTCGACATTGGTGACCTTCAGCGTGCCGGCCTGGACATAGGCGTAGCGCGGGAAGGAGTGTCTGTGAACAGGCAAGGTCGCGCCCGGCGCGATGTCGTAGGTCGACGCCAGCACCTGCACGTTCTTCTGCGGCAGCGTGATCGGCTGGCCGGACGCCGTCGTCGTGCGTGATGCCAGTGGCGTCACCACGACAGGCGTGCCGCTGCTGTCCAGCGCCCAAGCCGGGTTTACGGAAAAGGCCGCTGTGAGCAATAGCACCGACACCAGAATTTTTCGCATGATTCGCTCCAACCGTGGTGTCAGCATCGCGCGGTAGTCATCTGCTAGCAAGGCAGCGTTGAGCGCGCGGTTCAATGGACCTTGTGCGGTGCGGCAGAGTTGGGCTAGCGGCCAAGAGCGAGTCGGCGATGAGTGCGGCTGCTGGCGGCGGCCTAGCCAGGTCAGCCTCGCAACAGTCAGTGCTAATATAAGGTTCGAGGCGTTACCACAGGAGGTTTCAATGGTTTCCGCGATCGCAAATCAGCATCGGCAAGTACCGGAAAAACAAACGGCAGTGGGAAAGCCGGAAACGAGCGATGGATTTTCACGAGGCCGCAGCGCAGACGCCGTGGGACATCTCGCCAAAATTATGGTTGCCGCAACCGGCGACGTGGATGCTGGTGCGCGAGGTCGCGCGGCATCCAAGATCGCCAGGATGGATATCACGGTTTTGACGCCACCACCTGAAGAACCATCAGTGGAGTAAGATAAGCCGTTTCGGGCGCTTCGGGCCGCGCTCGTCATCAGCGGCATGCGACCCGATCATGAGCTATGCGACGGCTCTCAGCGGCGGCTCCGCCAACGTCCCCAGGCCTGCGCATCCCGAGCAGGCGATCGTCTTTCCGGGGCAACCGGTCCGATGCGTCCCTTGCGGGCAGCAATGCCCGTTTGACGCCGACCATTTGGAGCAGTCGAAGACCCTGCCGCTGCCATGACAGCGCAGGCATTCCATATTCACTGAAGTCATCGCCAATTCTTGCCCAACCAAAACGCACTACCCCAACGCCGCAAGTAGCAGGAATCATTGCGCTTTCAAGCACAGCGCCCTGACTTAAATTGGGTGGATTGATGATGCGGGGAGAGACGGCCGGCGTCGACTGGGGGGCCGGTTGAGCGGCCTAAGCCTTGGAAGATCAATCCACGCCTGCAACGGCGGGCTGTTGCCCGGCCGTCATCAAGGTCATCGTGATGAGCTTCCTCGCCTCGATCCGCTTAAGGCAATGATCGGGAATATCTGGCCACGTCGCCTTGGCGCATTCTTTCTCCGTGACCGCGACGGATGTCTCCGGCTGCACGTTCGCGGCCTGCGTAGCGGTGGATGACGCGAAGAGAACCGTCTGAGTCAGCAGAGCCGATAAGGCGGCGACCTGGAACAGCACAGCAGCAAGGGCGATCTTTTTGAGCATGCCAGAGAACGCTCTTCAACGGTCCCGGTTCCTCCAGCTTTCAGTTTTCGGCGCCCTAGCGGGAACAAGAGACGCGGATTCCGGTTAAATGGATTATGCCAAACAAGATCAAGGAACCGCCACCGAAGGCCGAACCGAAGAAGGCAGATCCTCGGCGTCGCGACAAAGAAGCACCGCCAGAGCTTGAACACGTCGATCCGCCACCGCGAGACGTGCGAGAGGCACCGGTACCCAATCCAAATGGCGACAAGAAATCCTAACGAGATCGCCGAAGCCGAAGGCCAGGCTACATGCCTGCTACGCGACAACGCCGTAGCCCCGGTGTCGTGATGTCATAGACGAGTGCGCTGGATCAGCGGAAACGATTCACCCGCGAAAGGCGGCGGGTCCGGCCTTTTGAGGCAACCTAAGGACTTCCGATTCCGTAGGCATGCGGTAAATCAGCCCTTTTGGGTGATCGACTGAAGGTCTCATAGCTTTGAAAAATTTGGCTCCCCGGGCCGAATGAAACCGCGAACTACGAGCTGCCGATCCCCCTCGAAACTACGCTAAAACCTTCCGTCAAGACTCGCAAGCGTGACCGAGAGCGCGCGGAGCGCATCGAATTGGCCGGCGGGCCTGGGCCATCCCTCCGAGACCGTGCTGTCGCATTTGCCCGTGAAAAGGGTGAAGTGCGAACGCGCGAGCTGACTGAGATCGGAATTCCCCGCTGCTATCTGGCCCGGATGTGCGACGAGGGGCTGCTCAGCAAGGTTGGCTATGGAATCTACCGCGCCACAGATCGCTAGGTGGCATCATTGGATTTTGGCTAAGCCGTGGTTTGCCGAGAGCATTCTTGACGTCGTTAACACGCGGGGAAGAGGCGCGAGTTCCTGCACGGGTCCGGGCAGGATGGTGACCTTCGCGCTGTATCCGAGGCCGTTGTCGATCATCGCGAAGCGGCCCGATGATAGCTTCAGGCGCTGGCGATAGGTGCCTGAGACGTGTTCGCCGGCTATTGCCGCCCCGCTAGGAAAAAAGACCGGCGCCCTCGCTGGGAGGTTGCCCGAATGGCGCCGGCCAGACGGTCCTTTTCAGGTCCGCCGCTCTCCAGACATAGCTGAGTCTTCCGCTGCGTCAGGTGGTGGCGGACTACGCTTTGGCTTTCCGCCTCGCAGGTGCCTTCTTGGCTTGTGCGACGGGTTCAGCCTTGCGGCCAAGCCCGATGGACTTCGCCAGTTGCGAGCGCTGAGCGGCGTAATTCGGAGCTGTCATAGGGTAGTCGTGCGGCAAGTTCCATTTGGCGCGATAGGCGTCCGGTGTCAGGCCAAAGTCCGTGCTGAGATGCCGCTTCAGGGATTTGAACTTCTTGCCGTCTTCGAGGCAGATAATGAAGTCCGGCGTCACCGACCTCTTCGGGTTGACCGCGGGAGTTTGCGGTTCAACGACAGGCGGAATCGGCGTGCCTAATCCGGACAGCGAAGCATGAACCGATGCTATCACGTCCGGCAAACCAGACACCGGCAATGGATTGTTGCTGACATATGCTGAGACAATGTTGGCTGTTAACTCAGCTAGTTCGGCAGGGCGGGTGTCGGATTCGTTGGTCATTGGTGGTCCTTTTGTCTGATTTATCCCCTCTCTATTGGTTGATGATCAACGACGCAACCGTCCTCCTAAGCCTGGTCTATCGAACTGCAGTGGAGGCGACGCAGAATTCGTGCAGACTTCGGACAACCTTTTGATGTTATTTCAGAAGTAGTAGCGACCGTAGAGCGAACGAGGGTTGTGGAGCGAAGTTGCCTGCCGAGCATCCGGTTGGCTGGGGTTCCTGGAAGCTTTTCGAACTTTCTGTGTCTCGCCTCAGCCAGAATTGCGTGTGCTCATGGACAAAGTGGGACGTTAGATTCGGATTTTGGATAATTTCGACGGTGTCGAGTTCTGGCATGTGTGCCTCCCTGTAGCGCGCTCCTTCAAGTTTTTACATTCTGAGCGCCTTTGCTCCCACAGGTGAAATAGCTGCTGCGTGCCACATCCTGGTCATTACGTCGCGCTAGCGCGCGTCCAAAAGCTGTTACTCCCGCGCTGTCCAACGAAACTCCGTGCCGTCCGGGGCGACCACGCCTACAAGCCGGTGCCCGGCTGCGTTGCCCTGAGTATGGATCGCGAATGTAGGGAGAGACTAATCACGCGGCCCGGATTGTCGGCGTAAACGACGCGGATCCTGAATTCGGAGGCCGGATGTATTAGTTTTATCTAATATTTGATCACGAAAACGTGTTCTGTCATCTGATAGTTTTCAACTTTTGCTGATTGCTTGAGCGACGTTCTCCAACGGATAAATGAAAGTACAACTGCGTGTTGTCTTTCCGGGGGGAAAGTGGATTCTGTCACGCCTATATCGACTGTGCTGGACAGTGGTGTCATTTGCTTGATGCTGCTCACCCAGTATTTGCGCCAGCCGGCAGACCCCGATGCCATTCGCCACGACTTGGGTCTGGGTGAGCGCGTCGCCGATCGCGTCGACATTGTGCGCGCGGCCAAGCGGCTGAAGCTCAAGGCACGGAGCGTGCAGCCGTCGGCGAAGCGGCTGGATCGTCTGCCGCTGCCGGCCATCATCGAGAAGAAGGGCGGCGGCTTCGCGGTGTTGGCGGCGGCATCCGCGAGCAAGGTGCTTTTGCAGGACCCGCACGTTGGGGCGCCGCAGGAGATGACGCGAGAGGAATTCGACGCGCTCTGGAGCGGCCATGTCATCCTGGTGACCAGCCGCGCCTTCGCGCAAGGGTTTTCGCGACGCTTCGACTTCTCGTGGTTCATTCCTGAGATCATCCGTTACCGCTGGATCTTCGCCGAGGTGCTGCTCGCCTCCTTCTTCGTGCAATTGCTTGGCCTGATCTCGCCGATCTTCTTCCAGCTGGTGATCGACAAGGTGCTGGTCCACAATGGGCTGACCACGCTTGAAGTACTCGTCATCGGCCTGTCGGCTGTCTCGATGTTCGAGGTACTGCTCACCGGGCTGCGCACGTACACCACCATCCACACCACCAGCCGCATCGATGTGGCGCTGGGCGCAAAACTGTTCCATCACCTGCTTGGCCTGCCGATTGCCTATTTCGAGGCCAGGCAGACCGGCCAGACCGTGGCGCGCGTGCATGAGCTGGAAAACATCCGCGCCTTCCTCACCGGCTCGGCGCTCACCGTATTGCTTGATGTCTTGTTCCTGTTTGTCTTCCTCGCCGTGATGTATCTCTATAGCCCGTGGCTGACCCTGATCGTCATCTGTTCGATCCCCGCCTATGTCATCCTGTCGATGGCGGTAACACCCGAATTCCGCCGCCGCATCGAGGAAAAGTTCAACCGCGGCGCCGAGAACCAAACGTTCCTGGTCGAGTCCATCGTCGGCGTCGAAACGCTAAAGGCGATGGCGGTCGAGCCGCAGATGCAGCGCCGCTGGGAGGACCAACTCGCCGGCTATGTCGGCGCCGGCTTCCGCACCGCCAGGCTCGCCAATTTTGCCTCCAACACCGCCCAGCTCATCTCCAAGGCGGTGATCGTCGGCACCATGTGGTTCGGCGCCAAGGCAGTGGTGGCTGGCGACATGACGGTCGGCCAGCTGGTCGCCTTCAACATCATGGCCGGCCGCGTTTCCGGCCCAGTGCTGCGGCTGGCGCAGCTGTGGCAGGATTTGCAGCAGGTGCGCATTTCCGTCGACCGGCTGGGCGATATCCTCAACGCCCCGGTCGAGATATCAGGCGGCGGCGGGCAAGGGTCGCTACGCAAGATTTCGGGCCATGCCGCCTTCGACCACGTCACTTTCCGCTACAGGCCGGGCGAGCGTGAAATCCTGAGCGACGTCTCGTTCCAGACCGAACCCGGCGAGATCATCGGCATTGTTGGCCCGTCGGGCTCGGGCAAGAGCACCGTCGCCAAGCTGCTGCAGCGGCTGCATGTGCCGGAGCGCGGCCGTGTGCTGATTGATGGCGTCGACCTGGCGCTGATCGACCCGCGCAGCCTGCGCCGCCAGATTGGCGTCGTGCTGCAGGAGAATATTCTGTTCCGGCGCACGGTGCGCGAGAACATCGCGCTGGCCGATCCGGCTTTGCCTCTGGAGCGGGTGATCGAGGCGGCCAAGCTCAGCGGCGCGCATGAGTTCATCCTGCAGCTTAAGTCCGGCTATGACACGGTGCTGGAGGAGCGCGGCTCCAATCTGTCAGGCGGTCAGCGCCAGCGCATCGCCATTGCCCGTGCCTTGGTCACCAATCCACGCATCCTTCTGTTCGATGAGGCGACCAGCGCGCTCGACTACGAGTCCGAATACATCATCCAGCAGAACATGCGGCTGATGGCCAAGGGCCGCACCGTGTTCATCATTGCGCATCGGCTGGCAGCGCTGCGCGACGCCACCCGCATCATGACCATCGAGGCCGGCCGCATCACCGAGCAGGGCACGCATGAGCAGCTTTTGAAACTCAACGGCCGCTACGCGCAGCTCTACCAACTGCAGGCCGAACAGCGCCCGTCGTTCCAACCCCAGGCGGCGGAGTAGGCGATGGGACGCTATTGGCAAGCAATCAGGGAAGGCGTGGCGCGCGAGAGCGAAGCCAAGCGCCCAAAACTCAACCGCGACGAGCGCGCCTTCCAGGCCGCCGCGATCGAGATCCTGGAAACGCCGGCCTCGCCGGCAGCACGCATCTTCTCCGCGCTGATCATGTTGTTTGCCGTGGGCGCTCTGGCCTGGTCATGGTTCGGCCGCATCGACACCTATGCCACCATCCAAGGCAAGCTGATCCCAATCGGCAAAGTGCAGGTTATCGAGCCGCTGATCACCGGCACGGTCAGGGCGCTGCATGTCAAGGCGGGCGACCATGTCGCGGCGGGAGACGCGCTGGTCGAGCTCGACCCCTCCGAATATCAGGCCGAGCGCCAGAAAAATGCCGGCAACCTTGCCGCCGCCGAAGTCTCCAAGGCCCGGCTTCAGGCGCTGATCGACGCCGTGGCCGATGACACGCCTGCGACGGAAGCGGCGTTCGTCGTGCCTGAAAACGCCCCCGCGCCGCTGGTCGACTTGCAGCGCCTGCAGATGCGCCAGTCGCTGGCAGCCTATCAGTCGGAGCAGGACAGCCTCGAAGCCGAGATTGCGCAGAAGCGTATCGAGATCGAGCGTGCCGGCAAGACTCTGGTCGAGCGCCGCAAGCTGGTCCAACTCGCTGGCGACAGGCTCGATGTCTACGTCGCGCTGGAAAAGCGCCAGGTCGGTATCAAGACCAGCACCATCGAGGCGCGCCAGGGGGAGCAGGACCAGTTGATGGCGACGGTGTCCGACGAGGGTCACATCGCCGAGCTCGAAGCCACGGTGAAGACGCTCGCCGCGCAAAAGCGCGCACGCCGCGATGCATATCTCGACAAGGTTGCTACCGAACTGATCGAAATCGACCGCATGATCGGCGTGTCGCGGCAGGACCTCGCCAAGGCCGAACTGTTCGAGCGCGCCAGCTTGCTCAGATCGCCCGTTGCCGGCCGCGTTCAGCAGCTCGAAGTCAACACGCTAGGCGAGGTCGTGCAGACCGGCCAGAAGCTGATGGTGGTCGTGCCCGACGGTACGAAGCTCGAGATTGAGGCGATGTTGCTAAACCGCGACAAGGGCTTTGTCCATGAAGGGCAGGACGTACGCGTCAAGCTCGAGGCCTTCCCCTTCACCCGCTACGGCACGCTCGACGGCAAGGTGCTGACTGTCTCCAACGACGCCATTCCGGCCGGCTCGCCACAGGAACCATTAGCGGCCAAAGAAGAGACGGCGCGGGACAGTGCTGGGCCATTGGTGTTTCCAGTGCGCATTGCGCTGAATGAGACGTCTTTCCGCGTCGAGGGGAGGGATGTCGTGCTGACGCCGGGCATGTCGGTGACGGCAGAGGTCAAGACCGGTAATCGGCGGGTTCTGGAGTTCCTGCTCGACCCCCTGATGGAAATGACAGACGAGGCGTTTCATGAGCGGTAAGACGGAGACCATCATGTACCATAAACTGATTTTGGCATTGCTTGGGTGCTCAGATGACGCCAATTAAGAATGTTAGTAGCCTTTATTTAGGCTGGGTTATGCTGGTGGCATTTTTAGCTGGTGTTTTTTCAAGTATTATCGAAAAGGTTAACAACTGCGGTAGTTACATTGGAATGGGTATAAATTATGGGTATGGCGGATCGGAGTGCGAGTCCTATCTGTCACATAGATACGGACTTTCTTTGCTGTCTCAGTCGAGTGATTTGCCGATAGATATATTATTGCTGCCAGCAATAGTGTATATCATTATTACCATATGTATAAATTTATTGTTGTCCCTATTGCACTATACAGACGTTCCGTTTAGGAGGTTTTTTACCATAGCTAATTTCTTAGTCCTATATTCTTCTTACTGTTTATCAATGGTTGTACTTTGACATTTTCCACACGAAGTACATTGGCAATGTGGCATTCAAATCCGTTCTAGATGAGGAAAAAGTGCATGGCCGACTTGTTCAACGTAGGAACTACGGGTGGTGGAACGGCAAGAGCCAGAGTGGCACATAACCCTCGAGGTCAGACAATTAGTGAATCAAATGGACAGCCTATGCGCGCCCCGGCCGAATATGACCCCGTCGCCTCTGCTAGGAATGCGATTGTAGATACATACAATGGTCGTAGCAGCTTATCCGTCATGGGCGACTATAAGACAAATGGCCCGCGTGATCTGCAACGCAGCTACAACGGAGTGATTGGTCGGGGATATACGGGGTTTGTCGCCGATTTTACTGCGGTGGCAAGTTATGATTTTGGATTTGTCGGTGCATCTCTCGGGTTCGACCTGGATACCCTTAAGATTGGGGCTGGGGTGCTAAACGAAAAGAACGCTTTGACCAACAAGAATGTCGACAACTCGGGGGAGTGGGGGAACAATCCACGGAATATCGACAATATGACAACAGGCTACCGTGATGGCTTGTCAGCTTTGAGGGATGGAGCCTTTGCTGATATGCATCTCGCCGACACTGCCCTGATCGATGAAAACAGGCTTGGTAAATACTTCAGCGGGTGGGATTTCTCCAGCATCGAGCCCAAGTACACTGGGGCAGCTCATTCCGCTGGAGTACGAGAATGGGGCCCCAAGTCCGGGCTCGATTCGCCTTCAGAGCATGTTCGCAGCGGAGGCGAGCGCGGCGGGACGTCGCCACGTTCGGGAGCAGATAGCCCTGCCGGCGGAAGTACCCCGTCATCTGGCGGATCCACTGGCAAAAGTACAAATCCAGGATCTGGCCGCTCGGGGATGGCCGACCCATCGGGCTCACCAAAGGATTCGCGCGCGCCCGACCGCAGTGCAGCGCCAAACTCCTATGGCGGTAGTAGGACTCCCGCAAAAAATCAATTCGCCTCTACTCCAGCAGTCGGGCCGATTCCGGACTTTGCCGATGACTACGGGACAGCCCCGCCTCAAACTGCGGGCCAAATGTTTTTTAACCCAGACACCGGTGTCGAGGTAATCGTCGACCCTGACACGCTGAAGATGGTACCGATAGGGCAAGTACCAATAATGCATATAACAATAGATCCCACCCCCACTAACTCAATTCATCCGATGGAAGTCCCTGGGAACCCCCTCGGAGCGTTCGGTAACGCGGTTGCTGGAGTATTTGGCGGAATTGTCGGCGCGATAGGCGGTCTTGTCGGCGGCATAGTCGGCGGCATTGCTCATGCGATCGGAGGCATATTCGGTGGGGGTGGTGGAAGCCATGGGGGTAGTGACCATTCCAGCTCTGGATCCGGCTCAGGTGGAATGGGCAACAGTGTGCACGGAACGCCGGCAGTGGGTGACCACGCCGGTAACCATGACGGTATCGGCCACGACAGCAATAATGGTTGGGGAGGTCATCCCGTCCTGCTTGATCTTTCAGGCAATGGCCTTTCAATCAATCCGCTTTCATCGTCGTCGCAGTTCCTCGATCTAAACGGCGACGGCTACCAGCACCGCACGGCCTGGGCCGGCGACGGCAATGGCGTATTGGTGCTCGATGCCGATGGCGACGGCAAGATCAGCCGTTCCAGCGAGTTTGTCTTCACCGAATGGGACCAGACGGCAACCAGCGATCTCGATGCGCTGAAAAGCGTTTTCGACACCAATCACAATGGCGTGCTCGATTCCGGGGACGATCGCTGGTCCGACTTCAAGGTGATGGTGAATGGACAGCTTGTGTCGTTGGCTTCGCTCGGCATTGCCTCGATTGGTCTGACGGCGACGGGCAGCGGCCAGAACTTTGCCGATGGTTCGGCCATCACCGGCACGGCGACCTATACCAGGACCGACGGAACCACTGGCGCCGTCGGCGATGCGGTGCTCGCCTCTGACGCCAACGGATATATCGTCAAAACCACCACTGTGACCAATGGCGACGGCTCCAAGACGACGACGCTTGGCGGCTACGACAGGGATGGCACGCTGGCCTTCCAGAACTGCATCACCGTGAGCGCCGACGGCCTGTCGACGACAACGCAGTTCGACGATGATGGCAACGGTACTTATGAGCGTTCGCAGTCCGACGTGACGTCGATAACGGCGGGTGTGCGCCGGCGCGTCGTCAGCGATTTCAACGCCGACGGCTCGCTGGTTCAGCGCACCACCACGACGACCAGCGCGGACAAGACGACGGTAACGACGGCACTCGACCAGGACGGCGATGGCGTGACCGACCAGACCCAGGTCTTCGTCAAGAATGCGGACGGCTCTACCACGACGACGGTTTCCGAAAACAGCGTCAACGGAACCTTGCTGCGCAAGGTTGTCACCACTTCTTCCGCCGATGGTCTCACGAAGACGGTTCAGAGCGATTCGACCGGCTACGGCGTCTTCGATCTGACCAGCAACGAGACGACGGTCGTGGCCGGCGATGGCACCCGCACCAAGACCGTTGCCGAAACCTCGAGGGGCGGTGCGCTGATAGATCGCGAATTGACGGTCACCAGCGCCGACGGCCGAACACGCACCGTCTCGCACGACCTCGACGGCGACGGCATCTATGAGACCCACGACGTCACCGCCATCACTACCGGCGCCGGGAGCTCGACCGTAACGACCGTCTCCACCTTCAGCTCGAGCAATGTGCTGATCGGCAAAACGGTCGCGACCACAAGCAGTGATGGTCTTTCCAAGACTGTCTCGACGGATTCGAATGGCGACGGACAGGGCGATCTCGTCTCCTCGGACGTGACCGTGGTCGGGACCGGCGGCAGCCTGGCGGAGACCCAGCAGGTCAAGAGCCGCGACGGCACCTTGCTGTCCAGCACCATCACCAACACCAGCGCAGATCGTAAGACGATCTCGATCTCGACCGAATTCGATGGAGATGGCCATGTCGATATGGCCAAGTCGATCCTTATCGATGCCGTCGGCGTGACGACCTCGACCGTCAGCCAATTCAACGCGGACGGCTCGCTGGTCGGCAGGACTTACGACCAGACCTCCGCGGACGGCTTTTCTTTGACCCACAAGGCCGACATAGATGGCGACGGTACCTACGACACCGTCGTCACCGATGTGACGACCACGGATGCCTTCAGCAACCGCACGCGAACGGTCATGACCAAGAGTGCCAATGGCACGTTGGCCGGCACTTCCGCGATCACCACCAGTGCCGATAGCCTGACACAGACTCAAAAGGACGACGTCGACGGCAACGGAACGATCGACCGCACGACTGTCACCGCCACTGTTCTTGGCGGCGATGGCAGCCGCACCGTGACCGCTACGACCACCAGCGCCACCGGAGCGTTGCTGGCCAAAACCGAAGTCAAGACCAGCACTGACCGCCAGACCATCACGACGAAGATCGATGCTGATGGCGATGGTGATATCGACCGGACCGAGGTCACCGTACGCAACGCCGACGGCTCAACCACCCAGACAGTGACCGATACCTCAGCGAGTGGGGTCCAGATCGACCAGACGGTGAAGACGACAAGTGGCAATGGGCTCTGGAGCTCGGTCTCGCATAACATCGATGGCGGAGTAGACGACACCTTCTGGGACATCACCGGACTCAACAGCGATGGCTCCAAGACCCAGACGCTGGAAGACTTTAGCAACGACGGCACGCTGCTCACCAAGCGTATCGTCACCACCAGCGGCAATGGCTTGTCACTGACCAGTCAGACCGACGCCGATGGCGATGGAGTTGTCGAAAGCAAATCCATCGACGTCACCGTCCTCAACGCCGATGGGGCGACGACCAGGACTGTTTCATCGCTTGGCGGTACGGGCGCCTCGATCGGCAAGACCATGGCCACCACCAGCGCCAACGGTCAGGCGCTGACGATATCGAGCGATCTCGATGGCGACGGACTTTTCGATCTTGTCTCGTCCGACGTGAAGCTTCTCAGCTCCAATGGCAGCACCAGCGAAACGCTGCAGGTGAAAAGCCGTAACGGCTCACTGCTTTCGAGCTCGACCACCAGCAGCAGCGCCGACCGAAAGACGATCTCGATTGCGACCGACGCCGATGGGGACGGCCATGTCGACACTGTCAAGACGATCATCGTCGACAATACCGGCCTCACCACATCGACGATGAATATCTACAATCCCGACGGCTCGCTGGCGGTCAGGACTTTCGATCAGGCGTCGGCCAACGGCCTTTCTCTGACGAGCAAGGCCGACATAGATGGCGACGGAACTTATGATAGCGTTGTCAACGATGTGACTGCCATCGATGCCTCCGGCAATCGCACGCGCACCGTCACTAGGAAGAGCGGCAACGGCACGCTGATCGGCAGTTCTTCCGTAGTGACCAGTCCGAATGGGCTCACCCAGACCGAGAAGGACGACATCAACGCGGACGGCACCGTCGACCGCACGATCGTGACGGCCACGGTGCTTGGCAGCGACGGAAGCCGTACTGTGAGTGCTACAACCACCAGCACAAGCGGTGCGGTGCTGTCCAAGACCGCGGCGACAACGAGTGCCGACCAAAAGACGATCACGACGACGATCGACGCCAATGGCGACGGGCATGTCGACCAGACCCAGGTCACCGTACGCAACACTGACGGCTCGACCACGCAGACGGTCACCGATACCGCGGCCAATGGCGTGCAAATCGACAAAACGGTGACGACGACCAGCGCCAACGGTCTCTGGACATCGGTGGCGTATAACATCGACGGCAAGACCGACGATACCCACTGGGATATCACGAGCCTCAACAACGACGGCTCGAAGAGGGAGATAGTCGAAGACTTCAGCAACGACGGCACCTTGCTCAACAAGCGTACCATCACCACCAGCGGCAACGGACTGTCGGTAACCAGCCAAACCGATGCCGATGGCGACGGCATCATTGAAAGCAAGTCCGGCGACGTCACCGTCCTGAACGTAGATGGCTCGACGACCAGGACCGTGTCCGCACTTGCCGGGACTGGGACGTTGATCGGCAAGACCATCACCACAATCAGCGCGAATGGCTTGACTTCGACGGTACAGGCTGACCTGGACGGCAATGGCACGATCGACCGGACTAGCAACGCCACCACCATTCTCGGCGTTGATGGATCGAAAACCGACACGGTTGCGGTCAAGAATGCCAACAACGTGCAGATCGCCTTCTATCAGACCATCACTAGTGGCGATGGCGACACGGTGACGACGACTCGGGACGTCGACGGCAACGGGACGATAGACGCTAGCAGTACGACCACCCTCAACGCCAATGGCTCGACCACAATGGTCAATCGCACCTATGCGGTCGGCGTTGTGACCTCTTCGGCGACAAGGACCGTCAGCGCCAACGCTCTCTCCAACACGCTTGCCACCGATCTCGACGGCAATGGCACCATCGATCAGTCGATGACCGATGTGATCGTGCTCAACGCCGACGGCAGCAAAACCGAGACCATCACAGATTTCGACGGTGCCGGTGCCGTGAGGGACAAGACCACGGTTGTCACGAGCGCCAACGGCTTGACTAAGACGATGACCTGGGCGGCAGTTGGCACGACCACCAGCCGCTCGAAAGTCGACACGAACTTGCTTAACGCTGATGGCAGCACGACAGAGACAATCGACTACAAAAGGGCAAATGGGACTTTAGAGAGCCGCACAGTCACAACGGTCAGTGCCAACAAGCTAACCACCACAATCACCAAAGACGTCAACGGAGATGGTACGATCGACATCACTACCACCTCAGCAGAGGCCCCCGATGGAAGTGTCACGACCACCACGACAGGGCCGAACAGCAGTTCGGGGACGTCCTCGACTACCAGTAAGGCCACCACTGCCAGCGCGAACGGGCTGACTACTTCAACAGTATATGGCGCAACGCTAAACCAATATGTAGCCGGAATAACCGGAAAAATCACTAGCACGACCACACTTGGGGCAGATGGGTCAACGACCAATCTGCTCAAGAAGTATGCCTCGGATGGTCTTACGCTAATGGACGAGGCGAGAGTCACCGTTGCCGGTGATGGTCTTTCCATCACAACGGAATCTGGTGTTACTACCAACGACGACAATTTTCCCCAGAAGCGGACGGACGTTACCGCGCTCAACGCCGATGGTTCGAAAGTACGTACCGTTAGCCGTTTCGATGGCTCGGTGCTAACCAGTGCGCTCGCTACGACCACAAGCGCAAACGGCCTCTCGATCACCACCAATTGGGATCTATTTGGAGCCAATCCCCTCAGTGAGGATTCAACCGACGTTACCACGATCAATGCTGACGGAACGAATACAAGAACCGTCACCAACTTCAAAGCCGATGGCTCGCAGCTGTCAAAATTCATCACCGCCACTAGTGTCGACGGCAAAACTGCAACGACACAGGAGGACATAGACGGCACCGTGGGTATCGACAGAATTACCATCTACGACCGACGGATACTCTCCGACGCCACAATCATCGAAACGGTCAAGAGGCAAACCACCTCCGGCGTTTTGCTCGATAGCCAGGTTGCGACTACCAGTGGTGACGGACGCAAGACATCGATCACACGCGACAGCGATGGCGACGGCACTGTCGACCAGACGGAAGTAACGACCAGGGGGGTCGATGGGTCCGTCACGCTTGTTATCGATGATTTCAGCTCGGCTAATCATAAAACAAGTGAAACCAGGGTTACGACAAGCGCCGATGGCCTTACGACCGTTTCCGACTGGGATTTCAATGGCGACGGAACGGTTGATCAACGGCGAACAACAATCGCGAAAGTGCTGGGTGACGGGGGGTATCAAACTTCGTCAACCGACGTGAACGGAACTGCGGGAAGCGTAATCAGCATCGGTAGGACAATGGATACCGACGATGGTCAGTACTCATTCAATGGCGTCGATTATGACCAGGATAACTACTGGGATATATCGGATAACAGGTTCACCAATCTCGATGGCTCGGTGGTTGACACTATTCACACGAAGGCTATCGCACGAGATGTTTCAAAGCTTATTCCAGGATTTGTCTATTGGAAGCAGGCGATAGCCAACAATATCGTCATGAAAACAAGCTCGGACGGACTTACAACGACGAGCTATTTTGACTATGACGGCAATGCCACGGACCCGTCGACAGCTCCTAGTAACGCCCCGAACCTGACGGGTTATGAGGTCATAGCTGTTTCCCAACAGCAGATCGACGGATCAGTATCGACAGCTTTTACCGAGAGGAATGGAAGCGGGGCCGTTGTCGCAAACGGCATCATGACCGTCAGCATAGATGGCATGACCACCACGTTGCTCAAGGATGCCGATAACAATGGCACCTATGAACATCGGGAAATGGCCGTAACGCGTATCGACGGCTCGATCCGCAAGGTCGCGACCGACTACAATGCTAGCGGCGTCGTGACGCAGACTGTGACCACGGATGTCAGCGCCGACCGTAAGTCCACCTCGGTCGTCGCCGCAAATGGAACGACCGGAACCGGGACCACAACCGGCGCGGGCGTCGAATTCATCGCCACTGGCACAACGAACGACACCATCACAGGCAGCGCGGGTGACGACCACATCCAGGGCGGAGCCGGCATCGACACACTCAACGGCGGCGCTGGCGATGATCTTCTCGACGGCGGCACTGGTGCCGACATCATGAAGGGCAATGCCGGCAATGACACTTATGTCGTCGACGATGCCGGCGACCAGGTGATAGAGGCCGCCAGCGAAGGCATCGATATGGTGCTGAGCTCGGTTACCTACACGATTTTCTACGCGGACGTGGAGAACCTGACGTTGACCGGCACCGCTGCGATCGACGGCACAGGCAATGTGTCATCGAATGTTCTGACCGGCAACTCTGGTGACAATCGACTCACCGGAAACGGTGGCAATGACACGTTCTTCGGGGGGGCTGGTAACGATTTTATGCTCGGCAACACGGGTAACGATACAATGCGCGGCGGCGGCGGGAACGATCATCTTGAAGGTGCCGAGGGCAATGACAACTACGTGTTTCAACGCGGCGACGGCAACGATTATGTAGGCGATTTCCGCGCTACCAAGAAGGTCGGCTCGAGTGATACCGCTGCGGCTCAGGCTTTGGGCGTGTCCGCCACTGGTATAGTCAACACATGGGTCGGTGGTTACATGTGGAGTACTACTGCCAATCAACTGCTCATACTGGGTGATGCCGGCAGCGACACCCTGACGCTTTCAGGTGGCATAGTAGCTGAGGATCTATCCTTTGCATGGACTGGGCGGGATGGAGACGATCTTACTATTACAATTGCGGGAGGCTCGTCCGGCGACAGTGTAACACTCGGTCAAGAGGCGTTTGCTGGAGCGAGAATCGATAAGCTTGCGCTGGATGGTATGAGCGCAACCAATTTCATTGTTGTCGGCGCGGTCGGAGGAACCGCAAACGCTGGAACTGGGTCCAACATAATCTTTGGCCTTGCTGGGAACGAAACACTGTGGGGCAATACTGGAACGGACATAATTTACGCTGGCGCGGGAAATGATGTGCTCTCCGCCGGGACGGGCGATGACACGTTGGTCGGCGGGACCGGCAATGACTATGAGAACGGTGAAGGTGGTAGCGACCGTTACGTGTACCGGCGAGGTGATGGCGCCGATACTGTCGAAGATTTCAGCATGATCGTGACGACGGCTGCGGCCGATGTAAGCGCCGCCCAGGCCTTGGGTGTTTCCGCTACTGGGTACACCAATACATGGATCGGTGGCTATCTCTGGCAGACAAGTACGAACAGCCTGCTGAAGCTGATCGATGGCACCGGCTCCGACACGTTGTCGCTGGAAGGCGGCATCAAGGCGGATGACCTTTCCTTCTCATGGATAGGGGTTGGTGGGGATAATCTTCAACTTGCCATAGCCGGAGGTCCTGCTGGCGACAGCATCCGGTTGGATCAGCAGAAGACAGGTGTTGCAAAGATCGAAAAACTCCAGCTCGATGGGCTTGGGCCAGTGAACTTGTTCGTCGCGCCATCGTCGGGTGGAACGATTAGTGCCGGCAGCGGTTCAAACATTATCTTTGGGCTATCTGGCAATGAATCGCTCTACGGCAATAGCGGCGTTGACGTGATCTATGGCGGGGCTGGCAATGACTGGATGGCTGGTGGGGCCGGCAATGATACATTATTTGGGCAGGCCGGGAATGATTACCTGGTTGGTCAGGACGGCGACGATCGATATGTTTATCGGAGAGGCGACCAAGCCGATTCCGTCGACGATGCGACCTATGCCGTAACAACCGCCACTGCGGATATCAACGCCGCTGCTGCCCTAGGTGTCTATGCCGGTGGTGTCGTAAACACGTGGGTCGGAGGCTATGATTGGGATGCCACCAACAGTCACCTTCTTAAGCGGGGTGAGGCGGGCACTGACACGATAGATCTTCAGGGTATCAAGGCTGACGACCTTTCCTTCTCCTGGACCGGCGTCGGGCATGATAATCTCGTGATCAACATTGGTGGAGGACCGGCCGGCGACAGTCTCACGCTTTATCAGCAGGGCGTTGTCGGTCGGGTCGAGCAAATAGCTCTCGACGGGCTGGGCACGATGAACTTCGTCGTCGCCGCCTCAACCGGCGCCATCGCCAACGGCAGCGCCGAAGCTGACATCGTCTTCGGTCTCACCGGCAATGAGACGCTCAACGGCAATTCCGGCAATGACATTTTGTCGGGCGGCGCGGGCAACGACACGCTGGTCGGCGGTACTGGCAACGACCAATATCGGTTCAGGGCCGGCGATGGCGCCGACACCATTATCGAATCCGGCGACTACAACGACAATGATGAACTTGACTTCGGAAACGGGATCGATGCCAACGAGCTCTGGTTCGCCCAGCAGGGCAACGACCTCGTTGTTTCGGTGCTCGGCACCACAGACAGGGTGACGGTTAGCGGCTGGTTCACGGGCCAAGGCAATGTCGTCGAAACGCTGAAGTCCGGCGACGGAAAGAGGCTGCATTCGTCCGATGTCGCGACGCTGGTCGCCGCCATGGCCGGTTTCGATCCGGCTACCTCGCCGACCGGTTCGGGCATCCAACCCAACGATCCGCGCCTTGGCGACCCGAGCCAGACCGGCACCATAGCGGCCGCCATGCAGCATACGTGGATGGCGGCCTGAGAAGGTGAATATCGCGGGGCCTCGAACCGGGCTCGGCGTCGCGACGACCAGCATGAAATCAAAGCTGCTGGACCTCGAACTTGAGAAGGAGAATCTAGCCCGAGAGCTTCAGGCGATGGCAGCCGCTGAAAGCATTGCGAGTTTCATCCGGCAGCGGTGACGGTCTACCGTCGGCAAGTATCCGAACTCCAGGACGCGTTGCAATCAGACGAGCGCGAGCGTCACTAGGCGGCGAGGATCATCGGGGCGCTCGTCGCGGGGATTGATATCATTCCGACGGCGGGTAGGGGACAGGTGAGCTGAAAGTCCGCGGTGCGCTGGCTGAACTTCTCAACCTACCAAATCGCAAACCAGGAACAGCGCCTAACGCTGCATTGATGGTAGCGGGAGACCGCTACATCGCTAGACCCACTATTGAAGGGGCATTCTTTTGCTATCGGAAGCACGCCGCTTAGTCGAAACTCTCCAGTTCTGAGAGCAGAGGTTGATTGCTGCCCTCCAAAGGCAGAGGTCATAGGTTCGTATCCTGTCGGGGGGCGCCAACAAAATCAATAGCTTATGCGACCGTTGCAAGTATGCGCCGGCTTGTCCCACATCTTTTTCCCGCACACATCGCGAATGAGCTGCCTCGGGCGCGCAGCGAACCAATTCGGGCCTTCAATGGAAGAGTCACCCAGTCGCCGAAAACCCGCGTGTCGTGGGGCTACCCGCAGGCGAGCGTTCGCCAATCCGGAAGTGCGCGCTTGGACTTCAAACACGGCCAGATGACTGAAATCTCCTACAAGCCTAGCACCTCGTCCTACGGCCACAGCATATCCAAATTTAGATGGATCGGCGTGACAAGTGCCTGAAAATTGGCATTCAACATTTACTGTCAGTAAGTGTGAGCGTCGCATGCACGCTTCTACTCAAAATCGAATGGAGATTCACATGCCAGCGCTCAAGAAGCTCTTTTTGGTGGTATTTACCACGACCGTCGCGGCTTGTCTTGCGGCGTCGCTGTGCTTGGCAGATGCGCCGAGCGTCAACCTCCACGTAACAAGTGGGCATTCCAACGCAATTCCGACGAATTTGCCTGCGCCCTTGACGACACCACTGCCGTCATTGACTTGGCACGGAGTGGCTGTTCAAAAGCTTTCCACTACGACTTCGGAAGGCCGTCACGTTCCGCAAGTGCCGTCGGGCCCAACAAATCCTAGCCAGGCGCAGGCCGAGCAACTGAGCCCGTCTATCGGTGCTTGAGCGGCCCTGCCGCCGATCGAAAATCCGCCACCGGCCTCCACTTCGCCGGCAGAAACCAATCACGCCACGGATGTCGGGTACCATGTGCCGTCGTCCCACGACGGTGGCGGATTTTCCTCTAGTATGGGCGGCCACCCGTTCTACCCCGACCGCTATGGTGGGCTCATCTGATCGTTCGAAACAACATTCAGGTGCCCGCCAAGCTGAGCCTGCTGGGCGCCTTACCCGGCCTTTTCGGTCTCATTGGGAGCGCATGGGCGGCACGATTGGCCGGCGGTAGCTGCCCTTCGCGCTGCCGTTCTCGGTTTCATCCGCCATCTGGCTCTCTCCTGCATCTTGCCCGAGATCCGCTCCCATACTTGCGTGACGATTACTAGCAGTGTTACGCTTTCAAAAAACAGGGGGATGATCATAATGTGGTTTCGACCAGCTGTACTAGCGTTGGCCGTATTTGCGTCAGCACCTGCAAACGCACAATCTGATCTCGAAAATCAATATCCTTCCAATAGTCAAATTGAGGACCTAAAAGGGGCACTCGGCGCAGTTCCATTAGGCAGCGCGCGAGAACTCACTAAGCTTGGGTTCGACCTCATCAAGCATTTCGAAGGCTGGTCGGCCGCAGCATACGACGACCCATCCAAATATTGTACAATTGGCTACGGCCATCTTATAGCGTTAAAGCCGTGCCGCTCGATCGATCTTAATGATTTTTCTAAGCCGCTCACTGACCCGCAAGGGATTGCCTTGCTTGAGAAGGATACAAGGAGCGCGAGGGCGTCTGTCGAAAAGTTGGTCAAAGTTGACCTATCGGACGATCAATTCAGCGCTCTTTCTTCTTTTGTATTCAATGTCGGAAAAGACAATTTTGCAAACTCGAGTATGCTGTCGCTGATAAACGAGTCAGAATTTGATAAAGCGTCAAAACAATTTGGGCGTTGGGTAAAGTCAAAAGGAAAAGTACTTCCCGGACTGGTGACGCGACGAGCATGTGAGGCCACACTTTTCGTAAGCGATCTCACTTACGGAAAGAATGGAAAATTCAGCGAAGCTCAGTGCGAGACCCTCGGCGCCGTACCTACCGCTGACCTTGTGGACTTGGACGTCGGTGAGGCAAACTGATGATACTTGATTGGCGCTCCATTGGCATTGTGCTGATCGCTGGTGCTTACGTCACGGTCTGCCACGCCGCCGGCGAAAAATCCTGCATCCAGCATTTTCTCGCGGCGCAATCGCCAGCGCCCGCAAAGGTCGCCGCTATAGTCAAGAACGTGTCCAGCGCGATCGGCTTGGCCCGGCAAATCCAGATTGTGCCTTGCACGAGCGTGACTGATGCCGAGGCTTTCGTAAGCGACGGCTCCAATCCACTGATGCCGGAAGGCAGCGAATATATCATTTACAACCCCCAATGGGTTCAACAGGTTGCGGGTGACCATGACACCGAGTTGGTCACCATATTTGGCCATGAGATGGGGCATCTGCTGAACGGTGACTTCACCGCCAACAAAGCCAAATCCAGGCACGATAAGGAGGCCGCCGCCGATCAATTTGCAGGTTGTGCAGTTGCGCGGCTGCATGGAGAGAAGGACCAAATGGATGAGGTGCTACTCCGTCTTCGATCTGCTCCTGATGGATCTGCCGCGGACGACACCTATCCGAGTGCTGACGAGAGCCTGGAGCAGGCGCATACAGGGTTCGACCACTGTCCTCAGCCACCTGATGATAAAGAGGCTGGGCAGCCGCCTACTGTCACTACGACTGTAAAAACCGTCGGGAGTGGAAACGCCGCTGTTGTAGGAAATGGAAATAACGTTTCTGTGAGTAAGTGAAATGCTAGAAGTCTATTTCTTGAGATGCAGACGCTTCATAGCATTGGGTGTCATCTGGGCGATGACATTTCTAGGTTCACCTAACGCATATTCTAAAACTACTATTGATAACAATGGGGACTGCAACGCTAATGTTTCTGGCAGCGGAAACACTGTAATTGTAAAATGTGCACCCGGGGAAAAGAGTTCGCAAGCCGACCATCTCATAATTGTTACATCTGATGCGATGAACGTAGTCGATTTTCCGAACATAAATCCCAGTATGATTAACCCCTTCCTTAGCACATACTCTGTGGATATCGACGATGAGGAAGTGATCTCCAGCCCATTAAATACCCCATTTGAAGATGCCACCTTGCACAAGAGTGATGGTGATTACTCCTTCAAGATGGAGCTCGATTTCGTTTTCGTGAACGGTTTCCAGGCTCAAGCCCACTGCTCTGGCATTCTCAAAGTCCACGCTAGCGCCGCGCTTATTCCTCGAATGCTAGTACTGGCAAATCCGGCCGGCCGGGTAGCTGCTCAAACCTGCAGGTTCGACATTCGACCGTGACAACATTTGTTGGCCAGCGCGCTTCCAGCGCCTGCCCGGCTTCCAGTGCCGTCCGCGTCGCGAGCGCGCGGACGTTGCTGCCAAGTGCGACGCGCCTGACGGCATCGCCGGCGTTGGTCACGAGGCCGGCCAACCGACGGGGGATCAGATCGGGTCGCGCCAGGCTGGACAACAGCGAGCCATCCCCAAGGCTGTCGGATATCTGCCGATTGAACTCGGTCGCGCTGCCTTGCGCTCGGCGCCGCATCGTTCCTTGCAACACGTCGATTAGCTCGCTCATCCGGTCTGCAAGGCTACGACGGAGTGACCATTGACGATCTCGTCGCAGGCATAGGTGTGGGACGGCCAAGCCTGTATTCCGTCTTAGGCGACAAGCGGGCGATATTCCTGCGCGCCCTTCGAGCCTATGCCGAAGCGAAGGGCGCCCGCGCTGCGCAGACGCTCTTCTCGCCGACGACCGTTCGCGATTCGCTCGCGGGCTTCGTGAGGCACGCCGTAGAAAGTGCGACCGAGGAAGGACAAGCGCCGGGGTATCTTCTGCTGTGCGTTGCGCCGCTCGTGGACGATGCCGAGGTCCGGAAGTTCCTCAAGGACACCGTAGCTGGCGGTATGGCGCTGGTAGAACGGCGATTCTACGACGCGATCAGCACGGGAGAGGTACCATCTGACTTTCCGGTATCCGCGCGTGCGAGCCAGTTCCTCGACTTGTCGCGCGGTCTCACCATGCGTGCGCAGATGGGCATGACGCGCAAGACGCTTCTGAAGGATGCCGAGGAAGCGGCCGACTTGGTGCTGTTGCCGCGGCGCGGAAATGCGGCGCCAGAATGTTGATGTCGCGCTTCATGCCGAAGCGCACCGTCTTCGCCTTGGCACTCTTGGAGTCCTTTTAGTCCGTCACGCTCATCATCTGTCAGGCTGTCCGGTTGCGCGCAGTGCACACTTCACTGGCGTGGGGAGCAGTCGAGAATTCCACCATTTGGGGATAGAGCTGGCGCTTATGTTGCCTTTGGCTCATGCCCGGGTCCGATCGATACGAGCTGAAGTGGACCGGAACTCTCACACATCTCGTTGCGACGAGATCGCCTGGTCCTCGCCAGCGGCGACGGTCTGATCGCTCAGCAGGGTGAGCCCGGCGTCTTCAAGCACACGGACGGCGGCAAAGCTGCTGTGCCCGTCGATGAAGCGGCGCTGGACGAGCGAGGTCGGCAATCCGGCAAGATGAAGAAGCAACGCGTGATAGAGGACGCTGAGCGCCGAACTCAGCAGCTGGATGTCGTCAACAAAGGCATCGTAATCACCAGGTGCTCGTCTTCCGCCGAAGTGGGAGACGTCGTTGCGCCGCTTTGCGCATCGCTCAGCGAAGGTTTTCAGCTGCCCCAGCTGAAATTCAAGTGGCAGGGTGGCGAGAAGTTGAGCGATCCTGGTGGCAAGCGAAGGCTCATCGCTCTGCGGCAGCCACCGCTCAGCCCAGTCGCGATCCTTTTTCGTTGCGATCGCGTCTAAAATGCGCTGCACCTTGGCAACGAGATTCGGATGGGTCGCGGGCGCCGGATAGAGCGTGCGATGCAGTGCTTCCAGACCCCACACGAGACTGGCGAAGCGGTGCTCTGGGTACATCACTTGACCTCGCCGGTTGCCGAGGTAGAGGTGCACGCCGGGACCGAACCTGTCGTAGAGACCCAGCCAGTTCTCGAGGACCGCGCCGAATGGTTCCCGGCACAAGCCGAAGCTGGCGAAACACTGATCCCAAATCACCGGCTCCGGTCCGCGCCGGGCCCGTCGGTAATAAAGCCGCACAGGTGGGCTCTTTCGGGTCCGGCGGAGGATGGGGAACGGCACGCCTCGATTGCTGTCCGTCAGCAAGATCAGCAAATCCTGGATTTTCGACGTCAGATCGATGGCATCGTGGGCAGTCAGCGTCCGCTTTGAGCGCAGCAAGCGCAACGAGGCCCGTTCCTGCCAGGCCACTTCGCGCATCTTGGGAGCATGGGGGCCGTCAATCCAGCGGGCCAATTCGAGCGTTTGTCCTTTCAGGCTCCAGCGTTGTGCAGCGGGACTTCGGTAAGTGGCTGAGACGGTGCGCTCGGTTTTCCTGACCTTTATGCTCCTCAAAACAAGCCAATCCTCAAGACCGTCGAGAGGTATGTCGAGCCGCGAGAACCGCAGGACTTTCTCCGCGTTAAACCGATCGTGAGAGATCAGACATTGGCTAGCGAGATAGGCCTCGGTGGATGGTCCGTCCGTATGGGTATTGCCACCGTTCCTGGACAGTCCTCCGAGCCACACCCGCTCATCTGTCCCGGTAAGCACCCCCGCCACGCTGCCCTCGACAGGACCCTGGTGAAACAACCGCGAGACACGATCCACGGGATCTGGCCGGCCGAGCGGGGCATCCAATTCCAGGTCGATCCGACCGGTCTCGGACACCCGCAGCACGCCCGGGACGCTGGTGGGGTGCGCGAAATGTGTATCCGGCACCACCAGCTCAGACTGCCAGAAGAAGCCGCGGCTTTCGACTAGGTAGGGAGGCATTCTCGGTTCAATCCATCGACGGGAGCCCAACACCCGCTCCACAACAGGGTGTGACTCCGCAGCTATCTCGCATTGTAGGCCCTGTAGTCCATCGTGACGGTCGAGCCAAGCTCCTCGGTCACCGACACCAGGCGAGTTCCGGCGGCCGCCACAACCGCGTCGCCGGGGTGCTTTTTACTGCCTGTGCGGACATGCGCGACGAGGATGGCCTCGGGACAAAGCATCTGAAATGCTGCATCGGAATTCCTATCCGAGCCATGGTGCGGCAGTGCGAGCACCTGGACGCGGGCAATCGCTAAAGTCGGCAGGCTCGAGCAGCTCGGCGTCGCCGGTGTTTAGCCAGGCGGCCTCGGAGCCGCTTGTAGACCACCAATTCGGTCGATGGATGCGCCAGTGATAATTCATATCGGCGCTCACCACCGGGGTGCTTAGCAACGACAGCGACGCGCGGTTCGAAGAACCGACATATTGCTTGTAGATGCTGCGGAGCCCGGCCCGACCCGCGGGAGTCCGCGCGTGACGGGCCACAGCATAAGCCAATGCGCCCAACCCAGGCTGAGGCGATCCTGCGAGCGTGGTTCCAACCAACTGTTCGATGTCTTTGATTATGCCGGACAACGCATAAGGCTGAATGGGTGCACGATAGGGCTTAAGACGCAGTCCAACGGTACGGGCATGCAGCACAATTTCGCAAACACCACCCTCGATAATTTCGGTTCGGACCGGTGATATCGACGCACCGACCACCATTTGGGGGGCCACCACCGGCGACGGTGACGGTGTGATCACTATATACCAGCCACGTTCGTCTTTGGGACGATCCGGCTCACCGCCCTCCGAAATGCCTCCTCCTCCATCGGCATCACCGCTGCGCAAAAAGATGACGCGGTCTGCTCCACGAGAGCCGAAAAAGCCGGCCGGATCCGCGGCCAGATCAAACAGTGCCCGGTCAAGATTGTCGCGGGCGATTTCGTGTAGAAGTAGGTAGGCGAATTCGCGTTCGTTCAGATACGGCACCATCACGTTGTTGACCACCGTGCGGCTCATGATTCTGTCGAGACCGCTTACATGGTCGGTGTCGAAATGCGACACAAACAACCAGTCGAGTGCCATCGGCGATCGACGGGCCCAGGCGGTGAGGTACTCATCGAATCTGGCGGTCCGCCGCGAACCGCAGTCGAAGGCCCAGTTGAATGTTCCTTCGCCAGGAACCTCGAGGTGGCCCGTGTGGAAGCCGCCATGGCCCACCGCGTGCTGAATCCATTTTACCCTGAGCATGCAGCACCCTTAGAGTCAACGATCTGCCTCGGTCAGCCTTTATTCTATCCAATTCCGCTGCTGCATAGCTAAGTTATTAGCTATCAACTGATTTAATAAACACGCGGTAGTAAAAGGCGTGACTTCGCCGTCAAGGTGGCCTTGATCAAAAGGTCCACTGCAGGGAGGGGAACTCGTGGGAAATCCAAAACGACTGGCTGTCTTTCTGGACGGAACCTGGAACACGTTGGGCGACAATACCAATGTCTGGCGCCTGAAATCCCTTTGCGATCCGGACGATCCGCTGCAGCTGGTCTACTACAGCTCTGGTGTCGGCACCCAACTGGGAGAAAAGATCAGGGGCGGGCTCTTCGGCTATGGCCTCGATCACGAGATCACCGACGCCTATGAATGGCTGATCGACCACTTCAACGATGGCGATCAGCTCTACATCTTCGGGTTCAGCCGGGGCGCCTACACGGCGCGGAGTCTCTCAGGCTTCATTTCAAAATGCGGCCTGCTCAGGCCGGGATCGCCGCTGTCGGTCTCCCAGCTTTATGGCCGTTACCGGCGTCGAACCGACAAAACAATTCGCGACCTCGCGGCTGCAGGAGGGGCAAGCCAGACTTTGTCTTTGGAGGAGCAATGGGTGCTGCGCTACTCCAAGCCGATCAATATTGAGTTCGTAGGCGTGTGGGACACTGTCGGATCTCTCGGCATTCCTGTCGGCAAAAGGCGCAATATCGAGAAATATCGGTTCCTTGAGACCCATCTCCGGCTAAGCAATGTAAACGCCTATCAGGCGTTGGCCGTCGACGAACATCGCGCCTCCTTTGCCCCGACGCTGTGGACCAGGACAGACGTGATTGGCGGTTCCAATCCCGCGCCGGCCAGACCTATGGCAAACGTAGAGCAGCGATGGTTCGTGGGGGCGCATGCAAATGTGGGAGGAGGTTATGCAAGCGATTTGCTGGCCCAGATTCCTCTGAAGTGGCTTATGACGAAAGCGCAAGCCCATGGCCTGAAATTCCGAGCGGATGTCGACGTCGAGGGAGACAACGCGCTTCCGCCCATCACAGATTCATACGCGGGGTTCCTCGGAGGTATCTACCGATGGTTCAGCAGTCCCTACTACCGGCCGATCGGCGCAGCCGCCCAGATCGGCACCGGCTCTACGACGTCGACGATCAACGAGACCGTCGATAAGAGTGTTTTCGATCGCTGGCAGGCCGACACCTCCTACCGACCCCAAAACTTGCAGGAATGGGCTAAGAGGGTCGGAGTTGATCCATCCGGGATTACCCAGTCGGTCCTCGCCGCCGATCCGACGATCGTCGCGCCGGTTGCGTAAATCGTGCGCAGAGGGGCTTTGGTACCCTACTTCCCGGTCTTCAGCGTTTCATTCAGTTCCGCAGCCAGATGCAGACCGCCTAAAGCCAGTTGCTGCATAACGAGGGGATGGAACTTGTCAAAATACGCTTATCCAGGATCACGGGCCGACCAATATCGACTTTAACGGAGTTCCTGCCGGCAAGGCCTGATACGCGGCCTCGGCTTGCCGATGGCACTCGGCAAGCCATTTTTCCGGTGTGTCGTCGGCCAGCAGGTCGGCCGCGAACGTCGGAATCAGCTTCTCGGCCTCGGCGGCTGCCATCCCCCAGTCGTAGCATTTGAAGGTGATGAGGTCGGTGTCCCAGACGGAATGGAAAGTCGTGAAATCTCTGAACGTCGAGTTGTCGGGCGCGGGCTGGGTGACGTTGAAGGTCACCGTCAGGGTGTTTCCTCCCTGGTCTTTCTGGCTTCGATCAACGCGCTGAACGCAATGCAGGGGCAGGGCAAGGTCGCCCGTCAGGTGGATCACAAAGGCCAAGGCCTTTCAACGGGATTCGTCATCCTTCGTCGCATCGGACAATATCGCTTAAACCCGAGAAGGTCGAACACTCTAGGCCACTCAAACGGGTTGCGGACAGTTCTATCCCAAACAACCGACGCAAGTATCAATGACCACCGTCTAGCTCCTCGCTTTTGGTCGCCTCAGATACAGCCCTTGTAACCCGCAGACGCCTTATAATCGCGTCATATCACGCAGAGAGAAATCCGGTAGATCGCAGTTCATCCTCGATCTTCGAGAAGGCGATCCGCGCCTGCACAAATTGGTCGTTGGTAATTTGCCCGGAATGTGCCTCGTTTGTACGGACAACTCGAATTGCTTCCAAATAGAATTCGAACTCGTTCTTCGTAATTGAGAAAAGATTCTCGAACACGCTCCATTTGGCTATAATCATTTTTGCCAGATCGCTTAGATTGAGATCGATGGAATTCGGTTGAAGCGCCCCCGAAAAGCCCCGGTCAGTTACCCGCTTTAGGCTCTGTCCCGAAAGGATGGATATTGCCTCCTGCTGCGCCTTTTTTCCAAAACTCGCCGTAAACATCGCCAGAATAAGCCGCCTAATAGCGGGCTCGATGGTCGCTCTGCGGGCGGCAACCTCCACCATTCGCTCCTCGTTCGTCTTTACCAATCTCACATACTTGGACTTCTTTCGTAGATGGTCACGGACTGACTCGATTCGGAAGAAATAGCCGTCACGTCCCTTGGCAATCAGGCCATATCCAATAAGATGGCTCGTGAGCGATGTGTCCTGCGCAAATGAATTGAATAGATCTATGTCGTCGTTGGCCAATGAATTCAACATAACATATTCGTCCGGGAAATCCCGTATAAGTACATCTAGTATCATTTCTGTGTAATTCGCATAATTTACCTCAAAATCTAGTTTTGCCTTGTCGTACATTGACTTGTCAACCTCGACAGGCCTCGCCATATTGGCATTTCTGTTGATTATAGAACAGATATGCCTGACCAGATACGGATGGCCGCCAAAGTCATCGTGCAATTTGGAACACACGACATCATTGAATTGAAGCCCCATATAAAGACCCAACTTTTTTACCATCTCCGATGTCTGGCTGTGGTCAAATCCTGGAATGTATTCGATCGGGACACCGTTGAATATCGGATTATCATGCCCTTCAATAAACGCACTCTCTATGCATTGAGAATTTGTACCAATCAGAGAGAAGGAAAACACGCCTGTGTGACGCTGAAATGCGGAACGTATAGCCTGCCAGAATAATATGAAATCAGTTCCGGATGACCAGTGCGGCGACGACCCAGTCTTGGGTGAAATTCGCTCAACTTCGTCAAAAGCAACTATAATGGGAGATCGCTTGAGAGCCAAAAAGAGCGTTTTTATATCGTCAAAAAATTGATCCGACGCGTTCAGCTCTGTATATTTGCTCTCGTCAATCAAATTGTGCTTCAAGCTATATTTTATTGTCGTCTGGCGTAGAATGTAGGGCAGCAATTGAAACCATCGGCGCTGATGTACGGATGGGTTCTGACAATCTATTGAGACAAACGTTTGACCGTTCAGCCTACTCGCTCGTTCCAATCCAAAAATTATGGATGTTTTACCGCTTCTACGGAGACCGAATAAAGCAGAATTTTCATTTGAGCGGTGTCTCGACAGAATGCTATTTATAAGATCGGTGCGCCCAAAAAAGTATGTGTCGCGCTTGAGCGGGCTTTCGAACGCAAATAGGTCTCGTGAGAAAAAGTGCTGTCGAAACCTGTTTATAATAAGCGACTTATCTCTATTGTTTATCAATTCATAATAGGTAAATGGTATTATTATTGGTAACTCTGGATCGCTTTTTAGTACGTCTTTTATACGTTCGACGATATTTCGATCTCTGCTTATCAACACACGGCAGATGGGATCTATCCTGAGCTGATTGAATCGGCTTGCCGCAACCTCGAAGGCGTCGATGGTTCGGACCTCAAATTCTTCATAATTACTGAAAACTGCGACTACTTCGCGTTCCAAATTAAACATTCTCGCAGCCGGGTCACATGGTTTGCCCAGGAAGGCCCGATAGTTGCTTTTTTCGGAAAGGATTAATGGGCGCGTCCCGGACGTAATATACCATTCCGAGGCAAAGCGCCTAATGATCTGCTGCTCCTCTCCACCATATACGTCGTACTCGAAGCTGGGATGTATTCCTGGTGATGCCATACTGCTAGATGCCCCTCGGAAGGAATGGTTGCTAATTTGTTGAACCATGCCCTGTTTGTAAAGTCCATCGCCGCGCCTTCGGAGCGGCGCTTCGGGACATCGAGCGGCCTTCGCTCGACGAGAGACTTTTCCCCTGTGTTAGGCGAGAGCACTTTGGGTTGGGACCGGGCTTTATTAATGCGCGCGCGATCACGAACTGAAATGACTCCGTTATTTCGCGTTCTCCAGGTATTCATTTCAGATTCGCTTTTTTCTGCCAGGTCCCAGTCTTTCGTTTAGCTCGACCGCAGATTCGTGGATATCGATCCAAGTTTAAAACTCAAACCAGCGTATATGTTTGATGCGGTTCGGTTGTGTTCGCCGTGCCGTCAGTGACGACGATGTTCGTTGCGGCCGTGGCTGCCAGTTTGAAATCTCGTGTCTGCAACGGGCACTCAGCATCTTGCGCAAGCGCCAGCGATGCGCCTCGGACTCAACGTAAAAGATCAGGTCGCTATGTTCACGACGATCTGAATGTCCGCTCGTCGTGCATCCCAGCCTAAGGCGGCCTGTTTGCAATCGGCCTGAAGCGGATATCAGCCGGTTCTACAATTGGCGGTCGACTGGGGTTCCTGAAAGCTTTTCGAACTTTCTGGGTTGCGCCTCGGCCTGAATTGCGAGTGCTCATGGACAAAGTTGGATACTAGAGTCGCTTCGAAGGCATCGCTTTCTGGCACGTTGTGCCTTATGGCGCGAGCACGAACTCCTAAGTGCCATGTTTGAACAGCGGCATTGGGCCTTCGGTCGCAGAGATAGAACTTGCTATTGCCCGAAAGCGGACATGTTCGCTCACGTCTCCGGGTCTGTCGCAGCGCGGCTGGTGCATCGCCGGCCACCCTGTTCCGAACGCGACCCTCGATTGATGAAGCAGCCCGGCCGTGCGATCGTGGCAAAACCAATCACAGTCTTGCCCGGCGAGGACGATCCGAAGTGGCCGAGTTGGTACCCAGTGACTTGTCCCAGTCGCTCGCTTCCGAGATTGGGCAACTCGTGGCTGCCTTCTCGATCGGATTCGCTCAAGCGAGTAGAAGCTCGAACCAGTTGGATGCCCATCTTCGAGGCTCGGGCACCCTTGTTCAGGTAAGGAGCACCAGAGCAATCTTGACGGCCCACCATGTGCTCGACGCGCTTCCCACATCAGGCGAGTTGGGTTTGATCATGTCGCCATATGTGGGTGCCCACACGGTGGAGGTTGAAGCCCTGCAATATCTAAAGATTGCTCGGGGGACAGAAGACGAGCAGGGACCTGACTTGGGGGCAGTCATTCTTCCAGCTGTCCTTCCATCCAGCCTTACGGCAAAAAAGTCGTTTGCAAATTTGGACAAGCATTGGGAGCGGATAGCGAGCGGACAACCAGAACTGAGGGACGGTCTTTGGTGCCTTTGCGGCCTTCAGGATGCACTGACACGAGACTTCGAGCCCGCGCTGGGCTTCAAAAAGCTAAAGCGGTTTGCCGGCTTTTGTCCGATTGGACAGGTCAATGAAGCACCTCCTATTGAAAATTATGACTACCTCAGTTTTCCGATCCCCCATGGACCGAATTCGCCAATGCCGGGCAATATTGGTGGGACAAGCGGTGGAGGTCTCTGGCAGATTCTGCTGAAACAAGAGGCCGATTGCCGGATTAGACCGGTTGACTGCCTGCTATCAGGTCTCGCCTTCTACCAAGGCCCGATCGAAAACGGTTGGTCTCGTGTAAGATGTCACGGCCGCAAGAGTGTGTATGACATCGCTCGCAACGCAATCCAGAATGCTATTGCCATGTGACCGAACGTGAAGTGGAACCAAAGTCCGTTGGGGTGAATAGCCATGCCGCTCATTCTACGCACCGGGGTACTCGTCGTCGGTTCGCTCTATTGGGAGAGCACTATCTAGGGCGGCGCTTTTGTTGGAACGCCAGACCCGGTTCGCTCGAACTGGGGAAGACACGCCTGAAACTAGACAAGCGGTCGAGGCAGTACGTTCGCGTCCCTACACGAGAGTTAGCCAGGAACCTACTCAGACTGAACATCGTCGGACCGTAGACGCGTCATAATCGCCTCGGCGGTTTGGGCCGGCGACCAATTCTCAACATCGATGTAACCATCGATTCCGAACAATCCCGGTACTTGCGCTTGATCGAGGCGAAGAAGCATCACCGTTGCGTCGCGTCGTTGCTTGATAATGTTACGGATAGCGCGCCATTCGAGGCCGCACCACTCTTTGGCAATGTAGTCGCCACACAGGAATACGACGATCAGGTCGGAGTTATCGTGATAAATGCGCTGCAAGAGCACATCTAGGTTTGGCCGCGCCAACTCCGCAACATAGTCATTGTCATAGAACACGGAATCGTGCCCGAGATCGTTCTTCAAATGCTCGGCGACTGCGCGAACAAACGGACGGTGCTCGCCTGGAAAGGAAAGCGCAACCCGGAACCGCCGCGTATCAAACGTCGAGGACGTTGCCACTTTGGGCTTTGTCGTGGCGAGCATGGCATCAATCGCCGAGAGCGATGCCGCATAAGGATCAATATCGATCTTCGCTTCCATCAGATAGCGAGGATGTGTTCGGCCAAGGTGATGCAAGACATGATTGAGCCAAATCGCCAAACGATTGCTGTTGCTGCAAGATATCGGCTTGCCATTCGTTGACGGGGGGAAATTGGATGCGAAGTCGTTGATGGCGTGCAACTTAATTCGGTCGCACTCCCTATCCGAGAAGATGTTTCCCGCACGTTGCGCCATGCGAATAAAGTGCGCCGTCGGCTCGCCCTCCAGCAACGCACAGCAAGAGAACTGACAGCCCCTTAAACCCGCCATGGCGATGTTACTCGACTGCATACTTTCGAACATTCGCTTGGTCGATTCCTCGGAACCGTCGAGCTGGCCGTAATACTGCCAGAGCATTATCTGATGATTGGGTTTTCTGAAGGTCCGATCCGCCGGAATTCTCTCTTGCGAAAAGTATAAGATCGAAAGCGAGAGGTCAGGAAACGTTCCGGCTTCTGCCTCGAACGCCTTTTGAAGTCTTATCAGTTCGGGTCGTTTTCCAAGGACGGGCATGGGAAGGTGTTCAAGGGCAAGGATTAGGTTTTCAAAAGGCAGCTCGGAACGTAGCTGGGATCCTGATACTCAAACAGCTGAATCTTTCCGATCGATGTAAGCTGCTGACCAAGAAATACCGAAAGTGCGAAGGGTCCGTAGAAGAACAGCTTTGTCATGCGGAGCTGACGGACCTTAAGCAGCTTGCCGAGCTCCTCCCGAACGGCCGTTGCCATAGCGACAGCGTCGCTATCGCCGCCGATCGATTGTGATCCTTGACTCGGCGGCGCCATGAATACGAAAGCGTTCGGCGTATGGCCGGTCGACTCGATGTACCGCATGACATCGGCGCGACCGTCACCCCGAATATTCAAACCAAGGACAAGGTCGGTGCCGCTTGGGTTGGCTTCTGTGACTTCCGTCTGCAATGCATAACCAGGCGTCGGCACTGCATCTGAGCGCCAATGATCCTTCGCCGGAGGCTGAGGAATTTCAAAGGTCCAGCCGCCGACGGCCGGAAATGTCGCCCCGAGGGCGACGCCGGTTGAGAGCGCGCATTTTCCGCGCAGCCGTATAGTACGAACGGCGCCAGCTGCCATGATCTGCTTTCGCAAGGCGTCGAGTTGCGGGACGAGATCGTTGGTCCAGGCGTCCGGCGCAGGCACCTTCCTCGCCGCCCGGTCAAAGAGAGGGGCCCAATCCAGCTCGTAGTCCGCGAGTGGCGTGAATGTTTCTTTCGTCCAGTTGTGGATCCAAAGCGTTACACTGGCGTCCTGCGATAGATCAGCGAGGACCGCCGAACGCAGCAAAGTTTCGAGCGAGGACTTGTCCAGAACGACGCCTTTGCTGGCGCCGATTTTTGCCAAAAGTGCGGCGTAGGCGGGCAAAACCATCGATCGAATCTTATTTGCAAACTCAGGGTGGCCAAGCATTCGACCGATGAAGATATCAAGCGCTCGGTCATCATGCGCGAGATCCCCATGGCCGACGTCGATAAATACTTTCCCGTGGATGAAGGCGATTTCCTCGGAGCCAAGTCCGACATTCCGCATGCGCTCATCAAGATCGGCTTGCGTTTGGGCAAGCGCTGGAACTTCGTCGTCATAGAAGGGCTTTGCGTTTCGAAAACGTGAGAGCCCCGTTTCAATGGGCCGCATCTGCTGCGAAAGACTTGGGCATGCCAGCCGAAATTCTTGGTAAACGTCCGGCATGCGCGCATCAAAACCACGAAACGCCTCGATGACTTCCTTGAATTCGGCAGGCGCCACGTCGTGGTCTTTGGTCTGTAGGTGCTTTCGGCGCGACTTCCCGTCTTCGACATAGCGAATGTCGATGTCGCCCGTGCCTTCCGTGAAGAGTTGATGAAAGGCGCCATCCTGCAACCAGATTGGCAGGTGGCATACCGTGTAGCGCGTCTGGAAATCAAAGCCCTTTCCAGCGTTAAGGCCGCCCATCGCGTCCGGAGAGAGTAGTGAGCCCTTACCATTGGCCGATCCGGAAGAGGTTTTGGCCATTGGCTTCTCCTACACGCCGAACGTCGAACCGAAAAGCTTTCGCCATAGCTTGCGGCTTTCCGCTTCATCGGTCGCATCGAGCGCCTGGCGTGCGGTCGTGACGGCCGATTTCACTTGGTCAAGGAAGGCGTCGAACTCGGCGCTTCCCCACCGCTTAGCGACGTTCACGCTTCCAAAGCCTGGATCGGCTATGAAGGGCACGACGCCTAAGCCGCAATAGAACCCGTAAGACGAATTGATTCCTTCAAACACACTAACAATGGCGCTCGCGTGCGAGGTGGGCCAACCTATCGTTTGGTGGACTAGTGTTTCCAAGATGTAGGACTTCGGTTTTGATTTCTCGGTTGGCAGCCGATCGCGCCAGGACTTCATCAGTTTGACGGTCTGCACATAGTAGCCGCCCGTATCCTTGTTCTTCTCGGTCGCGGCGCTGATCTGTCCCTTGGGGTGCGATTGCACCCACTGCTTGGCATCACGGTCCGGAATCCAAAGTGGACCGTCCTGGTAGACGGGCGATCCGGGCACGATGTCGAGCCATACGCCTTTGGCGCTGACACCAATGGATCTGCCCTGTGGGCGCGTTTCGGTGTAATATTTATCGAGTATACCTTGGAGCCAGGTTAGGACGACTTCGGGCTCGGATCCCTCCGCGTAAACATCCAAATCGAGGATACAAATCACATCCACATCTTCGATGTTGTGGATGGCCGTGTGCCGCTTGTAGGAACCCGTCAGAAACGTTTCTTCGTGAGCATCCTTCGCATCTTCGTCCGTCTTGAGCTCGTCGCGGACCTTCTCGTGCGCTTTCTTGGCTGTGCTAACAGCATCGTCATCAGGCTCGCACGAGCTGACATATTTCGCGAAATCTCCCGGCAGCTCCACGCGTTAATCCTTTTCCCGGAGCGCCGGAAGCTGCGATGGGTCGATGCCGTATGCGGCGACGAATCCCGCAAGGAAGTCACCGCAAACGGGGCATTGCTCGTCCCGTTCAAAATAGATGCCGTACCAGCGATTGATCGTCATTTCATCGCGGCTCTCGCTCAAGGGAGGCATCTCGGCATACTGGGTGCCGGGTTCAGGCCGGTTGATCCAGAGATACCAGGGTGCATCGAAGTCCCGTTTGAGCACATTGAGTGTGGAGGATTTGCCGGCGAGAAGTTCGAGCAGGGCGAGCTTGGCGAGTTGCGTGGCTATGGGAAGAACATCTAGAGAAAGCCCTGGCTCAACGGCCACAGGCCGATCCGAGTAGGCAATGACGTCGGCGTCATCCTGCGAGGACACCTCAACGTCGGATGCTGCATCCGGCAGAGCGGAAACGAAGCACTGCTGACACGGGGACTCTTTTGGACGGACCCGCAAGATCTGGCCACCATAGGCACGGCGGAACGCACCGCCGTAGACGGCCGGTTTGTTCGCCGATACGCAAATCTCGTTGATCAGCAATTTGCTTTGCCGGTTGTCGGTTCCGCAGATGACAAGGTCAGCCGTTTGCACAAGCCCGGCAATCATGTCGCGATTGCCAAAACTGGCTTCGGCCACACGCACATCGACCTGTGCGTTGGGATTTTTTTCGAGGATGAGATCGCGTGTAACATTCACCTTGGCGCGGCCCACCTGCGAGATCCCGCCCGGATGCCGTACCACATTGCCGACCGACAACCGGTCTCGATCCACGAGCATGAAATGGCCCACACCAGACTTGGCCAATTCGACCGCGACGTGTGCTCCGCCCGTTCCAAGGCCGATGCACAGGACCGTCCGATCCTTCAGGATAGTCGTTTCCAATATTCCCGCGCGGCGTAGGTCGAGTTGCGGCTCAATATCGGCAAACACCACCTCCCGCCGATCAACTGTATGGTCATGAGGTTCGATCAGCTCTGCCCGATACGCGATGTTGTCAGGCGATACGAACACGTCGGCCCGATGCACCGGCTTGTCGGTCTCGATGATTGAGATCACCATCCCTCCGGCTGGCTGTCCCTGCTGCTTGCCGAACACGAGCGTCGCTGGCACTTGAGTGCCGCTGCTCTGAATGCACAGGTCTAACTGAGTGAGTGCGTCGCCATCGTCCCAGGAACTGAACTCAACTGGAAGTGAACCGACTTTTGTCAGGTAGGGCCACTTTTCGCGTAGCCACCCCGATGAAAGGGTCACGACACCAAACATATCGGCATCGTCGGCCGTGATATTCAGCGCCTGCGGTGTGGACGCCCCTTCGGAGACGGCCACGATCGTACGCTTTGTCTTGTCGTAGACAAGCTTTGATTTGCCAGGTTTCCGCTGGGCGATTGCTTGCATCGCATCGCGGATCATCGAGCGTTGGTCGCTGTTGCTCATGCGGCCTCCTGCATGGTGCGAACGAAGTCAGCAAGATCGCGCCCCGTGGCTAGGTGCTGTTCGTAAGCTTCGAGCCAGAGCATGGCCTTGAGAAAAACTTTTTGTAGAACGATGCCTGCATGCCAACGGTCGGCACGCCAATGGCAAATCTGAACCCAGCCTGCCGAGTGCGGCTCCAAGGTGTGCATTGCATGGGAGACGCCCAACCCCGAAATGACTGCACCATGGTAATTCAGCAGTGGCTTGGGATCGGTGATGTAGAGCGACGGCCGCTCCGTGGGATAACCTGGAGGGATTGTGCAGAAAAGCTGATAGCTTCGGCCTGAGCTCGTCGTCGCCGTGCCCGATGCGTTGTACGTATCGTATGTCGCGTAATGATAAACGCCGAACTGCGCAAAGCCTTCATTTTGAAGTATCTGGTGCTCAAGCGCCAGGCGTTGCTGCTGTGTTACCGTCCACGTCAAGCGATACCTCTTTCGGTCTTGGCCGCACGATACACCTGCACAATGCCGCCAATATCCGGGACCATCAGCCCCGCCGGCACTTCAATCTGCTCGGCACCACCGGTTGCCCGATCAAGACGATGAACCTCAAGGACGTTCATCGGCCATTTCCGATCGATAGCGAACGCAAGGTGATGCGGCTCCTTCAACTGAGCGACTAAAATCTTGCCAAAAGCTGTCGTGTGCTGCTCGATCGGTGCGCCGCTCTCTCGCTCCAGAGCTTCGGCCAAATGAGACACTGCTCTCTCGTGCGTTGTTGGATCGGCGCCCGGGTTTTTGCTGACGATGGGAAGCTCGGTGGCGTCGCCAATGCGGACGCGGTCCAGCATAACGCTTTGCCATTCATCGAGCGATTGTTCCGGGAATGTACCACGCATGCGCAACACTTCGCGCACAGGACTGCATCCAGCATGAACCATGACGTTCATCGCGGTCGGCTCATCCTCAACACCGAGATCATAGAACCACGGATGGACGCGCACGACGGGCATCTTGCGCGATCCCTCCGTCGTGACGATAATTTCCACCATCCCGGGGAAGTTGTTGCGGTTTCCAAGTTGGCGGATGCGTCTGCGGTCGCCGGAACTCGGAGCCGAGAGGCCGAGCCGGTGGTGAGAGTGCCAATCGCCGAAGTAGCGAAGCGCCCAATCGGTCGCGAGCGGTTCGCTTAATTGCCGGAGATAGTCGACATCGAGGCGAAAATGCGCATTGTCGCGCTGGGCGTTCGGACCTGCTTTTGTTGCAAGAAACACCGTCGGATTACCTTGCCAGCGACCGAAGAGGTCGCCTCCGGTCTCGACGGTCCAGGCCCCAGCTTCTGCGGCGATGGCGCGTAGCTCTGACTCCCAGATGATAAGAGTTCTGCTCGGCGCTTGCCGAACGGAGGGTCTTGTCGGCGTACGTTCCACCTGAGGCGCGGACGCGGACGGCCCGGGCACCTTTGATTTGCGACGGCCAAGAAATTTGGCAATCCGCTCGACTACCATTCCGCCTCTCACTCAATCACGCAACCCAATTCAACCACGAATCGAGAGCTACCGATCCTGCACCATCTAGTCGCAAGGAACAATAAGTGAACATAGTTTTTCCACGCAAATCAAACCTGCTATTAGTCACTGGTGACATTGTATTTTCTTCCACCGCCGCGTGAAAGCGGCTGCTATGGCGGCGTGGCATGTAGTTGCAATGTGCCCTTCCACACAGACGCCTGCGTCCGGGCCGGGATTTCCTATGAACCAGCTTACCGGACTTTTCCGCGGTGCCGACGCCGCGGGCAATCGGCCTGTTCGTGCCCAAAGCAAGCGACAGGTCCGCGTCATGAGACACCCCGGCGCCCTTCGCATCATCTCGTGCTCCAGCGTGCCATGGCGCGCGGATAGGGCAGGGGCAGGCGACGCGATCGGGGGATTGCCGCCCGTAATCGGGGCGGGCGCCTTGCCGAGCAGCAAAACTGTGCGTTGACTACGGGTCAACTGGCGAACGCCGGCGACTCGGCGGCAAAATCTGCTCCTGTGAAGCAACGCAGGAGGCGAACGATGGAATTCTTTTGCGGACTGGACGTGGCGATGGACGAAACAGCGGTGTGTGTCGTCGACGATCATGGCGTGGTGCATCTTGAGATGACGGCGTTGACTGATCCCGATGCGCTGTTTGCGGAGCTGAAGCCGTTTCTGCCGCGCCTGCGGCGTGTCGGCCACGAGGCCGACGCGTTGTGGCCCTGGCTGCATCCGGAACTCAAGAAACTCGGCCTGCCGGCCATCTGCCTGAAGACGCAGCACGTGCGCGCCGCGATGTCGGCCCAACGCAACAGGACCGACAAGGCCGATGCGCTGGGCATCGCCCATATCATGCGCACCGGCTGGTTTCGGCAGGCCCATATCAAGTCGGAAAGCTGCTACCGGACGAAGCTTTTGTTGACGCACCGGCGCAACCTGAAAGCCAAGTTCCTCGACCTGGAGAACGCCATCCGCCATTCGCTGAAGGCATTGGCATCCGCCTGAGCAAGGTCGGACGCGGCGCTTTCGAGCAGGCGGTGCGCCAGGCTGTGGCGGAGGATCCGCTGTCGTCCGAGCTGATGGACGCCATGCTGTCAGCGCGCGCAGCGCTGTGGAGACAGTATTGCCGACTGCACGATCTCGTCGTCAAAATGGTGGCCCGCAGCGAACTGTGCCGACGCTTCATGGCGATCCCTGGCGTCGGCCCCGTCACAGCACTTTCGTTCATGACGGCGATTGACGATCCGTCGCGCTTCCGTCGCTCGCGCGACGTCGCGGCCTACTTCGGACTGACCTCGCGGCGCTGGCAGTCGGGCACCTCGATCGACGTCCAGGGTCGCATATCGAAAGCCGGCGATGCTGATGTGCGGCGCTCGCTGTACGAGGCGGCGTCGAGGCTGATGACGCGCTTCAAGGGCTCGGACAAGGTCAAGAGCGGGGGCCAGGCGATCGCCAAACGATCATGCCACCACAAGGCCTGTGTCGTCGTCGCGCGCAGCTGGCGGTGATCATGCACGCCATGTGGACCGACGGAACGTTTTATGTCGACGATTCTGCGGCGATCCGGAGCGATGCCGCCCGGCGCGCTCATCGCAAGGATCGCAGGCTGCTAGGGGCGCATCGATGAACGGTGCAACGGAAATTGAAGCGCATGGCGCCGACGCGCTGACCGGCGCCACCTGACACAAGAGATCCGCTCCGGCGGATGAGGACCGATGCGGACCAGGAACGACGGAACGCACGTTATCTTATGGGATGGCCCGCCCCTCCAGTTCCAGCCAAACTGCTAGTCCGTGTCAGAAGGAGGAAGGAAAATGAACATCGTCGTACTCGGAATCGATCTTGGAAAGACGCTCTGCAGCCTGGTCGGCCTCGACCGTGAAGGAGCGGTTGTGCTGCGTCGTCGGATACGCCGTGCGTCCCTTACTGCATTCGTCGAAAAGCAATCGCACTGCATCATTGGCATGGAGGCGTGCTGCGGTGCTCATCACCTCGCGCGTCAGTTTGACTCGCTCGGACACAATGTCCGGCTGATGCCACCAGAGTATGTCAAACCGTACGTGAAATCACACAAGAACGATGATCGCGATGCGGAGGCAATCGCCGAAGCGGCGACACGGCCGACAATGCGCTTCGTGCCGATCAAGTCGGAAGAGCAACTCGATGTGCAGACTTTGCACCGTGCCCGCGAGCGGCTGGTCGGCACTCGGACGGCGCTGATCAATCAACTGCGCGGCGTGCTTTTCGATCGCGGCATCGTCATCGCCAGGGGGCGCCCAAAGCTGAGCCTGTGGCTGCGCGAGAACCTGCCGGACAACACGCTCCTAACCGCCAGGATGCGGCAACTCGTTGATGACATGGTCGACGAATTGCACTCGCTCGATCATCGGATCAAGCAGCTCGATCAAGAGTTCGAAGCGCTCGCGAAGAGCGATCAACGGGCTCGTCTGTTGCGCAGTGTTCCGGGCATTGGCGCGCTCAATGCAACAGCGCTGGCAGCAGCGGTCGGCGACGTGTCGGCGTTTGCGAAGGGGCGTGACTTCGCTGCTTGGCTGGGGCTTGTTCCACGTCAGATCACGACCGGCGGCAAGCCGCGCCTGTCGGGGATCAGCAAGCGCGGGAGCACCTACATGCGCGTGCTGTTGATCCATGGCGCGCGAGCGGCACTGCCATATCTGGCGCGAATGGACACCCAGCTCGACGCCTGGCTGCAGGCACTGCTCAAGCGCGCCAAGCGCAACGTAGTGGTCGTTGCGCTTGCCAATAAACTGGCCCGGATCGCCTGGGCGGTGATGTCGAACCAGCGCCCCTATGAAGCCGCAATGGCGTCGAAGGGGTAACGAGTTGGTCGAGCGGGAGCGTCCCGGCAACTGCTCGGCCGCATGAAGTCTGCGGGAGGATGTACATAGAGATGGCCCAACGGTTGATCGGCGTTCGGCAAACCTGTCGGCAGGCAGCGGCCCTTTCGAGGTCGTGTATCTTGTTAGGAGCCGGGCGCGCGAATCTCCATCTTGGCAGGGCGCGCAGAGCGCCGAGGCCGGATACATTGGTGCAGACCGGTTGTTCCATCCAAAACATTCTGCTTGCAGACGCGGCGGGCCATACATTGCCTGCGGCCGCGCCGATCGCGAGACGGCCGGACCGCGCCGGATTGCCTGTGACGCTGCTCCGTCACTCCGATGGAAAAGTGCGCCACGACGGTTCCCGTGCTGCAAATAAGCAGCGCTGCTACCCCGTCGCAGAGCGCGGAAGACTGCACGGCGCATCGGAACTCGACGTAAGAGTACGGGATCGTGTCGTAGAGCATAGAATAGTGTATTATCGTAGATTGGAAGGAGAACGACGATGGAAAGAAAGTCTCGCAAAATACGACCGATTAAGACGGCGAGATAAAAGGCCGCGAGGTGCGGCGTCGATCGGTTGTGTTGTTTCAATAGGTTAGAAGCTGATTTTGCGAGGTGTGGATGTTTACTGCACACTGCCAGAATATCGATATCTCAGCTATTTCCGTGGCTTAGTGCAATGTGCGAGGGCTCGGCGGGCAGTTGAGGAAGCTTGGGCCGGGAAGGGGGCGTGGTCAGAGACGGGAGCGAGACGCTCGACAGAGAACCCAGTTATCGGAAGGGAGCACGGGTCACTTCGGTGACCTCCGGTAGGCAGGCAGTTGAGCCGATGGATCCTCAACGTCAGGATCTCGTCGACCTGGCTTGCGGTGACTCGCGATCGCTGGTCGGCACGGTTGGCTGGGGGCCGTTGTTGCGATTCGGCGACAGCCGACATCGCCAGCGTCGGCCGTAGGATAGCGGCCGAGCGCAGGCTCGTCGGCTGGCGCTATCCTCCGCACAGCGGGTGCATAGGCTTGACGGCCCCAACGGAGGCGCCCGGTCGCGACAAGCTCATTACCAATCGAAGCTTCCTTCGTAGGACGGTCAGGCGCGGCATCCTGTCCGAGATGTAGGCGCTGCGCATCGCCCAGCCGCACTGGCTATCGACTGCCAAAGGGTCTCTCCATCCTGACACGAATGGGCAAACCGGCGTGCTAAGGACTGATGGTGTTACGTCGCCGTTTCGATAGCCTTCGAAGCAATCGAGAGTTCGCCACGTCCAGGATCAACTCCCGCGCATTGCTCTTCCACTCGGCAGCGCAGTCGGCGCTCAACGGTTGCAGCAACTGCACTCGGCACAGAGTCGGCGGGCGGTGGAGCGCAAAGTAAGTCGCGCACCACCGAGCGACCAGAGCGGCTTCAGGGAGCCGTGCAGGTGCTAGGTCGAGTGCGATCATTGCAAAGGACTAGCCCGTCAAGTTCCCTTTCGTAGCCTTGCAAGCTCAGAGGCAACCAATTCCATCTTGAGTTCATAAAACCCAAAAGCCTCATAGAGGGGGCGCAACAAGGGCAGCACGACCTCTGACGTTGTATCCAAGATCTGGGATGCCTTTGCCCGGCCTTGCAGGACGATAGTGTCAACGTGGATATCCCGCTCGAAAAGTGGCGCGCGCCAATCGAACAGGCTTTTAAGCTCGCGACCTTGCAGGCCACTGTATTGGATACGAATTGCGATTTCAGGGTCTTCCTCGAATTGCTTCGCAACACGCGCCACAAACAGGAGTGTCTCCCCAACGCGCCATATTGGCAGTGTGAGATCGATCCCTGTCCCAGGGCTCACCTTCTCAGAAAAGTCTTCATCGAAAGACCGTATTTCGTACATCAGGCCGGTGATCTCAGCCCTCCAGAAATCACAATGGCGCCCACTACGGTGCTCTTCTTTTGGGTGACCTACCCAAGCCTCTATCCCATCGTTGACGGGGATCGGGCCAATTGGCGGCCGCCTGAGATTCACGAATGGCCCCCATCCTGTCAGCACGGTGTTCCCGGCTTCATCAAGCCGGTCGCGCAGTCTTCCGAGGCCGGCGGCGGCTGGTACATCTAGCAACTGGAAGGCTTGCTCGTAGCTGCCGAGTGAAAAGCGTGCCGGATCATTGACGGGCAGGGGAGCGATGAGGCTTTCCCATCGTTCTCGCGACTTCGATGCGAATTGCGCCAGTTGATCGGTTTCATTTGCCGTCGGCACCTCTAAGGCTTGGCCCTGAAGGATGGTCCGAATACCGTCAAGCAATGCCTCGCGGCCAGCCTGCACGCACCTCGACAACAGAGAACGCCACTCTTCCGACGTAAAGGGCTCTTCGCTCTTCGGCCCAGGCTTCCTGATGTAACATCGCTGGGAGGCAATGACCTTCTCATAGTCCCTAGCGGACATGACAGGCACCACAGACGTGCCAGGCACGGTGATGAAGGCGTGCTCGATGCCGGTGCCGGGATGGGTGGCGAACTGCAAATCGCAATGGATCTTCGGGTCGGCGTACCGATTGACCGCAGCATTCACGGCGTCGGGGTCATAGCGTTTTACGTTGTCAGGCATCGGCTGTGATTCTAGCGTAGATCCCTGCGCGCCGCGCATGCCGACCACAATCACACCGCCACCATGGTTGGCCAAAGCAATGGCCGCCTTGGCCAACACCGCCTTCGAGGCTGTGTCGGTCAAGTCAAGCCAGCTCTTGTACTCGTTCGAGAGCGTTTCATTCGGCAGTAACAGCAAATCCAGCAGATCGGATTGAGCAGCCATGAGAAGCCCCTACGCGGGAGAGGTGGGCACGGTTTGCGGCGTCAGCGATAGGTGAATAGCCCGCGGCCGAATGCGATACCCGTGGTCGCCGATGAGCCTAGTCAACACGTCCAACTCGGTCAGGACACACGAGATTGACGAGCGCAGTTTGTTTTTCAGCGTGGCGTCGTCGTCACCGTCGGTTGAAGGTATACGCGTTGCGGAGAGCTTGCCGATCCTGTCGGCGATATCCTGCCGATCAAACGAGCACCCTTCCCAATTGTGGGCGAACTCATTGCGGATTTTGCGTAGGTGTTCGAGGTCGGAGAATTGATCTCGCGACAAGAGTCCGAGGGCATGGGCGCCTTTCGTGCGCGAGGACAGTGTGCCAAGCGGAGCGTTAAAGCCCTCAAGCAGCTCGCCAGAGGATTTCACGTCGACTAGGTAGGCGCGGATGAGCCGCCCCAGCAGGTCTTCCGCAAACGCCGCTGTAGTGAGAACCAGTCCCCGCTCATCCTCATGGGCGAGCAGCCCCATAAGCCGGTTTAGTCGGTCGTGGAAATTCTCGGGTTCGGGCTGTGCTTCTTTCACAACGCAACTCCAGCGCGCCTATGGCGTGCCAAGGGGCAGCTTCCAGTGCACGACCGACGTTCCGAGAAGGAGAAGGCTCCACGGGAGGATTGCAATCATCGTGGCTAGGGTCGCCTGCTTCAGATAGACATATTTCGCTGCCACGATTTCAGAATTCCGCCAGATCTGGCCAACCACATCACGCCTCAGGGTTTCCTCATCCAGTTTCTGATAGCGGGCGAGGTAGTCGCCCTCAGTCAGTTTGGCGATCTCTTTGAAGTAGACGAGCGAGGCGTGGCCACCGGCGAGGTTGGGAAAGGTGCATTGATAGAGTCGACCGATGGACCAGACGATGCAGATAACGAAGGCGGCGGCGGGGACGGCTATCCACCAAGACTTTAGGTCGTCGATGGTGATGTTCACGGCAGCAAATGCCACTTGTGCAGATACGATGGCGAAGAGGGCGGACACCTTGGAGTCGATGCGGGGGAAAAAGCCCATCACGCGGTCGAGCTGCCGTTCAGCCACGTCGAGACCAATTTGGGTTTTCTCGCTCAAAATGACCACCACCAGCTTGAACGATAAATTGGTGTTGCATTCATCGCTGTCCACGTCCTTGCTTCCCACATGTCGCGGCGTGGGTCTCCTCCATATTTAGCCTCATCGGCGAGGACATCGTAAACCGCTTTTGTGACCCAGGTGGCATGGGCGTCGTCTAAAGCGCAAAGCTTGGCCGCCCAATTGGCTGCCCGGCCGATCCATACCAAGTCTCGGGAGCCTCGAATGCCGGCCTGCACAACTCGAAGCGGGGAGGTGTCAATTCCCACCGTATGTTGCAAAACAAAAGGCGAGTTCGGGTATTCAGCTTTCAAGCCAGGCTGAACGATGTTCTTAGTAGCCCAATTGATTTTGAGTGCCGTCCGGACTGCTATAGTGTTCTTATACTGTCCGACGAACACGGCCATGATGCGGTCGCCATCATAGGCCGTGATTGTGCCTCCCTCCGAGCGGATGATTCTTGCAGCCACCCTCAGGAATGCACGGTAAATCTCAGCAGAAAAATGGTGTTTGTAGGTATCCACCAACTTGGTTGAATCGGAAATGTCTGCGTACAAGACGGTAGCATCAATATCAACGGCATCGTTGCCAAGCGTAATGCTATCTTCGCTCGGCACCGTCGAACCCGCACGAACTTTCCATTGCTCATGGAAAATCTGCTGGACTTCCGCCTGGAGGTCTTCTTTGAGTGCCACCGCTATCTCCCGAAACGAGAGATAGGGATCATTTCAGCAATCTTGAATGTTTAACTACGGATATACACAGAAATTGTTACGCTTCACCTCCGCCACTACTCCCAGCCGCTGCCTTTGCTGCGCTCGATCGCATAGCCGCTGAAGGAACGAGTTCATGTGGCTTTGCCCCTCAAGATGAGACTGTATCGCCTCATTTGCCGTCTAGTCTGCGAGAGAGCCGGACACCGGGCCCGCTGCCGTTCTGCGGAATAAACTCTATCCCGGCAGCCTCCAGCGCTTCGGCCAACGCTTCAATTGTTGTCTGTCTGGGTATCGTCTGAGAGCTCTCGATTCTAGCGATTGTGCGAACTGTCAGTCCGGAGGCACTTGCCAAATCCTCTCTTGTCCAGCCGATCAGTGCTCGAGCTGCCCTAAGTTGCGACGGAAAAATGTCCTTTTTCATGACATACTTCTTGTAAAAAGTCACAAAAAGTGACATAAGCTTATGATGACTACGCGGCCGCACAGGTGCTCGTAACACCCAATGCGGCCTGACCACTGCCAAGCTATTAGGAGCTCGGATCATGGCTGATTCCGACAATAGCACGACTCCGCCGCGCATCACCCGCAGGAAGATGCTTGCCGGAACGGCAATTGCAATTGCGGGTTCGGAACGTAAAGCATTTGCCGTCACCGATTTGGAAACGGACCTATCAACCGATCCTGCGATTGCGGCGTGGCGCAAATGGCAGGCAGCACACCAGCAGACCGAACGGTTGTGCCGTCAGCAGCAGCGTCTGGAGCGCAAGCTTGCCGAAACGGTCGGATTTCCTTGCACGACTGTGCGGCTGCGCGACGGAGAGAACGTAAAGCTGTACTCACTTGCGGCACTTGCCGACGTGCTCAATGTAGCTCCAGCGGAAGCGGCGGTTCGTGGGAAGGCCGAAGCCGATTTTGCCGCTCATCAGGCGCATTGGGACGCCGCCGACAGGGAGATTGGCTACTCGGCGACGTTGCGCGCCGAACGCGAGACCGCCGATCGAGCACAGCGCCTGCTGGAATTATTGTCTAAGACCCCCGCTGCTTCCCTTGCCGGTGTAGCAGCCAAACTTGATGCGGTGCTGAGGGAAGGGCAGTCTTCGCAGGCCGATACTGAGTTTCCTTGGCCCCTGATTCGAGCAGTCGTCGATGATATTGTTCGGATTGGCGGGCAAGGTGGGCTGGGTAAGATATTCGGCCCGACGCGTCGTAAGGCATAAAGGCGAAATACCGATTTGGGTTCGGAGTGTTTACGCACCTTCGTGCCGGGTAATCTAATTTCGAACTGGAAGGACCAATGCCAAGGGCGCGCAATGCCACGGGTGGGCGGTGTAGACCCGCCGATATGCACTTCTCCATGATCGCCCACGGGAGCCAATTTAGGCCAGCAGTCTTCGGCGGTATCCGAATGGCCGCTTTCGATAGCTCACATAATGCATTGTATCGGCTAGCAATTTTGATTTGGGCAGCGACAATGGCGGAATGTCAGCTAAAGTCTTTCCACTTCGCAGATCGACGGGATTCATCGGTCTCTTCGACTACGCCGCAGCTAATCGCTGTACACAACCTAACCGGGCGAAACGGTCCAAGAAAGATTGGCAACCGGAAATCGCCGACGATTGGCCCGATCATATTCCCGTTTCGGAGCGAGAGTTGGACCTGTTCGAGGTTCACTGCTCCGATCTGCTTGATGAGATGTTCGGGGCCAGAAACTGACCGAAGGAGACGAGGCCGCTGATGAAGGCCAATGAGAGCTCCGCCATGGCGATCTCCAGGCGCGCCGCACTTTATCTCCGCGTCTCGACAGGCCGGCAGGCCGAGCACGATCTTTCCATCCCTGACCAGCGTCGCCAGCTACAGGCGTATTGTCAGACCAAGGGGATTGCTGTGGCGACGGAGTTTGTTGAGCCAGGTGCGTCGGCGACCGACGACAGGCGGCCCGAATTCCAGAGAATGATGGACGCTGCATCGCAACGGCCTGCGCCATTCGACTTAATCATTGTGCATTCGTTTTCACGGTTCTTCCGGGACCAGTTCCAGCTTGAATTCTACGTCCGTCGGTTGGCGAAGAACTGTGTTCGGCTGACGTCGATCACGCAGGATCTTGGTGACGACCCCATGAGCACCATGATGCGCCAAATCATGGCGCTGTTCGATGAATATCAGTCCAAGGAGAATGCCAAGCATACGCTTCGGGCTATGCGCGAAAACGCCCGGCAGGGCTACTGGAATGGTTCCCGGCCGCCCTACGGCTATCGGATAGTGACCGCCGAGCAGCGTGGCACTCGGGCTAAAAAGAAAATCGAACCGGATCCTCTGACCGTTGACCATGTCCGCTTGATGTTCCGTTTGGCTCATGCTGGCGATAGTGATCATGGCCCGATGGGAGTGCGTCAGATTGCTAACTACTTAAACAATCGAGGGATTCGGACACAAACCGGAGGACGGTGGGGTCTCGGGGGAGTGCATCAGGTTCTCACGCGTACAACCTACATCGGGCGACATCGTTTCAATGTCGGCGGCAAGCGGAAGAAGGCGCCGGAAGATATCATCGACGTTGCCGTGCAACCGATCATCGAGGAAAACGAATTCACTGCGGTCCAGGATCTCCTCAAGTCGCGAAGCCCGCAATTGCGAGCGCCTCGATTTGTGAACAGCCCCATGCTGTTGGGTGGAGTTGTGTTCTGCGAGGACTGTGGAGGTGCGATGACCTTGCGCACCTCGGGAAAGGGCAAACAGTATCGATATTACACCTGTTGCACGACCGCTCGGCAGGGGCATAGCGGCTGCAAGGGCCGAACAATGCCGATGGAGAAACTCAACGATTTGGTCGCGGAATACGTGGATCTGCGGCTCTTGAACCCAGCTAGGCTTGAGGAATTGCTGTCTGGGTTGTTGCGTCGGAGGGTGGAGCAAGGCGATCGCGAGAAGGATCGGGTGGGTGATCTACGACGACAGGCCGCTGAAGCTGAAGGACGGCTCACACGAATCTACGAAGCGATCGAGAACGGCCTGGCTGATTTAGCCGATAGCAATCTCAAGGGACGAATCGCCGAATTGAAAAGAATTCGGGACGCAGCCAATGCCGATGCTGAGCGCGCGGAGCATCGAGACAGCCAAGCGATCGAAATTACCCAAGAGGCTGTTGCGCGGTTCGCAGAAGAGGTCAGGCAGCGACTGCGGGTTCAGAACGGAAGCTTTAGGCGTCACCACCTGCAAACGCTGGTGCAGCGGGTTGAGGTTGGAGCCAACCGGATTCTTATCAAGGGATCAAAGACTAAACTCCTGCAGACGCTTGTCGCGTCTAGAGGAAACCCCGGAGTGCATACGGCGGGGCACGACGTTCGCAGTTTTGTACTGAAATGGCTCCCCGGGCCGGATTCGAACCAGCGACCAACCGGTTAACAGCCGGTTGCTCTACCACTGAGCTACCGGGGAACGGAGGCTCTTATGTGAGTGGCGCAGCCTATAGCTGCCCTTTTCGGCTTTGCAAAGAAGCATTTCGCATTTTTCCGAGGCTTTTTCGCGCAGGGGTTTCTCGCAATCGTCGACAGATGCCCTCATATTAGCCGTCTTGGCAGGGGTAGGGAACCGAAAGCGCGGCTGCGGCCTTAGTTTAACGGTGCTCCTGAATGATCAAAACGGATTAACCTTTCGAGACGATGACAGCACAAGACAACCAGATGCCGGCGCGAAAAATCTCGGTTTTCGGGCGTGAGTTCAAGATGCCGCGCTCGCGCGGGCTCAGAATCACCATCGGTATCCTGCTGACCATCGGCGGCATCCTCGGTTTCCTGCCGATCCTCGGCTTCTGGATGGTTCCGCTCGGATTGCTGGTGCTGTCCTATGAATTCGCCATGGTTCGGCGTCACCGCCGCCGCTTTGTCGTCTGGTGGGAACGGCGCCGCCGGCCGGATTGACGGCCGATATCGCAAGATCACGCGCCTTAGCGTCCAGCGTGCTCTTCCAGTGCCTCACAGATCTGTTTGAGAATTGCCGCGGCTGAGGCAAGCCTTGCCCTGTCGTGCGGCGACAGGCTGCCCGTACCTTCGATGGACAGGCGATCGATGGCGTAGTGCAAAAGCTCTCCGCACTGCGGCAGAGACAGGCTGGCCGGCGCGTTCTTGTCTTTTGCCACCGTTGCCTGATGCATGGCTTTGCCTCCTGGCGTGCTCAACGCATGGGCCGTGGATGCGTTTCTTCCGACGACAAGCCATGCTTAACAATCCGCTAATATGCCGTTGTGTTGCCTGGGTAATGAGGATTTGACGGATGCTCCCCGCGCTGGTGCAGAGGAAACCGTTCGGAATGCACGGTCGCCGCTTGACGGCATTTTCGCCGCAACCTATTGGAACCGGGTGGAACGCCGGGAGCAACGAGGCCTCGTGGCGGAGTGGTTACGCAGAGGACTGCAAATCCTTGCACCCCGGTTCGATTCCGGGCGAGGCCTCCAATGCCCGGGCCCCCGCGCAGCAGCGCAGGGGCCTGAAGTTCCTGACACAATGAACCGCGGTTCTGTCGCGGCAAGCGGATTGGTTGGGACATGAGCGCTGATTTCTCCGAGCTTCGCGTCAAGATGGTCGACGGCCAGGTTCGCACCACCGATGTGACCAGCGCGCCGCTGCTCGACGCCATGCTTGTCGTGCCAAGAGAGGTCTTTGTCGGCGCCGCCCAGCGCGATCTCGCCTATATCGACGAGGACATCCGCATTGCCGCCGACGCCGACGGCGCGCGCTACCTGATGGAAGCCTCGCCGCTCGCCAAGCTGATCCAGCTGGCTGAGATCAACCCGACCGATTCGGCGCTCGATGTCGGGTGCGGCACGGGCTACGCATCGGCCATCCTGTCGCGGCTGGCCGGATCCGTAGTGGCGCTCGAAAGCGATTCGGCGCTGGCCGAAACCGCTAGATCGACGCTTTCGTCACTTGGCTGCGGCAATGTGACCGTAGTTCAGGGGGCGTTGCCGCAAGGGTATGCAGCCAACGCGCCATATGACGTCATCTTCATCGGCGGCAGTGTCGCGGAAGTGCCGGCCCCGCTGCTCGACCAGCTTGCCGAAGGCGGCCGACTCGTCGCCGTCGAAGGACAGGGCAATTCCGGCGTGGCCCGACTTTTTTTCAAAGCCGGGGGGGTTGTAACCGGAAGACGCGCGTTTAATGCGGCAATTAAGCCACTACCGGGGTTCGAACGTATTCGCGCCTTCGAATTCTGAATGATTTTGCCTTGCAGGAGAGACGTTGTCATGGTCGCTTGCATTTGAACGATCATTGCTGATCCCAGACTGGGGGCACTTTGGGGCTGAGCAGCAGGGAACATGAAACACGCCGCTACAGCTGCTCAAAGGAGAAGCTGGGGCGGCGCGGTTCCCATGGAAAACGAATGAGGGTTTAACCGTGCCGTCTGTACGAAAGTCACTTTTCACCGCCGTCCTCGTTTCGGCGACCATGCTATCCCCATTGGCCGCTTCGGCCGAAACCATCTCCGGCGCGCTTGCAAAGGCCTATCAGTACAATTCTTCGCTGAATTCGGCCCGCGCCGGCGTCCGTGTCACCGATGAGGGTGTCGCCATCGCCAAGTCGGGCTGGCGCCCGACTGTCACCGGCTCGGCGAATATCGACTATTCGAGCAGCCATCTCAACGGCACCAACTCAAGCGTACGGCTGACCACCGGCAATTTTGGCGTCCAGATCAATCAGACGCTGTTCGACGGCTTTCAGACCAGGAACAATGTCGCTGCCGCCGAAGCGCAGGTCCGTGCGTCGGTCGAAAGCCTGCGCAATACTGAAGAGGGCATCCTGTTCACTGCTGCCCAAGCGTATATGAACGTCATTCGCGACCGGCAGGTCGCCGTGTTGACCGAGCAGAACCTGCAATTCCTGACCGAAACGGCGCGCGCGGCGCGGTCGCGCTTCGAGGTTGGCGAAGGCACACGCACCGACGTCGCGCAGGCCGACGCTTCGCGGGCCGCCGCAGTGGCATCGCTGAGTGCTGCCCGGGCGCAGGCGCTGGCAAGTGCGGCAAGCTATCGCCAGATCGTCGGCGACGAACCGGGCAAGCTCAAGGGTGCTTCGCCGGTTGCAAAATTGTTGCCGTCGAGCCTCGCCGCCGCCGTCGGGGTGGCCGCGAACGAGCACCCGGCCATCCTTGCCACCCAACACCTGGTCGACGCCGCCGCGTTTTCTGTGAAATCGGCTGAAGGTGCGCTGCTGCCGCAGCTGTCGGCTTCCGCCGGCGTTTCGAGCGCCTATCGCAACACCTCGCCTTTGCCGGGCGTCAGTTCGCAGGACGGCACCACCAATTCGGCCAGTGTCGGGGCAACGCTGACCATCCCGATCTATTCTGGTGGCCGCACCTCGGCGATCGTGCGCCAGGACAAGGAATCGCTCAGCCAGGCTCGCATCGAGGTCGACGTCAGCCGCGACCAGGTCCGCCAGGCCGTTACCGCCGCCTGGACCGAGTACACCGCCGCGCAGCAGCAGCTGACGGCCAACAGGCAAGTGATCGAGGCCGCGAAGCTGGCGCTGAACGGTGTCATCGAAGAACGCAATGTCGGCCAGCGCACCACGCTCGACGTCCTCAACGCGCAGGCGACGGTCATCACCGCCCAGATCAACCAGGCCGGCTATGAGCATGATGTGGTGGTGGCGAGCTACGCCATCCTGCAGGCGACAGGCCGTCTGTCCGTCGACCGGCTTGGCTTGCAGGTGACGAAATACAAGCCTGAAGAGCACTACAACGCGGTCAAGGACAAGTGGTACGGCCTGCGCACGCCGGACGGCCGCTGAGGGCGTTCGGCCCGGGCTTTGCCGTCTCCCTGTTTGAGCGGGCTCTTTTGGCTCCGCTGCTCTTGGGTTCGGGATCGCGCTAATCTGTTGAAATCCCACAAGTCCCCAGATTGGGGATTCTCGTGCGGCGCTCTGTCGGTTACGCTGTCGCCATGATTCGATCCGGCTTTGCCGGAACGGAAACCCACAGGGGTCACAAAGGCGGCGGATGTGACGATGGCAACGGCAAGCAGCGCACAGCGCGAACCTTCCATGGAAGAGATACTGGCTTCCATCAGGCGGATCATTGAGGACAGCGACGGCGGCCGCAAGCAGCCGGGCGATGCCGATGAACTGCTCCAAGATCTGGAGCCGGCGTCGAGCGCCGCCGCAGCCCCCGACGTCGAAGCATTTCGTGCCGACCTGCATGCTGCTCCCGAGGTCAGGAAGCCGGTCACGCTGGCGGAGGTCCAGGCACAATTGCCGGCGGCCGAGCCGGTGATCGCGCGCATGGAAACGCCGGTGCGCCCCGATCCCGCCCCGGCAAAGCCAACGATGACACTTGCCGAGGTCAGCGCCCGCGTTGCCGCCGAGCCGGCTGCGGTCGATGCACCAGCACCGCGTCCTGTCCCTGCTACCGAGGCCCCCGTCGCCGATTGGCGGCGCGAGATCGCCGCGGTTGGTGAGCAGCCGAGGGCGGTGTCGGACACGGGCGAGGTCCGCAAGACGGTTGCCCAGCCACCGGTGGACAATCTCAGGGACGAGTCGGCCACGGAACCGGTCGTCGAGCCGTCTCGTCCGGATGCAAGCGTGGTGCGGCCGGCGGCGGCCAGCGATGCGCCGCGTCCGGCGATCGTTTCCGAGCACACCGGCCGGCAGGTCGCAGCGGCCTTTGGTGAGCTTTCCGATGCGTTTGCCAGCCGCAGCAAGAAGACGTTCGACGAGATGGCCGAAGAGATGCTGCGGCCGATGCTGCAGGATTGGCTGGACAACAATCTGCCGACACTGGTCGAAAGGCTGGTGCGCGAGGAGATCGAGCGCGTGGCGCGCGGGGCACAGTAGTCCCCATACCGATTGCCCAGGAGAAACGGCGCCTTCGTGGCGCCGTTTCTCTTTGGTGAGGTCAGTTCGCGCTGGTGGCGAAGCAGATGAGGTTCCGTCGGGATCCCTAACGATGAACGTGCGGGCGCCCCACGGCTCGGTTCGCAATGTCTGGTGGAAAGGGGCCATCGCTGCCTGATACTCCAGAAACAGCGCCTTGATGTTGTCGACGGCAATCGTCGCCGCCAGCAGATCGTCGCCGTGGCTGTTGGTGAAAGGCGGCTTGTCAACATGGCGCAGGTTGAGCCGCGCACCGTCCCGGAACACCTGTGCGTAGAAGGGCGGTTCGCCATAGGTGAAGCGTGTCTTGAAGCCGAGTATTCGCCGGTAGAAATCACAGGCTGCTTCGATATCGGAGACAAAGAGCTGCGGCTCGGCGAAGGCGAGGTGCGGTTTTGCGACATCTGTTGCTATGCGGTCAGTCACGGTTTGAGGGCCTTTCTTCAGCGCCTGCCAGCTATCGAAGCCTGACTTCCTGGCAACCAGTTCCTGGGCATCGGCAAGCTTGAAACCGTGATCGAGGATCTGACTATCGGTCAAATTGCGGAAACGCGGCAAAATCCATCCAATCACAGCGGCGACGGGATAGTACCGTTCGCGGTGCCATTTGAGATAGAGCTTGGCCTGTTTCTTGTGGTGTTCGAGCGTTGGCATGGGCGCATTGCGGGTTGAGGTGGCGTAGGCGGGCAATGCCCCTCCGGCCGGAAGCCGATGCGCCCTACAGCAGCGTTGGTACGGTATTGGGATGACGCTTGGCGGTCAAGGCGGTCAAGCTCCCCTTTTCCCAGGCAACAAGTGGCTGCTTTCTTTGAAGGACGATCGCAAGTGGTCTTCCTTGATCGGATCATGGCCATGCCTATTTGACGTCTAGGGTCCAAGACAGCCGCGGCGGTTGACTTGGCCAAAACCTTCCGATTTACACCGGACCAGCAAAACTCCCGACAGCGCGGACCATTTTCCCATGCTTGAAAAGACCTACGACGCCAAAACCGTCGAGCCGAAGATCGCCAAAGTCTGGGAAGAGGCCGACGCGTTTCGCGCCGGTGCCGGGGCCGAGGAGGGGGCCGAGGCCTTCACCATCGTCATCCCACCGCCGAACGTTACCGGCTCGCTGCATATGGGCCACGCGCTCAACAACACGCTGCAGGACATATTGGTGCGCTTCGAGCGCATGCGTGGCAAGAATGTCTTGTGGCAACCGGGCATGGACCATGCCGGCATCGCCACGCAGATGGTGGTCGAGCGGCAGCTTATGGAGAAGCAGATCCATCGCCGCGACCTGACCCGCGAGCAGTTCATCGAGAAAGTGTGGGAGTGGAAGGCCGAATCCGGCGGCGCGATCTTCAACCAGCTGAAGCGGCTCGGCGCCTCGGCCGACTGGTCACGCGAACGCTTCACCATGGATGAAGGCCTGTCCAAGGCCGTGCTCGAGGTGTTCGTCACGCTCTACAAGGAAGGGCTGATCTACAAGGACAAGCGCCTTGTGAACTGGGACCCCAAACTGTTGACCGCGATTTCCGATCTCGAGGTCGAGCAGCAGGAGGTCAACGGCAATCTCTGGCACTTCCGCTATCCCATCGAGGGCCAGGTCTTCGACCCGGAAAACCCGAAAACCTTCATCACCGTGGCGACGACACGCCCCGAGACGATGCTGGGCGATACGGCCGTCGCGGTGCATCCCGACGACGAACGTTTCCGGCATCTGGTCGGCAAGAACATCGTTCTGCCGATCGTCGGCCGCAAGATTCCTGTGGTGGCGGATGAGTATTCCGATCCGGAGAAAGGCTCGGGCGCGGTCAAGATCACGCCGGCGCACGACTTTAACGACTTCGAGGTCGGCAAGCGCCACAAGCTGCCGGCGATCAATATCCTGACCACGGAAGCGGCGGTGAGCCTCAAGGACAATGAGGATTTCCTCGCCGGTCTCGAGGTGACGCCGGAGCGCCAGGCGGTCTGGGATGAACTCGACGGCCTCGATCGCTTCGTCGCGCGCAAGAAGATCGTCGAGCTGATGGACGAAGGCGGCTTCCTCGAAAAGGTCGAACCGCATCGCCACGCGGTGCCGCATGGCGATCGCGGCGGCGTGCCGATCGAGCCGTTCCTGACCGAGCAGTGGTATGCCAACGCGGCGGAACTGGCCAAGCCGGCGATCGCCTCGGTGCGCGAGGGCCGCACGAACTTCGTGCCGAAGAACTGGGAAAAGACCTATTTCGACTGGATGGAGAACATCCAGCCCTGGTGCATCTCGCGCCAGCTCTGGTGGGGTCACCAGATCCCGGCCTGGTACGGACCGGACGGTCGTGTCTTCGTCGAGAAGACCGAGGAAGAGGCGTTGGGCGCGGCGATCGAATATTATCTGGCGCTGGAAGGCCCATGGAAGGCCTGGGTCGAAGACAAGCTCGAGAACTACAAGCCAGGTGAGATCCTGACCCGTGACGAGGACGTGCTCGACACCTGGTTCTCGTCGGCGCTGTGGCCGTTCTCGACCTTGGGATGGCCCGATGAGACGCCCGAGCTGAAGACCTACTACCAGACCGACGTGCTGGTGACAGGCTTCGACATCATCTTCTTCTGGGTCGCCCGCATGATGATGATGGGCCTGCACTTCATGGACGAGGAGCCGTTCCACACCGTCTATGTCCATGCGCTGGTGCGCGACAAGAACGGGCAGAAGATGTCGAAGTCGAAAGGCAACGTCATCGACCCGCTCGACCTGATCGACGAATACGGCGCCGATGCGCTGCGCTTCACGCTGACGGTGATGGCGGCGCAAGGCCGCGACGTGAAGCTCGACCCGGCGCGCATCGCCGGCTATCGCAATTTCGGCACCAAGCTGTGGAACGCGACGCGTTTTGCCGAGATGAACGAGGTCGCGCGCAATGACGATTTCTGGCTGAACGACGCCAAGCTGGCGGTCAACCGCTGGATCTTGACCGAGCTGACGCGGGCCGCGCGTGAAATCACGGACGGCATCACCTCATACCGCTTCAACGAGGCGGCGGGCGCTGCCTACCGCTTCGTCTGGAACCTGTTCTGCGACTGGTATCTGGAACTGCTGAAGCCGGTGTTCATGGGCACCGACGAGGCGGCCAAGGCCGAAAGCCGCGCCTGCGTCGCCTTCGTGCTCGACGAGATCTACAAGCTTTTGCATCCGATGATGCCGTTCATGACCGAGGAATTGTGGGCGCAGACCGCAGGCGAAGGCAAGGAACGCCCCTCACTGCTGTGCCATGCTGCATGGCCGTCGCCAGATTTCGAAGATGCCGAGGCTGCTGCCGACATCAACTGGCTGGTCGACCTTGTCTCCGGCATCCGCTCCGTGCGCTCGGAGATGAACGTGCCGCCGGCAGCCATCGCACCGCTCGTCGTCGTCGGCGCCAATGATGTGACACGTGAACGGCTCGTTCGCGAGGAGTCTGCGATCAAGCGGCTGGCGCGGGTCGGCGACATCTCGCTCGCCGATGTCGCGCCAAAGGGTTCGGCCCAGATCGTGCTCAACGAGGCGACGATCTGCCTGCCGCTCGGCAGCCTGATCGATCTTGCCGCTGAGGCTGCGCGGCTGCAGAAGGAACTGGCCAAGGTGACCGAGGAAATCGCGCGCCTGCACAAGAAGCTGTCGAACGAAAGATTCGTCGCCAGCGCGCCGCCCGAGATCGTCGAAGCCGAGCGCGAAAAGCTCGCCGAATATCGCGACGCGCAGGACAAGCTTTCGGTGGCTTTGACCAGGGTTCGCGATGCCGGTTGAGGGTGGATTCGAGAGACTTTAGTTCTCTCTAAAATGGCGGTATTTTGCCTGGAAAATAGGCATTCCGTTGCGTTAATGTTGACGTAAACGGAAGTTTTAGCCCCATTGTTGCCATAATGTAACAATGGGGCCGTATACCCCGCAAAACACCCTCTTCTAGAGCCGTTTTGCACAAATTTGCCGATTTTACTGATCCATTTGCACCCAAATGCCGAGTTTTCGGTCTTATTGGGAACGTCGGAACTTTGCCGAAAACGCACTCTGATCAACTGTACGTGTACGCTTCTAGAATTCGTTGTTGCACCGTTAACCTGAATTGGTTCTAGCTCGATGCACTAGTTATTCGGGGAGGACATTCATGAACAATCTGCGTCTGAAAGCACTGCTGGGGGCAGGGTGCTTTTCGCTGGCTTTGATGGGCTCAGTGCACGCTGGCGGTTTCTCGCGCGGCTCGGCCGACACCGACATTATTTTTGAAGACGGCAACTTCAACATGCGTACAAGCGTGACGTATGTTTCGCCGCATCGCGAATTCACCAAGAACCCGAATCCAGCGCTCGTCGGCACTGAATACACAGACGATTACGTTATCCCGTCCGCCGCGGTGAAGTTCAATCTCACCGACAATTTCCGCTGCGCCGGGACCATGGTCGACAACAATGGTGGTTCGACCACTTATGATTTCCCGAAGGTGAGCGGCAAATTGGCCGAGGAGTTTACCACCAACGAAAAAGCGGTGACCTGCGGCGTTAAATTTAGCCTTGGACGCGGCAATCTGTGGCTTCTGGGCGGTGGGTTTGTCGAAAATCTTGATTACAACCGAGTGAATGCGCTTGGTTCTCTTCCGGGTAACGTCGTGCTGCCGAATGCAAACCTCGAGCTGGCGGGGCAGGATTATGGCTATCGCCTCGGGGTGGCGTATGACATTCCTGAGATAGCCTTGCGGGCTCAACTTATGTACCGGTCCGGAACCAGCTATGGTGCAGACGGGAACCTGACCGTGCCGACGGCGGCATTGCTGGGTGCGCAGGCCAAGCAATTGCAGGCAGCCGCTGTAGCTGCCCTGGGGCAGGGCAATATACCGCTTGCCCAGCAGTTGGGTGCGCAAGCAGCAGCGACGCTGCAGCAAGCCTATCTCGCCGCCGCCAATGGCTTGGACACGACGGCGCCTGCCACGGGAACCGGCAATCTACCCCAGAGTGTTGAATTGAAACTTCAGTCTGGCATCGCGCCTGGCTGGCTGGCTTTTGGTTCGGTGAAATGGATGGACTGGAGCGTTCAGCAGGCGTTGATCGTAAACTCCCCCATAACCAACACTATCGATACTTATAACTGGAAGGACGGATGGACCGTCACCGGCGGCGTCGGGCACGCGTTTACGGAGCGCCTCTCTGGTCTTGTCAGCCTGACCTGGGATCAGGGCGTTGGGACTGGTTGGGATCTGACGAGCGACACCTATACGCTCGGCATCGGCGGCTCCTACAAGGACGGGATCGGCGGAGAATTGCGCGGCGGCGTTGGTTTGAGCTATCTGACATCTGCAACCGAGACGCAATACGCGGAAGTTCCGGGCGTATCCGGGAACCAGGCCGTTAAGGCTGGCTATGCTGTTGCGCTGAACCTGGGCTACGCCCTGAAGTGGTAAGCTCTTTTGTATGTTAAAAAGGCCGGGCACCGCCCGGCCTTTTTGTTGCCTTGCCGACTTCGAAGAACCTTCAAACGGGGCACTCCGGTGCGTTGCTGTTGACGTAAGCGGAAGTTTTTGCCGTATTGTTGCCATAATGTAACAGCGGGCAGGCCGGCTATCGAAGGTATCATTTTTGAGCGGTTCGGGCGGATTTTCCTTGGTTTCTTGCCAATGCATGCGCGCAGACGGGTGCTTTTAGACTCGGTGGCATCAGGTTGAAAATGCGCTCCGCGAATATGTACGTGTACGCCCCTTGAAATCGTTGTTGCGTCACCTAGGCGAATTGGTTCTTGCTTGGGTTGTGCTCGAATTCGGGGAGAGACTCATGAACAATCTGCGTCTGAAAGCGCTGCTGGGGGCAGGGTGCTTTTCGCTGGCTTTGATCGGAACGGCGATCGGCCCGGCGCATGCCGGCGGCCTGGAGCGCGGTGGCTACGACATCGACCTGCTGTTTGATCCGGCACCGTTCGCTTCAGACGTTGGTGCGACTTACGTTATGCCGCAACGTGATCTCAAAAACGCGGTGGATACATCCGGTGGAGGGCTGACGGGCAAGAGCTCGGCCCGTAACACCGAGGGCTACTGGGTGCCCTATGTTGGCTTCAAGGCCTCGCTTGGTCATGATGTCGACTGTCTGGTGGATTATTCGCAGCCATGGGGGGCCAGTTCCAACCCCGGCATCTGGAACGGCTCCTATTCCAACATCAACACCCAAATCAAAAGCAACAACTATGCTGGCACCTGCTCCTACAAGATGGATGTCGGCAAGGGGCAGCTTCGCTTTATTGGCGGCGTGTTCTACCAGGAGGTCTATGGCTTCAAGGAGAGCTATGCCAGCCCGGCTCTAGGCACTACGCTTGGCCGGGTGGATCTCGATAGCAGTGGCTGGGGTTGGCGCGCCGGCATCGCCTACGAAATTCCGGACATCGCGCTGCGCGCCAGCCTCGTCTACAATTCGCAGGTGAAGCTCGACAATATCGCGGGTACTCTGAACATCGGTGGCAGCATCGCTGACATCTATGCTCCGACGGAGTCGATGCCGGATTCGTTGGAACTGAAATTGCAGTCTGGCATTGCGCCCGGTTGGCTCGCCTTCGGTTCGATCAAATGGGTTAATTGGAGTGTGCTGCAGAGCGTTCCGATTTGCTCGCAGGCGACCAAGCCTCTTGGATGCACAACGGTTTCCCCATATCCGATCAGGTTGACGTCGCTCGACCTGATGTACCGTGATGGTTGGACGGTTACCGCCGGCATTGGTCACCAATTCAATGAGCAATGGAGCGGCGCCGCGCAGATTTCGTGGGATCGTGGCACGTCGCATGGCTACGGCGACCAGACCGATACCTGGACGTTCGGCGGCGGTGTTGCCTACACGCCAAGACCCAATATCGAACTGCGTCTCGCCGGCGCTGTCGGAGTGCTAACCAGCGGCCATTCTGGAGTGCTGGTTGATGGCAATGGCTATCCAGCCGGCACTGACGTCAGCTACGATTTCGGCAATGATCTGGTCACTGCGATTTCCGGTGGTCTCAAGATCAAGTTCTAAGCTTTTGAAAATTTAGACGAAAGGCCGGGCAACGCCCGGCCTTTTCTATTGAGCTGGCATTGCCTGCGATCCTCTCATCCAAGCGGCGTTGCATATTAGCCGCACCGCTTTCGCCTCGTGCGATTGTGACGTTTTGGCAACACTTTCTGAACAACCCCTGCGCTAGAAGTCAGGCTGAAGAAATTGCCCATTTCCCGCCATAAACCCGGCGCACCTCGATCTTGTCTCGGGACACGCGCCAAAAGGCTCGGCGATGGGGCAGGCCGCACCGCCCGCGGCAAGGAAGAGTATGGACGCCAAAGTCGTTTCCAAGGCCAAGCTCCCCAGCCGCTATGTGACCGTCGGTCCGGCGCGTGCGCCGCACCGTTCCTATCTCTATGCGATGGGCTTGTCGGCGGCCGAGATCGCGCAGCCGCTGGTCGGCGTCGCGTCCTGCTGGAATGAGGCGGCACCCTGCAACATCTCGCTGATGCGTCAGGCGCAGGTGGTCAAGAAAGGCGTCGCGGCCGCCAGCGGCACGCCGCGCGAATTCTGCACCATCACCGTCACCGACGGCATCGCCATGGGCCACCAGGGCATGAAGTCGTCGCTGGTGTCGCGCGAGGTCATCGCCGATTCGGTCGAGCTCACCATGCGCGGCCATTGCTACGATGCGCTGGTTGGCCTGGCCGGCTGCGACAAGTCGCTGCCCGGTATGATGATGGCCATGGTGCGTCTCAACGTGCCGTCGATCTTCATCTATGGCGGCTCGATCTTGCCCGGCAGCTATCGCGGCCGCCAGATCACCGTGCAGGACGTGTTCGAGGCGGTCGGCCAGCATTCGGTCGGCACGATCGACGATGCCGAACTGCTTGAAATCGAGCAGGCCGCCTGTCCGTCGGCCGGCTCCTGCGGCGCCCAGTTCACCGCCAACACCATGGCCACCGTTGCCGAGGCGATCGGCCTGGCGCTGCCCTATTCCTGCGGCGCGCCGGCACCCTACGAGATGCGCGACCGTTTCAATTTCGCCTCGGGCGAAAAGATCATGGAGCTGATCGCGAAAAATATCCGGCCGCGCGACATCGTCACGCTGAAGGCGCTGGAGAATGCGGCGACCGTGGTGTCGGCAACCGGCGGCTCGACCAACGCAGCACTGCATCTGCCGGCGATCGCGCACGAGGCCGGCATCAAGTTCGACCTGTTCGACGTGGCGAAAATCTTCGAGAAGACGCCTTACATCGCCGACCTTAAGCCGGGCGGCAAATATGTCGCCAAGGACATGTTCGAGGCCGGCGGTATTCCGCTGTTGATGAAGACGCTGCTCGACAACGGTTATCTGCATGGCGACTGCCTGACTGTGACTGGCCGCACTTTGGCCGAAAACATGCAGCACGTTGCCTGGAATGAACATCAGGATGTGGTCCGCCCGGCCAACAGACCCATTACCCAAACCGGCGGCGTCGTGGGCTTGAAGGGAAACCTTGCCCCCGAAGGCGCGATCGTGAAGGTCGCGGGCATGGCGGAGTTGAAGTTCTCCGGCCCGGCACGCTGCTTCGATTCGGAAGAGGAATGTTTCGAGGCGGTGACGCATCGCAACTACAGGGAAGGCGAGGTTCTCGTCATCCGCTACGAAGGGCCGCGCGGCGGCCCTGGCATGCGCGAGATGCTGTCGACGACGGCGGCGCTCTACGGCCAGGGCATGGGAGGCAAGGTGGCGCTGATCACCGACGGGCGCTTCTCGGGCGCGACGCGCGGTTTCTGCATCGGCCATGTCGGCCCCGAGGCAGCCGTGGGCGGTCCGATCGGGCTGCTCAGGGATGGCGACGTGATCTCGATCGACGCGGTGAACGGCACGATCGACGTGGCGTTGTCCGATAGCGAACTGGCGGCGAGGGCAAAGACATGGAAGGCGCGCACGACAGACTATCAGTCGGGCGCGATATGGAAATATGCACAGACGGTAGGGCCGGCGCGCGATGGCGCGGTGACCCATCCGGGCGGTGCGAAAGAAACACATTGCTATGCGGACATCTGAGTTGTTGAGGTCGTCTGTCTTTTCGGCACTGGTCGTGATCGCCACTTTTGGCGCGACCTTTGGCCGCGTGGGCCAGGCTATGGCCTTCGACGACAAGGTGTTCGACGACAAGACCGGCGTGAAGCCGCAATCCAGCCCCTGGGCGGTGTTCCAGTTCGGCTTCTCCGCCTACAAGAACGGCCACAAGGAACAGGCCGCCGAGGCCTACAAATACGCCGCAGAGAACGGCCAGATCGGCGCCACCTGGAAGCTTGCGCGGATGTATGCCGAGGGCGATGGCGTGGCGCGCGACGACTATGAGGCGTTCAAGTTCTTCTCGGAGATCGTCGACCAGGATGTCGAACCCGGCTCGCCCGAGGAAAGCTATGTCTCCGATGCGCTGGTGGCGCTTGGCGACTATCTGCGCAAGGGCATTCCCGGCAGCCCGGTCACCGAGAACGAGGTCGCGGCCCAGGAATATTACATGCGCGCCGCCGCCAACTATCGCAATCCGAACGCGCAGTTCGAAATGGGGCAGATGTTCCTGAAGGGCGAGGGCGGCGTGAAGGCCAGCGTCAAGCAGGCCGGGCGCTGGTTCCAGCTTGCCGCCGAGAAGGGTCATGCCGGCGCCCAGGCGACGCTGGGCCACCTGTTGTTCCAGAGCGGCAAGATCGTTCGAGGCCTGGCGATGATGACGGCAGCGCTCGAACGCGCTTCGCCGGCCGATCAGCCCTGGATTCGCGGTATGCAGGAGGAGGCATTCGCCACCGCCGGCGAGGCCGACCGCCGCACCGCGATCTCGCTGGCGGATGATATCCTCACCAAGGGCGGCAACGCGGACCAGTAGTCTCGCGGCCGCGCTGGTTTCGCCAAAAGCACTCGATTTCGATCTTGATCAGTTCTCGGTCGGCTCCGTCGGCACCATGCTGGGAGCCGGCGTTGAGATCGGCGTGACGTGCAGGTGCGGCGCCATCGTGTTTGCGGGGCAGCTGTCCCCAACCTTCGTCCACGAGGTGTTGTTGAGCACCATGTCGCAGCGGGCCAGATGGCTCTGCTCGGCAACCGTCAGGCAGGCGACCTGGCCAAGCTGGTAGGATTTTCCATTGGCCAGGCATTCCTGGTCGGCAAGCGCCGCCGCAGAGCGGCCATGGCAAATGCCAGGCCGATCGGACAAAGAGAAAATCGAATGGTCATGGGAACCCCAGCCGCCATGCTGGCCCGCAATGAACGGCGCGAAATGTGGCGATATGAGGGTTTAGCCGCTGTCAGGCCGGCTGCAGCGCGAGATCAATCGCCACCGGGACGTGATCGGACGGCTTTTCCCAGGCACGCACGTGCTTTTCGATCGAGGCCGATGAGAATCGGTTGGCGGCTTCCGGCGACAAAAGCAGGTGGTCGATGCGTATGCCATTGTTCTTCTGCCAGGCGCCGGCCTGATAGTCCCAGAACGTATAGGTATCGGGCGCGTCGGTGACCGCGCGGACAGCCTCGGTGAAACCAAGGTTGAGCAGCCGCCGGAAAGCTTGCCGCGTCTCTGGCTGGAACAGCGCGTCGCCCAGCCAGTTCTCCGGAAACCGCGCGTCGATCGGCTCGGGAATGACATTGTAGTCGCCGGCCAGTACCAAGGCCTCTTCAAGCCTGAGTCGCTCCTGCGCCCAGCGCTCCAGCCGCGCCATCCAGGAAAGCTTGAAGGGGAACTTCTTCTCGTCATCGATTGGATTGCCGTTCGGCAGATAGAGCGAGGCGACGCGCAGCGCGCCCTTGTCGGTCGAGAAAACGCCTTCGATGAAACGCGCCTGCTCGTCGGCATCATCGCCGGGCAGGCCTCTGATGACCTCGTCGAAGCGCAGTTTCGACAGGATGGCGACGCCGTTGAAACCCTTCTGGCCATGGGTTTCAACATTGTAGCCAAGCGCCTCGATTTCGGCGCGCGGGAATTGCTCGTCGACGGTCTTGATCTCCTGCAGGCAGACGATGTCGGGCGCGCTTTCGGTCAGCCAATGGGTCAGGTTGCCGATGCGGGCGCGGACGCCGTTGATGTTCCAGGTGACGATTTTCATGACGGTCTCGATGCTGTTCAGTTGGGCTCTTGCGGCGGATGGCGTTCGACCAGTCCGATCGTATTGCCAGCCGGGTCCTTTAGGAAGGCCATCCATTCGCTTTCCCCCGCTGGACCGAACTGGCCCTGGGTGTCGCGATGGACAAGCGTCGGCGGCGCGGTGAAGGGCATGCCCGCCGCGACCGCCGAGGCATGGAAGTCGTCAAGGCCCGATATGTCGAGATAGACGGTTCCGGCCGGTATGCCGTCGGTGAACAGCAGCCTGATATCGCCGGCCATGATGAAGGCGATGCCCGGCGGATCAAAGCGCGCGTGGACAGCCATACCGAGTACGTCGCGCCAGAAAGCCAGCGTGGCGTCGAGGTTGCGTCCGGCCGCCAGCGCGATCTGACGGACCGCGCCGATGGCAGGCATGGCTATATGGAGAAGCTCGTGCCACAGCCGCAGGAGGCGACTGCATTCGGGTTCCGGATCTGGAACGACTGGCCCATCAAATCGTCGACGAAGTCGATTACCGAGCCGCCCATATAGACCAGCGACAGATCGTCGATCAGCACCGTGGCGCCGTCCTTCTCGATGGCGACGTCATCGTCATTGCGAGTATCGACCAGGTCGAACTTGTAGGAGAAGCCCGAGCAACCGCCGCCTTCGACCGAAACGCGCAGCGCAGTCTTGCCGGCCTCGCCAGAGACAATCTTGGCGATCCGCTTGGCGGCGGCCTCGGTCATATCGACTTTCATGGCAGTCTTGGCATCAGCGCCCATGGGCGTCACCTTGCTTTCGGTTTCACATGATAGGTATGAAGCGCGAGGGGCCAAGTCAACTAGACCCAAATTATCTAGACCAAGTCAACTGCGGCAGCATCAGCCATGACCAATGAGTTGGGCGACATCGGATTCGGCTATCGGCCACGCGCTGCCTATGCCTGCGATCCGGCAAAGTCGCGCGGACGACTGTTCGACGAGGTGGAAAGCCCGACACGCACGCCGTTCCAGCGCGACCGTGACCGCATCATCCATTCGACGGCGTTCCGCCGGCTGAAACACAAGACGCAGGTCTTCATCGCGCATGAAGGCGACCATTACCGCACCCGGTTGACCCATTCGATCGAAGTGGCTCAGATCGCGCGCGCCCTGGCACGGGCGCTGCGTGGCGACGAGGATCTGGCCGAGGCGGTGGCACTGGTGCATGATTTCGGCCACACGCCCTTCGGCCACACCGGCGAGGACGCGCTGAACGAGAAGATGGCCGCCTGGGGCGGCTTTGACCACAACGCGCAATCGCTGCGCATCGTGACAAGGCTGGAGGCGCGCTACGCCGAATTCGACGGGCTCAATCTGACCTGGGAAACACTGGAAGGCCTGGTCAAGCACAATGGACCGCTGACGGATGCCAACGGCAAGGGTCTGAAAGGGCCGGTGCCGCAGGCGATCCGTGATTACTCTGAGCTGCATGATCTCGAACTGGACCGGTTTGCCGGCATCGAGGCGCAATGCGCGGCGATCGCCGACGATATCGCCTACAACACGCATGACATCGATGACGGGTTGAGGGCAGGGCTGCTGACGCTGGACATGCTTGAGACGGTTTCGCTGCCGGGAACCATTCTGAAAGGCGTGCGCGCACGCTATCCTTCCCTCGATGACGTGCGCACCGGCCACGAACTGATGCGGCGGCAGATCACAGCCATGGTCGAGGATGTCATTGTCTCCACGTCAGCTAATCTGGAGCGCATCAAGCCGCAGAGCGCCGACGCGGTGAGAGCGGCGGGCGAGACGATGGTCACCTTTTCCGCGGAAATGGCCGCCTTGGAGAAGGAACTGAAGGCCTTTCTCTACAAGCATCTTTATCGGCATGCCGAGGTGATGCGGGTGCGCGCGGACGCCGAGCAGATCGTCAAGCAGCTGTTCGACGCCTATTTCGCCGATCCGCGAGCCATGCCGGACGGCTGGCGCGAGGGGCTGGATCGGGCCGACGATCGCATCAAGGCGCGCAGCGTTGCCGACTTCCTGGCGGGTATGACCGACACCTACGCGCTCAAGGAACACCGGCGTTTGTTTGACCATACGCCTGAATTGAGCTAGGGCGGGCTCGATTTTGCCGGCCAACGAGCCGGATTCGCTGCAAAGCCGCCAGAGCCAGACCCCAGAGTCACACAAATGAACATCTTCGCCGATTTCACCGCGCGAATCATAAAAGCCGTCGAAGCGCTTGATCTGAAAGACAATGATGGCGTTTCGCCGGATTTGTCGCGCATTGCCGTCGAGCCGCCGCGCGACGCCAGCCATGGCGATCTGGCGACCAATGCGGCCATGGTGCTGGCCAAGCCCACCGGCCAGAATCCGCGCGCACTGGCCGAAAGACTGGCGCAAGCGCTGCGCGACGACAAGGATGTCGCCGCGACAGAGGTGGCCGGTCCTGGTTTCGTCAATCTCAGGCTCAAGGACGGCTTCTGGCAGACACATCTGACCGCACTGCTTGGCGAGGGCCGCAACTATGGCCGCTCGACGGTTGGCGGCGGCAGGAAGACCAATGTCGAATATGTCTCGGCCAATCCGACGGGGCCGATGCATGTCGGCCATTGCAGGGGCGCTGTCGTCGGCGACGCGCTCGCCAATCTGATGGCCTTCGCCGGCTACGACGTGACCAAGGAATATGTCATCAACGATGCCGGCTCGCAGATCGACGTGCTCGGCCGTTCCGCATTCCTGCGCTACCGCGAAGCGCTTGGCGACGACATCGGCGAAATACCTGCCGGCCTCTATCCCGGCGATTACCTGGTGCCAGTCGGTCAGGCGCTGGTCACGGAATTCGGCCGCTCGCTTCTGCAGATGCCGGACGATGAGGCGCTCGCCATCGTCAAGGACCGCACCATCGATGCGATGATGGCGATGATCCGCGAGGATCTGGCGATGCTCAACGTGCATCACGACGTGTTCTTCTCCGAGCGCACGCTGCACGCCGACAATGCCAAGAAGATTCGCTCGGCGATCAACGATTTGACTCTGAAAGGCCATATCTACAAGGGCAAGCTGCCGCCGCCCAAGGGCGAGAAGCCCGACGATTGGGAGGACCGTGAGCAGACGTTGTTCCGCTCGACCGCGGTCGGCGACGACATGGATCGGGCGCTGGTCAAGTCGGATGGCTCATTCACCTACTTCGCCGCCGACGTGGCCTATCTCAAGGACAAGGTCGATCGTGGTTTCGTCGACTTGATCTATGTGCTCGGCGCCGACCATGGCGGTTACGTCAAGCGGCTGGAAGCCCTGGCGCGGGCGATCGCCGGCGAAGAGGTGAAGCTCACCGTGCTGCTGTGCAATTTGGTCAAGCTGTTTCGCGAGGGCGAACCGGTGCGCATGTCGAAGCGGTCCGGTGATTTCGTGACGCTGCGCGAAGTGGTGGAGGAGGTCGGCCGCGACGCGATACGCTTCATGATGCTCTACCGCAAGAACGATGCACCGTTGGATTTCGATTTCGCCAAGGTGACCGAGCAGTCCAAGGACAATCCGGTGTTCTATGTGCAGTATGCCTCGGCGCGCTGCCATTCGGTGTTCCGTCAGGCGAGCGAGCAATTGGGCGAAGCCAATTTCGACCGCAACAGCCTGGTGTCCGCCGTGGCTTTGCTGACCGACGAGGGCGAGATCGGCCTGATCCGCAAGCTTGCCGAGTACCCGCGTCTGATCGAGTCAGCGGCACTTGCGCTCGAGCCGCACAGGCTGGCATTCTACCTCTATGATTTGGCTTCCAGCTTCCACGGACACTGGAACCGTGGCACGGATAATCCGGACTTACGTTTTGTTAAGGTTAACGACCGACAATTGACGCATGCCAGACTAGGGCTGGTGCAGGCTGTTTCGGACGTTTTGACGTCCGGCCTGACGTTGATCGGAGCCGCCGCGCCCACCGAAATGCGTTAGGTTTGACTAAATAACCTGTCACCTTTTGCCCACATTGCGCTGGTAAGGGCCAACCCTACGCGACGTCCATGGCGTCCGAATGAGTGCGAGTTCGGGAACAATAATGGCAGACAGAACCCAGCTGAGAGTAGCCGACAACAACGACATCGCTGACGATGATCCGTTCGCGGAACTGACCAGGATCATGGGGTTCGACCCGCGCCAGCCGGTCAAGCCGCAATCGCCCGCCCAGCCGAAAGCCCCCGCCGTCGACCACATGGCGGAAGAGGGCGATTTCGATATCGATCTCGAAAAGGAAATGATGGGCGAGTTCGGCGCTGACGACAGCGACGCCGCTCCGGTTGCCGGGGCCCATGAGCCGAGATTCGGACATGAGCCGGCGTTCGAAGCGGCTGACGCCGGCGCAATGGACGACGAGCTTTCGGTGTCGCTCGACGACGATTTCCATCTAGACCTGGACGAAGTCGACGACCAAGCAGCCGGCGCCAGCCATGCGGCCGCCGCTGAAACCGTGCCGTCTTTCGAGTCTGATTTCGACAATGCCGTCGCCAGTTCACTTGAGGATGTCTCGCCCTTCGAGGACGATCAGCCGATGGCGGACGAGCTTGCCGCGTCGCTCGACCAGGACTTCCGGATCGATGAGGAAGCCGAAGAGGCCCGGCACCCGGTTGCCGTCGCCAACGCGCCAGCTTCAGTCGAGACGGCTTCCAATCATGAATTCGACGATGCGGTTGCGATCTCGCTCGAAGACGAGCTGATGCTCGACGACCATTCGGCGGTGGAACAGTCCCACACGGCTGCCGATCCCGTCGAGTATCCCATGCCGGAGCAGGCGGCTGCGCGTGATGCCCAGGCAATCTCCGGTGAGTATCTTGCCGGCGACTTCGACGACGCCATGGCTGATGTCGACATGGATTTCGATAGTCGCTCGGATGAGCCGGTCGCATTCGATGAGCCGCAAGCGCATGACATGCCTGCCGATTCCGCTGACGCGAAGGGCGAGATTTCCAGCCCTGAAGGCGCGTCGGATGATGCTTTCGACCTGAATTTCGACGTCTCGTTTGCCGACGCGATCGAAGAGCCGGTCACAGAGGTTGCCACCGCTACGGTCCAGCCGGTGGCGCCAGCCGCTGATGTGGCCGAGCCGGTGCAAGCCCCGATCGCGGACGAACGAAGCCTGGAAGACGAGTTGAATGCGCTGCTGGGCGCCATGACGGCGCGCACAGTGCCCATGGCCAGCGAGCCCGCCACTGCTCAGCCAGCTGTCGCCGCCCCGCCGCCTGCCGAAGCAGCAGAGACCGCGGAAGAACCTGCCGAACTTGTCGGCGACCTCCACTGGGATCTTGATGAATCTTCGCCTGAGCAGCCTCAGCACCTTGGTGATGCGCAAGCGGCCGACGTGAATCTCGACGATCTTCTGCTTGATGAAGTTGAGGGCCTGGATTCGGGCTCGGAGGCTGCCGGGCAAGGTGATGTCGATTTCGACAACGATGCGTTCGACGCGGCTTTGGCCAAAAGCCTTGACCCGCGTGAGGTGGCCCGGGACAATTCGGCGGATTCTCTCGATTGGCTGGCGGAACGTTCCACGCCGCCAGAGCCGGCCCGTTCGTGGAGCCGCGTGACGCCGGTTCCGCAGCAGCCGTCATTCAGCGCTCAGCCTGCGTTTAGCGCTCAGCCGGCCGCTTCGATGGCATCCATGGCCGCAGCGCCGGCAGTCGCCGCGGCGACTGCCTACCGTTCGGCCGAGCCGGTCGAGACCGTCACGCCCGCAGCCCCTGTATGGGCGCCGCAATCCCGCCAGCCCGCGCGTTACGAAGACATGCCCGATGTCGAGACCGTCGATGTGCCCGAGCGTGTCGTTGCGCTGGCGGACGATCTCGATATTCCGGAACTGCACTTCGAGGAAGATCAGCCGGCGACGTCTGGCTATGACGATCTCGACGCCGAGTTCTCCAGCCTTCTCTCCGAGATGAACGCGGTGGAGGTCGCTGCCGCTCCCGCAGGCAGCGTTGCCGGCGCATCTTACGATGATGACTCCTACGCCACGGGCTTCAAGCCGGGCTATGACAGCGTCAGCACTGGCTACGACAGCGTCAAGCCGGGCCATGACGGGATCAAGCCGGGTTATGAGCCGGAAGCGCGGACATATGCGGCGCGGCCGATGGACATGTCTGCCCGCGCGGCGGCGCCCACGGGTTATGCCGATGCCTCCGATGGATTCGATCTCGACAGTCTGCCCGGCAGCCAGCCGGTTTCACAGGCGGATGATTTCACCGTCGATGAACTGGACTACGATCCCGAACTCGACGAGGCGATGGCTGTTCCGGGGCTCGGCGAGCGCGAGGCCGCGAGGCCTTCGCGCGGACGTGGCCTGTTCATCGCCGCGATTGTCGGCGCGGTGGCGGTCGCAGGCGGCCTCGGTGCCTTTGCGCTGTCGTTCGGCGGCAAGGGCGGCAGCGATGCGCCCGTGATCGTCAAGGCCGACAACGCGCCGATCAAGGTCAAGCCGGAAAATCCGGGCGGCGCCGTGGTGCCGAACCAGGACAACAAGGTCTACGACGCGGTCAGAGGCGCCAAGCCTGCCGAGCCGATCCAGGAAAAACTGGTCACCAACACCGAAGAGCCGGTGGACGTCCAGGCGAAGGATCCGGCCCGCGCCATCGATCTTTCACCGGACCAGAACGCAGGTGCCGTTGGCACCGATGTCGGCAACGCCGCGCCAGCGGCCGGCAATGCCGCGCCAACGGCCGGCGACGCTTCGGCCGACAACATGGCGGCCGCGCCCAAGTCCGAGGATCGCATCGCGCAGGTGCTGCAGGAAGCCGACAAGGGCACCAATGCCGATGTCGTGGCTGTTGCGCCGCGCAAGGTGAGGACCATGGTGGTCAAGTCGGACGGTTCGCTGGTGCCGCGTGAAGATCCGGCGCCCGTCGCCCCGCAAGTGGCCGCAACGGAGCCGGTCGACCCGGCGCCGCAGCATGTTGCCCCGTCGGCGCAGGCCGATGCGGACCAGACCGGCACCGTGGCGCCCGCAGCCGCCCAGGCGGACGACGAGCCGGCCCTCAAGCCGGCGGCCAAGCCCAAGGCTGAGGCCAAGGCGCAGTCGGCCAACACGCCGGCCAAGGTTCCGCTCGCGCCGCAACGCCCGTCCGACCAGCCGGTCGACGTCGTCGGCGAGGTCAAGCCCGATCAGGTTGCATCCATCGATCCGGCATCGACCGCGACCGGCGGTGGTTCGTGGTCGATGCAGATCGCTTCACAGCCGACGGTCGAAAGCGCCCAGTCCAGCTACCAGGATCTGCAGCGCCGCTACGGCAGCGTGCTCGCCGGGCGTACCGCCAACATCGTCAAGGCCGAGATCGCCGGCAAGGGCACGTTCTACCGCGTGCGCGTCCCTGCCCAGTCGCGCAACGACGCGATCAATTTGTGCACCAGCTACAAGGCCGCCGGCGGCAACTGTTTCGTCTCGCGCTAGAGCCGGAGCCAACCGATAAAAGCCGGCGCGGTCACCGCGCCGGCTTTTTTCATGGGGAAAGCAGATCTGGCGTTCGACCGCTTGTGATCCGGATGATTCCCTTTGATCGCGCGAAGCTTTAGACTCGTGACATGACCGAATCAAAATCCATGATCCTCGGCTGTGCCGGGAAATCGCTCACCCGCGAAGAAATCAATTTCTATCGCAATGAATGCCCATGGGCCTTCATCCTGTTTGCGCGCAACATCGGCGAGACCGAACAGATCCGCGATCTGGTTGCCTCGATGCGCGACTGTATCGGGCGTCCGGACGCGCTGGTGTTCATCGACCAGGAAGGCGGCCGTGTACAACGCCTGCGGCCGCCGCTGGCGCCGAATTATCCGGCCGGTGGTGCGCTTGGCGCGCTGTGGCGCGACGACCATGATGCCGGCGCCCGCGCGGCCTGGCTGATGGCGCGGCTGCACGCCTTCGACCTGCTGCGCTACGGCATCACCGCCGATTGCCTGCCGGTGCTCGACGTGCCGATCCAAGGCGCCAGCGATGTCATCGGCGCGCGTGCCTATGGCAAGGACCCACGACCGGTGATCGAACTTGGCCGTGCCGCCGCGGAAGGGCTGATGGCAGGCGGCGTGCTGCCTGTCATGAAGCATATTCCGGGCCATGGACGTGCCTTTGCCGACACGCATTTCGAATTGCCTGTCGTCAATGCCTCGCTCAGCGATCTGCAGCGGCATGATTTCGCCCCGTTCCGGGAGCTCAACCATCTGCCGATGGCAATGACGGCGCATGTCGTCTACAGCGCGATCGACCCCAACAATCCGGCGACCACGTCCGGCAAGGTTATCGACGAGATCATCCGGCGCGAAATCGGCTTTGACGGGCTACTGATGAGTGACGACACGTCGATGAAGGCACTTTCTGGGGATTTCCCGACAAAGGCGGCCTCGATCCTTGCAGCGGGCTGCGATCTGGTCCTTCACTGCAATGGCGTTTTCGAGGAGATGGCCGGCATTGCATCGCGCACCACGGGGCTTGAGGGCACGTCGCTGGAGCGCGCAAAGCGGGCGCTGACCTATATAAAGAACCGTGACACGGTTGAAGAAACCGAAATACGTGCCGAATTCGCCACCTACTTCGATGCGGTGGCATAGCAAAGGGAAGTGGCGGGCAGTGGCGGAAACATTGGAAAGCAAGGCCGCGAAGGCCGCACCGATGGACCGTCTGTGGGCCGAGAATGACGATTCACGCGTCACCGGCGACCCGTCGCTGGTCGTCGACGTGGCCGGCTTCGAAGGTCCGCTCGATCTTCTGCTGCATCTTGCCCGCACCCAGAAGGTCGATTTGGCGCGCATTTCGATCCTGGCGCTGGTCGAGCAATATCTGACTTTTGTCGAGACGGCGCGGGCGCTCAGGCTCGAGCTTGCCGCCGACTATCTGGTGATGGCGGCGTGGCTGGCCTTCCTCAAGTCGAAGCTTCTGATCCCCAAGCAGCCGGGCGACGAGGGCGAAAGCGGCGAGGAACTGGCGGCGGTGCTGCAATTCCGATTGAAGCGGCTGGAGGCGATGCGAGACGCCTCGGCGCGCCTGGTCAACCGCAACCGGCTCGGCCGAGACGTGTTCGCGCGCGGCATGCCGGAAATGGTCATCGTTGAAAAGCGCAACGCCTATTCGGCCTCGCTCTTCGACCTGCTGACCGCCTACGCTCAGCAGCGGCAGAAGCAGGCGATCAACAATGTCACGATCGCCAGGCGCGGTGTCTGGTCGCTCAAGGATGCGCGCGATATCCTGACCCGTCTGGTCGGGGCTCTGCACGACTGGGCGACGCTGGAAAGTTTTCTGATCGTGTACATGACCAGCCCCGAGGAGCGGCGCACGGCGATCGCCAGCTCGTTTGCGGCTACGTTGGAACTGGTGCGTGAGGGCACGATGGACATGCGGCAGGATGAAGTGTTCGCGCCGATCTATCTGCGCGGCCGCACGCAGGCAATCAAGGCAGTCGAGGTGGCATCATGAGCGAACGCGCCAACGCTTCGGTTATCCCATTCAAGGTCGGCGATGAAGCCGAAGAGGAGTCGCTTTCCCAGGACCGGACTGAGCAAAAGGTACACAATCCGGCGGAGCGGCTGCATCTGGGGGAAGCCGTGCGCATGGCCGAGGCGATCGTGTTCGCCAGCGCTGAGCCTGTCAGCGAAAAGCAGCTTGCGGCCCGCCTTCCAGATGGCATCAACATTGCCCTGGCCATGGCCGAGCTGCAGCAGATCTATGCCCGGCGCGGCGTCAATCTGGTGCGTATCGGCGACGCCTGGGCGTTCCGCACGGCCGGTGATCTCGCTTTCCTGATGAGCCGGGATACCGTCCAACAAAGGAAGCTCTCCCGCGCGGCCCTCGAAGTGCTGGCGATCATCGCCTATCACCAGCCGGTGACGCGCGCCGAAATCGAGGATATCCGGGGCGTCGAAACCTCGAAGGGTACGCTCGACACGTTGCTGGAAACGGAATGGGTGCGCATGCGCGGCCGGCGCAAAACGCCGGGACGCCCTGTCACCTACGGCACCACGGACACCTTCCTCGACCATTTCGCCCTGGAGGAGATCCGCGATCTTCCCGGCATGGAGGAACTGAAGGGGGCGGGGCTGCTTTCGGGCCGTATGCCGTCGAATTTCGCCATTCCGGTTCCGCCGTCCGATCCCGATGCATTGACCGACGATGAGGATGCGCTGACCGACATCGATCTCGAGGAACTCGGCCTGTTGACGCCGCGCGTCACGGAAGATTGACTGGCATTGGCCGCCGATCTGTCGAGGATGCGCGGATTCGTAGCGGGCCATCACGTTGAAAATGCGTGACATCCGCCACCCTTTCATAAACTCTGTCGCAGTTGTGTTTGAATCCCAACGCGAAAACGCATAGATCATCGCCAGGGAAAACATTCGAGAGAGATTTGCTATGGGTTCATTTTCGATTTGGCACTGGATGATCGTGCTGGTGATCGTGCTTTTGGTGTTCGGCCGCGGCAAGATTCCCGAGCTGATGGGCGACATGGCCAAGGGCATCAAGAGCTTCAAGAAGGGCATGGCCGACGACGACGTTGCCGAAGACAAGCGCACTGTCGAACACCGCGCCGACGAGACCGTTGCGGCCGCGAAGGAAAAAGCCAGCAAGAGCTGAGCCAAAGGTTCTAGTCGGAACAGAGTGCCATGTTTGAAGTCGGCTGGACCGAAATGCTGGTCATCGCGATCGTCATGATCGTGGTCGTCGGGCCTAAGGATTTGCCCAATATGCTGCGCACCTTCGGCCGCACGACGGCGAAGCTGCGCGCTATGGCGTCCGATTTCCAGAAACAGTTCAACGAGGCGCTTAAGGAAGCCGAGCTCGACGACGTCAAGAAGTCGGTCGACGAGCTCAGGGGTCTCAGCCCGATGGCCGAGATCAGGAAGCAGCTCAATCCGTTCGAACAGGCTGCGGCCGACGTTCGCTCCGGCGTCGACGCGGCGATGAAGCCGAAGCCGGCGGCTGATCCGGCAACACCTGCCGCCTCGACCCCGCAGGCGGCCGAGCCGTTGAAGAATGGTGCAACGACCATGCCTGGCGTCAACGGGCCGGAAGCAGCGCCAGCAGCGCCGATTTTCCCGGCGATGACCGACGAATCGGTGGTGACGTCGTCACTGCCGACGGCACCTGTTGCGGCGTCGAAGGCGTCCGCTGCGAAGAAAGCAGCCAAGCCTGCGCCGGCAAAAGCGACGCCGGTTGCAAAGGCACCGGCCAAGGCTTCGGTACATGGCGCAAAGGCTCCTGCGGCGGCGAAAACCGTGACCACCAAAGCCACGCCGGTCTCCAAGGTGCCGGCGAAAGCGGTGCCCGCGGCAAAGCCTGAAACGCCCAAGGCCGCCAAGCCTGCTGCGGCCAAGGTGATCGCGACCAAGACCGTAGCAACCAAGACGGGGGCGAAAGCCGAACCGAAGCCTGCTGCGGCGAAGAAGCCGGTTGCCAAGAAGACGGCTGGAGCCGCCAAGTGAGTGTTTCGGACAAGGAAAAGGACGAGATCGAGAAATCGTCGGCGCCGCTGATGGAGCATCTGATCGAGTTGCGCCGGCGGCTGATCTGGTCGATCGGCGGCTTCTTTGTCGCCTTCCTGGTTTGTTTCTTCTTCGCCAAGAAGCTGTTCAACCTGCTTGTGATCCCGTTCAAATGGGCAACGAAGTGGGCAGGGCTCGATCCGCACAAAGTCGAGCTGATCTACACCGCGCCGCAGGAGTTCTTCTTCACCCAGGTCAAGCTCGCCATGTTCGGCGGCATGGTCATCGCCTTTCCGCTGATCGCCACGCAGATCTACAAGTTCATCGCGCCCGGCCTCTACAAGAACGAGCGCAACGCCTTCCTGCCGTTCCTGATCGCATCGCCCATCCTGTTCCTGATGGGCGCGTCGCTGGTCTATTTCTTCTTCACGCCGATGGTGATGTGGTTCTTCCTCGCCATGCAGCAGGCCGGCACCGACGATCAGGTGCAGATTTCGCTGCTGCCGAAAGTGTCGGAATATCTCAGCCTGATCATGACACTGATCTTCTCCTTCGGCCTGGTGTTTCAGCTGCCGGTGGTGACCAGCCTGATGACACGGGTCGGCATGCTGTCGTCCAAGGGGCTGGCCGAGAAGCGCAAATGGGCGATCGTCATTGCCTTCGTCGTCGCGGCCGTGCTGACGCCGCCAGATCCGATGAGCCAGATCGGCCTGGCCATTCCGACCATCCTTCTCTACGAGGTCTCCATCTGGGCTGCCCGGCTGATCGAGCGCGATCAGGAAAAGCAGCGTGTGGCGCGCGAGAAGCAGGACGCGGCGGAGACCGTGGCGGACAAAGCCCCGGACGAGCCTCCGGCGCCGGCTGCCTCGTAGGCAACAGAGCGGCGGCAGCGGCGGAAAAAGACAGTCGCCGCCCCGCCCATCTTGCATCGATCTCAGATGCGGTTTACGCCCTCTGGCCTAGCTCAGGAGCGTTCAAACATGCTTGACATCAAATGGATTCGCGACAACCCGAAGGCCCTAGTCGAGGCGCTGGTGAAGCGCTCGTGGTCGGCGGGTGAGGCGCAGTCCACGGTCGACGGACTGATCGCCTCGGACGAGGCGCGGCGCGAACACGTCACCGAACTGCAGACCAAGCAGGAGCGCCGCAACGCCGCCTCGAAGGAGATCGGCAATGCCATGCGTTCGGGCGACGCGGCACTTGCCGAAAGGCTGAAGGCTGAAGTCGGCGAGATAAAAACCTTCATCCAGAACGGCGAGGCGCGGGAACGCGATCTCGACAAGGCGCTGAACGATGCGCTGGCGGTGCTGCCCAATGTGCCGTTCGATGACGTGCCTGTCGGCAAAGACGAGCACGACAATGTCGTCAAGCATATCGTTGGCCAGGTGCCGACGCGGCCCAATTGGGTGAAGGAGCATTTCGAGATCGGCGAAGCGCTCGGCATGATGGATTTCGAGCGCGCCGCGAAGCTGTCAGGCTCGCGCTTCACCGTGCTGAAGAGCGGGCTGGCGCGGATGGAGCGCGCGCTCGGCCAGTTCATGCTCGATTTGCATACGACCGAGCATGGCTACGAAGAAGTCATCCCGCCGCTGATGGTCAAGGACGACGTTCTCTTCGGCACCAACCAGTTGCCGAAGTTCGAGGAAGATCTGTTCTTCACGCCGCACGGGGAGGGCAGGCTTGGCCTGATTCCGACCGCCGAAGTGCCGCTCACCAATCTGGTGCGTGAGGAAATCACCGCGCATGAAAAGCTACCGCTGCGCTACACCGCGCTGACGCCATGCTTCCGTTCGGAAGCGGGTTCGGCCGGGCGCGATACGCGCGGCATGCTGCGCCAGCACCAGTTCTACAAGGTCGAGCTGGTGTCGATCACCGACCAGGAATCGTCACTTGCCGAACATGAGCGGATGACGCAATGCGCCGAGGAAGTGCTCAAGCGGCTCGGGCTGCCGTTCCGCACCATGACGCTGTGCACCGGCGACATGGGCTTTGGCGCGCGCAAGACCTACGATATCGAGGTCTGGCTACCCGGCCAGAACGCCTATCGCGAGATTTCGTCCTGCTCGGTGTGCGGCGATTTCCAGGCGCGCCGCATGGATGCCCGCTACAAGGACAGAGACGGCAAGGGCAACCGTTTCGTCCACACGCTCAACGGTTCGGGCACCGCGGTTGGCCGCGCGCTCATCGCTGTCATCGAAAACTACCAGAATGAGGATGGCAGCGTAACCATTCCTGAAGTGCTGCGGCCTTACATGGGCGGTCTGGAAAAGATCGAAGCGAAATAATGCGCATTCTTCTGACCAATGACGACGGCATTCATGCCGAGGGCCTGGCGTCGCTCGAACGCGTCGCGCGTACGCTGTCCGACGATGTCTGGGTGGTGGCGCCGGAGCAGGACCAGTCCGGTTATGCTCATTCGCTGTCGATCTCGGAGCCGCTGCGGCTGCGCAAGATCGGCGAGAAGCACTTTGCCGTGCGCGGCACGCCGACCGATTGCGTCATCATGGGCGTCAAGAAGATCCTGCCCGGCGCACCGGACCTGATCCTGTCCGGCATCAATTCCGGCGCCAACATCGCTGACGACGTCACCTATTCCGGCACCGTCGCCGGCGCCATGGAAGGCGCGCTGCTCGGCATCCGCTCGATCGCGCTCAGCCAGGGCTACAGCTATGTCGGCGAAGATCGCGTCGTTCCCTATGAGACGACCGAGGCGCTGGCGCCGGCGCTGCTGAAGAAGCTGGTCGCAACACCGCTGCCGGACGGCGTGCTGCTCAATGTCAATTTCCCTAACTGCACTCCCGAAGAGGTCGCCGGTACAGTGGTCACCTCGCAAGGCAAGCTCGTGCACAGCCTGTGGGTCGACGAGCGCCGCGACGGGCGCGGCCTGCCTTACTATTGGCTGCGCTTTGGCCGCGAGCCGGTCGAAGGCAAGCAAGGTACTGACCTCTACGCTCTGCGCAACAGGCTGGTGTCGGTGACGCCATTGCAGCTCGACCTGACCGCGCATGAAATCCGTGACCAACTGAGCAAGGCGCTTGCATGAACCAGGGGATCGATGACCGCGAAGGTTTTGCTGCCTTTCTGCTGCGCCTGCGCGGCCGGGGGACGGTGCCGAAGGCGCTGATAGCGGCGTTCGAGGCGACACCACGGCGCGGTTTCCTGGCTGCCCAGTTTCATCAGATCGCCTGGTCGGACCGCATGCTGCCGATCGAATGCGGCGAGGCGATCGAGGGCGCCGACATGCAGGCGGCGGTGATCGCGGCGCTTGCCATCGAGCAGGGCAACCGCGTGCTCGAGGTCGGTACCGGCTCCGGCTATACCTCGGCGGTGATGTCGCGGCTGGCGGCGCGGGTCGTCACCACCGATCGCTACAAGACGCTCGTCGAGCAGGCCAGGCAGCGCTTTGAGGCGCTCGGCATCGGCAATGTGATCGTGCGCCACGCCGATGGGTCCGGCGGGCTGCCGAACGAAGGGCCGTTCGACCGCATCGTCGCCTGGGCTGCCTTCGACAGCCTGCCGCGCTTCCTGCTGGATCAATTGTCGAGCGGCGGGATTGTTATCGCCCCGATCGGACCCGAGGAGGGCGAGCAGGTGCTGGCCAAGCTGACCAAGGTCGGCAGCCGGTTCGAGCGCGAGGACATCGGCCTTGTCCGCCTGCAGCCGATCCTGCGCAGTGTCGCCGCCGTCATTTAGGCGGTGTCGATATTCCGGTGATGCCGGCCTGCAAACGGTAGTTTCCTGCGCTTCCGGTGCTCAGGTACCAAAAGTACGCTCCGCTCGTCGCAAGGGCGACCCCGGAAGCCACCTTGTTTGGTCGCTTCGCGCCCGTCTTCGACTCCGGCTCGGCCTGACCTGAATCTCAACACCCTTCAGCTCGCTCTCTAATATTTTAAGAAAATTGCGCCGGATTCCATGAGGTTAACCGTCGAGTAACATTAACGCGCTTTAATCATGCCTAGTTTGTACCGGGTATGTGCGGGTCAGTGCGATGCAACTCAGTGTTTTGAAGGCAAATGGACGCAATCTGGCGCGAGGCTGCGCCGTCCTCATGATTGCAGGCGCCGCGGCCGGGTGCAGTTCCCAGGTTTCGCGGTTCAATGGCGTCGACGACGTCTTTACATCCTCGACCAACAATCAGCGCGCCATCATCAACAAGCAGGACGCCGTGCAACAGCCCTATCCGGGCGATGTCGCCGCCGCTCCACTCGATGGCAGCCACACACAATCGGTCAGCCGTTCCAGCCTCGAGCCTGTCTCGACGCGGCCGCTGCCGCCGCCCGTTGCCCAGGCACAGCCGGCTCCCGCACTGGCGCCCGCAGCGAAGCCGATGCGCACCGCATTGGCTCCGGCACCGCATGTCGACAGGACCACGACCGGCACCGTCGCTCCGGCCGCATCGCCTTTCAAGGTTGCGCAGCCCGATGAACCGCGCGTGGCGTCCTCTGGTAAGCCGCATGCAACCGAGATTGTCGTTCGGGACGGCGAAACGATCGGCGGCCTGGCGCAGCGCTACAAGGTGCCGTCCGACGTGATCATGAAGGTCAACGGGCTGAGCGCGACCAAGGGGCTGAAGACCGGCCAGAAGCTGATCATTCCGGCCTATGCCTATTCGAGCAAGGGCGAGGCGAAGGTCGCCGATGCCAAGCCGGCGAAGGACGGCAAGCACGATCTGCCGGCCACCGCGCCGGACAAGGTCGCCGTTCTGCCGCAGCAGCCGAAGCTCAAGGAAGGTAAATCCGCCGCTCAGGTCGACACGTCGGCCGCAGCAAGCCAGCCCAAGGAGCCCAAGCCGCAGGTGGCGGCAGCCAAGGCGACTGGCGCTGCTGGCACCTACACGGTCCAGTCGGGCGATACGATGTCCTCGATTGCCAGGAAGACCGGCGTCGGCGTCGTTGCGCTTAAGCAGGCCAACGGGATGAAGGATGGACTGCTCAAGATCGGCCAAACCCTGAAGGTGCCGGCGGGTGGGACCGCGACCGTCGCCAGCGCCAAGCCGGCCAAGATCGATCCGGTGACCACGGCCACCACACAGCCAACGGCAAAGACCACGCCGTCGGAAACGCTGGCGTCCTACACGCCGCCGAAGAAAGATTCGAAGGTCATCCAGCAGGCCGAGGACGATGACGCCGTCGCGCCCGACGCCACCGGCATCGGCAAGATGCGCTGGCCGGTGCGCGGCCGTGTGATCTCCGGTTTCGGCTCGGGCAAGGATGGTGTCGACATCGCCGTGCCGACGGGAACGCCGGTCAAGGCGGCCGAGAACGGCGTCGTCATCTATGCCGGCGACGGCCTCAAGGAATTCGGCAACACGGTGCTGGTGCGCCACGAGAATGGCCTGGTCACCGTCTACGGCCACGCCAGCTCGATCGAGGTGCAGCGCGGCCAGAAGGTCAAGCGCGGCCAGGAAATCGCGCTGTCAGGCATGAGCGGCACGACGGACTCACCGAAGCTGCACTTCGAAGTGCGCAAGAACTCCGCCCCGGTCGATCCCTCCGGCTATCTCGAATAGTCGGGGGTTATCTCGAATAGAAGAAAAAAAGCTATTTGCGGGACGTCTGACCTCCAGTCCGCCCGCCGGCTCAGCCCGCTCCGCAAGGAACGGGCTTTTTCAGTTCAGCTCGACTCTAGTTTAATCCTTGAGCGGCTTGCCGAGCCGTCCGGCCAGGTCCTGGGTGAACTGCCAGGCGACGCGGCCCGAGCGGCTGCCGCGCGTCGTTGCCCATTCCAGCGCCTCAGTGCGCAACTGCTCGGGATCGATGGCCAGGCCATGATGGCTGATATAGCCGTCGATCATGTCGAGATATTCGTCCTGCGAACATTTGTGGAAGCCGAGCCACAGGCCGAAGCGGTCGGACAGCGACACCTTTTCCTCGACCGCTTCGGACGGGTTGATCGCGGTCGAGCGCTCATTGTCGATCATGTCGCGCGGCAACAGATGGCGGCGGTTCGAGGTGGCATAGAAGATGACATTGGCCGGGCGGCCCTCGACACCGCCTTCGAGCGCTGCCTTGAGCGATTTGTAGGAGGTGTCGTCGTGGTCGAAGGAGAGGTCGTCGCAAAACAGGATGAAGCGGAAAGGGGCCGCCTTCAGCAATCCCATTAGCTTCGGCAGCGTGTCGATGTCCTCGCGGTGGATTTCGATCAGCTTCAACGGCAGGTCGGACTTGGCCTTGGCGTTGATTTCGGCATGCACGGCCTTGACCAGCGACGATTTGCCCATGCCGCGCGCGCCCCACAACAACACGTTGTTGGCTGGATAGCCGGCCGCGAAGCGTTCGGTGTTGTCGACAAGGATGTCGCGGACGCGGTCGACGCCACGGATCAGGCCGATGTCGACGCGGTTGACCTTGCGCACCGGCTCCAGATAGCCCGGATCGGCCTGCCAGACGAAGCAATCGGCGTCGCCGAGGTCGGTTTCGGGCACCGGTGGCGGGGCGAGACGGCTCACCGCCTCGATCAGCCGGTCGAGTTTCTGGTTCAGGGCTTCAATGCTGCTGTCGGTCATGTCTGTCTTTTATTTTCGCGTTTTTGACGTGTGGGAGCGTGGACGTGGCCGATTCCGTCGGGTTCGAAATCGGTTGCAACCTTTTGTTCGAACGTGATCTTTTCCGAAAACCGGCTCGCGCTCTTTGCGATCATGCTCTAACACGGCTCAACAGGCCGGAAAAGCAGCCGATTTGGCCGGCCGCGCAGTTGCATTGACAACTTTACCGACTATATTCCGGCCAAATTTCAAGGGGCCGCCAAATTGGCGGCTGTTTTCAAAATTCAGGAGTACCTCGATGTTCGTGACACCGGCATACGCCCAAGGTATCGGCGCCTCTCCCGACATGTTCATCAGCATTTTGCCGTTTGTCCTGATTTTCGTGATCATGTATTTTCTGATCATCCGGCCGCAGCGCACGCAGCTGAAGAAGCGCGGCGAGATGCTGGCCGCGGTCCGTCGCGGCGACACGGTCGTCACCGGCGGCGGCTTCGTCGGCAAGGTGACCAAGGTGATCGACGACAACGAGCTCGAGATCGACCTCGGCGGCGGCATGAAAGTGACCGCGCTGCGTTCGACGATCGCCGATGTGCGCGTCAAGGGCGAGCCGGTGGCAAACCAGAACGCCAAGAAATAATCCAATTTTAGGCGGAGCGATCCGCGGACACGCTCTGACGGACGACGCCATATGCTGTATTTTTCGCGCTTCAAGATGATCCTGATCTGGGTGGCCGTGGCCATCACAGTGATCCTCGCCGCGCCCAACCTCATCCCCGCAAGCACCTTGGCCCAACTGCCCAGCTGGGTGCCGAAGCGTCAGATGACGCTCGGCCTTGATCTGCAGGGCGGCTCGCACATCCTGCTGGAGATGAATCAGAACGATCTGATCAAGGACCGGCTGGAGACGACGCGCGACGAGATCCGCACGCTGCTGCGCGACGCCAAGATCGGCTATACCGGCCTTGCCGGTACCGGACGGACCTTGCAGGTCCGCATCACCGATCCCGCCCAGGTCGCTGCCGCCAAGACGGCGCTGAAGACGCTGACCGATCCGGTCGCTGCCGGCCTGTTCACCGGCGGCTCCATCCAGGAAATGACGCTCGACGACTCCGAGCCCGGCCTGCTCAAGTTCAACGTCACCGATGCCGGCATCAAGTATCGCACATCGACCGCATTGACGCAGTCGATCGAGGTGGTCGAGCGCCGCGTCAACGAACTCGGCACGACCGAACCCATCGTGCAGCGGCAGGGCGACGACCGCATCCTTGTCCAGGTGCCGGGTCTCCAGGACCCGCAAAGGCTGAAGGAAATCCTCGGCCAGACCGCCAAGCTGACCTTCCAGATGGTCGACCAGTCGATGCCGGTGCAGGACGCGCTCAATGGCCGTCCGCCTGCCGGCTCGTCGGTGCTGTATTCGCAGGACGATCCGCCGGTTCCCTATCTGATCGAGAACCGCGTCATCGTCTCGGGTGAAAACCTCGTCGATGCCCAGGCGACATACAATTCGCAGAACAACGAGCCGGTGGTGTCGTTCCGCTTCGACTCGAAGGGCGCCGCGCGCTTCGGTCAGGCCACCGCGCAGAATGTCGGCAAGCTGTTCGCCATCATCCTCGACAACCAGGTGATTTCGGCGCCGCAGATCCGTGAGCCGATCCTCGGCGGCACCGGCCAGATCTCCGGCAATTTCACCGCCCAGAGCGCCAACGACCTCGCGGTGCTGCTGCGCGCCGGCGCCTTGCCCGCGACGCTGACGGTGATCGAAGAACGCACAGTGGGTCCCGGCCTCGGCCAGGATTCGATCCATGCTGGCAAGGTGGCCGGCATCATCGGTTCTATCCTCGTCGTCGCCTTCATGTTCGTCGCCTATGGCTTCCTCGGCTTCCTCGCCAACATCGCGCTGGCGGTGCACGTGGCGATGATCGTCGGCGTGCTCTCGCTGCTTGGTGCGACGCTGACCTTGCCGGGCATCGCCGGTATCGTGCTGACCATCGGCATGGCAGTCGATTCCAACGTTCTGATCTACGAGCGCATCCGCGAGGAGCGACGCGCGGGCCGCTCCGTGATCCAGGCGATCGATACCGGTTTCACCAAGGCGCTGGCGACCATCGTCGATTCCAACATAACCTCGCTGATCGCCACCGTGGTGCTGTTCTATCTCGGTACCGGGCCGGTGAAGGGCTTTGCCATCACTTATGCGATCGGCATCCTGACAACCGTCTTCACCGCCTTCACCTTCACCCGACTGCTGGTCTCGATCTGGCTGCGCCGGGCACGTCCAAAGGAGTTGCCGCGTGCCCCGGTAACCTTCGTTCCGCCCGGCACCAAGATCCCCTTCATGGGCATCCGTCGCTGGACGTTCACGCTCTCGAGTGCACTTTCGATCCTGTCGGTGGTACTTTTCATGACCGTCGGCATCAATTACGGCATCGATTTCAAGGGTGGTTCGCTGATCGAGGTGCAGGCCAAGAGCGGCAATGCCGATCTCGCCGACCTTCGCGCGCGGCTGACCGAACTCAACATCGGTGAAGTCCAGGTCCAACAGTTCGGTACGCCGAACGACGTGTTGATCCGCGTCGGGACGCAGGATGGTGGCGAGAATGCCGAGCAGACCGTCATCGACAAGGTGCGCGGCGAGTTGCAGGACAGTTATGACTTCCGCCGCGTCGAAGTGGTTGGACCGACGGTTTCAGGCGAACTCGCGAAGCAAGGCACGATCGCCATGCTGATCGCGCTGCTTGGCATCCTGATCTATGTCTGGTTCCGCTTCGAATGGCAGTTCGCTGTCGGCGCCATCGTGGCGACGGTGCACGATGTGGTCATGACGCTTGGCTTCTTCGTCATCAGCGGACTGGAGTTCAACCAGTCATCGCTGGCGGCGATCCTGACCATTATCGGCTATTCGCTGAATGACACGATCGTGGTCTATGACCGCGTTCGCGAGGATCTGCGAAAATACAAACGCATGCCGCTGCCGCAACTCTTGAACAACGCCATCAACGAGACGTTGTCGAGAACGACGCTGACCTCGGTGACGACGATCCTGGCGCTGCTGGCGCTGGTGCTGTTCGGCGGCGAGGTGATCCGCTCGTTCACCATGGCCATGCTGTTCGGCGTCGTCTTCGGCACCTATTCGTCGATCTTCATCGCCGCACCGCTGCTGATCCTGTTCAAGCTGCGGCCGCAGACTACGGCCGACGAGGAGAAGCCGGTCGGTGGCGGCAAGGCGGTCGCGACCTGACGCGCCGCCCCGAAGGGGTGACAAAACGGTGACCAGCAAAGGCATCGTCATCCGCGAGGCGCATTTTCCAGGCCGCGCGCCGATCGAAGCCTACGGCAATGGTGGGTTCCGCTTTGCCGACATGTCGCATCGCGGCTCGCTGCTCTGTCTGCCATCCGGCATCCATGGCTGGGAGCCGGCGGATCCCCTGGCGCTGACGGTGGCGGACTTCGACAGGCTGCTGACTGAGGCCGACAAGGTCGAGATCCTGCTGGTCGGCATGGGTAGGGATCTCAGGCCATTGCCCGCCGCGCTGCGGGCCGCGCTGAAGGCCGCCGGCATTGCGTCCGACCCGATGTCGACCGGTGCCGCGGTACGGACCTACAATGTCCTTCTGGCGGAAGAGCGCGCCGTGGCTGCCGCGCTCATTGCCGTCGATTGACATGTCTCAAAGCGCCAAAATCGTCATGGACGCGGTGCGCGCCGCCGATCATGACCGCTATCTGACCGCGCTTTATGCGCCGGCGGACAAGCGCGACGCGCTGTTTTCGCTCTACGCCTTCAATGCCGAGATCGCAGGCATTCGCGATCGCATCCATGAGGCGCTGCCGGGCGAGGTGCGGCTGCAATGGTGGCGCGATGTCATTGCCGCCGGCGGCGAGGCGGGCGCCGGCCATCCCACAGCTGAAGCCTTGAATGCCACCATAGCGACATTCAACCTGCCGAAACTGGCCTTCGAGAACATGCTCGATGCGCGCATCTTCGACCTCTACGACGACTCGATGCCGTCGCGCACCGATCTGGAAGGCTATTGCGGCGAGACGGCCGCCGCGCTCATCCAGCTTGCGGCGATGATACTCGATCCCGGCGAGGCGCCGCGCTTTGCCGCACTGGCGGGCAGGGCAGGCTGTGCGCAGGCGATGACCGGCCTGCTGCTCCTGTTGCCGCTGCACCGCAAACGCGGGCAATGTTTTATCCCGGCCGATATCCTTGCTGCGGCTGGCTCTTCGCCGCAGGAGTTCATCACCGGCGATGGCGGTCCTGGCGCCAAGCGCGCGGTGGCGGCAATGATCGCGCTGGCACGCGACCATCTTTCCGCCTTCGAACAGGGCGCATCGGCCTTGCCTGTCTCGCTGCGCCCGGCATTCCTGCCACTGGCCCTGTCGCGCGCCTACCTGACAAAAATGGAAAGTGGCTCGCCGCTCGATGGTGTGGCGCGGCTATCGGCTTTGCGCCGGCATTGGCTGCTGCTGCGTCGTGCGACCAAGGGCTGGCCGGCACTTTGACGTAAACGTCAATCATGCTAAGAGCTTTCCGAGTCAGAACTGTTGCCGCAGACAACAGTCCGGCCGGAGGAGATACCGATCCATGAGCTTGCCTGTGCTGGTCGCGATCGTCGCCCTTGGCATTGCGCTGTCGGTCGCCGCGGTGCATTTCACCGGCGGCAGCAAGACGGCCACGCTTGCCGGAACGGATCAGGCGCTGAGCCGTTTCGCCGAGGATTTTCCCGACGAGGTGGCGACCGTGGTGCGCCTGACGGCGGATGCCAGGACGGCGTTTCTGGATATCGGGCGAGGGCGCATCGGGATCGTTCACAGCATCGGCGACTGCTTCTTGACCCGCATCGTCACGCCTCAAGATGTCGCAGTTTTGAACGCCGGAGATGTGAATACGGTCTCGTTCCGGCTCGCCGATTTCACCTGGAAGGGCGGCCGCTTCCGCTTTGCCAGCGCAGCGGATGCGCAAGGCGTGCTGGAAGCGCTTGAGCTGCAACATCCGAATTCCGCCAGGGAGGCCGCGTGATGGACAGCTACAATTTCCCGCAAGTCACCCAACTGGCCATCCCGTTCTTCGTTGTCGCGATCCTGATCGAGCTTTGGTTGGTGCGCACCGGCCGTGCCAAGGGTTCGTTCGAGACGCGCGACACCTTGACCAGCCTGATGATGGGCACCGGCAATGTCGTTGCCGGGCTGCTGCTTGGCGTCGTGTCCTACTGGGCGCTGCTGTGGCTCTGGCAATTCCGCGTCTTCAATCTCGGCCTGTCGGTCTGGGTGTTCCTCGCCGCCTTCCTGCTCGATGATCTGCGCTACTATGTCTATCACCGCATCGCGCACCGGGTGCGCTGGGTGTGGGCCGAACACGTCAACCACCATTCCAGCCAGCACTACAATCTGTCGACGGCGTTGCGACAAAGCTGGACGGGCCTGTTCACCTTCATGTTCGTGCTGCAGGCGCCGCTGGTGCTGCTTGGCTTTCATCCGGCGGTGATTGCCTTCACCTTCGGCTTCAACCTGGTGTGGCAGTTCTGGATCCACACCGAGACCATCGGCAGAATGTGGGGCTGGTTCGAATTCGTCTTCAACACGCCGTCACACCACCGCGTCCACCACGCCACCAATCCGCGCTATCTCGACGCCAACTATGCCGGCACGCTGATCATCTGGGATCGCATGTTCGGCACCTTCGTCGGGGAACTGGAAGAAGACCGGCCGCGCTACGGCATCGTCAGAAACCTCGGCACCTTCAATCCGCTGAAAGTGGCGTTCCATGAATGGATCGGCATGTTCAGCGATGCCTTTGCGCCCGCCCTGACCTTGAGTGATCGCCTGAATTATCTGATCAAGCCCCCCGGCTGGAGCCATGACGGCTCACGCGAAACGTCGGAAAGCCTTAAGGCAGCGTATGTCAGACGGAATCCAGATGAGGCCGGCAAGCCGGGGCTGCCGATGGCAGGTGCCGAGCCAGTCGAATAGGGAGTTTTACTCCGCCGCTTCGGCCGTCTCCGTTTGCACCGGCAGTCCCAGCCATTGCCGGCAATCGGCGCGTGCGCGCGATGTGATGGCGTGGCGCTTGGCGACAGTCTTGTCCTTGCCACGCATGCGTTTGCCCTCGATCTTCGGGGCTTCGACGGGCGGGAACAGGCCGAAATTGACATTCATCGGCTGGAAGGAGCGCTTTCCCGGTTCGTCATCGGAGACGATGTGGCCACCGGTGATGTGGTTGAGCAAGGCGCCGAAGGCCGTGGTGAGCGGCGGCAGCGACGGTGCCTGGCCAAGCCTTTCGGCGGCGGCGAAACGGCCGGCGAGCAGGCCGATCGCAGCACTTTCGACATAGCCTTCGCAGCCGGTGATCTGGCCGGCAAAACGCAGGCCAGGGCGCGACTTCAGCTGCAGCGAGGCGTCCAGCAAGGTCGGCGAGTTGATGTAGGTGTTGCGGTGCAGGCCGCCGAGGCGGGCGAAATCGGCGTTTTCGAGACCCGGTATGGTGCGGAACACACGCACCTGCTCGGCATGCTTCAATTTGGTCTGAAAACCGACCATGTTGTAGAGCGTGCCCAGCGCATTGTCCTGCCGCAGCTGGACTACGGCATAAGCCTTTACCGTCGGATTGTGCGCATTGGTCAGCCCCATTGGCTTCATCGGCCCGTAGCGCAGGGTCTCGACGCCACGCTCGGCCATGATCTCGATCGGCAGGCAGCCGTCGAAATAGGGCGTGCCTTCCCATTGCTTGAATTCAGTCTTCTGGCCATCGACCAGCGCCTGCACGAAGGTTAGGTACTGGTCCTTGTCCATGGGGCAATTGATGTAGTCCTTGCCGGTGCCGCCCGGCCCAACCTTGTCGTAGCGCGACTGGAACCAGCAGGTATCCATGTCGATTGTGTCGAAATGGACGATAGGCGCGATGGCGTCGAAGAAGGCCAGCGCATCGGCGCCGGTCGCTTCCGCGATCGACTGGGCAAGCGAGGGCGCGGTCAGCGGACCCGTGGCGACGATCGCCTGATCCCAATCCGCCGGCGGCAGACCCGGCACTTCCTCGCGCTGGATGGTGATCAGCGGGTGGGCTTCGAGTTTTTTCGTTACGGCGTCGGCGAATCCGTCGCGGTCGACGGCAAGCGCGCCGCCGGCCGGCACCTGGTTGGCGTCGCCCGCGCTCATGATCAACGAGCCGGCCAGCCGCATTTCGGCGTGCAACAGGCCGACGGCGTTGTTGTCGGCGTCGTCGGAGCGGAAGGAATTGGAGCAGACCAGCTCGGCCAGGTTATCGGTCTTGTGGGCATCGGTGCCGCGAACAGGCCGCATTTCATGCAGGATGACGGGAACGCCAGCTTGCGCTGCCTGCCAGGCGGCTTCGGAGCCGGCGAGGCCGCCGCCGATGATGTGGATGCGATTTTTGCTCATGAGCGCCGGAATAATCGCTTGGTGCGGCGATTGCAATTGCCGTGCGTGGTGCGGGGCAAACAGCAGCTCGGGGATCAACCCCTGAAAACAACAACACCCGCCGGGGGAGGAGGTCCGGCGGGTGTCGTTTTTGGGGTCAACCCTCGGGAGGAGGTGAAGGCCGACCGTATTCGCCATCGCCGGGGAGGAGGTCGGCTTTGGCGAAAACTCTTTCGCTGCATTTACAAGGGGCGAAACCTCTAGGGCAAAATTCGTTTTGCCCCGGGGAAACAGCGCCCGCCGCGGGAGGAGGTGCGGCGGGCGCCGTTTTGGTGGCCGACCTTCGGGAGGAGGTGAAGGTCGGGCCTACTCGTCATCGCCGGGGAGGAGGTCGGCTTTGACGAAAACTCTTTCGCTTTTTTACAAGGGCGAAGCCTCTGGGGCAAAATTCGTTTTGCCCTGGGGAAACAACGCCCGCCGCGGGAGGAGGTGCGGCGGGCGCCGTTTTGGTGGTCAACCCTCGGGAGGAGGTGAAGGTTGACCGGATCCGTCAGGGTCGGGGAGGAGGTCGACCCTGGCGAAATTCTGGTTAGATCGCCTGGCGGGCGATGATCTTGATTTCGTCGCGGACGATACCGAGGTCATGCAGCTGGCGGTTCGAAAGGCGACCCAACTCGGTAACCGTCTCGCGATAAACGCGCCAGTTACGATAGTTGCGGATCAGGTTCATTGTCGTTCTCTTTTTCAAAACTGGTTCGGACCATTTGCGGTCCGAAGAATTAGACCGCCTTGCGAGCGACGTAAGGAATGTCGCTGCGGCTGATGCCGAGGTCGGTCAGTTCACGGTTGCTCAGGCGGCTCAGCTCGGACACGGTGTCCCTGTAGCGGCGCCAGTTGCGGTAGTTGCGGATCAGGTTCATGGTAGTTCTCGTTTCGTCTTTCTTGCGGATCATTCCGTTTGTGTACGAAGCATAAATAGGCGGACCCATATCGATTTAAAAGCGCTATGGCTGCATGGCAGCAATGCAAATTGTGCAATGCAGCATTAACGAGCGTTCACGGACCTGACACAAAGAAACCCGAATCGGAAAATGCCGTCGCGTCAACGGTTTGACCGGATCGGCTGAAAAAAAGACCAAACTGGGGGAGAAGCGGGATGGCGAGTTATTCGTCGCGGGTCAGGGCGGATATCGCGCGCTGGCAGCAGGCTGGCCTGATCGACGCCACCATTGCCGATTCCCTGGCGCGCGATGTCGAGGCCAACGAGCGCAAGTCGCTCAGCTTCGGCTCGATCCTGGCGATGATGGCTGCCTTGCTGTTCGGCGCCGCCATCCTGATTTTCGTCGCCGCCAACTGGGACGCGATCCCGCGGCTGGCGCGCGTCCTGGCGCTCTTTGCGGTCATCCTTGGCGGCTATGTCGGCGGCGCGCTGTTGAAGACGCGCGACCATGCGGCGATCGGCGAGGCGTTGTGGATCGTGGCGGCGGCGGCTTTCGGCGGGTCGATCGCGCTGATCGGCCAGATGTATCATCTGTCCGGCGACGAGGCGTCGGCTCTGGTCACCTGGGGTGCCGGCACGGCACTCGCGGCTGTGGCGCTGCGTTCGAACCCACTGACCGTGGCTTCGGTCGGCATTGCCGATGCCTGGCTGTTCCTGAAGGGCTTCGATTATTACAGCCGTAGCGAATTTCCGCATGCCTTCGTCGTCATGGCGATCGTGCTGTTTGCCGTCTCGTTCTGGACCCGCAGCCAGCCGGCGCGGCACCTGATCATCCTGTCGGTGCTGTTCTATCTTGTGCTGCTGGTCACCAACCACGACACGCTGCAGGTGGCGATCCCGCTGGTCGTTGCGTCGGCGCTGCTGTTCGCGGCCTCGGTCTTCGCGCCAGATACGGTTGACAGGATCGTGCAGCTCGGCGGTCGCTTGCCCTTGCACGCGCTGCTCGGCTTCCTCACCGGCCTGGCCATGATCCAGTTCGAACTGGCTGGCGAGAGCACCTACAACAGCGGTTTCGCCATCGCTTCGGTCGTCGCGCTGGCCGGCATCGTCGCGGCAATCGTGCTGGCAGGACGGGAGAGCCGTGGTTTGCGCTGGCTTGCCTATGCCGGCTTCGCCTTCGAACTCGCCATCATCTATGTGGTGACGTTGCAATCGATGCTCGATACGGCCGGCTTCTTCCTTGCCGCCGCGGTGCTGCTCGGGATCCTTGCACTGGTCATCATCCGCGTGGAAAAACGCATGAAGGGCCCAGTTGCCATGGGAGCCACGGCATGATGACCGGAAAAAGACTTGTTGTCTCGGCGCTGGTGCTGGCACTTGTCCAGATCGGCTTCCTGAGCTGGATCATCGCCGGCCGCGCGGCGATCCTGCGCAACGGCAAGGAAGTGCTGCTGAAGATCGAGCCCGTCGATCCGCGCGACCTCCTGCGCGGCGACTATATTATCCTGGGCTACGAGATTTCGCGCATACCGGCGAAAATGATCGCCAACATTCCGCCCGACAAACTTTCCAGCGACGACACCTCGATTGTCGTCCGCCTCAAGAAGGGCGCCGACGGCTATTGGCAGCCGACGACCGCCTGGTTCGGCAAGGCGCCGATGCCGGCCGCTGCCGACGAAGCCGATATATCAGGCCACGTCGCAGAGGGCTGGGATCTTCGCAGCGAAGGGGCGACCATCGCGCCGGACTACGGCATCGAGCGCTTCTATCTGCCGGAAGGCGAGGGGATGGCGATCCAGAACGACATGCGGGTGCGCCCGTTCGGCATCCGCCTTGCGCTCGCCGGCGACGGCACCGCGCAGATCAAGGCGCTGGTGGACGGCGACAAGACGCTGTTCGAGGAACCGCTTTATTAATGTCCTTGTTTGCCGTGGTGTGAAGCATGCCAGTTACCTTGTCGACGCGTGAGGACATTAACCTCGACACTGTTTTCCGCGTCGCCTGGGAGAAGGACACGGTGGCGATCGGCGAGAAGGCCCTGCAGCGCATTGCCGAATGCCGCGCCTCATTCCTCAAGCTCATTGAAACCGATCCGCCGCCGGTCATCTATGGCGTCACCACCGCCATGGGGGAGTTGGCGAGCCGCAAGCTCGAACCTGACGAGCGAGACCGCCATGCGCGCATCAAGGCGTTCGCCGCCGCCACTTCCTTCGGCGATCCCTTGTCGGATCGTGTGGTCCGGGCAATCGTGCTTGCCCGCCTGACGAACTTCGTCGAGGGCAACGCCGCCACCACGCCGCGCATCGCGCTTGCCGTTGCCGCAATGCTCGATGGTCGGCCGATGCCAACGGTACCGGCTTCGGGCCAGGGCGGCGCCGGCGAGATCCTTGCGCTCTATCCGCTGTTTGCCGAGCTTACGACGCGCTTCGACCTCGAGGTAAAGGAACGCGGCTCGCTGATCAACGGCTCGCCCTGCGCTGCCGCTCTGGTGGCTGATGCCGCGCTGGCGGCGCGTCGCCGCATCCGCATGGCGCAAAAAGTGTTCGCGCTGTCGATCGAGGCGTTTCGCGCGCCGCTCGAACATTATGACGCGGCGCTCGACGCGCTGTGGGGCGATGAGCATGAAGCTGCGGCCCTGCAGGGGTTGCGGGAATTTCTGGTCGGCGCCGGCGATGGGCGACGCAACTACCAGGCGCCGGTCAGCTACCGCATCGTGCCGCGTGTCCTCGGCCAGGCGCATCGAGCGTTGTCGACGGCGGAGCAAGCGGCCACCGTGTCGCTGGCCTCGATATCGGACAATCCGGTCTATATCCCGCCCGATGATGGGCATCCGTTCGGGCGCTGTATCAGCACGGGCGGCTATCACAATGCCATGGCGACGCCGGCGCTGGACGATCTGGCGGCGATATGGGCCGACATCTGCCTGCTCTGCGATCGCCACGCCTCAAAACTCCTGAACGGCAAGGTGTCGCTGCTGCCGGATCTCTTGATGGCCGGACGGCACTCAGCCGACAGCGACGGCCACGGCAATGTCGGCTATGTGCCGATGGCGATCACCGGCTATCTCGAGCAAGCCAAGCTGGGGGCGCAGCGCACCTTCATTCCCGGAACGGAGTCGGCCGGCGCCGGACAGGACGATGTCGCCACGACGGCGTTCTTCGCATGGACCAAGGAAGCGACCGCCGGCCGCTGCGTCGATGCCGCCATGGCGATGCTGGCGATGATCGCTTCCCAGGCGCTGCACGTCACCGAACGCGCGCCACCGCCGGCGCTTCAGGCCTTCGTCGATGAGATCAGAAATATTGTGCCGCCAGTCGGCGACGATCGCGTGCTGGGGCCGGAGCTGGCACAGCTGGCCGCGTGGTTCACGAGGAGGGTGTTCGAGGCGTAGACGCCGATGCCGGGACGGTCGCGGCCGGCGGCCGTGGTGCGCGCGAGCGGATGGGGTTCGAACCTGGACCGGTCCTCTTTCGCCAAGGCTTCGGAGGACACTCCTTCGCGCAAAGAGCTTCAGGTGGCCTGCCACCCGAAGCTCGAAGAGCGAAGGGTGGTGCGGGTAGAGGGACTCGAACCCCCACGTTTTCACGCCAGAACCTAAATCTGGTGCGTCTACCAATTCCGCCATACCCGCCGATCTGGTGACCTGTGCCACGTCTATGTCACAAGCCATGACACAAGTTCAAGCGACTAAAGCCAACGGACACAGGGTGTGGGGCTGGTCAGCGTGTCTTGCTCGACCCATGGCCCAAAGTTTGTTCGAACTGGGGCGCTGACGTCGCCCCCCAGTTTCTATCCATCTTTGAGTTCGTTTCAGGCATTGGCTTTGCCCTGATGGGCGGGTGGAGCAACAGGCGCTGGCGCGGGGCTTTTGGCAGTGCGAAGCGGTTACTTGTCGGTAGCCACCTGCGTCGCCAGCCAGGGCAGCATGACGATTTTGCCGCCGAACCCGCCAGCGTCGATACGTGTGTGGATATCTTTCGCCGCGGCTAGTGGTTCGCGACCGACAACCATCGGATGAATGGCGCCGTTGCGGAGCAACTCGAACAAGGCAGCCATGTCAGTCCTAAACTCTTCAGGATGCGACAAGCGGCGGTCTGTGATGCTGTACCAAAGCGCCGTACGGCCACGGAACAGGAAGCTCAATGCGCCCCATAGCTTCAGGCGTGCCAAACCTAGCCCCGCCGCGATCAAGTTTTCGCGCCCGATCGCCATTGTCTGGGAGCCGTAGCCGATGAGGGTGCCCCCCGGCGCGAGACAGGCGAATGACCGGTTGAAATGCGCCCCTCCGATGGCATCGAATGCCGCATCGACACCGGCGCCGCCAATCCGCCCAGTCGTGAGTTTGCGGACCACATCAACGAAGTCGCCAGCCCGATAGTCGACTGCTTTACCGCCAAATCGCTCAACCGCGGCGAGGTTCGCCGCCGAACACGTGCCGATTGCCTTGAGGCCAAGATGACGCGAGAGATCGAGTAGCGCCGTACCGACCGAGCCTGATGCGCCGATAACGAGAATCGTATCGCCGGGTGATAAGCGCCGATAGCGCGTGAGCATCTGAAAGGCTGTAAGGTAGGCGAGCGGTATGCAAACGGCCTCTGCCGCATCGACGCCGGCTGGAACCGGCACAAGAAAACGCGCGGGACGAATCGCATATTGCGCGTAACCACCGACTACGCAGAGATCGGCAACGATTTGCCCCTCACGCGGCAAGACAACGTCGGGACCAGCCTTCTCCACAACACCTACGAGGTCGTAGCCGGGAGTAAACGGCAGCGGTCCTTTGAAGTCGGGGTAACGGCCACGCCGAATGAAGCTATCCGTGAAACCGGTTCCGGCTGCCAGAACCTTGATGCGTACCTCGCCAGCACCCGGATTTGGGATTGTTGGCTCGCTCACCAGTTCCAGGACCTCGGGGCCACCGAAGTGGGATATGCGAACGTGTTGCCAAGACATTGCGGAACCGTAGCACATTCGATTCCATAGGTGATGCCTGATATTGTGCGTCCACCCTCCACGAGGTGTCCGAGCCACCGTGGCAGCTCCGTAGCGAGCTGGCTGGGGGCAACCTAAATCTGGTGCGTCTACCAGTTCCGCCATACCCGCATGGACCAGCAATCCCATGTAGCCATCATTCCGTCGATGTCGGGAACAAGGTTGGGTCAGGGCTAAGATGATGGTTGTTCGCCGAAATGCGAAGACTGTTGAAAATTAGCCCCGCCTGTGACAAAAGGCGTGTCAAATGTGACGGGACGCGACGATCCGCTTCTACAGGATGTGATAAGAAGTAGGAAAAACAAGAACTTATTCACATTTTGGAACGCAGTTTGGGAGAGTTTGAGCCGTATTTTCGGTCAAATCGCCAGGTTCCGTACCAAAAGCCATTCCCGGCAAGAATATACCGGCAGGCTGTAAACGGCAGAGGCCGTGGCAGTCTCATTGGTGAAAACAAAGGTTTTACGATGCAGGTCACCGAAACGCTCAACTCCGGTCTCAAGCGCGAGATCAAGATCACCGTGCCGGCTGGTGACATGGAAGCCAAGCTGATGGCGCGGCTCTCGGATGCCAGGAACAAGGTCCGCATCAACGGCTTCCGTCCCGGCAAGGTGCCGGTGCAGCACCTGCGCAAGGTCTACGGCAAGTCGTTCATGGCCGAAGTGGTCAACGAAATCCTCAACGATTCGACCCGTTCGATCATCACCGGGCGTGGCGAAAAGGCTGCCATGCAGCCCGAAGTCATCATGACCGAGGACGAGAAGGAAGCCGAGAAGATCTTGGCCGGCGGCGCCGACTTCGAATTCCGCCTCAACTACGAGATCATCCCGGCGATCGAGATCAAGGACTTTTCCGACATTAAGGTGACGCGCCAGGTGTTCGACGTGCCGGATACGGAGATCGACGAGCAGGTCCAGCGCGTCGCCGAATCGGCGCGCAGCTACGAGCCGAAGACCGGCAAGGCCGCCAATGGCGACCGCGTCTCTATCGACTATGTCGGCAAGATCGACGGCGAGGCCTTCAATGGCGGTGCCGGCACCGATCAGCCGCTGGTGCTGGGCTCGAAGGAGTTCATCCCCGGCTTCGAGGATCAGCTTGTCGGCGCCAAGGCCGGTGACGAAAAGCAGGTCACCGTGACCTTCCCGGAAAACTACCAGGCAGCGCATCTGGCCGGCAAGGAAGCGACCTTCGACGTCACCGTCAAGGAAGTGTCCCAGCCCGGCGCGTTGGAAATCAACGACGAGACCGCCAAGAACCTCGGCCTGGAGTCGCTGGAGCGCCTGCGCGACGTCGTGCGCGGCCAGATCGAGAACCAGTTCGGCGCCATGACGCGGCAGAAGGTCAAGCGTCAGCTGCTCGACCAGCTTGACGCGGCCTACTCGTTCGAGGCGCCATCGAAGCTCGTCGACGCCGAGTTCAACAACATCTGGGCGCAGGTCAATCGTGACCTGGAAGCAGCCGGACGCACCTTCGCCGACGAAGAGACGACGGAAGAAGAGGCGCGTGCCGAGTATCTGCGGCTTGCCGAGCGCCGCGTGCGCCTCGGTCTGGTGCTGGCTGAAATCGGCGAGAAGGCCGGTGTCACCGTATCGGACGAGGAGTTGCAGCGCGGCTTGTTCGAGCAGGTGCGCCGCTACCCGGGTAACCAGCAGCAGGAAGTCTTCGAGTTCTACCGCAACAACCCGGAAGCGTTGAACACGCTGCGGGCGCCGATGTTCGAGGAGAAGGTGGTCGACCATCTGCTCGGCCAGATTTCGGTCACCGACGTCAAGGTCAGCAAGGAAGAGCTGATGGCCGACGACGACGAGGACGAGACCGCCGTCAAGGCGAAGCCGGCGAAGAAAGCCGCCGCCAAGAAGGCCGACGACAAGGCGAGCGACGCCAAGTCTGGCGACGACGCGGAAGAGCCCAAGAAGAAGGCCGCGCCGAAGAAGAAGGCCGCCAAGGACGCCGAATAGCACAAGCGTTCAGCTGAAACAGGAAAGGCCGCCCTCCGAGGCGGCCTTTTTCGTTGCCAAACTGCAACAGCCGGCACGCTTCGCGAGCGATGGCCTGTGGCGACCAAGCTTTGATCATTATCTGCGCTCCTATTGAAAGCCGGTTGGCTGTTGGAGGGCGTGTTGAGGCTGTTCGTCGAAATGGGACACGCTGCGGCAATCGCGTTAGTGCTTGTCTCGGTCTGCGGCATTGCCCGGGCCGAAACGGTGCTTGACAACTGGCGGTTCGACACGGGCGAGGATGGCCTCGTCACGGCGTCGCTCTATGCCACAAACAAGCTGATCACCGGCGGCGGCGCCTTGAGCTACAGCCCGATCCTGACGATTGCCTGCCGGGCAAACGGTGAGCCGCATTGGACCGAATGGCTGCAACTGAACGACACCGTTTCGGCCAGCCGCAAGATCACCATGTCGGTCACGGTCGACCAGGGCAGCAAGTTCGATGAAAGCTGGTCGGTCGGGCCGCGCGGCAGGATGCTGGTGCGCGACGGCGTCGACGGCATCAAGCGCCTTGTTGCCGCGAACCGACTCCAGCTTTCGTGGCGGTTCGGGCTGCTGTCGGGACGCGGCGAGGCCGATTTCGACCTCGCCGGGTTCGGCGAAGCGGTCAACCAGGTTGCCGGCAGCTGCAACACGGATGTTCCTTGAGCCGCTGCAGACCACCTAAACCTTTGTACGGTCGACCTCTTCTACCTACCGGCCAGATTCGGTGGTATATAGGTGCCGCAACTCCATTTGGGGGTAGAAGCGGATAATCTGTTCTGCCGTGCAAGGCGCGTATTGCTGGTGGTAGCGGCAGCTCGGATCATCTCAGGCACATTTGACGATCAGGGAGGAAAAGTCATGCGCTTAGTCGCGTTTTTCGCCGTCGTGTCTGTTGCAACCTTCGTGGCCAATCCATCGCAAGCCCAGGATTCTGCGGCTGGCGAGAAGGTCTTCACCAAATGCAAGGTCTGCCACATCGCAGACGAGGACAAGAACAAGATCGGTCCGTCGCTGCACGGCGTCATCGGACGCACGGCCGGTACGCATCCGGATTTCAAATATTCCGATGCCATGATTGCGGCCGGCAAATCCGGCGTCAAATGGGACGAACCAACACTGACGACCTATCTTCACGATCCCAAGGCCATGGTCAAAGGGACCAAGATGACGTTTCCCGGCCTCAAGAACGATGCAGACGTGGCCAACGTCATTGCCTATCTGAAAACGTTCTCCAAATGAGCTGGCTCCTACGCCATCCGTCTAACATCTTGTTTTTCTGTGATCTTATTCGAACCGAAGGGCGGCGTAAGCAAAGACCTGGTTTCAGTTTTCGCTCGAGCCTTCAGTTCGGGATCATGGCCTAGGTTGCCTGCTTCCATCGGTCTGAGATGTCGACTAGGGAAAACCGCCTCAAGGATACCGGCATCCGCCTCTCGGAAGCGACGGCGGGTGATTTCTTCGCGCTTTTGAAGCCGCGGGTCATGGCGCTTGCCGTATTCACCGCTTTCGTTGGCCTGATGGCGGCGCCTGGCGCGATGAATCCGGTCATCGCCGTGATTGCAATCGGTGCGATTGCGATCGGAGCAGGAGCGGCTGGAGCTCTGAACATGTGGTACGACGCGGACATCGACGCGCTGATGTCGCGCACATCAAAGCGGCCGGTTCCGTCGGGCCGCGTCACGCCGGGTGAAGCTCTCGGCTTCGGCCTGGTGCTTTCCGCACTTTCGGTCATGATGCTCGGCGTGCTGGTGGGCTGGCTTGCCGCATCGCTGCTGGCCTTCACCATCTTCTTCTACGTCGTCATCTATACGATGTGGCTGAAGCGCTCGACGCCGCAGAACATCGTTATTGGCGGCGCGGCGGGCGCCCTTCCTCCGGTCATCGGCTGGGCGGCTGCAACCGGCGCCATCGGCATTGAAAGCCTCATCCTGTTCCTGATCATCTTTCTGTGGACGCCACCCCATTTCTGGGCGCTCGCGCTGTTCAAGGTCGGCGACTACGCCGCTGCCGGCATCCCGATGATGCCGAACGTGGCCGGCCAGGCCTCGACCAGAAAACAGATATTCGCCTATTCACTGCTCCTGGCGCCAGTCGGCGTGCTGCCTTGGGCGTTCGGATTCGCGAGCGGGTTCTATGGAGTTGTTTCGGCTGCATTGGGCGCGGGTTTCATCTGGCAGGCCTGGAAGGTTCTGGTCGCTCCGGACAAGGAGACGAAGCCTGCAAAGGCGCTGTTTGCCTTCTCGATTTTCTATCTTTTCGCGATCTTTGCCATACTGCTTGCCGATACCATCGCAAAGCGAGCGTTTATGTCAGCCTGAGGTTGACGGCATGACCGCAGTTGTCGGAATACCCGCCGGGGTCGAGATGGCCGGTCTGTAATTTCTGCATTGAAGGCGTTGCAGATCAGGATTGGCTCGAACATCACGATGGTACTGCACAGAATCCCAGGATCAGCAGGGCGACGATGCCAAGGCCGAGGATGAGAAGCGTCCTTCCGTCCATGATCTTCACCTTTGACTTGGCGTGTGATCCTGTTTCGGACAGGATCATGCGCCAATCAACGCGGTGCAGCGTCCTTTACGCGCCCAAAGAGGGCGCGGCGCTGTGCGAGAATATCGAAAAAAGACCACCAGAGCTAGCCAGGCCCGCCGGAGCTCTTCTGACAAAGGGCGACAAGTCTCTGGCAAGAGAGTATGTTGATTGCGGTGCAGGTCGCGGTTTTGCGTGGCCATCACGCTGAACGGAAGCACCGCGAAACCGCGACCTTGCCGGACCAGGTCTGGAGGAACGGTCATGGCAAGCTTTCATGTGATAGCAGGCGCCAGCGAGACGCTGGAACATACCAAAATTCGAAAAATCGGTGTTTCCGACCTTTTCGACGCGCTCAAGCGGGGCGTCGACGATTTCATGGTCAAACCGTCGCACATCGTTTTTCTCTGCCTGATCTATCCGCTCGTGGGCGTCGTGCTCGCCGCCTGGACTTCTGGCGCCAATGCGTTGCCGTTGTTGTTTCCGCTGGTTTCCGGTTTTGCGCTGATTGGCCCATTCGCGGCGATAGGCCTCTATGAGATCAGCCGCAGACGGGAAGCCGGACTCGACACCTCCTGGAGGCACGCTTTCGACGTCAGGAAATCTCCGGCGCTGCCGGCCATCGCGGCGGTCGGGATCATGCTGTTTGCAATCTTCATCACCTGGCTTTTGACGGCGCAGATGTTCTACCAATATCTGTTCGGCCCGGCGCCGCCGGAATCGATATCCGGCTTCATCAATGAAATATTTGCCACCGGACGCGGCTGGACGCTGATTATCCTGGGGCACGCCATCGGCTTCGTCTTCGCTGTGGTGGTGTTGTGCACAACGGTCGTCGCCTTCCCATTGTTGCTCGACCGCGACGTCGGTGCGTACGAAGCCATCCACACCTCGGTGCGTGCGGTGCTGGCGAACCCGATCACCATGGCTGTCTGGGGACTGATTGTCGCCGTCGCCCTGATCATCGGCTCGCTGCCGGTGTTCGCCGGGCTGGCCATCGTATTGCCGATCCTCGGTCACGCCACCTGGCATGTTTACCGCAAGGTCGTGGAGTCGCCCGCCAGACCGGCGAGTTGAGGACTTTCTGCCTCACCGCACCGGCGAGGGCGCCGGTGCAAGTTTGATCGAAGCCGTCAGTATGCCGGGTGACTGAAGCGGGCTTGGTATGCGCCCATGGTCAGGCTGCGAAAGTCCTTGCCGCTGACATGCACCAGCGTTCTGTGGTCGCCGCCTTCGAAGTAGACGTCGGCTGCATCGCCGAGGCTTTCATCGACAATCACCGGCACATCGTAGGCTGCGCCGATCGGCGGGATGGCGCCGGTGTCGCAATCACCGAAGAGCGAAATCACCTCGTCTTCGGAGGCAAGTCCGAGACGCTTGTTCATGACGTCTTGCAACCTGCCGAGTTCGATCCTCTGGGTGCTTGGAACCACGGCTAGCGTATAGCCAAGCTCGTGGTGAACGACCACGGACTTCGCCATGATGCTGCCGGGCACGTGCGCGGCTATCGCCGACTGCCGGCTTGTTGAAGTGCGATGATGAGCGACGGTGTCGTAGGAAATTCCCTTGCCGTCGATGAAGTCCTTCAATCTGTTTGCGATCGTCATCTTGGCCTCCCTTGCCGGAGTTCGTGACGTATGGGCCGTCAGGGCCCGGATCCGAAAAACGCCAGCCGGGTGAAAAGGGTGTAGTCGGCTTCGAAGATCATCATTGTCACGAACACCAGAACCAGTATCGGCGGCAGGATGATCGCATAGGCCAGCGCCAGCCGTTCCCAGGCCATGTGCATGAAGACGGCGACGATCAGCCCTGCCTTGAGGATCATGAAGATCAGGATCAGCGACCATCTGAGATAGCCGTGAAGGCCGAAATAGTCGACCAGGTAGGAGCATGTGCTAAGGATGAACAGCCATGCCCAGACCACCAGATAGAGCTTGATCGGATGTTCCTGATGCACGTCGGCATGGGCGGCGGCCGCCGGCGCTTCATGTGCATGACCAGCATGAAGTGCGTGTTGTCCGAGGCCGTTTGCGGTTGCTTCAGCCATGTTTGCCTCTCACCAAAGATAGAAGAATGCGAAGATGAACACCCAGACCAGATCGACGAAGTGCCAGTACAGCCCCATGATCTCGACATTCTCGTAACGGCCCGTGCGGCTGGTGAAGAAGCCGCGCCGCCCGGTGTCGAAATCTCCGCGCCAGACCTTTCGCGCCACGATGATCAGGAAGATCACCCCGATCGTCACATGGGTGCCGTGGAAACCGGTGATCATGAAGAAAGACGAACCGAATTGTGCGGCGCCCCAGGGATTGCCCCAGGGGCGCACCCCTTCAGTGATCAGCTTGGTCCATTCGAAGGCCTGCATGCCGACAAAGGTCGCGCCGAGTGCCGCGGTCAGAAGCATGAGGATTGCCGTCTTGCGGCGATCGCGGCGGTAGCCGAAATTGACCGCCATGGCCATCGTTCCGCTGCTTGAGATCAGCACGAAGGTCATGATGGCAATAAGGATCAGTGGGATATCCGAGCCGCCGATACGAAGCGCAAAGACCTCGCTCGGATTGGGCCACGGCACGCGGGTCGAAATGCGCGCGGTCATGTAGGAGAGCAGGAAGCAGCCGAAGATGAAGGTGTCGCTGAGCAGGAAGATCCACATCATGGCCTTGCCCCAGGACACGTTCTTGAACGCGCGCTGATCCGAGGACCAGTCGGCTGCAATGCCTTCCCAGCCTGTGGGCCGTGGCTCCGTCTGGCCGATATGCGTCAGTGTCTCTGCCATCCGCTTGATCCCCTTTAGGTCAGCAATTGTCGGCAAATGTCGATGAACGTCGCGGCCCAACCGGCCAGCAGCGCGAAGATCGCGAGCCAGACGAAGAGCAGGAAATGCCAGTACATGGCGCACAGTTCGACGCTGAGACGAAGCCGCTCCGGCCGCGCTCCATTCCAGGCGCCGGCGGTCGTTCTGCCGAGGCCTACTAGCCCGCCCAGTATGTGCAGGCCATGCATGCCAGTGATCAGGTAGAAAAAGCTGTTGGCTGGGTTGGAGCTCAGCAGATAGCCATCTTCGGTCAGCTGCCGCCATGCGATGAGCTGTCCGATCAGGAAGGCGAGCGCCGTTAGCCCGGCCGTGGCAAGGCCGAGCCTGACCATGTCGATCTGCCGCTTGCGCGCGGCGACGACGGCGCATTGCAGCGCGACGCTGCTCAAGACCAGCACGCCAGTGTTCAGCCAGAGCAGCCCCGGCAGCGGCAGCGGCTGCCAGTCCGACACCGCCATCCGCATGAAATAAGCGCTGGTGAAGAGCGCGAACAGGCAGCCGACGACGGCGAGGAAGACACCGAGGCCGATCTTGGCGGTGGGCAGCGCCGACCGGTCGAAGCCGACAAAATCGCTGGCCAGGCCTTGTTCGAGCCATGGTTTGGTCATCAGCCTCTGGTGTGAAAGCCACCATCCGGCAAAGCCGGCGATGACGAGCAGGAAGACCAGGATGACGCTCATGCCGGCTCCCTTGAGGGGCCGAAGGAGCCCGGCATGTTCTGCGGGATGAAGTCCTCCTTGGCACCCGGTACGCTGTAGTCATAGGCCCAGCGATAGACGATCGGCAGGTCCTTGCCGAAATTGCCGTGGGCCGGCGGTGTTTGCGGCGTCTGCCATTCGAGGGTCGTGGCCCGCCACGGATTGCCGCCGGCCTCGCGGCCATGGCGGATGCTCCAGATCAGATTGAACAGAAACACCATTTGGGCAAAGCCGACGATGAAGGCCATGATACTGATGAACGAATTCAGATGGTGGGCCGACTCCGTCATGATCGTCATGTCGGTCAGTTCAGCATAGCGCCGCGGCACACCCATCAGGCCGAGGTAGTGCATGGGGAAGAAGATCAGGTAGGCGCCGAGGAAGGTGACCCAGAAATGGAACCGCCCCAACGTCTCGTTGAGCATCCGGCCAGTAGCCTTCGGGTACCAGTGGTAGATCGCGCCAAAAACCACGAGGATAGGGGCGACGCCCATGACCATATGGAAATGGGCGACGACGAACATCGTGTCGGACAGCGGAACATCGACGACGACATTGCCGAGGAACAGGCCGGTCAGCCCGCCATTGACAAAGGTGACGATGAAGGCCAGGGCAAAGAGCATAGGTATGGTGAGATGGATGTCGCCGCGCCATAGGGTCAGCACCCAGTTGTAGACCTTGATGGCGGTCGGAATGGCGATGATCAGCGTCGTGGTGGCGAAGAAGAAGCCAAAATAGGGGTGCATGCCGCTCACATACATGTGGTGCGCCCAGACCACGAAGCTCAGCGCGCCAATGCCGACAATGGCCCAGACCATCATCCGGTAGCCGAAGATGTTTTTGCGTGCATGGGTGCTGATCAGGTCGGATACGATGCCGAAAGCCGGCAGCGCCACGATGTAGACCTCGGGATGGCCGAAGAACCAGAACAGGTGCTGGAACAGGATCGGGCTGCCGCCATTGTGCGGCAGTTGCTCGCCCATCTCGGAGATCGCCGGCATGAAGAAGCTGGTGCCGAGGACGCGGTCAAGCAGCATCATCACGCTGGCGACGAACAGCGCCGGAAAGGCGAGCAGCGCCATGACGGTCGCGGTGAAGATGCCCCAGACGGTCAACGGCAGGCGCATCATTGTCATGCCACGCGTGCGGCCCTGCAGCACCGTCACCACATAGTTCAGGCCGCCCATCGTGAAACCGATGATGAACAGGATCAGCGAGGAGAGCATCAGGATGATGCCCCAGTCCTGGCCGCCTGGTGTGCCGCTCATGATGGCTTGCGGCGGGTAGAGCGTCCAGCCAGCCCCCGTTGGTCCGCCGGGCGCAAAGAAGCTCGACACCAGAACCAGCACGGCGAGCAGGTAGATCCAGTAGCTCAGCATGTTGACATAGGGAAAGACCATGTCGCGCGCGCCGACCATCAATGGAATCAGATAGTTGCCGAAGCCGCCCAGGAAGAGCGCGGTGAGCAGGTAGATCACCATGATCATGCCGTGCATGGTGATGAACTGGTAGTAGGCTTCCGGGGTGATGAAGTCGAACGTACCGGGGAAGCCAAGTTGCAACCGCATCAGCCAGGATAGCACCAGGGCGACCAGGCCGATTCCCGTTGCAGTCGCCGAATACTGGATGGCGATGACCTTGGCGTCCTGCGAGAAGACGTATTTCGTCCACCAACTGTGCGGATGGTAGAGTTCCACTTCCGCGACTTCGGCCGGCGGGATGCCATCTGCAGGCGTGATGTCGACCATAGGAACACCTCCGTGTCCTTTTCAGCGAGACCCGACCGTTTCGAGCCTTGCTGCAATTTTCAAACCTGACGCCGTCGTCTTGCCCGGCGCCTGGTCTGCCGAGCCTGTTTGCTGGGGTGCCGACAACTGGGCGAAAGTCTGCTGCTGGCCAAGCCAGGCCACGTAGTCTTGCTGCGTGTCGACCATGACCACACCATGCATCAAAGGATGCCCTTGGCCGCAAAGTTCGGCGCACAGGACCTGAAAGGTTCCGGTCTTGGTCGGGGTGAACCAGAAATAGGTGACCGAGCCCGGGATCATGTCCATCTTGGCGCGGAATTCCGGCACATAGAAATCATGCAGCACATCGATCGAGCGAAGCAGCATCTTGACCGGTTTGCCGACCGGCAGATGCAGATCAGCCGCTTCGACCACGACATCGTCCTGACCGTTGGGATCGCTGGCAATCACGCCCAGCGGGTTGTCAGCGGTGACGTCGCGGGTGTCGGACGTGCCAAGCTTGCCGTCCTTGCCGGGCAGACGGAAACTCCACTGCCACTGCTGGCCGACGACTTCGACATCGGTTGCGTCGCTCGGGACGTGGACAAACCGGCTCCAGACGAACAGGCCGGGAACCAGCAACGCCGTGACCCCGACCGCGGTGACGATCGTCAGCCACGATTCGAGCCGCTTGTTCTCCGGTTCGTAGGCCGCCCGGTTTCCTTCCCGGTGACGGAAGCGGAAGACGCAATAGGCCATGAACAGGACGACGGCGGCGAAGACGAAGCCGGTGATCCAGAAGGTGATGATGATGGTGTTGTCGATATAGGCCCAGTTCGAGGCAATCGGCGTCCACCACCATGGGCTCAGGAGATGAAACAACACTGAGCCCACGACGATCAAAACGAGTACAAGCGCTACGGCCATGTCCCGTTCCTCCCGGCATTCCAAAGGGGCGCGCGAAGCTGTCCCGTCGAATGCCAAGTTCATCATGCTCTTTTTGCGGTCGAAATTCCAGAGCCGACTATCTTGACGGGAAAAATGCCGGCTTTTGCCGCCGCGACCCTTCCGAGAAGGGCCGGCCCTAGATCAGCAGCAGGCCCTTCATGCTGGCGTGTCCCTTCCGCCCGATGATGATGTGATCGTGCACGGAAATGCCTAGGCGCTTGCCGGTCTCGATGATCTCCTTCGTCATCTCGATGTCGGCGCGCGACGGCGTCGGGTCGCCTGACGGGTGATTGTGGATCAAACCACTGAGGCCATATTCATGTTATTTATCAATCGCTTGGAACTTTCTTCCGGAAAGGTGGTGCCGTTAACTGGGGCATGTATCGAGTGACCACTTGTGATCTTCCACGCTTGGGCATGATCGCGTTTGCTCAGCACTCTGACGTCCCGATCAACCACGGATTCCGAACGCTCATCTATATAGCCAGCGCCCGTCGGAACGGCCTCTCTGCTAACTCTGGCGAGCCGCCTTTACCAGCGGCAGTGCGCGTTTTGATCTGAAGACAATGAGGATCGATTTGTCCTCGACCCCATGAGTCATACCAACTCGGCGCCAATCGCAGACTTCACGGATCTTTCCAGCTGGCCGATCAAATGATCTCGACACGATCGAGATAGCTGGACAATTCGCTTACCCATTTTCGCGACGCTTCGGCGTCGGCGATTTCTGCGGCTTGTTCAAGGCCTGCACCAATGTCTGTAATGGCTTGGAATCCGAACGCGCCACCGGATCCCCTCATATTGTGCCCCAGGATCAAGACCGCCTCGAAGTCAAACCTATCCAGAGCGTCAACCATCGCAATGACGCCCTCCCGACAATTCCTGAGATAGGCGGGTGTGCTTTCCATCAATCTTCGGTCCGCCCTTGAGGTCGTGCGCAGCGGCTCGCCATCCTTTCGTTCCGACGGCACTGCCACCACGGAATAGTCCTTTATCGCTTGCAGCAGCGTGTGCTGTTTGATGGGTTTGCTTAGATAGGCCGTGCACCCCGCCGCGAGACATGTCTCCCGATCCCCTTTCAGAGCGGAGGCCGTCAGGGCGATGATCGGTGTTGGCGCCCGATCATTCTCCTTTTCCCAGGCTCGAATGGTTCGCGTTGCGGTCAAACCGTCCACGAGCGGCATCTGTCGGTCCATCAAGACAAGATCGTAGTGGCCCGCGGTGAACATCTGGCAGGCCACTACTCCCGTCTCGGCTACGTCGATCCGGTAGGGAGTATCCTCGAGATAGGCGAGGGCAATCGTGCAATTGTCGGGTGAGTCCTCGGCGAGAAGGATCCGCAGCGCGGGCAGCGGTACCTCTGGCCCCATGCCGGCGGGCGTGGCCGCCGGCCGGTTGGCCTCGGCCCAGACCTCGAATGGGAGAGCAAAGCCAAACACGCTTCCTTTCCCAACTTCGCTTTCCACCCAGATGCGTCCACCCATCAACTCCACGAGGCGCTTCGAAATCGTGAGACCCAGCCCCGATCCACCGAACCTGCGGGTGGTCGATGAGTCGGCCTGCGTGAACCGTTCAAACACCTGCCCCAATTTCTCTGCTGCAATGCCTATACCGGTATCCGAAACGGTGAACCGTAAGGCGGTTGGAACCAAGCGATCCCCACCCGGCTCAACATTTAAAAATACCCGCCCCGCTTGGGTGAACTTGATCGCATTGCCAAGCAGGTTGAGGAGCACTTGCCGCAGCCGCGTCGGATCGCCGACCAGGTCATTGCTGACACTGGTTTCAATTTCGCACACCAGCACCAGTCCTTTCTCATGGGCACGAGGCGCCACCATCTCGATCACCTTTTCCAGGTGGTCGCTCAACGAAAAGCCTGTTCGTTCCAGATCGAGCTGAGAGGCTTCGACCTTCGAGAGGTCCAGGATGTCGTTGATGAGGTTCAGCAAGTTGTCGCCGGAACGGCGGAAGATCTGCACGTACTTGTCTTGTTCGGGTGAAAGCGGAGTCTTTGCGAGGAGGTCGGCGATGCCCATGATTGCATTCATAGGCGTGCGGATCTCATGGCTCATGCTGGCAAGAAAATCTGATTTGGTTCGGCTCGCGCTTTCAGCTGCCGCCTTGGCTTGCTGTAGTTCCACTTCCACGCGCTTTCGCTCCGTGACGTCGCGCGCTGCGGCGAAGACGCCCTGCAATGTGCGGCCCCGATCGTAAAAAGTCGTGGCGTTATAGGACACGACGGTCTGTTTGCCGTCTCGGGCGCGAGCCGTAAGCTCGTAGTCGGTCACCGACTTTTCACTGAGCACGCGTTTGATGCCCGCTTCCGCCCGCTCCGGATCCGTGAAGCAGTCCTTGAACGGCGCCCCGATCAATTCGTCACGAGTGCAGCCAGTGAGCGCCTCCGTCTGTTTGTTGACGTCCGTAATGATGCCGGCTGGGTCGATCGTCATCAGGGCGTCGATGTTCGATTCGATCAGAGAGCGCGTGTAGAATTGCTGATCGCGCAAACGCTGGTCGGACTTCTTCTGCTCTTCTTCGACCAGTTTGCGCGCGGTATTGTCGGTGCCGATCAGGAGGTATCCGATGATCCCGTTCTGTGCGTCGCGTAGCGCCGTGACTGACACCACCGCAGGGAAGCGCGTTCCATCCTTGCGGATGTGGGTCAGTTCGTAGATGTCTTCTATTCCGCGCGAGGCCTTGAACACCAGGGCCTCAAACCCCGGCTCGATCGTGGTTGCGAGTTCGATGCTCAAGGTCCGAGCGCGCAGGATCAGCTCCTGCGGATCGGAGATGTCGGCCGGCGTGATCGTGTTCATCATCTCGGCCGCCGTGTAACCAAGCATCCGTTCGGCGCCGACGTTGAAGATCTGAATCACACCTTTGGCGTCGGTGGCGATGCTAGAGAAGTTCGCACTGTTGAAGATCGCGCTCTGCAACGCGCCTGCCTGGAGGAGCGCCTCTTCAGCCTCCTTGCGCGCGGTGTTGTCGGTGCCGATCAGGAGGTATCCGATGATGCCGTCCTGCGCGTCGCGCAGCGCTGTGACCGACACCACTGCCGGAAACCGGCTTCCGTCTTTGCGAATATAGGTCAGCTCGTAGATGTCCTCGATTCCGCGCGAGGCCTTGAACACCAGGGCCTCGAAGCCTGGCGTGATCGAAGTCGAAAGCTCCGCGCTCAAGGCTTGAGCGCGCGCAATCAACTCCTGCGGATCGGAGATGTCGGCTGGCGTGATCGTGTTCATTACTTCGGCGGCCGTGTAGCCAAGCATCCGCTCGGCGCCGACGTTGAAGATCTGAATCACGCCTTTGGCGTCGGTGGCGATGCTGGAAAAGTTCGCACTGTTAAAGATCGCGCTCTGCAGGGCGCCCGCTTTAACGATGGACTCGTCCGTCTGATGATGTGCTGCGTTGTCAGGGGACGGGGCAAGTAGGTTCTCGATGTCCTTCTCCGTGGATAAATTCGAGATCAGCTCTAAAAAAATCTTCAGCCGCGACTCGTTCAAATGCTGAAAGCCACGAAGCCAAGTTAGTGAAGAAGTTCTTGGACGGAATATTCAAGTTGAGCGGGAGAATAGGGCTTCTGGAGGAATTGACCCCCACCGACGAACATCTCTGTCATATCGGCGGTGAGGGGGCTGCCGGACGTGTATAGCACCCGCAATCCCGGCTGAAGCTTAATGGCCTGGTTCGCCACGTCGTATCCGCCGAGGGCCAATGCACTGAGACGGATATCGACAAAGAGCGCGTCAATTTGTTGAGACCTCGACAGGTGCAAGAGTGCGGCGGCCAGATCGCCAGCCAGGAGGACGGTGTGACCCAGGTCGCCAATTGTCCACTCAGCGGTTTGCCGGATGAATACCTCGTCTTCGACGATGAGAATAACGGCCATCAATGGGCCATGACCGGCAAGATCGCCATGTTATCAGAAGTCCCCGACTGCGGAGTTAGCAGTCAACACAAAACTCGCGTCTCGGGGGAAGGTTCCATAAGGTGTCGTACTATTGTTCGTGAGCGAAGGCTGTCGCCAAGCTTCGGTGCAAGAAGTGCGGGGTCATGCCGCCGGCACGAAAAGTGCCTAATGCCATGGACGTATCAACCGCAGCGAAGTGGAAATGTGAGGGATGCGGGTGGGGCGCGAACGACTTCGCCAGGGGTAGGAAGGCCCCTACGCGAGTATGTTAGAATTCGGCGAGCAACGACCCCCATGCTATCGATCGGCGCTTGCCGATACATCCGTCCACCTGCTAACCTGAGTTGGGGCTTGCTGAAGGCGAAATGCTAAACCGGACCGTAGCTTCCACCACACCTAACTCGCGGTATTTTAACTTTCTTATTTCTGACGACGTCATAGACGCTGTGCAGGGGTACGTCGGTTGCTGTGCTCCAGGACGCATCATTTCAACCTTTTCAGCAGTGCAGTCTGTGCGAGACAAAGTCCCCGATTGCGCTCTGTCCGACGATCAGATTGAGCGTTACGCCGTGTTGTGCGCAGTCGACCAAGCACTCGCGGTCCATTTCGATCGGAGAGGAAGTCTACGGGATCCTTACTCAAGCCTAAGCAGGAGCCACTGGCATCTCGTCCCGATCTGGAAAACCAAGGTGCGGACGACATGGGCACTTGCGCCTGTCGCACGACATCCACGTTAACCGCGTCTTCAAAATCCAATAAACCCTAAATAGGAATATCCGAGGCGTGGATGATCGTCGCGCTACATCGCCGGTGAGATATTGTGATTGACTCGGAAGAGGTTCTGCGGGTCGTATTTCCGAACATGCGCCTCCCGCTTCCAGCGGAAGGAACAGTAGCGCCCGTATCGAGCCTCGCCCTTCGCCTCCAGGCGGAGCGTACCTCGCGAAGTCGTGGAGAGGAAGGCAGGTTTTCTACAGCGTGGCCGCGATTGGCGCCGTCCTACCCCGCATCGGTTTGCTTGGATGGTACCGAGTTGGCGAAGGGCTACATGCCGCGCTACGTGGCCTGCTGACTTAAGTGGGCCACAGCCCTTAAGGTCGTGGCTTTCAGCGATACTGATTAAGCGGTCAAGCGCTGTCGGCACCTGGCTGTGGGAAGCATTTCAGGCTATTTGCTGATCGGCGGCAGATCGACGCCGGAATTGGTGCAGAATTTTACAAGGTCGTCGGTTTCAGTTTGATTTTCAGGCATTGTGATAATGTCGAACGCTGGGAGATATTTTGTCTCGCTGTCGGCGCTATCGAACTGGCCCCTGTAGGCGGTCTCGCCGGAATACCCGGCAAAGCCGCTCTTTGCATTGTACCGACCGCAAACCATGATTGATCCGGTTGAAGTCGCAATGGCACCGGGTTTACCGAATGATACGTTCGTTTGGTCTTTCAGCAGGGATTTTATGGTCTGCTCGACGACTCCGATTTGATCGGCGGTCAGTTGAACCGGCTTTGCCTCGGTGGCAACGATACCAAGTGCCAGAAAGCCTATCGTCAAGATGCTGGAGAGCAACCGGTTCATTCCCAATCTAACCGCCTTTTCCCGATAGTCACAAGCCTATCTGACAACGAGAACAGCGAAGCGGCGGGGAAGCAAGCCGGTGTGATTGCATGGTCGCGTAATGCGAACCCGTCGCTTGGAGAATACCGCGAGCCGACGACGTCTTTGTAGTGGCGATGTGCCGGACATGGATACCGGACAGCACGGCCGGATGGTCATCGACAAGAAACACGCGGCGAGGGGGCCATTGAGTCATCGTACGCTCACCCCGGCTCGCTGGGACGCCGCGGCCTAAGTCGCCAAGTCCACGATATCGCGCGGCCATCTTTCTGAATGAGGCGTACGATGATCCGTGACGATTCGACAGTAAGGGAGGAACAAAATGCCAATCGGAGCAGCAGTGGAGTACCTGCATAAGTTGCGCAGAGAGGCGATCCATGCGGAAGCGGGCAATGTAAAAGGGCTCACGCGTCATTTGCAGATGAACATTGGGAAGTCGCGGGATCTTTTGGAAACGACGGAGGCCACGAATGCGGCTCTGGCTCACCTTCTGGGGACGGGGAACGCGCTTATTTGGGAGCTTGCGCCTATTTCAAAACAGACCGCTGAGCTAAGGAAAGACAAGATTGCTGATTTAAGGCACGCCTTTGAAACGGCGTTAAACATCGCTATTGAGGAGGTTAGAAAGGCAAAGCCAAAAGCCTAGGCCACGCTCTGCTTCCAAAGCTCATACTGGCCGGAGTTCAAACCCCGGTCGGCCAACCAACATCGATGTCAATTGCGACCAGGCCGTCTTCGTCTGTGCTGCTTTAATCTGGGTGGGGTGCTCAATCGGACCTCGCGTGACGGCTCGTGCCGGTGGGGTATCGAGCGGGATCATTGTGCAACTTCCTCTCGCCGTACGCTATCTTATTGAAAGGTATTGAAAAAAATCTAAATCTCCGAGAACGTGAGGAGCGGCTTCTGGGGTCGGTATTGGATGCTCCTCCGTCACCAATCACGCTCGCTCACCGCGTCCATGCTGAATCGCTTTGACGCACGGCACGGCACCGTATTCTTTTGATCCCACGTCTCGAGTTCCTCAATTGGGTACAAAACGGCTTTGCCAAGCTTGACGTACGCCGGTCCAATCCTCTTGGCTCGCCAATTTCGCAGCGTTCCAAGAGAGATGCTGCCGCGATAGCGTTCCGACACTTCCTCAGCTGTCAAAAACTTCCTGTTGTCCATCAAGCTCTCCAAATGTCCGACGTCGGGAACATGTGAGCAGGCTCGAGCATGCTCCCAAACCCTTGGTCATGCAGTTGCCCGGCCATGAGTGGGTATGTGCGTCGGAAAATCAAAGCCGCTGAGTGAGGGAGTAGAAGCAGGGGATATGTCTGGATAGAAATCGGATCAACTGCCCACAAAGTGTGCAAGGTCGGTCGACCCGGGCCAACCGGAAAATAAGGAGGGCGATCTCCGGTACCATCGCCTCGACCCGTTACTGCTTGGGGTTGACGTCAGAGTCGACGAATTGGAATGAGGCGACGCTTGTCAGCGAGTTTGAGCCAGCCGAGAAGGCTGAGCGGGGCTCGCGCAAGAAACGCGAGGCGAACTACTCTCAAAAATCTCATCCCCATGTCGCAATGAGGAGTTGGGAGGATGAACGCACGGTGACCACGGCACGAGTTGGAAGCCGAGGCCGTCGTCGATCATCGCGAAGCGACCGATCACAGTATCAGGCGCTGGCGATGGTGCCTGAGACGTGTTCGCCGACGGCAGCCGCAGGCTGACCAGCTCCTAGAGTCACCACCAAACGGCACTGCCGCAGATTGACTGACCGAAAATTGAAGTAATCTTCTGTTGCCGCCCGCTAGGAAAAAAGGCCGGCGCCCTCGCTGGGAGGTTGCCCGAATGGCGCCGGCCAGACGGTCCTTTTCAGGTCCGCCGCTCTCCAGACATAGCTGAGTCTTTCCGTTGCGTCAGGTGGTGGCGGACTACGCTTTGGTTTTCCGCTTGGCAGGTGCCTTCTTGGCTGGTGCGACGGGTTCAGCCTTGCGGCCAAGCCCGATGGACTTCGCCAATTGCGAGCGCTGAGCGGCGTAATTCGGAGCTGTCATAGGGTAGTCGTGCGGCAGGTTCCATTTGGCGCGATAGGCGTCCGGCGTCAGGCCGAAGTCCGTGCTAAGATGCCGCTTCAGGGATTTGAACTTCTTGCCGTCTTCAAGGCAGATAATGAAGTCCGGCGTCACCGACCTCTTCGGGTTGACCGCGGGAGTTTGCGGCTCAACGACAGGCGGAATCGGCGTGCCTAATCCGGACAGAGAAGCATGAACCGATGCTATCATGTCCGGCAAGCCAGACACCGGCAATGGATTGTTGCTGACATACGCTGAGACAATGTCGGCGGTTAACTCAGCTAGATCGGCGGAGCGGGTATCGGATTCGTCGGTCATTGGTGTTCCTTTTGTCTGATTTATCCCCTCTCTATGGGTTGATGATGAACGACGCAACCGCCCGCCTAATTCTGGTCTATCGAACTGCAGTGGAGCCGACGCAGAATTCGTAAAGTCTTCGGACAACCATTTGATGTTATTTCAGAAGTAGTAGCGACCGTAGAGCGAACGAGGCTTGTGGAGCGAAGTTGCCTGCCGAGCATCCGGTTTGGCTGGGGTTCTTGGAAGCTTTTGGAACTTTGTGCCTTGCGCCTCCATCCGAATTGCGCGCGCTGATGAAGGAAATTGGCGGGTCTGCATTCGCAGTGTTGCGACTTTGATCGAAGCCGTTAGGGGGTTCGAGTCGGAAGACCGCTATATCCCGACACCCGAGGAGAGGCTTTTCCACTTTCGGTGTTCAGCCTATAGGTGTGCAAAGGTTCCTATCGATCGTGAATTTGCCAGCAGGCGGAACGCAATTTAGGAAAATAGGTAGGTCCTACCTTCGCTTAGCTGAGCCCCTCCTGGACGGTTCAGCCACGACCTTGCGCCCGAGCCCGTTCGACTTCGCCAGTGCCGATCGTTCGACCGCTTAGTTCGGCGCCACCATGGATACCCTCCCACTTCTCGCGATATTCATTGGGCGTCAGGCCGTCGTGGACGCCAAGATGACGCTTCGGTGATTTGAATGTCTTTGCGTCTTCGAGGCAGACGATAACCTCGCCAAGAATATGAAGAATATTGCCCCAAGCCATTGTTTATTATGGGTTGAGAGGTAAAATAATGTAAAAAAGTCAACTAAAATCGTACTTTACGGTTGTTTGCCTTTGATGCCTTAATCAATTTTCCGTGAAATGCTTAGGGTATTTATCATGGCATGATAACGTAACTCAGGAGAAGAAGTTGTCTGGGGAGACCGCGAATATGCCTGTCTTGAGAGACTCCATTAAGGGCAGCAATCGGTTGCCTATGGTCGGAGCTATTGCTGCCAAGCCAGTAGATCCGAACCTCCGCCTGGATATTACCGTCTATTTGCACCGAAAGCAGGTGCTTGCCCCGCGGGTTTGGGGACAACATCTAAACCATCAACAATTCAATAATGCGCATGGCGCAGATACGCGAGATATTGAGCGAATTCAGCGGTTTGCTGCAAATCACGGGCTTGATGTTGGACACATCAGTATACCGCGTCGGTCGGTGGTGCTTTCCGGAGCGGTAGCAAACCTGAACCGTGCCTTTGGCGTGGACCTCCGCCACTTCGAATACTCGAAGGGAAGCTACATCGGACGCACCGGAATGATCACGGTTCCTCGCGCCATCGCAGGTGTGGTGGCCGGAGTATTCGGTCTTGATCGTCGTCCACAAGCAAGGCCCCACTTTCGCCTTGCGAGCGTCGGGTTTCGTCCCTTGGCAGGACCAGCCGCTCAAACCTTTACGCCGCTGCAGCTGGCAACCGCCTATGACTTTCCAAGCGGCGACGGAGCGGGCGAGTGCATCGCCCTTATCGAATTAGGTGGAGGCCACGTAGCGGCAGATCTCCAGACCTACTTCAGCGGATTGGGACTGAGCCCGCCGCAGGTTGTCGCCATCTCGGTTGACAACGCGACGAATTCTCCCACCGGAGATCCGAATAGCGCCGATGGCGAAGTGATGCTTGATATCGAGGTTGCGGGTGCTATCGCACCGGCTGCCAGAATTGTGGTCTACTACGCCCCGAACACTGATCGCGGTTTTCTAGATGCGATCACGACGGCGATTCATGATCAGGTAAACAAACCGTCCATCATATCGATAAGCTGGGGGTCGGCTGAAAGCGGCTGGACGCCGAGCAGCCGGAACGTCATGAACCAGGCTTTTCGGGACGCAGCGGCGCTCGGAGTTACGGTTTTGGTCGCCTCGGGAGACGACGGTTCGACCGATCGCCTCCACGACGGCGCACTACATGTGGACTTCCCAGCATCAAGTCCGCATGTGATTGCGTGTGGTGGTACCAGTCTGGCTACACAGCCGAGCGGCACGATAGCCTCGGAGGTCACTTGGAACAATGGTGTAGGGCGAGGTGCAACCGGGGGCGGGATCAGTAAGGCATTCCCTATTCCTCCCTATCAGGCTTCGGCGCACGTCCCCTCAGCCGCTGACGACGGCCACGTCGGACGTGGAGTTCCGGATGTTGCGGCAAATGCCGACCCCAGCACTGGTTATCAAGTTCGCGTTGACGGTAGTGATCTCGTGTTCGGAGGCACCAGCGCAGTAGCGCCTCTCTATGCCGGCCTCATGGCCCGCTTAAACCAGGCACGCAGCGCTGCCGGAAAGCCAAAAGTCGGATTTGTAAATCCGATTCTCTATGGCCCCAAAATGGCGGGAGTTGGCTATCGGGATATAGTCTCCGGCAATAACAACAACACCCCGGGCGGCGGAGCTTATGCAGCTGGAGCCGGATGGGACGCTTGCACTGGGCTTGGCAGCATAAAAGGGACGGCGCTTGCCAGCGTCGTAAGTGGGCCGGTAGCGCCGCATCCGCCGACGCCGCATCCGCCGACGCCGCATCCGCCGACGCCGCATCCGCCGACGCCGCATCCGCCGACGCCGCATCCGCCGACGCCACATCCGCCAACGCCGACACCGACGCCGACGCCGACACCGACACCGACGCCGACACCGACGCCAAC
>NZ_QGGH01000008.1 GCF_003148495.1 Mesorhizobium loti
CTCGGCACGCAGTTCGGCAAGCCGCTTTTCGATTTCCGTGCGCTGGATCTGCATGATCTCGCCTTCGTAGACCATGCCGTCGCCTGTCGCGACCAAGGGCGGGACATCCGCTGCCGCCAGACCGATGAGACGGGCGCCAAACCGTTCCGCGAGCTCGATCCCCAATCTCACCATGGCCGCCGGAGGTGCATCTACCGCGAGGTTCACGATAATCGACTTGTAGGACATTGCAGGCGCCTTTCGATGATGCGGTCGAATACGCGATGAATTGCATTCGCCAGCGCCCGAGGCTTTGATGCACGTCAAGGAACCAGCCAATTGCATCTGCATGCGAAAACGTCGGCCTCGATCCGTTTTGCGTGTATGGAGAGAAGTGATAGTTAGCCCCGGTAGCACCGTCTCGAACCCAGGAACTTTAGGTGATCAAAGACGAAGCGCTCAGTTTGTCACCCGGCGGGACGACACTGAAATCACTGTTGTCTCAAATGTTCGATCAGGCTCCCGGCTTTATAGCGCTGCTGCGCGAGCCAGGTCACATTTTCGAGCTGACCAATGCCGCCTACCAGCGATTGACTGGCCACAGGCAAGTGATTGGAAAGTCAGTGCGGGACGCCTTTCCCGAGCTCGAAGGGAATGAGTTTTTCGAACATCTGGATCATGTGTACACGACCGGCGAGCCCTATATCGGCCACGGGGTGAAGGTTGGCCTTCGCAACACAGCTGACGGCCCGGTCGAAGAGCGCATCCTTGATTTTGTCTATCAGCCAGTCAAGGCTGACGATGGCCGCATCACCGCGATCTTCATTGAAGGTACTGATGTCAGCGAACTCTCCTTTGCGAACGCAGCACTTCGGCTGCGTGAGGACCATTTGCGGTCGATCCTGGCAACAGTGCCGGACGCGATGGTCGTCATCGACGAGCAAGGTGGGATTCAATCCTTCAGCACCGCTGCCGAAGCGCTGTTCGGCTACCAGTCAGGCGAAGTCATCGGTCAAAACGTGAAAATGCTGATGCCCTCGCCCTACCGCGACGAGCATGACGCCTATCTGCTTCGCTACCTGACGACGGGAGAGCGCCGGATCATCGGGCTCGGCCGCACTGTGACCGGGGCACGCAAGGATGGCACGACTTTCCCGATGGAGCTTTCCGTCGGCGAGATGAATCCTGGAACCGGGCGCTTCTTTACCGGCTTCTGCCGCGACCTGACCGAGCGCCACAGGGCGGAAGCGCGAATCCAGGAACAGCAGCTGGAACTGCTCCACATGGCACGATTCACCGCGCTCGGCGAAATGGCTTCGACGCTTGCACATGAGATCAACCAGCCGCTCACCGCCATCACGAACTACCTCAAGGGCAGCCGCCGACTGCTCGAGAAGAGCTCTGATGAGCACGCGCCGATGCTGCGTGAGGCCGTCGAAAAGGCCGCCGAGCAGGCTTTGCGCGCCGGAGATGTCATCCGACACCTCAGGGATTTCGTCGCGAGAGGCGAGAGCGAGCGTCAGGTCGAGCATCTGCCGGTGCTGATCGAGGAAGCCTCCTCACTTGCTTTGGTCGGTGCACGGGAAATCGATATGCGCGTCAGCTACAAGCTTGATCCCGCCGCCGAACTGGTCCTGACTGACCGCATCCAGATTCAGCAGGTTCTGCTGAATTTGATGCGCAACGCGGTGGAGGCCATGCAAGGTGTACCGCGTCGCGAATTGCACGTCATGACCGTAGCCCGGAATGACGGGATGGCCGAGGTAAGCGTGATCGATACGGGTACAGGGATTGCGCCGGAAGTCTCGGCCCAGCTTTTCCAACCCTTTGTCACCACCAAGAAGCAGGGTATGGGTGTCGGTCTTTCCATTTGTCGTACCATCGTCGAGTCGCATGGCGGCCACATCTGGGCAGAAGCCGTTCCCGGCGGAGGGACGGCTTTCCGCTTCACCTTGCGCATCGTTGAAAGGGAAGAGGTTGCCAATGGCCGGTAACGATGTCGTGCATGTGGTCGACGACGATGTGGACGTCCGCAAATCGCTTGGCTTTCTTCTGGGAACGGCCGACTTCGCCGTGCGCCTGCACGAATCGGCCACCGCCTTTCTGTCCACGGCGACAGGCCAGATCGACGGTTGCATCGTGACCGACGTGCGTATGCCTGGCATTGACGGCATCGAGTTCCTGCGCCAACTCAGAATGCGCTCCCATACACTTCCGGTGATCGTCATGACGGGGCACGCCGATGTGGCGCTGGCCGTTCAGGCGATGAAGGAAGGGGCTTCCGACTTCATTGAAAAACCGTTCGACGACCAGGTTTTGATCGATGCGATCCGCTCGGCGTTGGACAACCGCGATCAGGTAGGCGCAACGCATCCGCAATCCGCGGAAATCTACGCGCGCCTGGCCACACTTTCGGAGCGGGAGCGGCAGGTTCTGGACGGGCTCGTTTCGGGTCTGCCCAACAAGACGATCGCTTATGATCTGGGTATCAGTCCGCGCACCGTCGAGATTCATCGTGCCAATGTGATGAGCAAGATGGCCGCGGGCAGCCTGTCGCATCTCGTGCGCATGGCATTGATCGTGGAATCCAAACCCTAGCAAGCGTCCCCGAGAGACTTGCCGTCGTCTGTCGGCACTGCCTTCGACTTCCAGTAGCGCCAATGGGTCGGGCGGATATCGACGCGCACGCCAGTCCCAGCATTCTTCCAACCCTGCTGGCCCTTTATACAGGGAAATACGAGCGCATGTTCGCCATCCTCGTCGAAGACGGCGAGTTCGAGTTCGCGACCAAACGGAGCGCTCAGGATTGGCTTCCACATCTCCCCATGATCGGGGGAAGCGGCAAGCCGCGCCTTGATTTGAATCATTTTGCGAAATTGCCGCTCATGCCGCTGCCCGCGAGCGGTAAGCCTGCCTTGATCGCGATCAATGACCGCCCCCCGGCGACTGGGCCAACAGTCTGTGGGACGGCCAATAAACTCAGGAGCTCGCACATGCTGATCCGCACATTATCCGCCCTAGAATGCACGAAAATGCTGACCGCCAACCGTGTCGGCCATCTGGCGTGCGCGAAGGATGGGCAGCCCTATGTGGTGCCGGTGCACTATGCGCACGCCGACAACCACCTCTACGCGTTTTCCATGCCCGGCAAGAAGATCGACTGGATGCGCGCCAATCCACTGGTGTCCGTCCAGGTGGGCGAACGCGGCCAGGGGCGAGGCTGGAGAAGCGTCGCCGTCGATGGCCGCTATGAAGAACTGCCGGACCGGATTGGTCACAAGCTCGAGCGCGACCACGCATGGTCGGTGTTGAGCAAGCACGCTGACTGGTGGGAGCCCGGCGCCCTCAAGCCGGTCATGCCTCCGGTGTCGGACAGCGCACCCCACGTTTTCTTTCGTATCTTGATCGAGCAGGTGTCGGGCCGCGAGGCGGGTGAATAGTTGTCTTCACTGCCGCGACCGGCGAAAGCGATGGCTGGACCGGTTCAAGAGGAGCGGCTCTAGGTAGTTTCCCGTAGGGATAAAACCGAATTTCGCGACCCACGGATTCGCGCGATTGCTGTGTCACGGATCAACCGGGAAACAGCCATGCACGCCTACACCGCCTCCAGAATTTCGCTGCCTTCACGGTCTGCCCTGCCCAACCGGCCGGAGGCTTTCGAGCCCGCGCTGCTGCAACCACTCGGCTTCTATCCCGCCGGCGCCGAAATCTACGCCCAGGGCGAAAAGGCCGGAGCCTTCTACCAGGTGGAATTCGGCGCCGTCCGCGTCTACCGCCTGCTTGCCGACGGCCGCCGGCAGATCAGTGCCTTTCACCTCGCCGGAGAGACATTCGGCTTCGAAGCCGACACGACGCACCATTTCTTTGCTGAAGCGATCAATTCCACCGGGGTCCGCGTCTTCCGCCTCACGGCTGGAGCGGACATGTCCCATCAGTTGCTGCCCCTGGCGCTAAAAGGGTTGACCAGAGCTCAGGAACACCTTCTGGTCCTGGGTCGCCAGAGCGCCATCGAACGCGTCGCCGCGTTCCTCGTCGACATAGCGGAGCGGCAGGGCGGATTGCGGCAGGTGGAACTACCAATGTCGCGTATGGACATCGGTGATTATCTCGGCCTCACCATCGAGACCGTGTCGCGGGTTTTCACCCGACTGAAGGACAAGGGCGTCATCCGCCTGCTCAACCTGCGCAGCGTCGAAATCGTCAAGCACGATGCGCTTCACAATATGAGCGAATGATCTGCGGTATTCAGTCAAGCGACCGCCGCCTCGGCCTCCGCAGTGATCGGCCGTGGATACGAAGGCGATCATCCTCGGGGTATTGACGACTGGGCATCGGCAACGGCGCAAGACAAGACCCGCGCTGCCGCGGCGCGAGACCTCGCAAAACCGTCAAGACAACAGGCGGCTAACGCCGCAGCGCGTACACGCTTGCCATGTTTTCGCCGGCCATCGGCAGCGCCATGTCATCATCGAGAAGGCGCGTGATGCGGGCAAAGCCCGTGAACGCTTTCCTTGCTTCCTCGGCCGACATCTGGCCCGACAAAGCGGCCGAGCAGCAATTCAGCGCGCACCGATAAACCGGACCGCGCCGTCCCGTCGGCCATTTCCGCAAGAACACCATGGCCTCGGCAACACTATCGATTTCTTCAGCAGGATGCCCCTGCCCGCGCGAAATTCGCACAGGCGAAAAGAAATGCAGATAATCCATCGTTTCCTCCCGGTCGACCGCGATGCGCTCGATCGAACCCCACCAAACGCACAATCCGCCAGTTGGTTCCACAAAAAAATGGAATCTTTAAAAATCTGTCAAGCGAATGCGATCACCGCGCGCGGTGATAAATGTCGCCTATACCGTCGGGAAGTGGCAGGCGACTTTGCGACCCGGTCGGTATTCCCTCAGTTGCGGCCGCTCCGAACGGCAGCGCTCCGCTGCGATCGGGCATCGGGGGTGGATGCGGCACCCGGACGGAGGGCTGAGCGGGCTCGGTACGTCGCCGGTGAGGATGATGCGCTTGCGCGTTCCGCTGGGCGTCGTCTCCACAACGGGAACCGCCGAGATCAGCGCCTGGCTATAAGGATGGGCTGGTGCTGCAAACACCTCCTCCGCCGGCCCTTCCTCGACGATCGAGCCGAGATACATGACCGCGATGCGGGTCGACACCTGGCGCACGACGGACAAGTCGTGAGCGATGAAGATGTAGGTGAGGTGCAGCTTCTCCTGCAGGTCGGCAAGCAGGTTGACGATTTGCGCCTGCACCGACACATCGAGGGCGGAGACGGGTTCGTCCAACACGACGAGATCGGGGTTCAACGCAATGGCCCGCGCGATGCCGACACGCTGGCGCTGTCCGCCGGAAAATTCATGCGGATACCGCATGACATGATCCGGCAGCAATCCAACGAGGTCGAACAGTTCGGCGACGCGTTTCTTGATCTCGCTCGACGAAAGCTTGCTATGGATACGCAGCGGCTCGGCCACCAGGTCGCCGACGCGCCGGCGCGGATTGAGCGACGCCGACGGGTCCTGGAAAACCATTTGCAGGCGGCGCCGGAGCGGCCGGAGTTCGGACAGCGACTTCGAGGTGATGTCTTCACCTTCGAAAAGAAGCTCGCCGTCCGATATGTCGTAGAGCCTCACCAGGCAGCGTGCCAGCGTGGACTTGCCGCATCCGGATTCGCCAACCAGCCCGACCGTCTCGCCGCGCCACACGGTCAGGGAAACATTGTCGACCGCATGCACGGTTCGCTTGCCTTCAGCGGAAAAACGGGTGCCGATCGAAAAACGCTTGCCCAGCGAACGCGTCTCGAGGATCGGGCGGTCTTTGTCAGTCATCGGTCCGCTCATGCCTGTGCCACCCTGAAGCATGCGGCGGCGTGGGTGTCGCCCTCAAGATCGGGCTTGCCGGTCGCGCAGGGCTCGTAGTGAACCGGGCATCGCGGGCCGAAAGCACAGCCTTGCGGCAATCGCAGCAAGGACGGCGGCGAACCGGGAATGGCCGGCAGGCGCCGTGGTTTCTCGCCGGTCAGCGGCGGGATCGAACCGAGCAGCGCGCGTGTATAGGGGTGTCGGGGGTCGGAAAACAGTTCCGCGCGACTGCCGCGCTCCACCACACGGCCCGCATACATGACCATGACCCGGTCGGCGAGTTCGGAGACCACGCCCATGTCATGCGTGATGAAGACCACAGCCGACTTGTGCGTCGCCCGCAGCTTGCGCACCAGGTCGAGAATGCCGGCCTGCACCGTGACGTCGAGCGCCGTGGTCGGCTCGTCGGCCACCAGCAGTGCCGGATTGCACGACAAAGCCATTGCGATCACCGCCCGTTGACGCATGCCGCCCGAAAGCTGGTGCGGGTAGCGCGACATCGCCTCGTGCGGGTTCGGAAAATTCACCTCGGCCAGCAGTTCTTCGACGCGATCCATCGCCTTGGATTTGCTGATGTTGCGATGCGCGCGGATCTGTTCCGCGATCTGCCAGCCAATCGTGTAGACAGGCGTCAGGGCGGTCATCGGATCCTGGAAGATCATCGCGATCTCGTTGCCGCGCAACCGCCTGAGTTCCCGCGCTGGCAGTCCCACGAGTTCGCGGCCCTTGTAGCGGATCGAGCCTTCTATGTCGGCGTTGGGATCGGTGATGAGGCCCATGACGGCCAGCAGCGACACCGTCTTGCCGGAACCGGATTCGCCGACGACACCGAGGATCTCGCTCTCTTCGAGGTCAAAGGAAACGCCATCGATGGCCCGCACCAGGCCGTCATTGGTGCGGAAGGACACCCTGAGGTCGCGCACCGACAATATCATGATGTCCTCAGGCGCGGATCGAGAAGGATGTAGACGAAATCAATGACCGCATTGGCGATAACCACGAACATGGACGCGTACATCACCGTTGCCATGATCATCGGCAGATCGAGATTCTGCAGCGCGTCATAGGTGAGCTTGCCGATGCCGTGCAGCCCGAACACCACCTCCGTCAGCAAAGCGGAGCCTCCCACCAGCGCGCCGAAGTCCAGGCCGAACAGGGTGACGAACGCAATGAGCGACGTGCGCAAGGCATGGCGCAGCAGGATGCGGGTCTCCGACAGGCCCTTGGCCCGGGCCGTACGGATATAGTCTTCCTGCAGGGTTTCGATGATCGCCGCGCGCAGCACGCGCCCGTAAATGCCGATGTAGAGGATGGCCAGCGTGATCCACGGAATGACCAGGGTCAGGAACCAGCCTTTCGGATCGTCGGAGAAATTCTTGTAGCCGAGCGGTGGCACCCAGGAGAACGCCCAGCTGTCGTGGTAGCGGCTCTGGGTGATCAGGTTCATCACCTCGCCCAGCCAGTAGACCGGCATGGAAATGCCGAGAAGCCCCAGCGCCATCAGAAGCTTGTCCAGCCAGCTGTCGCGCGTGGCGGCGGCGACGATGCCGATGATGATGGAGACAACGACCCACAGGATCGCCGCCCCGAACACCAACGAAAGCGTGACGGGGATCGAATCCAGCACCGCCGGCACCACCTTCCAGCCGCGATTGACGAAGGAGGTCAGATCACCTGTGACGAAGATCTTCTCCATCATCTTCACATATTGTACGTAGAGCGGCCGGTCGAAGCCGAAGCTGTGGCGCACCGCTTCCAGCACTTCGGGCGATGCATTGCGGCCGGCGATGCGCGCTGCCGGGTCGGCGCCCGGCGTTGCGAAGAAAATCAGGAAGACGATGACCGAGATGCCGAACATCACGAACAGCATCTGACCGAAACGGCGCAGGATTGCGTAGATCATCAGTCGCGCCCCAGCCGAACCTTGGAGCGCGGGTCGAGCGCATCGCGCAGGCCGTCGCCGAAGACATTGAGCGCCATGACGGAAACCGCGATCGCCAGGCCCGGCACCAGCGCCACCAGCGGCCGCGTGTAAAGCAGCGCCTGTCCGTCCTGGATAATGGTGCCCCAGCTTGCGGCGGGCGGCTGCACGCCGATCGAAAGGAAGGAAAGAGCTGATTCCGTAAGCATGTTCAGCGCCATCATCAGCGGCACGAAGACGATGAGCGTGGTGGTGACGTTGGGCAGGATATCGCGCCACAGGATCCGCGGCCCCGGCACGCCCAGATTTATCGCGGCCAGCACGAATTCACTGTTGCGCAGTGACAGAACCTGACCGCGTATCGGGCGCGCCACATAGGGCACGTAGACGATGCCGATGATGATGACCGGCAGCCACAGACTGCCGGACTCGATCTCGATCGGCCCGATCGTGATGCCATGCGCGATGGTGACGATGGAAAGTGAAATCGCCAGGAGATAGATCGGGAAAGCCCACAGGACGTCCAGGAAGCGCGACAGCACCGTGTCAGTGATGCCGCCGAAATAGCCGGCGATCAATCCCGCCGCCGTGCCCAGGATCAGGGTGAAGATGGTGGCCGCTCCGGAGATCAGCAGCGAGCTGAGGCCGCCATAGAGCATCCTGGCCATGACATCGCGCCCCTGGCTGTCGGCGCCAAGGAAGTAATTGCCGAGCCGCCAGGTCGGGCCGAGCGGCGTGTAGCCAAGCCCGAGCCCCTCTGTCGACTGCTCCATCACCGGAACGTCGGCGCCGTCGATCTGGATGACGGCGTCGAGCGTCGAGGCGAATGGGTCTACGCCTGCCCATTTCGCGTAGAGAGGCGCACTGAGGCAGGCAAGAACGATGAGGAGGAACACGGCCAAGGATGCCATGGCAGCCCTGTCCCTTGCCAGCTTCGCAAACGCGACGGCCCAAGGCCCTCGCGTCTTGCGCGGCGCGGCGACAGCTACGTTCGACACGGACGTGCCCCTCCGCAATTCGTTACTGCACCCAGGACTGGGTGATCATCCAGTTGAACTGCCGGTTGAACTTGAAGTTGCCAAGACGTTTGCTGACAAAGTCAAGCCGCTTCGGCGTGAAGAGGCCGACGGCAGGTGCCTTGTCCGTGACTTGCCTGTCGACTTCAGCCCACAATTTGTCGGCGGCTGCCTGATCGGTGACGCCGAGGTCCAATGCCTTTTGCATCTTGGCATCGATCTCCTTGTCGCAGAAGCCAGCGATGTTGATCGAAGCGTCCGAACCTTCACGGAAGGAGGCGCAGCTGAACAGGATGTTCAGGAAGTCCGAAGCCGCCGGATAATCCTTGTACCATTGGGTGACGGACATCTGCACCTTGTTGTTGGTGTTCTGGATGTAGGTGAACTGGATGTTGGACGAGATCGGCTTGACGTCGGCGACATAGCCGATGCTGGTCAGCACGGTCTGCAGATAGACGCCGATGGAGCGCGAAATGGCGGTGTCCTCGACGATGATGGTCACCTTCTGGCCCTTGGTGCCGGAGTCCTCGACGAGCTGCTTTGCCTTGTCGAGATCGGGTGCCGACCATTTGGCGCCGGGGTCCTTGGTGAAGGGGCAATAGTCTTCATGGCCAGGGAAGTCCGGCGGCAGGACCTGGCAGACCGGCGAGGCCAGCACCTTGCCACCGAACAGCTTGACCAGCGTGTTGCGGTCGATCGCATAGGCAACGGCCTGACGGGCCTTTTCATTGTCGAACGGCGCAAGACGGTTGTTCAGCGGCGCGTACCACCACGCTGAGAGCGGCGAGATGTGCAGCTGGTCCATGGACTTGCTGCCAAGTTCGCCCAGGCGGTCGCTCGGCAGCGCGTCGAACATCCAGTCCGCCTCGCCGTTCTGGATCGCCGTGACGGCTGCTTCCTCGGACAGGCCGAAATCATACTGGACGACATCCGGATAGCCGTCCGGCTGCGCTTCCTCGCTCCACTGCTTGAAATTGGGGTTGCGGGAAACCGTCATGCCCTTGTTGGGGTCGAAGGCGGAGATCATGTACGCGCCGGTGCTGGGAATGGGCTTGGAACCCATGTCTTCCGCGGGCGTATCCGCCGGCAGGACCACGGCATGGGGCAAGGCAAGCTTGTAGAGCAGCTCGGCATCCGGCTTGGTGATGTTGATGGTGATGGTGCCGGCCGCTTCGTCAGTGACAACGCCGCCTTCCAGCGTGCAGCTCTTGGTGTCGGCCAGGCATTTGTCGGCGCCGACGATGCCGGCATAGAAAGTGCCGGAGGTCGGCCCGGAAACCTTGAAGATGCGCTGGAAGGAAGCGACAACGTCCTTGACGCCAAGATCCTGGCCGCTGGAGAACTTGATGCCCTTGCGCAGCTTGAAGGTGAAGGTCTTGCCGTCATTGCTGACCTGCGGCAGGGCCTCGGCCAGGTCGGGCACAATCGTGAAGCCGTCCATGCCCTCGGCCTTTCGGAAAGCCACCAGGCCGTCATAGATCGGCTGATACATCTGCCAGCCCTGGTCGGTGTAATTGATGTGCGGATCGAGCGTTCCCGCTGCCGAGCGGGCCAGAAGGCGAATGGTGCCGCCGCGGTGCTCCTTGAGATATTCGGCCTGTGCCGGGGCCAGCCATGTGCCGGCCAGCAATGCCGCGGCTGACGCCGCCAGAAGCAGTTTCTTCATGCCTTTATTCCCCTTTTTTCAGTTGTCGTTGTGGTCCAGGAAGTCTCCCACCACCCGCATGCATAGATCCTGCTCTTCGACATGCGGCATGTGGCTGGAATGCTCGAATATCTCCCAGCGCGACCCTCTGATGCCGTCCTTGTAGGGCTGCACGGTCGCGGGCGTGGCCTCGTCGTGACGTCCGGAGATGATCAGTGTGGGAACATCGATGGCCGGCAGGCGGTCGACGATGCTCCAATTCTTCAGCGTTCCGATGACATGGAACTCGTTCGGCCCATTCATCAGATGATAGACTGTCGGATTGCGCACGACCTGGGCGAAACTCTCGGTGACTTCAGGCGGGAAAGGCACGACCCGGCAGACATGCCGCTCGTAGAACGCCATCGTCGCCGCCTGGTACGCCGGATCGTCCGTCGTGCCGGCCTGCTCGTGCCGGGTCAGTGTCTCCTGCACATCCCCCGGCAGGTCGGCGCGCAGCCGGTTGGCCTCTTCGACCCACAGCTTCATGGAAGCGGGCGAATTGGCGATGGTCAGCGACTTCAGACCCTGCGGCCGCGTGACCGCATATTCGGCACCCAGCATGCCGCCCCAGCTCTGGCCGAGCACGTGGAAGCCGACCCGAATGCCAAGGTGGTCGACCAGGTTTTCAAGCTCATCGATGAAGAGCCGAGGTGTCCAGAAATCGGCGCCTTTCTCAGGCAACAAAGTGGAATTGCCGCAGCCCAATTGGTCGTAGTGGATGACGGCGCGATCTCTTCGGGCAAGAAGCCTGTAGGCATCGACATAGTTGTGGGCGACACCCGGCCCGCCGTGCAGGATCACCACCGGGGCCTTTTCGCCACCAAGTTCGCCGGAGATTCGATACCAAGTCTCGTAGGCACCGAAAGCGGCCCGTCCTTCCTTGCCGATGATTTCAGATGACATCCCAGTTCCCAGTGCGATTGAAGGCATCTTGTATTTGTCCGTGACGGCGGGCGCCTAGCTCATGTTGCGGGTGACCTGCACCCACTCTTCCAGCATCTGCACGCCAAATGCCGTGGCACCTTGCCTACCAAGAGGCCGATCCGTATCGGTCAGTTCCTTGCTGGCGATGTCGAGATGCACCCAGGGGCGATCTTCCGTGAAATGGCGCAGGAAGGCCGCGGCATAGGGAGCGTCGCCGTCTTCCATGTCCTTGGCATGATGCCGCAGGTCGGCGAATGGCGATTGCAGACCCTCATCGTAGGCCCGGTCGAGCGGCAGCCGCCAGAATCGCTCGCCGACCGTTTCTCCGGCCGCGATCATCTGTGACGCGATGGCATCGTCGGTGCTGAACAGGCCGGCAAATATCGACCCCAGGCCACGTGTCACCGAATAGGTCAGCGTCGCCAGATCGACGATCACCGAAGGGTTGAAGCGCGTGGCCGCATAGTGGAGGCAGTCGGCCAGAAGCAGGCGTCCTTCCGCATCCGTGTCGAACACTTCCACGGTCTGTCCCGAGGCCGTCGTGATGATGTCGCGCGGTTTGAGCGCGGTGCCGGACGGCATGTTCTCGGCGATGCCAAGAACGCCGACAACGTGTACCGGGCTGCCTTGTCGGGCGAGCGCTATCAGCAGGCCGACCACCGCCGCCGCCCCACCCATATCGGCCTTCATGTCGAACATCTGCGTCCCGCCCTTGATGCAGAGGCCACCTGAATCGAAACAGACGCCCTTGCCGACGAAAGCGAGCGGTTGGGCGGGAGCACCCTTGCCACGATAGCGCAGGACAGCGACCCGTGGCGGCCGTGCCGAGCCCGATCCAACGGCCAGGAGCGCATTCATGCCGAGCTCTTTCAGTTGCGCGGCATCGAGCATTTCGATGTCGATGCCGGCTTCACGCAGCGGTTCCAGATGGTCGTGGAAATTGTCGGGGTGGAGATGGTTCGGCGGCAGGTTGACCAGGGTCCGTGCATATTCGACACCATCGGCGATGGCATTGATCCGCGCCAGCGCCGGGATCAGGTCCGGGCCGCTTGCCCCGACCAGTTTCACCCGCAAGGTTCGATCCGCTCCCGCCCCTTGCCGTCGGTTGCGCATGTCGAAACGATAGCGCCGCAGCCGCATGCCAAGCGCGACACGCGCCAGGATTTCGGCACCGGACAGGTCGACGCCGGTGATCGGGTCCAGGACCAGGGTGGCCGCGCATTCCCCCTTGCCTTCCAGATGCGCGGCAAGCAAACCGCCGGCGCGCGCCAAAGACAGGGTCGTTACGGCTTCAGCTTTGCCCAAGGCCAGGACGATCACGCGCTTGGTCGATACCGCTTGCGGGGCGATAAGATCGATGCAGGTGCCGGATTCGGCCAAGGCGGCCGGCTCGGAGCAGGCACGCGACAGGATCCCGCTCATCTCAGCGTCGAGAGCCGCTGCCTGGGGGCCAAAGCCTGTTTGGGCAGTTTGCAAAATTACGACGACGGAGGTTTCCGCGGAAATCTCGTCCGCGGTTTCGAAGACCGGCGCTGGCGATTGAGACATAGGCTGGTTTTCTCTCCAATTGCGGCGATACCGAGCAAAGCTTCGCTCTCCACCGGTGAGACTGGTCAAGCCGGCCTCAGCCGTTGATGGTATGGTGCCGGTGTCCCCAAATAGTCGTTTCTTGAGACGACTTAGTTGCTCTTGCCTTTTGGGTATCCCCTAATGGGGCAGGCGATCAAACGCCAATTCTGTCCATGTCGATTGACAAAAACTCAACTGACAATTCATGATCGGCCAATGGCCCTACCCTCACTCAATGGCATGCGCGCTTTCGAGGCCGCCGCTCGCCTCGGCAGCGTCAAGGACGCGGCGGAAGAATTGCATCTGACGCCCTCAGCTGTCAGCCGCCACATCCGTGCGCTTGAAAGGAACCTCGGCCAGGACCTGTTCGAGCGCGGCTTTCGCCAGATAACGCCAACCATCAGGGGCTCTTACTATGCGCGTAGCCTCTCCGAGGCGTTCGAGGCCATCTGGCGCGCCACCGACGACGTCAGCCTCTCCGAGGGCTCGCGCCACAGCAAGATCCAACGTGTCCGGGTCTTGTGCGTACCGGCCGTTCTGAACCTTTGGCTGGCGGACAGGTTACCGAACTTTCGCCGGTTGCATCCGTCCGTGGATCTGGAGATCTCCACTTCAGGCAAGCGGGCCAATTTCGATTTGGCCATTGTCGACGAGTTCGTCTACAAGGCCGGCCCGGCTTTGACACTGCTGATCCCACTGCTGCTGACGCCGGTCTGTGCGCCTTCGCTGCTGGAGGGGCCGGTGCCGCTGCGATCGCCAGCCGATCTGGTCAATCATCATCTGATCCATGAATGCGAGACCATGAGGTGGAAGCGGTGGTTGGAGCAGGAAGGTGTTTTGGACACGACGCCGAAATCCAGCACAACACTGGATGACTGCACGCTGATCATGCGCGAGGCGATCAATGGCGCCGGAATAGCGCTTGCGGACACGATGATGGCGCAAGATTTTCTGCAGCAAGGCAAACTTGTCGCCCCGTTCCGTGCCCGCCACACCTACCCGGCCGGCATTTACCTGCATCAGCGCCGCAGCATCGGCAACAAGCCAGGCACCGGCCTGTTTCAGGATTGGCTGCTCGCCGAAGTCGCGGACCACAAGCGGGTGATGACCCTCGCTTAGACGGACTCTGCCGTTGCCGGCGGATGTCGGGAGTGCCGGGAGCTGCTTCAGATTGAAATCCCAACGTCGAATTTCGAATCATCGATCGCCAAGTGCAGAGGCGGCCCACCATCGCGGCCCGTCGATAATCGCAGTTCGCATTGAATATCTTTAAGGCCAAAGCCGGCAAATAGGTTGCTTGTCCGTTCCCCTGCGTCAGGCTTAACCTGCACGCGGCCAACACGTGAGGGCGCGTGCTGCAAAAGGGGAACATTGCAATGACAATACAGGGTGCTTCACCTGATCTGTACAACGAGGATCTGGCTCCAGCCAAAATCCGAAACTGGGGACCATTCTCGATCTTCAACGTCTGGACGTCGGACGTTCACAGCCTCTGGGGCTACTATCTGGCGGCAAGCCTGTTCCTGTTCTGCGGCGGCTTCGTCAACTTCATCATCGCCATCGGCATCGGTTCGCTGATCATCTACGTGATGATGAACATGGTCGGCTATGCCGGGGTCAAGACCGGCGTGCCCTACCCCGTGCTAGCCCGCGCCTCCTTCGGTATCTGGGGCGCCAACATACCGGCGCTGGTGCGCGCCGTCGTCGCCTGCTTCTGGTATGGCGCACAGACGGCCGCCGCCTCCGGCGCCATCGTGGCGCTTTTGATCCGTTCACAATGGTTCGCCGACTTCAACGCCAGCACGCATTTCCTCGGCCATACTGGCCTCGAAGTGATCTGTTTCGTGGTCATCTGGGCGCTGCAACTGCTGATCATCCAGAACGGCATGGAAACAGTGCGCCGCTTTCAGGACTGGGCCGGGCCAGCGGTCTGGGTGATGATGCTGGTGCTGGCGATCTATCTCTGCGTCAAATCCGGGAGATTTGCCTTCACCAGCGACATCCCGATGGATGTGCTGCTGGACAAGACCAAGGATGCGGGCGTGCCCGGCACGCCGGGTTCCTGGACATCGCTGTTTGCGGTGGCGGCGATCTGGGTCACCTACTTTTCCGCGCTCTATCTCAATTTCTGCGATTTCGCCCGTTACGCGCCAGACAAGGCATCGCTGCGTAAGGGCAACATCTGGGGCTTGCCGATCAACCTGATCCTGTTCTCGCTGGTCGCCGGCGTCACCACCATTGCCGCCTTTGACGTCTATGGCGAAGTGCTGCTGCATCCCGACCAGATCTCGGCGAAATTCGACAGCTGGTTCCTGGCAGCACTCGCAGCCTTGACCTTTGCAGTAGCAACACTCGGCATCAATGTGGTGGCAAACTTCGTCTCGCCGGCCTTCGACTTCTCCAACGTCTTTCCCCGGCAGATCGACTTCAAGAAGGGCGGCTACATCGCGGCCATCATCGCGCTCGTGCTCTATCCCTTTGCGCCATGGGAAGGCAGTGCAGCTTCCTTCGTCAACATCATCGGCGCGACGATGGGGCCGATCTTCGGGGTGATGATGGTCGACTACTATCTGATCCGGAAGGGCGAGGTCGACGTCGAGGCGCTCTATCGCGAGGACGGCGAGTTCCGCTTCCAGGGCGGCTGGCACGTCAACGCCTTCATCGCAGCCGGCATCGGCGCCATTTTCTCATCGATCCTGCCGAACTTCACCAACTGGCTGCCGTCCTGGTGGGGCGTCTATGGCTGGTTCTTCGGCGTGGCGATTGCCGGCATCATCTACTATGTGCTGCGCACCGCCGCTTTGGGCGCCGGAGCGAAGACGGCAAAGGCTTGAAAATGAGGCAGTAGGTGCTGGCGAGCAGAGAACAGCTTGCCTACTGCCTACTGCCTACTGCCTACTGCCTACTGTCCACCATCTCGACCAGTCTGCGCACGGTGTTCCAGTTGCGCGAGGTGCCGATGCCCATGCGTTTGTGGTTGGTCGCCGTAAGCAGCCGCGAACTTGGCCTCTCGCGTGAAAAGACGACCCAGATGTCTCCGCCGACCGACACAACCTTCTCGTTCTCGGCGATATAGGTTTGGAGCGCCGCCACGGCGTCCACGGGTGCAGGTTTGCGCATCACCCGCACGGCCACCTGGTCGCCTGCCTCGGCGGATTCGTCCGGAAACGGATTGCCGGCGGCAAGCTTCAGCCAGTCCTCGGCACCGCGCACGATGATATCGACATGGCGGCCGAAGGTCTTTTCGAAGGCTGCTTCCAGCCGCCGTTCCAGATCGGCGATGTCCGTTGCCGGCGCCTCGAACAACAGATTGCCGGTCGCCACCAGCGTGCGCGGGTTGTTCAGCCCGAGCTCCTCGGCCATGGCCTTGAGGTCGGCCATGACGACCCGTCGCCCCTCGCCCAGGATGATGCTGTAAAGCAGCGCGACATAGGTCTGCATAGTCCGACCGGCCTAGAGCATGATGCCGAAAAGTGTGAAGCGGTTTTCTCGGACAAACGGGCACCGTTTGTCCAGACATCATGCTCTATCTCTTTGATTTAGAGCTACACTAGTCGGCTCTGTTCCACCGCCGCCTCGATGAAACTGGCAAACAGCGGATGCGGGTCGAGCGGCCGGCTTTTCAGTTCCGGGTGATACTGCACGCCGATGAACCAGGGATGGTCGGGATACTCGACCGTTTCCGGCAGCACGCCGTCGGGCGACATGCCGGCAAACACCAAGCCGCAATCCTCGAGCCGCTCCTTGTAGTCGACATTAACCTCGTAGCGGTGGCGATGGCGCTCGGAAATCTGCGTGTCGCCATAGATCTCGGCGATCTTGGATCCCTTGGCGAGCTCGGCCTGATAGGCGCCGAGCCGCATCGTGCCGCCGAGATCGCTGGTTTCGCGGCGCTTCTCCAGCATGTTGCCTTTCAGCCATTCGGTCATCAGGCCGACGACCGGTTCCTCAGTCGGACCGAACTCGGTCGAGGACGCATGCTCCACGCCGGCCAGCGACCGCGCCGCCTCGATGCAAGCCATCTGCATGCCGAAGCAGATGCCGAAATACGGCACTTTTCGCTCACGCGCGAATTTCGCCGCCAGGATCTTGCCTTCGGAGCCGCGCTCGCCAAAGCCGCCGGGAACCAGGATGCCATGCACCTTTTCCAGCCAGGGCGTCGGATCCTCCTTTTCGAAGATCTCCGATTCGATCCAGTCGAGCTTGACCTTGACGTGGTTGGCCAGGCCGCCATGCGAGAGCGCTTCGATCAGCGATTTGTAGGCATCCTTGAGGCCGGTATATTTGCCGACCACGGCGATAGTGACCTCGCCTTCGGGATTGTGGATGCGGTTGGACACCGCCTGCCAGGGCTCCATGCGCGGCTTCGGCGCCGGATCGATGCCGAAGGCGGCCAGCACTTCCGAATCGAGCCCTTCCTTGTGATAGGCCATCGGCACATCGTAGATATGCGGCACGTCGAGCGCCTGGATCACGGCACTTTCGCGCACATTGCAGAACAGCGACAGCTTTCTGCGCTCTTCCTTGGGGATGGCGCGATCGGCGCGGACCAGCAGGATGTCGGGCGCGATACCGATGCCGCGCAGTTCCTTGACCGAATGCTGGGTCGGCTTGGTCTTCAACTCGCCGGCCGTCGGGATGTAGGGCATCAGCGTCAGATGGACGTAGACGGCGTTGTTGCGCGGCAGGTCGTTGCCGAGCTGGCGTATAGCCTCGAGGAACGGCATCGCCTCGATATCGCCGACCGTGCCGCCGATCTCGCACAGCACGAAATCATAGTCGTCATTGCCGTTGAGGACGAAATTCTTGATCTCGTCGGTGACATGCGGAATGACTTGCACGGTGGCGCCGAGATAGTCGCCGCGCCGCTCGCGCTCTATGATGTTCTTGTAGATCCGGCCGGTGGTGATGTTGTCCTGCTGATTGGCGGAGCGGCCTGTGAAGCGCTCGTAATGGCCAAGATCGAGATCGGTTTCCGCACCGTCGTCGGTGACGAAAACCTCGCCATGCTGATACGGCGACATCGTGCCCGGATCGACATTCAGGTAGGGATCGAGTTTTTTGATGCGTGCGCGATAGCCTCGCGCCTGCAGGAGAGCCCCAAGGGCCGCTGCGGCTATGCCTTTTCCAAGTGAGGAAACCACGCCGCCTGTGATGAATACATATCGCGCCATGGGAGTCATCGCTTAACGCGGCCGGATTGATTCCGCCAGAGAAAAAACCACCGCGAAGGTTTTTTCCCAAGAAGGCGCTCGGGTCGTGAACAGGGCAAAACAAAAGGGCCGGCTGAGCCGGCCCTTTCGGCAGAATGATGGAAACGTCAGATGATAACGACCTTGGTGCCGACCCTGACGCGGCTGTAGAGGTCCATGACGTGCTCGTTGATCATGCGGAAGCAGCCATTCGAGGCGCTGGTTCCGATCGACTGCGGCGCGATGGTGCCGTGGATGCGCAGATGCGTGTCCTTCTTGCCGTCATAGAGATAGATAGCGCGTGCGCCGAGCGGATTCTGACCACCGCCAGGCATGCCGTCCTTGTACTGGCCGTAATGCTTCGGCTCGCGCTTCTGCATGTCCAGCGTCGGGATCCAGCGCGGCCATTCCTGCTTGTCGCCGACCGCAACCGTGCCCTTGAACTGCAGGCCTTCGCGGCCGACCGCAATGGCATAGCGGCGCGCGGTCGAGGACGATTCGACGAGGTAGAGGCGCCGCGCGCTGGTGTCGATGACGATGGTGCCGGCATCGTAACCGGTAAACTCCACGTCCTGCGGCACGAATTCCGGCTTCACCTTGAACTGCTTCTTGGCTTCCTTCTTGGCGAGAGCCTGGTCGAGAGCCCGTGTCTCGGGAAGATATGAGATCGACGACCCGGACGAGGTGCCGCCGAAGAGACCGGCGAACAGACCGCCGCTGCTCGGCTGCTTCTGGCCGATGACCTCGCTGCGCAGCTCGCCATTATTGCCGGTCAAGGCGACGTTCATCGCCTCCGCGGGAAGCGGCTCGGCCGACTGGATCGGCGCGATCGATTCGATTGGCTCGACGATCTTGGCAGCCTGCTTCTTGGCCGGCTTGGCATCGGCCACCTCGGTCGCCTGCGCGTTCTTGCCCCTCTTGGCCAGGAACGCCTGCCGTTCCGCGTCGGCCTTGGCCTTGGCCGCCTCGCGCATCGCCAGTTTCCTGGCTTCGAGCGCCTTGGCTTTGGCGGCTTCCTTGTCGGCAACGATCTTGGCCTCGATCTTCTTGATCTGGGCGAGGTCGTCCGGCGTCGGGTTTTTCTTCTTCTTGAGAAGCTTCAACTGCGTCGCATCACTTTTGACGGCGACGTTGATGGCGGAGGTTGTTTCAACCGAAGGCTGTGCGGCCATATTGGCCGGAACGCCAGCGAAAGCGGGGGAACTCATGCCGAGTGCGGCGCAAAGTCCCAGGAAAATGAAGCTACGAAGCTGCATGGCGAAGATCCGATCGTTCTATGCTTGTTGCCCACGGCGTCGCCCAGCGCCCCCCAAGGGCGCCGGAAATGCCGCGCGCAATCTATAGTCGAATAAGCGCGGGGGCCTCAAGCGTGAGGTCGTGCCTCACCCAGTCGAATCTTTGTGATCCTGCTGCATTTGCCGCGACTGTGTTCAAACGAGCACATATCGCGGCTTCAGGCGCCGAAGACTACTGGTTCGGGACCTGCGGAGTCGCCGGCGCGGCAGGAGCGGCGCCATTGGTTGCCGGCGGCGCCGAACCAGCGGCAGGCGCCATGGCCGGGGCAGTCGCCGGAGCCGCAGCGTCGTTGCCGGATGGCGGCGTCGGCTTGGCGTTACCGGCAGGCGCCGGGGTGGTCGTGCCGGGCAATTGGTTGAGCACGCCCTTGCCGGCACCATCCGATGTCGCCGGCACTCGGTCGAGGATGTCGATCGGCTTCTCGCCGTAGCGGGCAACGATCGACAGTGTCAGCGACGTGGCGAAGAAGGCAGCCGCCAGGATCGCCGTCGCACGCGTCAGCGCATTGGCCGCGCCGCGCGCGGTCATGAAGCCGGATCCGCCACCGATGCCGAGGCCGCCGCCTTCGGAACGCTGCAGCAGCACTACGCCGACAAGGGCGAGCACGACCATGAGATGGATGACGATCAGTACGGTTTCCATAGTTTATCCTGGCAAGGCCTTGCCCGGCCGCGGACACGACCGGTGAATTGGAGGCGGCTCAATACAATGCTTTGACGGCATTTCCAAGCCCGTGGCCGGAATATGGGAAGCAACCCGCCCTTTGCAACGATTTCCGGCGCCGGAAGCCCCGTCCGGCGTGGCAAATGTCTTCAAGCAATATTGCGATAAGCCTCGGCGATGGCGAGAAAATCAGCCGCTTTCAGGCTGGCGCCGCCGACAAGGGCGCCGTCGACATTCCTGACGCCGAGCAGTTCGACCGCGTTGGAGGGCTTGACCGAGCCGCCATAGAGAATGCGCACCTTCGCCGCAACGCTGCCGAGCTTTTCCGACAGCTTTTCGCGGATATGTGCGTGTGCTTCAGCCACATCGGCGGCGGTCGGCGTCAGGCCGGTGCCGATCGCCCATACCGGCTCATAGGCAATGATGGTGTTGGACGGGGTAGCGCTTGGCGGCACCGAGCCGTCGACCTGCCGCGACAGCACGTCGAGCGTCGCGCCCGATTCACGCTGCTGCTGCGTCTCGCCAATGCAAATGATGGCCACAAGCCCGGCGCGCCAGGCGGCGGAGGCCTTGGCCTGGACCGTCGCGTCATCCTCGCCGCGTTGCTCGCGGCATTCCGAATGGCCGACGATGACATGGCTGGCGCCGGCATCCTTGAGCATTTCCGCCGAGATGCAGCCGGTGTAGGCGCCGCTCTCCTTGGTGTGGCAATCCTCGCCGCCGGCATGCACCGGCGTGCGCGACAGGATCTCCGCGGCGTGGGCAAGCAGGGTCGCGGGAACGCAAACCAGCGCCTCGGTCTCCGCATCGAGCCCGCTCATGAAACCGTTGCCGATCATCCTGAGCTCGTTGAGGGAGGCACTGGTGCCGTTCATTTTCCAGTTGCCGGCGACGAGCGGGCGAATTCCTGGTGTCATGGGTTTGCTTCTCCGGGCAATATCGGGCTCTGGACCTCACTACCAAAATCAGGCCACAAAGCAATCGACAGTGGACCGGAAGGGCGCTATTGCGCTTGTTTCAGACTCGGCGCATGCGAAAATGCGCATAAATCGGAAGTAAAAATGCTTGGTATATTGAGAAGCGCGGCAGGCACCTGGGTCGCGAAGGGGCTGTTGGTGTTGCTGGTGCTCAGCTTTTTGGTCTGGGGCATTTCCGGACGGCTGATGGGCGGTTTCGCCGGCCATGATTCGGTTATAACCGCTGGCGGCACCAAAGTGTCGATCAACGAATACCGTCTCGCCTATGATCGCCAGCTCGCCGTCATGTCGCAGCAGTTCGGCCAGCGTCTCAGCCACGAACAGGCAAAGGCGCTCGGCGTCGACAACCAGGTGCTGGCTCAGCTCGTTTCGGGCGCCGTTCTCGACGAACAGGCACGCAAACTGGGCCTCGGACTTTCCAAGGATCGGCTGGCCGAGCTGACGCGCGAAGACCCGGCATTCAAGGGCCCAGGCGGCCAGTTCGACCGCAAAACATTCGAATACATGCTGCGGCAGGTTGGCATGCGGCCCGAGGACTATCTGAAGAACCGTGCCCAGGTGGCGGTGCGCCAGCAGATCGTCGAAGCGGTCTCGGATGGCCTCAAGACTCCGGACACTTTCTTCAAGGCGGTTGCGCTCTATCGCGGCGAAGACCGCACCATCGACTATTTGACCCTGCCCAAGGCACTGGTGGAGCCGATCCAGGCGCCTTCCGACAGCGTGCTTTCAGCCTATTTCGAAGCCAACAAGAAGACATACGCCGCGCCTGAATACCGCAAATTCTCCTATGTCCGCCTCGAACCGGTCGACATCATGGATACGACCGCCGTCACCGACAGCCAGGTCAGCGACGACTACAACAAGAACAAGGCGCGCTACACCACGCCGGAACTGCGCACCATCGAGCAGCTTGTGTTCAAGACGCCGGATGCGGCCAAGGCCGCGCTCGATTCGCTCAAGGCCGGCGCCACCTTCGACAAGCTCGTCACGGCGGAAGGCAAGACCCCGGCCGATACGCTGCTCGGCACGCTGGCCAAGGATAAGATCGCCGACAAGGCGGTCGCCGACGCGGCCTTCGCGCTCAATGCCAACGAAGTCAGTCAGGTCGTGCAGGGCGCCTTCGGCCCGGTACTGCTGCGCGTGACCGAAATCAAGCCCGAGGTGGTGAAGCCGCTGACCGAGGTGTCCGACCAGATACGCAAGGACCTGGCGCTGGGCGAGGCAAGCCGCATCCTTCTGGACGTGCGTGACAGCTATGAAGATACCCGCGCCGCCGGCAGTTCGCTGGCCGACGCCGCCACCAAGCTGAAGCTGAAGCTCATCACCATCGACGCCATCGATCGCAGCGGATTGCGGCCTGACGCGAGCATCGTCAAGGACCTGCCGCAATCGCCGGAACTGATCAAGGCTGTCTTCGATGCCGAACCCGGCACGGAGAACGAAGCTTTGACCACGGCAGACAATGGTTTTGTCTTCTACGAAGTGGCTTCCGTCACGCCGGCTCGCGACCGCACGCTGGACGAGGTTCATCAGAAAGCCGTCGCCGACTGGACGGCAGCTGAGACCACCAAGCGGCTCGCCGCCAAGGCTGACGAGCTCGAAAAGCGGCTCAAGGCCGGTGCCACGCTCGACGTTATTGCCAGTGAGCTCAAGCTGGAGAAGCAGACCAAGCGCGGCGTCAAGCGCGAGGCCGACGATGTCGATTTCGGCAAGGAGGGTGCGGCGGCGATGTTCGGCGTCGGCGAAGGCGGCACCGGCCTGATCCCCTCGCCCACCGGCGACGGTCAGGTCCTATACAAGGTCGCCGAAGTGTTCGAGCCCGCCGGGGCCGATGCCAGCTCGGTGCCGGACGATGCGCAGAAATCCTTCACCTCCGGCATGTCGGATGACCTGCTCGATCAGCTGGTGGCGCAGTTGCAGACGCAGTACGACGTTCGCATCGACCAGGCCGCCGTTGCCCAAGCCTCGACAAGATGAGCGCGCTGAAAACCCATATCGCCAAGGTCGCGACCGGCAGCGCGCTTTCCTTCGAGGAAGCGCGCGAGGCCTTCGACATCATCATGTCGGGTGACGCCACGCCCGGCCAGATCGGCGGCTTCCTGATGGCGCTGCGCGTGCGCGGCGAGACGGTGAGCGAGCTTTCCGCCGCCGTCGCCACCATGCGCGCCAGGATGCTGCGTGTCGACGCACCGGACGGCGCCATCGACATCGTCGGCACGGGCGGCGACAATTCCCACAGTGTCAACATTTCGACGGCATCGGCCTTCGTCATCGCCGGCAGCGGCGTGCCCGTCGCCAAGCATGGCAATCGCGGTCTGTCCTCGCTGACAGGGTCCGCCGACGTGCTGATTGCGCTTGGCGTCAAGATCGACATCTCGCCCGAATTCATCGGCCGTTGCATCCATGAAGCGGGCGTCGGCTTCATGTTCGCGCCCGCGCACCACCCGGCAATGAAGTATGTAGGGCCGACCCGAGTCGAGCTCGGCACCCGCACCATCTTCAACCTGCTCGGGCCTCTCATCAATCCGGCTGGCGTCAAACGGCAGATGGTCGGCGTGTTCCTGCCGGAATGGATCCTGCCGGTGGCCGAGACGCTGAAGGCGCTGGGCGCCGAGCATGCCTGGGTTGCCCATGGCGACGGCTATGACGAGATCACCACCACCGGCGAGACGCAGGTCGCCGAACTGATCGGCGGCGAGATCCGCAGCTTCACGCTAACCCCTGAAGCGGTTGGGCTGGCGCGCCATACCAAGGATGAATTGCGCGGCGGCGACGCGGCCTACAACGCCACGGCATTGCGCGATATGCTGGGCGGTGCTGCCGGCGCCTATCGAGACACCGTGCTGATGAATGCCGGCGCCGGCCTGGTCGTTGCGGGCAAAGCGACGACGCTTGGTGACGGCATCGCGTTCGCCGCGCAAGCCATCGACAGCGGCCGGGCCCTGCAGGTGCTCGACCGATTGGTCGAAATTTCGAACGGGTGAACCGTGTCTGACATCCTGCGCAAGATCGAGGCCTATAAGCGCGACGAGATCGCGGCGGCCAAGGCACGCATGCCGCTGGCCGAGATCAAGGCGCGCGCAAAAGACGCCGATGCACCACGCGGCTTTCTTGCAGCGCTCGAGGCGAAGCAGAGATCGGGCAGCTTCGCCCTGATCGCCGAAATCAAGAAGGCGAGCCCTTCCAAGGGGTTGATCCGGGCCGATTTCGATCCGCCAGCATTGGCGCAGGCCTATGAGAAAGGCGGCGCCGCCTGTCTTTCGGTGCTGACCGACGCGCCGTCTTTCCAGGGCGCGCCGGAGTTTCTCACCAAGGCGCGAGCCGCCGTCGCCCTGCCCGCACTGCGCAAGGATTTCCTGTTCGATCCGTATCAGGTCTACGAAGCCCGCGCCTGGGGCGCTGATGCCATCCTGATCATCATGGCGAGCGTTAATGACGCCCTGGCGAGCGAGCTTGAGGCAACGGCATTCGAACTCGGCATGGATGCGCTGATCGAGGTGCATGACGAGGCCGAGACGCTGCGCGCGGTAAAACTGTCATCGCAGTTGATCGGCATCAACAACCGCAATCTGAGAACATTCGAAACCAGCCTTAAAACGTCCGAGCGGCTGGCGCCGATGGTGCCGGGCGGCCGCCTGCTGGTCAGCGAGAGCGGTATTTTCAGCCATGACGACTGCCTCAGGATGCAGAAGACCGGCATCGACACCTTCCTCGTCGGCGAGAGCCTGATGCGGCAACAGGATGTCGCCGCGGCCACGCGCCTGCTGCTGACGGGCAAGGCAGCGGCCGAGGTGGTCTGACGATGACATCGGCCCTCACCCATCTCGGCGCGCAGGGCGAGGCCAACATGGTTGATGTCGGCGACAAGGAAGAGACGACGCGCACGGCGATCGCTGAGGGCTTTGTCGCGATGCAGCCCGAGACCCTGAAGACGATCCTCGCCGGCAACGCCAAGAAAGGCGATGTGCTCGGCACCGCGCGCATCGCCGGCATCATGGCGGCGAAGAAGACGCATGAACTGATCCCGCTCTGCCATCCGCTGCTGCTGACCAAGGTTTCCGTCGACATCGAGCCGGACCATGCTTTGCCCGGCCTGAAGGTCACCGCGCTTGCGCGTGTCACCGGCAAGACGGGCGTCGAGATGGAAGCTTTGACGGCCGCCTCCGTCGCCTGCCTGACCATCTACGACATGGCCAAGGCGGTGGATCGCGCCATGACCATTTCCGGCATCCGGCTGGTCGAAAAGACTGGCGGCAAATCTGGCGACTACAAGGCTGGCGCCTGATGGCGCTGGTTCCGGTCGCCGAGGCGCTCGAACGCCTGCTGGAAGGCGCTGCGCCGCTGGCCGGCGAAAGCGTTCCGCTCTTCGAGGCCGTGGATCGTGTGCTGGCGGAACCGGTTATTGCGCTGCGCACCCAACCGCCCTTCAACGCTTCCGCCATGGACGGCTATGCGGCGCGTGCCGCCGATGTGGCGTCGGTGCCATCGAGACTTTCTGTGATCGGAATGGCCCCGGCCGGGCGTGGCTTTGACGGCGTGGTCGGCAAGGCACAGGCGGTGCGCATCTTCACCGGCGCGCCGCTTCCCGAAGGCGCCGACACCATCGTCATCCAGGAAAATGTCAGGGATCTCGGCGGCGGCGACATCGAAGTGACCGAACCGACCGCTGAAGGACGCAACATCCGCCGCATCGGGCTCGATTTTTCAAAGGGTGACGTGCTGCTGGAAAAAGGCCGCGTGCTCGACCCGGCGGCGCTGTCGCTGGCGGCATCGGCCAACCACCCCCGGGTCGGCGTGGTAAAACGGCCGCTGGTCGCCATCATCGCCACCGGCGACGAATTGTTGCCGCCCGGCAGCGAACTCGGGCCGGACCAGATCATCTCGTCCAATGCCTATGGCGTTGCCGCCGCCGCACAGTCGGTTGGCGCCCGCGCGCTCGATCTCGGCATTGCCGCCGATCGCAAGGAGGCCATTGCCGCGCTGATCAGACAAGCGGTCGCGGCCGGCGCGGATGTCATCGTGACGCTTGGTGGCGCCTCGGTCGGCGACCACGACCTGATCCATGACGTGCTGACCGGCGAAGGCATGACGCTCGGCTTCTGGAAGATCGCCATGCGCCCCGGCAAGCCGCTGATGTTCGGCCGCCTCGGCGATATCAGGTGTATCGGCCTGCCCGGCAATCCGGTGGCAAGCTTGGTCTGCTCGCAGCTGTTCCTGAAGCCGCTGCTGGCGCGGCTCGGCGGCCGCAATCATCGCCAGGACATCCGCCCCGCGCGATTGGGCGCTGCAATGCCGGCTAATGACCTGCGCCAGGACTATGTGCGGGCCGTGGTCAGGGAAGATGACGGCGCGCTGGTGGCGACGCCGTTCGGCATCCAGGATTCCTCTATGCTGAGAATGCTGGCCGACGCCAATGGGCTGATCGTCCGGCCGCCGTTTACCCCCGCGGCAGCTGCGGGCGAGGCTTGCAGCGTGCTGATGCTGCGCTGAGGAATCCCAGCCAAGCTCTTCATAAGAGACGAGAAAACGATCTCGGCCCTATTCCGAGATCAAGGCCCGGGTCAGCGGATGCGCCGGATCGGCAAGGCCGTCGACAATATCGTAATGATGCCGGTCGGGCTCGACCACGGTGCTGGTGGTGGCGCCTAGGCCGGTCCAGATATTGGCGAGCAGCGCATTCTGGCGCAGGAATTCGGCGCGCTCGCCGCCACCGGCCCAGCAGGTGATGCGGGCACCATCCATCGGCCGCAGCAGCGCCGGGCTTTCAGTCAGCGCCTCCTCTTCGTCGATTGCCAGTGCCTTGTTCATCCCCGTGCGCATGAGCGGACGCAGGTCGTGGAGGCCTGAAATCGAGACGACATGGCGTATGCGCCGCGCCACATCGGCTGTCAGAGGAGTTGATGTGGTCACCATGCGGCTGGCGAGATGTCCGCCGGCCGAATGTCCGGTCAGCATCAGCGGTCCCCCGACCATTGCCGCTGCCTTGCCGATCGCTGTACCGATTTCGCTGACGATGCCGGCGATGCGGATGTCCGGGCACTGCGTGTAGGACGGCATCGCCACGGCGAAGCCATTGCCGACCGCGCCGTTGGCGAGGTGCGACCAGGTACTCTTGTCGGACTCCAGCCAGTAACCGCCATGGATGAACACCACGAGCCCCTTGGGAGCGGCTTTGGGAAGGAAAAGATCGAACCGATTGCGCGGCCCGTCACCATAGGCGATGTCGAGCCGTGCCCGGCCCTCTACCGAAAGCGCATTGCGAAACGCTTGCGCCGGTTCCGCCCAGGCGGCTGGCCAGCGGTCGCTGCCGGCGATGTTCGCACCGTTGGCATAGGCGCTGTCCCAATCGGCAATGTGACGTTCGAACATCGGCACCCTCCCCCGGAATGGCTCGTTTCTGCGCTAGCAATGGCCACCGCCATGCCATGCGTCAATGCTCCAGACCAAAAACATTTTAGGCTTGAAACAAATTTCGACTGGTGCGATCCTGCCCTGACGAACAGCCGACAATGGGAGGTCTGCTGTGCTGCCCAAAACCTGCAGATGTGCACTCTTTCTGGTGGCATCCCGAGCAGGGGCAACGGCGGCACGGAGCCTCCTCAAAAGCAGGACCTTTAGATCCACCACATCCGGCCAGGCGCCTCGGCACTGGCCGTCCAGCAGATGGGATAGCGGCGACATGCTTGGGCCTTCAGCGCATATCGACACGTTCACGCGCGATCACCTGCCGCCGCCGGAGCAATGGCCCGATATCCTGCTCGATGGCTTTGACTATCCCGAACGCCTCAACGCCGGCGTCGAACTGACCGACAGGCTGGTCGAGAAAGGCCTGGGCGACCACACCGCGCTGATCGGCAATGGCCGCCGCCGCACCTACAAGGAACTGTCCGACTGGACGAACAGGCTGGCCCACGCACTGGTCGAGAATTATGGCGTCAAGCCGGGCAACCGGGTGCTGATCCGCTCGGCCAACAACCCCGCCATGGTCGCCTGCTGGCTGGCTGCCACCAAGGTCGGCGCCGTGGTCGTCAACACTATGCCGATGCTACGCGCCGGCGAACTCGCCAAGATCGTCGACAAGGCGGAGATCACCGTCGCGCTGTGCGACACCAGGCTGATGGACGAGATGACCGCCTGCGCCAAGGACAGCGTATTCCTCAAACAGGTCATAGGCTTCGACGGCACCGCCAACCATGATGCCGAACTCGATCGTGCCGCGCTCGACAAGCCGGTGACATTCACTTCCGTCAACACAGGCCGCGACGACGTCGCCTTGCTCGGCTTCACCTCGGGCACGACAGGCGTGCCGAAGGCGACGATGCATTTCCACCGCGACCTCCTGATCATCGCCGACGCCTACGCCCGCGAGATCCTCAAGGTGACGCCGGACGACATCTTTGTCGGCTCGCCGCCGCTGGCCTTCACCTTCGGCCTTGGCGGGCTCGCCATCTTCCCGCTGCGCTTCGGTGCTGCGGCAACGCTGCTGGAGCAGGCGACGCCGCCCAACATGATCCACATCATCGAAACCTACAAAGCGACGATCTCCTTCACCGCGCCGACCGCCTACCGCGCCATGTTGAAGGCCATGGATGAAGGAGCCGACCTGTCGTCGCTGCGCGTCGCCGTTTCGGCCGGCGAAACCTTGCCCGCTCCGGTTTTCGAGGAGTGGACGCAAAAGACCGGCAAGCCGATCCTCGACGGCATCGGCGCCACCGAAATGCTGCACATCTTCATCTCCAACCGCTTTGACGACATGAAGCCCGCGTCGACCGGCAAGCCGGTGGGCGGCTATGAGGCGCGCATCGTCGATGACGAGATGCGCGAGGTGCCGCGCGGCACAACCGGCAGGCTGGCGGTGCGCGGCCCGACCGGCTGCCGCTACATGGCCGACAACAGGCAGAAGGAATACGTCCGCGACGGCTGGAACCTCACCGGCGACACCTTCACGCAGGACAAAGACGGGTTCTTCCATTTCGCCGCGCGCTCCGACGACATGATCGTCAGCGCCGGCTACAACATCGCCGGCCCCGAGGTCGAGGCAGCACTGCTGTCGCATCCCGACGTCGCCGAATGCGCGGTGATCGGCGCAGACGATGCCGAACGCGGCCAGATCGTCGAGGCGCATGTCGTGCTGGCGCAGGGCGTGGCGCCTGACGCGTTGACCACCAAGCGCCTGCAGGACCACGTCAAGGCAACGATCGCGCCCTACAAATACCCGCGATCGGTGAAATTCATCGCCGCTCTGCCCAAGACCCAGACCGGCAAGATCCAGCGCTTCCGGCTGCGCACGGAGAAAATCAATTGAGCGAGCCATACGATCCGGCGTCCGAAGGCGCACAGATGTCGTTCAAGGAGCGCATGTCCTACAGCGACTACCTGCACCTTGAGAAAGTGCTGGAGGCCCAGACGCCGCTGTCGTCGGCGCACGACGAGATGCTGTTCATTATCCAGCATCAAACCTCCGAACTGTGGATGAAGCTCGCTTTGCACGAGATTGGCGCTGCGATCCGTTCTATCCGCGCCGACCGGCTCGAGCCGAGCTTCAAGATGCTGTCGCGCGTCGCCCGCATCTTCGAGCAGTTGAACAACGCCTGGGACGTGCTGCGGACGATGACCCCCAGCGAATACACCGAGTTCCGCGACGCGCTCGGCCAGTCCTCGGGTTTTCAGTCCTGGCAGTATCGCGCCATCGAGTTCATGGCCGGCAACCGCAACCTCGCCATGCTCGGGCCGCACAAGCACCGGCCTGACCTCAGCGGAAAGCTGGAGGCGATCCTGGCCGAGCCATCGCTCTACGACGAAGCGCTGCTGCTTCTGGCGCGCAACGGATTCGACATCGGCACTGATGCCAGGCGCACGGACTGGCGTGAAACGCGAACCGAAAATGAAGAGGTTCTGGTCGCCTGGCAGACCATTTACCGTGATCCGCAGCGTTACTGGATGTTCTACGAACTGGCCGAGAAGCTGGTCGACTTCGAGGACTATTTCCGCCGCTGGCGCTTCAACCACGTCACCACGGTCGAGCGCATCATCGGTCTGAAACGCGGCACCGGCGGCACGTCGGGTGCTTCGTATCTCAAGAAGATGCTCGAGGTCGTGCTGTTCCCGGAGCTGTGGACGGTCCGCACCCGGCTCTGACATCATCGAAATGAAAACAAGCTCACTGAGGGGACGCTCTGTGGCGGAAAACCTTCGCGAACAACCGAGGACTGACCGACCATGAGTGGAATTCCTGATCTCGCTGCAATCGAAGCGATGGATGCCACGGATCCGCTGCGTGCCATGCGCGATCGTTTCATCCTGCCGGAAGGCGTGATCTATCTCGACGGCAATTCACTTGGGGCAGCGTCGCATGCCGTTTTCGGCGAGCTGCAGCAGGCGGCGACCCAGGAATGGGCCCAGGGTCTCATCCGGGCCTGGAATACAGCCGGATGGTTCGAGATGCCGATCGAACTCGGTGACCAGCTCGGGCGCCTGATAGGAGCCGGGGCCGGCCAGACCGTCGTCTGCGACACGACGTCGACCAACATCTACAAGGTGCTGCATGCGGCGCTGGAGATGCGGCCCGGCCGGTTGGCCATCGTCGCCGAGGGCGACAGTTTTCCCACCGACCTGTACGTCGCCGAAGGCGTGGCCTCGACCCGGGATGGCGTCCTGCTGCGCCTCGCGGGCGTCGACGCGCCAACCATCGAAGAACTGATCGACGAAAGCGTCGCGGTGGTGCTGGTCAACCACGTCAATTACAAATCGGGTGAACTGCGCGACATGGCGGCGCTGACGCGCAAGGCTCATGCGGCCGGAGCGCTGGTCGTCTGGGATCTATGCCACACCGCCGGCGCTCTGCCGGTCGAGCTCGATCACGCAAATGCCGACTTCGCCATCGGCTGCACCTACAAGTACCTCAACGGCGGTCCGGGCGCGCCGGCCTTCATCTATGCCGCCCGGCGCCACCACGGCGAGATCAGCCAGCCACTCAGCGGCTGGTGGGGGCATGCGCGGCCCTTTGCCTTCGAACAGGGTTACGTGGCCGGCACCGGTATCCGCCGCTTTCTGTGCGGCACGCAGCCGGTCCTGTCGATGCGGGCGCTCAAGGGTGCGCTTGCCATCTGGAACGACGTCGACATGGCGGCATTGCGAAAGAAAAGCGTCGCGCTGACCGAACTGTTCATCCAGCTCGTCGAAGCAAAGTGCGGCGCCTATGGTCTCACGCTGGAGACCACCCGCGACGCGACCAGCCGCGGCAGCCAGGTGTCGTTCCTTCACGATCATGGCTATCAAATCATGCGGGCGCTGATCGAGCGTGGCGTGATCGGTGATTTCCGCGCGCCATCGACCATCCGTTTCGGCTTCACGCCGCTCTATGTCGGCTACAAGGATGTGTGGCTGGCGGTCGAGGTGCTGGAAGACATTCTGCGCACGGGTGCATGGAAGGACCAGCGTTTCGCCGCCAAGGAGGCCGTTACCTAACGCAGCCGTCTCGACGATCTGTTGTCATCGGCTCTCCCCTTGGTCGGATGACGAAGAGACGAATTTCCAGCTCGCACATGCGTTCGTTGCTGGTGGCCAGCGCAGGCTACAATAATTAACCAAGGTTGGCGTTTTGGCTTCGTTTCGTTCACGGCAAACGAAAGCTGGAAAGCCCACCGTCGAGGGGCCTGTCGGCAGCCATGCCAGGCCTGATCTCGGGATGGGCCACAGGCTATTAACCATAACAATTTCAATGTCGGAAAGCGCACTGCGACGGCATGCAGGCGTCGACGAGATCCGCTTGCAACCGCGGAATAATTTCCGCCACCTTAACAAATTCATTAAACTTTAAACGGTTGCAGAACACAACTGGAACAGATAGTGTTTGTTCTGGGTTTGTTTTTCTGATTCTGGTTTCAGGTACCCTGGGGGCCGCCATGCTGACGCGCAAGCAACACGAACTGTTGATGTTCATCCATGAACGCCTGAAGGAAAGCGGCATTCCGCCATCCTTCGATGAGATGAAGGAGGCGCTCGATCTTGCCTCCAAATCCGGGATTCACCGGCTGATCACGGCACTGGAGGAGCGCGGCTTCATTCGCCGGCTGCCCAACCGGGCACGCGCGCTGGAAGTGCTGCGGCTGCCGGATTCGATCGCGCCCGGCCTCAACGCGGCAAAAAAATTCTCGCCAAGCGTCATCCAGGGCAGTCTTGGTCAAGGCGGCCTTGGCCGGCAGATCAAGCCGGCGCTTTCGCGGATGTCTTCGGCCGGCAATGACGACGACGTGGTCTCCGCGGTGTCGATCCCGGTGATGGGCCGCATCGCTGCCGGTGTGCCGATCGACGCCATTCAGCATCAGACGCATTCGATCTCGGTGCCGCCGGACATGATCATGGGCGGCGAGCACTATGCGCTGGAGGTCAAGGGCGACTCGATGATCGAAGCCGGCATTTTCGACGGCGACACCGTCATCATCCGCAATGCCGACACGGCGAGCCCCGGCGAAATCATCGTGGCGCTGGTCGATGAAGAGGAAGCGACGCTGAAGCGGTTCCGCCGCAAGGGCGCCTCGATTGCTCTCGAAGCCGCCAATCCGGCCTATGAAACCCGTATTTTCGGGCCGGACAGGGTCAAGGTGCAAGGCAAGCTCGTCGGCCTGATCCGACGCTACTGAGACAGCTGCGGTTTAACCACTGGCTTCTCGGGTCTCTTGAAGGGCGGCAGTCCCCTCGCCTCGCGTGAGAATTTGCGTTGTTCATGCCAAGGCCGGTAGGGCCTGTCCACCGCGAAGCTGACGGTTGCCGGCGTGGTCGCCGACTGGCGATCGAAGAAGACGGCAGCGCTACCTTTGCGGGCCAGTTGTCGCTTAGTGATGACGAGAACCAGCGGATTGTGACAAGCGTCATAGGCCGTCGCGTCATTGATGACGATCAGCCCGGCGAAGCCGCAGGCTTTCCACGTGTCCTTGCGATCCTCGACATAAGCAATGATCGCGCCGGACGTGTGCTTGGCGAGACAAACGCCTGAAGTGCAATAGAACGGCGATCCCGGCGGCAGTTCCGGGGCATCCGCGATCTCGAATTGTGCGTCTCCTTGGGTGAAGACTTCCGGCACGACGATGGTTTCGGATGTCAGTGCGCGCTTCCAGTTGTCGACGGTGAATTCGTTCGGCCGTGCGCGGCTGACGGCGAACTCGCCGCCGCCGATCGGCAACGCAACCAGTCGAGCGTCCTCGGAGATCAGCACGTCGGGTGTGCGCGTATCCGAAACGGTCAGCAGGCCGGCAAGCGCGAAGGGAAGAGCGACGAGCCGCAGCCATGTCGTCGCCATCGTCGCGATGACCAGGGCAATCGCCACCAGCAGGACAGACTGCTGCGAAATCAATCCGACTCCATCGACGGGCGAACGCTCGGAAATCCATCCGGACATGGCGATCATCGCGGTCAGGCCCTTGCCCATCACATAAAGGAATGGACCATCGGCGCCGAAGGGCATCGCCAGCGCACTGAGGACGGCGAAAGGCATGACAACCAGTGACACGATTGGCATGATGGCCAGATTGGCGAACAGGCTTAGCGGCGACACACGCTGAAAATGCCAGATAGCAAACAGCGCCGTGGCGCCGCCGGCGATAATGGATGTCATGGCCAAGCCGCCCGCCGCCAGGAGGAATTTTCGTGTCAGGAAGCCGGGCAAGGATCGCTTCGGCGGCGGCGGTCTGGTTTTCCCCGCGCGATGATCCGACCAGCCGGCATAGGCGCCGACAAGTGCTGCGGTTGCCGCGAAGGACATCTGGAAGCTCGGGCCGACCACCTCGTGCGGCGACACCACGATGACGGCGATCGCCGAGATCGCCAGATTGCGCATGGTGAGTGCCGCCCGATCGAACAGAACGGCAATCAGCATCACCGCCAGCATGATGAAGCTGCGCTCGGCGGCAACGACGACGCCAGAGATGATGAGATAGGCAGCGATCGAGAACAGTGCCGCGGCGGCGGCATATTTCTTGACCGGACGACGCGCGGAAAAGTCGGGAAACAAGGCGAAGGCGCCGCGCAGCAGACCCATGATGGTGCCGGCGACCAGCGCCATGTGCAGTCCTGAAATGGAGATGATGTGGTAGATGCCTGTACGCCGCATCGCTTCATTGATTTCATCGGGAATGCCGGCGCGCACGCCGACGATCAGCGCCGCGGCGATCTCACCTTCGGCGCCACCAATGCTGGCCCTGATGTGGTCGGCAATCGCTTCTCGGGCATTTTCTACGCTTGAGGAAAGGCGGGCCGATAGCGGCATGTCGCCGTCATCGGTGACGACAAGCTTTGGATTGCCGAGAAAGAACCCGCTGCCGCCGATGCCGGCGAAATAACTGTCAAAGGAGAAGTCGTAGCTTTCCGGCCGCACCGGACCGGTCGGCGGCAACAACTTGGCATATCCAATGATCAGGGATCCGGCTGTCATGTCTGCCGGGATCTTGCGTGCCGAAAGCCGCACCCGCTCCGGCATATAGCGCAATTTCGGCCTTGCGGTCGAAGTCACGTCGATGGTCAGCCGGATGCGGCCGCTCTCCATCTGGTCGATCGAGACGACCCGGCCGGTCACCTGCGTCGAGATTTCCGAACCCAGCATCTGCGTGCCCGCGCGCCACGTTTCGACCTTTGCGGCGAGTAGCCCGAGCGCACACAGCAGCGCGGCCATGAAGCACAGATGGGTCTTCGGCCATGAACGGGAGACCAGCGCACAGAGCGCCGCCAGGGCGACGACCGCGACGGGCTTGGCAAAGTCAGGCTCCGCCGTCAGCGAAAAATAGCCGATCGCTCCGATCGCCAGGCAGACCGGCACCAGCAGGAAGGCCACGCCTCGGTCGAGTTCCAGGCCCGCTGCTGTGGCTACGCTATGGCGCAAGCGAGGCAGCGAAATCCGGCCGATTTGCCGGCGCACGCGCACGATCCTGCCGGTTTCGGCAACTGGAACAGAGGCGCCGACATCCGCTTGTAACGGCGCTTTGCCGGGAGCCGGCACAAGGGGCGACGGCGGCGGCAGCGGGGCTGGCAGAGGCGCAAAGAGGGACCGTTCGCTGACGCCAATAGCGGCGTCCTCGCCCTGATCCGAGCCCCTGCCTCGTCCAGCCATCGGGTCTGCCCCTTGCGCCCTCGACACCCTATGCTACATGAACGCCAACCGCGCGAAAGTCCGCGCGACAGCACCCCGCTTCAGATGGTTTCCGAGAGTTCCATGTCCGACAAGGTCGTCACCCGTTTTGCCCCCTCGCCCACCGGTTACCTGCACATAGGCGGTGCGCGCACGGCGCTGTTCAACTGGCTGTATGCAAAGCACACCAGCGGCACGATGCTGCTGCGCATCGAGGACACCGACCGCGAACGCTCCAACCCAGCCGCGACGGCTGCCATCCTCGACGGACTTACCTGGCTCGGCCTGACCTGGGACGGCGAGCCGGTGTCGCAGTTCGAGCGTGCGCCGCGCCATCGCGAGGTAGCCGAGGACCTCGTGCGCATGGGCAAGGCATATTATTGCTACGCTACGCCAGCCGAGCTGGAGGCGATGCGCGAGGCCGCCAGAGCCAAAGGCCTGCCGCCCCGCTACGACGGTCGCTGGCGTGACCGTGACCCCTCAGAGGCGCCTGCAGGCGCCAAGGGCGCCATCCGCATCAAGGCGCCGACCGAGGGCGAGACGGTGGTGCATGACCGCGTCCAGGGCGAGGTGCGCTTTCCCAACAAGGACCTCGACGATTTCATCATCCTGCGTTCGGACGGCAACCCGACCTACATGCATGCCGTCGTCGTCGACGATCATGACATGGGCGTCACCCACATCATCCGTGGCGACGATCACCTGACCAACGCCGCCCGGCAGACCGTGATCTACGACGCCATGGGCTGGGCCGTACCGTCCATGTCGCATATTCCGCTGATCCATGGCGCCGACGGCGCCAAGCTGTCGAAGCGGCACGGCGCGCTTGGCGTCGAGGCCTATCGCGCCATGGGCTACCTGCCGGAGGCGCTGCTCAACTACCTGGCGCGCCTCGGCTGGAGCCATGGCGACGACGAGATTATGTCGATCAAGGACATGATCTCCTGGTTCGACATCGGCGACGTCAACAAGGGCGCGGCCCGGTTCGACTTCGCCAAGCTCGAGGCGATCAACGGCGCGCATATGCGCCGCATGAGCGATGCCGAGCTGTTCGATATCTTCATCGCCACCCTACCCTATCTGGAGGGTGGCCCGGCAATGGCCTCGCGCTTGAACGACGCCAACAAGGCGCAGTTGCTGGCAGCACTTCCGGGCCTGAAGGAGCGCGCCAAAACGCTGGTCGAACTCGTCGATGGCGCAGCCTTCCTGTTTGCCACGCGACCGCTGCCGATCGATGACAAGGCCGCCCTTCTGCTCAATGACGATGCCCGCAAGATCCTGCGCGGTGCTCACGAAGCTTTGAACGGGCTTACAGGTGACTGGACGGCCGCTGCAGCGGAGGCCGCGATCCGCGAGGTTGCACTCGCTGGTGGCCACAAGCTCGGCGCCGTGGCCCAGCCTTTGCGCGCCGCTTTGACCGGCAAGAGCACCTCGCCGGGCGTGTTCGATGTGCTCGCCGTGCTCGGCCGCGAGGAAAGCCTGGCGCGCATAACCGATCAAATCGATTAGGAGCAAACTGGCCCAAGAAGATTGGCATTGAAAGGCGGGTTTCGCAGTGCAACATTAGGCCTTGGCCCAATCTGGCACGCACCTCCTGAAATGCGGTGGCGAATACGCGCATTGCGGTGATTTCGAAGTGTCGCTTTGCAAGATTTTGCCTTTGCCGGCATGAGGAAACAACAAGGAGTTTGCAATGACCGAAGCTGCGAAAAAACTGGATTTGGGCGGCAAGACCCAGGAGGCCACGGCAACGCTTGAATTCGCCGGCAAGACTCACGAATTCAAGGTGCGAAGCGGTTCGGTCGGGCCTGATGTCATCGACATCGCCTCGCTCTACTCCACCACCGGCGCCTTCACCTACGATCCCGGCTTCACCTCGACGGCAAGCTGCGAATCCGAAATCACCTTCATCGACGGCGACGCCGGCATCCTGTTGCACCGCGGCTATCCGATCGACCAGTTGGCCGAACACGGCGACTTCCTCGAGGTCTGCTATCTCCTGCTCTACGGCGAATTGCCGACCAAGGCGCAGAAGGACGATTTCGATTATCGCGTGACGCGCCACACCATGGTGCATGAGCAGATGTCGCGCTTCTTCACCGGCTTCCGCCGTGACGCGCATCCGATGGCGGTGATGTGCGGCGTGGTCGGCGCGCTGTCGGCCTTCTACCATGACTCCACCGACATTTCCGACCCTTACCAGCGCATGGTCGCCTCCATGCGGCTGATTGCCAAGATGCCGACGATCGCGGCGATGGCCTATAAATACCACATCGGCCAGCCCTTCATTTACCCGAAGAACGAGCTGAATTTCGCTGCCAACTTCCTGCACATGTGCTTTGCCGTGCCGTGCGAGGAGTACAAGATCAATCCAGTGCTGGCGCGCGCCATGGAGCGCATCTTCATACTTCACGCCGATCACGAACAGAACGCCTCGACCTCGACCGTTCGTCTCGCCGGATCGTCGGGCGCCAACCCGTTCGCGTGCATCGCTGCCGGCATCGCTTGCCTTTGGGGCCCGGCGCATGGTGGTGCAAACGAAGCGGCGCTCAACATGCTGGGCGAGATCGGCCATGTCGATCACATCCCGGAGTTCATCGCCCGCGCCAAGGACAAGGACGACCCGTTCCGGCTGATGGGCTTTGGCCACCGTGTCTACAAGAACTACGATCCGCGCGCCAAGATCATGCAGAAGACCGCGCACGAGGTTCTGGGCGAGCTTGGCATCAAGGACGATCCGCTGCTCGACATCGCCATGGAACTGGAAAAGATCGCGCTGACAGATTCCTATTTCATCGAGAAGAAGCTCTACCCGAACGTCGACTTCTATTCCGGCATCACGCTGAAGGCGCTGGGCTTCCCCACCACCATGTTCACCGTGCTGTTCGCGGTCGCCCGCACCGTCGGCTGGATCGCGCAGTGGAAGGAGATGATCGAGGACCCACGCCAGAAGATCGGCCGCCCGCGCCAGCTCTATACCGGTGCGCCGGAGCGTGACTATGTGCCGATCGCAAAGCGGTGATCGAGGCTTTCTGGATTGAAAAAGGCGCCCGTCAGGGCGCCTTTTTTATGTGACGCAGCACAACGCCCGCCGCGATCTCGCCTGAAGGCTTGTTGGTCGCCATGCGCCGCGTGATCTCGGCGAAGCCCTGCTCCTGCCAGGCGCGCATCCCACTGTCTGCAAACAGCGCTTCCAATTGCCGGGCCAGATTGTTCGGCTTGACATACTCATTGTAGAATTCCGGAATTAAGGCTCGATCCGAGATCAGATTGGGCAGCAGCGCCGACCAGACGGACAGCAGGTAAGGCGCCACGACTCGGGCGACGGGATCGAGCCTGTAGCAGGAGACCATCGGCACGCCGGCCAGCGCCAGCTCCAGCGATACTGTCCCGGACGCGATCAGCGCGGCATCGGCTTTGCCGAAGGCCTGCCATTTGCGCTGGGAATCGACGATGACCTCAGGCTTCTCATCCCAGCGGTTAACCGAGGATTTGACCAGGTCGGCGACATGCGGAACCGTCGGCAGCAGCAGGCGCAGGCGATGTCCACGCGCGCGCAGCATCGACACCGTCTCGCCGAACGGGTCGAGCAGGCGCCGCACCTCACCGCGCCGCGAACCGGGCAGGACAAGCAGGGTCTTGACGCGATCAGGAGAAAGGTCGCGCGGCAGGTCCTGCGCCTTGGCCGCGGCGAGCACGCCAGCATCATGGGTCAGGCGATGCCCGACATAGGTGCCCGGTGGGCCGCCCAGCCGCTCGAGCTCCTTCACCTCGAACGGCAGGATGCAGAGGATATGGTCGACATAGGGCTTCATCGCCACCGCCCGGCCCGGCCGCCACGCCCAGACGCTCGGGCAGACATAGTGGATGATCGGGATCGATGGATTGGCCGCCCGCACCTTTTTGGCGACGCGCAGCGAAAAGTCCGGGCTGTCGATGGTGACGAGGCAGTCCGGCTTTTCGTCCTCAACGGTCCTGGCCAGCTGACTGATCCGCCGCATCAGGCGCGGCAGGTCGCGCAAGATGGCGCTGAACCCCATCAGGGCGATCTCGCCGGCATCGAATGGCGAGGCCAGTCCCAGCGCCTGCAAATGGCGGCCGCCGAGTCCGACGAGTTGCACCTCGCGCCCGGTAGCCTGCTTGAGCGAACGCACGATGTCGGCGCCGAGCAGATCGCCAGACTCCTCTCCGGCAACGATCGCGATCTTCAATGCCCTGTCAGCCATTGTGTGGCTCCGTCGCGGCAGGCAGACCAATGACGAACAGACCGAGTGCGTTGGCGCGCGCGATGGTTTCGGGGCCTTCGAGAATCAGCGAACGTCCCGCCTCGACGGCAATGCCGGCAAGCCCGGCCGCATGCACGGCTTCGACCGTTTGCGGGCCGATGGAAGGAAGATCCGCGCGCAGTTCCTGACCAGGCTTGGCGCACTTGACCAGAACGCCGCGGGTCTTCCCCGCAATACGGCCATGGCCGCGCAGCAGCTTCGCACGGTCGAGCAGTCCGGCCGTCCCCTCGATGCCTTCCAGCGCGATCGTTCGACCGCCGACCGCAATCGCCGCCTGGCCGATATCCAGCGCGCCGATGGCCTTTGCCGCTGCAAGGCCTGCCTCGATGTCGCGCCAGTCCGATTTCCGCGGGATGGCTTTGGTCAGGACGCCTTCGGTGGCGACAAGGTTCGGCACGATTTCGTGGGCGCCGACGACCTTTATTCCACGCGATTCGAGACCTCGCGCCAGGACCTTCAGCAGGCCATCGTCGCCACGCGCCAGCGCCGCGACAACAACCGGTATCACTGCGAGCAGGCTGAGACTTGGACGGAGCTGGGTCAGTCTTGGCCGGCGCTTGATCTCGCCGGCAAGCACCAGATGGGTGATCCGGTGCCGCCTCAGCAACGGTATCAGCGAGCCGATACCTTCCAGGGCGAGGCTTTCATGCTCATACCGGGAGAGCTCCGCCATCCGGTCGGCCTCGCCTTCCATCACGATGACAAAGGGCGGATAGCCTTGTTCAGCCGAACCGGCCGCGACTTCGACCGGCAGACTGCCGCCGCCGGCGATGATGCCGACCCTGGAGCCCGGCGAGAGATCAAGACGCGCTGCCGCTGCCTCAGTCTTCGTCATCGACATCGTCGCCATCGCCGCCCTTGAGCGACGGCACAGCATAGTGCCGCTTGCCGCGACTGGTGATGAAATCGATGATCTTCATGGCGGTCGGCGACGACGCGAACTCCGCCTTGGCGAACTCGATGTTCTCGCCAACGGTGCGGGAACGATCGAAGATCATCCTGTAAGCCTTGCGCAGCACAAGGATTTCGGACCTCGGCAGGCCGGAGCGCTTCAGGCCGATAATGTTGAGGCCGCGCAGGCTGGCGCGGTTGCCGACCGCGATGGCATAGGGAATGACATCGCCGACGATCGCGGAGCAGCCACCCAGAAAGGCGTTGTCGCCGATGCGGACAAACTGATGCACAGCGGTCAGGCCGCCGATATAGACGTTGTTGCCGACCTCGCAGTGGCCGCCCAGTGTCGCGCCATTGGCGAAGGTCGCGTTGTTGCCGACGACGCAATCATGGGCAATGTGGGCGTAGGCGAGGAAATTGCCATTGTCGCCGACCGTCGTTTCGCCGCGGCTGGAATCGGTACCGAGATGCATGGTCACGCCTTCGCGGATCGTGCAGTTCTTGCCAATGACCAGGGTGGTGCGACCGCCCTTGTGCTTGGTGTTCTGCGGCGGTGCGCCCAATGTTGCCATCGGGTAGACCTTGGTCGAGGCACCGATCGATGTCGCGCCCATCACCGAGACATGACTGACCAGTTCGACGTCATCGCCGATCACCACATCGGCGCCGACGTGACAGAACGGTCCGATGCGCACGCCTTGGCCGATTTGGGCGCCTTCCTCCACAACGGAGGAAGCATGGATGGATGTCTTGATTTTCATAAGCATTCGATCGTCAGTCGCTGGTGACCATCATGGCTGAAATCTCGGCCTCGGCCGCCTTGGCGCCGTCGACCATGGCTTCACAAGCGAATTTGAGCAGGTTGCCGCGTTTCTTGATTTTCTTCACATAGATCTTCAACTGGTCGCCGGGAACGACCGGTTTGCGGAATTTGGCGTTGTCGATGGTCAGGAAATAGACCAGCGACGGCTTTTCAGTGCCCAGGCTGCGGATGCAGATGGCGCCGGCGGTCTGCGCCATCGCCTCGACGATGAGCACACCCGGCATGACCGGCTGCTCGGGGAAATGGCCCTGAAAATGCGGCTCGTTTATGGTCACGTTCTTGATGCCGACAGCGGACTCGTCGCCGTCGATGTCGACGATGCGATCAATCATCAGGAACGGATAGCGGTGCGGCAGGAGCTTCATCAGCCCCATAATGTCGACCGCTTCCAGCGTCGTCGACGCGATCATGTCAGCCATTGCCTCCCTCGCCCTGTTTGCGGGTCCTGGCGAGCCTGCGCAGCATGGCTATCTCCCGCATCGCTTCCGCCATCGGCTGTGCCGGATAACCGCCCCAGATTTCGCCTGCAGGGACATTGCTCATAAATCCACTTCTGGCGGCAAGCTTGGCCCCGGACCCGATGGTCAGGTGATCCGCAAGCCCGACGCCGCCGCCCATGGTGACATTGTCACCCACGACCACGGAACCCGAAATACCCGAAAGCCCGGCTATTATGCAATTGCGGCCGATGCGGACGTTATGGGCGATCTGTACGAGATTGTCGATCTTGGTGCCCTGGCCGATGATCGTATCGGACATGGCGCCGCGATCGACGGTGGTGTTGGAGCCGATCTCGACGTCGTCTTGAATGACGACACGGCCGATCTGCGGCACGCGTTCGGGTCCCTTGGCGCCGCCGACGAAGCCAAAACCATCCTGGCCGATCCTGGCACCGCCATGGATGATGACGCGGTTGCCGATCAAGGCATACTGGATGCTGGCGCCCGGACCGACATAGCCGTCACGGCCAATCTGGCAGGACTGGCCGATGACGGCATTGGGCGCGATGACGGTACCGCTGCCGATCGAAGCACCCGGCCCGATGACCGCGCCGGCCTCGATGACGGCACCGGATTCGACATGTGCGGTCACATCGACATGAGCATGCGGCGAGACGCCGGTTTCGCTGGTCATCGGCCCTGGCGTCGCCGCCCTTGGAAACAGCAGGCGCCCGACAAATGCGAAGGCCTGTTGCGGACGCGGATGAACCAGAACGGCAACGCCGGCCGGCGCCTTGCCGGCAAATTCCGCCGGGCACAGGACCGCGGCCGCCCGCAGCGACGGCATCAGCGCGGAATTACGCTTGCCGTCGACAAAGACCAGCGCATTCTCGCCGCCATCGCTCGCTGGCGCGAGTGCCTCGATCGAAATATCGGAGTGGCCGGAATCGACAAGCACCGAGCCGGTCAGATTCGCGACTTCGCCCGCCGTGTACCGGCGTGATGGCGCGAAGAACACCGGATCGGTCATTCCAGAAGCTATATCCAGCTAGGTCGGAACATTTCTCCCGGACCTGAAAGACCCGGGAGCATCGTTAACCGCCGATCAGAAGCGGGTCGATATGCCGAAGTTGAATTCCTGCACGTCGTCGCGCGCTTCCTTCTTGACCGGGATCGCATAGTCGATACGGATCGGGCCGAACGGCGACGCCCACATCAGGCCGAGGCCGACCGAGGCGCGCAACTTCAGGTCGGTCGACTCCTGAGCAACGCTCGTGATCTTGCTGCCGTAGAGTGTAGCCGCGTCGGCAAACACGGCGCCGCGCAGACCAAAGCTTTCCGGAATGACCGGCAGCGGGAACTGGGCTTCCGCGGAGGCATTGAAATAGGTGGTGCCGCCGAGATGGTCACCCGTGAGAGGATCCACAGGGCCAATGCCACCATAAGCAAAGCCACGGATCATGCGGTCGGTGCTCTGGAACTGATCGAAGATACGCAGATCGCCGTCGCTGCCGTAGCCTTGCACATGTCCTGCGCCAGCCGAAATGAGGCCCACCAAGTCAAACTGTTCTGACAGCGTCTGGTAGATACTGCCGCGTCCGGTCACCTTCACATACTTGGCATCGCCGCCGAGACCTGCAAATTCAGCCGTTGTAGTGGCGTAAATGCCTTCGTGTGGGTTCTTCATGTCGTCGATTGTGTTGTAGACCAGCCCAAGGCTAATCGACGACTTGATCCACGGACTTTGCTCTATACCATCTAGGATGGCTGTAGAAACACTACACTTTGAGGGATCATAGACGCCGGCGGTTACGCAGCCATCATCCAGCTTATACTTCTCTTGCGAAATATTATACGCAAGCTGGGTCGAGATGCTGTTGGTGATCGGCAGGCCGAAGCGCACCGTCGCACCCAGGGTATCGCTGTCGTAGTGATCGTAATTTCTCGTCTGCTTGAAGACGTCGAAGCCGGCGGCGATGCGCCGTCCGAGGAAATAGGGCTCTGTAAACGAAATGCTGTAGTCGCGCGAATTCTTGCCACCGCCAGCTGACAGCTTGATGAACTGGCCACGGCCGAGGAAGTTGCGCTCGGTGATCGATCCTTCGACCGACGGACCGGCCGTGTCGCCACCGGTCGAATAACCGGCGCCGACCGAGAATTCACCGGTCGACTTCTCGACCACGTCAACCACCAGCACGACTTGGTCGGGCTGCGAGCCCGGCACTGTCGAAATATCGACTTTGTCAAAGTAATTGAGGGCTTCCAGGCGCTTTTTCGCGCGCTGGATGAGCACCTGGTTGAAGGCATCGCCTTCGCTGACGTCGAACTCGCGGCGAATGACATAGTCACGCGTGCGGTCGTTGCCGCGGATCTCGATGCGCTCGATATAGGCCTTGGTGCCTTGGTCGACCGTGTAGACCACAGAAATGGTGTGGTTCTCGAAATTGCGGTCGCCGCGTGGCGTCACCTGCGCGAAGGCGTAGCCGGAACCGGCCACCTTCTCGGTCAGGGCGATGATGGAATCCTCGACGTCCTTGGCGTTGTAGACGTCGCCCTTTTGGGTCTCGACCACAGATTCCAGCGACTTGCTGTCGACTTCCGGGATCGTGCTTTCGACGCTGACGTCACCGAATGTGTAGCGGTCGCCTTCCTGGACGGTGATGGTGACCGTGTACTTGTTCGTCGCGCTGTCGAGTTCGCCGACAGCGGATACGACCTGGAAATCGGCGTAACCGTGATTGTAATAGAAGCGGCGCAGCAGCTCTTGGTCAGCGCGCAGCTTGTCGTCGTCATAGACGTCGTCGCGCAGGACGAAGGAAAGCCAGGACGAACGCTTGGTATTGATGACATCCGACAGGCGGCGGCTGGAATAGGCGCTGTTGCCGACGAAATTGATCGCCGCGATCTGCGTGCGATCGCCTTCGGTAATGTTGAAGACCACGTTCACGCGGTTGTCGCCAAGCTGCATGACCTGCGTGGTCACAGTCACATCGTCGCGGCCGATGCGTTTGTAGGCAGCCTTGACCGATTCGACGTCGGCATCGAGTGTCGCCTGCGAGAACGTCCCGCGCGGCTTCAGCTGCACCGCCGCCGCAAGCGCGTTGTCCTTGAGCTTCTTGTTGTTCTGGAACAGCACCTGGTTGACGACCTGGTACTCGGCAACCTTAACCACCAGTGTCGAGCCGACCTGGTTGATCTGCACATCCGAGAACAGGCCGGTGCCGAACAGCGCCTTGACCGCACTGTCGATATCGGAGCTGGAGAAGGCCTTGCCCGGCTTGATGGCAATGTAATTGCGGATGGTGTCAGCGTCGATACGCTGGTTGCCGCTCACTTCAACTCTGCTGACGACAGCGGCTTCGGCCGCCGATGTGGCAACGAACTGCACTGCGAGCGCGCCTGGCACGACAAGAGCCGCGGACAGGGTCACCGCGGACGCGGCGCTCAGAAACTTGGATGCTGCCTTCATCGGGCTTAATAACCTTTTCTCGTAGTCCCCACGGCGAGAAAACCGGACGTGCGGTAATTTCCCCTACCGTATTAACCGGATTTTCCCTACACGCAAGGCTTCTGGTTAATTTGTATTTACTTAACCCTGCGGCGTGGCTTTCGCGTCACTCATATCCCCGTGCATGGTAAACGGTGTCTCAACATCGTCCATGCGGAAGCCAAATTTCTTCATGATTTCAGCACCCAAACAGATCGTTCCAGAAAACGAACCCCATGAAGCACAGCACCAGAAGCAACCCGGCCCGATAGGCCATTTCCATCATCCGTTCCGACACTGGACGGCGAATGACGGCCTCCACCCCGTAGAACAAGAGATGGCCGCCGTCGAGGGGGGGAATCGGCAAAAGGTTTAGAAACCCGATACCAACGGACAGCATTGCGACCAGTTGCACGAGCCATTCGAACCCTAGTTTCGCCGCCTTGCCGGCCATGTCGGCGATCTTCACCGGGCCGCCCAGCTGACATTTGTCCTCGCGCCCAACAACAAAGCGCTGCAGGAACTGGCCCGTGCGCTGGATGACGTGACCGGTTTCCTCGACCGCCGCCGCGACCGCTCCGACCGGCGTGTAGGTGATGAGCCGCGGCTGGCCGAGTTCCTTGTTGTTGACGACACCGATCACGGCGACCTTGACCTTGTTGCCGAGCGCGTCTTCCTGTTCCATCAGCCGCGGCGCCGCGGTCACCGTGACCTCCTTGCCGTCGCGCAGCATGACGAAGGTGATGGTGTCGTCGGCGCGGCCCGAGACCAGGCGCTGGACGTCGCCAAAGGTTTCGACCTTGTTGCCGTCGACGCTGACGAATCGGTCACCGGGCAGGATGCCGGCCTTCGCCGCCGGGCTGTCGGCGGTCACCTCGGCCACCATGGGCTCCGCGACATAACGGCCATAGGTGGTGAACAGCACGGCAAAGACGACGATCGTCAGCAGGAAATTGAACAGCGGCCCGGCCACCACGGTCGCCGCGCGCTTCCAGATCGGCTGCGTGTGAAAGGCGACCTTGCGCTCCGCCTCGGTCAGCGTTTCGATCTCTGCCGAAGTGGGCTGGCTCGAGGTGGCATTCATGTCGCCGACAAATTTGACATAGCCGCCAAGCGGTATCGCGCACAGTTTCCAGCGCGTGCCGTGGCTGTCGTTGAAGCCGAAGAGTTCCGGGCCGAAGCCTATCGAGAAGGCCTTGACGCCGATGCCGCACCAGCGCCCGACAAGGTAATGGCCCATTTCATGGACGAACACGACCACGGTCAGCACAAACACGAACGGCACGAGCGTTCCGAGGACAAAGCCTTCTGTGCTGAAAAGCGCGTGAAGAATCTCGTTCAAGACAAACCCTCAAATTCTTCCACGGCGCAGAGTGTGCCGTGACTGTGACACCAATCCGGACGAATCCAAGGCGCACCGCGCATCGGACCCTGAAATGGCACCACTCAAACGGGAAACAGCCCCTGCGCCGGATGATCGGCGGTCGCCGAGATCCAACCGATGACGTATAGGGCGAAAGCCGCCGCGACAAGCCCATCGACACGATCCATGACGCCGCCATGGCCTGGGATGAGCGCACCCGAATCCTTGCGGCCGTGGCGGCGCTTGACCCAGGATTCAAACAGGTCACCGGCCTGGGAGACAATCGATAGCACGAGCGCCACAAGGCCGAGCAATGCCAGATTGCCGACACCAGCAGCGGCAGCGAGGACCAGCCCCGCGACGACGCCACCAACAGCGCCGCCGAGCGCGCCGCTGCGTGTCTTGCCAGGCGAGATCGCCGGCGCCAGCTTCGGTCCCCCAACCGCTCGGCCGACGAAATAGGCAAAGATATCGGTGGCCCAGACGACCGCGAACAGGAACAGGATGGCAATGAGGCCCGAGCGGTCGCCATCGCGCAGCAAGGCGAGCGACAGGCCTGAGACCGCGGCATAAGCAAGGCCGCTCGCATCCCACTGCCCAGTCTTGCGAACCGAGGCGGCAATCGCCGTTGCGGCAACCATGACCACGACAAGCGGCAGCAGCCAGGAGGTGGCAAGGCCGGCAAGCAAGACGCCAATGAAGACAACCAGCAGCGCTTCCGGCAGGAAACCCAGACCCGCGGCCCCGGTCGGGCGCGACATACGGGTCCATTCATAGAAGATCACCACCACCATTGCGGCGCACAGCAGCCGGAACGGCAGACCGCCGAGCCAGGTCAAACCAAGGGTGATGATGGCAAGCACGACAGCCGAAATGACACGCAGCTGGAGATTGCTCATCCTGCGGCCGGTCGCGAAGCAACGGCCTGGGTCCCAAGTCCGCCGAAACGGCGTTCGCGGCTGGCAAATTCGCGCAAGGCCTCGGCAAGGTGCTCGCGGCTGAAATCGGGCCAGTAGCAAGGCAGGAAGACGAGCTCGCTATAGGCGGCCTGCCACAGAAGGAAGTTCGACAGCCGGAGTTCGCCACTGGTGCGGATGACAAGCTCCGGGTCGGGAATGCCATGCGTGTCGAGAGCGCCGGCAAAACTCTCGGCGGTGATCGCCTCGCTGTCGAGTTCGCCACGCGCCACGGCCGACGCAAGCTTTTGCGCCGTGCGAACGATCTCGTCGCGTCCGCCGTAGTTGAAGGCGATCACCAGCGTCAGTGATTCATTGGCGGCAGTCAGCGATTCGGCCTCGTCGAGCAGGCCCCTGATGTCGGACTGCAGCCCTGCCCTGTCGCCGATAATCCTGACCCGCACGCCGCTCTGGTGCAATTCGGCCAGGTCGCGGCGGATGAACATTTTCAGGAGACCCATCAGGTCGCTGACCTCGGACTTCGGCCGCGACCAGTTCTCCGACGAGAAAGCGTAGACGGTCAGGTAGGAGATGCCGAGTCCGGGTGCTGCGCGCACCGTCTTGCGCAGCGCCTCGACACCGGCACGATGGCCCGCAAGACGAGGCATGCCACGCGCCTTGGCCCAGCGTCCGTTTCCGTCCATGATGATCGCGACATGCGCGGGCGTTGCCATGTTCTCGCTTTCGGGTCAGCCGCTGGCCAAGACCCTAAACCTGCATGATTTCAGCTTCCTTATCGGAAAGCAGGTGGTCGATGGTGCTGATCGTTTCGTCTGTGAGTTTCTGGACCTGATCCGAGCGCTTGCGCTGATCGTCCTCGCTGATGTCGCCGTCCTTCTCCGCCTTCTTCAGAAAGTCCATGCCGTCGCGGCGCACATGGCGCGCGGCGACCCGGGCATTCTCGGCGTAGGTGTGCGAGATCTTGACCAGCTCCTTGCGGCGCTGTTCGTTGAGTTCAGGCAGTGGAATCCTGAGGTTGGTTCCGTCGACGATCGGGTTGAAACCCAGATTGGATTCGCGGATAGCGCGGTCGACCGCGCCGACCATCGACTTGTCCCAAACCGATACCGAGATCATGCGCGGCTCCGGCACCGAGACGTTGGCGACCTGATTGATCGGCATGGTGGTGCCATAGGCCTGCACCTGGATCGCATCGAGCAGATTGCTGGAGGCGCGACCGGTCCGCAGCGAAGCCAGATCATGCTTGAACGCGGCGATCGCCCCATCCATGCGCCGCTTGAGATCGTCGTACTCACCACTCATCTCTATCTCCTCGACCCGTCTAACGCGGGTTCAATGCTTCGGGGCAAGGCCCCGTATTCGAGCCTGACTTTCGAAAACCGGCTTCCCTTTCCGGATCAGGCCCTCGATCAATCGTCCGCGACGACCGTGCAGCGGCCGCCGCCCCTCAGAATATCGCCGAAACCACCTTTTTCGTGGATCGAGTAAACGATTATCGGAATGTTGTTTTCGCGCGCAAGTGCAATCGCTGCCGTATCCATGATGGAAAGACCACGTTTTATGACTTCGCCATGGCTGATGCGCTCGAAACGCGTCGCATTCGGGTCCTTCTTCGGGTCCGCCGAGTAGACGCCGTCGACCTGAGTGCCCTTGAACAGCGCGTCGGCGCCGATCTCAGCCGCACGAAGTGCGGCGGCCGAATCAGTGGTGAAGAACGGATTGCCGGTGCCGCCGGCAAAGATCACCACCTTGCCCTGGTTCATGTAGGCAGTCGCCTGGCGCTGCGAAAAGCTCTCGCAAAGTTCGGGCATGGCGATCGCCGAAAGCACCACGGCGTCGACACCGATCTTGTTCAATGACGTGCGCAACGCCAGCGAATTGATCACCGTGGCAAGCATGCCCATGTGATCGCCGGTGACACGGTCGCCGCCCTTGGAGGCAACGGCCACGCCGCGAAAAATGTTGCCGCCGCCGATGACGACGCCAACCTCGATGCCCAGTGCACGCGCCTCGGCGATGTCGCCGGCGATGCGATCGACGACCGAAACGTCGATGCCGAAATGCTGTTCGCCCATCAATGCTTCGCCCGACGCTTTCAGCAAAACACGTCGGTAGAGGGGCTTCACCGTCATCTGGGCCTCTTCATTTTGCATGTGGCGCGTTCCGGGTGGCTACCCTCGCGCAGGCGCCGCCCCGAAACAATGGCGCGATGCCGTGTTCCGATACACGAAGGGCGCCGCGATGTCACGCGGCGCCCGACCCGGAATTCCCTCGCCTTTTGTCAACTCACGCCGGCAAAAGCACCTTCCATGAGCAGGTCCGGGAAGTAGCCCGCCGGCTTGTCGCCGACCGCCTGACCGCCGGTGAGGCCGCCCTGGATTTCCGGGCCGAAGAACGAGTACGGGAACGGCGTGACCGGCTGGCTGACAGCGTCGAGCCTTGCCAAAAGCTCCTTGGGAACCTCGAAATCGAGCGCGCCGAGATTGTCCTTGAGCTGATCGAGTCTCGTCGCACCGATGATCACCGAAGCGACACCGGGCCGTGTGGCGGCCCAGTTCAAGGCGATTTGGGCCATGCCGCGGCCAAGCTCACCGGCAATTTTTTCCAGTTCGGCAACGATTGCCCAGTTGCGGGCGGTGAATTTCTGGAAACCGGGATTGGTCGAACCGCGCATCGTCTCCAGTCGCCCGCCCGCCTTGCTGATTGTATCTGAACGATATTTGCCGCTCAGCAAGCCGCTGGCCAGCGGGCTCCACACCATGATGCCGGCGCCGTAGCGCGTGCCGAACGGCACGAATTCATGCTCGATGTTGCGCTCGGCCAACGAATATTCGAGCTGCAGCGCCGAAACCGGCTCGTAGCCGCGCTGTTCGGCGATGGACTGCGCCCTGCTTGCGTACCAGGCGGGGACGTCGGAGAGGCCGACATGCCGGATCTTTCCGGCGCGCACCAGATCGTCCAGCGTCCGCATCACCTCTTCCGGTGAAGTCAGCCTGTCCCAGGCATGCAGGATATAGAGGTCGATATAATCGGTGCCGAGCCGTTTCAGCGAGCTTTCGACGGCGCGGATGATGTTCTTGCGGCCGTTGCCGCCGGCATTCGGATTGCCCTGCTCCAGATTCATGCTGAACTTGGTGCTGATCACCGCCTTGCCGCGCAGGCCGCGTTCGGCAATGAACTCGCCAAGCCAGGTCTCGGAGGTACCGCCGGTATAAGCGTCGGCCGTATCGAAGAAATTGCCGCCTGCCTCGACATAGGCATCGACCAGGACGCGTGCCGTATCCTTGTCGGCGCCCCAGCCCCATTCGGTGCCGAAGGTCATGGTGCCGAGCGCCAACCGGGTGACACGCAGCCCGCTGCTGCCAAGGGTGTAGTAGGACATGGTCATGGAACGTCTCCTTGCTGCTTCGCCAAACGGCGTTGATGCAGCGTTAGATGCCCCAGCTCACTTCGTTTGATAATGTTGCATTATCTGCATGAACTATGCGATATCATGCATGAATGGATCGCGATCTGCTGGGCCATCTTCCCGTCATCGTTGCCGTGGCCCGACGCGGCGGCTTTGCGTCCGCGGCGGCAGAGCTTGGCATGAGCCCTTCGGCGGTCAGCCATGCGGTCAGACTGGTGGAGGAGCGCATCGGCCAGCCGCTTTTTGCCCGCACGACGCGGAGCGTCTCACTGACCGAGGCCGGTCAGGCGCTTGTCGCGACGGCGGAGCCGGCGCTGCAGGATATCGCGGAGCGGATGGAGCGTATCCGCGGCATCAAGGGTCGCCCGGCCGGACTGCTCAGAATCAACGTTTCGCATGTCGCCGTCCCGATGGCGGTGACGCCAGTGGTGACGGCCATGGCGGAGCGCTATCCGGATGTGACGGTGGAAATCTTTGCCAACGAAGGGTTGGTCGATATTGTCGGCGAAGGCTTTGACGCCGGCATCAGACTTGGCGAAATGATCGCGCAGGACATGATCGCGATCCGGATGACACCGCCCTTCCAGGTAATCATCGTCGCTTCGCCAGCCTATATCGGCCGGCGTGGTCGCCCGCGCAGCCTGGCCGATCTCGCCGCCCACAATTGCATCGGCTACCGCCTGGTGCGATCCGGCGCGCTCTATCGTTGGGATTTGACGGAGGACGGCAAGGACGTGGCCGTGGAAACGCGCGGCACCGCCGTCGTCACCGACTCCCTTGCCGCCATCGACCTGGCGCTGTCGGGGATGGGACTGGCCTATGTGTTCGAGCCGCTGGTGCGCGCCGACCTGGCCGCCGGTCGACTTGTCCAGGTGCTGCCGCAGTCGGCAATCGAGGAACCAGGCCTGTTTCTCTACTTTCCGCGCCGGGCGGCGATGGCGCCGAAGCTGCGCGCCTTTGTCGACATCGCACAAGAAATCGGCCGGACGCCCTTGCGAGCGCCCGGCCGAGTTGCCTGAGCCGAAAAGCCGGTTGGCGGCTTACTTCTTGACCGCAGCCGCGACTTCCGCCGCGAAATCGGTTTCTTCCTTCTCGATGCCCTCGCCCAGCGCAAAGCGCAGGTAAGCGGTGATCTTGGCCGGCGCGCCGATGTCCTTCTCGGCATCCTTCAGCGCCTTCTCGACGGTGATGTCGGGATTGAGCACAAAGGCCTGCTTCAGGAGCACAACCTCTTCGTAGAACTTGCGCAGACGGCCTTCGACCATCTTCTCGATAATGGCTTCCGGCTTGCCGGACTGGCGCGCCTGGTCGGAGAAGATCGCCTTCTCGCGTTCGACCGCGGCCGGATCGATCTGCTCTGCGGTCAGCGCCATCGGATTGGTGGCAGCGACATGCATGGCGACCTGACGAGCGAAGGCATTGGCCGCATGCTCGTTGCCCGTGGTCTCGATGGCGACCAGAACACCGAGCTTGCCAAGGCCATCGGCAACCGCGTTGTGGACATAGGTCGCGACGGCACCGTGCGGAACGGTCAACTTGGCAGAGCGGCGGAAGCCCATGTTTTCGCCAATGGTGCCGACAGCGTCCTTGATGGTGTCGGCAACCGACTTGTCCGAACCGGGATACTTTGCGGCGGCTACAGCCTCTGTCGTGCCATAGGCCAGAGCGACCTTGGCAACGTTGGCGACGATTTCCTGAAACGCGGCGTTGCGAGCAACGAAGTCGGTCTCGGAATTTACTTCTACGACGGCCGCTTCGCGAACGCCGGAATCAACACCAATCAGGCCCTCCGCTGCAGTGCGTCCAGCCTTCTTGTCGGCTTTGGAAATACCCTTCTTGCGCAGCCAGTCGACGGCCTCTTCCATGTTGCCGTTGGTCTCGGTCAACGCCGCCTTGCAGTCCATCATGCCCGCGCCGGTCAAGTCGCGGAGTTCTTTGACCTGTGCAGCCGAAATGCTCATTGTCGCCTCTTTGTTTTAAATGCACCGACGCACCATCGGTGTTCGATGGTGCGTCTGTTTAGCGTGCCAAAATATGAGAAAGATGAAGGCCGCAACCGGCCTTCGATTATCAAGCTTCGGGGGCTTCCGACGCTGGGGCCGGGGCCGGGTCGAGCGCAGGTTCGACCGGAGCTTCGACCGAAGCGCCGATGTCGACGCCGAGCGCGCCCTGCTGGCGGGCGATGCCGTCGATCGCAGCCTTGGCGATCAGGTCGCAATAGAGCTGGATGGCGCGGGCCGCGTCGTCATTGCCGGGGATCGGGAAGTCGATCTTGTCCGGATCGCAGTTCGAATCGATGATGGCGACAACCGGGATGCCGAGGCGCTTGGCCTCGAGGATGGCGATCGCTTCCTTGTTGGTGTCGATGACGAACATCAGGTCGGGCGTCGAGCCCATGTCCTTGATGCCGCCCAGCGCCTTGTCGAGCTTCTCGCGCTCGCGGTCGAGGTTGAGACGCTCCTTCTTGGTCAGGCCCTGGGCTTCGCCGGCCAGCATCTCGTCGAGCTTGCGCAGGCGCTGGATCGAGTTCGAGATCGTCTTCCAGTTGGTCAGCATGCCGCCGAGCCAACGCGAGTTGACATAGTACTGGGCCGAACGCTGTGCCGCATCGGCGACGATGTCGGACGCCTGGCGCTTGGTGCCGACGAACAGCACACGGCCGCCCTTGGCGACGGTGTCGGAAACCTGCTTCAGCGCCTGGTGCAGCAAAGGCACCGTCTGCGAGAGGTCGATGATGTGGATGTTGTTGCGGGCGCCATAGATGTAGGGCGCCATCTTCGGGTTCCAGCGGTGGGTCTGGTGGCCGAAGTGAATGCCAGCTTCCAAAAGCTGGCGCATGCTGAAATCAGGCAGTGCCATTCAAAGTTCCTTTCCGGTTAGCCTCCACGGACACAGGCATTTTTGGACTTTGTCCTCGAACGCCACCGGAGGTTTCAGCCGGATTTCTCCCGGGCAGACACCAAAGTCCGTGTGTGGAATGAGCGCGCATATAGAGGGGATGCGCAACAAACGCAAGCGCCACGGGATCTGTAGTGCCGCGTGCGACGATCCGCACCCTGCTGTCAGCGCTTTATCTTCCCGTTCGGCACCCGAACCCGCCGGAAGACCGCGACGATCTCCTCGCGGCTGCATTCGGTGGCGCCAAGCCGCACCGCACGGTCGCGCTCGAAGCCGGTTATGTCATAATGCGGCGCCGATGTCTTGGGCGGCCCCTGGTAGGATGAACGCTTGATACCGAGCTGTGCGGCAAAGCGATGCAACTCGTCGGTGTCGTCGGCCAACAGATGGCACCAGCGATGGCCGGCCCAGTTCCAGATCGCTGCGTCGACATAGACTGCCATGAAGCTTGCTGTCTGCCTTCCATCCGTCACGACAGTCGGCCACATGGCCCGTCGGATGTCAGCGACGATAGAATGGATTCGGATAGAAAATGAAGCTGCCCTTGGCTGCAAGCTCGGTCACGGTGCTGGTGACGGTTTCCTGCATGCGACGGTGCAGCTCGGCAACCGCATCGTCGATCGAGCCAGCATAGGCATGCAGGCCGATCGCCTCCGGCACCCGGATATAGGCGCAACGCGGCCCGGCCGGCTGCGGAATGAACCGGTTCATCGTGTCGCGCAGTCCGCCCCGGCAATAGTCGTTGCGGATACGCTTCAGGTGTTCGGCGATCTCCTCCTGGGTGATGCGCGGGTTGGCCGAGGCCCAGGGCCCAACACGTTGCAACCTCTGGACCGCGTCGGCGAGCGTGCGGACCTGCTTTTGCCCTTCCGCATCGCCGGTGTTTTCGCGCTGCCAGCGACGCGCCCGCCGCAGAAGCTCGGTGGTGTCGGTGATGGCAGCTTCGGGTGAGATACTTTCGCCGAGCCGGCGGGCGAGTTCGATGATCAACCCCTGCTGGCGCTCGGCATAGGTCTGGCCTTCGTCAGACGGCATGCCCCATGCGGCTTCGTCGCGGGTCAGCAGCGTCGAATAGATATGGTGGATGCGCTGCGGCAGCGTGTCGGTCGCGTGGCGTTCTATGTTCAGGCTTTTCTCGACATAGGCGCATTCCTTCGCCAGCGCCGCTTCGACATTCCCGGTGAAGGCAAGTTTCCAGACGACTGGCGCGATCCAGACCTTGAAATCGGGATCCGTGGCCCGGCCGCGCTTGAGGGCCTCAAGCCCCATCTCGACGGCACCCGACAGCAACGGCGCGACGATATTGGCGTGCCAGCCAACGCCGCCTTCGGGATGCAGCAGCACGCCATGACCTTTCAAGGCCCAGGCGACGGAGTGTTCCTTGGCTGCCCCGCTGTTGCCGGGAATCTGGGCGATCAGGTTGTTGGCCAGCCAGAATTTCTGCATCAGCCGGCCGAGACCGTTGACGACACCGTTCGTCGCCCAGGAGGCAGTGAGCGGGCTGACCTGCGACACGATCTCCTTGTCGATCATCCAGTCGGTGAAGAATTCGGGATGGTTGGGCGTGATGAAAGTCGCCTTCCCTGCCCCGCAACTGGCCTTCAGCCGTTCGAGGTCAGCGTCGGGAAAGGCGATGTGACGGACATTGGCGACGCCGCGCAGACCGGCCAGGCGGTTGAACGGCAACAGATCACGAAATCCGGGAATGCCGTGCAGCATGACGATCCGGTTGACGGATGTCATGGCTCTGATCAGTGCCGGGTTGGGCCGCGGCGCCACGAAGACATCGATCTTGCTCAAGCTGCTCCCCCTTGCGCCTGGACGCTGGGATAGAGGTTGAGAGACGATTGCGGCACGTTCAAGTCGTTCGACACGGCCACGCCGTGCCGAGGTTAATCAACCGGCCGGATGAAGCCCTATTTTGCCGGGCAGGGTTTCGTCTGGTCGAACAGCGACAGGTTGACCAGCTTGCCGGTCATCGAGAAGTCGCCATAGTCCATGACGAGATCGCGGGTGATGCCGTTCTCATGCAGCTTGAAGCTGATGCGGTATTCCGGCACCTCTTCGCCTGTCTTGTCGGTGTCGTCGAAATAGGCGATGTCGACCGGCCAGTATTTGTCGGTGGCGAGCTTCGCCAGTGCCGGAGCCTCCGGGTCGGCCTTGTCGGAATTGGTTTTCTTGCCGACGACGACGGTGGTGGTCATCACCTTGTTGGCGTCTTCGGAACCGTCGAACAGGTTGGTTTCGTAGAAGTTCTCGCCCTTTTCGGCCTTGCCGATCAGTTCGACTAGGTGCTGGGTCGGGAATTGGGTGCTCGCCAGCTCGACGCTGTTCTTTTCAGGCTTGTCGATATCGACCTTCAGGCCCTTGGTCTCTTTCGTGGCGACGCCCTTGACCTCCTTGTCGAGGTTCTGGTCGACGAAGGATTTCGTCACGAATGAAAACGTCTTGCCTTCAGCGTCCTCGAAAGTGGTCGTCTGCTGATCCGTCAGCCTAGTGTTGTCGGCAGTGACGATCTGGGTGACGAAGCGGAATTTCACCGTATAGCCTTCGCAGGCCGAGCCGTTGAACTCATAGACCATGCGGCCGGATATGCCTGTGATGCCGGACTGATCGGACGCCTTCTTGAGGGTAAGGTCGTAAACGGCGCGGTGGGCTTGCAGCGCCGGCACGGCAAAGGCTGGGCCTATCGAGAAGACCCCCGACAACAGGACGGCATGGAATGCAAGGCGCGTTGCGCGCATGAGGTACTCCGATCGTCGCGGCTAATGGCAAGCCGCAGGGAAAGATGGTCCAGCTTAAAAAAAGTCGTGGCGGAAGCGAGGCAAAAATAGCAATTTCGGCCCGGCCCGCGCGGCGTCACCAAGCAATAGGGAAATACCATGAGTGAAACAATCGAAAAGCGGCTAAGCGATCTGGGCGTGGCGCTTCCTGTCGCCGCCGCGCCCGCCGCCAACTACGTGCCCTATTGCAGGACCGGCAATTTGCTGTTCACCGCCGGCCAATTGCCGCTCAAGGACGGCAAGCTGCAGGCGAGCGGGCTGCTTGGCCGCGATGTCGACACGGCAGGCGGCAAGGACGCCGCAAAGTACTGCGCGATCAACATCCTGGCGCAGGCCAAGGCAGCGCTCGGCGACCTCGAGAAGATCCGCCGGCTGGTGAAGATCACCGTTTTCGTCGCCTCGACACCTGAGTTTGTCGAGCAGCATCTGGTTGCCAACGGCGCCTCAGACTTCCTGGTCGCGGCACTTGGCGAGCGCGGCAAGCATGCCCGTTCCGCTGTCGGCACGGCCTGCCTGCCGCTTAATGCCGCAGTGGAAATCGAAGCCATCTTCGAAGTCGAATGAGCCAGGGGACGATCATGACCGACATATCCTGGCTGACCGCCCGGCCCGTCGCCCATCGCGGCTTTCACGACATGAACAAGACGCGCTGGGAAAACACGCTTTCCGCTTTCACGGCGGCGGCCGAGCGCGGCTATGCGATCGAATGCGACGTGCACCTGTCGTCGGATGGCGTTCCCGTGATCATTCATGATGACGATTTGCAAAGGCTGACCGGCCAGGACGGTTTCGTCTGGCAACGCACCGCGGCGGAACTTACGGCGCTCAAGGTCGGCGGCACATCGGACCACCTGCCGACGCTGCAGGAAGCGCTCGACCTGATTGACGGCCGCGTGCCTATGGTTGTCGAGCTGAAAGGGATTCCCGGTCGTGACGAAGGCCTGGTGGCCAGCGTCGGCAAGATGCTCAAGCGCTACAAGGGCAAAGCCGCGATCATGTCGTTCGACCATTGGCTGATCCGCGATTTCCCGAAACACGCGCCGGGCATTCCGGGCGGACTGACCGCCTACGGCAAGGACGTCAAGCTGATCGAGGCGCATTTCGCCATGCTGGCGCACGAGATCGCCTTCACTTCGTACGCCGCCGGCGACCTGCCGAACCGGTTCGTCAGCTTCGTGCGTGAAAAGCTGAAAATGCCTGTTATCACCTGGACCGTGCATGACCAGCCCGCGGTCGACCTGACCTTCAGATATGCCGACCAGATGACGTTCGAAGGGTTCGAACCCGATCTGGTCAAAGTCGCCTGAAGTCGAGTGTCTGAAATGTGACTTGTACCAAGCCGGACGGAGCTTAAATAAGCCTCATGGATCAAGGCGATGAGGGCGATGGCCAGACAGCAAATGCGGACTATTCAATCCGCGTCGCCGCTGGCATCGGCGCTTTCACATGCGACGAATGGAACAGCTTTGCCGAAACTACGCGCGGCGATGCAGAAACCAATTACAATCCTTTGGTTTCCTTCGCTTTTCTGAGTGCACTTGAGGATTCCGGATGCGCCGTGCGGCGCACCGGTTGGCAGGGCCACCACCTCAGGCTGGAAGATGGGCAAGGCAGATTGCTGGGCGCGGTGCCCTGTTATCTCAAATCGCACAGCCAGGGCGAATATGTGTTCGACCATGGCTGGTCGGATGCGTTCGAGCGCGCCGGTGGCCGCTACTATCCAAAACTGCAAAGTGCTGTGCCGTTCTCCCCGGTCACCGGCCCTCGCCTGCTGGTCACCAAGGGCGAGGATATCGTCACCGTCAAGGCCGGTTTGGCGGCAGGCCTGAAGGCGGTGACGCAAAAACTCGGTGTTTCTTCCGCGCATGTCACCTTCGCGCAAGAGGGCGACGTGGAGGTGCTGGAAGCGGCAGGTTTCCTGCACCGCACAGACCAGCAATTCCATTTCTTCAACGAAGGCTTTTCAACCTATGACGACTTCCTCGCTACCCTTGCCTCGCGCAAGCGAAAGGCGATGAAGAAGGAAAGGCGCGAGGCGCTTGCCGACGGCATTTCGATCGACCGGCTGACCGGCAAGGATCTCACTGAGAAGGCCTGGGACGATTTCTTCGCCTTCTACATGGACACCGGCAGCCGCAAATGGGGCCGGCCCTATCTCAACCGCCAATTCTTTTCGCTGATCGGCGAGCGCATGGCCGACGACATCCTGCTGGTGATGGCCAGGCGCAACGGGCGCTATATTGCCGGCGCCATCAATTTCATCGGCTCCGACGCACTCTATGGCCGCAACTGGGGTTGCATCGAGGACCATCCCTTCCTGCACTTCGAGGTCTGCTACCACCAGGCGATCGACTTTGCCATCGAGCGCAAGCTGAAGGTGGTCGAGGCAGGCGCGCAGGGCGAGCACAAGCTGGCGCGCGGCTACCGGCCGGTGACCATGCATTCCGCGCACTACATTGCGCACCCCGGCCTGCGCAACGCCGTCGCCGACTATCTCAGACGCGAGCGGCAAGAGGTGGAGCGGATGGGCGAATATCTCGAAGAGCACACCCCGTTCCGCAAGGATCTGGAGGAGTAGCAACAGGGCTGCCCTGATGAGCAGGGTCGACTTCGCCGGGTCGTCTTGCCGACTTTCGACGGCTTCGCTACACGAAAGGCACAATCCGGAGCGTTCGCCATGGCCGCCTATGACACCGACAACATCTTCGCGAAGATCCTGCGCGGCGAGATTCCCTCGCAACGCGTCTACGAGGACGAAGCGGTCATAGCCTTCATGGATGTGATGCCGCAGGGGCCCGGCCATACGCTCGTGGTGCCGAAGGCACCGTCGCGCAACTTGCTCGACGCCGATCCGTCAATTTTCGGCCCGCTCTTCACCGTCGTTCAGAAAGTGGCGCTGGCGGTGAAAAAGGCCTTCGGCGCCGACGGTGTCACGATCCTTCAATTCAATGAGCCGGCCTCGGGGCAGACCGTCTATCATCTGCATGTCCATGTTATCCCGCGCTTCGATGGCATCCCGCTGAAACCGCACACTGGCGGAATGGAGAAGCCGGAAGTGCTGGCCGAGAGCGCCGAAAAGATACGGGCTGCGCTGGCCGCGCGGTGACGCTTAGCCCTCGGTTGTCAGCGCCTCGCATTTGGCCCTCGACAATGGCCGTCGCTGCTGTGCTTCGAATGCCCGCAGGCCCAGTCGCCAGCAGGCTATTGTAATCACCGCGCCGCCGAACACATCCATCAGATTGTGCCCGCCATGGATAAGAATTGCCGGCACCAACGCGGTGTTGGCGAGGATCAGCGCGAAACGAGCAAATGGATACGGCCAGATTGCGAAAAGCGACATCAGCGCCATGACCGTGTGGAACGACGGGAACCCTATGAGCCCTGTCGCCCGAATGGCTGAAATGTCGTTGATGCCATAAACCAGCAGGCGATTCAATTCCGCCCCGTAGGCGGAATTGACCACGGGTCCAACAATGCGATCGATTTCAGGGTCCAAGGTCCAGTAGGCGGAAGCGCCACTGGACGGAAACAGCGCCCAGCAAAAAATAGTGGCCAGCGCGGCAAACACCGCCGCCAGCATGGCAGCGTGAAGCTGCTTCCGATCGTTGGCCATGCCCAGGAAGAGAAAGACAAACAGGATCTGAGCCAGCGTCAGAGTATAGACCTGCCTCAGCGTATCCGAGAGAAGCGGGTATTGAGAAATCCATGCACAGGCGTCTGGCCACGAGTAACCGAACCAGGAGTCGATCCACACCAAGGTGGCGTCGATCGGCGCTGAATGCCGTGGCAAGAGCAGAAGGTTGAACAGCGAGGCAACAACTGAAAAGAGGATGAACAGCGCCAGAGCATGCGCAGTGAGCGCGATCCGCTCCGCTTTGCGGACCCGGCGATAGAATTGGCCGAGAGCGGTCATGACAATGGCAAAGCCGATGGAAAAAACATGGCTGTCAAGCGCAACGGTGACGTCCTTGACCCATGCAAGGAAAAAGCAGACGGCGACTAGCGCCAACACAATAGTCAGTATTGTCCGCTCTGCAGGTAGTAGGGTCATGCTTGAAACATGACCAATCATCGTTAATCAAGAGTGAAAATGGAAGCAGGAGTGGTCAAGAACTCCTGTGAGAATCCTATCGAGAATATAAGAACCTCAGAAAGCCATTGAATTCGAATTTTCTAATATAAGCTTCTCCCGAATTATATCAGCGCACTGGGCAGAGTTCAGAAGTGACGTATCGACTTCGAGATCGTACACGCCTGGCCGATGCACCTCTTCCTGCCACAGACGCACGGGCAATGGCGCGGGATCGTCAGCCGAGGCGGTCACATATCCCTTGTCCGCGGCGCTGGCCGCACGCCTCTCCATGATGATTTCGATCGGGCAGCGAACGCCGACAAGCAGCACCGGCAGGCCGGCGAGACGGCGGGCGCAATCGACGAGGCAGTTAAGGGGTTTCGAATAGGCATCGTGGTGGCCGACATCCGCAACGACATTCAGCCCCAGCCGGCTGTGAGCGGCTATCGATTCGTAGAGCGCTGCGTACAATCCGGGCACGACGCTTTCAAGATCCGGACGCTCGCCACCCGGCCGCAGCCCAATTCCAGGCTGATAGCGTGCCGGCGTGGCCTGCTCGTAAACGTCAACACCGAGATTGATCCAGACGCCATCGAAACTCTCCTGAATAGCTCTGGCGATGCTTGATTTTCCCGATCGCGGCGCGCCGTTCAAGATGATGATCTGGCCAACCATGCGTCACCTCGTGTTCCAATGGAAAAAGCCCCGTTTCCGGGGCTTTTTCGACTTTCGTAAGGCTCAGTTCTTTCGGGGCAGTTGCGGCACGAGGCTGCGCTTGCCGCCGTCCTTGCCCTTGGCCTCGGGCTTTGGCGCCACCAGCTTCTTGGCCGCGGGCTTTTTCGCGACGGCCTTTCTGGGCTTCGGCGTTTCTTCCGGCTCTTCCTTCTTCGGCTTCACCGGCGCCTCGTCGGCGAGCGATTCGAGCTTCAGGCCGGTCTCGCCGGTTTCCTTCTTCTCGACGGTGACACGCACCGTGCCGCCCTTCTTGAGCTTGCCGAACAACACCTCGTCGGCTAACGGCTTCTTGATGTGCTCCTGGATGACCCGGCCGAGCGGCCGCGCTCCCATGCGCTCATCATAGCCCTTGTCGGCGAGCCAGGCGATCGCATCCGCCGACAGGTCGAAGGTGACGCCACGCTCGGAAAGCTGTGCCTCGAGTTGCATGACGAACTTCTGCACCACCTGATGGATGACCGGAACCGGCAGCGAGCCGAACGGGATGATCGCATCGAGACGGTTGCGGAACTCCGGCGTGAACAGCCGGTTGATCGCCTCGACATCATCGCCTTCGCGCTTGGTCGAACCGAAACCTATCGCCGCGCGCTGGGCATCCGACGCACCCGCATTGGTGGTCATGATCAGGATCACATTGCGGAAGTCGATCTGCTTGCCGTTGTGGTCCGTCAGCTTGCCGTGGTCCATCACCTGCAACAGGATGTTGAACAGGTCCGGATGCGCCTTCTCGACTTCGTCCAGCAACAGCACGCAGTGCGGATGCTGATCGACGCCGTCGGTCAAGAGGCCGCCCTGGTCGAAGCCGACATAGCCGGGAGGAGCACCGATCAGCCGCGACACGGTGTGGCGTTCCATATATTCCGACATGTCGAAGCGGATCAGCTCGACGCCGAGCGACGCGGCCAACTGCTTGGCCACTTCGGTCTTGCCGACGCCGGTCGGGCCGGAGAACAGGTAGGAGCCGATCGGCTTCTCCGGTTCGCGCAGTCCGGCACGTGCCAGCTTGATCGCCGAGGTAAGCGCACTGATCGCGGTATCCTGGCCATAGACGACGCGCTTCAGCTCGATATCGAGGCCTTGCAGCACCTTCTCGTCGTCGGCCGAAACCGTCTTCGGCGGGATGCGGGCCATGGTGGCGATCGTCGCCTCGATCTCCTTGATGCCGATGGTCTTCTTGCGCTTGGCTTCCGGCACCAGCATCTGCGAGGCGCCGGTCTCGTCGATCACGTCGATCGCCTTGTCCGGCAGCTTGCGGTCGTTGATGTAGCGTGCCGACAGCTCCACCGAGGCCTTGATCGCCTCGTTGGTGAACTTCACCTTGTGGAATTCCTCATAATAGGGCTTCAGGCCCTTCATGATCTCGATGGCGTCCTCGATGGTCGGCTCGTTGACGTCGATCTTCTGGAAGCGCCGCACCAGGGCACGGTCCTTCTCGAAGAACTGGCGGAATTCCTTGTAGGTGGTCGAGCCGATGCAGCGGATCGCACCCGACGACAAGGCCGGCTTCAACAGGTTGGACGCGTCCATGGCGCCGCCTGATGTGGCCCCTGCCCCGATGACCGTGTGGATCTCGTCGATGAACAGCACGGCACCTGGATAGTCCTCGAGCTCCTTGACGACCTGCTTCAGCCGTTCCTCGAAATCGCCGCGATAGCGCGTGCCGGCAAGCAGCGTGCCCATGTCGAGCGCGAAGATGGTGGCGTTGTGCAGCACTTCGGGAACGTCGCCCTCGACGATGCGCTTGGCCAGGCCCTCGGCGATCGCCGTCTTGCCGACGCCGGGGTCGCCGACATAGAGCGGGTTGTTCTTGGAGCGGCGGCACAGCACCTGGATGGTGCGGTTGATCTCGGACTCGCGGCCGATCAGCGGATCGATCTTGCCGGCCTTGGCCTTGTTGTTGAGGTTGACGCAATAAGCGGTCAGCGCATCCTGCTGCTGCTTCTTCTTGCCACCTTCCTCTTGCGGTTCGGCGCCGTTCTGGCCGCCCTGCTCGTCATCGGCGCCGCGCGGCGAGCGTGTCTCCGACGCACCCGGACGCTTGGCAATGCCGTGCGAGATGTAGTTGACCGCGTCGTAGCGGGTCATCTGCTGTTCCTGCAGGAAATAGGCGGCATGGCTCTCGCGCTCGGCGAAGATGGCGACGAGCACGTTGGCGCCCGACACTTCCTCGCGGCCAGACGACTGGACATGGATCACCGCGCGCTGGATGACGCGTTGGAAACCGGCCGTCGGCTTGGAGTCCTCGTCGTAACCGGTGACGAGGTTGTCGAGCTCGGTGTCGATATAGGTGAGCACCGTGTGCTTGAGCTCATCGAGATCGACATTGCAGGCGCGCATGACGGCGGCCGCCTCGGTGTCGTCGATGAGCGCGAGCAGCAGGTGTTCAAGGGTTGCATATTCATGGTGCCGCTCATTGGCGAGCGTCAGCGCCTGGTGAAGCGCCTTTTCCAGGCCTTGGGAGAAAGCCGGCATGTTACCTCACTTCTTCTCCATCACGCATTGCAGCGGATGCTGATTCTGTCGGGCGAAATCCATGACCTGGGACACTTTGGTCTCGGCCACCTCGAATGTATAGACCCCGCACTCGCCCACTCCATGATTGTGAACATGAAGCATGATGCGTGTGGCGGCTTCGCGGTCCTTCTGGAAAAAACGCTCCAGCACGTGAACCACGAACTCCATGGGCGTGTAGTCGTCGTTGAGGATGAGGACCCGATAAAGGCTGGGCTTCTTGGTTTTGGTTTTGGTGCGCGTGATGACGGCCGTCCCACGGCCGGCCTCATTGCCGTTGCCGTCGCCGTTTTGCATCCGCGCCACGTGTCTCGTGGCAGTCAAACCGATCGTCACGTATTCCTGCCTCTTTCGAATCCCCATGCGAGTTCGACATGTAGGTGTTCGATGGACGATTTTAAGCCCTTCTGTTTAGCTGACAATATGGCTAGGTGACCAAACTTGGACGATTTTCGCAATCGTGAAGGGGCGCGAGGCCCTGGAGTGGAAATCGGCATGAAAAAACCCGGCTGCGTTTCCGCAGCCGGGTTTTGGCCCGGACCCAAAGGGCCGGATTTGGGTCACATCAGGCGAAATGACTTCGCCCGGCGAAATTACTTCGCCTTGGCAACGATTGATTCGAACGGCTTGTAGGCTTCCTTGGCGAGTTCGGCATAGAGGTCGCCAATCTTGGTGGCCTCGGCGACGAACGCCTCGTAGGACTGCTTGGCGTAATCCGACTGGATCTCGATCGCCTTTTCCAGCGACTTGGCCGAAATCAGCTTCTCCACGGTGGCGCTGCCGGCTTCAAAACTTTTCTTGGTGTATTCGCCAGCCTCGGTCGCGATCGCCTGCGCGCCCTTGGAGAGGGACGCAAAGCTCTTCAATCCGGTGTCGGCGAACTCTTTGCCGTATTTGCTGAAGTCCTCATAGGTCTGGGTCATTTCGCGATTCCCTTGACGGTTGAGGCGTCCTTCTTCGGGGCGCCCTTGTGCAATGCAAGATAATAATTGTGCGCCGCACAAAAGTCAATATTTTACTGGCGTGCGGACCCGCCTGCACAGCCAATGGCTAAAAATCGAATAAAGAGAGCTTCAAGCCCGAAGAAAATGGTGAACGCGGCGGTTACCATAAACGGATTGGTAACGCTGCCCCGGTAGCTTGGCCGGAAGCGAGGCAGGACCCTTTGCCGCCTCCAGCGCAACGAAGAATTCAAGGGAAGTACCAGTGCGTAAGGCGTTGTTGGGCATCGTTTCCAAATCCACCTCCCCTCTCAAGACGATCGTGATCATCGCCATGGCGATGACGTTCGTTTGTGGCGACGTCGTCTCATCGCTGGCAGCGAGGCAGGCGGCCATTGTCGTGGACGCCAAGACTGGCAAGGTGCTCTACTCCGCGGATGCCAACGGCAGGCGCTATCCGGCCTCGCTGACCAAGATGATGACGCTCTATCTGACCTTCGAGGCGCTGGCGAAGGGCAAGATCAGCAGGAACTCGCCAGTCGTGTTTTCGGCCCATGCATCCGCCGAGGCGCCGACGAAACTCGGGGTGAAGCCGGGCGATTCTGTTACGGTCGAGACCGCGATCCTGTCGATCGTCACCAAGTCGGCGAATGACTCGGCCACCGCGCTAGGTGAAATGCTCGGCGGCAATGAACCTACTTTTGCCCGCATGATGACCGCCAAGGCGCGGGCGCTGGGCATGACCGGGACCGTCTTCCGCAACGCCAACGGCCTGCCCGACCCTGGCCAATTCACCACCGCGCGCGACATGGCGACGCTCGGCATCGCGCTGAGGGAGCACTTCCCGCAGTATTACGGCTATTTCTCGCAGCGTTCCTTTCTTTACGGGCGCCAGCGCATCAACGGCCACAACCGCCTGCTCGGACGCATCAAAGGCGTCGACGGCATCAAGACGGGCTACACTCGCGCCTCCGGCTTCAACCTCGTCTCGTCGGTTGCCGATGGCAATCGCCGCATCGTCGGCGTGGTCATGGGCGGCACCTCCGGCGGCAGCCGCGACAACCAGATGGCCACGTTGATCAACACCTATCTGCCGAGGGCATCGACCCGCGGCGGCGGCGATCTGGTCGCCAAGGCCAGCGGCAACAACCCGATCACCGCGCTTGCCAAGGTCCTCCTGCCCAAGCACGACGCGCCGACGCCGGACGACAAGCCGATGGTCGAAGACGATGCCGTGGCGTCCAACGACGATCCTACAACTGCGGACGCTACGGACGCGACCGATGAGCAGACAACGGCCGCGGTCGAGGAGACAGCGCCCGTGGTCAAGACCAGGAAGGTCAAGACCGTCATCGTGTCGGCCCCTCAAATTGCCACGGCCCAGGTCGTCGCTGCCTATGCCGAGCCAACTCCGGCGGCCGTCGACCCGGTCAACACAGCGTCGGTGCCGTCGGGCTGGGCCATTCAGGTCGCGTCTTCGCCAAAGCAGTCCGAAGCCCAGGCCTTCCTCGACAAGACCACCAAGCAGGCACCCAAGGTGCTAGCCGACGCGTCCGGCTTCACCGTCGCCTTCGACAAGGACGGCGTCACCTACTACCGCGCCCGTTTCGGCGGCTTTGGTTCGAAGACCGCGGCCTGGAAGGCCTGCACCGCTTTGAAGAAGAAGAACATCGAGTGCTACGCCGTCCAGCAGTAGGACGGCGTGGAAGTCATCTCCCGGAAAAGTTCTGCATCGAAGGAGACTAGTTGTGATTGGAGAGCAAGACGTCCTTGGCTTCATTAATCCGCGCCGCCAGGAAAGACGTGCCGCCGATATCGGGGTGCAGGCGTTGCATCAGGCGGCGGTGCGCCTTGCGGACATCCGCCGCGGCGGCCCCCGCTTCAAGACCAAGGACCTTGTAGGCCTCCTCCTTAGTCATGGCGCCCGGACCTGGCGCAACACCCAGCCCTTCACCACCGTTCGTCTCAGTGTTTTTGCGCCAGACGGGAAATCTGCCGTCAAGATACGTCTCTAGCAGCTGCCGGCTCTCCGGATCGCCGGAGAGTTCCCGGAAGAGATGCTGCAACTCCGCCAGGCCCATCGCGCCAAGCATCTTGCCTTCGTGGCGGCCAGCCAGGACCAGTCCTTCAAGGCCGCCGGTATCGTGATCGAGTTCCATCTCGAGCGCTGCGGTGCGCACCGTCGAACGCTTGCCCGGCGCGAGCTTTGCCGGCGGCCGCTTCATCCGCATGGAACCATACCAGGCGATTGCCGCCGACAGAATTATGCCCCCGATGCCTTCGCGCCCGACCACAACCATAGCGATGCCGACCAGCCCCAGAAGGACCGGCCCGAGTGTCTTCATGCCGCTGGCCAGTTTTGCTGGGTCGGCGCGGAGGAAGATCGTGGCCGCGCCGAGAAGCACCAAAAATAATGCTACCAATGCGATGATTGCGCCCATCAGTCCCCGCCACCCCGCAGATGCTCGATCATCAGCCGGTCTTCCGGCCTGCCTCTGGCCTCAAGCGCCTTCAGTCCGCCGGTTGCAAACACCGCAACCGCCGAAAGCAGCCCTGCCAGGGTCGTTGCAGCCCGCCGATCAAATCGGAACCAAGCCCCTTTGGACAACCGCGCGATTTCCTTGAACGCCTTTTCTGCGCCGGAATCATGACCTTCCTGGAAGACGAAGACAGGAACGCCATGCAAGCCGAGGCTGCCGGCCTTTTCGGCCAGATCGTCGATATCCTCTTCCATCGCATCGCCGATATAGACCAGCGCATTGACCTTGGCGGCCGCCGTCTGTTTCAGCGCGTGCGCCAGCACCTTGCCGATCTGGGTGTGGCCGCTGCGGCATTCGATCCGCGTCATCAGCTGCTTCAAGGCATTGGTGTCGCTCACGAAAGCGGACGAACGGCACTCGCCGAGACCGCGAAAATAAACCAGCTGCACGCTGAGGGTTCCGGCCTTGCCGACGGCGTCGAACATCTGGCCCTGCAGCGTGCAGGCCAGATCCCAGGTCGGCTGGCGGCTCATCGTCGCGTCGAGGGCAAGGATCAGCCTGCCCGAACCGGTCGCCGACGCGGCAAGTGTCCTCGCCTGACGAATGAAGGCGTCGATCTCGCCGGCGTTGGATTGAGGCTTGATCGGCGCAGGATTGGCCCTCGCGGGCACGGGCTGCTTCTTGTCGCTCATAAGAACAAAGATGTGGCGTTGCTACATCGCTTGCAAGTCCCACATCGGGTGGCACAAAGGGCCAGACGGTGATGCCACCTGGGGTCAGAGCAGGCCGAGGTCGGCAAGCTCGCGCCTGAGTTTCGGCGGCATCTCGATCAGCCCGGCCTTGCCCTTGCCGAGATCAAGCGGCGCGTCGGCCGGCTTCAGATAGCGCCAGCCCTGAAAAGCCCGGCGCGGCTGCCAGTCGGTTCGTACAACCTCGGGGTCGAGAATCAGGTGGCAGCGGCCGATGCCTTCACCGTCGGTGAACGGCCGAATCTCGGTGATCAGCTGGCGGCACTGCACATTGCCCTTGATCACCCAGTAAAGCGAACCGCCATCGGTAACCTCGGCGCCGCGCGTCGGCATCATGCGGGTGGTGTGATATTGCTCGACCGGCTCCCCGGCGCGCCGCCGCTCGTCGAGGCGGAAGGCAATCCACTCTTCGAGATCCTCGACGCTGTCGCAGCCGACGCACAGTTTTAGGAGATTGAGAGCCATTCGCTAAGGTTAGTCCTGAGCGCCGAGACGTCAACGGCCTGACGGACTTCTCCACAGTGGCGGTTTAGGCCAGCCCTCAGCATTCCACGACATTGACGGCGAGCCCGCCAAGGCTGGTTTCCTTGTACTTCTCGTTCATGTCGAGGCCGGTCTGGCGCATGGTCTCGATCGCCGCGTCGAGCGGCACGAAATGGGTGCCGTCGCCTTTGATGGCCAGCGACGCGGCCGTCACCGCCTTGACCGCGCCCAGCGCATTGCGCTCGATGCACGGCACTTGCACCAGGCCGCCGACCGGATCGCAGGTCATGCCGAGATGATGTTCGAGCGCGATCTCGGCGGCATTCTCGACCTGCTCGGGCGTGCCGCCCATGACGGCGCACAGGCCGGCCGCCGCCATCGCCGACGCCGACCCGACCTCACCCTGGCAGCCGACCTCGGCGCCGGAGATCGAGGCATTTGTCTTGATGATGCCGCCGACGGCAGCGGCCGTCAGCAGGAAATCTCGGATGCTCGGCTGATCGGCCTCCGGATGGAAGTGCAACCAGTAGCGCAGCACCGCCGGCAGCGTGCCGGCAGCGCCGTTGGTCGGCGCGGTGACGACGCGGCCGCCGGCGGCATTCTCCTCGTTCACCGCCATGGCGTAGATCGACAGCCAGTCATTGGCGAGCAAGGGATTGGGCTTGTTCTGCTGCCACTGCTCCTGCAGCTTGTCGTGCAGCATGCGCGCCCGCCGGCGCACCTTCAGCCCGCCCGGCATGATGCCATCCTGCGACAGGCCGCGGTCGATGCAGCCCTTCATGGCGCTCCAGATGCCGTCGAGGCCGGCGTCGAGCGCCTCGCGCGACATCTGCGTCTCCTCGTTGACGCGCTTCATGTCGGCGATGGAAAGGCCGCTTTTGCCGGCCATGGCCAGCATCTCGACCGCATTCTTGAAAGGATAAGGCACTTTCTTGCCTTCTGTCGTAACCGACCCCTTGGCCTTCATCCGCTGCAGTTCTTCTTCCGAAACCACGAAGCCGCCGCCGATCGAATAATAGATGCGCTTGAGCAGCAGGCGGCCGCCAGCGTCATAGGCGTAGAACGCCATGCCGTTGGCGTGACCGGTGAGCGGCGTCTTGCGGTCGAGCACCAGATCGATGGCCGGATCGAAGCGATAGGAGGGATGGCCGGGCGGCGAAATGCGCTTTTCGGCGGTGATGCGGCTGGCAATGCCATCGGCCTGATCGGGATCGACCGTCTGCGGCGTCAGGCCGGCAAGGCCGAGGATGACGGCGCGATCACTGCCGTGACCGATGCCGGTGTAGGCGAGTGACCCGTGCAGGCTGGCGCCAAGCCGGTCGACCTTCACACCCGCCGGACGGGGCCAGTCATTTCCCGCGACCTCGTCGAGAAACCGCGCCGCGGCGGTCATCGGCCCCATCGTGTGCGAACTCGAGGGTCCTATGCCGATCTTGAACAGGTCGAAAACCGAAAGGAACACGCGGCGTTGTCTCCTGGAGTCAGTCGAGGACTACATATAGGAATTCCCAGGATGTTTCCGCTCTTTTGGAAATCGCGGCGCTGCGCCCGCCGACCTTGTTTGCTCCGGCAGCGACATTGGTGCCGATCGCTGTATGCGAAGATCGAAGCGATCGGGCTGAATGTGATAAATTCAAGCCATGGGCGATTCCCTCGATCTTTCGACAGCCGATCTCGCGGCGCTGGCCTTCTTCCTCGTCGCATGGCTGCTGCACACGTTCGCCTCCGACGGCAAGCTTGTCAGCCGCGTGTCGCTGACGACGGCGATGAATGCACAGCGGCAAGCCTGGATGCGGACCATGGCCGAGCGCGAGATCCGCATCGTCGACACTGCCATCATGAGTGGCCTGCAGCAAGGCACCGCCTTCTTCGCCTCCAGCTCACTGATCGCGATCGGCGGCTGTTTTGCCTTGCTCGGCGCGTCCGACCGGGTTCTTGAAGTGCTCAGCGACCTGCCCCTGGGTGGTGCGCCGTCGCGCGCGGCCTTCCAGATAAAGGTGTTCGGACTGGTGCTGATCCTGGCGTTTTCGTTCTTCAAATTCGGCTGGGCGTACCGGCTGTTCAACTATTGCACGATCCTGATCGGCGCGGTGCCGATCCCGCATGGCGAAGCCTCGCGCAATCCGGTCACCGAGACGGCGGTGTGGCGGGCGGCGCAAATGAACATGCTCGCCGGAAAACACTTCAACTCCGGCCTGCGCGGCGTGTTCTTCTCGATCGGTTATCTCGGCTGGTTCGTCGACCCCATGGTGTTCGTGCTGTCAACGCTGTTGCTGCTGGCGGTGCTGGTGAGGCGCCAGTTCTTCTCGGCCGCCAGACAGGCGGTGATCGGTCAGCCGCCAGGGCTCGGAAAAGGCTGATCGATCCGCCCTGACAGCCAGTAGGCGGTCAGCCCGATCCATTCGCGGATGGCGATGGTGGTGGCCTGCAGCGAATCGGCTGGATTGTCGCGGAACAGGCCGATGCCTTCTTTGCCCGAGGTGCGATAGTCGACCGGCCAGGGAACAGTCGCAAAACCGGCCTTGTCGAACAGCGCCTTGGCGCGCGGCATATGGAAAGCCGAGGTCACCAGCAGCCAGGTCTCGCCGGGCTTCGGCGTTACCAACTCCTTGGTGAAGACCGCGTTCTCATAGGTGTTGCGGGATTTGTTTTCGAGGATCAGGCGATCGGCCGTCACGCCAAGCGCGGTGAGCAAGCGAGGGGCCGTGGCGGCGTCACCCTCGCCTTCGAGAAACAACTCGCCGGTGCCGCCGGAGACGATCACCTTGGCCGTGGGAAAGCGCCGGGCCAGAACCGCTGTCTCGACCATCCGATCGCCGCCACTGTTCAGCTCATAGCCGCCTCGCACCAGATTGATGGCGCCCTCAAAACCGCCGCCGAGCACGACAATGCCGTCGACCTTTTCCGGCAGCGGCGGGCGCGCAAAGCGCTCTTCGAGCGGATTGAGCATCATGGCGCCGAGCGACGTCCAGGCCGACAGCGCAAGGATCAGAAATGCCAGCACGCCGCCGGTGGCCGCCAACCGCCTTCGGCCGATCATGGCCGCGAGCAGTCCCGCCAGCAGCAGGAAGATCGCCAGATTGAGCGGCTGGATGAAGAACCAGAAGATCTTGGAGAGATAGAAGAACATTGGCTGCCTATCGTCGGCTCGAATTCTCACGACCGATGAAGTGCTCGACGGCACTCGTCACAGCCTCGGCCTCGGGTCGGCTCAGCTCCCTGCCGAAAACAAGGACGCCGTTCGTGTTGGTCAACCTGATGACTTCCGACAGCCCCGCTTCATCCGTTGGATAGGTATGGTCGAGGATTTCGGTCTCAAGGTGCCCTTTCAAAGGCAATGACGAACGATTTCGCAAAGAACCCCTGACGTCGCGCACGGCTGCGGCGTTGGTTAGCCGCAGGGTTTCCTTGCCGAATACCAGCCAGATGAAATCCTTGCCGAGGAAATAGGTGAAAAGGGCAATGATCGCCGCGAACGACAGCAGGCCGAGAGTGCCGCTGGCGACGGTTGCGGGCGACGTGTCGGTCAATCCCATGTAGCCGGTGTAGGCAACGATCCCGGCCCCAATCAGAACGAAGCCCGTCCTGAAATCCGTGGTGCGTGGTGGGTTGGTAATCAGCAGTTCGTCTCCCGTCTCGACGATGGAAATGCGAGACGGGGGCGGCATGCTACCACCATTTCTCCGGCTGGAATGTGCCCGCCGCCTGCTCGATGACGGCAGCGGTCTGGAACAGGGTTTCCTCATCGAACGGCCGGCCGATGAGTTGCAGCCCGAGCGGCAGGCCCTTGGCGTCGAGCCCGGCGGGCACGGCAATGCCCGGCAGGCCGGCCATGTTCACGGTGACCGTGAAGATGTCGTTCAGGTACATCTTGACCGGATCGGCAGCCATGTCCTCGTCGGCGATGCCGAAGGCGGCGGATGGCGTCGCCGGGGTCAGGATGACATCGACGCCGGCGGCGAAAACAGTCTCGAAATCGCGCTTGATCAGATTGCGCACTTTCTGCGCCTGCAAATAGTAGGCGTCGTAATAGCCGGCCGACAGCACATAGGTGCCGATCATGATGCGGCGCTTGACCTCGCGGCCGAAACCGGCGGCGCGGGTCTTCTCATACATGTCGACGATATCCTTGCCCGGCACGCGCAAGCCGTAGCGGACGCCATCATAGCGGGCGAGGTTGGACGAAGCCTCGGCGGGCGCCACGATGTAATAGGCGGGCAGCGCGTATTTGGTGTGCGGCAGGGAAATGTCGACGATCTCGGCGCCGGCGTCCTTCAGCCAGGCAATGCCCTTCTGCCACAGCGCCTCGATCTCTTCGGGCATGCCGTCGACACGGTATTCCCTGGGAATGCCGACCTTCATTCCCTTGATCGGCTTGCCGATCACCGCCTCATAATCCGGCACGGGCCGGTCGACCGACGTCGTGTCCTTCGGATCGACGGACGCCATCGACTTCAACAGGATCGCGGCATCGCGCACGTCGCGGGCGATCGGTCCGGCCTGGTCGAGCGACGAGGCGAACGCGACGATGCCCCAGCGCGAGCAGCGGCCATAGGTCGGCTTGATGCCGACGGTGCCGGTGAAGGCGGCCGGCTGGCGGATCGAACCGCCAGTATCGGTCGCGGTCGCGCCGGCACACAGGAAGGCGGAGACTGCGGTTGCCGAACCGCCGGAAGAACCGCCCGGCACCAGTTGCGCATTGTCCAGGCTGCGGGCGGTCCTGGTGCCGCCGGCCGAGACGAAGCCGCCGTCACCCTGATGCGTTGTCGGCATCACCACCGTGTCGAGGCGCGAACGCCGCCACGGGTTGATCACCGGGCCATAGTAGGACGTCTCGTTGGATGAGCCCATGGCGAACTCGTCCATGTTGAGCTTGCCCAGCATGACGGCGCCGTCGGCCCATAGATTTGATGTAACGGTCGATTCGTAGCGCGGCTTGAACCCGTCGAGCACATGGCTGCAGGCCTGCGTATGGACGCCTTCGGTGCCGAACAGGTCCTTGATGCCGAGCGGGATGCCTTCCAGCGCACCGCCCTCGCCCTTGACCAGCCTTGCGTCGGACGCCTTGGCCATGTCGCGCGCCTTGTCGCCGGTCACCGCGACATAGGCATTGAGCGCGGGATTGGCGCGATCGATGGCCGAGAGATAGGCCTCGGTAATCTCGGTCGCGGTGATTTCCTTGCCGCGCAGCTTGGCGCGGGCCTGTGAAATCGTCAGCTGGGTCAGGTCGCTCATCAAAGGCTCTTTTCGTAAAACACCGACCACTCGGAATCGGGATAATCCAGCACCGGGCCGCAGCGCGAAAACCCGGCGCGTTCGTAGACGGTCCACGCGGCGGGATGACGATCGCCCGTCTCCAGCACCAGGCGCTTCAGCCCCTCATTGCGTGCCAGCGTCTCGACCCGCTCGACGATCCTGGCGCCGATCTTCTGCCCGCGATGCGACGGCCGCGTGTACATGCGCTTGACCTCGCCGATGGCGCCGTCATGGCGTTTCAGCGCACCGCAGCCGATGGCCAGGCCATTATCGCGGGCGATGAAAACGGTCGTATCCTCACTGGCCATCTGCTCGACCGTCAGATGGTAGCAGTGCTCCGGCGGCGTCAGTTCGAGCAAGGTCTCGTTGAGTTCCTTGACCAGCCCGCGCACATCGTCCTGCAGCGGCGTTTCAATGGCGATCTCGATTGCCATCGGCCGGCTACTCCACTACCTTCGGCACGAGGAAGAAATTCTCTTCGGTCGCTGGCGCATTGGCGACGATGTCCGCCGCCTTGCCACCGTCGGTGACAACATCCTGGCGCTTCTTCATCTCCATCGGCGTCACCGAGGTCATCGGCTCGACGCCGGAAACGTCGACCTCGTTCAGCTGTTCGACGAAGCCCAGAATGGCGTTCAGCTCGCCGGTCATGCGTTTGGCATCTTCTTCGCTCACCGCGATGCGGGCGAGACGCGCGACGCGCTTCACTGTCTGAAGATCTACGGACATGTTTCTGCCTCGGGGAAAACCAGTTCGGGCTATAGCGGCGCCGCGCGCGCTGCGCAACATGCATCGTGCCGGGTGCTAGGCCTAAAGCGCGTCGAGTTTGAACGGATTCAAGCGACGCGCTTTAGGTCTTTGTTTTCATGCACGTCGTTCTCCCAAAACCGGAACCACTTTTGGGCGACGTGCATTAGGCCGCAGTGCTCACCCGGTCCTTGGGACGACGCAAAGGGTTAGGCAATTCGAAAAGCGCTGTTTTGCCGGACACATGCCGCACGCGTCCTCGTCCTCGAGCGCGGCGAATGCCTGCAATTCGGCCTCGGAGCAGCCCGGTTCGAGCGGCCGATAGGCGAGATAGGGATCCCATTTCTCCGACAGGCGATATTTCGCGTTCTGCATCGGCAGATAGGCCAGCGGTGCGCATTTCCAGATTTGCCCGTCATGCAGTTGCTTGCAGTGGCGAGCCGGGCAGATTTCCCAACTGGCGCGAGTGTCACGGTCCTCGAATGGCAACATGGCATTGCCAAAGCCCTCGTAGCGTCGGGTCCAGTTCTTGTCCGAAGGGCGTATCTCGAGACGCAATTTGTGGTTCCGCTGCCATCCCTCCAGCAATTCGAAAACCGGCTTCAGCCTCTCCCGGTAATCCTCGGAATCATGATGGACCGACACGACCAACCGTGCATCGGGATCGGCGGCAAGGATCGCCGGCAGCGACGGGTGACGATGCAGGAAGAAGCCGTTGCTGACGATCTCTATATGGGCACGCGGCCAGTGCCGCCGCACCAACCCGACAAAGCCCGGCAGTTGCGGATGAATGCTGGGCTCTCCTCCAAGCAGGCTGAAGCGCGTCACTGACACCCGTCGGCTCCAAAGCCCCATCCAGCGGTCCGCCTCCTCGAGCGAGACGGTGCCGGCATGGGCGTGATTGGAGTAGTGCGAGCAGCTTTCGCAGGACAGATTGCAGCCATGCGCGACATGCAGTTCCAGTTTTCGGAACACGGGCCGCTCGCCGCGAAGAAGTGCACTCACCCTTTGCAGCATCGTCATGGCAGGGCAACGCCGTCGCACAGATAGTAGCTGCCGCTGTTGCCGCGTGCCTCGCTTTCGTCGTCGACCGGCCGGACCGATACGAGATCGACTTGCTTGGCGTTCATTTGCGTCACCGAGAGGACATCCGGGAAGACATAGCCCGGTTCCTGGCAGATGGCCGTCACCGCCCAGCTCGGCGAAGCCGCCGCCTTGCTGACCTGCAGGAACTCGCAATTGTATTCGACGCCTTGCAGCCCGTGCGCCGAAAGCACGATGTTGCCGGCGTCGATCAGCGTTTGCAGCGTGTCCTTTTTGGCCTGTTTGCAAAGCTCCTCGGACTGAAGGTAGACGCCCTCAATGAAATCATCCGCTGCGAGCGCGGGCGACGCCGCGACCAACATGGACACGCAAAGAGATCGTCCCAACACCATGGATTTATTCCGCTTTAGCTGCCTCTAAATTGTAATCGTCTCACCGATTTTCGGCAATGCCACTTTGATGCCGGATCCTTCCAGGCCGGCCTCGAACTTGTCGGCGGTCGGATCGATCATCGGAAAGGTGCCGAAGTGACAGGGAACCACTGTGTCGAACTTGAAGAAGCGGCGGCAGGCAAGTGCCGCCACCGCACCGCCCATGGTGAAGCGATCGCCGATCGGCACGACCCCGATCTTCGGCTCATGCAACTCGTTGATCAGCGCCATGTCGGAAAAGATGTCGGTGTCGCCCATATGGTAGAGCGTTTTGTCTTCCGGGAAATGCAGGACGAGGCCGCCCGGATTGCCGAGATAGGTGTTCTGGCCGCCCTCACCAGGGAACGAGGACGAGTGCAGCGCCTGGACGAAAGTGGTGGTGAAGCTGCCGCAATCGACGGTGCCGCCGATGTTGCCTGGGTTGATCTTCTTGTCGCTGACACCCTTGCCGACCAGATACATGCAGATCTCGAAATTGGCGACCAGCTGGGCGCCGCTTTTGCCGAGCACTTCCACGGCGCCGCTGATGTGGTCACTGTGGCCATGCGTCAACAGCACATGCGTGATGCCCTCAGCCGGTCCCTCCCAGCCGCCCGTCCAGGACGGATTGCCGATCAGATAGGGGTCGATGAGGATCTTGGCGTCAGCCGTTTCGATACGAAAGGCCGAGTGGCCGTACCAGGTCAGTTTCATAAATGCATTCCTCGATTTTTGGCGTGCCAAAGGATAGAACGCCGATAGCCCCGAGATCAAAGGGTTACTGTGTCCGTTGTGCGTTTGAGAGAACACATGGCGGTGAAAGGTGAGGACGGCCGTTGGGCATTATCACGATAGAGGAATTGCCGGCGCGGCTGGCCGGCGGCAAGACGCTGGCAGGGCTTGACCTCGGCGACAAGACGATCGGCGTCGCGATCTCGGACCAGAGGTTTTCCTTCGCCCATCCGCGCCCGGTCATCATGCGAAGGAAATTCTCGCTCGATGCGGCGGTCCTGCTCGCCTTGCTGCAGAAGGAGAATGCCGGCGCGGTGGTGATTGGGCTGCCGATCAATATGGACGGGTCGGAAGGGCCGCGTGCGCAGAAATCGCGCGCCTTCGTCCGCAACATGGCGCAGATGAGCGACCTGCCCTTCGTGCTCTGGGATGAAAGGCTATCGACGGTCGCGGCCGAAAGGACGCTGATCGAGATGGATTTCTCGCGCCGCAAGCGCGCCGGCAAGATCGATTCGGCGGCAGCCGCGTTTATTCTGCAGGGAGTTTTGGACCGGCTTCAGTCGCTCCACGCATCCGCTCGAACGGAATCGGACCCGCCCAGCGCTGTTTGACCCAGCCGGCGATTTCGCGGCGACGGCGGAATGCCCACAGCGCCATCAGCAGAAACCCGTCGAAGATGCACGTCTTCGCCACCATGCCGGGAATGATCGCCGGATCGATGCCGAGCATCTGACCATAGAGCTGGAAGAAGAAGTCGTGCATCTGTCGGCTGAGCATGGTGTAGCCGAAATTCATGTCATTGGCCGACAGGTAGAACCAGCCCCAGAAAATCGCCATCGGAGCCGCCCAGAATGCGAAGATGTAACGCATCAGCGGCCTCCCCTGGGATTGGAGCCCGTCTTAGAGACCGTTCGGCCCGATATGAGTGAAAGCAGCGAATTGTGGGCCGCGGCCTTTGCCATGCCGTGCGCGACGGCGCGGACTTCGCCCTCGCCCGAAGCCGCTGCCGCAACCACGGACCGCCGCTCGGCAAGCATGGCGACATAGGACGCCAGAAGTGCTGCCAACTGCACGGCGACAGCCATGAACAGCCCGTTGATGCCTTGCGCGGCGCCACCGATGACGATCAGCGACAACACGCCGGATGCGGAGATGAAGGCGATGCGGGCAACGCTGTCAGCGCCAGGGCTGGCTGCGTCGTTGATCAGGGCTTCGACAAAGGCCCAGAAGAACAGCACGGAGACGACAAGCAATGCGGTGGCAAGCGGCGCCACGACAACGACGTTGTCGAGGTCGACGAAGCGGGTACCCTCGATTGTGGTACCCAACACGCCGAGCGCCGCCGCCACGCCGCGGTTTCCGTCGATGCAGATGAGCGCAAGCAGGGCGAAAACGATCGCCCAGTGCAACGCCAGAAAAGAGGTCAGTACCTGTCGCATCGGTATTCCTGCTTCGCAAAGCAAGGGACGGCCAATTTGAACCATTCCCTGCTTTCGCCGGGACAGTGGGCCTTGCCGCTCGCCATCGCAACGGAAACCATTTGTTAAGGTTAACGGCGATTAGCTATACGCGTGAGGATACAGACCAACGCCTCAAAACCGTGGATGGCGCCGGTTTTTGCGATGCTCGCGGCTCAATTCACCGGCGGATAGAGCGTGTCGATGATCATGCGCGCATCGTGGCGCGAATCGAGCATGCCATAGGTATTGCGCCATTGGCCTGCCAGGCGCGTCTCGACGAAAGCGTCGGCGATTCGCCCTGCCCCCAGCCGGCGCAATTCCGCCGCTGCCGCCGACAACGCCAGCTGTTCGGTGAGCAGCCGGGCCGAGCCCTCGTCGGTTGAAGCGACTTGCATCGCCGCCTTCAGCACCCCGATCGTGCCGCGCCCGCCGGCGCCGAGATCGCGGTCGATGCCGGCCAGCACATCCTCGAACAGGCCGGGCGCACGGCCAAGCACACGCAGCACGTCGAGCGCCATAACATTGCCCGAGCCTTCCCAGATCGCGTTGACCGGGGCTTCGCGATAATAGCGGGCGAGTGGCGCCTCCTCGACATAGCCATTGCCACCGAGACACTCCATCGCCTCATAGAGCAACGGCGGCGCGATCTTGCAGACCCAGTATTTGACGACTGGCGTCATGGCGCGGGCAAACGCCGCTTCGCCGCGATCGCTCGCCGCCTCGTCGAAGGACCGCGCCAGCCGGAACGACAGTGCGGTGGCTGCGGCGACATCAAGCGCCATGTCGGCCAGCACGCGCTGCATCAGCGGCTGCTCGATCAAAGTTGAGCCGAACACCTGGCGGTGGCGGGCATGATGAACAGCCTCGGCGAGGCCGGCGCGCATGATCGCCGACGATGCGATGGCACAATCGAGCCGGGTGAGCGTCACCATGTCCATGATCGTCTTCACGCCGGCACCCGGTTCGCCGACCATCTCGCCGATGGCGTTGACGAATTCCACTTCGGAGGACGCGTTGGAGCGGTTGCCGAGCTTGTCTTTCAGCCGCTGGAAGCGGAAGCCATTGCCCGAGCCGTCGCCGAGAACGCGCGGCACGAGGAAGCATGACAGCCCCTCCGGCGCCTGCGCCAGCACCAGGAACGCATCCGACATCGGCGCCGACATAAACCATTTGTGCCCGGTCAGGCGATAAAACCCGCTGCCGGCGCGTTCCGCCCTTGTCACATTGGCGCGCACATCGGTGCCGCCCTGTTTCTCGGTCATGCCCATGCCGAGCGTCAGCCCGGTCTTCTCGACCGGCGGCTTCTGGCTCTGGTCATATTTGCGCGTCGTCACGCGCGGCGCCCATTCGCGAAACAATTTTGGGCTGGCCATCAGCGCCGCTAGCGAAGCGTTGGTCATGGTGATGGGGCACAGATGCCCGGTCTCGAGCTCTGCGGTGAGGTAAAACCGGGCGGCACGGACCTGATGGCGGCGGCCGATCTCGGCGTCGCCGTTTTCCCACACAGAGGAATGCAGTCCGTTGGCCACCGAGCGGCGCATCAAGGCGTGATAGGCGGGATGGAACTCGACCACGTCGATGCGCCGGCCCTGGCGATCATGCGTCCTGAGCTTCGGCGTCTCGACATTGGCGAGGCGCGCCAGTTCCTGCGCCTCCTGCGTCAGCACGAAACGGCCGAGCCCGTCGAGATCCTTGCGCACCGGATCGGAAAAGCGCTCCGCGAGCTGGATCAGCAACGGATCGCCCCGCCAGGCGTTGCCGCCCGTCAGCGGCGGCGGCTGGTTGGTCACGTCGTCGGTCACGCCCAATCCTTCTATCGTCAGAAAGCCACGAATCCGAGGCTGTCGGCTAGATATAGCCAAGCCATGCAGCGCGCGCGATGAAAATACCGGCCGATACAATCGGCCATCTACACGAAAAAATTGAGGAGAACGGCTCCAATCCAAAGCTGGCGCTTGCAGCCGCAAAATCTCCACCCTATAGCAGCGCCTTGAGATGACCGACGCTTCGTCCCTGCCACTCTACCCTCACCGCCATCTTCTGGGCATCCGCGACCTTTCCCCCGCCGACATCGAGCTATTGCTCGACAGGGCGGACCGCGCAGTCGCGATCTCGCGGCAGTCCGAGAAAAAAACCTCGACGCTGCGCGGCCGCACCCAGATCAACCTCTTCTATGAAGCCTCGACGCGCACGCAGTCGTCGTTCGAGCTTGCCGGAAAGCGGCTCGGCGCCGACGTCATGAACATGTCGGTGGCAAGCTCTTCGGTGAAGAAGGGCGAAACGCTCATCGACACGGCGATGACGCTGAACGCCATGCGGCCCGACATATTGATCATCCGCCACCAATCGGCGGGCGCGGCGGCGCTGCTGGCGCAGAAGGTCGGCTGCTCCGTCGTCAATGCCGGCGACGGTGCGCATGAGCACCCGACACAGGCGCTGCTCGATGCGCTGACCATCCGCCGCGCCAAGGGGCCGCTGTCGAAGCTGATCGTGGCGATCTGCGGCGATATCCTGCATTCGCGCGTGGCGCGCTCGAACATCATGCTGCTCAACGCGCTCGGCGCGCAGGTGCGTGTCGTCGCGCCGTCGACGCTGTTGCCCACCGGCATCGAGAAGATGGGTGTCATCGTCACTCGTTCGATGGCCGAAGGCCTTAAGGGCGCCGACGTGGTGATGATGCTGCGCCTGCAGCGCGAGCGCATGGAAGGCGCCTTCGTGCCTTCGGTGCGCGAGTATTTCCGCTATTTCGGCCTCGATGCGGAGAAACTGAAGGCGGCCAAGGACGACGCGCTGGTGATGCATCCCGGGCCGATGAACCGCGGTGTCGAGATCGCCTCGGAAATCGCCGATGGTCCGCAAAGCGTCATCCAGGAACAGGTCGAGATGGGCGTTGCCGTGCGCATGGCCGTCATGGAAGCCCTGCTTGACCCGCGCCGCAACCATGAGGGCCGCGGCGCATGAGCATAACGGTTTTTGAGCGCGCCCGCATTGTCGATCCCTCGCGCGGCATGGACGAAGTCGGCGCCGTCATCGTCGATGGCCGCAAGATCGTCGCCGCCGGCAAGGCAGCGCTGAACCAAGGCGCCCCCGAGGGCGCGGCCGTTATCGACTGCGCCGGCAAGGCGATCATTCCCGGCCTGATCGATGGCCGCGTCTTCATCGGCGAGCCGGGCGGCGAGCATCGCGAAACCATTGCATCGGCAAGTGTCGCGGCAGCGGCCGGCGGCGTCACCTCCATCGTCATGATGCCCGATACCGACCCGGTGATCGACAATGTCGCGCTGGTCGAGTTCGTGCTGCGCACCGCCAAGGACACGGCAAGCGTCAACGTCTTTCCGGCAGCGGCAATCACCAAGGGCCTTGACGGGCGCGAGATGACCGAGTTCGGCCTGCTGCGCGAAGCAGGCGCCGTTGCCTTCACCGATGGCCGCCACACCATATCGAGCGCGCTGGTGATGCGCCGCGCACTGACCTATGCACGCGACTTCGGCGCCACCGTCGTGCATGAAACGCAGGATGCCGACCTGGGGTCATCCGGCGTAATGAATGAAGGCCTCTACGCAAGCTGGCTCGGCCTTTCCGGCATTCCGCGCGAAGCCGAATCCATTCCGCTGGAGCGCGATCTTGCGCTGGCGCGGCTGACGCGCGGTTCGTACCATGCGGCAAAGATCTCGACGGCGATGGCGGCAAACGCCGTGACGCGCTCGAAAGCCGATGGTGCAGCTGTCACATCAGGCGTCGCGATCCACAATCTGTCGCTGAATGAAAACGATGTCGGCGAGTACCGCACCTTCTTTCGCCTGACGCCGCCTCTGCGCGCCGAAGAAGATCGGCTGGCGATGATCGAGGCGGTCAGGGACGGCACGATCGACATCATCGTCTCCTCGCACGACCCGCAGGACGTCGACACCAAGCGCCTGCCTTTCGCCGACGCGGCGGCCGGCGCCATAGGGTTGGAGACGCTGCTGGGCGCGGCATTGCGGCTCTACCACAATGGCGACGTGCCGTTGCTCCGGCTGATCGAGACCCTGTCCACGGCTCCGGCAAGACTGTTCGGACTGCCCGGCGGCACGCTGAAGCCGGGTGCTGTCGCCGATCTTGCGCTTGTCGATCTCGACGAACCCTGGATCGTCAGCGAAAGCGGCATTCGTTCGCGCTCGAAAAACACCTGTTTCGAAGGCGCGCGGCTGCAAGGCAAGGTCTTGCAAACGCTGGTTGCGGGCCGCACAGTGTTTTCCGCCTGAGCCGGCAAACGCGCACCGCGCCTGATCCGGTCAAACTGGGGAAATGCGGGGGAAACAATGACTTACAGCCTCATCCCAGCGCTTGTGTTTGGCTATTTGCTTGGCTCGATTCCGTTCGGGCTTCTGCTGACGCGCGCGGCCGGCCTTGGTGATGTGCGCAAGATCGGCTCCGGCAATATCGGTGCCACCAATGTCTTGCGCACCGGCAACAAGGGCCTTGCCGCTGCGACGCTGCTGCTCGATGCGCTGAAGGGCACGGCCGCCGTGCTTGTTGCAGGCCATTTTGCGCCTGACCTGGCGATCTGGGCCGGTCTCGGTGCCTTTCTCGGTCATCTCTTCCCGGTATGGCTCGGGTTCAAGGGCGGCAAGGGCGTCGCCACCTATCTCGGCGTGCTGATCGGCCTGGCCTGGCAGGTGGCGCTGATCTTCGCCGTCGTCTGGCTGGTGGTGGCTTTCCTGTTCCGTTTCTCCTCGCTGGCGGCGCTGACGGCGGCCGTCGTCGTGCCGATCGCGCTCTATGTCCTGAGTACACCGCAAATTGCCGGACTGTTCGTAGTGATGAGCATCATCGTCTTCATCAAGCACAGGGAGAACATTTCCCGCCTGCTTGCCGGCACCGAGGGCAAGATCGGAGCCAAGGGGTGAGCGAGCGCGCCGCCGAGGTGAGCGAGCCGACCGCCGGGCCGCGCCTCAGCGACCGGCAGCGGCTCAGCTGGCTGCGGCTGATTCGCACCCAGAATGTCGGCCCCGCCTCCTTTCGCGACCTGATCAACCGCTTCGGTTCGGCCGAAGTCGCACTGGAAATGCTGCCGGAATTGATGATTTCGGGCGGCGCCAACCGCATTGCCCGCATCCCAGCGATCGCGGAAGCCGAGGCCGAATTGGAAACGGCCCGAAAGGCTGGCGCGCGCTTTGTCGGCATTGGTGAGCCTGACTATCCGCCCCTCTTGCGCAACATGGACCATCCGCCGCCGCTGTTGGCGGTCAAAGGCAATGCCGCCGTCTTCCGGCTGCCGGGGATCGCCATTGTCGGTGCCCGCAACGCATCGCTGGCCGGTATCAAGATGGCGCGCATGCTGGCGGCGGATCTCGGCCGCGACGGCTATGCAATCGTCTCTGGCCTGGCCCGCGGCATCGACACGGCGGCGCATCAGGGCAGTCTGGCGACTGGCACCATCGGCGTTCTGGCCGGAGGCCTCGACCTGCCCTACCCGCCTGAAAATGCCGGCCTGTGTCAGGACATTGCCGAGCGCGGCGCCGTCATCTCGGAAATGCCCTTCGGTTGGCAGCCGCGCGCCCAGGATTTCCCGCGCCGCAACCGCCTTGTCGCGGGTGCGGCCCTTGGGCTGGTGGTGGTCGAGGCAGCGCAACGCTCGGGATCCCTGATCAGCGCCAGGCTTGCCGGCGAAATGGGCCGGCTGGTCTTCGCCGTACCGGGTTCACCGCTCGATCCACGCGCCGCAGGCTGCAACGGCCTGCTCAAGGATGGCGCCACCCTGGTCACCGAGGCATCGGATATTTCCAGGGCGATCGCCCCGCTGACCGGCATGCGAGCGCCCGACGTGCCTCCGTTCGAAGAGCCGCCCGACTTCTCGGCCACACCACCGCCCGGTGAAAGCGACCGCGCCCGCGTCATCGAGGCGCTCGGCCCGACACCGGTGGCGGTCGACGAGATCATCCGCCACACGCGCCTGCACCCGGCCCAGGTCTTCATGGTGCTGCTGGAACTCGACCTCGCCGGCCGGCTCGAGCGCCACGCCGGCGGCAATGTCTCGCTGGTGTTTGCGAATGAGTGAGCAATGGTGAGTGCGATGGGATTCGAACCTCGCGACCGCCGGTCGGTGTTTTTCACGGTGGTTCCTGTCTACGAAGGGATCCAGGCGAAGAGCAACCGCGACTGGAAACCGACATTCAAGCGCAGCGATGATCCGCTGGCTCGAACGGAACATTAGCCGTTTCGAATAGTTAAGTTCATGCTCGGATGTTGTCACTGGCATCCGGCGAAAGGCTGGTCGGCTAACCGTCAGCCGGCCCGCGCCATTGGTCGCTCCATGGCGCGGGTTTTCATCGATCAGAGGAAGAGATACCCGACAAGCTCGCCACAACCTACATCGTCAGCGCATTCGAGAAACCGCACTGGCGCACGGTACTGACGCCAAAGACAAGGCCGAAGCCCTGGCGGCGGCCAAGGAGATCGGCGACAAGGTGCGGGTCGAAGAGATCACGCCGAAGGCGAAGAAACGTTGAAATGTCGCGCGACATCACAGATTCGCGATGCTCGGGACGAATAGCGGTCCGAAAAGCGTTCCTGGCACATGACGTCTAACTCGCCGGGTGCTCATAAAGACCCGAGCGCCCTTCCTGAAACCCAATGCTTTAGGAGGAACACCATGAAACATCTCCTCACACCAATGATGGCCGGCTTATTCATAGCCTCCACTGGCATGGCCTTCGCCGCCAACGTCCACACCGTAACAGGCACGACAGGTCAGCCCAATCAAACGATCGGAACCCCTCAAACAGGAAGTGCCACTCCAGGCCACGCAAGCTCTGCTCCGGGTTCAGCCTTCAACCCAGCTGGTAATGCGGGAACACACTACGCTGGCGAGCAGCCGCAGAACTCAAAGAATCCGAAGAGCGTATCTCAATACGACGTGGCCGGCTTCCAGCAGTCCAATAACCATTAATGGACTGCCGCAATCTGCGAACGAAAAGGCAGGCCCGCCACCGTGGAGGCAGCGGGCTAGATGCGATAGCATGTCGGTATTTGAGTAGCGGTAGTAGTGCCTACGGTAGTGATGTCGGTGATAGTAGTGCCTGTCGTAACACACAGAGCGGTAATGGCCGCCGCCGTAGTAACCGCCACCGTAGCAGCCGTTGTTGAACATGCTTCCGATCACTGTCCTCCTGGAAGGAAGTCGTCATAGCCGCCGCATCCACGCCCATAGTAGGGGTGGCCATAGTAACCCCTGTATCGCCCATAATGGCCGCCTGCCCAATAATTGTTGCGCCATCTGGCACCGCTCCGAATTTGGATGACGTCGGGCTGTGCGCTTTGCGCCTGAGGTACGATAAAGACCAGCCTATGCCGTCGCTGGTTCTATCGAGGGCAAGAACGAGCAAGGGGCAAGAGGTGTATGGCGTACGGTCGTTCGCTGATGTGGATCCTTGTCGCGACAGGACGTTCCTGGCCGACGGCCTGAAGCCGATCGATGAAGCGGCTTGGGCGATCTGCATTGCACGGGGCACGCACTTGGCCTAACCGCATCATCAACATCGGATCGAAGGCCCGCCTCGCGCGGGCTTTTTCATGCGCCGCGTGCGCCAGCGATTCCCGGATAACGCCAAGAAAAGCCCGGAAAACATGGGAATTCTAGGTAATACCGGTAAATGCACGTGCGCATAGATTTTCGATCTAAGTGATTGATTTGTTGGTGAGCGCGATGGGATTCGAACCCATGACCTACTGATTAAAAGTCAGTTGCTCTACCGGCTGAGCTACGCGCTCCCGCGGGCGCGAAAGGCGACCCTCGAAATTGCGCGGAACATAGGGAGAGTGCCTCGACCGGTCAACCGGAAAAACAGCATTCGCAGGCCGGGCTTTTCCAGCATGATCGCCGGGTCTGAGTGGCCGCTTCGATCATGAGAGACACCGCCCTGGCAGAGCGATTGCACGACCGGTCTGTCGCCTCGCCAGCAGGCCGGAGAAACATTACAAATCAGCAACTTGGCGTTTTCGCGGGGAACTATAAGCCACCTCGCCCGTTTCCTCGCCACAAGGGACGTCAATCACCCTTTCGAAGGAGAAGATAATGAACAAGATCGTATCGGGTATACTGGCGACCACATTGTCAGTTTCGTTCGCGGCAGCCGCCGGTCCGGCCAATGCAGCACAAATGTTCGTGCCTCAGGCACCGGCGACGTCGTCAAATATCCTGAACGTCGCAGCCGGCGACACGCCAGCCCAACATCCTTCCCAATATCCTGAGTGGAAGCGTCACGGCGATCGCCGCAACTTCAGCCGCAATTTCAACGGCAATCGGAACTTTGCCCGCAACAATGATCGTGGCGTGTATTGGAACGGCCACCGCGGCTATCGCGAATACCATCGCGGCTATCGGCGCCATGGCGACAACTGGTTCCCGCTGGCTGCCTTCGCCACCGGCGCCCTGATCACCGGCGCGATCATCAACAGTGAAAACAACCGTGTCTACGAAGGCAATTCGCATGTGCAGTGGTGCTATGACCACTATCGCAGCTATCGCTCTTCGGACAATACGTTCCAGCCGAATTACGGCCCCCGTCAGGAATGTCGTTCGCCTTATTGATCAAGGCGCGTTTGCGTAGCTGAGATGCGTTGAGTAAAGCCCGCGCCGGCAACGGCGCGGGCTCTTGATCGATTGGCCGGAAGAGGAACAAGTTGCCGTCAGCTTGCCCAGTTGATGCTCTTGAGCATCAGATAAAAACCCCCGCCGTCCTCTCTGCTGGGACAACGATAGATACCCAACCCGTCGCAGATTCGAGACATCACCGCGCTGAGTTCCCAACCAAGCACTTCCAGCGCATTGTCCGCGCGTGTCGCATAGGCTCGGGCCAGTTCGTCAATGCCATGCTGTTCGCCGAAGGATCGAACCAGCTTTGCGTCGCTGAGGAGCTCGCTAGGCAGGCTTGAATTTGCCCAAGCCCACAGCCAGTTGCCGCCCTCGGTACTCGTTGAGCCGACAATCTGGATCTCGGTGACGACCTTGACCACCCCGTCTTGCGAGAACAGAAGCGTTCCGGCCGTCAGATCATAATCATAGCGCGACCAGCTACCAAGGTGGAGATCTTTCTTCAAGCGTGCGTTCTTGGCCTTCAGCTGTTCGATAGCCTCGTCGCGCCAAGCAGGATACCAGTCTGGCTGCATTCCTCGCGCCCCATCACCCACCACTGACGGCTGTTTATGACACGCTCAGCGTCCTGCGCACAGCATCGCGCCAACCAGCAAGCTTGGCTACGCGCACGGAGCCATCCATGTCCGGCTGGAAGCGCCGTTCGAGTGCCCAGCTTTTCGCGAATTTCTTGGCATCCGGCCACACTCCTGCCTTCGAGCCGGCCAGCCATGCGGCGCCCAGCGCGGTCGTCTCGAGAATGGTCGGACGGTCGACCGGCGCGTCGAGGATGTCGGCCAGCCGCTGCATGGTCCAGTCCGACGCAACCATGCCTCCGTCGACCCGAAGCACGGTCTTGGCCGAAGCGCCCTTCCAGTCCTTGCGCATGGCGTCGAGCAGGTCGCGCGTCTGGTAGGCCACGGCTTCCAGCGCGGCGCGGGCAAACTCCGCCGGACCGGAATTGCGGGTCAGCCCGAAGATGGCGCCGCGTGCCTCGGCATCCCAATGCGGTGCGCCGAGTCCGACAAAGGCGGGCACCAGGTAGACATTTTGCGTCGGATCGGCTTCTGCCGCCAGTTTGCCGCTCTGCTCGGCCTTGCCGATCACCTTGATGCCATCGCGCAACCATTGAACCGCGGCACCGGCAATGAAGATTGAGCCTTCCAGTGCGTAGGTCGTCTTGCCGTTCAGCCGGTAGGCAATGGTGGTCAAGAGCCGGTTCTTCGAACGCACCAGGTCGCTGCCAGTGTTCAGCAGCGCAAAACAGCCAGTGCCATAGGTCGACTTCATCATACCTGGCTCAAAGCAGGCCTGGCCGATGGTCGCGGCATGCTGGTCGCCGGCAACCCCGAGGATTCTTATCTCGGCGCCAAAGAGACTTTTCTCCGTGATTCCATAGTCATCGGCACAGTCCTTTACCTCAGGGAGCATTTTCGCCGGGATGTTGAGGATCGTCAGCAGCTCGTCATCCCAGGCATTCTCAGCGATGTTGTAGACCAGCGTGCGCGAAGCGTTGGTGGCGTCCGTCGCATGGACCTTGCCGCCGGTCAGCCGCCAGATCAGGAAACTATCGATGGTGCCAGCGAGCAGTTCGCCTTTCTCGGCCCGCTTTCTGGCGCCCTTCACCTTGTCCAACACCCAGGCGATCTTGGTGCCGGAAAAATAGGGATCGAGCAGCAGTCCGGTCTTGCGGGTGAACTTCTTCTCCAACCCCTGCCTCTTGAGTTTCTGGCACAGCGACGCGGTGCGCCGGTCCTGCCAGACGATGGCATTGTGGATCGGCTTGCCGGTCACCCTGTCCCAGATGACAACGGTTTCGCGTTGATTGGTGATGCCGAGTGCGGCCACCTCGGAAGCAGTCCGACCGGCGTTCTTCAGCGCCGCCTTCACGGTCGATACGACGCTCGTCCAGATGTCCTCGGGATCGTGCTCAACCCAGCCGGAGGCCGGATAGTGCTGGGTGAACTCCTGTTGCCCGCTGCCGGCAACCTTCATCTTGTCGTCGAACAGGATCGCCCTGGTCGATGTCGTGCCCTGGTCAATGGCAAGGATGTATCCGGTCATTCTGCCTCCCCACTCAGTCTTTTACACAAACAGGGGAGACGGCAAGATGCCGCCTCCCCCTATTCTCATGATGCGGGCGCGAACGCCAACACCAAGGTTACTTCTGCCAGCTCTTCACCAGTTCGTCGTAGTTGATGGTGATCGGCTTGTCCTTCTCCTGCTCGAGCTTCAGCTGAGGCGCGAGATTGCCGGCCTTGACCGCGTCGGCGTTCCAGTAGGCAAGGTCATGCTCTTCGGCCATCTTCGGTCCGATGTCGCCCTGAACACCGGATTTCTCGATACGGGCCATGACTTTTTCCTGATCGGCGCAGAGCGAATCCATGGCTTCCTGCGGTGTCTTGGCACCCGAGGATGCGTCACCGATGTTCTGCCACCAGAGCTGCGCCAGCTTCGGATAGTCCGGCACGTTGGTACCGGTCGGCGTCCACTGCACACGGGCCGGCGAGCGGTAGAACTCGATCAGACCGCCGAGCTTCGGCGCACGTTCGGTGAAGCTCTTGTCATGGATGGTGGAGTCGCGAATGAAGGTCAGGCCAACCTGGCTCTTCTTCACGTCGACGGTCTTCGAGGTGACGAACTGCGCATAAAGCCAGGCGGCTTTGGCGCGGTCGGTCGGCGTCGACTTCATCAGCGTCCAGGAACCGACATCCTGATAGCCGAGCTTCATGCCGTCCTTCCAGTATGAGCCGTGCGGAGACGGCGCCATACGCCATTTCGGCGTACCGTCGTCGTTCATGACCGGCAAGCCGGGCTTGACCATGTCGGCGGTGAACGCGGTGTACCAGAAGATCTGCTGGGCAACATTGCCTTGCGACGGCACGGGGCCGGATTCAGAGAAGGTCATGCCCTGGGCTTCCGGCGGCGCATAGGCTTTCAGCCAATCAAGATACTTCTGGATGGCATAGACCGATGCTGGTCCATTGGTGTCGCCGCCGCGCGCTGTGCACGAGCCGACAGGCCGCGAATTCGCATCGACCTTGATGCCCCATTCATCGACCGGCACGCCATTCGGCAGGCCCTTGTCGCCGTTGCCGGCCATCGACAGCCAGGCGTCGGTGAACCGCCAGCCGAGCGACGGATCCTTCTTGCCGTAGTCCATGTGGCCAAAGACTTTCTTGCCGTTGACGTCGCGGCCGGTGAAGAATTCGGCGATGTCCTCATAGGCCGACCAATTGACCGGCACGCCGAGATCGTAGCCGTACTTGGCCTTGAAGTCGGCCTTGTTCTTCTCGTCGTTGAACCAGTCGTAACGGAACCAGTAGAGGTTCGCGAACTGCTGGTCGGGCAGCTGGTAGAGCTTCTTGTCCGGCGCGGTGGTGAACTTGGTGCCGATGAAGTCGTCAACATCGAGCATCGGATCGGTAACGTCCTTGCCTTCGCCCGCCATCCAGTCGGTCAGGTTGCGCACCTGCTGGTAGCGCCAGTGCGTGCCGATCAGATCGGAATCGTTGACCCAGCCGTCGTAGATGTTCTGGCCGGTCTGCATCTGGGTCTGGATCTTTTCGACGACGTCGCCTTCCTGGATGACGTCATGCGTGACCTTGATGCCGGTGATGGCGGTAAAGGCCGGCGCCAGCACCTGAGACTCGTACTGGTGGGTGGTCAAGGTTTCCGACACGACTTTGATGTCCATGCCGGCGAAGGGCTTGGCCGCGTCAATGAACCACTGCATCTGCTTTTCCTGGTCGGCGCGGGAAAGCGTCGACACGCCGCCTATCTCCTTGTCCAGAAAGGCTTTTGCCTCATCCATCCCGGCATAGGCATTGCCTACGCCGAGCAACAGGACAAGGGCCGTTGTTGATGTTAAAAATTGCCGTCGCATGTGTTTCCTCCACTGTTTAAGGTTTCAAGTGCGATCTGGAGCGGTCGCCGGCACGCGGCCGCTCCAACAGTTTCCCCCTCTATACGTAGCGGAACACGCCAATGGCGTAGACCACGGAGAGAGCGAGAGCCCACCAGAGGCTCGGTCCGACAAGACCCAGCCAAGCGAGATGGATAAAGGCGCTGCCGAGCAGCGATAAGAACAAGCGGTCGCCGCGCGTCGTCTCGAAGCGCAGCACGCCGACGCGCGGATTGCCGCCCGGCGAGGCGTATTCCCAGACGCCCATGCCGACCAGCAGCAGGGCGATGACGGCAAAAAAAGCGGCCGTCGGCCAGGTCCATGCCATCCAGGAGAAGTCGAGGTTCATGATCACACCCTCCCCAGGGCGAAGCCCTTGGCGATGTAGTTGCGCACGAACCAGATGACGAGCGCACCGGGTATCAGCGTCAGCACGCCGGCGGCCGCCAGCAGCCCCCAGTCCATGCCGGAGGCCGACACGGTGCGGGTCATGGTGGCGGCGATCGGCTTGGCATCGGTGGTGGTCAGCGTTCGGGCGATTAGCAGTTCGACCCATGAGAACATGAAGCAGAAGAAGCAGGCGACGCCGATGCCGCTGGCGATCAGCGGCATGAAGATCCTGATGAAGAAGCGCGGGAACGAATAGCCGTCGATATAGGCGGTCTCGTCGATTTCCTTCGGCACGCCCGACATGAAGCCTTCGAGGATCCACACCGCCAGCGGCACATTGAACAGGCAGTGCGCGAGCGCGACCGCTATGTGCGTGTCGATCAGGCCGAAGGCCGAGTAGAGCTGGAAGAACGGCAGCGCGAACACTGCCGGCGGCGCCATGCGGTTGGTCAGCAGCCAGAAGAACAGATGCTTGTCGCCAAGGAAGCGGTAGCGCGAGAAGGCATAGGCCGCCGGCAGCGCCACCGATACCGAAATCACCATGTTCATGACCACATAGGTGATCGAGTTGATGTAGCCGGAGTACCAGGCCTTCTCGGTGAAGATGGTGACGTAGTTGGCGATTGTCGGCGCGTGCGGGTAGAGCGTCAGCGAGTTAACGATCTCCGCATTGGTCTTGAAGCTCATGTTGATGAGCCAGTAGATCGGCAGCAAAAGCACGATGATGTAGAGCGTCGGCACGATCCACCACCAGCGCGATTCCTCGCCGCGCCGGCGCATCAACCGATCGATTTCGCTCTGCGACAGCGCGCTGGAGAGCCCTTCTGAAACAGCCGCCTGACTCACCCGGTCCCGCTCCGTCGTCGTTTCGTTGGCGCCAGCCATCTCAGCGCTCCGCGTCGTAGTTGGTCATCACGGTGTAGAACACCCACGACAACAACAGGATGATGAGGAAGTAGACCAGCGACATGGCGGCTGCCGGACCAAGGTCGAACTGGCCGAGTGCCGTCTTGACGAGGTCGATCGACAGGAACGTCGTCGAATTGCCAGGCCCGCCGCCGGTGACGACGAAGGGCTCGGTGTAGATCATGAAACTGTCCATGAAGCGCAACAGAACGGCGATCAAAAGCACGCGCTGCATCTTCGGCAACTGGATGTAGCGAAACACCGCCCAGCGCGAGGCGCCATCGATCTTGGCCGCTTGGTAGAAGGCATCCGGGATCGAGACCAGTCCGGCGTAGCAGAGCAGCACGACGAGGCTGGTCCAGTGCCAGACATCCATGACGATGATCGTGACCCAGGCATCGAACGGATCCTGCACGTAATTGTAATCGATGCCGATCGCGTTGAGATAATAGCCCAGCAGCCCGATGTCGTTGCGTCCGAACACCTGCCAGATCGTGCCGACGACGTTCCACGGGATCAGCAGCGGCAGCGACATCAGCACCAGGCAGACCGGCACGCCCCAGCCCTTCTTCGGCATGTTGAGCGCAATGAAGATGCCGAGCGGCACCTCAATCGCCAGGATGATGAAGGAAAAGATCAGGTTGCGGACCATCGCTTCCCAGAAGCGGCTGGACGAGAGCAGTTCTTCGAACCATTCGGTGCCGGCCCAGGTGAAGACATTGTTGCCGAACGTGTCCTGCACCGAATAGTTGACGACCGTCATCAGCGGGATGACGGCGGTGAAGGCCACCAGCACCAGCACCGGCAGCACCAGGAACCAGGCCTTGTTGTTCCAGGTCTTTTCCATTTATGCCCCCATCTCGACGCGCCAGGAATCGGCATAGATGTTGATGCCGGCCGGGTCGAACCGCACCTTCGGATCGGCAGGCACGGTCTCGTCCTCGCCGATGACCGCCGCAATCTCGCGGCCTTCGAGATTGGCGCGGACCACCTTGTGGCGGCCGAGATCCTCGACCTTGCTGATCGAAACGGCCATGCCGTCGCGGCCAAGCCGGACATATTCGGGACGGATGCCGAGCTCGACGGTGCCGCTGCCAGCCTTGGGCACGCCGGGCAGTTCGATCCGCTGCGAACCCAATTTTGCCGTCTTGCCGTCGATCGCCACCGGCATGACGTTCATGCCGGGCGAGCCGATGAAATAACCGACAAAAGTGTGGCGCGGCCGTTCGAATAGTTCGGCCGGCGTGCCGATCTGGACGATACCGCCATCATACATCACCACCACCTGGTCGGCGAAGGTCAACGCCTCGGTCTGGTCGTGGGTGACGTAGACCATGGTGTAGCCGAACCGGCGGTGCAGCTGCTTCAGCTGCGAGCGCAGCACCCATTTCATATGCGGGTCGATAACGGTCAGCGGCTCGTCGAACAGGATGGCGTTGACATCCGAGCGCACCAAGCCGCGGCCGAGCGAGATCTTCTGCTTCTGGTCGGCGGTCAGGCCCCTCGCCTTCTTCTTCGCCCAGGACGCCAGATCGATCATCTCCAGCGTCTCGCGCACCTTGCGGTCGACATCTGCTTCCGGCACGCCGCGGTTGCGCAGCGGGAAAGCCAGATTGTCGTAGACGGTCATGGTGTCGTAGATGACCGGGAACTGGAACACCTGCGCGATGTTGCGCTCCTGTGTCGACAAATTGGTCACGTCCTTGCCGTTGAACAGCAACTGGCCGTGTGAGGGGTGCAGCAATCCCGAAATGATGTTGAGCAGCGTGGTCTTGCCACAGCCCGAGGGCCCCAGCAGCGCATAGGCGCCGCCGTCCTCGAAGACGTGATGCACTTCCCTGAGCGCGAAATCGGAATCCTTCTGCGGGTTGGGCAGATAGGAATGCCTGACATGGTTGACGTCGATGCGCGCCATCTCTTTCCCCTCAAGCCGCCAGCTTCGGCGCGCTCACGGCGCGGCCGTGCTCGTCGAAAACCATGATGTGGCGCGGATCGATGAACACCTCGACCACTTCGTCAGGCTCGAAATCGCGAATGCCGTGGGTCAGCATGACCCAGCGCGCATCGGCGAAATCGAGATGGATGAAGCTCTCCGACCCTGTGATCTCGGTGATCGTCACCTTGGCCCGTACCGGCACCGCCGCCGCGTTGGGCCGCTCGAGCGACAGATGATGCGGCTGAAAGCCGATCGTATAGATGGCGTCGGCAATGCCGGAGAGCTCGGCTGGCACCGGCAGGTTGACGCCACCCTCGAGCAGGAAATCCCGGCCCTTCTTGGCGAGCACGATGGTGTTGAGCGGTGGATCGGAAAACGTCCTGGCCGTCACCAGGTCGGCCGGCTTGCGGAACACCTCGATGGTCTGTCCGAACTGGGTGATGCGTCCTTCGGAAAGCGTGGCGGTGTTGCCGCCGAGCAGCAGGGCTTCGTGCGGCTCGGTCGTTGCATAGACGAAGATGGTGCCAGCGGCGGCGAATATCCTGGGCAACTCGGCGCGCAGCTCTTCGCGCAATTTATAGTCGAGATTGGCGAGCGGTTCGTCGAGCAGGACCAGGCTGGCGTTCTTGACGATGGCGCGCGCCAGTGCGGTGCGCTGCTGCTGGCCGCCGGACAGGCTGAGCGGCGTGCGGTCGAGATAGGGTGTCAGCTTGAGAAGTGCGGCGGCATCGCGCACTTCCTTGTCGATCTTGGCCTGATCGGTGCCGGCCACCCGGAGCGGCGAAGCGATGTTCTCATAGACGGTCATCGCCGGATAGTTGATGAACTGCTGGTAGACCATGGCGATCTTGCGCTTCTGCACCGGCACGCCGGTGACATTCTGGCCGTCGAACCAGATCGAACCGGAGGTCGGCACATCGAGGCCGGCCATCAGCCGCATCAGGCTGGTCTTGCCGGAGAGCGTAGGTCCGAGCAGGACGTTGAGCGAGCCGTGCTGAAGCGTCAGCGACACGTCGCTTATATGCTCGACCGCACCAACCGTCTTGGTGACGTTTCTCAGTTCCAGCATGACGCCTCCTCCCAGGCCTTCTGCATCAGCTCAAACCCCTCTTCATTCGGCAGCCGCGACATGGCGCCGGCTTATGCCGCGCATGAATTCATCGAGCGCCGCCACCTGCTCGCGGCTGAGATGCAGACCGCGCTTGGTCCGGCGCCACAATAGATCTTCTGATGTGACCGCCCATTCGTTTTGAACGAGATAGCGCACCTCGGCCTCGTAAAGATCAGCGCCGAAGTTACGGCCGAGATCAGAATTCGATTTGGCTAGCCCCAACAGCATCCTTGCGCGGGTGCCGTAGAGCCTGGTCAGCCGGCGGGCCAAGCGCGCGTCGAGGAACGGGTAGGCGGTTTTCAGTTTCGCCACCTCGGCATCGAAACCGGTGGCCGGGAAATCGCCGCCCGGCAGTGGCGCGTTTGCCGTCCATGGCTTGCCGCGCTTGCCGAGAAAACCCTCGATCTTTTCCAGCATCGATTCCGACAGCCGGCGATAGGTGGTGATCTTGCCGCCGAAGGCGTTGACGATCGGGGCCGCGCCCTCGCCGCCATCGGCTTTCAGCACATAATCGCGCGTCGCTTCCTGCGCCTTGGAGGCGCCGTCATCATAGAGCGGGCGGACGGCCGAATAGGTCCAGACGATGTCCGAGCGCTTGACCGGTTGCGCGAAATATTCGCTTGCCGCGGCGCAGAGGTAGTCGATCTCGGTGTCGCTGATCTTCACGTCATGCGGATCGCCGGGGTAGTCCTGGTCGGTGGTGCCGATCAAGGTGAACTCTTCCTCGTAGGGAATGGCGAAGATGATGCGGCCATCCTTGTTCTGGAAGAAATAGGCGCGCGGATCGTCGAATTTCTTGCCGATGACGATGTGGCTGCCCTGCACGAGGCGGACATTGTGCACGTCGTTGAGGCCGACGACGCCGGAAAGCACATGATCGACCCAGGGTCCGGCGGCATTGACCAGCAGGCGCGCCTTGATCTCCTCCGTCTCGCCGGTCTGCAGGTCCTCGATCTGGACCGTCCACAGACCGTTTTCGCGGCGCGCGCCGACCACTTTCGTACGGGTGCGGACCGTTGCGCCGCGGTCGGCGGCATCACGCGCGTTCAACGCCACCAGTCGCGCATCATTGACCCAGCCATCCGAATACTCGAAGGCCTTCTTGAACAGCGGTTTCAAAGGCTTGCCGGCCGGATCCCTGGCCATGTCCAGCGTCCTGGTCGCCGGCAGCAATTTGCGCCCGCCAATGTGGTCGTAGAGGAAGAGACCGAGCCTGATCAGCCAGGCCGGACGCAGGCCCTTGGCATAGGGCAGCACGAAGCGCATCGGCCAAATGATATGCGGCGCGTTCTTCCACAGAACCTCGCGCTCCATCAGCGCCTCGCGCACCAGGCGGAATTCGTAGAATTCGAGGTAGCGCAGGCCGCCATGGATCAGTTTGGTGGAACCTGAGGAAGTTCCACTCGCCAGATCGTTCATCTCTGCGAGAAAGACGGAAAAGCCACGCCCGACGGCATCGCGGGCGATACCGCAGCCATTGATGCCGCCACCTATGACGAAAATGTCACGGATCGGAGATGCGTCCACAAATTCCTCCAGCGATTTCGCATTGCACCATTTTTGGGCTTTTACGAAACCGTGTCGGAATTATTTCGAAATGATAACGAATGTCAAACGAAATATCACGAGCGCGTGATATCAGGTCGAAACCGCCTAGGTGAGCGACGTCTCGATCAGCTGAACCTCGGCCTCCTGGCAGATCTTGCGCACCGACGGGATGTCGCAACGGTCGGTGATGAAGGTGTTGACCTGCGACAGATGGCCGATGCGCACCGGTGCGGTTCGCTCGAATTTGGTCTGGTCGGAAACCAGGATGACATGCCTTGCATTGGCGATGATCGCCTGCGCCACCTTGACCTCGCGAAAATCGAAGTCGAGCAAGGCGCCGTCATGGTCGATGGCGGATGCGCCGATCACCGCATAGTCGACCTTGAACTGCCTGATGAAATCAACCGCCGCTTCGCCGACCACACCGCCATCGGAACCGCGCACAACACCACCAGCAATCACCACCTCGATCGACGGATATATCCGCATCCTATTGGCAACATTGATGTTATTGGTGATGACCATGAGACCGTTGTGATCGAGAAGCGCCTTGCTGACCGACTCGGTCGTGGTCCCTATGTTGATGAACAGCGAGGCATTGTCGGGGATCAGCCTGGCTGCCGCACGGCCGATCGCCTCCTTCTCGTCGGCAGCGATCTTGCGCCTCGCCTCATACTCCATGTTCTCGATGCCGGACGGGAACAACGCGCCGCCATGGATGCGCGAAAGCAGCCGCTGGTCGCACAGATCGTTGAGATCCTTGCGTATGGTCTGCGGCGTCACATTGAAGTGGGTGGCCAGGTCATCGACCAGCACGCGACCATGATCCTTGGCCATCTGGATGATTTCGGCATGGCGTGGCGACAGATACATAAGCAACCTCCCGTTTTCGTTTTTCTTGTCTATAGTCGAAAACGAAACCGATGAAAAGGCATAAGCCGGCTAATGAAATACATAGGATTGCCAAGGCAAACGCCAACGCAAACCAGATTGTGCCTGATCAAGCTATTCCGCGCGCGATTTCCGTGATGACGGTGAAGGCCATATCGACATCGGCGGCGGTCGCCTCGAACTGACCGACCTGGAAACGGATTGCTATCAGCCCATCGACCTTCGTTTGCGTCAGGTAGATGCGGCCATCGTCGTTGATCGTATTGACCAGTTGCAGATTGTGCGCGTCCGCATCGGCGCCGGCTGCAGTCTTGTGCCGGAACGAGAACAACGACAGCATCGGCTCGCTGACGATCTCGAAATCCGGTTCCCTTGCCAGCCGCGCGGCAAGCCCTTCGCTCCACGCGACATGATTGCGGATCATCGTGCGCAGGCTTTCCAGCCCATGGGCGCGCAGCAGGAACCACAATTTCAGCGCGCGGAACCGCCTGCCGAGCGGCACTGACCATTCGGAATAGTTGATGATGCCATCACGCCCATGCGTCTTCAGGAATTCCGGCTTGATAGCCAACGTCCGTACATGACTTTCGGGGTCACGCAGGAACTGGATCGAGCAATCGAACTGGGCACCCAGCCATTTGTGCGGATTGAAAACGATCGAATCGGCACCTTCAACGCCTGCCCAGAAATGCCGATACTCCGGACAGATCATCGCCGATCCGGCCCAGGCGGCATCGACGTGAAGATAGAGCCCATGCCGCCGCGCCACCGCGGCAACCGCAGCAATGTCGTCGGTGCCGCCGATGCTGGTGCCGCCGACGCAAGCGATGATGCCGGCCGGCAGCATGCCGGCTTCCCGGTCGGCGGTGATTGCCGCCTCGAGCGCTGCCGTGTCCATGGCGCGAAAGCGGCCGCCTACCGGAATGCGCACGAGATTGTCCTCGCCGATGCCTGACACCCAGATCGCCCGGTCGATCGAGGTGTGGACCTGGTCGGACGAATAAATGCGCAGCCGTGTCTGCCCTGCCAGGCCCTGTTTGTTGCCTTGCCACTCGAGTGCCCGCTCGCGCATGGTCAGCACCGCGGCCAGCGTCGCCGACGAGGCCGAATCCTGGATCACCCCAGAAAAACCTTCCGGCAGGCCGAGCGCCTGGCGCATCCAGTCGACGGTGCGCGTTTCCAGCTCGGTCGCCGCCGGCGACGTCTGCCAAAGCATGCACTGTGCGGCCATCGCCGAAACCAGATACTCCGCCACCACCGAGACCGGCGCCGCATTGGCCGGGAAATAGGCGAAAAAGCGGGGATGCTGCCAGTGCGTCATCCCCGGCAGAATCTTCTCTTCGAAGTCGGCGAAGATCCGGTCCATCGGTTCGCCGTCTTCGGGCGGCGAAGCCTCGATGCTTTTGAAGATGTCGCCGGGCTCGACCAGTGGCCGTACCGGCCGTTCGCGCAGTGTGTCGCGGTAGTCGGCGCCCCAATCGGCGGCGCGCCGCGACCATTGCCGGAACTCATCGTTGTTCATCCTGTCCTCCCGACATGATCCCTCGCGGCCATCCATAACGGCTGGCCTCTTTATTAATTAACGCGTGAAATATATGCAACGGCCAGCGAATGACGGGCGCCCTAGCCAGGGAAATCCGGCAGGCTGGCAAAGGCCGTCTTCAGCGCATTCGACCAGCCGTCCGAGATCGTGCGGTAATACTGGTCGTCCTGGCCGATCCGCTTCTTCAACCCGACCTTGAAGGCGTCCTTCTCCAGAAAGAGCAGGTCGAGCGGCAAGCCGACGGACAGGTTCGATTTCAACGTCGAATCGAACGACACCAAAAGCAGCTTCACCGTCTCGGCGAGGCTCATCGTCTTTTCATAGGCACGGATGATGATCGGCTTGCCGTATTTGGTCTCGCCGATCTGGAAAAACGGCGTGTCATCGGTCGATTCGATGAAATTGCCTTCGGGATAGATCATGAACAGGCGCGGCTCGCTGCCTTTGATCTGGCCGCCGAGGATGAAGGAAGCATTGAAGTAGGAATCCGCCTTCTCGCCCGCAGGCGACGAACTGGCGATGACCTCCTTGACCGTATCGCCGACCAGCCGCACCGTCTGATACATCGACGGCGTTTCCAGAAGCGTGGCGTGACGGTCGGCAATTGCCTTGGTGCGTTCGTCGAGCAGGCTGACCACGGCCTGCGTCGTCGCCAGATTGCCCGCCGACATCAAAACGATGACGCGCTCGCCCGGCAGTTCCCAGATATGCATCTTGCGGAAGGTGGAAATCGAATCCATGCCGGCATTGGTGCGCGTGTCCGACATGAACACGAGCCCGCGATCGATCTTCAGGCCAACGCAATAAGTCATGGAATCTCTTCTGGCAGCAATCTTGCGAAAGATTACTGCTCCACCGTGACGGTGACCGCAAGCTGTTCTTCCGCCTGTCCCAGCCGAATTCCCGACACCGGCGTGGCGTCGCGGTAGTCGCGGCCCGTTGCCACCTTTACATAGCGCTCGTCAGGCGAAATGCCATTGGCGGCATCGAAGGCAACCCAGCCGAGACCCGACACATGCGCTTCGGCCCAGGCGTGACTTGCGGCCTGCTCAACCGTTGCATCCAGCATCAGATAGCCACTGACATAGCGAGCCGGAAAGCCCATGGCGCGCGCCGCGGCGGCAAAGATATGGGTGTGATCCTGGCAGACACCGGTCTTGAGCGCCAAGGCTTCCTCCGCCGGCGTCGCCGCATTGGTGGTGCCGGGCGTGTAGGCAACGCGCTCGCCGATGACAGCCATCAGCCGGTGAAGCCTCTCGATGTCGGTGCCCTTGCCGACCGATGCCGCGAGTTCGCGAACACCGCTGCCGATCGTCGTCAATGGCGTTTCATGGCTGTACAGCCAGAGCGGCGTAAAGCCCTGGTGTGGTCCCGAGACACCTGCGGTGTCGCGCGTCACCACTTCGCCTGATGCTTCCACGGTGATGAAGTCGCGCTCGCCCTCGACGCTCAACAGCCTTGTGTCGTTGCCGAAATGGTCGACAAAGCGAACCTCTTCGCGCGCGCCTTCGATGGCCAGCGCCCAGGACAGAACGGTCTGCGTCGATCCGCTGACCGGAAGCAGCCGCAGCCGCTGCAACAGATAGTGCACCGGTGCATCGTAGCGGTATTCGGTCCGATGGGTGATCTTCAGCCGCATGCTTTTTTTCCGTTTGTGAGCATGATCTTGTCCGAAAACCGGTTCCCACTTTTCGCTATCGCGGTCCTCCGGTTCGGGACCATGCTCAGTTGAACCGGTAATCTTGTGCGATTTCGTCGCCCAGTTTGGTGTTATCGCGAATGAAATTGGCCAGGAATTCATGCAGGCCGGTATCGAAAATATCCTTGATCGATCCCGCTCTCAGCATTGCCTGCGTTTTCTCGGCCGTTGCGTGGCAGGCATGGCGCTCGCCGTAGTCGTCGCCGAGGAATTTCAGATGCTCCGACAGGAAGCGATAGCAGAACATCAGCGACCGCGGCATGCGGACATTGAGGATCAGGTAGTCGGCAATGTTCGTCGGTTTGTAATCGGCGTCATAGACCCAGCGATAAGAGCGATGTGCCGACACAGAACGCAGGATCGATTCCCACTGGTAGTTGTCGAGCGTCGAGCCGACCCAGGAGATCGACGGCAGGAGCACGTAGTATTTCACATCGAGGATGCGCGCCGTGTTGTCCGCGCGCTCGACATAGGTGCCGAGCTGCGAGAAGTCGAAGATCTCGTTGCGCAGCATGGTGCCGTAGAACGAGCCGCGGATCAGCGCCGTCTCGCGCTTGATCGCATCGAGCACGCTGGGCAGGTCGCGCTCGTCGATCGGCCTGGCCAGCATCCGCTTCAGCGACATCCAGGCTTCGTTGATGCTTTCCCAGGTCTCGCGCGTCAGCGCGGTGCGCACCATGCGGGCATTGTTGCGGGCCGTTTCGATCGACGCCATCGTGCTCGACGGGTTCGACGTGTCGCGCAACAGGAAGTCGGCGACATTGGCGGCGGTATAATCAGAATATTTCTGGCTGAAAGTGACGTCAGAACCAGCGCTGAGCAGCACCGAATTCCACTCTTCCGAGGCGCTCTGGGTACGAGTCAGCGCCATGCGCAGGCCGGCGTCGACCAAGCGCGCCATGTTTTCCGCCCGCTCGATATAGCGGTTCATCCAATAGAGCCCGTTGGCGGTGCGGCCTAAAAGCATGCAAGAACCTTCAAATGGAAATCAGTCATCCAGCACCCACGTATCCTTGGTGCCGCCGCCCTGCGAGGAATTGACCACCAGTGAGCCTTCCTTGAGCGCCACGCGGGTCAGCCCGCCGGGCACAATCTGGATGCGATCGGAGACCAGCACATAAGGCCTGAGATCCACGTGGCGCGGCGCCAGCCCCTTTTCCGTCAGGATCGGGCAAGTCGACAGGGCCAGGGTCGGTTGGGCAATGTAATTCGAGGGTTTTGCCGCCAGTTTCTTGGCAAACGTCTCGCATTCCTTCTTGGTCGCCGCCGGCCCGACCAGCATGCCGTAGCCGCCGGAACCGTGCACTTCCTTGATCACCAGTTCGTCGATGTGTTCGAGAACGTATTTCAGGCTGTCCGGCTCCGAGCAGCGCCAGGTCGGAATGTTGCCGAGGATTGCCTTGCGGCCGGTGTAGAATTCGATGATCTCGGGCATGTAGGAATAGATCGCCTTGTCGTCGGCGATGCCGGTGCCAGGCGCATTGGCGATGGTGATGTTGCCGGCGCGGTAGACATCCATGATGCCGGGCACGCCAAGTGCCGAATCCGGCCGGAACGTCAGCGGGTCCAGATACGAATCGTCCACGCGCCGATAGAGCACGTCGATCTGCTTGTAGCCTTCGGTCGTGCGCATGGCGACATGGCCATCGACAACGCGCAGATCCTGGCCTTCGACCAGTTGCACGCCCATCTGGTCGGCGAGGAAGGCGTGTTCGAAATAGGCGGAGTTGAAACTACCGGGCGTCAGCACCGCGATGGTCGGCGCGCCCTTGGTGCTTTGCGGCCGCACCGCCGCCAGCGACTGGCGCAGAAGCTGCGGATAGTTTTCCACCGGCCGCACCTTGATCTTCTGGAACAGCTCGGGAAACAGCTGCATCATCGTCTCGCGGTTCTCCAGCATGTAGGAGACACCCGACGGCGTGCGCGCATTGTCTTCCAGCACATAGAATTCGTCCTCTGAGATGCGGACGATGTCGACGCCGATGATGTGCGTATAGACGCCAGCCGGCGGCCTGACGCCTATCATTTCCGGCAGGAATGCCTCGTTCCTGGCGATCAACTCCCTGGGAACGCGCCCTGCCCGCAGGATTTCCTGACGATGGTAGATATCGTCGAGGAAGGCGTTCAGCGCCTGCACGCGTTGCTCGATGCCTTGCGTGAGGCGGCGCCATTCATTGCCTGAAATGATGCGGGGAACGATGTCGAACGGGATCAGCCGCTCGGAGGCTTCCTGCTCGCCATAAACGGCGAAGGTGATGCCGGTCTTGCGGAAGACGCGTTCGGCGTCCTGCATTTTCTCGGTCAACCTGGCCGGATCCTGCTCCTTCAGCCAGCGATCATAAGCCGAATATGGTCTTCTCAATCCGGAGACTTCCGGAAGCATTTCATCGAACGCTGCCAATCGCATACTCCCCTGTGACGCCATTTCACTGGCGTCGCCGGAGAAAATCAAGCGCAATCGGTGATTTGGGAGATACGGGCGATCAGTATGTTGCACCTGCCTAAAATTAAGGCAGTCAAAATATGACGGTAATCAGGCTTTGCCTGGTGTCCGGGCAAGTGCGCTCGATGGCTAAAAGGCGCGGAACGTGACGACGGTGAAGGTGTCCTTGATGCCGGGGAGAATCTGCACCTTCTCGTTGACGAAATGGCCGACGTCTTCCTCGTCGTCGACATAGAATTTGGCGAGCAGATCGTAATTGCCGGCGGTGGAGTAGATTTCCGAAGCGATCTCGGCATCGGCAAGCGCGCTGGCAACCTCATAGGATTTGCCCAACTCGCATTTGATCTGCACGAAAAACGCCTTCATGGCTTCGTCCCGCTAAACGTCCAAGTCCAGCGGCCCTTCTGGCAGACTGGAGGCGGGCTTTCAAGCGCTGGAATGAATGCTCAGCCGGCCTGGACCTGGGCTACGAGCTCCCGCAGCTCCGCCACAGGCTGCAACCTGCCGCCGATCGCCAGCGATTATTCGCAATCGCTGAAACCGCGATGCGCTGCCAAGCGTATGTTATGATGCGTCTTCGGACAGCACTATTTTTGAGGGAAGATATTCCACGGGACAACGGAGACAGGCCATGCGCCGCGCCTTTTTCGCATTCGCATTCGTTCCATTCCTCTTTGTGTCGTCGGCATTTGCCGGCGATGCCGAGATCAAGGCAGGGCAGTCCGTCATCGATGGCCAGTTGAAGGCACTCATCGCCAATGACGGCGCCACTGCCTATAGCTTCGCCGCGCCTAATGTGAAACGGATTTTCCCGAGCGTCGATGCCTTCATGAACATGGTGACAAACGGCTACCCGCCGGTGCGCAAGCCGCAGACCTATTCCTTCGGCAAGGTCGAGGAGACGGCCCCGGGTTCGATCGTCCAGCAGGTACTGATCGTCGGCCCCGACGGCAAGGACTACGAGGCTGTCTACACGTTGCAGCAACAGCCCGACGGCACATTCCAGATCACCGGCTGCAGCCTGCGCGCGTCGAATTCGCTCAGCACTTGAGGCCTCACAGCAACGAGATATCGCCCCTCGCCCAGCCCTCGGTGATTTCTGCGCCGCGCGCCTGGAAGGTGCCGACCTCGATCGCAGCGCGGATGTCCTGCATCAGTTTCTGGTAGTAGGAAAGATTGTTCCAGGTCAAAAGCATGGCGCCAAGCGCTTCCTGCGAGCGCACCAGATGATGCAGATAGGCGCGCGAGTAGTCCCGGGCGGCCGGGCAATCGCTTTCCTCATCCAGTGGACGCGGATCGTCGGCATGGCGGGCGTTGCGCAGATTGACCTTGCCGCGCCTTGTATAGGCAAGGCCGTGGCGGCCGGCCCGCGTCGGCATCACACAATCGAACATGTCGATGCCGCGTGCCACCGATTTAAGGATATCGTCCGGCGTGCCGACACCCATCAGATAGCGCGGCTTGTTGTCGGGCAGTTCCGGACAGGTGATGTCGAGCATTTCGAGCATCACGGCTTGCGGCTCGCCGACGGCAAGGCCGCCAACAGCGTAGCCTTTCAACTCCATTGCGCTCAGCGCCTGCGCCGAACGCATCCGCAGTGCTGCATTGTCACCGCCTTGCACGATGCCGAACATCGCCTTGCCCGGCTGGTCGCCGAACGCCGTCTTGCAGCGCTCGGCCCAGCGTAGCGACAACTCCATGGCGCGCTCGATCTCCTTCATCTCGGCCGGCAGCGCCGTGCATTCGTCGAGCTGCATCTGGATGTCGGAATCGAGCAGCCCCTGGATCTCGATCGAGCGTTCCGGCGACATCTCGTAGGCGGCGCCGTCTATGTGCGAGCGGAAGGTGACGCCCTTTTCAGTCAGCTTTCTCAGCTTCGACAGCGACATCACCTGGAACCCGCCGCTGTCGGTCAGGATCGGATGCGGCCAGCGGGCGAATTCATGCAGGCCGCCGAGCCGCGCCACGCGCTCGGCGCCAGGCCGCAGCATCAGATGGTAGGTGTTGCCCAGGATGATGTCGGCGCCAACGCCGCGCACCTGGTCCATATACATTGCCTTGACGGTGCCGCCGGTGCCGACCGGCATGAAGGCCGGCGTGCGGATTTCGCCACGCGGCATGTCGATCACACCGCGCCGCGCCTTACCGTCAGTCGCCAGAACCTTGAAGCTGAACGGCTTAGCCATTGAATTCCTTGTCGTGGACCGGGGCGCCCGGTGCCTGCTTGTCGAGCGACTGTCCATCGCTCGTCTCCGCTCGGAAAAGCAGGCTTGCGTCGCCATAGGAATAGAATCTGTAGCGGTTCTCGATGGCATGCGCATAGGCCGCGCGCATCGTCTCGAGGCCGCTGAAGGCCGAAACCAGCATGAACAGTGTCGAGCGCGGCAGGTGGAAATTGGTCATCAGCATGTCGGCGGTGCGAAAGCGGTAGCCGGGCGTGATGAAGATATCGGTCGGGCCGGACCATGCAAGCAGAGTGCCGTCCTCACGCGCCGCACTCTCCAGCAGCCGCAGCGAGGTCGTGCCGACAGCAACGATGCGCCCGCCCCTCGCCTTCGCCGCATTGAGCGCATCCGCGGTTTCTCGGCTGACCGAACCGGTCTCGGCATGCATCTTGTGGTCGGCGGTGTCGTCCGCCTTCACCGGCAGGAACGTGCCGGCGCCGACATGCAGGGTGACGAAGCGGCGTTCGATGCCCTTGGCGTCAAGCGCTGCAAAAAGCTCCGGCGTGAAATGCAGGCCCGCTGTCGGTGCCGCGACGGCGCCTTCCTCGCGGGCATAAATGGTCTGGTAGTCGGCCCGGTCGCGTTCGTCATCGTCGCGCTTCGAGGCGATATAGGGCGGCAGCGGAATATGGCCGACGGCGTGCAGTGCCTCGTCGAGAAATGGCCCCGACAGGTCGAAGCCAAGCAGTGCTTCGCCGCCCTCGCCTTTCTCGATCACCGTGGCGTCGAGCTGGCCGAGGAAACAGGAATTGCCGTCATGGCCGAAATGGATGCGGTCGCCTGCGGCGATGCGCTTGCCTGGCCGCATGAAGGCCAGCCAGCGATCCGGCGCCATGCGCATATGCAGCGTGGCTTCGACCTGCGCCGCCGCCTCGCCGCGCCGTCTGATGCCTTTGAGCTGCGCCGGAATGACCTTGGTGTCGTTGAACACCAGCACGTCGCCCGCCCTCAGCAAAGACGGCAGGTCGCCAACCCTGCGGTCGTCCAACCCTTCGCCTGACTTGACCACCAGCATCTTGGCGCTGTCGCGCGGCTCCGCAGGGCGAAGCGCGATGCGCTCCTCCGGCAGGTCGAAGTCGAAGAGGTCGACGCGCATCAGTAGAGCCGGACGAGCAGCGCTCCGGCCAGCAGCAGCACCGCGCCGGCGATGCGGCCGAGCGAGATTTCACGCACCGCGACGCCGAGGAAGCCGACGCGGTCGATGAGCATGCCGGCCAGCAACTGGCCGGCGACCAGAAACGCCATCAGCGCGGCGGCGCCGATGCGCGGCGTCAGAATCGTCGACAGCGTGACATAGAAGCCGCCGAGCATGCCACCGGCCACGAACAGCCAGGGCGCCGGCGCTTTCCAGTCGAGCGAGATACCTTGCAGCTTCACCACCGTAACGGAGATGATGCCGAGCACGATCGCGCCCGACAGGAACGAAAACGCAGCCGCCGCGACCGGGAGACCCAGGCCGCGCGCCAACTGCGAATTGATCGGTGCCTGAATGGCAATGAAGGCGCCGGACAGGATGCCGAGAAGCGACCAGACGACGCCCATCATTGTCGCTTACCCTTACTTGACGTCAGCCGCGACCTTCAGCGACACGATCTTGTCGGGATCCTGCACCGGCTCGCCGCGCTTGATCTTGTCGACATTGTCCATGCCTTCGATGACCTGGCCCCAGACCGTATACTGACGGTTGAGGAAGGCGGCATCGTCAAAGCAGATGAAGAACTGCGAATTGGCCGAGTTCGGGTTCTGCGACCGGGCCATCGAGCAGGTGCCGCGGCCATGGTTGGCGTTGGAGAATTCAGCCTTCAAATCCGGCTTTTCCGAGCCGCCCATGCCCGCGCGGGATGGAGCGAATGTCGGCTTCGAGGAATTGCCGAACTTGACGTCGCCGGTCTGCGCCATGAAGCCTTCGATGACGCGGTGAAAGACCACGCCGTCATAGGCGCCTTCGCGGGCCAGTTCCTTGATGCGGGCGACATGGCCGGGCGCCAGGTCGGGGAAAAGTTCGATGACGACCTTGCCCTTGGTCGTTTCCATGATGAGCGCGTTCTCGCGGTCCTTGATTTCGGCCATGTCAGATATCCTTTTGAGAAAACAGAGTTATTTGTCGGCAGCGATGCGCACCTTGATCATCCGGTCGGGATCGGAGACCGTGCCGTTGTCCGCCTGGTCGCCCTTCTTGATGTGATCCACCAGTTCCATGCCGCTGACGACATTGCCGACGATGGTGTACTGCCCATCGAGCGGCGGCGCCGGCGCGAACATGATGAAGAACTGCGAATTGGCAGAGTTGGGGTCCTGCGAGCGGGCCATGCCGACCACGCCGCGCTTGTAGTGTTCGGTCTGCGAGAATTCGGCCGGCAGGTCGGGCAGATCGGAACCACCGGTGCCGACGGCCTCGGCGCTGAACCCCTTTTTCATATTGCCGAACTTGACGTCGCCGGTCTGCGCCATGAAGCCGTCGATGACGCGATGGAAGGCGACGTTGTCATAGGCGCCCTGGCGCACCAGCTTCTTGATCTGGGCGACATGCTTGGGCGCGAGGTCGGGCCTCAGCGCAATGGTGACGTCGCCGTCCTTCAGCGTGACGATCATGGTGTTTTCCGGGTCGGCGGCAAAAGCCGAGACCGATGCGGTCACAAGACCGGCAAGCACAACGAGGAACGAGGCGAGCTTTTTCAGCTGCATATCTGTCTCCGGGTCTTATTTCTTGAATTTGGCGGTGAGCGCGCCGGCAACCGCCGCCGGCACGAAGGGGCGGATGTCGCCTCCCATCGAGGCAATCTGGCGGACAAGTGTGGCGGTAATGGTGCGCACGGAAGGGCTGGCGGGCAGAAAAACCGTCTGCAGTTCAGGCGCCATGGTCTCGTTCATGCCGGCCATCTGCATCTCATAGTCGAGGTCGGTGCCGTCACGCAGGCCGCGGATCATGATCGAGGCGCCCTGCTTCCTGGCCGCGTCGATGACCAGCCCGTCGAAGGCGACGACCTTGATGCGGGCGCCGTCGCTGCCGAATTCTGCCTTCGTCGCTGTCTCGATCAGCTTCACCCGCTCCTCGAAGGAAAACAGCGGCTGCTTTCCCGGATGAATGCCGATCGCCGCATAGACGATGTCGGCCACCGCCAGCGACGCCTTCAGCACGTCGAGATGGCCGTTGGTCAGCGGGTCGAAGGAGCCGGCATAGAGGGCGATGCGTTCAGTCATGGCAGGTGCTTCTAGCGAGCCTCTCTCGCAAAGGCAAATCCGATCGGCGCGCCGGCCGTGAACCTTTTCCGGCACATGAACGACAGATGAACACGCTGATCACGAAGCCTTCACGCAGCGTTCACTAGGTTGCACCTAAATAAGATGAAACCAAAATCCCATCTATCCGTTGTTAGGCGCAGGAGAACACGCACATGCTGATCTACATGCTCGCCACCGCAATGACCGTCGCCATGCTGATCGCCACCGTCTTTGGGCTGCATCAGGAGGCACAACGTGTCCGCGTCAAGGCAAACACCAAGCGCTTCGAAGGCTTCGGCCCCCGCAAGCCCTATCGTCACTACTGAACTGATAGAGCCTGAACTTGCTGCCGCGCCGGCCGATGGGCCGGCGTTGCTATGTCAAAACCTGGGTGCCGGACCTAGTCCGCACCTTCCGGACCGGCGTCAGGCGCCGCAGCGGCATCAGCACCGCCCTCGACGATCTCTTCGCTTTCTTCATCCGATTGCGGTTCCGAGATTCGCTCGACCGACACCACCTTTTCACCTTCAGCCGTGTTGAAGATGGTCACGCCCTTGGTGGCGCGGCTGGCGAAACGGATGCCGTTGACCGGCACCCGGATAACGGTGCCGCCATCCGATACCAGCATGATCTGATCGTCATTGCCGACCGGGAAGGTCGCCACCAGCCGGCCGATCTCGGCCACCTTCGACACATCGGTGGCGCGGATGCCCTTGCCGCCACGTCCGGTCAGCCGGAAATCATAGGACGAAGAGCGCTTGCCGTAGCCGAATTCGGTCACCGTCAGCACGTACTTCTCATGCGCCTTGAGGAACTCGTAGCGTTCGTCGGAAAGCTCCGTCTCCTCGCCGACCTCTTCATTGGTCAGCGCGATCTCTTCCTCTTCGCCGGCAGCGATTCCAGCGGCAAGCCGCCGTTCGGCCGCCGCTCGCTTCAGATAGGCAGCGCGCTCGGCCGGCGGCGCATCGACATTCTCGATCACCGACATCGAGATGATGCGGTCGGTCTCAGCCATGGTTATGCCGCGCACGCCGACAGAATTGCGGCTCTGGAAGACGCGCACGTCGCCAACCGAGAAGCGGATGCATTGACCGGAACTGGCGGTCAGAAGCACGTCGTCATTGTCGGTGCAGGTCTCGACGCCAAGGATCTCGTCGCCCTCCTCCTCCAGCTTCATGGCGATCTTGCCATTGCGGTTGACCTGGACGAAATCGGAAAGCTTGTTGCGGCGCACGGTGCCGCGCGTGGTGGCGAACATCACGTCGAGCTCGCCCCAACTGGTCTCGTCCTCGGGCAGCGGCATGATGGTGGTGATGCGCTCGCCCTGCTCCAGCGGCAGCATGTTGATCAGCGCCTTGCCGCGCGACTGCGGATTGCCGATCGGCAGCCGCCAGACCTTTTCCTTGTAGACGATGCCGCGCGATGAGAAGAACAGCACCGGCGTATGCGTGTTGGCGACGAACAGCCGGGTGACGAAATCCTCTTCCTTGGTCGACATGCCGGAGCGGCCCTTGCCGCCACGGCGCTGTGCCCGGTAGAGCGACAACGGCACGCGCTTGATGTAGCCGGAATGGCTCACCGTCACGACCATGTCCTCGCGCTGGATCAGGTCCTCGTCTTCCATGTCCGCCCCACCATCGGTGAGCTCGGTGCGGCGTGGCGTGCCGAACTCGTCGCGTACGGCGGCAAGCTCGTCCTTGACGATCTGCTGGACGCGCGCGCGGGAAGACAAAATGTCCAGATAATCAATGATTTCGGCACCGATCGTGTTCAACTCGTCGGCGATTTCGTCGCGGCCGAGCGCGGTCAGGCGCTGCAGGCGCAGCTCGAGGATGGCGCGCGCCTGCTCCTCGGACAGATTGTAGGTGCCGTCCTCGTTGATGCGATGGCGCGGATCGTCGATCAGAAGGATCAGCGATTCGACGTCGCCGGACGGCCAGCGCCGCTCCATCAACTGCTCACGCGCGGTCTGCGGATCCGGCGCGGTGCGGATCAGTTTGATGACCTCGTCGATGTTGGCGACGGCGATAGCGAGACCGACCAGCACATGGGCGCGGTCGCGCGCCTTGCGCAGCAGGAATTTCGTCCGCCGGGTAATCACCTCTTCGCGGAAGGTGACGAACGCCTTCAGCATATCGGTCAGGTTCATCACTTCCGGCTTGCCGCCGTTCAGCGCCACCATATTGGCGCCGAAAGAGGTCTGCAGCGGCGTGAAACGATAGAGCTGGTTGAGGATGACGTCGGCAACGGCGTCGCGCTTCAATTCAATGACAACCCGGTAGCCCTGCCGGTCGCTCTCGTCGCGAATGTCGGAAATGCCCTCGATGCGCTTGTCGCGCACCAGTTCGGCCATCTTCTCGATCATCGACGACTTGTTCACCTGGTAGGGAACTTCGGTGATGATGATCGACTCGCGGTCGTTGCCGCGCTGCTCGATGTTGACCTTGCCGCGCATGACGATGGAGCCGCGGCCGGTCGAATAGGCGCTGTAGATGCCGGAACGGCCAAGCACGATGCCACCGGTCGGGAAATCCGGTCCCGGAATGATCTCCATCAACGCCGGCAGGTCGATCGCCGGATTGTCGATGATGGCGATGGCGCCGTTGCAGATTTCACTGAGATTGTGCGGCGGGATGTTGGTCGCCATGCCGACGGCGATGCCGCCGGAGCCGTTGACCAGAAGATTGGGAAACCGTGCCGGCAGAACCTTTGGTTCGCTGCCCGACGCATCATACGTATCCTGGAAATCGACGGTGTCCTTGTCGATATCCTCCAAAAGCTCATGCGCGACCTTGGTAAGCCGCGCTTCCGTGTAGCGCATCGCCGCAGGCGGATCGCCGTCGATGGAACCGAAATTGCCCTGTCCGTCGATCAGCGGCACGCGCAGCGACCAGTCCTGCGCCATGCGCACCAAGGCGTCATAGATGGAAGCGTCGCCATGCGGATGGTATTTACCCATCACGTCGGCGACCGGACGCGCCGACTTCACATATTTGCGGTTCCAGTGGTAGCCGCTCTCATGGGCGGCGAAGAGAATGCGGCGGTGCACCGGCTTCAGGCCGTCGCGCACATCGGGCAGCGCACGGCTGACGATCACGCTCATGGCGTAATCGAGATAGGAACGTTGCATCTCCTCGACGATGGATATCGGCTCGATGCCGGTGGGGCCGCCTTCGGCGCCGCGCGGTGTCTTCTGGTCGGTCAAATCGGATCACAATCTAATCAGGAATCACTTGGTGCTTATATAGGAAGCAAGGCTGAAACTCCAACATGCCAGGCACTTTTCCAGTGTCATTTTTGGTGGTAATTTCAAATGGATACCACTGATTGCGACGATATGGCCAAGGCGGTTTTCGCCGCACTGAGGCAAAAGCCTGCAATGGACCGTTTTCCCCTGCGAAAGCCACGAGCGCGATGAATTGGACCCCGTGGCTGCCTTTGCGAGCACTGAGCGGTTGGCGACCGCGGGATCTCAACAGCGATCTGATCGCGGGCGTGACACTGGCGGCGATTGCCATTCCCGAACAGATGGCAACGGCCCGGCTGGGCGGCTTTGCCCCGGAGATCGGCTTCTTCGCCTTTGTCGCCGGTTCGGTGGCATTTGCCCTGTTCGGTGCCAACCGGCATCTCTCGTCCGGCGCGGATTCGACCATCACGCCCTTGTTTGCCGGTGGCCTCGCGATGCTCGCCGCATCCGGGTCGCCGCATTATCTGGCGCTGGCAGCCATGCTGGCGCTGATGGTCGGGCTGATCGTGACGCTCAGCGGTGTCTTTCGCCTTGGCTGGATCGCCGACCTCTTGTCGGTGCCGGTCACAACGGGTTTTCTGGCCGGCATCGCCGTCCATATCATCGTTTCGCAATTGCCCGGATTGCTCGGCCTGCCCGCCGAAAGCGGCGAGACGTTGCGGCGCATCGGTGAGATCGCCGGCAATCTCCATCTCACCAATCCCTGGAGCCTCGGGCTCGGTCTCGGCGTGTTCGCGATCGTCTTCTGTGCCGACCGGATCAGCGCCCGCGTCCCCGGCGCGTTGATCGCCATGGTGCTCGCCACCATCGCGGTTGCCGTCCTCGGCCTTAAGGACCGCGGCGTCGAAGTGCTCGGCGCCTTGCCCAATGGGCTGCTACAAGCCGGCCTGCCGCGTGCCAGTCTCGACGATGTGCAGGCGCTGTTTCCACTGGCATTGCTGATCGCCATCGTCGTCATGGTGCAGACGGCGGCCACCTCCCGTTCCTTCGCGCCGCAACAGGGCGAGGCTCCCGACATCAATCGCGATTTCGTCGGCGTTGGCGCCGGCAGCATCGTATCGGGCCTGTTCGGCGCCTTTGCCGTCAATGCCAGCCCGCCGCGCACCGCAATCGTCGCCCAGTCGGGCGGCCGCTCGCAATTGTCCGGCCTCATTGCCGCGGCCATCGTGCTGGCGTTCGGTGCTTTCGGCGGCGGCCTGCTTGCCGATGTTCCACAGGCCGCCCTTGCCGGTGTTCTGCTGTTCGTGGCGCAGCACATTCTGCGCTGGAAGGTATTCGCCAATGTCTACCGGCAGGCGCCGGTCGAATTCGCACTGATCCTCATCACCATGGCAGCGATCGTCGTGCTGCCGATCGAGACCGGCGTGGCGATCGGCATCGGCCTGTCGCTGCTGCACGGCATCTGGAGCGCGACCCGCACGCTTCCGATCGAACTGGAACAGGTGCCGGGCAGTTCGGTGTGGTGGCCGCCCGGCCAGCCTGCTGTCGGCGAACAACTCCCCGGCGTGCTGGTCGCGGCGTTCCAGGCGCCGCTGTCTTTCGTCAATGCCGACCGCTTCAAGCGCGGTCTTTGCGATCTCATCGACGCCAGGACCGAGAGCGTGAGGCTGGTCGTGCTGGAGGCCAGCAACATCGTCGAGATCGACTACACAGCCGCGCAAGCCCTGATCGACACCATCATCCATTGCCGCCAGTCGGGAGCGATATTTGCCATCGCGCGGCTGGAATCGCTGCGTGCCCAGGCGGCGCTGGCACGATTTGGCATCGCCGAGCTGATCGGTCCCGAGCGTATCTTTCACAGCGTCGATGCCGCCATCAAGGCACTTGGTCCAGACCAAAAGACACAACAACAGGACGAAACCAATGACGACCCAGCGGGAACCCTTGCTGACCCCCGTCGCTGTCAGGGATTTGCGGCCGACGCAGATCACCGTCGGCATGCGGGAAGTCGCCTTGAAGCGCCAGATGATCCGCTCGCAGAGCGCCAGAAAGACCGGCACGTTTCTGGGCAGCCACATGGTTCCGGTCGTGCTGGGGCCGAAGAAGCGCAACTACGTCACCGATCACCACCATCTCGCCCGCGCCCTTCTCGAGGAAGGCATCAGCGATGTCTTGGTCACGGTGATCAGCGACCTGTCGGGCCTCGATAAGGAGGCCTTTTTCGTCGTGCTCGACAATCGCGGCTGGATGCACCCGTTCGACGAAAGCGGCAAGCGCCGGGACTATGACGCCATTCCCAAAACCATGGCCGAACTCATCGACGATCCCTACAGGAGCCTGGCCGGCGAACTGCGTCGGCAAGGCGGCTTTGCCAAGGATACCACGCCGTTCAGCGAATTCCTGTGGGCGGACTTTTTTCGCCGGCGCATCGACCGGGATGCTGTGGCGAAGAATTTCGACAAGGCGATGAAGGAGGCCCTTAGCCTCTCCAAGAGCAAGGACTCGGACTATCTGCCCGGCTGGTGCGGGCCGACATCGGACTAAGCGGCAAGCTTTAGCGCGCCGCCGCGCGGCGGCTGCGGTACTGGCCCGGCGTCTCGCCCATGATCCGCCGAAAACGACGATTGAAGGTAGACAGATCGTTGAAGCCGGCCTCGAAAGCAATCGCCGAGACCGCATCGTCAGACATGCCCAGCCGCAGCGCGGCCCTGTGCAATCGCGTCTTGAGCAGGAACTGATAGGGCGTCATGCCCGCGACCTGCCGGAAGATGCGCAGGAAATGATAGGGACTGGTCGCCGTTTCATCGGCAAGCGCTGAAAGCGAGACCGGCCCATCGGCATCGAGTTCGATCCGCCGCACTGCCTCGGCCACCCGCTTCTGATCGCGGCGGCTTGGCGCGCTTCTGGCATCCGTAGTGCCGGAGACTGTGGCCACAGCGGCCCCGGCAATGCGCAGTCCGAGTTCCTCGAAGGCGTCCATGTCGGCCATCTCGCGCGCGGTTTCCGCCTCAGCCAGCAGTGGCGCCAGGACCGGCAAAGGCGGCAGGCGTGGCGCCTCGAAGGCCAGCTTCCTGGCGCCCGGCACGCCAGCCGCGATCCGTTCCATGTAGGCCGGCCCGAAATGGAACGAGAGGCAACGGTCTCCGCTGCCGTGCTCGTGCCCGCATTCATAGCATGTGCCGGGATTGCCGAGCAGAAGCGCGCCGGGCGCCAGCATCGCCGTACCTTGTTGCGCACGGTAGCGGAACGTCCCGCTGGTGACCGCGGCGACACAGAAATCCTGATGTGCTTCCTCAAACGACCGGTCGCCGGCGCTAGCCGTGCAGATCACATCCGTCACGTGCCAGCCGGGTCCGGATGCGAGCGTATGCGTGGTCGCTGTCATGACCGGAATATAGCAATTTTTCCCAAGCCCAGAACCCCATCACCGCCTACTCCTCTCTGTCTCCTGACAAAAAGAGACCGGAACCATGTTCGATCAATCCTCCTTTGCCGAAGCCCTGCACAGCCCCGGACCAGCGGAAGGGCTCGCCGAAAAGCTGAGCCTTTACGGCCGCTTCGTCGGCGCCTGGACATTCGACGCCTCGCGCCACCTCGAGGACGGCACCGTGTTGACCGGGCGTGGCGAGGTGCATTTCGGCTGGGTGCTGGAAGGCCGGGCGATCCAGGACGTCTGGATCCTGCCCTCGCGGGACGCCGGCTCCCAGCCTTCGCTTGGCAAATGGACTTTCTACGGCACGACGCTGCGCGTCTATGATCCTGGCGCGGATGCCTGGCACATCTTCTGGAGCGACCCGCGCAACCAGTATTTCAGCCGCCAGCTCGGCCGCGCCGAGGGTGACACGATCGTGCAAGTGGGCACCGACGGCACCGGCTCATCGGTGCGCTGGAGCTTTTCACGCATCACCGAAAACTCCTTCCGATGGCTGGGCGAGCGCTCGCACGACAATGGCGCGACATGGCGGCTGGAAGTCGAGTTCCTGGCACACCGAACAGCGGGAATCTGACACCATAAGACATTGTAACAATGGAGAAAATCATGTTCGATCATATCTCGATCGGCGTCCGCGATTCTGCCGCCTCCAAGCGCTTCTATGACGCCGCGCTGAAGCCGCTCGGCTACAGCTGCCTCAGCCAGTCACTGGGTTCGCTTGGTTATGGCGCTCAAAACGTCGTGCTATGGGTGAACGAGGCGGCTCGGCCTGTGCCATCCGACGACAAATCCGGTCTGCATTTCTGCTTCGCCGCACCAACGCGGGCCAGCGTCGACACTTTTCATGCCGACGCGCTACGCGAAGGCGGCAGTGACAATGGCGCGCCGGGTCTGCGCGCCGACTATGGCGACAACTACTATGCCGCCTTTGTCGTCGACCCAGACGGCTATCGCCTAGAGGCCTATTGCGGCAGCACTGCCGGCTAAACCTGGTTTCGTCGCTCTGACAGTTCCCACCGACCGGGCTTTGCTCTACCAATATGATGGTACGGGCACGGCCCGGCGGGAGGGGTCAGAGATGCCGAGTTTCGACAGCCTGTTCAACGCCTTCGTCACCATCCTCGTGACCATCGATCCGCCCGGCCTGGCGCCGCTGTTCCTCGCCGTGACGCGCGGCATGAACCGCGAGGAGCGCCAGCAGGTTTCCGTCCGCGCCTCGATCATCGGCTTCCTGGTGATGGCGCTGTTTGCGGTCGCCGGCGCCTCGATCCTGTCGGTGTTCGGCATCACGCTGCCGGCCTTTCGCGTCGCCGGCGGTTTTCTCCTGTTCTTCATCGCTTTCGAAATGGTGTTCGAGCGCCGGCAGGACCGCAAGGAGAAGATCGGCGACGTCGCCATCACCAAGGACATGATCCACAACATCGCCGCTTTCCCGCTGGCGATCCCGCTGATCGCCGGCCCCGGCGCCATTTCGGCGACTGTGCTGCTCTCCGGCTCATTCCAGGGCTTTGCCGCGCAGGCGGCGCTGGTCGGCATCATCTTCGTCTGCCTCGCCATCACCTACCTGGTGTTCGTGCTGTCGGAACGCATCGACCGCATCCTCGGCCAGACCGGCCGCTCGATCCTGACCCGGCTGCTCGGCGTCATCCTGGCGGCACTGGCCGTGCAGTTCGTCGCCGACGGCATCAAGGCGCTGATGGCGGGCTGAACGGCGGTGCCTACTGCCTACTGCCTACTGCGCCGTCGTGTCGATCACTTCGAAATCGTGGGTAATCGTGGCGGTCTTGGCCAACATTGCGGAGGCCGAGCAATATTTTTCGATCGAGAGGTCAATTGCCCGTTTGACCTTGTCGGGCGAGAGCGCCCTGCCCTTGACGACGAAATGCATATGGATGCGGGTGAACACCCTGGGCTCGGTTTCGGCCCGGTCGGCGTCGAGTTCTACCACGCAGTCCTCGACCACCTCGCGCCCCTTTTCGAGGATATGCACGACATCATAGGCCGAACAGCCGCCGGTGCCGATCAGCACCAGCTCCATCGGGCTCGGTCCCGGTGTCCTGCCTTCCGGTCCGGGCGCGGTTCCCAGCACGACCTTGTGGCCGCTGCCGGATTCGCCGACGAAGGTGCGCTCCTCAACCCATTTTACGCGTGCTTTCATCGAACTCGTCCTTCGCCATATTTCGTTGATCGCCAAATCAGCGTTCAATTCGACAATGCAAAACCCCGAAAGTCCATGAGGGACTCTCGGGGCGCAATGTTTGACTTAAGCCAAAAATAACATCTGCTGTTGCGATCAGAACGGAATCTCGTCGTCCAGTTCGCGCGACGAACCGCCACCGCCGCCGCTCTTGGCACCGCCACCACCGCGATTGAAGCCTTCGCTCGGGCTGGACTGGCCGAAATCGGAACCACGGGTGCTGCCGCCACCGGCATAGCCGCCGACCTGGCCGCCTTCGCCCTGTCCGCGCGCGTCGAGCATCTGCAGCTCGCCGCGGAATTTCTGCAGCACGACTTCGGTCGTGTACTTGTCGGCGCCGGTCTGGTCCTGCCATTTGCGCGTCTGCAGCTGGCCCTCGACATAGACCTTCATGCCCTTCTTCAGATACTGCTCGGCCACCTTGGCGATGCCCTCATTGAAGATGACGACGTTGTGCCACTCGGTCTTTTCCTTGCGCTCGCCGGAATTCTTGTCGCGCCAGCTTTCCGAGGTGGCAATGCGAATGTTGACGACCGGCTCGCCCGAGTTCAGCCGGCGGATTTCAGGGTCCGCACCGAGGTTGCCGACCAGAATGACCTTGTTGACGCTACCCGCCATGATATTTCTCCGCGCTCATCTGAAACAAATTTTTGTCGCAGCACCTTACAGGCTGCCGACGTCAGCCGCCTGCCACGGCTGCCTTTACCCACAAGGTTTTTGTTCCCTTTTCGTTCTTATATGCATCCCTGCCGATTGTCAAGGAATGGCAGCAATGTCGAAGCCCTCATATGGGTTTGAAAAGAGCGCTTGCCAAATCAATAAGTGATGACTTATGCTTTGACCATGATCGAAGCAGAGATTTTCCGGGCCCTGGCCGACCCCACGCGCCGCGCCGTTTTTGAGCGGCTCGCCGCCGGCGAGATGAGCGTATCGGAATTGCGCACCGGCATGACGGTGTCGCAGCCCGCGGTGTCGCAGCACCTGGCGGTGCTGCGTGGCGCCGGCCTGGTGGTCGAGCGGCGTGCGGGCCGCAACGCCTTCTACCGCGCCGACCCGCAGGGGCTCGCCCCCTTGCTCTCCTGGATCGAACGCTACCGGACCTTCTGGCCGGAACGCATCGAAAGGCTGAAGGCGGTTTTGAAGGACATGGATCAATGAAGAAGGCGGGATCAACGACCAACGAGAGCCAAAACGACGCCCCGGATGCGATCGAGTTCGAGTACGACCTTGCCGAGCCGCCGGAAAAGGTCTGGCGGGCCCTGACCGTACCGGAGCTGCTCGCCGCCTGGATGATGCCGAACGACATCAGACCCGAGATCGGCAATCGTTTTGCCTTCGCCGGGCCGGATGCGCCGATCGAATGCGAGATCCTCGATGCCGAGCCCGAGCGGCTGTTGCGCTATTCCTGGCGGGAGCGCTCGCAGCCAGGCGATGGCGCGCGGCAGGATCCGCTCGACAGCCCATTGGACAGCATTGTCACCTTCACACTCGCCCGCACCGTTTCCGGCGGCACGCATCTGCGCATCGTCCATGACGGCTTCGCCCGGACGGCAATGCCCGCAATTGCCATGTCTGGCGCCGGCTGCCGGCTTTCACTCGACGCAAACAACTCACGCAAGCCAATCGCCGCAAACACGCCTCGCCTCTTGCTGCGTGCAGCCTGAAAAACGAAACGGACGGAGAGAAGATCATGAGCGGTGTTGCCAATCTCGTGCCAATGGTGATCGAGCAATCGAGCCGCGGCGAACGTGCCTTCGACATCTTTTCACGGCTGCTGCGCGAGCGCATCGTCTTCATCAACGGCGAGATCAACGACGACATCTCGGCGCTGGTCTGCGCGCAGCTGCTGTCGCTGGAATCGGACAATCCCGACAAAGAGATATCGCTCTACATCAACTCGCCGGGCGGCGTGGTGACCAGCGGCTTCGCCATCTACGACACGATGCAATATATCAGCTGCCCGGTGTCGACCGTGTGCATGGGCTTTGCCGCCTCGATGGCCTCGTTCCTGCTGATGGCCGGCACGCCGGGGCGGCGCATCTCGCTGCCGAACGCCACCATCCTGCTGCATCAGCCGCTGGGCGGGTTCCAGGGCCAGGCCTCCGACATCCAGCGCCATGCCGAGCGGATCGGCCAGACCAAACGGCACATGGCTAAACTCTACGCGCAGCATTGCGGCCGCACCTACGAAGAGGTCGAGCGCACACTGGACCGCGACCACTTCATGACGGCCCGAGAAGCCCAGGCATGGGGCATCGTCGACCATGTTTTCGACACGCGAAAAAAGGCGGCATGAAGCCAAGCCCCTGATCCTGGCTCCTGCCGGTTGTCGAAGATTTGACGACGCTGGTCTGGTCCCATCGCCGGCACGTCACTATAGTCTTGCGATGACCGACACTTATCCGTCCAGACCATCGCGCCGCGTCATCGCCGTCGTGGTGCTCGCTTTTGCCGGCCTTGTGAGCGGCGCGGCTTTTGCAGAGGACAGTTCGCCAGCGCAGAAAGGCGCCCTGCCCGGCGTGACCGGCGACTATCGTATCGCCAAGCCGGCTCCCAAACCCGAACCCGACGACGCGTTTCCCAGCAACGGCAATGGTCAGTTCAAGATCGGCGATACGGATGTCAGGATTTCCGGTAGCATCACCGTCGATGTCGGCGCCGGCTCAACAGGGCTGCCGCGCCACTGATAGTGAGTGCCGGCGCGCCGCGCCTATCGCCCAATAAAACAATCCGCACATGAAAACGGCCCCGCCGTGCTTTGCGCAAACGGACGGGGCCTTTTTGGATCTCAAATCCAATTTTGCCGGGAGTGTACTGCCGGCGTTTGATTTCGGATGCACCGCGGCATTCAACCGACGATCCGACTAGCAGTCTCTGATTTTTACGAGAGATGGCAGGTCACGGTTTGCTGGGTGGCGAAAACGCTAAACCCTGGCACTTATGCCTGCCGCGGCTCCAGTGACAACTGGAACCCTGGGGGACGATCCGGTGGCGTCATAGCTCCGCTCCTGTGTCCGTTGCGACGTTGTCGTCCCGAAGCACAAATCGCAAGTGCCTGCGGCGTCTCGCAGGCCGCCTCTGGGCGGCGAGGCCATCGAAAGACGGCCGGCTTCGTTGACTGCTGGAGTCTGCGCCCCTGAGTCGGGGACGTCAACCTTCAATAGCCGGTTACCGAAAAATGTGATCGCAGGGAGGTTACGTGCAAGTCAGTTTCTGCACAGCTTTGTCAGGAGCGTGTTCGGCCTTTGTTCTTTCCGCTTGCCCGTGCACGCGAAAGACGGTTAAACGCATTTGTCGGGAATTGTGGCGTCTCTCGACGTGGCGGCAAAACTACCTACATAGGGGATGGCCGGGAAAACCCGCCATTCCAGGAAATTCCAGATTCTGAGGCGGCGACCGGCTATGGCCGACCATAAATATCTTTCCATTCGCGGGGCGCGCGAACACAATCTGAAGAATGTCGATCTCGACCTGCCGCGTGACAGCCTGATTGTCATGACCGGCCTGTCGGGTTCCGGCAAATCGTCGCTTGCCTTCGACACCATCTACGCCGAGGGCCAGCGCCGCTACGTCGAAAGCCTGTCGGCCTACGCACGGCAATTCCTCGAAATGATGCAGAAGCCTGACGTCGACCAGATCGACGGCCTGTCGCCCGCCATCTCCATCGAGCAGAAGACCACCTCGAAGAACCCGCGTTCGACCGTCGGCACCGTCACCGAGATCTACGACTACATGCGGCTTCTGTTTGCGCGGGTTGGCATCCCCTATTCGCCGGCCACCGGCCTGCCGATCGAGAGCCAGACGGTTTCGCAGATGGTCGACCGCGTGCTGGCGGTCGAGGAAGGTACGCGCCTGTTCATCCTGGCGCCGATGGTGCGCGGCCGCAAAGGCGAGTACCGCAAGGAATTGCTGGAACTGCAGAAGAAGGGCTTTCAACGCGTCAAGGTCGACGGCGTCTTCTATGAGATCGCCGACGTGCCGGCGCTGGACAAGAAGTACAAGCACGACCTCGACGTCGTCGTCGACCGCATCGTCGTGCGTGGCGATCTGGCAACGCGGCTTGCCGATTCCATCGAAACAGCGCTGAAATTGGCCGAAGGGCTGGCGGTCGCCGAATTCGCCGACAAGCCGCTGGATTCCAGCCAGACCGGCGAGGATTCGGTCAACAAGTCGAAGAACGAGACGCATGAGCGCATCCTGTTCTCGGAAAAGTTCGCTTGCCCGGTTTCCGGCTTCACCATTCCGGAAATCGAACCGCGCCTGTTCTCGTTCAACAATCCGTTCGGCGCCTGCCCGACCTGCGACGGTCTCGGCAGCCAGCGCGCCATCGACGGCAATCTGATCGTGCCGGACGAAAACATCTCGCTGCGCGACGGCGCCGTCAGCCCGTGGGCCAAGTCGACCTCGCCCTATTACGCGCAGACGCTGGAAGCGCTCGGCAAGGCTTATGGCTTCAAGCTCGGCGACAAGTTCAAGGATCTAACCACGGAAGCCCAGGAAGCCATTCTGCGCGGCACCGGCGAGCGCGAAATCACCTTCCAGTATGATGACGGCCTGCGCTCCTATAAGACGACAAAGACTTTCGAAGGCGTCATCCCCAATCTCGAGCGACGCTGGAAAGAGACTGAATCCGCATGGATGCGCGAGGAGATCGAGCGCTTCATGTCGGCCACGCCTTGCCCGGTCTGCAAGGGTTATCGGCTGAAGCCCGAGTCGCTGGCGGTGAAAATCGCCGGCAAGCACATCGGCGAAGTCACCGAGCTTTCCATCCGCAAGGCCGACCAGTGGTTCACCGACCTGCCGGCGTCACTCAACGACAAGCAGAACGAGATTGCGGTGCGGGTCTTGAAGGAGATCCGCGAGCGGCTGCGCTTCCTCAACGATGTCGGGCTCGACTATCTGACGCTGTCGCGCAATTCCGGCACGCTGTCGGGCGGCGAGAGCCAGCGCATCCGGCTGGCGTCGCAGATCGGCTCCGGCCTCACCGGCGTGCTCTATGTGCTGGACGAACCGTCGATCGGCCTGCACCAGCGCGACAATGCCCGCCTGCTGGATACGCTCAAGCACCTGCGCGATATCGGCAACACCGTGATCGTCGTCGAACATGATGAAGACGCCATCCTGCATGCCGACTATGTCGTCGACATGGGTCCGGCCGCCGGTATCCATGGCGGCGAGATCATCGCCCAGGGCACGCCGCAGCAGGTCATGGCCAATCCCAATTCGATCACCGGCAAATATCTGTCGGGCGCGCTCGAAGTGGCGACGCCTGGCGTGCGGCGCGAGGCGAAGAAGAACCGGCGCCTCAAGATCGTCGGCGCGCGCGGCAACAATCTGAAGAACGTCACCGCCGAAATCCCGCTCGGCACCTTCACCGCCGTGACCGGCGTGTCGGGCGGCGGCAAATCGACCTTCCTGATCGAGACGCTGTTCAAGGCGGCGTCGCGCCGCATCATGGGCTCGCGTGAGCATCCTGCCGACCACGACCGCATCGAAGGCCTCGAATTCCTGGACAAGGTCATCGACATCGACCAGTCGCCCATTGGCAGGACCCCGCGCAGCAACCCTGCCACCTATACCGGTGCCTTCACGCCGATCCGCGACTGGTTCGCCGGTCTGCCCGAAGCCAAGGCGCGCGGCTATCAGCCGGGCCGGTTCTCCTTCAACGTCAAGGGCGGCCGCTGCGAGGCCTGCCAGGGCGACGGCGTCATCAAGATCGAGATGCATTTCCTCCCCGACGTCTACGTCACTTGCGACGTGTGCCACGGCAAGCGCTACAACAGAGAGACGCTCGATGTCCTGTTCAAGGGCAAATCGATCGCCGACGTGCTCGACATGACGGTCGAGGAAGGCGTCGATTTCTTTGCCGCCGTGCCCGGCGTGCGCGACAAGCTCGACACGTTGAAGCAGGTCGGCCTCGGCTATATCCATATCGGCCAGCAGGCGACGACGCTGTCCGGCGGTGAGGCGCAGCGCATCAAGCTCGCCAAGGAACTGTCGCGCAAGGCGACCGGCAAGACGCTCTACATCCTCGACGAGCCGACCACCGGCCTGCATTTCCACGACGTCGCCAAGCTGTTGGAAGTGCTGCACGAACTGGTCGACCAGGGCAACACGGTGGTGGTCATCGAGCACAATCTCGAGGTGATCAAGACCGCCGACTGGGTGCTCGATCTCGGCCCCGAAGGCGGCGACGGCGGCGGCGAACTGGTCGCCTCCGGCACGCCGGAAGCCATTGTCCGCGAAAAGCGCAGCTACACCGGCCAGTTCCTCAAGGAACTGCTGGAGCGTCGCCCCGGAGGCAAGCGCGAAGCGGCGGAGTGACGATCGGACCGGTTGGCGCCTGGAGAGCTTTTGAATGACAATCAGAAGAGCGCTTGCCGGTGATCTCCAAACCGTCGTCTCGCTGACGCAAGCGGCCTATGCGCCGTACACCGCCCTGTTCGGCGCGCCGCCGATCCCGGTCACCGAGGACTATGCGCCACGCATCGAGGGTGGCGAAGTCTGGCTGCTCGAGGACGGCGGCGAGCTTGCCGGAGTGCTCACGCTGGAGCGGCATGACGACCACGCGATGATCTTCTCCGTCGCCGTCTCCCCTGACTTTCAAGGCAAAGGCTTCGGCATTGCGCTGCTGAAACACGCTGACGAACAGACGCGCCTGTGGGGCCTGCCCGAGGTGCGGCTTTACACCAACGCCAGGATGGAGCGGAACATCGCACTCTATCTGGCCTACGGTTTCCACGAAACGGGTCGCCGGCCCAATCCCTACCGGCCAGGATGGGTGCTCGTCGACATGGCCAAAACCGTCGATGAGATCACCGCGGCCTGATCTTTTTCAGCATTTGGGAGGATGACAATGAGCACATCGGGAACAATCCGCGCCGGCATGGGCGGCTGGACCTTCGAGCCCTGGGATACGTCCTTCTATCCCGACAAGCTTTCCAAGGCCAAGCAGCTGAACTACGCCACTCGGCAGGTGCCGAGCATCGAGGTCAACGGCACCTATTATTCCAGCTTCAAGGAGCCGACCTTCGTCAAATGGGCCAGCGAGGCGCCGGACGGTTTCGTCTATGCGCTGAAGGGCAACCGCTTCGTCACCAACCGGCGCGTGCTCGGCGAGGCCGGCGAGTCGATGATGCGTTTCCTCGGCTCGGGCGTTGCCGCGCTCGGCGAAAAGCTCGGGCCGATCCTGTGGCAGTTCGCGCCGACGAAAAAGTTCGATCCGGACGATTTCGAAGCTTTCCTGAAACTGCTGCCGGAAAAGCAGGACGGCGTTGCGCTGCGCCATGCGGTCGAAGTGCGCAACGACAGTTTTATCGTGCCGGAATTCGCCGCGCTCGTGCGCAAGTACGAGGTCGCGATCGTCTATGCCGACCATGCCAAATATCCTGATATCGCCGACGTCACCGGCGATTTCATCTATGCCCGGCTGCAGACTGGCAGCGACGACAATCCCGACTGCTACACGCCGAAGGGCCTCGATGAATGGGCGGCGCGCGCCAAGACCTGGGCGGAAGGCAAGGTGCCTGCCGATCTCCGACGCGCCGATCCTTCGACCGAGGCGCCGGTCAAGCCACGCGACGTATTCGTCTACTTCATCACCGAGGGCAAGGTGCGCGCGCCGTTCGGTGCCATGGCGCTGATGAAGCGCGTGGCGGATTAGAGCAGCTAGCCTGCGGCGCTATCCTTCCGTTTAAGCGTCGAATTCCACACTCTCGGGTCCGGTCCGGCAACTCCTGTCGGAACCTGCAGGGCAGGTTGACCGTTTTTGCCTCACTAGCGGGCGACCGGGCAGGTGCCTCGCGTGGACGCGATAGGCTCGCTGCTCGCCGAAGACCGGTTTTTCCCAGAGATGGCCAGGCGCGCCCAACCGGCGGAACGCTGGCATCAGGAGAACCGGAAGAAAGCGAGGAAAGATGGCGATCATCCTCATCGGGGCGTTGCTCACCATCGCCGGCGTTGTGTACATGGCGGTCGCCGTTCTCAGACGCGGGCGGCTCAGTGATCCGACGCCCGTAGCTTCAGACCGCCCGATGCCTAATCTCGCAACGTCCGGCCCGACGCTTGAGCCACGACGGCGCGGATTAGGCTTCCTCGGCCTATCACAGAATTGGCCGGGGCTGCTGATGATGGCTGTCGGCGTCATTCTGCTATTGTCGGGGGTGATCCTCTAACCCAATAAGCCAAGGATTCGCCGCCGTCGTAACCTTATCGATACCTCCTTGCTGCATGAATCCAGGCAGGCCAAGTCACAGATTTGGGGCAAGGAAACGAGGGGCATGTCGCTTGACTACACTTCACTTCTGCTGGCTGTCGGTTTTTCCGCCGCCTGCCTGAGCCTGACATTGTTCGGCATGTGGCTGACCGCTCGCTCGGAGAGGTTCCTGCTGACATGGGCGATCAGCCTGGTGTTCGTGGTCGGCGATATTTTTATCTATGACGCCTATATCGATATGCCTGGGCGCCTGCTGGGCATCGCCACGCTGGCTTTCCTTCTGCTCGGTTTTTCGACAATGCTGGGCGCCGCCTACCAGTTCAGGACCGGCGGCTCGCCAATGCCGCGAATGGCGATTGCCAGCGCCATTTCGCTGGTTGTGACGTTGCCTCCCATGGCTCTTGGCTATGACGGGCTAGGCTTCATGTTCGAAAACGCCTTTGCCGCATTGCTTCTGTTCGCAACGGCGCTCGAATACTGGAAAGGCCGCGACGAAGCCCCTGCCCTCACGATCGGCATCACCGCGCTCTATTCGGCCACGGCCACGTCCTTCGCTCTGTGCGCCATGGTTCTTGCCTGGGATGGAAAGCTGATCCTCGGACATGCGCCCAGCAACTGGGCCGAGGAGCTGAGCCTCATCATCGTCATCGCTAGCATGACCGGGATTGGAGCCTTGTCGTTGGCGCTCAATCAGGGGCGTCTGGCCAGGCATCATCGCCACAATGCCCTGACCGACCCGCTGACAGGCCTGCTCAACCGCCGCGCCCTGTTCGACCTGCACGGTGATGCCCCGATCGGCGCCTTCACGGCGGTGGTCGTCTTCGACCTCGACAGCTTCAAGGCCATCAACGACGAATTCGGCCATGCCGCCGGCGATGAGGTGCTGAGGATGTTCGCCAGGGACCTCGCCGGCAATCTTCGCCCGGCCGACGTCGCCGCGCGCATGGGCGGCGAGGAATTCGCGCTGGTGCTGAAGCGGACCTTGCCCGAGACGGTGGAAGCCACCGCCGAGGCCATACGGGCAGCTTTCGCCGCGCGTCGCATCGAAACCGAGACCGGTTCGCTCACATGCACGGTCAGTGCCGGATTTGCCCTCGGCACCAAGGAGGGTCTCAGCTTCGACAAGGTGCTCAGCGCCGCCGACAAGGCGCTCTATGCCGCCAAGCGCGGCGGCCGCAACCGCGTCACCGCCTCGGCATTCCGGCGCGCGGGTTAGACTGGTCAGCCTTCATATCTTACTGCCAACTATCCGTGACTTCCTGCATCGTCACTGCCTCGACCTGCTCACTGAACCGCGAACGATAAAGCTCCATCAGCGCATCATGCGTTTGATCCGCGGAGCTGCAGATGGCGTCGGTGACAAGAACGACGCGAAAGCCGCGATCGATGGCGCCCAGCACGGTGGCAAGCACACAGACGTCGGTTTCACCCCCGGTAATCACCAAGGTGTTTGTGCCTGAACCGTGCAGCAGGGCGTCGAGATGCCCTTCGGTCCATGGCGAATAGACGTGCTTGTCGACGAGCTTGGCCGGCGGCACGAACCGTGCAAGTTGTGGCATGAGCTCGATCAGGCCCGGATCGATATGGGAAAGCGTCACCTCTGCCCACCGGCGATAGTAGCTCGCCCACATCCCCGGTCCCTCACCTGGCCGCTCGGCCGGGATAAAGCGGGTGAAAAGTGTTCGCTGCGGATGTCTGGCGACCAGTTCCTCTATGGCCGGCACCACTTTCTCGGCCCATGGTACCGCCCAAGGCCCGGCGGGTCCAAACAAGCGCTGCATGTCGACGCAGATATGCAGGCAATTTTCGCCAAGCCGTCCGTATACTAGCCCTTTAGCCGCCACAGCCGGTCTCCGTCGACTGCGCTGTACTGACCTGTCCGCCTGGCGGCTTCCGCCTCGGCCACGTCACCCTGTCATCCTTACAAAGTTGGGGGCCAGCCGAAGCCAGCCCCTGTTGATCCTCAATCCTGATGCTCGGGCATGGCCTTGAGCTGTTCTTTGGTCCAAGTGGTGACCGCATGAACGTCGCCGTTCTCGTCGCGCATGAAGTCCAGCTGGTTGGCCGGTACGGCAACCGGTTTTGCGCCGATGCCCAGGAAGCCGCCGACGTCGACGACGACCTCGCTGCCGTGCAAGTGAGAGACTGTACCGACCTTCTCATCCTCCGCACCGTAAATGGTCGCGCCGTCGAGTATGTCGGAGGTCAATTCATTGCTGGTAAGGCGTACGTGGTTGGTGTGATCCATAGCTGCATCTCCTGTTGGAACTGTTGCAACCTGCGACCGGACGAACGGTTCCGCGTGGATTGATACCGCGCGATAAAGTCTGACGGGCAGCACGTGCTGGAATTAGACGGGCAGCCAGCGAGAGTCGCAACCTCGATCCACTCAACGGCGAGCTGAAAAGGCCTTCACACCTATCTTGATGGCCTTGCGAGCTTCGGCGGCATTTTGCCAGCCTTTAAACTTGATGGTCTTGCCGGTTCCAAGCACCGAGGAGACAAAGAACTGCTCGATCTCACGCCGCAGGTCATCTGGAACGTGATCCGCCGCAACGGGCTCATCGGGAGCATCCTCCCTGTGCGGACAGAAGACATAGCGGTCGTTGCGCAGAACCTCACCGCCTTCGTCCTTCTGCTTGACGCGCAAGGCGCCTAGCAAGTTGCATTTGATCACGACTCCGGGAGCCGTGGCTGCCTGATGAATCACAAGCCCATCAAGAGGGTCGCCGTCTTCGCCTAGCGTCGAAGGAATGAAGCCCCAGTCATAGGGATACATCATGCCGACCGGCAAGGGACGGACATAGCCGAACATCTGCGTTCGCGGCTCGAAGGCCAGTTTCGCCGTCGCGCCACGTGGCGTTTCGACCACCACTCTGATGAGGCCCTTCGTGATTGTGGTCAGCTTCAGATAATTGGGCATCAAGATGCCTCTCGCTTTTGGTTGTGTGGCAGCGATGGAACTTCACAACGCGAAGAATGTTCCGAAAGGCAAAACCTGTCGGGAGAGCCCATGCATGACAAAAGCTTCGCTGCACCTTCTGAAGGGGATCGGTTATTTAATCTCGACCGGGAGTGTGATCCTGCTCGCCATCGTGAGTTGGTCGAGCGCTGCAAAAAGCCCAGTGCTTACCGCCTGTTTGATTGGCGGCGCAGCGCTGTCCATCGTCGGGATGTTCTGCCGTTGGCTGACCTACCAAATCGAGAAGCGCCGGCAGGACAACTAGATGAAGGGCATTTCGATATGTTGGAGCTCGGGGGCAGATAGTTAAGCCCGCGCGCAGAGCGATCAGCTATGCTGCGTCAGTGATGTAAACCGACTGCGATCTAAGCGACCCTATGCCGCCATGACGATTTCATTGAAGGCATCCAGGTCGACATAGAAGACCTTGGTGATCTCTTCGATCAGGTCGTCGTATTCGCAGCCCTGTGACCTCAAGATATTGATGGCAGCGATGATGTCGACGCGTTCGGTAAGCCGCCGCTTCTGGTAGTCCTCGACGTAACGTTCCATGGCTGTCCCTTAGCCTGTGTGCCCAAACGCGTTTGAACGACAGAGATCGCAGGAGGGAAGCTAGGAAGCTTTGCTTGCGTGAAACTTGCCCGGTGCTAGCCGCGCCCTCGATCTGCGATAACCAGACTGATACGGAAGCGGCCGACTCACAAAAGCCATGGGAAAGACTAGCACGCAGCTCATGGTGCGCTAGTGACGCAGATGGCTGGATCGGAGAAATATTAGACTTGCGAATGATTTCGGACCGTCAACTGAAGTCCGACGACGATTCTAGACGGTCAGGAACTTCCTGACATCAGCACGGTCCAAATCTTCCGCCGGGCCGGTATGGACGATCAGACCCCGGTCCATGATGTTGACCTCGTCGGCGAGCTCTCGGCAGAAATCGAGATATTGTTCGACCAAAAGCACCGCGATGCCGGCCTGGTCGCGCAGATAGCGGATGGCGCGGCCGATATCCTTGATGATCGACGGCTGGATGCCTTCGGTCGGCTCGTCGAGCACCAACAGCTTCGGCCGCATCACCAATGCCCTGCCGATGGCGAGCTGCTGCTGCTGCCCGCCGGAAAGATCGCCGCCACGGCGACCGAGCATCTGCTTCAGCACCGGGAACAGCTCGAAGACATGCGCCGGAATGTTGCGGTCGGCCCGCTTCAGCGGTGCAAAGCCTGATTCCAGGTTCTCCCGCACGGTGAGCAGCGGAAAGATTTCCCTGCCCTGCGGCACGAATGCGATGCCCGACCGGGCGCGGTCATACGCCGCGCTCCGGTCGAGCGCCTTCCCCTCGAAGGCAACGCTTCCGCTCGTCAGCCGGTGGTGGCCGACGATCGATCTCATCAAACTGGTCTTGCCGACGCCGTTGCGGCCGAGTACGCAAGTAATCTTGCCGGCGCCCGCCTTCAGCGACACGCCGCGCAGCGCCTGGGCGGCGCCGTAGTGCAGCGTGGCATTGGAAACTTCGAGCATGTCAGCGCCTTCTCCAGAATCGGAGAAACGACAGATCGAAGCGATGGAATTGCACCCGCCAGACCATATTCATCTCCCCAAATAGACTTCGACGACGCGCTCGTCGGCCGATACGAAATCGAGTGTGCCTTCGCTAAGCACCGAGCCCTCATGCAGGCAGGTGACCTTGACGCCGAGTTCGCGCACGAAATGCATGTCGTGCTCGACGACGATGACCGAATGGTCGCGCGCGATGTCCTTGAGCAGCCGTGCGGTTTCCTCGGTCTCTGCGTCGGTCATGCCGGCGACCGGTTCGTCGACCAGAAGCAGTTTCGGATCCTGCGCCAAGAGCATGCCGATCTCGAGCCACTGCTTTTGTCCATGACTGAGATTGGCTGCGAATTCGTTGCGCTTGTCGCCAAGCCGGATGATGCCGAGGATGTCGTCGATCTGCCGCATCTCGGCTGCCGAGCGGCGATGAAACAGCGCCGGGAAGATCGAGCGCGGCCCCTTCAGCGCCAGCATCAGGTTCTCTTCGATCGTGTGGCTTTCGAACACGGTCGGCTTCTGGAACTTGCGGCCGATGCCCATCATGGCGATCTCGGCCTCGTCATGCTTCGTGAGATCGACCTGGCCGTCGAAGAACACCTCGCCCTCGTCGGGCCGCGTCTTGCCGGTGACGATGTCCATCATCGTCGTCTTGCCGGCGCCGTTGGGGCCGATGATGGCGCGCATCTCGCCCTTGTCGAGCACCAGTGACAGATTGTTGATGGCGCGAAAGCCATCGAAGGAAACCGAGACGCCGTCGAGATAGAGGATGGTGTTCGACTTTGACATGGTCGCTCACTCCGCCGGCTGCGGTTCGGGGCTGGATGCGGACCAGTCGCCGGGCTTTCTCGCCGCGCTGCGCACGATCTTCGCCGGCGGCTGGACGTCAGGGTCGGCGCCGGCTTCCTCGGCAATCGAGGCTGCTCGCAACGCTCTGGCGTTGCCGCGCCAGGAATCCCACATGCCGATGATGCCCTTGGGCAGCAAAAGCGTGACGGCGACGAACAGCCCACCCAAGGCAAACAGCCAGAATTCCGGCAGCACGCCGGTGAACCAGGACTTGCCGGCATTGACCAGCAACGCACCGATGATCGGCCCGACGATGGTGCCGCGCCCGCCGACGGCCGCCCATACCACGACTTCAATCGAATTGGCCGGCTCGAATTCGCCGGGGTTGATGATGCCGACCTGCGGCACGTAGAGCGCGCCGGCGATGCCGGCCATGACGGCCGAGACGGTGAAGGCGAACAGTTTTACGTTCTCCGCCCGCCAGCCAAGGAAGCGCGTGCGGCTCTCGGCATCGCGTACCGCCATCAAGAGCTTGCCGTATTTGGAGCCGACGATCGCCCAGGTGACGAAGACGGCGACCGCGAGCGTGACCGCACTGGCGGCAAACAGCGCCGAACGCGTCGCGTCGGCCTGCACGTTGAAGCCCAGAATATCCTTGAAATCGGTCAGGCCGTTGTTGCCGCCGAAACCCATATCGTTGCGGAAAAAGGCAAGCAGCAGCGCATAAGTCATCGCCTGGGTGATGATCGAGAGATAAACGCCGGTGACGCGGCTGCGGAAGGCGAACCAGCCGAAGACGAAAGCCAGCAGGCCAGGCACCGCCAGCACCATGAGGCCGGCAAACCAGAAATGGTCGAAGCCATACCAGAACCACGGCAATTCCTTGTAGTTCAGGAACACCATGAAGTCGGGCAGGATCGGGTTGCCATAGACGCCGCGCGAGCCGATCTGGCGCATCAGATACATGCCCATCGCATAACCGCCGAGCGCGAAGAAGGCGCCGTGGCCGAGCGAGAGAATGCCGCAATAGCCCCAGACAAGATCGAGCGCCAAGGCGAGCAGCGCATAGCAGAGATATTTGCCGGTCAGCGCGACGATGTAGGATGGCACATAGAAGGCGTTGGCCGGCGAAACGGCCAGGTTGAGCAGCGGCACGATGACGGCCACAGCCAACAGGATGAAGATCGTGATGGCGATGCGGCGGTCCGCACCCGCGGCGAAGAAGCGTCCCGTGATCATGCTTCCACCGCCCTGCCCTTGAGCGCGAACAGGCCGCGCGGGCGCTTCTGGATGAACAGGATGATCAGCACCAGCACGACGATCTTGCCGAGCACCGCGCCGGCATAGGGCTCGAGGAACTTGTTGACGATGCCGAGCGAGAAGGCGCCGACCAGCGTACCCCACAGATTGCCGACACCACCGAAGACGACGACCATGAAGCTGTCGATGATGTAGCCGCGGCCGAGATTGGGCGAGACATTGTCGATCTGGCTGAGCGCGACACCGGCAATGCCGGCAATGCCGGAGCCGAGCGCGAAGGTCAGCGCGTCGACCCATGGCGTCCTGATGCCCATGGAGGCGGCCATGCGCCGGTTGGCGGTGACGGCGCGCATTTGCAAGCCCCAGGGCGTACGCTTCATCACGTAGAGCAGCACCGCGAACACGGTGAGCGCGAAAACCAGGATCCATAGCCGGTTCCAGGTGATCGCAAGCTGCCCGACATTGAACGAGCCCGACATCCAGGAGGGGTTGCCGACCTCCTGGTTGGTCGGCCCGAAGATCGAGCGCACCGCTTGCTGCAGGATGAGCGAAACGCCCCATGTCGCCAGCAGTGTTTCCAGCGGCCGGCCATAAAGGAAACGGATGACGCCGCGCTCGATGATCAGGCCAACCAGGGCCGAGACGAGGAAAGCGAGCGGCAGCGCGATGACCAGCGACCAGTCGAATAGGTCCGGAAAGGACGTACGGATCACTTGCTGGACGACGAAGGTCGTGTAGGCGCCGAGCATAACCATCTCGCCATGCGCCATGTTGATGACGCCCATGACGCCGAAGGTGATGGCAAGGCCGATCGCCGCCAGCAGCAGCACCGAGCCCAGCGAAATGCCGTACCAGATGTTCTGACCGGCATCCCAGAAGGCCAGCGTCGAATTGATGTTGGCGATCGCGGCCGTGGCAGCTTCCTTGACTGCGTCCGTGGAATTCGCCTCGACCGAAGTCAGCAGCGAAACCGCATCGCGGTCGCCCCGCGCCCCGATCAGCGCGATGGCAGCAAGCTTGTCGGCTTCAGGCTGATCGGAGACCAGCACGGAGGCGGCACGAGCCTGTTCGAGCAGAGCCTTGACGCTGGCCACGCTCTCGCTGGCGATTGCCGTGTCGAGCGGCCCGATGTTTGCCGCATCAGGGGTCTTGAACATGGTATCGGCGGCGGCAATACGCACGGCCGGGTCCTTGGCGCCAAGCGTCAGCGTGCCCAACGCGTCGCGGATGACGCGGCGCAGCGTGTTGTTGACCTTGATCTTGGTGATGTCGTCCTTGGCGGCCTCGCCCGATGCCTCGCCGCTCAACGGGTTGGAAAGCTGGACGCTTTCGCCCGCTTCCTTGCCGGCAAACACCAGGGAATCGGCCTTGCGGACATAAAGGTTGCCGTCGGCGAGTGCCGCAAGCGGCCGTTCCACAGCCGGATCGCCGGTGGCCGCCAGTTCGTGGACGACGGCTCCGATCTCCGAAAAACCCTTGGCCGTCGCGAATTTGGCGATGATGCCGCGCAGATCGGCTTCGCTTGCGCCCGATGACGACAGCGTCGCCAGCAGGAACAACAGCGTCAGACCAATGGCGCGAAACAGGTTCATCGGCTCCAGGTGACCTTTGAAGAAGGTTGAATTGGGCGTCCGGACGGCGGAGGAAGCCGTCCGGACGCGCGCGGTCATGGGCATGGACCTGAAGGTCCAGCCCGGGGAGGATCAGTTTGTGCCCTTGCCGCCGCACTTGCCGGTGGCGACATTGAAGTTGCCGCAGGACAGAGGCGCGCGCCAATCGGAGATCAGGTCCTTGGAGTCAGGCAGATAGTCGGACCATTCGTCTCCCATCACCAAGCCTGGTGTGCGCGACACGGTTTCGAACTGGCCGTCGGCCTGGATTTCACCGATCAGCACCGGCTTGGTGATGTGGTGGTTCGGCATCATCGTCGAATAGCCGCCGGTCAGGTTCGGCACCGAGACACCGATCATGGCGTCGATGACCTTGTCCGGATCGGTGGTGCCGGCCTTCTCGACCGCCTTCACCCACATGTTGAAGCCGATATAGTGGGCTTCCATCGGGTCGTTGGTGGTGCGCTTGTCGTTCTTGATGAACTTGTGCCAGTCGGCGATGAACTTTTTGTTTTCGGGCGTGTCGACGCTCTCAAAGTAATTCCAGGCGGCGAGATGGCCAACCAGCGGCGCGGTGTCGAGACCGGCAAGCTCTTCCTCGCCGACCGAGAATGCCATGACCGGGATGTCCTCGGCCTTGATGCCCTGGTTGCCGAGTTCCTTGTAGAACGGCACGTTGGCGTCGCCGTTGACGGTCGAGACGACGGCGGTCTTCTTGCCGGCCGAACCGAACTTCTTGATCGCCGAAACCTCGGTCTGCCAGTCGGAGAAGCCGAACGGCGTGTAATTGACCATGATGTCTTCCGCCGCCACGCCCTTTGCCTTCAGATAGGCTTCGAGGATCTTGTTGGTGGTGCGCGGATAGACGTAGTCGGTGCCTTCCAGCACCCAGCGCTTCACCGAACCGCCATCCTCGCTCATGAGATAGTCGACGGCCGGGATGGCCTGCTGGTTCGGCGCCGCACCCGTGTAGAACACGTTGCGCTCGCTCTCCTCGCCCTCATACTGGACGGGATAAAACAGGATGTTGTCGAGTTCGGAGAACACCGGGAGAACCGACTTGCGCGACACCGAGGTCCAGCAGCCGAACACCGCCGCGACCTTGTCCTTGGAGATCAGCTCGCGCGCCTTTTCGGCAAACAGCGGCCAGTTGGAAGCCGGATCGACGACCACCGCCTCGAGCTTCTTGCCGAGCAGGCCGCCCTTGGCGTTCTGCTCGTCGATGAGCATCAGCATGGCGTCCTTCAGCGTCGTCTCCGAAATCGCCATGGTCCCCGACAGCGAATGGAGAATGCCGACCTTGATCGTGTCGTCGGCAGCCTTGGCGGGAGCGGACATCAACAGGCCGGCGGCAACCACGCTCGCCGAAAACATTCTTGTTATGGTCGAGAAATTACCCCTCATATTACAGACTCCCAAGCTGGTTGATTGCACCGCAACACTACAATGCAACCCCCATGCCAATCGCTTGGCGACGCCAATGGAGACCAATAAATCCAGAATTATCAGTGTCTTGAAATATTAAGCTTATAAAAACAAAGAGAACCGGTTAAAAATTGATTGAGAGAAATTTGCGCAACGCACGCGACAGATGCCTAATTTTCGCCCACCTCTGCTAGATGCCTAGATTTTGATCTTCGCAGGTGGATCACCGACGACCGATATTGCGGCGCGGTGCAAAAATGGGGCAAGCTCGCTCCTCAAACGAGCGACGTCATGGCTTCAGGCATTTCACGCATCCTTATCGGCATACTGCTTCTGGCGGCAGCAACCGGGACCGCACGAGCCGATTTCAGCGATGGCAAGATGCCCGACGGTATCTATCACTGCGAGGTCTACCTGCTCGGCATGTTCCTCAGCCTCGGCGACATCACCATCAAGGGGAACGTCTACAGCGGCCCAATTTATACCGGCCTCGGCACCGCGCAGCAGGGGTACAACTATCAAATGGATGCAAACGGCGTGATCTCCTGGTTGGGACCGCTGGGCGGCTATACCGCCGGCGGCAACTCGCTGTCGCTGACCCAGGCAACGCTGGACGGCCAGAGCACGCCCTCCTTCGACATCATCATGAAGCAACCCGACGGCGCCTTCACCGCCTCGACCTGCACCAGGCAATGAGGCTGCAAGAAAAGGCGCGGAACCTTGTGGGTTCCGCGCCAGCAGGCAGTCGGGAGGATGTGACTAGATCGTCTTGGCCGACATCTGCGCGGCGATGTAGCCGGCCTGGCGGATCGCCAGCGACACGATCGTCAGGGTCGGGTTTTCGGCGGCTCCGGTCGTGAACTGGCTGCCATCCGACACGAACAGGTTCTTGATGTCGTGCGCCTGGCCGTGCTTGTTGACGACGCCGTCGGCCGCCTTCTCGCTCATCCGGTTGGTGCCGAGATTGTGGGTCGACGGATAGGGCGGCGTCGGGAAGGTGCGCGTGGCACCAACCGCAGCATAGAGCGCCGTGGCCTGCTTGTAGGCGTGGTTGCGCATCGCTGTGTCGTTCGGATGATCGTCGAAATGCACGTCGGCGATCGGCATGCCGTGCGCGTCCTTCTCGTCGGCATGCAGCGTGATGCGATTCTCCGCGCGCGGCATGTCCTCGCCGACAATCCACAGGCCGGCCATGTGGTCGTAGTGGTCGAGTGCGGTGGTGAACGAGCGGCCCCAGGCGCCGGGATCGAGGAAGGCCGCCATGAACGGCAGACCCAGTGACAGCGTCTCGAACTCGTAGCCGCCGACGAAACCACGTGACGGATCATGGCGCGCCTCGTCGCGGATGATGCCGGCCATGGTGGTGCCGCGATACATGTGCACCGGTTTGTCGAAGATGGCATAGACCGAGCCGGTGGTGTGGCGCATGTAGTTCTTGCCCACCTGCCCCGACGAGTTGGCAAGACCGTCAGGGAATTTGCCCGATGCCGAATTGAGCAGCAGCCTTGGGCTCTCGATCGAATTTCCCGCGACGGCGACGATGCGCGCCTTCTGCTCCTGGAGCTTGCCGTCCTTGTCGGCATAGACGACGCCGGTCACCTTTCCGCTAGCATCATGGTTGATCTTGATCGCCATGGCGTTCGGCCTGACTTCGAGATGGCCCGTCGCCTCGCCCTTGGGTATCTCGGTGTAGAGCGTCGACCATTTGGCGCCCCATTTGCAGCCCTGGAAGCAGAAGCCGGTCTGCTGGCAGGAATTACGATCGTCGCGCTCGACCGAATTGATCGCCATATTGCCGGTGTGGCATTCCTTGTAGCCGAGCTTGTCTGCGCCGGCCTTCAGCACCTTGAAATTGTTGTTGCCCGGCAGCCGCGGCCAGTCATTGGTGCCGGTGACGCCCATCTTGGCTTCGGCCTTGGCGTAGTAGGGTTCCATCTCGGCGAGCGTGATCGGCCAGTCGAGCAAATTGGCGCCTTCCAGTTTGCCGTAGGTCGACAGTGTCTTGAACTCATGCTCCTGGAAGCGCAGCGAGGCTCCCGCCCAATGCGTCGTCGAACCGCCGACCGACTTGACGATCCAGGCCGGCAGGTTCGGAAAATCCTTGGCCACACGCCAGTCACCGGAGGTGGTGCGCTTGTCCGTCCAGGCGAGCTGGGCGAACGAGCCCCACTCGTCATTGATGAAATCCTCATATTCGTGGCGCGCGCCGGCTTCCAGGATGACGACGTCGACACCCTTCTGGGCGAGTTCGTTGCCGAGCGTGCCGCCGCCGGCGCCCGAACCGATGATGACGACCACGCCGTCGTTGTTCAGATCAAATGAAGCTGCCATGGTTTCCTCCCATGATTTCTGTTTGCGGGTTCAGGAACGACGGGGCTCAGAGCCACTCTATGTCGTTGAAACCGCGCGCGATGTAGCCGCCCTTGGAATAGGACTCGCCCTCGTAACCGAAGATCGGCCACACCTCTTTCTGGTTGTAGAGGCTGACGACGAGGCCGCCACGGATGGCCTGGAAGAACGGCGTCGCCTCGATCTGCTTCAGCACGCCGACGCGCTGGTCCTCCCAGCCGAGGCCGCGGTAGCCGCCGTCACCGGACTTCTTGTCGAGGTCGGCGATGCCGTCTTCGATCATCGCCTTGTAGGCGGCGTCCTTGCCGGCCTGCTCGTCATGGCCTTTCACGGCAATGGCGTAATATTTGTCGGGAACCTGATCGTGCGGATAGATGTCGCGCGCCATCTGGATCAGCGTCGCCATGGTTTCGGGCTTGAGTGCCGATGTCTCGAGCCCCCATGCATGTTCGGGACTGATGACGGCACTGCCAGAGATGACGAGCAGCGCGCCGATGCCACCGCGTTTGAGAAGCTCGCGACGTGAAAGCCCGGGCTTCGCGTCATAGATCGTGACCATTTTATTCCTCCCTGCTTGCTATGTGCACTCTTGAAAGTGCCGTTGCTGGCGCCGCACCTGCCGGTGCGGTTGCTATGTCCCCTATTGGAAGCGACCTCCGCGTTGCAGAACTTCGATCTTGTAGCCGTCCGGATCCTCGATGAAGAAAAAGCGGGCGATCAGCGCCCCGTCGCGGTTGAACTCGACGATCTTCTTCGGGTTGAGGCCTAGCGCGCCGAGACGGTCATGTTCGCTGTCGAGATCGGCGACCGAGACCGCCAGGTGACCGTAGCCGTCGCCGAGCCCGTAGGGGCCCTGCCGATCCTTGTTCACGGTCAGTTCGAGTTCGAACCCTGTCTCGGCATTGCTGAGGTAAACAAGCGTGAATGTCTCGAAGTCCAGCCTGTCGCCGACATCGAGCCCGAAGGCATTTCTGTAGAAATCGACGGATCGGGCCTCGTCGAGAACCCGGATCATGGAATGGATCGCTTTTGCCAAATCAGTCTCCGTCCTAATGTGTGGAAACGATTATGGGCAGCGCGGAAAAAAGGTGGTGGCAGCCGGTTACCACGCTCAAGACCCGTGAATTGCCCTGCTTCGGCGACGGGGACGAAAGTCCGATTGCCGTTCCGCCAATTTTGCCCGACAATGCATGTGGGGACAGGTTGAGCAGTGTCAGGCTGCACGCCCGTCCACCCAAGACCAACAATCATGGGAGGTTTGTCGGATGTGCAGGGTGTTTGCGGGCCAGGATCCCGAAGGCTATCGCCAGATCAACCGGTCGATTCGCATCGACGGCCACTCGACCAGCATCCAGCTTGAAGCGACATTCTGGGCTTTGCTGGACGAAATCGCCGAAAACCAGGGTTTGACGACGCCAAAATTCATCTCGAAGCTTTATGACGAAGCCATCGAGATCAACGGCGCCATTCCGAACTTCGCGTCGATGCTGCGCACCACCTGCGCGCTCTACCTGCGCGGCCACCGGCCGGGCATGGAAGAGCAGATGGTGCCGAAGCGCGAAGCCGCCTAGCTCTAACTGTTGACCGCGACCTCGAACGCCAGCCGGTCAAGGACCGGTCCCTGATTCATGCCTGATGGCACGACTCTGTTTCTATCGGTCCAGCATCCGGGCAGGTAGGTCGGATGCTTCGCGGGATCATGGCCCGACTTCCCAGACAGCCATCGGGCTTCAACAACACAATCAGACCTGATTGGCAGTAGACGAACCATCGCTAACGATTTTGTGATGTGGTTGACGAGGTCATTTTCATCTCGCAGTCTACCAACATTCGATCTGCGACTTAACCTAACTACCTTTGTCATGATTACTTGGGCGTCACTTCCCGAGCGCGTCCTCTTATTTTCGAGATTCCTAATATGGACCATCGCAATCCTGTTCGAATGAATCGGCGTCTTTTCCTGTCCTCAGTCGCAATATTTACCGCAACCGCGACATCGGCCGGTTTTGCGCGGTCGTTCTCGGGCACTCTGCCCTGGACGCCAATGGCATCCGATCCACCAACGCAGGTCGTGGCCGGTGGCTGGCATTTTTTCTCAGCCCAGGAAGCAGCCCTTGTCGAGGCGATCGTCGACCGCATCATTCCTGCCGACGAGCTCAGCATGGGCGGCAAGGAAGCCGGTTGCGCCGTCTATATCGACAGCCAGTTGATGGGGGCGTACGGAGCCTCGAGCCGGCTCTACACACAAGGGCCGTTTTTGCCCGGACTGCCCACGCAGGGCTATCAGGGCGAGGCCAATCCGGCGCAACGTTACCGCGCCGGGCTTGCGGCCATCGACGCCTTCCTGAAACAGCGGGATGGCAAGACGTTCGTCGAGCTTGCACGGGCCGAACAGGATGCCTTCCTGACGGCCATGGAGGCTGGGAAAGTCGACCTGCCGAATGGCGTCAAGGGTCCGGCGTTCTTCGGGCTGCTGCTGCAGAACACCATGGAAGGGTTCTTTGCCGATCCTGTCTATGGCGGCAACAAGGACATGGTGTCGTGGCGCATGCTCGGTTTTCCCGGTGCCCGCTACGACTACCGGGACCATGTCAGCAAACACAATCAGCCATACCCGCAGCCGCCTGTCTCGATTATCGGGCGTCCCGAATGGCTCGGGAAAGGCGCCTGATCATGACCAAGATACTGCCTCGCAAAGACGTCGTGATCGTCGGTCTCGGTTGGACGGGATCCATTCTTGCCCATGAATTGACCGATCAGGGCCTGGACGTGCTGGCCATCGAGCGTGGTCCCTGGCGCGACACGGCAACCGATTTCAACATCGGTTATGCGCAGGATGAGTTGCGCTACAGCGTGCGGCGCGACCTCTTCCTGCAGCCGACCGTGGAAACCATGACGGTGCGCAACGACCCGTCGCAGACGGCGCTGCCGATGCGCGATTTCGGCTCCTTTCTACCCGGCAACGGCGTCGGCGGCGCGGGTGTTCACTGGAACGGCCACACTTGGCGGTTCTGGGATTCCGACTTTCAGATAAAGACCAATCTGACTAAGAAATACGGCGCGTCGAGAATCGCCGATCTCCAGGTCGAGGACTGGGGCGTGACCGGCACGGAGATGGAGCCCTATTACGACCGCTTCGAATATCTGGCGGGAATCTCGGGCAAGGCCGGCAACATCAAGGGTGAGTTGCAGGAAGGCGGCAATCCGTTCGAGGACCCGAGGTCACGGGATTATCCGAACCCGCCTATGCAGATGACCTACGCGCCGACCCTGTTTGCCGAGGTCGGCCGGTCGATCGGACTGCACCCCTTCCCCACCCCATCCGCCAACATGTCACGCGCCTACGTCAACCCGCTCGGCATCGCCATGGGTCAATGCACCTATTGCGGGTTCTGCGAACGGTTTGGCTGCGCCAACTATTCCAAGTCGAGCGCCCAGACCACCATCCTTCCCGTGCTGATGAAGAAGTCCAATTTCGAAGTCCGGACCGACAGCGAGGTGCTGCATGTCGATCTGGCCCCCGGAGGCAAGTCGGCGCGCGGCGTGACCTATGTCGACACATCGGGTCAGGAATACTTCCAACCCGCCGATCTCGTGCTCCTGTGCGCCTACGGCCTGCACAATGCCCGGCTGATGATGCTATCCGGCATCGGAAAGATCTACGACCCCACCAGCGGGGAAGGAACGGTCGGGCGCAACTACTGCTACCAGACCAATGCCGGCGTGCAGGTGTTCTTCGACGACAAGAACTTCAATCCGTTCATCGCTGCGGGCGCGCTCGGCCAGACGATCGACGACTACAATGGTGATGCTTTCGATCATGGCGCCCTGGATTTCGTCGGCGGCGCAGGCATCAACTGCATACCGACCAACGGGCGTCCGATCGGAACCAGGCCGACCCTGCCCGGCACACCGAAATGGGGCAGCGCCTGGAAGAAGGCGACCGTCGAGGGCTACAAGAGCACGCTTGGCTACTCGTCCCAGGGAAGCAGCTACGCGACGCGCAACAATTACCTCGATCTCGACCCGACCTACAAAGATCGTTTCGGCCGGCCGCTGATGCGCATGACGTTCGATTTTCCCGACAACGACATCCGGATGTCGAACTATCTATGCGACCGGATGGAGGAGATCGCCAAGGCGCTCGGTGGCAAGCAATACACCGTCAGCCGCCGCAAGAAGGGCTGGGACAGCGTCCCCTACCAGAGCACCCACAATACGGGCGGCGCCATCATGGGAACGGACCCCAGGAGAAGCGCGGTCAACACGTTTCTGCAGAGCTGGGACGTCCCCAACGTCTTCGTCATCGGCGCTTCGGCCTTCCCGCAGAACGCCGGCAAGAACCCGACGGGAACAGTCGGCGCGCTCGCCTTCCGTGCCGCCGATGCCATTCGCAATCAATATCTGCGCAATCCGGGTGCACCCCTGGTGCAAGCATGAAGAAGCTCGTTTTCACGCTCGTCATCGGCGCCTTGGCGCTCGCCATCGCTCCAGCATGGAGTGCCGACCAGGCGGACCAGATCATACGCGGACAGTATCAGGCCGTGCTCGGCGACTGCGCAGGCTGTCATACCCAGGCCGGAGGCAAACCGCTGGCCGGCGGCCTGCCACTCGAAACGCCGTTCGGCGCGCTTGTGCCACCCAACATAACCCCGGACGGCGAGACGGGCATCGGCAATTGGTCGGAAGCCGATTTCCGTAACATGATGAAGTCCGGCATCGGCCACAATGGCGTGCGGCTTTACCCCGCAATGCCTTACCCCGCCTATACCAGGATGAACGATAGCGATATCGCCGACCTGTGGGCCTATCTGACATCTGTTGAACCGGTATCGAACAAGGTCGAGGCCAATCAGCTGCCGTTCCCGTTGAACATCCGGCTGGCGATGCTGGGCTGGAACGCACTCAACTTCACCGAAGCAAGCTTTCAGCCGGATTCCTCCAAATCGGCGGAGTGGAACCGCGGTGCCTATATCGTCCAGGGATCCGGACACTGCGGCACCTGTCACACGCCCAAATCCTTTCTTGGAGCGGACAAAGATAGCGAATTCCTGCAAGGCGCCTCCCTGCAAGGCTGGTTTGCCCCTGACATCACCAACAATGCGCAATCGGGCTTGGGCAAATGGTCGGAAGAGGACCTGGTCAAATACCTCAAGACCGGCGTCAACGCGCATTCGATTGCCTCAGGTCCAATGGCGGAAGCCATCGAAAATTCCACGTCGAAAATGACCGATCCGGATCTGAAGGCGGTAGCCGTTTATCTCAAGAGCTTGGGCTCGGACGCCGGCAACACCCAACCGGCAAAGCCTGACGAGACACGGATGGCCACGGGCGAGGCAGTCTACCGTGACAATTGTTCGGCCTGTCATGGTGGGGATGGCGCCGGGGCGGGCGTGCTTTTCCCTTCCCTTGCCGGCAACTCGATCGTCGCCCAGGGCAGTTCCGAAACGCTGGCCAGGCTCGTCCTCGCCGGCAGCCAGGCCGTGCATACGGCGGACGCGCCAACGACGCCTGCCATGCCCTCCCTGGCCTGGCGCCTGAAAGACCAGGAAATCGCCGACGTCTTGACCTATGTGCGCGCCAGTTGGGGCAACGCGGCTGCGGCGGTCTCATCCGACGATGTGGCTGCCGTACGCAAGGGACTGACCCAGTAGACCCGTATTCTAGCTCTCTGCTGCGACAGCGAGCGCCAGGCGGCTCATGTCGGTGAAAAGCGCCTGGCGTTCGGAATAACCGGTCAGTTCACCGGTCTCGATGTGGTCGACCACGACGCACATCGACAGCGCACGAGCTCCGAAATGCGCGGCGATGCGATAGAGTGCGCTGGTTTCCATATCGACGACCAGGGCTCCGGCCGCCTGCGCATCGGCAAAACGGCCGCGTCCTTCAGGGTGATAGAAGATGTCGCTGCAAACCGTCAGGCCGGCACAATGGTCGATGCCAAGTTCGGCTGCCTTGGCCAGCGCACAGGCGAGAAGTGCGGGATCCGGGCCGGCGGGTCCATAAAGGCCGAAAACCTGACCGCTCTGGGCGCTCTCCGCCTGTGCCGATTGCGAGATGACAAGGCTGCGCAGTTTTGCCTTGGCGGTCAGGCTGCCGCAGGTGCCGGTGCGGATCAACGTTCGCGCACCAAAATGCTCCAGCAATTCATGCGCATAGATCAGAAACGATGAAACGCCGATGCCCGTCGCCTGAATGCTGACAGGTTTGCCGCCAAACAGCCCGGTAAAGCCAAGCGCGCCACGTCGGCGATTGATGCAGCGCGGCGCTTCCAGAAAGGTTTCCGCCATCCACTCAGCGCGCTGCGGATCACCCGGCAACAACACTGTGTCGGCGTAGTCGCACTTGTCCGCTTCGTTGTGTGGCGTCACCAGCTGCTCCCCCGAGCCCGCCTGCCGTTTCACCCGCAATCATGGCGTTGTAGCGGCGCAGCGCAAGGAAAGAACTGAAGGAGGTTCTAGGACTCCAGCACATCCTTGACGATCGTCGCCAGTTGCTTGAGCGAGAACGGCTTTGGCAGGAAGCCGAAATGCGCGTCGGCCGGCAGGTTTCTGGCGAATGCGTCCTCGGCATAGCCGGACACGAAGACGAACTTGATGTCCGGCTGGCGCTTGCGCAACTCACCAAGCAGCGTCGGTCCGTCCATTTCCGGCATCACCACGTCGGAAACGACGATGTCGACCTTGCCGCCCAGCGCCTCGAACACTTCCAGCGCCTCCACGCCTGACGACGCCTCGTGCACGGTGTAGCCGCGCGAGGTCAGCGCCCGCATACCGCCCATGCGCACGGCATCCTCGTCTTCGACGAGCAGCACCGTGGCCGAGCCCGACAGATCCTTGGCCGCATCGGCGATCTTTGCCGGGGCCGCCGGCACATCGCCGGGCTCGCCTGCTTTTTTCGCTTCCGCAATATGACGCGGCAGGAAAATGCGGAAAGTCGAGCCTTTGCCGACTTCGGAATCGCAGAAGATGAAGCCGCCGGTCTGCTTGATGATGCCGTAGACCATCGACAGGCCAAGGCCGGTGCCCTTGCCGACCTCCTTGGTGGTGAAGAAGGGTTCGAAAATCTTCTTCAGCACGTCGGGCGCGATACCGCTGCCGGTGTCCTCGACTTCGACCACGACATAGTCCGCCGGGGCGAGTTCGCGATAGGAAAAGGCCTTGCACTCCTCGGCGGTCACGTTGCGGGTGCGCACGGTGAGATCGCCACCCGCCGGCATTGCGTCGCGCGCGTTGACCGCAAGGTTGACCACCACCTGCTCGAACTGCCCGATATCGACCTTGACTGGCCACAGGTCGCGGCCATGGTCGACCTTGAGCTTGATGTCATTGCCGACCAGGCGGGCCAGAAGCATCCTCAGATCGGCGAGCACGTCGGTCAGGTTGAGCACTTCCGGCCGCAAAGTCTGCTTGCGCGAGAAGGCGAGCAGTTGCCGCACCAGCGAAGCCGCCCGGTTGGCATTCTGCTTGATGTTCATGATGTCGGGGAAGGACGGGTCCGACGGACGGTGGTTGGTCAACAAAAGGTCGGACGCCATGATGATGGCGGTCAGCACATTGTTGAAATCGTGCGCGATGCCGCCGGCAAGCTGGCCGACCGCCTGCATCTTCTGGCTTTGCGCCATCTGCCCTTCGAGCGCCTTCTGCTCCGTCGTCTCGACAGCGTAGACGATGGCCGACTCCTCGGCGCCCTCGCCGCCGGTGCCGTCGGCGACCGCGTTGACGTAGAAACGGATGTGCCGCTCGTCGTTGCCGGGCAGAAGCGTGTCTATCGGCTCGATGTCGGCCTGCCGCTGCTGCGCTTTTTCAAAGGCAGCCGCAAAGGCCGGCCGGTCGCGTTCATGGATCACCGTGTCGAGCCGCACACGGCGATCGACGGCATCGCGATCGACGACGGATGAAAACAGCGACAGGAACGGCGCATTGGTGCGCAAGATGCGCCCGTTGTGGTCGACGCCGGCTATCGCCATCGGTGTCGAGTTGAAGAAGCGGGTGAAGCGCACTTCCGAGGCCCGCAAATCGGCCGAGGAGTCCTCGCCTTGCGTGCGGTTGAGCACGATCGTGCGCGTCGGCCCATTGAGGCCTTCGCGGCTGGCCGAAACACGATGCATGAACCGCACCGGCAGCGCCTCGCCCGTCATCGTCGTCAAGTCGAGATCGATCACCGCGTTGCGTGTCGTGCCGGGGTCAGCCTTGACCGAGCGGACCAGCGCCATGCCGTCGCCGGCCACGATCTCTGCCAGGGAGACGGCACCGGGCGTGAAGCTGGTGAGGTCGATGCCCAGCCATTCGGCAAGCGTGGCGTTGATGTAGGTGACGCGGCCCTCCTGGTCGGCCGAAAAGAAGCCGGCCGGCGCGTGGTCGAGGTGATCGATCGCCTTCTGCAAATCGAGGAAGAAACGCTCCTGCTCGGCCCGCTCCTGCGAGATGTCGGCTAGTTGCCAGGCCAGCATCGGCAGCCGCTGGCCCGGAACGCTGAAGGTGCGCGCCCGCGCCCTGTACCAGCGGGCGCCTGGCTCGGCGCCGGGCCGAATGGATTGCGCGAGCCGAAATTCACCGTCGCCCGGCTGGGCGTCGCGCAGGCCCGACGCCAGGCGATAGATCGTCACCGAGGCTTCAGGGACATCCGAGAGCAACCCCTCGACCGTCTTCAGGTCGGCCGCCGACGACGCTCCGGTCATGTCGGCATAGGCGCGGTTGGCGTAAACGACACGGCCTTTGGTGTCGGTGACGAGAAGCCCCTGCGACATCGAATCGACGAAGGATTTCGACAGTTCGTCGCCCGTCGAACGTGGCGTGACCTGCACGAAGCCGATCGCTGTGGCAAACAGGAAGCCAACGCCGATCATCGCCAGCACGCCGAGCATGCCGAGTAGAAAAGGATCCCCGAGGCGCTCGCGGAACAGACCGAAAACGATCGCCGCCCCCGTCAGAACGACGATGAAAATGATAAGCCGGGTGACCGCGCCCGGTCGCGTATTCTGGTCGACGATCGGTACCGGATAGAAATCGCCGCGCGCTTCCTTGGCCATATGCCCCCTGCTCGTGAATTCCGGTGTTCCGACACCCGCCCGTACCGGGTTGAATCACATTCTCCTAGTCCGGAAAAGGCCTGGGCGGCAAATGTCAGATAAAAATGATGGTCTTGCGGCCTTCGGAGTTTTCTAGCTGTTCACCAGCGTGAAAGGCAACTTGCGGTGGCCCGCCGCAACGGTCTAGTGTCGCATCACTTCCAAGGGCAATCAGGGGTAACCAATGCAATGGCTGGATAGCGTGGCGGGCCCTGGTTATGCCGCAGCACTGTTGTGGACGTTTGCAGCACTTGTCCTGCTGGTCATCGTTCTCGTCATCATCAAGCTGGTGCGCAATCTGACGTTCGGAACCTTTGTTGCCGGCGGCCGCAACCGCAAGACGCGGCTGGCCGTCATGGATGCCACCGCCGTCGACAGCCATCGCCGGCTGGTGCTGGTGCGCCGCGATGACATCGAGCACCTGCTTTTGATCGGCGGCCCGACCGACGTCGTCGTCGAGCGCGATATCCGTCTTTCGGCACTACGCCGTCCGGCATTGACCGGAGACGGCGGCTTGCAGCCGGTCCCGGCCACTGCGGCCCCGGCAGCAGCAAGGCCGCGTCCGCCGCAACCCGCTCCGCCGCCTGCAAGACAGGCACCCGCATCGCAGCCGGTGAACACCGCGCCACCCGCCCGCCCGCGCCAAATAGCGCCGGCACCTGCACCCGCGCCAAAGCCGGCGGTGCAAAGCTACCAGCCGACCAATATCACGCCGCTGCCCGCCTATGGCTCGGCCAATGCCAATGTCGTCCGGCACGCGCCACCGCCTCCACCTGTGCAGGACAGCATCGACGACACGCTGATGAGGGAACTCGAAGTGTCGCTCGACCAGCCCCGTTCGGGCGGCCCGGTGGGCAAACCGGTGGCGAAGGCGCCGCAGTCGCTCGACGATGAAATGACCAAACTTCTCGGCGAGCTCTCCAGCCAGAAGAGATGAGCGGCTGCTGAGTCGCTACTCCACGCGAAAATCGTAACCGGTTTGGCTGCCGAACCACCTCGGAAGGCCCATACGTCAAGGGCTTGTGGATTTCGTGCGCCTGAACGGTGGATGCCGCGCCAATAGAAATGGCCGGAAAACCGGCCATTTCAAAATCAACGTCGCTCATGACGGCTGGTCGTGCGCCGCCGGCCCTGGTCTTTAGTCGTCGCGGTAGACTTTTTCGCGGCGCTCATGCCGCTCCTGCGCCTCGATCGACAACGTCGCGATCGGACGCGCATCGAGCCGCTTCAGCGCGATGGGCTCGCCGGTTTCCTCGCAATAGCCGTAGGTGCCTTCGTCGATGCGCTGCAGAGCGGAATCGATCTTTGCAATGAGCTTTCGCTGACGATCGCGGGCCCTGAGTTCGATGGCGCGATCGGTTTCCGAAGAGGCGCGATCAGCCAGATCGGGGTGGTTGGCGTTTTCTTGCTGCAGGATTTCCAGTGTTTCGCGCGCTTCGCGCAGTATGTCATTCTTCCAGGTGACGAGCTTTGAGCGGAAGTAGGATTTCTGCCGCTCGTTCATGAACGGCTCGTCTTCGGAGGGTACGTAATCGGCGGTAACGATGTCGTTCATTCGACTCACCCAAACTGCCCCAAATTTCGCGCCTATATATTCGTCGCCCGACGCCTGCACAAGCGCAATCGGCCGCTGTCTCACGCAATTGTTAATGTGCACCGGCGCGCGCCTTTGCAGCAGCATACGGTCGCTTTGGTACCAAACTACGCTGCGACACTTTCGATCCGACGAAACATGCTTTCCGAAGATCGACCGTGATCTTCGGGCCGATGCACAGGCGCCTTTTGCGGCGCCGCAGCATGGTGATTCGCTGTGTTCGAAGAACACGGGCCATTGTGCGCGACGCCGTTCTCGTGGCTAATCCTGGAAGGCTTCGGCATTCGGAGGTTGGGTGAGCAGGCTTTATCTGTTGCGACATGCCAAGGCTGGCTGGGCGCTGCCCGGCGTACGCGATTTCGATCGCCCGCTCGATGCATCCGGCCGCGCCGATGCCGAAAGGATGGGCGCCGCCATGCGCTCCCGCTGCTATGTTCCGGACCTGACGCTGTGCTCCAATGCCAAACGCGCCAAGGAGACGCTGGAAGGCCTGGCCGGCCAGACCGACACCGGTCGGGTCCTGTTCTTCGACACGCTCTACAGCGCGGACGCGGCCGGTTACCTCCACCTTATCAGGGACAATGGCGGGGCGGGTTCATTGCTGGTCATCGGCCACAACCCGATGACGGAAGATCTCGCTATGGCAGTTTTGGGCGACGGCGACGAGACGGCGCGGGCCACGCTCAACCACGGGTTCCCGACCTCGGGCCTGGCGGTCGTCCGCTTCGACGATGACCTCGCAAAAGCCGCCCAGGGCACCGGCTATCTCGAAGCGTTCCTGACGCCGACCGATCTCTGAAGCCATTTCAAAGCCCTGATAGAGAGCCTATATCGGACGGACCGAAGTCCGAGAGAGCATATTTTGGCATCATCGCTGACCACCTTCACCGACGAAGCGAGGATTGCCCTCGACACGCTATCCGGCCGCGCCACCGGGCTTTTTTCCCCATCGCTGCGCCTCGGCGTGACCGGATTGTCGCGCGCCGGCAAGACGGTGTTCATATCAGCCCTTGTCCACAATTTGATCCATGGCGGGCGCCTGCCGCTGTTCGAGGCGCAGAAATCGGGGCGTATCGCCCGCGCCTTCCTCGAGCAGCAGCCGGACGACGCCGTGCCGCGCTTCCAGTACGAGGATCACATCGCCGCCCTGGTCAACGACCGTGCCTGGCCCGATTCGACGCGCGCCATTTCGGAACTGCGGCTGACCATCGAATATGAATCGGCCTCCGGCTGGAGTCGTATGTTTTCCTCAGGCAGACTGTCGGTCGATATCGTCGATTATCCCGGCGAATGGCTGCTCGATCTGCCGCTGCTCGGCAAATCCTTCGCCGACTTTTCGCATGAAGCCTTCGAAATGGCCGTTCTGCCGGTGCGCGAGGACCTGTCGCAGGCCTGGCGGGCGCTGTCGGCGGAGATCGACCCGAACGCCGACGCCGACGAGATGACGGCGCGCCGCCTGGCGGAGAGCTTCGCCGCCTATCTGAAAGCGTGCAAGCTCGACGAGCGGGCGCTTTCGACCTTGCCGCCCGGCCGCTTCCTGATGCCGGGCGATCTCGAAGGCTCGCCGGCACTGACCTTCGCGCCCCTGGTTGGGATTGGCGACAAGCGTCCGCGCCCAGGGTCGCTGCACGCCATGATGGACAGGCGCTACGAGGCCTACAAGACGCATGTCGTCAAACCCTTCTTCCGCGAACACATCACCCGCCTCGATCGCCAGATTGTGCTGATCGACGCCATGCAGGCGCTGAACGCCGGCCCCGGCGCCATGGCCGACCTGGAGCGCGCGGTGACCGAGATCCTCAGCTGTTTCCGTCCCGGCCGGGGCAGCTTCCTCACCGATCTGTTCTCGCGGCGCATCGACCGCATACTTGTTGCCGCGACCAAGGCCGACCATCTGCACCACGAAAGCCATGACCGTCTGCAGGCGATCGTGCGGCGGCTTGCCGACCGCGCCGTGGCACAGGCAAACTTCACCGGCGCCGATGTCGATGTGGTCGCCATGGCGGCGGTGCGTGCGACACGCGAAGGCACCGTCAAGCAGGGCCGGGACACGCTTCCCGTCATCATCGGGACGCCGATCGCCGGTGAGAAGATCAACGGCGAAACCTTTGACGGAAAGACAGAAACAGCCCTATTTCCCGGTGACTTACCGGAGAACATTGACGCGGTTTTCGATATTTCGGGAGCCGATCACAAGCAGGACTCCGCGGACCCGGCAATCCGCTTCGTCCGCTTCCGTCCCCCAAAGCTCGAACGCACGGCCGAAGGCGTTACGCTGTCGCTGCCGCATATCAGGCTCGACCGTGCCTTGCAGTTCCTGATCGGAGATCATCTGGCATGACCGCGCCCCGCAAGCCGGCGGCATTCCGCATCGAGCCGGAAGCCCCACCGAGACAAGAAGCGCCGGAGACGCGCCACGCCCAGGCCGGTACCCGTGCCCAGGCCGACACCCAGCGCAAACCCCGCGCGATGAAGACCGATGTCGCGACCGTCATACCGGCGGAAGTCGACGTCTTCGACGAACCTGAGATCTTCGCCGCCGAGCCGCCACCGACCATCGCCCCCAGGAAACGCTCGCTGCTCGGCAGCATCTTCTTCGGCGCCTTTGGCGTGCTGGTTTCGCTGGCTGTCGGCCTGTGGACCGATCAGCTCATACGCGACCTCTTTGCGCGCGCCGAATGGCTGGGCTGGCTGGCCGCGGGCATGGCCGCCATCGCCGTGCTGGCGCTTGTGGTGATCTTGATTCGCGAATTCCTGGCGATCGCCCGCCTCGCCGAAGTCGAAAAGCTGCAGAGGCGGGCGCTCGATGCGATCGCGCGTGACGATCCCAAGGCGGCGCGATCGGTCGTCGACGAATTGTCGGCCTTTGTCGCGGCCAAACCCGAGACCGCGGCCGGCCGGCGCGCGCTGGCCGAACTGCGCGGCGAAATCATCGACGGCGGCAATCTGGTGCGCCTGGCCGAAGCCGAAATCCTTGGACCACTCGATGCCAGCGCAAAGGTGATGATTCTCGAAGCTGCCAAACGCGTCTCACTGGTGACGGCGGTCAGTCCGCGCGCACTTGTCGATGTCGCCTATGTCGTGTTCGAGGCCGGGCGGCTCATCCGCCGCTTGTCGGAACTCTATGGCGGACGGCCGGGAACGCTGGGTTTCTTCCGCCTGGCGCGCAGCGTGCTGGCGCATCTGGCGGTCACCGGCTCGATCGCGGTCGGCGACAGTTTCGTCCAGCAGATCGTCGGCCACGGCCTGGCGGCGCGCCTTTCAGCCAAGCTTGGCGAGGGCGTCGTCAACGGCATGATGACGGCGCGCATCGGCATCGCGGCGATGGAGACGGCGCGCCCCCTGCCCTTCAGCGCCGCGAAGCGTCCCGGACTGGGCGATTTCCTCTCGGCGCTGACATCGTTTGCAACCAGGAAAGATGGTGAAACAACCCCGTCCGGCAAGTGAGCCGGGCTGGAGCGTTTGGACCTTCGGAATTGTTACCGGACTGCCTTGCGGCGGCCCCGTAGTGACGAAGCATTAACCAATCTTGTTCATGGTCAGACGGGTTCCAAACAGCCTCTTTGTTGCCGGGTGTCGTCGATGAAAAGCGTAATACTATCCAGCGTCCTGCCCCTGGCAACCGTGATCACAGCTCTCGTCGGCATTGCCGGAGCGGCGTCCGCGGCGGAACCGGACAAGCAATTCTTCCAGTCGGCCGAGGGCAAATGGATCGGTCCCGGCGAAATCGTCGCCGGCAAGTACAAGGGCACCAAGTTCAACTGCAGCTTCACCGGCTCGACGCCGGACGGCAAGGTCGGCATGTCGCTCGACGGCGGCTGCCGGGTCGGCATGTTCACCCAGCCGATGTCGGCCAAGATCGAGCGCAAGGGCCGCGAGGGCTACAAGGGCAGCTTCATGGGTGGCGCGACCGGTGCCGGCCTCGACATCATCGGCGGCAACGTCGTCGATCCCCACAAGGTGGTCTTCACCATAAACCGCAACCAGTTGCGCGGCGTCATGCAGGCCCGCATCCCCGACGACAATTCGATGACGGTGACCATTGCAGTGCGCGTCGACGACCAGTTGGTGCCGGTGATCGGCATGAGCCTGAAGCGCGTCGACGCCGTCGAAGTCGGCTCCATCGCGCCGAACTGAACAATCCAAAGAAAAAGGCGGCGACCCAATGGTCGCCGCCTCGTTTGAACCGGTAGAATCAGGCGCTTAGCCCTTGATCTCGAATCAGGGCGTTAGCCCTTGATCGCGGCCGTCACTTCGTCATACGCCTTGCAGGCATCGGCCAACGTCGTGGCGCCCTGATACTTGGTTGTCACCGCCTGGACCTTGGCGGTCAGATCAGCCGCCTTGGACGGGTCCTTGGTGATCGCCTCCTGCAGCGCGGCAGCCATGTCCTGCGCTTTCTTGGTCGCGATCTCCGCCGTGCACTCAGGCGCCTTCGAGCAAGCCGAACCGGCAAGCACCGCCAGGCCGACGGCAACAAACAAAAACTTCTTCATGTCAGTCATCTCCTCAAAAAGGGCGCGACTTGATCGTCGATCACCCTCCAATGGCCGAAGCCGAGCGTCCTTAGCCTTCGATTGTGGCAAGATGCAACGTATTCCCGGTGTCAACTTGTGTATCGCGCCTGCAACATCGCCAGCGATCCGGATTCGGGCTGTTCGATGCCCGCCGAAGCCCCTATCTTCGCCCCTTGGTCACATAAGCCCGAAATCGGAATCGGTCCTCAAACGAGCGGAATGGCGGCATGGCGGTAGCGGCATCGAGCAGCGATCTGGTTCAGGTGGTGGCGCTGCTTGCGGCCGGCGTCGTCGCCGTTCCGATCTTCAAGCGCATGGGCCTCGGCTCGATCCTCGGCTACCTGGCCGCCGGGGTTGTCATCGGCCCGTTTGGCCTCGGCGTCTTTTCCGAATCGGAAGCCATTCTTCATGTCGCCGAACTCGGCGTGGTGATGTTCCTGTTCATCATCGGATTGGAGATGCAGCCGTCGCGGCTGTGGGGCCTGCGCCGCGAGATCTTCGGCCTCGGCGCGCTGCAGGTCGGGGTCTGCGCGCTGCTGCTGACCGGTGTTGGCATGGCGGGAGGGTTTCCGATCGCGCAATCCTTCGTCGCCGGCGCCGGCTTCGTGCTCACCTCGACCGCGATCGTCATGCAGCTTCTCGAGGAACGCGGCGAAATCGCCGCACCAAAAGGCCAGCGCATCGTATCGGTCCTGCTGCTCGAGGATTTGGCCATCGTGCCGTTGCTGGCCCTGATCGCGTTCCTGGCGCCCGGCGGAGCCGACACCAGCCTGTCGGAGCGGCTGACCGAGGTCGGCATCGGCCTCGCCGCGATCGTCGGCCTGGTGGTGGCTGGCCGGTATCTGCTCAATCCGTTCTTCCGCATCCTGGCGGATGCCCGTGCTCGCGAGGTGATGACGGCGGCAGCACTTCTGGTCGTTCTCGGATCCGCGCTCGCCATGCAGCTCAGCGGCCTGTCGATGGCGATGGGCGCATTCCTGGCTGGCGTGCTGCTGTCCGAATCGACCTTCCGCCATCAGCTCGAAGCCGACATCGAACCTTTCCGCGGCATCCTGCTCGGCCTGTTCTTCCTTGCCGTCGGCATGTCGCTCGACCTGCATGTGGTCGCCGCGAACTGGCGGCTGATCGCCATCTATGTCGTCGCCTACATGGTGATGAAGGCGTTCGGCATCTACATCGTCGCCCGTATCCTGAAAACCGGCCATCGCGAAGCTTTGGAGCGCGCGGTCTTCATGGCGCAAGGCGGCGAATTTGCCTTTGTCCTTTACTCCGCGGCCGCAGCGGTCGGCATCATCGACGGCAACGCCAACGCGACGCTGACGGCGATCGTCATCATCTCCATGGTGCTGACGCCGCTGGCGATCATCGCTTTGCGCTATCTGACGCCGCGCGACGAGCAATCGCTCGACGGGGTCGACGTCGCCGACGGACTGACCGGAAGCGTGCTGATCATCGGTTTCGGCCGTTTCGGCCAGATCGCCAGCCAGCCGCTGCTGCTGCGCGGCATCGACGTCTCGATCATCGACAATGATGTCGAAATGATCCAGGCGGCGGCGGATTTCGGCTTCAAGGTCTATTATGGCGACGGCACACGGCTCGATATCCTGCATGCGGCCGGCGCCGGCCGGGCGCGCGCCGTGCTGATCTGCGTCGACAAGGCTGACGTGGCCGTTCGCATCGCGGAGCTCGTCAAGGCTGAGTTTCCCTTGCTCACCGTGCTGGCACGCGCTTTCGATCGTGGTACCGCGCTGCAGCTCATTCGCGCCGGCGTTGATTACCAACTGCGTGAAACCTTCGAATCCGCACTTGTTTTCGGCGGCTCGGCCCTGGAATCGCTGGGTGTCGATCCGGAAGACGTGGCTGAAACGATCGAAGACGTCAGACGCCGCGACACCAACCGCTTCGAAACCCAGCTCGCCGAAGGCATTCGCGCCGGACAGCGCTTCCTGAGAGGCAATATCGGCACGCCGATTCCCACACCGCTCTCCACGCCGCGCCGCCCCGGCCAGGCGCTCAACGAAGAGACCGCCGGGGTGCTGCACAAATCCGAACCCGCCGATTGAGCAAGGAATCAGGCATGGAATTGGACAGCAGAGCCCTGTCGGTCACCAAATTCTGGCGCGATGCCGGCGAGGACGCGTGGTTCGAGAAGAATGAGGCATTCGATGCCGACTTCCGCAATCGCTTTCTCGATCTGCACTACGCCGCCGCGCGGCGTGAATGCGACGGCTGGCTGGAGCATGCCGAAGGCTCGCTGGCGCTGATGATCCTGCTCGACCAGTTTCCGCGGAACTGCTTTCGCGGCACCGGCCACATGTACGCGACCGACCCGCTCGCCAGATATTTTGCCGCAAAGGCGATCGCGGCCGGCCATGATCTGGCGCTCGAGCAAGAAATCCGCGTCTTCCTCTATCTGCCGTACGAGCATTCGGAACTGCTTGCCGACCAGCACATATCGGTCGATCTGACCCAGACCAGGGCCGAACCCTACCTGAAGTATGCTGTCGAACATCGTGATATCATTCAGAATTTCGGTCGTTTTCCGCACCGAAACAAAATGCTTGGCCGCGAAACCACGCCGCAGGAGCAAACGTTCCTGGACGGAGGCGGATTCTCGGGCTGAAAGTTCGGCTGCCGCCTCATCCAGACGTCAGGCCAGCCACCAGTCCCGGCCGGACGACAAGCGCTCGATGCCGGACGTGTCGACGGCGACCAGCCGGTCCGTGATGCTGCGATCACCGACAACCAGGCCGGGCGCGATCTCGGCCAGCGGCGCCAGCACGAAGGCACGCTCCAGCATGCGCGGATGCGGCACCTCCAGGCCGGTCTCGTGGATGACGCGGTCGCCGAACACCAGAATGTCGATATCGATCAGCCGCGGCCCCCAGCGCTCCTCGCGCACCCGCTTCAGCTTGCGCTCGGCATCGAGGCAGAGGTCGAGCAAGGCGCGCGGTGCAAGCCCAGTGGAAATTTCGGCGGCGGCATTGAGAAAGTCCGGCTGATCGAGCTTGCCCCAGGGCGGCGTGCGATAGAGCGAGGACACGCCGGTGACACGCGTGTCCGCGTCGGCATCCAGCATGCGCAGCGCCGCGCCCATTGATTTCGCCGGGTCGCCAAGATTGCCGCCAAGGCTGAGATAGACCGTGCTATTCGGGCCAGACAACGGTCACCTCGACGTAATCGAGCACGCCGGGCACCGGGGCGTTGGGCTTGCGCACCGTGATCTCGGCTTTCTTGATCTGCGGAAAACGCGCCGTCAGCGCACGGGCCACTTCGAGCGCTAGGGACTCGATCAGGAAACGGCGCTGCCCGGTGATGATCTTTTCGATCACCGTGAACGCAATGCCATAGTTGACGGTGTCCTCGATGGAATCCTCGACAAGCGCCCGGCCGGGATCAACGGTGAGAGCGGCATCGACATAGAAGCGCTGGCCGAGCCGTTCCTCCTCGTCCAGCACGCCATGCCGGGCAAAGAAAGCGCAGTTCTTCATGCGGATGACATACATCGCTCAGTTTCTCGCCCGGTCGGTTTGACGCGCCAGCATAGCATCTGCGAGCGCCAATGCGTCCACGTTGAATGCGACATCGTGGACGCGAAACAGATCGGCGCCATTGAGCCGCAAGATGACGCTGGTCGCCGCTGTTCCGACACCTCTGTCAGCCGCATCGCGGCCTGTGACCGTGCCGATGAAGCGTTTTCGCGACGTACCGGCCATCAGCGGCAAGCCGAGCGTATGCAGCTCCGAAAAGCGAGCCATCAGGTCGAGATTTTCCTCCGCCGTCTCCTTGGCGAAGCCGAACCCGGGATCGAGCACGATATGATCATCGGCAACGCCGTTCTGGCGGGCGATTTCGAGCGATTTACGCAGGAACGTCAGCTGATCGGCAATCACGTCCGGCAGCTTCTGGCGATCTCGCCCGGTATGCATGATGACAAGCCCGGCGCCGGTATCGGCGGCGATACGCGCAATGCCGGGTTCGCGCTGCAAACCCCAGACATCATTGACGATATGCGCACCGGCAGCTACCGCAAGCCGCGCCGTCTCGGCACGATAGGTGTCGACCGAAACCAGCACCTCGCTCACGCCCGCCAGCGCTTCGATCACCGGCAGGATGCGGGCCTGTTCCTGGCTGGCCGATACCGCGGCAGCACCTGGGCGGGTCGATTCCCCGCCGACATCGACGACCAGCGCCCCTTCCCCGATCATGCGCCGTGCCTGGACCAGCGCTTTTTCAGGGGCGTCGAACAAACCGCCGTCGGAAAAGCTGTCGGGCGTGACATTGAGGATGCCGACGACCACGGCCTTGCCGCCAAGGTCGAGATGGCGTCCATGCGCCAACTGCCATCGCCTAGCCGTCATTGCTCATCAACCATGGAGTTCATCAACCATGTGTGATCCCTGGCGGATCAATTCCGTTGCGTCGGCAACGGCCGTAAAGCAAGGTGGTCGAAGAGGCAACATGATGAAGCGATCCATGCTTGGCATGAAACAATCCTTGGCTTGCGCGCTGCTGCTCGCCGTGACCCCGCTCCCGGCGGGTGCGGCCAATCTCGTCAAGACGTACAGCTATTTCGCCATTGGCGGCAGCACGCTCGAGGACATCGAGGCACAGCTTTCCAAACGCGGGCCGGAGGTGAAAAGCACGGGCATGCGGCACCCCGGCGCCACCCAGATGGCCTTCACCACCCGCATCAGCTATGCGCAGACATCGAGCTCCTGCCGGATCGCCGACGCTGTGGTGACCGTCAAGGTGAAGGTGATCCTTCCCGAGTGGCGCCGCCCGCGCAAGGCCGATGCCGATGTCAGGCTGTTCTGGGATACGCTGTCCGCCGACATCAAGCGCCACGAGGAGCGCCATGTGGAGATCGCCAAGAACCATGGCCGCGAACTCGAAGAGGCCCTGAAAGCCACCTACCCGCAAAAGAACTGCGATGCCGCCAAGGCCAAGGCCGCCGCAATCACCGCGGCTGTCCTGGCCAGCCACGACCGGGCCCAGCTCCAGTTCGACCGTGTCGAAAGCGTCAATTTCGAAAGCCGCATCCTGAGGCTTCTGCGCTACCGGATGGAGCGCATCGGGAACGGCCAGCTGCCGCCGGCCTGAATCCTGCCGAGGCGTTGAATGGCGGCGCAGGCCAATTGCGCTGAAGCTTAGTGCCAGCTTCGAAAAATTTTCGAGCACCGGTCGAAATCGGCCTATACGGGACGACATATGTCGGGTTCGCCAGGGCGACCTTCGAAAGATCAATGCGGCTAACGCGGTCAACACGCTGGAACGGCCGGATGGCGCCGGCCAGCCGCAAGCATACGGATGAATGGACATGGACCAGGCTGTCGATAGTCAGACGGTGGTGAAGGCCGACGCGCCTCTCAGCGAAAGCGAAAAGAACGCCATCATCGGTGGCGTACTCCTGTCGATGCTTCTGGCCGCTCTTGACCAGACCATCGTCGCGCCGGCGATGCCGACCATGGCGCGCCTGCTCGGCCATGCCGAATATCTGCCGTGGATCGTGACCGGTTACCTATTGACCGCCACCGCGATGGCGCCGCTCTATGGCAAGATATCGGACGTTTATGGGCGCCGGCCAACGATTTACGCGGCAATCCTCATCTTCCTTGCCGGATCCCTGGTCAGCGCCATGGCGCCTAACATGCTGGTCCTGATCGTCGGCCGTGCGATCCAGGGCGCCGGTGGCGGCGGCCTGTTTGCGCTGGCGCAGACCGTGATCGGTGACCTCGTGCCGCCGCGCGAGCGCGCGCGTTACTCGGCCTGGATTGCGGGAACCTGGGCGGTCGCCAGCATCGCAGGCCCGCTTTTGGGCGGCACCTTCGCCGAGCATCTGCACTGGTCACTGATCTTCTGGATCAACATCCCGCTTGGTCTCGTCGCCATGGCCATCATCAACAAGCCATTGAGAAAGCTGCCGATCGCGGCAAAACACCATCGCATCGATGGGCTCGGCGCGCTGCTGCTTGTCGCGGCCACCGCCTTGCTGTTGCTGGCGTTGAACTGGGGTGGCAGCGAATATCCGTGGCTGTCACGCGAGATCTTCGGGCTGCTCGCCTGTTCGGCGGTCATCTGGAGCGCCTTTGCGTTGCGGCTGCTGCGCGCGGCCGAACCGCTGATCTCGCTCGAAGTGCTTGGCAACCCCATCGTCCTTGCCGGCACGTTGTCGTTGTTCCTGCTGCAGGCCGCCAATATCGGGCTCGCGGTCTACCTGCCGGTCTACTTGCAGTCCATCCTCGGGCTTTCGGCCAGTGAATCGGGAACCGCCATGCTTGGGCTCATGCTCGGCACCGTTGCGGGCGCGACATTCAGCGGCCGCACGATTGCCCGGGTCGTTCACTACAAGCGGATCGCGATGGTAGGGGTGACCTTCGCCATCCTGTGCCTCGGCATACTCAGCCTGGTGGCGGGGCATGCTTCGCTGCTGATCGTCGAGATCCTGACGACCTGCATCGGCTTGGGCAGCGGCACGACATTTCCGGTCGCCACCGTGTCGGTTCAGAATGCCGTCGACCAGGCCCATCTCGGTGTCGCCACCGGCGTACTGACCTTCCTTCGCTCTTTGGGCAGCGCGCTTGGCGTCGCCATCCTTGGTGCGGTCGCGCTCGGCTACGGCCTGCCGCTTGCTGGAGAAGGCACCCAGGCGGCCAGCACCGCCGTCGAGGCCCTGGCATTCGTGATGATCTTCTTCACCGCGGCAGCGATGCTGGTCATGGCGCTCGTCGCGCTGGTGCTGATGCCGGAAAAGCCGCTGCGCGGCCATCCCGAGGCTCCGGTGCTGGCTGACTGACAAAAGACGTGAAGCGCGTCGGCTGCATTTGATTCAAAGCGACGCGTTTCAGGAAGCTTCCACCACGCCGAGCTTCTTCTGCAGGCTGGTCGAGGAGGTCGTATACTGGAAGACGATACGCTCGCCGGGGCTGATGACGCGCTTGGCGGCCTGCGCCATCAGCGCCACCTCGTGGAAGCCCGATAGGATCAGCTTCAGCTTGCCCGGATACCAGTTGATGTCGCCGACCGCGAAAATGCCTGGCACCGATGTCTGGAACTTCTCGGTATCGACCGGAATGAGGTTCTCGTGAAGATTGAGGCCCCATTCTGCGATCGGGCCGAGCTTCATGGTCAGGCCGAAGAACGGCAGCATGCGCGTGCAAGGCACCTCGACATCGCCGTCCGGCCCCTTGATGGTGGCCGATGACAGCTGGCCGTCGGCGCCGGTCAATCCGGTCACTTGCCCGACTTGGAAATGCAGCTGCTTCATCTCCTGCATGGCATACATCTTGTTGACGCTGTCGGGCGCCGCGCGGAATTCGGGCCGCCGGTGCACCAGCGTCACGCTCCTTGCCACCGGCTGCAGGTTGAGCGTCCAGTCGAGCGCCGAGTCGCCGCCGCCGACAATGACAAGGTCGTGGCCGCGAAAATCCTCCATCCTGCGCACCGAATAGAAGACACTCTTGCCTTCATAGGGCTCGATGCCCGGGATCGGCGGACGCTTGGGCTGGAAGGAGCCGCCGCCGGCGGCAATCACCACCACCTTGGCCTCGAACACCTCATTCTCGTCGGTGGTGACGCGAAAACTGCCGTCCTCCAGCTTTTCCAGGCTGGAAACCATGCGGTTGTAGGTGAAATCGGGTTTGAACGGCGCGATCTGCTCGAGCAGTTTGTCGACCAACCCCTGCGCCGAGATCGAAGGCCAGCCTGGAATGTCGTAGATCGGCTTTTCCGGATAGAGTTCCGCGCATTGGCCGCCTGGCCGGTCGAGAATGTCGATCAGGTGGCACTTCATGTCGAACAGGCCGAGTTCGAACACGGCGAAGAGGCCGACAGGCCCTGCCCCGACAATAAGCACGTCTGTCTTGGTGATGTCGGTCATGCGATGCGCCTCGCTGTGTGTTGTCGAGACACTGCATGAGCAATCCGCCGCTGCCAAGCAGCAGCCGGCAAAAAACCGGTGTCTCAGCCCTGGCGGGCGGGCACCCGCACGACCAGACCGTCGAGCGCGTCGCGCACCTTGATCTGGCACGACAGCCGTGAGTTCGGCTGGACGTCGTAGGCGAAGTCCAGCATGTCCTCTTCCATCGCTTCCGGCTCGCCGACTTCAGCCGTCCATGCTTCGTCGACATAGACGTGACAGGTGGCGCAGGCGCAGGCGCCGCCGCATTCCGCCTCGATCCCGGGAACGGCGTTGCGGATCGCGTTCTCCATGACCGTCGAGCCGTTCTCGGCGTCCATGTCGAAATGTGTGCCGTCATGGGCGATGAAAGTCAGCTTGGTCATTTGTCACCTGAAGGGAGTCTCAGCCGAGATAATCACTCCGGCGAGCAAGTCAACTGCCGCGCGAAAGCGTCGCTCCGTGACGTTTTTCCGCAAACCGGGTTTGGCGTGGGATCAGCGATTGATGGCGGCGATGAAATCGCGCACTTCGTCGATCAGCGTGCCGAGCCGTCTGAGCGTCTGGTTGTCTTCCGGCTGGTGCTCGATCTCGGTGGCGCAATCGGCGATGGCAAAGGCACCGACACCCCGTGCCGAACCCTTCAGCCCATGCGCCAGCAGAAGCCGGTCCTTGATGTCGGCATCGAGTATTTTGTCGCGCACCGACAGCGCCTGTTGTACAAACAGCGCCAGCACCTCTTGCTCGAGGCTGCGGTCGCCCATCGTCTGGCGGGCAAGGTGTGCCAAATCGACCGGCCGTGACCGCCTTGGTCCGGATACGTCGCCCCCGGGCATTGAGAAGGCAATGCCGCTTTCGCCACGCATGAACTCGAACTCCGTTTCTTCGATCGCCCAAAAACCTAGGCGAATCCAATGGACAACGGGTTAATGAATGGCCCGGAAAAATGTTGCCAAAACGGCGCCCAAATCACGGTTGCGTTAACCTTATATTTAAAGTTTTACGTATCTCGCGGAATGCATGTTTTCTTTACCCCCCTGTGTCATTACGATACGAGGGGTCCATTTTCAGCCTCCTGCGCGTGGTACGACAAACAGAATTATAAGCCCGCGGCAGCTAGTACAGGGTAGCGAAGGCATGGCAAAGAAACCAACGACGACGAGAACTCTCGACAGCGAAGTGGCCAGGGAACTGGAAAAGGCGCTCGATCTCGACCTCAGCAATGATGTCGGCAGCGGCGACCTCGACATCGCGGCATCGATGGAGGATCTGGAAGCGCAGATATCCCAGGCCGCCGACGAGCTGGCGCGCGAGGGACGCAATCAGAAACCAGAGTCCGTGGTCAATCAGAGCCAAGTCCAGAACCAGGCCGCAAAACCCGCGCCAAAGGCCAAGCCTGCCGAGTTGCGCCCCGTGGAAACACGCAATGGCGCCCAGCCCGCGGGTTTCGCGCCGGCCAATGACGATCGCCAGAAGGACTACAAGACGCTCCTGCACAGCCTCAACAGGCGTGCCTCGAACACCATTTACTGGGTCGTTGCCTTCGTTTCGCTCGCCTGGTTCGCCGGCGCCGGTGGCTTGGCCAACCTCCTTTTCGGACCGAGCATCTGGAGAATCCGCACGCTCGACCAGTTCCTTGCCCGTCCGGAGCTGATCGGCCTGGCGGTCGCGGCGATCGTGCCCGTCATCCTGTTCTGGGCCTTCGCGGCAATGATTCGCCGGGCCCAGGAAATGCGCATCGCCGCCCAGTCGATGACCGAAGTGGCTTTCCGCCTGACCGAGCCGGAAAACCTTGCCCAGGATCGCGTCATGATGATCGGCCAAGCCGTTCGTCGCGAGGTTGCAGCCATGGGCGAAGGCATCGAACGCACGCTTGCCCGTGCCGTCGAGTTGGAAACTCTGGTCCACAGCGAAGTCAACCAGATCGAACGCTCCTATTCCGAGAATGAATCCCGCATCCGTTCGCTGGTCGATGGGCTTGGCAGCGAGCGCGAAGCCGTCGTCACTCATGCCGAGCGCGTCCGCGCTTCGATCACCGGTGCGCACGAGACACTGAAGGATGAGATCGGGGCCGCCTCCGACATCATCCGCGACTCGATCCTCAATGCGTCGACCAAATTGTCGATGACGATCACCAATTCCGGCGACACGCTCATCGACCGCATCAACGAAAGCTCGATGTCGATCTTCGATTCGGTGGAAGGCCGGCTCGATTCGATCACCGACCGGCTGTCAACCTCGGGTGAGGCTTTCGCCAGCCTTCTCGACACCCGCATTGCCAAGCTGACGGACACCACGGACGGCCTGACACGGTCGTTGACCGATCTGCTCGACGATCGCACCACCGGCATGGTGTCCCTGCTTGGCGGCGCGGCGCGCACCCTCAATTCCGAATTCGAGGCCAGCCTCAACGGCATCGAGCGGACGCTCGCCGAACGCGGCCAGGCGCTGATCAGCGAATTCCAGACCCGCGCCGAGGCGCTGGACACCGGAACGCAGAAGCTCAATGCGGCACTCGAGGCCCGCGCCCGCCAGATCAACGAGACGCTGGTCGAGCGCGCCCGCGAAATCGCCCACACCTTTGCCGAGAGCAAGGACACGCTGTCGGCGATGATCGATCAGGGCAAGACCCAGATCGGCGCCGACATGGCCGACATCGTCACCTCGACCTCCTCCATGCTCGAAGCCCGCGCCAGCGACTTCGCCGGACGCATGGAAGCCGCCCGTCACGTCGTATCGCGTTCGTTCGACAGCGACATCCAGCGGCTCGCCGACGCCCGCGTCGGCATCGAGGAAGCTGTCGAGAACCACAGCAGAAAACTGTCCGAAAGCCGCGAGCGCATGGCTGAGGCCATGCAGGCCGATCTGGCGAAGTTCGCCGAGGGCCGCGCCGGCATCGATGCGGCGGTGACCAACCAGGTGCAGAAGCTGGCCGAAGGCCGCAGCCTGATCTCGCGCGCCCTCGAAGAAGACCTGCGCAAGGTCAATGAATCGCGGGCTGCCATCGATGCATCGCTCGGCAGCCATCTCGAAAGGCTGGAAGAAGGCCGCAACAGGCTCTCCACGGCCCTGAACGAAGACTCCGGGAAACTGGTGCAAGCTCGTACGATCATTGATGAAATGGTCGCCGGGCATGTCGGAAAGCTCGCCGAGGGCCGCAACATTCTGTCGCGCGCCCTGGAAGCCGATCTCGGCAAACTGTCCGACAGCCGCGCCGGCATCGACGGTCTGGTCGCCGGTCAGGTCGAGAAGATCGCCGAGGGCCGCGCCGTGCTCGCCAAGGCGTTGGAAAACGATATCATCGGCATCAAGAGCCTCATCGAAACCCATTCCGCCAAACTGGCGGAGGACCGCACGCAGCTTTCCCATTCGCTCGACAACGATCTGTCCGGCATACGCGGCCTGATCGAAGGCCATTCGGGACGGCTGGCCGAGGACCGCAGCCTGCTGTCGCAGACCCTTGAAGCCGACCTTGCCAAGCTCGCCGAAAGCCGTTCCAGCATCGACGGTCTGGTCGCCGGTCAGGTCGAGAAACTGGCCGAGGGCCGCGACATTCTCAAGCGCGCGCTGGAATCCGACCTGAACACGATCAAGGGCGTTATATCAAGCCAGTCGGACAAGCTGGCCGAGGATCGCGGGCAGCTTTCGCGGGTCTTGGAAACCGACCTGCAGAACGTGAACAGCGTCATCGCCGATCACATGAACAAGCTGGTTCAGGATCGCTCCGCCCTGTCCAAGGCCCTTGAGGATGACCTCGCCAAGCTCGCCGACAGCCGCTCCAGCATCGACGGGCTGGTCGCCGGTCAGGTCGAGAAGCTGTCCGAGGGCCGAGATATCCTGCGGCGCGCTCTGGAAGCCGACCTCAACGCGATCAAGGGCACCATTGCCGACCAGTCGCAGAAACTGGTCGATGACCGGGCACAGTTCGCCCGGGCGCTCGAGGCTGATCTCGAAAGCGTCAACGGCTTGGTCAACAGCCATTCCGAACGGCTCGTCCAGGATCGTTCAACGCTGTCGAAAGCGCTCGAGGCCGACCTCGAAAACGTCAACGGTCTGATCAACAGCCATTCCGAACGGCTCGCACAGGATCGTTCGACCCTGTCGAGGTCACTTGAGGCCGACCTCGAAAACGTCGGCGGCCTTGTCAACAGCCACGCGGAAAGGCTTGTCCAGGAACGTTCGACCCTGTCGAAGGCGCTCGAGGACGATCTCGCCAAGCTGGCCGAAAGCCGCTCCAGCATCGACGGCCTGGTCGCCGGCCAGGTCGAGAAACTCGCCGAAGGCCGCGACGTTCTCAAGCGCGCGCTGGAAGCCGATCTGGCCAAGTTGGCCGAAAGCCGCTCCAGCATCGACGGTTTGGTCGCCGGTCAGGTGGAGAAACTAGCCGAGGGCCGCGACATTCTCAAACGCGCCCTCGAAGCTGACCTGCAGAAGCTGACCGAAAGCCGCAGCGATATAGACGACGTCATTGCCGGACATGTCGGCAAGCTGTCCGAAGGTCGCAATATGCTGACCCGCGCGCTGGAAGACGATCTCGGCAAGCTCGCCGAGTCCCGCAGGGACGTCGACCGCTCGCTGTCGGGCCATATCGATCAGATCGCCGCCAGGAGCACCGATATCTCCGCGGCAATCGCCGGGGATGTCGAAAAGATCGAGCAGGCCTTCAGCCGTCAGACCGGCATCATCGAGGAACGCGCCGGCACCATGGAGCGTGCGCTTTCGACAGGTGTCGACAACGTCCGCGCCGTGCTCGAGAAGAGCGCCGTGTTTGTCGCCGGCGCCCTGCGCGAAAAGGTGCTGGAAGTCACCAGCACGCTACATGAGCAGGCCGGTGCGGCGTTCAGTGACGCCGACCGCAAGATCGCCGAGCGCGCCGAGCAGACCTCTGCCGCCTTGCTGGCGCGGGCCGAGGACATCGCCCGCACCTTCGAGGACGCCGATCGTCGACTGCACGCCCGTGCGGAAGATACGTCGAACGCCTTGCTTGCCCGCGCAGACGACACGTCCAGCTCGCTGCTGGCCCGTGCCCATGAAACCGCTGATCAGCTGGCTGCTCGCGCAAGTCAGATCGCCGGCACCTTCGAAGCGGCGGACCAGAAGCTCGCCGCCCGCGCCCAGGAAACCGCCGATCAGCTGACCGCCCGGGCTCAGGACACCGCCGACCATCTGGCAGCTCGTGCAAGCGAGATTGCCGGCACGTTCGATGCCGCCGACCAGAAGCTAGTCGCCCGCGCCATCGAGACGGCCCAGTCGCTGGCCGCGCGCGCCGGCGACATCCTGCGCAACTTCGAAGGCGCCGACCAGCGGCTCGGCATGCGCATCGGCGAATCGGCCGAAGCGCTTGCCGCGCGTGCATCGGACCTCGGTCGCATCTTCGATGCCGCCGACCAGCATTTGGTCTCGCGCATCGCCGAAGGTTCGGAAGCGCTGTCGAGCCGTGCCTCGGAAATCGGCCGCATCTTCGACGACGCGGATCAGCGTCTGATGTCGCGCATCGCCAACAGCACCACCACGATCGGCGAGCATGCCGAGACCATCGTCGGCGCCTTCGCCGATACCGAGCAAAGGGTCGCCGAACGTGCTAGGCGGACCGGCCAGGAAATGGCCGTGCATGCCCGCGAAATCGAGCAGGCGCTTGCCGGCGCCGACGAGCGGCTCGCATCGAGCGCGGCAGCCGCCGCCGCCCGTGTCGAAGAGCAGATCTCAGGCGTCGAGAACCGCCTCGCCTTCACGGCCGAGACGATGGGCCAGAAGCTCAACGAGCAGGTGTCGAATGCCGAGGCGCAACTCGTCTCGCGCGCCAATGTCATCGCGGAGACCTTCACCGCGGTTGGCCAGCATATCGGCCAGAGCACCAACGATGCCGCCAAGACGATCGGCGCCAACACCCGTGAACTCAACACCATGCTCGCGGCACGTTCGGCCGAAATGTCGAAGATCCTCGACGAAACCGCACGGCCTTTGGTCGAGCGCTTCGCCCAGGGCGGTTCGGAACTGCAAAAGAGCATGGAAGAGGTCACCGAACGCGCCACCGAGAAGCTGCGCAGCGAGAATGCCGCACTTGTCGACGCTCTCGCCAGCCGCACCGCCGAAACCTTGTCGGCGGTCGAAGGCGCTCGCTCGTCGCTGTCCGACAGCGTCGCTGATCTCATCGGCCGCATGACCAAGTCCAGCTCGCAGCTCGGTCAGCTGATCGAGCAGGCCGCGGTCAATCTCGGCCAGGTCGATGAGCGCCTGAGCGGCAGCACGCAAAGCTTCGCCGCCACCACCGAGAAGGCTGCGCAGACCTTTGCCAGCTCGGCACGTCTGGTCGATTCGAACACCACAAGGCTGACGGAACTGTCGTCGTCCACCTTGCGCGAGGTCGCGTCGATCGCCACCAAGTTCGACGAGCACAGCCGCCTGCTGTCCAGCGCTTCGGACCTGTTGAGCTCTGCCCAGAGCAACCTCGAGCACACGCTCGAAAGGCAGTCGTCGCTCGAAGACCTCGCCGTCGGCCTGGTCAAGAAGTCGGAAGATCTCGAAAGGGTCATGCGTTCGTTCGAAAATCTCGTCGGCCAGACGCTGCAGAACGCCGAAGGCAAGACGATGGAGTCGGCCGACAAGATCCGCATCGCCATCACCGACGTCGTAGATTCGGCCACCAAGCGCTTCGCCGATGCGACCGAGGAGATGCGACGCACCGCGGGCTCGATCAAGAGCGAGCTCGACCTGACCCGCGCCGAGCTCAAGAAGGGCGTCATCGAGATGCCGGAAGAGGCAAAGGAATCGACCTCGGCCATCCGCCGCGCCGTTTCCGAGCAGATCAACGCCCTGAAGGAGCTTTCTGACATCGTTGCGAAGTCCGGCCGCGGCGGCGATGGGTCCGAGCCACGCAATCTGCGTCCCGCGCCGCAAGCGCCGGCCCCACGCGCCGCCGAGCCGCCGCGTCGCGCACCGGCTCCGCAGCCGGAGCTGCGCACGCCTCAGGCGCCCTTGGGCGGCCCTGCATTGCGCGGCACGCTCGATCTTGAGCGTCCGGCCGAGACGGCACCGCGCCAGCGTCCAGACACCAACGCCCGCACGCCTCAGGGCGGCTGGGTGCGCGATCTGCTCACTGCGGCGTCGAATGACGAGGACCTGAGGTCGGTAACACCGTCGGCACCTGCGGAAGCACCGCGCGCGGCTCCTGCCCAGCGCTCGCCCCTGCATGTCGTGGAATCGCTGAACTCGCTCTCCGTCGATATCGCACGAGCCATCGACCACGATGCTTCGATTGAGTTGTGGAACCGCTACCGGCGCGGCGAGCGTGACGTGTTCACAAGGCGGCTCTACACGCTGAAGGGCCAGCAGACGTTCGACGAGATCCGTCGCAAGTATCAGGCGGAGGCCGATTTCCGCGCCGCCGTCGACCGCTACTGCGACGATTTCGAGAAGCTGCTCAAGGATGTCTCGCGCAATGACCGCGACAACATCATGGCGCAGACCTACCTGACCTCGGATACCGGCAAGGTCTACACCATGCTGGCCCACGCCAGCGGCCGTCTGCATTGATCAGCCGATAGGGCAACAAACGAAAGGCGGGAAATTTCCCGCCTTTTTCATTTCGACCGATTTGGCTGTTGGCGCGCCTGCGGCGCCGCGTCCCTTGCAGTAGCACTGTCAGAAGTGCTGTGCGATCAAACTTTTACAGTGCTGTGCGATCAAACTTTTACGGAAATCAGATGACCGAATCCGTCCAGCGCACGATCTGCTTTGCGGCATCACCGAACGCATTGTCGAGTGCGCTGACATAGGCAGGATTGCCGCTGCCCGAAACCGGTGCGGATGCGGTGAAGCTCTTGGAGGCACGCACCTCGCCATTGCGGTCGTTGAGGATGCGGACGAACAGATCGACTTCGGCATGCTCGCCGCCGTCGACACGAACCTCGAAGGATCGGACCTCGACGATCACCTGATAGTCAATCGCCAGGCCCTCGCCCGGCTTGCCGACGCCGGCAAAGCTGCCCGAACGCTGGAACGTCTCGGCGAGCCGTGCCTGCACGATCAGCGGCAGCCGGTCGGCCCATTGCGCGCCCTTGAGATACTGGATCGAGCGATCCGACGGCTTGATGACGATGTTCTGGCTGTCCAGCGCCTTGAGCGCCGACGGCTGCGCGATCAGGATCTGGCGGCGGCTGTGGCCATGTGCCTCGACCGTAGGCGCCGACAGCTCGAACGTATCGAGCGGCGCGGGCTTGCCGCCCAACGCCGCGCAGCCGGCTAGCGTCAGGGCAAGCAGTGCCGCAGCCGATGACAAGCCGCCCGTTTTCACCCACACAGACTTCACGCGCGATCCCCGTTGTCCCCGGATCGTAAGATCGACCCGCTTTCGCGGCTCATGTTCTTGGGGCTCGCCGACGCCGAAGTCAACGCCGCGCCCTGCCATCGAACTGCCGAACCTCGCCATCGCCACCCGAAAGGATGCGCTGCGGATTGCGGCTGAGATCGGTCACCGCCTCCTCGATGCGGCTGATCGAACGGCGACTGTCCTGCACCAGTGCCTCGACATTCGAGAGCCCCTGGCCCGAGAAGCGCGCCAGATTGTCGGTGATGACGCCAAGGCGGGCATTCAACGTGTCGGCAACCTGCTTGAACGACTTCAGCGTCGCCCTGGCATCCGCCATCACGCCATCCGCCTGCCCGGAACCGAGCAAGTGGTCGACCCGGGCGAGGATGCCATCGACACGCACCGAGGCGTCGTTGAGCCGCTGAGCCAGTTGCTTTGCGTCCTTGATCGTTTGGTCGATGTCGTCGCCCCGGCTGGCGAACTTGTGGGTCACCTCCGCGATGTCGGCGGCGGCCTTGTCGGCGCTCTCACTGGCCTTTTGGATGTTGGCGAGCGCTGTGCGCACCTGCGCCGGATCGATGCCGTCGAGCACGCCGTCGACCTTGGCCAGCGTGCCTTGCGTCTGCTTGGCGAAATCGTTGACGGACCCAACCGCAGTATCGACATTCTTGATCACGCCGTCGAGCTGTTTCGAAGTCTCCTTGAGGTTCCCAGTCACCGTGTCGACATTGGCGACAATGCTCTTGATCTTGTCCTTGTCGACGGCATTGAGAAGGCCTTCGGCTGCCTTCAGCGTGCCATCGAGCTTTCCGGAAACGCCTTTCAGCTCATCCGCCAGCGTGCTGGCGGCGGACAGGAACTTGTCGATGCCGTCCGAATTCTTGGCCAGCGCATCCGAGAAGGTCTGCACGTTCTGCACGGTCTGCGTCAGCGGCCCGCGAACGTCCTTGGTGAAGCCTTCGAGTTCCGTCAGCACCTTGTCGGCGCGGGTAAAAATGTTCTGCGCCGTTTGCAACAAATTGGTCACCGCTGACGGGTTGGCGACGATCTCGGCGACCTTGCCTTCCTTTTCCGCCTGGTCGAGGAGCTTTACTTCCTTGGGATCGGCGCCCTTGAGTTCGATGTTGGCCTGCCCGGTCAGGCCGGCAAGCCCGATATCGGCCTGCGTCGACTTGGTGATCGGCGTCAGGCGGTCGATCTCGGTGTCGGCGATGGCAACCGTCGGATTGTCGACGTCGATATAGACACGCTTGACGTCGCCAACCTTGACGCCATTGAACAGCACGAAACTACCGCGGCCGAGCCCGGAGGCCGAGCCCGGAATGCGCACGCGCAGCAACGTCGTCTCGCCCTTGTCGCCGATCGCCGCCGTCCAGTAGACGAAGGCGAACGCCGCCAGGATCGCAGCCAGCGTGAAAATGCCGACAATGACGTAGTTGGCTCTGGTTTCCATTGTCCCACTTATGGCTATGCGCGCGCCGCAAGATCAAGTTGCCGGGCGCGTTTTCCGCGGAAATAGGACTTTACCCACGGTTCCTCGCTCTTCAGCATGTCGTCGATGGTGCCTTCGACGAGCACTTTCTTGTTGCCAAGTACGGCCACCCGGTCGCAAGCGGTGAAAAGCGTGTCGAGATCATGCGTCACCATGTAGACGGTCAGGTCCATCGTATCGCGCAGCTTGACCACCAGTTCGTCGAATTCCGCCGCGCTGATCGGATCCAGACCCGACGTCGGCTCGTCGAGGAAGACGATGTCGGGGTCGAGCGCGAGCGCCCGCGCCAGTGCGGCGCGCTTGATCATGCCGCCGGACAGTTCGGACGGGAATTTCTGCGCCGCATCGGGCGGCAGCCCGACCAACTCGATCTTGAGCAATGCCAGTTCGTCCATCAGCTTTCGCGGCAGGTCGAGGTATTCGCGCATCGGCACCTGGACATTCTCCAGCACTGTCAGCGCCGAAAATAGGGCACCGTGCTGGAACAACACGCCAAGCCGCATGTCGATGCGCAGGCGCTCGATGTCACTCGCCTTCTCGACATCGACACCGAACAGCTTGATCGTGCCCGACTGCTTGCGCGTCAGGCCGAGAATGGTGCGCAGCAGAACCGACTTGCCGGCACCCGAGGCGCCAACAAAGCCAAGGATCTCGCCGCGCCTTATGTCGAGTGACAGCTTGTCCAGGATGAGCTTGTCGGCGAAGGACACGCTGATGTCGTGCGCGGAAAGCACGATGTCGCCCTCGCCCGCATCGTTCGCCAGTGTATCAGCCCTTCTCCTGCCTCGCAGCTTCATCTCAGAACTCGATCGCTGCGTAGAAAATGGCAAAAAGCCCGTCGAGGATGATGACGACGAAGATCGACTTCACCACCGAGGCGGTGACGTGCTGGCCCAGCGATTCCGCGCTGCCGCCAACCTTCATGCCTTCGACCGAGGCGATCGTGCCGATGATCATCGCCATGAATGGCGCCTTGATCAGGCCGGCAAAGATCGTGCTGAGGTCGATGGCAACGCGCAGCCGGTCGATGAAAGCAGCCGGCGGGATGTCGGAATAGAGCCACGCGGCCAGGATGCCGCCGCCGAGTGCAGCGAAATTGGCAATGATGGTCAGGCACGGCAAGGCGATGACCAGCGCAACGAGCCGCGGAAAGACCAGGACGCCGATCGGGTTGAGCCCGATGACCTTCAGCGCGTCGACCTCCTCGCGCATCTTCATCGAACCGATCTCGGCGGTGATCGCGCTGCCGGAGCGGCCGGCGATCATGATCGCCGTCATCAGCACCCCAAGCTCGCGCAGGATCAGCACGCCAACGAGGTCTACGACGAAGATATCGGCGCCGAAATAGCTGAGCTGGTAGGCGCCCTGCTGGGCAACGATGGCGCCGACGATCGCCGACATCAGCACCACCACCGGAATGGCGCCGACACCCATGCGATCGATCTGGTTGAAGATCGCCGCCGGGTTGACGGCATGACCACGCCCGAGTTTCATCTGTGCACCGCGGATGGTGGCGCCGAGGATGTTCATCGAGGCGAGGAAATCGTCGCGCATCTCGTAGACGCGCCGGCCAACCGCCTCCAGCGCGCGAATGACGATGTTAGGTGGCCGCGTCGGGCCGGATTCGGGTTCGCGCCGCACGGCCTCGCTCACCGCGTCGAGCAGGATCGAAGCGATCTCGCTCTGGCCCTGCATCTGGATCTTGACGCCCTTCTTCTCGAAGGCGCTGACCAGCCGGTCGATCAGCCAGGCGCCGGCGGTGTCCATCTTCTCGATCTTGGAAAGATCGAGCGCCAAGGTCTTGAAACCGCTTCGTTTCTCGATCTTGCGCATGTCGGCGTCGATCAGCGCGACAGTCCGTGTCGTCCAGATTCCGGAGAAAGCGCAGCCGAGAACGCCATCCTCCTCGCCGATCGCCACGCGCGGTTCGTGGTCAGCCTCCCCCGCGGTCGTGCCGCTTGCGTCGCGCTTGCCGATGGTCAACATGGCGTCCTGTTTAGCCTGACGGAACCAAGCTGTCGATTTGCCGACTCGCTCGTTCTCGCATAGCCGGAGCAGAAAAATATGGCGCGTGTCATTTCGGTTGAGGCCGAGCGTTTTCCGATCGCCGGAACCTTCACCATTTCGCGCGGTTCCAAGACCGAGGCTGACGTGATCTCCTGCACGATCAGCGAGGGCGGCCACGCCGGCCGTGGCGAATGCGTTCCCTACAAGCGCTATGGCGAGACCATGGACGGCGTCCGCGACGCGATCGAGGCCATGCGCGACGGGATCGCCGGCGGCATCAGCCGAACCGCCCTGCTCGATGCCATGCCGGCCGGAGCCGCCCGCAACGCCATCGACTGCGCCCTGTGGGACCTGGAGGCAAAGATCAGCGGAACATCGGTAGCGGATGCGATAGGTGCGGTTCCGTTACGGGCCCTTGAGACGGCCTACACGCTGTCGCTCGGCGAACCGGAGGCGATGGCGGCGCAGGCCCGCGCCAATGCGGCGCGGCCGCTGCTCAAGGTCAAGATCGGCGGCGACAACGACATCGCCCGCATCCGCGCGGTCAGGCAAGCGGTGCCCGACAGCCGCATCATCCTCGACGCCAATGAGGGCTGGAGCGACGACAATATCGTTGCGAACCTCGCCTTTGCCGCCGAACAAGGCATCACGCTGATCGAGCAGCCGCTGCCGGCCGGTCATGACGGCATCCTGCGCCACATTGCGCATCCGGTGCCCATCTGCGCCGATGAAAGCGTGCACGAGGCAAAGAACCTCGAAGCGCTCGTCGGCCTCTACGATGCCGTCAACATCAAGCTCGACAAGTCGGGCGGCCTGACAGCCGCCCTTGTGCTGCGCGATCGCGCCCGCGAACTCGGTTTCGGCGTGATGGTCGGCTGCATGGTCGGTACATCGCTGGCGATGGCGCCGGCGGTGCTGCTCGCACAGGACGCCGATTACGTCGACCTCGACGGTCCGCTGCTGCTTGCCCGCGACCGGGTGCCCGGCCTTGTCTATCAGGGGTCGCTGGTATCACCGCCCGATACGGCGCTGTGGGGCTGAGCGCGCCGCAAGCCCGATCAGCACAAGGCCGACGATAGCGATCGGAATCATCACAAGGAACCCATCGACGCCGAGACGGTCGTAGAACGGGCCGGAAGCAAGCGTAACAGCAGCCATGAAGAAGCCATTGAAGAAATAGGCGATGCCTTGCGCAGCACCGGTGCGCTCTTCGGAGACAGTCTCGGCGATCATTTTCTGCAGGCCGATCAGCACCATTGCGACAGACACCGAATGCAGCGACTGCACGGCGAAGAAGCCGGGAATGCCAAGACCGAGCGGCCATACCAGTGGAAAGATGATCCAGCGCACTATCGAACCGACGCCGGCGATCACCATCACTTTGACGACGGACACGGAGGCGAAAATGCGATTGAAAAACAAAAACATGCAGACTTCGCACACGACGCCCCAGGCCCACAGCAGGCCGACGACGGAATCGCTGATGCCGATCGATTTCCAATAGATGGAGACGAAGCCGTAGAGGAAGGCGTGGCTGGCGGTAATGATGCCAACGCCAAAGGTGAAGTAGAGGAAATAGGCATTGAACAGGCTAGGCGCGGCGTGCTGGATTTCTGCGGCCGACAGCGGCGAAGCCTTGCGCGGCCGCCCCATTCGCGGCGCAAACAGGGCTGCGACAAGCGCTGCGGCAAGCGCCACGAATATGATTACCGGCACGGCTTTGGCTCCAGCCGCCGCCAGGATGAAGCCGCCCACAACATTGGCGCAGAGATAGGAGATCGAGCCCCATTTGCGCATAGCGGTGTAATTCGAGCCGAAGCGGCGCACCCCAGACAACGCCAGCGAATCGGCCATTGGCGAATGCGGTGTCCAGACGATCGTCAAAAGCAGAGATACGGCCAGCACGATCGCGTAGGTCGCTGGCAGAAAATAGCCGGCCGAAATGGCCATCGTTGCCGCGACCAGCGCGATATAGACGTCGGCGCGGTCCTTCGCCCGGTCGGCAAATGCCGTTAGCATAGGCGTCGTCACGACGCGCAAGAACATCGGTGCGGCAAGGATCACGGCGATCTGTTCGGCGCCGAAGCCCTTCGCCTGCAGCCAGAGCGGAAAATAGGGCAAATGCGTGCCTTGCGACACGAACAGCGTCGCGAAAATCAGGCTCATGCGCAGTTCGAAATGGCGCGGCTTGACGAGTTGTTCGGGCGAAAGTGGCGGCAGGGACATGAATCGATCCAATCGCGCTGCACTCGGCCAGCGGCAGCGCGTATCGATCCCTTAACATGGGCGAAAACCGGGCGAAACCGGCTGGACTAATCGATTGATCTCGAAACCCGCGACGAGTTTCGCGTCAAGCCGCCTGCCCTACCCGGTCTTCGACGAGCAGCGGGATAAAGGGCTCGTCCGGCGCTTCGGGCAGCACCTGCGCCCAGGTCAGGATTTCCATCCGACCGTCAAAGTGCTCGACCACAGCCGTGCAGCTTTCCACCCAGTCGCCGGTGTTGATGTACTGGACATCGCCAAAATTCTCGATGACGGCATGATGGATGTGGCCGCAGATGACGCCGTCGACATGCGAGCGGCGCGCCTCGTCCGCGAGCATGGTTTGGAACGAGCCGATGAAGTTTACCGCCTTCTTGACGTTGACCTTGGCCCAGGAAGAGAACGACCAGTAAGGCAGGCCAAGCAGCTGGCGCAGCCGCGTCACCACACGGTTGACCAGCATGGCCGCGTCATAGGCGTGGTCGCCGAGATAGGCGAGCCAGCGCGCATTGTGGACGACAGTGTCGAACTGGTCACCATGGATGACGAGCAGCCGCTTGCCGTCGGCGGTCTCGTGGATGGCGCGGTCGGCGACGACAATGCCACCGAAATGCACGCCCTGGAACTGGCGGGCGAATTCGTCATGATTGCCGGCGATGTAAGTGATATTGGCGCCCTTGCGCGCCTTGCGCAGCAATTTCTGCACGACGTCATTGTGGCTTTGCGGCCAGTGCCAACTCCGCCGCAACCGCCAGCCATCGACGATGTCACCGACCAGATAGATGATATCGGCGTCGTGATACCTAAGGAAATCGATCAGGAATTCGGCCTTGGCCGCCTTCGAGCCCAAATGGACGTCGGAGATGAACATGCTGCGGAACGTGCGGGGCTCTTGGCCGGACATCGCGATTTCACCGTTGCTTTCGCGTGCCTATGCCCCGATTCATGCAACAACCGTATGACGGTTGCGATTGGTCCAGCCGAAGGACTAGCTTGCCGCCGGCTCACAGGAGAAAATCATCATGGATCTCGGTATCAGCGGGAAGAAGGCCATCGTCTGCGCTTCAAGCAAGGGACTTGGGCGGGGTTGTGCCATGGCGCTGGCGGAGGCCGGCTGCGACATCGTCGTCAATGGCCGCAACGCCGAACTGGTGGCGAAAACCGCGGCTGAGCTGCGCGAGCGCTACGGCGTCACGGTGACGGAAGTCGTTGGCGACGTTTCGAAGCCCGAAGTGCAGAAAGCGCTGCTCGCCGCCTGTCCCGAACCGGACATCCTCGTCAACAACAATGGCGGACCGCCGCTTCGCGACTTCCGCACGCTCGATCGCGAAAAGATCCTCGAAGGCGTCACCCAGAACATGGTGACCCCGATCGAGCTGGTCCAGGCTGTCCTCGACGGCATGGCGGCGCGCGGCTTCGGCCGTATCGTCAACATCACCTCGCTGTCGGTCTATGTGCCCATTCCCGGCCTCGACCTGTCGTCCGGCGCGCGCGCCGGCCTGACCTCGTTCCTTGCCGGCGTGGCCAGAACGGTGATCGACCGCAACGTGACCATCAACAGTCTTTTGCCAGGCAAGCTCGACACCGACCGACTGCGCGGGCCGCACGAGGCCGGCACCGTCGAGGACCCCGCGGCCGCCGCCGCGCGCAAGACTCGCATCAGCGCCGATGTTCCGGCCAAGCGGCTCGGCACGCCGGAGGAATTCGGCCAGATCTGTGCCTTCCTGTGCTCTGTCCATGCCGGCTATCTGACCGGGCAGAACATACCGGTCGATGGCGGTCTCTACGTCAGCGCCTTTTGATCAACTTGTCCGTGAAACTGCAGGAACCATCCGTCAGAAAATCGGCATAAGCATTTGATCGTTCACGACTTTCTACGCGCCGCTGGGTATTGCTGCCGGCGCGTCAATTAGCGTCGCGAAAAACCTCGGCTGCATGCTAAAAGGGAATCTCCAGGCAGATTTCGAGGGAGCGGCCGCATGGAAGGCGAGAGCAAAAAGACGGCACGTTCGGACCTCGATGAAGCCGCCCTCTACTTCCACAAGTATCCAAGGCCGGGAAAGCTCGAGATCCAGGCGACCAAGCCGCTCGGTAATCAGCGCGACCTTGCGCTCGCCTATTCGCCTGGTGTCGCCGCCCCTTGCCTGGAAATCCGCGACGATCCGGCGACCGCCGCCGACTACACCGCGCGCGCCAATCTGGTCGGTGTCGTCACCAACGGATCGGCCGTGCTCGGCCTCGGCAATATCGGCCCGCTAGCCTCCAAGCCGGTCATGGAAGGCAAGGCTGTCCTGTTCAAGAAGTTCGCCGGCATCGACGTCTTCGACATCGAGATCGACGCGCCCGGTATAGAACGCATGGTCGAGACGATCTCGGCGCTGGAACCGACCTTCGGCGGCATCAACCTCGAGGACATCAAGGCGCCGGAGTGCTTCGAGGTCGAGGAGCAGTTGAAGGCCCGCATGGGCATACCGGTGTTCCACGACGACCAGCACGGCACCGCCATCATCGTCGCCGCCGCCGTGCTCAACGGGCTGGAATTCGCCGGCAAGACCATATCTGGCATCAAGATCGTCACCTCCGGTGCCGGCGCAGCGGCCCTTGCCTGCCTCAACCTGCTGGTCTCGCTCGGCGCGCGGGTGGAAAACATCTGGGTCACCGACCGCTTCGGCGTCGCCTACAAAGGCCGCGTCGACGAGATGGATCGCTGGAAAGACCCTTATGTGAAGGACACCGAGGCGCGCACGCTGGCCGACGTCATCGCAGGCGCCGACGTCTTCCTCGGCCTGTCGGCGGCAGGCGTGCTGAAGCCGGAACTGCTCCAGCACATGGCGCCAAAACCGCTGATCCTGGCGCTGGCCAATCCCAATCCGGAGATCATGCCGGAAATAGCGCGTGCGGCGCGTCCCGATGCGATGATCTGCACCGGCCGTTCCGATTTCCCCAATCAGGTCAACAACGTACTGTGCTTTCCTTACATCTTTCGCGGCGCGCTCGATTGTGGTGCCAGCGCCATCAATGAGGAGATGAAGATGGCGGCGGTGCGGGCAATCGCAGCGCTGGCACGGGAGGAGCCTTCGGACGTCGCTGCACGCGCCTATTCCGGCGAGACCCCGATCTTCGGGCCTGAGTTCCTGATCCCCTCGCCCTTCGATCCGCGCCTGATCCTGCGCATCGCGCCTGCGGTCGCCAAGGCTGCCTGCGACACCGGCGTCGCGACAAGGCCGATCACCGACTTCGCCGCCTATATCGACAAGCTGAACCGCTTCGTCTTCCGCTCCGGCCTGGTGATGAAGCCGGTGTTCTCATCCGCCAAGGCGTCGACCGCCAAGCGCGTCATCTATGCCGACGGCGAGGACGAGCGCGTGCTGCGCGCCGCACAGGTGGTGCTTGAGGAAGGCATCGCCGAGCCGATCCTGATCGGCCGCCCGCACGTCATCGAGGTGCGCCTGAAGCGCTATGGGCTGCGCATCAAGCCCGGCGTCGATTTCGGCCTGATTAATCCCGAAGACGATCCGCGCTACCGTCACTATGTCGACCTGCTGATCGAACTCGCCGGCCGGCGCGGCGTGACGACGGAGGCCGCGCGCACCATGGTGCGTACCGACAACACGGTGATCGCAGCACTAGCGCTGAAGCGCGGCGATGCCGATGCCATGGTCTGCGGCCTCGAAGGCCGCTTCGAGCGGCATCTGCGCAACGTCACCTTGATCATCGGCCCGCGAGCCGGCGTCAAGGACCACGACCTGTCGACGCTTTCCATGCTGATCTCGCAGCGCGGCATCATCTTCCTAACCGACACGCACGTCTCCGTCGACCCGACAGCCGAGGAGATCGCCGAGATGACGGTGCTTGCGGCAGAAGAAATCCAGCGCTTCGGCATCGAGCCGAAGGCGGCGCTCCTGTCGCACTCGGATTTCGGCTCGCGCGATTCGCCGAGTGCGCTCAAGATGCGGCAAGCGGCGGCGATCCTGGCGCGCATCGCGCCTGACCTGGAGTGCGACGGCGAGATGCACGCGGACACTGCCTTGTCCGAGCATCTGCGCCAGCGCGTTTACCCGCATTCGCGGCTGAAAGGCGAAGCCAATTTGCTGGTGTTCCCCAACCTCGATTCGGCCAACATCACGTTGACCGCGCTCAGGACCATGATGGATGCGCTGCATGTCGGGCCGATCCTGCTCGGCACCGACATGCCGGCGCACATACTGACGCCGTCGGTCACCTCGCGCGGCGTGGTCAACATGACGGCGCTTGCCGTGGTCGAGGCCGCCCACAAGGCGCAGGCGGTCGTCAATCTGGGCTGAACACGGATTTCGCGGTAAACTGCAGTTAACCGCGAACACGGTAGCCTTGCAGGCCAACGGGCGGGATTTGGGCAGGCGGAGTTTGGGCGGATGGCAAGCGGAGGGTGGAAGCAGGCGCATGCTGCCGTGCTGCTTGGCCTCCTGTTGTCCGCAACCTGGGGGGTAGCCGAGCCACGGGCCGCTTCGCGGGTCTGTCGCCAGTTGGAAGCCGATCTTGCCGCGGCCTCACGCGGCGGCGACGGTGGTCCGGCTATGATCCGGAAATATGACGCCGCCATCGCCAGGCAGCATGAGCAGATTTCGAAGGCCCGCAGCCAAGCGAGCCAGGCAGGGTGCGGCTTTTCGCTGTTTGGCCGCAACCTCAATCAATGCGCCGGGCTCAACGCCACCATCGATCGCATGAATGCCAACCTCGATGCGCTGCAAGGCAAACGCGAGCGGCTTGCCGGCGGCGGCTCGCGCCGTGACCGGGGACGCATCCTGGCGGCGCTTGACGCCAATGGCTGCCGCGACGACACCGTTGCGCCGCGGCGCGCACCCCTGCAGGAAGCGAACCGCGAAGGCGGCAGCACAAACCTGTTCGACCAGCTTTTCGGCGGCAACAGCCAGCAGCTCGATACGCCAGATACACTTGACCAGCCTGACGATCCCGACGAAGAGCGCAGCGTCCGCCGGGTGCTCAACCGGCCCGGCGTACCGGACCTTCCGAGCGTCGGCGGTGAATTCCACACCTCCTGTGTGCGCACCTGCGACGGCTACTTCTTCCCGATGTCGAACTCGGCCTCGACCAGCGACTTCGAACGCGACCAGAAGAATTGCGAATCGAGCTGCCCCGGCACCGAGATGCAGGTCTTCTACTCGCGCGGCATGGACGACGATTCGGCTTCGATGACGTCGTCCGTCACCGGCCGGCCCTACAGCGAATTGCCGACTGCCTATCTCTACAAGCAGTCCAACATGCCGCGGCCGCCGGCCTGCGGCTGCAACGCCGCCGCGCAGGGCTTCCAGATCATCGCCGGCAATCCGCCGTATCAGGAACAGTCGCAGCCCGAAACGGACGCTGCACCGTTCATCCCGGTCCCGGTGTCCAAGCCGGATCCAGGTGCAGATCCGGAAACCCTGGCCAATCTGGAAGGCGGGCTCGATCGCGAGGCGATCAAGCGGCTTTCCGCCAAGCCGGTGACGTCGCCGGTGTCCGCGCTGCCGCCGGAACAGCGCAAGGTCAGGGTCGTCGGGCCAACGTTCCTTCCCGACCCATCAGCGGCAATAGATCTGCAAGCTCCGGCCCCGAAGGCAGTCCGGTAAGGGCTGTTCTGAGCGGCATGAACAACGCCTTGCCCTTGCGGCCCGTCGCTTCCCTGATCTTGCCCGTCCAGTCTTTCCAGATCGTCGCGGTCCAGGGGTCCTCCGGCAGCAGATCGAACGCCTGTCCGAGGAAATCGCGGTCTTCATCGGAAAATTCCGGCATCTCCTGAGGCCCCTCGCGCAGGATGCGCCACCAGTTCACCGCATCGGCCAGCCTGTCGAGATTGCCGCGCACCGCCAGCCAGAACGGCTCGGCCTGCTCGCCCGAGACGCCGAGCACGATCAGCCGGTCCTGTGCCTCGGCGAATGGCATATGATGCAGCAATGTCCGGTTGAGCACGAACAGGTCATCCGGATCGAACTTGGCCGCCGATTTCGATGTTGCCGCTGGATCGAAGCGTTCGGCGAGTTCGCCCATCGTCGGCACCGCCGCGACATTCTCCGAGGTGCCGACCAGCACGGCCAGCGAGGCCACCGCCATAGGCTCGATGCCGTCCTCGCGCAGGCTTTCGATGGAGAGCGCACCGGTGCGCTTCGACAGTCCCTCGCCCGATGCGGTGGTCAGGAGATTGTGGTGGCCGAACACAGGCGGCTCGGCAGCCAACGCCTGGAACAGGGCGATCTGCACGCCGGTGTTGGTGACATGGTCGTCGCCGCGGATGACATGGCTGACGCCCATCTCGATATCGTCGACCACGGAGGGAAGCGTGTAGAGATAGGTGCCGTCCTCGCGCACCAGCACTGGATCGGACAGTGAGGCCAGGTCGACCGTCTCCTCGCCGCGCACCAGGTCGTTCCAGTGGATTTCGGTGCGCTCCGGCTGTTGCGGATCGCCTGAGAAATTGGGGAGGAGAAAACGCCAGTGCGGCCGGCGGCCATCGGCCTGGTATTCGGCGATCTGCTCATGCGTCAGGGCCAGCGCCTCACGGCCATAGACCGGTGGCAGGCCGCGCGTGCGGCGCACCTTGCGCCTGAGATCCAGCTCCTCCGGCGTTTCATAGCAGGCATAGAGAACGCCTGCCGCCTTCAGCCTCTCGACCGCCGCGTCATAGACCTCGAAACGTCGCGACTGGTACTCGGTGGCATCGGGAAAAATACCCAGCCAATGCAGATCATAGAGGATGGCATCGGAAAATTCCTGCTTCGAGCGCGCAATGTCGGTGTCGTCGAAGCGCTGGATGAAGCGGCCCTTGTTGTTCATGGCAAACAGCCAGTTGAACAGAGCCGTGCGCGCATTGCCGATATGGATGCGGCCGGTCGGCGAAGGGGCGAAACGAACGGTAACTGTCATGAGCGGGGCGTACCGGATGCTTTTGTGATTGACAAGACGCGCCCCCGCGCTGTCCGGCAGACATAGAACATGGCGGCTGGAATGAAAAGACCGGGCGGCGTGCGCCTCAGGCGGCGCTTAATGCATGTCGTCCAAACGTGATCTCGGTTTTGGGAAAACGACATGCATAAGAAACAAAGACCTAAAGCGCGTCGCCTGAATCCGTTCAAACGCGACGCGCTTTAGGCGGCGGCCAGTCTGGCGGCGCCCGCCATGACCGAGTGCAGCCAGCCGGCGGAGCCGGCGAACAGGTCGTTAAGGCGATCAGCGGCCGAAGTCATCGGAACTGAGGCGGGTCCAGCGGTCACCCATCACCCCACCGATAAAGATGTCACCGGCGCGGACCGCTTCCGTGACCTCAGCGATTCGCGAGCGGACCATCGTTCCTCCGGCATAGCGGAAGAAGAGATTCTTGTAGCCGAAGAGTTGAGGCATGAATCTGCTCTGCGGCTGCCCGGTGATGCCCACGCAGCCCATATCCCACGCGGCCGCGATAAGGCCATCCAGCGTCGCGCGCCAGTGAGATCCGGACGCCTGGATTTGCAACAGGCTCGCGATGTCGCCGGCTTGACCGTAGAAGGCATAACAACCGAGCATTTTGCCCGTTTCGTCGTAAGTTCCGCCGAAATGAAGTGGGCCGTCGGCCCGCTTCTCGGCCGCCAGCGCGAGCAGCCGTGGCAGCTCGCCATCCTTCCAGCTCGGCCGAAGAGAGTAATCGGACAGCAGGGTCGGCAGCCGCTCGGCAAATTGCGCGGAAGTGATCGGCTCACTGTGGACCCGTTGCGACGATGAAGCCTGGACGGGGAGCTCGAACCTTCTTTTCGCAAGAGCATCGAATGCTCTCGCGCAGGGATCGAGCGCCAAGCGAGGCAGGCCAGGCCATTTGCGGTGCAGTGCAGCGGCGGCCATCGCGGCTGGTCGGAAAATACAGGTCCATCCCAGACAATGCACCGGCAGGAGCTGGTACTTCATCGGGCGCGCGAAGGCCAAAGATGTCCTGTTGGCCGAATCGGTCAGCTGCAGATCGAATTCGCCTTGGTGCAAGGCACGCAGCAATTGCGGCCCGGCCGAGCCGTCATCGGTGCCGGCGTCGGCCATGAGCGGACCGATGATCGCCGCATTCAATGCCGCTCCGTTGAGCTCGTAGCGGGCTTTCAGGACGCCGAGGAACCCACCCAGACGACCTTGCCGGTTGACCTGGACAAGAGCGTTGCTCGCACCGGACTGGCCGGCAGGGTCAAGATAGATCTCTCTCATATAGTCGGCCGTCTCCGCGATCGCGCGATCGAGGAGATGACGCCGCCGCCGGCGAAACTTGGTCAGGAAGAGTGCGGCGACGCTCTCGAGATCTTCGGCAGCGAGCGGCCGAACAGAGCCATGCGATTCCAGCACCGACGGCGCAACCACCTTTCCCGGACCGGCATTTGCGGAAACAACATGCATCGCGAAGAGCGTCCCTGGGTTGCTTTATTAATATATATATCAACCAAAGGTAGAAACAACATATCTCGATCGGTATGATGAACAGGCGTCTCAAAAACTCAAGGTCTGGAAAAGGACTTCACTGGCAGATGGGCTCGGCCTGCATACGCTGAGCGACAGGGACTTCGGACGTCTCAGGTCTGCCGATGTACTCGCAACAGGTTCGGCTCCGCCCTGCGCCACCCCGCACTGCTGACAACGCTTGATAGAAGGTGGCCTCCGGCCGCCGAAGCCGGAGGCCACCTCAGGTCAGCTGACAAGTCCCTTGGTCAGCTCCAGCGCCTGACGCTCGAACAGGCGGCGGTAGATACCGCCCTTCAGCCGGATGAGTTCGTCATGCGAGCCTTCCTCGACGATCTTGCCGCGATCGAAGACCAGCAGCCTGTCGAGCGCCCGCACCGTCGATAGCCGGTGCGCGATGACCAGCGTCGTGCGGCCGACCATCAGCCGCTCCATCGCCTGCTGGATCAGCACCTCCGATTCCGAATCGAGGCTCGATGTCGCCTCATCGAGGATCAGGATGCGCGCATCGGCAAGGAACGCGCGCGCGATCGCCACACGCTGCCGCTCGCCGCCCGACAGTTTCACGCCGCGTTCGCCGACCAGCGTGCCGTAGCCCTTCGGCAGGTTGGTGATGAAATCATGCGCGCTCGCCAGCTTTGCGGCATGCTCGATCTCCTCCTGCGTGGCACTCGGCCTGCTATAGGCGATGTTCTCGGCCAGCGACCGGTGGAACAGGATCGGCTCCTGCTGGACGATGGCGATCTGCCCGCGCAGCGACGCTTGCGCCACCTGCGATATGTCCTGGCCATCGACCAGGATCTTCCCCGCATTCACGTCATAGAGCCGCTGGATGAGCTTGACGAAAGTCGTCTTGCCCGAACCCGAATGGCCGACCAGCCCGACACGTTCACCCGGCGCGATATCGACCGAAAAGTTGCGATAGAGCGCCGATCGGTGATTGCCGTAGTGAAAGGTGACGTTGTCGAAGCTGATCCGTCCTTCGGTGATCCGGATCGGCTTGGCGCCGGGCCGGTCCTCGATGCCGAGCGGTTCGGACTGGAAATCGACCAGTTCCTCCATGTCGTTGATCGAGCGCTGCAGATTGCGGATATGCGTGCCGATATCCCTGAGATAGCCTTGCAGCACGAAGAACGAGGTCAGCACGAAGGCGACGTCGCCGGCGCTCGCCTGCCCCCACGACCATAGCATCAGCGCCAGGCCAATCACCGCCGCGCGCATGACCAGCAGCAGCGCCCCTTGCGTGGTGCCGTTGATGGTGCCGCGCACCCAGGTGCGCCGCGTGCGCGCACGCCATTTGGCGACGACCTTGGCCAGGCGGCGTTCCTCGCGCTCCTCGGCGCCAAAGCCCTTGACCACAGCGTTGCAGCTGACCGCGTCGGCCAGCGAGCCGCCGAGGCGCGTGTCCCAGGTGTTGGCGAGCCTTGCCGCCGGTGCGACATAGCCAAGCGACAGCATCGCCGTCACCATGATGAACAGCACCGAACCGGCGGCAACGACCGCGCCCATCAGCGGCCAGAACCAGCCCAGCAGCAGGGTCGAGCCGACCAGCATGACCACGGACGGCAGCAGCGCGATGAGGATGGTGTCGTTGAGCAGGTCCAGCGCCCACATGCCGCGCGTCACCTTGCGCACGGTCGAGCCGGCAAAGCTGTTGGCATGCCAGTCGGTGGAAAAGCGCTGGACGCGATGGAAAGCATCGGCGGCAATGTCCGCCATCATCTTCAGCGTCAACTCGACGATCCCCATGAAAGCAAGGTTGCGCAGCACGACGCCGGTCAATGCCAGGGCCATCAGCATCGAAAACGCCGCCATCGCGGCATTCCAGGCAATCGTGTCGGCGCCGGCGCTGCTGGCGACGGCGTCGACCAGCCGGCCGGAATAGAGCGGCGTCAAAACGTCGGCCAGCGTCGACAGCAGGAAGCCGCCCATGATGAGCGAAAGCCGCCACGGCTGGCGCCGCCAATGGGTGAACGTGAAGCCAAGAACGCTGCGAAAGGCGCTCGCGCGCAAATCGATCTTGAAACGAGCCATGATGTCATTCGGGCGCAAACGAGCCCGATCCCAGTAAAGGTCGAAAATTGAAGAAGCCGCGCAAGGGGCTAATGAGTGCCCAGAAGCGGAGTGGCATATTTGGCGTCTCGCCCGTAATCGGGCGGCGACCGGCATCGGCATAAGCCTGTGCTCGATCCGGCATCACTGCGAGGACAAAACCCTCGCGGAGCGCCGGATGAGACCTAGGCTTCGCGGCCTCGCATTACCATTTGAAATACTGCCATTCGGACCTCCCGCAAATGAATCGCGGAAAGGTCCTTATAAAGACGCCCCGATGCATCGCCAAGATCAACTCACGCCAAAAGTGTATCTGGTCCAACCACTGCGATTATTTTGCAACAATGCGGCAAACCATCGCCGCGCGCCGCTTCATCTGGGATCGCGATCGAACCGCATGTAACGGCCATCGGTCGATGGCTTGAATCCAAGCTTTTCATACAAACCATGGGCGTCGCTGGTCGACAGGCTCCAGTGGAAAACAGTCCTGACTTCAGGATGATCGATCAGGGCCTGGACGAGCCGGCTGCCGATGCCCTGCCCGCGATGCTCGGGCCAGATGATGATGTCGGCGAGATAGGCGAACACCGTACGGTCAGTGATCGCCCGCCCGAAGCCGACCTGCTTGCCATCGATGTAGGCGCCGACGCAAAGCGAATTGGTGAAGGCGCGGTGATGGACTTCGTCGCTGCGCCCGGCGCCCCAATAGCTCGCCATCAGCAGGTCGGATGTCGCACGGAAATCGATCCGTGACAGGTCGAAGCTGATTTCACAGTCGGGCATGACTACCCTTGCCTGCGGCATGGCGTGAACTTTCGGTCAGGAAACAGTGTCTAGCCGATCCCTGAACCGGTTGGTGATGGGATAGCGGCGGTCGCGGCCGAAGTTCTTTTTGGTGATCTTCACACCGGGCGCTGCCTGCCGGCGCTTGTATTCGGCGATGTAGAGCAGATGCTCGATGCGCGTCACCGTCGCCCGGTCATGGCCGCGCGCGACGATGTCGTCGACACCCATCTCGTTTTCGACCAGGCATTCAAGGATATCGTCGAGCACCGGATAGGGCGGCAGCGAATCCTGGTCGGTCTGGTTCTCGCGCAATTCCGCCGACGGCGCCTTGTCGATGATGTTCTTCGGGATCACCTCGCCCGAGGGCCCAAGTGCGCCCGGCGGCACGTGGCTGTTGCGCCAGCGCGACAGCGCGTAGACCTGCATCTTGTAGAGGTCCTTGATTGGATTGAAGCCGCCATTCATGTCGCCATAGAGCGTGGCATAGCCGACCGACATCTCGCTCTTGTTGCCGGTGGTGACGACCATCGAGCCGAACTTGTTAGAGATCGCCATCAGGATGGTGCCGCGCGCGCGGCTCTGCAGATTCTCCTCGGTAATGCCTTCCTTGGTGCCTTCGAACATCTGCGTCAGTGCGTGCAGGAAGCCCTCGACCGGCTCGAAGATCGGCACGATGTCATAGCGGCAGCCGAGCGCACGGGCGCAGTCCTCGGCATCTTTCAGCGAGTCCTTCGAGGTATAGCGGTAGGGCATCATCACCGCGCGCAGCCGTTCCTCGCCGAGCGCATCGACGGCAAGCGCTGCGCAGATCGCCGAATCGATGCCGCCCGAGAGACCAAGCACGACGTTCTTGAAACCGTTCTTGTTGACGTAGTCGCGCAGGCCCAGCATGCAGGCGCGATAGTCGGCTTCCTCCCGTTCCGGGATTTTCGACATCGGCCCTTCCGAGCAGACCCAGCCTTCGTCTTGACGCTTCCAGGTGGTGACGTCGACTGCTTCCTCGAACTGGCTCATCTGGAAGGCAAGTGTCTTGTCAGACCCTATGGCAAACGAGGCGCCGTCAAAGATCAGCTCGTCCTGACCGCCAAGCTGGTTGGCATAGATCATCGGCAGCCCGCATTCGATGACCTGGCGGATGACGACCTGGTGGCGGACCTCGATCTTGGCGCGATAATAGGGCGAGCCGTTCGGCACCAGCAGGATTTCCGCCCCGCTTTCGGCCAGCGTCTCGCAGATGTCGACGTCGCCCCAGATGTCCTCGCAGATCGGAATCCCGATGCGTACGCCGCGGAAATTGACCGGTCCCTGGATCTCCGGTCCGGCCTGGAAGACGCGCTTCTCGTCGAACTCGCCGTAGTTCGGCAAATCGAGCTTGTAGCGCTCGGCAATGATCTTGCCGCCATCGGCGAAGACGATCGAATTGTGCGTGCCGCTCTTGCGCTTCAGCGGCGTGCCGATGATGACGCCCGGCCCGCCATCGGCGGTATCTCTGGCGAAGTCTTCGGCCGCCTTTTCGCAGGCTTTCAGGAAGGCCGGCTTCAGCACCAGATCCTCCGGCGGATAGCCGGCGAGGAAAAGCTCGGTGTAGAGCACGAGATCGGCGCCCTGGCGGGCGGCATCCGCCCTCGCCTCGCGGGCCTTGGCGAGGTTGCCAGCAATGTCGCCAACAGTCGGATTGAGCTGGGCAACGGCGATGCGCAGGATGTCGAGTTTCTTGGTCATGTCTGCTGACTTAGCGCGGCAAATTTCGCCGGGCAATGGCGTTCGTTTGGACCACTTCGGACGATTGACGTACGTCAATCGTGCCCCGACCGAATGACTAATGTCATTCGTGGCCAGACAGCCTTGTATCAGTCGTCGCCCATATATTCGCGCAACGCTTGCGGCGAATGGTTCTCGCCGATCGACATCGCCAGGATGCGTGAAATATGCCGGCGCGGCAGACGCGTCTCCGCCGCCCATTGATTGATTTGCCTCTGGATCTTGTCCAGGTCCTTCTTCGAGGTCGGGCTTTCGGCGATGTCGAGGCCGGCGTCGCGCAGAGCCGCGGACATATCGCCCGATATGACAAAGGCATCCCAGCCCAGCCAGCGCAGAAAATACTGGCCGGTGTTGCCGCCGAGCCGGCTGCCATGCTTGCCGAGGTAAGCCATCAGCCCGACCTGATCATCAGCCGGCCAGTTGGCGAGGAATTCGCCGAAGCCGCCATGCTCCTTCGACACGCGCTCGACGAAGGCAGCATTGTCGCGAACGGATTTGATCTTCTGCGGATTGCGCACGATGCGCTGATCGGAAGCCAGATCGTGCCAGAAATCATCGGGCTGGAACAACAGCCGCTTCGGCTCGAAACGCAGGAATGCCTCTTCGAAGCCTGGCCATTTCTGTTCGATGACGCGCCAGACGAAACCGGCGGCAAAGACGCGCTCGGCCATAACAGACAGAATGCGATTGTCCGCAATGTCAGCCACGGCGGCATTGTCGGGCACCGGACCCAGCAGTGACGTCAGTTCCTCCTCGCCGCCTTTGCGTTTTGCAGCGCGTGCGCGGATTTTCTTGAAATCGGGCATTCTGCTTGCATCCTCACGTCGTGCTTTTGACGAACCGGCATCTTCCTATATGGAAACCAGGCTGCCAAGCCGATGCTTTGTATGGAGACATCCATGAACAAGACCGTGCCCGAACTGGCCAATCGCTGGCTGAGGCGAAACCCGGAGAATTTGAGCGAGCTTGAGAGGCGGGTGCTGCAGAGCACCGTCGACCGCAAGCCCATATCGCAGGACATCAACGACAGTCTTGCCGGCCTTCAGGGCGCGGGCGACCGTATCGCCGATGCCATTGCGCGCGTCGGCGGTTCGTGGACGTTCATCCTGTCCTTCATCGCCTTCCTGATCCTCTGGATCGGCGCCAACTGGTGGCTGCTGGGGCAAGATTCGTTCGACCCCTACCCCTTCATCTTCCTCAACCTCGTCCTCTCGATGATCGCCGCCCTGCAGGCGCCGGTGATCATGATGTCGCAGAACCGCCAGGCGGCGCGCGACCGCATCGACGCTGCCCACGACTACGAGGTCAACCTCAAAGCCGAGATCGAGATCATGGCGCTGCATGAAAAGCTGGACGAGCTGCGCCACAGCCAGATCATCGGCATGCGCGACGAGATCGCGCAGATAGCCGAACAACTGAAGCGGATTGACGAACGGCTCACCCCCCAGACCCAACCCTCATGACGCAGGCCATCCATCATTTCATCGAACAGTATGGACTGCTTGCCGTCTTCATCGGCTGCCTCGCGGAGGGCGAAAGTGCCGCAATCCTCGGCGGCTTCTTCGCCCACCAGCAGGTCTTCGTCTTGTGGCACGCCTTCCTTGCGGCTGGCCTCGGCGCCTTCATCGGCGACACTTTCTTCTTCATCCTTGGACGAAGCTTTGCCGACCATCGCTATGTCGTCAGGTTGCGCACGCGGCCCGGCTTTCGCCGCGCCTACCGTCTGCTCAATACCCACCCCAACATTTTCGTGCTGTCGAACCGCTACGTCTACGGCATGCGCTTGGTCGGCGGCATCGCGGCCGGACTTTCCAATATCCCTGCGCCGCGCTTCGTCGTCCTCAACGCCATCTCATCGGCGATCTGGGCGGTGCTGTTCGGCACGATCGGTTATGTCTTTGGACTGGGCGCAGAACACTTCGTCGGCCAGGCTTTGATGCGTCACGAGCGATTGCTCGTCGGGCTAGGCATCGGCCTGACCGTGGCGATCTTTGCCTGGTTCGTCGCGCGTCACACCGCCAAGAAGGAGCGCGCCAAAGAGAGTTGATCTAGGCTGGCCGTCCAGGGACGTCCTAGTCCACGCCGAGCGCCACATCACCCCGATCGAGGATCAGCGGGATGATCAGGTCTTCCTCGTCGGCAAGATGCCGGGTCAGCATGGCGATCAGCCGGCTGTTTTCGTCGGCATAGGCGTCGGCGGCGAAGCGCTGTCTGTCCTCGCTCTCCTGAAGCGTCTTGATGAAGGCATTGGCAGCCTCGGCATTGCGCTCCAGCCCTTCATGGATGATGTGGTGGTCGGCATCGAGGATCTCGAAGCCGCGCTTCAAACGGGGCTCGGCCTTGGCGAAGACCGGGAAATATTGGTAGTCCTCGACATTGTGGTGACCGTCGAGATTGCCGAGAAAATGATTGAGGCGAGGCGCGAACCAGCGCGCGAAGTCGGGCGCTGTCAGCTTGCCCTCGCGGTAGTCGCCAATGCCCTTGGTCAGCATGCCGCCAAGTTCGCGGAACATGTCGTGCCGCTGCAGCCACATATTGGCGATGCCGTGGATGTTGGCGTGCCCCTGCCAGTTTTCGCGCGGATATTTTTCGACCAGCCAGCGAAGGTCGTCCGGCAGGCCCTTGCGTTCGAGCAATAGGAAGTTAGCGACTTCAGACATGACGGTTTCCTTTAGTTACCGTCATATAGGAGCTAGCATGCTAGATCGGTAGACCGGTGATCCGCTCGATGATGGCGATGCCCCAGACACCGGCGACGATGAGCACCGAAATCAGCACCGCCAGCGAACCGCAGTCCTTGGCCAACTGGATGTCGACATTGAACTCGCGGCTGAACGCGTCGCACGCCGCCTCGATGCCGGTGTTCAGCACTTCGACCATGATCAAGAGCAGCACCGCGCCGATCAGCAAGGCATAGCCGCGCCACGAAATCGAAACGAACCAGCCGAGCGGCAAGGCCAGCGCCAGCAGCATCAGCTCCTGCTGGAAAGCCTTTTCGCTGACGGCCAGCTTGCGAAACGCCCGCACCGAATTGAAATAAGCGTCGATCAGCCGCTGCATGCCAAACCCCTTTCCGAATCACCGGCACGGGATAATGCAATGGCTGGCCAGATCAATGGAATAAGGTGACTTGTCCAAGATTCATTCCGCGACCGGGATGGACGGCGTCGACTTTTCAAACTGCGGCAGCCCGTCGCCGATCGAATAATAGTCGCCCTTGTCACCGACAAAGATATGGCATTCTCCCTCGAGACTTGTCGGCCTGTCGAACGATCCCGCCATGACTGAAATGTAGTCCTGGTCTCGCGGCTTCCAGAACAGGACCGACCCGCATGTCTTGCAAAACCCGCGCCTGGCGAAGGCTGACGCTTCGTACCAGGTGATGCTTTCCGTGCCTTCGATCACGATGTCGGCGTTGGCAACATTGGTCGCGGCATAGAAATGTCCGCTCTGCTTGCGGCATTGCGAGCAATGACAATAGACGACGCCGCGCAGCGCTCCGTGCGTTTTGAAGCGAACCGCTCCGCACAGACACGATCCCCGGTGACTATCACTCACGTCGACCCCTCCTTGAAGAAAACTCTGACTGGCATCAGCATCGCCATCAGGATTCCAGCTTTGCGGCGCCCACACGCAAGCAAATGCGACATGTATTGGCGCGGCAAATCCGAAATTCAGTTCCATTTTTAAGAGCGCAATGCGCGAATTTCCGATTCAAAGCCACCAAACTGGCGTCGGTATGGATTGTTATGCCCGAATTGAAGCTTCTACAGCCGCAGGTAGAGAAAGACGTGTCCGTTTTTTTACAAATTAAGGAAACTTTAGCGCCAGCGCATTTATGGTCACGGCAAGCGAAGGTCGTGGGTGGGGACGCATCCTTCGTAAGTTGTTCTGAAGTGCCTGTCGCATTCCCCAGGTCGGCGACACAGGGAACCCGCGAATTCTGCGCCGGGATCCGAGGGGAAGAATCAAAAATGCAGCCGGCAGTTCTCCCGACCGAACGAAGCACCGACATCGCAGCCACCGCTGTTGCCACGATGCGCCAGCTGGGCGTGCTCGGCCTGCCGCGCAACTACGAGATCTTCTACGAGGCCCTGAGCGGCACCAATCGCGAACTCAGCCTCGCCGTCGTTTCGCTGAGCAGCCGGCCGACACAGGATGAACTGGATCAGATCGGACGCACTTTCTTTGCCCACAATCATGGCCCCAGCATTGTCGAGCATGCCAGAGACGTCATTGCCAGGGAGCTCGAGGAAGTCGCTTCGCTGTTGAGGAGCGAGCGCAGCCACATCGAGAAATACGGCAGGATCCTCGATGAGACATCGAGCGGCCTCAGCGGCCGCAGCCTTCTCTCTCAGGATCTTTTGCAGAAGATCGCCAACGCCATGGCGATTGCCACCAATTCGACGATCGATCACGGCCGGCAGGTGGCCTCGACGCTCAGCGACAAGACGGCCGAACTGGAGAGCGTCAAGTCGAAGCTCGAAGAGTACAAGCGGCTGGCCGACACCGATCCCTTGACCCACATCTGGAATCGCCGCGCCTTCGACAAGGAAATCACCAGGATCTACAACAGCAACAAGGGTATCCTGTTCAACGCCTTGGTCCTTGCCGACATCGATCGCTTCAAGGACATCAACGACCGCTACGGCCACCCGGTCGGCGACAAGATCATCCAGATCATCGCCGACATCTTGCAGACCAGCATTCGCGGCGACATGTTCGTCGCCCGCACCGGCGGCGAGGAGTTCGCGCTGATCATCGAGGGCGCCAGCGAGGACGCCACCTATGAGATCGCCGAGCGCATTCGCGCCCTGATCGAGCAGACGCCGTTCACCAGCAGCCAGACCGGCACGAATTACGGCACCGTCACCGTCTCGATGGGCATCTGCATGGCATCCGAGGCCGAGGGGCCGGAGGATCTCTACACCAAGGCCGACCGGGCGCTCTATCGCTCGAAGGTCAGCGGCCGCAACCGCGTCACCAAGCACTCGACGATGGCTGGCCGGGCCGGCAAGAGCTGGCTGCTCTACAAGAAGGACTGAAGCCTTCTATTTTGCCGATCGCGCCGGCACGGGCGTAGGCACAAACTATCGGCTGAAAATGAAAAAGGCGCCAAGTTTCCAAGACGCCTTATTGATCAAATTGAAGTGGCCGGATCAACCGTTGACGGCCTGCTTATGCTGCACCGGGTGGCTCTTCTTCAACAGATCCGAGACCAGGAACGCCAGTTCGATCGCCTGATCGGCGTTGAGGCGCGGATCGCAATGGGTGTGATAGCGATCCTGCAACTCCTCGGCCGTGATGGCGCGCGCGCCCCCGGTGCATTCGGTGACGTTCTTGCCGGTCATCTCGACATGGATGCCGCCCGGATGTGTGCCTTCGGCGCGGTGCACCTCGAAGAAGGTCTGCACCTCCTTTAGGATGCGGTCGAACGGCCGCGTCTTGTAGCCTGCGGCCTCGATCGTGTTGCCGTGCATCGGGTCCGACGACCACACCACGCTGCGGCCTTCCTTCTGCACTGCCCGAACCAGCTTCGGCAGATGGTCGGCGACCTTGTCGGAGCCGAAGCGCGCGATCAGCGTCAGCCGGCCGGGCTCGTTTTCGGGGTTGAGCAGGTCGATAAGCTCCAGCAGCCCGTCCGGCGTCAGCGACGGGCCGCATTTCAGGCCAAGCGGATTCTTGATGCCACGGCAATATTCGACATGCGCATGGTCGGGCTGGCGGGTACGGTCGCCGATCCAGATCATGTGGCCTGAGGTGGCGTACCAGTCACCGGAGGTCGAATCGACGCGGGTCAGCGCCTCCTCGTAGCCGAGCAGCAGCGCCTCATGGCTGGTGTAGAAATCGGTCTCGCGCAGCGCGTAGTTGGTTTCCGAGGTGATGCCGACGGCCTTCATGAAGTCCATCGTCTCGGTGATGCGGTTGGCGAGCGATTCATACTTCTCGCCCTGCGGACTATCGGACACGAAGCCGAGCATCCAGCGGTGCACATTCTCCAGGCTGGCATACCCACCCTGCGCGAAGGCGCGCAGCAGGTTGAGCGTTGCCGCCGACTGGCGGTACGCCATTTCCTGGCGGGCAGGATCTGGAATGCGCGACTTGGCGTCGAATTCGATGCCGTTGATGATGTCGCCGCGATAGCTGGGCAGCGTCACCCCGCCCTTGGTCTCGTTGTCGGACGAGCGCGGCTTGGCGAACTGGCCGGCAACGCGGCCGACCTTCACCACCGGCTGCGCGCCGGCGAAGGTGAGCACCACCGACATCTGCAGGAAGACGCGGAAGAAGTCGCGGATGTTGTCCGCGCCATGCTCGGCGAAGCTCTCGGCGCAATCGCCACCCTGGAGAAGGAACGCGTCACCGGCAGCGACAGCCGCGAGCTGCTTCTTCAGCTTGCGCGCCTCTCCTGCAAAAACCAGCGGCGGAAAGGTTGCGAGCCGGGCCTCCGTGCTCTTCAGCGCGGCAAGGTCCGGATAGGCAGGAACCTGCTTGATCGGCATTGCTCTCCACGAATTCGGCGACCATTTCGTCATCGCTGCACCCAACGCTCTTTCCGAGCAATTCCAGGAAAAGCGTGAAACGGTTTTCCGTCTGGAATTGCGTCAAACAAACAAATGGGCGCCATCGCCCGCCAATCCGCCCCATAGGGGATCGCGGCTCCATACACGAAGCCGATTTCCTATTCTAGACCGGAATTCAAGCGCTGGCGAATGTGCCGGCTGCGCTAGGCAGCCTTCTCCACCAGCCGTGCCAGTTGGGTCATCACCACCGCCGAACCCGCCAGCCGCTTTTCGGCCGTCGGCCAGTCGCGCACGAACACGACGCTGTGGTCCGGCCGGATCTTGGCCAACGAGCCCTGCTCGCCGATGAACCGGACCAGCCCGACCGGGTTGGAGAATTCGCGCTTGCGGAAATGGATAACAACGCCCTTCGGCCCGGCGTCGAGCTTCTCGACATTGGCTTTGCGGCAGAGCGCCTTGATGAAGACGATCTTGAGGAGATGCTTGACCTCTTCCGGCAGCGGGCCAAAGCGGTCGATCAGCTCGGCGCCGAAAGCATCGATTTCCTCGGTGTTTTCGAGATCGCCGAGACGGCGATAAAGCGCCAGCCTGAGCTGCAGGTCCGGCACATAGCTCTCCGGGATCATCACCGCCGTGCCGACGGCGATCTGCGGCGACCAGCCGCCATCCTGCACTTCGCCGGAATCCTTCACCTCGGCGACCGCCTCTTCCAGCATCTGCTGGTAGAGCTCGAAGCCGACCTCCTTGATGTGGCCGGACTGTTCTTCGCCGAGAAGATTGCCGGCGCCTCTTATATCGAGGTCGTGGCTGGCCAGCTGGAAGCCGGCGCCCAGCGTGTCGAGCGATTGCAGCACCTTGAGCCTCCGCTCGGCGGTGTCGGTCAGCTTGCGGTTGGCCGGCAGCGTGAACAGCGCATAGGCGCGCACCTTCGAGCGGCCGACGCGGCCGCGCAGCTGGTAGAGCTGCGACAGGCCGAACATGTCGGCGCGATGGATGATCAGCGTGTTGGCGGTCGGGATGTCGAGCCCGGATTCGACGATCGTTGTCGACAGCAGCACATCGTACTGGCCGTCGTAGAAGGCATTCATGATGTCGTCGAGTTCACCCGGCGGCATCTGGCCATGGGCCACCGCCACCTTCAGCTCAGGCACGGATTCTCTCAGGAAATCATGGATTTCCGCCAGATCGCTGATACGCGGAACGACATAGAAGGAATGCCCGCCGCGATAGCGCTCGCGCAGCAGCGTCTCGCGAATGACAAGCGGATCGAAGGGCGAGATGAAGGTGCGCACCGCCATGCGGTCGACCGGCGGCGTGGCGATCAGAGACAGCTCGCGGACCCCGGTCAACGCCAGTTGCAGCGTGCGCGGGATCGGCGTCGCCGACAGCGTCAGCACGTGCACGTCGGTCTTCAGATCCTTCAGCCGTTCCTTGTGCTTGACGCCAAAATGCTGCTCCTCGTCGATGATCAAAAGGCCGAGATTCTTGAACGAGATCGCGGAACCAAGCAGCGCGTGGGTGCCGATAACGATATCGACCTGCCCTTCGGCGATGCCCTTCTTGGTTTCGGCCAGCTCCTTGGCGCCGACCAGCCGCGATGCCTGGCCGACGCGGATCGGCAGGCCAGAAAAGCGCTGTGAGAATGTCTTGAAATGCTGGCGCGACAACAGCGTCGTCGGCACCACCACCGCGACCTGAAAACCCTCCATCGCCGCGATGAAGGCGGCGCGCAGCGCCACTTCGGTCTTGCCGAAACCGACATCGCCGCAGATCAGCCGGTCCATCGGCTTGCCGGCGGCAAGATCGTCCCGCACCGAGTCGATCGCGGTCTGCTGGTCGTCGGTCTCTTCATAGGGGAAGCGCGCAGCGAACTCGCCATAGAGGCCTTCGGCCGGCACTAGTGGCGGTGCGGAGCGCATCTGCCGCTCGGCGGCGATCCGGATCAGCTGCCCGGCCATGTCGAGCAGGCGCTTCTTCAGCCGCGCCTTGCGCGACTGCCAGGCGCTACCGCCAAGCTTGTCCAGCGTCGCCTCGGCTGTGTCAGAACCGTAGCGCGACAGAAGCTCGATGTTTTCCACCGGCAGGAATAGCCGGTCGTCGCCGGCATAGTGGATTTCCAGGCAGTCATGCGGCGCGCCGACCGCTTCGATCGTACGCAGGCCGATGAAGCGGCCAATGCCGTGGTCGGCGTGGACGACGATGTCGCCGGCCGACAGCGCCGAGGCCTCTGCAATGAAATCCGAGGGACGCTTCTTGCGCTTCGAGCGTCGGATCAACCGGTCGCCGAGAATGTCCTGTTCGGCGACGACGACCAGTTTTTCGGTCTCGAAGCCGGATTCGAGCGGCAGCACGGCCAAGGCCGCCTGACCCGGTTCGAGTTGTTCGGCTTCCGCCAGCGTCGCGACCTGCTTGAGGTTGCCGAGATGATGTTCGGCAAGGATCTGGCCAAGCCGGTCGAGCGAGCCTTCGGTCCAGCCGGCAATGACAATGCGGCGGCGCGCCGCGCGCTCGTCGGCGATGTGTTTGACGACGACATCGAAGACATTGATGCTGGGGTCGGCGCGTTCCTCGACGAAGCTGCGGCCATGGCGCGAACCGGCGTGGTAGACTTTTTTCGAGCCGGCGTCGGGCGCGTCGAACGGCGTGAAATCGATCGCTTCGCGCGGCCCGAGCGAGGCGATCAGATTTTCCGGCGAGAGATAGAGCAGGTCCGGCGGCACCGGCTTGTAGGGTACGGCGTCCTTCAGCGCACCGTCGGCCTGCTTCCTGCGTGCCTCGTAGTGGTCGAGGATCAGCGTGTGGCGCTCGGCCAGCGCCTCATGCGCCAGATGGTCGAAAATGACAGGTGTATCAGGCAAATAGTCGAATACGGTTTCCAGCCGCTCGTAGAAGAACGGCAGCCAGTGCTCCATGCCGGCGAAGCGACGCCCTTCGCTGACCGCCGCGTAGAGCCCGTCATCGCGCTGTGGCGCGCCAAAAGCTCCGATATAGGAGCGGCGGAAGCGGCTGATGGTTTCCGGCGTCAGCGCCACTTCACTCATCGCCTGCAGGGCCATCGACTTGCGCTGGCCCGTGGTGCGCTGGGTGGCGGCATCGAAGATGCGGACCGATTCCAGCGTGTCGCCGAAGAAGTCGAGCCTGAGCGCTTCGGTCCAGCCGGGCGCGAACAGGTCGAGAATACCGCCGCGCACCGCGAATTCACCGATACCGCGAACGGTTGGCACGCGCTCGAAACCAGACGTTTCCAGTCGCGACACCAGCACGTTCATGTTGATCTGGTTGCCGGGCCTGGCATGAAAAGTCTGTGCCTCGACCAGTTCGGCCGGTGGAATCCGCTGCAACAGTGCATTGGCGGTGGTGAGAATGACGGCGCGGTGCGGCTTTTTCGCCAGCGCGATCATGGCCGTCAGCGCGTCGAGGCGTTTGGCGGCGGCGTCCGAACCGGGGGAGACGCGGTCGTAGGGCAGGCAATCCCAGGCCGGCAGCTCCAGCACGGGAAGGCCGGGCGCCGCGAAGGACAGCGCCTCGATGATCGCCGGCAGGCGCTGGCCGTCGCGTGCCACGAACAGAACCGGCTTGTCGGGCGCGATCTCGAGTGCCGCCTGCACCAGCGCAAAGGCTTCGTAGCCGTCGGCGACGCCGTCGACAATGAACTGGCCGGCACGGCCTTTCGGCAGGCCGATGATGGGAATGAGGCTCATGAAATCAGGTCGCTCAAAATGTCATGGAGTGGCGGAAAGCCAGGATCTTTTGCAGGACGGCACAATCGATATCGGCCGGGACCGGGCGTTCGCCGGTGACCATGGGCAGGAATTCGGTGTCGGGAATGTCGAGGAGCCTCTCATATTGGTCGATTTCCTCGCCGGTCAAGGTACCGATCTCAGCATCGGCGAAAGTGCCGAGGATCAGGTCCATCTCGCGCATGCCGCGATGCCAGGAGCGAAACAGAAGCTTGCGGCGGTGGGCGTCCAGCCCCTCGCTTGATCTCGTCGTTCCGGTCATTGTGCCGCATCCTCACTTGCTGCGGCGCATATAGCGTGGATAGAAGGTGCTGTCAGCCTTGCGCTGTAGCCGTCGCGACATAAGCTGACATCATGCGTCCTTCCATCCTCGATCCGCTGTTTGTTCCGATCACCTCGCTTGCCGGCGTCGGACCGAAGGTTGGCGCGTTGATCGAGAAAGTCGTCGCCGCCGATCTCGGCGATCGTGCGGCGCGCGCGGGCGACCTTCTGTTCGTGCTGCCGCACACCGTCATCGACCGCCGCAGCCGGCCGGGCATCGCAGGATCCGCGGAAGGCCAGATCGTCACGCTCGAGGTGCGCATCGACCGCCACCAGCCGCCGCCGCGCGGCAACAGGTCGGTGCCCTACCGCGTCTACGCCCATGACGACACCGGCGAGATCGCGCTGACCTTCTTCCATGCTCACGCTTCCTATCTCGAAAAGGCGATGCCCGAGGGCGAGCATGTCGTGGTCTCCGGCCGCATGGAATGGTTCAACGGTCGCCCGAGCATGGTCCACCCCGACCATATTGCGCTCGCCAGCGAGGCGGAAAACCTGCCGCTGGTCGAACCGGTCTATCCCCTCACCGCAGGACTCTCGGGCAAGGTGCTGCGCCGGGCGATCGGCCAGGCGCTGGCGCGCGTGCCTGAATTTCCCGAATGGCAGGATGGTGCCTTCATGCGCCGGCACACCTTTGCGGCCTTTGGCGATGCGCTCGCCCGCATCCACAATCCGGCCGATCCGATCGATGTCTCTGTCGATGGTGCCGCCTGGCGGCGCCTCGCCTATGACGAGTTGCTGGCGGGCCAGGTCTCGCTGGCGCTGGTGCGGGCAAAAGTCCGCCGCCTGTCCGGGCGTCCCCTGGTCGGCGACGGCAGCATCGTTGAAAAGCTGCGCGAGGCCCTGCCCTATTCGCTGACATCAAGCCAGGAGTTTGCGCTGGCCGAAATCAATGCCGACCTTGCCGATCCCGAGCGCATGCTGCGGCTGCTGCAGGGCGATGTCGGCTCCGGCAAGACGGTGGTTGCGCTGCTGGCCATGGGGCGTGCGGTCGAGGCCGGCGGCCAGGCCGCCTTGATGGCGCCGACCGAGATTCTGGCGCGCCAGCATCTGGCGACGATCGCGCCGCTTGCCGCCAAGGTCGGGCTGCGCATCGCCATCCTCACCGGCCGCGAGAAGGGCCGCGAGCGCACCGACACGCTGGCCGGTCTGGCGAGCGGCGCCATCGACATCGTCATCGGCACCCACGCGCTGTTCCAGGACACGGTCACCTTCCACGACCTGGTCTTCGCCGTCATCGACGAGCAGCACCGCTTCGGCGTCCACCAGCGGCTTGCCATCACCGCCAAGGGCGATGCACCCGACATGCTGGTGATGACCGCCACACCCATCCCGCGCACGCTGGTGCTGACTGCCTTCGGCGACATGGACGTATCGAAGCTGACGGAAAAACCGGCCGGCCGCCAGCCGATCCGCACCGTCACGCTACCTCTGGAGCGGCTCGATGAACTGGTCGGCCGCATGGTCGACGCCGTCGCCAGCGGCCAGAAGATCTACTGGATCTGCCCGCTGGTCGAGGAATCCGAAGAGATCAAACTGATGTCGGCCGAGGACCGCTTCGCTTCGCTGAAACCATTGTTCGGGGACCGCATCGGCCTCGTCCATGGCCGCATGAAGGGTGCCGAGAAGGACGAGGCGATGCGCGCCTTCAAGCAGGGCGAGACACGCATCCTGATCGCCACGACGGTCATCGAGGTCGGTGTCGACGTGCCGGACGCCACCGTCATGGTCATCGAGCATGCCGAGCGCTTTGGCCTCGCCCAATTGCACCAGTTGCGCGGCCGGGTCGGGCGCGGTGACAAGCCCTCCTCCTGCGTGCTGCTCTACAAGGACCCGCTCGGCGAGACCGCAAAACGCCGGCTGTCGGTGATGCGCGAGACCGAGGACGGGTTCCTGATCGCCGAAGAAGACCTGAAGCTGCGCGGCGAAGGCGAACTTCTGGGCACCCGCCAGTCCGGCACGCCGGGTTTCCAGGTGGCACGCATCGAGGCGCATGCCGACCTTCTGGAGGCCGCCCGCGACGATACCAGACTGATCCTGTCCCGCGATCCGGAGCTGCAATCCGAGCGTGGCGAGGCTTTGCGCCTGCTGCTTTACTTGTTCGGCCGCGACGAGGCCGTGCGGCTCTTGCGCGCCGGCTGAGCCAAGGCGGCAACCGACGGATTGGCAAGCACTCCCTCGATCGGCTCGCCGTTCACGACGACCATCTGCTTGACCTCGGGCGCCACCAGCCCGGCCGAGACGATCAGCTTGGCGCCGTCCTCGATCGTCATGTCGAGCAGCACGATGTCCGACTTCGGCACATACATCAGAAAGCCGGTCGTTGGATTGGGCGTGCAGGGCATGAACACGGCGATCAGCGGATCGCCTTCCTGATCGAGCTTCTGGTTGATCTCGGTCTCCTTCTCGCTGGCGACGAACACCAGCGACCACACGCCCTTGCGCGGATATTCGACCAGCCCGACCTGACGGAACATGTCGCCCTTGTTCGACAGCACGGTCTCGAAAATCTGCTTCAGCGAGCCATAGATGCCGCGCACCAGCGGCATGCGGCCAAGCAGACGCTCGCCGAAATTGACGATGGCGCGGCCGACAATGTTGGCCGTCAGGAAGCCAATCAGCGTGATCAGGATGAGCGCCACGATCAGCCCGAACCCCGGGACCGGAAACGGCAGATAGGAGTCCGGGCTGTAGCGGGCAGGAATATAGGGTTTCACCCAGGAATCGACCCAGCCAATGAACGACCAGGCGATATAGGCGGTGATCGCCAGCGGCGCGCAGACGACGAAGCCTGTGAGGAAATAGTTCCTCAGCCGGGTCATGCCGGAGGTCTTGGGAGCGTCGGACATGGTTCACCGGGGGCGCGGATTGCACCGCAACATAATGAACCAGAGGGCGCATTGGAACTGCGAAGTTTTTAAAGGGTCGATTATGCCACTGCTTCCAGCGGCTCAATCTTCTCGAGTTCCGGCGCCAGTTTCTTGGCTTCGGTTTCAAGCTCGTAGGCCTGTTGAAAATTCATCCAGAACTCGGGTGTGGTGTTGAAAAATCTGGCGAGGCGGAGGGCCGAATCGGGAGTCAGGCCGATCTCTTCCTTGGCAATGCGCTCGATACGGGTGCGCGGAAGATTGAGCTTTTTCGCCAGCGCTCCCGCACTCATGCCGAGCGGGACGAGATATTCTTCACGCAGGAATTCTCCAGGATGAACTGGACGTGCGAACTTGAGCATAGTTCAGGGTCCTCAAAGGTTCAGGGCAAGTGCCCGCTCAATGGTAGTCGACGATCTCCACGTCTTCGGCCCCAGCAGCGGTCCATCTGAAGCAGATGCGCCACTGGTCGTTGATGCGAATTGAATGCTGTCCGGCCCGGCTCCCTTTCAGGGCTTCAAGATGATTTCCGGGCGGCGATCGAAGGTCATTCAGTTGGGCAGCATTGGCAATTGCGCGAAGGCGACGTTCGCCACGGGCAACCAAGTCCGGTGGGAAGCCTTTTGGCGCCCTCCCCTCGGCAACCGCTTCGACCGCCTTGCCTTTGAACGAAACGATCAATAACGCGCCCCCTCGATTGTATCATACATTGATACAGATCGACACGCAAGAAAATGTATCATCGGCGGATACAAACCTACCACCAGTTGATCGGTGGCAAATGGAGATTTGCCGAGAGCTACTCCACCGTCACCGATTTCGCCAGATTGCGCGGCTGGTCGACGTCGGTGCCCATGAACACGGCGGTGAAATAGGCCAGCATCTGGATCGGCAGCGCGTAGATGATCGGCGATATGATTTCCGGCACCTCGGGCAGCACGATCGTCTCCATCGTCTTGACGCTGGTCAGCGCTGCACCCTTGCTGTCGGTGATCAGGATGATCTTGCCGCCACGCGCCGCCACTTCCTGCATGTTCGACACGGTCTTTTCGAAAATACGGTCGTGCGGCGCGATGACGATGACCGGCATGTTCTCGTCGATCAGTGCGATCGGGCCATGCTTCAGCTCGCCCGCGGCATAGCCCTCGGCATGGATGTAGGAGATTTCCTTGAGTTTTAGCGCGCCTTCCATGGCCAGCGGGAAATTGGTGTCGCGGCCGAGATAGAGCACGTCCTTGTAGCGCGAGAGTTCGCGCGCGATCCGCTCGATCTGCTCTTCGAGCTTAAGCACCTGGTTGGCATAGCGCGGCGCTTCCGAAAGCGCGCGCACCAGCGCCTTTTCCTCTTCCTTCGAGATCGTGCCACGGGCTACGCCGGCGCGCACCGCAAGCGATGCCAGGACCGAAAGCTGACAGGTAAAGGCCTTGGTGGAGGCAACGCCGATCTCCGGCCCGGCCAGCGTCGGCAGCACCACGTCGGATTCGCGCGCCATGGTCGATTCGCGCACGTTGACGATCGCGCCGATCTTCATTCCCGCCTTGCGGCAGTAGCGCAGCGAGGCCAGCGTGTCGGCGGTCTCGCCCGATTGCGAGATGAAGAAGGCCGCATCATTCTTCGACAACGGCATTTCACGGTAGCGGAATTCGGAGGCGACATCGATGTCGACCGGCAGCCGCGCGTAGCGCTCGAACCAGTATTTGCCGATCAGGCCTGCGAGATACGCCGTACCGCAGGCCGAAATCGCCAGCCGGTTGATCTCTGCGAAATCGAAAGGCAGGTCGAGCGGCTTGGAGACGCCGCCGACAAAATCCAGATAATTCGCCAGCGTGTGCGAGATCACCTCGGGCTGCTCATGGATTTCCTTTTCCATGAAATGGCGCCGGTTGCCCTTGTCGACCATGAAGCTGGTCGACAGCGACTG
>NZ_QGGH01000009.1 GCF_003148495.1 Mesorhizobium loti
CTCTTCCTTCAGCCCGTCATAGAGATCGTCGTGCATCTGCTGCACCAACTCGTCGTCGGAAAGTTCGGAAAGGATGATCTCGTCGTCGGACATTTGTATCGAGCTCCTGCCGGCATCGCGACCATGTCGCAAAGCACAAAATATTCGCGTTCATACCTAACCCGCTGAGGGCATGTATCCATAGCTGATTTGCGACTTCCCGCAAAAGGAAAGCGACCGTAACTCTCTTGGAATTCTTGTCGATTTTGCGACAGGCGTTGGCGCTGGCGGGCCGTTTCGAATAGGGTGCATGGCTACGATCTGGCAAGAAGCGGCGAGAGGCAGCCGCTATGGATTCCAGACAAGAACAGATTCAGGGAAGAACCACCATGAGCGAACACGCGGCAGTCGATCAGGAAGCGTCAAACGCGCGACGTGGGCGCGGCGCCAGCGGCGGAGCTGCTGCCCGGCGGGCAGCACGTTCGGGCGGCGGTCCGGGCACGCAGCTCACCTACATCAAGCGCAAGATCAACGTTTATGAGGTGCTGGACGAGGAAGGCCTGGCGCTGATCGAGAAGAACACCGACACGGTGCTCGAGGAGATCGGCATCATCTTCCGCGATGACGCGGAAGCGCTGCAACTGTGGAAAGAGGCCGGCGCCGACATCAAGGGCGAGCGCGTGCACTTTCCGAAGGGTCTGTGCCGTTCGCTGCTCAAGACCGCGCCGTCCGTCTACACCCAGCATGCCCGCAATTCCGAGCGCTCGGTGCAGATCGGCGGCAATGCCACCGTCTTCGCGCCGGTCTACGGCCCGCCCTTCGTCCGCGACCTCGATGGCGTCAGGCGCTATGCGACGATCGAGGATTTCCAGAATTTCGTGAAGCTCGCCTATATGGCGCCGTCGATCCACCATTCGGGCGGCACAGTGTGCGAGCCGGTCGATGTGCCGGTCAACAAGCGCCACCTCGACATGATCTACAGCCACATCAAATATTCCGACAAGCCGTTCATGGGCTCGGTAACCGCGCCGGAGCGCGCCGAAGATACCGTCGCCATGGCCAAGATCGTGTTCGGCGACGATTTCGTCGAGAACAACACGGTGCTGACCAGCCTGATCAACGCCAATTCGCCGATGGTGTTCGACGAGACCATGCTCGGGGCGCTGAAGGTCTATGCGCGCCACAACCAGGCCTGCATCGTCACGCCATTCATCCTTGCCGGCGCCATGAGCCCGGTGACGGTCGCCGGCACGCTGACGCAGGTTCTGGCTGAAGTGCTGGCCGGCGCCTCGTTCACGCAGCTGATCCGTCCCGGCGCGCCGGTGCTGTTCGGTACCTTCGCCTCGTCGATCTCGATGCAGTCGGGCGCGCCGACCTTCGGCACGCCGGAGCCGTCGCTGGTTTCCTATGGCGCCGCACAGCTGGCGCGCCGCCTCGGTCTGCCGTTCCGTACTGGCGGCTCGCTCTGCGCGTCCAAGGTTCCGGATGCGCAGGCGGCCTATGAAAGCGCCAACACGCTGAACTCGACCATCCTGGCCGGCACCAATTTCGTGCTGCATTCGGCCGGCTGGCTCGAGGGCGGGCTGGCGTCCTGCTATGAAAAATTCATGATGGACATCGACCAGCTCGGCATGACGCAGAAGTTTTCCGAGGGCGTCGATCTGTCGGAAAACGGCCAGGCGATGGATGCCATCCGCCAGGTCGGGCCGGGCAGTCACTATCTCGGCTGCGACCACACCCAGGCCAATTTCCAGACTGCCTTCTACCGTTCCAACATCGCCGACAACAATTCCTACGAGCAATGGCTGGCCGAAGGCGAGAAGACTGCGCCGCAGCGTGCCAACGATCTCGCCCGCCGCTGGCTGGAAAGCTACGAGGCGCCGTATCTCGATCCGAGCATCGACGAAGCGTTGAAAGACTTTATCGCCAAGAAGAAGGGGTCGATGCCCGACGCCTTCACTTGAAAGGAGCCCGAATCAGGCGGGGCTAAAGTCGCCAACATCATCCACAAGGAAGTCTGGCGGAGCGCGTTCTCCGATCCGGTCAAGAAGGAATGATTGCGCCTGCCGGCAGCGTTGACCGCATTGCTGCGGCGCTTTTCGCCAACGGCCTTATTCTTCGTGGCGGCTTCAATTTTGCACTAGGGGAAGCGCCGCCAACGGGCTCATCGGGTGCGCCGGCAGCGGCCGTCCTACTGGTGGGGCAGGCGGGCGCGGCACCCTGGCCGCATTTCCTGCGCTGGCGGGAAAAGCAACCACGGACCATCGCCGATCCGCTCGACAGTTGGTCGCGCGAAGTGATCGGCGCGGTGGCGGAGACGTTCGGAGCGCGGGCCGTTTCGCCTTCCGACAGACCTTATCTGCCGTTCCAGCAATGGGCGATGCGGGCGGAGGGGTTGAGGCCGTCACCGCTCGGTATCCTCATGCATCAGCGATACGGGCTCTGGCATGCCTATCGCGGTGCGCTGCTGTTCGACGACGAGCTTTCGGTTCAAGCCGCTGAGGCAGCGCCCCATCTTTGCGATAGCTGTGTCGAGAAACCCTGCCTGAAATCGTGCCCAGTCGACGCCTATTCCGGGCAAGGATTCGCCCATCAATCCTGTCTGGCGCATGTGCGGGGAGCGAATGGCGAACCGTGCCGCAGCAGCGGCTGCCTCGACCGCAATGCCTGTCCCTATGGCACGGCCTATCGCTATCCGCCGGAGGTCCAGGCGTTTCACATGGCAAGCTTTGCGGCGGTGGCCGGCTGATCGAAACCTGCCTTACGGGTTTTGCATCGGTGCGTGACTGTGGGTTCCAAAAGAGCGCCTTGACGATCGACAGAAGCGAGCCTATTCATCAAGTCATCAGATGACTTGATGAATAGGCTCGATGCAACCCGCCACCAGAACCAATCTTACCGACAGCGCCGCCGAAAGCCTGCGTGCCGAGATCGTCAGCGGCCGCTGGGGCGTCGGCGAGCGTATTCCCAATGAGGCAGCCCTGACCGACCTTTTGTCGGTCAGCCGTGGCACGGTGCGCGAGGCAGTGCGGGTGCTGGTCTCGCAGGGATTCCTCGATACGCGCCAGGGCTCGGGCACTTATGTGCGCTCTGCCGTCGATACCTCTGCCGCGCTCGACCGGGTCAAGCGCAGTGGCCTGCGCGATCAATGGGAGGCGCGGGCGGCGCTGGACCTCGAGGCGGCACGGCTAGCCGCCTTGCGTCACACGCCGGCCGATCTCGAAGGGATGCGCCAACTGCTTGCCGAGCGCGGCACCGTCGCGGACGGCGGAAGCGATGCCTTCATCCGTCGCGACCTCGCCTTCCACAAGTCCGTCGTCGCCGCGTCCGGCAACAGGGCGATGATGGAGCTTTACGACTTCTTCACCGCCGCCATCACCGAGACCATCCACGCCACGCTCGACGGCAATCTGCCCGAACCGGACCAGCAGGCGCATGCGGCAATCGTCGAGGCCATTGCCGCTAGCGATCCCGAGCGCGCGATTGCCGCCGTCCGCGCCTTCATGGCGCCGGTGCTTGCCCAACTTGAAAGACTGCTTTCGCAATGAACCAGAGTTTTCGTCAGCCTGACCCGAAGCCGCAATCCGAGGCCATCAAGGGGCTGGAGCTCATCGATGCGGAAGTCGACAGCCTGCCCGCACCGCAGCCGCCTGAACTGCGCAGCCGTGCAGCACGTATTGTGCTTGGCGCGAGCCTTGTGCTGATCGCCTTCAGCCTGCGGCCGCTGTTTTCCAGCCTGTCGGTGCTGCTGCCGGAGGTGATGCAGGCAACCGGGCTTTCGACGACCGGCGCCAGCCTGCTGACGACGCTGCCCGTTTTGTGCCTGGGTCTGTTTGCGCCCTTCGCGCCAAAACTTGCCCAACGCTATGGGGCTGAACGCACGCTGCTCGGCGCGCTCACCTTGCTGGTGCTGGGCACCGGGCTGCGCTGGTTCGAATCGGTTCCCTTGCTGTTTGTCGCCACCTTCCTTGCCGGCGGTGCCATAGCCATCGGCAACGTCCTGCTGCCGGGCCTGGTGAAGCGTGATTTTGCCGACAGGGCCGCCGTCATGACCGGGCTCTACACCATGGCGCTCTGCGCCGGTTCGGCCGCCGCCGCGGGTTTCACACTGCCGATCGAGCATTTGGTCACGGGTTCATGGTCGGGAGCGCTCGCTGCCTGGGCGGTGCCGACGCTGGTCGTGCTGTTGATATGGATTCCGCAGGCGCTCGGCAGCCGACAGCAGGTCAGCCATCAAGGGTTTCGCGTCGTCGGGCTTTGGCGCGATCGCTTGGCGTGGCAGGTGACGCTGTTCATGGGGCTGCAGTCAGCGCTTGCCTATTGCATCTTCGGCTGGCTGGCGCCGATCCTGCGCGAGCGCGGTTTCGACGCGGCCACCGCCGGCGCCATGGTTTCGGTATCGGTGATGGCGCAGGTCATCACGTGCCTTGCCGTGCCGTCCTTTGCGATGCGGCTGAAAGACCAGCGCGGCATCAATGTGGCGCTCGTTGCCACAGCGGTGATTGCGCTGCTCGGCATTCTTTTCGCTCCGACCTCGACCGTGCTGTTCTGGGCGGTCCTGCAAGGCATCGGGCAGGGCGGCCTGATCGCGGCTGCCATGAGCCTGATCGTGCTGCGTTCGCCGGATTCGCATGTGGCGGCGCATCTTTCGGGCATGGCGCAAGGTGTGGGCTATGTTCTGGCGGCCTTCGGCCCGCTGCTGGTGGGGTTGATCCGTGGCTGGACCGGCAGTTTTTCGGCGTCGGCCCTCCTGTTTGTAGCGCTCGGGCTTGGCGCCGCCATCATGGGGTTCGGCGCCGGCCACGCGCTGCATGTGGGCGCACGGACCGTGCGCGCCGACGACCGATAACGCGTCACGCAATCCTGCACGAAATGTTGACTGCCGCGTTCAGGGAACGCCTTGCCGTATCGGCTTGGCCGGATATGTATCGCGCATCAATCGAACGGAGCGGGCGATGACGAAGCAGGACCTTCAGATCAAGACCAGGGATGGCGTTGCCAAAGCAGGGCTTTTCCGCTCGGCAAACGCATCTCCGGCCAAGGCTGGCGTCATTCTTTATCAGGATGCTTTCGGTCCGCGGCCGGCGCTCAGCAGCATGGCTGAGCGGCTGGCGAATGAAGGTTATGCGGTGCTGGTGCCCGACCTGTTCTACCGCAATGCGCCTTACGGGCCGTTCGACGCCAAGACCGCCTTCGTCGAGGAAAAGACCAAGGCGGCGCTGATGGCGCTGGTCACAGGCACCTCGCAGGATATGACTATCAGCGACAGCGGTGCATTCCTCGATGCACTTGCTGCCGAGGGCGTCACCGGACCGGTCGGCACCGTTGGTTACTGCATGGGTGGCGGCCGGGCACTGAATGCCGCCGCAACCTATCCCGACAGGATAGAGGCGGCCGCGAGCTTCCATGGCGGCAATCTGGCCAGCGACGCCGCCGACAGCCCGCATCGCAAGGCGGCCTCCATCAAGGCGCGTGTCTATGTCGGCACATCCGGCGTCGACAGAAGTTTCCCGCCGGAACAGTCCGCGCGACTGGCCGAGGCGCTGCGGGTTGCGGAAGTCGACCATGTCATCGAGAACTATGCCGGTATGGCGCATGGCTGGTGCGTACCCGATCATAGCGTTTTCAATGCCGCGGGTGCGGAACGCCACTGGAAGCGATTGACGACGCTGTTCGCCGAGACCCTGATCTAAGCCTTTCCGCGGCTGTTCTTGCCTGTTGGCTGCTCGTCCCGTTCGCGCTATCAGGCAGCACTAATGGCGCGGCCCCGGATTAGCGGGTCGAGCGGGAACGAATAGCCTGATGCAATCCTATGATGTCGTGATCATCGGCGCGGGTGCCGCCGGAATGATGTGCGCCGTGGAAGCGGCCAAGCGCGGCCGTTCGGTGCTGATCCTCGATCATGCGGCAATGCCCGGCGAAAAAATCCGCATCTCCGGCGGCGGCCGGTGCAATTTCACCAACATCCATGCCAGCCCGAAGAACTTTCTCTCGGACAATCCCCATTTCTGCATCTCGGCGCTCAGCCGCTATACGCAGCGCGATTTCATTGCGCTCGTCGAACGCCACCGCATCGCCTATCACGAAAAGACACTGGGGCAGCTGTTCTGCGATGGCTCCGCACGCCAGATCATCGACATGCTGATCTCGGAAATGCAGGACAGGGGCGTGGAGCTGGCACTGTCGACCAGGGTTGAGGATGTCCGCAAGACCGAGGAGGGGTTTGTGCTCACCCTCTCCACGGGCACGGTCACTTGCCAGTCCGTTGTCGTGGCCTGCGGCGGCAAGTCGATCCCCAAGATGGGGGCGACCGGCTTCGGCTATGAGCTTGCCGAACGGTTCGGCCTTGCCGTTGTCGAAACGCGGCCGGCGCTGGTGCCACTGACCTTCGATGCAAACACGCTCGAGCGCCTGGCGCCCCTGGCCGGCAACGCCGTGGACGCGGAAGTCGCCTGCGGCAAGACGCGGTTTTCCGAAGCGATGCTGTTCACGCATCGCGGTGTCAGCGGACCGTCCATCCTGCAGATCTCTTCCTATTGGCGCGAGGGGGATGAAATCCGCATTGCCATGCTGCCGGGAGTTGATGTGGCGGAAATCATTCGTATCGCCAAGCGCGGAAATGGACGGCAAGCGGTGCAGACCGTGCTGGCAAATCATCTCCCGAAGCGGCTGGCGCAGTCGATAGCCGAGCGAACCGGGATCGACGGCAACCTTGCCGATCTTTCCGATGCCCAGATCAAAACCGTCGCCGCTGCGGTCAATGACTGGCGCATCAAGCCTGCCGGTTCAGAGGGCTACCGCACCGCCGAAGTGACACTGGGCGGGGTCGACACCAACGGATTGGAGCAGAAAACGATGCAGGCGAAATCCGTGCCGGGCCTGTTCTTCATAGGCGAAGCCGTCGATGTCACGGGTTGGCTGGGTGGCTATAATTTCCAGTGGGCGTGGTCGTCGGGCTGGGTGGCGGGGCAGGCGGCTTAGGGTCGAAAGCGCCGATCCACGACCGGCTTCATAGTCTTACTTCTGCGCCTTCGCCCGAGTAACCGCCGGCGCTTTCTTCTTCTTTTTGGCCTGGTTGTAGTCGATCGCGGCACGGACGAGGTCTTTCAGGGCACGCTCATCGAGCTTATCGCCCTCAAGGATATCGATTGCCCGCCACACCTTGCCGCCAAAACCGTTGTTGAACAGCTTGTCGGGGTCCGGCAGGCTCGCGCCGTGGGAAAAGGTGAGCTTCACCTTGTCCTTGTGGGCGTTGCCGACCACGATGTTCCCGTCGAGGCACCATACCGGGCTGCCCATCCACTTCCACTCCTCGACGATGTCCGGGTCGGCTGCAAGGATGGTCTTGCGGATGCCAGCCAGCATCTCGGCGCGCCAGTCCGTGAGGCCGGCGATCAGCTGGTCGATCTGTTCGGATGGGTTCATTGGGTGCCTTCCTATGCCTCGACGCGTTTCAACCGCCGCCCGTTACCAGCGCGCCAGCTGGGTGATCTGAACGAGGTTGCCGCAGCTGTCTTTCAGCTGGGCGATGGTCGAACCGGTCACCTCGGTCGGCGGCTTGATAAACGCGCCACCCTTCGCCTTGATGCGCTCATAGTCGCCCTTGACGTCGTCGGTGAAGAACATGACCGCGGGCTGACCCTGCTTGAAGATGGCTTCCTGATAGGCTTTGGCGGCCGGGTTGTCGTTGAGCGCGAGCTGCAGCTCCGTTCCATCAGGCTCTTCAGCTGAGGCCACGGTCAGCCAGCGATAGGGCCCGTTGCTGAAATCGGCCTTCTTGGTGAAGCCCAGCACGTCGGTGTAGAAGCGCAGCGCGTTTTCCTGGTTGTCCACATACACGCTGGTTAGCTTGATCTTCATCGCACTTTCTCCTCTGTCGTATTCTTGCCTCTGTGACCGCTACGGAATCCAGCCGGGCAGGGCAGCGGCCTGCTTGATCCAGTCCGCCATTTGCGCCTCGTCGAACGCATCGTCTTCGCGGATGTCGATCCAGCGAACGTCCTTGCTTTTCGCCGTGCCGCCGGGTGGAATCGGCTGCAACGACATGCCTCTGAAGAAGGTTACCTTCACGTAGGGGGTGAAGACATGAAACGACACGAACCAGCCTTGACCCTCGATGCCGTAGAACGGCGAGTTCCATCGCACGGCCTTGCGAACGTCAGGCACGTTGCGCACGATGAGCGCGTCGAGACGCTCGCCGAGACCACGCTTCCGGCCCGGCATTGCAGCGATGTAGGCCTGCACCAGGGCGTCGCCGTCGCCCTTGGCGATTTGCGGGTTGCCGCCCGAAAGCAGGACCGGCGCAGCCTTGGCCGTGGTCGATTGTCCCTGCGCCTTGGCCATTCTGCCCACTCCTATCCGCCGGCACGCTGCGCGCCGCGCCCCTTGGCGGCATAGGGCAGCACGAACATGTAAAGGCCGCTGAACAGCAGCAGGAAGAGCGGCAAGAGCGGCGAGTAGACCACCCAGGCGGGAGGCTGCCCAAATGCCATGGTGGCGAAGTTGGCGATGACGGTCAGCGTAAAGATGATCGACAGCCAGCGATGAATTTGCCGGATCCACTTGTTCCAGTCCAATGGCACCTCCCGTCAAAAAGAGCCGAAGCGGACCAGCAATCCGCTTGCCGGCGGTTTCAATCCAGCCGCGCCAGGACGTCCTCCAGGGCAGTAAGGAACCTTTGCCAGCCGACCGTGGCGCCGCGGAAATATGGCTGTTGATCCGGCCGGAAGCCCGTCTGCTCCATGCGCAGATGGGTTCCCGTGCTCGTAGCGGTGAGCGTCCAGGTGACGACGCTCTCGAGATCCTTGGTGTCCCAGGTGTAGGACAGTGTCTTGTTGGGCTCGACCGTCTGGACCTGGCAGTCGACGCCGCCCCAGTCCGCGCTGAGATTGAAACGGTGGTCCACGACTGGCTTGAAGTTGTTCTTCATCAGCCACTCCTCGATCAGATGCGGTTGGGTGAGGGCACGCCAGATCTTCTCCGGCGGATAGGGGATTTCACGTTCGACGATGACGGAGCGCGTTTCGGTCGCAGTGTTGATCATTGGTCCATTCTTTTGAGCAAATTCTCGAGGTCGTCGAACCGGCTTTGCCAGAACGCGTTCATCTGGTTCGTCCAGTCGGTCAGGGGAGAAAGCGCTGCGAGCTGGGCGCTATAATGGGTCTGCCGTCCCTCATGGCGGTCGCGCACCAGTCCGGCCTGCCGGAGCACGCCGAGATGCTTCGACACCGCTGGCTGCGAGACACCCGACTGAGCTGTCAAAGCGCCAACCGTCTGCTCGCCTTGCCGGCACAGGCGCTCGAAGATCGCGCGACGCGTCGGATCGGAGAGCGTTCTGAACAGGACATCGTGATCGTTGGTCATTTGGGATCGATAACCCTGTGGCTATTGATTGACATATAACCGCCGAGATATGTATGTGTCAAGCGGGAGCGTGGGTGGTCACGATCCGGCCGTTTTCAAAAAAATCTTCCCATTGTCCCAAGGATTAGCCATTAGCCTTCGTCCAACAGGCAAATGATGGCGATGATGCTGGATGAAAGCGAAGCCTCCGACGCCGAACTGATCGGACGGGCGAAGGGCGGAGACAGGGGGGCCTTCAGCACATTGCTGGAGCGTCACTACGACTTCGTCTATCGCGCCGCCTATCGCTGGTGCGGCCGGAAGGCCGATGCCGAAGACATCGCCCAGGAAGTCTGTGTGCGGTTAGGCAAGGCGATCCGCGACTATCGCGGCGGCGCCGCCTTCACGACATGGCTCTATTCCGTGACGATGAACGCCGCGCGCGACATGATGCGAAAGACCGCGCGCGAGACGGTCAAGACCGAGGCCTATGGCGTCCATGCGCTGATCTCGGGCGAGGCGTCGGTCGAACCGGAAGACCCGGCCGAAGCGCTGTGGGTGGCGGTTCGGCAATTGCCCGACAAGCAACGCGACGCCGTGCTGCTGGTCTATGGCGAGGGCCTGAGCCACGCGGCCGCCGCCGAGGCGATGGCGATCTCGGAGACGACGGTTTCCTGGCACATCCATGAAGCGAAGAAACGGCTGAAGACGCTGATGCGCTCGGCCGGGGAAGTGTGACCATGGTCGACGACAACGAACTCAAGAGATTGCGCGATGCAGCAGTGCCGGCGCCCGCCCGGGACGCCAAGGCGCGTGCTTTCGAAGTCGCCCTGCGCGCATACGATCAGGAAAATATTTCTGCTGTCACCCAAGGATCGCTTGGCGGGCTTCGTCTCACAGAGCGAGCACAAAAGCTCTGGAGCGAGATCATGCAAAAGAAACTCATTGCCACGCCGGCCCTTGCCGGGCTCGTCGCCCTGCCGATCGCCGGATACGCCACCTTCCATCTGCTGAGGGAACAGCCGCCCAAATTCGGCGGCGACGAGAAGATCAGCGAGACGCTGGCCGACAAGCCGGCGACCCTGAAGCCGACGACCGCCGAGCCGAAGCAAGCTCCGACCGGGTTGGAGAAGGACAAGAAGGCCGACGCGGATGTGGAAAGCCGCGACGCCACCGATGCACTTGTGGCGCCGGCCTCGCCGCCGAAATCCGAATCGACCATTGCTGGCGGTACGGCACAGCAGGAATCGGCGACGGGCGCTCCCCGCCAGGATGCTGCCGACGCCGGAAAGACGAACGTTGCACCTCCTGCGCCAGCTCCGACGGGCGAGTTTGCGCTGGACGGCTCCATAAGCACGCCCAGCACCTCTCGGGCCGCCCGCATGCCGGCCGAGTCCAAGCTGATGGTGCAGCCGCCGTCGACCTTGCCGGCCGACCAGATGCAGCCGCAGGAGGAAAACCGCGATCGCGTCGAGGATTTCAAGACCAATCCGGTGCATGCAGCACTCGAGGATCCGGTCTCGACCTTCTCGATCGACGTCGACACGGCCTCCTATTCCTTTGTGCGCAGCTCGCTGAAGCAGGGCACCCTGCCGCAGGCCGACACGGTGCGCGTCGAGGAGATGATCAACTACTTCCCCTATGACTGGAAGGGCCCGGAGTCGGCTTCGACGCCGTTCAACTCGACCGTCAGCGTGATGCCAACGCCTTGGAACACGCAGACCAAGCTGATGCATGTCGCCATCAAGGGGTTTGACGTCAAGCCGACCGAGCAGCCGAAGGCCAATCTGGTCTTCCTGATCGATGTCTCGGGTTCGATGGACGAGCCGGACAAGCTGCCGCTGCTCAAATCGGCTTTCCGGTTGCTGGTCGGCAAGCTGAAGGCGGACGACACCATCTCGATCGTCACCTATGCGGGTGATGCGGGCACAGTCCTGGAGCCGACCAAGGCGTCCGAAAAGGACAAAATCCTCAGTGCCATCGACAATTTGACGCCCGGCGGCAGCACGGCCGGCGAGGCGGGCATCAAGGAAGCCTACAGGCTGGCGCAAAAATCCTTCGTCAAGGATGGCGTCAACCGGGTGATGCTTGCCACTGACGGCGACTTCAATGTCGGCCAGAGCGACGATGATGATCTGAAGCGGCTGATCGAAAGCGAGCGCAAGACCGGTGTCTTCCTGTCGGTGTTCGGCTTCGGCCGCGGCAATCTGAACGACCAGATGATGCAGACCATCGCCCAGAACGGCAACGGCACCGCCGCCTATATCGACACGCTGGCCGAAGCTGAAAAGGTGCTTGTCGAGGATGCCTCCTCGACGCTGTTCACCATTGCCAAGGACGTGAAGATCCAGGTCGAGTTCAACCCGAACAAGGTCTCGGAATATCGCCTGATCGGCTACGAGACCCGCGCCTTGAACCGCGAGGATTTCAACAATGACCGCGTCGATGCCGGCGATATCGGTTCGGGCCACTCGGTCACCGCGATCTACGAGATCACGCCCAAGGGCAGCGGTGGCGAGCAGATCGATCCGCTGCGTTATGGCCAGGCGTCGGTGGACAATGGCGGCGTCGCCAATGCGGACGAATATGCCTTCGTCAAGATCCGCTACAAGCTGCCCAATGAAGACGTCTCGAAGCTGATCACCACGCCGGTGACCTCGGCCAACGAGATTTCGTCCTTCGACCAGGCCAGCACCGACCAGCGTTTCTCCGTCGCGGTTGCGGCCTTCGGCCAGAAGCTGCGCGACGAGGATGCGACCGCGAAGTTCGGTTACGACAAGATCATGGAGATCGCCACCGCCGCTCGAGGAGCCGACCCGTTTGGGTACAGGTCCGAGTTCCTCTCGCTTGTGCGCCTTGCCTCGGCGCTGGGCGGTAACCGGTAGTGGTGATGACGGCCGGTTTCTTTCAGATGGGATCGTTCTGATACGGGAAACCGACCAACGGGCGGGTGAGGCAGGCCGGCGAGGGGTTCATTCCCTTGCCGGCCTTTTTTCGGACCTATTGATATTCAGGTGAGGCCGGCCTGCGAATGGGGTTCCCTGCGCTTCCGGGGCTCACGTACTTTAAGTACGCTCCGCTCCGATTCTCGAAAATTACCATTCTCGACTCGGCCTGACTTGAATCTCAACAGATCCGAGGCGTAGCGTTAACCTGCATGATCGTTAAATTGCACGGCATTTCCGGTACCGGATCGCAACTCCCTCTTGCTACACGGGACAGGTGTACTGGGCTTGAGGGAGCCGAAATTGCAGATCAGGACTATCGCCAACTCGATACCGCCGGCACGAGACCTTCCAGCTCAAGGGCCAGCCGCTTCGTCGGCACCGTCGGCGGAATCCAGGCGTATCAGCGACAATGTCACCGCTGCCCGCAACACCGCCATGTCGGCGCTGACCAACGACCGCTTCCGCATCATGCTGGAGCAGATAACCGATCCGGTTTCATCCGGCGCGCTGATGACGATGAGCGGCGACAATGTGGTCGACTTCAAGTCGGCGCAGTCGAGCTACGCCGACAACAGCGAATAATCGAAGACTGATAAGGTCAGGCGCGGCTGCGGCGGCGCTCGCGGCGGGCTTCACTGGTCTCGGCGGTGTTTTCCGTCGCCACCTTGTTGCGCATCGGACCGATGCGCTCGACAATTGCGGCAACCGTCGGACGATCCGCCTTGGTGTGCGCATCGAGCGCCTTGCGCATGGCGGCAAGGTGCTGGAACGAGGTGCCGCAGCAGCCGCCGATAATTTTGGCGCCGCCGTCGACAGCGAGGCGCACATAATCGGCCATCAGTTCGGGTGTGCCGGAATAATGGATTTCGGTGCCGCGGAATTCAGGAATGCCGCAATTGCCCTTGACGATCACCGTCGCCTCCGGCTTCGCCTCGGTCATGTCGAGCAGCGAGGCCAAGATGTCGGACGCGCCGACGCCGCAATTGGCACCAACGCCGAGCGGCGCTTGCGAAAGTCCGTCGGTGACGCCGTGGATATCCTTCGGCAGCAGGCCCATCATGGTGCGGCCGGCGGTGTCGAAGGAACCGGTGTAGGTGTAGGGCAGGCCGACGCGAATGGCAGCCTCGGCGGCGGCGCGGATCTCGTCGGGAGCCGACATCGTCTCGATCCAGGCGACTTCGGCGCCGCCTTCCTTGAGGCCCTCGATCTGCTCGGCGAAGGCATCGACCGCCTCGTCATAGGTCATGGCGCCAAGCGGCACCAGCAATTCGCCGGTCGGGCCGACCGAGCCGGCGACGATCACCTTGCGGCCGGCTCTGTCGGCGACAGCGCGTGCGAGCTCGGCGGCGCGCTTGTTCAGCGCATGCACGCGATCCTGCGCATGGTGAAGCTTCAAGCGGTGACGGGTGCCGCCGAACGAGTTGGTGAGGATGATGTCGGCGCCGGCATCGACGAAATTCTGGTGCAGGCTGGTGATGGTGTCGGGCGCCGTTTCGTTCAGTAGCTCGGGTGCCTCGCCGGCCTCCAGACCCATGGCGAACAAATTGGTGCCGGTGGCACCATCGGCCAGCAGCACGCCCTTTTCAGCCAGCAGCGCATCGATCGGGTTGGTGGTCGTCATAGGATTGGCTTTCATGTTTCGAAGTCGAATAAGGATATAAAGAAGTCTTTATGTGTAGTCAATGATTTTGCAGCGATGCCGGCACCAGGATCGGAGGCCGGTCCTCACTGTGTCGAGGTGATCTCGACATGGATTTCGGTGCAGATCCCGCCATTGGTTGAATAATAGTCAACCGAGCAGGCGGTGACCACCAGCAGGAGATTCTGCTCGGCGCGCAACGTCACATAGCCGCCCGGCGGGTTGATCGACGCGGAGACCGATGCGGCGCGGGTCTGGCATGACCTGTCCTTCAAAAAATGGAAATGCCGTGGCCGGGACTAATTTAGTTCGCGAGCTTGGCGCGAAGTGCTTCGGCATATAGGGCCACAGCACCTTTGTGATGCCGCCGCAGGAAGGCGGATTGGTCGAGCCGCCAGAGCCGCTCGATTTCGCCGGCGAACGCCGGATTGGTGCAGGTGCCATAGCCAGCGCCGGGATAGACGACGATCTCGCCGGCGTAGAGACAATGATCGGTGACCAGGAAGTCGACGCGGATGTAGTCGAGGTTGCCGGCGATGGCAGGGGCGATCGACACCGCCTGGCGGACATAGCTGAGAAGCCGCGCATTGACGGGCACGGCCTGATCCTCGCGGGGATAGTCCGGATCGCGCCCGGGCAATGGATTGGCTTCCCGATCCAAAAGCAGCGAACGTCGCGCGGCCTTATCCTCGACCCAGGCATGCGTGACCACGCCGCCGCAAACATGCACCTTGATGTCGGTTGCGATCCTTGTGCCGGACAGCGCCAGCCGCTCTTCCACGAAAACGGTGCGAACGACTGGCCAATAGGCCCATTCGCCATCGCGGCGGCCATAACGTTTTCTCAGCCAGTGCCTCACCTTGGCGATGATGTGGCCGCGATTGGGGTCGCCGCCGGCAACGAATATGTTCATCGCGCAGCCGTGGTTTGTCTTGACGATGACATCGCCGGCCAGCAGATCGAGAGGAATGTCGGCAGGGTCGCGCCCTGACCAGAGCGTCCGTGGCAAGGCAAGTTCGGGGCAGGCGCTGCTTATATGAGCCTTGGCAGCAAGCTTGTCGGTCAGTGTTACGAACAGTGGATTGCGGTCGAGGATTTTTCGCCAGAGCAACATTTCATGGTATGTTTCGGGCGCGGCCGGATTGGGCAGATAGCCGAGTTTTTTCACGAACCGCACTGTAAGCGCGGGATGGCGAACGGTCAGCAACAAGCGTGCAACCGACAGAATAATGCGTCCTGTCCAGGAAAAATTGGCCTTGGCCGTCATCAGGGATACCCGGCCGTTGTTGGCTGAGTCCGATCCGGGCAGATCGCCGGTCAGATATATCCCATTCCGTATCGCGATTTGTTGTTTTCGTAAAAGGTTTTGCAGGCGTCGCGGCGTTGGATTTGCGTGAATTGTCGATCCAGTCCGCGATCGCGGCTCGAGGATCGGAGAAGGCCAGCCTCGGAACAAGAAGCCAAGGCCGGTCTTCTCGTTGGCAGTCTGGTGTGCTTAGTAGGTCTTCTTCATCGTCTTCTTCACGTGGTGATGATGATGATGGTGGTGATGGCGGACGTGGTGGTGATGACGATGATGATGACGATGATGCTTGGCCATCGGAGCCGCATCCGCGCTCGTTGCGCCGATCACCGGCACCGTGAAAGCCAGCGCAACTGCAAGCCCGAGGGCTGAGAGGAGGGACTTCTTCATGGATCGTTTCCTTTCTTTCGCGGCCGTCTATGAATCGGGGCGATAGCCCGACCGCCGCGGATGGGATTACGCTCCCGATTTTTTTCGTCAGTATTTCCCGATTGTAGAATTTTGTTTCTGGACTGTTTCTGAGGAATCCGGGCTGCCACCACCATCCGCGGCAAGATCGAAGGGCGGCGACTTGGCCGCCCTGTTCGACTACATCGGCGGAACGACACCATTGTTTCCGACCACGACGCGACTGCTGCTCAGCGTGCCGTTACTGGCCCGCTGAGCGGTAACGAAGACCGTAGCGCCCGGCTTGAGGTCGGTCGGCGTGGCCGGCGCGAAGGTGACGACAGGCGTGTTGTCGGGGATCGAAATCTTCTTGGTCTGGCCATTGTCATAGGTCAGCGTGACCGCTCGACCGCTTACATCGGTGACGTCGGCGACGGTGCCGTTGGTCATCCGGCTGTTTGGCTGCAGGTCCCAGGGACGGTCACCTTCGCCGGTGCCTTTCAGCGCGGCCGGGAAAACCACCACCTCCAGGGCACCGCTGCCGCCATCCGCTTTCGACACGGAGGCGATGCCGAGGAAATCGCCCTGCTTGATGTCCTTTACGGATGCGTTGGCGACGCCTGAGATCTTCCAGTCGGCATTGAGCTTGATTGCCGAAGTATCGCCCTGGCGGGTTTTCACGGTGAGCAGCGATGGTTCGAAACTGACCACGGTGCCGCGCACGCGCTGCGCGTCCGCCGCTTGAGCGCTGCCCACACCGGCGACGGAAAGGCTGGAGATCGTGCCGAGCACGACCATGAGTGTCTTCAAGTTCATTGCAGAGGTCCTTCCGGAAACGAGCTGGCTGGAACCGGATGGTTTTCACGCCAGCGACTTGGGGATAACGAACGAGCGGGGCGAAACTGCCGGGCAAAAGGTCAATCGAGCATTCAAAACAACTTGATCGCGACGTGTACCCGATCCCGCGGTTCACGATCCCGTGACGGTCCGTTTGGCTCTTGGCAAATCGCTGCCGAGCGGGCATCTTCCCGATCGTCTCAGGCAACACTCCTCATTTGATCAAACTCTTTCAGTCATGGAGTTGCCAATGCCCCATAATGCAAAAAGCGAAGCCCTCTCCGAACCGGCAACCAACGGGAGCGGGCCAGATTACAGCACCCTCAGAGCGATGCGGGAGGCCCGCGGCTACAGCGTGGAAAAGCTGTCCCTGACATGCGGACTGTCGGTCGATGAGATTGAGGATATCGAGAACGGCAGGATAACGGATCCGTCGAAGCTGCGTCGTATTGTGTCAGCGCTTCGACTTTCCCAGGAGGCTCTGATCAGCCCTGTGCCGACGCCGGCGACGCAAGGTCGATCGCTGGCATAAATCCGCCCAGGCATTCCAGAGAACCCGCCAAGGCCTCCTTGGCGGGTTTCCTCGTACCTGCCGCAGCGTTCCGCTTCAGCCTGGCGCTTGCCGATTTGTATGTCGCACGACCTTATACGCGCGGCGGCCTTGGCTGCCGGACCGCATTCCGCCGTCCTTCACGGTTTTGAACCATGGGTTTTTCGATATGAGCCTGGACTCCGTTCGTGCCTTCTTCGCCGCCCACGCACCCGACATCGATGTCATCGTCACGCAGGCGAGCTCGGCCACAGTGACCCTGGCGGCTGAGGCGCATGGCGTGCTGCCGGCACAGATCGCCAAGACGATCTGCCTGCGCGTCGGCGACCGCACCATGCTGGTGGTGACCAGCGGCATCGCCAGGCTGGACAACCGCAAGTTCAAGGACCAGTTCGGCGGCAAGCCGCGCATGCTCGACGCCGCCGAGGTTGTCGAAGCGACCAGCCACCCGGTCGGCGGCGTCTGCCCGTTCGGCCTGCCGGCGCCGCTGCCGGTTTATTGCGACGTATCGCTGCGCGAATTCGAAGAGGTGGTGCCAGCGGCAGGCGCCACCAATGCTGCAGTGCGGATCAGCCCGCAGCGCATGGTCGATCTAATCGGCGCTGAGTGGGTCGATGTATGCCAGGGGTAGGGCGGGCCTAACCCGGACTTCAAGCAAGACGATAGAGGACACGTTCCGGGATTTTGCCCCGATCCAAGATTTGGCCAGACTGACCGGGGCATCTGGAAAGGCGGACTTTGGGGGCAAGTCCTTGTTTGAAATGGTCGGAGTGGCCGGATTCGAACCGACGACCCCTTGACCCCCAGTCAAGTGCGCTACCGGGCTGCGCTACACTCCGGACCGGTCGCGATGTATCGTGATAACCCCGTGCGGGTCAACCGAATTCCGCGACTTTTATCCCGCTGCGATTGCGGGTGCTGATGAGCGCTGCAAGGCAGGCCGCAAGAGCAGCTGGTGGCGGTATTCCAGCGCGATGGCGCCCCAGATCAGGCCGAGCAGCAGGTAGACATGGCGCCAATGGTCGATGTCGATGAAGGTGCCGAGCCCGATATTGCCGATGAAGGCGACATAGGCGCACAGGAGATAGGGCTGCCATGGCCGGTCGCGCAGCAGGATGCGGAATCCGGCTGCCATCGTCCAGGCGACGAGCGTGAGGAACGACACGAAGCCGAGCCAGCCATAGTCCATCAGCATCTTCAGCCAGATGTCGTGGGTGTCTTCGCCGAAGATCGTGCCGAAGACCAGCGGGCCGATGCCGAACGGATGCTCCATCGCCATCTGGAAGCCGATGCCGTAGCGGGCGAAGCGGCCGAGGCGGGCGGTGTCGTAGCTCTGCTCGAGATGGGCGCGGTTGGAAAACATCTCCGACACGCCGGGCAGCTGCAGGATGACGATCATGGCGACGACCAGCAGCGCCAGCGCGGCGATCGTCATCACCACCACGCGCAGCCGGAACATGCCGCTGGCGCTTTGCAGGAACAGGCAGCCGGTGAGCAGGACTGCCGAGACGGCGAACATGCCCCAGGCGCCGCGCGAGAACGAGAAGAAGATACCGGCGGTGATGATCAGCAGCGGCACTGCCAAAAGCGGCATGCGCGTGACCGGTCCGGTCAAAAGCAGATAGAGCAGATAGATGCCGGGCAGCACCAGGAACGGTCCGAACACGTTCGGGTCCTGGAAGGCGCCGGCGGCACGGTCGTATTTGGTGAACATTTCGGCGCCCGGAAAGGCGTGGAAATAGCCTGCAATGCCAAGCAGCGAGGTCGCCACGGCGGAAACCACGTAGGCAATGAAGATCAGTCGGTAGAGGCTCGGCTGTACAGCGGTGATCGATGCGAAGAACACCGCGCTGAAGGCAAGAAACAGCGATACGGCGAGATAGAGCGGCGTGTTGGCGAGGTCCGCCATCTGCGTCATGGAGATCATGCCGCCAATGTTCATCGTCACCAGCAGGACCAGGAGCGGCGTGGCCGCGCGGGAAATCCTCAAGCCGAAAAGCGCCCAGATGGCGATCAGCCCAGCCATGTAGAGTTCATAGGGCGCCGGCTCGCTGATGACGAAGCCGGACAGCAGAATGCCGAGGAAGACCGCGCCCGAGGAAATCAGCGCGGTCAGCTTGGCGTTGACCGCCGCGCGCGGCAAATCATGGCTGATCGCGCTCAATAGGCGTTTTCCGTGTTGAGCAGCCGGATCGGCGTCAGGAACAGGATCCGCAAGTCGAACAGCAGCGACCAGTTCTCGATGTAGTAGAGATCATATTCCGTCCGCATGCGGATCTTCTCGTTGGTGTCCATCTCGCCGCGCCAGCCATTGATCTGCGCCCAGCCGGTGACGCCGGGCTTGACCTTGTGGCGCGCGAAATAGCCGTCGACCACTTCATTGTAGAGCAAATTGTGCGACTGCGCGGCGATGGCATGCGGGCGTGGACCGACCAACGACAGCGAACCCAAGAGCGAGTTGAAGAACTGCGGCAGCTCGTCGATCGAGGTCTTGCGGATGAAGCGGCCGACGCGGGTGACGCGCGGGTCGTTCTTGGTCACCGTCTGCTTGGCGGTCGGGTCGGCCTTGTCCGTATACATCGAGCGGAACTTGTAGACCTCGATGATCTCGTTGTTGAAACCGTGCCGCTTCTGGTGGAACAGCACCGGCCCCTTGCTGTCGAGCTTGATGGCGATCGCGGTCGCCAGCATCACCGGCGAGAACACCACGATACCGATCAGGCTGAAGACGATGTCGAAGGCGCGCTTGGCAACCGAATCCCAGTCGTTGATCGGCTTGTCGAAGATGTCGAGCATCGGCACCGCGCCGATGTAGGAATAGGCGCGCGGGCGAAACTGCAGCGCGTTGGAATGCGCCGACAGCCGGATGTCGACCGGCAGCACCCACAGTTTCTTCAGCAACTGCAGCACGCGCGATTCGGCGGTCAGCGGCAGCGATACGATCAGCATGTCGATGCGGGCGATGCGGGCGAATTCGATCAGTTCCGAAATGGTGCCGAGCTTGGGATAGCCAGCGACGATGGGCGGCGAGCGCTTGTCGCCGCGATCGTCGAAGATGCCGCAGATGCGGATATCGTTGTAGGGCTGTTTTTCGACCGAGCGGATCAGGACTTCCGCCGCCTTGCCGCCGCCGACGATCACGGCGCGCCGCTCCATGCGGCCATCACGCGCCCAGGCTCGGATCAGCTTCGACATCACCAGCCTGAGGCCGAAGATGAGAACGAAGCCGATGACGAACCAGGTGCCGAACAAAAGGCGCGAATAGTCTTCCGACATCTTCGTGGCGAACGCGGTCAACGCCATCAGCGCGAAGGCGCCAGCCCAGGCCAGCAGGATGCGGCTGAAATTGGCGATGGGCCGCATCAGGGCGACGATCTGGTAGCAGTCGGTGACGTCGAGCAGCACCACGGCAAGGAACGACGCGGCCGCGATCGTCAGCGGATATTGCCAGGCGAGATAGTTGAAGAACCCGACATAATGGAAATAGACGCCGAGCCCGGACAGCAGCAACAACCCGAATTCGACCATGCGCAGGACGCCGCTGACCATGATCGGCGACATGGTATCGCGCCTGTACTGCGAAGCGACCTGGCGGGCGACATCGTTCATGCCGCCGGGCGTGTCGCCATCGGCCGGGCCGTCGAATTTACGCACCGCCTCTGGTGAAAAGCGGCGCGCGGGGTCGATCTCGTTCATGGGGCTTTCCGCAAGCTTCCCTTCGGTGAATAGCAAAAGAGAGCTAAGAAACCCTTGAAACAACCCGTGGCTTTGAAACGGCTTGGCCTTTGCGTCTATTTGCCGAGCGCGGCGAAGTAGGCCTTCTCGATGTCGGCGGCCATCACATCGGCGCCGAAGCGCGCCTTGAGGTCGGCGCCATCGGGCATCAGGTCGTGATAGGCGGCGGGGTCGGCCAGCGCCTGGCTCATCTTGTCGGCAAGCTCGACCGGGTCGGGCCGGATCAGGGCAGGGGAACCGGTGCCGAAGATCTCTGGAATGCCGCCGACCGCGGTTGCGATCATCGGCTTTCCCGCCGCAAGCGTTTCCAGCACGATATAGGGCATGGCCTCGGCGCGCGAGGGAACGATGACGAGCGCCGCCAGCGCAAAAGCCTCCCTGGCCGGCATCGGCGGCAGGAAGCGGACATGGCGCTCAATCCCGAGGCGTTTCACTTGCGCGTGGTAACGCGGCAGGTCGTCTCCGTCGCCGACCATCACCGCGGTCAGCGCGCGGCCGAACTGGGGGCCGGCGAGGGCCAGTGCATCGATGAAGATGTCCGGTCCCTTCAGGTCGCGCATCATGCCGATATAGAGCAGATCGGCCGCGTCGGGCTCCGTGACCACCGGTTCGAATTCGGTGGCGCGCAGGCCGTTATAGACAAGGGCGTTGGGAATGGGCGGCTCGCCGACCTTCCTGCGATATGTTCGCCGTTCATAGTCGGAGACAAACAGCAGGTAGTCGGTGAAGCGGGCCATGAAGCGCTCGAGCGCGAAGAACAGCTTTCCGGTGGTCGTGTTCTCGTCATAGTGGAGAGAGCCACCATGCGGTGAATAAAGGCGGGCTACGCGAGACCTTGATACCCGCAACAATGAGCCGAACAGACGGGCATAAGCGCCACCCTTGGCGCCGTGCCCGTGCAACACGTCCGGCCGCAATTCCTTGATGATCCTGTAAGTGCGCCAGGCCGAGGCAAGGTCGCCCGGGCCGACATGGCGCTGCATCGGCGTGCGATGGATGCCGAGCGCCAGCATGTCCTGCATCTGCTCGAACAGATGTTCCTCGAACTCGCCGCCGGTGGTCGAATCGCAGACGATACCGACGGAATGCCCGGCCGCGACCTGCGCCTCGGTCAGATCGCGCACATGCCGGAAAATTCCTCCGACGGGTGAACGAAAGCAATGGACGATCCTGAGTGTGTCCGCCACTTGGTATCTGTCAGAACAGACGTTCGCGGACGTAGACGGTATCGCCGGGCAGCAGCGGGTCGGAGGTGACCACGCGGCCGGTCATCACCTTGCCGTTGATGTCGCGGGTGATGTCGACGCTTTCCTGATTGGCGCGCGGCGAGAAACCGCCGGCAATGGCGATTGCCTTCTGCACTGTCAGGCCGGGGACGTAAGAGTATTGCCCCGCGGCTCCGACTTCGCCCATGACGAAGATCGGCCGGTAGCGGTCGATCTCGACCGAGACGTCGGGATCGCGCAGGTAGCCTTGCCGCAATTTGTCGGCGATTGCCTTTTCCATCTGCTGCGCGGTGTGGCCGCGCGCCGGTATGGCGCCGACAAGCGGGAAGGAGAGGTAGCCGGACTGGTCGACGCTGTAGGTGTTGGTCAGCCCGTCCTGCTCGAACACGGTGACGCGGACGCGGTCGCCGGCGCCAAGACGATAGGGCTGATCGAGCACCTCATGGAAGGCCGCCGGCGTCGGCCGGTAACTGGAACAGCCAGCAAGCATCGATACGGCAAGCAGAGCGCGAAACAGGGAAGCAGTGCTTTTCATGACCGGACAGGTACCTTCGACTGGCCGCTGCAGCGTCGCAGCAAACATCAGGGATCGAGGCCCGTTATCATCCTGTTAGGGTTAATGGCCGGTAAAGGGAGCGGCCGACACGCGGCGCATCGACAAGAGTTTTACGATTTTTGGCGGTTTTGTTTATCGCCCGCCAGTAAACCCTAACGGGAACTTACCGCGATCTTAACGGCTGAGTTACCATAGTTGTTTACGGTACGTGCTGACCCAGTATCGGAGTAGGGATGCATGTCCGTTCAGTCCGCGGCCGCAGATGTCGACGTCGATCTCAGGCAGCTCTTCGCCAGCCTAGCGAGGAACTGGCTGCGCATAGTCGTCGTCGTCCTAGTGGTGACGGGGCTGGCGTTCGCCTTCGCTTCGCTGGCGACTCGGCACTATAAGGCCGAGACGCAGGTGGAGATCGCTCCGCGTGAATCCGTCTATACGCGGCCGGCCAGCAACAACAACGACACCGACAAGCCAATTCTCGACGAACAAGGCGTCGCCACCCAGGTCCAGATAATTTCCTCCAACGAAATCCTCAAGCAGGTCGCGCAAAAGCTTGGTCTGGAAAAGCTGCCCGAGTTCGACGAAGCGCTCGATATGTCGCCGTTGAGCCGTGCTCTGGTTCTAGTTGGCCTGAAAAGCGACCCGATGGAAATTCCGACGGAAGAGCGCGTCCTCAAGAAAATGCACGAGAAGCTCAACGTCTATGGCGTCGAGAAGACCCGCATCATTGCTATCGAGTTCTCATCGGAAGATCCCAAGCTGGCGGCCGCCATACCGGACGCCATTGCCGCCGCCTATATAGCGGGGCAAGGGGCGGCCAAGCTGGAATCGAACAACGCTGCCGCCGACTTTCTGGCGCCGGAGATCGCCGATCTGCAGCAGCAGGTCAAAACCGCCGAGGCGAAAGTCGCCGCCTACCGCTCACAGTCCGATCTTCTGATGGGTGGCAACAATTCGGTGCTGGCCACCCAGCAGCTTTCGGAGCTGTCGAGCGAACTGTCGAAAGTGCGCGCCAATCGCGCCGCGGCCGAAGCGACAGCCGACGGTGTGCGCAGGGCGCTGCAGAATGGCGGTTCGCTGGATGCCGTGCCAGAGGTTTTGTCATCGGATCTGATCCAGCGCTTGCGCGAGCGCCAGGTCGAATTGCGCTCCAACATCGCCGATCTGTCGACGACGCTGCTTGGCAATCATCCGCGTATTCGCGCGCTGAAATCGCAACTGGCCGATCTCGACGCACAGATCCGTAGCGAGGCCCAGAAGATCATGAAAGGCCTGTTGATGCAGGCCGAGACGGCAAAGGCCCGCGAGAACCAGCTTGTCGCAGACGTCAACACGTTGAAGGCGGCTTCGGCGCAGGCCGGTGAGCAGCAGGTCGATCTCGACGCGCTGCAGCGCGACGCGACTGCCAAACGGCAGCAACTCGAACTGTATCTGACCAACTACCGCGAAGCGGCTTCGCGCCAGGATCGCAACTATCTGCCGGTCGACGCCCGGATCGCCTCAAAAGCGTCGGTTCCCTCCGAGGCCTATTTCCCGAAGGTCGGGCCGATCGTTGGCGCCGCTTTCGCCGCATCGCTGCTGATCATGGCTATCGTGACGCTGCTGCGGGAGCTGTTTTCAGGCCGCGCGATGCGGCCGGCGACCGGTTCCCGCTTCGAGCGGATCGACGAGGTCGCGATGCCACATGTCGCGCAGGCACCTGATAGGGTCGCAATGCCGGCTGTCCGCGCGGAACCCGCGATCCCTCAGGATTCTGTCGTTCGTCAGGAAATGGGGGACCGTCTGGCTGAAGCGGAGGCCGAGCTCCACACGGCCACGATGCCCTACAGGGCCGAGGCGACTGATAGGGGTGCGATGCCCGATGCGGCGACCACCGAGCAGACGGTTGCCGAGCCCGAACCGGTGCGTTCCACCCTGGGCGAGATCGACATCGAGAAGGCTGCCGAAAAGCTGATCGCCAGCGGTGCGGCGCGCGCCATATTCGTCTCGCCGGAGGGCGACGAGGCGGCGGCATCGGCGATCCTGGTGGCCCGCGAGGTCGCGGACGCCGGCCTGCGCGTGCTGTTGCTGGACCTGACCGCTTCGGGGGCGGCCTCGCGGCCGATGCTGGATAGCGGGCTTTTCCCCGGCATCACCAATCTGCTCGCTTCGGAAGCGCAGTTCAGCGACGTCATCCACGCCGATCTCTATTCGGACTGTCACGTCATTCCGGTCGGCACCGCCGATCCGGTCCGCGCCATGCGCGCCGCCGACCGGCTGCCGATCATCATGCAGTCGCTGACAACGGCCTATGATCTGGTCGTGGTCGAATGCGGACCGGCCGACGCGCAAGGCATCGGCCGTCTGGCCGGCGATGCCACCGAGGTCTTTCTCTCCATGCTGGAGCCGGACGACGAGGTGACGCAGGCCGCGGTCAGGCTGATCGAGAATGGTTATCCCGACCTGACGCTGGTGACGCCGCTCGGCCACGAACCGCCCGGCAATCCGGTGCCGGGACGGCGCACAGCCGCCGCCTGAGAGAGCCGCGGATCGCTTGGCGGAGGCCTGTTCGGGCGGCGTCTGATCTCTATCCCAGTTCCAGGGTCGTTACGCCGAACAGCCGCTGCGGCCCAAGCTTCGGAGCCGGGCCCTTGTACATGCGGGTGGTGGCGAAGGTCGGCGCAAAGCCGCCCGACTCGAGTGCGGCTATGAAACCGATATTATCGGCGGGGACGTCGATATGCAGGTCGCCGCTCCCGCAGGCACCAGCCAGTCCGTCCAGCAATTGCAGGGCGATTTCCAGGTCGTCGGCAAACAGCGGGCCGATCTTGAAGCCGGAACGGCACGGCCGCGCCACGGCGTAGCCGGTGGTGCCGCGTGAACTGATCGCCGCCAGCCCGTGATGCGGTGCCTGCAGCCATCGATGCAGGAACGCCCGCCGCGGTCCCGGAAAACAATGCGTGTCATAGGCGATGATGTCGGGCACGAGCTCAGTCGTCACTGTCCTCAGTCCGTCGGCGTTGACCGCCGGGCCTGCCGTGCGCCCGCTGTAGCGGATGGTCTCGTAAGCCGGCCTGAAGCCCTTGCTCCGGTAATTGGCCTGCTGCTCGGCGACGCCGTCGAGGCCGATAGTGCGGCCGGCAAGTCTCGTCATCCCAGCGTTCCACACCGCCTTGCCGTAGCCTTTGCCGCGCATGTCCGGCCGGCAGATGTAGAGGCCGATGAAACCGAACTCGCTTCCATAGGCCACTGCCGACACTGCGGCGACCATTTCGTTGCCGACAAAGGCGCCGATGAAGCCTTCCGGGTCCGCGGCCTGGAACATCGCCGCGTCTTCAAGGCCTGGGTTCCAGCCTTCTGCGGCCGCCCAGTCGACGAGAACCGCCAGCTCCTGCAGCGACAGTGTGCGGATGGTCGGCTTCATGGCCTTAGCTATCGTCTTCGGCGGGCGCTGCCTGTCCGGCCGCCCTGCGGCGCAGCATCTTGGTCAGCTTCCAGATCGTCGGGCTGTTCTTGATGAAGGCCTTGAGCCCTGTGCCTTGCCGAAGCGCCAGCGCCAGCACGCGGCCCTTCAGGGTCAGCGGTATCAGCACTTCGAAATGCCGGGTTTCGATATCACACCACAGCCGCTTGTAAGGCTCGTCGCCGACCGAGAAATCATAGACCTTGAAACCGGCCTCGCAGGCTTCCTGGATGTTGTCGAAGAACAGGAAATCGCCGGGGCTGGTGTGGCCGAGATCGTCCTCGGCGATCGCGCCGAACTCGCAGATCAGTCGCTTGCCTGAACGGCTCGACCCGGTGATGGCGCGCAGCTTGCCGGCAACCTCGAGCCCGTGCAGCATGAAGGAGGGCTCGTCCTCGGCAAGCGCTTGCGAAAACAGCGCGCGGAAGAAGCCGCGCACCTGCCTGTCGCCGAAGACGTTGGCGATGCCCATCTTGCGGAAGCGGAATTCCTTCATCTCGAAAAAGGCGTCGAGCAGCCTGTTCGCCTCGTCGGCGGTTCTGGCTTCGATGCGGCGATGACTGCCGACGGCTTCGAACTTGCGTGTCTGCGAACGGTGCTTCTTGCGCTTGCGTTTGCCGCTGGCGCGAGAAAGCAGCGCATCGAAGCCGCCGTCGAGGTCAACGGCCAGCGACAGATTGGGGCTGGCAAAATGGTCAAGCGCGCCTAGGGGATTGGCGACGCCGTCGAGATCGGGCAGCAATCGTTCCAGTGCGACGAGATCGATGTCCGGACGTGCCTTGGCGATGGCCGTCAGCATCGCTCGGATGGCCGGAACATCTGATCTGGCCAGCCAGTGCGGATCCGCGGCGACGAAGTTGCCATTGGCGTGGCGGCCACCCATTAAGCGGGCGACGCGGAACGGACCGCTGGCGGTGACCTCCAGGGCCAACGAGAAAACCGGCTTGCCTTCGGTGCTCAGTGTCGCAACGAGCAGATCCGGTCGGACCTCGGCAGCCCAGCTCAGGATCCAGGCAGCACTCTGCGGCGGTGCAAACAGGGCCGAGCGGCAGAACTCGGCATAGGCCACCAGTCCGTCCGTGGACGCCACTGAAATCGACAGGCCGGCATGGTTCCGTGGCAAGGCGCGCGACGACGCCTCGGTCGCCGCAAGCCGATTGCCGTCAAATGACGCTGCAGCGTCAACCATACCTCAATCCTTAGGGCGTATTGATCGCGATTTGGGGGTTCGCGTAGGCGCATTCCGTGCTTGGATCAGCCTAGGCGCAAAAGGTGAATGAATGATCGACGGCGGGGAGGCAATCCGGAAACTGGCGCTGAACGTCGCCCGCTATACCGGTCTCGCACCGCTGGCCAAACCATTCATCGGCGGCATCGGCGCCATCCTGATGCTGCATCGCGTTACCGCGACGCCGGAAAGGCCCGACAGCGTCAACCGGCATCTCAACATTGCTCCCGGTTTCCTCGATGCCATGATCGCCGACATGAAGGCGCATGGTTATGCCTTTGTCTCCATGGACGAAGCCGTTGAGCGCATCAAGGCAGGCGGCAAGGGCGGCGAGTTTGCCACCATCACCGCCGACGACGCTTATCGCGACAACATGACCGAGGCGCTGCCGGTGCTGGAGAAGCACGGCGCGCCGATCACCATCTATGTAGCGCCGGGGCTGATCAACGGCACGGCCGACCTGTGGTGGGATGTGGTCGAGGATATCGTCAAAGCGCGCGATAGCCTCACTCTGACGCGACCGAATGGTCCCCTGACGATCGATTGCTCGACACCTGCGAAGAAACTGCAGGCCAATGCACGCCTGCACGCCTATCTCACCTCCGAAGTCCGCGAGGAGGACCTGCAGGCGGTGTTGCGCGATCTGGCTCGCTCAAATGGCATCGACGCCGACGGCCCGCGATTGCGCACATTGATGAGTTGGGACGAGATCCGCGGCATGGCCGCGCATCCGCTGGTGACGATCGGCGCCCACACGATCAACCACAGCAATCTGAAGCGGCTTTCCGAAACCGGTGCCCGGCACGAGATCGGCGCCGTGCGCGGCATGTTGCAGGCCGAACTGGGCGAGAAGCCCAGCCATTTCGCCTACCCCTATGGTTATGCCAGCGCTGTCGGCTGCCGCGAGGTGGGCTTTGCCCGCGACGCCGGCTACACCTCCGCCGTGACGACGCGCCACGGTGTGCTGCGTGCCGAGCATGCCGGCTTCCTGCATGCCTTGCCGCGCATTTCAGTCAACGGCCGCTACCAGAGCCTTGCCCATATCCGCACCATGCTGTCGGGCGTGACGACGCCGCTCGCCAATGCCGGCAAGATGGTCGTTACCATCTGATGGGGTCGGGTTCCGCCTAGCGCTTGGTCCGTGGCTCCAGCATCAGCCATTTGATGATGCCCATCGCCGGCAGCACCCAGAGCAGGCCGCTGAGCAGGAAGAACAGGAAATGCACCCACGGGCCCGATTCCGACAGCCGGGCGACCGCGAAGATCGATGCGACCAGCGCATAGATGATGACCAGCGCCACCAGCAGGAACATTCCGATCAGCTTTTTCAGGCGCAGGGGCATGGTTGGTCTCCTGGTCGAGCATGCCGGCAATTCGCACAGGCGGCCCGGCAAGCTCAAGGGCTGTTGCCCCGCATAGGCCTTGACGCGAAGCTGTGCAACCGGTGAGGCGCGGCGCGACGGCGTGCCGCGCCGCATGGCCTTGCCAGCACGGGTGCGATGGTCCACCAATCCGCCAAACCAACCTGCCGGGACAAGATCATGGCTGCCATATCAGCTGCTGCGCCATACGTCGCCCGCGACCGCGACCTGCATAACCGGGCGCTGCTGCGCGGCTGGCTCTATGTGGTGCTTCTGGTGCTGTTTGCGCTGGTGCTGGTCGGCGGCGCCACGAGGCTAACCGATTCCGGCCTGTCGATTACGGAGTGGAAGCCGATCCACGGCGTGATACCGCCGCTCAACGACGCCGAGTGGCAAGAGGAATTCCAGCTCTATCAGCAGATCCCGCAATATGCCGAGCTCAACAAGGGCATGAGCATCGAGGCCTTCAAGTCGATCTTCTGGTGGGAATGGGCGCACCGCATCCTGGCGCGCAGCGTCGGCCTGGTCTTTGCCCTGCCGCTGCTGTTCTTCTGGGCGACGCGCCGCGTCGAGCGCGGCCTGGGACCGAAACTCGTGGGCATTCTCTTGCTCGGCGGCCTGCAGGGCGCCATCGGCTGGTGGATGGTGGCCTCCGGTCTGGTCGACCGGGTCTCCGTCAGCCAGTACCGGCTGGCGACCCACCTGACACTCGCGGCGCTGATCTTCACCGCGACCATGGTGGTCGCGCGCGGACTGGCGCCGCATTCCGAACCCGCCGCCGATCGGTCGACGCAGAGGCTGGCTGGCTTCATCGTGCTGCTGGCGCTGATCCAGATCTATCTCGGAGGCCTGGTCGCCGGGCTCGACGCCGGCTTGAGCTACAACACCTGGCCGCTGATGGATGGCAAGATCATCCCTGGCGACCTGCTGATCCTCGAGCCGGCATGGCGCAACTTCTTCGAAAGCCCGAAGACGGTGCAGTTCATCCATCGGCTCGGCGCCTATACGGTGTTCATCGTGGCCTTGTGGCACATGATCGCCACGCGCCGGCGGCTGCCAGGCTCAACGCATGCGCGGCGCGCGACGTTGCTGTTTCTGCTGGTGCTGGTGCAGGCCTCGATCGGCATCGGCACGCTGCTGATGCATGTGCCGCTGCATATGGCGCTGACCCATCAAGCCTTTGCACTGATTGTGCTGGGCTTTGCATCAGCGCATTGGCGCGGCACCAAGGGCGCCTATCCCTTGCCGCATGCAATCGCGCTCAGGAGCTGATCCCGAGCCGATCGGCCAGTCACATCCAGAATTCGTTTGACGATGTCGTCTTCTCGCCGTCGAACTCCGCCTGACGCAACGCTGCGGCGGATGGTGCAGACTGCCCCTGATCGGCCTTGGCTGCCTTGTCGGCGGCCTTGAGCGCATCGAGCTTGGCTTGGGCCACGGCGATATCCTGCTGCACCTGGGCGGCCTTGACCTGATCCTTGATGGCCTTGGCCTGGTCTTCCAAATCCTGAATCTGCTTTTCGAGCGCGGCCTCCTGGGCTGCATTGCTCGACGAACTGGACGAGGAATGCTGGGTTGCCGGTGAGGAACCCGAAATCGCGCTGACCATGACAAATCCCGAAGTGGAGCCGAGACCAGTCAGTAGCCCATTGTGGTGAACAAGCGGTTAGCACCGCGCCGTTGCCCCGTGCGATCAGAAGCTTGCCCGCACCGCCCGGATCGCCCCGGCGATCGACAATTCGCGATTCTCCTCGACCGCGTTGCCGTCCTCATGATGCCAGGACGCCGACAGGCACCCATAGGCGATGGCATGATCGAGGATGGCTGGTGGTGTCTGGCCCAGTGTTCTGGCAAAGACGTCCGCCATATGCGCTGTTCGCTCCGGATCGAGGCAAAGCTCATCTCGGTCGAGCGGGTTGTAGAACATGTTCGCGGCGTCGAAGCCGGGATCGCCGAGAACCCCCTTCGGATCGATGGCCAGCCAGCCGCGCCGCCCGTGCAGGATGTTTTCGTGATGCAGGTCGCCATGCAGGGGCCTGATATCATGTGGATCCGCCAGCAGCCGGTCGGCAATGATGGCGGCCTCGACATAAAGGCTGTCATGGTCCGAATCGCGGTCGGTTGCGGCCTTCTTGAATAAGCTTGAAAACCGTTCCCTGAGCGGCTGAAGCTCGGGCGGGAAGGGGTCTTTCCCCTGTGAAAACAGTTTTGCCATCACATCGGCCGCGATTTCAGTGGCGGCGTTGTCGCTCTGTTCGTCGAGAACCTGCTGCAGCAGGGTTTCACCGGCATATTCGAGCAGCATGCTGTGGCCGTCGCGGCCGAGCAGACGCACCGCGCCTTCGCCGCGCCGCCAGGCAAGATAATGCTCTCCGCGCAACTCGTCGGCGACATCGTCGAAAGGCTTGAGTGCCTTGACGATCGCCGGCGAGCCGTCTTCTCGCAAAACCTTCCAGATACGGCTCGAAAAGGTCTCGGCAATGAGTTCGGGCGCCCTGACTTTCCAGCGCGTCGGAAAGGTTGGCGCGTCCATCAGAGGCCGAGCATCAGGTCCATGTTCTGGACGGCAGCACCCGAGGCACCTTTGCCGAGATTGTCGTAGACCGCCAGCAGCAGTGCCTGCGCCCGTTTGTCGTTGGCGAAGACATAGACCTTCATCCGGTTGGTGCCGTTGTAGATCTCCGGATCGATTTCCGGCATGCGCTCCGAATGCGCGTAGGGCGCCACCTCGACCACACCGCCCTTGATGGCGGCGAAATGGTCGGCGATCGCCGCATGCAGCTCCGCACCCGTCGGCACATGGTCGAGGCCGCCAAGCTGCAATGGCACAACGGTGATCATGCCCTGGGCGAAATTGCCGACCGCCGGCTGCATGATCGGATCATGCGACAGCCTGGCATAGGCCCTCAGTTCCGGCACGTGCTTGTGCTGCAGAGTGAGGCCGTAGGGCAGGAATTCCGAGGCGTCCTCGCCCTTGGCGACATAGTCCTCGATCATCGGCCGTCCGCCGCCCGAATAGCCCGAAATGCCGTTGACGGTGATCGGGAAATCCGCCGGCAGCAGGCCGGCGGTGACCAGCGGCCGCAGCGTTGCGATCGGTCCCTGCGGCCAGCAGCCGGGGTTGGCGACGCGTTTTGCCGAGGCAATCGTCTTCGCCTGTGTCTTGTCCATCTCGGCGAAGCCATACGCCCAGCCTTCCGCCACGCGATGCGCGGTCGACGCATCGATGACCTTGGTGGTGCTGTTGGCGATCAGCGAAACACTCTCCTTTGCCGCATCGTCGGGCAGGCACAGGATCGCGACATCGGCGGCATTGAGGAACTCGGCGCGCGCAGCCGTTTCCTTGCGGCGCTCGGCGGGAACCGAGATGATTTCCAGGTCGCCGCGCTCAGCCAGCAACGCCCGGATCTGCAGGCCGGTGGTGCCGTGTTCGCCGTCGATGAAGATTTTCGGTTTCATGGATTGATCAAATTCCCTGATATTCTAGGACTATATGCCGTTACCGTGGTTCACTGCGGCACCGTTGTGATGGCCGTTGTTCAGCTCTTCAAGCCGTGCCTTTCGCTCCGCCAGCAGGCCGAGATATTGCATGGCCACCATGGAGCCGGCGATCGCCGTTATATCGGCGTGATCATAGGCCGGCGCAACCTCTACGACATCGGCGCCGACAATATCGATCTGGTTGAGCTGGCGCAGCGTCGAAAGGATCTTCGCCGAGGACGGTCCGCCGGCAACCGGCGTGCCGGTTCCCGGCGCATAGGCCGGATCGAGGCAGTCGATGTCGAAGGTGAGATAGGTCTTCTTGCCGCCGGTGCGGTCGACGATGGCGTAGGCGATGTCGGACGCCCGCATCTCCTCGATTTCATGGCCGTAGAGGATCTTGATGCCGAACGTGTCGGGCGCATGGGTGCGGATGCCGATCTGGATCGACCGGTCGGGATCGATGATGCCTTCCTTGACGGCGCGGCCGACGAAGGATCCGTGGTCGATGCGCTTGCCGTCGTCCGGCCAGGTATCCTGATGGGCGTCGAATTGCACCAAAGCGAGCGGCCCATGGATGGCGGCATGCGCCTTGAGCAGCGGCCAGGTGACGAAATGGTCGCCGCCGAGCGTCAGCAGGAAGGCGCCGGATTTGAGGATCTTCGCCGCTTCGCGCTCGATCGTGCCGGGCGTCTTCTGGTGGTTGCCCGAGTCGAGCAGGCAATCGCCATAGTCGACGACCGCCAGATGCTCGAACAGATCGCGTGAGAACGGATATTGCGGGTCGTTGTCGAGGATCGCCGAGGCGCGGCGAATCGCCTGCGGCCCGAAGCGGGCGCCGGGCCGGTTGGTGACGGCGGCATCGAAGGGAATACCCCACACCACCGCATCCGCGCCCTTCACGTCCTTGGTGTATTTGCGCCGCATGAACGACAGTGCGCCGGAGTAGGTCGGCTCGAATGCGGCGCCCGTTTTGGAACGGGCGGTGAAGGCGTTGTCGATGTTGTTGTTCGCCATTACGGATCCTCGTTTTTCATCGGGGTGCAACAACTACAGAACCGGCACGGAAGATGCCAGTCACAGCTTGGCGAGACGGAGTGGCGCTGCGCGAGTGCCACGGCAAGACAGGATTTGTATCATCATGACGCAGACGGCATTTCTCAACGCCACGCGTGCCGCGGCGTCGACCCACACCGGTACGATCGCCGGTGAACGCTTCCTGGTCCTTGATTCGTGGCGCGGTATCTGTGCGCTTCTGGTGGCATTGTTTCACTTCCCGACCGGTTCGACGATTTCGCAAAGCGCCTTCATCGGTTCGTCCTACCTCTTCGTCGATTTCTTCTTCGTTCTGTCCGGCTTCGTCATTGCCAGCAGCTACGGCAATCGGCTCAATCAGCCGGAACAGGTTGCTCGCTTCGCCCTGGTCCGTTTCGGTCGCATCTACCCGCTGCATCTGCTCATGCTTGCCGCCTTTGCCGGCTTCGAGCTGCTGCGGCTGATGTTGCCGCAACTGCATGGCACCGGGGCTGCTCCCTTCACCGGCGGCTTCGACCCTAGGAGTCTGCTTGCCAATCTTCTCCTGCTCCAGGGTGTCGGCTTCGAAGATCAATTGACCTGGAATGCGCCAAGCTGGAGCATTTCGGCCGAGTTCTTCGCCTATCTCTTGTTTGCTGGCGTGGTCTTCGTCGCCGGCGCGCGCGCCTGGATATGGTTCGTTGCCGCCGCCGTCACCGCGCCGCTGTTCCTGCTCGGCTTCTCGACCCATCATATGGATGTGTCCTTCGATTTCGGCTTCATCCGCTGCCTGTACGGCTTCTCGCTCGGCGCCTTGCTGGCCTGGTTTCAGCATGATTCCATTGCAGGGGCACGACAGGCCCTCGCCAGGAGTGGCCCACGGATGGACTGGACCCTTGCTGAAATCGTCATGATGGCCGTCATCGTGCTTTTCGTTTCGCTGGCCGGCGGCAATGATTTCGGCATCGCGGCACCCATGGTGTTCGCGCTGGCGCTGTTTCTGTTCGCCCATGAAGGCGGCTGGATCAGCGCCTTGCTGAGAGCCCCGGTCATGCTGACGCTCGGCGCGCTGTCCTATTCGATCTACATGGTCCACATCTTCGTCCAGGCGCGCCTGATCAACGTCGCCGGGCTTGTCGAACGCAAGCTGGGCCTCGGCCTGATTGGCGACTTCATGCTGCGCGGCCAGCCTGCCACCGGCTTCGGCGCCGGCTGGACGGGAGCGGTGGCGATCGTCGTCATGCTCGCCGCCACCATCGCCGCATCCTGGATCACCTGGCGTTTCGTCGAGATGCCGGCCATGGCGTGGTTCCGCCGGCTCTCGAAACGCATCTGAGGAGAGCTTTTGCGAGCATGATCCCGAAAAGTGGAAGCCGGTTTTCTCGGACAAACGGAAACCGTTTGTCCAGAGATCATGCTCAAACCAGAAATCCGCTAGCCGGCTTCGTTCACCCAGATGTCACGGGCATCGCCTATCCGGGTTTCGATCCGGCAAGGAGCGATTCTCGATGCGGACCCTTTGGCTGAGCCTTCTGTTTTCCGCGGCCTTGGCGGCTGCCTCTGGCCAAGCCTTGGCCGGCGAAACCCGCGCCAGGCAGATCCTCGACCGCTTCGAGCATGCCAACCAGTGGCGCGACCACGTCATGGTGGCCGCGCATCGCGCCGGTAGCATGCAGGCTGGCAAGACGCTTTATGCGGAGAATTCGATTGCCGCTGTGGAAGGTTCGATCGCCATGGGCGCCGAGATCGTCGAGGTCGACATCCGGCGCTCGAAGGACGGTGAGTTCGTCGTCATGCATGACAGCTGGCTCGACCGCACCACGACCTGCAAGGGCGAGGTGGTCAAATACACGCTGGCCGAGCTCAAGACCTGCAGGCTTGTGATTGAGGGCACCGGCGCCGTCACCGACGAGACAGTCTCGACGCTGCGCGAGATGCTCATGGCGACCAGGGACAGGATCCTCATCAATCTCGACAACAAGCTCGAAGTCGGCGACCTCCCAGGCATGATCGCGGTCGCCCGCGACCTCGGCATGGCCGAGCAGGTCATCGTCAAGGAGAACCTGTGGAATTCACAGCGGATTTCCGCGGTCAAGGCCGCCATGGGCGCCATCGGCGGCGGCTTCCAGTTCATGCCCATCATCGCCGACGACGCGGTGCATGATGCCGGTTTCGCCGAGACGGTCGACGGTGCCTTTTCGCCGCGTGCGATCGAGCTGATCAACTGGCGGGCAGGCGCCGAGAAATTGACCGAGACCGGCGGACCACTGTTCAGCACGCGCATGCGCGCGGCCGCGGTGAGGGGTAACTGGCACATCTGGGCCGACACCTACGCCATCGTCAACAAGCCGGGCGGCTTCCTGGCTGGCGGCCGCGGCGACGAACTGGCAGTGCAAGCCAGCCTGCCGCGCGAAAGCTGGGGTTTTTGGGCTGATCGGGGCGCCACCATCATCCAGACCGACGAGCCGAAGGCGGCCATCGACTGGCTGGCGGCGAACGGTTTTCGCGTGCCTTATGCTGATGAGGCGCGGCCGGCTGAGCCGGCGAATACGGCGAGTATCAACTAAGCGGCGGCTGCGGCAGCCAATCTCCCCCACGAGGGGGGAGATTGGCTAGCTTCAAGCCGCCAGCGCCACGCCGTCCAGTTCGCTGAGCACATCCTGTGGCAATTCGAGTTCACCCGCCGCTAGGTTTTCCCTGAGATGCCCGACCGACGATGTGCCGGGGATCAGCAGGATGTTGGGCGCGCGGCGCAGCAGCCAGGCGAGCGCGACCTGCATGGGTGTGGCGCCGAGGCGCGCTGCGACTTTCGACAGGGTGGAAGATTGCAGTGGATTGAAGCCGCCGAGCGGGAAGAACGGCACATAGGCAATGCCGTCGCGGGCAAGGTCGTCGATCAGGGCGTCGTCGTCGCGATGTGCCAGATTGTACTGGTTCTGCACGCAGACGATCTCGGCGATCCGGCGCCCTTCGGCGATCTGCGCCGACGTCACGTTGCTCAGCCCGATGTGCCGGACCAGGCCCTGTTGTTGAAGCCCGGCCAGCACGGTGAGCGGCGCTTCGATCGATCCCTCGGCCGGACCATGGGTATCGAACATGATGCGCAAATTGACCACTTCGAGCACTTCGAGCCCGAGATTGCTTAGGTTGTCGTGCACCGCCTGGGTCAGCGCTTCGGGAGAGAAGGCCGGCAACCACGACCCATCCATGCCGCGGCGGGCGCCGATCTTGGTGACGATGACGAGATCGTCCTTGTAGGGTGCCAGGGCCTCGCGGATCAGCCGGTTGGTGACGTGCGGACCGTAAAAGTCGCTGGTATCGATGTGGTCGACGCCTTGCGCAATGGCCTCGCGCAGCACGGCCAATGCAGCGTCATGGTCCCTAGGCGGCCCGAACACGCCGGGTCCGGCGAGCTGCATGGCGCCGTAGCCGAGCCGTTTCACGGTGTGGCTGCCAAGGGTGAAGGTGCCGGATTGTTGGATGTTGGACATGATTGATCTCCTTTGAGGAGACAGAGATAGGCGCTGCTCAACCTCGTGATAATCAGGTACAATCCACACAGGCTGTGCGGAATTACGGACAATGATGGACCTTAGTGACCTGAACGCCTTCGTGGCGGTGGCGCGCGCTGGCGGCTTCCGCGACGGCGCGCGTGCCAGCGGCGGCAGCGCCTCCGGCTTGAGTGAGGCGGTGCGTCGCCTGGAAGTGCAGCTCGGTGTCAGGCTGTTCAACCGCACGACGCGGAGCGTTGTCCCGACTGAGGCGGGCCTCAGCCTGCTGGAGCGGCTCGGCCCGGCGCTGTCGGAGGTGGAGGCGGCGCTGGACGTGGTGAACGGCTTTCGCGACAGGCCGGCGGGCTCGTTGCGTCTCAATGTGCCGGTCAGCGCCGCGCGGCTGATATTGCCCGATATCGTGCCGGGTTTCCTCGCCGCTTACCCCGGTATCCGGCTGGAGGTGATCGCCGACGAGAACTTTGTCGACGTGCTGGCAGCCGGGTGCGACGCCGGCATCCGCTATGACGAGCGGCTGGAACAGGACATGATCGCGGTGCCGATCGGGCCGCGCGTGCAGCATTTCGCGACCGCCGCCAGCCCTGCCTATCTTGCTCGCCATGGGCGCCCGGAACACCCGAGCGACCTGCTTGGCCACTCTTGCGTGCGCGGGCGCTTTGCCAGCGGTGCGATGCTGCCCTGGGAATTCGAGCGCGACGGCGAGGTGGTGCGGGTCGATCCGACGGGGCCGTTGATCGTGCGGATCGGCGGGGCGACCGATCTTGCCGTCGACGCGGCCATCGCCGGCACCGGCATCATCGGCCTCTTCGAGGGCTGGCTCCGCCCTTACTTCGAAAGCGGCGCCCTTGAGCCCATTCTCGAACCGTGGTGGCCGAGTTTTCCCGGGCCGTTCCTCTACTATCCCGGCCGGCGCCTGGTGCCAGCCCCGCTGCGAGCGTTTATTGATTTCATCAAGGCCGGCAGGCCTTGAGGTCTGCCGCCAGGCATTGCCGCCCCGGCGCCATCACCCCACCCGGCGCTGCGCGCCGACCTCCTCATCGAAGGGAGGTAGGGTGCCGCGCTCTTCTACCTCCCTGCCGAGCCGCAAACAAAAAGGCCGCCCGGAGGCGGCCTTTCGATTGTCTGAATTTCGGAGCGCTTAGCGCTTCGAGAACTGGAACGAACGACGGGCCTTCGCCTTGCCGTACTTCTTGCGCTCGACGACGCGGCTGTCGCGGGTCAGGAAGCCACCCTTCTTGAGCACGGCGCGCAGCGTCGGCTCGTAGTAGGTCAGCGCCTTGGAGATGCCGTGACGCACGGCGCCCGCCTGGCCGGAGAGACCGCCACCGACGACGGTCGCGATGATGTCGTACTGGCCGGCGCGGTTGGAGGCGATGATCGGCTGGTTGAGGATCATCTGCAGGACCGGACGCGCGAAATAGGTCGCGAATTCCTTGTCGTTGACGATGATCTTGCCGGAACCCGGCTTCACCCAGACGCGCGCAATGGCGTTCTTGCGCTTGCCGGTGGCATAAGCGCGGCCCGACTTGTCGAGCTTCTGGACGTGGACGGGAGCTGCCGGCTGGGTGTTGGTGTTGCCCGTGGCGGCGCCCAGTTCTGCGAGCGAGGAAAGCTCAGCCATCTTATGCGACCTTCTTGTTCTTGGCGTTCAGCTTGGCCACGTCGAGCACGACGGGCTGCTGGGCGACATGCGGATGCTCGGCACCTGCATAGACGCGCAGGTTCTTCATCTGGCGACGGCCGAGCGGGCCACGCGGGACCATGCGCTCAACGGCCTTCTCGACGACACGTTCGGGGAAACGCCCCTCGAGCAGCTGGCGCGCGGTGCGCTCCTTGATGCCGCCTGGGTGACCGGTGTGCCAGTAATAGACCTTGTCGGTGAACTTCTTGCCGGTGAACACCACCTTGTCGGCATTGATGACGATGACGTTGTCGCCGTCGTCGACATGCGGGGTGAAGGTCGGCTTGTGCTTGCCGCGAAGATGATTGGCGATGACAGTGGCCAGACGACCGACGACGAGACCTTCGGCGTCGATCAGGATCCACTTCTTCACCACATCCGCAGGCTTCTGCGAAAAGGTTGTCATGTTTTCTGCTCTCGGTTCTGACCTTCACGAGGGAAGGCGTTTCTTGTTGCTTGGATTGGCGAAAAGCGCTTGCCCGCGGCCAATAACAAAACGGCGGCCTTTGCGGGCCGCTGCTTCGTGAGGGCTTATAGGCGAGGGTGGTTGTGGCGTCAAGACGCGCGAAACGGTCGATAGCAGGTAAAGGGCTGCAAAAACAATAGTTTAGATAAAAGGTATTATTTTACCACATCGTCATTTCGCTTCGGAGGGATCGAATAGGTGCCGGTGGCGTGCGCCACCGTGTGTCCGTCCGCGCCGGCGACGATGTCGATGTCGAACACCATCAGGCTCTTTCCCAGCTTCAGAATGCGGCAATGGCCGTCGATCGGTCCAGCCTCGGCCTTGCGGACGAAATTGATGTCGAGGTTGACGGTAACGGAAAGCGCGTCCGGCCCGGCATGCGACAGCACGCAGACATAACCGCCGATGTCGGCCAGCGTGAACAGCGAGGGGCCGGATACGGTGCCGCCGGGACGCAGGTGCCGCTCGCCGGCATTGAGCCGCACGGTGCAGCCGCCAGGGAACACGTCGATCGCCTCGAAATATTTGAACTGCTTATTGAGCTGCGGATAGACGGTTTCCATCAGCGCATTGACTTGTTGCGCGGTCAGCACCGGCTTCAGGTTGGTTTGGGCGGGCATGTCGGTCTCTCGTTTTGTGCGTAGCTGTATGGGCAGCGCGGCATTTCTGGCAACCTTCGTCCCCTGGCGCAAGCGATGGGTGTTGGACGAAATCCGATCCGGTATTAGATACTCTGGCAGCCCCGAGCGGAATCGCGGAGACCTTATCCATGGCCGAAATCCTTGCCATCAAGCCTGCCGCCATTGAAGGTCCGGTTGTCGCACAACTGGACAAGGGCGTGCTGCGCCTCACGCTCGCCAATCCGCCCGCCAACGCCCTGTCGCTGATGGTGATGGCGGCGCTGACGGCCGAACTTGAGCGCGCCAAGACCAACAAGGCCGTTCGCGTCATCGTTTTGTCGGCGGCCGGCAAGGTGTTCTGCGCCGGCCATGATCTCAAGGAAATGACCGCGCGCCGCGCCGATGCCGATCATGGCAAGGCCTTCTTCGCAGAGACGTTTGCGGCTTGTGCGACGCTGATGCAGGCGATCGTGCGTCATCCCTTGCCTGTCATCGCCGAGGTCGACGGCCTGGCCACCGCGGCGGGGCTGCAACTGGTCGCCAGTTGCGATCTGGCGATCGCCTCGCACGAGGCAACGTTCTGCACGCCGGGCGTCAACATCGGTCTGTTCTGTTCGACGCCCATGGTGGCGCTGTCGCGCAACGTTTCGCGCAAGCATGCGATGGAGATGCTGTTGACCGGCGAGACCATCGATGCGGCAACCGCCAAGGAGTTCGGTCTGGTCAACCGAGTCGTGCCGCGCGAGTACCTGAATCAGATTGTCACCAAATACGCACAAACCATTGCTTCCAAATCATCTTTGGTGATCAAGACTGGCAAGGAGGCGTTTTACGCGCAGGCCGAAATGGGATTGGCGGACGCCTATGCCTATACCGGCCGCATCATGGTCGAGAACATGCTGGCACGCGACGCGGAGGAAGGCATTGGCGCCTTCATCGGCAAGCGCAAGCCGGAATGGACGGACGAGTAATCGTGGAACCACACATTTCCATCATAACGATCGCGACTGACGATCTCGACCGCGCGGTGCGCTTCTATGAGGCGATGGGCCTGACCCGTCATGCCGGCATCACCGACGGTGTTGCCTTCTTCCAGATGGGCGGCGTCATTCTCGGCCTGTTCCCGCGCGCCAGCGCCGAGGAGGATTCCGGCATTGCCTTCACCGGGGCGCCGTCGGCTGTCTATCTCGCCTACAACACCCGCTCCGACGCCGAGGTGGACGAGGTGCTCGCCATGGCGCAAGAAGCCGGCGGCCGCATCGTCAAGCCGGCCGGCCGGGCCTTCTGGGGCGGCTGGTACGGCTATTTCGCCGACGCCGACGGACATGTCTGGGAAGTGGCGCACAATCCGGCCTTTCCGATCGCGGAAGACGGCACGATTTCGCTGCCTGGCTGATGGCCCATCGCAAGCAGCTGACGCGGCTCAAGGCTCCCTATCTCAAGCGCATCCTGCTTGATCCCGCGCGGGTCGAGGATTGGGAAAAATACCCCTGGAACCTGCCGCTGTTTCGCGGCCATGACTTCGAACTCGAATTCACCACGCCGATCACCATCATTGTCGGCGAGAACGGCACCGGCAAATCGACGCTGCTCGAGGCCATCGGCGCACTTGCCGGCTACGACGAAGCCGGCGGTGGCAAGGGTTATAGGCCGGTCGACCATTCCAGCGCCATCGACAAGAGCGGTGCGGCACTGGCAAACACATTCCGTGGCCACTGGCTGCCGAAAGTCACCGCCGGCTGGTTCTTTCGCGCCGAATCCTTCTACTCCGTGGCTCGCTATCTCGATCAGGCGGCGCTGGAAGACCCCTTCAGGCCACCACCGCCGGATTTCCTGTCCTGGTCGCATGGCGAGGGGTTTATCCGCTTTTTCGAGGAGCGCTGCCGCAGGCAGGGCATCTATATCCTTGACGAGCCTGAGAGCGCGCTGTCGCCGTCACGCCAGATCGAACTGCTCAAGATGCTGCGGCGCATGGACCAGTCGGGCACTGCGCAAGTGATCATGGCGACGCATTCGCCGCTGCTGATGGCTTGTCCCGGGGCGCGGCTGTTCCGCATAAGCCGCTTCGGGCTGGACCCAACTGATTTCAGCGATACCGATCATTTTCGCATGATGCGCGACTTCTGTACCGATCCGCAGGCCTTTATGGAGGAAGCGCTGCGGGAGGATGACGCGTGAGCGCCGGCGACGATGATCTCAACTGGTGCGTCGAGCAGGCGTGCCGCGAAGGCTGGCCCGCGGCGACCGAGACGGTCGTTGACGGCTGGCTTCTGCGGCAATCGGGCGGACGCATCCGGCGCACCAATTCGGCCAATCCCTTGCGTGGCAAGCGCGGCGCGCCCGATGCAGTGATCGACACCACCGAGTCCTTCTACATCGGCCACGGCCAGACGCCCTTGTTTCGGGTTCCCGACATCGCCGGCGAGCTCGAAGCCGCACTCGACCATCGCGGCTACCAGCCGGAAGGCGGAACGATCCATCTCCATGCCGGGATCGGCGACCTGGCCGAAGTCCGCGACGAGCAGGTCACCGTTTTGAAGGTGCCGGACGAGGACTGGCTCGCGGCGAAGTTCCGCATGGGCGCCTTCGACGACGCCGAGCGCCGCATCTTTCGGCAGATGACCGGGCTGATTGTTGGCGAGCGTGCATTTGTGTCGTGCGAACGGGACAGCGAAATTGCCGCCTTGGCCTATGGTGTCATCCGCAATGGCCTGCTTGTGCTGGAATCGGTTGAAACCGACGGCCGTTTCAGGCAGCAAGGCCTGGGCCGCAAGACTGTCGGCGGCCTCATCGACTGGGCGCGGCGGGCAGGGGCTCACGCCGCATGCCTGCAGGTAGTGGCCGACAACACGCCGGCTCGCGCACTCTACGCTTCGCTTGGATTCAGCCGTGAACTCTACCGATACCACTACCGCAGGAAGCCGCATGAACCACGATAGCTACGACAACACCTACATCGCCGGCATCCTCAATTCGGTGAAGACCGTCGCCATGGTCGGCGCGTCCGCCAACGATGTGCGACCGAGCTATTTCGTGCTGAAATATCTGCTGGCCAAGGGATATCAGGTATTCCCGATCAACCCTGGCCAGGCCGGCAAGGAAATCCTCGGCCGGATGACCTATTCCAGGCTCGCCGATATTCCAGAGCCGATCGACATGGTCGACATTTTTCGCGCGCCAGCGGCTGTGCCTGGCATCGTCGACGAGGCGTTGCGGCTCGATCCCTTGCCGAAAGTCATCTGGATGCAGCTTGGTGTGCGCCATGACGAGGCAGCCGCGCGCGCCGAGGCTGCCGGCATCAAGGTGGTGATGAACCGCTGCCCAAAGATCGAATATGGCAAGCTGTCCGGCGAGATCGGTTGGACCGGTGTCAACTCCGGCGTGCTGTCGTCGAAGAAGCCGCTGATGCGCGCCGGATTCCAGAGTTTCGGCGTTCGCCAGAAATAGGCGAGGGGCGAAAGCGCAAAATTATTCCGGCAAACGCGGTATTTTCCTGCCGCTTCATAAAAGGTCCTGCACGGAAGGGTATTTTCTTCTTTGCATTCGAGGCCGGGCTTCGCCAAGAATGCCCGGCGAATTTCAGAAGGTTTTTCAGGGAGGTTTTCAGTGACCCGCACGCCAGGTTTCAATACGCTCGCCGTCCATGCCGGCGCCAAACCAGATCCGGCGACCGGCGCACGCGCCACGCCGATCTACCAGACGACCTCCTTCGTCTTCGACGATGCCGACCATGCCGCCTCGCTGTTCGGGCTGAAGGCCTTCGGCAACATCTACACCCGCATCATGAACCCGACGCAGGCGGTGCTGGAAGAGCGCATGGCGGCCCTTGAAGGCGGCACGGCGGCACTCGCGGTCGCCTCCGGCCATGCCGCGCAGGTGATCGTGTTCCACAATCTGATGCAGCCGGGCGACAATTTCGTTGCCGCCAACAAGCTCTATGGCGGTTCGATCAATCAGTTCGGCCATGCCTTCAAGAATTATGGCTGGGAGGTGCGCTGGGCCGACACCAATGACATCTCGACCTTCGAAAGCCAGATCGACGACAGGACCAAGGCGATCTTCATCGAGAGCCTCGCCAATCCGGGCGGCACCTTCGTCGACATCGAGAAGATTGGCGACATCGCGCGCAAGCACGGCCTGCCGCTGATCGTCGACAACACGCTGGCCTCGCCCTACCTGATCCGGCCGATCGAGCATGGCGCCGACATCGTCGTGCATTCGCTGACCAAGTTCATCGGCGGCCATGGCAATTCGATCGGCGGCGCCATCGTCGATGGCGGCACCTTCGACTGGTCGAAATCGGGCAAGTATCCGATGCTGTCGGAACCGCGCCCCGAATATGGCGGCCTCGTCCTGCACGAAACCTTCGGCAATTTCGCTTTTGCCATTGCCGCGCGCGTGCTCGGCCTGCGCGATCTCGGCCCGGCGATCTCGCCGTTCAACGCCTTCCTCATCCTGACCGGCCTGGAAACCTTGCCGCTGCGCATGCAGCGCCACTGCGACAACGCCGTGACGGTTGCCGCCTGGCTGTCCAATCACCCCAAGGTTGCCTCGGTTAACTACCCCGGCCTGCCCAGCGACAAGAACAACGCGCTGCAGAAGAAGTACTCCCCGCTTGGCGCCGGCGCCGTGTTCACCTTCGCTCTCAAGGGCGGCTATGACGCCGGCGTGAAATTCGTCGAGGCGCTCGAACTGTTCTCGCACCTGGCCAATGTCGGCGACACCAAGTCGCTGGTTATCCACCCGGCGTCGACCACGCACCGCCAGCTTTCCGACGAGCAGAAGGTCAAGGCCGGCGCGGGCCCGGACACCGTGCGGCTCTCCATCGGCATCGAGGACGTCAACGACATCGTCGCCGACCTCGAACAGGCGCTCGCCAAGGTCTGACCGATCATGGCCGAGCCAAAATTTCTTGCCATCGGCGTCGACACTGTCGACGCCGAACAGGGCGCGCCGGCGCCGGATCGGCTGATCTCGGGTGATCCGAAATTCCGCACCTGGAATGTCGAGGAGCGGGAGGGCGGCCTTTACGCCGGCATCTGGGAATCGACTCCCGGCAAGTGGCGCATCGTCTATGACGAGTGGGAGTTCTGCCACATCCTGTCCGGCGTTTCGGTGATCGCGGAGGACGGCGGGCAAGCGCGCACCGTCAAGGCGGGCGACAGCTTCGTGCTGAGGCCCGGCTTTAGGGGAAGCTGGGAAGTGCTTGAAACGACCCGCAAAGAATATGTAATCAAGTTGTAGGCATCGGGAACGGATCAGACGACGCGATCGATATCGCTGTCCGAAAATCCGTATCGGGCCATCATCTGCCGGTGCCAGTCGCTGCCCAGCAATTCGCCGAGACAGGAATCGATGTGCCGGACCAGGGCGCTGTTGCCCTTGGCGATCGCAAAGGCGCCGGCCGACGGTTGCTTTTCAATCGGAGGAATCTCGACAAACCCAAGCGGCATGTCGGGCCGCTGCGCCAGATAACCTCGATGCGCCATCGCAACGCTGGCATAAGCGTGCACCGTGCCATCGGCGACAGCCTGTGCCGCATCCGCCTGAGTTGCAAACATCCTGACCTGCTCAGGCGCGATTCCGTTGTGCAACGCGGTAAGATGCTGAACCTGATCGGTTATGACGCCAATCAACGCCTTCTGGTTCTCAGCGATGGATTGGTAGCCGCGAAAGCCGCGCGGATTGTCTTTCGCCACCAGCAACCCGTCCTGCAACGCCCAGATCGGCCGTGTGAAATCGACAAGCTGCTTGCGTTCTTCGGAGACGAACAGGCCGGTCGTCATGGTCCAGCGGCCCGCGACCAGCCCCGGTAGCAGTTCAGCGAATTCGGTTTCGATCGGGCTGAAGCTCGCCAATCCGAGCATGTCACCGAGGCGGCGCGCAAGCTTGACGTCACAGCCGGAGACCTCGCCCGATGCGCCGGTGAAGCAGAATGGCGGCTCTTCCAGGAAGGCGAATTTCAACTCGGTCATGTCAGGCAAAGTGTCGCCATCCTATTTTGCCGGAAACTGGCTGAGGCAAGCTTCCGACGCCTTGTCGTGGAAGGCCAGGACGTCGGCAGCCTGTGCCTCGACATCCGCGTCGGAGATCTCGTCGCGATAATATTGCGTCAGCAGATCGAGCCCTTCCTGGCCAATGCCCTGGGTCGGCACTTCGCGGGCAAGGCAGCCGCAAAGGGTGAGCGCACGGTCCGGCGAGCCGATCTTGTGGTTGGTGAGGATGAAGGCCTGTGCCGGACAGGCATCGAGGAAGCCGTCGAAATTCAGCTTCTGTTGCGGCTGGTCGCCATGATTGAAATAGGCTGGCGGCCATTGGCTCTTGCCGCTGGCGACGTTGCAGCCGGTGCCGACATCCTCGGCATTTTTCAGAAGCGCCTGCCAGGCAATCTCTTTCCCGCCCGTCGGATAGTCGAAATTCTCCCCCAGCGACGCGGTGTACATGTCGAGATCGGCCTGCGTGAAGCTGGTCACCTGAAACCGGTTAAGCTGGCATTGGCATTCAGCGCTCACGCGCTCGGCTTCGCCGTCGGCCGGTTGCTCGTTGGATTTGCTTTTCTGGCAAGCCGTCAGGAAGGCCGCGCCGTCGAGCGATGAGGCCGGAAAGCTGGAGGCGTCGGCATAGCGCTTGCCGTCCCAACTTATCGTCATCTGGTCGAACTGCATGTCGAGAAAACCGTTTCGCTTGAAGGCCCCGAGCGCGATTTTGTCCTGCGGCGCCAGTCTTGCGCCTGGAATGTCGCCGAGAACCTCGTGATAGCTGTTGCCTTCCAGGACGAACATGAAGTTGCCGCAACGGATGCCGTCGCAATCCGGCGCATGGCGATAGGCGAAGATTTCCGCAAATCCGTCAAGGTTGAGATCGACCGCGACGGCAAAGGATGCCGCGGGAAAGTCCTTCGATCCGGTCTTCTGCCCCAGCAGGCCGGTCGCCATCTTCTCGGCGATCGCAACACTGTTTGCCCACGGGATGTTTTCGGGCAGATCCTGGGCATGCGCTGTCCCCAGGCATAGACAAAGCATTGCCACTGCGAACGCCGTCGTCGGTCTCGAAAACAACCTCATATCGCAGCCTCTGGCCCGCGATCGTCAGAAGCCGACGGCGAGCGTTTCCAGCCCATGGAAGTGGTAAGTGTCGCGGAAGCTTGGCCTTTCGGCAAGATGGAGCTTTGGGTGGCGCTCGAACAGGGTTTTCAGCGACACCTGCAATTCGAGCCGGGCCAGCGGTGCACCGATGCAGAAATGGATACCGGCGCCGAAGGATACATTCTTCTGGTCCGCGCGATCCGGCCGGAAGGCTTGCGGTTCGGCGAAGGCGCGCGGGTCATGGTTGGCCATGCCGAGCAGCAGCCCGATCGTCTGGCCCGGCTGCACCACGATACCGGGCGAGACCTCGATCTCCTGATAGGCGTAGCGCGTGAACATGTGCAGCGGCGCGTCGAAGCGCAGGCATTCCTCGACCGTTGCCGCGGCCGCTTCTGGTGAACCGAAGAAGCGGCTGACATCGCCGCCTTGCATAAGGATGGAGCGGACAGCGTTGCCGGTCTGATGCACCGTCGCTTCATGACCGGCATTGAGCAGCAGGATCGCAGAGGACACCATCTCGTCCTCCGACAGCCTCTCACCGTCCTCCTGCGCCGAGATCAGCAGCGACAGCAGGTCGTCGCCGGGGTTCTTGCGCCGCTCAGTGACATAGCCGCGTAAAAAGTCGGAAAAATCGCGCGCAGCGCGGTTGGCCGTCTCTTCGGTTTCGCGGGTGCGGCCGTGGATGTACATGGCGACCATCCGGTGCGACCAGTCGAGCAGTTGCGGCCCCATCTCGACCGGCACGCCGAGCATTTCGGCAATGATGGTGATCGGCAAGGGCGCGGCGAAGGCGGGCAGCAGGTCGACGGCCTGGCCCGGTTCGAAGCGGTCGATCAGGTCGTTGGCGAGCGCTTCGACACGCGGCCGCAGCCGTTCGACCTGGCGCGAGACGAAGGCACGATTGACCAGCGTTCTCAGCCGCGTGTGCACCGGCGGCTCGAGCTCCAGCATGGAATTGGCTTCGATGCTGTCGAAGGCGCTGAGATGGTTCCGGTCCTGTCCGATGCCGCGGCTGTCAGGAATGCCGGCCGGGTTCTGGCGACCGAAGCGGCGGTCGCGCAGCAGCCGGTTGACGTCATCGAAACCGCCAAAACACCAGAAGCCGAATTCTTCCCAGAAGAATGCGTTCGATGCGCCGTGCAGAAAGGCATAGGCCTCGTAAGGGTTCTGGAAGAAGGTCGGCTCGTGCGGGTCCAGCCGCAGGTGACGAGTGGCTGGATCAAAGGCCAGGGTGGGCGGCGTCAATTTGCTCATGTCAGACCAATAGCGCGGCTTGCCAGCCGGGTTCCAGACCGTATGTTGGCGCCCGCAACCCAATGCGTTGAGCCAGCCGACCGCCTGCGGAAAGACTGATTTGATGAATGTGATCGTTGTCGGCGCGGGTATCGCCGGTCTCTCCACGGCGTGGTCGCTGGTCAAGGCCGGCCACAGCGTTTCCATCGTCGAGCAGGGGCCGATCCCCAACCCGTTGGCAGCGTCGGGCGACCACCACCGCATCATCCGCCGCGCCTACCGGGCGGGAACCGGCTATGGCCGGTTGATCACCGAGGCCTATCAGGCGTGGGACGAGATGTGGGCCGATCTCGGCGAAAGCCACCTCGATGCGCGCGGATTTGTCTGCATTTCGCGCGAGCCGGGCGACGAGGCCGAGGAATACCGCGAGGGACTGGAAGAGGGCAATTTTCCCTTCGAATTGCTGGAGCCGGATGCAGCCGTGAAGCGCTGGCCGTTTCTCGAAGCCGGTTCGTTCCGCTATGCCTATTTTTCGATTGAAGGTGGCGCGCTGCATTGCCGCAAGATCGCCTCCGGTCTGGCAAAGTGGCTGCGCGCCAACGGCGCCAATGTCTACGAACACAGCAAGGTCACCGCGATCGACTCCGAGGCCGGCCATATCGTGCTTGAAAGCGGCGAGACGATGCAGGCCGACCGCATCGTCGTCACGGCAGGTGCCTGGGTGCTGAAACTGTTTCCGGAACTGGACGGCGAACTGAAGACATATCGAACCGCACTCGCCTATGTCGAACCGCCGGCCGACCTCAAGGCCGCCTGGCAGGCGTCACCCGTCGTCCTCGATATCGGTGGCACGGTCGACGGCTATGTGATCCCGCCCTCCGGCGGCGCCGGCATGAAATTTGGGTCCGGGCTGCACAGGGTGCCGACCAGCGACGCCGACTGGAACCGTCAGCCGGTGGCCGGTGAGGGCGAGGCGATCCGCAACCTGTTCTCGCCGCCGATCGCCCGGATCGATGAGTACCGGGTGACCGAAGTCGTTACCTGCGCCTACACTTTCACCGCCGACGAGAAATTCATGGCGCATGAAAAGGGGAAGTGCCTGATCGTCTCGGCCTGCTCCGGCCATGGCTACAAGTTCGGCGCCGCGGTCGGCCGGCGCGTTGCCGCCGCCATTGGTGATGGCGATGTCGCCGGCCTGAAGGCATGGCTGCGAGCGGAGGTGGCCTGAATGCCGCCGACGCTTGACCTAATCCTGGCAATGCCTGGGAATATGCACGCGGCGCCAGCCTGAAGACCCTTCACGGAGCAGCACGCGGCGCGCGACGGTCTGGTAAGAGGCGGGAACATCGATGACGCGTCTCTGTTCCGGCTGCACCAGCACCTCCTCGGCGATGCTGTCGTACTGTGCGGGAGTGACGACGCGGCGCGTGCGTTCGGGCTGGATGACGACGGTTTCGGCGACGCGCTCATAACGCGCCTTGTGCCAGATCTTGCAGAGCACCTTGCGGCCATGGATGACGCGCCATTCCCAGGAATAGCCGCCGCCATCGACCCGGACCGTATGGTAGACGATGCGGGTGACGGCGGGCACGACCTCGTAGGTCACCTGTGCCGGAACGGTCATCACCACGCGTTCGCGGGTGCCGTAGATGGCAGGGACATAGTCGACCTGCTGGCCGGGCGGACTGACCAGCACGTCTTCGTATACCGTGTCGTAGACATCAGGCGTTCGGACGGGTTCATAGCATTCGACGGCGCGGCCGCCGGCCGCCGTCTGCGAAATCGTGCCGAGCATGGTCAGCCCGGCAATGGCGAAGCATGCGGTTTTCCCAGACATGACACTCCCCCTGTTGAACTCATAGGTTCAACGCTGAATTGTAGGGGAAGCCGCCTCGGAGAAAAGCGATTTCGGCGCATTTCGTTTAGCGATGCGGTTAAGAAATTGCTACGGTGGTGACAACACCGCCGAATGATCACAGCACAGGTCGATGAATCCCGTGAAATGTAACCTTGATTCGACTTACCCAGATGGCTAGGAGGGGGCGGCCTTGCACAAGGATGAGCCGGCATCCTATTTACGGAATAACGATCCAGAACCGATTCTGCCCGATCTGCCAGCATTCCCGGCGCCGGAATCCCACCGCGAGATAAGAGATATCTGATGAAGAACCCCGTCGAAACCTACATGAACCTCGTTCCGATGGTGGTCGAACAGACCAATCGTGGCGAGCGGGCCTACGACATTTTCTCTCGCCTCCTCAAGGAGCGCATCATTTTCATCACCGGTCCGGTCGAGGACGGCATGGCGACGCTGGTCTGCGCGCAGCTGCTGTTCCTGGAAGCCGAGAATCCGAAGAAGGAAATCAACCTCTACATCAATTCGCCGGGCGGCGTCGTCACCTCGGGCATGGCGATCTACGACACCATGCAGTTCATCAAGCCGGCGGTGTCGACGCTCTGCATCGGCCAGGCGGCCTCGATGGGCTCGCTGCTCTTGACTGCCGGCCACAAGGACATGCGCTTTGCCACGCCGAACGCCCGTATCATGGTTCACCAGCCTTCCGGCGGCTTCCAGGGCCAGGCGTCCGACATCGAGCGCCATGCCCAGGACATCATCAAGCTGAAGCGTCGCCTCAACGAGGTCTACGTCAAGCACACCGGCAAGAGCTACGAAGAGATCGAGAAGACGCTCGACCGCGACCATTTCATGACCGCCGACGAAGCCAGGGATTTCGGCCTCATCGACAAGGTCATTTCGTCGCGCGAGCCGGCTGAAGGTGCTGTGGCATAAGGGCTGGTTGGCAGTTGGATGGCGGCATCACGCGCTTTTGGTGCGTCTTGCGGCATTTCGGCCACAATTGGCTGTTCCCTCGGGGGACAGGATTGCCTACGTTAAGGCTATGTTGAGTTTCGGCGGCTTAGCTTTATGCGGGGTTGTCGCGAATCATTGCCACGTTTTCTGATTTGTGTTTCGTACGGAATGCGTTGCGGGAGCCGGGACACACTGGCGGCGGCGGATTCCCGCGATAGATAGAGTATGCGCCCTTTCAGCCAGACCATCGGCGGGCGGCCATGAAAGGACATGAAAATGAGCAAGGTCGGCAACAACAGCGGCGATTCCAAGAACACGCTTTACTGCTCGTTTTGCGGCAAAAGCCAGCACGAAGTGCGCAAGCTGATCGCCGGTCCGACGGTCTTCATCTGCGACGAGTGCGTCGAGCTCTGCATGGACATCATCCGCGAGGAGAACAAGACCTCGATGGTGAAGTCGCGCGAGGGCGTGCCGACACCGCAGGAGATCCTCAAGGTTCTCGACGATTACGTCATCGGCCAGCCCTACGCCAAGCGCGTGCTGTCGGTGGCGGTCCACAACCACTACAAGCGCCTCGCGCATGCCGGCAAGAACAACGATGTCGAGCTGGCGAAGTCGAATATCCTGCTGATCGGCCCGACCGGTTGCGGCAAGACGCTGCTTGCGCAGACGCTGGCCCGCATCATCGACGTGCCCTTCACCATGGCTGATGCCACGACGCTGACCGAAGCCGGCTATGTCGGCGAGGACGTCGAGAACATCATCCTGAAGCTGTTGCAGTCGGCCGACTACAATGTCGAGCGGGCCCAGCGCGGCATTGTCTACATCGACGAAATCGACAAGATCTCGCGCAAGTCCGACAATCCCTCGATCACCCGCGACGTGTCGGGCGAGGGCGTGCAGCAGGCTTTGCTGAAGATCATGGAAGGCACGGTTGCCTCCGTGCCGCCGCAGGGCGGCAGGAAGCATCCGCAGCAGGAATTCCTGCAGGTCGACACCGCCAACATCCTGTTCATCTGCGGCGGCGCCTTCGCCGGCCTGGACAAGATCATCTCCGATCGCGGCCGCAAGACATCGATCGGCTTCGGCGCCATCGTCGCTTCGCCCGAGGATCGCCGCACCGGTGACGTGTTCCGCCTGGTCGAGCCAGAGGATTTGTTGAAGTTCGGCCTCATCCCCGAGTTTGTCGGCCGTCTGCCGGTTCTGGCGACGCTGGAGGATCTCGACGAGCCGGCGCTGATCCAGATCCTGACCGAGCCGAAGAACGCGCTGGTCAAGCAGTACCAGCGTCTGTTCGAGATGGAGAATGTCGACCTGACCTTCCACGAGAACGCCCTGTCGGCGATCGCCAAGCGCGCCATCGAGCGCAAGACCGGCGCCCGCGGCCTGCGTTCGATCATGGAAGCGATCCTGCTCGACACGATGTTCGAACTTCCGGCGCTCGAAGGCGTGCGCGAAGTGGTGATTTCGGAGGAGGTGGTGACCGGCAGTGCCCGGCCGCTCTACATCTACTCCGAGCAGAAGGAAAAGAAGGGCAATGTCAGCGCCTGACATGAGCCCGCAGCGAAATTCTGAAACGGCGCCGCAAGGCGCCGTTTTGCTGTCGCCCAGGGTTTTGTGGGCGGGCCCGGTCTTGGCGTCGCAAATGTGTCACTTCAGGGCAAGTTGGAGGTGCGGATTTGTGCTCGCCCCTTGATCTTTGTGGATCGTGCATCCAACTAATTGGAGAAGGCCGAGGTGCCCGATTTCTGTGCTGTAAAACTCCCGTCACAAACGGTGGTAGGCGGAACGATCCCCGGTCGTTAATATAGGATTCGCGGTTGGCTGATTGGCGGCCGCGATATGAAAGGTTGGACAATGGCCAAAGTATCCAAGGCTCCCAGCGACGGCGTCTTCGCAGTCCTCCCACTGCGCGACATCGTGGTGTTTCCGCACATGATCGTTCCGCTCTTCGTCGGGCGTGAGAAGTCGATCAAGGCGCTGGAAGAAGTGATGGGTCAGGAAAAGCAGATTCTGCTTGCCACCCAGATGAATGCCGCCGACGACGATCCCGAGCCCGATGCCATCTTTGACATCGGCACGCTCGCCAACGTGCTGCAATTGCTGAAGCTGCCCGACGGTACCGTCAAGGTTCTGGTCGAGGGCGCCTCGCGCGCGAAAATCGTCTCGTTCACCGACCGTCCCGACTTCCACGAGGCCCGCGCTGCGGCGCTGGTCGAGCCGGAAGAGGAAGAGGTCGAGGTCGAGGCGCTGGCCCGTTCGGTCGTCACCGATTTCGAGAATTACGTCAAGCTGAACAAGAAGATCTCGCCCGAAGTGGTGGGTGCCGCCAGCCAGATCGACGACTATTCCAAGCTCGCCGACACGGTTGCCTCGCATCTCGCCATCAAGATTCCTGAAAAGCAGGAAATGCTGGCCACGCTCTCGGTCAAGGAGCGGCTGGAAAAGGCGATGGGCTTCATGGAAGCCGAAATCTCCGTCCTGCAGGTGGAGAAGCGCATCCGTTCACGCGTCAAGCGCCAGATGGAGAAGACGCAGCGCGAATACTACCTCAACGAGCAGATGAAGGCGATCCAGAAGGAGCTCGGCGAGGGCGAGGACGGCCGCGACGAAGCCGCCGAGATCGAGGCGCGCATCAAGAAGACCAAGCTCTCCAAGGAGGCCCGCGAAAAGGCGGAAGCCGAGTTGAAGAAGCTCAGGACGATGTCGCCGATGTCGGCGGAATCGACCGTCGTGCGCAACTATCTCGACTGGATCCTGTCGATCCCGTGGGGCAAGAACTCCAAGGTCAAACAGGACCTGGCTTTCGCGCAGAACGTGCTCGATACCGATCATTTCGGCCTCGACAAGGTCAAGGAGCGCATCGTCGAGTATCTCGCCGTGCAAAGCCGCCAGAAGAAGCTGAAGGGGCCGATCCTGTGCCTCGTCGGCCCTCCCGGCGTCGGCAAGACCTCGCTCGGCAAGTCGATCGCCAAGGCGACTGGACGTGAGTTCATCCGCATGGCGCTGGGCGGTGTGCGTGACGAGGCCGAGATCCGTGGCCACCGCCGCACCTATATCGGCTCGATGCCCGGCAAGGTCATCCAGTCGATGAAGAAGGCGAAGAAGTCCAATCCGCTCTTCCTGCTCGACGAGATCGACAAGATGGGCCAGGACTTCCGTGGCGATCCGTCGTCGGCGTTGCTCGAGGTGCTCGATCCGGAACAGAACTCGACGTTCATGGACCACTACCTCGAGGTCGAGTACGATCTGTCGAGCGTGATGTTCGTGACGACGGCGAATACGCTGAACATCCCGGCGCCCTTGATGGACCGCATGGAGATCATCCGTATCGCCGGTTACACCGAGGACGAGAAGATCGAGATCGCCAAGCGGCACCTGATGCCGAAGGTGATCCGCGATCACGCGCTGCAGCCGAAGGAGTTTTCCGTCGGTGAGGACGCGATCCGCGCCATCGTCCAGACCTACACCCGTGAAGCGGGCGTCAGGAGCCTGGAGCGCGAGCTGATGAAGCTCGGGCGCAAGGCGGTGACCGAGATTCTGAAGACGAAGAAGAAGACGGTGAGCATCACGGCGGCGAACCTTGCCGATTACCTCGGTGTTCAGCGCTTCCGCTTCGGTCAGGTCGAGGCTGACGATCAGGTCGGTGTCGTTACGGGTCTTGCCTGGACGGAAGTTGGCGGCGAGCTGCTGACGGTCGAAGGCGTCATGATGCCCGGCAAGGGCCGCATGACGGTGACCGGCAATCTGCGCGACGTGATGAAGGAATCGATTTCGGCGGCGGCCTCCTATGTCCGCTCGCGCGCCGTCGATTTCGGCATCGAGCCGCCTCTGTTCGACAAGCGCGACATCCACGTGCACTTGCCGGAAGGCGCCACGCCGAAGGACGGCCCGTCCGCAGGTGCTGCCATGGCGACAGCCATTGTGTCGGTACTGACGGGTATTCCGGTCCGGGCGGATGTGGCGATGACTGGCGAGATAACGCTTCGCGGCCGCATCTTGCCGATCGGCGGGCTCAAGGAGAAGCTGCTCGCCGCACTGCGCGGCGGCATCAAGAAGGTGCTGATCCCGGAAGACAACGCCAAGGACCTGGCGGAGATTCCGGACAATGTGAAGAACGGCATGGAGATTATTCCGGTCTCTCGGGTCGGTGAGGTGTTGCGCCACGCGCTGGTGCGTATGCCGGAGCCGATCGAATGGGTCGAACCGGTCAATCCGCCGGCCGCGACAGACAGTGCCGACGACGCTGGAAAGCCTCTGGCGCATTAGAGCGCCGCGCGTCCACTTGGACGCAAAGGACGCTCTAGTGCCTTGGACTTGCGTATGGTCCTTTCCGAAAACCGGCCACGGTTTTCGGGGCCATGCGTTGGTTTTCGCTAAGGTTGCAGTGCACAAACAGAGAGCCGGGCCTAGCGCCCGGCTTTTTCATGTGAAAAACCCAGCATTTCCGGGCTTTTTCCGCTTTTTTCCTGCCTTTTCGACTTGGTTGCGGGAACGCTTCTTTCTAAAGTCCGTTTCCTGCCGGATGAGTCGATAGTTCCGGTGTTCTCATGGAAGGGAATTTTTATGAACAAGAACGAACTGGTATCCGCTGTCGCCGACGCCGCGAGCATTTCGAAGGGTGACGCGCAGTCGGCGGTCGATGCGGTATTTTCCGTGATCACCGGTGAACTGAAGAAGGGCGGCGATGTCCGGCTTGTCGGCTTTGGCAATTTCACCGTGTCAAAGCGTGCGGCGTCGACCGGCCGCAATCCTCAGACCGGCGCCGAAGTGAAGATTCCGGCACGCACCGTGCCGAAGTTCTCGGCCGGCAAAGGCCTCAAGGACGCAGTCAACTAAGCGGTTTTTCTTTTCAGAGACCAGAAAAGCCGGGCTTGCCCGGCTTTTCATTTTCGTGGCCTACGCAGGTACACGCGACCAGAAAAGCCGGGCTTGCCCGGCTTTTCATTTTTGTGCCCGACGCTGACGCGATGGCGGCCGGCTTATGCGGTCGGCGCTTCAGGGTGCATCAGACCTTCCTTCTTGAGATCGGCCCAAAGCGCTGCGGGCAGTTTCGCATCGAGCAGCGAGCGGTTGCTCTCGACTTCGCTCGGCCGCTGGCCACCGGGGATCACCGAGACGACCGAGGGGTGCAGCAGCGGGAATTGCAGGGCGGCCTCGATCAGCCGCACGCCATGGCGCTTGCAGACGCTCTCGATGCCGGCGACCCGGTCGAGGATGTCCTTCGTTGCTTCGGAGTAATTGTAGTAGGCGCCTGGCTTCGGCCCTGTTGCAAGGATGCCGGAGTTGTAGGGCCCGCCGAGAACGATGCCGATACCGCGTGCCTGGCAGAGCGGCAGGAAGGATGCCAGCGCCTCCTGTTCCAGCAGCGTATAGCGCCCGGCCAGCAAGAACAGGTCGAAGTCGCCGCGCTCAGCCAGCGTCTGCGCAACCTGCCATTCGTTGATGCCACCACCGAACGCCCTGATGACGCCCTGGTCGCGGAGCGAGAGCAAGCCATAATAGCCCGAGCGCATGAACTCCTCGATGCGCCGGTCGGACGCTTCCTTGCTGCCATGGGTGAAGATGTCGACATCATGCACGAAGAGGATGTCGATACGGTCGACGCCGAGACGCTCCAGCGAGGCTTCGAACGAGCGCATGACGCCGTCATAGCTGTAGTCGTACACCTCGCGGCGCGACGGCGTGTCGAAGAACTTGCCGATGCCGGTGCGCTCTTCCGGCGGGCAGGCGCGCATGATGCGACCGACCTTGCTCGACAGCACGTAGTCGTCGCGCTTCTTGCCGCGCAGGAACGGGTTGAGCCGCGTTTCCGACAGGCCAAGCCCGTACAGCGGCGCGGTGTCGTAGTAGCGGCAGCCGGTCGCCCAGGCGGCTTCCAGCGTGGCGTTGGCGTCCTCGTCCGAGACGGCACGATAGAGGTTGCCGAGCGGCGCCGTGCCGAAGCCGAGTTCGGTAAAACTGATGCCGCCATTGCCGATGCGGTCGAAATGCCGTGTCTTCATATCCTGCCGTTTGCCTCGCTTGATTTGTCTGACATGACACTATCATGCCTGTGATCTGGCAAAAGCGTAGCTGCGCGTTGGACACGCATTTTCGCGGTTGCTAGCATGAGCAAAATCAAGCTGTTCGCGGCAGCAAGGGCGGCAAAATCCCAGGATGATTTCAATGGCAGGTTTGCGGTGAGCGACAAGAGCAAAAGCCTGTTCGAGACCGCGCTTGACGAACTCGGCGGCGTGCTGGCGCGCATCGATGAGAGCCGGATCGACGCCGCCTGCAAGATGCTGGCGAGCGCCCGACTGATCGTCGTCTACGGCTGCGGCCGCGAGGCCTTGCAGGTCAAGGGTTTTGCGATGCGGCTCTACCATCTGGGCCTGCCTGTCGCCGTGGTCGGCGACATGACCACGCCGCCGCTGGGGCAGGGGGATGTTTTCCTGGTCAGCTCCGGGCCGGGAGAGACTTCGACCGTGCTGACCCTCATGCAGGTTGCGCACGATGCCGGTGCAACCAACCTGCTGCTAACCGCCCAGGCCGAAAGCGGTGCGGCACAGCGCGCCGATTTCACGCTGCTCATCCCCGCGCAGACCATGGCCAACGATCAGGGGGCACAGAGGACATCGGTGCTGCCGATGGGCTCGGTGTTCGAAGGCGCGCTGTTCCTGCTGTTCGAGGCGATGGTGCTGAAGCTTAAGGATTTGATCGGCGCGTCGCCCGAAGCGATGCGCGCCCGCCACACCAACATGGAATAGATCATGCGCTATGAACTGATGCTGCCGCACCAGATCCGCAAGGCGATCGCCGAGAACTGGCCGGTCGCTCTGCCGCTTGGCGTGCTCGAATACCACGGCGAACACATGGCGGTCGGCATGGACACGCTGGCCGTCGTCAAGACGCTGGAGCTGTTCGAAAAGGAGAAGGACGTCGTCATCCTGCCGCCCTTCTACTACGGTGCTGCGAGCTATGCGGTGGCGCCGCCGGAAGGCAGCGGCTCGGTGCAGGTCGGCGGCAACGCGCTGGCGCCGTTCGGCGAGGAGCTGTTCTACAGCCTGCTGCGCATCGGCTTTCGCAACATCCACGCCATCATCCACCACCAGACCGAGAATTTCGCCGCGGGCATGCCGACCGATCTGGCGTTCAAGACCGCCGGTCGGCAGGCGATCTTCCGCTTTCTCGAGAAGGAACGCGGCGAGGGCTGGTGGGGCTCTCAGGCGATGGCCGACTACTATTCTGGACACGCTGCGGGTGAGAATTTCTTCAACTGGGTGCAGGTGCATCCGCTGATGTCGGCTGACATGAACGGCAAGTACCCGTTCGACCATGCCGGCATCGGCGAGACCTCACTGATGCTGGCGCTATGCCCGGAGGCTGTCGATGCTGGCCACTTCGAAGACAACAAGAGCTGGTATACGGCGAGTGCCAGGGATGCTTCAGCGGAACTCGGGCAGAAGGGCGTCGCCATGATCATGGATCACCTGCGCACAATTCTAAGGGCCTAGCGCGGTTCTTCCTCCTCCCCTTGCGGGGTGAGAAGCGGTCCGCGTGGCGGACGAAAAGCCAATTGCTTGGCTTTTCGAGCTTCGAACGCCCTGAGCCTGCGAAGGGCCGGGGTGGCCGATCCACCTACCGTGTCCCCGCTGCTTGGCAGCGTCCCGGCGAACCGGCTGCTCACCCCCACAGCTTGCGGGAGAAGGGAAGGCTGGCCCTGCTACTTCACCGCTCCCGCGGTCATGCCCATGATCAGATAGCGTTCGAGCGCAATGCCGATGACGGCGAGTGGCGCTATTGCGGCGGTGGCGAGTGCTGCCATCGACCACCAGTTGATGCCTTGCGAGCCGGTCTGGCTCGCCACCATGACAGGGATGGTCTTGGCGTCGGTCGAGGTCAAAAGGGCGGCGAAGAAATACTCATTCCAGCACAGCACCATTGCCAGGATGAAGGCGGCGACCATGCCCGGCAGCGCGATCGGCATGACGATGCGGAAGAAGGCGCCCCAGATCGACAGCCCGTCGACGAGCGCTGCTTCCTCGAGCTCGACCGGGATCGAGTTGAACTGGTCGCGCATGATCCAGATGACGATCGGCAGCACCATCAGCGTGTAGAGCAGGATCAGCCCGACGCGCGTGTCGAGCAGACCGACTTCGCGGTAGAGCACCAGGAAGGGCAGGGCGAGCACCACCGGCGGCAGGATCAGCTGCGACAGGAAGAAGAACGAGATGTCTTCGTTCTTGAACCAGGCGAAATGATAGCGATAGCGGGTGAGCCCGTAGGCGGCGAGGCTGCCGATGACGATGGCGAGGCTCGACGCGCCGACCGAGGTGATCACCGAATTCATGAAGCGCTTGAGGAACTCCTCGCGCACCGTAGAGGTCTGGAAGATCGAGTCCGGCGACAGGCCGAGCGAGCGCCAGCCCTTCCAGTCCGGCTGGAAGTCGACGAAGGGGATGAGATGGCCTTGCGTGACATCAACCGCGGTCTTGAACGAGGTCGTGATCGTCCAGTAGATCGGAAACAGGCAGATGAACGCCCAGAAGGCCAGCGCCCCATAGATGAAGACGCGGCTGGCGAGGAAGCTCGCCGGTGAGCGGATCTCCGAGGCTACATATTCGGTGGTCTGAACGCTCATCTTGGCTCAATTCACATTGCGGACAAAACGGTTGGCAAATTTCAGCAGCCAGGTGACGAACACGACGATGATCACCAGATAGGCCATCGCCAGCATGGTTCCGTAGCCGACGTTCGAGCGGTCGCGATATTCGCGGTAGATGAAGCTCGACACGGAATCGGTGGCGCCGCCGGGGCCGCCCGATGTCACCGTGATGATGATGTCGGCAAGCTTCAGCTTGAAGATGATGCGCAGGATCAACGCCGTCACCGAAACCGGCAGCATCAGCGGGAAGGTGACCTGCCAGAAGGTCTGCCACGCATTGGCGCCGTCGACGCGTGCGGCTTCGAGCACCTCGCGCGACATCGCCTGCAGCCCGGCCAGCAGCATGATCATCATGAACGGAATGAAGGTCCAGGCGTCCAGCACCATGATCGCAATGCGCGCGATGATCGGGTCAGAGAAGAAGGCCGGATTTTCCCAGCCGAGATGACGCGCCAATGTGGCCGCCGGTCCGAAGCGGTACTCCATCAGCGATTTGCCGATCATCCACGACACCGCGACCGGCGACAGCATCAAGGGCAAGAGGAAGACAACACGGAAGAATTTTCGCGCCCGGATCTGCGCGTTGAGCAGCAATGCCAAGCCGAAGGCAATGACATATTCTACCGCCACCGCCAGCACATAGAGCACCATGTTGAACAGCGCATTGCGATAGTAGGGGTCGCCCAGCATCTGCCAGAAATTGTCGAGCCCGTTGAATTTGCGGCCGCTGAAGGAACTGAGGTTCCAGTCGGTGAGCGCGATGTAGAAACCGAACAGAGTCGGGAAGATCACCATGGCGATGGTGAACAACAGCGCCGGCAGCAGGAATAGCGCGCGCTGGCCATCCTCGCCGCGCGTCAGCACCTGACCGATGCCGATGGCTACACCCCAAAGCACATAGGCATAGACGACGGGACGCCAGGTCTCGAAACCGACGCCATCGGCGCTGCTCTTGTACAAGACCTCCAGCGCAATGACCGCCAGCAGGCCAAGCGTCGCAGCCGCCATCAATGCCCAGCCAAGCCGTTTGCGGGCCGGAGAAATCAGGTCGTAGGGGCCGGCATCTGCCGGCCACTGGTTTGCGGTCGAAGTCTGGTCAGCCACAAATCTCGCCCATTCAGGAAGGCTCTACGATGGAGCTTTGTGGTCCGACAGCCTTCACCGCCGGACCATGGGTTCATATGGGGCCAGCCTACACGCCGAGCGAGGCCTTGTAGAGCTTGACCTGGTTGTCGCGGCCGATCTGGTCGGTCAGCTTCTCCCAGGCAGCCGCGATCGCGTCGGCGCCTTCCTGCGCTTTCATCTTGCCGGCGAAGGTGTTGGCCAGAATGTCCTCGGCGGCACTGTAGTACTGGAAGATGCCGGGGATGCGCGGCTCGATCGCCGCGTTGGGATGGTTGTAGCTGTCGGCTTCCGACTTGAGATACGAGGTGATGAAGGCCTCGTCGTAGCCGGCCGCCACCCATTCCGGAATGTCGAAATGGGAGTTACGGTAAGGCTGGAAGCCCGACGGATACGCCGCGCACCAGAGCGACAGGTCCTTGCCGCCGAGATGGGCCGCCGCCGACCAGGCTGCCTTCTTCTTCTTCTCGTCCGAGTCGACGCGGGCCATGACATAGACGCCCCAGCCGAGATAGGCGCAGTTCGGCGCATAGTTCGGGCCGCTGGCGAGCTTGTCCCACTTGCCTGTCTTGGAGTTGTAGACATCGTCCGAGCCCGGCAGGATCGAAAAGCCGGTGACGTCGCCGACGACCGAGGAGTCGTTAGTCTTCGCATTCGAGCCAGCGTCTCCCCACCAAGCCAGCATCGAACCAGTGCCGCCCAGGAATTGGGAGAAACACGTCTGGTTCGGGTCGGCATTGATTTGATCCTGCGGTTCGAAAGGCAGCGCGTCGATCACGTCCTGGATGGCGCGCACCCAGGCCGGGTTGTTGACGCGCGGCTTCATCGTATCGGCGTCGAACAGCCACGCCTTGTCATCAGGGTGCTTGGCATAAGCACTGGCACGGCTGCCGAGGAAGTAGAAGCCGAATCCACCCCAAGGCTTGGGCGCGTCGAGGTAGCCGTAGACATCCTGGCCCTTCATCTTCTTGCCCTTAAGGAACTTGGTCACGGCCTGCACCTGCTGCCATGTCTTCGGCACGCCCCATTCCGTCAGGCCTGCCTTGTCGCCGCTATCGGATTTCCAGGCTGCTGCCAGATCAGAGTCGGAGAACACGTCGGTGCGGTAGTTGAAGTTGTGCGTGTCGCCGTCGACGGTCACGCGATATTGCTTGCCGTTCCAGGTGCCGACTGGCGGCTTCAGATAGGCAACAATGTCGTCCATATCGATCTGCTTCCTGACCCAGTCCGGCATCTCAGAGGTCAGGCCCTTGCCGCAGACGTCGCCTTCAAAGGGCGCGCCCATCTCGACGATATCAAAGTCGATTGTGTTCGTGGCGATAGCCTGCTGCAGGCGCGGATTGTAGTCCGCCTGTGCAAGGTCGATCCAGTTGATCTTGGCGCCGGTATAGGCCTCCCACGGCTTCAGGAAGCCGCGGAACAGCACATTGTGCAGGTTCTGGTTGTTGAGGCCCATGAAGGAGAGCTCGACGCCGGCGAATTCGCCTTCCTTGACGTTGGCCTTGGTCGCCTCGAGGCAAAGTTCGCCGACCTTCTGGAAATCGGCATCCGTCGGCTGCCCTTTGCCAACGCCGGGAATCTGCAGGATCTTGGCGCGCAGTTCGCTTGCGGCCGAAGCAGGGCGCGTCAAGGCGCCAAGCCCGGCGCCGGATGCGGCGGCGATCGCGGCCATGCTGGCCGCACCCTTCAATATGTCGCGCCGTGTGGCGCCGGCACGGACAAGTTTATCGTAAAGACCTGTTCTCATGACTATTCCTCCCAGAACATCAGCGTGAATGGATATGACCAACCTTGTCGGACGCTGGAGCGCCAACGATTCTCCCGGCTCGGAAACGAACTGCGCAGGACCCCACCTGCTCGATTGAAGTTCCGATTTTGCGGATCGGGTAACCGGCATTCGGACCAGCGTCCGCCACTATTCTCACAACCAAACGCCGTGTCAACGAGAACAGGTTTTTATCTATAAGAGACTGACTTGCCCTGACCGGTCGCGTTGGTTAGCTTCTGCGCCTACGGCCAGTGGGAGCCGGAAGGGGAGTATATGGCTCAAGTCGCGATCAGCAAGGTGGCCAAGGCGTTCGGAACGGTCAAGGTTCTGCACGAAGTCAGCGTCGACATCGCCGACGGACAGTTCGTGGTGCTGGTTGGCCCTTCGGGTTGCGGCAAGTCCACGCTGCTCAGGATGGTGGCCGGGCTGGAGACCGTCTCCGCCGGCACGATCGCCATTGGCGACCGCGTCGTCAACCATTTGCCGCCGGCCAAGCGCGACATTGCCATGGTGTTCCAGAACTATGCGCTCTATCCGCACAAGACCGTCGAGCAGAACATGGCCTTTGCGCTCAAGCTGCGGAAAACCGAAGCGGCCGAGGTGGCCCAGCGGGTCAAGCGCGCCGCCGACATCCTCGATCTAAATCCCTATCTGAAGCGCTATCCCAGGCAGCTTTCCGGCGGCCAGCGCCAGCGCGTCGCCATGGGCCGCGCGATCGTGCGCAATCCGCAGGTGTTCCTGTTCGACGAGCCGCTCTCCAATCTCGACGCCAAGCTGCGCGTGCAGATGCGCACCGAGATCAAGGAACTGCACCAGCGGTTGAAGACCACCACCATCTACGTCACCCACGACCAGATCGAGGCCATGACCATGGCCGACAAGATCGTCGTCATGCGTGACGGCCGTATCGAGCAGGTCGGCGCGCCGCTGGAACTGTTCGACCGACCGGCCAATCTGTTTGTCGCCGGCTTCATCGGCTCGCCTTCGATGAACCTGCTCAAGGGCGTCATGCGCAAGGGCGCCAAGCCCGGTGTCGACATCGCGGGCACGCTGTTCCCGATTGCACCAGGCAATGCCGCACAGGACGGCCAGGCCGTCGTCTATGGCGTGCGCCCGGAACATCTCGAGATCCATCCCGATGGCGTGCCGGCGAAGATTTCGGTGGTTGAGCCGACCGGCTCGGAAACGTTGGTGTTCCTGCGCTTCGGCGACGGCGAGATGGTGGCGCTGTTTCGCGAGCGCCACGACTTCAAGCCCGGCGACACGCTGACCCTGAAGCCGCGGCTCGACCAGATCCATCTTTTCGACGCCGAGACCGGCAAGCGTCTCTGATCTCAACCGGACTTCACGAGGACTATCATGCTCAAAGGCATCAACCCGCTGCTCAATGCCGACGTGCTGCAGGCATTGCGGGCAATGGGCCATGGCGATGATTTGATCATCGCCGACACCAATTTTCCGTCCGATTCGGTGGCGCGCCAGACCGCGCTCGGCCGCCTGCTGCGCATCGATGCCTCGGCTGCCGAGGTGGCCAAGGCGGTGCTGTCGCTCTACCCGCTGGACACGTTCGTCGATGACTCCGCCGCGCGCATGGAGATCGTCGGCAAGCCGGACGAGATTCCGGCTGTGCAGAAGGAAGTGCAGAAGGAAGTCGACAAGGCCGAGGGCAAGTCCTGGCCGATGATAGCTGTCGAGCGCTATGCCTTCTACGAGCGCGCCAAACAGGCCTATTGCGTCATCCAGACCGGCGAACGCCGCTTCTACGGCTGCTTCGCCTTCCGCAAGGGCGTCGTGCCGCCGGATGCGGAGTAGCGGCATGGCTTCGGGCAAGCCTGTCGTCATCCTGGGTGTGTTCGTCGCCGACACCGCCTACAGGGCGCAGCGGCAACCGCGCATGGGCGAAACCATCCTCGGCACATCCTTCACGCTCGGTCCGGGCGGCAAAGGCTCGAACCAGGCGGTGGCCGTCGGCAAGCTCGGCGCCGACGTCACCTTCCTCACCCGCCTCGGCGTCGACCCCTTCGCCGACATGGCCAGGCAGACCTGGGCGCAGGCGGGCGTCAAGAATGCCGTCATCGACACGCCGGAAAGCTACACCGGTGCGGCCTACATCTTCGTCGAGGAGACCACCGGCAACAACGCCATCATCGTCAGCCCCGGTGCCGCCATGCTGATCTCGCCTGCCGATATCGAAGCCAATGCCGCGCTGATCAGCGGTGCCGGCGTTTTCGTCACGCAGCTCGAACAGCCGATCGAAGCCGCTATGCGGGCGCTGGAGATCGCGCGTGGGGCAGGGGTGACGACGATCCTCAACCCGGCCCCGGCGGCAAAGCTTCCCGACCGCATCTATACGCTGTGCGACTACCTCACGCCCAACGAGACGGAGACGGAGGAATTGACCGGGATGAAGGTCTCCTCGGTCGACGAGGCGCGCCTTGCCGCGGACAGTCTGCTGAAAAAGGGCGTCGGCACGGTCATCGTCACGCTGGGTGACAAGGGCGCGCTTTTGCACTCGAAGGAGCGCTCCGACCATGTACCTGCCGTCAGTGCGGGCGCCGTGGTCGAAACCACAGGGGCGGGCGATGCCTTCAATGGTGGTCTTGCCGCCGCGTTGTCGCGGGGCGTGGAGCCGTTGCAAGCCGTGCGCTTTGCTTGTGCCGTCGCCGGCATTTCGGTGACGCGACCAGGGACCGCGCCGTCGATGCCGACGCTGCAGGAGGTCGAGGCGCTGCTGGCGAGGGGGTGAGGTTAGGGCAGCGCATGGCAAAATTGTCAAAGAGCGCTTGGTGAGGTCGCGCACCGCCGGCTGGACCAAATTCGGTACGTGCTGGGTCGCGTTTGGCGCCACGAGAGGCGCGCGGTACCTTCCAGCACCGTCGACAAGGACCTTGAAACCCAAGTTGCAAAGCTGAAGGCCGAAGGTTGCGGCATCATTCGCCCTGAGAAGCTCTCAGGGGCCAGCCGAGCGGATATATTCAAGTTGGCGTGGGCATCCCCTGGCGATATTGACGGCGTGCCGACGGATTATGCGGCCCGCAACATCTACCGTTCCGTGAAAGCGCGAGCGAAGGAATCGAGCATCGGCCGTGCGAGATACTCGAAGAAAGTCCGGTCGTCGGTGCTGATGAACGCCTCGACCGGCATTCCAGGGTAAAGCTGCTCCGCTATCACGCCGGGCGGTAGGTCGGGGGCAATCTTCAGCTTGGCCCGGAAATAGGGTTCGTGCGTAGCCTCGTCGATAAGCCGGTCCGCGGAAACCTGTGTCACCGTGGCTGAAATCTCAGGGGTGAGCCGCATGTTCAACGCGGACAATCGCAGTTTTGCCGGCTGGCCCACACGAACCTGATCGATGTCCTTCGTCCGCAGCCGTGCATCGACGATCAGGCCCGATGCCGTGGGCAGGATCTCCATGATCTTCTGTCCGGGGGCAATCACGCTTCCCTTGGAATTATAGGTCGACGACACCACGATGCCCGCGGCCGGCGCCTTGATCGTTGTTCGCCTCAGCACCGCCTCGGCTGCCCGTATCTGTTCCTCTATGTCGGCCAGGTTGGTACGGACGTCGTCCAGCTTGGTCAGCGCTTCCTCCACGCGTTGCGTGGTCGCACGCTCGGTCTGCGCCTGCGCTTCGACGATCTGGGTGGCGGTCGCCGCAAGATCCGCCTCCAGCGCGCCGGTCTGCCCGACGAGATCGGCCTCGCTGCGCAAAAGCTGCGAATATTCGCTGCGATTGGTGAGGCCCTTGTCCAACAGGCTGGTCTTGATGCCGAGCTCTTTCTTCACGATTTCGGCCTGTTGCTGGATGGCGAGTTTCTGGGCCTGCAATCCCACGACCGACTGGCGATGCATGGCAACCCGTTGCGTGAGGATCGATTGTTCCGATCGAAACCGAGCGAGCCTGGCGCTGAATTCCTTCTGCTGTTCTCGAACCAGAGTCTCGAAATCGTGCTGGAACGGTGCTGGCGCGGTCCCTGTGATTGGCGCGAGCCGGTCCAATCCGTCGCGTTCCGCCTCCAGCCGCGAGGCGCTCGCCTTGAGCGCGATCGACTGTCTCGTCAGCCGGTTGAACTCGGCCTGCGCGGCTGTTCGATCGAGCAGGATCAGATCCTGGGCCTGTTGCACGCGATCACCTTCATGGACCAGCAACTCCTGGATGATGCCGCCTTCGGGATGCTGAATGAGAATGTTTCCGCCCGCCGCCGAGATCGTGCCTTGCGTGATCACCGCGCCGGCCAAGGGCGCGCTGACGGCCCAATAGCCGAAGCAGCCCGCCAATAGTGCTATTGCGGCGTAGCCAGTGAAGGCCACCCGCCGGAGGTCGGTGCGTGGTCGGCCTTCCCAGGCCAAGCTCTGCGCCGACATCCTCACGATCCAAAGCAGACGTTATGCGAGGTGCCGCGGATCGTCGTGGCGAACGACCCTGTCACCACCGTGTTGCGCTGTGGGGGAAGGCCCTTGCCGGCGGTCGACTGCCGCAACACGTCGCCGCTTGGACCGAAGGCTTCGACCACTCCACCGCGCAGAAGCATCACGCGGTCGCAGGCCGCGGCGATCGAAGGGCGGTGCGTTATCACGATTGCCGTAACGCCCGCCGCTTTGGCGGCGGAAAGCACCGCTTCGAGCGCCGCTTCGCCGCTGCCGTCGAGATGGGTACTGGGCTCGTCCATGACGAGAATGCGCGGATTGCCGTAGAAGGCGCGCGCCAGCCCGATCCGCTGGCGCTCGCCACCCGACAGCGTCGTGCTGGATAGACCGATGGCGGCCTGGTAGCCGTCGCGCTGCGCCAGGATCAGCTCGTGCGCCTCGGCGCGCCTGGCGGCTTCGACGATCGCGGGGTCATCGGCATCGGGGTCGAAGCGGGCAACATTCTGCGCGATCGATCCGGGAAAAAGCTCCACTTCTTGCGCGAGGTAGCCGATGTGCTTTCCGAGCTGGTTTTCGTCCCAGGTCCTGAGGTCGGCACCGTCGATCCTGACCGAGCCACCGGTCGGCTGGAGCGCGCCGACAAGCAATTTCGCCAGCGTGGATTTGCCGGCGCCGCTCGGGCCGATGATTGCCACCGCCTCGCCGGCGCCGATCACAAAATTCAGCCGCTTGAGGATGGGTTCCGTGCCGAAGGAGGCATTCGGCGCGATGAAGAAAAGGTCCTGCGCGGTGATCGCGCCGGAGGGGTCCGGCAATGTCAGCTTCCGCGCTTCCGCCGGACGTGCCGCAAGCGCGGTCTCCAGCCGCTTCCACGAACGCCTGGCGTCGACGATCTGCCGCCAGGATCCGATCAGCTGGTCGAGTGGCTGCAGCGCGCGCGACGACACCAGCGAGGACGCGAAGATCATGCCGGCTGTCATCTGCCCCTGCAGCACCAGCCATGCGCCGGCGCCCAGTATTGCCAGCTGCAGCATCATGCGCAGCGCCCGCGACGCCGCGCTGAAGATCGCGTTGGCGCTCGATGAACGGTCATGCAGGGTGAGCGCTTCCGCGACGTGCCTGCCCCACACCTCGGCGGCGGCCCGCACCATGCCCATGGCGCGCAGCGTTTCGGCATTGCGGGCAAAGGCCTGCTCCGCCTGGCTCGCGGCGGCCGAGCGTTCCGCCGACAGGGCATCGTTCCTGCCAATGGCAAGCTGATTGGCCACGACCAGAAGAAACAAAAGCACCGCGCCGGCGAGCGTCAGCCAGAACAGAACAGGATGGATGAGATAGAGCAGGGCGAGAAAGACAGGAGCAAAGGGCAGGTCGAACAGCACCGCCACGCCGCGCGACCTGATGAAGGCGCAGACCGAGGCCAGGTCGCGCAGCGGCGACAGGCCGCCGCCGGCATATTTGGTGCCAAGCGAGACGGCGAATGTCGTCGCCCCCAGTTTCTGATCGACCGTAGCGGCGACGCGCTGCGTGTAAATGGCGCGGACCGCGTCCAGCAAGCCGAGGAAGGCGAGCGCGACAACCGCCATGGCCGACAAATAAAGCAGCGTCTCGATGCTGGAGGATGGCAGCACGCGATCATACACCTGCAGCAGATAGAGCGGGATCACCAACAGCAGGATGTTGATCAGCAGCGAGAAGACGCCGATATCGGCAATGGCGCGCATGAACACCGACCGCAGGCCCTGCTGCCTCGTCGCATCCCTCAATGGCACATGATCCCGCAACATCGCACTGGTCGCCTAGACCGTGTGCTCGCCTGTTATGCTCAGATGGCTCTGCTGCACATCGTCCAGCGTGTAAGCGCGGATATAGTCGATCTTCATTTGTGCCGGCGTCGCCAGATGGTCGGGAGGCGCCCCGGCGAAACCGCCGACCGCGAGATCGACCAGCATATACATCGGGCTATGCATATCCGACGGCGTCGCGGCCTCAGCGACCTTGACGCCATCGTAGGTCCAGATCAGCTGATCCGGCGTCCACAGCACGCCGTAGGTGTGGAAGCCATCGGTGTTCGAAACATTCACCGAGGACGAAATCTTGGTGTGCTGTCCCGTCTCGTTGGTGTGCGCCGTCATCTGCAGCGTGTTCGGTTCCTGGCCGCGCATTTCGAGCACGTCCAGCTCCGGCGGCCACGAGCCGTCTTCCGGCAGCAGCCAGAAGGCTGGCCATGCTCCGGCCGTTTCGGGCAGGTCGGCGCGCATTTCGAAATAGCCATAGGTCTGCGAGAAGGTGTCGTGCGTCGTCAGGATCCCGGAAGTGTATTCGTAATTGTTGATGAGCGGCTTGATGTCGTCCGGGGCCTGCGCCGCGGTGATGGTGAGAACGCCGTTTGCCACGCTGAACGGGTGGACGGAACTCGTCGGGCCGTAATTGGCGTCGATGTACCATTGCAGCTCGCCGTTCTGGGTCAGCGTGCTGCCGTTCGGAGCGCCCCACCAGAAGTTGGAATCCCAGGTGCCGCTGTGGCCGTTCCAGAGATTCAGCGTGTTGAAGTAGTCGACGAAGGACACCGTCATGCCCGTTTTGTCGATCGGCAGTTCGAACTGGGCGGGCTGAAACTTGTCGATCGTGGTGTTGTTGAACACCAGAACCTCGCTGGAGCCGAGGTTGAGCTGCACATTCGCTCCCGCCTGGACCATGTTGGCCTGTACGGCCTCGAACGAGGTGAGGGCGTAGCCATTGAGACGCACGGTGTCCGTCGCGCCGAAATCGAAGATCAGGTCGCTTCCGTTGCCCTTCGAGACGATGAAGACGTCGGCACCGTCGCCGCCGATGAGGACATCATTGCCCTTGCCGCCATCCAGCGTCTGGCTGCCAGCGCCGCCCGTGATGATGTTGTCCAGCGCATTGCCGAACGCGTAGCGGCCATCGCCGGTGACGACGAGGTTTTCGAAATTAGCGGGCAGCTTGTAGCTCATCCAAGTGTCGATCGTGTCGACACCTGCCCCAGGATCCTCGACCGCCTTGTTGATCGTGGAATAGAGATGATAGTAGTCGTCGCCCGCGCCACCGTACATTGTGACATTGACACTGCTGTCTCCCCAGAAAGAGTCGTTGCCGGGCGTGCCGTGCAGTTCCGGTCCGGACCCGGTTGCCGAGAACCAATGGGTGGAAGCACCGGTGTAGGGAAGAGGGATGCCTTTGGCGTTCGTGATGGTGCTCATCAGAAATCCTTCCTCGTGGTGCCTGGCCTCTCAAATCATTCGATAAGAGTCCCGGATACCGCTTCCCGAGCAACGTTGCAACGAACAATATCGTTCCAGGGAATCGTCACTCGACCCACCATAACATCGACCGTTCTGTAGACATACCCTGAATAAGTAGCAAAGAGTCAGCTCCGATGATGATAGTAAGACATGATGACCAGAAAAAATTGATTAAAATTTTGTACATATGCCAAAATTATAGACATATTGTCTTGGACGATGCCGAATAATATTAGTTTTCGCTAACACTTTGAGACGCACGAGGACGGAGGGCTGCGGGCCCGATTTGGCCGAATTCCGCCGCATGCTGACGCGCGCCCGCGCTGGGCTGGGCTCCGACATGGCAGCGGGCGATGACGCCTGGCAGGACGTCTCGGTGCGCGCCTCGCTGCTGCCCGACGATATGCAGGGCGTGTTCATGATGATCGCGCGTGCGGCGAAGGAAGGTTGGCCATGCCCGAGCGACGCCGCAATCGCCCGCGCCTATGGCTCGCACTCACTGCGCCGCGCCCGGCGCCTCTTGACCTATATCGAGGAGCAGGGCCTCATCGTCTGCCAGCTCGATGGGACCTGAAGGCGCACCGTGACGCTGGTGGAACTCGCCTGGGCGACGGCGCCTGGTGATCCCAATGCCGGGGAGGTGGAGCAGGGGAGTTTGGCACCGTGAGGGGGTGCAATAAGAAAATGTCCTCAAGCCGTGGTTATTCCCAAACGGCAAAATGCAGCGCCCAAGTCTGCTTTGTGCCAGTAGCGGGCAGCCTGCGCACCGACTTCCAATGTCTTGTTTGGGGCCGGAAGAGGACCGTCCGGTTCTGGCATTGAAGGCAAGGGAGCAGACCTGCCGTCGAGCCTTTGTGGACATTCCGTTTCCGCCAAAGTCACCCGTCAAATTTGTTGCTGCTTTATTGTCGGCTGTAGGTTTTCGGATTGCTGACAGTGTTCGACACGGAGTCCAGACCAATTGCGCGTCGCATTTGCCAAGGAGGAAAGCGCCGGCCCGCGCTATCTCCGATCGGATCAACCTCGTCACCGAGGCGGGCCTCAAGATGCTGCAGGTTGAATTGGCTCGCGCTCAGCAGGCTCTCGAGGCCGTTAACGTGCTGGAAGATATCAACGAGAGGCGACGGCAGTCGGCGGTCCCGGTTCGAGATATGCGCTACTATGCCGAGCGCGTCCGTACGGCTCAGCTTATGTCGGTGCCGACGTCCAACGAAGTGATCGCCTTCGGTCACACCATTACCTTCGAGCGTGACGATGGCCGCACTCAGACCTTTCGCATCGTCGGTGAGGAAGAGGCCAACCCGTCTCAGGCTTCCGTATCGCATGGTTCGCCGGTTGCCATCGCGCTGACTGGCAAAACCGTTGGCGACGTTGTCCAGCTGGGGCAGCGCGAACTCGAGATCCTGTCCATTTCTTAGTGGAAGATCGGTGTAGAACGCACGATCGAATTGCGGGCGTGTTCTGAGACCTCGTCACGGTCAACCGCCACGTTGGTACACCGTCAGGTGACGCCCAGTGAGTCGCGCTGCTTGACGTCAAAAACCCGGAACAGGCCGGGTTTTTCCACTCAATCGAGCGCCAAGCGTTAAAGCCGCCGGAAAGTTCTTGATCACGGCGCGCATCACCATCCCGCTGCCAGGCCCAAGCGCTATTCGGGCAATCAAGGCTGCGGCACGCACACGGGTCGAGAATTGCCGACGCCATTCCCTTTCGTAGCGACGTCCGGCCTCGTCGTGGCCCTCGTGACCTTTACCCAACGCGATCAGTTCTCTCGCAAGGAGCCAGCCGGATTGCAGCGCCATCGAAATCCCTTCCGCGATTACAGGGTGTGACTCACCTGCGATGTTGCCGACGCGGAAGATGCCCTGATCATAGCCAGCTCGAATACCGGGATGGATCGGTCCCGCGGCGAGCCATGGGCCATCCAATTCGGCACCGGCCAGCACAGTTTCCACGCCTCGGCACGAGGCCACGACGTGGCGCCATACCGCATCCGCCGCCGCAATGTTTCCATAGCGCCGGCGCAGGCCGGATAGAACATCTCGGCGGATGCAGCAGGAAATTGAAGCCCGGCCATGGTCTGCCGTTACCATTCCCCCATAGCCGCCCGGGAATACCAGCAGCGGCATCAGGTCGGGCGCCAGCGCGGCGCCGGTAAAATGCGCTTTGAAACCGAAAAGGTCAGAAGGTTGGCTCGCTCTTTCAAACTGGCTTGGGAGTTTCCCGATTTCCCAGGATCCGTGCGCGGCAATAATTACAGGTGCGCTAACAACCTTTTGTTGCTGGCCCGCCTCCACGGTCACAAACTGCAAATCATCGTGCCGACGAATAGCGACAGCCTTGCAAGGCTGGAGAATTTCGACACCCGCGCGTTCGGCGGCCTGTAACAACATGTAATCCAAACGATCGCGGCCGAGAGCGCGGCCGAGACCCGTCTTGGCGCTCGGCATTCGCGCCTCGGCTGAAACATCGCCAGAAAAGAACCCGACGCGACGTATTTCGGGGCCGGCTTCCGCGCGCCAAGTTTCGCCGACGCCCAACTGGTCGAGCAAGGCAAGGCTGGTGCCCGATATGAATTCGCCGCAGACCTTTCGGCGAGGAAACGCGACCTTCTCCACCATCGCCACCGACCAACCATGCTGGGCCAGCACAATGGCGGTAGAACTGCCGGCGGGGCCGGCACCGATGACAATTGCGTCGTGCATCATTTGGTGCCGGGCATAATGGCACCTACAAAACCTTGAGTGAATAGGCCTTTGCGGGCCTCCATCACGGGCATTCCACCTGACAGCTGCCACAATTGTGAAAGTTCCGTGCCGCGAAAACCGGAGCGGACACTTTGCGTCGCGTCGTTCAGTGTAACCGCGCAGGCGCCGATCAGTCGCAGGAGCCGCGTAGCGGCAAGTGGCCCCTTGGCCCTGAGCGGCTCCGTCGCGACGAGCATCGGGGCCATCGTCATTATCCGGGAAAACAGCTCCAGGAGGCGCGTGTCGTCGAAGTGATGGAGGATGAGGTTGGCGCAAACAAGATCGAAGGGCCTGTCCCCTGTCCAATCGAATATATCGGCGGTTACAGGTTGCGCCCGCCAACCAAATTCAGCGAAAGAGTTGCACACATCCTTGCCGATCAGGTCGATCCTGTCGACCATGACGATCTCCACATCGGGCCAACGCCGCGCCATCAGCCGCGCCACTCTCAGCATGAACTTTCCGTCACCGGCGCCGAGTTCGAGGATGCGCAGCGGCGCTGTCAGCACGTTCGTTCGCAAGAGCGATGCCATGATCCTGGCCTGGAACATCAATGCGTTGATGCGAACGAGATCACGACGGGATGCAATCGCACCAGGATCGTCGGCCGGGAGGCCGTCGAGGAGTTCTGGCTCCAGATGCCTGATGTTTATGTCGGTCATGCGATGGATCGGAAATCTAAGGCTTCAGCCGGCAATCCGGCAAATAGAATTCGGTCGTACCTTTATGGCCGCGCACTGTTCATGGCGGAACTCGCATGTGAACTCAGTCCGGACGGCGAAGCCGAAGGTCGGCCCCTTTCATACAAGATCGGAGGCTGGTATCACAGTTTGCTAATGAGAAATATCGGCACCGCGCAATAAAATACCTTATGCCGACGTTTGCCTTAGGAAACGCTTCCCCAATTCCTAGACCTCTTATGAGACCCGATTGGGCTCATTGTCGGAGCAATTTTGTCCTCTCAAGCGTATCTGAACCGTATTGCCACGTCAGTTCCAGAACACGACGTGCATCAATTCTTCCTCCGCTATGGAGCTTCGCTGCTTGAAAACGATGCCCAGCGTCTTACGCTTTTCGAGCGAATGGTCAGTCTCGCCGGCATCGAACATCGCTATTCCTGCTTTGCGCCCGCCGACGATCCGCGCGGCGGGGCAATCGACCGTGACGGCACCTCGGTCAGGGGTTCCTTCGCCAGCACAGCAATTCGTATGCAGATGTACGAAGCCGCCGCGCCGGAGCTCGCGCACAAGGCCGTCGACACGCTGCTGGCCGACGACGACCGCTCGCTGATCACGCATTTGATCGTGACGAGCTGCACCGGCTTTTCAGCGCCTGGCATCGACCTCGAACTGGTGCAGCGATGCGGCCTGCCGACGTCGGTCGAGCGCACCATCGTCGGCTTCATGGGATGCTATGCCGCCATCAACGCCTTGAAGCTGTCTCGCCATATCGTGCGCTCCGACCCGAACGCCCGAGTGCTGATCGTCAACATCGAATTGTGCACGCTGCATTTCAGGGAAGCCACCGAGCTTGAGAAGCTGATCTCGTTCTGCCTGTGGGGCGACGGTTGCGCGGCCGCACTGGTAACGGCCGAACCGCACGGCATCCTGCTCGAAAGCTTCCACGCCATCGTGGCAGTGGAGCGCAAGGAGCTGATGAGCTGGCACATCCGCGACGACGGCTTTGACATGGTGCTGTCCGGCCAGGTTCCCGGCGCGGTCCGTGAGACGCTGCGCAACGAGCATCCGGCCATCCTCGGCGGCAGGCCCGCCAAGGAGATCGATTTGTGGGCGGTGCATCCCGGCGGCCGCTCTGTGCTCGACGCGGTCGAGCGGGCACTCAAACTGGAGCCGACCGCGCTCGCCGTATCGCGCGAAGTGCTCCGGCAATACGGCAATATGTCATCGGCGACCGTGATGTTCGTGATGGCTGAAATGCTGAAGGAGCCGTCGGGCTTGCTCGGCTGCGGCATGGCGTTTGGGCCGGGATTGACCACCGAGACCATGATGTTCCGGACTGCCTGATGAAGGCCCTGCACGAAAACATCTCGCTCGCAGCCCGTCGGCTGGCGCCCTATTTGCCGTATCCGCACTTCATGTGCGTGGCACCTCTTGACGCCGTGCTGCGGATTCTATGGCGCGCGGAAGGCCACATTCCCCCCGCCTACTGGCCGCGCCTGGTGCTCCTGCTCCTGCTTTCGGGGATCAATACAGTCACCTCCCTGCCGGAGCGCGTGATCCTTGCGGCATGGCTGCGGCTACGACCTCCCCAGATGGGGAGGGATAATGCCCCCGTGTTCGTCCTCGGCTACTTCCGATCCGGAACGACGTTTTTGCAGAACCTGCTGGCAGCCGATCCAGACCTGAGATCGCCGAGTTGGCCGCAGGTCCTGGCCCCTCAGGCATTCGTCCCTGGATGGTTTCTCCTGCGCTACCTTTTCGTGCCGTTGCTGCCGTTGACGCGCCTTAGCGCAGTCGTGCCAGTGGGCGCCAAGCTGCCGGGGGAGGACGACTTCGCGTTGAACAATCTGGGAGGGATGTCCGTCCTCGCGGGACGCGCCATACTTCCCCGCCGGCAAGCCTTCTTTAATCGATTTCACGATCTCGACGCGCTTTCGAAGGGGGAGTTAAGCCGCTGGCGCTCGCATCAGTTCGGTTTCGTTCAGAAGCTTACTCTCGTTGCAGGCGGACGGCGACTTCTGCTCAAGTCGCCGAGCCATACGGCGCGCGTCCGCTACCTCCAGGAACTGTTTCCGGGCGCCAAGTTTGTCCACATCTCCCGTTCGCCGGAAGTCGTGTTCCGGTCCAACCTCCTTCTGGCGCGCGAATTGCAACGTGCGTTCGCCCTGCAGCCGCCACTGCCCGAGGATGAGCAGGAGGAGATCATCACCTGCGAATATCTCGCGACAGAGATGCACTATCTAGCCGATAGAGCTCAGATCCCAGCCGCCGACCTCGCGGAAGTGCGGCTGCAGGATCTCACCGCCGACCCCGTGGGTGAGATGAAGCGGATCTACCGTGAACTGGGCCTGCCATTTTCCCGCGGCTGCGAGGAGCGGGTACTGCAGGTCGCCGCGACGTTCGGCAAACAGGTGCGTAGCCGCCATCCCGACCTGACGGAAAGGCAGAAAGCGCGGGTCGCTCGCCTCGAACCGCTGGCTGCCGCTTTTGGGCATGCGCCTCTACAGGCTCCCGAGACGCTCGATGTTGACAGCCAACAGCGCATTGGATGACATAGGATCATGACAGCAGGCCCATGGTCGTACGCAAGCTGGGCAGCTTTGGCCCGGCTGTTGCTTGTCCCGGTGCTACTCGCGATCTGCGCCCCATCGCTTTCGGCAGCTGCCGATGAGCAGAGTGACGCGGTCAAGTTGGTTGAGACTGTGCGCCAGGCGGCGATAGTGCTTGGGCACGGTGGACCTGCAGAGTCGCAGCTCCGCTCGATCTCCGCGGCGTTCGACGGTAGGGGGATCGCGCAAGCCGTGCTCGGGACGTATTGGCGCCGGGCGAGTGCAGACGACCGCGCCTCGGTGGTCGATGCGCTTCTGTATGCTATTGCACACAGGCTGGCCGAAAGGCTGGAGCGGACGCAGGACAAGACTTTCACCGTGCTCGGCACAAAGGCTCTGGCTAACGGCGACATCCTGGTGCGCAGCGAATTCCGCCGGCCGCTCCACGGCCCAACGTCAGTGGACTGGCGTGTCCGCCACTGCCGCGGACAGCTCTGCATCGGCGATGTCTTTGTCGACGGCGGCTCCGTGACCGTGCAGCAGCGGGACCGTGTTGCCCAACTGCTCGCCGGCAACGGCGGCTCGATCCCAGCACTTGTCGCCGATCTCAGGAAAGGCCGGGTATGACGCCTCGCTTGTGCTCATGTCCCTCCTCGTCGAATTGAGCAATGTCGGCCGCGACTTTGATGGCGGTCGTATTGTCGCCGTTGACGGTGTGTCGCTTGCGATCGAGGATGATGAGACCGTCGCCATTGTCGGCCGCAGCGGGAGCGGCAAGTCCACGATCCTGAACCTGGTCTGCGGCCTCGACCGGCCGACGCGCGGCGAAGTTCGGTTCGAAGGACGGGCCGTCAACGGGAGGGCAGCATGGGCAGCCCTGCGGGCCAGCAGGATCGGCATCGTTTTCCAGAACTTCTTCCTGCTCCAGTCCTTATCGGCGCGCGAGAATATCGAGGTGGCTTTGTTGGGAAACCTCGGCGGAGCGCGGCAGCGTCGCGTTCGCGCGCTCGAACTTCTGGCACATTTCGGTCTTGCCGAACGCGCTACGCTCCGGCCGGCCGAGCTTTCGGGCGGCGAACGTCAGCGGCTTGCAATTGCGCGGGCGCTTGCCAACCGTCCGAAGCTTCTCGTTGCGGACGAGCCGACAGGAAGTCTCGACGTGCAGACGAGCCAGTCCGTGATGAGCATCATTGGCAACGCGCATCGCGAGTTCGGTACCGCAGTGATCGTGGTGACCCATGACGAGGACGTGGCCGCGCTGTGCGGTCGGCGCGTCGAGATATCCGACGGCCGCATCCGTTCGGACAACCGAATGACGGCGATGCCGACGCCCGCGCCGACGTTGCGGATCCGCTAACCCATGACAGAGCTGACCCTTCCCTTGCGCGGTCTCATTTCGCGCCCGCTTCGCACCCTCCTCACGGTTCTCGGCATCGCTCTGGCGGTCGCGGGGTTTGTGGCGCTTACCGGCCTGACCGCTGGCGTCCAGCACTCATTTGCTTCAGGAATCAATGAGAACGGTGCGGACTTGGTGGTGAGCCAACGCAGTGCGTTCAACCTCGTGAGCAGCGCCGTGCCCAAGTCGCTGAGCTCCGGGCTTTCCGCGGTACCAAACGTCGAGGCCGTGTCGGGCATTCTCCTGAACATCACCACCGCTGACGACGCTGCAAATATTGTCATGGCCGGCTGGCCGAGCGACAGCTTCCTGTGGAAAGACATGCACCTCCTGGCGGGGCGAATCCCTGCACCGGGGGACCAGTGGTCCGTGATCCTTGGCGAATCGATCGCCCGCGCATTGGACAAGCGGGTGGGTGATACCGTCGAGCTGCAGTTCCAGCCCTATAGGATTGTCGGCATCGCGTCGTTCTCGTCCGTGCTGAACCAGAACAGCGCGATCGTTCCGCTTGAAGGACTGCAGCAACTCCTGTCGCGGGAGGACGTTTTTACCTTGTACGAGGTGAGGTTGAAGCGCCCACTCGACAAGAATGACATCGCTGTTGCCCGAACCCGGCTCATCGCAGCCGCACAGGGGTTTGAGGTAGGTGACACCGAGCAGTTTTCCAGCAGCATCCGCATCTTCGATCTGCTTCGGGCGATTGCCCAGACAATTTCACTGGTTGTCATGGCGATGGCCTCTGTCGCCGTCGCCAATACACTTCTGATGGCCGTGAACGAACGGACGTTCGAGATTGGAGTTCTCGCGGCGCTTGGCTGGTCACCGCGGCGGATTCTTCGGCTCATTCTCATCGAAGGCGTGATCATGAGCGCAGCCGGCGGGGTCATCGGGATCATTCTCGGCGTCCTCACGATGGAGATGGCGGCGAAGACAAACTTCGCAGCGGGCTTGATCGTGCCTTACCTGTCAGGCTGGTCGATCGCGCAGGCGCTGATCTTCGTCTTCATCGCTGGCCCCCTCGGCGCGCTCTACCCGGCCTGGCGCGCTACACGTCTTCTCCCCGCTGACGCGCTTCGCAGGATCTGACGCCGGGGGGCGAGTATTATTTGAGTAAGCGGATCATGCGGGGCAGGCTTTGGAGGACCTGGAGTGTGGTGGTCGGCCATGTCTGCCTTCAGGAAATAAAAAGCGCTTCTCGACGGCCGATACGCGGCGCCAAGCTGTCATGTGCGCTTTCCCCTGGGAGAGTCCGCTTCTGACCGATGTTGAAAAGTCCGCGTCGGGGCTGCCAACGGCATTTGCATAGAACGGCATTCCGCGAACTCAGGACCGGAACCTGACGGTTTTGAAGGTTCCCGATTCCGCTGACCGCGCGATCGCATCGACGGTTTCGGCTACACGGTATCCGTCCTCGAAAGTGGCTCGCGGCGCGATCGGCTTGCCGCCTTCCACGGCCTCCAGCATGTGTCTGGCCTGATGGGCGAAACACTCGTTCCAGCCGAGCGGATGCTGGCCCTGGATGCCCATCGGCAGCCAGAAGTCGCTGTAAGGATGGCCGGCCTGCGTCACCATCTGCACCCGTGGACCGCGCTTCGGCTCGTAGATGACCAGTTCGTTCAGCCGCTCCATGTGGAAAGCGACGGACCCTTTGGTGCCGTCGACCTCGATGAAGCCGCCGAGATTGTGGGCTCCAGCCACGCGCGTCGCCTCGAACGACGCCGTCGCTCCGTTTTCGAGCCGTGCCGCGCAGACGAAAGCATCGTCGTTGACGTCAAGGATCTGGTTTGAGGAATCCTTGCTCCATGTTCCAGTCATGGCCGCGACCTCGGCGACCTCGCCGACAAGGAAGTGCGCCTGGTCGATATGGTGTGAGCCGAGATCGCCGAGGCCGGCCTGTGCCTTGCTGAAACGCCAGTTCAGGGGACCGCCAGTCAGCATGTTCAAAAAGTTGAAACTTGGCGCAAAAAAAACTAAAACTCGACCAAACTTGCTTCGACGCCACCCTCCTTGAAGCCCTTGCAGAACAAGGGGTTGGAGGGTGGCGCGAGTGACGGGGCTCGAACCCGCGACCTCCGGCGTGACAGGCCGGCACTCTAACCAACTGAGCTACACCCGCGCATGGCGAACACGTGTCAGCCGTGTTCGTCGTTGGGGCGCTGGATAAGGGGTTCGCCACCGGGTGTCAAGCGTGACAGGACAGCATAACAGCAAACAGGAGAAGGTTTTTTGACAGCCGGCGTTTTGTTGGCAAAACCGGCATCCAACCAAGGCGTCTTGCGCTCATTTGGCCTTGCGAAGCCGATCCTGACCGCTTAAAGGTCCGGCCCGGAGCGGGCGATTAGCTCAGTTGGTAGAGCGCTTCGTTTACACCGAAGATGTCGGCGGTTCGAGCCCGTCATCGCCCACCATTCCAATGACACGATCCATCCACGGCCGCATCAATGACGAAGCCCACGGTATGGCGTGCCTGGCTGTCCATTCGCCGCCGCGTCACAAACCCGCAGCAGATCGGCATGAATGTTTCTGGAGTTCAGCAACTCGGCCGCTTCCGGGTAGCCCTCGGCGAGCAATGCGGCAATGATCTCGGCTGGCGAGTGGTGGACACCACCCTCGGCCAAAGCATGTGCCCGCTGGTAGATATGGCTGGTTCTGATTTCTTTGGTCATTGCCAAACATCCCCCTTGATCAGCACTTTGTGAACAACCTTTGAGACGCGAAGTTGTTCCGCTGCAACTTGTGGGGGAATGTTTGCCAACTAATACGCGGGCGATGGATCTGTCGCTTGAAGTTATGCTTCTCATTCCCCTCGTCGTCAGGAGACTGAGCGATTCACTGCCGTTCGTGCTGTGATCAAGGCGGCAACAGCCGAAAATCATTGCCCTCGGGCAGCAGCTGCCCGCCGTCGACGATGATGGTCGTGCCGGTGATGTAGCTGGCATCGTCGGAGGCGAGGAACAGGAAGGCGTTGGCGACGTCGCGCGGGCTGCCGAGGCGGCCGAGTGGAATGGAGTCCTCCATGTTCTTGATGTAGGCAGCACCCCGATGCAGTTCGATGGCCTCGGTGAGGATGTTGCCGGGCTCGACACCGTTGACGGTGATGCCGTAACCGGAGAATTCGAGCGCCGCCGCACGGATGAAGCCGTTGATGCCGGCCTTGCTGGCCGAATAATGGCCATGGCCGGGGCTGGTGACATGCGGGCCGGTGATGGAGGAGGTGTAGAGCATGCGGCCAAAGCCTTGCGCCTTCATCGGCACCAGGGCCGCGCGGCTGGCATTGAAGGTGCCGCGCAGATTGACCGCCATGACGCGGTCCCAGTCGTCGGCGCTGGTGTTTTCGATCAGCTGCCAGGGATAGATGCCGGCATTCTGCACGATGATGTCGAGGCGGCCATGGAGCTTGAGCGCCAGCGCGACGGCTGCCTCGGCATCGCTCATTTGCGAGATATCGGTGCGGATGAAGGGAACGCCCAGCTCGTGCGCGGTCGCTTGCCCGGCCTCGACTTCGGTGTCGGCCAGCACCAGCCTCGCGCCTTCCTCGGCAAAGCGGAGTGCAATGCCCTTGCCGATGCCGCGGGCGCTGCCGACGATCAGCGCCACCTTGTCTTTCAGTCGTCCGGTCATGCGAGCCGTCCTGTCATGCGAGTCTTTGGCGGATGGTTTGCTTGAAAGCGTCGAGCAGCACGGCGGCCAGCACCAGCAGGCCATGGATCACCTGGGTGAAGTTGGCCGGCAGGCCCATCAGGTTGATCGCCGTGTTGATGGCTGAGAGCAACAGCACGCCGGCATAGACGCCAGGCAGGGTGCCGACGCCGCCTTTCAGACTGACGCCGCCGATGACGACGGCGGCGAAGGCGTTGAATAGCAGACCGACGCCGAGATTGGCGGTGGCGCCTGAGGTGCGGATCGCCAGCAGCCAGCCGGCAAGACCGGCGATGGCGCCGGCGAGAACGAAGGCGATGATGAGATTGCGGTTCACCCGGATGCCGGCGCGGAAGGTGGCCGTCTCGTTGCCGCCGATCATCACGAGATGCCGGCCGAACGGCGTCTTGGCCATGATCAGCGAGAAGACGACGAAACAGGCCACCGCGATCCAGGCGGTGAGCGGCAGGCCGATAAGGCGCTGGATGCCGAACCAGCGGATGGCTGGCGCCAGGTCCTGCGCCGAGCGGCCGCCCGAAATCACGAGCACGAGGCCACGCACCCAGATGTAGGACGCCAGCGTGATGATGAAGGCGCTCATCTTCACCTTGACCACCAGATAGCCATTGAAAGCGCCGATGAGGCCGCCGACGGCCAGCGCCAGCAGCAGCGACACCGGAACCATCAGCCATTCGGGATGCAATTGAACGCCAAGCCCTATTCCGGACGAGCAGAACAGGATGCCGACCGCCATGGCGCTGAGCGCTGCCACGGATTCGACCGACAGGTCCATGTGACCGGCGATGATTACCAGCGCCAGGCCGATCGACATGACGCCGAGCACGCTGGACGCCTCGATGATGTTGGCGAAGATACCGAGTTGGAAATAGTTCGGGACGAAGATCGAGAAGACCACCAGCACGAACAGCAACATGAACCAGACGAGGTTGTCGAGAACGAACTCCAGGGCTATGCGTGTGCGCGGGTTCATGGGCTGATCCGGTTGGCGCACGACCCCGAAAATCAAGCTGATTTTCGCAAGGATCGGGCGCGGATTCAAATTCGCCACGGCGTCCCTTCGGACGCGGCGTTGTGAAAGGGCAGGCTCCGGGCCGCTACGGCCCGGAGCGCTTTCAAATGACTATTCGACCGACTTGACGGTGTCCGTCGGCGGCTTCTGGTTGCCCCAGAAGGCCGGGTTGTCGACATTTTCCTTGGTGATGGCGGCACCCGGGATCTTGATGTTCGGGCCCCAGGCTTCCTTGGTGACGGTCGATTTCAGGCCGAGCACGTCGTATTCGCCGGGCTTGATCTCTTCCTTCTTGGCGATCTTGTCCATGAACATGGCGACAGCCGCGGCCTGCGCGTAGAGCGGCTGCTCGACTTCGACGTTGAGCCAGCCCTTGCGGATCAGGTCGAGGCCGACCGGAGCGCCGTTCGAGCTCATCAGCATGACGTCGCCCGGCTTCTTGCCGGCGGCCTCGAGCGAGGCGACAGCAGCGACCGAAAGATGCGCGGCATGGCTGAAGATCAGATCGATGTCGGGGTTCGCCAGCATCTGGTCGGCAACGATGGTGCCGGCATTGCTGGCTTCCCACTGCATGGCCGGAAGCGAGATGATCTTGACGTCCGGAAACGCCTTCATCTTCTCTTCAAAGCCCTTCTGGATGTCGAGCGTGTAGGGGTCGCCGGGGTCGCCGAGCACCTGCAGGACCTTGCCCTTCACCGAGCCGTTCTTTGCTTTCAGCAGCTTCTCGGCCTGGTCGGCGGCGACGTATCCGATCTCGACCGTTCCGGCGACAGAGGTGAAGTCGGATGGCGTCGACGTGATCTGGCGGTCGAACTCGACCACCGGAATGCCGGCCGCGCGGGCGGCTTCAATGGACGGCTTCAGTGCGTTGAAATCGACGGCGGCAAGGATGATCGCCGCCGGCTTCAGCGCGATGACGTCGTTCATCTGTGACTGCTGGGCGTCGGTCTTGTTGTCGGCGTTCAGCGTCTTCATCTCGTAGCCAGTCTGCTTCAGGAACAGTTCCAGCGCGCTCACCGAGCCGGTCTGGAACTCGTCCAGCAGGGTCGGCACCATATAGTAGACGATACCCTTGGACTGGGCGAATGCCGGCGTGAGCGTGGCAAAGGCCAGTGCCAGGATACCGAAGACAGCAAGAAGTATTCGCTTCATGTCGTTCGCTCCTCTTAAGCCGGACCCCTCTTTTGTCCCTCAGCCCGCCGGTCCGGCACCGGCAAGCGTCTCTCCGGTGATCATGTTGATCACCGCATCGGGACTTGTTTTGTTGCGTGCGACATCGCCGGCCACGACGCCTTGCCGGATCACCACGATCCGGTCGGCGACCTGGAAGGCCTGCTGCATGATATGGGTGATGATGACGACGCCGATGCCCTGGTTCGCCACCTGGCGGATCATGTCGAGGCCGCGCCGCGTCTGTTCGACGCCAAGCGCTGCGAACGGTTCGTCGAGCAGCACCAGCTTGCCGCCCCAGTGCACGAACCGGTTCAGCTCGATGGCCTGCCGCTGGCCGCCCGAAAGATGCTCGACATTGGTGCGCAGCGAGGGAATGCGGGTCCCGGCGCTGGCCAGCGCCTTTCCGACGACGGCTTCCATGGCGCGCTCGTCGAGCACGGGAATGCCGAGAACCTTCCGGGTGATCTCGCGGCCCATGAAGAAATTGGCGACCACGTCGACATTGGTGCACAGCGACAGGTCCTGGTAGACGGTCTCGATGCCCGCCGCCTTGGCCTCGGCGGGCGACCGGGCAAGAAACTCCTTGCCCTCGAACAGCATACGGCCCGAGGTCGGCTCCAGTCCGCCTGCGATGATCTTGACCAGCGTCGATTTGCCGGCGCCATTGTCGCCCAGCAGCGCCACGACCTCGCCCTTGCCGATCGAGAAGCTGATCCCCTTGAGCGCTTCGATCGCGCCATAGTTCTTGGTGACGTTGTCGAGCACCAGCAGGGGTTCGTTCATGCCGCAATCTCCCTGGCTTTGAGAAGGTCGCGCTCGCGCTCGCGTTCGGCAGCGAACATCTGCCCGAAGCGGGGTGACAGCACCCCCGAAACCGCAAGGGCGGCAGCACCGCGCAACACCGAATGTTGCCCGCCGCGCGCGACGAGAATTCGAGGCGTCGTGCGGTCCTTCCGTGCGGAAACGGAGTTGTGCAAGCCGCCGGCCGAACCAGCCAGCCGTTCGAGCAGATCGGCGGATGCCAGCCCGCCGAGGATGACCGTCTCCGGGTCGAACAGGTTCTCGATGATAGCGACGGCATTGTGGAAGATCGGGCCGACTTCAGCCACCCAATCGGCCTCGCTGCCGTTCCAGCGCCGAAGCGCCTCGAGCGAGAGGTATCTTTCGAGACAGCCGCTGTTGCCGCACGGGCAAGCCTCGCCGCCGGGAACGACGGGAATGTGTCCGATCTCGCCGGCATTTCCCCAGGCGCCGCGCAAGGCGCCGCCGTCATGAACCATGACACCGCCAAGGCCGACGCCGAAATAGAGATAGTAGTATTCGGAAAACTGGGCGCCGAGGCCGTAGAGGCGCTCGCCCATGGCCGCTGCCGCCATGTCGGTTTCAAAGAAGGCCGGCAATCCGGTCGAGGCAGCCAGCCGCTCGCGCAGCGCCACATCCTTCCAGCCGGTCATGGTGGTCGGGCCGACAAAACTCATGGATTCGACGCCGAACGGTCCGGGCAGGGCCAGGCCGACCCCGAGCACCCGTCCGCCAGCCCGCAGTCTGGTCAATTCGATCACCATCGCCCCGATCAGGTCGAAGGCATGGTCCGGCGCCGCGTTCGGAGCTTCGCGATAGTTGCTCTCGATTACGTCGCCGCTCAGATTGATCAAGGCGGCACTGATGCCGAGCGGGGTGATGTGGACGCCGACGGCATAGCCGCCCTCGGGGTTGATGCGCAGGGTCGCCGGGGGCAGGCCGCGCCCCTTCGGCTCTTCGCGCAGCGACAGGATGTAGCCTTGGTCTTCCAGTTCGCGGACGATGGTCGACACGGTCTGGACGGTGAGGCCGACACGCCGGGCAATCTCGCCGCGGGCGATCGGTCCATGCAGGCGGATGGACTCGAGCACGATGCGCCGGTTGTACGGCCGCCCGAACTCCTGATTGGTCCCCCGCAGTGCCATGACGTGCGCCCCTTGGAGAGGGTAACTTGGCACCGCTTATTTATTCAGTCAAATGGAATTCAAAAATAAATGGTGGCGAAACCCGAATCCATGGAAGGCCGTGAAAGGACGCATCCTGCTCAGGACCTGCCTACGCGCCGCGCTGGCTGATTGCCGGCTTGTCGAAACCGTTTCAAAGGTGGCGAACCCGACCGTTGATCCGACAAAGCATGGAGCAAAAATGATCGAATTGCCGTTTGCCCGCGACGAGTACCAACAGCGGCTGCGCAAGATCCGTACCGAGATGGCCAAGCGCGGTCTCGAACTCCTTGTTGTCAACGACGTTGCCAACCAGCATTACATCACCGGCTATGATGGCTGGTCATTCTATACGCCGCAGGTGGTGCTCGTTCCAATCGAAGAGGTCGAGCCGGTCTGGATCGGGCGCGCCATGGATGCGGCCGGCGGTCTTCTGACAGCCTGGATGAAGCCGGAAAACGTGGTTGGCTTCCCGGAAGACCACGTTCAGCGCGTCGATCGCCATCCCATGGACTGGATCGCGAATTGGATCGTCGCGAAGGGCTGGGGTATCAGACATATCGGCATCGAACTCGAAGCCTACTATTTCTCGCCGAAAGGGCATGCCCGGCTCGTCGCCGGACTGCCCAATGCAAAATGGCATGATGCTGATCTGCTGGTGAATTGGATTCGAGCGGTCAAATCGGCGCCCGAGATCGCCTATTTGCGCAAGGCCTCGACCTTGGCCGAAGCAGCGGTCACGCGGGCCTTCGAAGTGATCGCGCCGGGTGTTCGCGAGTGCGATGCCATCGCCGCCATCCAGGCGGCGCAGATCGCCGGTAGTGCGGACTTCGCGGGTGACATCACCGCGCTGCCGCCGACAATTCTCGGCGGCGAAAATGCGTCCGCGCCGCACATCATGTGGAGCGACAGGCGGTTTGGGGACAACGAGACGATTGCGCTCGAACTTGCCGGCGTCTGCCGCCGCTATGCCGCCGGGCTGGCGCGAACCCTGCAGCTTGGCAAAACACCGACAAATGTCAGGGATACGGCAAAAGCGGTGCTCGAAGGCATGGATGCGGTGCTCGATGCGGTCAGGCCGGGAACATCAGCCGAAGCGGTCGAGGGCGCTTGGCGCAAGGTCATTCAACGCTACGGACTGAAGAAGGAGTCGCGCATCGGCTATTCGATCGGCGTCGCCTATCCGCCGGATTGGGGCGAGCACACGATCAGCCTCAGGCCGGGCGACAAGACTGTGCTTGAACCGGGCAACGTCGTGCATTCCATCCTCGGCATGTGGATGGACGGCTGGGGCATCGAGATCAGCGAGACCATCCTGGTCACCGAAACCGGCCATGAGACGCTGACCAGGTTCCCGCGAGAGATCCATGTCAAATCCTGAGGGTCCGGCCATGGCAAGCGGTTCTGCGAATCCCGACACGACCGATATCGATGCCGGAATTCTCGACCGGATGATCGAGATCCGCCGCCATCTGCACCGCAATCCGGAGCTTTCGAACCGCGAAGCCAACACGCAGCGTTATCTCAGGCAGATGCTGGTGGATCAGGGAATTGCCGACATTCGCGATGTCGCGGGCTTTGGCCTCGCGGTCGACATTGTCGGCACCGGCAAGCCGTCAAATCGAAAGCTGGCTATTCGCGCCGACATCGACGCCTTGCCGATCGAGGAGGAGTCCGGTGTCGAATTCGCATCGATGAACCCAGGTGTGATGCATGCCTGCGGCCATGATGCGCACGCATCGATGGCCTTTGCGGTCGCCGCCCATCTTCACCAGTCAAGGGACGACTTTGGCGGAACCGTCCGCCTGTTCTTCCAGCCGGCGGAGGAAGACGAACCGTCGGGCGGCAAGCGGGTGGTGGAGGAGGGGCTTCTCGACGACATCGACGCCGCCATCTGCGTCCACGTCGATCCGTACACGCCGACCGGCAAGATCGCCGTGAGTTCCGGCCCTTATACTCTGGCCTGCGATACATTTGATGTTCTCGTCACCGGCTCGGCCGCGCATGCGGCAAAGCCGTATGAGGGCATCGACGCGATTGCCGTAGCCTGCGCCATGGTGAGCGAACTGCAGAAGATCGTCTCGCGCGAGATCGATCCCTACGATCCCCTGGTCATTTCAGTCACCGGCATCAACGGCGGCAACGCCTACAACGTGATCGCCGGCAAGGTCACCTTGAAAGGCACCATCCGCAGCGGCAGCGACGCCACCCGCGAGCGGGCCTGGCGGCGCGTTCGTGCGATATTGGAGGCAATAGCAACGGCCCACGGCGCCAGTGTGCAGCTCGACATCCACAAGGGCGAACCCGGCGTCGTCAACGACGTCGAGATGACGGAGTTGATTGTCGCCAGTGCCAAGGCCTGCATCGGGGTTGACAATGTTCTCAACACGCCTGGATGGACGATCGCGGACGACTTTGGCTACTACAGCGAGAAGTGTCCGTCGGTCTACTTCCGGCTCGGCATCCGCAACGAGGCGGTCGGATCGGTGTTTCCGCTTCACCATGCCCGGTTTCGCGTCGATGAGGCCGCCTTGAAGGTCGGCGCGGCCACCCTGGTTTCGGCAGCGACCTCGTTTCTGTCGATGCACCGGGAAAACTGACCAACGGACGGTGGAAACCGCTCATGGTCCATCAACGGCCACGATCGGCCATCGGCCGCATCGAGCAGAATCCCGAAATCGCCTACAGATACTGGGCGACCTTCTTGCCGACAGTCAGGAAGCGCAGGGGATCGATGGCTTCGCCATTGTGGCGGACCTCATAGTGCAAATGCGGGCCGGTCGAGCGGCCGCTGCTGCCGGTCTTGCCGATGACGGCGCCGGCGTCCAGTTTCTCGCCCACGGTCACGTCGATCTCGCTGAGATGTCCGTAGCGCGTCGCAAAACCATTGCCGTGGTCGACTTCCACCATGCGGCCATAGCCGCCGTTCCAACCTGCCTTGGTGACGATGCCGGGCGCCGTGACCTTTGCGGCCATACCGATCGGCGCCCTGAAATCCATGCCGGAATGGAGTGCTGCGGTGCCGAGGATAGGGTCGGTGCGCACGCCGAACGGGCTGGTGACGGAGTGGCCCGGCGCCGGATTGGTGAGCGGCAGCTGGCGCGCTTCCTTCTTGAGGTGGTCGAGCGCGTCAAGCGCTTCGTCCAACTCCTTGACCTTGCTGTCGAACATCATCGAACTGTCGAGTGGGATCAGCGGTCCGCCGACATCGCTATCGCCCTTGCCGAAGTCGCTGTCGACGGGCAGCCCGGCTGCTTGAAGCGCCTGGGTGATCGCGTCGGCGCTCTTGTAGGCGTTGTCGGCAAGCGTGCTGATGCGGGTGAGCTGGTCGCTCTCGATGGATTTCAGCGACTGGTTGATCGAGACGAACAGCTTGTCGGCACGATCCGCGGCTGAATCGTTGGGCAGCGGATCGGAGCGCGTCGACCACAGCGAGAACGGCCTGGTGTCGCCGGAGCCGAGGTCGGCGCTCGGGCTGGCGACCGCATAGCTCTGCGCAGGTGGGGCGATGCTGCCGGTCACTTCGGCGCGTTTGTCCGGCTTCGCAACCGCTGCCGGATCTTCGGCCGGCGCCGCGCCGACTTCGTTCTCGGCGCGTTCAAGCAGCGGGCCAAGCCGGCCGTGGCGCTGACTCAGCTGGCTCTGGCGTTCAAGCAGTTCGCTGACCTTGGTTTCCATCAATTGCTGGTCGAGCAACTGGCGGCTGGTGATACGGTCGACCTGGGCGCGAAGCGCCGAAATGCGGTCTTCATAGGCTTGCTGCATGCGCGCCTGCCGCGCCGTGGTGGCGCCGATCAGGTCGTCGCGCAGTACGAGATAGGAGGTGGCCATGAGGTAGCCGATGGCAATGGCAGCGAGCGCCGAGCCAATAAAGGCCACGAGCCAGGGGCGGATCGTGAAGTGCCTGATCTCGTTGCCCCGGGCGATGATGACCGTATGGGGCTCCTTGCGCCTGCCGAAGACTGCTGACTGACCGGTTGCGTTCACGGGACCAAGCTTTCGGTTACGACACCACGACAGCTCGATTACACATTATTAGGGTTAACAAAGGCTTGCGGCGCCGGCTTGCTGGCGGCGATTGCCCGCCAGACGGGCGTAGGGTTGTAGGGAGTCAGCCGTGCCGGCAAAACCTCAAAGGGCGCGAACGGCCTCGAGCACGTCCTCGGCATGGCCCTTGACCCGGACCTTGCGCCAGATCCTGGCGATCCGCCCGTCGCGGCCGATCAGGAACGTCGCGCGCTCGACGCCCATGTATTTGCGGCCGTACATCGATTTCTCGACCCACAGATGGTAGGCTTCGATCACCTTGCGCTCCTCGTCGGCGGCGAGGTCGACGGTGAGATTGTATTTCGACTTGAACTTGTCGTGCTTTTTGGCGTTGTCAGGTGAGAGGCCGATCACGACGGCACCGGCCTTCTCGAACTCCGGCTTCAACTGCGAAAAACTTATTGCCTCTTGCGTGCAGCTCGTCGTGTCGTCCTGAGGATAGAAATAGAGGACGACGGGTTTTCCGGACGAGGCAGCGAGGCTGAGCGACCCACCACCATCGCGGGGCAGATCGAATTGCGGCGCCAGATCGCCTACGTCGAAGTCAGCCATATCGATGCCCTTGTTTGTGGTTACGCGCCAAGCCACACCGATATAGTGTCGAACGGGGATTCGTCCACGATCGAGTTCGTACAACGGAAAATTGCGTGGATCAGGAGCAACCGCAGCACGAGAAGATCCGGTTCAGGCGTGATGAGATCACCGACCTGGCGGCCTTTCCGTCCGCCTGCCGCGTGCCGCCGCTCGGTCAGGCGTCGATCGGGCGCGGCTTTCGCATGCTGTCGCGGCTGTTTGCCGGCTTGGTCGCTCTTGTGCTGCTGGCGGCCGTGCTCGTTTATCTGGTTGGTGCCTCCGGCATCGGGGCCGACCGGCTTCGTACCGAGGCGGAAACGGCTCTTGAGAAACTGGCCGGTGTCGATGTCAATGTCGCGGTCGGGCCTGCCCGCATCACGCTCGACAGTTCGAGTTTCGTCGCGCTCCAGGTCAGCGACGTCAGCCTGAAGACATCAGACGGCAAGCCGATGGCCGATGCCGGCCGCGTGCGCTTTGGCGTGCGCCTGGTCCCGCTGCTGTGGGGCGATGTGCGGCTGACCAGCGCCAGGATCTCCGATGCCCACATTGTCGTCGCCGCGATGCCGTCAGGCGGCGACTGGACCGCCGCGCTGCGCAATGAGGACGGCCTCATCGATCCGGAGAAGCTGTCCACTGCGGTGTTCGGAAACGTCAACCGGGCACTCGATGCCGTGCGGGAAGATTCGCTGCGCCAGATCGATCTTCGCAATGTCGAATTCGTGCTGCCCGAAACCGCAGCGATCAAGCTCTTCAAGATAACCGACGCCACCGTCGTGCAGTCGGGACCGGGCGGCATGCAGTTTTCCTCCAAGGCGGATGTCGACGGCAGGACGGTTACCGTTGCAGCTTCCGCCACCCGCGATATCGCGGCGCACCGTGTCACGGCGCTGGATGCGAGCATCGATCTGGCGGATGCCGGTGACACGACGGCCGCTGCCGGCAAGTTGGGCGCGGTCACGCTGAAACTGACAGGATCGGAAGGGTTCGGCGTGAATGCATCGCGGCTGACGGCCGCGTTGTCATCGACGGGCTCGATCCTCGATCTCGGCACGCGTGGGCTGCTTCCGGCCAACGTCGATGTCAATGCGACACTGGTTGCCGGCAGCAACAAGGTCCAGGTCGACAGATTGCTGCTGAAGACCGGCCGCTCGACATTCGATTTCGCCGGTTCGATCGGGCCGAAGCCGGCAAGCGGCGCGGCGGGCGAGGAGCCGTCCTATCGCTACGACCTGACCAGCGACGGTTCGTCGCTGGCACCTTCGGAGTCGCCTGAGCCAGCGCTCACCTTCCTCGCCCGGATTGCCGGTGTCTACAACACGGTGAGCCACAGGCTGGTCGCCGAGCAGATCGCGCTTCGGTCCGCTGCCTCCGGCGAGGTGCTCGGCACCGCCGCCGTGGCGTTCGTCGACGGCAAGGCGCCGGGGATCAATCTGGCGTTCAACATCCACAACATGCAGGTCTCTCACGTCAAGCAGCTGTGGCCATGGTTTTCAGCGCGCAACGCCCGGCTGTGGGTGCTGGCCAATCTGTTCGGCGGCCGCGTCGTCGACGCCAACCTCCAGTTCCAGGTCGTGCCGGGCCGCCTGGGCAACGGCGTGCCGCTGTCCGCCGACGAGGTGTTCGGCCGCTTCCAGATCGAGGGATCGCGCTTCGACACCGCCGGCCGCATCCCGCCGATACGCGATGCGGTTGGCGTCGTCGGCTTCCACGGCAACGATGTCGATATCTCCTTGTCCTCGGGTACCGTCTATATGCCCAGCGGTCGCACCGTGGCAGCCAGCAATGGCACGCTGACGGTCAAGGCGGCCAACCGCCCGCCGGTCGTCGGCGCGCTCGACATCGACGTCGATGGCGAAGCATCCGCTGTTGCCGAGCTCGCATCCTACGAGCCGATCAACGCCATGCGCCATGTCGGCATTCTGCCGGAAGAGCTGTCGGGCAGCGTCACCGGCCACGTCAAGGCGGATATTCCGCTGCAGTCCGGCGTCGACAGTTCGAAACTCGATTGGCTGGTGTCGCTCGACTACACCGGTATGTCCTTGGCCAAGCCTTTCGAGGGGCAGGTCGTGACGGATGCAGACGGTTCGATCACGGTCGACCCTGCAAAGGCGGTGATCTCCGCCAAGGCGTTGCTGAACGGCATTCCGGCCGAACTCGATCTGATCGAGCCGCTCAGGGATGACGGGCCGGCGCGCATCCGCAAGGTGACCCTGGTGCTCGACGACAAGATCCGCGCCGCCGCCATGCCCGGCTTGAAGCCGCTGCTTGGCGGAACGGTGAAGGTCGCGATCGACAAGAGCGGCAGCGGCGACCAGAACGTCTCGGCCGATCTGACCAATGCCAGGCTGGACATTCCCTGGGCGGGTTGGAGCAAGGGGGCAGGGGTTCCCGCCAATGTCACCTTCGTCATGACCAAGTCCGGCGACACCACGACGCTGTCCGACTTTAATCTCGACGGAAAGACCTTCTCCATCGACGGCAGCATCGTGCTGGTCAATGGCGCGCTGTCGTCGGCGCGGTTCAGCAAGGTCACCTTGAACAGGGGCGACGACGTTGCGGTGTCGGTGAAGCGATCCGGCAAGGGCTATGCGGTCGACATATCAGGCAACGCGCTGGATGCACGCTCGCTCATCAAGCAGTTCACCTCGGACGTCGACACGGCCACCAAGACGACCGGTTCCGATGCCATTTCCGTCAGCGCCGATGTCGATCAACTGACCGGTTTCCACGACGAGCAATTGTCCAATCTGAAGCTCGACTACAGCGCGGCCGGATCGCGGGTGAACGGGCTTAAGGTCAGCGCCACGGCAAGTTCGGGCGCTGCGATCAGCATCAGCAACACCACTGGCGCTGGCCAGCGCGCGCTCAACATGCAGTCCGCGGACGCTGGCGCCATCCTCAGGTTCCTCAACATCTACGAGCATATGGAAGGTGGATCGATCACCCTGGCGCTGGCGGGGCCGAGCGACGGATCGCTGAAGGGCAAGGTCGATACCAGCAACTTTTTCGTGGTCAACGAACCGAAACTCGCCTCCATCGTCTCGACCACGCCGGCCGGCGACAACCGCAGCCTCAATCAGGCGGTCAAGGGCAAGCTGGACACGTCGCGGGTGAAGTTCGAACGCGGTTACGCCGAGATCGACAAGGGCAGCGGTTACCTGAAAATCGCCAATGGCGTGCTGCGCGGCCCGCGCATCGGCACGACGTTCCAGGGCACGCTCTACGATCAGAACAACAACATGGACATGACTGGCACGTTCATGCCGGTCTATGGCCTCAATCGCATCTTCGGCGAATTGCCCATCGTCGGCGCGCTGCTCGGCAATGGCCGCGACCGCGGCCTGATCGGCGTCACCTACCGGCTCAAGGGCAATGCCAACAAGCCGCTGCTGGACATCAATCCGCTGTCGGTGATCGCGCCCGGGATATTCAGGTCGATCTTCGAGTACCGCTGATCGAGGTCAAATCGGCCGCACCAGAATGTGCTTTTTCCTGCCCAGAGAAAGCTTTACGACGTTTTCCGGACTCAAATCCTTTGAAGTCACAAGCCGGCGCTCATCGCTGACCGGCTCGTCGTTCAGGCGCACCGCACCGCCCTGCACATGCCGCCGCGCCTCGCCGTTCGACGCCGCCAGTCCGGCGGTGACGAGCAGCGACAGGACGCCCACGCCGGCTTCGAGCGCTGCCTTGTCAACCTCGACGGTCGGCAGCGCTTCGGCGAGCGCGCCTTCCTCGAACGTCTTGCGCGCCGTATCGCTGGCTTGTTCGGCAGCTGCGCGGCCGTGCAGCAAGGCGGTGATCTCGGTGGCGAGGATCTTCTTGGCTTCATTGATTTCGGATCCGCCGAGCCGCTCAAGCCGCGCGACCTCGTCCAGCGGCAGCGTCGTGTAGAGTTTCAGGAAGCGGCCAACGTCGGCATCCTCGGTGTTGCGCCAGTACTGCCAGAACTCATAGGGGCTCAGCATCTCCGCATCGAGCCAGACCGCGCCCGAGGCAGACTTGCCCATCTTGGCGCCCGACGAGGTGGTGAGCAGCGGCGTGGTCAGCGCATAGAGCTGCGCGTCCTCCATGCGGCGGCCGAGATCGATGCCGTTGATGATATTGCCCCACTGGTCGGAGCCACCCATCTGCAGGCGGCAGCCGACACGCTTGTAAAGCTCGACGAAATCATAGGCCTGCAAGATCATGTAGTTGAATTCGAGGAACGACAGCGACTGCTCGCGATCGAGCCGGAGCTTGACGGAATCGAAGGCCAGCATGCGGTTGACGGAAAAGTGACGGCCGACGTCGCGCAGGAAATTGACGTAGTTGATCTCCATCAGCCAGTCGGCGTTGTTGACCATGATGGCGTCGTTCTGACCGCTGCCGAATTTGAGGTAGGGCATGAAGTTGCGGCGGATGCCGGCGAGGTTGTCGTCAATGTCCTGCGGGGTCAAAAGCTTGCGCGCCTCGTCTTTGAACGACGGGTCGCCGATCATCGAGGTGCCGCCGCCCATCAGCGCGATCGGCCGATGACCCGTCTGCTGCAGCCAGTGCAGCATCATGATCTGGATCAGCGAGCCGGCGTGCAGGCTTTTGGCCGTCGCGTCGAAGCCGATATAGGCCGTCACCGTCTCCTTGGCGAAGATAGCGTCGAGGCCGGCATCATCCGAAGTCTGGTGGATGAAACCGCGCTCGCTCATCGTGCGCAGGAAATCGGATTTGAAGGCGGACATTGTTTCTTTCCCGAAAGCGCCCGGCCGCTGTGGCTCGGGCGTGCATGAACGCGGGCGTTTAGCATCCAAGCGCGATCAGCAAAAGTGGAATCCGGTTTTGCGTCTGATCGCGCTTCAACAAAGAACTCGCGATCAGCAAAAGTGGTTTCCGGTTTTGCGTCCCGCGCGGATGGCGTTGCGAATCCTTGCTTCGCCGTTTTGGCTGGCGTATTGAGGCGCCGCGCAGGGCAGGGCCTGAAGCGCCGCGACGGGGCCATCCCGCAGATCAGATCCGGAAAGCTCCGCGATGAACAGGAACTATCTTATCCTCTTTCTGTTCAGCCTGCTGATGACTTTCGGCGGGCTGATGAGCCTTCCACCAATCGACCGCGACGAGTCGCGTTTTGTCCAGGCCACCAAGCAGATGGTCGAAACCGGCGACTATGTCGACATCCGTTTTCAGGATGCCTCACGCTACAAGAAGCCGATCGGCATCTACTGGCTGCAATCGACGGCCGTGGCGCTGAGCGGCGAGGGGGCAGCGGCGCCGATCTGGGTCTACCGGCTCGTCTCCATGCTTGGCATTGCCTTGGCCGTCGTCGGCATTGCCTGGACGGGCACGAAGCTCTTCGGGGCCAATGCCGGTCTCGCCGCCGGTCTGATGATGGCGGCAATCTTCGCCACCGCCTTCGAGGGCCGCGACGCCAAGACCGACGCCATGCTGCTGGCCTGCTGCGTGGCGGCGCAAGGCGCGCTCGCCCAGATCTATCTGGCAGCGCGCCGGAACGAACCGGTAGCGGCCCATCTGCCGTGGATCTTCTGGGCGGCTCAAGGCCTGGGGATCCTCATCAAGGGGCCTGTCGCTCCGCTATTGTCGGTGCTGACGGTCGCCACGCTGTTTGCTTTCGAACGCGACTGGCGATGGCTTTTGAAGCTGAAGCTCGTGCGCGGTGTCGCTCTGGTGCTTCTTATCGTGCTGCCTTGGGTTGTTCTCATCACCTGGAAGAGCGGCGGCGCCTTTCTCCAGGATGCCGTCGGCAAGGACATGGTGGCCAAGGTCGCCGCGGGCGAGGAATCGCACGGCCTGCCGCCCGGTTTCTACATGCTGACCTATTCGCTGTTCATGTGGCCCTTCGGCCTGATCGCGGTCGGTGCCGGGCTCCAGGCCCTCAACCGTCTGCGCGACGATCCACGGCTGCGTTTCTGCCTCGCCTGGTACATTCCGTTCTGGCTGGTGTTCGAGCTGATCCCGACCAAGCTGCCGCACTACGTCCTGCCGGCCTATCCCGGCATGGCGCTGCTGATCGGCTGGCTGCTGACATTGTCGCCGCAGGAGGCGAATGCGCCGCTCAGGCGCTGGCAGAATTGGTTGTGGTGGTCGACCGCGTTCGGGCTTGCCGTGGTCAGCCTCGGCCTTGCGGCTGTCTGCATCGGAGCACCGATCTACCTCACCGGCACCTTATCCTGGTGGAGCATTCCGGCGGCCGCGGCAGCACTGGGGGCGGGCTATTTCGCTTTTTCGCAGCAGCTGCAAGTGCCGCTGCGCCGCATCGGCGCCATCGCGGTGTGTGCCGGCATCACCTATGGGCTGTTGTTCGGCGTCATCGCGCCGTCGCTGAAGCCGATCTGGCTGAGCCCGGCGATCGAGGCGGCGGTCCGCGCCAACAAGCCTTGCGACACCACGGTGCTCGCCTCAGCGGAATATCACGAGCCGAGCCTGGTGTTCCTGGTGGGCACCAAAACCGTCCTGACCGATGTCGATGGTGTCGCCAAACATCTGCTTGGCGATCCGGCCTGCGCGCTGGCGCTGACACAAATCGGGGACGAGCAGAAGCTGAATGGGCTGCTGGCGGCGCAAGGCAAGTCGGCGACCCGCGTTGCCGAAGTCGACGGCCTCAACTATTCGTCGGGAGACAAACTGTCGCTTGGCCTTTATCGTGTGGCCCCATGACGGCTCGTCAATGACAGGGTCGAATTTCAAATGCTGGTGAAATCGCGTCGTTCCGTTTCCGCTATGCTCCTTGGAGTGGGGCGCCGATCGGTCGACAATTTTCGCGATACGATGCAGATCGCAAGAAAGCGCTTTGCCGCTCGCCCGGCCAGATACCCGAACATTTTGTGGTCGGTCTGGGTGCTGGTGTGGGTTTTGCTGACGGCAGCAGCATTTGTTCGCCTCGACACCCCTGCGGGAATGCTTCGCGACCAATGGTCGCCGGGGTTCGTCCGCCTGGCCGATTTTTTCACGCAGTTCGGCCTGGGTGGCTGGTATCTCATTCCGTCGGCGCTTTTGCTCGTCGCCGCGAACCTGACGGACTGGCGAAGCCTTTCAAGGCGCTCGCTGATGCTCGCCTACAACTGGACCTGCCTGGCTTTCCTGGTGCTGGGCGCCGTCGGCCTGTCCGGCCTGACCGTCAATGTGCTGAAATACGCGATCGGCCGGGCTCGGCCGATGTATTTCAATCAATTCGGGGTGTTGTCGCTGCATCCATTCGCTTTCGATGCGCGCTTCGCCGGCTTCCCGTCCGGCCATGCAACGACCATGGGCGCCGTGTTCGGGGTTGCCCTGCTGTTGTTCCCAAGGCGCTGGTACGTCGCCCTGGCGATCACCGCCTGCATTGCCTCGACACGGATCTTCGTTGGCGCGCACTATCCCAGCGACACCGTCGCCGGCTTCGGCCTTGGCTGCGCTTTCGCGCTTGCCTGTGGGCTGGTCTTTGCCCGGCTCGGCTTCATCTTTCGGCCGATGCCGTCGGGGTTGCCGGTCCGCAAGAAGACGTTTTGGCTGATCGGACCGGCAAATAAGGCTGCCTGATTGCTCGGCTTTGCCGAAGCTTAATTGCCGTCCAGCCCGCCATAGGATCTGACCAGGCCGGCCATGTCGGGCGACGAGTGCTGCTCGCTTTCGAGCCCCTGTGCAACGCCGACGCGATCGGCGACCGGCCGGTTCTGGCTGACCTTCCACTTGCCGTGGATTTCGCTGATCTCGATTTCCAGCCCGATAATGCCCTTGATCTGCGACTGGATGAACGGCGCCGGCGCATCGGTCACCGCCCAGGGCGCTTCCCGAGTGCCTTCCTGGGACACGGTCAGATCGGCGATCTGCTGCGCCAGCCAGTCCTGGTCATCCATCACCTTGACGGTGCCGCGAACCTGCACGATGGCATAATTCCAGGTCGGCACCACCTTGCCGGTTTCGCGCTTGGTCTCGTACCAGGATGGCGTCACATAGGCATCGCTGCCCTGGAAGACGATCAGCACGGGTGAAGCCGGATTGTCGGCCAGCAGGCGCCATTGCGGATTGGCCCGCGCCAGATGGGCGCGCAGCCTGCCGTTCGGCCCAATTTCGGCGTCGAGCAGGAACGGGATGGCGTTGGCGACCGGCCCCTCGGGCCCGTTGGAAACCAACAGGCCCAATGGATGCGTCCGGATCAACCCGTGTAGGATTTCCGGCCGCGTTTCCCTGAACTGAGGAGGTTCGTACATCGCTGTCCCAGCTTTCTTTGCTTATCTCAGCCGCTTCGGCCGCGGATCCGACAATTCGCCGGCCAGCCGGCGGTCGAGATAGTCGGCACATTCCTCGAGCAGCAGGTCGGCGTCGTTGGAGAAGAAATGGTTGGCGCCAGGCAAGGTCTTCTGCGTGATGGTGATGCCCTTTTGCGTGTGCAGCTTGTCGACCAGGCCCTGCACATCCTTTGGTGGCGCGACCTTGTCGGCATCGCCATGGATAATCAGGCCCGATGACGGGCAGGGCGCCAGGAACGAGAAATCATAGGTGTTGGGCTGCGGCGCGATCGAGATGAAGCCTTCGATCTCGGGACGGCGCATCAGAAGCTGCATGCCGATCCAGGAGCCGAAGGAGTAACCGGCAACCCAGCAGCTCTTGGAATCCGGATGCAGCGACTGCACCCAGTCGAGGGCTGCGGCGGCATCCGACAACTCGCCAGTGCCGTGATCGAACTCGCCCTGGCTGCGGCCGATGCCGCGGAAATTGAAGCGAAGCGTGGTGAAATCCCGCTTCTGGAACATATAGAAGAGGTCGTAGACGATCTTGTTGTTCATCGTGCCGCCGAACTGGGGGTGCGGGTGCAGGACGATGGCAATCGGCGCGCTCTTTTCCTTGGAAGGCTGGTAACGTCCCTCCAGACGGCCGGCAGGACCGGTGAAAATGACCTCAGGCATGAAATACTCCACTTGGGTATACGAATGCGCGGCGCCCGGAACGTGTCTTCCTCTGGCCTTGACGCAGGGCGAGCGTCTTCTTAGAAGCTAGTTTAGAATTGTTCAAAACTGAGTGGCAAGACATCGAGCCCGGCCACCCGCGCCGCAAGCCGCGTAAATAGGACGGCTCGCCTTGGAATTTCAAGGAAATAACGCGATACGTCGGCGGAATGGCTTCTGACGGGACCAACTGGACGAAAATGGCCGCAATACGCGCCTATCTCGACTATAATGCCAGTGCGCCGCTGCTTGCCGCGGCCCGCGAGGCTATGGTCGCAGCGCTTGATGTCGCCGCCAACCCGTCATCGGTCCACGCCGAAGGGCGCGCCGCACGCCGCCTGATCGAGACCGCCAGGCGTGACGTTGCGGCACTGGTCAACGCCAAGCCGGAGCATGTCGTTTTCACCTCCGGCGCGACGGAAGCCGCCTCGACGCTGCTGACATCAGACTGGCAGATGGGGCGTGGTACTGTGCGCATGAGCCGGCTTTACGTGTCCGAGGCCGACCATCCCTGCCTGTTGAATGGTGGGCGCTTTCCGGCAGCACAGGTGACGCGGATCGGCGTTGATGCCAATGGCATCGCCGATCTCGGCGCCCTGGTCGCGGCGCTCGGCCGCCATGACAAGGCCGATGGCCTGCCGCTGGTCGCCATCCATGCCGCCAACAACGAGACCGGTGTCATCCAGCCGATCGATCGCATCGCTGAGATCGTCAAGGCTGCGGGCGGCATCCTCGTCGTCGACGCGGTCCAGGCCGCGGGCCGCGTATCGATCGACATGTCAGCGGATTACGCCGATTATCTGATTCTGTCCTCGCACAAGATCGGCGGCCCCAAGGGCGTCGGCGCCATCGTCACCGCTTCCGACCTGATGATGCCGAAGCCGCTGATCAACGGCGGTGGCCAGGAGAAGGGCCATCGCGGCGGCACTGAAAATCTCGCCGCCATTGCCGGTTTTGGCGCCGCGGCACGCGAGGCCCTGACCGGATTGCCGGCCGTCGATGCGGTGCGCCAGCGCCGCGACGAGATCGAGGCCATCATGAAATTGCTGGTGCCGGACGCGGAAATCTTTGGAACCGGTTCGCCAAGGCTTGCCAACACGACATTCTTCGCTATTGCGGGCGTCAAAGCTGAAACCGCGCAGATCGCCTTCGATCTGGCCGGTGTGGCGTTGTCGGCCGGCTCCGCATGCTCGTCGGGCAAGGTCGGGCCGAGCCATGTGCTGAAAGCCATGGGCTACGGCGACAGTCTTGGCGCCTTGCGCGTGTCGATCGGACCGGCGACCGGCGCGGAAGACATCGAGTTATTTCGCGTTGCGCTGACTGGAATCGCCGCGCGTAGGGCGAGTAGAGAAAAAGCCGCGTAAGCGGTTGGACGAATTTGGGCCTTTCGGCCTGGTGGAGCCGTGCGTTTCGTGTTGGCCGGGTGAATTTCCGGTCGGGGCGCACTATATGGAACTTACGCTGCCGCGAGCGCTTCTTCGGCGTTCATTTTGGCGGTGCCATAGTTTGAAAACTGTCGGGCCTTGACCCCGGCGTGGATGGAGAACGCATATGCCTGCTGTGCAGGACACGATCGATCGGGTCCGAAAGATCGACGTCGACCAATACAAATACGGATTCCAGACCGAAATCGCTGTTGATAAGGCCCCCAAGGGGCTGAGCGAAGACATCATCCGTTTCATTTCGGCCAAGAAGGACGAACCGTCCTGGATGCTGGAATGGCGCCTGGAAGCGTATCGCCGCTGGCTGACGCTGGACGAGCCGACCTGGGCGCGCGTCCACTATCCGAAGATCGATTTCCAGGACATCTACTTCTACGCAGCGCCGAAGAGCACGCCCGGCCCGACGTCGCTCAGCGATGTCGATCCCGAACTGCTGAAGGTCTATGAGAAGCTGGGTATTCCGCTGCGGGAGCAGGAAATCCTCGCCGGCGTACAGAAGACCGACGCCTCCGAACTCGAGGAAGTCAGCGACAATGTCTACAAGTCGGGCCGCGTCGCCGTCGACGCCGTGTTCGATTCCGTCTCGGTCGTCACCACCTTCAAGAAGGAGCTGGCGCAGGCCGGCGTCATCTTCTGCTCGATCTCGGAAGCCATCCGTGAGCATCCGGAGCTGGTGAAGAAGTATCTCGGTTCGGTCGTGCCGACCTCCGACAATTACTACGCGACGCTGAATTCGGCCGTGTTCACCGACGGCTCCTTCGTCTTCGTGCCCAAGGGCGTGCGCTGCCCGATGGAACTGTCGACCTATTTCCGCATGAACGAGAAGAACACCGGCCAGTTCGAACGCACGCTGATCATCGCCGAGGAGGGGGCTTACGTCTCCTATCTCGAGGGCTGCACGGCGCCGCAACGCGACGAAAACCAGCTTCACGCCGCGGTCGTCGAACTGGTGGCGCTCGACGACGCCGAGATCAAATACTCAACGGTGCAGAACTGGTACCCCGGCGACGCCGAGGGCAAGGGCGGCATCTACAATTTCGTCACCAAGCGCGGCGACTGCCGCGGCGACCGCTCGAAGATTTCGTGGACGCAAGTCGAGACCGGCTCGGCCATCACCTGGAAATACCCGAGCTGCATCCTGCGCGGCGACGATTCCTCGGGCGAGTTCTATTCGATCGCCGTGTCGAACGGCTATCAGCAGGTCGACAGCGGCACCAAGATGATCCATCTCGGCAAGAACACGTCGAGCCGCATCATCTCCAAGGGCATCGCCGCCGGCTTCTCGCAGAACACCTATCGCGGCCAGGTCTCGGCGCACCGCAAGGCGACCAACGCCCGCAACTTCACCAACTGCGACTCGCTGCTGATCGGCGACCAGTGCGGCGCGCACACGGTGCCCTACATGGAAGCCAAGAACTCGACGGCGCAGTTCGAGCACGAAGCGACGACGTCGAAGATTTCCGAGGACCAGAAATTCTACGTCATGCAGCGCGGTATCCCTGAAGAGGAAGCTATCGCACTGATCGTCAACGGCTTCGTCAAGGACGTCATCCAGCAACTGCCAATGGAGTTCGCGGTCGAAGCGCAGAAGCTGATCGGTATCTCGCTGGAAGGCTCGGTGGGCTAAGTGGCCATGGCGACGCAGCTGCCGAGAGAAGAAATCTGGTTTGCCGTACGCTGGCGGCGGCTGTGGGCTGTCCGCCGCGAGGGCAAGATCGCCATGGCCAAATTTGCCGCCGCGACAATTGTTTCGGCATTTGCCGGCGTCCTGCTCATTGCCTTCGTCAATGTGTTCCTCGGCATTGCCGTCTTCTCGGCCGGTTTTGGCATGTCCCTATCGTGGTTCATGGCCCTGCAGCGCCGGCACACCGACTACTCCATCACTTACGGCGATTATTTCAGAGAAAAGAACAATGCTTGAAATCAGAAACCTGCACGCCCGCATCGTCGATGACGGCACCGAAATCATCCGCGGCTTGAACCTGACGGTGAAAGCCGGCGAGGTCGCCGCGATCATGGGGCCGAACGGCTCGGGCAAGTCGACGCTGTCCTACATCCTCGCCGGCCGCGAGGACTATGAAGTGACCGAGGGCGACATCCTCTACAACGGCCAGTCGATCCTCGAAATGGATCCAGCCGAGCGCGCCACGTCAGGCATCTTCCTCGCCTTTCAATACCCGATGGAGATACCGGGTGTGGCGACCATGGAATTCCTGAAAGTGGCGATGAACGAGCAGCGCAAGGCGCGCGGCGAGGAACCCTTGAAGATCCCGGAATTCCTGAAGCGGGTGAAGGAAGCAGCCGCCTCGCTCAGCATGGACATGGCGATGCTGAAGCGGCCGCTCAATGTCGGCTTCTCCGGAGGCGAGAAGAAGCGCGCCGAGATCCTGCAGATGAAGCTGCTGGAGCCGAAGCTGTGCGTGCTCGACGAGACCGATTCTGGCCTCGACATCGATGCGCTGAAGATCGTTTCGGACGGCGTCAACGCATTGCGCGCGCCAGATCGGGCATTCCTGGTCATCACCCACTATCAGCGCCTGCTCGAACACATCGTGCCCGATACCGTGCACGTGCTCTACAAGGGCCAGGTCATCAAGTCGGGCGACAAGTCGCTGGCGCTTGACCTGGAAGCCAATGGCTACGCCGGCGTGATCGGCGAAGCCGCGTGAGATGCCAGAAGGCAAGGCAAGACTGATGAATATGCACTCGACACCCCAACGCACGCAGGCCGAAACAGCGTTGATCGACGCGTTCGGCGACCGGCTGTCGCTGCTGCCGGGCGACGGCGCGGTGATGCTGAAGCGCGACGACGCCATCGAGGCGATCAAGCACGGCCTGCCGACGCGGCGTGTCGAATCCTGGCATTACACCGACCTGCGCCGGTTGTTGAATGCGGTGCCGGACTTCGATCCGGCCGCCATGGCCAAAGCCATTGCACCGATTGTCGCCGGTTCCACCGTGGTGTCGATCCTGAACGGCACGTCCGACGCCAAGGTGCCGGTCCTTGAAGGCGTCACTTTCCAGCGCCTGTCGGAAAAGCTGACCGACGGCAGCATCGCGCCGGGGCTCGATCCCTATGGCAGCGACGACGCCATCGGTGCACTGAACACGGCGTTCGTTGCCGACGGTTATTTCGTCGATATCGCCGATGGCGCGGAACTCGAAAAGCCGATCGAACTGCAGAACCTGCAAGCCGGTGGCCAGACCCATGTGCGCCTGCCAGTGCGTGTCGGCGCTGGCGCCAAGGCCGTTATCGTCGAGCGCCAGGCGGGTGACGGGGCTGCCCTGGTCAGCTCGGTCAGCCAGCTCGTGCTGGGCGAGGGTGCCGAAGTGATATGGCTGATCGTGCAGGAGCAGCCGGAAACGGCCACGCATCTGGCGCAGTTCAAGGCGCATCTAGGCAAGAATTCGAAGCTGACGGTGTTCTTCATGAATGCCGGCGGCAAGCTTGTGCGCCAGGAGATCGTGGTCAGGACGACAGGCGAAGGCGCCGATTTCAAATTGCGCGGCATCAACCTTCTGGCCGGCGACACCCATACCGACGTGACCATGGTGCTCGACCATGCCGTACCGCACACGACCTCGACGGAAGTCATCCGCAACGTGGTGACGGGCAAGGCGCGGGGCGTCTTCCAGGGCCGCATCAACGTCCATCAATATGCGCAGAAGACCAACGCCAAGATGGCCTGCAACACGCTGTTGCTGTCGGATGACGGCGAGTTCTCGACCAAGCCGGAGCTGGAAATCTTCGCCGACGACGTCGTCTGCGGCCATGGCGCGACGGTCACCGAGATCGACCACGACCATCTGTTCTACCTGATGGCACGGGGCGTCGACGAGAAGACCGCGCGGGGGCTCCTTGTGAAAGCCTTCGTTGCCGAGGTGATTGAGGAACTGGACGACGAGATGATCGTCGAGGCGCTGGAAGCGCGGCTCGACGACTGGTTCGTGGCACACGGGTGAAGTGATGAACGCGTCGGGCAAGATCGGAGATTTCTACGACGTCGAAGCGATCCGCCGCGATTTCCCGATCCTGTCGCGGGAAGTCTACGGCAAGAAGCTGGTCTATCTCGACAATGGCGCCTCGGCACAGAAGCCGCAGGTGGTGCTGGACACAATCCAGCACGCCTATTCCCAGGAATACGCCAACGTCCATCGCGGCCTGCACTTCCTCTCCAATGCGGCGACGGATGCTTATGAGAAGGCGCGCGAGACGGTGCGCCGCTTCCTCAACGCGCCCAGCACCGACAACATCATTTTCACCTCGAACACGACCTCGGCCATCAACACGGTCGCTTATGGCTATGGCATGCCCAACATCGGCGAGGGCGACGAGATCGTGCTGTCGATCATGGAGCACCATTCCAACATCGTTCCCTGGCATTTCATCCGCGAGCGGCAGGGCGCCAAACTGGTCTGGGTGCCGGTCGATGATCTCGGCGTCTTCCACATCGAGGAATTTGAAAAGCGCCTGACCGACCGCACCAAGCTGGTCGCCATCACGCAGATGTCGAATGCGCTGGGCACGGTGACGCCGATCAAGGAGATCGTGCGCATCGCGCATTCGCGTGGAATTCCCGTCCTCGTGGACGGCAGTCAGAGCGCTGTGCATATGCCGATCGACGTGCAGGATCTCGACTGCGACTTCTTCGTCTTCACCGGTCACAAGGTCTACGGCCCCTCGGGCATCGGCGTGCTCTACGGCAAGAAGGACATTCTCCAGGGCATGCGCCCCTTCATGGGCGGCGGCGAGATGATCGAGGAAGTGACGGAAGACATCGTCACCTACAACGAGCCGCCGCACCGCTTCGAGGCCGGCACGCCGCCGATCGTCCAGGCGATCGGGCTTGGCGCGGCATTGGACTATATGGAATCGGTCGGCCGCGAGCGCATTGCAGCCCACGAGGAAGATCTGAAGAACTATGCGCATGAGCGGCTGCGCGCCATCAATTCGCTACGCATCTTCGGCGACGCGCCTGGCAAGGGCGCCATCATCTCGTTCGAGCTGCAAGGCATTCATGCACACGACGTGTCGATGGTCATCGATCGGCAGGGCGTTGCGGTGCGCGCGGGCACCCATTGCGCCCAGCCGCTGTTGAAACGTTTTGGTGTAACCTCCACATGCAGGGCATCGTTCGGCATGTATAATACCAGGGCCGAAGTTGACGCTTTGGCCGAGGCGCTTGAAAAAGCGCGCAAATTCTTCGGATGACGAGTTTTTTGGGTGACGACCATGGATGATGTGAGCAGCGCAGCCGAGACCACTCCGGAAACCGCGCCCAATGCACTGGTTTCGGGATCAGCCATTCCAGCCGACGAACTGGCGCGGCTGACCGACGACATCGTCTCGGCGCTGAAGACTGTCTACGATCCGGAAATCCCGGCCGACATCTACGAGCTTGGGCTGATCTACAAGATCGACATCGAGGACAATCGGTCGGTCAAGATCGACATGACGCTGACCGCGCCTGGCTGCCCTGTCGCCGGCGAAATGCCCGGCTGGGTGGAAAACGCCGTTGGCGCCGTCGAAGGCGTTTCCGGCGTCGAGGTCAACATGACCTTCGATCCGCCCTGGTCTGCCGACCGCATGTCGGAAGAGGCGCAGGTCGCGGTGGGCTGGTACTGACCTTAGTCCACGCCGTGAGCGCTGGCGTATGACTTCATAGTGGCGAAGAAGCTCTCAAAGCTTGTCTCCGCACCTACCGACGGTACCCACATGGATCCAGTTTGAAATTTGTTTAATTTTGCGGCCTTTGTCAGAGAGAGGTCTTTCCAGCTGGATTCCTCGATTCTCACCTCGACGACAGAGAATTGATGTCGACCACGAAAAGAAATGGGCACTTCCGACATACTGGTCACAGCTGACCAAGGGACAAATTGAGGAGCGATCTCATTGCACTGGAAGCCGTTTGGTCCAATGGTTACTCCACGATACCGCCCTCTTAGTAATCTCACTGTCGAACGCAGACAAACTGAAGCCAGGAAAAAGACGAGAACACCGGTTCCCACTCTGATTGGCATGGGCTTATCCGTTTGAAACAATGCTCCAAGCCCCAGGAACATTGCGATGGCTAACAGTACGAGCATGCGAGGCATAACTCGTTCGGGGTTCTCGGTGAAAACAATCACCTGATTTGTATCTGTCATTGACGGTATGCTCAGCTCGTTTCCTTGACAGTCGGATGTGCTCTCGGGCGCTCGATTTGCGTTCCGCTCTTGTCATTTATCATTGTTTCAACCATCTATGTGAAGTCCGACAAGCCTTGAACTTGAACGGGTTGGAGAAAACGAATGGGACGCTTCGCCGTCATCACGATGACCGAAAAGGCCGCCGACCGGGTGCGCGAGATCGTCGCTACCCGCGACAACGCGCATGGCATTCGTCTCGGCATCAAGAAGGGCGGCTGCGCCGGCATGGAATACACGGTCGATCTGGTGACCGAGCCCAACACCAAGGACGACCACATCGAGCGCGACGGTGCCCATGTCTACGTCGCGCCGGAAGCAGCGCTATTCCTGTTCGGCACCGAAATGGATTTCGAGCAGACGACGCTGCGCACCGGCTTCACCTTCCACAATCCGAACCAGAGTTCGGCGTGCGGCTGTGGCGAATCCGTTGAATTGAAGCCGGCCGACCTGAAGGCGCTGGCCGAAGCACGCGCTTCCGCTTGATGCGCGGCCAGGATTCCAATATCGCTGGATAAATCAAAAGCTCGCGGCGCAATTTACGCTAAATAGAGCGTCACCATCATATAATTTCCCGGTGTCCAGCGTTTGATGGTCTTTGAAGCGGGGTCGTTCCGTGAACAGCCTGATCGTACCATTGGTTTCTGTATCGATATTGATAATGGCGTTTGCCCTTTTTGCATATTACGGTGTTTACCGGTATGTGAAGCGTAATCTGTTGTTGCACATGAATTTAAATGACAATCAGATACGGATGTCTCTTGATTCTTACGTGTTCGGTAAGTCGATTCCGAACAGGATAAAGCTCCTATATATTGCATTCGAATTCTGCATACCCGCTGTTGCCGTTTTATTTGGAGTTTGCGCGTTCGAGGCGCATAGGGTCGATATGGTTGTGCTCCTTGGTCTTGTAACCGTTCTCGGTTTGATGGCCGCCTTTGGCGGACTCTACAAGATGATCAAAACGAATCAGGAGCCTGCTCCTTTCGCGTAGCGAAATCGCTATTCCACCCACATGCCCGTCCGCTTGTGCCAGTCGGCGATCGATTCCTCCGGATAGACGTCGAACGTCTTGTCGCCCTTGCCAATGTCGGGCTCGACCCAGTTCGCCTTGTATTTCAGCATCAGATGCACCTTGCTCGGCGGAATGGGCAGGTCGCTGTCGATCGCCGAGGCGAAGGGATGCACAAGCTCTGGCCAGGTCGGATCGTAGAGCCACAGCGCCGAGCCGCATTTGCGACAGAAATTGCGCTCACCCGTCGAAATTTCGCACTGCGGATGTTCGTCGTCTTCGATCTCGGCCCGGTAGACGCCGAGGCTCCTTTTGCCCCTGATGTTCAACGTCGCGCTGTCGGCGCCGAGATTGATGGCAAAACCGCCGCCGCCTTGCTGCTTGCGGCAGATCGAGCAGTAGCACAGCATGAACGGTACCGGCGTGTGGCTCTCCACCTCGAAACGCACGGCATTGCAGCGGCAGGACCCTTTAAGCAGAAGCGGCATGACAAAAACTCCGACGGATGGCTCTCAACCTGTCAGCATGATTTTGGTTGCGGCGATGACAAGGCCAAATGCCGGTGACATGATCGCGGCATGGACAATGAACGCATCGCCGAACTGTTCGAGGGCCTGGGCCCGGTCAGCATCCGCAAACTGTTCGGCGGCAAGGGCATCTATTTCGACGGTGTCATCGTCGCCATCGTGCTGCGCGGCGAATTGATGCTGAAGGCCGACGAGCAAAGCGCCCCCGACTTCGAAGCCGCCGGTTGCCGGCAATGGACCTATACGGGCTCCCGCCACGGCAAGCTGGTCTCGATGCCCTACTGGAGCATTCCCGACAGCGCTTTCGATGATCCCGACGAGATGACGGTCTGGGCGCGCCGGGCCTATGAGGCGGGGCGGCGGGCGGGGAAGTAGATTCCCGCAAGCACGAGGCCGCCCCCTCATCCGGCCGCTTCGCGGCCACCGTCTCCCCGAGGGGAGAAGAGGTCGATGTCGGCTCTGGGAGATCCTCTCCCCTCGGGGAGAGGTCGGATTGCCCCGAATTGCCCTTTGCAATTCGGTTTTGGCAATCCGGGTGAGGGGGTCTTTGTCGCGTGAACCTACAATGCCTTCGCAATCCTCGCCGCCAGCCGCGCATTGTTCTCCACTAGCGCGATGTTGGTCTTCAGGCTCCTGCCGCCGGTCAGTTCGAGGATTTTCGACAGCAGGAAGGGCGTCACCGCCTTGCCGGTCACGTTGAGCGCCTCGGCGGCCTTTTGCGCGGCTTCAATGTAGCCGGCCATCTCTTCAGCGGGGATTTCGTGGTTCTCGGGCACCGGATTGGCGATCAGCATGCCGCCGCCGAGGCCAAGCGCTGCCCTCGTCTGGTAGAAATGCGCGATCTCTTCCGGTTTGTGCAAGGTCAGCGGCGCACGGAACGGCGAATGCCGCGACCAGAAGGCCGGCATCGTCTCGCAGCCATGGCCGACCACCGGCACGCCGCGCGTCTCCAGCACTTCCAGCGTCTTTTCGATGTCGAGGATGGCCTTGGCGCCGGCCGACACGACGATGACCGGGGTGCGCGCCAGCTCGTCGAGATCGGCGGAAATGTCAAAGCTCTTTTCCGCACCCTTGTGCACGCCGCCGATGCCGCCGGTGGCGAACACTTTTATGCCGACCATATGCGCCGCAATCATCGTGGCGGCGACCGTGGTGCCGCCGGTGCGCCCTTGAGCCACCGCAAAACCGAGATCGGCGCGCGACAGCTTCATGGCGTCGCCCGTCATCGCCAGCGATTCGCGTTCGCCGTCCGAAAGCCCGATCTTGATGCGCCCGCCAACCACGGCGATCGTCGCCGGCACGGCGCCGCCATCGGTGATGATCTTTTCGACATCGGCCGCCATGGCGCCATTGTCGGGGTAGGGCATGCCATGGGTGATGATGGTGCTTTCCAGCGCCACCACCGGCCGACCGGCGGCCAGGGCCTGCGCCACCGGCGCGTGGATATCGATGAAGGGGCGGGCGGTCTCTGGGGTCATCTGGGTCTCCAATCCGGAGTGCGGCGCGTCCATCGGGACGCTCGGCAACACTACGGCACTATAAATTTGCCGGTCTCATGCCACTTCCTGCGCATCCGGCACAAGAGCCAACGCTTCCGCGAAGCTCGCCGTGGTGAACTCCGGAACGGCGTTGGCGCTTTCGATGGCAAGCGTCGCCGCGGCAATGCCGTCGCGCAAGGCCACCCGCAGCGGCAGGCCGCGCAGCAAGGCAGCGACCGTTGCGCCCGCCAGCGCATCGCCGGCGCCGGTGACGTCAGCGACCTTTCTTGGCGGCGGCGGCAGGATCGAGAAGGCGCCGGCTTCATCGAAGCCCAGCATGGGGCCACCGCCCGCCGTCACCACGCCGCTTTTGAGCCCTGCGCGTCTCAGCCCGTCGACGATGTCTTGCGGAGAAGCCGCAGCGTCCAGGTCTGCCAGCGCGATCGCTTCGCGCCGGTTCATGAAGACGACGGCCAGATCGCCAAGCACCGGCTTCAAACGCACGATCTTGGCCGGCGAAATGGCAATGGCGAAGACGGGTTTGCCGGCGGCAAGCGAAACCAGCCGCTCCAGTGCCGCCGTCGGCAGGTTGGCGTCGCAGAAGACGGCATCGGCGGCAGCAATCACCTCCCGTACCTTGGAGCGCCTGATCTGCTTGGGAAACGCCAGGTCATAGAGCGCCATGTCGGCAAAGCCGACGATCAGCTCGCCCTCGCGGTCGATCAGCGCCGTATAGCTCGGCGTGGTGCGGTCGAGGAACACCGCCGACAGGTCGGCAATACCTGCCTCGGCAATGGCTCGCGAAACGGTGTCGGCGGCGGCATCGCCGCCGCGCACCGACATGAGCGACGCGGAGACGCCACGAAGCACCGCACTGCGCAAAGCGTTGAAGACGCCGCCGCCGACATCCTCGCGCATCGTGCCGGGATTGGAGGCGGCAGGCACGTAGGGGCCGGACACCTGACCGCGCCGGTCGATATGGGCGCCGCCTACGGCCAGTATTTTCGCGGATTTCAGCATGCCGGCGATATGACCTTTGTTATTCCAGCCGCACAAGCGCTAGGCTGCGTGACGAAGCTTCGCATGCAAGGCAGCGATTCGGCAGATCGAAACAATCGAGCCGTCTGGCCCAATGCGGGATGCATCGTGAAACGAAATCGTGAGACAAAAAAAGAACAAATCTGGATATTGATTGTTTTTCAGATATTTGACCCCTCTTGCCAAACGAGAACAAAAAAGGTACAAAATGGCAGGGATTACGGATTGTCCGGCCTTCATTGACGACCAAGGGGTGATGTATCATGGCTCAGAATTCTTTGCGGCTTGTAGAGGATAAGGCAGTGGACAAATCAAAGGCTCTGGATGCGGCGCTGTCGCAGATCGAGCGGGCTTTCGGCAAGGGCTCGATCATGCGGCTCGGCGCGAACGAGCAGGTCGTCGAGATCGAAACGGTGCCGACCGGCTCGCTTGGCCTCGACATCGCGCTTGGCGTCGGTGGCCTGCCGCGCGGCCGCATCGTCGAGATCTATGGGCCGGAAAGCTCGGGCAAGACGACGCTGGCCCTGCACACCGTGGCCGAAGCTCAGAAGAAGGGCGGCATCTGCGCCTTCGTCGATGCCGAGCACGCGCTTGACCCAGTCTATGCCCGCAAGCTTGGCGTCGATCTCGAGAACCTCCTGATCTCGCAGCCCGACACTGGTGAGCAGGCGCTGGAAATCTGCGACACGCTGGTGCGCTCCGGCGCCATCGACGTGCTGGTGGTCGATTCGGTCGCCGCGCTGACGCCACGCGCCGAAATCGAAGGCGAGATGGGCGATTCGCTGCCCGGCCTGCAGGCCCGCCTGATGAGCCAGGCGCTGCGCAAGCTGACCGCTTCGATCTCGCGCTCCAACACCATGGTCATCTTCATCAACCAGATCCGCATGAAGATCGGCGTCATGTTCGGTTCGCCCGAAACCACCACCGGCGGCAACGCGCTGAAATTCTACGCTTCGGTGCGCCTCGATATCCGCCGCATCGGTTCGGTCAAGGACCGCGACGAGGTCGTCGGCAACCAGACCCGCGTCAAGGTGGTCAAGAACAAGCTGGCGCCGCCCTTCAAGGTGGTCGAGTTCGATATCATGTATGGTGAAGGCGTGTCCAAGACCGGCGAACTGGTCGATCTCGGAGTCAAGGCCGGCGTGGTCGAGAAGTCGGGCGCCTGGTTCTCCTACAATTCGCAGCGTCTTGGCCAGGGCCGCGAGAATGCCAAGCTGTTCCTGCGCGACAACCCCGACACCGCGCGCGAGATCGAACTGGCGCTCAGGCAGAATGCCGGGCTGATCGCCGAGAAGTTCCTTGAGAATGGCGGCTCTGAAGGTGGCGACGACGGTTTCGAGGAAGAATCCGGCGCGATGTAACAGCTTCGTGCGCGATGCCGGCCGGAGTTCGGCCATAATCGCGTTCTATTATCTCAGGCTTATGTAATCGTGTTCCGAGTATTGCGTTTCGAAACCGTCGGCCCAGTGCCGGCGGTTTTGCGTTTTGGCGGCGAAACCAAGCGGGTTCGAACTGCCGGCAGGGGCCATGGATTGGACCAATTCCGTGTTTCTGGACAGGGTGAAGCGCGGCGGCTAAAAGGCCAAGTCCTATCTTCTAAAACGCAGAGCCCATTTCCGTCGGTTTGCCGGCGGCTCTTCCGAAAAGGCAGCATTCATGAGTGGCGTGAACGAAATCCGGTCGACATTTCTCGACTACTTCCGCAAGGAGGGTCACGAGATCGTCGCGTCGAGCCCGCTGGTGCCGCGCAACGACCCGACGCTGATGTTCACCAACGCCGGCATGGTGCAGTTCAAGAACGTCTTCACCGGCCTGGAGAAGCGGCCCTATTCGCGCGCCTCGACCGCCCAGAAGAGCGTTCGCGCCGGCGGCAAGCACAACGATCTCGACAATGTCGGCTATACCGCGCGCCATCTGACCTTTTTCGAGATGCTCGGCAATTTCTCCTTTGGCGATTATTTCAAGGAGCGCGCCATCGAGCTTGCCTGGAACCTGATCACCAAGGAGTTCGGGCTGAACAAGGACAAGCTGCTGGTCACCGTCTATCACACGGACGACGAGGCGGCCGGCTTCTGGAAGAAGATCGCCGGGTTTTCGGACGATCGCATCATTCGCATCGCGACCTCGGACAATTTCTGGGCAATGGGCGATACTGGACCCTGCGGGCCGTGCTCGGAGATATTCATCGACCGTGGCGAACACATCTGGGGCGGACCTCCCGGCAGCCCGGAGGAGGATGGCGACCGTTTCCTCGAGTTCTGGAACCTGGTGTTCATGCAGTATGAACAGGTGACGAAGGAGGAGCGCATCGACCTGCCGCGCCCGTCGATCGACACCGGCATGGGCCTGGAGCGCATGGCGTCCATCCTGCAGGGGGTGGAAAGCGTCTTCGAGACCGATCTGTTCCGTCATCTGATCGACGCGGCCTCGTCCGCCATCGGGCATGGTCCCGACAAGGAGACGGTCGCGTCCTTCCGCGTCATTGCCGATCATCTGCGCTCGTCCTCCTTCCTGGTGGCCGACGGCGTGCTGCCGTCGAACGAAGGCCGGGGCTATGTCCTGCGCCGCATCATGCGCCGCGCCATGCGCCATGCGCAGTTACTCGGTGCCAGCGAGCCGCTGATGTGGAAGCTGGTGCCGGCGCTGGTGCGCGAAATGGGCCAGGCCTATCCTGAATTGCTGCGCGGCGAACAGTTGATCACCGAGACCCTCAAGCTTGAGGAGACCAGGTTTCGCAAGACGCTGGTGCGCGGCCTCGGCCTGCTCTCCGAGGCGACGGAAACGCTGCATGCCGGCGACATGCTGGACGGCGAAACGGCCTTCAAGCTCTACGACACCTACGGCTTCCCGCTCGATCTGACACAGGATGCGCTGCGCCAGCGCAGCATCTCGGTCGATCTTGCCGGCTTCACCAATGCGATGGAGCAGCAGAAGGCCGAGGCGCGCAAGCATTGGGCTGGGTCTGGCGACGCGGCCACCGAGACCATCTGGTTCTCCGTGCGCGAGAAGGCAGGCGCCACCGAGTTCCTCGGCTACGAGACTGAAGCTGCGGAAGGCATCATCCAGGCGCTTGTCCGGGACGGCAAGACTGTCGACAGCGCCGGCAAGGGCGACGCGGTGGCGATCGTCGTCAACCAGACGCCGTTCTATGCCGAGTCCGGCGGCCAGATGGGCGACACCGGTATCATTTCAGGCGAAGGTTTTTCGATCGAGGTTTCGGATACGCAAAAGAAGGCTGATGGGCTGTTCGTCCATGTCGGCAAGGTGGCCAGCGGCACCGTCAAGACGGGCGCCGCCGTCGAGTTGAAGGTCGATCACGCGCGCCGCACCAGGCTGCGCGCCAACCATTCCGCGACGCATCTGATCCATGAGGCGCTGCGCGAGGTGCTGGGCAGCCATGTCGCGCAGAAGGGTTCGCTGGTGGCGCCGGAGCGCCTGCGCTTCGACATCTCGCACAACAAGCCCATTTCGCCAGAGGATCTCGAAGAGGTCGAGCGCATGGCCAACGAGATCGTCGTCCAGAACAGCCCGGTGTCCACGCGCCTGATGTCGGTCGACGATGCCATCGCCGAAGGCGCCATGGCGCTGTTTGGCGAGAAATATGGCGACGAAGTGCGCGTCGTGTCGATGGGCACCGGCGTGCATGGCGCCAAGGCCAACCGGCCCTATTCGGTCGAGCTCTGCGGCGGCACGCATGTCAGGGCGACCGGCGACATTGGCCTGGTGCGTGTCGTCTCCGACAGCGCGGTCGCCGCCGGCGTACGCCGCATCGAGGCGTTGACCGGCGAAGCCGCGCGCAGGCATCTCGATGAGCAGGACCGGCGTCTGAAATCGGTCGCCGCGACACTGAAGATCTCGCCGGCCGACGTGCCGGCGCGTGTCGAGGCGCTGCTCGATGAGCGAAAGAAGCTCGAAAAGGAACTGACCGAAGCGCGCAAGAAGCTGGCGCTGGGCGGCGGTGCTGCCGCTGGTGCGCCGTCGGAGAACGAGACCGTGGCCGGTGTCGGCTTCCTTGGCAAGGCGGTCTCCGGGGTCTCGCCCAAGGATTTGAAGCCGCTGGCCGATGCTGGCAAGAGTTCGCTCGGTTCCGGCGTCGTCGTCTTCGTCGGCGCCGGTGAGGACAACAAGGCGAGTGTTGTGGTCGCCGTCACCGACGATCTCGTCGGCCGCTTCAGCGCCGTCGACCTGGTGCGCGTCGCCTCCGCCGCACTGGGCGGGCAGGGCGGCGGCGGTCGGCCCGATATGGCGCAGGCCGGTGGCCCTGATGCTTCCAAGGCCAATGATGCGATTGCGGCGGTGAGGGCTGCGATCAGCGAGGCGGCGTAAACCAGCACCCCTCGAAGCGTGGCCGGCCTGACAGCCGGCTGCCTGGCTGACATCTGGAGGGTGCCGTGCCCACGCTGATCATGTATCAGGTAGACGCTTTTGCCGACCGCGCCTTTCAGGGCAATCCTGCCGCCGTCCTCATTTTGACGGATTGGCTGGCGGACGATGTCATGCAATCCATCGCAAACGAGAACAATCTTGCCGAAACCGCCTTTGCGCGGCCAAACGGCAAGGGCTGGGATTTGCGCTGGTTCACACCGGTGCACGAAGTCGACTTCTGTGGCCATGCCACGCTGGCGATTGCCCATGTGTTGGCTTCGCAACACAATGTGACTGATGACATGGCCTTTGCCACACGGGTAGGCAAGTTGCGGGTTTCGCAGCAGCAGGGCGCCTATCAGCTCGACCTGCCCTGTTTTGCGCCGCAACCTGTCGATGGCGAAACCATGACGGCACTGCACCAGATGTTGTCCCCGCATCCGGTCGCGGGCTTTCGTAATTTCGAGAACCTGTTCGTCGAGCTTGCCGACGAGCAGTCCGTGCGGTCCTTCGTTCCAGATTTGCTCAGGATCGGCGCCTTTCATCCGCTTGGACTGGTCATCACCGCGCGCGGGCAAACGCATGATTTCGTCTCCCGTTATTTCGTTCCCGGAGCAGGCATCCCCGAGGATCCGGTAACTGGCTCCATTCACGCGACGCTGGTGCCGTACTGGGCTGAAAAGCTCCGCAAAACCCATCTGTCAGCGTTCCAGTGCTCGCAGCGCGGCGGGCACCTTTTGTGCGACCTGGCCGGAGATCGTGTGCTGATCCTGGGTCGCGCCAAGACCTTCATGAAGGCGGAAATCTACCTTCCGGAATGAAGGTGGCTCAGGCCGCCGGAGTGGTCGCGGCAAAGCTGGCGCGCGCTGAAATCCGGTCCCACCAAGCCTGGATTTCAGGAAATTCGGCCAGCAGCTTTTGCCCTTCACTGACTTTGAGAAAGTAACCGATGATCGGCGCTGCGTGCAGATCGACCAGTGTCAGCCGATCGCCCAACAACCACGGCCCCGGCGCTTTCAGCGAGGAAAGCGTCTGAAGCGCTTTGCTGGCCTGTGAAAGCCCGTTGGCGATCAGGGTCTCGTCGGGCGGCTCCCTCTCCAGCCGCTCGACGGCGACATCCCAGACCATCGACCTGTAGGCATAGGCGTCGAGCATGCCGATGATCTGGTTCATGGTTGCGCGGGCGCGAGCGTCCGTTGGCTGGAGATCTGGTCCTGCGAAAGCCTCGTCGACATAGCGCGCGATCGCGCTCGTCTCGAAGAGCCGAAACCCGTCATACGAGAACGCCGGGATGCGGCCGAACGGGTGGTGCTCGAAATACCAGGCGGGAATGCCCTCGGCGGCAAAGACATCGACCGGCACAAGCTCGTAGTCGATGCCTTTCTCCGCAAGCACGAGGCGGACGATGCGCACATAGACGCTGTAATCCGCCCCGTAGACGGTGGGCTTGCCCATGCCGGTTGCCGGTCAGGCCATCGCCTTCTGCAGGTTCTCGTCGATCTTGTCGAGAAAACCCGAGGTCGAAAGCCAGGGCTGATCGGGGCCGATCAGCAGCGACAGGTCCTTGGTCATGAAGCCGGACTCGACCGTCTGGATACAGACCTTTTCCAGCGTGTCGGCAAAGCGCTTCAATTCGGCATTGTCGTCGAGCTTGGCGCGGTGGGCGAGACCACGCGTCCAGGCGAAGATCGAGGCGATCGAGTTGGTCGAGGTTTCCTCGCCCTTCTGGTGCTGGCGGTAGTGGCGGGTGACGGTCCCGTGCGCGGCCTCGGCTTCCACCGTCTTGCCGTCCGGCGTCATCAGCACCGAGGTCATCAGGCCGAGCGAGCCAAAGCCTTGCGCGACCGTGTCGGACTGGACGTCACCGTCATAGTTCTTGCAGGCCCAGACATAGCCGCCCGACCATTTCAGGGCGGAGGCCACCATGTCGTCGATCAGGCGGTGTTCGTACCACAGCTTCTTCGACTTGAACTCGGCTTCGAACTCGGCCTCGTAGACTTCCTGGAAGATGTCCTTGAAGCGGCCGTCATAGGCTTTGAGGATGGTGTTCTTGGTCGACAAATAGACCGGATAGTTGCGCAGCAGACCATAGTTAAGCGAGGCCCGCGCAAACTCGCGGATCGAGTCGTCCAGATTGTACATGGCCATGGCGACACCGGCGCCGGGAGCGTCATACACGTCATGCTCGATCACCTTGCCGTCCTCGCCGACGAACTTGATCGTCAGCTTGCCCTTGCCGGGAAAGCGGAAATCGGTGGCGCGGTACTGGTCGCCGAAGGCATGACGGCCGACGATGATCGGCTTGGTCCAGCCAGGCACCAGGCGCGGCACGTTCTTCATGATGATCGGTTCGCGGAAGATCGTGCCGCCGAGGATGTTGCGGATGGTGCCGTTCGGCGACTTCCACATCTTCTTCAGCTTGAACTCCTCGACGCGCTGCTCGTCGGGGGTGATCGTCGCGCATTTCACGCCGACGCCGTATTTCTTGATGGCGTTGGCCGAATCGATGGTCACCTGGTCGTTGGTGGCGTCACGATGCTCGATGCCGAGGTCGTAATATTCGAGCTTGAGGTCGAGATAAGGGTGGATCAGCTTGTCCTTGATGAACTGCCAGATGATACGGGTCATCTCGTCGCCGTCGAGTTCGACGACCGGGTTCGCCACCTTGATCTTCGCCATGGAAAGAATGCCTCGTTGCTGGGAAATAGGACGGCCTTGCCCACGTGGCGTTCGACCGGGAGATGCCGCCCGTATATCAAAGCGTTTTTGGCCACGCAAACGGCGATCGGTCACGAATGTGAGGCCCTGGCCTTCATCATTTGCGAATGCTTCATTTTCGCGGCTGAATATGGCAGGGGACGCTGAAATGCCGCAAACAGCAGTTCATTGACAATCATGCCAGCCACTGAAGACGCCATGACCATTCCAGCCACCGGCCCGGCGATCATCCTGGTCGAGCCGCAGCTCGGTGAGAACATCGGCATGGTCGCTCGCGCCATGGCCAATTTCGGCCTGGTCGAGCTGCGTCTCGTCAACCCTCGTGACGGTTGGCCGAGCGAGAAGGCACGCGCGGCGGCCAGCCGCGCCGATCATGTCATCGACGCTGTCACCGTCTTCGACGATCTGGCCTCGGCGCTCGCCGACCTGAACTTTGTCTTCGCCACCACGGCCAGGCAACGTGATGGCTTCAAATCCGTGCGCGGGCCGGTGGAAGCGGGCAGGGTGCTACGGGCTCGTCACGTACTGGGCCAGCGCACCGGCATCCTGTTCGGGCGCGAGCGCTTCGGCCTCTACAATGACGAGGTCGGCCTTGCCGACGAGATCGTGACCTTTCCGGTCGATCCCGATTTCTCCTCGCTCAACATTGCCCAGGCCGCGCTGCTGATGTCCTACGAGTGGATGAAGTCCGGCCTGGAAGACGAGACGAAGACCAATTTTTCCGGTCGGGACATGAAGCCGGCAAGCAAGGAAGAGCTACACGGTCTGTTCGCCTATCTCGAAGGCGCCCTGGAAGCGCGCGGCTATTTCCGGCCGGCACCGAAGAAGCCGAAAATGATCGACAATCTGCGCGCTGTGCTGACGCGCGCCGGTTTTGCCGAACCGGAGTTGAAGGTGCTGCGCGGCATCATCTCGTCGCTCGACCGGTTTTCGCCGGCGATGCCGCGCGGCGATGGTTCCCCTGGCGATGATCCACGGCGCCTGCCTGCGGCCGCCACGCGTGCCCGCAAGGCGGAAGTGGGTCGCCAGCCGCCCGCCGCCAATGGTGACGCCGCCAATGGTGACGACAGTGACACGCCGCCGCTGGGCGGCAAGGGAACCGACAATGACTGAGCGGCCGATCCTGATGTTCGATTCGGGCATCGGCGGGCTTACTGTGCTGCGCGAAGCGCGCGTGCTGATGCCTGACCGCCGCTTTGTCTATGTCGCCGACGATGCCGCTTTCCCCTATGGCGCCTGGGAGGAACCAGCCCTCAACGCCCATATCCTTGGGCTGTTCGGCACACTGTTGGAGAAATTCCGGCCCGAGATTTCGGTCATTCCCTGCAACACGGCGTCGACGCTGGTGATTGACGCGTTGCGCCAGAAATTCCCCGGTCATCCCTTTGTCGGTACGGTTCCAGCGATCAAGCCGGCGGCGGAACGCACCCGCTCCGGGCTCGTCTCGGTGCTGGCGACGCCTGGCACGGTCAAGCGTCAATACACGCGCGACCTGATCAGCAAATGGGCGCAGAAATGCCACGTGCGGCTGGTCGGCTCTGACCGGCTGGCGCCGCTGGCCGAAATCTATATGCGCCAGGGGTTCGTCGACGAGGAGATCGTGCGCGAGGAGATCGCGCCATGCTTTGTCGAGAAGGACGGCGCCCGCACCGACATCATCGTACTCGGCTGCACCCATTATCCGTTCCTGGCCAATCGCATGCGCAAGACCGCGCCCTGGCCGGTCGACTGGATCGACCCGGCCGAAGCGATCGCCCGCCGCGCCATGTCGCTGCTGGCGCCGGTCGATGGACCGCTGCCGATGGGCGAGCCCGACATCGCCGTCTTCACCTCCGGCAAGGTGGACTTCGCAACCAGCCGGCTGATGCAGGGCTTTGGACTGGTCGTGCGCTAGGCCGTGACCGGACCGTCTGCCGTTCAGGCAGGTTCGAACACGATGCTGCGTTGATCCGGATCGGCCGAGACCAACCTTAGCGTCAGGCCATCACCCTGTTCGAGCCCGGAGGCCTTCAGGTTGGCCACGACAGGCATGTCGGCAAGTTGGACGCGCACGCCATGGTTGACGTCGGTCACGACGGCTCTGAACGTCTCTCCCTCGCGTCCCCTGAGCATGACCGCCTCGGCAAGGTCGATGGCCGCATGGTTGATCTGCGAAGCGCTGGCATCCGCACGCCCCATCACCTTCGGCAGTCCAGCGAACGCATCGGTGACGGCCTGCGGCACGGGCTGGCCGTTGGCGATCGCCAGCGCGCAGCGCACGACGTAGCGATCGGCCAGCCGCCTGAGCGGCGCAGTTGCATGAGCATAGGTCGCAGCCATCGCCTCATGCCAGGGGACAACCCCCTCTTTGTAGGGTTGGTAAGATGCGCCGGGGCTTGCATGCCGGATTTCCAGCATCAGCGCCGCCTGTTGCGGATCGGCCGGGTCAAGGGTTCGCTGATAGTCACGCAAGCTGGTGGAGGCCGGCCAAGACAGTCCCAGAGCCTGTGCCGCGTTGCGCAGTCTTTGCACCTTGAAAGCATCTGGCTCCGACATCACACGGAACAACCCGGTATGGTGCGCAAGCATGGCATCGGCAATCGCCATGTTGGCGGCCAGCGAAAGCGCGGCGTTGTCTTGCTCGGATTGCAGCAGCGGTCTGAACGAAAGCCGGAATGTGCCATCGGCCAGCCTTTCCACCTCCTGCTCGGGCGGGTCGACGCGGGACGCGCCACGACCCTTTTCGTTCATCGCCATGCGTCGCGCCATTTCGGCAAAGCCGGCCGGGACATCGGAGGCCCGCACGCTGTCATAGGCGAGCTTCGCGCGGCTTTGGATGATTGCCCGCTCCGCGCCGTCCAATTTCACCAGACCGTCCCCAGCGACCCGAACGGTGAAGATGACAGCTGGACGCGGTCCATCCGGCAACAGGCTCGCCGCACCCTCGGCAAGTGCCGGCGGATATAGACCGGCCTTGCCGTCCGGCAAGTAAAGCGTCTCGCCTCGCGTCCAGGCCTCGAGATCGATCGCGTCGCCGTCTTCGACGAACCAGGCTACGTCGGCAATGGCATAATGCAGCAGAAGATCGCTGCCGCTCGCCTCGATTGAAAACGCCTGATCAAGATCGGTGGAGGCTGCCGGATCCAGCGTGACGAAGGGTATATCAGTTCGATCGGCATGCTGGTTGGGCAAACGTTTGGCCGCCGCCTCCGCGGCGGCCATTACGGCTACCGGAAATCCATCCGGCACGTGGAATTCGGTGCGGATTTTCGCGAGGCCGGTGGAGAGTGCTTGCGAGGGATCGGTCAGTGATTTCATTCAGCCGTCCTACACCAGGGCTCCGGAGGCGGGAAGGCTGCCAACGAAATCGCCCAAGCCGGCCGCCTGATGGGCTGGCACAGTCGGCTGAGGGACTGGACCGCCGGCGCTGGAACCACCGCCGAAGCGCGGCGTTTCTCCGACAGGAAAGGAGAAGCACCATGCCAGCCACCTCGAAAGCCCAGCAGAAAGCCGCCGGCGCTGCCTTGTCGGCCAAGCGCGGCGAAACGAAGAAGAGCGAACTCCAAGGCGCTTCCAAGGGAATGTACGAATCGATGAGCGAAAAGCAGCTCGAGGAATTCGCCGAGACCAAGCGCAAAGGGCTGCCGGAAAAGAAGTCAAAAGACTGAGTGTGTCATTCGCGAAACGCCGGCCCAAGGAAACAAGGCCCGCAGCGGAACTGCGGGCCTTGTTTCCTTAAGCAGAATCTCCGGGCAAATGTTTTGCCTTACCAGCGATGGCAGCGCCGTATCCGCTCGACGATCACCCTGCGATGGCCGTGCCGCCACACCACTCTCTTCTTGACGATGATGCGGCAGACTTGTTTGTGGCCATGCCAATGGCGCGCCATCGCCGGTTCGGGCGCCACCGCCATCGAACCTGCAAGCACCGCGGCGCCTGCCAAGGTAAGGAAGAACTTCTTCATGCTCATTGGACTCCTCAAGCTCCAGATCCCTTCCTGGTGCCGTTGGCGCAAACCTCCCGCCACATCCGGCATCGCATCAACGTCGTGAACGCTATAGGGTTGCGTTGCGCCGCGCCAGCCACAAGCTTGACACCGGTTAAATCTCCGTTTAATCAGCGCGCCAACACCGGGCCGCAATGCCCGGTGGTTTTCTTTATGTGCGCAAGATTCGTGGAAACTCAATTCTACTATCTTGTTTGAAATGACGTGTCCCGTGGGTTTTCCGCCGCGTTGCGTGGGAAAACCCTGTCAGGTCTCGAAAACGGGGGCCAGAGGAGGGCGCGTTTCCTTCACCCGGGCCATGAGGTTCCGGGTGTGTTGTTTTGAAAAGGGAATGCGATGAGCAAGCGCGAATCCGCGAAGTACAAGATCGACCGCCGTCTTGGCGAAAACATCTGGGGCCGCCCGAAGTCCCCGGTCAACAAGCGTGAATACGGCCCCGGCCAGCATGGCCAGCGCCGCAAGGGCAAGCTTTCCGATTTCGGCCTGCAGCTGCGCGCCAAGCAGAAGCTGAAGGGTCACTATGGCGACGTTTCGGAAAAGCAGTTCCGCAAGGTCTATGAAGAGGCGGATCGCCGCAAGGGCGACACCTCGGAGAACCTGATCGGCCTGCTCGAGTCGCGTCTCGACGCGGTCGTCTACCGCGCCAAGTTCGTGCCGACCATTTTCGCCGCCCGTCAGTTCGTCAACCACGGCCACGTCAACGTCAACGGCAAGCGCGTCAACATCGGCTCGTATCGCTGCAAGCCGGGCGATGTCGTCGAAGTGCGCGAAAAGTCGAAGCAGCTGGTCATCGTTCTCGAAGCGGTCGGCCTGGCCGAACGCGACGTGCCGGATTACATCGAAGCCGATCACAACAAGATGGTCGCGACCTTCTCGCGCATCCCCGGCCTGGCGGACGTTCCGTTCGCCGTGCAGATGGAACCGAACCTGGTCGTCGAATTCTATTCGCGCTAAGCGAACGCGTTTTGCGATACCATGCAAAGGCCGCCCGTCGAGGCGGCCTTTTCTTTGTCGGCCATCTCCGCTAATTCCGGGCGCAACGAAGCGCCGGACAGTCGTTGCTCCCGGATTTTGGAACTGACGCCATGAACATGCTGCCAGACGCCGAATCGCTTGAACGAGCCAGCGACATCGAGGGCGGCTTTCATCCGCTGTTTGCCGATGTGCCATCCTCGGTCGAGTTCAACAAATTGCGCAAGCGGCTGCTGCGGCTGACCCGACAGGCGATCGAGGATTTCTCGATGGTGAAGCCCGGCCAGCGCTGGCTGGTCGCGCTGTCGGGCGGCAAGGATTCCTACGGTCTGCTCGCCGTGCTGCTCGACCTCAAATGGCGTGGGCTGCTGCCGGTCGATCTGCTGGCCTGCAATCTCGATCAGGGCCAGCCGAATTTCCCCAAACATATCCTGCCGGACTATCTCGACAGATACGCCGTCCCGCATCGCATCGAGTATCAGGACACCTATTCCGTCGTCACCGACAAGCTGTCTGCGGGCAGCACCTATTGCTCGCTCTGCTCGCGTCTCAGGCGCGGCCATCTCTACCGCATTGCGCGCGAGGAGGGGTGCTCGGCGCTGGTGCTCGGCCACCATCGCGAGGACATTCTCGAAACCTTCTTCATGAACCTGTTCCATGGCGGCCGTCTCGCCGCCATGCCGCCCAAGCTGCTCAACGACGAGGGCGACGTCATGGTGCTGCGGCCGTTGAGCTACTGCGCCGAGGTTGATCTGGAAAAATTCGCTGCCGCAATGCAGTTCCCGATCATTCCCTGCGATCTTTGCGGCAGCCAGGAAGGTCTCCAGCGCAACGCCATGAAGGCGATGCTCGAGGATATCGAAAAGCGCATGCCCGGTCGTAAGGACATGATGCTACGCGCACTGTCCAACAGCAGGCCATCGCATCTGCTCGACAGAAAACTGTTCGATTTCGCGGCGCTCAATGAGACCCTCAGCACAAGGCTAGACATATCCGATGACATTTGACGACACCGCGATCGACTGGCTCGCTGGCCTTCTGTCCGATGCGGCAAAAGCCGAGATCATGCCGCGCTTTCGACGGCTGGGCGAGGGTGACATCCGCCAGAAGACCTCGGCCGCCGACCTGGTGACCGAGGCCGACGTCAACGCCGAGCGGCTCATCACTGCCAGGCTGCGCGAGCGCTACCCCTCGGCGATGGTCGTCGGCGAGGAGGCCTGTTCCGACAATCCAGCGCTGTTGAACGGGTTGGGCGATGCCGATTTGGCTTTCGTCATCGACCCGGTGGACGGCACTTTCAACTTCGCCTCCGGCGTGCCTTTGTTCGGCGTCATGCTGGCGGTCGTGATCAAGGGCGAGACCGTTGCCGGCATCATCCACGATCCCGTCGGCAAGGACTGGCTGATCGGCGCCAGGGGCGCCGGCAGCCATATCCGGCATGCGCATGGCAGCATCGAGAGGGTGCATGTCGCAGCACCCGCGCCGATCTCGCAAATGACCGGCTCTGTCTCCTGGCAATATATGCCCGAGCCGGAGCGGTCGCGGCTGGCGCGCAACCAGACGAAGATCCTGTCGCAGTTCGCCTATCGCTGCGCGGCGCACGAATACCGTCTGTTGGCGAGCGGCCATGCCCACTTCGTCGTCTACAACAAGCTGATGCCGTGGGATCATCTGGCCGGTATGCTGATCCATGCCGAGGCTGGCGGCCATGCCGCACGTTTCGACGGCAGCGCCTATCTGCCCTCGCATCTCGGCGGCGGCCTGCTTGTCGCGCCCGACCGGGAAAGCTGGCACGAATTGCGCCGCGAGCTCTGGGCGCAATAGGATCACCTAAGGTCAGCTGGAAGAGCAATCCAATCTCAAGCAAATCCGAAGGCTCTCGAATGAAACCTCGGTTCGCAATTGTGACGGCGGCTCTTGCAGCCGCCCTGTTTGCCAGCTCCCACGAAGCAAGCTCGCACGAGCGCAGCTGTCGCAGCTCCGATCCCGTCGACACGATAAAGGAGATGTCGGACGCTATCTATGCGTGTTGGAAGCCGCCGCCCGGAACCGCCGGCATGTCCCTGACGCTGCGGTTCTCGCTTCGCCGCAACGGCACACTGATTGGCAAGCCTCGCGCCACATATTCCGACCTGGGGACCGATGCCCGGCTCGGCCGGGCCTTCGTGGCTTCAATCCTCAGGGCACTCGATGACGCTTTGCCATTGCCCTTTTCGGACAGCATGGGTGGAGCAATCGCGGGGCGTATGCTTGCGCCTCGCTTCACGGCAGCCCTTGAAGGTTCGTCCTGATGCATGTCGCCCAAAAGTGGCGTCGGTTTTGGGAGAACGACATGCGCAAAACAACAATTTAGTGCAAGTCGGTGATGTGCCCTAGAACGGGCGGGTTCTGCGGCTGGAACATCTTGCCGCGCTCGGCGATGAAGATCATCAGCAGCGCTGCGACCGAGACGCTGCAGAAACCAGCGGCCAGCGGTGTTACCGTGCCGTTGAAAGCCTGACCGATCAGCGTGCCGAGAATGCCGCCGAGAAACGTCTGCATGAAACCCAGGATGGACGACGCCGTGCCGGCCAGTTGGCCGAGCGGCTCCATGGCCAACGCGTTGAAATTCGCGCCGAGCGCACCGAACGGAAGCATGGCGCTGGCAAAAAAGGCGATGAACAGCCACAGCGGCATCTTCATTTCCAGCGAAACGACCAGCCAGGCAAGGCTGATGACCAGGAACAGCAGCAGCGCGCTCTGCGACAGACGGCGCATGCCGATGCGGCCGACAAGGCGCGAGTTCAGAAAGTTGGAGAAAGCAAGCACGCCGGCAACCCCGGCGAAGATGACCGGGAACATCTCGCCGACGTTGAATATGTCGACATAGATCTGCTGCGCCGAGGCGATGAAGCCGAACATGGCGCCGAAAACGAAGGTGCTGGCGAAGGCATAGCAGATGGCAATGCGGTTGGTGAGCACGATGCGAAAGCCACCGACAATCGAGTTCACGGTCAGCGGCCGGCGATGTTCGGGATGCAATGTTTCAGGCAGGCGCAGCAGCGACCAGGCCGAGACAATCAGCGCACCGACAGCCATGGTGACGAAGATCCAATGCCAGGTCGCAAACAGCATGATGAACTGGCCGATGCCGGGAGCAATGACTGGTATCGCCATGAACACCATGAAGATCAGCGACATCACCTCGGCCATGCGCCGGCCGTCGAACGTATCACGCACAATCGAGACGGCAATGACGCGGGTCGCGGCCGCACCGAGGCCTTGCACGGCCCGGCACAGCAGAAGTGTTTCAAAGCTTGGTGCAACGGCGGCCGCCGCAGCCGCGGCGACATAGATCACCAGCCCGGCGACCAGTGGTGCGCGACGGCCGAAGCGATCCGAGATCGGCCCGAAGAACAGTTGGCCGCCGCCGAAGCCCAGAATGTAGGCCGTTATGACGTACTGCCGGTGGTTTTCATTTTCGACGCCGAGCGAGGCGCCGATCTGCTGCAGAGCCGGCAGCATGATGTCGATGGCCAGCGAATTCAGCGCCATCAGCGCCGCGCACAACGCGATGAACTCCCAGCGTGGAATAGGCAGTTTGCTTGCCGATTGCGGCGCTGATTTTTGCTGGTCCACGGCAAGTCCGATCTTTCAAACGAAAATGCGCCGGGCGGGCCGGCGCATTGGCTCGTCTTGGTCCTGGGTTCAGGACATAAAATTGCCGAGGTGGGGCTGCCCTGGCGTTTGGTGCACGTCACCCGAAACTGTACGGCTGTTTCAGGCAGACGACATGCACGAAAAACAGAAATCAGGCGGCGCCTTTGACGCTGACGCCCTTTTCGACCAGGAATGTCTGGAGTTCTCCCGCCTGGAACATCTCGCGGATGATATCGCAGCCGCCGACGAATTCGCCCTTGACGTAGAGCTGCGGGATCGTCGGCCAGTTGGAATATTCCTTGATGCCCTGGCGCAGTTCGGCGGAGTCCAGAACGTTCACGCCTTTGTAGTCGGCGCCGATATAGTCGAGGATCTGGACGACCTGGCCGGAAAATCCGCATTGCGGGAAACCGGGCGTGCCCTTCATGAAAAGGACGACGTCGTTGCCCTTCACTTCGTTGTCGATGTAGTCGTTGATACCGCTCATGGAATATCCTTTCCCGCCTGTGGGAGTCAGGCTCGAAACATATCCCTTCAAATAAACCCAACGATTGCTCGAAACAAGACATTAGCCGTGCCGTGGCTGAAATGGCGCAAAGGATGGGCCGTGTTGGGCCAAGCAGTCCCCTCGACACCGACTCGTGAGGTTGCGGTCTATATTCCGGCGCGGGTCAGTCGGGAACGCTGGTCTGCAAGGCGAGTGCGTGCAGCACCCCACCCATATTGCCCTTCAGCGCGTCGTAGACCATCTGGTGCTGCTGGACGCGGCTTTTTCCCCGAAAGCTCTCGGCCACCACCTCGGCCGCATAATGGTCGCCGTCGCCGGCGAGGTCGCGAATCGTCACCTTGGCGTCCGGAATGCCGTCCTTGATCAGTTTTTCGATGTCGTGGGCATCCATTGCCATGGCAAAATCCTGTTTCGAGCGCCGGTAGCCGGCCATAAGATGAGAGTCGGGCGAGCCTAAAGCCTTTCCGGTCCGGATTGAAGCCGTTCTGTCCCGCCAAGGGCAAGACGGTTCCGGGAACCTCAGGGAGGACCTAGGCCGGTGGGCTTGCTTCATCCTCAGCAACGTCCTCGCGCGTCGAGAAAGCGCGACCAAGGCTGAAGGCCAGCACATAGAGCGGAACGTTGACAGCCAGGCTGACGATGGGAAGATAACTCGTCATCTGCCAGGCGGTCGAGAAGAACGGTTGTCCGTAACCGTCGCAGACAAGTGACGAGCCGTACTCCCACAACGCCCCGACGACCGCCGCGCTGGCAAAAAGCTTGATGCAGGTGACGATATGCCTTGCCCGTGCCGGATCCGGCGCGAGGCGGCCCCACAGCACCAGGCAGACGATCGGGACCGCGTAGATGAGGTTCTGCAGCGCCAGCATCGGGATGGCGCCGTTGGCCGCGGCAAGAAACTGCACGCGCGTTTCCAGCCGGGCGCAAACCTCGCTCGAGGTCGTCGACAGCAGGAAAAAGACGAACGGCCCGAGGAACCAGAAGAAGAACAGCGACGGCCAGAAAACGACTGCAAGCAGCGCCCGGGCGGCCAGTGTGGTCAACTGGCCTGATCCATGAAGCGCGGGAACCAGCCTTCGTAGGCCCCGGTCAATTCGCTGACCGGGATTGACCGCGCCTCGCCAAGCTTCAGCACGCTGCCGCCGGTTGAGCCGATCCACGGCGCGAAGATGCCGAGTTCGCTCTGCTGCTTGCGAATGGAGTCCCATTCATCGCCATGCGGGTCGATCGACAGCGTCAGCAAATAGCGACCCTGGTCCTCGCCGAACCAGACCGGGATCGGGTCAGTGCCGACGAGCCCGGGAACGGTGGCGCCGATACCTGACGCCATCGCCATTTCGGCCAGAGCCACGGCGATGCCGCCATCGGAAACATCATGCGCCGCCGTGACGATGCCGGATGCGATCAGCGAACGCACGTGGTCGCCGACGCGTTTTTCATGCTCAAGGTCGACCGGCGGCGGCGGGCCATCCGTGCGGCCGTGGATGTCCCTGAAATAGACCGATTGGCCAAGATGCGTTCCCCAGGAGGCGGGCGCGCCAACCAGCAGGATCATCTGGCCTGGCGCCGCAAAGCCAGTCCGCACCATCTTCGACCAGTCGGCGATCAGGCCGACGCCGCCGATGGTCGGTGTCGGCAGAATGCCCTGGCCGTTGGTCTCGTTGTAGAGCGAGACGTTGCCGGAGACGATCGGGAAGCCAAGAGCGCGGCAGGCATCGCCGATGCCTTTCACCGCGCCAACCAGCTGCCCCATGATCTCGGGCCGTTCCGGATTGCCGAAATTGAGGTTGTCGGTGGCCGCCAGCGGCAGAGCGCCGGTGGCGGTCAGGTTGCGCCAGCATTCGGCCACCGCCTGCTTGCCGCCCTCATAGGGGTCAGCCTCGCAATAGCGCGGCGTCACATCGGAGGAGAAGGCGAGCGCCTTGGTCGCATGGCCTTCGACCCGGACCACACCGGCATCGCCGCCTGGAAGCTGCAGCGAATTGCCCTGGATCAGCGTGTCATACTGTTCCCAGACCCAACGGCGCGAGGACAGGTCGGGGCCGCCGAGCAGCTTCAGCAGCGCATCGGCAACATCGGCCTGCGGAACGTCATTGGCGGCCAGCGGCGCAGGCTTCTTCGGCTCGACCCACGGCCGGTCATACTCGGGTGCCTTGTCGCCGAGATCCTTGATCGGCAGGTTGGCGACCTCGTCGCCCTGGTGCAGCACGCGGAAGCGCAGATCGTCGGTGGTCTTGCCGACGATGGCGAAGTCGAGCCCCCATTTGTGGAAGATCGCCTCGGCTTCCTTTTCTTTTTCCGGGCGCAGCACCATCAGCATGCGCTCCTGGCTTTCCGAAAGCATCATTTCGTAGGCGCTCATGCGCTCTTCGCGCACCGGCACCTTGTCGAGATCGAGCTCGATGCCGAGGTCGCCCTTAGCGCCCATTTCGACCGCCGAGCAAGTGAGGCCGGCAGCACCCATGTCCTGGATGGCGATGACGGCGCCCGAGGCCATCAGTTCGAGGCAGGCTTCCAGCAGGCACTTTTCGGTGAAGGGGTCGCCGACCTGAACGGTCGGGCGCTTCTCGTCGATCTTGTCGTCGAATTCGGCCGAGGCCATTGTGGCGCCGCCGACGCCGTCGCGGCCGGTTTTGGCACCGAGATAGACGACCGGCAGGCCGACGCCCTTGGCTTCCGATAGGAAGATCGCGTCGGTCTTGGCCAGGCCCGCTGCAAAAGCGTTGACCAGGATGTTGCCGTTGTAGCGGGCGTCGAAATTGACCTCGCCGCCGACCGTCGGCACGCCGAAGGCGTTGCCATAGCCGCCGACACCGGAGACCACGCCCGAAACGAGATGCCTGGTCTTGGGGTGGTCAGGCGCGCCAAAGCGCAACGCATTCATCGCCGCGATCGGCCGCGCGCCCATGGTGAAGACGTCGCGCAGGATGCCGCCGACGCCGGTCGCGGCACCTTGGTAGGGCTCGATGTAGGACGGGTGGTTGTGGCTCTCCATCTTGAAGACGACGCAGTCGCCATCGCCGATGTCGACCACGCCGGCATTCTCGCCCGGTCCCTGGATGACGCGCGGGCCGGTGGTGGGCAGCGTGCGCAACCACTTCTTCGAGGATTTGTAGGAGCAGTGCTCATTCCACATCGCCGAGAAGATGCCGAGTTCGGTGAAGCTCGGCTCGCGCCCGACAAGGTCGAGAATGCGCTGATACTCGTCGGGCTTCAGCCCGTGCGCGGCAATGAGCTCGGGGGTGATCGGCACGGAATTGGAAATGGTCATGGGCGGCGATTTGTATCCGGGGCGTTGGGATTTGAGTCCCGTCTTATCGCAAGCTTGGGAGCCAATACACCCCATCGGATGCTGAAAAACAACGGAAAGCTACAAGGTGACGACGGGCGCGACGAGATCGCGGGTCGTGGGGGAACGTTGTTGTCTGTTTGTGAAGGCTTCTGCACCGCCATTGGGGAACGGGATGACATTCCGGCCGTTAAGTCTCCAACCAATCGGGAGATTTGGACCATGGCCACCAAGCAGGGCAAGAAAGACAATCGCCTCTCGGACAAGGAGGCTATGCATATCGCGGAGACCACCGACGTTTCACCTGGGCAGGCCAAGGAGCTGGCTGAGAAGCACGGGAAAGACAACGCCGAGAAGGAAGCCAAGAACTTCAAGGCAGAGGGCTGATCTGAGAGCCATGGAGGGGCTGCTCTGCGCCAAACCGACGCTTATTAATGGGCCTGTCAGTCGCGAGTTGGCTCACGAGAAGCTGTCGTAGCCGGCGCGGCCTTCATCCAGCAGACGCCGGATCACCGCGACGCCTTCAGCGATGTCCTTGCGTTGTTTCGGCTGTGAAATACCGAAGCGGATGCCGTGGAAAGTCTGCTCGGAGCGACCGGCCTTGAACTGGTCCTCGTCATTGATCAGCACGCCGTGCTCGAGGCAAGCATTCTTGAAGGTGCCGGAAAGCCACGGGTCGGGCAAAGTCAGCCAGACAAAGGGCACCTTGTCGTGCGACTTGAACGCGAAGCCGGCCAAAGTCTCGCGCACGATCGCGATGCGGGCGCTGATTTCGGCGATGCTGCGCTTGCGGATATCGCCGGCCTGACCGGAAAGCACCAAGCGGGCATTCACCTCCGCCAGCAGGAAGGGCATCCCGCCGGTCATCATCTTGTGGGCGACACGGATGCGGTGGCGGTAGGCGGGCGGGCAGGAGAGCCAGCCGCCGCGCACACCGGCCGCGACCGACTTCGACAGGCCGCCGGCGACAATGGTGCGTTCAGGGGCATACTCGGCCAGCAACGGCGTCGGATCATCGGTGAGGTGGCCATAGAGATCGTCCTCGATGAGAACGACATTGTATTCGCGTGCGACGCGCGCGATTGCTTCGCGGCGCGCCGCCGACAAGGTCACCAGTGTCGGATTCTGCACCGTCGGCATCAGGAAGATCATCTTGGGATGCTTTTGCGCGCAGACGCGCTCGAAATCCTGGGGATCGATGCCTTCATCGTCCGATGCCACCAAGGCCGTCCGCCGGCCGATCAGACCGGCGCTGCGGGAAATCTGTGAATAGGTGAGGTGCTCGAAGGCGACATAGTCGCCCGGCGTGGTCAGCGCGGCGATCGCTGCCATCACCGCGGCATGGGTGCCGAGCGTCGGGACAATGGCGTCGGCATTTGGGTGAAACGAATTGCGCGACAGCCAACGGGCGCCGGCTTCGTACCAGCGGTCGGGAAAATCCCTGACGTAGCTTGAAATCTCATGTGGATGGTCCTGCGCCACGCGCGACAGGACATCGGAGACATCAGCGCCCTGGCCGACGTCGGGCGCCGCCATGCTGTCGAAACGCAGCTCGCCGCGCGGTGCATCGATAGTGCGTGTGCCTTCGCCGCTGACGTCCGGAGCCAGGAAGTCCGGTTTTGCGCCATCGGCGCGCTGGCCGAGCACATAGGTTCCGCGCCCGACTTCGCCGCTGACCAGCCCGCGCTCGCGCAGCAATTGATAGGCCCGGCCGACGGTGCCGACGGTGGTGCCGATGTCGTAGGCGAGGTCGCGCTGCGGTGGCAGCTTTGCGCCGGCATCGATCACGCCCCGATCGATGTCCGTTTCGATGGAATCCGCCAGCCGCTGATACAGCGGGCCGGAGCCGGCAGTGAGATCTGGAAGCCAATTTGTCATGGTGACAATTTTCTATATTGCGTCGAATTCTGAGTCAATACATATCAATCGCGTGCCAAAAGGGTACAATTTAGAATTCTGGTAGAAAGAAAATGAATACAATCGCGACAATTCGTCATTCGAGCGCCGCGTTATCAGGTCAATCGACACGCCCATCGGGCCGGCGCGGCTTTGTCAGCCGTCTGGTGCGCCTGGTCAGATCGCTGGCGAGATGGATCGACAGCCTGCTGGAGCGCCGACGCAGCCGGCTGGCGCTGCTGGAAATGACCGACGACCAGCTCAAGGATATCGGCATTTCGCGCTGCGATGCCCACCTCGAGGGCATCAGGCCGTTCTGGGACTGAAGCTAGCGGAGTTTTGGAGCCCTGGTGCGTGCAACGCCATGGTCTGCAAGGACGGCGACCACGCACAGCACGAGAAAAAGTCCGGTGATGGCCAGCGCCGAGATGGCGACGCTGGCTGCGCCATTCTTGGCGACGTCGAGGAAGGGGTAGGGCACCTCGCCGGCAAACGGCGCCCGCGCCAGCGCATAGATCAGATAGGCGATGGGATAGAGCACCCACCAGGAAATGTCGCTCCAGCGCGTCCGACCGTCAGTGCCTGATATCAGCCACCACAGCACGAACAGCACCGGCGTCACATAATGCAGCAGGACGTCGCAGAGCAGGAACAGTCCCTGCGGTTGCCAAAGCTGTGCAAGGACCGTGGCATAGATGGTGAAGACCAGCGCGATCGAAACCGCGACGCCAGCGCGCATCCGCGGCCCGGCGAAGGCGGGCAACCACGCATAGCCGGAGGGCGACAGCAGCGACGTATACACCAGCACTGCACCGATGTTGGTCAGGATGGTGAAGAAGCTGAGCAGGAAGACGATGGAGCCAAGCAGGCTGCGGCCGGCTTCCATCGACGCCGGAATGGTGATGCAGAACTGCAGGACGAGCCCGGCCAGACCGATGACCAGACCCGCAATCTGCAGGAACCGGCCCATGGGCTAGGCCGTCGCGGCGCAGGCCGGATTGCCGGCTTGCCAGCGGGCGATGTCAGAGCCAATGCGGGCGCCGAGCGGGTCGTTCATCAACGGACCGAACGCATCGACGCGGCTTGAATTGCCTTGCGCCTGCACGACCAGCAGCGGTTTGCCGCCATAGTGCTTGGCCGGCACCAGCAGGAAACGCGGTGTGCCGCTGAACGAATTCAGTTCGTTGGCCATCTGATACTGTTTGAAGGCCGGGTCCTTGCTAGCGATCCAGCATTTGTGGGCCGCTATCGCCACTTGTTCCATAGCCAGAAGCGCTGCACTTTTGCCTGACGGGACTGGCGTGCTCTTCGGCGTCGATTGGCAGGATGCCAAGGCGAAACCGGCCGCGGCAACCAGCGCGATCGTCTTGCTCCTGATCAAGCGGCACCCATCTCAAGTTCGGACAGAAAGATCTTCGAACCGTCGGTCATCTCGCCCCACACCCGCGACAATGCCGGATGCTGCGAGGCGATCTGCTCATAGGCATCGAATTTGGGATAGGCGTCGAGCAGGTCGTGGCGCCCTGTCATGGCCCGGAAATTGTTGAAAATGAACCGCGTCGGCGTCAGCCATGCATCGGCGAAACTGATGTCGTCACCGAGCGCGAAAGGCCCTTGCGCCATGCGCGCCTCGATTGCCGCCAGCCCGTGATGCAGGCGGGCGAATTGGGCGTCGATCTCGGCATTGTTTCGCTTCGGCACGAAATGAAGCTCGAAAAGCTTCATCGTCGGGGTCAGCACATCGAGATCGGTGATACGGGCGAACATGCGCACCAGCGCACGGTCCTTGGAGTCGGGCGGCAGCAGCGCCGGTTCCGGAAACCGTTCCTCGAGATATTCGGCGATGACCACCGACTCGACGATCGTTTCGCCCGACCCGGTGATCAGCACCGGAATCCGGTTCATCGGTGAGATGGCGCGAAACGCTTCAGGGATCGGAAAACCCGGTGGCGGCGCGATGATCTTGAGCGGTACATCCTTGATGTAGGCTAGTGCCCGCACGATCGACGAGTAGGGCGACAACGGCCGCGAATAGAGTTTCATGACCGTCTCTCTCCCCAATGAATCGGACTTGCCCTGATAAAGAGACAGGAATGTCCGGCTGTTTTCAAGCTGTTCGCTTCGATGACGTCAGGCAGCGATGCCGAGGACACTTTCGAACAGTCCACGGCCGTCCGTGCCGCCATGGGCTGCTTCGATCAGGTTTTCCGGGTGCGGCATCAGGCCGAGCACATTGCCCTGGCTGTTGACGATGCCGGCAATGTCATTGATCGAGCCATTGGGGTTGGTGCCGTCCGCATAGCGGAACACCACCTGGCCTTCGCCTTCGAGGCGGGCAAGTGTGTCGGCATCGGCGAAATAATTGCCGTCATGATGCGCCACCGGCGAGCGGATGATCTGGCCCGGCTGGTAGCGGCGGGTGAACATGGTGTTGGCGTTGGTGATCTCGAGTTTCACCTGCCGGCAGACGAATTTCAGCGAGGTGTTGCGCATCAATGCGCCCGGCAGCAAGCCGGCCTCGACCAGGATCTGAAAACCGTTGCAGACGCCGATGACCGTGACGCCCGCGGCTGCCTTTTCGGCAACCGCCCGCATGACCGGCATGCGCGCCGCGATCGCGCCGCAGCGAAGATAGTCGCCGAAGGAAAAGCCGCCCGGAATGGCGATCAGGTCGACATCGGGGATTTCGGTGTCAGTCTGCCAGACGGTGACCGGCGGTGTTCCGGAAATCTTGGTCAGCGCCGCGATCATATCGCGGTCGCGATTGAGGCCGGGCAGGAGGACGACGGCTGATTTCATGGCAGTTCCCGTTCGAGCATCTGAACCAGATACCGGGGTGAAACGTGGTTGGTCAACCAGACACGGTTGTCGGAGAGAAGAATAATGCCCCGTTCCTGGTCATGGCTGCCGAGTCGGCGCGCAGGATAACACTTTCCGGCGTGGGATTGCGTTTGGAAAGTTTCACGCTCGTTCAAATCACGCGGCTTTTCCGGTGAACGCGCGGAAGTCGCTGGAACAAAGCCATCGATCAAGATCTGTAGCTGCGAAACGTCCAATGATGGGCTGGGATTCTCACTATTGATCAAGTCTGGGCTCGCCTTCGAAGTGTCCGAGACGCTCTCTGAAGATTTTTATACAGTATGAATCCGGGATTTTAACGTCTGCAGCAGCATAAGGACGATGGCTGCAAACGACTTGAGACTCCGGTGGACAACGGCAAGATCAAAGAACGCGAGGACATTCGACGCTCCATGTGGGTGTCGGCGACGATCGTGGCGTCGCTCGGCGCGTTCGCATTCATGCTGATGTGGAACGCCAGCCCTTCCACGGGGGAGCTTTTTTCAAAGTGGCTTTCCCTCCATACGAGCCTCGGCGCCTGTGCCGTCTCGTTCACACGCCTGTTTCTCATGACCACGATCATTTCAGTCGGCCTCGGCGTCATTTCTGCAGGGATGATCATATCGGATGCGATTGATGTCTTTACCTACAAGAGGCGCTTTCGCGCCTACCGCGCGCTTTTTCTGACTGGAGCGGGCCTTACGGCATTCTTGTTGTTGCCGCTTGTTTCGGGGGACGGTGTCTGGAACGCGGGTGGTCGTCACGGCTTGTCTCGGATTGATTTCGCAAACGCCTGTATTGCTAGCCATCACACCACCTTTCATCGGTTGCATTGGCACCTTCTGATGGTCGCGCTTGTGGGTTGGTTCAACATAATGGTGTTGATGGGCCTGCAGCGCGCGATCGCCGACGGGCGCGATCCGAGCCAGCTTTCTGACGATCCTCGGACCCGGGAAATACAGTTGCGAACCCTGGAATGGGCTCAGCGACGCAGGGCAAGCGGGCGAATCGCGGTCAAGGTTGCAATGACTGCCCTGGCGGCGGCGTTGTTTTACGCCGGCGCATGGTCAATGAAGCCGGCCGTCCTCCGCTTCATTCACACGTTCACTTGGGAGCGGCAAAAGGCGAACGTGGTCGAGACTGGCATGCAATGTGTGCTGGAAGTGAAAGTCAGGCGCGACTGGGTAGAGCGGTCTCGCGCCGATTGCTCTTCAGATGCCGCGAGGGCTGCTCCGGCCTTGGCGCCGGGAGAGGGTGCTTGGCGCATCACGAAAATTCCCACCGCAAGGCTCATCTATCGCGCTCCGGGTGGTGGCGAGTATTCGTTTGACGTGGCAGGAGATTATTATGTGAAGATGCCCACATCGGTCGGCACCGAGATCGAGGTGTTGCGAAATCCGGCCAGTCCCGAAGGGATCGACAAGGTTTTCGACGGCGGTGATGTCAAACGAATGTTCTACAAACTGCTCGCGATTATCGCTGGCGCCGTCGCGATCTATTATTTGTGGATTCGCAGGCCGCGCAGTCCACGCCCGATCTAGACGGGATTATCGCCCGCCAGCTGGCGGGCGCTGTCGACGTCACCCCAGCGTCACACTATAATTCTCGATCACCGTGTTCGCCAGCAGCTTGTCGCACATGGCCTTGAGGTCCGCTTCGGCCTTGGCCTTGTCGCTTTCCGCCAGCTCGATGTCGAATACCTTGCCCTGCCGTACCGCGCCGACGCCGCCGAAGCCCAGGCCGGACAATGCGTGTTCTATCGCCTTGCCTTGCGGGTCGAGCACGCCGTTCTTGAGGGTGACGGTAATGCGGGCCTTGATCACGCTGGACATGCTCCTGTTCTGACTATCGGGTTGCAAGCCGCTATCAGTGCGGCTTGCCTTTGATGCCTTCGGTCGAGGCGACAAGCACAGGGCCGGTCGGGCGCGGCGGCTCGTTCTCGTTCATGATGCCGAGGCGGCGGGCAACTTCCTGGTAGGCTTCGACAAGGCCGCCCATGTCGCGGCGGAAACGGTCCTTGTCGAGCTTGTCCTGCGTCGCCACGTCCCACAGGCGGCAGGAGTCCGGCGAAATCTCGTCAGCGACGACGATGCGCATCATGTCGCCCTCGAACAGGCGGCCGCATTCGATCTTGAAGTCGACGAGCTGGATGCCGACGCCCATGAACAGGCCGGAGAGGAAGTCGTTGACACGGATGGCCAACGCCATCACGTCGTCGATCTCCTGCGGGCTTGCCCAGCCGAATGCGGTGATGTGCTCTTCCGACACCATCGGATCGTCGAGCGCATCGGCCTTGTAGTAGAATTCGATGATCGAGCGCGGCAGAACCGTGCCTTCCTCGATGCCGAGACGCTTGGACAGCGAACCGGCTGCGACATTGCGCACCACCACTTCGAGCGGAATGATCTCGACTTCCTTGATCAGCTGCTCGCGCATGTTCAGCCGGCGGATGAAGTGGGTCGGAATGCCCATGCGGTTGAGATGGTTGAAAATGTACTCGGAAATGCGGTTGTTGAGGACGCCCTTGCCGTCGATGACCTCGTGTTTCTTCTTATTGAACGCGGTTGCATCATCCTTGAAGAACTGGATAAGCGTGCCCGGTTCGGGTCCCTCATAGAGGATCTTGGCCTTGCCTTCATAAATGCGGCGGCGATTTTTCATCTGATTTTTCTCTGGGGTTTCGGACAGGCGGTATCAGACCATTTTCTGTCCGTCTGCCTGAAATAGTGCGGCTACGGTGGGGTTCAATGCCGGGTCTATCCCAATCACATCGTTTGCTCAATCGGCAAATCCTTCCAATCAACCGCTTTCGGGACTGAAATGCCGCAGCGCAGCATGCGATGAAGCGTATTGACCGGCCCGCGACCTTTTGGTTTGTGCTTTGGCAACACACATATTCACTGCCAACGAATCGAATTTGACCCGGAGGGACGCCATGAGCAGCATGAAAGACCGCGAAGAGGGCTTCGAGCGCAAATTTGCTTTCGACGAGGAACTTCGGTTCAAGGCCTCGGCGCGCCGCAACAAGGCGCTCGGCCTGTGGGCCGCCGAAAAGCTCGGAAAGTCGGGCGCCGACGCCGACGCCTATGCCAAGGAAGTGGTTGTTTCCGACATCGAGGAAGCCGGCGACCACGACGTGTTCCGCAAGATCCGCAAGGATTTCGATGCGGCCGGCGTCGACCAGTCGGACCATCAGATCCGTCGTACCATGGACGAGTTGATGGCGCAGGCGATCGAGCAGATCAAGAACACCTGATCCGGGCCAAAGCCGGTTCCGCAAAAGTGTCCCACGGTTTTTGCGACAGAGAACCTGCGACAGACAAAGAATGACTGGACCAATCGACCGCCCGGCCTATCCGGGCGGTTTTTCTTTGCCTTTGCCGCGGTTTCCGGCTGAAACTGCTGATGTTAACGAGGAAAGAGTCCATGTCCCTGAAGTCCCGCCTTGCGGCCGATGAAACGCTGTTCACCGCATGGTCCGGTGTGCCGGATGCCTTGACCGTCGAAATCGTCGCCAAGCAGGGTTTCGACGCCGTTACGCTCGACATGCAGCATGGCGGTCATCACGAGGACAGCGTGCTGCGTGGCCTGGTGCCGGTGCTCGCTGCCGGCAAGCCGGCGCTGGTGCGCATTCCTGTCGGCCGTTTCGACATGGCGAGCCGCGCGCTCGACTTCGGCGCCGAGGCTGTCATTGCGCCGATGGTGAACTCGGTTGCCGACGCAAAACTGTTCGCAGCCGCGATGAAATATCCGCCGCTCGGCGAGCGCTCCTGGGGGCCGACCTACGCTTTTCCGCGCCACGGCAAGGGCGACCAGGCCGACTGGCTGCGCGACTCCAACCAGCGCACCATGGCTTTCGCCATGGTCGAGACGCGGGCGGCCCTTGATGCGCTCGATGGCATCCTCGACACGCCGGGCATCGACGGCATCTTCCTCGGACCATCGGATTTCTCGATCGCCTGGAGCAATGGCGCCACGATCAATTCGACGCTGGAAAGCATGATGGAGACGGTGGCTTCGGTCGCCGAGCGCACCCGCAAGGCCGGAAAGCACGCCGCGATCTATGTCGTCGAGCCGGCAATTGCCGGCCGTGTCGTGTCGATGGGCTACCGCCTGCTGGCCATGGGCTCGGAACACGCGCTGATCGGGCTCGGCGCAAAAACCCTGATCAAGAGCGTCAGGGATTCGATCGACTCCTGAAGACGCTCAGGCCTTCAGATCCGTCAGGAATTTGGCGAAGGTCATCGAACCTTCGGGCCACGGCCCGAAGCCCGAATCCGCGTTGAGGTGACCGGTCTCGCCGGCATCGATGAACAGTGAGCCCCACGCCCCGGCAATGTCCTCGGCGACATCGAAGGCGCAGAACGGGTCGTTGCGGCTGGCGATGACGATGGATGGAAAAGGCAGCGGCTCGCGCGGGTAGGGACCGAAGGTCATCAGATGCCTCGGCTTGACCTTGGGATTGGCGACATCGGGCGGCGCCACGAAGAAGGCCCCGGCAACCGGCTTCCTGAACTGCGCAATGGCTTGCACCGCCGCGGCGACACCAAGCGAGTGCGCGACCAGGACGACCGGTTTCTCGGCCTCGTTGACGGCCTTGGCCACGCTCGCCGTCCAGTCCTCACGCACCGGCTTCGACCATTCCGTTTGCTCGACGCGGCGCGCCGTCGACAGCTTCGACTGCCATCGGCTCTGCCAATGATCGGGGCCGGAATTGGTGTAACCCGGCACGACGAGAATATCTGCGTCTCTAACCTTCATGACGCTGAGATAGCGAGCAGCGCCGCTTCGTGCAACGGGCACGAACAGCGCTCTTGATCACAATAGTGAACACGATGTTCGCTTCTTCGCGTCTTGTGTGAACGATGCCGATGGACGATCTGTGGTCAGGAAAAGAAACAGCCGTGTGCGGGAACCCTGACTTTGGAACTGACACGACGTACAATGATTGGCGGCGCGGGGCTTCTCGCCCTGGGAGTTTCATCGCAAGCCGGTCGAACGGAGCATCTGATGAGTGAACTGCCTTTTGCCGCCACCACCCCGGTCAGCGTTGCCCGCGTCGGGTTGAAGGCACGCGACGCCGAAAGTCTTGCCGCATATTATCGCAAAGTTGTTGGTCTGCAGGAGTTGAGTCGCGCCGATGGTGCGATCACGCTGGGCGCCGCCAACCGTCCGCTGCTGGTCATCGAGGCCGATCCTTCGGCCAAGCCGGATGATCCGCGTAGCGCCGGCCTCTTCCATACAGCCTTCCTGCTGCCCAGCCGCGCCGATCTCGGCCGCTGGATCAACCACGCCATATCAGACAAGATTACTATCGAGGGCGCTTCCGACCATCTGGTCAGCGAAGCGCTGTACCTGACCGATCCCGAAGGCAACGGCATCGAGATCTATGCAGATCGCCTCCCCAAGGACTGGAAGTGGAATGGCGACAAGATAGCCATGGCGACGGAGCGGCTGAACATCCCGTCCGTCGTTGCCGAAGTACCGGCAGGTGATGCCGGCTGGCAGGGCGCGCCGGAAAACAGCATTGTCGGCCATGTCCACCTGCGCGTAGGCAAGCCGGAAGACGCCGAAGCCTGGTGGAACCAGGAATTCGGCTTCGACACGGTGGCCAAATATGGTGGCCAGGCGGTGTTCCTGTCGTCGGGCGGCTATCACCATCACATCGGCGCCAACGCCTGGCAGAGTTCGGGCGCCGGCCGCCGCGATTCCACCCGGTCTGGTCTGGCCTGGGTCGAAATGCGTTCGGACAATGTGACGAGCCCGGTAACCCGTGAAGATCCCTGGGGCACGGTGATCAGGGCTGTTCCCGGCAAGGCCTGACCGGCCTCCGGAACATCAAACAAAAAAGAGGTCCGCCGGCTATGGCCTGCGGACCTCTTTTTATTCCGGACGTGTCTCAGGCCTCCCCGAACACCCGCTTGAAGATCGTGTCGACATGCTTGGTGTGATAGCCCAGGTCGAATTTCTCGCGGATTTCGGCTTCCGGCAGCGCTGCGATCACTTCCTTGTCGGCCAAAAGTTCTTCAAGAAAATCAGCGCCTTGCTCCCAAACTTTCATGGCGTTGCGCTGCACCAGCCGGTAGGAGTCTTCACGCGACAGGCCGGCCTGCGTCAGCGCCAGCATGACGCGCTGCGAATGCACGAGACCGCGGAACTTGTTCATGTTCTTCAGCATGTTCTCGGGATAGACGAGCAGCTTGTCGATGACGCCGGTCAGCCGTGACAGCGCGAAATCGAGCGTCACCGTGGCGTCCGGCCCGATCATGCGCTCGACCGAGGAGTGCGAGATGTCGCGCTCGTGCCACAGCGCCACATTCTCCATCGCCGGCAGCGCCATGGAGCGCACCATGCGGGCAAGGCCGGTGAGGTTTTCGGTCAGCACCGGGTTGCGCTTGTGCGGCATGGCCGACGAACCCTTCTGGCCCGGTGAAAAATACTCTTCCGCTTCCAGCACTTCGGTGCGCTGCAAATGCCGGATCTCGATCGACAGCCGCTCGACCGACGAGGCGATGACGCCCAGCGTGGCGAAGAACATGGCGTGGCGGTCGCGCGGGATCACTTGCGTCGACACCGGCTCGGGTTTCAGGCCGAGCTTCGCCGCCACATGTTCCTCGACATAGGGGTCGATGTTGGCGAAGGTGCCGACCGCGCCCGAAATCGCGCAGGTGGCGATGTCTTCGCGCGCATGCACCAGGCGCTCGCGGCACCGCGAGAACTCGGCATAGGCCTGCGCCAGCTTGACGCCGAAGGTCGTCGGCTCGGCATGGATGCCGTGGCTGCGGCCGATGGTGACGGTGTCCTTGTGCTCGAAGGCACGGCGCTTCAGTGCTGCAAGGAGGCCGTCGATGTCGGCGAGCAGGATGTCGCTGGCGCGGGTAAGCTGCACGGCAAAGCAGGTGTCGAGAACGTCGGAAGACGTCATGCCCTGGTGGATGAAGCGCGCATCCGGCCCGACGAATTCGGCAAGATGAGTGAGGAAGGCAATGACGTCATGCTTGGTGACGCGCTCGATCTCGTCGATCGCCTCGACATCGAATTTTGCCGCACTGCCCTTTTCCCAGATGGTTTTTGCCGCTTCCCTGGGGATGACGCCGAGTTCGGCCAATGCATCGCACGCATAGGCTTCGATCTCGAACCAGATGCGGAACCGGGTTTCGGGCGACCAGATGGCGACCATTTCCGGCCGGGAATAGCGAGGGATCATCGGTCAGTCCTGACGTATCGAGAAGTTTGCCCGCGTCCTAACAGAGGCGGGCAAAATGCTCAACGCTGCTGGCGCGCAAACCAGACGCCCGCGGCAAACAACGCGACGAAACCCAGCGGAAAATAAAGCCGGATGCCCAGCACGACGAACTGATAGAGCGCAATCAACGTCGTGAAGACGAACTGGAGGGCCCAGGTGTGGGTGAAAGCAGGTGCATGCCACTCGGCATAGTAGGAGCGGTACTGCAAGGCAAACAGCCCGCCGGTCAGGCCGATCGTCGCCGCGGCGAGGCACACGAACGCCGCCGCGAAGGCGACTTCCCAGCGCCTTCCCTGCGACACCAGCCGCGCCGCAAACAGGCCAATCGGAAAGGCCAGCGCAGCTCCCACTGCGAACAGCAAGGTGACAATGCGGATTTTCGCCGGTGTCTCCCAGTCGTCCAAAAACAGGGTGACGAGCGCACTGGCGCCCATCGTCACCGCCCACAACAAGGCGCCGAAAAACGCCGTGCGCGGCGTCGGTATCGCGTGGCGAAGGCGGTTCAGCGCACGATCGCGCCTGGCGGGTTGAACAAGCGGTGTCACAGCCGGCCGGTCACCGCGATCCAGCGAAAGTCCGGCCCCTCGAAGCCGTATTGGCGCACCGCGATCAGCACCGCATAGGTGCTCAGACTGTCGATTGAAAAGGTCTGCACGGCGCCGATGCGATAGCCGTTCGGGCAACCCCGGCTTTTCGGTATCGCCTTGTCCTCGTGCAGCAGCTTGGTGGTGCCGCCATCCTGCGCCTCTATGCGCAGCAGCCGGAAACCATTGATCTCGCCCTGGCTCTCGCAACCATCGGTGTTGTTCATGCCGACCTCATCGAGGCGGAACTCGAGCGGTGGGTCTACCGGCGAAAAGATCGGGCGCGGGTTGACCGCCATCCGGTGCGGATCGGCCGAAAGCTCGGTCACTGGGTTGAAACCCGCAGTGATGCCGCGGTTGGCGCTCAGCTCGGCCTGGCTGACAATGGCTTCGCCTTTTTGCCGGGCCTGAAGGCGCGCCGCGTCCAGTTTGGCATTCTCGTCCTCGAGCCGGACCCGGATCGGCGTGCCCTTGAGGAAGCTGTCGGTGCTGGTGTCGATGTAGTAGCGGTTGGCATAGGGAAAGCCCGATCCATCCTGCACGCCATATTCCTCGAAAGCGAAGACGCCGCCGTCCTTGGTGAAGCCGAGGATTTCAAGCTCGGCGACATCGCCGGCACGTGCGGCGATCGAGGTCGCAAACTGTGCAAGCAAGCCAACAGCAAACAGAAAGAGCATTCGCATCGGTCTTCACCCCCGTGATCGTTTCAATCCCCTAGCACGACGAAATCAAAACGTCGTGCAGTGCAAAAGCCGATGCATCCAATCGGCCCGTCATTTGTTAATGTCGGCAGTCCCAATGGAGAACCACCATGACCGACACCAGCAAAATTCGTGAGCATATGGAAGTCGTCGGCGCCGATGGCGTGCATGTCGGCACCGTCGACAAGGTCGACGGCCAGCGCATCAAGCTGACCAAGGCCGACAGCGGCGAGGGGGCTCACAAGGGCCATCATCATTACATTCCCCTGAGCCTGATTGCCGAGGTCGATGGCAAAAAGGTCTGGCTGTCGGCGAATTCCGATGTCGCGGTGACGTTCGAGGAAGAAAAGTCCGACCCGGTCTGATCAACCCTTCGCGTCACCCCAAGCGTGACGACCAGACCGGAAACAGATCGTTTTCGGCAGGCGTTGCTGCATAGACGCCGCGGCTGATGGCACGCGCCATCGTGGCACCGGCAGCGGCGTAAAGGTCGATTGCCGCGTCGGCGGAAAGTTCGATGCCGCTCGTGCCTGTCGCCAGCGCGAACACAAGGTCGCCGTCGGCCGGCGTGTGTGTCGGCCAGATGGCGCGCACGAACCCGTCATGCGCCGATATCGCCAGGCGCTTGGCGGCAGCCTTGGTGAGAACCGCATCGGTGGCAATGACGGCGATGGTGGTGTTGCCGCCGGTCTCCATCTGCCTGCCAAAATGCTTGTCGCGATATTTCAAAAGAATCTGCTTGGCGTCGTCCGGCATAGGCGAGGGATAGCCAAGCCCGCCGAATTCGTCGCCGATTTCGAACGGCGCCGCCCAGAAATGGCGGGTTCGGCTAACGGTTACCGAACCGGTCGGATTGACGGCGGCCAGCGCACCGATGGTGATGCCACTGTCCAGCAGCGTCGAGGCGGAGCCGAGACCGCCCTTCAGCCCTGAGGTCAATGCACCGGTGCCGGCACCGATCGTGCCGAGTTGGAAATCGACGGTGGCGGTTTGCACTGCTTCATAGCCAAACTCACGGTAGGGTGGATAACGGCCCCAATCCTTGTCGCCGCCATTGCGCAGGTCGAACAGGATCGCCGATGGCACGATCGGCACGCGAAAACCACCGACCTCCAGGCCGATGCCGCGTTCGCGCAACGCCGCCTGCACCCCGGATGCCGCGTCGAGGCCGAAAGCCGAACCGCCGGAAAGCACCACGGCGTGCACCACCTCGACCGAATTGTGCGGCTCGAGCAGATCGGTCTCGCGGGTGCCCGGCGCACCGCCCAGGATCTGGACGCCCGCCACCGTCGGCCCATCGCAAAGGATCGTCGTGACGCCTGATTTCAGCCTGGCATCCGACGCATTGCCGACGCGCAGGCCGGCAACGTCGGTGATCAGGTTGCGCGGGCCGGTGCGAAACATCAGTTGCTTTCCAAGGGCGCAAAGCGTGTGCCGTCGAAGCGGAAGACGCGATAGGGGCTCTGGCTGAGATCGCCTTTCGCATCAAAGCGGATCGGCCCGATCGCAGTGGTGAAATCCTGTTCGGTCAGGGCTTCAGCCAGCGGCTTGCCCGAGCTTTCAGACAAGCCTGCCGCCGCCTTGGCGATTTCGACCGCCGCAAAGGCCGGCAGCGTATAGCCGTCAGGCACGATCTTCTGCGTGGCGAAGGCTGCCAGAACTTTGGGGTCGGCGACATCGGCCCATTCCGGCGGTGCGATCATCAGTGTGCCCACGGCATAAGGCACATCGCCCGGCGGTGTGCGGAGATTTTCGCCGCCGGCAAAGACGATACCGGCCTGGAGCTGTGCGGCATCGCGGCCCATGATAGCGATGTCGTCGCCGTCGCCGCCGGCAAAAACATGCGTGGCGCCGGCCTTCTTCAGCCGACCGATCATGCCGATCTGATTGTCGAGCTGTGGCCGGAACGTGTCTGTGAATACCGGTTTCAGCGCCGCCTGCTCGGCCGCAGCCCGCAACGTTTCGGCGATTTCACGGCCATAGATGGTGCCGTCGTCGATGATGGCGAACAGCTCGTTCTGCCACAGATGGGTGAGGGCAGAGGCGACAGTGTTGCGCTCATCGTCGCCGCGCGGCCCGAGGCGATAGACCGGCCAGCCGGTCTTGGCGCGGCGGTCGGTCAGGCTTTCGGTTCGCACGCCAACGGTTATGACCGGAATGTTGGCGTCCTTCAGGATCGGCATCGCTGCCTCGATCGCCTCGGTGCAGAGAAAGCCGACCACGATATTGACCTTGGCCGCGACGAATTCCCTGGCCGCCGCAGCGCCGCCGTCGGCGGTGCAGGCGTCATCTACGGTCTTGAGTGCGATGCCGTTCGCTTCGGCCGCCAGACCGGTGCCGGCCTCGATCTGCTTGCCGAGAATGGCCGATGGTCCCGACAGGGGCGCGGCGACGCCGACCAGCAGCGTCTGGGCGCTGGCGGCGCTGGCCATGAACAGCCAGAACAGCGCCGCTATTGTTCTTGTCCTGGGTCGCATTCGAGCGATGAAGTCCTCCGTGCCGGTTCTAAGGTCCTGGCACTATTGCCGCCAAGACCTAAAGGCTGCCCGGCCTTGGTGCAACACGCGAATTTCGGGATATGGCTCAGGCACTTCGCTTGTGGCGGGCTATGTCTGGCCATATATGTCGGTAGGATCCTGACCATGGAAAATTTCCGGTGCTGAAGAAGAACGACATTGGGCCGCAGGCCTATCGCGACGCGATGAGCCACTTTGCCGGCCACGTCCATGTGGTCACCACCGACGGGCCGGCGGGCAAGCGCGGCGCAACGGTGATCGCCGCCTGTTCGGTATCGGACACCCCGCCGACCATTCTGGTCTGCCTCAACCGTGAAAATCTGAAGAACGAGCCGTTCGTGAAAAACGGCAAATTTGCCTTGAACACGCTGGCTTCGCACCAGGAGCCGCTGTCGGTCGGCTTTTCCGGCATCACCGGCTTGCCGGTCGAGGAGCGTTTCGCGCTCGGCGAATGGGACGTGATCTCCACCGGCGCGCCGACGCTGAAGGGCGCGCTCGCCGTGTTCGACTGCGAATTGATCGACACCAAGGACCTGGCCACCCATCGTGTGCTTTTCGGCAAGGTGACAGGCCTGCGGATGGGCGATAATTTGCGGCCGCTGATCTACCACGCCCGCAGCTACCACGTCCTGGAAAGCGGAGCGGCGGCGTTCACGGAGAAAGAATGACCGAGCTGAAACCGCGCGCCGCGCCGCGGACGATCGACGAGACGCTCGATCTCCTGACCGGCGCGGACTATGTGGCGGACCGGTCGCTGGCGACCGTGCTGTTCCTGTCGTTGCGCATGAAGCGGCCGCTGTTCCTCGAGGGCGAGGCCGGCGTCGGCAAGACCGAGATCGCCAAGGTGCTGGCGCAGGCGCTTGGCCGCCGGCTCATCCGCCTGCAATGCTATGAAGGCCTCGACGTTTCTTCCGCGGTCTATGAGTGGAACTACGCCGCGCAGATGATCGAGATCCGCATGGAGGAGGCGGCCGGCAAAGTCGAGCGCTCCGCCATGGAGCGCAATGTCTTCTCCGAAAAATACCTGATTCGCCGCCCGGTGCTCGATGCGCTGACCGGCAAGACGGGCGCTGCTCCAGTCTTCCTGATCGACGAGCTCGACCGTACCGACGAGGCCTTCGAAGCCTTCCTGCTCGAAATCCTGTCCGATTTCCAGGTGACGGTGCCCGAACTCGGCACCATCAAGGCGGAAGAACCGCCGATCGTCATCATCACCACCAACCGCACCCGCGAGATCCACGATGCGCTGAAGCGGCGTTGCCTCTATCACTGGGTCGACTATCCCAACGCCGAGCGCGAGCTGGAAATCGTGCGCCGCAAGGTGCCGCAGGCCAATCAGCGGCTTTCGGCCGAAGTGGTCTCCTTCATCCAGAAGCTGCGTCAGATCGAGCTGTTCAAGGTGCCGGGCGTCGCGGAAACCATCGACTGGGCCGGCGCGCTGACCGAGCTCGACAAGGTGGCGCTCGATCCAGAAACCGTATCCGACACGATCGGCGTGCTGTTGAAATACCAGGACGACATTGCCCGCATCGAACAGGGCGAAGGCCGGCGCATCCTCAACGAGGTGAAGGCCGAGCTTTCGGCGGCGGAGTAGGCGATGCCGCGCCCCGAACCGAAAGAAGCGACGGCGGATGGGCGGATCGCCGACAACATCGTCTATTTCGCCCGCACCTTGCGCAAGGCCGGCATGCGGGTCGGGCCGGCCTCGGTCAAGGATGCCATCGAGGCGGTGCTGGTCGCCGGCATAGGGTCGCGCGACGATTTCTACTGGACGCTGCACGCCGTGCTGGTGTCCAGGCATGAGGATCACGCCATTTTCGACGAAGCGTTCCGGCTGTACTGGAAGTCGCGCGAGCTGATCGAAAAGATGCTGGCGATGTTTTCGCCGGTGGCGCCCGACACCAGGGAAAAGCAGAAGCCCCGTCCTGCCGAGAACCGCGTCAGCCAGGCGATGTTCGAGGGCCACCAGAAGAACCAGCCGCGCCAAGAAATCCCCGAGATCGAGGTCGACGCCCGCTTCACCTTCTCCGGCAACGAGGTGCTGCGGGCCAAGGATTTTGCCCAGATGAACGCCGCCGAAATGGCCGACGCGAAAAAGGCGATCGCGCAACTGCGGCTGCCTTTCGACATGGTGCGGACGCGGCGCTTCAAGGCCGACGCGCATGGCCGCCGCATCGATCCGCGCGCCATGATGCGTTCGGCCGCGCGCACCGGCGGCGAACTGATCCTGCCAAAATTCCGCTCACCGCGCGAAGTTCATCCGCCGCTGGTGGTGCTGGCCGACATTTCCGGCTCGATGAGCCAATACACGCGCATTTTCCTGCATTTCCTGCACGCGCTCACGGAAAAACGCCGGCGCGTGCACACGTTCGTCTTCGGCACAAGGCTGACCAACCTGACCCGGCAGATGCGCCATCGCGACCCGGATGCCGCACTTGCCGACTGTTCGGCGGCGGTCAAGGACTGGTCGGGCGGCACCCGCATCGGCGACACACTGGCCGAGTTCAACCTGATATGGTCGCGGCGCGTGCTGGGGCAGGGCGCGGTCGTGCTTCTGATCACCGACGGGTTGGAGCGTGACGATGTCGGCGGCCTGTCGGAGGAAATGGAGCGCTTGCACAAATCCTGCCGGCGGTTGATCTGGCTGAACCCATTGCTGCGCTTCGACGGTTTCCAGGCGCGCGCCCGTGGCGTCAAGGCGATGCTGCCGCATGTCGACGAGTTCCGCTCGGTGCACAATCTCGATGCGCTCGCCGATCTCTGCGCGTCGCTGGACAAGAAATCGATACAATCCGTCGATCCGCGCCGATGGCTGGACGCTGGCGCGAGGCACGCCGCATAACCATATCTTTCCAATCCGAAAACGGATCCTCGAGAAAAACAGACTCCTAGAGAAACGGTCATGGAAAACAGCATTTATCTGGATGAGGCCCGCGATCCGCTGATCATCGCGGAAGGCTGGATGAAGGACGGCAAGGACGTGGCCATCGCGACAGTGGTCGAGACCTGGGGTTCGGCGCCCCGGCCTGTAGGCAGCCATCTGGTCATCGACGCGGACGGCAATTTCCACGGCTCCGTTTCGGGCGGCTGCGTCGAAGGCGCTGTTGTCACCGAGGCCATCGACGTCATCGACAGCGGCAAGGCCAGGATGCTGGAGTTCGGTGTCGCCGACGAAACCGCCTGGCAGGTCGGCCTGTCCTGTGGTGGCCGCATCAAGGTGTACGTGGAAAGGCTGGGCTGATCTCGAATGGATCCCTACGCGCTGAAAACGCTCAACGCCGAACGCCGTGCCCGCCGTGCGGCGATCCTTGTCACCGATCTCGGTGATGGTCGCGACCGGATCGTGCGCGAGGGCGATCCGGTCGCCGGCGATCTCGGCGCCGCGATTGCCAAGGCGTTCCGCACCGGCAATTCCGGTTCGGTCGAAGCAGAGGGGCGGACTTTCTTTCTCAATGCGCATCTGCCGCAGCCGCGCCTCGTGGTGATCGGTGCCGTACACATCAGCCAGGCGCTGGCGCCGATGGCCAGGATTGCCGGCTACCCCGTGGAGATCATCGATCCCCGCACCGCCTTCGCCACGCCGGACCGCTTCCCTGACGTGGCGCTTCATGCCGAATGGCCGGAGGATGTGCTGAAGCGCCAGCCGCTCGACAGCTACACCGCACTTGTCGCTGTCACCCATGACCCGAAGGTCGATGATTTCGCTCTGAAAGCCGCGCTCGATGCCAACTGCTTCTATGTCGGCGCACTGGGCAGCCGCAAGACGCACGCCAAGCGGGTCGAACGCCTGCTGGCGCTGGGCGCAACCGCTGACCAGATCGCCCGTATCCATGCGCCGATCGGGCTCGATATTGGTGCTGCCAGCCCGGCCGAGATCGCCGTTGCGGTGTTGGCGCAAGCGATCCTCGCCTTCCGTTCGCGCGGGCTGGACGCAAAAGGCGCGGCGGCGTGAAATTCGGCCCGATCCCGATTGAGACGGCGGAAGGCGCGGTGCTGGCGCACGCCACCACCGCCGGCGAATGCCGCTTTCGCAAGGCACACAGGCTGAGCGCCGAAGATGTGGCGCTGCTGCGGGCCGCCGGCATTTCGCAGGTCGTTGCAGCCGTACTGGCCGCCGACGACCTCGGCGAGGATGCCGCCGCTCAACGAATAGCCGAAAGCATGACCTTTCGCGGCATCGAGGCCAGGTCGGCCGCGACCGGGCGGGTCAATCTCCATGCCAAAGCGTCGGGCATCTTCACGGTCGATGCCGCCATGATCGATGCCATCAATGCCATCGATCCGGCCATCACCATCGCCACACTGGCGCAGCATGCACCGGTCGAGAAGGGCCAGATGGTCGCGACGGTGAAGATCATTCCCTTCGCGGTCAGTTCGGCGTTGGTCGACGCCGCGACGAAAATCTGCGCCGGTGGCGAGATCTTTGCCGTCAATGCCTACCGGCCCGTGCGTGTCGGCGTCATCCAGACGGTTCTGCCCGGTATCAAGCCTTCCGTGCTCGACAAGACGCTGCGCGTCACCGAAGCGCGGCTGGCGCGTACGGGCGGCAGGCTGACGGCGGAGCGCCGCACGCCGCATGAGATCGCGCCGGTGGCGGAAGCCGCGGTCTCCCTGGCGCGCGACAATGACATGGTGGTGATCTTCGGCGCCTCGGCGATGAGCGATTTCGCCGATGTCGTTCCGGCGGCGATCGAGAAGGCGGGCGGTACCGTCGTCCGCGCGGGCATGCCGGTCGATCCCGGCAATCTGCTGGTGCTGGGTACACTCAACGGCAAGCGCGTCATCGGTGCGCCGGGTTGCGCCCGCAGCCCGAAGGAGAACGGCTTCGACTGGGTGCTCGACAGGCTGATCGCCGGCCTCGACGTGACCGCCAGGGATATTGCCGGCATGGGGGTCGGCGGGCTGCTGATGGAAATCCCGACACGGCCGCAGCCGCGCGAACCGCTGCCGGTCAAAAGCCAGCTCAAGGTTGGCATCGTGCTTCTGGCGGCGGGACGGTCGAGCCGCATGGGCGGGCCGAACAAGCTGCTGGCGCTGTTCGACGGCAAGCCGTTGGTGCGCCGCACCGCCGAGCGGGCGCTCGGCTCGAAGGCATCGGGCACGATTGTCGTCACCGGCCACCAGCGCGAGCGGGTGCGTGCGGCGCTGGCGGGCCTCGACGTGACCTTCGCCGACAATCCCGACTTTGCCGAGGGCCTGTCCACCTCGCTGAAAGCCGGCATTGCCTATCTGCCGGAAGGTTGCGCCGGCGTGATGATCGTTCTCGGCGACATGCCTGACATCACGTCCGACGACCTCGACAGGTTGATCGATACCTTCCGCAAGGCCGGCGGCAATGCGGTGGTCCGCGCCTCGCATGACGGCACGCGCGGCAACCCGGTGCTGTTGCCGCGTTCGCTGTTTCCGGCGATCGCCCATCTGGAAGGCGACACCGGCGCCCGCCATCTCGTCGAGGCCGAAGGGTTCGATGTCATCGACGTCGAGATCGGCGCGGCGGCGTCTGTCGATGTCGACACGCGCGAGGCGCTGGAAGACGCAGGCGGCGTGCTGCAGGATTGACAAACCCAAGCCGAATTACGCATGCCTGAGGGATGACTTTTCACTTTCTCAGATATTTCTACGTCCTTGCAACCGCGGCAACACTGGTGTCGTCGGTCGCTGAAGGTCAGACGCTCACGTTAAAACCTTTCAAGGACGATCTCTTCGCCTATCCGGCCACGCTGTCGTCCGACAGCAACGGCGCCTACACGGTCCTCGATTACCGCGAGCTGCGCGATATCAACCAGCGTGACCAGGTGCCCGAGCGCCGGGTGAACGCCCAATACACCGACACCAGCGTTCGCAAGGTGCAGCAGGACCTGTTGCTGAAAACCGATGCCGGCGATGTCAGGCATGTCGCCGTCGGCAAGACCGAGGGCGCCGGCATCATCGTGCTTTACCTGCACGGGCAGGGCGGCAGCCGCAAGCAGGGCGTCGACGACTTCACCTTCGGCGGCAATTTCAACCGGCTCAAAAACCTGATGGCCGGCAATGGCGGCCTCTATCTCAGCCCGGACTTTCCCGATTTCGCCGATACGGGAGCGGCGCAGGTCGCTGCCCTGATCGGTCACTACGCCGAACAGTCGCCCGGCGCGAAGATCTTCGTCGCCTGCGGCTCGATGGGCGGCGCGCTCTGCTGGAAGCTGGCCGCGCGCAAGGACACAGGCGGCCGCATCAATGGGCTGCTGCTGCTCGGCTCGCTGTGGGATGAGAGCTTTTTCACCAGCCCTGCCTTCAAGCGCCGCGTACCGGTCTTTTTCGGCCAGGGCAGCCACGACGTGGTGTTCCCGGTGGCAAATCAGGAAGCGTTCTTTCGCTCGATCCTGGCCAAATCGAAGGCCTATCCAACCCGTTTCATCCGTTTCGAGACCGGCACCCATGGCACGCCGATCCGCATGACCGACTGGCGCGGCACGCTCAACTGGATGCTGTCGAAGGCGCCCTGATCGGTGCTGCCGGCAAGTCCGTGTGGCGCTCAAGGCGCGGTGTTGTAGTCGACAACCGTCTGCGGATTTTGCTCGCCGTCATAGGACGCATCGACGTCGTACTGGACCAGCGAGAAATTGCCGTTGCTAAACAGATACGTCCCCGCGTCGGACGCATCGCCGACGCCGCGCCACTTGTTGAACGTGGTGATCGTGTGGGCAGCCTCGTCATAGTCGGAATTGACCGCCCAGCCGGACGTCTGGAAACCGACGATAGTCATGCCCAGCAATTTGCCGTCGCTGTCATTGTTTTCGTAGCGGATGTCCATCTTGGGTTCGGCGAACTGCAATTGCTGCACGCCCGAGACGTCGTCGGTCATGTAGTAAATCGAGCTTTCATTGTAGGCCGCGGCCGAGCAGGAAAAATGGAACAGCCGTGTCTCCTTGTCGGGATCGCCGGGCTGCGCATCCTTGTCCTTGTATTTGATCGAAAAAACGGTCGGCTCATCGGCGAGGAACTGCTTGTCGCACTGGTCGCCATAGGTCGCCAGAAAGGCTTTCTTGGCCTGCTCCAGTGCGGTGTCTTTCTTCGGCGGTGGTGGGCCGTCGCCGCAGCTAGGCGGCAGCGCCTCCTCGAAATCGGCGGTGGAGGGTTTCAGCGCGCCTTTTTCGATGTGGATCGGATCGAAGGGCGGAGCCGCCTGGATCTGGGCATTCACCTGGCGCAGCGTATAGCAGCCAGCAAACACCTTTTCGCCGCCGCTCTTGTCGGTGGCGCGGATGGCGACGGGGACGTTGTAGAAAATGCTGCCGGCCGCACCTTCGTCGGAGACAGCTCCGGTGGCGACCTCGACCTTGTCGGTGCCGTCATAACCCTTGACGAAACTGTCGAAATCCTTTGCCGGCTTTGTATCGCCGAAATAGCCCCACGCACGGGCGAATTCGTGCCGGCTGATGGCGCTGTAGAGCGAACGGACAACCGCATCGGCGCTCGACCGGTCGTCGACATAAGGCGCTTCGGGTGCATCTTCGGCGGCCAATGCCGTCTGGCCGATCGGGGCAAGGGAGAGAAAGGCAGTCGCTGCGAAAAGGGCGCGTCTCATCGGGAATCTCCGCTCGATGGGCAGATTCTACTCTGGCGATTGCGGCAACGTGGTGACGCGGCGTCGGCAGTCTTGAAAAATCCTGCGCGAAGGCGCTACGTCGCGTCCGCCGGCGTTCGGCCGGGCAGGAGATTTGACGTGACGATATCGATGTATGAGGCATCCGTGCCTGTGTTTTCAGCCAGGCTGAAAGCACTTTCCAATGTGCTGGCGACCGCCGAACAGAATGCGCTTGACCGCAAGATCGATCCGCAGGTGTTTTTGACCTCTCGGCTGGCGCCCGACATGTACGCTCTGACCCGGCAGGTGCAGATCGCCACTGATCACGCCAAGGGCGCGCCGTCCCGGCTCGCCGGTCGCGAAGTGCCGAGATACGAGGACAATGAGGCGAGTTTCGCCGATATCCAGGCACGCATCACGAAGACCCTGGACCTTCTGACGACGTTTTCGGCTGCCGAGTTCGAGGGCTCCGACGACAAGATCATCGAGCTGAAGCTTGGCGGACGCGAAAGTTCGATGCCTGGCATGCAGTATCTGCTGCATGTGGCCATGCCCAACTTCTATTTCCACCTCACCACGGCTTACGACATCCTTCGCCACAATGGCGTGCCGTTGGGCAAGGCGACGTTCCTGGGAGCGCGCTGAGGATTGACTTTTCGAGATGTCCCGGACTGATCCGGGACATCTGACGACTCCGATGGTAGTTAGCGAATGGACATTTCGCGGGCGATGCGCGGAAAATCGGCCGGCTTGATGCCGATGTCGGCGCGGTCGGCATTGCTCATTGCATGGAGAAGTGCGAGCGCCGAGCGGTATCTCAGATGTTCCTGCGGGCGCGGCCGGGCGAACATTTCAGTGAAGAAACCCATGATTTAGGCTCCAGTTTGGTCCTCCACGCCAGCCAGTATAGGTGAATCGTGACAATTGTGCAGTGCAGCATTTGCATGCCTGCCATGTCTTGGCGAATTTTTTTCGCCATTTCCTGAATCGATCGAAACTTTTGCGCGCCGCGCACCGTAGGCTCGAATGCTGGCTACATGGCCGGCTTTTCCTCGCCACTCCTGGCGAATTCCGGACTGCATGAAAGTGCAGTCCGGCTTTTTGTTTTTGGGATTGAGGAGGTTGAAGCGGCGAACACGCGCAACGGCTAAATTCGTTAAGATCGGTGGCATGCATTTTTAACGAGCCGGTTCTATGCTCTGAAGCTTGCACGGTCGGGCAAGAGGGAGGCTGACATCGCTACTGGCGCCAAGCGGGATTTCGCTTCGTTGCTCGACGACCTCTTCGTCGCTTCCGACAAGGGCGACGGAATTGGGGATGACGAGATCGAGGGCGAAGAGGCCGGCGCTCGTCCATCCATCCCGTTCGACTATCTCTCGGTGGCCGATGAACTCCATTCCGGCCGCATCAAGGTTTCGGGCAGCGGCTTTGCCACTGAATATCGCGAGGCGGGTGCTGATCTGGCGACCGAATTCGCCGCCTTGCTCGATCATGCCAAACTGGTTCTCGCCGGCGAAGAACCAAAGCCCGAGGAAAAGCTGCCGCCGATGGATCCCGAATCCATCGCGGTCGAACTTGGCCTCAACCAGCCCAAGCAGATCGCCGACTTCAGCCGCATGCGCCGCAGCTTTGCCTTTGCCAACCATCCCGACCGTGTCGCCCCGCATCTGCGCCAGCGCGCCATGATCCGCATGCAGGTGGCCAACATGCTGATCGACGAAGCCAAGCGCCGCGCGCTGGCCGGCGCTCGCCGCTAAACGCAGCTGGTTCACGCAAAAGTCGGTCTGCCGAGGCTTGGAGAGCGCCTCTGCTTTGCCTATAGATGCGCTTCCTCCCGCGCTACCGCGCACGCTTTCCCTCCGGAGCAGAATTCCATGCACAAGCGCCGTCTCGGTCGGACCGATCTTCTTGTTACCCAGATCTGCCTGGGCTCCATGACCTGGGGCCAGCAGAACACCGAGGCCGAGGGCCACGCCCAGATGGACCTGGCCTTTTCGCGCGGCGTCAATTTCATCGACACCGCCGAGCTCTACCCGATCCCGCCCAAGGCCGAGACACAAGGGCGGACCGAAAAGATCATCGGCAGCTGGATGAAGGCCAATCGCAACCGCGACAAGGTGATCCTAGCCTCCAAGGTTGTTGGCCGCACGGCCAACCGCTGGTTTCGCGGCGACAGGCCATCGCAGCTGGTGCGCGCCGATATTTTTGACGCCGTCGACAAGTCACTGGCCAAGCTCGGCACCGACTATCTCGACCTCTATCAGATCCATTGGCCCGAACGCGACATTCCCTGGGGCGCCAACCCGACGCGCGTCGGCGCCGTATCGCCGCGCGCCGATTCTGTCGGCGCTCCGGCTGACGAAACGCCGATTGCCGAGACGCTCGCCGTGTTCGACGAACTGGTGAAGGCCGGAAAGATCCGCCATTTCGGCCTGTCGAACGAGAGTTCCTGGGGTGTGATGCGGTTCCTTGCGGAGGCTGACAAAGGGATCGGACCCCGCGTCGCGTCGATCCAGAACGCCTACAATCTCGTCAACCGCACCTTCGAGGTGAATCTTGCCGAGGTCTGCGAGCGCGAGCAGGTGTCGTTGCTCCCCTATTCGCCGCTGGCGCAGGGCTACCTCACCGGCAAATACGACCATGGCGCGCGCCCGCAAGGGTCGCGCTCGCAGCTGTTCAACCGCGGCCAACGTTACGAGACGCCCAATGCCGCTGAAGCACAGCTCGAATACAATGAGCTGGCGCGCTCCTTTGGCCTGGAACCGGCGCTGTTTGCCAATGCCTATGTCTCGAGCCGGCCGTTCGTGACCTCGAACATCGTCGGCGCCACCACCATTTCGCAGCTCGACATGGCGCTGTCTTCCGTCGAAATCGTCTGGACCGAAGAGATGCAGAAAGCGGTGGACGCGATCCACCAGCGGGTCGGCAATCCCTGTCCTTGAACGGGATTGGCTGCGGCCGATTACTCAATTATTACAAGGGAGCCGGGCAATCATGAATTTTCCGATCGAGCTGGTCCGCGAAAGATTTCCGGCACTGTCCCTGGCCGACAAGGGCCGCCGCCGCATCTATCTCGATAACCCTGCCGGCACGCAGGTGCCACAGGCAGTCGCCGACGCCGTGTCGCGCTGTCTTTTGACCACCAATGCCAATCTTGGCGGCTATTTCGAAACGACGATTGCCGCGCAAGTTGTCGTCGATGAGGCGCATCAGGCGATGGCCGATTTCCTTGGCGCCGCGAGCCCCGAGGAAATCATCATCGGCGCCAACATGACGACGCTGACCTACCACATGTCGCGCACGCTCGGCCGCACGATGAAGCCCGGCGACGAGATCATCCTCACCCGCATGGACCATGAGGGCAACGTATCGCCCTGGCTGCAGCTGGCCGAGGACCTCGGCCTCGTCGTGCGCTGGCTGCCGTTCGACGAAAAGAGCTGGCAGGTCGAAGAGGCGACGCTGGCTGGTCTGCTTTCCGAGAAGACACGGCTGGTTGCGTTGAACTACGCCAGCAACCTGACCGGTTCCATCAATCGCGTGAAGGCGCTGACCGCCATCGCCAGGAACGCCGGCGCGCTGGTCTATGTCGATGCCGTGCAGTTCGCGCCGCACGGTTTGATCGATGTTCGGGAACTCGGCTGCGATTTCCTGATCTGTTCGGCTTACAAATTCTTCGGTCCGCACATGGGCATTTTGTGGGGACGGCGCGACGTCATCGATGACTTGCAGCCCTACAAATGCCGCTGTTCGTCCAATGGCCTGCCGGAGCGGTTTGAACTGGGTACACCGCAGATCGAGCTGATGGCCGGGCTCACCGCCGCGGTCGACTACTTTGCCGACCTTGGCGCGGCGGCAGGCGAGGGCGGTTCAAGAAGGCAGAAGATTGCCAAGGCGTTTGCGGTTTCGATCGCCTATGAAAACCCGCTGGCGCAACAGCTGATCGACGGCCTCTCCGACATTTCAGGTCTGACCATCCACGGCATCACCGATTCGAAGCGGCTCAGCGAGCGCGTGCCGACGGTTTCCTTCACCGTCGACGGTATCGTGCCGGAGACGATCGTTCGGCAGATGAATGCCGAAAACATCTTCCTGTGGTCGGGGCACAACTACGCCTGGGAGATCGTCCACCAATTGGGCATTCCGGCCGAGCATGGCGTCGTGCGCATCGGCATTGCCCACTACAACACTACAGCCGAAATCGACGAGACGCTGGAGAGTGTGCACCGGGTTATCGCCATGCTCAGGCAGCAGCGCTCCTGACGCTGGCTTGAGCATTCATCGCGTCTTGCCGCCGAAGCCGGTGAGGAACGCAGTGAGGTTGTCACCGAGTTCGTCGCAGAGGTAGCCGCCCTCCTGGACGATGACCGTCGGCAGGCCGAGCTTGGCGATGGCCTCGCCAATGCGCGAGAAGCCAGGCGTCGACACCGAAAGCCCCCCGAACGGATCGCCTTCGAACGCATCGAGGCCGAGCGCCACGACCAGCGCGTCCGGCGAAAAGGCACGGATGCGCTGGAACGCCACCTCGAGCGCTGCGAGAAACGCCGCGTCGGCGGATTTGCGCGGCAGTGGCAGGTTGAAATTGTAGCCGAGGCCGGGGCCTTCGCCGCGCTCGTCGGCATGGCCCCAGAAGAACGGATAGAAGCGCACCGGATCGGCATGCAGCGAGACGGTGAGTACGTCCGGCCGCGTATAGAAGATCCCTTGCGTGCCGTTGCCGTGATGCAAGTCGACATCGAGGATCGCCACGCGCGACGCCGTCCTGCGCAAGACCTGCGCGGCAACGGCCGAGTTGTTGATGAAACAGAAGCCGCCGGCGACGTCGGCGAAGGCATGGTGGCCAGGTGGGCGGCACAGAGCGTAGGCGGCCGGCGCGCCTGACATCACCGCCTCGGCCGCGTCCACCGCGCTCCAGGCGCTCCACAGCGCGCTCTGCCATGTTTCGCCCGAGATCGGGCAAGCGGTGTCGGCCATGTGATAACCGGCCTGGCCGACCGCCGAGGCCGGATAGGAGCCGTTGCGCGCAATCGGATGGATGTTCGGGATCACTTCGGCCGACGCGCCGTCGATGCGCTGCCAGCGCGTGTAGATATGCTCGAGGAAATCAAGATATTCCGGCGTATGCACCGCCGCGACCGGACCGAGCCCGTGATCCCGAGGCCGCTCGATCGTGCATCCCGCAGATAATGCGCCGGCTAATAATCTCTCGACGCGCTCCGGCATTTCCGGATTGGGCTGTGCCGCACCGCTCGAAAGAAAGGCCTTGGGGTCGTGGCGCTTCTGTTCCTCGGCATAGAAGGCTTTCATTCCTGATCCCCATTTTCGGCCGCGTCGGCGAACGCAAAGAACGCCTCGCCGATGATCTTCTGCGTTTGCTCGTAGCTCGACCAGGCGATGCCCAGCCTCTCGTAGAAGGCCTTGGCACCTTCATTGTCGGTGTCGACGGACAGCCGGAGATAGACGCCACCTTCCTTCCGGCACTGCGCCGCAACATGCCGCAGCAGCCGCTCGCCGATCTTGCGGCCGCGGAACCGATCCTCGACATAGAGATCCTGCACATAGACGCCAGGCCGCCCCATCCAGGTCGAAAAGATCGGAAAATGCAGGCACAGGCCGGCAAATTCCCCGTCCACTTCGGCGATCAGGGTCGAGAAGGCGGGCTTTTCGCCAAAGCCATAGGTGCGCAGATCATCTGCTGTCGAAATGATCTCCTCGGGCGCGCCAATATGCGTGCCGAGTTTCAGGATCGCCGTGTGGATCGTTTCGACGTCTTCCACTCGGCCGGGGCGTAACAGGACGTCATCGGATGTTGGATTGGTCACGGTCGTCTCTCAAAACGCCACCCGGTCGCCGCCCTTGAGCGCCAGCATGTCGCGCGCTTCGGTGGGCGTGGCAACCTCCAGCGACAGCCCGTCGAGAATGCCACGGATACGGCGCACCTGATCGGCATTGGATTTCGCCAGCTGGCGGCCGTCATAGAGACTGTCTTCCAGCCCGACCCGGACATTGCCGCCCATCGCCGCGGCGATCGAGATCAACGGCATCTGCTGGCGGCCGGCGGCCAGCACGGAGAACTGGTAGCTGTCGCCAAACAATTTGTCGGCGATCCGCTTCATATGGACGAGGTTGTCAGGGTCGGCGCCGATGCCGCCCAATACGCCCAGCACGAACTGGATGAACAGCGGTCCCGACACCAGACCCCGGTCGCGGAAATGCGCCAGCGAATAGAGATGGCCGACATCGTAGCATTCGAATTCGAAGCGCGTGCCGCAGCCCTTGCCCAACCGCTCCAGCACGCCCTCCATATCGGCAAAGGTGTTCTTGAAGATGGTGTCCCGGGTGGCTTCGAGCAGCTTCGGCTCCCATTCGTGCTGCCATTCCCTCGATTTGTCGAGCATCGGGAACAGCGCGAAATTCATCGAGCCCATGTTGAGTGAGCACATTTCGGGTTCGGCCCTTAGCGGTGCAGCCAACCGCTGGTCCAGAGTCATCAGCGACGAGCCGCCGGTGGTGATGTTGATCACCGCATCGGTCGCCTGCTTGATGCGCGGCAGGAACTGCATGTAGACGTCCGGATCGGCGGTCGGGCGGCCATCCCTGGGGTCACGGGCGTGCAGATGCAGGATCGAGGCGCCGGCTTCGGCCGCCGCAATCGCGTCGGCGGCGATCTGGTCCGGCGTCACCGGCAGATAGGGCGACATCGACGGCGTGTGCACCGAGCCGGTGACGGCGCAGGTGATGATGACTTTGCGCGGCGCCATTCTTTTACCCCTGGCCTTCGACCGGCAGGTCGAGTTCAGAGGCCAGAACCTCCAGCGAGTCGCCGATGATGGAGACGATCTCGCCGACCTGTTCCCTGGTGACGATCATCGGCGGCGCGACCATGAAATTGTCGCCGTCGACGCCGCCCTTGACCCTGCGGCCATAGATGATCAACCCGCGCTCATAGGCGAGGTCGAGCAGCCTCTGCGTGGCCTTCTTGGTCTGGTCGATCGGCCTCAGGGTCTCAGGATCGGCAACCATCTGGGCGCCGGTGAGCAGGCCCTTGCCGCGCACGTCGGCGATGAACGGAAACCGCTTCGCCAGCCCCTTCAGCCCGTCCATCAGCACGTCGCCCATGGCAGCCGCATTGGCGATCAAGCCGAGTCGGTCCATTTCGCTGAGCACGGCCAGTCCGGCGGCGCAAGCCAGCGGGTTGCCGGCATAGGTGTGGCCGTGCTGGAAGCCGCCCGCGTCGAGCAGCGGCTGCACCAGCCGCATCGGGGCGGCCAGCGCGCCAAGCGGCGCATAGCCCGAGCCCAGCCCCTTTGACAGCGCGACGATGTCGGGCTTGCAGTTCCAGTGGTCGCCGCCGAGGAATTTGCCGGTGCGGCCGGCCCCGCTCATCACTTCGTCATGGATGAGTAGGATGCCGTAGCGGTCGCAGATCTCGCGGATGCGTGGATAATAGCTGTCCGGCGCCACCAGGGCCGCGGTCGCAGCACCTCCGATCGGCTCCATGATGAAGGCCACCACGCTGTCCGGGCCCTCGGCCAGGATCTTCTCCTCCAGCATGTCGGCATAGCGGATGCCGCGCTGTTCCATCGAGAGATTGTCGCGGTCGCGCCAGGCATTCGGCGCCGGCACGGTCGGCATCACCCGCATCATCGGCTCGAACGTTTCGGCCAGCGCATCGTCGCCGGTGATCGAGAGCGAACCCAGCGTGCCGCCATGATAGGAGGGAAAGCGCGTGATCACCTTCCAGCGGCTGGCCTGGCCGGTGGCGACCGCCCATTGCCGCGCCAGCTTGATACAGGATTCCGTCGCTTCCGAGCCACCGGAGACGAAGAAGATGCGGTCCATGCCTTCCGGCAGCTTGCCGGCGAGCTCCCGCGCCAGCTCTTCCGCCGGCTCGTTCTCGAAATGCAGGCGATAGGCGAAGGTGGCGCGGTCCATCTGCCGCTTCATGGCATCCAGCACGTTGCGGTTGGAGTGGCCGATATTGGCGACCATCGGGCCGCTCGAGCCGTCGATGAAGCGGCGGCCGTCCTGCGTCCACATATAGATGCCCTCGGCGCGGTCGATCAGCGGCCGGCGCAGGCTCGACAGATAGAACAGATGCGACTGGCGCCGGGCTTCGGTTTCTTGAGCGGCGGTCTGGACTTTCGACATGTCAGGGCTTTCCAAGGTAACGATCGAGGACATTGCGGGTGACGCGTTCGACCATCGGGTCTTGTCTTAGCAGGCCGGCGACCCATTCGCAGCTTCCGGCATGGAACACCTCGCCTTTGCCGCGTGGGAAATTGACGATCATGCCGTTGCCGCGTTTGACCTTTTCCAGATTGGCGTCGCTCGCCTCGCCGAACAAAGTCTCGGCGGTGAAGCGGCCATCCTCGTCGGTGAGGAACTGGTCCTCGATCGGGATGTCGGCGCTTTCCTCGACCTGGGATGCCATGCCGACGGCGAGAACCTGCAGGCCAACAGGCGCACCGCTGGTCGCCGTGGGGTAGGGCAGGCCGCCGCGTATCTCGAACTCGAGCCCGTCGACCTCATAGCCATAGACATGGCTGTCGGCGCCCAGCAGGTCACCATAGTAGATGCCGGTGCCGGCGAACGCCCAGTGTTCCGGCCGGTAGACCGGAAAGCCACGCACACCGCGCGGCGCGCAGCCGCCCCAGCCGGCATAGAGGCCGCGGGTCGCGTTGAGCCCGAAGGTCGCGGATCCTGGCCGGCCGATTTCCGGCGCCTCCCAGGAGTTGGTGGCGCGGGTGACGTCGCCGCCCGGGAGATAGGCCGGGTCCTCGGCACGCGAGCGATATTTGTAGCAGACCTGCCTGCGGCCCTCGTCCTCCAGCCGCGTCTGCCACATGAAATTGCCGGCAAAGCGCGCCGCATGACCACCGCGCTCGACATAGGTGTCGACGGCGTCGCGCATCTCCCAGGTCCAGTATTCGTCATGACCGACGAAGACGGCGCAGTCGTAACCGTCGAGAGTTTCCGGCGAAAAATGCAGATCATGCTGGCTGGCGAGATCGACTTGATAGCCGGCTCGTTCGGCGAAGCGGAAGAAGTGGCTGTCATAACTGGCCCAGCCCGACGAAGCGTATTTCTTCGAATGGCCGGTGGCGAGCGCCCACTCCATATGCGGATAGCGCGGCACGGTCTTCGGTGGCACGGCGACTTCCAGCGGTACGCGCGGCGCGTCTTTCGGCAGCACGACGAAGCCGCGACACCACGGGCGCTGCGTCGACACGATGGGTGAATACTGATTGCGATCCGGCCCGGTAATGCCCTGGTAGTGGTTGGAACCGCCCCAGGTGTTGTAAGCCAGCCAGGTGCCCGTCGCCGCCACCTGCAGCACACGGCCGGGTTTCTTGCCTGGCTGCGGGCTGACGATGAAAATATGGTGGCATTGGATCGGCTTGCCGTCGCGACCGTCTGCGGTCAGCGTGACCCGGTAGGCACCGGACGGCCAGCCGTTCCCGACACGGAATTCGAACGACGCTTCCCAGCCGCAACCCTCGGCTGAACACTGGTCAGGACTGTCCTGCCAACGCGACGCGATGCCCAATTTCTCGAACACTTTGGTCTCGGTGCCGCCGTCGCGGATGATCGCCATGCTGAAGGACGGCGCCGTCGAACTGACATGAAGCGTCACCGTTTCGCCGGCGCGATAGGAAAAACGGTCGCTGTAGCACCAGATCTCACCGCGCTCGCCATCCATGCCTGGCCACTCGTAGTAATGGCCGCGCACCGCGTGCCGGCGCTGCTCCGGCGTCAGTCCGAAATCGGGGAATTCCGTGTTTGGTCTGGTCATGGTCACACTCAGGCGGAAAGGTATTTCTTGAGGAAGGTGCGCGTGCGTTCCTTCTGCGGCGCGCGGAACATGTCGCCGGGCGGGCCTTCCTCGACGATCACGCCGCCATCCATGAACAGCACCCTGTCCGCCACCTCGCCGGCGAAGCGCATCTCATGCGTTACGATGAGCATAGTCATGTGTTCGGCGGCAAGCTGTTTCATCACCGCGTTGACCTCGTCGACCAGTTCCGGATCGAGCGCCGAGGTGGCTTCGTCGAACAGCATCACCTTGGGCTGCATCGCCAGCGCACGGGCAATCGCCACACGCTGCTTCTGGCCGCCCGAAAGCCGCGAAGGATAGGCGTCGATCTTGTCGGCGAGCCCGACCTTGGACAAGAGGCTATGCGCCAGCGCATGCGCGTCACTTTTGGTCATTCCTTTGAGGATGATCGGTCCCATGGAAATGTTCTCGAGCACGGTCAGATGCGGAAACAGATTGAAGTGCTGAAACACCATGCCCATCTGCTGGCGCACCTTGTTGATGTGCCGCTCGAAGGCCTGGCCGTGCAAGGGCTGGTTGACCTGCACGCCGTCGAGCCAGACTTCACCGGAATTCAAGGATTCCAGATGGTTGATGGAGCGCAGCAGCGTGCTCTTGCCGGAGCCGCTCGGCCCGATGATCGCGACGATCTGACCGCGATCGACAGACAGGTCGATACCTCTGAGGACCTCGACGGCGCCAAAGGATTTGCGCGCGCCGCGAACCTCGACCATGGGCCGCTGCGTGCTCATCGGGAAGCCTCCACATGTCTTTCAAACAGGCGCAAAGCCGCCTCGAGCACAAGGTTGAGAATGTAGTAGAGCGCCGCGGCTGTGATGTAGAACTCGAAAGGGCGGAACGTTTCGCTGATCGCCAGCTGGGCCGAATGGACCAGCTCGGCGATGCCGATGACCGAGACGATCGAGGATTCCTTCAACAGCGCGATCAGGTTGCCGCCGATCGGCGGTGCGGTGTTGCGGATGGCTTGCGGGATCACGACATGACGCAGCGTCTGCCATTTGCCGAAGCCGATGCTGCGCGCGCCCTCCGTCTGGCCGACATCGACGGCCACGATGCCGGCGCGGATGATGTCGGCATTGTAGACGGCAAAGTGCAGGCCAAGCCCAACAATGCCGGCGGCCAGCGCAGGGATGTCGATGCCGATCTGCGCTAGGCCGAAATAGATCAGGAACAGCTGCAGCAGCAGCGGCGTACCCATGAACACCCACATGAGCGCGCGCACGGGATAGGCAACGATCTTCGGGGCATAGAGCACGGTGACCGCAAACAGGATGCCGCCGACGAAGCTGAGCGCGCCCGCCGAAACAGTCAGCACCGCGGTCCACCAGGCGCCGATCAGCAGAAGGTCCCAGTAGGGCGCGACGACGGTGAAATCCAAACCTTGCATCGTGCTCTCTCCGGTCAGACGATGGCGAAGCGTTTGTCGAGCAGGTCGACGACCCGCGCGACCGCGTAGACCATGATCATGTAGAGCAGGGCTGCAACGCCGAAGATCTCGAACGGCTTGTAGGTGGAGCCGATGAAGCGCTGGGCGGTGTAGGTCAATTCGACGACTGAAATGGTCGACACAAGTGCTGATCCCTTCAACAAAGCAACCGTATTGACCCCGAGCGGCCGGATCATCAGCCGCGCGGCCTGCGGCAGCACGACCTTGCGCAGCGTCTGGAAACGGCTGAAGCCGATTGTGCGGGCAGCCTCGGTCTGGCCTCTGTCGACCGCGACCAGCGCGCCACGGATCGATTCCGCCATATAGGCGCCGATGTTGAGGCCGAGGCCGATGACGCCGGCGGCGAACGGCTCCAGATTGATCCCGATCTGCGGGCCGCCGAAATAAAGCACGAAGAGCTGGATCAGGCACGGCGTGCCGCGAAACAGGCTGACATAGAGCGTGCCGATGGTCCGCAGGATTGCCGACCTCGACATCTTGGCGGCCGCGGCTAATGCCGCAGCCGCAAGGCCCAGGATCAGGGCCAGCACCGTGATCTCGATCGTCACCAGGGCAGCTTCCACGAAGAACGGGAAGACACGCTGCATCAAGGAGAAATCCATGAAAGGGCCCAGCAGGAGTGACGCTTCAGACGGCTTTGGCCGCCTGAAACCAGGGAGGGGTCAGCGGATGTCGCTGCCGACCCATTTCATCGAGATCTTTTCGTAGCTGCCGTCCGCCAGCATGTCGTCCAGCGCCTTCTGCATGGCAGCCTTGAGCTCAGGATTGTCCTTGCGGATGGCGATGCCGATGGCAACAGCGCCGCCTTCGATATCGGGCGTGTTGAGCTTGCGGACCTTCTCGCCCGTCTCCTTGACGGCAACCATGACCGGAATGTTGTCGACGACGATGGCGTCGACACGGCCGGCCCTCAGCTCCAGCAGCAGTTCCGGCAGGCCCTTGTAGGTGCGGATATCCCAGCCGCCCTTTTCGCGTGCCCATTTCTCGTGCGTCTCGCCCAGCGTCACACCAATGGTCTTGCCCTTGAGGTCGTCGAGGCTCTGCACCTTGGACGCCTCGCTGACAAAAACGGCGCGGCCGGCGTGGTAGTAAGGCCCGACGAAATCGACCACCTTTTCGCGCTCGGGCGTGATCGTCATCGAGCCGACGACGGTGTCGTATTTGTTGGCGAGCAGCCCGGCGATGATGCCGTCCCAGGCCGTGGTGATAATGGTGCCCTTGACGCCGATGCGCTCGGCGATGGCCTTGCCGATATCGGCGTCGAAGCCGACGACTTCATTCTGGTCGTTGACGAAGTTGAAGGGTGGATACTGACCGCTCATGGAAATCTTCAGCTCGCCCGCAGCCTTGATCTTCTCGAGGTCGTCGGCCCTGGCCGAAACGGCCGTGAAGGTCGACGCAAGCAGCAGGGCCGCAACGGCGATGCCGGAAAATACTCTGTTCATCTGATTTCCTGTCCTCTGGATGGCGCGCAAGGTTTGTTCTTGGGAGGCGTACAGACGCTTTCCTGTCATCAATGATTGCCTTTGCGGTATCATTGCGCAAATAGATAATGGGAATAGGGAGCATAGATATCAGGAATGGCACTGCCGCGCCCCGAACGGCTGGTCTGGGATCTGGACTGGAACCTTCTGCGGACGTTCGTCGTCATCGCGGAGGTGAAGAGCATCACGCGCGCCGCCGAGCGGCTGAACCTCAAGCAGCCCAGCGTCAGCAATGCCCTGCGGCGGCTGGAAGACCGGGTCGGCCGGCGGCTGGTCGAGCGCGACGCGACACGCTTTGAACTCACCGAGGTCGGACGGCTTCTCTATGAGCAGAGCGTCGAGGTGTTCGGCACCATATCGCAGCTGCCGCTGCTGATGCGCGGCATCAGCGACGACGTCACCGGCCATGTGATGATCGCGACGGCAAGCCATGTCGTCTCGCCGCTCTTCGATCGGGCGCTGTCCGAGTTCCACCGCAACTACCCGCGCGCCAGCATCACCATTTCGGTCGCCGCAAGCACCGAAGTCGCCAAGCAGGTCAGGGAGCGGCGTGCTTCCTTTGGCATCTGCCTGGTCAGCCAGCGCGATCCGGCGCTGGAATACGCGATGGTCTACCGCGAGTTCTTCGGCTTCTTCTGTGGGCCGCACCACAGGCTCTACGGGCAAACCGGACTGACGCTGGCCGATCTCAGGGATGAACCTTCCGTATCGTTCCAGACCGACCATATTTCGGACGCGTTGCGGCCGGTCGCGCTGTTGCGCAGCGAAGCCCGGCTGAACGCCGATGTCGTCGGCGTGTCCTCGAGCCTGGAAGAGGTGCGGCGCATGATCGTCGCCGGGCTCGGTATCGGCCCGCTGCCGCTGCACGTCGCGCGGCGTGACGTGGCGGATGGAACGCTGTGGCGGCTGCCGCCCTACGACGCGCCGCCGGCCATCGACATCTTCCTGCTGGTCAATCCGGACAAGGCGATGAACCGCGCCGAGAAGGCGCTGCTGTCCGGGCTGCAGACGTTGATCGCCGAGACACCGCTCGAGGACCGCATCTACCAAGGCTGACCGGCCGAGACAGGCTTATTCGATCAGCAAGGCGGCCGCGCGGTTTCGCATTGCCTCGTCCAACGCCACCGAGGCGCGCGCGGCGAGGTCGAAGCGCACGCTGGTCGTCCGGCTCGATGCACGGACGAGGCCATCGAGCGAGCCCGACATCACCTGTTCGAAGGTGATGGAGGTGCGGCCGATCTTCACGACATGCGAATGGATGGTGATCAGCGCCCCTGCTTTCGTTTCGTGCCGATAGTCGATTTCGGTGCGCACATCGGCCCATCCGATCTGCGACGCCTGGTTGTCGTCCTGTCCGGCGATATGGCCGAGCAGCTGGAAGCTGGCATCGTCGAACATCGCCGCGTAGTGACGCACATTCACGTGCCCCATCACGTCGCACATCCAGGGATGAGCGACGCCGACAAAGGTGACGAGAGATTTGCTCATGGGTTTTTTGCCTCAGTGGCCATCGACGATCGCGCCGACGCAATATCGAAACGCACGCCGACAGGCAAACGGTCTGCTGTCATGGCATCTTATGAGAATGACCTTGGGCATCGTATTCGTTAGCCGCACCCTTGGCCGACTCCATCAAACGGACTATCTCAGGGGAGGCGGCGTTTCCGCCACGGGGGTCGGCATGCTCAGAGTGCAAAAGGTCAAGGTCGACGAGATCTACGTGCCGACGGCGCGCAAGAAGACGCTGCATCCCGAGACCGTCCGTCATCTGGCCGAGGACATCCTGGAGAATGGCATGAAGACGCCGATCCAGGTTCGCCACGACGGCAAGCGCCATATCCTCGTCGAAGGCCTGCATCGGCTGGAGGCGGCAAAGTGGCTCGGCGAGACCGAGATAGAGGCCTATCTGGTGCAAGCCAAGCGCCACTGAGGCGTCGACAGTACACCCAGTTTCTCGATCAGATATGCTGCTTTGATAAGCCGAATGCCTCGGCGATTGGCGGAAACGCGCGCCCATCGCTTCGTCATCCTCGGGTCTGCGCCGCGTCGCTACGCTCCTGCTCCGCCCGTGGATGACGAAGTAGGTGACGTCTCCGCACAATCGGAGACGGTGCCGATATTTTTGTCGCCGGCCATGTCGGTTTGCGGTTCATCGGCTCGTCCTTGGGACGCAAGCCAGATCAAACCCACACCAAGGACACCATCATGACCACCAAGCTCGACATCGCCCCCGCCAATGACCGCGAACTGGTCCTCGCCCGCATCATCGATGCGCCGCGCGAAAACGTCTATCGTTGCTGGACCGACCCGAAACTGGTGACGCAATGGTTCTCGCCAAAACCGTGGACGACGCCGCGCGCCGAAATGGATGTGCGCACCGGCGGCTCGAGCCTTGTCGTCATGGCGAGCCCCGATGGCAACGAATACCCCAACCCAGGCGTCTTCCTCGAAGTCGTTCCCGGCAAGAAGATCGTCTTCACCGATGCCTATACCCAGGCATGGGAGCCGTCGGAAAAGCCGTTCATGACCGGCGTGCTGACCTTCGAGGACGAGGGCAACGGCAAGACCCGCTATATCGCTCGGGTCAGGCATTGGAGCGCCGCCGACCGCGAACAGCACGAGAAGATGGGTTTCCACGAGGGCTGGGGCCAGTGCACCGACCAGCTCGAAGACCTCGCCAAAACGCTTTGATATCGGCAGGACGAGAGGAGATCGATATGTCCAAAACCCTGATTTTCGCCATTCTTGTTTCGGCCGCAGCGCTTCTTGGCTGCCCGGGCATCACCAATGCAGAGGAGACCAAATCCGCCATGACGACCGAAACGAACGCACTGCCGAAGCCGGAGAAGTCCGGCCTGCTGCCGATCAACGGCCTGACCTACTATTATGCCATCTACGGCAAGGGCGAGCCGCTGCTCCTGCTGCATGGCGGCCTCGGCACCACGGACATGTTCGCGCCGCTCCTGCCCAAGCTTGCCGAAAACCGCACCATCATCGGTGTCGACCTGCAAGGTCATGGCCGCACGGCGCTCGGCGAGCGGCCGTTCAGTCTGGAGGCGATGGGCGACGACATGGCTGATATCGTCAAGGCGCTTGGCTACGACAAGGTCGACGTCATGGGCTATTCGCTGGGCGGCGGCGTCGCCTTCCGCATGGCCGTCCAGCATCCTGAAGCGGTGCGCCGGCTTGTCCTAGTGTCGACCGGCTACGCCGCGGACGGCTTCTACGCCGAGATGCGCGGCCAGCAGGCGCAGGTCAGTGCGGCGGCGGCCGATTTCATGAAGGACACGCCGATGTACAAATCCTACATGGCAGTGGCGCCACGTCCGCAGGATTTCCCGAAGCTGCTCGACGCGCTCGGCAATTTCATGCGCCAGGACTACGACTACTCCGCCGACGTCGCCAAGCTGAAGATGCCGGTCATGCTGGCCTATGGCGACAGCGACATGTACCGGCCCGAGCATGAGATCAAGTTCTACCAGATGCTCGGCGGCGGACTGAAAGACGCCGGCTGGATGCGCGAGAACCTGTCACAGAACCGCCTGGCGATACTGCCCAACCGCACCCATTACGACGTCTTTTTCGCCCCCGAGCTGACGGCCGCCGCGCTGCCTTTCCTCAATGGCGAGACCAAGGTGAAGACCTGGGACGAGGTCGTCAGCGAAACGGAATGACCGCCCGTCGATTCCCGCCGGCCGTCTCCCATGAGGCGGCCGGCGGGCTTTGTCTATGAAGCCTTGGCGCGGCGCGGCTGCCTGAGATGCTTGATGCCGCTCATCTCGACGAAATTCGTCGCCGCTTCCCAGAGATAGTCGCCGTAGAGAAACGGCTCGAAGGGCTCCGCGCCGGTCAGCGGCAACGGCGCAATCTCGGCGTCGACGCGCGGTTCGTAGAAGAACGGGATCGAGAAGCGCGCCGTCTTCGGGGCAATCACCCGGTGCCGCGTTGCCCGGACGCGCCCGCCGGTCCAGCGTTCCAGCAGCTGGCCGAAATTGACCGCAAGCGTGCCGTTGGCCGGCGGCACGTCGATCCATTCGCCGGCAAGGTTCTTGGCCTGCAAGCCCTCGACGCCGTCCTGTGCCAGCAAGGTGACGAAGCCGGAATCGGCATGCTCGCGGCCGATGATGGTGCGCGTCTCACCCTTGTGGACAACCGAAAACTCCGGCCCGCTGGTGTCGACCCCGGCATTGGCGTCCCGCAGGGGATAACGGATCAGCCGCAGCGTCGAGATGCCATGCTTGAAATAGGCGTCGAAGATGGTTTCCGGCAGGCCAAGCCCGCGGGCGATCGAGCGCATCAGTGCGTTGCCCACAGTCTCCATCGCGCGATAGTAATCCGCTGCCGCCGCGCGCCAGCCGGGCAGAGCGTCTTCGGTCGGCAAGGGTGTCGGCTCGCACAACGGATCGTCGGAAGCCGGGACATCAGCCGCATGGGCGAGATCCGGTCCCATGTCGATGCCTTCCTTGTAGGAAACGGCTGTCGGCTGCAGCGGGAACCAGCCGCGATAGAAATTGTTTTTCGTGCGGTCGAAATTCCAGCGCAGCAGTTTCTGCTTCTCGGCCTCGGCAAGCGAGAAGATGCGCAGCACTTGTGCGCGCCTGTCCGGTGTCAGCCAGTCGTCGCCGGGAAAGTCCCGGACCGCCATGAAGCCGATCCCGGAGGCTGCCGCCATGATCCTGGCGTCGGCGCGGTCGCGAGCGGGCGAGGGCGGCCCGAACAGGTCCGCAATGCCGATGGTTTCGATGTCCGGCGTCATGGCTTCGGTTCCATCCGCATCACGATAATCGATGACGTTGTATCAAAGCTTTTCAATTGACCCAATCGGTCCCGCAGCTACGGTGCCGCTTATTCTCTCCACCAATGGATCCGGGCGATGGCAAGATATGAGGGCGGATGCCTGTGCAAGGCGGTGCGCTACCGCACGGACGCGGCCCCCATCAACGAACGCATCTGCCACTGCCGGGTTTGCCAGAGGGCGATCGGTGCCGCCTTCAACGCCCGCGTGCTGTTTCGCATCGACGATTTGACGGTGGACGGGCCACTGGCGACGATAAACTCCTCGCCGGACCTCAAACGCGGCTTTTGCCCGAGCTGCGGCACGACGATGTTCTCCCGGCGCGATTCCGCGGGGATTATCGGCATCACCACAGGTTCGCTCGACGATCCCACAGTTTTCAAGCCGCAAATGCATATTTTCACGGCCTCGAAGCAGCCCTGGCTGATGCTCGATGACGGCTTGCCGCAGTACGAAGGCGCTCCGCCGCCAGGCTAGTTTTCCTTCGTCCGCAGGGAGAGAAGGAAGAGCGTAACCATGACCAAAATTTAATCGAAAGAGACACGAGATAGCCGGCAAAGCGTCATTGGCGGGCCATCTTTGTCTCCCTATTTAAGGGGCGCGGGCACGGCATTCGAGGAGACGACGGATGAACGACAGCATCAGCACCCTGGATGAGCTTTTGAGCGATCCGATGGTCCTGCTTGTGATGGAGCGCGATCGTGTCCGCCCCGAACAGGTGCGCATGCTGCTCGAACGGGTTCGCCGGCCCTCCGTCGATGAACCTGACGTGCCGCCGGCGCATGTGATCGCCAGGACATGCCAGAAACTCTGGCTCTGCCCGTAAATCGCTTTGTGATTTTTCCTATGAACCTCAAGCTGGCCCCAAGGTGGGCTGGTTTTGAATCGCGTGCATCCCGGCACCAGCTTACAAATCCGTAAATTGATTATCCTGCCCGTGACGATAAGGCTTGCCCGGGATTGACCGATGCTGGTCTCTCCGCGCAAGTCCGATCTCTCATGCATGGAATTCGACATTGGCCGACATCTGCACTCAAGGCCTGGACACGGGCTTCGTCGGCCTGGGATTTGCCAAGGTGGCGTTCCTCGGCGTGGTGCAAGGCATCACCGAACTGCTGCCGATTTCCTCGACCGCGCATATGCGCATCGTGCCGGCCGTGCTCGGCTGGCAGGATCCCGGTTCCGCCTTCTCCGCTGCCATGCAGCTTGCGGCCCTTGCCGCGGTGGTCAGCTATTTCTGGAGTGACGTCAGGGATACTCTGTTTGGATCGCTCGACGCACTGGCGCGACGCGATTTCGCTGACCGGCATTTCCGGCTGGCGCTCTGGATCATATTGGCGACGATCCCGATCGTCATCGCCGGCGTTGCGCTGTCGGGCGTGCTCAACGCCTGCAATTCGCCGCTGCGCAGCCTGACTGTGATCGGCTGGGCCTGCATCGCCATGGCGATCCTGCTGGCGCTGGCCGAGATCTTTGCACGCCACCGGCGCAGCATGGGCGAAGCGTCGCTGGCGGATGCACTGCTCGTCGGTGTTGCCCAGATCGGTGCGCTTATCCCCGGCGTGTCGCGCTCGGGCTCGACCCTGACCGCGGCACTGGGGCTCGGCTTCAAGCGGGCCGAAGCGGCGCGCTTCTCGTTCCTGCTCGGGTTGCCCGCGATTGCGCTCGCCGGTCTCAAGGAGCTTTGGGAACTGCACAAGGTCCATCTCGACGCCCATGGCTGGTCGGTCCTCGCCGTCGGGCTGGTCGTTGCCTCGATCTCCGCCTTCTTCGCCATATGGGGGCTGATGCGCGTGCTGGAGCGTTTTTCGGCCTGGCCGTTCGTCATCTATCGCGGCGTGCTCGGTGTCGTCCTGCTACTGTGCGTCGCCATGGGATGGCTTGTCTAAGCGCGCCTGAGTCTTCCACAGTATCGCTTGAAACGGGCTATATCCGTACCGGGCCTCGAACTTCGATTCCGGTACGCGCATGGATTTTTTGACCCTTCTGCAATCGGTCCCATTGCTGCTGGCGCTCGCCAAGGGCGCGCTGCCGTCGGTGGCGACACTCGGCATGGGGTTGGGCCAGTGGGTTGCCTCGCTGCCGCCATGCAGGGACTTCGCCTTCGAGGCGACCAGCTATCTCGTGTGCGAGGTCGACCCGAAACGATATCAGGTCGAGCTGTTCTGGAAAGATCCGGCGGGCAATCCGTTTCAGTCGCTGCACAATCTCCATGCCGCGCAACAGGCGGCCGGGCGCACGATGCTGTTCGGCATCAATGCCGGCATGTATCACCCGAACCTCGCGCCGGTCGGTCTCTATGTCGAGCACGGCCAGGAAATGGCTGATGTGAAGACGGGATCGGGAAGCGGCAATTTTTCCCTGCAGCCGAACGGTATTTTCTACATGCGCGACGGCAAGGCCGCGGTCCGCGCCACCAGGGATTTTGTGAAAAGGCGTCCGAGCGTCGATTATGCGACGCAATCCGGGCCAATGCTGGTGATCGACGGCCAGCTGCATCCGAAATTCCAGGCCGACAGCACTTCGCGAAAAACCCGCGACGGGGTCGGGGTGCGAAAGGACGGCGTTGCGGTGTTTGCGATTTCGAACGGCACGGTGACCTTCCATGCCTTCGCCCGGCTTTTCCGCGACGCGCTCGGCTGCGACAACGCGCTGTTCCTCGACGGCACGATATCGAGCCTGTTTGCGCCTGCCATCGGCCGCAACGACGACTACTGGAATCTGGGGCCGATGATCGGGGTCTTCAGGAAGAATGGCTAGCGCCGGAACTCTCTTCCCGGCTCCCGCTTGGCCGTCGCGAACCCCGTTCGTCAACCTTCGCTCCGACTAATAATCCTTGATTCAAACTTTATTGGTAATTTCTCATTCATAACTGATCCGGTTTGTCCGTTGGCTGTCATTTTGCCCTCGGTCTGTTGTGTTTTGAGTACAGGTCCAGATGCGGATTCCGGGCGCTATCAGTTTCTTGATCGCATCGCTATGCCTTGCCGGCTGCACGTCGACGGCCGGCATCGATGCCTTGGATTTGCAGAAACCGTCGAGCGAAACCACCAGTTCCGTGATCCGGCCGCCGGCACCGATCGCCGCTGCTCCGGCGGCAAGGGGTAACAGGGCGGCAAGGGCCGAATTGGCTCCCATGTCTGGCAACGGTCCGGGGGAGAAAACGCGCCCGTTCGGCTTGGCGGAGGAGGAAGAGACGGGGGTGTTTGCCGCGCCCGATGTACCTGATCCCCAAGTGCCTGATGTCGGCGGGCTGCCGGTCGAGCCGGCAGCCCTGGTGTCGCCGCCCAAGCTGTTGACCCGCGCGGCACCGGCCATGCTTGCCGGGCCGCTCACCCGTTATGGTTTTCGCGACGCCAAGCCGATCAATTTCGGCAAGGGTTCGCCCCGCCATCTTGCCGTGCACGGCGTCGACGTCTCACGCTGGCAAGGCAACGTGAACTGGGACAAGCTGCGCGTCCAGGGCGCCAACTTCGCCTACATCAAGGCGACCGACGGTGGTGATCATCTCGATCCGATGTTCATGAAGAACTGGCGCAATGCCGACGCTGCTGGCCTGAAGCGTGGCGCTTACCACTTCTTCTACTGGTGTCGCACGGCTGGCGAGCAGGCCGACTGGTTCATCCGCAATGTGCCCAGGGTCGAAGGCGCGCTGCCGCCGGTGATCGACGTCGAGTGGAACGGCGAGTCTAGCTGCAAGCGGCGGCCGTCGCGCGAAAAGGTGCTGGAGAAGATGCAGGTGTTCATGGACAAGCTGGAACGCCATTACGGCCAGCGGCCCATCATCTACACCGCGCCTGATTTCTACCGTGACAATCTCAGGGGCGAATTCCTCGATTATCCGTTCTGGGTGCGCGCGGTGGCGCGGCATCCGTCGAAGGTCTACCCCGACCGCAAATGGCTGTTCTGGCAGTATTCCGGCTCCGGCCTGTCGCATGGCGTCACCGGCCGCATCGACCTCAACGTCTTCCACGGCGACGAACGGCAATGGCGCAATTGGGCCGGTGGCCGGCAGACCGTCGCCGACGCCGACTGAGACAGTCCGTCAGGCCCGGCGTGCTTCGCTCTCCCTGATATCCGCCGTCTGGGCCAGAACCCAGTCCCGGAACACCTTGATCTTGGGCGTGTTGCGGCGGCTTTCCAGGTGCACCAGCCAATAGCCGTCGCCGTCGGAGCCGAGGACTTCGAACGGCTGTATCAACTGGCCCTTTGCCAAAAGGGCGCTGTAGATGTTGCGGGTGAGGATCGCGGCGCCCTGATCGGTCAGTGCCGCCATCGCATCATAAGCCTGCGAACCCAGCATTGGACCCGCGATGACGCGATCGGGATCGAAGGGCACGCCGGCTGCTTCGAACCAGATTTTCCACCAGGGATCGGTCGCACAGCATAGCGCTACCTTGTAGAGATCCTCGGGGTGGCGAATACCGCCCACGCTCTCGGCCAGCTTGGGGCTGAGCATTGGCGTGTAGTCTGCCTTGAACAGATAATGCGCTGTCAGGCCGGGCCATTTTCCGGTGCCTGTCCTGATGCCGATGTCCATATCCTCGCGTGTGAAATCGACCAGCCGGGCCGATGTATTCACCTTCACGGCAAGATCGGGATGCATCAGCTGGAATGTTCCAAGCCAGACCGCCAGCCAGTTCGTTGCGAATGTTTCCATCGTCGTCACGGAAAGCACGCCTGTCGCTCCACCCTTGGTTGCGACCCACGCATCCGCCAAGGTAGAGAACGCGCCCGTTGCGTGCGGCGCCAACTGCTGTCCAGCCTCGGTCAGGGCGATCTGCCTTGTTTTTCTTATGAAAAGCGGCGTTCCGGCGCGTTCTTCCAGCACTTTGATCTGATAGCTGGCAGCCGACTGGGTCATACCGAGTTCTTCGGCGGCCTTGGTGAAACTGCCCAGCCGCGCTGCGGCCTCAAACACCCTGATAGCGCCTAGCGGCGGCAGCTCCCAACTCATGACGCATCAATCCTCCTGATGCATGATACGCGACGTTCGATTGGAATCCAAGGCTGCAAGCTGGCATGCTCTGTTCATCAACTCGAACCCGGAAGGACACGGCAATGACCACCACCATCTACAACACGCTTCGTCGTCCGATGCTCGACCTCTTCACCGCTCCGTTCAGGCCCCGTTCGCGCCGCCTGCTCGATCGCCGTTGCCTGTCGGACCACTTCCTGCGCGATATCGGCATGCTCGACGGACATGTTCCCAACGGCAGCATCCGCTGAGGCAAGTCTCTTTGACCGACTTAGAATGCAAGGGAGGGAAAGATGAGCGTGTCATCGCAGGATCTGGCGAAGAGCCGTCAAACGATCAGTGCTTATGAGGATTATGCGGAACAGTACGATGCCATCGTGAGGCATGTTCCCAACGAGAGGGAGCAGGCATCGCTGAAGCGCCTTGTGGCGATCGCCGGTACCAGCGGCCGGATTCTGGAAGTTGGGTCCGGAGCGGGATACGATGCGGACTTTCTGGAGAGTTTGGGCGTCAAGGTTCGGCGCACCGACGCGACGAAGCGGTTTCTCGAGCTGCAGGCCGCGCGCGGCAAGCGCGGCGAACTCCTCGATCTCCTCACCGATGATCTCGGCGGCCCCTACGACGCGGTGCTGGCCCTGTGCGTCCTGATCCATGTGCCGCGCGACCAGACCGACCAGGTCCTTGCCAAGATAGCCGGGTCGCTGCGGCCAGGCGGCGCCTTTCTCGTATCTCTGCGCAACGGCGATGGTGAGACGTCAGGCGAATATCATACGGTCTACTGGCGCAGGGACGACTTCGCGGCCCGTCTCGAAAGCGCCGGGCTGGTCCTGATCAGGGACGATTTCAACGTCGGCCGCGATCGCGAAGAATGGAGCACCTTCCTGGCTGTCAGGCCAGCATGACGCGGCGTGGACTGTTGCTGTTTGCGCTGCTCTTATCTGCGTGGCCGGCGACGCGATTCATCGAGGGTGGCATAGGCCAGGACTGCAGAGAATGACCCGAAACAGACTAGCACTGCGGTGATAACCATGAGGTCGTAAGTCGACACGCTCGTTCTCCCTTCGATGAGTGTCGAGGAGACAGCATGAGCGGTGCATGTGCGTTGATCCAGATCAACGGAAGACGGTCTTTTCCTTTCTGGAGAGGCGGCTTCTCGAATATACGAGACATTGCCGCGGCCTTGCTGTCTATGTGCAGGCTCCTGCACTCCTGGGGGGAGACGAGTTGGAGCTCAAGATTCTGCTTGTCGGCTTTGCCTGCGCGGTCGCCGGCGGGCTGTCGATCGTCACCTTTCTGAAATGGCGAGAAGTGAAGGCGGTCAGCCGCTGGTTGCCGGCGCCGGGAAAGATCGTCTCTTCGCGCGTTGAGGCACGCGAGGTCCGCAGCTCTGGCAGCGGTTCGGACAGCAGCGATTCCACCGAGATCCGCAATTTTCCGGCAATCACCTTCGAATACAAGGTTGGCGGCAAGACATTTCGCGGTTCGCGCTACAGCGTGCAGGAGAATCTGGGGAATTTCGAAGTCAAGGAGACCCTTGCACGGTTTCCCCGCGGTGCTGAGGTGACCGTGTTCTATGATCCGGCGGCTCCGAGCAAAGCCGTGATCGAGCGCACCATGCCCGAAGGCGCCTTCAAGTTCATGGTCCAGCTTTCGGCCGGACTGGTGGTCGGCGCGCTGGTGCTGGTGTTTTCCGTCGGCGGTGTGCTGGAGGCGATCGGCCCGCATCTGCCCAAGCCGCAGAACCTCGGCGCGGGAGCGCTGCTGCTGTTCATGGGTCTGTTTATCCTGCGCATGGGTTTCGCCCAGAAATCGTTGGCGGAGCAGGCGGCAAAATGGCCGATCGCGGCCGGTCGCATCGAGTCCTCGGGCCTGCAGGCGCTTCGAAGCCATTCAGGCTATCGACGCTGGCGCACCGTCTTCAAATCTCGCATCGTCTACTCCTATGGCGTCGCCGGCCAGCGCTACAGCGCCGATCGCGTGACCTTCGGCGCCACCGTGACGGCTTCATTGCCCGGCCTCGTCGGCGGCCAGGCACGAGACTATGTCGAAGGCAGCAAGGTCGACGTGCACTATGACCCCGCCAACCCCGGCTCGGCGGTGCTCGAATGCCGGGTGCGCGGGCTGTGGTTGCTGTGGGTCTGCTCGGCAGGCTTTCTCGGTGGCGCCGCGTTTCTGGTCGGGCTGTTCTGAGGCGATGGACGCATTCAGCAGCGGACGAGGGGGCCGCTGTCGAAACCAGGCCAGGTGAACCGCAGCGTGGCGCCGTGCCTGACGATATGAATGACGCGCGTGAACGGCTCTTCGAGCGACGGGTCAGAGCCGTAGCATTGGCTTGCCCGCACCACCCATCCGGTCGGATTTTTGCGAAATGTCGCGTGCTCGCAGCCAAACTCGGGAAGCGACAGGGCAGCCTGGTCTACAGTGAAGACGGTTTCGCGTTGGACGTCGGCCGCCGCACTGCAGTTCAGCCGGTCGCTGGACCATGCCCCGACATAGGGCGCCGCCGCCAGTGCCGGGCCGCCCGCAAATGCGGACATTGCCATCGTCATCACCAAACGCCGCATCATCTGTCTCCTGGGCCGCTGTGCTCGACCATACAGGCTGTCGCCGTGGGTACAGGATAAGTTTTCGTCCAGGAGCGGACAAACCCAGCCGTTCCGGATTTCGCTTATGCTTTCGCGCGGATGATGCGACTGTGCGGCCCCAGGCAACGCTTTCCCAGAGACATCTGATGATCACCCGCACACTGGCCTTCGTTTTCCTGGGCTTGCTCGGCCCGATGCAGGCGGCCTTCGCAAAAGAATGCCTGCTGAGCCACGCCACCTATCGCGAGCCGCGCTCGGGCGCGGTCATGCAATTCCGGCCGCTCGCCAACGAGCCGGCGGCGCTGACGGCGCAGGTGTTTTCGCTGAGCGTGCCCAACGCCGGCACAAGCCTGCCGGCCGACATCACCTGGACCAACGGCAGGAATTCTTTTCCGCTCGGCACCATCCGCCACGCCTGTACCGACGACGACCGCGAAGCGGGGCTGCAGGACGGCAGCGGGCTGTGCAGGATTTGGATGGGCCAAGTCTATGCCTTGACCGGTGGCGGCGCCGAGCAGCTGAATTCGCGCGAAGCGACGCCCGCGCCGAAGGGTCTGCTTTTGCCCGATTTCGGCGTGGCCTTCACCGAAGGAGCCGATTTCGCCAATGCCAATCCCGATGGCTCGGCGTGGGATGCCTTCACTTTGACAGGATGCAGCGATGAATAGCGCCATGAGATCGATCATCTGGGCCAGCGCCCTGTTTGCATCCGCGACGATAATCACCGTGGCGCGCGCGGACGCGCCGTCGCCGTCGCGCCCGCCCATCGACAAATGCGTCTGGGAAAGGCTGACGGACAAGAATGTCGGGCTGGCCGCCTGGGCGCAGCGCTGCGACTTCGGCTTCCGCCAGATCCATTTCGAATTCGCCGGCAACGCGCTCGCCATCAAATACAGCGATGGCGGCGCGGCCGATCCTCTTGTCGAGGTTTTCGACATCATATCAGGCGAAACCGCCGAAGCTGCCTTGCAGCGCCTGTTCCTGCAAAAGACCGACAAGGCCGTCAGCGCCCGCTGCGTGCTGGCGCCTTACACCGAGGGCACAGTACCCGCCGGCGTCAAGCGCTACACATTCAGCCCGGACGCTGCCTACGCGAAAGAACTGAAAGCGCTAGCCGACCCCAACGAGGTTCCGGAGCCGCCCTGCGGCGACTGGGGCGAAATGCCTGACGGCATCCAGTATTTCGAGGTGCCTGCGGGTGAGGGGCACAAGCTGCTGTTCGTCCGCATCGGCCAGGACGAGCCGTTGTTTGACGAGCAGACGCTGCAGGTGTTGCCTGCGAGTTAGACGCTAGGCTCATTGAGCATGGCTTCCATGTTGTAGCCATCGGGATCAAGAACGAAGCAGGCGTAGTAGTTCGCGGTATATTCCGGGCGCGGGCCTGGTACGCCATTGTCTGTGCCGCCGGCCTCGAGAGCAACTCGATAAAACGCGTCGACGTCTGCCTTGCTGTTCACCCGGAAAGCCACGTGTACACGTGTCAGCGGTGGTTTGCTGTCCGATTGTTGGATCTCGAACAGGCTGCCGGCGCCGACATCAAAGGCCCAGAACACGCCCTCCTTGCCGAAGGAGAGGCTGTATCCCAAGGGTGCAAAAGCCCTTTCGTAGAAGAGCTTGCTCTTCTCAAGGTCGCTCACAGCAATGGTGATGTGATCAATCACGTGTTGGCCCGATACATGTCACCTAAACATTTCGGCCCGATCTTGCGATCGGGCCGATGATGTCGCGTTTTAGCGCCGACGCAAGTTTTCCTCAACTGCACCCGCTCGTCGCGCCGCACGTGTCGCACTTCTCGCAAGTCCCGTTCCGCACCATGGTAAAGTTCTGGCACTCGGAGCAGGAATTGCCGGTGTAGCCCTGCAGCAGGGACCTTGCGCGGCGGTCGTTGGCGAGTTTCTTGGCTTCGGCCGCTTCAACGGCCGCGGCGTCGGTGAACAATCCCGCCGTGGCGTCGGAAGCAGAGCCCGCCGCTTCCTCGAAGGCGATGTCCTCGGCCAGTTCCTTCGCCCGCTCCTCATAGTCGCGCTTGTAGGCGACCGCTTCGTCGCTGGCGGGTTTCAGCGCCAGCACATTGGAGCCGGAGAAGGCTGTCGGCACCGAGCGGGCAGGGGCGCCCGAGGGTGCCGCAAAGCCTTTCGGATCATTGCCGCTGACGCGCGACACCAGCTTCACCGGCGAGGCGCCACGGGTCAGGCCCTTGGAGACCGCATCCGTCTTGCCTTCGCTGATGCCACGGCCAAGCGCGGTGTTGGAAAAGTCTGACTGGTCGACATGGGCGAGGTCGTTGCGGCCGAGATAGGAGATCGCCAGTTCGCGGAACACGTAGTCGAGGATCGACGTCGCGCTCTTGATGGCATCGTTGCCCTGCACCATGCCGGCCGGCTCGAATTTGGTGAAGGTGAAGGCGTGCACATATTCGTCGAGCGGCACGCCGTATTGCAGGCCGAGCGAGATGGCGATGGCGAAGTTGTTGAGAAGGCCACGCAGGGTCGCGCCTTCCTTGTTCATGTCGATGAAGATCTCGCCGAGACGGCCATCGTCATATTCGCCGGTGCGCAGGAAGATGGTGTTGCCACCGATCTTGGCCTTCTGGGTGTAGCCCTTGCGGCGGCCGGGCAGCTTTTCCTGCTCGCGCGACACGCGCTCGATGATGCGCTCGACGATCCGCTCGGTGATCTGTGCGGCGCGCGCCGCCGCCGGTGCGGCGATCAGCTGCTCGAGGGCTTCGTCCTCATCGTCCTCGCCATCGGCGAGCAGCGAGGAGTTGAGCGGCTGCGACAGCTTCGAGCCGTCGCGGTAGAGCGCGTTGGCCTTCAGCGCCAGCTTCCACGACAGCATGTAGGCGCCCTTGGCGTCTTCCACCGTCGCATCGTTGGGCATGTTGATGGTCTTGGAGATGGCGCCGGAGATGAAGGGCTGTGCCGCCGCCATCATCTGGATGTGGCTGTTGATCGACAGCGAGCGCTTGCCGATCTTGCCGCACGGGCTGGCGCAGTCGAACACGGCCAGGTGTTCGGCCTTGAGGAAGGGCGCGCCTTCCAGCGTCATCGCACCGCAGACATGGATGTTGGCGGCCTCGATGTCCTTCCTGGAGAAGCCGAGCGCCGGCAGGATCTCGAACGAGAAATCGTTGAGCTGCTCGTCGGTGAAGCCAAACGTCTCCTTCACCCAATCGGCGCCGAGCGTCCACTGGTTGAAGACGAACTTGATGTCGAAGGCCGACTTCAGCGCTGCATTGAGCGCCGCGATCTTCTCGTCGGTGAAACCCTTGGCCTTGAGCGCGCCGGGGTTGATTGCCGGCGCCTGGTTGAGGTTGCCGTGGCCGACCGCATAGGCTTCCATCTCGCCGATCTGGGCTTCGGAGTAGCCGAGCGTGCGCAGCGCTTCCGGCACGGCGCGGTTAATGATCTTGAAGTAGCCGCCGCCGGCCAGCTTCTTGAACTTCACCAGGGCGAAGTCGGGCTCGATACCGGTGGTGTCGCAATCCATGACCAGGCCGATCGTGCCGGTTGGCGCGATCACGGTTGCCTGCGCATTGCGATAGCCATGCTCCTCGCCGAGCTCGATGGCGCGGTCCCAGGCAGCCTTGGCGTGGGTTGCGAGATCCTGCTGCTTCAGGTCGGAAGCGACCAGCGGCACCGGGTTTACGGCCAGCTTCTCATAGCCCTGCTTCTCGCCATAGGCGGCACGGCGATGGTTGCGCATGACGCGCAGCATGTTTTGCGCATTGCGATCGTAATCGGCGAAGGCGCCGAGCTCGGAAGCCATCTCGGCCGAAGTGGCGTAGGCGACACCGGTCATGATGGCGGTGAGTGCGGCGCAGATCGCGCGGCCTTCGTCGGAGTCATAGGGAATGCCCGACGTCATCAGCAGGCCGCCGATGTTGGCATAGCCGAGGCCGAGCGTGCGGTATTCGTAGGACTGCTTGGCGATCTCCTTCGACGGGAACTGCGCCATCATCACCGAGATTTCGAGAACGATGGTCCACAGCCGCACCGTGTGCTCATAGGCAGCGATGTCGATGGTGCCGTCGGCGTTGCGGTAGGGCAGCAGGTTGATCGATGCCAGGTTGCAGGCCGTGTCGTCGAGGAACATGTATTCCGAGCACGGGTTGGACGCCCGGATCGCACCGGCGGAAGCGCAGGTGTGCCAGTCGTTCATCGTCGTGTTGAAGTGCAGGCCCGGATCGGCCGAAGCCCAGGCGGCGTAGCCGATCTTTTCCCACAGGTCCCTGGCCTTCAGTGTCTTCAATACCTTGCCGTCCTTGCGGGCGGTCAGGTGCCAGTCGGCGTCGTCCTCGACGGCGCGCAGGAAATTGTCCTTCAGCGACACCGAATTGTTGGAGTTCTGGCCCGAAACTGTCAGGTAGGCATCCGAATCCCAGTCGGTGTCGTAGGTCTTGAACGACATCGACGAATAGCCCTGCTTGGCGAACTGGATGACGCGGTAGATGTAGTTCTCCGGCACGGCGGACTTCTTGGCCGCCTTGATCTCGCGCTTCAGCGCGGTGTTGATGGCCGGATCGAAGCAGTCGTCGCCATTGCCTTCGCAGTTGACGCAGGCCTTCATGATCGCTTCGAGATGCTTCTTGACGATCTTCGAGCCGGTCACCAGCGAGGCGACCTTCTGCTCTTCATTGACCTTCCAGTCGATGAATTCCTCGATATCGGGGTGGTCGGCGTCGACAATGACCATTTTCGCGGCGCGGCGCGTCGTGCCGCCCGACTTGATGGCGCCCGCCGCGCGGTCGCCGATCTTGAGGAAGCTCATCAGGCCCGACGAGCGGCCGCCGCCCGACAGCTTTTCACCTTCGCCGCGCAGCAGCGAGAAGTTGGAACCGGTGCCGGAGCCGTATTTGAACAGGCGCGCTTCACGCACCCACAGGTCCATGATGCCGCCCTCGTTGACGAGGTCGTCCTGCACGCCCTGGATGAAGCAGGCATGCGGCTGCGGGTGCTCATAGGAGGACTTCGACTTGGTCAGCTTGCCGGTGAACGGGTCGACATAGAAGTGGCCCTGGCTCGGGCCGTCGATGCCATAGGCCCAATGTAGGCCGGTGTTGAACCATTGCGGCGAATTCGGCGCCACGCGCTGGGTGGCCAGCATATAGGCAAGCTCGTCACGGAAGGCGCGCGCGTCTTCCTCCGACGCCTTGAAGTAGCCGCCCTTCCAGCCCCAATAGGTCCAGGTGCCGGCCAGCCGGTCGAAGACCTGGCGGGCGTCGATCTCGGAGCCGTAGCGCTCGGCTTCCGGCAGCTTGGCCAGCTCGGCCTCATCGGCGACCGAGCGCCACAGGAAGGAGGGGACGTCGTTCTCTTCGATCTTCTTCAGGCGCGCGGGGACACCGGCCTTGCGGAAATACTTCTGCGCCAGGATGTCGGCGGCAACCTGGGAGAACTGCGCCGGCACGTCGATATTGTCCAAGCGGAACACCACCGAACCATCCGGATTCTTGATCTCCGAAAGCGCCTTGCGGAATTCGATCTCCGCGTAGGCAGATTGTCCTGGCTTGGTGAAACGACGCTCGATGCGCATTGGTCCGGTCCCTTTTGTCTATATATAGCGCTTTTCCCCAGGGATTTCTGCCCCCAATGCGAAACGCGCATGTCCGCCGTCTGCCGGCGTTCGAAAACGGCCGGCTCTCCATTTTGCAGTCTCCACCGGCCCTGCTGGTCAAACTCCTTGCGAAGTGCATGTCCAACGCGCCGACGAACCCGCGGGTCCCTCAAAACTGATTTTTTCCGATTCCCTCGCTCGAGGGAAATTCACACTATCTAGCGTCGAACCTACCTGCAAACACTAAATATAGTATTAACAGACAATTTATTCCAGTCCGACAATTGTCCCTATCGTCCCCAACCACCCCACAATCCCAACGCTTCCGCCGGCCTCGTAAACAGGCGGAAATGCGGGCAAAAACGCACATAATCCGGGAAAAAGACCGGGCTCAGAACTTTCCGGTCGCACTCTCAACAGGAGCGCATGGCCTATAAAAGGCGACTCGTTTTGCGCCGTCAAGGATTCGTTTGCGTAGCTTTTGTGACCCCAACATCTTGTGTGTCACATATGTGGATAACGGGGATAGAAAGCCGGCTGAGCGGAATTCGCTTTGGCATGATCGCAAGCCGCCGTTTGCCCCTGGGCAAGCCGCCGTTTGCCCTGGATTGCCGCCATCTGCGCTGGCCACAGGGGTCCAATTCCGCGGCGATACGTCAATCTGCCGGTGAAATGGGCGATCGGTCGGGAATGGCGGCGCAAATCGATTCCCGGATTCGGATGCAACCCGGGGAGAAAAAACTTGACGTTGCGAAGGGCCGATGCATCTACTAGTCCGTAACTAAGATATAAGTTCCATAAATATGGAATAGATGCGAAGGGAACCAAGATGAAGCGCTTTTTCCAAATCGCAGCTTCGCTCGCCGCGCTTATGCTGCCGGCGACGGGCAATGTCTGGGCTGAGCCCGCCAAGGGCGGCGTCATCGATGTGGCCACGATCGGCGAACCGCCGACGCTCGATCCAATGGCGTCGACCGCCGATCTCGTCGGCATCGTCACGCAGCACATCTACGAAACGCTTTACACCTTCGACAAGGATTGGGGCATCACGCCGCTTCTCGCCGCCGACATGCCGCAGATTTCACCTGACGGGCTCGTCTACACCATCAAGCTCAGAACCGGCGTGAAGTTCCATGACGGCAGCGACATGAACTCGGCCGACGTCGTCGCGTCGCTGCAGCGCTGGATGAAAATCGCCACGCGCGGCAAGCAGGCCGCCGAGGTCATTGCCTCGGTCGATGCGGTCGACGACGGCACGGTCAAGATCAGCCTCAAGAAGCCATTCGCGCCACTGCTGGCGCTGTTGTCGCTCAACAACGCCGCCGCCATCATCATTCCCTCCGAGAATGCAGGGCAGGACCCGCTGACCAGTTTTGTCGGCACCGGCCCCTATATGCTGAAGGACCGCAAGCCCGACCAGTTCATCCAGCTTGCCCGCTTCGACGGCTACAAGTCGCGCGATGGCGAGCCAAACGGTTATGGCGGTGCCAGAAAGCAATATCTCGACGAAATCCGTTTCGTGCCGGTCCCCGATGCCAACACCCGCGTCGAAGGTGCGGTTGCCGGCCAGTTCGCCTATGCAGATTCACTGCCCGTGGAATCGTTCGACAAGATTTCCGGCGGCAAGACCGCGCCCGTCATCCTGAAACCCTTCGGCTGGCCGGTTTTCGTCCTCAACACCAAGCAGGGACTGAACGCCGACATCCGCATCCGCAAGGCGATCCAGGCGGCACTGGCGCCCAACGACATGCTGCTTGCCGCCTTCGGGTCGAAGGATTTCTTCGCCGCCGACGGCGCGCTCTATCCCGAAGGCTATGCCTGGCACACCGATGCCGGCGTCGAAGCCTACAAGCCCGACGGCGACACCGAGGGCGCCGCCGCACTGCTGAAAGAGGCCGGTTACGACGGCAAGCCGTTGCGTATCCTCACCAGCCGCCAGTACGAATTCCACTACAAGATGGCGCAGGTTGCCGCGGAGTATCTCAAGGCCGCCGGTTTCCAGGTTCAGCTCGACGTGGTCGAATGGGCGACATTGACCAAGAACCGCACCGATCCGGCGCTCTGGGACATCTACATCACCCACAGCCCGTTCCTGCCTGAGCCCTCGCTGACCGGCATCATGTCGGATTCCTCGCCGGGCTGGTGGGTTTCCGACCGCAAGCACCAGGTGCTGGGCGCCTTCAATGCCGAGTCCGATCCGACCAAGCGCGTCGCGCTGTTCGCCGATGTGCAAAAGGCGGTCTTCGACGAGGTTCCGGCGGTCAAGATCGGCGACTTCAACGCATTGGCCGCCCAGGCGCCGACGCTCAAGGGCGTGACGCCGGCGCCATGGCCGTATTTCTGGAACGCCTATCTGGAAGGCAAGTAGTTCCTCCCGCAACCGGGCGCCGGCCAGACTTTTGCCGGCGCCCGACAAGACCGTTTCGATGGATTGTGGAAGGGACAGGCTGAACCGATGCTGCGCTCGATCCTCAACAGACTTTTCGGCATGATCGTCGTCATGGCGCTGGTGGTCACCATCGTCTTCGTCATCGTGCGCGTGACGCCAGGCGATCCGGCAGCGGTGATGCTCGGCCCCGACGCGTCGGCCGCCGACATCGCAGCACTTCGCTCCAGGCTCGGGCTCGACGGCTCGATTCTCGAACAGTTCGGACGCTATGTGCTTGGCGTGGTGCAAGGAGATTTCGGTCAGTCGATCTTCCTTGGCGAGCCGGTCACATCAGCACTTGCGCAGCGTGCCGAGCCGACCTTCTTCCTCACCGTGTTCTCGCTGCTGATCGCGACGCTGATCGCCTTGCCGGTCGGCATACTGGCCGCCTACAAGCGTGGTTCGGTCTTCGATCAGGCAACGACCACCATCGCCATGTTCGCGGCCAGCGTGCCGAGCTTCTGGCTGGGGCTGCTGTTCATCCAGTTCTTCGCCGTGAAGCTCGGCTGGTTCGACACGTCAGGCTATGGCGGGCCGGGCGCATCCTTTGCCGACAGGCTGAACCATCTCGTGTTGCCGGCGCTGGCGCTCGGCCTCGTCTCTTCGGCGCTGATCACGCGCTTCACCCGCGCCTCGATGCTCGACGTGCTCAACGACGACTATGTGCGCACCGCACGCTCCAAGGGCATGAGCGAATGGCGCGTGGTGCTGAAGCATGCCTTCAAGAATGCGCTGATCCCCATCCTCACCGTCATCGGCCTGACCGCAGCCCTACTCATTTCCGGAGCGGTGGTGACCGAGACGGTGTTCGGCTTGCCAGGCGTCGGCAGCCTCGTCGTCTCGGCGGTGCTGAGACGCGACTATCCCGTCATCCAGGGCGCGCTGCTGGTCATTGCCGGGCTTTACGTGCTGGTCAATTTCGCCATCGACATGCTGTATCTCGCGGTCGATCCCAGGGTTCGCTACTGATGGCCGCGATCTCGATCCCGCTCCACTCCGAGCCCAACATCCTTTCACGGCTGCTGGGCCGGCCGACATCGGCCGCCGGCATCGCCGTGCTGGTGATCATCGTGCTGGCTGCTATCCTGGCGCCCGTCATCGCTCCTTATGCGCCGTCAAAACTCTCCATCGCCAGCCGGCTGCACCCGCCGAGCCTCGACCATCTGTTCGGTACCGACGATCTCGGCCGCGATGTCTTCACCCGCATGCTCTATGCCGCGCGCACCTCGCTCAGCGTCGGCTTCGCCGTGGTTATTTTTTCGTCGATCATCGGCACCATCCTCGGGCTGACATCGGGCTACTTCAAGCGGCTCGATGCGCCGGTCTCGCGGCTGATCGATGCGATGATGGCATTCCCGGATATCCTGCTCGCCATCGCGCTGGTCGCCGCACTCGGCGCGACTGCGGTCAATCTCGTCATCGCGCTCGGCATCGTCTATGCGCCGCGGCTTGCGCGCGTCGTGCGGGCTTCGACGCTGGTCATCCGCGAACTTCCCTATGTCGAGGCGGCGCGCGCGCTGGGCGTGCCGACGCCAATCATCCTGATCCGCCACGTGCTGCGCAACGTCACCTCGCCGCTCTTGGTGCAGGGCACCTTCATCTTCGCCAACGCCATCCTGGCGGAAGCCGGCCTATCCTTCCTCGGCGTCGGCATTTCGCCCGACATTCCGACCTGGGGCACCATGATCGCCACCGGTCGCCAATACATGGATCAGGCGCCCTGGGTCATGATGTTCCCTGGCGCCGCCATCGTCGTCACGGTGCTGTCGCTGCAGCTTGTAGGCGACGGCCTGCGCGATCTTCTCGACCCCCGTCTGGCAAAGGATATCTGATGTTCGGCAATCGTTTCCAAAAGGCCGACCGGCCGCTGCTCATCAAGGGCGCCAGACCCGTCGGTTTCGGTGGCGGCTTCGATCAGCCGATCGACGTGCTGGTCGACGAGCAGGGCCGCATCGCCGAGACCGCGTCAGCGATTGCAGCGGGCGAGGGCGTCAACACAGTCGATGCCAAGGGTGCGTTTCTGTCACCCGGCTGGACCGATCTCCATGTCCATGTCTGGTATGGCGGCACCGACATCTCGCTGCGCCCTGAACAGTGTGGTGCGGCCCGTGGCGTGACCACGATGGTCGATGCCGGCTCGGCCGGCGAGGCCAATTTCCATGGCTTTCGTGAATTCATCATCGAACCTGCCAAGGAGAACGTCTACGCCTTCCTGAACATCGGTTCGATCGGCCTCGTCGCCTGCAACCGCGTCAGCGAGCTGATCGACATGCGTTCGATCGATTTCGACCGCGTCATCGCCACGGTCGAGGCCAACCGCGACGTCATCGTTGGCCTGAAAGTCCGCGCCAGCCATGTCATAACAGGCGGCTGGGATCTGACGCCCGTCCGGTTGGCCAAGAAACTCAGCCGCATCCTCAAGCTGCCCATTATGGTGCATGTCGGCGAGCCGCCGCCGCTCTACGACGACGTGCTCGGCCTTTTGACCGAAGGCGACATCGTCACCCATTGCTTCAACGGCAAGGCCGGCGGCTCGATCATCGAGGACGACGATCTCTACCTGCTGGCCGAACAGGCGGCGGCGCGAGGCATCGTGCTCGATGTCGGTCACGGCGGCGCGTCCTTCTCCTTCGATGTCGCCAAGGCGGCCCTCGAGCGCGGCCTGCCACCGGCAACGATCTCGACCGATCTCCACAACCGCTCGCTGGATACGTCGGTCTGGGACATGGCCACCACCATGTCCAAGCTGTTGTCGCTCGGCATGAAATTCGAGGATGTGGTGGCGGCCTCGACCACCGCGCCGCGCCGCGCCATCCGCCTGCCGACCGACGGCTTGCTGGACAAAGGCAAGGCGGCGGAGTTTACGCTGTTCGATGTTGTCGACGCCGATCTGACCGTGCGCGATTCCCAAGGCGTGCCGAGCACACTGCACCGGCTGTTTGAACCGCGTCATGCCATTCTGGGTGCCCACGCCGTTGCAGCTCATCGCCATATGCCCAGGCAAGGCGAGGGCGGCCCCCACGCCTGTCCGCATTGCGGGTGGAAGTCGTGACAGAGCCGTTCGCCAGCGACGTCATCCTGTCGGTTCGCGATCTGCGGACGTGGTTCGTGACGCGCCGGCTGACGGCCAAGGCGGTGGATGGCGTGACCTTCGATCTGAAGCGCGGCAAGACACTCGCGGTGGTCGGCGAATCCGGCTCGGGAAAATCCGTCACCAGCCTCTCCATCATGGGGCTTCTGTCGCGGCCGGGTGCGATTGCCGGCGGCAGCATCCTGTTTCGCGACAGGCAAGAGCGCGTCCACGATCTTGCCGGCTTCAGCCAGAAGCAGTTTCGGAAAATGCGCGGCTCGGAGATCGCGATGATCTTTCAGGAGCCGATGACCAGTCTCAACCCGCTGTTCACGGTCGGTGACCAGATCGGCGAGATGATCGCGTTGCATGAGCCGGTCGATCGTCGCGAAGCGCGCAAGCGCGCGCTCGCCATGCTGAAGCATGTCGAAATCCCCGACGCCGAATCGCGTCTGGACGACTATCCGCACCAGATGTCCGGCGGCATGCGCCAGCGCGTCATGATCGCCATGGCGCTGTCGTGCAGCCCGTCTCTGCTGATCGCCGATGAGCCGACCACAGCGCTCGACGTCACCATCCAGGCGCAGATCCTCGACCTTCTGCGCCGGCTGCAGGCCGAGATGGGTATGTCGATCCTGTTCATCACCCACAATCTCGGTGTCGTCGCCGAAATCGCCCATGATGTGGTCGTCATGTATGGCGGCCGCGTCGTCGAACAGGCGCCGGTCAACGATCTGTTCGCGCATCAGCGCCATCCCTACACCAGGGGCCTGCTGGCCTGCACGCCGAACGCCGCCCGCGACATCGACGCCGCCGGCGAGCGCCGTGCGCTCTATTCGATCCCTGGCAGCGTGCCGCCGATCACCAATCTGCCGCCAGGTTGTGCCTTCGAGCCGCGCTGCGATTTCGCCATAGCGCCGTGTCGGGCAGCACCGCCCGCACTCGTGCCGGCAGGCCCGCACGGTGCTTCCCGCTGCATCAGGAGCGCCGAGCTATGAGCGCGCTTGTCCAAACCGTCGAGGCGCAGCCGCTGCTCAGCGTGCAGGGTCTGACCAAGCATTTTCCAGCGCGCAACGGCCGCATCGTGCATGCGGTCGAGGATGTCAGTTTCGATGTCCAGCGCGGCTCGACTGTCGGCCTTGTCGGCGAGTCCGGTTCGGGCAAGACCACCGCCGGCCGGGCCTTGCTGCGGCTGGTTGAACCGACGGGCGGCAAGGCGCTGTTCGACGGCGTCGACCTGTTCTCACTGTCGTCGCGCGACATGCGCGCCTATCGGCAGAAGTTGCAGATCGTCTTCCAGGATCCGTTTTCCAGCCTCAATCCCCGTATGCGGGTCGCCGCCATCATCGGCGAGGCGCTCGACGCGCGCGGCTTTCCCCGCGGCAAAAAGCGGGCGGAGCGGGTCGCCGAGCTGCTGACGCTGGTCGGGCTGTCGCCTGACCACGCCAGCCGCTATCCGCACGAATTCTCCGGCGGCCAGCGCCAGCGCATTGGCATCGCGCGCGCGCTCGCCGTCGAGCCGCAATTCATCGTCGCCGACGAACCGGTTTCGGCGCTCGATGTCTCGGTGCAGGCACAGGTGCTCAATCTGTTCGGCGACTTGCAAAGAAAGCTTGGCCTGACGCTGCTGTTCATCGCGCATGACCTCTCGGTGGTCGAATATCTCTGCGACGAGGTGGTGGTCATGTATCTCGGCCGCGTCATGGAGCGCGGCCCGAGCCGCCTTGTCTATGCCGCGCCACGCCACCCCTACACGAAAGCCCTGCTGGCGACAGCGCCAGTGCCGGACCCGACGCGGCGCCGCTCGCACATACCTTTGCATGGCGACATTCCAAGCCCGATCGATCCGCCTTCCGGCTGCGTCTTCCGCACCCGCTGTCCGGAAGCGATCGCGGCCTGCGCTGAAACCGTGCCGCCGGTCGAGCCTGTCGGCGGCGGACATCACGTGGCATGCATCCGCCACAATGAAAAAATGTCTGACTGGAGTTTGAAATGACCTTTTCCGAGCTGTTCAAGCATCCGGACAGCACGCCCTACAGCCGGCTTTCGGCGCTTGGCATAACGTTGCCCGAGGCGCCGTCGCCAATCGCCAATTTTGTTACCCACGTCCAGGAGGGAAAGCTGCTGTTCCTGTCCGGCCAGGGACCGAGCGAAGCCGATGGCCGGCTCCATACCGGCAAGGTCGGCGCCGACGTCACCATTGACGAGGCCTATGCTCATGCCCGGCTGACGGGCATTAACCTGATCGCCGTCATGCACACGGCCCTGGGCGACTTGCGCCGTGTGCGGCGTGTGGTCAAGCTGTTCGGCATGGTCAACGCGACACCCGACTTTGCCGACCATCCGGCTGTCATCAATGGCTGTTCGGACCTGCTTATCGATGTTTTCCAGGAAGCCGGTATCCACGCGCGTTCAGCGGTAGGCCATGGCTCCTTGCCCGGCCGCATCACCGTCGAGATCGAAGCCGTCATAGCGATCGACTGAGGACAGGACATGACCAAGCACAACAGACCCGACAACATCCGCCGCCAGCTGGGCTTGAGGCCCGTCATCAACGTGTCCGGCACGATGACCTCGCTTGGTGCCTCCATCGTCGTCCCGCAAGCGGTCGAGGCCGTCTCCGCCATCCTCGGCGAATTCGTCGAAATGGGCGACCTGCATCGGCGTGCCAGTGCCGTCATTGCGCAATTGACCGGCGCCGAAGCCGGCTTCATCACGGCTTCCTGTTCGGCGGCGATCAGTCTTGCCGTGGCTGCCTGCATGACCGGGCCGAACCTCTGGGCGATCGAGCGGCTGCCCGACACATCAGGCCTGAAAGACGAGGTGCTGATCCAGTCCGGGCACATGATCTCCTATGGTGCGCCGGTGGAACAGGCGATCCGGCTGACCGGCGCCAAGGTCGTCCCGGTTGGCCAGGCGACCAGCGCCTCGGCCTATCATCTGGCTGGTGCCATCACCGATCGCACCGCGGCGGCGGTCTTTGTCGTTTCGCATCATGTGGTCGACTATGCCCAGATACCGCTGGCGATCTTTGCCGAGGTTGCGCACGCGCGTGGCGTGCCTGTCATCGTCGATGCGGCGTCGGAATATGATCTCACCGGCTTTCTCGCAGCCGGCGCCGATCTCGTCCTTTATTCCGGCCACAAATTCCTTGGCGGTCCGACCTCCGGCATCGTTGCAGGGCCGAAGGAAAGGGTTCGCAACGTCTACCTGCAGAACCGCGGCATCGGCCGTGGCATGAAGGTGGGCAAGGAGGGCATCGTCGGGGCGCTCGCGGCACTTCAGGCCTGGAAGGTGCGTGACCATGACGCCATTCGTGCCCGCGAACGCAGGGCGCTCGATTGCTGGATAGAGACGCTTGAAGGGCGGGCTGGCGTCAATGTCAGCATCGAGCCCGATCCGACCAACAACCCGCTCGACCGCCTGAAGCTTACGATCGATCCGGCACAGGCCCGCATCACCGCATGGGATCTCGCCGATCGTCTGGCCGCCGGCGACCGGCCGGTGATCGTGCGCGACCACGAAGTCGAGCATGGCTATTTCCTTCTCGACCCCTGCAACCTTCATCCGGACGAAGAGTTCGTCGTGGCTGCCCGGCTTGGCGAGGAACTCGATATTGCGCGCAAGTCGAATGAAATCATCGCGACGCCTTTCAACGAGCGCGTCCTCACCAGCGAGGCGGCAATCCTCAACTGGCCGGATTGACTGCCGCCATGCTACTGCCCTGTGACAACCATGCGCGATGAACCCCGAGGCCTCATGGCAACGATGACAACCGATCGAGACCTGAGCAGCACCAAGGTCGCTACAGAGCCGCGCCGGTCGCGTACCAGCGGCATTGATCGTGCGTTGCAAATTCTGGATTGCCTGCAGCGGCAGGGACGGCCTGCAACCGCCTATGAGATCGCGCGCGATATCGGCGCACCGCTGTCGACCATCTATGTCATTGTCGACGACATGGTCGAGAAGGAGCTTCTGGACCGCAAGGATGGCGGCCTGTTGTGGCTCGGGCCGCGGCTATATCAATATGGCTTGACCTATGCCCGCACCCTCGACCTGCTCAACGTTGCGGTGCAGGAAATGCATGAACTGGCCCAGAATTCGAAAGAGACCGTCCAGATATGTGGTCGCGATGGCGACCACATGGTCGTCTTCGCCATGGAAGAGGGCAAGGATCATTTCCAGGTGACGTCGCGCGTCGGCACGCGCACGCCGCTCAACTGGACCGCCTCGGGCCGGCTGTTGGTCGGTCATTTGCCGGAAGCCGAGCGTCTGGAGATCTTCGCCCGCTCGGCGACGGCCTCGCCGACGGGGCGCGCCGAAACCGACAAGAATGTGCTTGCCAAGGCATCCGCAGCGACGCTGGCGCAGGGGCTGTCGATCCAGGCCGGCGAATCCGATTTTTCAGTCGCCTGTATCGCCGCTCCGATCCGCGACAATCTGGGAGCCTGTCGCGCGACGATCTCGATCGTCGTTCCCGATCTGAAGCTGAAACAAAAGAACCCGGACCTGGCTGCGCTGGTCAAACTGAGCGCGGGGCGTATTGAAACGCGTCTGGGTTGGCGGAACGGCCAGCCATAGCCGCTAGCTTGATGTTTTTCGAGATTGGCTGGTGGTCGGCTTGCCAACCCCAGGTCCCGGCAGGATCAGCCGTAATGCAGCCGGGGTTTTGGCTCGGTGCTGGTGAACTGCACCCCGATACGGTCGTTGTGCCGCCAGCGGACCTCGCACCGATAGGCAATGCCGTCGAGCGGCACATAGAGAAGAAAGTGATCTGGAACCCGGGCTTCGAGCGGTATCTTCAGTTCGGCGCCACTTTCGTGCTGATTGCGCAGCGTGCAACCGACTTCCGAATTCGAAATTCCGGTAATGATTGACCCGCCCTTGAGCACACGCGGACGATGCTCGCGCTGGGGCTCGTCGGACACGTTCGGAATCGGATTTGCAGGGTTCGACATCGCTGAAAAATACCAGAGCTGCCGAATCCTACCTTTGATTCCTTAGCAAAGCATTCACGTTGATGCGCAAATGCGTATCGTGCCTTGCAAGCCGAACTGGTTTACAACTTGGGCGCGCGGTGCGGCCATCCAATGTCCCGTTTAGGGAAAGCTGTGCGGGTCGGCGCAGAAATAGGCGATAATCTGGCAAAGATCAGGTTCGTTGATCATGTGCACCGCTTCGCTGGAACTGACCCATTTGCGGGTGCGGGAGTGTTTTTCCTTCCAGCGGTCGGCGATCTTGTCGACGTGCAGCGGGAACACCAGGACCTCGCACGGCACTTCTTCGCCGGAAGCCAGTACCTTGGCGTAGAAGTAACGGCCGGCTTCGAGATGAGAGACACTGCCGCGCAGCCCGGCTTCCTCGCCGGCCTCGCGCGCCGCGGCCTCGCAGAGCGGCTCCCTGGCCTCTGGCCAGCCCTTGGGCAAAACCCAGCGACCGGTATCGCGACTGGTGATCAGCATGATCTCGACGCCGTTCCCGGTATCGCGCCAGGGCAGGGCGGCAACCTGTAGGCGACAGGGTGCGGTGCCGAAGAGTCGCCGGACCCTTTCGACCAGATGGTTGTGCGTCGTTGGCCTCGTCAACATCGGAGAAGCTAGCCCCAGCCTCCAGAATCGTTTGCCGCCTCATGAATCTTACGGCTAATTGTCGGCAATAAAAGTAAAAAATTTCACTCGTCTGGCCGATTTCCACCAATAGACGTCGATTTCGCAAAATATCTGGCCTGCCAGGCCCGTTTGCGAAAGCAAATCATGCCCGGTGCAAGCTGCTGGTATGTAACAGGCAGGTTGTGGCGAATCAGCCGGCGTGGTCGTCGGCGATCGGCTTCTGGTATGTGAAGCCCATGTCCCACGGGAAATAGATCCAGGTGTCCTGGCTGACTTCAGTGACGAAAGTATCGACCAGCGGCCGGCCTTTCGGCTTGGCGTAGACGGTGGCGAAATGCGCCTTGGGCATCATCGCGCGCACGATGCCCGCTGTCTTGCCGGTGTCGGTCAGGTCGTCGATGATCAGCACGCCGGCGCCGTCTTCGGCGAGCAGGGCTGGGGTGATCTCTTTGAGGACCTGCAGCTGCCCCTGGCTGGTATAGTCGTGATAGGAGGCGACGCAGACGGTTTCGATGACGCGGATGCCAAGCTCACGCGAGATGATCGCGGCGGGGACCAGCCCGCCTCGCGTGATGCAGACGATCGCTTTCCACTGCCCCTTGTTGGCGCCGGCCAGCCGCCAGGCGAGCGCGCGGGCGTCACGATGGAACTGGTCCCAGGAGACCGGAAAGGCTTTTTCGGGAAGGGACATGTCGCGCACTCCGCAGCACGCGGGGATCGCGCGCAAGAAAACAGGGGAATGCGCGCGGAATTAGCCGGAAAGCCCCTGTCTTGGCAAGAGCAGGGGCCTTGGCAAGGGCAGGCCTCAGAGATCGCTGTGGACTTAAAGCGTGTCGCGTCGAAACGGATTCATGCGACGCGCCTCAAGTCTCTGCTTGCATGCATGTCGTTGTCTCAAAACCGGAGCCATTTTTTGAGCGACAGGCATCAGCGCGACAGGAAGGCTGCCACCGGCGCGGTGCGCAGCACCGTGCGCGTCACGCCGCCGAACAGAAGCTGGCGCAGCCATGAGTGGCTGTAGGCGCCGAGCACCAGCAGGTCGGCGCCGGTCTCCGCGATCCTGGTCTGGATGATGTCATCGATCGAATTGCCGCCCGAACGCTGCACCGAGACGCTCACGGTG
>NZ_QGGH01000010.1 GCF_003148495.1 Mesorhizobium loti
TTGACGTTGGCGAGCTCCACCGCCGAACCATCAGCCTTCACGCGAACCTTGACGTTCGCATCCACAACCCGCTTCACGGGCACAAGGATCTTCATAGCTCATCCTTTCGGGAGTTTCGGTGACTTTCCAACACCTGCACGATCACATGCGGGCGCGCTTGGCTTCCGGGTCGTAGGGCGACTCCGTGATCACGCGCGCCCTGCGACGCTCGCCAAGGATCGGCACTACGAGTTCAGTGCCGGGAACGGCAAGGTCGGTTGGAAGAAGGGCGATGGCTACGTCGTAACCCAGTGTGTAGGAGTAAGTGCCCGAGGTGATGCGACCGACGAGGCTGCCCTGGTGGTAGACACCCTCGTGAATCAGCGAGCTTGCTTCGTCGGTGTCGATCGAAAGCGTGACCGAGCGGCGAGCGATCCCCCTTTCCTTCTCCTTAACAAGGGCATCGCTACCGATGAAATTACCCTTGTCGAGTCGGATGAAGCGGTCGAGGTTGCTTTCCCAAGCGGAAAGCTCCGGGTTCATGTCACGATACATTGCCCGATAGGATTTTTCGAGGCGCAATGATTCCAGCGCATGCATGCCGATCAGGCGAAGGCCATGTGATTCCCCCGATGCGAGCAGCGCATCCAGCAGATGCCTCTGGTAGCAGAGTGGATGGTAGAGTTCCCAGCCGAGCTCACCTTCGTAATTGACGCGGAGCATTCGAACGTCGCTGGCGAGCCCAACCGTGCCCGATTTCACGCCGAACCATGGGAACGCGTCATTCGAAAGATCGATCTCCGTCAACGGTTGCAGCACGTCGCGCGCCTTCGGGCCTACGATGGTAAAGCAGCCCCGGTCATTGGTGACGTTGCGGAGATGGACGCTGCCGTCTTTCGGCAGTAGTTTCGAAAGGTCGTCGAAATTCCAGCGTTCCGCCCGCGGCGTAGAGATGAGATAGAAGGTTCCTGTCTCGAGACGGGCAACTACGTACTCGGCCTGGACGCCGCCTTTCGGTGTCAGATGATGGCTGAGGTTGACACGGCCAGTCTTTGGCAGTCGATTTGCAAGAACCCAGTCCAGCCAAGCCTCGGCACCAGGGCCACTGACCTCGAATTTGGTCATCGGCGTCATTTCTACAAGGCCGACGGCGTTGCGGACCGCATGAACCTCCTCGCCGATGTATTTGCCCTTCTCAGTCCAGCGCCAGCTGTACTGGTCCTTGGCTTCGACGCCTTTGGGCGCGAACCAGTTCGGCATTTCCCAACCGTTGAGAACACCCCAGATGGCGCCGCGCTCGGAAAGCCTGTCATAGGACGGCGCGGTCTTCTGGGGCCGGGCAGCAGGCATATCCTGACCGGGATAATGCAGCTCGGCATGGGTACCCCAAGCCTCACGGACCTTCTCGCGCGTCCAGTTTTTGTTGGCGTAGTCGCCGAAGCGACGCGAGTCGATCTCGGATGTGTCAAGACTGTTAGCGCCCTCCACGATGCGCTCGGAAAGATAATAGCCGATCGCTCCGCCCCACAGGATGCCGCCGGGCACGCCTTCGGCAATCCAGACATTTTCGAGACCCCAGGCAGGACCGACCAGCGGCAGTTCGTCGGCGGTCATCTGAAAAGGGCCACGCACATTGGCTTTGAGGCCAACACGGCCCAGCGCAGGGACCAGGTCCATCGCCCTTTCCCAGTTCCATGCGACCGCATCGAAATCTTCCTCGAGGAGATCGGCACCAAACCACTCCGGCACGCCGTTCTCGGCAAACAACTTCAGATGCTCGGTCTTTTCATAGGGACCGAACATCAGCCCGTCGCCCTCCTCGCGCAAATAGCCTTCAAAGCCCTCGTCGCGCAGGATCGGCATTTCCGGCAATCCCTGACGCTTGCGTTCGACGACCTCCGGAACCGCGTCCGTGATCCAATACTGATGCACGATCGGGATCGCCGGAATTTCGAGACCAAGCATCGCACCCGTCTGGCGAGCATAGTTGCCTGTGGCCGAAATGACGTGCTCGCAGACGATCTCCCCCTGACTGGTTTTTATTTTCCACTCGCCATTCGACATGCGCTCGAAGCTTCGGACCTCGGTGTTCGTGTAGATCTTGGCGCCACGATCACGCGCGCCCTTGGCCAGGGCCTGTGTCACGTCGGCTGGTGCGATATGGCCGTCATCGGGATGATAGAGGGCGCCGAGCATTGTCTTGTTGTTTTCAAGCAGCGGCCAGAGTGCACGCGCTTCGGCAGGCGATATGAGTTCAGCGCGGATCCCTTGAACCTCGGCGACGCTCATGTAGCTCTTGTACTCGTCGAACCGGTCACGCGTGTTGGCAATGCGCAGCTGACCGCATTTGTGCCAGCCGACATGCTGGCCAGTCTCCGCTTCGAGGTCCTCGTAGATCTCGATTGTCTTCTTGATCATCCGGCCGATGTTGATGCTGCGCGCGTAGGACGGGATAAGACCGGCGGCGTGCCAGGTGGAGCCGGCCGTCAGTTGCGTGCGCTCCAGCAGCGCGACGTCCGTCCAGCCGCGTTTTGTCAGACCGTAGAGAATGGCCGCGCCTACGCAGCCGCCGCCGACAACTACGGCTCGAGCATGACTTTGCATGAGAAGAGTATCCTCTTTGTGAAATTCCTGTCACCTTACAAAGCCCGACGGTGCTTGTGATCTTGCTAAAAAATGCCCCGAGGCATAACCTGGATTTATGCATCGACTTCGGTCCCTCGTGCCTTCGGCCAACTATCTTTTCGTGTTCGAAGCCGCCGCCCGACGGCAGAGTTTTACGGCGGCCGCCGAAGAGTTGAACATAAGTCAGCCTGCTGTAAGCAAGACGATTCGGCTCTTGGAGGATGCAACTGGACTGAAGCTTTTCCGGCGCGAGCATGCACGCCTGGAACTCACTGCCGAAGGCCGGCGGCTCTATAAGGAAACGCAGGAGGCGTTCGACCACCTGCACATGGTGATCTCAGCGCTCAGGCAGAAGCATTCGAAGGATATCGTCCGCGTTTCTTTCTCCGCTTCTTTCGTGCAGCTATGGCTGCTGCCACGATTGAATGATTTCAAGGCGCAATATCCGGATGTCGCCCTTCGCATCGAGGAAAGCGGTCGCGACGATCAGGACCTCATGGAGGAGGATATTGATCTGTCGGCGCGGCTTGGCACTGGCAAATGGCCAGGGGTCCATGCCTGGCATTTTGCAACTGAAGAGGTAGGGCCGGTATGTAGCCCGGCTTATCTCAAGGAGCATGGACCGATCCATCTGCCGGTCGAACTCGTCAATCACGCGCTGCTGCATTGCGAGGAGCGCCACCGTTCACGTATGGGCTGGCGGGAATGGTTGGAGCGCAACGATGTCCCCGTCACCAGGCTAACGCAGGGCTTCGTCTTCACTGACGCCCTGAGCACAATTGAGGCAGCTGTGCTTGGACAGGGGGTCGCACTTGGGTGGAAGCATCTGGTGCACGACCATATCCGGGCGGGGCGGCTTGTTTGCCCAATTCGCTTGAACTATCGGTCCGGCCAAAGCATCCATATCGTCATGCCGGCACAGCGTCCCCCGAAGCGGGGCGCGGAGCTGTTCCGTGATTGGCTTCTTGAGCAGGATGCCGACGCCTTGATTGCCACCTAGCTTATTTGCCGAACCGGTCAACTCTTCGGCCGACCGATCACATAGTCGGAAACCTTCGGCAGAAAGGTCTCGCTGTAATAGCTGCGGGGCTTGTCGCCGACTGACGCGCCGGCGTTGAGGATGCCTGCCTGATAGTCATCGGCGAAAAGCGAATAGGGATAGACAGGCTCGACGGCACTGGCCGCGTCGAGTTGCTTGCGCAACGGTTCGGGGATCTCAAAGTCGAGCGATGATAGGTTGTCGTCAAGCTGCCCGATACGGCTTGCTCCGATAATGGCGGCACCTATACCCGGACGGGCGACCACCCAGTTCAGTGCCACCTGTGCCATGCTACGGCCTATTTCAGTCGAGACCTGTTTGAGGACTTCCACGATCCGAACGTTGCGTTCGGTAAAGAAGCCAAGACCGTTGCCGGAGGCATCGAGGGCAAGACGCCCGGGAGTCTGCCGGCCAGTATGATACTTGCCGGAAAGCAGACCCATGGCGAGCGGGCTCCAGGCGGTGATGCCAAGGCCCAGCGCCTGCGCTAGCGGCACGAACTCGTTCTCCATGCTACGCTCCGCAAGTGAATAGGGAAGTTGTAAGCTGATCAGCGGCGTCAGAGCATGTGCTTCCGCCCAGGTCTGGGCGCGCGCCGCATACCAGCCCGGCACGTCGGAGAGCCCGGCGTAGCGGATCTTGCCGGCCCGTACCAGATCGTCGAAGGACCGCATGACTTCCTCGACCGGAGTCATACGATCCCAAGTGTGCAGGAGAAACAGGTCGATATAGTCGGTCTTCAATCGGCGCAGCGAGGCATCGACGGCGCGCATCAGGTTCTTGCGGCCGTTGCCACCTGCGTTCGGGTTGCCTGGTTCAAGGCAGTTCGAGAACTTGGTGGTGATGACCACGCGATCGCGCGCAGCTGCTTCGCTCACGAATTTGCCGACCAGCGTTTCGCTCATGCCTGCTGCGTAGGAATCGGCTGTGTCGATGAAATTGCCGCCGCAATCGAGGTATCGATCGAAGATCGCGCGTGCGGCGGTCTCATCGGACCCCCAGGAGCCGCCGAGACCGCGTATGCCGCCATTGCCGAAGGTCATCGTTCCAAGCGCGATACGGCTCACCCGCAAGCCCGAACGGCCGAGGAGATAGTAGTGATCAGCAGACATGGATGGCCTTCCTGTTTGGCGTCCGGCCGATCTTGCTTGTTCTTACATGTGGCCGGAGTAGGCCTTGCGGGTGACACTCTGCTGCACGTGGTTGATCATGGTGATGAAATCGAAGACCGGGCGCCCGGTTGCCGCCTGAACCGCGTGAGCGTAGGGGGGCAGATCGCTGCATTCGAGCAGGATCGAGCGAACATCGGGGTTGTCCTTCACGAGCTTGCGGGCCACTTCGGTGACCTCGCGTTCGATCGCGGCGGAATCGAGCGTGCCTTTCTCATCAAGGATCGCCTCACGGAATTCGGTCTGCGCTTCCATGCCGGCAACCGCTATCGGGATGTTGCCCGGCACGTTGCATGACTCGAAATGATGGGGCGTCAGACAAGCTCCATTGGCGGCGATAATGCCGACGGTGCCGCCAGAGAACGCGTGCATGAAGGGAACCTGCATGATGCTTGAGAGAAAAACCGGAATGTCGACGGCAGCGGCCACTTCCCTCTGGAAGTATGCCATGAACCCACACGCGCCGGTGATCGCTTTGACACCACGGCTCTGCAATTCCAGGGCAGCCTCCACGAAAACCTCGCACAGCGCGGGGTCGCGCTGGTTTATGAGCCGCTCGCTTGTGGCGCCTCGCACTTCCTGGTAGCGGACCGGAAATTGATAGGTCGTCGCGTTGCCAACATTGCCTGGTACGCATGGATAGGCAGCATCAAGAATTAGAATGCCGATCGATTCACCATACCACGACTGGGTCTTGCGAGTGACTGAGTGGACAGCCATCGTTTTGTCTCCGCAATTCTTCTTGTTTCGAGTTTTCCGCCCCGCCAAAAGCGGGGCGGAAGATTTGACCCAGATTTATTTCTCAGTGGATGAGACGCGGCGCACCCGTGTCGGCAGCCGTACCGTCCAGGCCATAGGACTTGATAATCGTCACGATCGTTCCGTCGGCATGCATGGCTTCGATGTCAGCGTCGAGCGCGGCACCGAAATCCTTGGCGGCGGAAGCATAGGGGAAAGCCGCCTGAGCTGCCTCTTTCGTCGCCTTCACGCGTTCGTCCGGAACTGTGACCTTGACCTGGATATTCTTCAGAGCGCCGCTCTTTTGCGCGACGACACCGGTCGAGTAGCCATCGAAGGCAACGTCGATGCGGCCTGACAGGAGGTCCTGCTGCAAGTTCACCGAGTTCGGATAGAGCTTGAGCTTGGAGCCGAGCATCGCCTTCAGGTCGCTGACCCAGAGGTAGCCCTGCACGGTACCGACACGCTTTTCGCCCAGATCGGCAAGCTTCGTCAGGCCCTCTTTCGAATAGATGCCCATCTGATCGGTATAGAGAGGACCAGAGAGGTTCATGACTTTTGCGCGCTCAGCGGTGCGATACCAATCACCGACAGTAATGTCGGCCTGTCCTGAAAGGACGTATTGAATGGCGGCCGCCGGATCGACAGCAATCGCCTTGACGGTCAGGCACTCCCGCTTGGCGAACTCGTTGGCGATATCGCCATCAATACCCTTCAAATTGCCATTCGCTTCGAGGTAGGAGTGGGGAACCAGGGTGGTGACGGCAACGGTCAATGAGCCTGTGGAAACCGTCGCGAACTTGTGCTTTGGCGTGCAGTCCTGAGCGAAGGCTGCCTGGCCGAAGGCAAGGGTACCTGTGATGCCGGTGAGAAAAAGGCGGACTGCGTTCTTCAGTGAGTAGGCCATGCTGGTAGGATCCTTTCCTTGTGAAGATCTAGCGAAGAGCATACCCGCCCGCCTTTCGAGATAGCTGACGATCAGGGCGGCGGGGATGGAGATGAAGGCGTAGAGGGCGCCGGCTGTGAGCAGCACCGGAAAGTAGCGGAATGTGTTCGATCCAATTTCGTAGGCGCGGCTGACGAGCTCCGGCAGAGCAATCGTGAAGCAGAGCGACGTCCCCTGAAAGATCAAGATGGAGAAACCAAGGAGTGCGGGAAGCGCGACGCGCAAGCCTTGCGGCAACAAGACGTACCGCAGCGTGTCGAGCCGATTGAGGCCGATCGACAGCGCGGCCTCGCGCTGGCCGTCCGGGATGGACTGCAGGCTGGCGCGGATGATCTCGCTGGTATAGGCGCCGGTGTTCCAGGTGAGCGCTATGACAGCAGCCGCAAAGGATTCCAGCGCCAGGCCGGCGGATGGCAATCCAAAGTAGATGAACTGCAGCAACACAAGCGCCGGTGCGCCGCGGCCGACCTCCACGAGGAACAGCGAAGCAGCTTTCACGGACTTCCTCTTCGCCAGTACGCCAAGGGCGAGCAAGAGCCCAAAGGGAATGCCGAACAACAGGCTGAAGGTCGTGACTTGCAGGCTTATCGACAGGCCGGCAAGCAGGTCCGGCATCCAAGCCGCAAGTTCATCGGAGGACGGGAACATCAGCGGGCCACCTTCGCCTGCAGATAGCTGTCAGCAATACGGGAAAGCCATGCGACCGGCAGACTGATCAGCACATAGATCAGACCGACCACGGCGAAGACTTCCAGACCGCGGAAAGTCAGCTGCGACTGCTGATTGCCGTAAAAGGTGAGTTCGGTGACGCCGATGGTGGAGGCGACCGCGGTTTCTTTCATCAGGCCAATAAGGTAGCTCGCCGCGGAGGGGAGTGCGACGCGAAACGTCTGTGGCGCGACGATATCGACGAGAGTAGACCAGCGTCCGAGATTGAGGGCGGAAGAGGCTTCCCATTGGCCAGGATGGATTGAGGCAAGCGCTCCACGATAGATTTCCGCCATGTTGGCGGCAGAGATCAGGCCGAGGCTGGCGACTGCCGCGCCGAATGGGCTGATCGGAAGATAGCCCGTTCCAAGGCCGAAGAAGACGATAAACAGCCACAGGATTGGCGGGATGCCACGCACGATCTGGATGATTGTCATTGAAAGCCCCCGCAGTGGTACCGAGCGGCTCTGGCGGGCGGCGAGAAGCGGCATTCCGAGAAGCGCGCCGATCAGGAAGGCCCCAAGGGTCAGGCCGAGCGTCCAGGGCAAACCGCGCAGGATCGGCAACAGGTCGGCGGCACTCATCGGTCGTGAACCGCACGAAGGAACCGTTTCGTGCGCTCGTGCTGCGGATTGCGCATGACCTCAGTGGAGGGACCTTTTTCGACGATCCTGCCATCGGCCATGATCATAACCGTGTCGGACACGTTTTCAGCAAAGCTCATCTCGTGAGTGACAACGATCATCGTCATGCCGGTCTCGGCAAGCTCGCGCATGACCGCCAGCACTTCGAGACCAAGTTCCGGGTCGAGCGCCGACGTCGGTTCGTCGAAGAGCATAACTTGAGGGTCGAGTGCCAGCGATCTGGCGATCGCGACACGCTGCTGCTGGCCGCCGGAGCAGCGGGCGGGATATTGCCCGGCTTTGTCCCCAAGTCCAACGCGTTTCAGCAGCTGCATCGAGCGCTCTTCAGCTTCCTTGCGGCTACGCCCGAGCACTCGCTCCTGCGCGAGGCTGATGTTTCTGAGCACCGTCATATGGGGAAAGAGATTGAATGACTGGAACACCATACCAACGGAGCGGCGCAACCTCGCGAGCTCGGTCGAAGAAGCTGGCATCGCGGCGCTGAGGGTGATGTCGCCGATGGTGACAAAGCCGCCATCCGGCGGTTCAAGATAGTTGATGCAACGGAGCAGTGTGCTCTTGCCAGAGCCGCTCGGCCCAATAATGGCAACGACCTCCCCCGACATAACCTCGAGATCAATGCTGTCGAGGACTGTATGGCCGCCATAGCGCTTACTAAGGTTGTCAAGCTGGATCAACGGGCGCTTCGGCGCGCCGGCGATGGCAGGCTCCTCGACTAGACGCACGCCTCTTGCAGCTGCCACAGACTTCTCGTATCCCCGATCCGTCATATTTGGTCCTTCGCCCTGGACACAGTAGCCAGCTCCGCCCATCGGATTCCTACGTCCGGAAGCCACGTGCTACCTAGAAGACATATACCTTGGCTCACGGCGGGTTGTTCGACGCAATCAAATCAGGTCGACAATAGCGCGCGACGCTGGTTCGTTCGGCCCGACCCAGCGGGCTTGATCCAGGCAGTTCCCTTATTATTAGGGTCACCTTAGATGACGGTGGTCGCCAAGATGAGTGCAAATAAAGTGGAGTGATCCATACCCTGGAGTTATGGGTGACTTCACGAACAATTCTTCGGCAAGCACGGAGCAAGCGGCCGGGTTCTTTGTTGTAATTGTGAGAAGGTTGTGTTCGCTCTCGGCCACGAGGGTCTGCCATGCCGGTGCTCGAATCCGACATCTTTCTGTCCAACGAACCGACCCGCAATCCGCTGATGACCAAGCCGTTCGGGCTGATGTTCGAAGCGCTGGATGATCTGAAGCCCGGCGAAATCTACGTGGCCAGTGGCGCTTCGCCGCGCTACGCGCTGTGGGGCGAGCTTATGTCGACCAGTGCGAAGATCCTCGGCGCGCATGGCGCGCTGGTCGACGGCTTTGCTCGCGACACCGACGGCATCAAGGCGCTGGGATTGAGCGCCGTTGCTTTCGCGCACGATTTCATCGTCTGGCATAGTGGATTAGATCGGACACGCCCACCTCCTTCCAGGCAAAGCACCCTGCCCCATCCTTGCTTATAAGTCCGCAGCCAATCTCAACACGTCGTCCACGGAAGCGCGCGAAATCTCGCCCACCTGCCTGGCACTCATGTCCTTCAGCATTGGTGAGAACACTTCCGCGCCGACCTGGTTGAGGCCGCCGGTCCGAGCCAGGATGCGAACGATCTCGACATTGGGGAACTGACCGTCGCCGGGAAACTTGCGGTCGTAGCAATCATCCTTGATCGTCACGCCGGCCGGCAGTTCCAGCGGCCCGTCATTCAGCTGCACACAGTGGATCTTGTCGCCCGGTATGGCTCTGAGATCGGCTAGGTCGGATTTCCCGCGCACGAAATGCCAGGTGTCGAAGACCAGCCCGCCATTGCTTGCGCCGGCGCCCTGCACGATCTGCCAGGCCATGTCGAGGGTCGGCACACCCCACAGCGGAATGAACTCCAGCGAGCAATCGAGGTCGAACCGGGCCGAGGCTTCGCAGATCGCCGCATAATCCTCGATGATCGCCTCCATCGGCATCGAGCCCAGCGGGAACGTCGCATTGAGGCTGATCGAGCGGCAGCCAAGCTCGGCGCACAGTGCGAAGACCCGCTCGCGCGGCGTGTCGACGGTGGCGATATAGGCATCGTCCATATTGTCGGGCAGCCAGACCCGCGACCAGGTGTTGAGCGGATCGAGCCGCAGGATGCGCATTCCGGCATCGTCGGCGCGCCGGCGCACCTCCTTGGCCGGAATGCCCGCCGCCGCCATCTGCTCGACCTCATAGGGCATCAGCGACAGCGCATTGCAGCCAGCAATGCGGGCCGCCTCGAATTTCTCCCTCAGCGGCAGATGGGCGACGTTCGAGAACGGCATCAGCGTGCTGTTGACGGCTTCAGACATGGTGGGTTTTCCCCAGTGGATTGGCGGTCGCAATGCCGAAGTCGGTCGCCGCGATATGGTCGGAGACGCGCAGCGCCTGGGCGGCGATGGTCAGCGCCGGATTGACTGCCGCCGAGGATGGAAAGAACGAGGCATCGACGACGAACAGGTTCTTGTGGTCGAACGCCCTGCAATAGGGGTCGAGTGCGGCCTTGGCCGGATCGCTGCCGAAGCGCACGGTGCCGCACTGATGCGAGGTCGTCGCCACCGGCATCAGCTTGGTCAGGGTCAACGGCAGTCCGGCGCGGAGCATGGCGCGGGCGGCGCGCCTGGTCAGTTCGGTGTGCGCCCTCAGATTGTTGCGGCGCACATCCATCTTGATCGTGCCGCCGGAGATCGACACCCGGTTGCGCGCATCGGGAAGGTCCTCCGACATGATCCACCAGTCATAGCTGCGGTCCGACAGCATCCTGTTGACCAGCTTCGGCACCAGCGGATTGGCAGCCGTCATCATGCCCGGCTTCAGCTTGCCGAGCGACATGATGCAGCCCATCGGATAGCGGAAATCGTCGTCGCCGAAATAGAAATCATTGATGGTGACGGTCTTCTGGAAAACGGTTGGGTTGCGGCGCGCCGAGATCGCCATCATCGCCGTGTTGTTGTGCGCCATATAGTGCCGGCCGACGACGTCCGAACTGTTGGCGGCACCCTGCGGCGCCTGGTCGGTCGCAGAGCGCAGCAGGATGGCGGCCGAATTGATGGCACTGGCGGCAAGCACATAGATGCCGGCGGTCAGCACCTCGAGATGACCGCCCTGCTCCACCTCTATGCCAGTCACCTCTCCGCCGTCCGGCGACAGCAGCACCCGCCTGGCGACTGTCCCAGTGCGCAAGGTCACCCGGCCGCTCGCCAGCGCCGGCGCTACGACGCTGCGCTCCGCATCTGCCTTGGCGCCGATCTTGCAGGGATAGCCGTCGCAGGTGCCGCAGCGCACGCAATTGCCCCGAGGCGGCATGTGGATGGCGGCCTGCTGCGGAAACGGGTGCAGCCCTTGCCCGCGCAGCCGGGCGCAAAGCACTTCCATCGGCGGATCGGAGCGCACACCGGGGTAAGGAAACGGGTTGGCGCGCGTCGCCTCTGTCGGGTCGATGCCTTCGGTGCCCATCGTGTGGAACAGGCGCTCGGCCTCGTCGTACCAGGGCTCCAGATCGGAATAGGAGATCGGCCATGCCGGCGACAGCCCGTCATGATGCTCGAGATCGCCAAAATCTCGTTCCCGGAAGCGGATCATGGTGCAGCCGAAGAACTTGGTGGCGCCGCCGACATTGTAGAAGACGGACGGATGGAACGGCCTGTCGTCGCCATCGAGCCAGGTTTCGCGGGCCGTGTATTTGCGGTCGATATAGACCGCTTGCGGGCTCCAGTTGTCGGCCTCCTTGGGCAAATAGTCGCCGCGCTCCAGCATCAGCACCGACAGGCCATGTCCGGCCAGCCGAAGCGCCGTGGTGCCGCCGCCGACACCACTGCCGACAACGATGACATCCGGTCTGGAAATCGCGTTCATGGATGTTCCGTTCTCTTGCCCACTCGGGGAAATGCATGCGCGGGAGTGAACCATCGCCCCCGCGCATCCTGTCCGGGTCAGACCAGGACCCTACTGGCGCAGGCGCGTCCAGATCAGGTCGTATTTCTTCGCCGCCTCTTCCGAGCAGACAGGGCTGACGACCTTCTTGTAGTCCGTGGGCACTTGCGCCTCCGGCGCGGTGGCGATCTCCTTGGGCAGCATCGGCTCCGTGCCGACGACGCCTGTGGGATAGCCGACATCCTTCTGCTGCAGCGCTGCATTGGCGGGGTCCATCAGAAAGGAGATGAACTTCTTGGCGAGATCCGGCCGGGCCGCCGAAGTCGGCACCACCAGATTGTCGATCCAGGCGACCCCGCCCTCCTTGGCGAAGACGAATTTGAGCGAGGGCTTCTGCATCCGCGCCTGCAAGCCTTCGCCATTGGCGACCTGCGATATCGCGGTCTCGCCCGACACCAGCCGGCCCATGATGCCGGCCGAGTCGTAGATCTTCACGAACGGCTTCTGCGCCTGCAGCAGCGCGTCGACCTTCTTCAGTTTTTCAGGATCGGTGGTGCAGGGTTCGATGTCGAGATAACGCATGGCGAGCGCAATCACCTCGGTCGGCGCCGAGAACATGCCGACCTTGCCCTGCAATTCGGCAGGCGGGTTGAACAGCAGCGAGAGGCTGTCGGTCGGCCCCTTGTAGAGATCGGTGTCGACTGCATAGGAGGTCACGCCCCAGAAATACGGAATCGAATAGACATTGCCCGGGTCCCAGGTGGTTTTCTTCCACTGCGCATCGAGATGATCGTAGTTGGGCAGTTCGGCAATGTTCACCGGCTGGATCAGTTTCTCGGCAATCATCAGCGGCACGAAATCCGTCGAGGCGACGGTGATGTCGTAGCCGCTGGAGCCGCCGCGCAATTTGGCCAGCAGCGTCTCGTTGTTGTCGAACGTATCCAGCGAAACCGCGACGCCGGTGTCCTTGGTGAACTTGTCGAGCATCGCCTGCGAGATGTAGCCGGTCCAGTTGTAGATATGCAGCGTGTCCGCCGCCATGGCGGAACTGCCAAGCAGACTGGCGAGAGCCAGCGCGATCGCCCCGCTGCGCATCAGTTTCAATACAGCTGTCATTGTTATTCCCCTTCGGTTTCTTGTGTTGAGTCTCTGCTATTCAGCTTTTGCGTTTCGTCATGCCTTGCATGCGCAGGGCGACGAGGACGATCACCACGGACGACGCCAGAAGCAGCGTCGACACCGCATTGATCTCTGGCGACACACCCAGACGGAGCATCCCGTAGATGTAGACAGGCAGAGTGGTCTGGCCGGCATCCGCCAGCAGCATGCTGATCAGGAAGTCATCCAGCGACGAGGCGAAGGCCAGCATGGCGCCGGACAGGATCGCCGGCAGAAGCAGCGGCAAGGTCACGCGGCGAAACACCTGCCATTCGTTGGAATAGAGGTCGCGCGCCGCATCCTCGACCGCCGAGCCCATGTCGGTCAGTCGCGCCTGGATGGGCAGATAGGCGAAGGGCACGCAGAACACGGTGTGGGCGATGATCAGATTACCAAGGCCAAGTTTCAGGCCGATGCCGGAAAAGAACACCAGCGTCGCCACCGCCACCACGATCTCCGGCACCACCAGCGGCATCAGGATCAGGCCGAGCGTGATCTGACCGCCGCCGCCTGCCCTGGCGTGGCGCAGGCCAAGTGCGGCGGTGACGGCAAGCATAGTCGACAGGATCATCGCTGCGACAGCGACGATCAGGCTGTTCGACAGGGCGATGCCGATATCACGGTTGTGGAAGACCTTGGCATACCAGTCGAGGCTAAAACCTTCCCAGAGCGTCGCCTGGCGACCGGCGTTGAAGCTGTAGATGATGATCACCAGAAGCGGTGCGTAGAGGAAAAGGTAGACCACCCAGGACAGCGTCGAGAGCCCCGGCGTCGCCTTCCAGTCGAATGGCTTGCTGCTCATCGTGCCGGCACCTTGTTGAAGCTCCTGCGCACGACCACGAACAGCACCGCCAGGATGGCGACCGAGACGACGCTGGCAAGCGCAGCGCCAAACGGCCAGTTGCGCGAGGAGGTGAACTGCAGCTGGATCAGGCTGCCGATCATCAGCCGGCGGCCACCGCCGAGCAGGTCGGGGGCGAGGAAGCTGCCCAGCGCCGGAGCGAACACCAGCAGGCTGCCGGCGATCGCACCCGGCATCGCCAGCGGCCAGACGATGCGCCGGAACGTGCTCCAGCGGTCGGCATAGAGATCGTGCGAAGCCTCGATCACGTCGCCATCGACGCGTTCGAGCACGGCATAGATCGGCAGCACCATGAATGGCAGATAGGTGTAGATCATGCCCAAAAGGATGGCGAAGTCATTGTAGAGGAAATGGCCGCCGGCCAGACCGAAGTAGCGCAGGCCGCCGTTGAGCAGCCCTTCGTCGCGCAGGATCAGCACCCAACAATAAGTGCGGATCAGCGTGTTGATCCAGAATGGCAGCGTAATCAGCAACAGCAGCCGGGCCCGCTTTGCCGGCGAGCTGCAGGCCATGTACCAGGCCAGCGGCAGGCCGATCGCGAGGCTCGCCACCACCGTCAGCGCGGCCAGCAGCACCGAGCGCCACAGGATTGCGAGATAGCCGGTTGAAAACACCAGATTGCCGTCGAAATCCTCCTGGAACAGCAGCTGGCGGTAGGCTAGCGCTGTGAACGGCATGCGCACGCCGCCATAGGCGCCATTGGTCATGAAGGAATAGACGACCGCCAGCGCCATCGGCGCCAGCATGAACAGCACCATGGTCACCAGGACAGGCGAACGCAAAAGGATGGTGGTGAGCCGGGCGTTCATTCGCTGAGCAGCCACTCGCTGGAGTGATCCCAGGCAAAGTCGGCGCGGTCGCCGACAGCCAGGCCCGAAACCGCGCCGCGCACCCGTGCCTTGATCGGCACGTCGCCGGCGCAGCGCGCCTCGATCAGCGTGTCGGCGCCAAGGAAGGTCAGCGCAGTAACGATCGCCTCGACGCTGCGCCTTGTCGTGGCCGGCCGCGAGCGCACCGAGATGTGCTCAGTGCGGATCGAGATCGTGTGGCCGTCGGCCAGACCGACAAGGCCTGCAGGGATCAGGTTCGCCTCGCCGATGAAGTCGGCGACGAAACAGGTTTTCGGGCGCGCATAGATCTCCTCGGGCGTGCCCACCTGCAGCACCTTGCCCTTGTTCATCACCGCGATGCGGTCCGACAGCGCCAGCGCCTCCTCCTGGTCGTGGGTGACCATGACGAAGGTCAGCGACGTCTCCCTCTGCAGCCGCTTCAACTCGCTCTGCATCGCCTTGCGCAGCTTGAGGTCGAGCGCCGACAGCGGCTCGTCGAGCAGCAGCACACGCGGACGCGGCGCCAGCGCCCGCGCCAGAGCGATGCGTTGCTGCTGACCGCCCGACATCTGCGTGGTGCGGCGGTCGGCGAAGGCCGGCATCTGCACGAGCTCGAGCACTTCATCGACGCGGCGCTTGATGTCGGCCGGCTTCCAGCGCAGCATTTCCAGCCCGTATGCAATGTTCTTTCGCACGTTGAGATGCGGAAACAGCGCATAGCTCTGGAACATCGTGTTGACCGGCCGCTTGAAGGGCGGCTCGTGGCCAATGTCGCGGCCGTCGAGGAGGACGCGCCCTTCGGTCGGATGCTCGAAACCGGCGATGATCCGCAGCAGCGTCGTCTTTCCACAACCCGACGGGCCGAGCAGCGTGAAGAACTCGTTGTCGGAGATCTCGAATCTGGCGTCGTCCAGCGCGGTGATTTGCCCCTCGCCGAAACCGAAGCGCTTGCCGACATGGTCGATGCCGAGCAGCACCGCGTCCCTGGCCTGCGGGCCGGCGGCCGGCTGCGATCCTGTCCTGGTCTGATCCTGCCTGGTCTGATCCGGGCTTGCGACGTTCACTGTGAGATGTCCCCTGTAGCTGGCCGATTTGTTCGTGTGCGCATGCACTGCTGACCTCTGCGGGCCATTTAGACGAAACGCCGATATGCGAGAACCTGCATGTTCGGAATTCAGTCGTGAAATCATCGAGTTACTCGACCCTCCCGTCAATTTCGCGAATCCGGTTTTTTGTTCTCACCATGACGCATTGTGTGCGTCAGTATGCTTCAAACGCAGAGACACCCTCCAGGAACGCCATCACCCGCAGCTAGTTGCCGGCAAGGTCGCGGTGGCGCGCGACATCCGCAATCGCCTGCGCCATCGCACGGGTGCACTCGGCCAGGTCCTCGCGCGTGGCGATCAGAGCCGGCGCGATCTCGATTGCGGTGCCGATCGGGCCGACGATGACGCCGAGTTCGCGCGCGCGCCTGGCGATCGCCACCACCGTATCGTCGGTGAAGGCGGCCCGGCTCGCCTTGTCTGCGGTGAAGTCGATTGCCTGCCAGAAACCGCGGCCGCGTATGTCGCCGACGATCGGATGATTGCCGAATGCGTCCTTCATCGCCCGCTGCCATTGCTGGCCGAGCACGTCGGAAGTTTCGACAAGGCGCTCACGCTCCATGATCTCGATCACCTTGAGCGAGGCGGCGCAGCAGATAGCGTGGCCGGCATAGGTGTGGACATGGCGAAAGTGGCTGATGCCGTCGGCGATCTCGTCGCGGGTCATGACGGCGCCAATTGGCGCATAGCCCGCGCCCATCGACTTGGCCATGTTGAGGATGTCGGGCTCGATGCCGAGCTGTTCGGTGGCGAACCAGGTGCCGGTGCGGCCGAAGCCAGTGATGACCTCGTCCATGATCAGCATGATACCGTATTTGTCACACAGCGCGCGCACCTTCTTCCAATAGCTCGGCATCGGAATCTGCACACCGTTGGCCTGCTGGAACGGCTCGCCGATAAAGGCGGCAACCAGTTCGGGATCCTCAAGCAGTATCTGCCGCTCGAGATGAGCGACGCAGACGTCTGAATAGCTCTCCTCGTCGAGCCCGTAGGAATTGCGGTAGCGCATCGGGTTAGCGACGAAACTGTGGCCCGGCACGCGCGGATCGGGCACGTCACGCACCGCCAGCCAGTCGGTGCAGGACAGTGCGCCCATGGTCGCGCCGTGATAGGCGCTCCAGCGCGAGATGACCTTGAAGGCGCGCGGCTTCCTGCCGCTCTGCTGCAGATATTGCTTGGCGATCTTCAGCGCGGTTTCCGTCGCTTCAGAGCCGCCGGAGGTGAAGGTCACCCGGTTCAACCGGCCAGGCGTGATCTCGGTCAGCTTCGCCGCCAGTCTGGCAGCCGCCGCGTTGGTGTTCCGACCAGCGCCGGAATAATGCATGGTGATCGCCTGGTCGTACATCGCCTGCGCGATCTCGCGATTGCCATAGCCGAGTGAGCCCGCGCGCGTGGTGGCGCTCATCATGTCAAGCATCGTCGTGCCATGCTGGTCGGTGACGCGCATCCCGCTGCCCGACATCAGGATGCTCGGACCGTTCGCCTCGATGTCCTCGCGCGGCACCAGTGGGAAGATCAAGTGCCGGGCGTCGGCCTCGGCATCCCGAGCGGAATTTCTCAGCATCTGCGTGGTCATGGCCCTGCCTTCCAGCTTGACTTCGGTGTCGATGCCGGAACGATAGGAGACCGGTGATCATCGGAAAATCGCCAGAAACAGACAAAGTGAGGATACCAGTTTGGGCGAGCCGATCCGCGATATCGCCATCGACCCGACCGGGTTCGAACAGCATGGCCAGGTTCCGATCTTCCAGCAGCTCTATCGCCGGATCCGCCACCAGATCACGGCCGGCGTGCTGAGAAGCGGCGCGCGCCTGCCTTCCACACGGGCGTTGGCTGCCGATCTCGGCCTGTCGCGCACCACTACCATCGCCGCCTTCGAGCAGTTGGAGACGGAGGGCTATATCGAGACCCGCAAGGGTGCGCGCGCCAGGGTGCTGCCGCTGCCTTCCGCCGGTGGCGGACGCGACGCCGAACCGTTGCCACGGCTTCAGGACAGCCTTTCGCGGCGCGGCCAGGCGCTGGTGACCTTGCGCCATGAAACCGGTTTTCCAGGCAGCCATTTCCTGCAGCCCGGCCTGCCCGACGCCGGTTCATTTCCCTTCACCATCTGGCGTCGCCTGTTGTCGAAGCATATGCGCCACACCGCTGGCGAAACCTTCGGCTACCATAGCTATGGCGGCCATCAGGGCCTGCGCGAGGTGATCGCCCAATACATGCAATCATCGCGCGGCGTGAAATGCCAGCCGGACCAGATCATGGTGACCGGCGGCGCGCAGAGCGCTTTCACGCTGCTGGCGCATCTGCTGATCGATGCCGGCGATCCTGTCATGATCGAGGAGCCGGGCTATACCGGTGCGCACGGCGCCTTCGGCGCGGCGGGCGCGCGCATCGCGCCGCTTGATGTGAATGGACGCAACTGGAACCTCAACACGATCACGGCGATACGGCCGAAGCTGATCTACCTAACCCCGTCCTGCCAGTTCCCACTCGGCTCGACCATGCGTATCGAACAGCGTTTGCGGTTGCTGCAGCTCGCCGCTGAAACCGGCGCCTGGGTGATCGAGGATGATTTCGACAGCGAGTTCCGCTTCAGCGGCAACCGCGTGCCCACGTTGCAGTCGCAGGATGCCGACCATCGCACCATCTATGTCGGCTCGTTCGCCAAGACGATGCTACCGGACCTGAGGCTGGGCTTCATCATCTTTCCCGGCGAAGTGGTGCGGCCGGTGCGCAAGGCGAACTTCCTGATGGGTACGGCGGCCCCGCTGGCCACTCAGGCTGCCCTTGCCGACTTCATCCGCAACGGCGACTTCGCCCGCCACACCAGGCGCATGAAGCGCCTGTACGCGACCAGGCGGGCGCTCTTGTCCGGACATGCACAAGCGCTGTTTGGCGACATGATGGAACAGCTCGACGAAGGCAATGGCCTGCAGACGACGTGGCGTTTTCGCACTCCGGTCGACGATGTCGCCATCGTCGAAAACGCGCTCGAGGCCGGCGTCAATGTCACGCCCCTGTCAGCGCATTATATCCACGGCGCCCCAGAGCACGGGCTGATGATCGGTTATGCGGCGACCGAAGACAAACGGATCCCGCGCGCCTTGCACAAGCTCAACCAGGTGATCCGCAGCCATCTGGGGTGAGGCGAACGACTCGCCTAGCGCAGCATCCGCTTCAGCACATTCCGCGTCAGCGTCGAGACGGTGTTATCGTAGCCATTGTGCGAGAGTGCGCTGAACCACTGCATCGAACCGACCGAGAAGACGAGGCCTCCTGCGGCGGTGTCGAAACAGACGATATCGGACCGCACCTGCGGATCGCCGGCGAGCATCGAGGCTTCGTTCACCTGGCGGCGCTCGTCGATGACCAGCTGGTAGTCGGTCGAAAACCCGGTTGCCGTCGCCAGCACCAGCGCGTGCGCCGGCGTGCCGAGCGTGGCGTCGGCGCGATCCACCTCGTCGCCGGCGGCACCGATGCCAAGCCCCAACGTCTCGAAATCGCCGATCGCCTCGCCCTCGCCGATGCCGGAAAGCAGTTCCGCCGCCAGCGGATGGCTACGGCCGGCAACCTGCTGATAGGGACGCGGCAGGCCGCAATCGTCGCGCGAAGTCCACCCTTGCGCGGTGAAGCCGACACCGACCAGGCGCTGCGGCGCGCGGCCGCGAAACCGCCACAGACCGCCAGGCTCACCGGTCAGCGCGTGATGGCCTTCGCCGGGATCGGATGACCATGGCCGGGTTCCGTTGGGACGACGCACCTCGATCATGCCGCCATCCTCGGCCAGGGAAGTAACGCTGTAGAAACCGTTGCCGCCGAGATAAGCGAGGCTGCCGCCGGCGTTGAGATAGGCTTCCAGCGCATCGAGCATCTGCCCGGAGACATATTCCGGATGCGAGCCAGTCATCACCGCCTTGTAGCGCGACAGCAGCGCAGCACCTTCGCGGTGCAATTCGTGGTCGGTGATGATGTCGACCGGCTGGCCGGTCGCGCTCAACCAGTCTACCGCATAGAGATCGGCGCACAGATGACGGCCGAAATGCTCGCCGGTCACCGACTTCAGCAGGCCGCGTCCGGGCCGGAAAGTCTTGATCGGGTGGTGCTGCGAGGCTAGCGGCACCCCTGCCCCGTCGACATAGTGGTCGTAGAGGCAGTTCAGCCCGTATTCGCCCCACATCTCATTGCCATAAGCGAGATAGGTGAAGGTCGGCACCAGCAGCGCCAGCGGCGCCGTTGCGACCCCCTTCGGCGGGCAGACGAGAAATGGCAGGTCGTCGGTCTCGTCGCCGGCCGTCAGCCGGGCCGAATAGACGCCGCTCGGCAGATCGTCCGGCACGGTGAAGGCAAAGCTCGGCCGCCAGCCGGCATCCGACAGACTGTCCTCGTGGAAATGGATCGCCGAGTAGCCGCGCGGATCGATTCTTGGGTCATCCGTCTCGCCGGTCCAGTGCGGTCCGGTCATGGCGCGCACCGGCGACTGGTGCATGGTGCCGTCCAACCCCAGCCCACCGGCGTCGCGAACGATCGCACTACTGCTGCCGACACTGAAATCCCAGGCTGCGATGCAGGGCTGCGGCAGGACGCCGAAATTAACGCCCCGCGCCAGGTCGCCAAGTTCGACGTCATCAAGGCATTTCCCGAAGATGCAAGGATCGGCGATCAGCCCGTTGTAAAAGCCGCCGCGCCGTCCGCCGCGCAGCGACGCCGCAATCAGCAACGGTGCGTCAGACCTTGCGGCGACCGGCAGACGCCCTGCCCCGCCAAAATCGCTCACCACGGTCAGGTCCCGCGCGGACAAACCGGCCGAGAGCCGGGCCGATCCGGTAGCAGCTTCGTAACGCGCGGCAACCCAGTGCCAGCGCTGCTCCAGTATCGGCGACGTCCCTTCGATGCGTACCGCGCCGATGCGCAGGAATAGCTTGCCGGTGTCGGTCAGGCCAAACCCATAGCCAGCATCGCCAGGCCCCTGCTTGGACAGGATCATTTGCTCGCCGGCGGCCAGTCGCGCTGGGCGAATCCAGGCGAACAGAGTGAAGTCGCCAGCCAGCCGCAGTTTCGCATGATCGGCAACGATGACGCAGGAGCCGGGAGAAAGCTCTTGCTCGACACCGGGATACTCGCCATCCACCTTGGCCCCAATGGCAAGTTCGCGGCGGCCTGGCCCGCGCGGATCGGTGTCGCCATGCAGCAGGCGCACGATCTCGGCCTCGAACAGCGGCGCATCGGTGCTGACCATGAAGGAAAGCGTTTCGCCCGGACGGGCACTGAGGCGATCGGTATAGCCAGTCAGCATCGTGTTGTTGTCGCTCCCTCGTGCCGCTTCACCTACTCGACAGCGCTGCCGTAGGGAACATTCTTGCCGCCATAGCGCCGCAGCCGCACATTGGCCTGTTCGGCGTGCCCTACAAATCCTTCCATGATGCAGAGGCGCGAGCAATATTCGCCGACCAGAACCGATGCCTCGTCGGTCAGCACCCGCTGGTAAGTGCAGGTCTTGAGGAACTTGCCGACCCATAGTCCGCCCGTATAGCGCGCCGCTCGTTTTGTCGGCAGCGTGTGGTTGGTGCCGATCACCTTGTCGCCATAGGCGACGGTGGTGCGCGCGCCGAGGAACATCGCGCCGTAGTTCTTCATCCTGTCGAGGAAATAGTCCGGGTCGGCGGTCATCACCTGCACATGTTCGGAGGCGATGCGGTCGGCTTCCGACACCATCTCGTCGAGCGCGTCGCAGACAATGACCTCACCATGGTCTTCCCAGGCCTTGCGGGCGATGGTCGCGGTCGGCAGGATTTTCAGCAACCGTTCGATCTCGGCAAGCGTGTCTCTGGCGAGCTTTTCCGAATTGGTCACAAGCACGGCAGGGGAATTGACGCCATGCTCGGCCTGGCCGAGCAGATCGGTGGCGCACAACTCGCCATCGACCGTGTCGTCGGCGATGACGAGTGTCTCCGTCGGGCCGGCGAAAAGATCAATGCCGACGCGGCCGAACAGCAGCCGCTTGGCCTCGGCCACATAGGCATTACCGGGGCCGGCCAGCATATCGACCGGCTGAATAGTCTCGGTGCCGAATGCCATCGCCGCGATCGCCTGCACGCCGCCCAGGCAATAGATCTCATCGGCGCCGGCCAGATGCTGGGCGGCGACGATCAGCGGCGCGATCGCGCCGGCAAAAGGCGGCGCACAGGTGATGACGCGGTCGCAGCCGGCGACTTTGGCGGTCAGCACCGACATGTGCGCGGAAGCAAGAAGCGGGTACTTGCCGCCCGGCACGTAGCAGCCGACATTCGCGACCGGTATGTTCCTGTGGCCGAGCACGACACCAGGCAAGGTCTCGACCTCGATATCCCTGAGAGCGTCCTTCTGCGCCTGGGCAAAACCACGAACCTGGTCCTGCGCGAATTCAATGTCGGCGCGCTGACGATTGGTAAGGCTGTCGATGCAGCGCCTGATCTCCGCATCGGTCAGCCGGTAGGACTGGCGATCGAGCCCGTCGAATTTGACCGACAGCGCCCGCACAGCCGCGTCGCCGCCGCGCTCGACCTCTGCCAGCAGGGCTTCGACCGTCCTGGTCACGGCGGCAGCCTGCGCGGTCTCGCCCTCAACCAGCGCCGACTTCAAATGTCTGATCATGGCAAGGGCCCTTCTGGTAGGCAAAGTCCGGCCGTCGCCGCGACAGGCATGGCGCTGAATCGGTCAATTTCGGTGGATGAGGGGCGGCTTCGCCGCCCGCTCGTGCTGTCTTAAAGATGCTGTTCGAGCGCGCGGCCTTCGGCGTAGGCCTCCTGCTCCTTGTCGTAATATTCTGGCGACGGGAAATCCCACCAGCCGGTGACGAACGGCCCCGCAGCATCGCGCGAGGTCGTCACCTCGACCAGCGCCGGGGCGCCGCAGTCGAGTGCTGCCTTGAGCGTCTTTTCCAGATCGGCCGAGTCCTCGACCTTCCAGGATTCCATGCCGAAATTTCTCGCCACCTCGGAGATGTTGGCGGTGTAGGGCTCGCCATTGCCCTTGTAGTTGAACTCGCTGGCGACATGGCGACCCATGAACTTGCGCTGGCCGCCACGGATCGACATGTAGCCGCGGTTGTTCTGCACCAGGAACACCGCCGGTATGCCGTTCATGACCGCGGTGCCCATTTCGGGCAGCGACATCATGAAATCGCCGTCACCGACGACCGCCACTACCTGGCGGTCCGGCATGGCGAGCTTGGCACCAAGGGCCGCCGGCACCGCCCAGCCCATCGGCGAGAACGAGCCCGAGGTCAGATGGGTGCGCGGCTCATAGACCGGGAACGTCTGCTTGACCGCGCCCTGCGTGTTGCCCGAGCCGGCCACAATGATACCGTTGCGATCCATCACCTTGCGCAGCGCGCCGAGCGGCCGCTGCGAGGTGAAGGGGCTTTCATGCGAGTCGCGGCGCGGCGCCAGCATCGCTTCCCATTCGGCCTTGGCGGCATGGATGTCGGCGAGGTAGCGGTCGCGGCGGTTCATCACCCTGGCCGATTGCTGGTCGGAGATCGCCGCCAGTATGGCCTCTAGCGTAACCCGGGCGTCGGCGACGATACCGACCTCGGTCGCGTAGTTCTTGCCGATCTCGTGATGGTCGAGATCGATATGGATCAGCTTGCCCGGAGGGATCGAGATCGAGGCGCCCTTGCGGTAGCTCGATGCCGACCAGTCGGTGAAGCGGCAGCCGACCGACATGACGACATCGGCGCTGGCAGTGATGGCGTTGCCGCACGAGGTGCCGGTCTGGCCGATCGCACCGATCGACAGCGGATGGTCTTCCGAGATCGCGCCCTTGCCGTTCCAGGTCGTCGAGACGGCAGCGCCGATCTTCTCGGCCAGTGCCATCAGCGCCTGGGAAGCATTGGCGCTGATGGCGCCGCCGCCGGCGAGGATTACCGGCCGCTCGGCCGACAGCAGCAGTGCAGCCGCCTTCTCGACGGCGATCGGATCGGGATAGGCGACGCCAACCGCCATGCGTTGCGCCAGCGGGTGGATGGTGACGTCGGCCGCCTCGGTCTGGATATCCATCGGCACTTCGACATGCACCGGACCCGGACGACCCGACAGCATGGTGTTGAAGGCGCGGTGCATGATGAAGGGCAGTTCGTCGACGCGGCCGGCCTTGTAGGCCCGCTTGGTCACCTGCTCGGTGATGCGCGGAAAGGCATTTTCCTGCTGGCGCTCGAGCTCCTGCATGACGCCATGGCCCTTCATGTGCGTCGCCGGTCCACCCGAAACGTAGAAGGCAGGAATAGAATCCGTGTAGCAGGTGGCGAGCCCGATGATGGTGTTGGTAGCGCCAGGCCCGATCGAGGTCGAGCAAGCCATCGGCTTGCCACTGGCGCGGAAATAGCCGTCGGCCATGTGCACGGCGCTCTGCTCATGCATGACCTGGATGAAGGGGATGTTCGAGCCTTCGGCGAGGAAAGCGTCGAACAGCGACCAGATGCCATGACCGGGCACGCCGGCGACATATTCGATCCCATAGTCCTTCAGCGCCCTGGCCACGATCTGGCCGCCCGTCAATCTCATGTGGTTCGTCCCTCTCTTGTTTCTTGCCCGGCAAGGCTCGCGAACCAGGCGAATTCCTTGCCGTGATGCCGTGCCCAATCAGCATCCGGCAAGCCGTTTCGGCAAGTTCGCAGCGATTTGATTGTTGAAGCGACATGAGGCATTATGTGCGCAAGATTGCTTCAGATTCTGACAAGGGTGCACGGCAGGAATGAACCACGACGCCGGCAATATCGCGGATTTCGCCGCCAATCTGCGTTTTCTGTGCGAACGTCAGGGATCGATCAGCACGGTCTGCCGCAAGATCGCCCTCAACCGGCAGCAATTCAACAAATATCTCTCCGGCCTGCACCTGCCCTCGCCGCAGAACATGAGCCTGATCGCCAATTTCTTCGGCGTCAGCGTCTCGATCCTGTTCTCGCCGGCCTTCGAATTCAGGACACTCGTCGAAGGCAATTTCTTCCAGGTGATGGAGAAGCTGCGGGAATCGCCCGAGGTCACGAAATTCATCGAAACGGCCATCATCGGCGCCAAGTCGGACGGCAACGACCTCGTCGGCGTCTATGACCGCTACCAGTATTCCTCGATCTACAAGGGCTCGATCCTGCGCTCGGCCTACTGCATCTACCGCAACAACGACTTCTACCAGCACTATTACATCGAGCGTTTCCCGAGCTACGACGCGCCTGACAAGATCGACTATGTCTTCAAATATTACGGCTTCGTCTTCCCTGTGGCGGGTCGCGTCTTCTCCGTCGATTTCGAGCGCACCCAGCGCAACGAGCTGACCTTCGGCGTGTTCGCGCCGGTGCAGCGCAGCTCCAAGAAGTTCATGTTCGGCATCACCAGCGGCATCGCCGCGACCATGTTCCGCCAGCCCTATTCGACCAAGGTGGCGCTGCATTATCGCGGCCCCGGCCTGATCGGCCGCCAGCAACTGAAAAGCCTGACCGTGCTCAACGCGAAGGATCCTTCGATCCCCAAGGAAGCCCTTCAGTTCCTTGGGGACGGCAGCGACATGATCCAGATCATGTAAGCAATTCCTCTCTTTGTCATGGGTTCTCCCTAGGGCGAGCACAGGGAATAATATCGGCGCTCTACTTCCGCCGAAAGGGCGCTTGCATGGATTTCATAATTCATACAATAACATCAACAGTATCATTGTGGGCCATTACGCCTCGTCGTTCCCGATCCCCGGATTTTTGCCGCGCACAAATTCTGGATGTCGAAACGAGCTGATCGCGAGCCAATCAAGCGCCGTCGCGACTTGGCCCAGGCGCAAGCTGTTGCCGGGCTCACGACCCAGTATCTCAAGCATCTTCCGTGCGAAGCAAGCGAGCTTCGGGCCCTTGCCCGGTCCGTTTTCGACGACGCCCATCATTTGTTCGCATGACTCGCGTCGACATCGTTCAGCGCTTGTCTGTGACTGCCGATTTTCTCTGGCTCCAAGGACGCGCGTGCATCGTTGGTCGTGCACTTCCAGACTAGATGGAGTGAGTTCGACCCCATCCATGAGCAGGCGATCTATGGAGCGCCAGAGCCGTATTCGCTTTCAAGGGATGAGCAGCAACTTGCCGGTTGTCACTCGATTCGACACTTCATCATTTCGACCAAAGACTTCCTTTGGAGTGACGGCGTGCGGTTTGAAGATGTGAGCGACCTTTCCTGAACTTTCGAAATCGGATGGCGAGCACAATTATGCCTTCGAACGTGACGATGGCGAAGGCGGCCCAGAAGCCAACTCGCGCCAGATCGTGGCCGCTGCTGCGCAAGGCATAGCCAAGACACAGAAACGGCGTATTCCACAGCAGGCAGCCAAGCGAGGTCGCTGCCAGGAAAGTTCTGGTTTCAAGCTTCAACGCGCCTGCCGGCAAGGCAAGATAAATTCGAACCGCCGGAACGACCTGCCCCGCCAGCGTCACCCAGAAATGATTGCGGCGGTAGGCGTCGGTCAGCCTGTCATAGAATGACAGTTTCAGGAATACGCATTTGCCATAACGCGCCACAGCCGCGCGCGCCCGTTGCGGCCCAAGCGACAAGCCTATCGCATACCAGCACAGCCCTCCAATCACCGACCCTGATGTCGTGACTACAATGGTCAGCAGGAGTGCCCCGCCATCCGGAACGGTCAATCCCAACAGCATCAGCAAGATATAGGAAGGAAAGAGAGGGACGAACTTTTCGGCAATCGCGAGACATCCGATACCAGCAAGCCCGAAGCTCATCAGCACGGTGACAGCGTGCGGCACGTGCATGGTGAGCTCAGGCGCAGTCATCGGATCTGCAAATCCGGTAGACGGACGCCGGCGGTATGTTCCAGACGGTTCGGCCGATATGCGCTGAATTGAGGCTCAGGTGATCGAGAACGGAATCGGGAACCGGACAGCGTGGGCCATAGGTGATCTGATAAAACGCGCCGTTGGGTCTCAGATATTTGAAGGCTCCGCTCAAGATGGCGGTGACCTGCTCGGGCTGCATGGCACGAAAGCCCAGCCCGCTGACAACCGCGCCAACCGAGGCGCGCTCAAACAGCCTGAAGTCGGCAAGCCGTGTGGCATCCATCTTGAGAACGCGGGCCTGGGGGAAGCGCGACTTCAAGAGCTGAACAAAATCAGTGCTGAACTCGACCAGCGTAAGATCCTTCTCGCACACACCGCGCTTGAGCAGTGAATAGGTGAAAGCCCCGGTGCCGGGTCCTAGCTCCATGACGGGTCCGGTCGCAGAATCGATGTCCTGGGTCATCAGCGCCGCGACCCGGCCGCCCGATGGGGCCACAGCCGCGATGCTGCGTGGATTGCGAAGCCAGGCAAGAAAGAATGGCGGGATATCAGCGATCGACATGCTGGCCCTCCAGGATCGAACCATGAACAGAAGGGGTGACTCGTCGTTCAGCCGCGAGGCTGGCGAAATTGCAGGGCATTGATCTCGTCCTATTCAGTGAAGAGCCGAGAACTCACACGCCCGGATTGAGAAAACCTGTCACACAAATATTCTTCGAAGGATGGGGTGGGCGGCGTCGGGATAAGCCAAAAATCTCTCGCAAAAGCTTGCCTGCAAGGTTTTCGCAATGCAGCGGCGCCGGTGCCCGGCTAAACTATGCGCGTGAACGACGGAGCTGATTGGATGCGCGTGCTGTTGGTGGAAGACGAGCAGGCCATGGTCGGGGTTCTGCGCAGTGGGCTGGTCCGCCACGACATGGTTGTCGACGATGTGGCAAGCCTGGCGGAGGCTGACGCCGCGCTCTGCGATGACATTTACGACGTGGTGGTGCTGGACCGCAGATTGCCGGATGGCGACGGGCTTTCGCTGATCAAGTCGCTGCGCGCAAACGGCAACGTAGTGCCGGTGCTGGTGCTGACGGCAAAGGGTGACCTGATCGACCGGGTTGCCGGCCTGGACAGTGGTGCTGACGACTATCTTGGGAAACCGTTTGCCTTTGAGGAGCTGCTGGCTCGGCTGAGGGCCATCATGCGCCGCCCAGCCAATGTGCAGGCCGACATCGTGAGCATAGGTCGCATGTCATTCGACTTCACGCATCGCGAGGCGCATGTCGACGGGGTTCATCTGCGGATGCCGCGGCGGGAATTGCTCGTTGTTGAAGCCCTGATGCGGCGGATGGGACGCATGGTGCTGCGCGAGACGCTGATGGAAGCCGTTTTCGGCATCAATGACGATATCCAGTCGAATGCGCTCGATACGCATATTTCGCGGGCTCGCCGCAAGCTCACGGATGCCAACGCGGGCGTGGTGATCAGTGGCATACGTGGCGTCGGCTATCTGCTGCGCGAGACGGCGTAATGCGGTCGAAGCCTCGTTCCCTGAAATGGCTGCTGGTCAGCAGAATTGTGGCGCTGCAGGCTGCAATGATTGCAGCACTTGTGGCGCTGACCGTCGGGGCCCTCTGGAGCACCGGCTATCTCGTCGACGATTACGAAGGAGGCAGTCTCGACGTGCTCGCGGATGCGATTGTGCGAGACGCAAGCGGCGGGTTGGCTCTTCAGCCGACCTCCGCACTTGTTCGTCTTCGGTCGGAAGCGCCGGGGTTATGGTTCGTGATCCGAGATGCTGAGGCGCATCGCTTGTCGGAGGGCAACATTCCGCCGACCTATGCGCCCGTCATCGGCATACTCGACAAGTTGAATGACGCCCGGCTAGGGCAGCTCGGAATGGGTGGAAAACCTGATGCAGTCATCAAGTGGGTCACTACTGCTGCTGGCAAAGTTCACATCTTGACGGGCACGCAAGGGCAGATGTCCATCCGTCGCCTTGCCTTGGGAGTATCTGGTGGATTTGTGTCTGTCATCTTGCCGGTGATCGCCCTCATGACGCTGGCAACCTTGGTCGCAACACCTTTTGTCGTACGCCGGGCGCTGGCGGGGCTGGGCCGGGCAGTGGCGCAAGCGACCCGCATCGAATTTGACAAGCGCGGCGTGCAGCTACCGGTGAATGATGTGCCTGTCGAAATCGGCCCTCTCGTCAACGCGGTCAACGATGCGCTCCAGCGCCTCGATGCGGGATATGCGCGCCATCAGCATTTTCTCGCGCAGGCCGCGCACGAACTGCGCACGCCCATTGCCATCTTGAATGCTCGAGTTGCGGCGTTGCCTCCCGGATCCGACAAGACGAGCCTGCTAGAGGACGCGGCACGCCTGACAACCCTCGCCGGCCAGCTTCTCGATCTTCAGCGGCTTGATCAGAAGTCGAACCACTTCCTGCCGGTCAATCTTGTCGGAATGGCCAAACAGGTGGTCTTTGACCTCGGCCCGCTGGCGCTTGCGGCAGGCTACGACATGTCATTCGAAGCTGAACGCGGCGAAATCCTCGTCATGGGCGACCAGACCTCGCTCGAAAGGGCGCTGACCAATCTGGTGCAAAACGCCATCGACCATGGTGGCCGCCACGGAACCATCACGGTTCGTGTCGACGCAGCCGGCTTCGTCGAAGTTTGCGATGAAGGTAGAGGCATTCCGGCCAATGAGCGGAGGCAGATCTTCGAACCGTTCAACCGCTTGACACCTGACGGTCGCGGCGCCGGACTAGGGCTAAACTTGGTGCAGGAGATCATGCGCCTGCACGGTGGCCAGGTTGCTGTCGTCGAAGCTGACAAAGGCGCGTGTCTGCGAATGTCCTTTGCGATGCCGAGCTGACGGTCGATGACCGGTGACCCAGGGGACAAGCGTGACTCGTGGGACTTCTCGACGAAGGCGAACTTGCTGCCCGATAGTTGTACGGTCGCTGTGAAAGTGCCCGCAACGGTCTCGCCATCGGCGGCGGCTCGGAACGGCGTAGTCTTCTTCGCCGCCAGCGTCGCCCCGTGATGGCGACCTCACGCTCCTGATGCGTGGCGATCGGATTGGACCGTGTGTCGACGGCACTCCGTTGGCGCCATCAAGGGCTTCAAGCGTATCGCAATCCGATTTGACCGAAGCCGTGCCTCCGACAGGACGCACGGCGCTACGACCGGACCCAAATCAGGCCGCCTTCCCGCGTTCGGCGATCAGCGCGCCGGCGGCAAGATCTGCCTCCGTGAACGAGGTAAGCCGCTTCAGGCGACGGCCAAGCCAGACGTTCAGATCGTCCATGGTGGTGAACATGACCGGCACGACCATCAGGCTGAGCAGGGTCGAGGTGATCAGCCCGCCGATCACCGCAACGGCCATCGGCGCGCGGAAGCTGGCATCGGCGCCGACGCCGATCGCCGCAGGCATCATGCCGGCCACCATGGCGATCGTGGTCATGATGATCGGGCGGGCACGCGCCATGCCTGCCTTCATCAGTGCGGCGCGCCGGTCCATGCCCTCGGCCTGGCTTTCGATGGCATAGTCCACCAGCAGGATCGAGTTCTTGCAGACGATGCCCATCAGCATCAGGATGCCGATTGTCGACGACAGGTCGAGGGCTGCGCCATAGAGCAGCAGCGCCAGGGCAGCGCCGCCGAGCGACAACGGCAAGGCGATCAGGATGGTAAGCGGCTGCAGGAAGTTCCTGAACAAAAGCACCAGCACCGCCATGACCATCAGAATTCCGGCCACCAGCGCCAGTGCGAAGCCGCGGAACATCTGCGTCATCTCTTCCGTAGCCCCATATTCGATGTGGCTGACGCTGGCGGGAAGGTTCTTCAGCGCCGGCAGTGCGGCGACCGCTTTCATCGCATCGCCAAACACGACCCCGTTCAGATTGGCCTCGACCGCGACCAGGCGCTTGCGGTCGAGGCGTTGCACCTCGCCTTCCTCGGCGCCGAACGAAATGTTGGCGACCGAAGTCAGCGGCACGACCTTGCCGTCGGCCGTGCCGACACGCAGTTTGCGCAAGGTTTCGAGGTCGCCACGCGCCGATTTGTCGAGCAGCACGCGGATCGGCACCAGCCGGTCGTCAAGGTTGAACTGGGCCGAATTGGAGTCGGTTTCGCCGAGCGTGGCGATGCGCGCCACGGTGCCCAGCGACATCACCGACACACCAAGGCGGGCTGCCTCGTCCAGGCGCGGCTTGACCAGCAGTTCGGGAGCCAGCGGTGCCTGGTTGGACAACACATTGGCCAGTTCCGGCATCGCCCGCATTTCAGTCTCGAGCTGGTGCGCAGCCCTGTTCAGTTCTTCAGGATTGTTGCCGGCCAGATAGATCGAGACTTCCTTGCCGCCAGAATCCGAAACGAAGGTGAACCGTATATCGGGTGTCTTGGCCAGGATCGGAAGCGCGGCAAGCTCGAAAGACTTGCGGTCGAGCTGCCTCTCGCTGCGCGGCTTGAGCTTGATGAGCAAGGTCACCTTGTTGACGTCGTCGGTGGTCACCAGAACGTTTGCGACGTCCGACCGCGCCCTGAGGTCGCGCACGATGGTGTCGGAAACCCGCGCGGTCTCCTCCAGCCGCGTGCCCGGCGGCAACGTCACCTGGACCTGCGAGACGTTGCTGTCGCCGGTCGGCACGAAGCCGGTCGGCAACTGGGTCAGAAGGAAGACCGAGCCAGCAAAGAACACGGCGACCAGGCCAAATGTCGTCTTGCGATGGTCGAGCGTCCAGCCCAGCACGGAAAGATACCACAGCGACAGCCACGATGGCCCAGCCCTTTGGTTTCCAGCAGCCTTCGGCTGCAACAGATAGGCCGCCATCAGCGGCGTGAGCAATCTAGCCACCACCAGCGAAATCAGCGCGGCGACAGCGACCGTCACGCCAAACTGCCTGAAATATTGGCCTACAGCACCACCGATGAAGCTGACCGGCGCAAACACCGCGACAATGGTCAAGGTTGTGGCAACGACTGCCAGGCCAATCGCATCCGCCGCCTCGATCGAGGCCAGATACGGCCTTTTGCCCATGTCGATATGGCGTTCGATGTTTTCGATCTCGACGATGGCGTCGTCGACCAGAATGCCGACCACCAGCGTCAGCGCCAGGAGGCTGACGCCGTTCAGCGTGAAGCCGAGAAGATCCATGATCGCGAAGGTCGGAAGGATCGACAGCGGCATCGCCACTGCGGCAATCAGCGTGGCACGCCAATTGCGCAAAAACAGGAACACCACAACCACGGTCAGGACCGCGCCCTCGACAAGTGCGGTGATCGCGGCGTTGTAGCTCTCCAGTGTGTATTCGACATTGGAGATGACCTCGTTGAACGCAACGTCGGGGGTGCGTGCCGCAATTTCGGCCAGCCGCTTGGTCACGCGGGCGGCGACGGCTGTGTCGCTGTGGCCCTTGGCGCGGGAGACGGAAAACCCGACGACGGCTTCGCCATTGAAACGCGCAAAGCCGCGCGGCTCGGCCGGCCCATCCTTGATCGTGGCGATGTTGCGGAGTTGCACCCAGCGGTTTCCCGGCAAGGAAACCGAAAGGCCAGACAGCTCGTTGAGCGATCCTACGCTGCCCAAAGTGCGGATCGACTGCTCCCTTTGGCCGATCTCGCCGCGGCCGCTTGGAACATTGACGTTGATCTGGCGTAGCGCAGAATTGACCTGGTCCGCCGTCACACCCAGCGCCAGCAACCGGTCGGGGTCGAGCGAGACGGTTATCTCTCGATTGACGCCGCCGAGACGCTCGACCTTCTGGACGCCGGGAAGGGCGAGAAGCTCGCGGTTGATCGTGTCTTCTACGAACCACGACGCGTCGAGCACCGACATGTTGGGTGCTTGCACCGTGTAATAGAGGATCGCCCCACCCTCGACATCGACACGCGAGACGATCGGCTCCTGGATCGATTGCGGCAGATCAGACCTGACCTGGCCGACGGCCTCGCGGACGTCGCTGGTCGCCCGGTCGGGATCTATGCCGATCTTGAACTCGATAGTGGTCGTCGACACGCCATCTTTGATTGTCGAGGAGATGTGGTTGACCCCGGCGAGACCGGAGGCGGCCCCTTCGATGCGGCGCGTGACCTGGCTTTCCATCTCGGCCGGTGCCGCACTTGCTTGCGACACGGTGACGGTGACGATCGGAAACGACAGGCTCGGATTGGCATTGACCGGCAGGCGCAGAAACGCCGCCAATCCGGCCAGCGTGACGACGACAAACAGCACGATGGTGGGCACCGGTTTGCGGATCGCCCAAGCGGAGATGTTGCTGATCATGGGCGGATACTTCCGGTGATCGCACCGATGTCGACGGTCGCCACCGCATCGCCTTCGCGCAGCCACGCACCGGCCTTGGCGACGACGACGTCGCCTGCCTCTAGACCGGCAACGATTTCGAGCCGGCCATTGTCCCGCAGGCCGGTTTCGACCGCACGCAGCATCGCCCGACCATGCTCGACCACAAAGACCGAGGTCTTGTCGCTTTCGCTGTCATAAAGAAGTGCTGAATCGTCGATGACGATGGCCTCACGCTTCGCCACCACAATTTCGGCCCGGCCAAAGGCGCCAGGGAACAGCGCGGAATCGTACTCAAGCGCGATCCTGGCCCCGCCAAGACGGGTGTCGCGATCGATCTTTGGCGTTATCATCCGCACCTTGCCGCTGATCGCGCCGTCGCTGCCGGGAAGTCTCACTTCAGCCGGCTGGCCAACGGCCAATTGTGGCAGCTCGCTTTCAGGAATGTCGGCGGCCAGTTCGACCTCGCCATCGCGGATCAAGCGGACCAGCGGCTCCGATCCGGTGAGTGCACCGGCATTGGCATGGCGTTCTGAGACGACGCCGCCCACAGGCGCCACGACGACGGCGCGTTCGCGCAGCCGGCGGGATTCCGAGAGCTGGGCTTCGGCCTGACTGAGTTCGGCCTGTGCCACGGCGACGCCCTGGTGGGCGACCGCTGCTGCCGACGTGCGTTCGTCATAGACCTGCCCGGAAACCGTCCCGGATGCCTTGAGCCGGCTGGCGCGCTCCAGTGCGGCTTGCGCCTGCGCGGCCGTTGCCTGCTGCTGGGCGACAGCAGCACTTGCGCGTGCGACGCGGCCTTCGGCCTCGCGCAGTTGATTGTCGAGCATGGCCGTGTCGAGCCGCACCAGAACCTGCCCGGCTTTGACACGATCGCCGACCTCGACGTCGACGCCTGATATGCGCTGGTCCTGCTGCGGAGCACCGACTGCAACCTCCTCGCGGGCAGCGAGAACGCCACTGAACGACAGCGTCCATTCGCTCATGCCGCTTGCAACGACAAAGGTCGATACCATGCGCTTGGCCGCCTCCGTCTGTACGGTGGCAGCGGCGGTGCCGCCGGCGCTGTGAGTGGTGGAGGCGCTGACCAAAAAAGTGATGGCAAGGGCGGCTGCGCTGCCGCATTTGTAGCAAAAGGGGCGTGTCATGCTTGCCCAAATGACAGGGGACTATTGCAGCAGCCTGTCGCAACGCGGGGCGGCTTACGTGTTTTTAGGTCCGCGGTCGCTTTCCTCTCCAAATTGATGAGCGGCTTGGGCGTTCGGATCCTGCCTCAGTTCAACGACCGCAGCGGCAGCAGCGCTGGAGGCGCGCCACCCCGCGCACCCTGCCGCGTGCAAGAGGATATTGCCAAGGCGGCGTTCACAACGAAATGAAACCGGCATAGGGCTTTAGCGGAATGATTTCGAAGTCGAGCATCGCCGCCTTTGCCAGGGGCAACGTCGCCAGCTTCTTGCGAACCTCGCTCTCGTCCCTCGCCTCGACGATCTGACAGGCACCGGGCCTGTCGCCACGATGCCAGATCTGGCGTGTGAAGCCGATCTTGTAGAGATGACGCGCCTGTGCAGCCTCGTCTGGGACCAATAGATCGAAATCAGCATCGCTGAACTGTTCCGTGCGACGGCGAGACAAAACAAGAAATTGCACCGGCCTGGTCTCCGAAAACTTACGCTACTGCTGCGACCATGTGGCGGGCGCGTGCAGACTGCACCCCCTTGATCAGATCGGCGCCCTTTTCGCCGATCATCATCGTTGGCCCATTCGTGTTGCCGCTGATCAGGACTGGCATGATCGACGAGTCGATCACCCGCAGACCGTCGATTCCGCGCACGCGCAGTTCGGGATCGACGACCGCGGTCTCGTCGACGCCCATCTTGCAGGTGCCGACTGGGTGATAGTCGCAGCAGGCATATTGCCTGATGTAGGCCATCAGTTCCTCGTCGGTCTTCGCAGTCGGCCCTGGCAACCGTTCGACCTTGATGAACTTGGCGATCTCGCTTTGTGTCAGCACCTCCCGGATGATCCGCACTGATTTCAGCGCCATGCCGCGATCATAGGGGTCGGACAGATAATTGGGGTCGACCAGCGGCTCGTCGGCGGGGTTTGATGAGCGCAGCTTGACGGATCCAATGCTGCGCGGCCGAAGGAATGTCGAATTGATGGTAAAGCCATGCCCGTCGAGCCGCGTCTGGCCGCCGCGCACCACCATCGCTGGCGCGATGTGAATCTGAAGGTCGGGCCGCTTCGCTCCGTCGCTCTGGAAGAAGCCACCGCCCTCGACGATGACCGAGGCGGCAGGGCCATTGCGATAGAGCAGCCACCGTATGCCGTGCAGCAGCGCCTTGGGATAGCGATCCTCGCCGTCATAGCTGATCGGATCCCTGAGCGTCAGATGGACGTTGGTGCAGAGATGATCCTGCAGGTTCCGGCCGACACCGCTGAGATCGGCGACCGGCGCGATGCCGAGAGCTTTCAACTCGTCGGCCGGTCCAATACCCGACAGCATCAGCAAGCGCGGCGAGTTTATGGCCCCTGCCGATAGGATCACCTCGCTTTCGGCGCGCAGCACCTTCCGCGACTTACCCTCGGAAAGTTCGACGCCGACGGCGCGGCCTTTCTCGACAACGATCCGTGCGACCCGGGCGTGTGTCATGACCGTCAGATTGGGGCGGCCGCTAACCGGGTGCAGATAGGACACAGCCGATGAGCGGCGGCGCCCGTCGCGGCAGGTGACCTGGTAGAAGCCTGCACCATACATGGTGTCGCCGTTGAAGTCTGGATTGTAGGGCAGCCCATATTGTTGCACGGCGCGGACAAAGGCCCGGGTCAATGGATGCGGGCCGACCTGATCCGACACCGCGAGTGGACCACCCTGGCCATGATAGCGATTGGCAAGCCGGTCATTGTCCTCGGATTTGCGGAAATAGGGCAAGATATCCTCATAAGCCCAGCCGTCGTTTCCGAGTGCTGCCCAATTGTCGTAGTCCTCCTTTTGGCATCGGATATAGATCATTGCGTTGATTGAGCTCGACCCGCCGAGCGTCTTGCCTTGCGGATACCAGATAGAGCGGTTGTCGAGGTTCGTCTGCGGCACCGTGTGGAACCGCCAGTTGACGCCCGGCCCAAACAGCTTGCCGATGCCGCCAGGAATATGGATCATCGGATTCCAATCCCGGCTGCCGGCTTCCAGCAGCAGGACCTTGACGTCGGGATCCTCGGACAAGCGGTTGGCCAGCACGCAACCGGCCGAGCCTGCGCCGACAATGATGTAATCCCACATATTCTGCCTCCACTCGCGCCCGAAGGCGCCTGTTCACCGGCGCCGCGAGACCGGCCGCCGGCCCTTGCTCCTCAGTCCTATTCGCCCCTGAAGACAGGCGCCCGTTTCTCGGCAAAGGCTCGCAGCCCTTCAATCCGGTCCTCCTTGCCGAACGCCTCGACGGCCAGCCGGTGCTCGATCTCGAGCCCGTTTTGCAGGTCGCTTTCGAATGCCGCCTGAACGGCCTTCTTGGCATAGGGCGTGATGGCAACTGACTTGGCGGCGATGGCAGCGGCGATCTCCAGCGCGCGCGGCAGGAGCCTGTCGGCCGCCACGACCTCGCTGACAAGTCCTTTGCGCTCCGCGAGCGCCGCATCGACCATGTCGCCTGTCAGCACCATCTGCATGGCAAAGGATTTGCCGACCAGGCGCGGCAGGCGCTGCGTGCCGCCATCGCCAGGGAATGAACCGATCTTGATTTCCGGCGTCGCGAATTGAGCTGTCTGCGAAGCAATGATGATGTCGCACAGCAGCGCGAGCTCCAGCCCGCCGCCCAGAGCATAACCATTGACGGCGGCAATGATGGGCTTGGAGAATGCCTCTATGGCGCGCCAGCAGGCCAGTCGGTCGGGATCGGTGTAAGAGGCGACGCCGCGCTCCAGCATGTCGGAAATATCGGCGCCCGCCGCGAAGGCGCGGCCAGCACCTGTCAGCACCAAGCAACCGACTGCCGCATCGGCATCACAGCTGGCGAGCAAATCGCGCAGTTCACCGAGCAGCGCCTTGGAAAGCGCGTTCAGCTTTTCAGGCCGATTGAGCGTCAGCAGCCGTATGCCCGGCGCTGGTTCTGATGCCTGCACAAGGCGATCCGTCATCGATCAGGCAACCTTCCTATACAGCGTGTCCGAACGCAGGCCGGCCTTGGCCAGCAGGGCGCGTATCTTCTCGATCTCGGCTGGTGCGGGCTTCATCAGAGGTGGACGGACATGGGATTCATCCAGCCGTCCGAGCAGCACCAGAGCCTCCTTCATGCGATTGTGCATATCGAGAAGCGGCGCGTCGTAAAAGGCCCTGACTGTCGGGTAGATGCGATCGTTGATCGCCTTGGCCGCCTTGAGATCGTTTGCTTGCACGGCACGAAACAGCGCAACCTGAAGGCTGGCAATGACACTGCCGGCGCCCGACAGAAGCCCGTCGCAGCCAAGTGCCAGGGAGCCGAGCAGCCAGGCACTGTGGGTGGTAAGGGTGTTGACCTGACGGTCGAGAGCTTTCAGGTCGCGTATCTGGCGTTCATGCAAATTGCCATCGCCGCACTGGTCCTTGATCGCGACGATCGAGGGAAAGCGGCGGCAGAGTTCGAGCAACGTCGGCAGTGGGTAAGCAAGGTTCGATGCCAGTGGGTACTGGAACAGGATGATCGGCAGTTTGGACGCATCTGTGATGCGCTTGAGATGCTCGACGATCATCTCCGGCCGTAGGTGGCCACCGAGCGTCATGAAGTCAGGCGGGAAAACCAGCAGCGCGTCGGCACCCTCCCGCTCCGCGTAGGCGGCGATACGTGCGGCCTCAAGGCTGGAGTTTGTATAGACACCGACAATAGTCGGAACCTGGTCCTGCAGCACATCCTTGGTTATCACGATCGCGCGGTATTGTTCGTCGATGGTGAGCGCATGCACTTCGGCCGCATGACCATTGATGGTGATGCCGGAGATGCCTTCGACCGAGGAGACGTCAGCGAGGTGCTTGCGGTAGGCACTTTCGTCAACATCCAAATCGGCGGTGAACGGCATCAGGCAGGCCGGAATGACGCCATGGGCAGCAAACGGTTTCTTGTCGCTCGTCATCGGAATTCCTTTTTCGAGATTGTGGGACGCCGCGTGATCGGGCGGCGTCCCCTTGTTCGTGGAAGACTGTCTCAGAAGCCCTTGCCGATCATGTCGGCGATGTTGTCGGGCGTCACCGAAACCGTGGGCAGGGTGATCGTCTCAGGGACCTCCTCACCCTTGGCCACCTTGTAGGCGGTCTCGATCCCTTCCGGCGCCACGAAAGGATAGACGAAGGTTGCGGCGAGCTTGCCCTGTTTGACCGCCTCGAAGGCCGTTTCCTGGCCGTCGATACCGACCACCGCCACTTCATTGAGCCGCCCGGCGGCCTCCAGTACCTGGATCGCGCCGAGCGCCATCTCGTCATTGTGCGCGTACACGGCCTGGATCTGGCCAGGCCCAAAGCGCTGCACCATGTCCTCCATGAACTTCACCGCCTTGTCGCGGGTATAGTCACAGTTCTGCGATGCAATCACCTTCATGTCAGGGTGCTTTGCTATCGCTTCGGCAAATCCCTTGTTGCGATCGATGGTGGCCGATGCCCCAGCCGTCCCCTGCAACTCGATGATGTTGCCCTTGCCGTTCAGTTTCTTCGCGAGGAATTCGCCAGCGCCAACGCCGAGCGGCAGGTTCTCGCCACCGACATGGACGGTGACGGGCGTGTTGACCTTGCGGTCGAGCGTCACAACCTTGATGCCAGCGTCCATTGCTTCCTTGACGACCGGCGTCAGTGCCTGCTCCGTCAGGGGCGAGATCATCAGCACCTTGATGCCTTGTGCGATCAGGCTTTCGACATCGGCCACCTGCTTGGAAGCATCATTGTTACCGTCAGTGACGATGAGATCGACATCCGGATAATGCTCGGCTGCGTACTTCTTGTTGCCCTCCACCATGGCCACGCGCCAAGGATGGTTCATGGTGCCTTGGCTGAAGCCGATCTTGATTTTCTCCTGAGCCAAAGCCAGGCCCGGCATCATGCCGCCCAATACCAAGGTTGCGGCTATTGCAGTGGTTTGTAGGAAATGTCTGCGACTGGTCATTTTTTCACTCCTCCATTGTTTTTCATTTCAGGCTCCAAAGCGCGACGGCCAGCCCTTCCGGCAAGTGCCGCCGCGCATGGATGTCAGGACCGTCTTTTGCGACGGTAGACCTCGAACATCACCGCAGCGATGATGATGGCGCCCTTCACGATCTGCTGCGTGAAAGGCGATATGCCTAGCAAATTCAATATATTAGCCATGACAGCAATGATCGCGGCGCCGATCACGGTACCGATCACGCCGCCTTCGCCGCCAAACAGGCTGGTGCCGCCGATAACGACGATCGAAATGGCCTCAAGCTCCAGATTGGTGCCGGCGGTGGGCTCACCAACGGTAAGCCGCGAGACAAAAACCAGGGCGGTCAGCGCCGACAGCACTCCGGAGATGGCATAGACCGACATCAGCACACGCGGCACGTTGATGCCGGCAAGCCGTGCCGCTTCGGTGTTTGAACCGACCGCGTAGATCTGGCGACCGAAAGGCGTGTGTCGCAGGATGACGAAAGCCGCGGCCGCGATGGCAACGAAGATCCAGATCGGCACGGGAATGCCGAGGAGAAAACCGCTGCCCAGATAGGAGAAAGCATCCGAAGCATCGCCTAGCGTCTTCGGTTCGCCGTTGGCGATGGTCATGGCGATGCCACGCCCCATCACCAGCGTGCCGAGGGTCATGATGAAGGGCGGCATGCCGAAGAAAACGACACCGGCTCCGTTGATGGCGCCGAACAAGGCTCCCATCCCCAGCGCCGCGATCACCGCCAACGGGATCGGAACGCCCGACGAGAGCAGGAGCGCAGTGGCAACCGCGACGACGCCAACGATGGAGCCGACAGAAAGATCGATGCCGCGCGTCAGAATGACGAAGGTCATGCCGACGCTGACGATGCCAAACAGCGCGACCTGGCGGCCGACATTCAAGATGTTGCCGGTCTGGATGAAGCTCGGCGACAGATACACCGCGAAGGCGCACAACACGATCAGGACCCAGAGCAGGCCAAGGCTTTGCGCCCAGCCTCGCAGGCGTCCCACCGACCCCGGCCGGATCGACGCCAATCCATGTCCAGTTGTCATCTCAACCATTCCTTCCTCCCGTTTGGTCAGCCGTTGCGAGGGTTAGTTTCGGCTGCATCAGCCAGGCCACCGCATCGGCCAGTCCCCCAACGTCGCAGGACGGTCCGACGAACTGTGCCAAGCGCTTGGCCTCCGGAATCGCGTTGCCGACCGTGACCGCCATTCCGGCCCAGGCCAGCATGGCGAGATCGTTTTCGGCGTCGCCGGCAGCGGCGCAGTCTCCCGCTGGAATTCCCAGCTTGGCCGCAACGGTCGCGATGGCGACCTTCTTGGAGGCGTCTGCCGGTCCGATTTCGAGCAGACGCGGATGCGATCCCGACACCGACAGGCAGTTGCCGAGCTTTTCGCGCAGCGCTCCAAAGGCCCCATGATCGGCCGGCTGAGCTGCAACGCACATGATCTTGCCCGGCGTCCCCGGCAGGCCTTCAATCGCGTCCGTCAACAGCAAAGGCTCGTTGGTCACGGCGGCTTCGCGGACGATAAGCGGGTCTTCGGCAAGCGCGTGAATGGCGGTGCCGGTGAACCACATCGGCCGCACGCCGGCAGCCTGAGCCAATGCCATGGCGTGCAGCGCATCGGCGCGACCGATCCGCTGCTCCGACAGCGCGATGCCGGTCGAGACATCGCCGATCCAGGCGCCGTTGAAGCAGATGACGAGGTTGGCAACTCCGAGCCGTTCCGCGTAGGGCTTCACGCCAAGCGGCGAGCGCGCCGTCGCCAGAACAACTGTGATGCCTGCCTTCCGCACCATGCCCAGCGCGTCGGCCACACGCTGCGGCAGTATATGGTCGTGTGTAAGCAAGGTACGGTCGACATCGGTGACGATGAGGCGCGGAATGGTCATGGCTCGCCTCAGACCGGAAACACCGGAGCGCGCGGCCCGGTCTGGATGAGTAGTGTCTTGAGCTGGGTGAACTCCTCGAAGCCGGCCTGACCCATCTCGTAGCCGAAGCCGGACCCCTTCACCCCGGTGAGCGGCAGCTGCGGCGCACCGTCGATGATTGTGTTGGCCTGCACCCAGCCGCTTTTCAGGCGTTTGGCGACGGTCAGAACTGTGTCGATGTTCTTGGACCAGATGTAATTGGACAGCCCATAGGCGGTGTCGTTGGCCAACCGCACCGCGTCATCCACCGTATCGAACCGGGTGATGCTCAGCACCGGGCCAAAGATCTCCTCGCGGAAGATCGTCATATGAGGCTCGACCCGGTCGAAGATGGTCGCTTCGTGAAAGTGACCGCCCGCCTTTGTCGCTACGTTGCCACCGAGTATGAGTTGGGCGCCGTCCTCGACCCCGCTTTTGACGAAGCCGGCCACCTTGGCCAGATGGTTGTGATCGATCAGCGCGCCGATATCCGTGTCGTCGTCGAATGGGTCACCGACCTTCATCTTGCGGGAGCGCGCGACCACCTTGGCGATGAAATCGTCGGCGATGGAGGATTGCACGAACAGGCGCGAACCGGAAACGCAGCACTCGCCATTGTTGAAGAACACGCCCATCAGCGCGCCGTCCGCCGCGGCTTCCAGATCCGCATCGGCAAAGACAATATTGGCCGACTTGCCGCCCAGCTCGACCGAGGATTTGACCAGGTGACGGGACGTGTTGCCGACGACGCGGCTGCCGGTGCGAGTCGAACCGGTGAAGGACACAAAGTCGATGCCCGGGTGCCCGGTCAGATGGTCGCCGGCGGTTGCGCCATAGCCGCTGACGACATTGAAGGCGCCGGCCGGCACGCCGGCCTCCGCCGCTAGCGCGGCAATCTCGAACGCGGAGCCCGAAGTGAACTCCGATGGTTTCAGCACCACAGTGCAGCCGGCGGCGAGCGCAAACGGGACTTTCTGCGACAGGATCAGCGCCGGGAAATTCCATGGCGTGACGAGTGCCACGACACCGACCGCTTCGCGGCTGATCAGCGCCGTCTTGCCGTCGCCGATGTTCGTATAGGTGAGGCCGGACATCTGCATTGCGAGCGACGCGGCGTAGCGCGTCAGGCCGGCGGCACCATCGATGTCGCCGCGCGCGAAGCGGATCGGCTTGCCTGCTTCCTCGACCTCAATCCTGACCAGCCGGTCGCGGTTGATGTGGATCAGATCGGCAAGGCGGTTCAGGACCTCGGCGCGCTCCATGCCGCTTCTACGCGGCCACGGCCCTTCCTCGAAAGCGATGCGCGCCGCCTCCACGGCAAGATCGACATCCTCGGGCGTGCCATCGGCGAAGCGGGCGACCAGGTCTCCGCTTGCCGGGGACCGGCGCTCGATCGAGCCGGAGCCTGAATTCTCGACAAACCGCCCGCCGATGAATTGTTGGTAGCTGCGCGTACTCATGTCGTTCCTCACTGCCAGACCGCGTGGGCCATGATTGTTTCCTCGGTCGCGTGCTCGCCCTCGAGAACCGCTGAAATGGTTCCCTCGCGCATGACGATGATGCGATTGCAGAGGCCGAGAATTTCCGGCAATTCGGATGAGACCATCACGACGCTTGCCCCTTGCTTCGATGTCAGTTCGGCGAGCAGGTCGTAGATTTCGCGCTTGGCTGCGACGTCGACGCCGCGCGTCGGTTCGTCGACCAGCAGGATTTCCGTCCCCGCATGCAGTTGACGGGCAATGCCGCATTTCTGCTGATTGCCGCCCGACAGCGTGCGGACCTTGGTGCTGGGGCTTGGCGTCTTGATGCGCATCTGCTGAATGAACCGGGAGACAGCCTCGTGCTCGCGACGGCCGCTGATCAGGCCGCTGCGGGTCAACGACATCATCTGCGAAACGGTGACGTTGAATGCGACCGACTGGTCGAGGAACAGCCCCTCGGTCTTGCGATCCTCTGGCAGCAGGCCGACGCCGTGCGCAAGCGCCCGGCGCGGCCCGTCGAGGACGACGAGTTGGCCGTCGATCCTAATTTCACCTCCATCAATTGGATCGGCGCCGGCGATGGCACGCAGCACTTCGGTCCGGCCCGCGCCGGCAAGCCCGCAGATGCCGACGATCTCGCCCCGCCGGACATCGAAGGAGATATCCTTCAGCACGCCGCTCCGCGACAGGTTGCGCACCTCAAGACGAATTCCGTCACCCGGTTGCGCGCGCGGCGGAAAGACGTCCTTGAGTTCACGCCCGACCATATGGCGGATGAGATCGGTCGTGGTCGTCTGGCCAATCGGCATGGAGGCGACGACCTTTCCGTCTCGCAGGACGGTGACCTCATCGCAGATCTCATAAAGCTCTCTCAGGCGATGCGTGATGTAGATGAACGAAACACCGTGCTCGCTGCTCAGCCGCCTGATCGTCCTGAAAAGGTGTTCAAGCTCGGCGTCGCCCAGGACGGCGGAAGGCTCGTCGAGCACGACGATACGGGCCTCGCGGGCAATCGCCTTCGCGATCTCGACCATCTGGCGCTGCGCGACGCTGATGGTGTCGATGCGGACGGCCGGATCGACACGGAAACCCAGCCTGTCGAGGACCTCCTGTGCCAGGGTTTTCGCCCGGCGCCAGTCGATGGTGCCCAGCCGTGTTCTAGGAAGGCGCCCGAGGAAAATGTTCTCTGCGACCGTCAGGTGCGGAGCCTGGGCGAGCTCCTGGTAGATGACCGCAATCCCAAGCTCAAGCATGCGCTCTGGCGTGGGAGTAGCCACCACATTCCCGTCGAGGACAACCTGCCCTTCATTGGCCAGGAATGCGCCTGACAGGACGCGCATCAGCGTCGACTTGCCGGCGCCATTTTCGCCGATCACGCCATGCACGCTGCCCTTGTGCACGGCGAAGCTGACATTGTTCAGCGCATACACACCCGGAAAGCGCTTATGGATGCCGCGCATTTCGAGAACTGCGTCCTTCATCACGTCATCTCCAAACCGAGAAATCGTTTTCTCGGCCCACTCAAAAAAGCTCACAAACGGTGCATCTGCATGCCGCCGCCGATGTGGTAGATGTCCCCGGTGCTGAATGGCATGCCACCGATGGCCAGTGTCGCCACGCCGCGGGCGATATCTTCGGGTTGGCCCCATCGCCTGATCGCCGAGAGCTGCCCGGCCTCGACCTGCGCCGAGTATTTCTCATAGACGTCGGCGGTCATGTCGGTCTGGATCAGGCCGGGGCGAATCTCGTGGACCCGGATGCCCGCATCCGCCAGACGAATGGCAAACTGCTGCGAGGCCATAGACAGTCCGGCCTTGGATATGCAGTACGGCCCTTTTTCCGGCGAGACGAGACCGGCATTCGCCGACGTGATCGTGACGACGGAGCGCTCGACCAGGGTCTGCGGCCGGGCAAGCATGGCGCGGGCCACCGCCTGGGTGAAGAAAAATGTGCCGCGCAAATTGACGCCGACCAGCCGATCAAAACTCTCCTCGGTGACATCGAGAAGATCGCCGCGCACGGACACTTGCACACCGGCATTGTTGACGAGGCAGGTCAGCTCGCCCAGATCTCCTTCGATGCGCTGGACGAGTGCCGAATTGTCTGCCGTTTCGGAAATGTCCTTGTGGTAGAAAGCGGCATTTCGCCCATGCTTGCGCACGAGATCCACGGTCTCGCTGGCGTTTCCGTCATCGACGACGTCGACGACGGCAACATCGAAACCCGCTTGCGCGAGCTCAACGCAGATCGCCCGGCCGATGCCGCGACGGCCGCCGGTCACGAGCGCAAGTCCGCGGTTGATGGACGCTGCCTGCTCGGGAACAGCAATGCCGATTGCAGCTGGGGAAGTCTGGTCCAGCATCACGAAGCCTTCCTTGCCACGGCATCATCCTTTTCCCGGGAAGCGACCACGGCCTTCGACGCCAGCAGGCGCTGGACCTCGCCATCGCCATAGCCAAGCTCGTCCAGGATCTCGCGCGTGTGCTCGCCGATCTCCAAGGCGAGGTATCGCAGCGCGGGCACCTCGCCGTCGTAGCGGTTGGGGTGATTGACCAGATGGATCGTGCGGCCACGTACGCTGACCTGCCGGAACACCTGAGCATGGCTGAGCTGCGGATCGGCCAGCAGATCGTCGTAATAGTTGATGGGTGCCCACCAGATGCCATGGCGATCAAAGCGCTCGGCAAGTTCGGCCACCGCAAACCGCGCCGTCGCATTGGCCAGCCGGCGTGCATAATCGTCGCGTTCGACGTAGCGGTCGACACCAACCGCCTCGCGCAGACTGTCACTGTCGAGCGCTTCGGCCAGCACGGAAGAATCACACAGAGACACCACCACGTGGCCATCGGTGGCAGGGTAGACACCGTAGGGCGCGGCATGGAACCACGTCGCCAGATTCACCTCGCGGTTCAGCACCTGGCGGGTCATGCCGCCAGCGAAGTAGTTGACCAGCGCCTCGCCCTGAAGGTCGATTGCCGAGTTGATCAGGCTTGCCTCGACGCGCGCACCTTTGCCGTCGCGCAGGCGGCGCACCAGCGCGCCCAGAATGCCCATTGCAAGCAATGCACCGCCATGCTGGTCGACGATTGCAGCCCCCACCGGCGTAGGGCCGCGCTGCGGGGTTCCGGTAACGCTCATCAGGCCGGAGCGCGCCTGGGCGAGAAGATCCTGGCCGGGCTTCAGTGCCATCGGGCCTGTCGCGCCAAAACCGCTCGCCGAGGCGAAAATCAGATTGGGATTGATGACCCGGAGCGCCTCATCGTCAAAGCCGAGCTTGGCGAATACGCCGGGCCGGAAATTCTCCATCACCACGTCGGCGCTGGCGATGAGGCGGCGGGCGACCTGCTTGCCTTCGGCGCTCTTGAGGTCGATGCCGATGGAGCGTTTGTTGCGGTTGGCGCAGAGATAAAAGCCGCTGACACCTTCGACATAGACGTCCGCGCCCGACCAGCGGCGCTCATGGGCGCCGTCAATCGGTTCGACCTTGATGACATCCGCGCCCATGTCCGCGAGGTATTGAGCCCCTGCGGGCCCCTGCAGAAAATGGCAGAAGCTGACGACTTTTATGCCGTTGAGCATTTCTCTCCCCTTGGTCTCGCGCTATAGGTTGCGCGCTTTGTGAAATCGTTTTCTTAAGTTTTCCAAAGGCTGTCAAGCCCTGAAATTGGCCTTTTGTGAAAGAAAGATGATTGTGGCGTTGAGAAAAGAAGTGTGTCATCTAGAAAACGGTTTCTCGAAACCGGCGGATTCGAGGCTCGATGGATACCGAGGATGGTGGTGCAAAACTGATCGACGTGGCGCGGCTGGCGAACTGTTCGCCAGCCACCGTCTCGCGCGTCCTCAACGGCAATCCCACCGTCAACGAAACCGTGCGGGAGCGCGTGGCCCGGGCAGCGCGCGATCTCGGCTATGTGCCGAATGGCTCTGCCAGGGCACTGCGGTCGACCCGGACAAGGCTGGTCGGCGCCATCATCCCGACATTGGACCACGCCATCTATGCCACGATGGTCGACGGGCTCCAGGCGCGGCTTGCCGAAAAGAACGTCTCCCTCATCATCAACACCTCGACCTACGACATCGACCTCGAGTACGAGCAGGCCCGCCTGCTGGTCGAACGAGGTGCCGAATCCATTGTCCTTGTTGGCTCGACGCACCGATCCGAAACGCTGGCCATGCTCGAGCAGAAGCGGATCGGCTATGTCTACACTTACACGTCGAGGGCCACCGAAGCTGGCGCGGCCGTGGGCTTCGACAACGAGAAGGCCGGGCGCACCGCGGCGCGCTACCTGCTCGATCTCGGCCACACCAGGCTCGGGATGATCGCCGGTATCACCCAGGACAATGATCGCGCGGCCGGGCGCCGCGACGGCTTCCTGAACGAACTCGAACGTTCGGGCATCGATCTCGCCTCGGTGCCTGTTGTCGAGGGCGCCTACAGACTGGACGACGGCAAGACCGGGATGAAACGCGTGATGGAAGACAGGAGGCGACCAACCGCCGTTTTTTGCGGCAGCGATATCCTCGCCGCTGGCGCAATCAAATACTGTCACGGAGCGGGCATCGCAGTGCCGGGAGAGGTTTCGATCGTTGGGTTCGACAATCTGGAGATTGCGGAACTGACCTCACCCGAACTGACGACGCTGGAAGTGCCTGCGCGCGACATGGGGCGCATTGCTGCCGACTATATCCTCGCCTCGCCGTCGCAACGACTTCACCTGAGGCAACGCGAACTGGCAATCAGGCTGGTTGTGCGAGAGAGCACGGCCGTCGCACCCCGTTAGTTGCTGGCCGCCAATGAAATCCCAGCGATCCGGCGCATCAGAATGCCCTGCCCAGAAGCAGGGGAGCCTCTTGCCGAAGTATCGATGAGAGTGAAGATCTTGAAAAGGCAGGCGTCAGTGGCTTCCATAGTGCGGCCGAGTGTTTGACCGCGGCTGTAAAATGCGCCCTTCGCTTTTCGGAAGACAAGGATGCCCAATCAAAGCCTGGGATCAAACATCTAGACTAGCTCCGCTCCCGCGCGAACTCCGCTCGGAACAGCTTGATCGTTTCCAGCGAGGCGACGCCGCCTTGCGGCCCCTCGATTGCGACCGCACGCGAGGCGGCAGCGATTGCCAGTTCCAGCGCCTCGGGCACGCTGAGGTTTTCGCCGAGCGCATAGGTCAGCGCGCCGCCAAACGTGTCACCGGCGCCGGTCACGTCGATGACGGGAACCTTGTAGCCCCGGACCTCGATGCGACCTTGCCCATCGAACGCCTCCGCGCCGGCGGCGGCCAGCGTGCGGATGACCGTGCCGACCTGATGCTTCCGCATCCACGCATTCATGCCGGCGAGATCGATGTCGCCGAAGGCGTGGCCGAAGCCGATCTGGTTCATGATCAGCACATCCGCGCCGTGCAGGTAATCAAGATCGCCAGCCGAAAAACCGTCGACGTCGAGATCGAGGATCAGCTTGCGGCCATGGCGGCGGAAATCCGCCAGCAGTTCCCTACCCTGCAGCCCCTCGGCCCGCAGCCGCTTCGTGCGGCCAAGGCTCATATAGAGGTAGCCGGGCGTGCGCAGGCCGGCCAGCGCTTCGGGCGTCAGCTGCATCGGCTGGTTGCCCATCTCGATGATCAGAACCACATGCTCGTCGCCGACCAGGAAGATCAGGTTGCGCGAATCCGCCAGCGACGGATCATGCAGCATATGCCGTGTCGAAACGCCGGTCTCGTTCAGCGCCATGCACAGCCGCGCGGACAACTGGCTGTCGTTGAGCAGCGAGATGAATTCCGTGCGCCCACCAAGCCCGGCATGGACGCTCGCCGCGTTGGCGATCATACCGCCAACATAGCTCTTCGCCTCCCGGACCAAGGCTTTGTCGGCAATGTCGGGCCAGCGTTCTGCGGTGAAATAGTCGTCGAGAGCGACATCCCCGATAAAGAAGGCGGTTCTTGCCTCAGGCATCGAAGCGGCCCGCCGCTGTCACATGCACCGGCCCGCCCTCGATATCGACCCAGACGGAGCCGCCGCCGCACGTCGCCATCCAGTAGTAATGCGTCGGCTCGTCGATGCCCCGGCAGGCATCGTGCCAGGTGCCCTTATGCATGACCACGACCGTGCCCGGTTCAATGATAAAGGCGCGGATATCCCCGGCCTTTGGTCGCGCTGCTTCCGTAGCTGCGGCCACCGCCAGCACGATGGGTTTGGCAGCACAGAACAGCGCTTCCTGCGTGTCGAGATGGCGCTCCATCTTGACGGTGTCGAACGGCCCGCCCTCGCCCAGCGTGTAGCCGAGGCTGCCAGTGGTGCTCAGCAGCGGCGCCGCTGTGTAGGTGTCCGTCCAGCCGAGGCCCGAAGAACGCACCAGCCCTACCTCGCTCGCAGGCGTGCCGGGAGCCGCCAACGAATGGACCGTTCCGTAGGCGGAGAAATCCGCTTCGCGGACCGGCATGGCGCTGATGCTGATCGTCATGTGCCCGCTCCCGCTCTCACGGCCACCGGCTGATGGCGAATGCCCGCGACGACACCCATCAATTCGCGGACATGATCCTCGTCGACGATGCCGGTGTCGACATAACTATCCTTGAAGAAACTGCCGACGATCGCACCATCGGCGAGCGCCAGCTGGTCGGCGGCATTGGCGGCGGTCAGTCCCGCGCCGATCAGCAGCGGGAAATGGCCGCCCGTCAGCGCGCGAAAACGCCGGACTTTTTCGAGGTCGGTCTCCTGGCCGGTGGCGTCGCTGGTGACGACAAAGGCATCGCAGCGCTGCATGCCCAGAAGCAAATCTTCCTCCTCGGTGCGGCCGGAATTGACCGGCTGGTACTTGAACCGCACGCCGCCAAGCAGCAAGGCATTCGCGCCTTCACGAAGTTCCTTCAACTCGGCGGCGAAATCCGCGTCCTCGTCCGGGCGCAGGTGGCCGGCGACCGAATCCATCTGGATGAAGTCGACGCGAAACTGGCGGGCGAGCTCGAACGCCAGATGATGATCGCGCAGCACGTTGAGCCCGACCTGCGCGTCCGGCTGGCGCGCCTCCAGCCATTCCAGCACGCCGCGGACGTCGTCCTTGTCGCCAAAATAGTTTTCGACGATGACGCCGTCGACGCCGTTGGCCAGCAGGATTTCGGCTTCACGCCGCGCAATGGCGAGCCGCTCGGCCGGCGTCGCGCCGGTCAGGTGCAGCATGCCGAGAATGGGTTTGGGCGTGGCGAAGGTCTGTTCGAAGCGGGAGTCCAAGGCAATTTCCAATCAAGCTGAGATGGTGAATTTCTGTCGCTGCCCCGCATATCCTCCTCCCAGGATCGCCAACCGGCGGGCGCGATGACGCATGTCAAAACAAGGATTTAAGCGCGCCGCCTGATTCTGTCTGGCAGCGGCGCGCCTGCGTAATCAGGCGCCCGGCGGCTGGCCGTTACCCGTGCTCCACGAGGTGCCGACGCGCATTTCCAGCGTCGGCGAGTAGATGACGGAGGTTCTCTCCACCAGCTCGTCGCTGCTGCTGAACACGTCGCCGGTGGCGCAGAGAAAGCCGGGCACGTCGAGCCCGTCGCCGAACACTTTTGTGGTCAGCGCTGAAGGCGCCACCACCGATAGCGTCAGTTCCGAGCGGGCCGGCGAGACGCCGTAATGGTCGCGCAGCACCTGGTAGAGCGACTGTTTCTCGAAATCGAAGATGTCGAGACCGGGATAGCGCTTCAGCGACAGCCAGGACGTGTCGAGGTTGAGGAACAGCGTCACGTCCTCGACGGCGATGCCGCGGGCACGCACCAGCTTCAGCACCGGCCCGTTCGCCCCGTCCTCCGTTGCCTGCTCCAGCAAGGAAGTGACGGGGCGCTGCCCGCGCGCCCGCGAATAGTCGGTGAAGCCGCCAAAGTTCCAGACGCTGTTGTTGATCGGCGCGTAGCTGACGATCGTTCCCTTGCCGCGAAACTGGCGCACCAGCCCCTCGTTCACCAAGAGCGCGATGGCCTTGCGGACAGTGCTCCTGGTGATGCCGTGCTCGTCGCGCAGCACGTTCTCGGAGGGGATGGCATCCCCTTCCGCGTACTGCCCTTCGAGAATCCGCAGCCGCAGGATCCGGTAGAGCTGCGTGTACAGCGGAATCGGTGCGTGCGGATCAAGAACGATCAAGTCAGCCATCAGGCGCCCCTTACCTGCCGGCGTTGACGGTGAATTCCGGCACCGCGGCGTTCTTTAGTCCATAATGGTCGAGGATCGCGACATAGGTGCCGTCAGCCTTCATGGCCTCCAGCGTTGCCTTGACCGCCTTTTGCAGATCGCCAGAGTCTTTGGCAAAAGCAATGCCATAGTGGCCGGGCTCGAGCAGATCGCCGATCGTATAGAACTCGCCCGGCTTCTGTTTCTGCAGTTCGAGGATGCCCTCGAAACCCATGATCGAGGCCTGCGCGCGATCCTGCTTCATCTGCAAGATGTGCTCGGCCTCGGTCGGCAGCTGCAACACGGTCAGCGGCGAGCCTTGCGTGCAGGTTTCCTTGCCGACGCGCTCGACCAGGCCCACCCAGCTTGTGCCGGTGGCTACCGCGACGGCCTTGCCGCAGAGGTCCTTGACCGACTTGATGGTCTCCTGGTTCTTCACCATCGAATAGAGCTGGTTGCCGGTCTGGAAATAGTCGATGAAATCAAGCTGCGTCTGACGCTCGGTCAGATCGGAAAACGCGGTCCAGATCATGTCGGCGCGGCCGGTGGTCACCGAGGTGATCAGCTGTGGAAACTCGACGTTCTGGAAGTTCGGCTTCAGCCCGAGACGGTCCGCGACTTCCTTGGCCATGTCGATGTCGGCGCCCTTGAGATCGGTGGAGCCAGCGTCCGAATATTCCATCGGCGGATAGGCAAGGCTGATGGCGATGTTCAGTGCGCCGCTGTCGCGCACCTTGGCCGGCAGCATTGCACGCAGTTTATCGTCAGTGCCGGCGGAGGCGGCGGATGCCAGCACGCCCAGCGAAACCATGGCGCAGGCGAGAATCCGCGAGATGGTCGCGGCGGTGGAAGTCGTCATTTCAGGCTCCTTGCTGTTTTGAAGATATTGCGGAAAGAGGGTGGAGGGTCGTTCAGGAGAGCACGCGGCTGAGGAAGCTGCGCACCCTTGCGTCCTTGGGATTGGCCAGCACCTCGGCGGGCGGGCCCATTTCACGGATCTCGCCGTCGACCATGATCGCGACGCGGTCGGCGACATCGCGGGCGAAGGCGATCTCGTGGGTGACGACGATCATCGTCGTGCCAGTGGCGGCGAGCGCGCGCATCACGTCCAGCACCTCGCCGACCAGCTCCGGGTCAAGCGCCGAGGTCGGCTCGTCGAACAGCATGATCTTCGGCTTCATGGCCAGCGAGCGCGCGATCGCCACGCGCTGCTTCTGGCCGCCCGAAAGCTGCACCGGATAGGCGCCGCAATGGTCGGCGAGCCCGACGGAGGTCAGCAGCTCCCGCCCGCGCGCCTCGGCTTGCGCCTTCGGCTCCTTGCGCACGGTGACCGGCCCTTCGATGACGTTTTCCAGCGCTGTCATGTGCGGAAACAGGTTGAAGTGCTGGAACACCATGCCGATCTCGCGCTGCTGCATGCGCAGCAGGCGCGGCGGCAGTTCGTGCAGCGTGCTGCCCTTGAGCTCGTAGCCGATGATCTCGCCGTCCACCCAGATGACGCCGTCATTAAGGTCCTCCAGATGGTTGATGCAGCGCAAAAGCGTGCTCTTGCCGCCGCCGGAAGGCCCGAGGATGCACAGCACCTCGCCGTTTTCGACCTCGAAGTCGACGCCGCGCAGCACCTGGTGCGCGCCGAAACTCTTGCGGACATTGATGGCCTTGACGATGGTGGTCATGCCTTGGACTCCTCGACGCCGCCCGACAGGGGCGTGTTGCTCCTGAACGGCAGGCGGAAGGAGAATTTCGCCGGCGTGCCGGCCACGCCGCGCCCGAAATGCTGCTCGATGTAATACTGGACGATGCTGAGCACGGTGGTGCCGGCGAGGTACCAGATGCCGCAGACGAACAGCAGTTCGATGACCGCGCCATTGATGAAATAGATCTGCTGCGCCGCGTTCAGCATCTCGCCCATCGAGATGGCGGCGGCGAGCGAGGAGAATTTCAGCATGCCGATCGCCGAATTGCCCATCACCGGAATGATCAGCCGCATGGCCTGCGGCAAGATGATGCGCCGCAGCGTCTGAAAGCGGGACATGCCCAGCGTCTTGGCGGCTTCCGTCTGGCCGTGGTCGACCGACGAGATGCCGCCGCGCACCACCTCGGTCATATAGGCGCCCTCATTGATGCCGAGCCCGAGCAGTGCTGCGACGAAAGGCGTGACGACATCGACCATGCGCGCCTCATAGAGGCCGGGAATGACCAGCCGCGGGAACACCAGCGCGATGTTGAACCAGATCAAAAGCTGCAGCATCACCGGCGTGCCCCGGAACACCCAGACATAGAGCCAGGCGACGAAGCGGGTGACCGGATTGGCCGACAGCCGCATGATGGCAAACAGGGTGCCCAGCGACACGCCGATGATCATGGCGAAGAACGAAATCAGCAGCGTGTTGCCAAAACCGCGCACAATGACGCCGGCGGTCAGGAACTCTCCCACCGTCGCCCAATGGATCTGCCCATGCGCGAAAGCCTGCACCAGCAGCGCAAGTGCCACGACCACGACAAGCGCCCCAATCCAGCGCCCCACATGCTTCAGCCGCACGATCCTGTAGCTACGCTGATTGAGCGCCCCGACATCGACGCGCACCGCGCCGGAGGCACGTTGGAGTATCATCAAACTCTATTCCCGCTCTTATTATTTGTAGGGTTAGGTGTACAACTTTTAACCGGATCGCTCGTGATGTCAATCGGCGCTGAGCAGATCCTGACGGAGCCTGAGGCGTTATTGCGGCCTGATCCCGAAATGGTCAGGTCGGTCTATGGCGCGGCCTATAGCCATGAACCGGAAATTCCGGACGATGGTTTCGCGTCTCGAGGATTTCCCTCAGGTCGGCGAAAGGATGCTCGGGGAATGGCAAGCCGGAGTGGGCTCGCTTTGCGAGGGAAAGACGATCCACGTGATGGAGGTTCCGGACGAACAGACAGCAAAAATGGCTAGAAAATAAGCTGTTTCAGAGCATACTGAATATAACGGCTAGTATTTAAGCTGTTCAGACTCAGATGCTGTCGACTCCGCCAGGATTGAGGCGATCGGGGATCGACCGAACTCCGCTAAGAAATGTTCCAAGAAACGAGGGCACGGGGAGTGTGTCGTTGCATCCGAACAATCTGGCCAGTTGCGACCTGCCGCACCCCCAAATGGCGCGCCTTTAGAAGGCAATATGAAAAAGCAGCACTCGCAAATGCGCTAGATTTGTCCCTTTCACAGGTCGAAGCCGCAACGGAACCGTAAACGGCTCCAGAGGCATCAGCCAGTCCACCCGCTTCAGGACCTTCTTCGCGACGTCAGCCACCTTAGTCGACATCGGACGGGCGCGACGAAGCTCGTCGACATAGTCTCGAGGCTGCGCTTACGTCCTTCCCTCCCACGCGCCCACATGTCCGACCACTCCTGCATCATGTGGCGGCGCTGCACCTCGTCGTCGGCTTGTTATAGAGGCCCGACCCTACGGACAACCAACGCCAACGGGGCGTTGACATTGTTGTACCGATCGGTTTATTTTGTACCTATCGGTACAATGCGCGAGATACCCGTTCTCCCTGTACCGTTCAACCCACGATGGATTAACCGGTACAGGAAAAACGCGAATGAGCATGATCGCCCCACCTTTCACCCTCGAAAGCGCAACGCAGAAGGTCCGCCTTGCGGAAGATGGATGGAACAGCCGTGACCCTGAAAAGGTGTCTAAGGCCTACACCCCGGACAGCCGCTGGCGGAACCGGGCCGAATTCACCGGCGGTCGCGCCGAGATCGTGGCCTTCCTCACCCGGAAATGGGCAAAGGAACTCGATTACCGCCTGATCAAGGAACTCTGGGCCTTTAATGACAATCGGATCGCCGTCCGCTACGCCTATGAATGGCACGACGACAGCGGCAACTGGTTCCGCTCTTACGGCAACGAGAACTGGGAATATGATGCCGCAGGCTTGATGCAGCGACGGTTCGCCTGCATCAATGACCTTCCGATCAAGGAAGCGGATCGCAAGTTCCATTGGCCTCTCGGCCGGCGACCGGACGATCACCCGGGGCTCTCTGACCTGGGCCTCTAATGCAGCGAGGCTAATCGCATGCGGACGCTCAACCAGCGCCCAGACGTCATTCCCCTCGTAGCCGAAGTCTTCCGGGAGTTTGGCTACGAGGGGACATCGTTGAGCCGGATCACCGAAAGGACCGGCATGGGCAAGGGCAGCCTCTATCACTTCTTCCCGGGCGGTAAGGAGGAGATGGCGAACGCGGTACTGGAGGATGTTGGTGCCTGGTTTGAGCGCCATGTCTTCGAGCCACTGCGCAGCGAGCCACCTAGCGCTGCCATTGCGCGTATGTGGGACGCCGTTGATTCCTACTTCCGCTCGGGTGGACGCATTTGCCTCGTGGGCGCCTTTGCCCTCGATGGTACGCGCGATCGGTTTGCCGATCGGATTTCAGGATATTTCATCCAGTGGATCGCGGCTTTGCGCGACGCTCTAATCCGGCAAGGATGGGGTCCCGCCGCCGCCGGGGAGAGCGCCGAGGATGTCGTGCTGGGAATCCAGGGCGCTCTCGTGCTCGCACGCGCGACCGCGGACGAGGGCCTATTTGCCCGAACAATCGTGCGGCTCAAATCCCGCTTGCGGCCCGGCGAAGGCCGTTGAACCTATCGGAGCGACGCCTATCGCCATCCTTCTCGGGCTGCTGGCGACGCGCGCGGCGCCGATCCCTCGTGTAGATTTTCTCTTTTGGTTTCAACGCCTTGAGGGCGGCGTCCGTCAGCATAACCATTGCCTCCTGAAAAGTACCGTCAGTACAATTTCGAGGCTGCGTGAAAGGAAATTCCTTTTTTCTTCAATGCCTTAAGGCACAAAAAAGTACCGTCACGAGCCACATTGGCTCCGACGGTACTTAGAAAAATTCGAGTGGGCAATACGAGGAAGGTCCGTCAACCGGTCCGTCAAAGCCAATCTCTGCGTGCCGATTGTCGCCGAATGTCCCTGCAAGGATTTATTTTTGTTTTCAGTAGGTTACGTCGCAGATTGGGGTGCTCTCGGCGGCGTTTGGGTGGGCCTGAATCATTCCCACTCGATTGTTCCCGGCGGCTTCGAGGTGACGTCGTAGACGACGCGGTTGATGCCGCGGACTTCGTTGATGATGCGGGTGGCGGCAGCGCCGAGGAACGTCATGTCGTAGTGATAGAAATCCGCCGTCATGCCATCGACCGAGGTGACGGCGCGCAGCGCGCAGACGAACTCGTAGGTGCGGCCGTCGCCCATCACGCCGACCGTCTGCACCGGCAGCAGCACGGCAAAGGCCTGCCAGATGGCGTCGTAGAGGCCGGCCTTGCGGATCTCGTCGAGATAGATGGCGTCGGCCTCACGCAGGATCTCCAGCTTTTCGCGGGTGATGCCGCCGGGGCAGCGGATGGCAAGACCGGGGCCGGGGAACGGATGGCGGCCAATGAAGCTTTCGGGCAGGCCGAGCTCCTTGCCGAGCGCCCTCACCTCGTCCTTGAACAGTTCGCGCAGCGGCTCGACCAACTGCATGTTCATGCGCGCGGGCAGGCCGCCGACATTGTGGTGCGACTTGATCGTCACCGAGGGTCCGCCGGTGAAGGAGACGCTTTCGATGACGTCGGGATAGAGCGTGCCTTGCGCCAGGAAGTCGGCGCCGCCGAGCTTCTTGGCCTCTTCCTCGAACACCTCGATGAACAGCCTGCCGATGGTCTTGCGCTTCTTCTCGGGGTCGGCCTCGCCTTCCAGCGCCGAGATGAACTTGTCAGAGGCATCGACCAGGATCAGCGGCAAATTGTAGTGCTGGCGGAACATCGCCACCACGCCCGCGGCCTCGTCCTTGCGCATCAGGCCGTGGTCGACAAGGATGCAGGTCAGCTGGTCGCCGACCGCCTCGTGGATCAACAGCGCCGCGACGGAGGAATCGACGCCACCCGACAGCGCGCAGATGACCTTGCCCTTGCCGACCTGCTTGCGGATCGTCTCGACCGCGTGCTCACGATAGGCGCGCATGGTCCAGTCGCCCTCGATGCCGGCGATGTTGTGGACGAAGTTGCGCAGCAGCCGGGCACCATCGGGCGTATGCACCACCTCGGGGTGGAACATGATGCCGTACATCTTGCGCTCGATATTGCCGAAAATGGCGAAGGGCGAGCCTTCCGACTTGCCTAACACTTCGAACCCCTTGGGCAAGGAGATGACGCGGTCGCCATGGCTCATCCACACCTGGTGGCGCTGGCCGGGCGCCCATAGGCCCTCGAACAGCGGGCTGTCCTTTTGAATCTCGACGAAGGCGCGGCCGAACTCGCGATGGTCGGAGCTTTCGGCGACGCCACCCATCTGCACGCACATAGCCATTTGGCCGTAGCAGATGCCGAGCACCGGCACGCCGGCGTCGAAGACGATCTGCGGCGCGCGCGGGCTGCCGATATCGCTGGTCGAAGCCGGGCCGCCGGACAGGATGACAGCCTTCGGATTGATGCGCTTGAACGCCGCTTCGGCCGACTGGAACGGCACGATCTCGGAAAACACACCCGCTTCGCGGATACGGCGGGCGATGAGCTGGGTAAACTGGCTGCCGAAATCGACAATCAGGACGGTGTCGGGATGATTGGCTGTTTTCATGGCGAGCGTTTAGAGAAAGAAATGAGTCGGCGCAATGGGTTGCGAGGCCTGACCTTCAGACTGGCCTGGCATCTTCACGGGATGGTGCCGTCCGAAGCACACCCGAGCCGATCGCCTGTTCGAGCCGCATGACGGCGTCCGCCAGCTTCTCGTCGATGACATGCAGATACTCGGTCCAGTCGCCGACATGCCTGAGATCAGCCGCGCCGTCGGAAATGCCGCGCAGGCCGATCAGCGGCACGCCGAACAGCTGGCAGGCGCGCAGGCAAGCGAAGGTCTCCATGTCGACCATGTCGGCGGCGATCGCATCATAGGCCGCACCGGTGATGATCGCGCCGCCGGTCGACAGCGTCGCCTCCCTTACATCAGGAATCCTAAACGGCAGCGGCACCGTAACCGGCAGGTCGAGAAACGGCGTCGCCCCTTTCTCGAAACCAAGCGGCGAGGCGTCGATGTCGCGGTAGCTGACCGAAACGGCCTGGTAGATTTCCGTCTGCTCCAGCGTGCGGCTGCCGGCTGAGCCAAGCGACACGACGAGGTCCGGCAGCGCCTTCTGCGACTTCAGCCAGGAGAGTTCAGCGCCCAGCCTGACGCCTGCTTCGACCGGACCGACGCCTGTCATCAATGGCGTGACCAGCTGTTTGAGGTGCGGGCCATATTCGGCCTGCGCCGCCATGACGAAGAGGACGTCCTTACCTCCTATTCGCGCAACGTTGCCCATAGGATCACCCTTCTATGCCGTCCCGCCCGACTACCGTCATCATGGTCCCGGTCATGGTGGCGATCAGCTTGGCCTCGCCATCGGCAGCGAAGGCATAGGCCTGGCCATCGGCGACGATGATGGTGCGGCCGGGCTTGGTCACCGAGCCGCGAAACAGGAAGCGCTCGCCCCGGCCCGGCGCCAGCAGATTGACCTTGAACTCGATGGTCAGCACGCCGGAGTTTTCCGGCATCAGCGAAAACGCCGCGTAGCCGCAGGCCGAATCCAGCGCCGTCGAAATGACACCGGCATGCAGAAAGCCGTGCTGCTGGGTGAGTGCTGCCGAATAGGGCATCTCGATCTCGATGATGCCGGGCGTCACCAGCGTCAGTTCGGCGCCGATCGTGGCCATCGCCTTCTGGCGCGCGAAGGAGGTCCTGACGCGTTCTTCATAGTCCGGGGCGGGAACGATCTTTGCTGCCATGGCCGCTGCCTTCCTTTATGCGGATAAGCTTATTGCAGAGGCATGGGCGGCAGGCAAATGCTTTTGCTGCACTGCAGCAATCGACCTCGTCTTCCGGTTGGCGGCACACATCCGTCAGGGATTGGCGATATCCAATGGGTTCAAGCCGACCTGCGCAGCGCACAGAAGTAAAACCCGTCGGTGCCGCTCAGCGCCGGCGACAGCGAGATGTCGCCTTTAGCACCGATGCGTACAGCTGCCTCATGGCCGGGAAAACGGCTGTCCCAAAGCGCGCGATGGTCGACCGGGACAAAACCGTTGTTACGGTCCCGGAAGGCCGCGATCTGCTCGCCATTCTCCTCATCGAAAACCGAGCAGGTGATGTAGACCAGCAGGCCGCCCGGTTTTACATAGGCCTTGGCCGCATCGAGGATCGCCGACTGCTCACCCTTGCGAGCGTCGAGCTGTCTTTGCGTCAGCCGCCATTTGGCGTCGGGACGGCGCCGCCAGGTGCCGCTGCCGGTGCAGGGCGCATCGACCAGCACAATGTCCATGTGGTTGCCGAGCGGGGCGAGTTCGGCCGGCTTGGTGACGATCTGGACATTGCGGTTTTCAGAGCGGCGAATGCGGTCGAAGATCGGCGCCAGCCGCGCCTTTTCGGCATCGTGGGCAAAGATCTGGCCGCGGTTGTCCATCGAAGCCGACAATGCCAGCGTCTTTCCGCCGGCGCCGGCGCAGAAATCCAGCACCTGCATGCCGGCTTCGGCCCCGGCAAGGGCGGCCGCGATCTGCGAGCCTTCGTCCTGGACCTCGAACCAGCCTTTCTGGAAGGCCGGCTCAGCCTGGACGTTCGGGTGCCTGCCGTCGCCGTCGATGGGCGGGATGCGGATGCCGTGCGGAGCGATGGCGGCAGGTTTCGCCCCGGTTCCCGTCAGTTCGGCCAGCACCTTGTCGCGATTGGCCTGTAAAGTGTTGACCCTGAGATCGAGCGGCGGGCGTGTCGCCAGTGCGGCGCCCTCATCGACCCATGTGGGGCCAAAGGCTCGCTCGAAAAGCGGCGCGCACCAGTCAGGAACATCCGCCCGCACCGCGTCCGGCGCATCGGCAAGCCGGCGCCCGGCAATTGCCTGAAGCTCTGCGGCGGTCAGCAGCGGCGGTGCGAACTTGTCGCCGTCGAGGGCGTCGTTGAGCGATTGCGCCGTCTGGCCCCATTCGAGCAGCAGCGCGCCGAAGCCGATGGCACGCGGCGTGTCCTCGCCCAGCAGCCAGCCGGCGGAACGCTTGTGGCGCAAGGCGTCGTAGACGATGTTGCCGATCGCCGCGCGGTCACCGCCGCCGGCGAAGCGATGCGACAGGCCCCAATCCTTCAGCGCGTCCGCCACCGGCCGGTGGCGCCTGCCGATGTCTTCCAGCACTTCGATGGCCGCAGCCAGCCGTCCGCCCAGTCGCATGGTCTTGTTCCGTCACGCAGAAAATTATTCCGGCCCTGCTCTAGAGCGCGCAACCGGCGCGCACAAGCAGGTCGGCCAGCACAACCGCTCTGCTTTCCAACTTTTCTGGTTGCGAATACTCTTTCGGTTGTGATTCGCGGCGCGAAAAGGCGGACCAGCGGATCGACACGAGGAGAGGGCAATGAAGACTTATCTGGCGGAAGTTCTAGGCACATTTCTATTGGTGTTCATCGGTACGGCTTCTGTGGTGACGGGCGGCTTCGGCGGTGCGCTGCCGCTCGGCCAGGAAGGCATCGGCCTGGCATTCGGCATCGGCCTCATTGCGGCGGCCTATGCGATCGGCCCCATTTCGGGCGCGCATCTCAATCCGGCGGTGACACTCGGCGTCTTCCTTGCCGGCCGGCTGCCGGCCAAGGATGTCATCCCCTACTGGATCGCGCAGATCATCGGCGGCGTCCTTGCTTCGCTGGCGCTGTGGATCATCGTCTCCGGCCAGGTTGGCGGACACACCACCGGCTTCGGCGCCAATGGCTGGGACGTGGCGAAATGGGGTGTCAGCTCGGCATTCCTGTGGGAAGTGATCGGCACCTTCACCTTCGTCACCGTGATCCTGGGCGTCACGGCAGAAAAGCACTCGACGGCGTTCGCCGGGCTGGTCATCGGCCTGACGCTGGCAGGGTTGCATTTCGCCATCATCCCGGTGACCGGCACGTCGCTCAATCCGGCCCGCTCGATCGGCCCGGCGCTGTTTTCGGGAACTGCGGCGATCGGCCAGCTCTGGCTGTTCATCGTTGCACCGTTGATCGGCGGCGCCATTGCCGGCGTCGTCGCCAAGGCACGCATCTTCGAGAAGGACTGAGTTTCGAAGGCTCGGGCATCGAAAGGCGCGGGCCAGGTCCGCGCCTTTTTTGTTGGCGATAGACCCATCTAATTCTCGCCAACGGCTCGGCCTCGAAACAATGATTAGTCTCGGCATTTTACCCGAGATCAAGTGTTTTTGAGAAACAGGTTTTCAGGAGGGTCCGAAATTTCTGCATAGTCTTTTCGGTTGTCTGCGCATCGGCAGCCGCAAAGCCCATGACAAGACCGTTTTGCTCCGTGCCGTGACGGTACTGGATCGACAGCGCCGAGACATTGATGCCCTGCTGGAGCGCCGCCTCGGCGACCGCCCTGTCGCTGCATATGTCGCGGAAAATGCCGACGACCTGGATGCCGGATTCGGTCGTGTGGAAATCCAGCCATTCGCCGAGATGCCTTTGCGCACTTTCCAGAAAGAACTGCCGCCTCTCCGCATAGAGCCGCCGCATGCGCCTGAGGTGGCGGGTGAAATGCCCCTCATTCATGAAGTCGGCCAGCGCGGCCTGGGTCAGCAAGGGGGCGAACTGGCCGGTCACGCTCAGCGCCGAGACGATCGTATGGTCGATCGCCTTGGGCACCACCAGGAAGCCTAGCCGCATGGCGGGGAAAAGGATCTTGGCGAAGGTGCCGACATAGACCACGCGGTCTGACGCGCCGATGCCCTGGAGCGCTGGAATAGGCTGGCCCTGAAAGCGGTATTCGCCGTCATAGTCATCCTCGATGATCCATGAGCGCCAGGTCTCGGCCATGTGCAGGAGATTGAGCCGCTGTTCCATCGGCATGGTTATGCCGAGAGGGTGATGGCAGGAGGGCGTCACAAAAATCATGCGCGGAATGACAGGCGGTGGATCAAGGTCCCACCCTGCATTACTCACCCGCAGCGGGGCCAGTTTCGCCCCCGCCGAGACGAAAGCCGAACCCGCGCCGTAGTATCCTGGTTCCTCCATCCATACCGTGTCGCCTTCATCGATCAGCAGCCGAGCCAGAAGATCGAACGCCGACTGGGCACCATTGGTGACGACGATCTGTTCGGGGCTGCACTTCACGCCCCGCGAAGCCGTGAGATAGCGAGCTATGGCTTCGCAAAGAGGGGGATAGCCTTTGACGTGATAGGTTCCGAAAAGGTCGATATGCGCGAATTTTGCGCGGCGACTGAGCAGCTTGGACCAGGTGTTGAAAGGAAAGTTATCCGGGTCCGGCATGCCGGGGTGAAAGGCCAGCATGCCCGGCCGGCCATGATGGTAGGGTTGGGCGAGCATGGTCTGCCCACGCAAGGATATCGGGTTCTCGTCCGCTGCCGAGACATGTTCCTGCACGGCCGAACGGGTTGGCAGATCCATCACCACTGAGGGCCTGCGCGGCCGCATGGCCAGGTAGCCTTCCAGCGCCAGTTGGTCGCAAGCAGCAATCACGGTGTTGCGGCCAACGTGCAGATCCCGCGCCATAACCCGTGTCGAGGGCAGCGCGTGACCGCTCGGCAACACGCGTTGCTCGATCAGATCACGCAACTGGACATAGAGCTGCCGATGCAAATTGGCGGGGCTGTCGCGATCCAGTGAAATGCCGTCGATCGGAAAACTGGTCTTCATTGTGGTTCCAAAAAATCAAAGCGATCTGGTTCTAACAATGGAACCAAAGCAGTCCTAGGCTCAAGAAAAATGCGATCAGGTTCAGATGGGGCTGACCGATGCAATGCATAAGGGTGGGTGTGATCGGTGCCGGTGGCGTTGCCCAGGTCGAACACATTCCCAATCTGCTCAAGTTGCACCGGCAGTTCGAGGTCCTCGGGGTCTATGATCCGTCGCAGAAAGTCCGCGCCTTTGTCGAAGAGGAGTTCGGCCTCAGGACATTTGCCGAGCTCGATGAGCTTCTTGCCATGCCGCTTGACGCCGTAGTCATAGCTTCGCCGGATGCGTTGCACCTGGAACAGAGTCTCGCTGCCCTCGCCAGGGGCCTGCACGTCTTCTGCGAAAAACCGCTTTGCTACGGTGCGCAAGACGTCGACGAATTGATCGCCGCCAGGGATCGCGCCGGAAAGGTGCTCCAGGTCGGCTATATGAAGCGCTTCGACCCAAGCTACGAGGCGGCACTGAAAATGCTGCCGGGCACGGCGCGGACGCTTCGCTACATTTCGGTCGAGGTCAACGATCCCGACGCCTGGCCCTTCATCCGGCACGCCTCCAGTTGCCGGGGTGACGACGTCGCGGCGGAATTGATTGCCTCGACCGAAGCAAGGCAGCGCGAGCAGGTGGACCGCGCGGTACCCGGGATCGACGATCCCAACGCGTTTCGCGGCTTCGTCGGCGCCTATTGTTCGTCGATCGTACACGACGTCAACGCCATCCATGGCTTGCTTGATGCGCTCGGCATCGCCGATGGCGAAATCGTCGGCGCCTGGCTGTTCGCCAAAGGCGAAGGCGGACAGGGCGCCGTGCGACTGCTCAACGGCCAGGCATTGTGGAACATGGTCCACATCGCCACTCCAGGGCTGCCCGAATACCGCGAGCGCATAACGCTCTACTTCGACGACGCCTCGCTTGAGCTGGAATTCCCCTCGCCCTATCTCAACCATCAACCGACGCGGCTGACCATCCGCACCGGCGACGGCCACACGCTCTCCAGCCGCGACATCCGCAGCGGCTACGAAGAGGCATTCGTCGAGGAGTTGAAAGGTTTTTGGTCGGCGATCGTCGAAGGCACGCCAGTGCGCAACACGGCCGAACACGCTCGTCGCGACATGGTGCTTCTGGTCGGCCTCACGCGGCATCACCTTGCCCAACTCAAGCAATCAGGAGTTCGCCCGTGAAGGTTCGCATCGGCATCAATCCGATCACCTGGACCAACGACGATGTGCCGGAACTCGGCGGCGATACGCCACTCGAGGTCTGTCTTCGCGAAACCAAACAGGCCGGCTATTCCGGCACCGAGCTTGGCGGCAAGTTTCCGCGCCGGTCGGCTGAACTGAAGCCGATCATGGAGCAGTATGGACTTGCCGTGATCTCCGGCTGGTATGATGGCCGTTGCGACGAGAAGGATGTCGGCGCGGAAATGGATGCGATCACGCCGCATCTCCAGCTTCTGAAGGATATGGGCTCGACCCATGTCGTCTATGCAGACACCTCGCGAGGGCGCCACAATGCCATTTGGGGGCCGATCTCGCAGCGCCCGGCTCTTGGCACTGAGGAATGGCCGGCCTACGGCAGAAAACTGACCGCGCTGGCCGAGAGAATGGCGGATCTCGGCGTGCGCATGGCCTTTCATCACCATATGGGGACTATCGTCGAGACCGATGCCGAGGTGGGCTCGCTGATGCGGCACACCGGCGAGGCGGTCGGACTTCTCTACGACACCGGCCATTCGATCTTCTCAGGCGGCGACCCGCTGGCTTTGATCAAGGCGCATGTCAAACGCGTCGTGCATGTGCATTGCAAGGACGCGCGCAAAGCCGTCCTTGATCGTGCCCGCGCAGGCGACATGAGTTTCATGGGCGCGGTCATGGAAGGGATCTTCACGGTCCCCGGTGACGGGTTCATCGATTACCCGGCCATTTTGCGGGTGCTTGCCGACAACGGCTATAGTGGCTGGATGGTCGTCGAGGCCGAGCAGGATCCCAACAAGGCCAACCCGCTGACCTATGCGACAATGGGATTCCAAAATCTCTCGCGCATGGCCAGGGGAGCCGGATTTACCGTCATGGAATGATCGAGGCCGCGATGCGGCCTCCAAGGAACCAGTGCTGATGAATGAAACTGGACTGAAGGGGCAACTGGACTGCCGGCCGTAACTGCGGCGGCGGAAAACAAACAGGAGGTTCTATGTTTTCGCTCGCGAAATTAATAAAGCCTGCGCTCGGCCTTTTGGCCGGCGTCACACTGATGACAGCGGCCACGAGCCTTGCGGCCGCCGACGATACGCGCGTGGTATTTGTGACTCACGGCCAGAGCGGCGACCCGTATTGGTCGGTCGTGAAGAACGGCATGGACGACGCGGCCAAGACCCTGGGGGTCAAGGCTGAATATCTGGCGCCCGAAACCTTCGACATGGCCAAGATGGCGCAGATGATAGACGCCATTGCAGCCTCGAAGCCTGACGGAATGGTTGTTTCGATCCCCGACGCAGCGGCTCTGTCAGCGCCGGTCAAGAATGCCATTGCCGCCGGCATCCCGGTCATCGTCATCGATTCCGGTGGCTCCAAACTGACGCATGACCTTGGCGGCCTGCTGTTCATGGGCCAGGACGAGTTCCAGGCGGGCGTCATGGCGGGCGAGCGCATCAAGGCGCTCGGCCTCACCAAGGCAGTCTGCGCCAATCATGAAGTGGGCAATTCGAGCCTTGATGACCGCTGTGCCGGCTTCGCCAAAGGTCTTGGTGTCGATGTTCCGGTGATGAACGGCGTCATTGACCCGACTGAAATGAAAAACCGCGTGATCGCCTACATGACTGCCCATGGGGATACGCAGTTCGTTCTCGCGGTCGGCGCCAGCGGTGCCGAACCGACGCTGGCCGCGCTCGATGAAATGGGCCTTGCGGGCAAGGTGAAAACCGGCACATTCGACCTTTCTCCCACGATCCTGCAGGCCGTAGTTGCCGGCAAAATGGAATGGGGTATCGACGCCCAGCAATATGCCATGGGCTATATACCGGTCGCCATGTTCGACCTTTGGAAGAAGTACAAGATCATGCCGATCGCCGACTATCCGACGGGGCCCGGCTTCGTCACCAAGGATACCGCCGCCTCGGTCATCGAGCTGGCAAAACTGGGCAAGCGTTGACAGTTCGCGGCCGGGCATCAGCCCGGCCGCCTTCACTGACGAAGGTAACGCATCCATGACTGCAGAGCTTCGCGACGAGCGGGTCCGCTCCGTCTCCCGCCTGAGCCGTCTTCTGAGCAGGCCGGAGCTTGGCGCGGCGGCCGGAACCGTTCTGGTCTTTGTGTTCTTCGCCATCACCGCGGGAAATACGGGACTTTTCAGCGCCAAGGGCATCATCAATTTCCTTGAAGTCTCGGCCCAGCTTGGCATTCTCGCTGCGCCCGTGGCCCTTTTGATGATCGCGGGTGAGTTCGACCTGTCGGTCGGCTCGATGATCGGGTTTGCGGGAATCCTAATCGCCATCCCTTCGGTATTCTGGGGTTGGCCCATCTGGCTTTCCCTGCTGTTTTGCTTTGCTGTTTGCGGCGGCATCGGCGCGCTTAACGGGCTCGCCGTCGTCAGAACCGGATTGCCCTCCTTCATTGTGACGCTCGGAAGCTTGTTCATGTTGCGCGGCCTGACGCTCGGCCTCACGCGCGGCATATCTGGGCGAACGCAGGTTTCAGGCGTGCACGAACTGGCCTTGAACGATCCCCTCAACAGCCTGTTCTCGGGACAGGTATTTTCCGGCCCCATCGCTTGGCTTTCGGACATCGGCCTGATTGGCAAGCGGGCGGACGGCCTGCCGTCGATATCGGGAATTCCGGTGTCGATCGTCTGGTGGGTCGTATTGACCCTGGGCTGTACGTGGCTGCTGACGCGCAGCCGCTTCGGCAACTGGATCTTCGCCGCGGGCGGAGAAGCCAATGCCGCGCGCAATCTCGGCGTGCCGGTTGCACGCACCAAGATCACCCTGTTCGTCATGACGGCTATGGCCGCCGCGCTCTTTGCGGCGATCCAGGTTCTGGTCACGGGCTCGGCCGATACGCTACGCGGCACCCAGAAGGAATTCGAGGCCATCATTGCCGTCGTCATCGGCGGCACGTTGCTTACCGGTGGCTACGGATCGGCCATAGGCGCCATGTTCGGGGCATTGATCTTCGGCGTGGTGCAAATGGGCATCTTTTACACCGGCATCGACACAGACTGGTTCAAGCTGTTCATGGGTGCCATGATGGTCATCGCGGTGCTGTTCAACAGCTATGTGCGCAACCGCGCCATGAGGAGCCGGTGATGGCCGAGCCCTATGTCGAACTGAGATCGGTCAGCAAGTATTTTGGGTCGGTCGTCGCGCTGAAAGACGTGTCTTTCGATGTATGTCCCGGCGAGGTGCATTGCCTGCTCGGCGACAATGGCGCCGGTAAATCGACGCTGATCAAGACGCTATCCGGCGTCTACACCCCTGACGAAGGTGAAATCCGCGTACAGGGCAAGCCCGCAAGGTTTGCCTCGCCGGCCGATACGCGCAACAGCGGCATTGCCACCGTCTACCAGGACCTCGCCTTGGTGCCGCTGATGAGCGTGGCGCGAAACTTTTTTCTCGGGCGCGAGCCGATGCGAAAGTTCGGACCGATCCGACAGTTTGACACCGAGTTCGCGAACCGCACAGCATATGACGAGTTGGCGGCGATGGGAATCCAGCTGCGCGATCCCGAGCAACCCGTCGGCACGCTTTCAGGCGGCGAGCGTCAGTGCCTGGCTATCGCCCGCGCCGTATACTTCGGCGCCAAGGTTCTGATCCTGGATGAGCCGACATCGGCGCTGGGAGTCCATCAGGCATCCGTGGTTTTGAAGCTCATCGTGCAGTCCAAGGCGCGCGGCATCGGCGTCATCTTCATTTCCCACAACGTTCATCACGCCTATGTGGTTGGCGATCGCTTCACGTTGTTGAAGCGCGGCAAAAGCACCGGCACTTACGCAAAAAGCGAAATTGATCGTGATCAGTTGCTCAATCTGATGGCGGGTGGCAAGGAACTGGTCGATCTGGAGCAGGAACTGACCAAAGCGGTCAGAAGCAGCCTGGCTTGAGGCGCCGCCGCCGGTCAATAATCCTTGTGCCCGACTTGCTGATAGGCGTGATGCTTTCGGTCGATCGGTCTGGTGCTATTTTCCGGCAGCACCGCGATCGGCCAGCTCCTGCTCTTCATCGTAGCACCGTTGATCGGTAGCGCCATTACCGGCGTCGTCGCCAAGGCGTGCATCTTCCGGAAGGACTAAGCTTCGAAAGCCTGAACACGAAGAAGGCGCGGGCGAGGCCCGCGCCTTTTTCTTTGGTGGATCCTCTTGCCGTCAAAGCACTCGCGACAGGAACTCGCGGGTTCGCGGCGATACCGGATTGGCGATCATCTCGCGCGGAGCGCCGCGTTCGATGATCACGCCGCCATCCATGAAGACGAGCTGATCACCGATCTCACGGGCAAAGCCGATCTCGTGGGTAACCACGACCATCGTCATGCCGCTTTCGGCCAGATCGCGCATGACCTGCAACACCTCGCCGACGAGTTCGGGGTCGAGCGCCGATGTCGGCTCGTCGAACAGCAGGACCTTCGGCTTCATCGCCATCGCCCGTGCAATGGCGACACGCTGCTGCTGGCCGCCGGACAGTTCCCTCGGATACCGGTCGACCTTGTCCAGGAGACCGACGCGTCGGAGCAGGATCTCCGCTTCGGCCTTTGCCTGGTCCGGCGGGATGCGCCGCACCTGCATCGGTGCCTCAATCAGGTTCTCCATCACAGTCATGTGGGAGAACAGGTTGAACGACTGGAACAGCATGCCGGTCTCGGCGCGTCGCTGGCAAAGCAGGTCGTCCTTGACCTCGTAGAGCTTGTCGTCCCTGAGGTCGTAGCCGACGAACTGGCTGTCGACGAGCAGGATGCCGGCGCTGAGCTTCTCGAGATGGTTGATGCAGCGCAGGAACGTGCTCTTGCCGGAACCCGAAGGGCCGATGATGCAGGCGACCGATCCGACAGGCACATCGAGATCGACACCCTTGAGAACCTCGAGCGGACCATAGGACTTGCGCACGCCGCGCGCGAAGACCATGGAATCGGCTGGGACGCCGAAGCGGGCGCGATTTTCATCCTTCACGTCGCTCATCGGGAAATGCCACGCAGGCTGATGAAATTGCGCAGGAAGCGCATCGTCATGGGATCGCGGCGTGTGTCGCTGCGACCGAAATGGCGTTCGAGGAAATGCTGTCCCACCGACATGACGCTGACTACGGCGAGATACCAGAAGGCGACCACGATCAAGAGCGGGATCGTCTCGAAGGTGCGCGCATAGATGCTCTGGGCCGAGTAGAACAGGTCGTCGACGGCGATGAACGTCACCAGCGACGTCATCTTCAGGAGGTTGATGGCCTCGTTGCCGGTTGGCGGCAGCACGAAGCGCATCGCCTGCGGCAGCGTGATGCGCTTCAGGATCAAGCGGTAGGGCATGCCAAGCGCGCTCGCCGCTTCAGCCTGGCCCGACGGCACCGACTTGATGCCGGCCCTGATGATCTCTGCCATGTAGCCCGCCTCGCACAAGGAAAGGGCAACGACGGCAGAGAAGAATGGCGTCATGAAATCATTGGTGCGCACGGAAAACAGCGTGCCGACAAAGGGGATGGTCAAAGAGACCTCGCGCACGAGCAGCGACAGGTTGAACCAGAAGATCAGCTGTATCAGGGCCGGTACGCCACGGAAGAACCAGACGTACAGGCCAGCGAATGAACGCAACACCGGGCTTGGCGACACGCGCATGATGGCGATGACCGTGCCGACAACGATCGCCAATATCATGATCACCGCGGTCAGCATCAAGGTGTTGCCCAGACCGCGCATGACAGAGGGATGCAACAGGTAGCCCACCACCGTCGGCCAGGCAAAGGCAGGATTGCTGGCGAAGGCCCGGATGATGAGAAACGCCAAGAACAGGGCCAGCGCGGTGCCGACCCAGATGCCGTAGCGGCGCTGCGGCACGACGGTCAGGCGCGAAACCGCCTCGGCGACGCCTGGCTCGATGCGTATCTCGGTAGGGTGGGCCACGCCCATCTCGGCTTCTCCTGGTCTTCATCCGCAAACGGCGCCCGATACGAGACCGGGCGCCGACAGTCGCTCTCGCATGAGTGCGAAAAGCACGATGCGAACTTTCAAAGTCTCAAAGTGCGCCCGAATGGACGCACAAGGCCTCAGTCGGCGCGCAGCGCCTCCATGGTGCCCACGAAATAGGGCTCCTTGATTGCGTAGGCGCCCATGCCATATTTGTCGAGAACAGCCTTGTAAGTGCCATTCTTGAACAGCTCGGAGAGTGCGCCCACCATCATGTCGGCGGTCTCCTTGTCGTCCTTGGCGATCGCCATGCCGAGCGGCGCGACTTCATAGAGGGTCGGCAGCACCACGAGCTGGCCCTTGCTGGTGACCTCGAAATAGCTCGATGCGGTCGCATCGTCCATGCGGGCGTCGACGCGGTCGGACAGCACCGCCTGGACGATATCCGTCGACGAGTTGAAGACCGATTTTTCGATGGCTGCCTGGCCCTTGCCGGTGCAATCCGTGCTCAGCTTGTCGACCAGGAAATCCGATGCGCTGCCTGCCGAAACGCCAATCCGCTTGCCGCAGAGCGGGGTGTCGCCGCTGAAGCTCGCCTTCTTGTCCGGCGAAGTCGAAACAGCCAGGCCGGCCTTGAGGAACATGACGAAATCGACCTGCTTGAGCCGCTCGGGCGTTGCCGAGAACGTTTCCCAGGCGACCTTGAAGCGGCCGGCCGCCAACCCCGGTATCATCGAGGGGAAAGGCGTGCGCGCCACGTCCAGCTTGGCGCCGACCAGCTTGGCCACCTCACCGGCCAGTTCAATGATGATCCCGGTCTGCTTGCCGTCGGCGTCGAGATACTCGAAAGGCGCATAGTCCAGCGTGTTGGCGACGGTCAGCATGCCGGTCCGCTGGACCTCGGCCGATTTCGTCACCTCGGCGGCACCTGAAGGTCCGCTCCAGGCCACGGCAAGTGCGGCCAGCGCCAAACCGGCCATCTGCAAATGTGCTCTCATTTTCGTTCCCCTTTTTTGATTACAACGGTTCTTGCAGTCTGCTCTCCAATCCGGGCCTCGCGTCCGCACCGACGCAGCCGCGCATTGATCCGTCTATGAACCGGCTGCTTCCGCAGCCTTTTTCTTGCGGTAGTGGTAGTTCTTGTCGATGCGCTCCATCAGATAGTCACCGTAAAGCACCGGCTCATATTTCGGCCGGCTACCGGCCGGCACGCAGACTGGCAGCGCTTCGATCGTTTCATCCATGGACGGGTCGAAGAAGAAGGGCTGGGAATAGCGCTCGCGCCCCGACCGGTTGATGACGCGATGCGGCGTCGAGACGAACTGGTCGTTCGACCAGCGCGCCAGAATGTCGCCGACATTCATCACGAAGGAGTCCGGGACCGGCGGCGCGGGAACCCAGTCGCCGGCCTTGTTCTTGACTTCCAGGCCGCCGACATTGTCCTGCGCGAGCAGTGTGATGAAGCCGTAATCGGTGTGTGGGGCCGAGCCGAAAAGCCCCTCTTCCTGGGGCTGCGTCGGATAGTGCAGCAACCGCAGGAAGGTCGTCGGTTGATCGAAATAGCGGTCGAGACTGTCGGTCGGGAGCCCAAGCGAAAGGGCGATGGCGCCGACCATCTTGCGGGCCAGCGTGCTCATCTCATCGACATAACGTTCAATCGTCAGCCTGAAGCCGGCAAGTGCCGCCTCGTCCGGCCACTGGTTGGGGCCTTGCAACGGCTTGTCGGCCAATGCCCTGGGGTCGCCGGCCTCGACCTCGTGCATGAAGAAGATCGATTCGCTCTGGTTCGGCTTGCTCACGGTCGCCACCGACGACGTCACGATGGTCGAGCCGGCAAAGGGCAGATAGCCACGGAAATTCCTGTCGATCTTCAGCGCCAGTTTCTGTTCCTCGGGCAGGGCGAAGAAGCGCTTGCTGGCTTCGCGAACCGCCTCGACGTCGGCACGCGGGATCGGGTGCCCTACGACATAGAGGAACCCAATCGTCTCGAGATGGCGGCGCAGTGTCGCCGCTGTCGCAGCGATCGCATCCTGGTCGCTGCCGTAAAGCGCCGACACGTCGAGGATCGGAATTTCGGAAAAGTCGCCGCGTGCGTCCATTCGAACACCTTGTCTTGAACATAAGATACAGTACTGTATTTCTACACATCCAAATCGCCTCAGCAATAGGCTTTCGAACGCAACGGGAAAATCGCGGCACAATGGCACCACGCAAGATAATCATCGACACCGATCCTGGTCAGGATGACGCGTTCGCGATCCTTTTCGCGCTTGGTTCGCCAGCCGAACTCGAGGTGGTCGGCATCACGACGGTCGGCGGCAACGTACCGCTCGCCCTGACGTCGAAGAACGCGCTCAAGGTCGTGGAACTGGCCGGGCGGCCCGATGTGCCGGTCTATGCCGGCTGCCCGGCGCCGATGGTGCGCAAGCTGATCACGGCCGAATATGTTCACGGCGAAACAGGCCTCGATGGCGCCGATCTGCCCGAACCCGTCACGCCGCTGCAGAGCGAGCACGCGGTCAATTACCTGGTGCGCACGATCATGGATGCGCCGGAAGGCGAGTTGACCGTCTGCACGCTCGGCCCGATGACCAATCTGGCTATGGCCATGACCATGGAGCCAAGAATCGTCCCCCGGCTGCGCGAAGTCGTGCTGATGGGCGGCGGCTTTTTTCAAGGCGGCAATGCCACGCCTGCCGCGGAGTTCAACATCTTCGTCGATCCGCATGCCGCGCACAAAGTGTTCGACAGCGGCGTCCCGGTGACGATGGCGGGCATCGACTGCACCTACACCGCCCTGATGACGCCCGAATGGCTCGATGCCCTGCGTGCCACGGGCAGTCGCGCGGCGATCGAGGCCGCCAACATGGCCGACTTCTATCGCCAATACGGCACCCACAAATTCGCGACGGCGGCGCGCCCCATCCACGATGCGTGCGTCACCGGTTACCTTCTGGCGCCCGAGATCTACGAGCAGCGCCAGTGCGCCGTGACGGTCGATATCGTCTCGCCCGAGACCATAGGCATGACCGTCGTCGACTGGTGGCACGTCACCGGCCGCCGCAAGAACTGCAACGTCCTGCGCCGGATCGATCCGGCTCCGTTCTTCGCGCTGATGCTGGAGCGGATCAGTGCACTGCCTTGAAAAGGTGTATCCGGCGATAGACGGTGACACGGAGAATTGCGAAGCAGTCAGGGGCCGGTTCGATTGGCGAATCGGCTATGCGCGTTGTACGCGGCGACGAAGGTCTCGAATTTCATGAACGGGAAAGGCGCGCTGGCGAAAACGAAGAGACCGCCTCGACCGGCGGCGCGATCAAAAGCGGCGCGGCAGACGCTCAGCCGCGAGGCCTGGATCGCGGCGGCGCGCAAGGTGCTCGAAAAACGTGGCATCGGCGAGGTCAAGATCGACCGCCTGGCGCAGCAATTGAAGGTCACGCGCGGCAGCTTCTATTTCCATTTTGCCAGCCTGGCGGATCTTCGCGGGGGCCTCTTGCAGGAATGGCGCAACAGCAACTGCGCGCCGTTCTGGGCGATGCGCGAGATACACGACATAGACGGCCTGCAGTTCTTCACCGACATCGTGCATGTCTGGGTGGATGAAGCGCCCTTCAGTCCTCTGCTCGACCTGGCCGTGCGCGATTGGTCGCGGACATCGAAAAAGCTCGCCCAGGAAGTCAAGGAGATCGACGATCTGCGCATCGAGCTGCTCATCCGGTCGTTCCGCGCCATGGGCTATTCGGAGGATGAGAGCATCGTGCGGGCGCGCATCACCTATTTCCATCAGATCGGTCAGTACGCACTGTCCTTCAAGGAAGACCCGGCCGTGCGCCGCCGCTATCAGCCGCTGTTCGGAGAGGTGCTGCTCGGACCGCTTGTGCAGGAACCTGGTACAGCACCGCGGCCGTCGGAGATGCGCAACGGGCGGCGCTAGGATTCAAAAATGACCCCTCCGGATGCTCTAGGAAGCAGTCGCTCCATCCGCGATGGCTCGGGTTGCGTTCTGGTGAGGACGCAGCAGAAAATAGAGTGCGGCGATGTGCGTGATCATCAGCAGCGGCACGTAGATAATCGGGATCGCGTAGGCGGCGCCCAGTTGCTCCGCATGTGCGGGAAGGCCGACCTGGATGGCGTGGTAATAGTCGACGACGAGTTCGACCGTGCCGACGAGATTGAAGGCGACGACGAACGCCCAGAAGAGCCGAGGCAGCCTCATCGTGAGCAGCGCTAGCATGGCCAGCAGCCCTGTTGCAAAATCACCGTAGGCGGCGAGCACGGCGAAGCCGGCTGGGAGATCGGGGCTCACGACGCCCGGCAGGATGAAGACGAGCCCGAAGAAGCGGAAGCTGTGCAGAGTGGCGATGGCTCGCTGCGCCGCGACCCGGTCCATTGAACTCAGCCAGGGCCAGATGTATGCACCGAAGCAAAGCAGCCACGCGACATAACCTAGAATTAGATGTGTCTGGAAAACGAATTCCGTCGACATTCGGGTCTCCTGTCAGCTGTTGGTCGATGCTGCCTCGAACACCGCGGTCAGAATGCCGAGCCGGCCTTCCATGAGATTTCGTCCCAAATTGGCTGTAAGCTCGGCAAAGTCCGGTCCCATTACAACGCCAAGATTTGGCGAAGGCGGCGGACCGGACGCACGCAACTGCCTAAACCAGGCTTTGGCAACCTCGGTGTCATCTTGCCATGCCAGCATGCTGAAGCCGGCCGGTTCGATCGCCTGACGTGTCGCGTCGACTGTCAGGAGGAAGCTCGTCGCCGGCGTTCGCGCCCAGGGAAGCGGATAGTGCGGCTCACCGCCAGACAACACGACGTCGAATGTGGCAAATCTGCCGCCTGGCTTCAGCACGCGCCTGATCTCGCGATAGAGCAGCACTCTGTCGGAGATGTTCATCGCCACATGTTGCAGCAGCACGGCGTCGAAACGGCCATCATCGAATGGAAGTTCCAGTGCGCTGGCGGTCTGGAACGATAGCTGCCCGCTCTGTCCGGTGCGCTCGGTCAGATAGCGCGCGGCATCCACGAAAGGCTCGCTGATATCGACGCCGGTAACCCGGCAGCCATAGGTGGCAGCCAGAAAACGCGCTGGCCCGCCGACGCCCGACCCGACGTCCAGCACTGACATGCCCGCGGCGATCCCGGCCAATTGGGCAAGCTCGGCGGTGGCAGCAAGCCCGCGTGTGTGAAACTGATCCAGGGTGGCCAACTGCTGGGGCGTGAGAAGCTGATCCTCCGGGCCGAGGGCAGCCAGCACTGTTTTCAGCCGCCCGGTCAGGCCGGTCGCGCGATAGTGGTCGCGCACGCCATCAAGTCCATCGGTCATTGCAGGATGTCTCCAGTGTCCATCTCTCCTACCTAGACCCGCTTCCATAATTCGACTATCCGGTATAATCACAACAACCTATGAAGCAGAACTACACAGTCCGGCACGGTGCGCTGGAGGGCGTCGAGGTCTTCCTTGCTGTCGCCAGGCGCCGCAACTTCCGCCGCGCCGCCGCCGATCTCGGCGTGACGCCGTCCGCCGTGAGCCAGGCGGTGCGCACGCTGGAAGCCCGCATGGGTGCGGCGCTGTTCGTCCGCACGACCCGAAGCGTCGGTTTGACCGAGGCTGGTCAGCGGTTCCTCGATCGTGCAGGCCCTGCCTTCGAGGAACTCGTCGCGGCAGGCGAGGCCGCGCGCGATGTCGGCCAACGGCCAACCGGGTTGCTGCGCCTGTCCGTACCTCGCGCCGTCGTGCCGTTGATCCTGGAGCCGGTGATCGCGTCGTTCTGCCAGGCCTATCCCGAGATCGAACTGGAGATCGCCGCGAGCGACGAGATGGTCGACCTCGCCACCGGCGGGTTCGATGCCGGCATCCGCCTTGGCCAGTTCATCGCGCCCGACATGGTTGCTGTGCGGCTGACGCCGTCGTTCCCGTTCGTGATCGTCGGCAGCCCAGACTATCTCGAGCACCACGGCCACCCCGAGCGTGTCGAGGATCTGCGCCACCACGCCTGCCTGCGCTTGCGCCGCTCGAACGGCGCCATCGCGCCCTGGTCCTTCGTCGACGGCAACGGGGAGATCGAAGCGATGGTCTCAGGCCCGCTGATCGCGCACGACTATCCGACATTGCTCGGGGCCGCGATGCAGGGCATTGGGCTGGCACAGGTGCCGCGACCCGTCGCCGAAGGTCCGATAGCCCAGGGAAAACTCAAATCGGTGCTCGACGGCGTCGCCGCCACGACACCGGGCGTCTTCCTCTATCATCCCGGCAAACGCCAAATCCTGCCGAAGCTGCGCGCCTTTATCGACCACCTCAAATCCGCGATCTGAGGTAACAAAGGATGCCGCCCCCTTGGCGCTTCGCTTGCACCAAAGCTCTCATGGTATAAATATCAGAAATACATAAGTAAAAAATACTACAAGATGGACCATTCCGGTCAAGAACGTCGTTCTTTCAGTACTGAAGCTTACATTGCATATGAAAAGCGCCAAGACCAAAAGGACCGCATCAGCAGCCGGCAGCCCCAGGGTCAGTCCTCTCCCCGTCAGCAGGCTGGCGGCTGCGACTCCCGGTATGGTCAGGCCGATCGTGGCGCAAGCCGAACCCATCGCGACATTCAAGCCGCGCTGCAGCTCGTTGTTGAGTGAAGCGCGCACCGCCGAAATGGCCTCCGGCATCAACACCAGCCCCGCGATCATTGCCCCCACAATGCTGTCAGCCTGGGTCACCTGGTAGGCAACGAGCGTATCTTCGACGCTTGCCGCGACCTGCTCGGCGAGCATGACAATTCCGATCAGGCCGACCATCAGCAACAGAGCGCTGGCAGAGACGTTCTCGTGAGGGGCAGCGCGCACCGAAACGCCGTGTGGTTGTCCCTGGATAAAGTCTTCCCGGTGTCGGACGGTCTGTGCGAACACGAAGCTTGCATAGAGCAGTACTGAAAGGACGCTGACGAAACCAAGTTGGGCTGCCGAAAACGTGCCGGGATCCGTGGTCTGGGTGTAGGTCGGCAGAATGAGCGTCATGACGGTCAGCGCGATCAGAACCGCCAGATAGGCACTGGTCCCTTGCCGCACGATGGCCTGCTTGCGATGACGCCAGCCGCCAAGCGCGAGACACATGCCGACAACGCCGGTGGATGCGATCATCACCGTCGAGAAGACGGACTCCCGTGCCAGCGTCGGGTTGTTCTCTCCATGCAGCATCATGGAAACAATGATCGACACTTCGATCGCCGTGACGGCAAACGTCAGCACCAGCGTTCCGTACGGCTCCCCTACCCGCCGAGCTACCGCCTCGGCGTGGTCGAGCACGACGAAAATGGTGACGAACATGATCGCACACGACAGCGCACCGACAAGGATCCTGGTGCTCGGCGAACCTACGTCTACAGACAGCCCGCTGGCTCTGACGGCGACAGCCATCACCAAGGCGGCCAGCGGCATCGCATAAGAAGTCACCGATCGTCCGAAACCGCTCATGCAAGCCCCTGCGCGCTTCTGCGAACCGTGGCTGCATTCGCGCACCGACAGATCGAAGCGTTCATCCGTTCACGCCGTCTTCTGCGCCACCAATCCCAGTTCCTCGACCATCGCATTGCGCATCAGGAACTTCTGCGGCTTGCCGGTCACCGTCATCGGCAATTCACTGCGGAAGCGGATGTGGCGGGGGATCTTATAGTGGGCTATCTGGCCGGCGCAGAAATTCCTGATCTCCTGCTCGGTGGCGATCTGGCCGGGCTTGAGCACGATCCAGGCGCAGAGCTCCTCGCCATATTTGGCGTCGGGAATGCCGAACACCTGCACCTCTCTGACCTTGGGATGGCGGTAGAGGAATTCCTCGACTTCGCGCGGATAGACGTTCTCGCCGCCGCGGATGACCATGTCCTTGACCCGGCCGACAATGTTGCAATAGCCCTCGGCATCGATGGTGGCGAGGTCGCCGGTGTGCATCCAGCCGTCGGTATCGATCGCCTCGCGGGTCTTCTCCTCGTCGTCCCAATAGCCCTTCATCACCGAATAGCCGCGCGTGCAAAGCTCGCCCGGCGCGCCGACGGCGACGGTGGCGCCATCGGCGTCGACCGCCTTGACCTCGACATGAGGGTGGATGCGGCCGACGGTCGAGACGCGCTTTTCCAGCGGGTCGTCGACGCCGCTCTGGAATGAGACCGGGCTGGTCTCGGTCATGCCATAGGCGATGGTCACTTCTTCCATATGCATCAGCGACACCACCTTCTTCATCACCTCGATCGGACAGGGTGAGCCGGCCATGATGCCGGTGCGCAGGCTGGAGAGATCGAAGGAATGGAAATCCGGGTGATCGAGGAGCGCCACGAACATGGTCGGCACGCCATAGAGCCCGGTGCAGCGTTCCTGAGCCACCGCCTTCAGCGTAGCGCCGGGGTCGAACCCCTCGCCTGGGAATACCATGGTGGCGCCTTTCGACACGCAGCCCATCGTGCCCATCGACATGCCAAAGCAGTGATAGAGCGGCACCGGGATGCAGAGCCGGTCGTCGACGGTCAGCTTGATCGCCGAGGTGACGAAATTGCCGTTGTTGACGATGTTGTTGTGGGTCAGCGTCGCGCCCTTGGGCGCCCCTGTCGTGCCTGACGTGAACTGGATGTTGATGGCGTCGCCGGGCTTCAGCCCCTCCGAGATGCGGTCGAGGCTGTCATGCTCGTCGCGGCCGGCCATGGCCAGCACGTCGCCGAAATTGAACATGCCGGGCGAGTTCTCGTCGCCCATGCGGATGACGATCTTCAGCGCCGGCAGTTTTTGCGCCTTGAGCTTGCCCGGCGTGGCCTTCGCGATCTCAGGCGCCAGCGTCTCGATCATGCCGAGATAATCCGAGGTCTTGAATTTGGCCGCCGTGACCAGCGCCTTGCAGCCGACCTTGTTCAAGGCGTATTCGAGTTCGGTCAGCCGGTAGGCCGGATTGATGTTGACCAGGATCAGGCCGATGCGGGCGGTGGCGAATTGCGTCACCAGCCATTCCCAGCGGTTGGGCGACCAGATGCCGACGCGATCCCCTTTCTCCAAGCTAAGTGCCAGGAAGCCGGCGGCCAGCGCATCGACCGTGTCCGACAGTTCGCTCCAGGTGAAGCGCTTGTCCTGGTCGACGAAGACGGCGGCGTCTTGCGTGGCATATTTGCTGGCTGTGTCGGAAAACAGCGCGGGAATTGTCTTGTTGAGCAGCGGCACGCCGCGCTCGCCCGAGACATGCGCCTTGCCGTCGACGGGTGCCACGAAGGTGCCGCCATTGCGCGCTCCGCGTCCGCGCAAATTGGTGGCGTTCTTCAGCTCGTCGAGATTGACTGGCATCGCTCTCTCCTCCCGGGACTGGCCGAGCCTATCAGCCTGCCGGGATGGAGGAAATCCCGCCGATGGTACTGGGGTCTAGGCGGCCCGGGATGCCATCCTGGCGGAAATATCGCGCAAGACCGCTTCATCGGCCGCCACACGTGTCTTGCGCGACGCCACGAGACAGGCCTGCGAGCGTAGGACCAGGCCATCGCCCAGCACCTTGAGATGATTGGCGCGCAGCGTCGAGCCTGACGTGGTGATGTCGACGATGACATCGGCCAGCCCGGCCGCCGGCGCCCCTTCGGTGGCACCTAAGCTCTCGACGATGCGGTAGACCTGGATGCCGTGTTTTTGCGAGAAGAATTGCTGGGTCAATCGCCAGTATTTGGTGGCAATGCGCAGCCGACGGCCATGACGCTGGCGAAAATCGGCGGCGACGTCGTCGAGATCGGCCATGTTCTCGACGTCGAGCCAGATGTCCGGCACGGCCACCACGACATCGGCATTGCCAAAGCCGAGACGAGCGACGATTTCGGCGCGCGTCTCCCAGTCGGCGAGGTTTTCACGCACCAGGTCCTCGCCGGTGATGCCGAGATCGACGGCGCCCTGGCCGATCTCGCCAGCAATCTCGGAAGCCGACAGGAACACCATTTCGACATTGTCCAGGCCCTCGACGCGGGCGTGGTACTTGCGCTCGTCGCCGGGCAGGCTGACGGCTAACCCGGCCTTGGCCAGCACTTCCAGCGCCTGTTCCTTCAGCCGGCCTTTCGACGGAACCGCCAGCGTGATCATGGCGCCATCTCCCGCAATGCCTCGATACGGTCGAGCCAGACGGAAAAGCCAACGCCGGGGATCGGCGTTTTCGCGCCGAGCAAGGTCAGCAGCCGGTCATAGCGGCCGCCACCGGCCAGCGGCCGGTCGCCATTGTCGGCCGCGATTTCGAAAACCAGACCGGTGTAGTAATCGAGCGGGCGGCCGAAGGCGGCGTCGTAACGGATTTTTTCGGCCGGCAAGCCATGCGCGTCGATCGCCTTGGCACGGGCAGCGAACTTTTCCAGCGCGGTATCGAGCGACAGCCCGGCGCCGTTGGCGAAGGTCGCCAGTGCCTGGGCCGCGCCATCAAGCGGAACGTCGATTGCCAGAAAACTCTTCAGCGCCGAAAAAGCCTCGTTCGACAGCCGCACGCTGCGCAATTCGGCTTTCTCGATCAGCCGCCGGGCAATGTCGGATGGCGAACGCCCGGCGGAGGCCGACAGGCCTGCCTCTTCCATGCCGCTGGCGATGTGGGTGGAAAGACCGTCCAGATCACCATCGAGGACAAGAGCGGCAACCGGGCCGGAGAGCTGGCTGTTGCGCGGCGGGTTGGCGAGGTCAGCGAGCGCCGCCTCAAGCATCGGCGCCGAGCCGAAGGCGCGGGCAAGGCGCATGCGCCAGCCGCGCGGCAGGCCAAGGGCGGCCAGCACCGCCTCGAAAATGGTCTGGTCGCCGAGCGTGATCGCCAGTGCCTGACCAGGCAGCACCAGCGACAGCAGCGCGTGCGCGTCGGCCAGCGAGCGGGCATCGGCTTCAGCCGTATCGCGGTCGCCGAGATCCTCAATACCGGCCTGGAAGAACTCATTGCCGCCCTCGCGGCGCTGGCGAAACACCTCGCCGAGATAGGAATAACGGCGCGGCGTGCCGGCCTGCGAACTTATGTGATCAAGGCAGACCGGAATGGTGAATTCCGGCCGCAGGCACAATGTCTGCCCGGTCTCGCTTTCGGTCAGGAAGATGCGGCGGCGCAGATCCTCGCCGGCCATGTCGAGGAAGGGGTCGGCCGGCTGCAATATGGCAACCTCGACCGCATGCGTGTTGCGTGTGGCGAAGAGGTTGGTGATGTCGGTTGATATGGCGGGGTAGCGGGAGGTCATGAGGCGCCACCTTCCCTTCTCCCCTTGTGGGAGAAGGTGGATTGGCGCGCGGCGCCAAGACGGATGAGGGGTGGGTGACGGAATGAGACGTTGGCATTCCCTGGAACACCCCTCATCCGACCGAGCTTCGCTCGGCCACCTTCTCCCAAAAGGGGAGAAGGACAAGAGAGGGCAGCGCTCGTCACTTAGACCGTTCCTCGGCCTGCGCCGCCAGGATCTTCCTCACCTCTGCGACCAGCTCGCCCTCCGCCACCGTCACCTGCGCCGGACGCGCGGCGCGCCATTCGGCATTGTCGGTGATCTCGGCGGACATGCGGGCGCCTTCGATCAGGTCCTTGATCTGCAGCTCGCCCTTGGCGCGCTCATCGCCGCCCTGGATGACAGCGACCGGACAACCACGCCGGTCGGCATATTTGAGCTGCGCCTTCATGCCCGCGCCGCCGAGATACATTTCGGAACGGATGCCGGCGGCGCGCAGTTCCGACACCATCTTCTGGTAGCGGCCGAGGCTGTCGGTATCCTTGTCCATCACCAGCACCACGACCGGCGCGATCACATCCGAGGCGTCGAGCTTGCCGAGGTTCTTCAGCGCCGTCATCAGCCTGCTAACGCCGATGGAAAAGCCGGTCGCCGGCACCGGTTCGCCGCGAAAGCGCGAGACCAGTCCGTCATAGCGGCCGCCGCCACCGACCGAGCCGAAGCGGACAATCTGGCCGTCCTCGTTGGGGATCTCGGCCAGCAGTTCGGCCTCGAAGACCGGGCCGGTGTAATATTCGAGGCCACGCACGACGGAGCGGTCCATGGCAATACGATCCTCGCCATATCCTGCCGCCCGGACCAGGGCTTCAATCGTCGCGAGTTCTCCAACGCCTTCCTGGTAGGTCGCGTTCGAATTGACCATGGAATCCTGGCCGGCCTGTATAGTCCTCGCTGTCGCGAGAAGAACCGCCTCGGCTTGCCCGTTGTTCAACCCGGCGCCCTTGGCGAAGTCGCCCTCGCCTTCCTTGCCGCCATCCCAGCGCCCCGGGCCGAGCAAAAGCTTCACACCTTCCGGCCCGAGCTTGTCGAGCTTGTCGATTGCCCGCAGCACCGTCAGCCGGCGGCCGGCATTCTCCTCGCCGCCGAGGCCGATCGCTTCCAGCACGCCGTCGAGCACCTTACGGTTGTTGACGCGGATGACGTAGTCGCCGCGCTTGATACCGAGCGCTTCCATGACGTCGGCCATCATCATGGCCATTTCGGCGTCGGCGGCCACGCCCGGCGTGCCGATCGTGTCGGCATCGAACTGCATGAACTGGCGGAAGCGGCCCGGACCGGGCTTCTCGTTGCGGAACACCCAGCCGGAGCGGTAGCTGCGATAGGGTTTGGGCAGCCGCTCATAGTTCTCGGCGACAAAGCGCGCCGTCGGCGCGGTCAAATCATAGCGCAGCGACAGCCATTGGTCGTCGTCGTCCTGGAAGGAGAACACGCCTTCGTTCGGCCGGTCCTGGTCGGGCAGGAATTTTCCGAGCGCATCGGTGTATTCGATGAGCGGCTGGTCGGCCGGTTCGAAACCGTAAAGCTCATAGACCGAGCGGATCGTCGCCATCATCTTCTCGACGGCGCGGATGTCTTCAGCGCTGCGGTCGGCAAAACCGCGCGGCAGCCGCGCTTTCGTCTTTTCCGATTTGTCGGCCATGAGCTGGGGTCTTTTTGTTGGATAAATGCGGACTTGTTTCGAGTGCGCGTGTCCTAGCCGAAGCGGCTTTGTGCGGCAAGGCCGCCGAGGCGCACCCATCTCCGCTCTCTCGGCAAGATGGGCACGAGCACTCGCCTTCGTTTCAACCACCTCTGAAACAAAACCGCACCGAAAATGAAACAATCCCGCCATGAGCGCGGCATCGTGCCGACACAATCGCGAGAGATAAACGCGCCGAAATGAGGGGTTCGCGGCGATGACCAGTACAGCAAGATTCCATGCCATCGACGGCGATGCAGGCGAATTGCCAGCACGCTTGCGCCCGGCCGACATCCACGCCCCGAAAATGGTCAGCCAGGCTGCCGGCCCGTTCGAAATACCCGCCGACACCGGCAGGGGTCCGTCCATGCGCGACGCGTTGATGACCGGCCTGCTGGTGATCTATCCGACCGTGGCCACGGTGGTGGCCATCGTCGCCGGCCTGATGCTGGCCAGCGCCAACGGGACCTGAATTACCCGCTTCACCGGAAGCAGAGGGGCTACTTCGGCCTTTTGAAGGCCCTCCGCTCTTTCTCGACCTCTTTGCGGCAGACGCAGCCCTCGAGGTGGTCGTTGACCAGACCCATCGCCTGCATGAAGGCGTAGACCGTGGTGGGGCCCACGAAGCTCCAACCGCGCTTCTTCAACTCCTTCGAAATCCGCACCGAGACCGCCGTGGTCGGGTTGGCGCGCAGATGGGCGAGGTCGACGATCACCGGCCGCTCGTCCTTGCCGGGTTCGAACTTCCAGAACCAGGCGGCCAGCGAGCCGAACTCATCGGCCATTTCGCGGGCGCGCTTGGCGTTGTTGATGGTCGAGACGATCTTGCCCCGATGGCGGATGATGCCGGCATTGCCGAGCAGGCGTTCGACATCCTTGTCGGTAAAGGCCGCGACCTTGTCGAATTCGAAATTGGCAAAGGCTTCGCGAAAATTCTCCCGCTTGCGCAGGATGGTCAGCCACGACAGGCCCGACTGAAAGCCTTCGAGGCAGATCTTTTCGAACAGCCTGCGGTCATCGGCGACAGGCCGGCCCCATTCATGGTCGTGGTAGTGCAGATAGTCCGGCAGATTGCCGTGCCAGAAGCAGCGCGCGACACCATCGGGACCGGCGAGCAGGCCGGTGTTTTCCTTGTCCATAAGCCAAAATCCGTTCGTTAATGCGCTTTTGCGCTGCATTTACTGCGGCTTTACCAGATTCCTGAACCCGGCGGTAACCACACCAAAAGGTTTACTGACACTTGCGCATTTTACGCATTCCGATTCATGCTTCGGTTGCTGCTTGCGCGCCAATGATCGCCGAACCGGGAGGACGTTTCCACCCGTTTGTATCAGACGATCAAGGTGCGTTCCGATGAAGACAGTTCTGTTTCCCGTGCTCGGCGCCGTGGCTGTGTTTGCCGCCGGCGTCACACCCTCAACCGCCGGCGACCGCTATGCCGATAGGCCGCCGGTGATGGTCAGTCCCGACCTTTCCGCACCCTGGGTGCTGCAGCTTGGCCATGCGCCCGGCATCGTCCGGCAGAATCGCCAGGTCGTGCAGCAACAGCAGCCGCGCCTGCGCCAGGCGCAGCCCGACCAGGTCCAGACGGCAGCGGTGCAGCCGCCGGCCAAGCGCATGGTCATGCGCCCGCAGATCAACCCGATCTACCTGCCGCAGGAAGTTGCCTATGACGGCGCGCAAAAGCCGGGCACGATCGTTATCGACACCACCCAGAATTTCCTCTTCCTGGTCGAGAAGAACGGCAAGGCACGGCGCTACGGCGTCGGCACCGGCAAGCCAGGCTTCGAGTGGTCGGGCACGCACAAGATCACCAACAAGCGTGAGTGGCCGGACTGGCGCCCGCCGGCGGAGATGATCAAGCGCGAAGCCGCCAAGGGTCGCTATTTGCCGACCTATCTGGCCGGCGGCATGGAGAACCCGCTCGGCGCCCGCGCGCTCTATCTCGGCACGACAGAGTACCGCATCCACGGCACCAACCAGCCGTGGACGATCGGCGGCGCGGTGTCATCGGGCTGCATCCGCATGCGCAACGAGGACGTCGTCGACCTCTATGAACGGGTCAATGTCGGAACCACGGTCGAGGTGATATGATAGTTCTTGCGAATCACTTGGCCGGCAAAGCAGTCCGCTTTTCGAGGCCAGTCTGTGATAACGGGGGACGGGCCGTATGGGGATGCGGCCAGTCAGGAAGGGCAGCACGGGAAACCGCGCTGCCCTTTCCGTTTTGATCGGAGCCTGACGGTTAGCGACACAATGTCAGAGCGACACGTCGCGCAGGAGGCATGACGGTTCGCTTTCATGCTGCCCTTGTCGATGTTCTTTTGCTATGTCGGCGGCAACGTTCCATAAAAGAGTCCACCATGTCCCTGTCCGAAGACAGCCGCTATCTCAAGGGCGGCCCGGTTGCCCAGCGCATCATCGCCGCCGTCCGTGAGGACGCCGCGATTGCCAAAGCCGAGGGATTTCCGCCCAAGCTGATCTCGATCACCGTCGGCGACACCGCTGCGGTGGATGTCTATGTGCGCAACCAGCGCGCCAAGGCACAACTCGCCGGTATCGATTTCGAGGAACGGCGCTTTCCCGCCGCCATAACCGCCGGAGAACTGGAAGCGGCAATTCACGGCCTGAACGCCGATCCGCGCGTCACCGGCATCATCATCCAGCGACCGGTCCCAGTGCATATCCCGATCAGGACGCTGCAGGCGGCGGTGCATCCGCTCAAGGATGTCGAAGGCATGCACCCGGCTTCGATCGGCAACATCGTCTACAACCAACTCGACCTCGCGCCTTGCACGGCGGCCGCGTCGGTCGAGCTGCTGAAGGAGACCGGCCTCGACCTCAAGGGGCTGGAAGTCGTAATCGTCGGCCATTCGGAAATCGTCGGCAAGCCGATCGCCTTCCTGCTGATGAGCGAAGGCGCGACAGTCACGGTCTGCCACCACATGACGCGATCGGTTGCCGCGCATGCGCGGCGCGCCGACGCGCTGTTCGTTGCCGTCGGCAAGCCAAGGCTGATCAAGGCCGACATGGTCAAGCCAGGCGCTGCCGTCATCGACATCGGCATCAATTCCGAAATCGGCCCTGACGGCTCCAGCCGCATCGTCGGCGACGTCGACACCGAAAGCGTGCGCGAGGTCGCCTCCTGGATCACGCCGGTACCGGGCGGCGTTGGGCCGATCACGGTGGCGATCCTGCTCCGTAACACCATGGTGGCACTCAGTCGCCAGCGCGCGCTTTATGAGGCGACCTACGGCACAGCGGACAGGCTCGCGGCGGAGTAGCGCCGGGGCGGCACCCTATTCCGCGGCGATCAGGCTCTCTTCCAGAACACCTTCCGGCTTTGGCCCGCCATAGGCCCAGTCGAGCAGTTTTATCGTGTGCACCACCGGCATCTTCGCGGCCGAGGCGATCTGCGTGATGCAGCCGATGTTGCCGGTGGCAACGATCGACGCACCCGTCGCCTCGATGTTTTTCACCTTGCGATCGCGCAGCTTGGCCGAAATCTCGGACTGCAGGATGTTGTAGGTGCCGGCGGAGCCGCAGCACAGATGACCTTCGCGCGGCTCGCGCACGATGAAACCGGCCTTTGCCAGCAGCTCCTTTGGCTGGCGGGTGATCTTCTGGCCGTGCTGCATCGAACAGGCCGAGTGATAGGCGACCACCGTGCCCGGCTTGCGCACCGGTTCGGGCAGATCGAGGCCAGCCAAGTACTCAGTAATGTCTTTGGCCAGCGCCGAGACACGCGCGGCCTTGTCGGCATAGGCCGGATCCAGCCGCAGCATGAAGCCATAGTCCTTGATCGTCGTGCCGCAGCCGGACGCGGTGATGACGATGGCATCGAGCCCACCCTGTTCGATGGCGCGTGTCCAGGCGTCGACATTTTGTCTGGCTGAGGCAAGCGCGGCTTGCTCCCGCCCCATATGGTGAACCAGGGCGCCGCAACAGCCCTCGCCCGGCGGTACCACGACCTCGACGCCGAGCCGTGTCAGCAGCGAAATCGTCGTGTCGTTGATGGCGGGATCGAGCACCGATTGCGCGCAGCCGGTGAGGATGGCGACGCGGCCCTTTTTCGCCCCCTGCCCGGCATGGATGCCAGGTGAAGCCATCGGTGAGGCTGTGGGGATCGATGCCGGCGCGAGTTTGAGCATTGCGCTGAGCGGTTTCAGTGCCGGGACTTTTTCGAACAGGCCGATGAGCGGCTTGCCCAGCTTCGCCAGTTTCAGCGCGACGCGAAAACGCTGGGGATAGGGCAGCACGAAGGCCAGCATGGTGCGGGTCAGGCGGTCGAGCAACGGCCGCTTGTAGGTCCCCTGGATATGGGCGCGGGCATGGTCGACCAGATGCATGTAATTGACGCCCGACGGGCAGGTGGTCATGCAGGCGAGGCACGACAGGCACCGATCGATATGGGTGACGATCTCCTTGTCGGCCGGACGGCCGTTCTCCAGCATGTCCTTGATCAGGTAGATGCGCCCGCGCGGTGAATCGAGCTCGTTGCCCAGTGTCACATAGGTCGGGCACGTCGCGGTGCAGAAGCCGCAATGCACGCATTTGCGCAGGATCTTTTCCGACTCCGCGACATGCGGATCGGCAAGTTGAGCAAGCGAAAAATTGGTCTGCATCGCGTTGGATCCTAAGCCATTCGACCGGGATTGAGGATGTTCTTGGGGTCGAATTCCTGCTTCAGGCGCTCGCTGAGTGCTGCCAGTGCGGGCGGCTGCGGCTCGAACACGGGCAAGGCGGCGCGATGCGAGGGTGCCGCGCGCACCAGCGTCGCATGGCCGCCGCCATGTTTCCTCAACAGCCCGCGCAGCAGAGCGGCTTCCGGGTCGCCCTCTTCCATGCGCAGCCACACAAGCCCGCCCTGCCAGTCATAGAAGGCGCTGACGGCGGCCTGCATGCGCAGCGTCAGGACCATCTGGTGGCCCTCTCCCGGCGTCATCGAAACGCGCCAGACCGGTTTCTCGCTGTTGTCGGCGAAGGGCCTGCAATCGCGCACATCGCGCCAGATCAGCCGCGAGGCTTCGCCGGCAATCTCCTCCAGCGGCCCGGCCTTGCCGAGCAGCGTTTTCAGCGCGGCGATGCGATAGGCGACCGACGGGCCGAAGCCCTCGACACGCAGCAGCGTGGCGGCATCGTTGCCGAGACTGCCGCCGGCGACGCGCGCGGCGATCCGCTCCGGCAGATGGGCGGCACTCGACACTTCAGCACTCGAACCGAGCGCCATGGCCATGGCGGCGGCAGCCGCGTCGTCGAGCAGGCCACGGATGGCAAGCGTGACTTCGGTCTCGGCGGCGGGCAACACCTTGAAGGTGACGTCGGTGAGCACGGCCAGCGTGCCCCAGCTGTTGGCCATCAGCTTGGACATGTCATAGCCGGTGACGTTCTTGACCACGCGGCCGCCGGACTTGAAGGCCTCGCCACGCCCGGACACCACATTGATGCCGAGGATATGGTCGCGCGCAGCACCCGCCTTCAACCGGCGCGGGCCGGAGAGGTTCGCGGCGAGCACGCCGCCGATCGTGCCTTTTCCCGGCTCGCCGCCGAGCAGCGGGCCGTAGTCCATCGGTTCGAAGGCGAGTTGCTGGCCGTTTTCCGCCAGCAGCTTCTCGATGTCGGCCAGCGACGTGCCTGATTTGGCCGACAGCACCAGTTCGGCCGGTTCGTAGAGCGTGACGCCAGAGAGCCTCGACAGGTCGAGCGTGTGTTCGGTCTGCAACGGCCGGCCGATGCCGCGCTTGGAACCGTGGCCGAGGATTTCGAGCGGCGATTCTTCCGCCACAGCCCAGGCGACGGTGGACAGGACTTCTTCCGACGTGGTTGGAGTGAAGGTGGTCATGGTCGACCCCTGTTCCTCGCCCAGCGAAGCGGGGAAGAGGAACCTTCATTCTGAGGCGCCATCATCTCAAAACCTCGGAATGTCCGGAAACGGCAGCTTGCCGCCGGAAATGTGCATGCGGCCGAGTTCGGCGCAGCGGCGCAGCTGCGGGAACACTTTTCCCGGGTTGAGCAGATGGTTGGGATCGAAGGCGCATTTGACGCGCATCTGCTGGTCGAGGTCGACCTGGGTGAACATTTCCGGCATCAGGTCACGTTTTTCCACGCCCACCCCGTGTTCGCCGGTGAGCACACCGCCAACCTTGACGCAAAGCCGCAATATGTCGGCGCCAAAGCTTTCGGCCTTGTCGAGTTCGCCCGGCACATTGGCGTCGTAGAGGATCAGCGGATGCAGATTGCCGTCGCCGGCATGAAAGACATTGGCGACGCCGAGGCCGTATTTCTCCGACAGCTCGCGCATGCCGGCCAGCACACGCGGCAGTTCCTTGCGCGGGATGGTGCCATCCATGCAGTAATAATCGGGAGAGATGCGGCCGACCGCCGGGAATGCCGCCTTGCGGCCGGCCCAGAAGCTCAGCCGCTCCTGCTCCGACTGCGATATGCGGCAGGTGGTCGAGCCGTTCTTGTAGGCGATGGCCTCGACAAGGCCGATCAGATGATCGACCTCGACCCCCGGCCCGTCGAGTTCGACGATCAGCAGCGCCTCGACATCGAGGGGATAGCCGGCATGGACGAAATCTTCCGCCGCGTGGATCGCCGGTCGATCCATCATCTCCATGCCGCCCGGAATGATGCCGGCGCCGATGATGTCGGCGACGCACTGGCCGCCCTGCTCGCTGGTAGGAAAGCCGATCAGCAGCGCACGTGCCGTCTCCGGCTTCTTCAGGATGCGCACGGTGACCTCGGTGACGACGCCGAGCAGACCTTCCGAGCCGGTCATGACGCCGAGCAGGTCATAACCTTCCGCATCGAGATGGCTGCCGCCGAGCCGCACCACCTCGCCGCTCATCAACACCATCTCGATACCGAGCACATTGTTGGCGGTGAGGCCATATTTCAGGCAGTGCACGCCGCCGGAATTCTCCGCGACATTGCCGCCGATCGAGCAGGCGATCTGGGAGGATGGATCGGGGGCGTAGTAGAAGCCCTCCTGCTCGACGGCGGTGGTGATGCCGAGATTGGTGACGCCCGGCTGCGCGACGACGGTGCGATTGGGAAAATCGATCGCAAGGATGCGGTTGAAGCGGCTCATGACCAGCAGCACCGCGTCCTCGAGCGGCAGCGCGCCGCCCGACAGCGAGGTGCCGGAGCCGCGCGGCACGACGCGGATGTTGCGCTCGTTGCAGTACTTCAGCACGCGCGAAACCTGCGCCACCGTTTGCGGCAAAACGACAACGAGCGGCAGCTGCCGATAGGCGGTCAGGCCATCGCTCTCGAAAGCGCGCATGGAATTGGCGGCGTCGACGACGCCCTCGCCCGGCACGATGATGCGCATGTCGGCGACGATCTCGTCGCGCCGGCGCATCGTGGCGTCGTCTGGTTTCGGCATGGCTAGGCCGGACATCAACAGCCTCGTTTCGCTTGACTGGTCAAAATCTTTTACCAGTGAAGCGCGTCGGTTGCAAATCCTGCCTCGGTGGGGAAACCAGCCTCATGGTCGAGACAGGCTTCCGCAGCGGCAATCTGCCGCTGCCTCGTCTGCCTGTTCTGCTATTCGCCCGCCAGCTTGCCGGGTTCGGAATGCATCCGCCGCACGCGACGCACGCCCCACCAGACCAGCAGGATGGCGACCGGCACCGAAGCGGCGGTGATGACCTCCGGTGCGAAGGCATGGCCGAAGATCGAGGCGCCCTTGGCGACATAGCCGATGAGGCCGACGACGTAATAGGAGACGGCGGCGACCGAGAGGCCTTCGACAGTCTGCTGCAGGCGCAATTGCAGGCGGGCGCGGTTGTTCATCGAGGCGAGCAGGTCGCGGTTCTGCTTCTCGACCTCGACATCGACCCAGGTGCGCAGCAGCGTCGTGGCGCGGGTCAGTTTTCGCGAGAGATTGGCTTGCCGCTCCTCGACCGAGCGGCAGGTGCGCATGGCGGGTGCTACGCGACGCTGCAAAAAACCACCCCAGGTGTCGTAGCCGGGCACGGCTTCTTCCTCGAGCGCTTCCAGCCGCTCGACGACAATGCCGTCATAGGCGCGGCTGGCGCCAAAGCGATAGAGGCTCGACGCCGCGTCCGCCTCCAACTCCGCGGCAAGCTCGGTCAGGTCGGCCAGCAAGGTCTGACTGTCGCGGGTCTCAGTGACTTTCATCTCCAGCGTGGTTTGCGCCAGCCGGTCCTCGATGCGGCGAGCGCGGCCGGACAAGTTCAGGGCCAGCGGCAGGCCGAGCATGGCCAACGTGCGGTAGGTTTCGATGTCGATCAGCCGTTGCGATAGCGCGCCGGTGCGCGCCGGGGTCAGGCCGCGATCGAGCACCAGCATGCGCGTCATGCCGTCGCCATCCTGGCGGAAATCGGTGACGATGGCGGCGTTGCCGCGCTCGACCAGCGAGTAGCACAGGCTGGTTGGATCGAAGCCGGCGATCAGCCGCTCGCTCGCTTGCGTCCACTTGCGAATTTCGAGCCGGATGCCGGAGATGACTGTTCCCGGGGGAGAAAACCCGTTGCCGAAGGGCGAATCCTCCTGCGTCCTGCCGCTTTCGGAGAGCGGCCCTTCCCACAGATAGGTCGAGAATTCGGTGTGCCGCTCCCAGCGCAGCGAGCCCTTGCCCCATTTCATAGCGTGGTGGCGAGCCTGGCGGTCGGGTGCGGCGATGCCGAGGCGTCGCGACAGTTCGGAAAGCACGGCCATGTCGACGCCGGAGCCGCCCTCGGTCATAAAGGCGAGTTGCACCAGGACGCGCGGCTTTTCGATCAGCGGATGCGGCCGGGCATGGACCTCGCCGAGCGCGCCGGGCCGGCCCTCATGCGCGGGAAATCCCATGACGCTGCCCTTGGCGCGCGGCTGGAATTCGAGATTGGACGGGTCGTCTGACACGGCTTGTCCCCCGGGTTTCTTTGAACCCTCTTGCACTCGCGTCCCTCTAGAGCCAATGGCCGGATGACGCAAACAGCAAAGTTAGCCGAAGATGATATGACGCCAGGCGGCAAATTCGACACGCTTCGGCCAATTGGATAAATAATTTGACCAGTTGGCGACGCAGGCTTTATCCTGCGCCCCACCGGTTCACCTTCCAGGCATCGAGTTGAGCGATATTTTTTCCAGGATCGAGCATTCGCGCACCGCCGACGAGGTGGTGCAGCAGATCGAGAGCCTCATCCTCGAAGGCGTGCTGCGCACCGGCGACCGGTTGCCGGGCGAGCGCGAGCTTGCACGCCAGTTCGACGTGTCGCGGCCGATCCTGCGCTACGCACTGAAGGCGCTCGAAGGGCGCGGCCTTTTGACGACGAGGCCGGGTGGTGGCACGCATGTCGCCGATGTCATAGGCCAGCTGTTCACCAAGCCGGTGACGGACCTGATCTCGATGCACCGCAAGGCTGTGACCGACTATCTGGAATACCGCCGCGAGATCGAAGGGGTGGCGGCTGAATACGCTGCGCGGCGCGCCACGTCAGACGACATGGCGCTGCTCGACAAGATCATGGCACGCATGGACGATGCGCACCGGACCGGCGACTTCGATGACGAGGCTGAAATCGACGTCGAGTTCCATCATGCGATCTGCGAATGCGCGCACAACATCATCCTTTTGCACACGCTGCGCTCCTGCTATCGGCTGTTGTCGGAAGGCGTGTTCCAGAACCGGCTCTTGGTGTTCACCGTGCCCGGCGCGCGCGAGGCGCTGCTTGCGCAGCACCGGGCAATCCATGCGGCAGTCAAAGCCGGCGACCCGGCCGCTGCCCGGCAAGCGGCGATGGACCACATCACCTATGTCGAACGGTCGATGGCTGAGGCCGAGCGCAGCGGCGACTGGCAGCGCGTCTCGCGACTGAGGCTGAAACAGCGCGTCGATGCCACCGATACCGAACCTGCACGCAAACGCTCCTAGCTATCGAAACGGGAAGCCCATGAGCCAAATCCTGACCATCGCCGACCTCAAGGACCTCGCGCGCCGGCGCGTGCCGAAGATGTTCTTCGACTATGCCGATTCCGGCGCCTGGACCGAAAGCACCTACCGGGCCAATGAAGAGGATTTCCAGAAGATCAAGTTCCGCCAGCGCGTGCTGGTCGACATGAGCAACCGTTCGCTGGAATCGACCATGATCGGCGAAAAGGTGGCAATGCCGGTGGCGCTGGCCCCGACCGGCCTGACCGGCATGCAGCATGCCGATGGCGAGATGCTGGCGGCGCAGGCAGCGGAAGAATTCGGCGTGCCGTTCACCTTGTCGACGATGAGCATCTGCTCGATCGAGGATGTCGCCTCGGTAACCACGAAGCCGTTCTGGTTCCAGCTCTATGTGTTGCGCGACAAGGATTTCGTGATCAATCTGATCGACCGGGCGAAGGCGGCGAAATGCTCCGCTTTGGTGCTGACGCTCGACCTGCAGATTCTCGGCCAGCGGCACAAGGATGTCCGTAACGGCTTGTCGGCGCCGCCCAAGATGACGTTGGCCAACATTGCCAACATCGCCATGCGCCCGCGTTGGTGGATGGGCATGGCCGGCACGAAGCGCCGCACCTTCCGCAACATTGTCGGTCATGCCAAGGGTGTCGGCGACGTCTCATCTCTGGGTTCATGGACGAACGAGCAGTTCGATCCGCATCTGTCGTGGAAGGATGTCGCCTGGATCAAGGAGCGCTGGGGCGGCAAGCTGATCCTGAAAGGTATTCTCGACAAGGAGGACGCGCTGATGGCGGCCAAGACCGGCGCCGACGCGATCGTTGTTTCCAACCATGGCGGGCGCCAGCTCGACGGCGCATCGTCGTCGATCATGGCGCTGGAAGAAATAGCCGACGCTGTCGGTGACAGGATCGAAGTGCACATGGATGGCGGCATCCGCTCCGGCCAGGATGTGCTGAAGGCGCTCTGCCTCGGCGCCAAGGGCACCTATATCGGCCGGCCATTTCTTTACGGGCTGGGTGCGCTCGGCAAGGAAGGGGTTACCAAGGCGTTGGAAATCATCCGCAAGGAGATGGACATCACGCTGGCGCTGTGCGGAAAGCGTCTGGTCACCGACATGGGCAAGGACCAGCTCCGGCGCTAAGTCCCGTGACCGCCTGACCACGGAGACAACGGAAAATTGGCAGAACCCGGCATCCATTTTCTCGACGCGCATGGGCCGGAAGGTGTGCGTCTTTACGCCATTGGCGACGTCCACGGCCGGCTCGACCTGCTGGTCGCCATGCATCAGCGCATCAAGGCCGAGATCGAGCAGGAAGCGCCTGCCGACTGGCGCGTCATCCATCTTGGCGACTATGTCGACCGCGGGCCGGACTCAAAGGGCGTCATCGATTTCCTGATCGAAGCGCGAGAGCGCGACCCGCGCCATCTGATGCTGGCCGGCAACCACGACATCGGCTTTCTCGATTTTCTCAAGACCCCCGACCCGGACGGGCTTTTCATCCGGTTTGGCGGCATCCAGACGGCGCAGTCCTACGGCGTGGCGATCAGTGAAGGCACCAGCGCGTGGTTCGGCAAGGCCGAGTCCGCCGTGCGCAAAGGACATCAGGCCCTGGTCGAGGCCGTGCCGCAAAGCCACATCGACTTCCTGCGGTCGCTGCCATTTTCGGTGACACTGGGCGACTTTTTCTTCTGCCATGCCGGCATCCGGCCCGGCATCGCGCTGGAAAGGCAAAACCCGCAGGATCTGATCTGGATCCGTGACGTCTTCCACAACCACCCCGGCCTTTATCCGAAGATCGTGGTGCACGGCCACACGCCGGTGCCGGAGGCGGAAGTGATGGCCAACCGCGTGAATGTCGACACGCTCGCCTGGCAATCCGGCATGCTGAGCGCGCTCGTCGTCGACGGGCCGGACAAACGCATCCTGACACTGACGATCAAGGAGCCTGGGACGATCAAGGAACCCGGAACGATAAAAGAGGCCTGAGCGCTGCGCGTCCGAGGACGCCAAAGACGCTCCGGCTCGTGGCGCAGCCCCGGCTTTTAGCGAAGCGAGGCGGTGACGCCGTAGCCGTCGACGGCGTTGTGGTTGTTGGCTGCGTCGGCGGCATAAATGCCGAGGCCGCACAGCACGATGGCGGATACCATGGCAAAGGACAGAAGCGCTGCTTTCACGGACGTCATCTCTTGTTGAGCTTTCTGCATCTGTGCACGAGGCGGTTACCAATGCGTTGAAACGGAGAATTCGCTTCAAAGTTTCGACGATTTCGCGCTTCTAGGCATGTTCTGTATCAACGGTGTGTCGCGCGGGTCACACAAAAGGTTCATCGCGGTTGCACCGAAGATGCAGAGCGCGCGCCTTCTAGGCTGGCGGGCGGACGTAAACCAAGGATGAAAGGCGTTTTCCCCAGGCGGATTCACCGCCGCGTGCCAATTATGTCACGCGGCCATGCACCGAGGGATGGGTGTTCTCAGATGGTCGCTACCCAGGCGCGGGCAATGGCCAGGCCGGCAGCGTCAGCGTCGAGCCCGTTGCGGGCCATTTCGCCGTCGAGCTTGCCGGCCCAGTCGGGATGGCGCGCGGCGATGGTCGGGGCAAAGGACGAACTCCAGTCTTGCACCATCGGCCGGTCGGCCTCGAAATGGAACTGGAAACCGTAGACGGCGCGGCCGACGCGGAACGCCTGGTTCTCGGTGACATCGTTGCCGGCGAGCCGCACGGCGTTCTCGGGCAGCACGAAGGTGTCGTCGTGCCACTGGAAGATCGGGAATTTCTCCGGCAACTGAGCCAGCACCGGATCGTCCTTGGCATCCGGCGTCAGCGAGACGCCGTGCCAGCCGAACTCGTTAGCGCCGCCAATGCGGTTCTCGCCGCCGAAGGCGCGGGCGACGAGCTGGCTGCCGAGGCAGATGCCGAGCACGGCGCGGTCCTTGCCAGCGAAATCGCGGGTCAGTTCGAGCAGTGCCGGGAAATAGGGGTACTCATCGTCGGCCAGCGCATTCTGGCCACCGCCGAGCACCACCATGGCGTCATGCCCGGCCGCGTCATCCGGCAGGGGATCGCCTTTGTAAGGGAGGCGCAGATCGAGATCTGCGCCCGCCTCCGCAAGTGCTGCGCCGACCTGGCCAAGGCCGGTATTGTCGTAGTTCTGGACCACCAGCACCCGCATGAAAAACCCTGCTGACATGAAAATGATGCGACGAGCGATACCATGCCGTCAGCACTGCAGCCAAGATGCGCGTTCGGAGAGAAAGCTATGCCACTGCAAAACCGGGTCGATCCGTTCGGCGCCATCCACGCCGTGCCCGAGCGCGGGCTGTTCACCGGCAATCGCGGTATCATCCACGATCCCGAGACGAAGACGCTGCTGAAAAAGCGCTGGGCGCTTCAGGCCTGGATCATCTGCGTTTGCCAATTCCGCGACGTGCGGCGCGAACCGATGGGCAGCAACCGGAAGGGCGGTAAAGCGGGCTGGACCGAGCTGTTCTTCCTCGACGAGGTGACGGCATTGGCGGCCGGGCATCGCCCCTGCTTCTTTTGCCAGCGCGAACGGGCCAAGGTTTTCGTTGGCCGCTTCGGCGAAGCCTTCGGCATTGCCGAGCCGCGCGCGCCGATGGTCGACAAGCGGCTGCACAAGGAGCGGCTGGCTTCGGGCGCCAAGCCGCCGATGGTGGCATTTGAAGAGCTTGCCGGCCTGCCGGACGGCGTCATCGTTGCGGATGGCGGCACCGTTTATGCCTTGCGCATGGGCAAGACACTGCGCTGGTCCTTTGCGGGATACGGGCAGCCGAACGATTTCGGCCAGCTCAAAGGCAAGACGCTGTCGCTGCTGACGCCGGCCACGACGCTCGCCGTGCTGCGGCAAGGCTTTCGGCCGGCGTGGCATCCGACCGCCGAGGCTTGACGCCGGCGGCCGGCTCGCTCATTCCTCGGCGATGCGCGCCAATTACAAGATGCAACGTCTGTTCGTGCCCGACGATCTGCGGCCAGACATCGAGTTCGACGCCGGCCAGCAGCAGAGCCACTATCTCCTGCATGTGCTGCGACTTGCCGAAGGCGCCGAAATCCTGGTGTTCAATGGCCGCGACGGCGAATGGTCGGCGGCCCTTGTCTCGAAAACAAAAAGGGCGGTGCGGCTGAAGGTGTCGGCGCTGCAACGGCCACAGCCGCCGCTGCCCGATCTCGTCTATTGCTTTGCGCCGCTGAAGCAGGGCCGGCTCGACTATCTCGTGCAGAAGGCAGTCGAGATGGGCGCCGGCGTCCTGCAGCCAGTCATCACCCAGCACACGCAAGTGGCCAAGCCGTCGATCGATCGCTTGCGCGCCAATGTCGCCGAAGCCGCCGAACAATGCGGCATACTGGCGGTGCCGGAGGTGCGCGAAGCGGAAAAATTCGACCGCCTGCTGACCGGCTGGGACAAGGAGCGACGGCTGATCTTCTGCGACGAGGACGCCTCGACCAACAATCCGCTGCCCGCGCTGCAGGCGGTGAAGGAAAAGAAGCTTGGGTTGCTGGTCGGGCCGGAGGGCGGCTTTTCCGACGACGAGCGCAAGATGCTGCGCGCCCTGCCCTTCGTCATCGCCATTCCGCTCGGCCCGCGTATCCTGCGCGCCGATACGGCGGCGGTGGCCGCGCTCGCGGTGATGCAGGCGACAGTCGGAGACTGGTAAGACCTCGCCTCTTGCAAGGAACGAGCAGCGCTGCCACGTTCAATTCCTCTTGACCTCTGGCTCAGGATTTTTCGCTTGATCGGCTGCTGACATTTCGTCCATTTACCGCCGGCGGTCGTCCGACCGCCTCTGAGGGCTCAATCATGGCGCGCGATACAACCGATTTTCGGCCGATCGAAGACTTCGACGAACTCGTCGAGCACCTCGCCGAAGGCAACAAACCGCGCGACAAGTGGCGCATCGGTACCGAGCACGAGAAATTCCCCTTCTACGTCGACGGCAATGCACCGGTCCCCTATGGCGGCGAGCGCGGCATCCGCGCCATCCTCGAAGGCATGCAGTCAAAGCTCGGCTGGGATCCCATCGTCGACGACGGCCGCATCATCGGCCTGGTCGAACCGACCGGCCAAGGAGCGATTTCGTTGGAACCCGGCGGCCAGTTCGAGCTTTCCGGCGCACCGCTGGAGACGATCCATCAGACCTGCCGCGAGGGCAATGCCCATCTGGCGCAGGTGCGCGAGATCGCCGAACCGATGGGCATCCGCTTCCTTGGCCTCGGCGGCAGCCCGAAATGGTCGCTGGCCGAGACGCCGAAAATGCCGAAATCGCGCTACGAGATCATGACACGCTACATGCCCAAGGTCGGCACCAAGGGCCTCGACATGATGTATCGCACCTGCACGATCCAGGTGAATCTCGACTTCGAGAGCGAGGCCGACATGCGCCGCAAGATGCAGGTGTCGCTGAAGCTGCAGCCGCTGTCGACGGCATTGTTCGCCAATTCGCCGTTCACGGAGAGTCACCCGAACGGGTTGCAAAGCTGGCGTGGCGACATCTGGCGCGACACCGACAACCAGCGCTCGGGCCTGCTCGAATTCTGCTTCTCGCCCGATTTCGGTTTCGCCGACTATGTTGAATGGGCGCTCGACGTGCCGATGTATTTCGTCATCCGCGACGGCCACTATCACGACATGACGCACATCACCTTCCGCCAGTTCATGGCCGGGGCCGCGCGCAATGAAGTGCCGGACGGGCTGCCTACTATGGGCGACTGGGCGAACCATCTGTCGACGCTGTTCCCGGACGTGCGGCTGAAGCGCTTCCTCGAGATGCGCGGCGCCGACGGCGGGCCGTGGCGGCGCATCTGCGCGCTGCCGGCCTTCTGGGTCGGGTTGCTCTATGATGAAGCAGCACTCGATGCCGCCGAGGCGCTGACGTCGAGCTGGACGTATGAAGAAACGCTGGCGATGCGCAACGCCGTGCCGGAACAAGGCATTTCCGCGCCCTTCCGCAACACCACGCTGCGCGAAATCGCGCGAGACGTGATGGTCATTTCCCGCATGGGCCTGAAGAACCGTGGCCGCAAGAACCGCGACGGCTACGACGAGACCTCCTTCCTCAACACGCTCGACGAAGTCGTGGCCCGCGGCACAACCAGCGCCGAGGAGATGCTGTCGGCCTATCACACGCGCTGGGGTGGCTCGATCGAGCCGGTTTTCATGGAATACGCCTATTAACCCTCGGATTTGACGCAGCCGATTGATCGGCAAAAGTCGCTTCAATCGGAAGTGGAAACAAACTAGGCTTCTTCGGCGAGGATTTCCGGAGGAGACGCCGATGCCTACCTTGTTCGACATGCTGACACAGGCCCAGAACGGCAGCGGCATGCAGGCCCTTGCCCAACAATATGGGCTATCGATGCAGCAGACGCAGGCGGCAGTTGCCGCACTGCTGCCGGCCTTTTCGCAGGGGCTGCAACGCAACACTGCCGACCCCTATGGGCTCGGCGCCTTCATGACGGCGATGGCCAGCGGCCAGCACGCCAAGTATTTCGAGGACGCAACCCGAGCCTTCTCGCCGCAAGGCGTCGACGAGGGCAACGGCATTCTCGGGCATTTGTTCGGCTCGAAGGATCTGTCGCGCGCGGTGGCCAGCCAGGCCGCGCAAGCGAGCGGCGTCAATCAGCAGATCCTGCAGCAGATGCTGCCGGCTATCGCCTCGATGGTCATGGGCGGGCTGTTCAAGCAGACGACAAATCAGATGCAGGCCGCCGGCGGTTTCGGCGGCGGCGGCAACAATCCGCTCGGCGAGATCATCGAGCAGATGATGCGGCAAGGCGGCGGCATGCAGGCCCCGGCGCCACAGCAACGCCAGGCGCCGCAGCCCCAGAACCCGATGGACAACCCGCTCGGCAAGGTTTTGCAGGACATGTTCGGCGGCGGGACGCCACAGCCGCAAAGTCAGCCGCAGCCGGCACCCAACCCCTATGGCGACAACCCGCTCGGCAAGGTGCTGCAGGACATGTTCGGCGGCGGCGCGCCTCAGCCACAGCCGCAAGGTCGGGCACAGCCACAGCCTCAACAGACGCAGAGCCCTTATGGCGACAATCCATTGGGAAAAATCTTCGAGGAGATGCTGCGGCAAGGCGGCGGTGGCGGCTTCGGCATCCCGGGCGGCCAGCCGGCGCCGCAACAGCCTCAAGCGCCCCCGCAGCAGCGTCAGGCCCCCCAGCCACAGGCCAATCCGAGCGGCAGGCCAAGGAATCCGTTCGACGATTTGTTCGGCAAGATGTTCGAAACCGGCGCCCAGCAGCGTGACGAGTATCAGAAGGGCGTGGAAACGATCTTCGACCAGTTCAAGCGGGATATGGACCGGCGGTAGGCAAGCAACAAGCAGCCTGTCTTCGACAGGGGGTAGAAAAAGAAAAGCCCGGTTCTGGGAGGACCGGGCAGAGTGCAGGCGGGCCGGCGGGGATCCGGCAGGGAGTGTGGGCCTGCATACTCTTCAGTCGCGTCGAACCTCGAAAAGGTTCACGGCAACCAAAACGACAAGCGACAGATCAGGCCACCTTGCGGGCAATGTCCTCGATCGTCTCGACGCGATCGCTGGCGATTTCGCGCAACATCGCCGTCGGGTCGCGGCCAAACGGCACGTCGATGGCGACATGCAGGTCGGCGCGCGTCAGGCCGATATCGGCGAGTTCGGAATCCGACATCTCGCCAAGGCGATAGAAGGCGCGGCGGTTTTTCCAGGCGCGGTAGGCGTTGGAGACGGTATTTGCCACGCGCGTCGCAACGGCCGGACGCGAGGTGATGCGCGAGGTCTCGGTGGCGAAATCAAACGTGGTCATGTCGGTCTCCTTCAGACTGCCGCATGACCCCGAACCGGAGGTTCGGAAAAGGATCATGCGCAAAATCAAAGTGCTACAGCGTCCTTTGCGCGTCCAAAGGACGCGCGGCGCTGTAGGCCGGGCGAGACCAGGCAATCGGCGCTGGCAACAGCGGCCGTTCCGGTCCCAATTCACATGACTTCATGTAGACAATGCCAATTTGCCATCGACCGATTGATTAATCCAACGAATGTTTCTAATCTCTAACATCAACACCAGTGATGGATCATATCGATGAAATCGCCGCTCGATCTCGATCAGTTGCAGACCTTCATCTCGATTGCCGACACCGGCAGCTTCACCCGAGCAGCCGAAGAGGTGCACCGGACCCAGTCGGCGGTGTCGATGCAGATGCGCCGGCTGGAGGAGCGGCTCGGCAAGCCGCTGTTCGAAAAGGACGGGCGCACCAACAGACTGACCGAGGAAGGCGACAAGCTGCTCTCCTACGCGCGGCGGCTGCTTTACCTCAACCGCGAAACGCTGGCCGCTTTCGACGACCGGCGGCTCGAAGGCACGATCCGCATCGGCACGCCCGACGACTATGCCGACCGTTTCCTGCCCGAGATCATGGCGCGGTTCACGCGCTCCAATCCGCGCGTCGAGTTGACTGTCATCTGCGAGCCGACGCCGGGGCTAGTCGAACATATCAAGCGCGGCAATCTCGACCTGGCGCTGGTGACGCACAACGACGTACGCGGCCAGTCGGAAGTGGTGCGGCGTGAACCGCTGCTGTGGGTCACCTCGGCCAACCATGCGACGCATGAGCAGGTAACGCTGCCGATGGCCTTCGGCCGGCCGAACTGCATCTGGCGGCGCGCCGCGGTCGATGTGCTTGACCAGCAGAACCGCGATTATCGCATCCTGTTCACCAGCTTCTCGGCCACCGTCATCACCGCCGCGGTGCTTTCGGGCCTGGCGATTTCGGTGCTGCCGGAATGCGCGCTCAGGCCCGGCATGCGGGTGCTGGGTGAAGCCGACGGCTTTGGCGCCCTGCCCGATTGCCGCATCGGCATCATGCGCGGCCAGACGTCGCGGCCGGAGATCGTCGATGCGCTTGCGCGTCATATTTCGGAAAGCCTGGACAATATTTCCGTGCCGATCAGCGAAGACACCGGGACATTCGATTTCGCAGCCCTCGCCTTCACCAAGCTGCGGCGAACCAAGCCGAACCAGATCCTGCCCGGCTGGTAGGCAGGGTCCGGCATGCGGGTTATGAACGGCTGGCCTGACGCGGCCACCTTGACGCGGGGGCCCAACCGTCCCCCAATCGGCCGATGAGCGACGCAGCATCCGAATCACGCACCAACGCCGCCGAATACACGGTGAGCGAGATTTCCGGCGCGCTGAAGCGCACGGTCGAGGATGTCTTCGGCAATGTGCGGGTGCGCGGCGAAATATCAGGCTATCGCGGGCCGCATTCCTCAGGTCATGCCTATTTCGCGCTGAAGGACGACCGCGCGCGGCTCGACGCCGTGGTGTGGAAAGGCACGATGAGCCGGCTGAGGTTCCGCCCCGAGGAGGGGATGGAAGTCATCGCCACCGGTAAGCTCACCACCTATCCCGGCAAGTCCAACTATCAGATCGTCATCGACAATCTGGAGCCGGCCGGCGCCGGCGCGCTGATGGCGCTGCTGGAAGAGCGCAAGCGGCGGCTGCAGGCCGAGGGCCTGTTCGACACCAGCCGCAAGCAGTTGCTGCCGTTCATGCCACGCGTCATCGGCGTCGTCACCTCGCCGACGGGGTCCGTCATCCGCGACATCATTCACCGCATCAAGGACCGGTTTCCGCTGCATATCCTGGTCTGGCCAGTGCGTGTGCAAGGCGAGACGTCAGGCGCGGAAGTGGCTGGCGCGGTCAACGGCTTCAATGCGCTAGCATGGGATGGCGCCATCCCGCGCCCCGATCTGCTGATCGTGGCGCGCGGCGGCGGCAGTCTCGAAGACCTCTGGGGCTTCAATGACGAAGCCCTCGCCCGCGCCGTCGCCGCTTCCAGCATTCCTGTGATCTCGGCTGTCGGCCATGAGACGGACTGGACGCTGATCGACCTCGTCGCGGATGTGCGGGCGCCGACACCGACAGGTGCGGCCGAAATTGCCGTGCCGGTGAAGGCCGACCTCGAAGCGACGCTTGCCAGTCTCGGCGCGCGGCTCAAGGCGGCGGTCCTGCGCAATTTCGAACGCAAACGGCAGGCTGCTCGTGCCGCCGCCCGCGCTCTGCCCTCGCCCGATCAATTGCTGGCGCTGCCGCGCCGACGCCTCGATGAGGCGACATCCAGGCTCGGCCGGGCGCTGTCCGTCAGCGTCGACCGCAAGCGGGCGCGGTTGCAAGGCCAAAGGCTGACGCCGGCCACGCTGTCGCGGCGCATCAATGAAGCGCGCACGCTGACCGGCCGCGACCTCGCCCGCGCACAAGCAGCGTTTTTTGCCATCGTGCGCGAACGCCGCGCGCGATTTTCCCGCACCGCGACGCGGCTGTCGCCGGCACCGATCATACGGCGCCAGAAACTGCTGGGGGACACGCTGGCGGCGCTGGCGCGGCGGCAGGATCGGGTGATCTCTGTGCGGCTCGAGCGCCTGCGCGGGCAATTGAGCCAGGCCGACCGACTGCTTGCCACGCTGTCGCACAAGGCGGTGCTGGCACGCGGCTTTGCCCTGGTGAAGGACGCCGACGGGGTGGTGATCAAGCAGGCGGCCGATGTGGCGTCGGGAATGGCGCTTTCGCTCGAGTTCGCCGATGGCACCGCCGATGCGGTGGCAACCAGCGGTGCGGCGAGGCCAAAGCCGGTTGCCAAGCCGGCAGCCAAGGCCAAAGAGCCAGGCAATCAGGGATCCCTGTTCTGACACCATGACCGACAATCCGAACCATCTGGCAACGCCCTCAGGCAAACCGCGCGCGCGAAGTTTTGGCATCGGCTTCGACGGCACGCCCGGGCCGTTCAATGCGATCACCGATGTGCCTGGTGTAGCGGTCGGCTATGAGACGCTGATTTCGGGCGATGGCGCGCTCGTCGTCGGCGAGGGGCCGGTGCGCACCGGCGTGACCGCGATCCTGCCCAGGCGGCGCACCGATCTTGCGACGCCGGTCTTCGCCGGCATCTTCAGCCAGAACGGCAATGGCGAACTGACCGGCTCGCACATCGTCGAGGAAACCGGCGCTTTCAACTTCCCGATCACCATCACCAACACGCATTCCTGCGGTGTCTCCCGCGACAGCACGCTGCGCTGGATGCAAAGCGTGCTGCCGGCGGCGCTCGACAGCGGCTGGGGGCTGCCGGTGGCGGCGGAGACCTATGACGGCTTCCTCAACGACATCAACGGCCACCATTTGACGTCAGAGCATGTTGCCCAGGCACTGGACGGTGCTGTGGGCGGACCGATCGAGGAAGGCAGCGTCGGCGGTGGCACCGGCATGATCACCTTCGGCTTCAAGGCCGGGTCCGGCACAGCATCGCGCATCGTTGAATGGCACGGCCGCACTTATACGGTCGGTGCCTTCGTGCAGTCGAATTTCGGCAAGCGGCACAATTTTGCCGTTCGCGGTATGCGCGCCGGGCCGGAACTCGTCGAACCGGCGGTCCGCGAAGGCACGCCGCGCACTGAAAAGGGTTCGATCATCGCAGTCGTCGCCACCGATGCGCCGTTCCTGCCGCATCAGATGAAGCGGCTGGCCCGCCGGGTGCCGCTTGGCGTCGCCATGACCGGCGGCTTCGCTTACCACAGTTCAGGCGACATTTTTATCGCCTTCTCGACCGCCAATGCGAGCGCGGCGCTTCCGCCATCCGGCCGCATCGCCAGCGCCGATTTTATTCCGGACACCGACATCGACCCGTTTTTCGATGCGGTGATCCAGACCGTGGAGGAAGCGATCCTCAACGCATTGGTCGCCAATGACGACATGACCGGGCGCGACGGAAACTTCGTGCCGGCGCTGCCGAAGGCGTGGTTGAAAGAAAAATTTGGCTGAGAGCCACCGCTGAAACGAAAACGCGGGCCAAGCAGCCCGCGTGTTTCGGATGGAGTCGCTTTTATGCGGTCATTCCGCGGCTTTGCTGGATGCCTGCTGCTGCTCGTCGGCCTCGGCCGCTTCCTCGAGCCGGGAGGCAATGAGTTCCTTGATATCGCCGACTTCTTCCTGGATATCTTCCAGCGGGATGCCGACTTCCGCCGCCTCGGCAGCGCATTCCTTGGCCAAAGTCTCGGCCTGCTTGTCGATCCGGGCCTGGGATGACTGGCAATGGACCTTTTCGCCGATCCATCCCCGCAAGAACTCGATCGCGTGCTCACTCATACTGCTGTTCCCTGGCGGCAAAGCCGGTTGGTAATCAGAAACGTCGACATCCCAGAAAGGATGCATGTCCCCATTCGAGCCGAGTCGCGGTCAGCCGGCAAGCCGATGCCGTCCAAGGTCCACAGAGCCATAGGAAATCGAGGGTTCAAGAGCATTTTCTGATTCTGGGGGGTCGGTACCGTTAGCTGGGCCACGCCCAGCTTTGCGCCACTGTTTCTACTTGCTTTTTTCCGGTTTCCGAGCCGATTTTCGTCACAATAGATGGCGCAACACACAACACATTTACAGTTGCTTCGCGGCGCAAACCCTCAGGCGCGCGGGTCGAAGCCGCCGGTATATAGTGTCATCCTCATGCAATGTCGACTCCGCTCGCCATCCTGCTTCTTTCCGCCGCGCCGGAGGGCTCCGCGAAGGATAAAGAGCAGGTGATGATGGAGCTGACCGGTGCGGAGCAGGCCTCGGCGGAACCGCTCAGACCTGCACCGCCACTACCGCCGCGCAGTCGCCGGCCTTGACCAGGCCGGGGAAATGCCTCGCCGCCAGCATGCCCGCCATTTTTGCCCTGATTTCTTGAGGGGCGATGCCAGTGCGGCCGACGGAATGGATGCGAGCGAGCACCGCGCCTTCTTCGACGGGTTCACCGAGATCGACCATGGTTTCGACCATGCCGTCATCCTCGGCGAACGAAAAACAATCGCCAGACGGCATGTCGAGCCACTGGGTTTTGCTCTTCTCGACCGCTCCGGCAACGATGCCGGCATGACGCAGCACATTGAGAATGCCGCGCCGCGCGATCCGCACGGTTTGCGCGCGCGACGTGCCGCCGCCGCCAAGCTCGGTGCTGACAAAGACCTTGCCCATCTCCTCGGCAGCCGTGTCGTACATGCCGACGGCGTCGATCTCGATCATGCGCATCGAGAACGGAGCGGCGAAGGCCGCGACCGCGTCGAAGGCTTTCCGTTCCAGCGCCTTGTCGGGCAGCGTGTGCGCGGCGCAGAACGGCACGAAGTCCAGCGTCTTGCCGCCAGAATGGAAGTCGAACACGATGTCCGCGCGGGGAAGTAGCTCACGCTGGAAATAGTCGGCGATCTTTTCGGTCACCGTACCGTCCGGCCGGCCGGGGAAGCTGCGGTTCATATTGCCCTTGTCGATCGGCGAGGTGCGTGTGCCGGCGCGAAAGGCCGGATAGTTCATCGCCGGCACGATGATGACCGTTCCGCTGACTTGCTTGGGATCGAGCGTGCGGGCGAGATCGTAAAGCGCCAGCGGCCCCTCATACTCGTCGCCATGGTTGCCGCCGGAAAGCAGAGCCACCGGCCCCTTGCCGTTGCGGATGACGCAGATCGGTATCATCACCGAGCCCCAGGCCGAGTCATCTCGGCTGTAGGGCAGACGCAGGAAACCGTGCTGGACACCGTCGCGGTCGAAATCGACGGTCGGCGCGATCGGTGATGGGCGGAGGCTAGACATCGGCTTCAATCCTTCACCACCAGCTTGCGCGGCACATTGGCCAGGCACTCTACACCGGTTTCGGTGATCAGGATGGATTCGGTGATCTCCAGCCCCATCGTCTCCAGCCAGAGACCAGTCATGAAATGGAAGGTCATGCCGGGCTTGAGTTCGGTGCGGTCGCCGGGGCGCAGGCTCATCGTGCGTTCGCCCCAGTCCGGCGGATAGGACAGGCCGATCGAGTAGCCAGTGCGGTTATCCTTGACGATCCCATACTTCTTCAGCACGGCGAAGAAGGCATTGGCGATGTCCTCGCAGGCGTTGCCGGGTTTCGCTGCGGCCAAGCCGGCTTCCATGCCTTCCAGCGTCGCCTTCTCGGCATCGAGGAATTCCTGCGTCGGCTTGCCGAGGAACACGGTGCGCGACAGCGGGCAGTGATACCTGTTGTAGCAGCCGGCGATCTCGAAGAAGGTGCCCTCGCCCCGCTGCATCGGCCTGTCGTCCCAGGTCAGATGCGGCGCCGAGGCATCGGCACCCGACGGCAGCAGCGGCACGATCGCCGGATAGTCGCCGCCAATGCCATCGACACCGCGCGTGCCGGCATCATAGATTTCGGCAACGAGATCGCATTTGCGCATACCGACCTCGATCTTGTCGACAATGCGCTGGTGCATCGCCTCGACGATGCGGGCGGCCTTGCGCATATAGTCGATCTCGGTCGGGCTCTTGACCGCGCGCTGCCAGTTGACCAGCGCCGTCGCGTCGACAAAGCGGGCATTGGGCAGATGCTTCTGCAGCGACGCAAAGGCGGCAGCCGAGAACCAGTAATTGTCCATTTCGACACCGATCGTGAGCTTGCCCCAGCCGCGATCGGCAAGCACGCCGGCCAAAAAATCCATCGGATGGCGCTCGGTCGACTGCACATAGTGGTCGGCATAGCCGACGATGTTGTCGTGCGCGAGATAGGCAGTGCGCTTGGCGCCGTTGGCATCCTGGCCACGGCCGTACCAGACCGGTTCGCCAGATGGCGGCACGATGACGGCTTGGTGCACATAGAACGACCAGCCATCGTAGCCGGTCAGCCAGGCCATGTTGGAGGGATCGCTGATAACAAGCAGATCGACGCCCTTCACCTCCATGGCTTTGCGCGTCTTGGCGAGGCGATCCGCATATTCGCCGCGCGAGAACTTCAGGTTCGGTTGCATTGTTCTTGGTCCTCGTTTGTTGGGCCTCGCGGCCAGCATCAGCTTTCGAAAGTGGTCCCGGAATTGGCCGCCCGCGCGCGGTCTCGAGCGAGCGTGGCAATCGCCGTGTCCTGCACGCCGGTGCCGGTGAGATCGGCGATGGTGATATCGCTGGCCGAGCGGCGGCCATGTTTTTCGCCGGCGATGATCTGGCCGAGTTCGGTCACCTCTGCATCTCCAGCCATCACACCCGCCGCGATGGCATGATGCAGCTCGCCCAGCCGCCGCGTCTGGCGGGCGCTGTCGGCGACATAGAGGTCGGCCATGCGCAGGATGGCCGGTGCGATCTCGTTCTTGTGCTCGGCGTCGGAGCCCATCGCGGTGATGTGCTGGCCGGCGGAAACGAACCCCGCCTTGATCAGCGGCTCGGTGGAGGGCGTGGTGGTGACGATGATGTCGGCGCCGGCAACCGCGTTTGCGGCATCGGATTCGGCGCGCACGGCGATGCCGAGCTTTTCGCGCAAGGCAGCCGCGGTCATCTCTGCCTTGACGGCATCGCGCGCCCAGATGCGCGCTTCGGCGATCGGCCGCACCAGCATGAGTGCTTCGAGCTGCAGCCCCGCCTGCACGCCGGCGCCGAAGATCGCGGCGACAGACGAGTCCTGCCGCGACAGATGTCTGGCCGCGACTGCGCCGGCCGCTGCCGTACGGACATCGGTGAGATAGCCATTGTCGAGCAGCAACGCTTCGACCAGGCCCGTTTTCGACGACAACAGTACCATCATGCCGTTGACGCTGGGCAGGCCGAGCTTCGGATTGTCGAAGAAGCCTGGGCTGATCTTGATGGCGAAACCGTCGATGCCTGGCACATAGGCGGTCTTCACGTCGACCTCGCCGCGATACTCGGGAATGTCGAGCCGCAGGATCGGCGGCATCGCCACCGGCAGAGTGGCGAGCGCGCGGAAGGCGTTCTCAACGCAGGCGACGGCATCGAGATCGAGCGTGACGATCGCCCGCAATTCGGCTTCTGTGAGGATCGTCATCCGGCTCATGCGGCACGCTCCTTAAGCGACGGCGCCTCGCCGCAGACAATTGTGCGGTGCGCGTTCATATCGATGTTGCGGCCGGAAAGCAGAACAACCACTGGACCGCTCGCCTTGACCTTGCCGGCGAGCAGCGCGGCGATGCCGACCGCGCCAGCGCCCTCGACGATCTCGCGTTCCTGCGCATAGGCGTGGCGGATGCCGGCGGCGATCTCGTCCTCGCCGAGCAGGATGACATCGTCGAGCAGGTCGCGGCACATGGCGAAGGTCAGCTGGTTGTCGAGGCCGATGCCGCCGCCGAGCGAATCCGCCAGCGTCGGCAGCTCCTCCACCAGCACCGGATGGCCGGCATCGAGGCTCACCTTCATCGCCGCGCCGCGTGCCATCGAAACGCCGATGACTTTTGTCCGGGGACTGACACCTTTGACGGCTGCGGCAACGCCGGAGGCGAGCCCGCCGCCGGAGAGCTGGACCAGAACGAGAGCAGCATCCGGGACCTGCTCGATCATCTCCAGTCCGAGCGTGCCTTGCCCGGCGATGATAGCCGGGTGGTCGAAGGGCGGCAGCATGACCAACCCCTCCTGCGCCACCAACCGATCGACCTCCTGCTGGGCATCGTCCTGGCTGTTGCCGACGATGCGGACCTCCGCGCCAAGCCGGCGGATCTCGTCGAGCTTGTTTTCAGGTACCAGCCGCGACATGCAGATCGCCGCGCGCATGCCTTCAAGCTTCGCCGCATGGGCAAGCGCGCGGCCGTGATTGCCGGTCGAGGCTGCGACCACGCCGTGAGCCTTCTCCTCGGCGCTCAGCGAAGCGACGGCATTCGAGGCGCCGCGCAACTTGAAGCTGCCGGTGGTCTGCCGGTGCTCGAGCTTGAGATGAACCTGTGCGCCCAACTGTTCGGAAAGACTCTGGGATAGCACGGTCGGCGTGCGCTCGATCTTGCCGGCAATGCGCTCACGCGCGGCGCGAATGTGCTCAAGGGTGACCTGTGTCATGATCATCAAGCACGCGGCAATGGCAGCGTCATCAGACGGCCGAATTCGGGATGGGCTGTGTCATCGCCGCAAAGCCGCAGACAATTCCAGGCGGTCGCCTGGTTGCTGGTGACCACGGGACGGCCGATCGCCTTTTCCATTCCGGTGACCGCCAGTGCACCGCGCAGCGCCGTGCAGGAGACGAACAGCGCATCGGCGCTCGCGTCGGTCGCCTCACGCGCCAGATCGACAAGCGTTGCGGGTGCGATGCGCGCCATCTCGCGGTCGTCCTCGAAGCCGAGACAGGTGAAGCTAACGATGTCGAAGCCGCGCGCCGCGAAATAGGCGGCCATCGGCCTAGATGTCTCGACCGTGTAGGGAGTGAGCATGCTGATCTTGCTCGCGCCCAGCACACGCAGCCCGCGCACGCCCGCCATCGGCGGCGTGACGACTGGCACGCCGGGCTTTGCAGCCTGGATCGCGGCCTCGATCTCGGTATCGCCGATCACCACCGACGCCGAAGTGCAGGAGTAGCAGATGGCATCGAGTGGCTCGTCCGGCAGGATCAGGGCCGCGCCCGCCGTCAGCGCCGGCTGCATCTTGCGCAGGTTTTCCGGCGTCGTCGGGTTGGCGTAGGGAATGCGCGCGACGTAGACGCCAATCCGCTCGCTCGCCACCATGCGGCGGAAATCCGGCTCGCTGGTGTGGTCGGTGGCAAGGATGATCAGGCCGACGCGCCGCTCTAGCGGGCGCACATCCAGCGCTGGCCTCTTTGGGTAAACTTTGATCTCGGGCAAGGGTTTCATCGGCTACCTCTCGATCTTGCCGTAGTGGCGTTCCAGCCAGCGCAGCAGCACGACCGAAAACAGACTGATGACGAGGAAGAAGGCACCGACCAGCGTGATCGGCTCGATGTAGCGATAGTAGGTGTTGGCGACACTTTTCGCCTGGTTCATCAGCTCCAGCACGGTGATCGCCGACAGCAGCGGCGTTTCCTTGAACATGGCGATGAAATAATTGGCCAGCGCCGGGATCATCGGCGGAATGGCCTGCGGAATGATGATGTGGGTCCAGGTCTGCCTGGCGCTAAGATTGCAGGCCTTGGCGGCCTCCCATTGGCCGCGCGGCACATTGTCGATGCCGGCGCGATAAACCTCGGCGGTGTAGGTGCCGTAGTGCAGCCCGAGTCCGATGACACCGGCGACCAGCGGCGGTAACAGGATGCCGATGTCGGGCAGCACGTAGAAGATGAAATAGAGCTGCACTAGCAATGGCGTGCCGCGAATGAACTCGGCCAGGAAACCGACGGTGCGCGATAACGCCCTGTTGGGCGAGCGGCGCGCCAGCGCGATGCCCAGCCCGACGATCGCCGCCAGCACCGAGCCGAGCAGTGTCGCCAGGATGGTGATCTTCACGCCCTGGATCAGCGTCGGCATGATTTCCCAGACGAAATTCCAATCCCATTCCATCAGGCACGCACCCCATCGAGGCCGCGCGCCATGCGGCGTTCCAGTGAGCGCACGCCCCACGAGATGAGCAGCGCCAGGACGAAATAGATGATCAGGATGGTGGCGAACGGCACCAAGGTGTTGCCGGTCTGCGACCGCACCACCTGCGCCTGGAAGGTCAGGTCGGTGAGCGAGATCAGCGATACCACGGCGGTCGCCTTGAGCAGTTCGATGGCGTTGTTGCCGAAGGTCGGCAGCATCACCAGCAGCGCCTGCGGCAGGATGACGTGGCGCATGCCTTGCCAGCGGCCGAGATTGAGCGCGGTGCAGGCTTCATACTGTTCACGGCCGATCGACTGGATGGCGCCGCGCACCACTTCGGCGGCATAGGCGCCGACATTGAGGCCGAGCGCCAGCACGCCGGCCTGCAACGGCGTCAGCGAAATACCGATGAAGGGCAGCACGAAATAGGCCCAGAACAATTGCACGAAGATCGAGGTGCCGCGGAAGAATTCGATGTAGGCGGTGGCCAGCGCGCGCAGCACGAAGAAACGCGACAGCCGACCCATTCCGGCGAGAAAGGCCATGAACAGGGCAAGCACCGATCCCATCAGCGTCAGCTCGATGGTGACAAGCGCTCCCTGCAATATCAGGCCGAAATAGCCGGACCACTGGGTCATTGAGGTTCCACGTTGGTAATTCTTGGACCCTTCTCCCCGTTCACGGGGAGAAGATGCCGGCAGGCAGATGAGGGGCAGCGCTAGCTTGGCAAAACTTGGCACCGCCCCTCATCCGGCCCTTCGGGCCACCTTCTCCCCGTAAAACGGGGAGAAGGAAAACAGGCGCTACTTCGCCGCGCAGAGCTTGTCGCGGGTCGTCGACATCGCGGCTGCCGCGGAGAAGCCATAGGGCTCGATGATCTTGGCGAACTCACCCGACTTCTTCATCTTTGCGAGCTCGACGTCGAAGGCGTCGCGCAGCGCCTCGTCGCCCTTCTTGAAGGCGGCGCCGTCGCAATAGACCGGCGCGCCCTGCACCGGAGCGATGACTTCGAGGTTTGGATCAGCGGCCTTCTTGACCAGATCATTGATCGACAGAACCGGCAGCGAATAGGCATCGATGCGGCCGTCCTGCAGCATCTTCACGCCGCTCTGGCCGTCCGGCACGACAATGACACGCTCGCGCGGCACGCCGGCGTTGAGCGCCAGCTTCTCCTCGGTGCCGCCGCCGGGCGCACCGATCGTGGCGGTCGTGTCCTTGGCGACATCCTCGTAGCTCTTGAAGCCTTTCGGGTTGCCCTTCTTCACCAGCATCGCCTCGGCGTCGCACAGCACCGGCTCTGAATAGACAACGGCAGCGCAGCGTTCCGGCTTCATGAACAGGCCGGCGGTGACGACATCGAAGCGACCGGCCTGCAGGCCGGGAATCATCGCGCCATATTCGGAGATCGAGGCGACGATGTCGGCGACGCCTAGGCGCTTGAAGATCTCGCGCGCCACATCGGGCGCCGCGCCCGAGACCTTGCCGTCGGCGGCGACCGCCGTATAGGGCGGCTCGTTGGCGATGGCGACGCGGGCAAAGCCTTGTGCCTTGAGTTGCTCGAGCTTGCTGTCGTCGGCCGAACCGGCGGTCGAGGCGGCCAGCACCGCCGTCAGTGCAAGACCGGCAACGCCGGCCAGAATGCTAGGTTTGTTCATTGTTCCCAACTCCTTGTTTCTTGTCTTGCTTTTGTTACGGGCGGCCTCGCCGCCCTTGACGGCGGCGTTGCCGCCTCGGCATTACGGTCAGACGCGATGTCCGGCCGCGATGATCTTCTTCAGGAAGCCTTGCGTACGCTCCTGCTTGGGATGACGGAAAATCTCGTCGGGCTTGCCTTCCTCGACGATCTTGCCACGATCGAAGAACAGCACCCGATCGGCGAAATCATGGGCGAAACCCATCTCGTGGGTGACCAGCAGCATGGTCATGTCGGTCTCGGCGGCGAGCTTGCGCATGACGTTCATCACCTCCTCGACCAGTTCCGGATCGAGCGCCGACGTCACCTCGTCGAACAGCATGATCTTCGGCGATAGCGCGAGCGCCCGGGCGATCGCCACGCGTTGCTTCTGCCCACCGGAAAGCTGTGCCGGCATGTTCTTCGCCTTGTCGGCCATGCCGACCATCTCGAGCAGTTCCATCGCCCGCTTTTCGGCGGCGGCACGCGGCGTGCCCTTGGTCAGCATCGGGGCCAACGTGACATTGTCCATGACGCACTTATGCGGAAACAGGTTGAACAGCTGGAAGACCATGCCGATCTTCTGGCGCATCCTTGTCAGGTGCCGCTCATCGGCGGGCAGCAACTGACCATTGCGCTCCATGTGGTAGAGCTGCTCGCCGTCGATCTGGATATGACCGCCATCGATGCGCTCCAACGTCATCAGGATGCGCAGGATCGTCGTCTTGCCCGAGCCTGACGGACCGATCAGCGCCAGCTTCTCGCCAGGCATGACCTGCATCGACAGGCCGTCCAGCACCTTGAAGCTGCCGAAGCTCTTCGAGATGCCGTCGATCTTGATAATGGGCGCTGATGCGGACAAATGAATTTCCCCGTGCTGGAGAAGCCTGTGCCCCTTAACGATGCGGAACGCGCCAAATCATGTCAATTGGGAAAATAATATCATGACAATATTTCCCATTCCGCACAATTCTTGAGCAACCAGTGCCGAAGAGTGCGCCGGGATTCGGGTCAGGCCGAGCCGAGAATGGGAGCCTCCGAGAACCGGAACGGAGCGTACTTTCGTACGTGAATACCGGAAGCGCAGGAGGCTACCTTTCGCAGACCGGCATCACCCGAATAGCGGCGTACTCGCTAGATAGCGAGCAGCAGATGCTCCGGATCGCCAAGCAGCAGCTTGGTGACAACGCCGAGGCCGGCGCGCAGTTCCCCCTCGGTGGTCGAGCCCAGCGAGATGCGCACCGCCGGATGCCAGGGCGCATCCGAGATGCGGAAGGAGGTGCCGGGTGCGATCGCCACGCCTTGCAGGCGAGCCTGGGCGACAAAGCTCTCCTCGGCGCGGTCGGCCGGCAGTTGCAGCCAGACATGCAGCCCGTCGCGCTTGGCGCGATAGTCGACCCCCGCCAGCACTTGCGCCGCAATATCCTGCCGGCGCCGCAATGCCGCGCGCTGCCAATGGACAAGCTCCATCGCCGTGCCGTCGGTCACCCATTTGGTGGCGATCTCCGCCACCAGCGGCGTCGCCATCCAGTTCGAGACCAGATGCCGGTTGGCGACGGCGGCGACATAACGGTCAGGCGCGGCGAGATAGCCGATGCGCAGTCCGGGCACGGTGATCTTGGTGAAGGAGGTGACGTAGAGCGTGCGCTCTGGCGCGAAGGCAGCAACCGGCGGCGGCCGGTCTTCGACCAGGGGACCCAGCACATCGTTCTCGATGATGGCGATGTCGTGCTTGCGCGCCACAGCCGCGATTTGCTCGCGCCGCGCCGCATCCATCAGCGTCGCCGTCGGGTTGATCACCGAGGGCTGCACGAACACGGCGCGGATGTCGGAAAGCCGGCACGCCTCGTCCAGCGCCTCCGGGATCAGGCCGTTGTCGTCGATCGGCAGCCCCTCCAGGTTGAAGCCGAGATAGCGGGCCAGCGGCACCAGCGTGTGATGGCCGATCGCCTCGGTGGCGACCGTCGAGCTAGGCGGCGCCACACTCATCAGCGCCACGGTCATGCCGGCGGTGGCGCCGTTGGTCAGGCTGATGTTCTGCGCGGAGGTGTCGAGCCCGCACAGTTTCAGCCATTCGACCGCCACCGCGCGGTGGCGCGGAAACACCATGTTGGGTCGGAACGAAAGGGCTGAACTCGACGGCAGGTTCTCGGCCAGCCAGCCCAGCGCCTGCTTCAGCCGCTCCAGATGCATCGGCTCGCAGACCGGTTTCAGGATCGAGAGATCGATAACTTCGCCCAGCCGCTCCGGCAGGTATGGCGGTTCCGGCTCGCGGCGCTGCGTCTGGACGAAGCTGCCGCGGCCGATCTCGCCCGAAATCAGGCCGCGCCGGATCAGTTCCTCATAGGCGCGGCTGACCGTCTGCACCGAAAGCTTGAGGTCGTCAGCCAGCCGGCGATGGGTCGGCAGTCGTGCGCCATTGGCAAGGCGCCCGTCATGGATGGCGCGCGCGAACTGGTCGGCCAGCGATTGATAGGCTGGCCGCCGGATGAGCGCGGGATCAGGTTGCCACAATGTCATGACTTATTAGAGATCGAAATCAGTGCAATTGACAATCGAAATAATGCGCCGTCATGGTGCGGTGGACGAAAAAGTGGACGCCGATGAACGCTGCGAAACTCGACCCGATCGACCTGAAAATCCTCGACGCCATCCAGCGCGACGGACGCATCACCAAGCTGGCGCTGGCCGAGCAGGTCGGCCTGTCGCCGACGCCGTGCTGGATGCGGCTGCGCAAACTGGAAAAAGCCGGGATCGTGTCTGGCTACCACGCCAGGATCGCCATGCGCGTCGTCGCACCCGTCGCCACCGTGCTGATGGAGGTGACGCTGGCCAACCACCGCCAGGCCGATTTCGATCGCTTCGAGCGCGTCATCCGCGACATTCCCGAGATCGTCGCCTGCTGGTCGGTGGGCGGCGGCGTCGACTATGTGCTGAAGGTGATGGCGCGCGACATCGACGCCTACCAACGGCTGGTCGATGGCTTGCTCGACCGCGAAATCGGCATCGATCGCTACTTCACCTACATCGTCATCAAGACAGTGAAGGACGAGATCGCGCTGCCGATAGCCGACCTGCTGCCGGCGTCGCCGTAGGATTGGAGAGATCCTCTCGCCGGACGGCACAATAGAGAGAGTCTCTCTACTTCAAGGCATCCAAACAGCCTCTCTGTCTGCATCGGGCGGATAGTCTTCCCGCATCAGTCCGAACCGGGAGGCATCGACCATGTCCGCGCATTTCGCCCGCTCGCATCGCCATGAAGCGCTCGACGGCCTCGCCGACCGCCGGCTGTTGCGCGAACTCGCCTATGTCGACGGCCACTGGACGGCGAGCGAGGCTGCCGAAAGTTTCGAGGTCACCGATCCGGCCACCGGCATCACTGTCGCTTTCGTCGCCGCGCTCGATGGCCGGCAGACGACAAACGCGATCGATGCCGCGGCGCGCGCCTTTCCGGCCTGGCGGGCGCTATTGCCGCAGGAGCGCTCGAAAATCCTGCGAAAATGGTTCGAGCTGATCATCGCTGCAAAGCAAGACCTCGCTCTGCTGATGACGCTGGAACAGGGCAAGCCGCTGCAGGAGTCGCTGGGCGAGATCGACTATGCCGCTTCCTTCGTCGAATGGTATGCGGAAGAAGCAAAACGCCTGAATGCCGAGAGCGTCACCAGCCATCTGCCGAACGCGGAAATGATGGTGCGGCGCGAGCCGCTCGGTGTCGTCGGTGTCGTCACGCCGTGGAATTTTCCATTGGCGATGCTGACCCGCAAGGCGGCAGCCGCCCTTGCCGCCGGCTGCACCATTGTTGCGCATCCCTCCTCGGAGACGCCGCTGTCGGCGCTGGCGCTGGCCGAACTCGGCGAACGCGCCGGCCTGCCCGCCGGCGTCTTCAACATCATCACCGGCAAGGCTTCGACCATCGTCGGCCGGATGTGCGAAGATCCGCGCGTCCGCGCCATGAGTTTTACCGGCTCGACCGAGATCGGCCGGCTGATCGCCGCGCAAAGTGCGCCGACGATGAAGCGGCTGGTGATGGAGCTTGGCGGCCATGCGCCGCTGATCGTCTTTGCCGATGCCGATCTCGACAAAGCGGTGAGCATCGCCATCGACGCCAAATTCGCCACCTCGGGCCAGGACTGCCTCGCCGCCAACCGTATCTATGTCCAGCGTCCGATCTACGAGCGCTTCTGCGCCGCCTTCGCCAAGCGCATCGAGGCGCTGCGGACCGGCAACGGCCTTGCTCAGGAAATCGACATCGGGCCGCTGATGCATGAGCGCGCCGTCAAGAAGGTCGAGGAACAGGTAGCCGACGCTATCGCCAATGGCGCGCGTTGCCTCACCGGCGGCAAGCGGCACCAGGCCGGGCCGCTGTTCTACCAGCCGACGCTGCTGGCCGATGTCACCGACGAGGCGCTGATCATGCGCGAGGAGACCTTCGGTCCGGTCGCCGCCGTGACGCCATTCGACAGCGAGGACGAGGTGATCGCCCGCGCCAACGCCACCGAATATGGCCTCGTCGCCTATGTCGTGACCGAGAACGGCGCCCGCCAGCAGCGCATGGGCCGCGCGCTCGACTACGGCATGGTCGCCATCAACCGCGTCAAGATCACCGGTGCGCCGATCCCGTTTGGTGGCGTCAAGCAATCCGGCATTGGCCGCGAAGGCTCGCGCCACGGGCTCGAAGCCTTCACCGATCTAAAATATCTCTGCCTGGACGTAGCCTAAGATGTGTCGATATTCAGGTGATGCCGGCCTGCAAATGCCAGGCTTCTGCGCTTCCGGTGCTACGTACTCAAGTACGCTCCGCTCCGGTTCTCGAAACCCGCCATTTTCGGCTCGGCCTGACCTGAATTTCAACACACCTTAAGTCGCGCCAGTTTTCTCAAGGAGTCAAAAAATGCTCGACCAATCCAACGAACTCGCCGCCTGGGATCGCGACCACTTCTTCCATCCCTCGACCCATATGGGCACGCACGCACGCGGCGAAAGCCCGACGCGCATCATGGCCGGCGGTGAAGGCGTCACCGTCTGGGATAACAATGGCAGGAAGAGCCTGGATGCCTTTGCCGGCCTCTATTGCGTCAATGTCGGCTACGGCCGCCAGAAGATCGCTGACGCCATCGCCGCCCAGGCGAAAAACCTCGCTTACTACCACGCCTATGTCGGCCACGGCACCGAGGCCTCGATAACGCTGGCCAAGATGATCATCGACCGCGCGCCAAAGGGCATGTCGAGGGTCTATTTCGGCCTGTCGGGCTCGGATGCCAACGAAACCAACATCAAGCTGATCTGGTACTACAACAATGTGCTGGGACGGCCGGAAAAGAAGAAGATCATCTCGCGCTGGCGCGGCTATCACGGCTCGGGCGTGATGACCGGTTCACTGACCGGGCTCGACCTGTTCCACAACGCCTTCGACCTGCCGCGCGCGCCGATCCTGCATACCGAGGCGCCCTACTATTTCCGCCGCGCCGACCGCTCGATGAGCGAAGAGCAGTTCTCGCAGTATTGCGCCGACAAGCTTGAGGAGATGATCCTGGCCGAGGGCCCGGAAACGGTCGCTGCCTTCATCGGCGAGCCGATTCTCGGCACTGGCGGTATCGTGCCGCCGCCGGCTGGCTACTGGGAGAAAATCCAGGCGGTGCTGAAGAAGTACGACGTGCTGCTGGTCGCCGACGAGGTGGTGACGGGCTTCGGCCGGCTGGGCACCATGTTCGGCTCCGACCACTATGGTATCAAGCCGGACCTGATCACCATCGCCAAGGGCCTGACCTCGGCCTATGCGCCACTGTCGGGCGTCATCGTCGCCGACAAGATGTGGCAGGTGCTGGTCGAGGGCTCCGACAAGCTCGGCTCGCTCGGCCATGGCTGGACCTATTCGGCGCATCCGATCTGCGTTGCCGCCGGGGTAGCCAATCTCGAACTGATCGACGAGATGGATCTGGTGACGAATGCCCGCGAGACCGGCGCCTATTTCCGCGCAGAGCTGGCCAAAGCGGTCGGCGGCCACAAACATGTCGGCGACGTGCGCGGCGACGGCATGCTGGCGGCGGTCGAGTTCGTCGCCGACAAGGACGACCGGGTGTTCTTCGACGCGTCGCAGAAGATCGGGCCGCAAGTGGCGACGGCGCTTGCCGCAAGCGGCGTCATCGGCCGCGCCATGCCGCAGGGTGACATCCTCGGCTTCGCCCCGCCGCTCTGCCTGACCCGCGAAGAAGCCGACATCGTCGTTTCGAAGACGGCTGATGCGGTGAAGAGCGTGTTTGCCAATCTCTGAGATCGACCGATGAATGCCATGACCAGAACCCTCCCCGCCACTATGGCCGCCGTGCTGCTCACCGGGCACGGCGGACCGGAAAAACTCGTCTACCGCAGCGATGTGAAAGTGCCCGCGCCTGCTCCCGGTGAAGTGCTGGTCAAGGTCAGCGCCTGCGGCATGAACAACACCGATGTCTGGGTGCGCCAGGGCGCCTATGGCACGGAAGAGGATGCTGCCGCCGTGTCGACATGGCGCCGCCAGGGCAACACGCTGACGTTCCCGCGCATCCAGGGCACCGACACGGTCGGCACCGTCGCCGCTGTCGGCGAAGGTGTGTCGCCGGACCATATCGGCGAACGGGTGATGGTCGATTTCTCGATCTACAACCGCGACGACGATTCACTCGCCGACGTCGACTATATGGGCCATGGCCGCGACGGCGGCTACGCCGAATACCAGGCCGTGCCGGCCGAGAATGCCCATGTCGTCGATACCGAGCTGACCGACGTCGAACTCGCCACCTTCTGCTGCGCTTATCTCACCGGCGAACAGATGTTGGAACGGGCCGCGCTCAAGGCCGGTGAACGCGTGCTGGTCACCGGCGCCTCGGGTGGTGTCGGTTCCGGCATCGTGCAACTGGCGCGGGCGCGCGGCGCCATTCCCTATGCCGTCGTCGGCAAGGGCAAGGAACAGGCGGTGCTCGACATCGGCGCCGAGGCTGTCATCACCCGTGGCGTTGCCGACCTTCCTCATGCCGTGAACGAGGCGACCGGCGGCCAGCCGATCGACGTGGTGGCCGACCTCGTCGGCGGCGCCATCTTCAACGACCTGTTACGCATCCTGCGACCCGAAGGCCGCTACACCACGGCCGGGGCAATCGCCGGCCCGGTCGTGCAGCTCGATCTCAGGACCATGTATCTCAAGCAGTTGCAGCTACATGGCTCGAGCCAGGGCACGCGCGCCGATTTTCGCCGCATTGTTGGATACATCGAAGCGAAGAAAATCCGACCGCTGGTCGGCGGCGTCTACAAGCTCTCCGATTTCCACCATGCGCAGGCGGATTTCATCGCCAAGGATTTCGTTGGCAAACTGGTGGTGGTGCCGGATGCCATGTGGGATTCGGCTGACTGACTATGCCTCAACCTGTTGGGCCGCTCTCAGCAGCATGCCGAACAGGTCGCGTGGCTCGTCGGGGTCGGCCAGCATGTCGAGTTCCTGGTAGAGGCCGGTCGAGCGCAGCTGATCCCTGACATAGCGCAGCGCCGAGAAATCCTCGATGGCGAAGCCAACCGAATCGAATAGCGTGATCTGGCCGAGGTCGCGCCGGCCTTGCACCGCGCCTGACATCACCTGCCACAGCTCGGTCACCTCATGATCCGGTGCAAGCTGCTGGATCTCGCCCTCGATGCGCGTCTGCGGCGGATATTCGACGAAGATGTCGGAGCGCAGCAGGATGTCGCGGTGGAGTTCGGTTTTCCCCGGGCAGTCGCCGCCGACCGCGTTGATGTGCACGCCGGAGCCGACCATGTTGTCGGTGAGGATGGTGGCGTACTGCTTGTCGGCGGTGACGGTGGTGATGATGTCGGCTCCCTCGACCGCTTCTTGCGCGGTGCCGCAGGCGACCATGTCGAAGCCGAGACCGGCGAGATTACGGATGCATTTTTCGGTGGCCGTGCGGTCAATGTCGTAAAGCCTCAGCCCGTCGACGCCGAGCAGCGCCTTGAAGGCCACCGCCTGGAATTCGGCCTGTGCGCCATTGCCGATCAGCGCCATGCAGTTCGAGCCGGTCGGCGCCAGGTACTTGGCGGCCAGAGCCGACATCGCCGCTGTGCGCAGCGCGGTCAGGATGGTCATTTCCGACAGCAATACCGGATAGCCATTGTGGACATCGGCGAGCATGCCGAAGGCGGTCACGGTCTGGCGGCCCTCGCGCATGTTCTTGGGGTGACCGTTGACATATTTGAAGCCGTAGACTTCGCCGTCGCTGGTCGGCATCAGTTCGATGACGCCTTCGGCGCTGTGCGAGGCGACGCGCGGCGTCTTGTCGAACAGCTCCCAGCGGCGGAAATCGTCCTCGATGTAGCCAGCGAGTTCGACGAGAAAACGCTCGACGCCGATCTTCAGCACCAGCTTCATCATGTGGTCGACGCTGACGAAGGGTACGATGTTGAGATTGGGAATCATTTTTTTCTTATCCTTGCCGCTTGCCGGCGGTCAGTCCTGGCGATGCGCGTTGTGCGCCTTCATCATCGTTGCCAGCGCCGGATCGTTTTGCTCCAGCGCCTTGATGGCTCCGCCCGTGTCGTAGAGGCGCTCATCCTGTCCCATCTTGAACTTGGCTTCGAGCCGCCCGATCGGCAGGTCAAACCCTATGATACCAGGTATGCGTCGCTCCATGCCGCCGGGTCCCAGTTCGCGCATCCGCCAGCGATCGTCGCGATCTCTCTCCAGCATGTCGACAAGCTGAAGCAGATGTCTTGCGGTGCCGTGATCGTCGAGCGGAATCGGCAGGCCATGGCAATGCACGACGGCGAAATTCCAGGTCGGCGCGCTGTCGCGCACCGGGTTGCGCGGATACCAGGACGGCGAGATGTAGCCATGCGGGCCGTGAAAGATGGCGACCGTCTCCCTGCCCTCGGCAATCAGCGCGCTGTGCGGATTGGCCCTGGCGAGATGCGAGACCAACGTTCCGTTTTCATCGCGCACGCGATCAAGCACGAAGGGCAGATGCGATACGGCGAGGCCCTGCGATCCTGACGTCACCACCGTGGCGAAGGCCGCGGCTTCGATCAAGCCGAACACCTCGTCGCGCGACAGCGGCGCGAATTCAGGCTTGCTATACATCAGGTCAGCTTCGCTGGGCGCGAACCGCCGGGATCAGGCCTTGCGGGCGAACCAGCAGCACGGCGATGACACCCGACAACACGATGGCGTCGCGGTAGGGCGCGATCGCTCCCGGCAATGTCGCCTGCAACAGCACCTCGATGACGCCGAGCAGGAAGCCGCCGGCGACAGCACCGGGAAGGCTGCCCAGCCCGCCGACGACGGCGGCGATGAACGCCTTCAGCACCGGCGTAAAACCCATCAGCGGATCGACCGAGGCGCGCTGCGCCACCCACAGCATGGCCGCCAGCCCGGCCAGCAGGCCGGAGAGCAGGAAGGCTGTAGCGATGATGCGGCTGGCCGGAATGCCCATCAAGCGCACGACGTCGAAATCTTCCGCCGCGGCGCGCATTGCCGTACCGGTCACCGAGCGGCGCAGGAAGACTTCCAGCGCAATCAGCGCCAGCGCCGAGACGACGATCGAGATGCTGGGACCGACGCCGATGGTGAAGTCGCCGAAGGAGAAGGCGCCGGTCATCCAGCCGGGCATGGCGACGGCCTGCGGCCGCGCCGAGATGCCGTTCTGGAAGACGACTTTCAACAGGCTGGAAACGGCGAAGCTGGTCAGCAGCAGGCTGGTGACGCTGGCGCCGCGCATCGGCCTAAACGCGATGCGCTCCATGGCGACGGCGGCAAGCGCGCCGCAGGAGACGGCGACAAGCACCGCCACCGGGAACGGAAAGCCAAGCACCAGCGAGGCCAGCAGCGCATAGCCCGACAGCGTCATCAGCTCGCCATGGGCGAAGTTGATGAGGCCGACGATGGAAAAGACGATCGCCAGCCCGAGCGCCAGCAGCGCATAGACGCCGCCGAGGCTCACTGCATTGATGATCTGCTGCGCGATCATGCTTCTTAAGCTCCCAAATAGGCTTGGCGGACGAGGTCCGAGGAGGCGAGTTCTTTTGCCGTGCCCGACAGCACCACCTCGCCATTGGCGAGCACGACGGCACGGTCGGCGATTTCGAGCGCCAGCGCCACATTCTGTTCGACCAGAAGGATGGTCAGGCCCTTGCGGCGCAGTTCGGCGATCAGGTCGAAGACGGTGTCGATCAGTTGCGGGGCAAGGCCGAGCGAGGGCTCGTCGAGCAGGATCATGCGCGGCTTGCCCATCAGCGCGCGGGCGATGGCCAGCATCTGCTGTTCGCCGCCGGACAGATTGCCGCCCTTGACGCGGTAATAGCGACGCAGGATCGGGAACAGCTCCAGCATCTCCTCCTCGCGCAGCCGCGCCTCAGCCACCGGCTGATGCACTGCGCCGCCGAGCCGCAGATTGTCGGCCACTGTCAGACTGGCGAAGATGCGGCGGCCTTCGGGAACCAGCGCGACGCCCTTGCGGGCAATCGCCTCCGGCGTCAGGCCGGTGATGTCGACACCGTCGAAGATCACCTTGCCGGATGCAACCGGCACCAGCCCGGCGACGGCGCCGAGCGTCGAGCTCTTGCCAGCGCCATTGGCGCCGACCAGCGCGATGATCTCGCCGCTGTCGACGGTAAGGTCGACGCGGCGCACCGCCTCGACTTCGCCGTACCGGATTTTCAGGGCTTCGACGCTCAGCATGACATCACGGCGCGGGAACGTCGGCGGCGTCGGGGATCAGGGTCTGGACATGCTTGCCCTCGCCGCCCTCATAGCGCATCAGCGCCACTGGCCGCAGCGGCATGCGATCTGTGCCGGCATAGGTGATCTTGCCGGTGATGCCTTCGAAATCCTTGAGGCCGGCGATGGCGTCGCGAACCGCCTTCGGGTCGTCGGAGCCGGCCGTCTTGACCGCCTGGTCGAGGATCAGGCCGATCTCGTAGCCATTGACCTCATAGGTCGATTCCGGCGCGTGGCCGGCATATTTGGTGAAGGCGGCGTTGAAGGCCTCGAGCTTGCTGCCCGGCTCGGCATAGCCGGCCGCGGTGTAGACGACGCCGTCGACCAGCTTACCAAGCGCCTTGATGGTCGGCGTGCCGATGGCATCGGCGCCATAGACCGGGATCGTGACGCCGGCGCCGCGCAATTGCTGGATGAAGGCCGGGAAATCGGGCTCGTAGGCCGCCGTCATGATCAGGTCCGGCTTGTCGGCCAGCCCCTTGATGTTGGTGATCTCGGCGGAAAAATCGGGCTGACCCATGCTGAAGGTACCGCGGCCGACAACGGCGCCGCCCTTCTTCTCGAACACCTTGCCGAAATATTCCGGCAAATTGGCGGTGTAGGTGGAGTCCGGCGAGGTCAGCAGGAACACCTTCTTCCTGCCTTCGGAGACGGCGAAGTCGGCAACCGCCGTCGCCTGCACATTGTCGGCCGGATAGGTGCCAAACATGACGTCGCCGACCGCGCCGGTGAGCACCGGGGCAGAGCCACACAGCGTCAGGGTCGGAATGCCCAGCGGTTGGGTGAGCTGGCCGGCGGAAATCGAGGGATCGGCGTCGCACGGCGTGATCATGATCTTGGCGCCGGCGTCGATCAGTTCCTGCGCGACTGTGGCGGTCTGCGCGGTGTCGGAACGTGTGTCCTTGATCAGTAGTTTGACGGTGTATTTGCCGCCGAGCCCACCCTTGGCGTTGAGCTCGTCGAGCGACATGCGCAAGCCGGCAAGTGCCGGCTGGTCGTAGGGGGCAAGGCCACCGGTCTGCGCGGTCGCGGCACCGATGATGATCTCCTCGGCGCTGGCCGTCGAAATGGCGGCGATGCCGAACACGGCAGCGCACAGGGCGGCGCGATGGAGGCGATAGAGGCTTGGCATGTCGGTTCTCCTTCTGGATTTCTTATGGCTGGCTGTCGTTGCGGGTCATGCGGTCTGGTTTTCAGCTGTTGCGGTCTTGGCGCGCGCCGTGCGGCTGCCGAGATAGGCGGCGATGACGGCAGGGTTCTTCTGGATATCGGTGGGCGTGCCGTCGGCGATGACGCGGCCATGATCGATGACGACGATGCGCTCGCACAGGTTCATCACCAGCCGCATGTCGTGTTCGATCAGCACCACGCCGATGCGACGCTCGGCGCGAACCGTCGACAGGATGGAGACCAGTTCAGCGGTCTCGACAGCGTTCATGCCGGCGGCCGGTTCGTCGAGGAGCAGGAAGCGCGGCTTCAACGCCAGAGCGCGCGCCACTTCGAGCCGGCGGCGCTGGCCATAGGCAAGCCTGGCGGCCGGCTGATCGGCAAATCTCTCCAGCCCCATGCGCGCGAGCTCGCCCATTGCCGCCGCCTCGGCATGGCCAAGATCCGGCTCCACCTGGCGTGCGGCGACGACGACATTTTCGAGCACGGTCATGTGCGGGAAGACGCGGATGTTCTGGAAGGTGCGGGCAACGCCGGAGCGGGCAAAGCGGAAGGCCGAAGCCTGCCGCACCGCGCCACCCACCGATACGGTGCCGACACTTGGCTGGACATCGCCGGCCAGCATATTGAGCAGCGTCGTCTTGCCGGCGCCGTTGGGGCCGATGATGCCGGTGATGCTGTCGGTACCGAAGCTCAGACTGACGTCATCGACAGCAACGACGCCGGCATAGCGGCGCGACAGATGATCGGCGGTGAGCCGGTCACTCTCGACATGTTGCGGAGGTGCCGCCGAAGCCATCACGGCCTGACGTCCAGGCCGGCGCAGGAGGTTCAGCTCACGCTCGCCGAACAGGCCGGTCGGGCGTCGCCAGATGACCAGGATCATGGCAATGGCCAGCACACCCTGGGTCAGGCCGAACAGGACAGGCAGATGCAGGCCGAGCACTTCGCCGCCGCCTTCGAAGCGGCGCACCACTTCGATCAAAACGATGGTGACGATGACGCCGGCGAAAGCGCCGAGCGACGAGGTCATTCCGCCGACGATCAGCATGGCGAGCATGGTGAAGCCGAGGTCGAAATAGAAATCGCGCGGCGAAAACGCACCAAGGAATTGCGCCATCAAGGCACCGGCGGCCATGGCGGCAACGACACCCGCCACCCAGGCGGCCAGACGCGCCGTGCGCTGGTCGACGCCGACGGCGGCCGCACCGCGCTCGTCATTGGCGGCGGCGCGTGTGGCAAGGCCGAAGGAGGTTTCGCGAAACAACCTCGCCGCCACCAGCGCCACCGAAGCGACGGCTGCGGCCGTCCACAGCCCGACCTCGCGCGGCACGCCATAGAAGGGCTGGCTGCCGCGGGTGATCTCGCGCCCGGCGACCAGCAGCGTGTAGACGATGATCAGCATGGCCAGCGTGGCGATCGAGGCACTCGACCCGGAAAGCCTGAGCAGCGGCGTGCCAGTCAACAGGCCGATGATGACAGCCAGAACCAGGACCACGGCCAGCGCCGCGAAGAAGGAGAGTTGGTGCCCGGCGAGGAACTGCGGCAGGTCGCGCAGTGCCGTTCGCTGCAGTGCAGTCGGCATGGTGAGAATGCCGGTGGCATAGGCGCCGAGGCCGACAAAGGCTGCCTGGCCGAACGAGACGATGCCGCTGTTGCCGGAGAATATCTGCAGGCCAAGCACCGCTGTCAGCATGATCGCGGCATAGGTGACGACGCGTTGCATGGCGGCGCCGCCGAAGATGAAGGCGGCAAGCGCCACCAGCAGCAGCACCGCCACCATGCACAAGGCGTCGGCCGTGGCGTTGCGGAACGCGGCCGGCATGAAGCCGCTGGGATTGCTCTCGCTTATCGTCACCGACGCCATCACGCGGCCTTGAAACGGTTGGGTGAGAACGGCGCCAGGATCGGCTGCACGCCCTCGGTGACCAGCCTGGCGACCGCCTCGCCGACGGCCGGACCGGTCTTGAAGCCGTGGCCGGAGGACCCCGCAGAAACAATCAGCCCTTCAACCCCAGGCATGGGTCCGATAACAGGCAGATCGTCGGGGCTCATGTCGTAGAGCCCGGCGTAGCCGGGCCGGATGCCAAGTTCGGCCATGGCCGGCACACGGGTGGCGAAGGTCTCCAGGATCTCGACCGATTCCTGCTCCTCGACACCTTCCATGTAGTCATCGGGATTTTCGACAAAGCGCGGGCGGCCCGCATGTTCGTGGCGCAGGCCGGTGCCGCCGCCGGCCCAGGTGCCGGCCAGGATGACGCCGTCATTGTCGGGCCGCGCATAGTTGCAGGAAATGTCGTCGCACCAGGCGAAAGGCATGACCTGCCTTGCCTTGCCGGCGGCGTCGAGCACGGCCATCGGATGGCGCTCGACATGCAGCGGCAAATCGAGGCCGACCGTCGCCAGCAGGCGGCGCGTCCATGGCCCGGCGGCCAGGATGACCTTATCGGCTTCCAGCACCGTTCCATCGGCCAAGGTGACGCCGGTGATGCGGTCGCCCTGCCGCTGGAGGCTCTCGACCAAAGTGTTCTGCATGATCTTCGCACCGTTGGCGCGGGCGGCTCGGGCGATGGCGTTGGTGGCGCCGAAGGCATCGGCATAACCAAATTCCGGCTCCCACAATGCCAGCGCGACATTGTCCAGCGCAAAGCCGGGTGCCGCATCGGCAAAGGCCTGCGGCGACAATGTCTCGATGCGCGCACCCTCACCGCGGATGCGTTCTGCTGCCGCCGTCCAGCTTGCCTTGTTGTCGTTGCCACAGACCCACATCATGCCGACTTCGGTGACGAAAGAGCCTTCGCCTGATATCTCCGGCAGCGACACGAGGATCTCGCGGCCACGGATGGAAAGCTGCGACAGTTCCGGCATCAGGTAGAAGGCGTGCAGCAGCGCCGACGATTTACCCGACGGGCCGCCTGCGGGATGGGTCTGCTCGACCAGCGTGACCTTCGCACCAGCCTTGGCCAGATGATAGGCGGTGCACGATCCGACAATACCCGCACCGACGACGATGACGTCGCTTCCGTTTCGCATGGCTGTTCCCCACAGTCTCTTGGCTGCTTTCCGACAAGGTAGGGCCAGCGATCGCGCGATGTCAACATCTCTTCATTGTTGACCGATATTTAAATCTCTGTAATAAACTCGACAAAACAAGAGAACACGGATTTCGGGGAGGTCCATGGCGATACGCGATGTTCTGATGCGCGGGGATCTCACGCTGACGCCGTCGGAGGAGAAGATAGTCCGGCTGCTGTTGACGGACTATCCGACCTCCGGCCTCGGCACCGCTTCGTCGCTGGCGCGGCGCGCCGGCGTCAGCGATCCGACCGTGGTGCGACTGGTGATGAAGCTCGGCTACGAAGGGTTTCCGGATTTCCAGGCAAAGCTTCTGGCCGAAGTCGAGGCAAGGCTGCATTCGCCGCTGCTGATGATGGAGGCCAAGCGGCAGAGCGGCTCGAACGACAGCGCCGTGCTGGCCTATCTCGATAGCGTCACCACGGCCCTGCAGAAAGCCACCGCCGCGACACCCGTCCAGACATACGAGCGAGCGGCCCGCTTGCTGATGGAGGCCAAGGGCGAGGTCGTGCTGGTCGGCGGCCGGTTCAGCCGCCACATCGCCGGCATGCTTGCCGGATATCTCGTGCAGTTTCGCCCCAAGGTTCGCGATCTTGGTGTGCTCTCGCCACAGACCTTCGACACGCTGGCCGACCTCGACCGGCGCGACGTGCTCGTCGTCTTCGACTACCGCCGCTACCAGCTCGATGTGATGGCCTATGCAAAACAGGCGGCGGCGCTCGACGTGCGCATTGTCCTGTTCACCGACCAGTGGCTGTCGCCGATATCAGATCTCGCCGAAGTCACGATCGTCAGCCCGCTCGAAGTGGCTTCGCCCTACGATACGCTGGCGCCGGCGATCGCCCAGATGGAAGCCCTCACCGCTCATATTGTTTCGACGCTGGACGACGACGCTCGTGCTCGCATCGAGCGGCTTGAGAAGGTGCGGCATGCCAATGCCGTAACGCTCGACAGCGACCCGCAAGAGAACGGCGCGGGCCATACACACGGACCACGCAAGATACCCGGACCCAAATCAGCAAAGCAGGACGACAAAGCATGACCCAGGCCCTACCCAAGCGAAACGAAGCCTTCCGTGCCGGCGAAACGGCGCTGCTGCTTGTCGACATGCAGCGCATCTGGCTGGAGCCGGGCGCCGATCCCTCGCATCCGGAGCGTGGCCCGGATCACTATTTCTACCGGCAGACATCGTCGCAGACGATCCCCAACCAGGAGCGTCTGCTGGCGGCGGCGCGGGCCAACGGCGTCGAGGTTCTGCACACCATCATCCAGAGCCTGACCGAAGACGGCCGCGACCGCTCGCTCGACCACAAGCTGACACCGATCCATGTTGCGCCCAGCCTCCCCGAGGGCCTGCCGGTGGCGTCACTGGCGCCGGTCGGCGACGAGATCATGCTGCCGAAGACGTCGTCGGGCATCTTCAACTCGACCAATGTCGACTATCTCCTGAAGAACCTTGGCATTCGCTATCTCGTCGTGGTCGGCGTGCTGACCGATCAATGCGTCGACATGACGGTGCGCGACGGCGCCGACCGTGGCTACCTCGTCACCTGCGTAGCGGACGCCTGCGCCACCATCACCCAGGAACGCCACGACATCGCGCTCAAGGCCTTCGGCGGCTACTGCTGGGTCACCGACACCGACACGGTCGTCGCCCGCTTCAACGCTTTGGAAAAAACGGCATGACATCGACCGTCGAGCCTTTGGTTGCCGTCGTCACCACGGATCTCTCCGCCGTTACGCGGGGCCGCTTCGTTGCCGAAAGCAAGTTGCAGAAAACCGCCACGACCGGCGTCGGCTGGCTGCAGGCCAATCTGTCGCTGACGCCGTTCAACTCGATCGTCGATCCCAACCCCTGGGGCTCGTCGGGCGACCTGCGGCTGATCCCCGATCTCAAGGCGCGTTTTCGCACGACACGCACCGGATCGGCGACGCCGTTCGATATGGTCGCCGGCGACATCGTCGAACTCGACGGCAGCCCGTGGCTCGGCTGCACGCGCACGATGCTGAAAAACGCGCTGGCCGAGCTGAAGGCCGCGACCGGCCTCTCGGTCATCGCCGCCTTCGAGCATGAATTCCATGTCGCCGATGGCGGCTTCGCGCCGGCGCATTCGATGTCTTTCGCCGCACTGCGCCGCGCCGACCCGTTTGCGCCCAATCTGATGGCGGCGCTGGAGGAGGCAGGTGTCGCGCCCGAAGTGGTCATCGCCGAATTTGGCGACGAGCAGTTCGAAGTGACGCACGAGCCGGCGGACGCGCTGACGGCGGCCGACCGCGCCGTCGCCATCCGCGAAATCACGCGCGAATTGGCGCGCAATGCCGGCTGGCGTGCAAGCTTCGCGCCCAAGACAGCGCCGAACGCCGTCGGCAACGGCGTCCACATCCATTTCAGCTTCGTCGACGAGGCCGGCAAGCCGGTGACCTACGATGCGGCGCTGCCCGGCGGCCTTTCCGCCAAAGCCGGCGCCTTCTGCGCCGGTGTGCTGCGTCATCTGCCTGGCATCACCGCCATGACGGCGTCGAGCGTGTCGTCCTACTACCGGCTGAAGCCGCACAGCTGGAGCTCGTCCTACACCTGGCTTGCCGACCGCGACCGCGAGGCATCCTTGCGCATCTGTCCGACGGTGACGATCGGCGGGCGCGATCCGGCGCGGCAGTACAACATCGAGTACCGGGCCGCCGACGCCACCGGCAATCCCTATCTGTCGCTGGCGGCGATCATCCGCGCCGGGCTGGAGGGGCTGAAGGCGAACCTGCCATCGCCGCCGCTGGTCACCGGCGACCCGACATTGATGAGCGAGGCGGAGCGGGCAAAGCTCGGTCTCGTGCGCCTGCCCGAAACCCTGCCGGCGGCGCTGGACGCGCTTGTGGCTGACAGCACCGTGACGGGATGGTTCGCGCCTGTCTTCATCGAAACCTTCGTCGGCCTCAAGCAACACGAGGCAGAGCGCCTTGCCGGTCTCGATCCGGCTTCCATCTGCGATCTTTACCGGACGCTCTATTGATGACTGCACAGACTGAAAAAGGCCTGCTCCCTCAAAAAGATTGGCCCGAGGCCGTCGAGGTCCTCAACGAGCACGGCCATTCCGATATCGTGCTGTTGTGCGAGCATGCGTCCAACCACATGCCGGCCGAGTATCGGCAGCTCGGCCTCGATGCCAGCCATCTGCAGCGCCACATCGCCTGGGATATCGGCGCCGCCGAGGTGACCCGTCTGCTGTCGTCGAAGCTCGATGCTCCGGCCTTCCTCAGCGGTTATTCACGGCTGCTGATCGACCTCAACCGGCCGCTTCGTAGCCAAGGCAGCATTCCGGTTCTGTCGGAAGACACCGATATTCCCGGCAATGTCGGCATCGATGCGACGGAGCGGACCCGGCGTGCCGAAATCATCTTTTCGCCGTTTCATGACCGGGTGGCCGCGTATCTCGACCGCCGGGCACAAGCAGGCCGGCAGACGCGGATCGTGACGATCCATTCGTTCACGCCGGTCTTCCTCGGTGTCAGCAGGCCTTGGCATGCCGGCGTGCTGCATGACCATGCAAGCGGTCTCGCCGAAGCGATCCTTTCGGGCCTGCGCACTGATGCGGCGCTCAATGTCGCGGCCAACGTGCCCTATGTGATCAGCCGCGACGCCGACTACGCCGTGCCCATCCATGGCGACGATCGCGGTATCCCCGCCGTCCTCGTCGAGATCCGGCAGGATTTGTTGTCGACACGGTCCGGCGTCGAGGAATGGGCGAACCGCCTGGCGGCGGCACTGCCCGCTCAGCAGGCGGAGTCAATCCCGTGAGCAATCTCAGCCTGCGCGAGCGTGACGCGGCGACGATCGCCCAGATCGGCAAGCTGCGGTTCTCGCCGCTCAGCGTCATCGGCGGCCAGGGCAACAGGCTGATCGAGGAAGGTGGCCGTTCGCTGCTTGACCTGTCGGGATCGGCCGGTCCGGCGGTGCTCGGCTACGGCCATCCGGCTGTCGTCGAGGCGGTCGAGACGTCGATCCGCAACATGGCCGGCGCCAGCTTGCTGCTCTATCCGAACGAGCCGGCTGTATCGCTGGCTGAGCGGCTGCTGGCGATCACGCCCGGAGAAGGCGAACGACGCGTCTGGTTCGGCCATTCCGGGTCCGACGCCAATGACTGCGCGGTGCGCGTGCTGCAGGCGGCGACCGGCCGCTCGCGCTTCATCTCGTTTATCGGTTCCTATCACGGCAATCTCTCGGGCTCGATGGGCATCAGCGGCCATACCGCCATGACCCACACGCTGCCGCGGCCGGGTGTGCTTCTGCTGCCCTACCCCGATCCGTACCGGCCGAACTTCAGCGCCGAGGATGTGCTGGCCCTGCTCGACTACCAGTTCGAGACCACCTGCCCGCCGCATCAGGTCGCTGCTGTCTTCATCGAGCCGCTGATGTCGGATGGCGGATTGATCGTGCCGCCACCCGGCTTCCTCAAGGCGTTGCAGGAGCGTTGCCGCAGGCACGGCATCAAGATTGTCGTCGATGAGGTCAAGGTCGGGCTCGCCCGCAGCGGCCTGATGCACTGCTTCCAGCACGAAGGATTGACGCCGGACCTCGTCGTCTTCGGCAAGGGCATCGGCGGCGGCTTGCCGCTGTCGGCCGTGATCGGCCCGAAGGAAATCATGGACCATGCGCCGGCCTTCGTTCTGCAGACGACCGCCGGCAACCCGGTGGCGACATCGGCCGGCAATGCGGTGCTGAAGACCATCGAGACGGAAGGCCTGGTCGAGCGCTCGGCGCGGATCGGCACGCTGTTTTCCGATGCGCTGCGGGCACTCGGCGCCAAGCACGAGATCATCGGTGACGTGCGTGGGCGCGGCCTTGCCATCGGCGTCGACCTGGTCAAGGACCGCACGACACGTGAACCCGTTGCGGCGACGACGACGGCCAAGATCATCTATCGCGGCTACGAACTGGGTGCGGCCTTCACCTATGTCGGGCTGAAGGCGAATGTGCTGGAGTTCATACCACCGCTGACGCTGACGCAAGACGAGGTGGCGGAGGGCGTGGCGATCGTCGACCAGGCAATCGCCGACGTGAATGCCGGCAAGGTCTCGGATGCGGACGTCGCCTCCTTCATGATGTGGTGAACAAAAGGCGCGTCCATGGCTGTGGCAGAAATTGTCTCGGCAGCCTCCGCCTCATCGTTGTGCAACAACTATTCCGCGATGCGCACGATCAGCTTGCCGAAATTCCTTCCTTCGAGAAGGCCGAGAAAGGCCTGTGGCGCCTTCTCGATGCCATCCACGACATCTTCCCTGTAGCGGACGCGGCCGGACGCTATCCAGTCGACCATCTCACGATAGAAGGCCGGGCGCTGATCGACAAATTCGCGCTGGATGAAACCCCTGATCGTCAGGCTGCGGTGCAATACTTGCTGCATCAATGTCGGCAGCCGGTCGACGCCGGCATCCGCGATGGCATTGTATTGCGCGATCAACCCGCAGACCGGCACACGCGCAAACTCGTTGAGCAGCGGAAACACAACATCCCAGACATGACCGCCGACATTCTCGAAATAGATATCGATGCCGTCAGGGCAGGCTGTCTTCAACTGCTCGGCAAAATCATCGGGACGGTGATCGACGACGGCGTCAAAGCCGAGTTCGTTTCGCACGAAGGCGCATTTGTTGGTGCCGCCGGCGATGCCGACGGCACGCGCGCCCTTGATGCGTGCGATCTGGCCAACGGCCGACCCGACCGCACCCCTGGCAGCCGCCACGACAACCGTCTCGCCAGGCTTCGGCTGTCCGATGGTGAGCAGGCCGGCATAGGCCGTGAAGCCCGGCATGCCGAGCACGCCAAGCGCCGTTGTGACGGATGCGGCCGCGGGGTCCAGCTTGCGCAACCCGACACCGTCGGAAAGAGCAAAACTCTGCCATCCCGAGTGGGACAGGACGATGTCACCCTCGACGAAGCCAGCGTGGCGGGACCTGACGACGCGCGCAACGGTGCCGCCTTCCATCACGCCGTCGACATCGACCGGCTTGGCATAGGATTTCGTGGCGTTCATGCGCCCGCGCATATAGGGATCGAGCGACAGATAAAGAATCTGCAGCAGCAATTCACCCTCCCCCGGCTGGACGACATCAACCGTCTCGATGCGGAAGTCGCCTGGCTTCGGCCGGCCTTGCGGTCGCGCCGCGAGCACGATGCGGGTGTTGGTCTGGGTCGACATTGGAGACCTCTCTGCGAAGGAAGTGCTACTCGAAAAACCGGTTGGGCGGACGCTTCAGGCCGAGATTCTCGCGTAGCGTCGATCCCTCATATTGCCGCCTGAAGATCCCTCGCCGCTGCAGTTCAGGCACGACCTTCTCGGCAAAATCATCGAGCCCGGCAGGGAGGTAGGGAAACATGATGTTGAACCCGTCGGAACCCTCGCCCACCAGCCATTCCTCCATCTCGTCGGCGATTGTTTCAGGTGTGCCGACAAAGGCAAGGCCGGAATAGCCGCCCAGCCTTTGCGCGAGCTGCCTGACGGTCAGGTTTTCCTGGCGCGCCAGTTCGATGACGCGCTCGCGGCCACTCTTCGAGGCATTGGTCTCGGGGATTTCCGGCAAGGGCGCGTCCGGGTCAAAACCGGACGCATCGTGTCCGATGGCGATCGACAGCGAGGCAATGCCGCTCTCGTAATAGACGAGGCTGTCAAGCTTCGCCCGTTTGGCCTGCGCGTCCTCGATGCTGTCGCCGACAACGACAAAGGCGCCGGGCAGGATCTTGATGTCGTCGCGCGACCGGCCGAGCTTCTCCGCACGGCCTTTGACGTCGGCAAAGAAACGCTGCCCCGCTGCGAGATCGGCATGCGCAGCGAAAATGACCTCCGCCGTCTCTGCCGCCAATTGCCGCCCTGCCTCCGACGCACCGGCCTGGACGATGACCGGCCAGCCCTGCACCGGCCGTGCGATGTTGAGCGGACCGCGTACCGAGAGATGCTCGCCCTTGTGGTCGAGCACATGCAGCCTGGCGGGGTCGAAATAGAGCCCGCTTTCGGCGTCGCGGATGAAGGCATCGTCGGCAAAGCTGTCCCACAAGCCGGTGACGACATCGTAGAATTCTCGCGCCCTTTGGTAACGCTCGTCATGCTCGACATGCTCGTCGAGGCCGAAGTTGAGCGCCGCATCCGGATTGGACGTGGTGACGATGTTCCAGCCGGCGCGGCCGCCGCTGATATGGTCGAGCGAGGCGAAGCGGCGGGCAACATGATAGGGCGCATCGAACGTCGTCGATGCGGTTGCGATCAGACCGATGTGGTCGGTGACTGCGGCCAGCGCCGACAGCAGCGTGAACGGCTCGAACGACGTGACCGTATGGCTGCGCCGCAGCGCCTCGATCGGCATGTTGAGAACGGCCAGATGGTCGGCCATGAAGAAGGCGTCGAACTTCGCCGCCTCCAGGGTCTGGGCGAAGCGCTTCAGATGCGCGAAGTTGAAATTGGCATCGGGATAAGCACCCGGGTAGCGCCAGGCGCCGGTGTGCAGGCTGACGGGACGCATGAAGGCGCCGAGGCGCAATTGTTTCCGTGTCATGAAAGTCGTTCCGACCGATCGATACAGTCGAGCACCAGCGCTCGAATCCTTACCTCAGAATCGGACGGTCCGCCCAACTCGGGAAGGTATTCTGTTCCGCCGCGCCGGGCTTCTGCGGAATTTCAGTTTTTCGCCCGAGACCCCGGGACAAAAAATGGCCGGGCTCGAATGCGGCCCGGCCAAAAGAAGGTCAAAACCTTCAGAGGGGAACACCGTCCCGCGGAATGGGAGGAAACCGCCGAACGATTTTACCTGTTTGAGCTTATTTCGAAGCCTTGGCGACGAATGACATTCCAAAAAACAGGCAAAATGGCAAAAATTCGTGCGCAGTACTGTGGAACCCTCACGAGCCCGCTGCTCCGGTCTCGAGAAGATCGGCATAGTGGCGGCGTGCCACGTCGGGATGTGAACGTAGCCGGCTTTTGAGCACATTGATGCCGACATCGCGGAACAACGGGTTGTCGGGATCGCTTGCCGGCCCACGTGCCTGCGCCGCCAACTCCTCGGAAAGGCCGAGAAGCGGGATGGTCGCATCGAGTCGCGCGCTGAAGAAGAAGGGAACGGAAATCCGCTCGACGCCGGTAGGCGGCGTCACGACGCGGTGGACAGTCGCGCGCAGATATCCATTCGATGCCAGTTCGAGCAGTTCGCCGATGTTGACGACCAGTGTTCCGGGGAGCGGGTCCACATTCACCCAGCTTCCATCATATTCGACCTGCAGCCCCTTGTTGTCGTCCTGCAGCAGCAGGGTCAGGAAGCCGCCATCCTTGTGCGCGCCGACGCCCTGGTTGCCTGCGGTCGCGTCACGGCCGGGATAACGAACGATCTTCATGCGATGGTTGGGCGAGTCCCGGTAGATCGCGTCGAAGGCATCCTCCGGCTGGTCAAGCGACAGCGCGAAGGCTTTCAGCAGCCGGATCGCCACCGCCGTCGCCGTGGCCTGCCAAGCAAGCAGCGCCGGCTTGAGCTCAGGCAGTGCCGACGGCCACTGGTTCGGCCCTTGCAGCCGTGTCCACGGTGCAATTCCAGGCCCCTGCGCTATGGGCTGGCGCTCGACGCCAATGTCGAGTTGCTCACGCCAGTCGGCCGCGCCCTTGGTCAGTTCGCCGCCGGCGCGGGTGTAGCCGCGAAACTGCTGGGATTTGACCATTTCGATCGCCAGCTTGTCGGCCTGCGGCAGCGCGAAGAACCGGCGCGAGGCATCGAGCACGTCGTCGATCTCCGAGGCCGAAATTCCGTGGCCGCTGAGGTAGAAGAAGCCGACGTCCCGGGCCGCAGTGCGCAGGTCCAGGAGAAAGGTACGATATTCGGATGCACCTTGTTCGAGACGGCTCAGATCGAGCACCGGCACAATTCTGGGCATGGTCAGGTTCCTTCTTTTCCTGCCTTGCCCAAGAGAAAGTAGAAGCGATCACCGGCAAGAGCTTCGAGCATGAATGGCGTCTCCAAAGTGACACGCAAGACGTGCCGATCAAAGCAACAGACAGTCCAATCTGGGTCGAATGGAAGAACGTCAGCGCTGCACATTATGGCCTGTCGGCAAATAATGTTCCCAACGGGCAACTTACCGGCAATGCATCTCGTGGGCCGCCTTTCGAGCGCGGGGGGCGCTAGCGGAACAGATATTTCGATACTTCCGGGTTGCCGCGGCGCCACATCACGTTGTCCAGGAAGTAGTGGTGCACGTTGATGAATATCCACGCTATGAAGAGGAAAAGCGACGAGCCGAGCACCTGTTTGTCGTAAGGAACCAAAGCCGTCAGCGCCATCGGCACGAGCCAGAAGCCAAGAGCGCCGAGAATTGTGCCGGCGATGATGAATGTCAGCACCCGCAGCCTGTATCGCGGTCCGAGAATGGACAGAACCTTGAATTCCGGATCCTTGACGGCGTCCGCACGGTCGCGTTCGACATTGGTCTGATAACGCCAGACCACCGCCAGATACTGCAGCGAATGAAGCGCCGGCACCACGAGCAGCCAGAGCGGATTTATCGTCACGAACAGGATCCAGGCATAAAGGGTGACGACGTAGGCGACGACGCCGTTATAAGGCAACGTGCCGCCATGCTTGCGCCAGCGATTGACAAACATCACGACGGTGGCCGCCGAGGAGGCAGCTGCGATCGCGAGCGCGATGTTGAGCACCCATGGCGGGACAGCGAATGTGTAGTAGTCCAGGCCCCAGAACTGCCTTTCGGTGATCACTGCGTTTGTCTGGAGCCATGCGAACAGCCACACGGCATAGCCGTTGATCAGCAACACTTTCTTGTCTTGATCCTTGAAGAACTTGCGCTTTAACACGGCGTCCACCATCAGCATGCCGTAGCCTTGCTTGACGTAGTGCCAGCCCACGAAAAAGCCCATCGCATTGGTTGCATATCCCAGCAGGCGAGCGTTGCCGGTTAGGGAGCCATAGGCAAAGAAAGCGCCCATGATCAGCGGAACCACAATGCCCGCGAAAATGTAGCGGATCTGGAGATTCCTGTCGTATCCGTCTCCCCGCACCTTGCGCGCGAAATTGCGATAGAAAATCTGATAGGAATGGGCAAAATGTGGATGGTTTATCAGATTGGCGAGCAAGAGCGTTACCCCCGCCACAAGACCTTCGTGTTTAAGAGGCACGAGGAAAAGGATTGGCAGCAGCAGGAACGCGCTCCCACCAAGCATGAAAAAATCGATGAACGGACCGAAGAGATATTTCTGCGGGGCGACTGAAACCGGGGCATCCGCCGAAAGGTGAAGTGTCATATTGTCTTCCCCTGTGGTTGTTTATCTCTGGACAAGATCTTTACACTTCTACTGAGATAGAATGAAACATCGATTGGCATCGAGCGCCGTGACCAAGGTTTCGCTATGCGTCCGGCAACGGCCCATATAATCGGGTAGCCAGTATCGAAGCATATCCGTCAATCCCGCAATGCCAAGCCAGGTTGACGGCAGTCAATCTTCTGATGGGGATCATGCCGACGCAGGAATTTGCGCAGAGGCAACTCGAACCGAATGTACATCCGCCAAGCGAAAAGAACTGACGTAGCTGTGCCGATCACGATGATAAGGTCTGGAGAAATCGGAAAAACCGTCCACACCATCAGAAGCAGCGTTATCGGCAGAGTGTGGATCAGATACAGCATATAGGAGGCATCACCGAGAACCGTCCAGACGCTCCGCTGCGCGTCGATCTGCATCGTGCCGAAGACGATCATCGCCGCCGGCAGACCATAGACCAGCACACGCTGGAAGCCGTTATCGCCCGCGAGGAACTCCATCGTGCCCCCTTGCGGCGCTAAACCAATGAACCCGACAGCGATCATCGCCGCAGCGCCGACCGGCAGGCACCACACCGCCGATTTCCACCTAGGTGCATAGGCGAGAACGACGCCAAAGCCGAACTCGATGATCAGCGGGTTGCCAAGGAACTGCAGCACTGGACCCGCCGAGCGAAATATCATTGCGAGGCCGAAGATGCCAACGAGTCCCGGCAGCAGTCGCCGGTCGATGAGAACGATGGTCGCGGCGGCGTAAAACAGCATTTCGAAGCACAGCGTCCAGGCGGCTGGCAGTGCGGGCGCGGTCATTTGATCGGTAGCTGGCCACAGCAGGAGCGTCGCCAGCGCGTCCCGCCAGCCGAAGCCGGTTTTGTAGGCGACGATCGCATACGGGATGCTGGTCAGTAGATAGAGCGGAACAATGCGCCGGAACCGTCTCCAAGCAAAAGATCGCCAAGTCAGACCAGGTGCCGTCTTAGCAATAATCACCCCCGATATGACAAAGAAGATGTCTACGCCTGCGTAGCCGACCACCTGGAAATCATGGGGCAACAGACCATTGGATCCAGTGGCCTTAACGGCAGTCTGGGCCGCATGGACGTATACAACCATCAGCGCGGCAACGAAACGAAGTATTTGCAAAGACCAGATCAACAGGGCGGGCCCCGATGCTGACTATTAACCGCTTGGATTGATACCTGTCCTACCAAGAAACCGAGGCAAGAGCATGGGAACACGCCGCGCATAGTCGTTATACTCGGGGAAAGTTTGCCGCAGGATGGCTTCTTCATTTTTAGCGCGTCGATACTGTAAAAGAAACTGGAGCGAAGCTATGACCATCATCAACATCGAAAAATGCGAGACGACCGTTCCAATAATGAATATTGCCTCGCAGATGTACAAAGGATGGCGGACAATCGAGTATGGGCCTGTGGTAACCAGACGCCGAGCCGTAGCCATGAGAGAGAATGATCGGCCTAGCCAATAAAGGCAAACGAACGAACTGGTCGTCCCAATGAAAATGAGGCCAAGAGCCGTCACTTGTGCTGCCTCGCTATCCAACGCTGGCGTCAGAAGCATTGCTACCAACATCAGAAACGTCCCCGCTACTGAGGTTATCCTGGGTTCAATCCCTCGAGCTGTTCCCTTCGGTGGAAGGCGACTGACCGTCATGAGAACCTGCAATAGCAAAAACACCGTCGCCGCCGCCTGGGTAGCGACGGCCAGCGAACTTGCCGATGTGTCCTGGCGGAAATAGACGAGTAGTGGAATCGCGCTGAATACAGCTAGGATCGTCATAACAAAGACGATGGCGATACGCCCTAGAAAATCCTCGGTTAACATTCCTCCCCCCTGCCAAGCCGCATTTAAGCACTACTTCCATGTTGCAGCAAGAAGATGATTTCCGAAGGGTAAACGCATGCGCCTCTTTCATTTTTAATTAATCTTGCCTGCCTATCATCACCGGATGCCGAAACTTCTTTCCCTGCTTCGCGTCCTGGCACCTACCTCACTTGCCCTTTCGGCCATCCTGATCATCGCGCTCAGCCCTCACAGCGCGACGTTCGCTTTCTGGTCGATGTTGCCCATGAGTCCCGCCTGGGGGCCAATGCTCCCGTTCGGCGCGCGGGCTGCCGCCGTTCAGTTAAGCTGATCCAGTATCCCAGAACTGCTCGCCAGCACCACACTTTTGTAGATCACGAACGTTACCGTACAGATCGCCGCGACCGAGATTGGCACGCCGAACGGCACAACGCCTTTCCGGTCGAGATGCTGAACATAGACGCGGAAGGCGCCTGCGGGCAGCAGGAACGGATTTTTCATGGCCATTGCAGTGACAAGGGCGAAAACGAGCAGCAGCATGGAAAACACGACGAGATCGGTTCCGCCGGTCAGGAAAGGGACGACCGCCATCAGCTTGACGTCGCCGGCGCCGATCTTGCGTAATATCCAGAACGGGAACAAGGCAAGAAACAGCACGAGGCCAGCAACCGCGCTCAAGCCCATGTCCCACCAGGACCCGGATCTGAGCAGCAGCAACAACAGCGATCCCATGCCCAGGCACAGCAGCAGCAGCACATCGCGATTGGCAATCTTCTGCGTCGTGAAGTCGAGCCATGCGATCCTGGCAAGCAGAGGGATGGCGAGAGCCTTCAGCAGCAGCGCTTCGACAATCAGCATGCTAGCGCTCGATGTTCTGCACGCTCGACGACAGAAGCTTCAGATTGTTGGCTACTGTCGGATCGTTGGGCGCCAGTTCATAAGCCTTGAGGAAATTCGAGCGTGCATCCTGCAGCTTGCCACGCAGCAAATAGGAATAGCCGACATTGTTGTAATATTCGGGCGATGCGCCAACCAGCTTGAAGGCCCTGGCATAGGCGCGGTCGGAAAGGTCGAAGCGGTGAATCCGGTCGGTGCAAGCGGCCAATCCCATCCAGGCGCCACCATCATTGGGCGCCAGTTGCGTGGCCTTGAAGAACAGCGCGCCGGCATTGCCGTAATTCTCGGCACGGAACTGGTTCTTGGCTTCGGCAACGGCCTGGTCCGAGGCATAATATTCAACATCGCTGACCGTCTTCAGCCCGTCGAAAGCATCGCCAAAAGACGTCACATCGCCTTTTGACGGCTCGTTGGTGCGAACGACACCATCGGTGGGGTCCGCCGTCTGGCAGCCGGCAAGCACTGCCAACAACAGACAGGCCGCCGCCGCGATAGCCCTCTTCATACAGATTCCCCCAAGGGTCTCGGACCTCATATTAGAATCAGATCATACACGCAACTAAAAGAAAATGCCCTTCATTCGGATAATGACAGGCAGCATGATCACCATCATCACCACCGGGAAGATGCATAAGCCCAACGGAATCATCATCTTCACCGGCAGAGAGTTAGCGCGCTCCTCGGCGTGAAGTATTCTCTGTCCGCGCATCTCTTCGCTGTAAACACGCAAAGCGTCGGTCAGGCTGGTACCGAGCTCTTCCGACTGCCGAAACAGCACGGCCAAAGCCCGCGCTTCGTCAAGCCCGATTCGGTCGGCGAGGTCGCGCAACGCCTCGCGCAACGGCTTGCCGGCACGCAACTGCAGATTCATGATCGCGAGTTGGATGCCGAGCCATTTATGAGTGCCTGCCAGTTCGCTGCTGACACGCTCCACCGCTGCCTCCAGGCTCATGCCCGCGTCCGCACAGGTGATCATCATATCCATGAAATCGGGAAAGGCGCGGCGATAGATCTCCTTCTGCGCATTCTCGAAGCGATCGAGCAGGATGGCGGGAACCACGATGCACGCGAGCCCGAACAGAGCGGAGCCGGCAAAACCCACGAAACCGGGCAATTGAGGTGGGAGCACTCGCGACAAGAGCGCATAGGCAGCCAGAAAGCCTACACAGACGCCACCAAGCCGCGACAAGGTGTAAATGAGCGGAGCGCTGGCCTGATAGAAGCCGGCTCGAAACAGCTTCGCCTCAAGCGCATTTGGTTCGTCCCGCTCCTTCTCCATCGACCGGAAATAGGCGTCGACCGGCCGCTGCGCGGCAATTTTTGCAAGCAATTCCTGTCCGGCGAGCGAACGGCGATCGGCAATCCCTTCCGCCATCAGGCTCTGCGCGACCAGCGTCCGCGTCTGCAACGCCGGCAAGAAGACAAGCGCGCCGAACAAGAACAACGCAACCGCCGCCACAAAGACGGCAACAGAGATCAAAACGCTCAGATCCTGGATGTTCGAAAACAAGTTTTTGCTTCGCTCCCGTCAGAAATCGAAATTGACCATGCGGTACATGATAAAGTCGCCCAATAGCGCCCACAGCCCGAAAATCGTGAACACTGGCAAGATAATCGGACTGCCCCAGACGGAGCCGTAGTAGGACGGGGCGAGCAGCAGAAGGATCAGGAACATAACCACCGGAAACAGTGAGATGATCCATGCCGACACACGACCCTCCCCCGAAAGCGCGCGAATCTTCATCCTGAGTTTCTGCCTATCGCGCAGCACCACGGAGAGATTGGCCAGGATCCCGGTAAGATTGCCGCCCGTCTTGGACTGGATCGACAGCGCCACCGACAACAGATGAAGGCCCTCGAAGCCGACACGCTGCGAAAGCTTTCGCACGGCCTGCTCTATGCTCAGACCAAAGGTGATTTCATCGGAGACAATGCCGAACTCGGTGCCGAGCGGATCCGGCATTTCCCGCGCTACGAGCCCGACCGCCACCGAAGCCGGATGGCCGGCTCGCAACGAACGGACGATCATGTCCAGCGCATCCGGGAGCTGTCTTGCAAATTTCAGAATTCGTTTGTTGCGGGCGCGGCGGAGAACCAAAAGCGGCAGGCCGAATCCGACTACCAGAAAAACGATGAGCGACGCCAAGGCAGAGAAGTGCAACAAGATCGACATCAGCAACGCAAGTGCCAGTCCAGCGCTGAGAAACGTCGCAGCGAAAAATATCGGGTTTCCAGTAATACCGGACTGAGTATAGAGCCTGTTCAGCCAGATCATGCCAAATAGAAAATCACCCGACTCCGTCAGCCCACGTTCGCGCAGCAACCCTTGCAGGGTCTGTTCAGCTGGCGCTTCGTCAGCCAGCCGCCTCAGCCGATGGTTGATCACGCCCATCCGCGACCGGCGACCGGCAAACGAAAGATATAGTGCCTCTCCGGCGAGAATGACCGAGGCCGCCGCGAGCATGTAGATGAAGTACAGCAGAGCTTGACCCGTCGGCATCAGAGGGCAACCTGCGGGTTGAAGGCATCCTTGGCAAAATGATGCCCGAGCGTCGCCGCCTCCTGAGCGAAGCGCGGACGGACACCGGTTGCGCGAAAATCTCCGACGACTTTGCCTTCGGCTGTGACCTCTCGGCGGACGAAATGATAGATTTCCTGAAGCTGGACGACATTGCCCTCCATCCCGGTGATTTCCGATATGGAGGTGACACGCCGGCCTCCGTCCGAAAGACGCTGTGTCTGGACGATGATGTCGATGGCGGATGCGATCTGCGCCCGGATTGAATCATGCGTCATCGGCATGCCCGCCATGCCGACCATCTGTTCCAGCCGCGAGATCGCATCGCGCGGCGTGTTGGCGTGGATGGTGGTCATCGAGCCTTCGTGGCCCGTGTTCATCGCTTGCAGCATGTCGAAGGCTTCCTCGCCGCGCACCTCGCCGACGATGATGCGGTCCGGCCGCATGCGCAAGGCGTTTTTCAGCAATTCGCGCTGGCGCACCTCGCCCTTGCCCTCGACATTGGGCGGACGCGTTTCCAGCCGCCCGACATGTGGCTGCTGCAATTGCAGCTCCGCCGCATCCTCGATGGTAATCAGGCGCTCCTTGGAGGGTATGTAGCTCGACAGCGCATTGAGCAAGGTGGTCTTGCCGCTGCCGGTGCCGCCCGAAACAAGGATCGACTTGCGAGCCTGCACGGCGATCCGCAGCAATTCGATCATGGGCGGACGGATCGAATTGAATGCCATCAAACGCTCGAGCGAATAGGGATTTTTCGAGAATTTGCGGATCGACACCAGCGGGCCGTCGACCGAGACCGGCCGCACCGCGATGTTGACGCGCGAACCGTCTTCCAACCGCGCGTCGACCATCGGCGACGATTCATCGACACGCCTGCCAATAGCCGAAACGATCTTGTTGATGACACGCAGCAGATGCGCCTCATCCCGAAACCGGATCGGCGTTTCTTCGACGATGCCACGCCGCTCTATGAAAACGCGCTTGTGGGTGTTGATCAGGATATCCGTAATGGATTCGTCCTTGAGCAGCGGCTCGATCGGCCCGAGACCCAGCATCTCGTCAGCCGTGTCGCTGGTCAGCAGATCGAGTTCGCGGGCATTCAGCGGCACCGCACGAGCGCGAACGAACTCGCGCACGATCGGCCGGATCTCAACCAGGATCTCATCCTTGGAGGCTATTTCAAGAGCAGTCAGATTGAAGCGATCGATAAGGTGGCGATGAAGCTCGACCTTGAGCGTCAGGAAATCGTCACCATAGGATTCGATTTCGGCTACGGGAGATGGTGCTGGGACAACAGCCAGCGCCGCGGTCGGCTCGGCTCTTGCCTCGACCTTCGGATCGCCTGGCCCCTTGATGAACCGCCCCAGCATAATCGCTTATACTCCCCTTGGATGCGTATTAGCGGAAACTAAACGTTAACCAACGGGGGCACAAGCGCCTGAACGCCCTACGCACAGCCAATACTTTCGACATAGTTAAGAGCAAGAGCCCGAAATCCATTGTTTATTTAATGCAGGCTGGCGTCCGAAATTTCCCAATTGCCCGTGGTTTTCGGGCTCATCCGTTTTTTGGCGCGAAAACCGGGGGAATGCCCGCTTAAGCCCTTAGATATAAAGGAATATGCGTTATAGCTAATGCTTCCCTAATTCCGCCACATCAGCGGCTGAATTGTGAACGAATGGTTAAGGGCGATTGAAAAATCAAAAGAATCAATCCCTTGGGAACAATCGAATTTGTAATCTTCTTGCCGAATCAGGTACATGAAAGTTAAGGAACTCTTAATCTCGTTTGACTCTGCGTTTTCTCGGGACCTAGGATCGAGATGACGGGGGATGCTTGGGTATGGATTTCATCCTTTGCTCTGTCTCGTCGGGTTCAAACCTCCAAAGGGAGAAATTGACATGAAGAAGCTCATGACGATGACCCGGCAGTTCCGCGACGATGAAAACGGCGCTGCCATGGTCGAATACTCAATCCTGATCGGCATCATTGCCGCAGCATCGATCGTGGCGGTTATCGCTATCGGCGGATGGGTCGGCAGCCAGTTCACCGGCCTTTGCGCGAAGATCTCCGGCAAGGGTCTCGACGCTGCTGGCACTGGCACCGGCACTTGCGCCACGCCTAGTTGATCAAGAAAGGCCGGAATGGCCAGGGAGTGATGGGCATGAAGTGGCTTATCGACGTAGCCGGGCAGTTCCACGACGATGAGAACGGCGCTGCCATGGTGGAATACTCGATCCTGATCGGCATCATTGCCGCGGCATCGATCGTCGCGGTTATTGCCATCGGCGGATGGGTCGGCAGTCAGTTCACCGGCCTTTGCGCGAACTTGAACACCAAGGGTTTATCCAGCACTGGCGGTGCCGGCGGCACTTGCTAAGAATTTTCTGGGCCGGAATCGCTCGATTTCGGCCCAGGATTATGCGCTTTGAAGGGGCTGACATTCGCCCGGCGGGCGATGGTGGGGTGGGAAGATGCGTGTCAATACACTTATCATGATCGTTCTCGCCGGCGTGTTCGGCGTGCTGGCGGTGGTGCTCGCCAATATCTGGCTGGCCAGCCAGCGCAATGCCATGGCGCGAACGGACGACGTGCCACGCGATACGGTCGTGGTGGCAGCGGTGGCGTTAAAGTTCGGCGACACGCTGTCCGCCGACAAACTGCGTGAGGTCGCATGGCCGGCGGGCGCGATTCCGGACGGCGCTTTCAAGACGACGGAAGAACTCTTGACGAAAGACCTTCCGGCGGGCGGAGGCAGCAAGCAGGCGCTGCAGGCGATCGGCGTCAACGAACCTGTCCTCGCCACCAAGATCACCGGCCCCGGCCAGCGCGCCACGCTTTCGGCGGTGCTTGGCGAAGGCATGAAGGCCGTTTCCATCCGCGTCAATGACGTGCTCGGCGTCGCCGGCTTTGTTTTCCCGGGCGACCGGGTCGATGTCTTGCTGACGCGAACCGAGCGCGGCGGCGATGGCGCCGACAAGAGTTTCGTCGACGTGCTGCTGCAGAGCATGAAGGTGCTTGCCGTCGACCAGGTTGCCGATGTGAGCAAGGACAGCCCGACCGTCGTCAAATCGGTGACGCTCGAGGCCAGCACCAAGGATGCGCAGAAGCTGACCCTGGCAGCCGGCGCCGGCCAATTGTCACTGGCGCTTCGCCAGGCCGCAGCCAGCAAGGGCGAGACAACCGAACGGGTGACGCTTTCCGACCTGACCGGCGAAACGCCGGCCGATGTCGCCGCCAGGCAGGCGGAACTCGACAAGAAGGCAGCGGCGGAAGCCGAAGCTGCAGCCGAGCGCAAACGCGCGGACGACAAGATCGCCGGCCTCGCCCAGGCCGTGGAGCGAGTGGGAAGCAAGCTCGACGATCTAAGCAAGGTTAAGCCGGCCCCGGCCGTGGTGTCTGCACCCGAAGTCCGGGAAGTCGTCAAGGAAGTGGTCAAATACGTGACCCCCGAGCCGCCGGCACGGGCGACCGTCGGCGTTTTTCGGGGTGTAAAACTCGAGACATATGACGTGCCGCGACAACCATGATAAGGTGCGGCTAATAAAACGGGGCTGCCACCGGCAGCGATTGGGGAGACGGGGATGCAGGGGTCTTGGTTGAGGATGGCGGTGGCGGCCGCGTTGCCTTGTCTGGCAGCGCTGTTGCTGTCGAGCCTGGCGGCCGATGCGGCCGACCGCTTCATCGATGTATCGACCCCCAGCGTTCATCGTATCTTCCTGCCGATGTCGCAATCGGTTACCGTCCAGGTGAGTGCCAATCTGGGTGACATCGTCGTCGGCGACGAGAAGATCGCCGATGCCCAGCCAATGACCGACCGCACGCTTTATGTCATCGGCAAGGGCGCTGGCACCACCACGGTCAATCTGTTCTCGCCTGAGAAGCGCTCGCTCGGCGCCCTCCAGATCGAGGTCGGGGTCGACGTCAGCGACATGGCGGCGGCCATCCGCCAGGTGTCGCCGAGATCGCGCATCGAAATCGGCTCGGTCAACGGCAGGGTCAGGCTTGGCGGCCATGTCAAGGACGGCGCCACGCTGGAGGCCATCATGCAGGTGGCGCAGCAATATGGTCCCGACGCCATCATCAATTCAGTCACCGTGGATGACAGCCAGCAGGTCAATCTGGAAGTGCGCGTGCTGGAAGCCAAGCGCAATGCCGGCCGCGACCTCGGCGTGTCGTTCCGTGGTAGAGGCAGCAATGCAACCTCTTTTGGAACGGGCATCGCAGCTACCACTCCACCCGGAGCAGATCCAGGAACCCTGGTGACGGGTCTGCTGTCGAAATCCAATCCCTTTGCAGCACTGATCACCCAGGTGATCGACAGCAACATCAAGGTCGACCTAATCATCGAAGCCCTCGAGGCCAAGGGGGTAGTGCGCACATTGGCCGAGCCTAACCTGACCACGCTTTCAGGCGAGCCGGCCAGCTTCAACGCCGGCGGCCAGGTGCCGGTCCGCAGTGTCACCAAGGATGGCGAGGTCCAGGTCGAGTACAAGCAATTCGGCGTCAATCTGAATTTTACGCCTATCGTGCTCGCCGACGACAAGATCCACATCCAGCTGGCGCCGGAGGTCAGCGACCTGACCGGCTTCACCACGGCCGGCGATCCGATCTTCACCAACCGCAAGCTGGAAACCGTGGTCGAACTGCGCGACGGCCAGAGCTTCGCGGTCGGCGGGCTGCTGTCCAGCAAGACCACCAAGCTGCAGAACCAGGTGCCGTGGCTCGGCCAGGTACCAATTATCGGGACGCTGTTCCGCAATTCGAGCAACCAGAAGGAAGAGACCGAGCTGGTGGTCATCGTCACGCCGCACATCGTGCGGCCGGTGAAGCCCGGCGAACAACTGGCGACGCCGTTCGACAAGACACGGCCCGCCAACGATCCGGAATTCTTCGTGCTCGGTCAGCTCGAAGTGAACAAGGACATGATCCGAAAATATGAAACGGGCGACGGCGTCACCGGTCCCTATGGCCACATGCTCGACTTCAAATCGAAGGACAAGATGCTCTATGTCAAGAAATAGCGCCTTGATCCTCATTCTGGGCACTGGCCTGCTGACAGGCTGCGCCGCGGATTATCTGAACCATTACGATACGGTGACCTTGGCGGCCGGCGACACGCAGAAATTCAATTCGATGCTGCAGACGGTCGACCCGCTCAACCCGGCGTCCCGGAACACACATATCGAAGGCGACGGCGCGCGTGCTGCCGCTGTTGCCCACAGCTACAAATTTCCGCCGCCACCGCCGCCGCCGCCGGCGATCACGGTCAATGTCGGCGGGTCGGGTGTGACACAGTGAACTGAATGGAAGGATGCGGAGGGCGCCGGGCATGCGAGGGGCCCTGGCGCAGGAAAGCAGAGAGCAGGGTCATGTTGGGGACCATTCGAGCCTTCTGGAACGATCAACGCGGCGTAGCGATGATCCTGGTGGCCATCATGCTGCCCGTGCTTATCGGCTTTTCGCTGCTGGCCATCGATATGAGCCGAGTCAACGGGCTCCATAACGATCTGCAGAAGGGTGTTGACGCGATGGCGCTTGCTGCCGCGGCGGAACTCGACGGCAATTCGGATGCGATCACCCGGGCCAACCGGGCCGTCACCAGCCTCGTGGCAAACAATACGCTGTTTTCGACATCAGGTGATCACCCAATCGTCTTGGCTGACGTAACGGTCACGTATCTGACCGGGATACCGGCGAGCGATGACATCACGCTGACTGCCGCAGGTGTCGACTCCAACGCCAAGAACTGGGCCAGCACCGATCCCAAGGTTGTCAGGTTTGCCGAAGTGACCGTGAACGCGTCAGGCGCGACGGACGGCGCGGGCGCCTTCGCGACGATTTTTCCAGCCAGCCTCGTCGGCAGCACGGAAAAGATGGACATTCGGCCACAAGCGGTTGCGGGATTCACCAACGCGTTGTGTCAGTTCACACCGATGTTCATCTGCAATCCTTTCACCAATAGCGCGACGTCCCTGAGCGATCTGCAGGCGGCCGTAGCAGGAACAAAGAAGCCGATGATCTGGCTGAAAGAGCAGACAGGCGGCAACAGCGCCCAATACGGTCCGGGCAATTACGGGTTCCTGTCGTCACCCGAGGGCGACAAGAATACGGCTGCGATTACCGAAATGTTCGCTGTCACCAATCCGCCCGCCTGCTACGACCAGAGTGGGGTGACCACCCGTCCGGGCAACATTCCTCCGGTCGATAAAGGCATCAATACGCGCTTCGACATTTACGACAATGGTGGCCCCTACAAGACCGATCCGGCCATCAACCCGCCTGCGCCGAATGTCAGAAAAGGCATGGACGTCCAAAACGCAGGCAAGAACAATTGCAGTTACACAGCCCCCAGTACCGGGCAGGTCAAGAATTTTATGGCGGTGCCCCGAGACAATTGTTTCGCGACCACATGTTCAAACGCTGGAAGTCTTGGCGACGGCAACTGGAATTTCATGGGCACGAAAACAAGTCCGGGCTATTGGGACACGAACTGGCCCAAGGACGATGGCACCGGTGTGAAAACTGCATGTGGCGCAAGCCCCAGCCGATATTGTGTCTACAACTACGAAATTCAGCACAAAGCGGATCTTAAGAGCACATTCGAACAGACCGCGCCGGCGTGCAATGCGACGACGCAGACCGCTGACAGGCGTCTACTTTATGTAGCGATCGTCGACTGTACGGCCAACAATGTTCATGGCGGCGGACAGACCTTACCCGTGCAGGCTTTCGCGAGTGTGTTCCTGACAGAGCCGGCGGGTGGGGCGTCCACCGCCGATATCTATGGCGAGATCGAGGATATCAGCACTGTCGCCGGCCAAAACACGCTGAAGAAGCTGCAGCGCAACGAAGCGCAATTGTACCGGTAGCGCCATGTTCATCAAACTGAGGCAGTTCCTCCAGCGGTTCCATCATGACGAACAAGGCGCTGCCTTGGTCGAGATAGCGATCGTCACGCCATTCGTGTTGCTGCTGGCAGCGGGTGTCTTCGAGTTCTCGAACATCTTCAACACGCGCCTGCTTCTCGAAGCTGGCGTCGAGGATGCCGCTCGCTATATGGCGCGCTGCAGCAGTGATTGGGACACCTGTTCAGCTTTGGCAACAAACCTCGCAGTGAACGGGGCCGTCACAAACGGTAGCCAGAGGGTTACCGGGTGGACCGCGGCTCAAGTCTCCATCACCAAGGCACAATCGCTCCAGGCGACCGATGCCACGACCGGTACCCAGCTCTATCTCAGCAGCACCGGCACCGTCATTGTCGTGCAGGTCAAAACGTCATATCCATATCCTACTCTGGGTCTCTGGTCTTATCTTGGCTTTGCTGATCTTACGCTCACTGTGTTCCATCAGGAGCGTGTCTTCGGATGGTGATCTCGCACGGCACGTTCTGGAGAAACCAATCCGGCGCGACAATGGTGGAGGCGGCCATTGCAATGCCCGTGCTGCTGACTCTGCTGCTCGGTTTCGTCGACTTTGGCTACGCCTTCTACCAATGGAATGCCGGCAACAAAGCGGTGCAGGCCGGCGCCAGGCTGGCGCAGATTTCCGCTCCGATCGCCAGCGGACTTCTGCTCGAAGCAAAAACCCCCAGCGACTCACTGGATGTGGGAAAGGCGGTTCCAGCCAACATTTACAGCTATATCTGTACGGCCGATGCCGCCGGAGCTGTATCTTGCACCTGTGGAACAGGCGCCACATGCCAAAACCTCACTGTGAACCAGGCCGCTTTCGACTTCATCTTTAGCGGCAGCAGCAACCGGCCGGGAATGCTGACATTCCTGCCGACCCTTCTGAAATCCGAGGTCCAGATTCAGTATCAGGCGTCCGGCCTCGGCTACTGGACGCGCCCCAATGGGCCGGTACCAACGATCACCGTCAGCATTGAAAAACATCCGTTCCAGTTCTTCTTTCTGGCCGGTTTTCTCGGGTTCGGAACCATCACAATGCCCTCCATGCTGAGCACGGTCACGGGCGAAGACATGAAGAGCACCTTTCCATGAACGCCATCAACACCAAGGTTACGCCGACCAAGCGCAAGCAGGTGGCGCTGTTCTCGTCGGATCCGCAGTTCAAGCGCGATGTGGCGACACGGCTCGATGCGCTAGCGATCTATGATGTCAGGATTTCCGAGACGGGTGACTTCCTCAAAGGGCCGCCTGCGGATACGCGCCCGGGCATCGTCATCCTCGATCTCGGCAATGGCGAATTGCTCGGCAGGCCGGGCATCGTCGAGGCGCGTGCGCTGTGGGCGAGCGTGCCGCTGATTGCGGTTTCCGACGAGCTGACCTCAGAACAGACGCGCGTGCTGGTGCGCATGAACGCTTCGGACTGGCTGCACAAGCCGCTCGACGGCAAGGAGCTGCTCAACGCGGTGACCTTCCATGACACCGGCAACCAGGGCACGAAAAGCCGGATCATCACCTTCATCGGTGCCAGCGGCGGCGCCGGTGCCACGACGCTGGCGCTGTCGGCGGCCGAATTCCTGGCTTCGAAATCGGCGGAGCGCGCGGCGTCCACCTGCCTGGTCGATCTCGATTTCCAGAGCGCCAATTGCGGCGCTTATCTCAATTTGTTCAACCAGTTCGATCTTGCCGGCATCATCGGCCAGCCGGAACGGCTCGATGTCGAGCTGATGGATGTGATCAAGCTGTCGCGTCCGTCCGGCCTCACCCTCTACGCGTTCGAGCGGCCGCAACTGCCGTTCGAGCCGCATGGCAGCGATTTCGTCTTCCGGCTTCTGGACCTCGTCGCCTACCGCTTCGACGACATCGTCATCGACCTGCCCAATCTGGAAACGCCCTGGCACAATTCCGTGCTGTCGACGAGCGACGAGATCTTCATCGTCTTCGAACTCAATGTCGCTTCGCTGCGGCAAGGCAAGCGGCTCTACAAGAAGATCCGCGAGCTGCGCGGCAACGCGGTCAACATCACGCTGGTCGCCAACAAGCACAAGCGCAAATGGTTCGGGAACCATTTTTCGCGCAGCGAGCTCGAGAAGATATTCAAGGCGCCGCACATCAAGTCGGTCGCGCTGGACAACGCGCTTCTGAGCGATGCGCTGAACAGGGCCATCCCGCCTTCCGAAGTGGATGGGCGGGCGCGCTTCAACAAGGATTTGAAGCGGATGTTCAAAGAGCGGCTCGATGACGCTGCCCGATAGATATCGGATCGCGAGATACCGGATCGCTGGGCGGCTGGCCGGCGCCTGCGTGCTCGGCGTGGCGCTGGCGCTGTCCGTCCAGGACTTCGCCGAAGCGCGATCGGCGCTTTCGGAACGGCCGCCGCTGCCGGCGATGGGGCCTAGCCTGCGCAAGGCTGTTGCCTTCGCAACCGCCGAGCAGCCGGGAACGATCATCATCCGCAAGGACGAGAAGGCGCTTTACCTGGTGACCCGCCAGGGCCAGGCGCTGCGCTACCAGATCAGCGTCGGGCGCGACGGGTTTGGCTGGACGGGCGTCGTCAAGGTGGGGGCGAAGACCGAATGGCCGGAGTGGCGCCCGCCACAGGAAATGCGGGCCCGCCAGCCGGAGCTGCCAAAAATGGTGCCCGCCGGCCCCTACAATCCGCTCGGCGCAAGGGCGCTCTATCTGTCTCGGGACGGGCGCGACACGCTCTACCGGATACATGGCACCAACGATCCGTCGGGTGTCGGCTTCGACGGAACGTCGGGCTGTTTTCGTCTTACCAACACGGATGTGATCGATCTTTTCAAGCGCGTCGCGGTCGGCGCAAAGGTGGTGGTCCAATGACGACGATCAGCGAACCGGACATGCCGGCGATCGACATCGGAAACCAGGAACAGCGCGAACAGCGCGCCACCGAGAAACCCGGCAACCCAAGGACAATCGGCATCGTCCTCGCCAGCGGCGCCCTGCTGATCACCGCGATCAACATGGCGGCTGCGGTCTATCTCTATCGGGGCATAAGCGACCTGCGTTTCGTCGAAGCGCGGCTGGAGCAGCTCGGAGCTTTCGAACAGCGGATCGCGGCTAGGCTCGACACGGTCAACAACGGCTTCCAGAGCCGGTTCGAGAAACTGGACAGCCAACTGCAAGGCAGCTTCAACGAGATCAATGGCAACATTGCCCGTTTGGGGCAGAATGTGCCGGTTGCCGGCGGCGAGGCCGTGTCGAGTGCGGCCGAACCGTCCGAGATCACCACCAGCACGCTGGCGCAAGCGCCCGAAGCTCTCGACGGCGAGAGCGCGAGCGAACCCGGCGTCATCGAAGCACCGCGTGCGCCGAGGAAGAGCACTGCACCGGCATCGCCCCCTGCCCCAAGCTCCAACTACCAGCGCATCCAGCAGCCTGACGGCAAGGTCTATTACCGCAGGATCAACAACTAAAGCGCGTCGCGTTTGAACGGATTCAGGCGACGCGCTTTAGGTCTTTGTTTTTATGCATGTCGTTTTCCCAAAACCGAGGTCACTTTTGGGCGACATGCATTAGACCTGACGTGCTGGATCCGGGCAGGATGCGAGCGGTTCAGAGATCGCGCTGAAGGGCCAGGATGCGGATGGCCCGCACGGACCGATCGCGCGCTTCAGCCAGGAAAGCGATGTGGCAGTAGGCACAGGCCACGGTGCCCAGAAGCAGCACCAGGCTGTTCTTCAAGGTGAAATCGATAGCCAGCGAGTACGGAAGACCCCTGGGCGACGTGAACGCCGCGATCGTGCTCGCCGTTTCAGAGTGGGTGCCGACGGCGATCATCAGCCCGGCGAGAATCAAGGCGACGTGGTTGGCGAGGAACGGGAATGCCGACCTTTTGGTGTGGCACGCCATCCAGCAGACGATCGATACCGCGGCAAGGATGGCGGCGTCGACAGCCATGGAGCCGCCCAGCCAGAGATTGACCTGCTGCCAGAGCATCGTCGACAGAGGGCGCAGTTCAAGCCATATCCACCATGCGGTGGGGCTGGCTGGATAGGTTCCCAGCAAGAAGGTCGCCACGCGCTCCCCTGCCAGGATCGAAAGAATGAGAAATGGGAAGGCAAAAAGCAGAAGCGGCTTGCGTTTCATGTTCCCTCGACAATCTGCAAGCAAGGATAGACCGCATAGATTGCGCGAAGCTTAACGGCTCTATGGAGATATCCTGGTGGCACGAAGTCGGATCCTGCCTGAGGGGCTACGTCCGGCCCTCCCCGATTGCGATGGCATCTAGTCGATTCACATCGATCCGGTAAGAATCCCCTTGCGCCTCGGCCTCGTGGACCGCAAACGACACCACACCCCAGGATTAGACGCTTGATGAACGACACCCCCAAAACGCTGGCACCGGACTCGCTCGGGCCAACCGTGACGATTGGAGAAATCCTGGTAGAGATCGTCGCAAGGGAGACCGGCACCGGCTTTCGGGAACCTATCGACCTCATTGGTCCCTTTCCGAGCGGCGCGCCCGCCATCTTCATCGATCAATGCGCGCGTATGGGCGGAGCGGCCGCGATGGTGGGCGTGGTCGGCGACGATGATTTCGGCTTCGTCAACATCGAGCGCCTGAAGCGAGACGGCGTAGACATTTCCGCCATCGCTGTTTCCCCGGATCATCCGACGGGCAGCGCCTTTGTTCGCTACCGCGAGGATGGAAGCCGCGATTTCGTCTACAACATCGCCAAATCCGCCGCCGCCCGGCTGGAATGGACGCCGCAGGTCGAGGCGCTGATCGCGCATTGCGGGCATATCCACGTCATGGGAACGGTGTTCGCAAGCCCCGCCGCCTGGGCGATCACCGAGCGCGCGATCCCCTTGATCAAGGCACGCGGCGGCACCATGTCGCTCGATCCGAACCTGCGCAAGGAATTGCTGGCGCACGGCCAGACCGAGGAGAAATTCGCAAGCCTGGTGGACAAGGCGGACCTGCTGCTACCCTCGGGCAACGAATTGTTCCTGGCCGCAGGCATGGACGGCGAGGAACGCGCGATCGAGGCGCTGTTCAGACGAGGGGTCCAGGAGATCGCCGTCAAGCGCGGCGAACATGGCGCGTCGGCCCGTCAACGCACAGGCGCCCGCGCCGATTGCCCCGGCCTCATCGTCGAGGAAACGGACCCCACGGGCGCCGGCGACTGTTTCGGGGGAGCCTATGTCGCATGCCGGCGGCTGGGCATGCCGCTGCAGACGGCGCTCGAATTCGCCAACGCGGCAGGAGCGCGCAACGTCACACGCCTCGGCCCCATGGAGGGAGCCGGCACGCGTGCCGAACTGGAAGATTTCATGGCAAGAACGGCGAGAAGAAGCTGATGCGTGTGGCGATCGAAGATTTGCCGGCCCTGTACAGGGAACGAAAGAAGATCGGGGTGACCTCGGTGTGTTCGGCACACCCGTTGGTGCTGAAAGCTGCACTGCGCCATGGCCGGGAAACCGGCACCACCGTCCTGATCGAGGCGACGTGCAACCAGGTCAATCATCTGGGCGGTTATACGGGCATGACGCCGGCCGATTTCGCGGCGATGGTGGACGCACTCGCGGCAGCCGAGCAATGCCCGAAAGAGCTGATCGTGCTTGGCGGGGATCATCTCGGCCCTAGTCCCTGGAAGGACCGGCCCGCCGAAGAGGCGATGGCACAGGCCGGGACCATGGTCGATGCTTATGTCCGCGCCGGCTTCCGCAAGATCCACCTCGATGCCTCGATGGGTTGCGCGGGTGAACCGGCGGCGCTCGACGACCACACGGTGGCCGAGCGCGCCGCCAAGCTGGCGGGCGTCGCGGAACAGGCGGCAGCGCAGAGCAGCAAGGCAAGCCCGGTCTACATCATCGGCACGGAAGTGCCACCGCCCGGCGGCGCCGATCACGCATTGGATGCGATCACCCCGACCAGTCCGGAGGCGGCTCGCCAAACATATGCCATTCACGCCAAAGCATTCCAGGCCGCCGGGCTTGAAAGCGCGTTTTCCCGCGTCATCGGGCTTGTGGTGCAGCCGGGCGTGGAGTTCGGCAACCAGAATGTGATTTTCTACGATCGGGCGAAGGCCCGTGATCTGGCGGCAACGCTGAACAGATTGCCATCGCTCGTTTTCGAAGCCCATTCGACCGATTATCAGGGCGAGAGGCCGTTGCGTGAACTCGTCGAGGACGGCTTCGCCATCCTCAAGGTCGGCCCCGAGCTGACCTTCAAACTGCGCGAGGCGCTGTACGCGCTCGACCTGATCGCTTCCGATCTGGTGCCCTTCTATGGCGAGCGGCCGCTTTACCACGCCCTGGAAGAGCTGATGCTCGGCGCCCCCAAGAACTGGGCAAGCCACTATCACGGCAGCGATGCCGACAAGCGGACACTGCGCCACTACTCCTATTCCGATCGCATCCGATACTATTGGGCGACCCCGCAAGCCCGTGCCGCATGCGACCGACTCTTCGATACGTTAAAGGGCCGGAAGGTGCCGGTGACGCTGTTTCTCCAGCACCTGCCTTCGGCGCTCGCTTGGGCCGACCGCGCCTGCGACGGCGAGGACATCGCGATCGATCACGTCCAGCAAAGCATCGAGGTGTACGCTCGGGCATGCGGCACCTGAACCCTGCGTCCGGCCCCCTTCAAGGTTAGAGCCGACGAGCCGGCGGGCGGCTGAACGCTTACAGCGACGGTCCCAATCGGATCGGGCTGCCGTCGCTGAAACGGGATTGACGGAACCTGTGGAGATTGTGCCCGGTCTCGTTGCCCTGGATCAAATCGGACAGGATGCGGCCCATTCCGGGTCCTATGCCGAAGCCGTGGCCACTCATCCCGGTCGCGACAACGAGGCCCGGGATCGCAGCGGCGCGATCGACGATAGGCACGACATCCGGCATCGCATCGATCATGCCGGCCCAGCTCGCCCTGATCGGCACTGTCTTGAACTGCGGGAAAAGCTCCCTGAACCCGCTGTCGATGGCGCGGAGCGCCGAGGCCTCCGGAGCGGGATTGAGGACGCGCATCCATTCGAACGGGGTTTCCTTGTCAGCGTCCCATCTTCGCGGGGTTGACCAGGCGTCCGGATATCCGCGCGGCGCGGCCGGCAGGTAGCGTGTGCCAAAGGGATTGGCCATCAGGGCGCTGACATATTTGCCCGCATGGCGAAATGCGTCCGGCCCTATGTAGAGTTGGTTGCTGCCTCCCGATGCGAGCGTGTACCCGCCATCCTGCCTGCGCCGGAAAGCGATGCGTTCGTCCGCGGCGGCACCGGCGTGGATTTCCGCCATCGGCGCTGTCGCGGCGACGGTCGCCCTGACGCTGAGCTGCGGGATCGAGATGCCGTGCGCGCGCAGGAAGAGCGATGTCCAGGCGCCGCTGGCGACGAGGACGCTCGAGGTGGCGATGTGGCCGCGCTCGGTCCAGACGCCGCTGATCCGGCCGGCCGAGATGTCGAGCATACGTGCCGCGCAATTCTCGATGATCGTGACGCCTTGCCGGGCGGCCAGGCGAGCGATCGCGGGCACGGCAACCCAAGGCTCGGCGCGCATGTCCGATGGGGTGGTCATGGCGCCTTTGAACGGTAGCGACATGGCCGGGATCAGGCTTGCCACCTCACCCTGGTCGAGGAGACGCGTGTCGACGCCATGAGCCTGGGCGATCTTCAGGAATTTCGCGAAACCGGCCATCTCCTTGTCCGTCCGCGCAAGATAGGTAACGCCCGTCTGCTTCAGTCCTATGTCCTCGCCGCAATCCTGCGCCAGTTGCCGCCAGAGGCGCTGCGCTTCGATCACGATCGGCAGTTCGTCGGCATCGCGGCCCTGCTGCCGGATCCAGCCCCAATTGCGCGAGGATTGCTCGGCGGCGATGCGTCCCTTTTCCAGCAGCGTCACCGAGATGTTGCGTCGCGCAAGGAACAGTGCCGTGGTCACGCCAATGACGCCGCCGCCGATGATCACGACTTCCGAGGTCTTCGGCAGCGGGTCTTGAAACTGGATTGGAATGGCTTCGGTGAAGGGGAAGATTGTCAAGGAGCACTTCCTTATTGGTATGCTACGGCGGTATATCGTGCTGTGTCGACGATCAAATCCGATGGTAGCGTTGGCTGGAATCGATACTAGAATCAAGCCTTTGACTATCCGATCTTCTCGATTCCCGCCTAGGCATGTCTCGGCAGCACCTGGAGCACCCTGGTGATGAGCATGCTGAACTCGGCCCGCCGGCGTCATAGTCTATGAAGGCAAATGGGTCGCGGCTCCGGTCAACGTCCACTCGGTCAACTGGCGGCTTCGACGGCTTACCTAGGGTGTGTTGTCGTATGGCCGACGCCCAGCAGCCCGCACAGCAGTTTCAGTCTTGCCTTGCCGCACGCAAAAGCATTCCAAAGAGGTCGCGCGGCTCATCAGGATCGGCAAGGAGATCCAGCTCCTCGTAAAGGCCGGTGTCGGCGAGTTGATCGCGCACGTAGCGGAGAGCAGAGAAATCCTCGGTGGCGAAGCCGACGGAATCGAACAGCGTCACCGCCTGGTTGTTGCTGCGCCCCTCGGCCGTTCCAGCCATCACCTCCCACAATTCGGCGACGGGATGATCCGGATCGAGTTGCTGGATTTCACCCTCGATGCGCGTCTGCGGCGTGTACTCGACGATAATCCGCGACCGCAGCAGGATGTCACGATGGAGTTCCGTCTTGCCCGGGCAGTCGCCGCCGACCGCGTTGATGTGGACGCCGCTGCCGACCATGTTGTCGGTGAGGATGGTCGCATACTGCTTGTCGGCGGTGACCGTGGTGATGATCTGCGCGCCCTCCACGGCGGCATGTGCCGAAGCGCAGGACGTGATGTCGAACCCCAGTCCCGCCAGATTATCCGCGCATTTGCGCGTGGCTGCCGGGTCGATGTCGTAGAGGCGCAGCTTGTTGACGCCGAGCAGCGCCTTGAAGGCGAGCGCCTGGAATTCCGACTGGGCGCCGTTGCCGATGATGGCCATGCAGTCCGCGCCCTTCGGCGCCAGGTATTTTGCGGCGACCGCCGACGTTGCCGCCGTGCGCAAGGCGGTCAGGATGGTCATCTCGGAGAGCAGCATCGGATAGCCGTTGCCGACATCGGCTAGGACGCCGAAAGCGGTGACCGTCTGGCGGCCCTCACGCATGTTCTTGGGGTGGCCGTTGACGTATTTGAAGCCGTAGAGGCGGCCGTCGCTCGTCGGCATCAGTTCGATCACCCCGTCAATGCTGTGCGAGGCGACGCGCGGCGTCTTGTCGAACAGCGCCCAGCGACGAAAGTCCTCCTCGATGTAAGCTGCGAGATCGATGAGGAAGCGCTCGACGCCGATGGCAAGCACCAGCTTCATCATGTGGTCGACGCTGACGAAGGGAACGATATTCAGCTTGGCGTTCATCGATCAAAAGCTCCTGGTCGGCCGGTCCATGATACGGCGGCCCATCAGGCTTGCCGTCAGGTCGACCATGAGTGTGGCGGTGCGGCCGCGCTCGTCGAGAAAGGGGTTGAGTTCGACCAGATCGAGGCTGCTGACCAGGCCGCTGTCCGAAAGCATCTCCATGACCAGATGCGCTTCGCGAAACGTTGCTCCACCCGGAACGGTCGTGCCAACCGCGGGAGCGATCGACGGATCGAGGAAGTCGACATCGAGACTGACATGCAGCAGGCCATTCTCGAGCGTCACCCGGTCCAGAAAGGCACCCAGAAGCGGCGCGATGCCATGTTCGTCGATGGCGCGCATATCGTGCACGGTGACGCCCGCGGCGCGCAGCGCCTGCCGCTCGGCCGGATCAACGCTGCGAATACCCAATGTGCAGATGCGGGCCGGGTCTATCCGCTCCGGCAGATCCGGAAAATAGCCGTGGAAGCCCGGCTGGCCGCTGGCGTAGGCAAGCGGCACGCCATGCAAATTGCCGCTGGCGGTGGTGTCGAGCGTGTGAAAATCGGGATGCGCGTCGAGCCACAGCACAAATAGCGGCCTGCCGGTTTGCGCCGCGCGACGGGCCAGTCCCGACAGGGTTCCAGCGGAGATGGAGTGATCTCCGCCGAGAAAGATCGGCATGGCGTCCGCGCTGGCGGCATAGGCTGCATCCGCGATGCCCGCCGTCCACGCTGAAATCTCCGGCAGCGCCTTCAGCGCCAGGTTGCCATGGGCGATCGGGCGCACCGGCGTCGGCGCGACGGTGCCAAGATCAGCAACCGCATGGCCAAGGTCCCTGAGGGCGCCGACCAGCCCCGCCGTCCGCAAGGCGCTCGGTCCCATTTCGCAGCCCATTCGGCCAGCGCCGTCCTGCACCGGCGCACCCAATATGTTGCAGTTCATGCAAGCACTCTCCCTCTATGAGGCCCAGGAGGTGTTGAACCGTATGCTGCCGGCAGAATGAATAGAGCTGATTGGCAAAACCAGCAGTAAGAGTTATCGTTTTGAGACATCAGGCTGCCATATTGGACAATTGTGGATTCTCTCGACCAGAAACTCATCACGCTCCTGCGCCACAGCGCGCGGCGGAGCATCTCCGACCTGGCGGCGGATCTTGGCGTGTCGCGCGCCACGGCACGCTCGCGAATGGAGCGGCTTGAACAGTCCGGCGAGATCATCGGCTATACGGTCATCTTGCGCGCCGAAGCGATCAGCTCGGCTGTCAGGGGCATCATGATGATCGAGATCGAAGGCCATGCGGCCGATCGGGTGATCCGCGCTCTTGGTGGCTTTGCGGAAGTCGCTACGATTCATACGACCAATGGCCGCTGGGATCTGGTGGTCGAGCTCAACACGGCAACCCTCACCGAGTTCGATGCGGTGTTGCGCCGGATTCGCCTGGTGCCCGGTATCACCGGCAGCGAGACGAGCCTGCTGCTGGCCACGCCGCGCAGCACAAAAGCCCGTCTTTAGGCACAGCTGCGTGGATTGAGGTCGACGGGGCTCTGCACGCTTGATAGCGCACTGGTAGCGAATGCGCGCGGCGTCTGGGTTTTCGCCCAACATGAGAGAAGACCATAGCGCGGTGTCGGCAGCTTCATGGAGGTCCCGGGCAGTACGCGCCTTCAACCGGTCAGCCGTATCCAAAGCACGGCGTACGAATGCCACCGCGACCATCGAGATCCCTTAGCTCCTTTGGGACCGTCGGTAGTAGTAGTGAAAGCGATCGCCCCTCCGTTGCAGAAAGCGATCCGGATCATGCTCTTCGCATCGCCTTCCCATGTCTTTAAGATACCGTTTGTATCACAATAGGTATCACAAAGGGCCAAAATAGCGCGAGCGCACGAGTAAATCGTGCGCAATCAATCAGCAAAATCAACAACTTAGCGGATAAACCGATGGTACCGTTGGCTGGGATCGATACCGACACTAAGATATTGTTTTTATTAGTGTATTCCGCCTTCTAAGCTCGATTTGTAGCACAATAGGTAGCACAAAGGGTAGCACACTCATGGCGCCTGTCTGATTCCGGTGACCGCCGAAGCCGCCCCCACAGAGGAACACCCTCTTGGAATGTTGTCGCATCTATCCTGCGTCCCTCCTCCGCAAAGCGCGCGTTCTTTATCAAAAGAAAAATGGCGGACCCGGAGGGTCAGGGTTTTCTACAGGAAATCAATACGTTAGCGGATGGTTCGCCAAGCCGTTTCCTTCCTATTCTGTCGTATGGTCTGGCGAACCTAAGGACGATGAACGCGACTAATTACAGGCTTCGAGATATCGCCGATGTAGCCGAAGGTCGTCAGGAACTCCCTGGTATTGAATGACCGAAATGGGCCGACTGCGGACCGTCAGGTATCGGCTTGGTTTCGCAAAAAGCTGCCGTTCAGCGTCCGACCCCAAGTGAGACGTTCGCGGTTGAAATACGAAAGCCCAAAAGCAGTCATTCACCTTCGAAGCTTCGACCCTGCGACAGCAGCTCAGCGCCCCATAGCGGTCATTAGGCTAGCAGTGCCGCCCCTTGAAAGCGGGCGGTCGATCAAGCAGTCGAGTTTCGGTAATGCGGTAGAAGGCGGCTGCGGCGCCGTTCATCGACAGAAGGAGACATTCAGCGTCGAGGTCTAGCAACGCAGTCTGAGCCAAAATGCCAGCCGAGATAGTGTTCAGATACGGCTGGCTCACCGCCGTTTCCCGCACGACCTTAGTTAGAAGGCGATTTCTGCTAAGTGCCCCTGTGCTAGGATGGCAATAGGTGCGATTTGACTGGTGCTCGCTTGGACCGCTTGGAAGCTATGTCGATGCTGGTGTCCTCCGTCGAGGAGGGAAGCCTCTCGGCCGCTGCTCGGAAACTGCGCATCCCAGTCGCTACCCTTACGCGCAACGTCAACGATCTTGAAGCCAAGGTCGGCACAAAGCTCCTCATCAGGACGACCCGCCGACTTGAGCTCACCGAAGCTGGAAGCGACTATGTCGCCTCGGCAAAACAGATCCTCGAACATGTGGATGAGCAGGAACGCCGCGCCGCTGGTGAATTCCTAGCCCCCCGGGGCGAGCTCGTCGTGACGACGCCGGTTCAGGTCGCGCGGTTGCGGGTGTTGCCGGTCATCAGCCAGTTTCTTGCTGCCTATCCCGATATAAAAATTCGGCTGCTGCAGTCCGATAGCAACGTCGACTTCGTCGATGCACACGTTGACGTTGCAATTCGCCTCGGGCGCCTGCGCGATAGCAGTCTGGTTGCCACGCGTGTGGGCAGCTTGCGTATGGTCGTGGTCGCAAGCCCTGATCTCTTGGATAAGTGTGGAGAACCAGAGGCTCCGGAAAATCTTCGTGATTATCCCTGCGTCGTGTTTGAGAGCCCCAATCTCTCGCCGTGGCGCTTCCGCAACCCCGACACCGAGCAGGTTTTCACCATCGCCAATGAGCCGCGCCTGATTGTTTCGTCGCCCGACGCTGCTGTGGATGCCGCGATCGATGGGATCGGCGCTACGCTTGTCCTTGAGCACGATGTTGCCGCTGCGGTGAGCGCGGGAAAGCTGCGCCATATTCTGCAGGAGTTTGAGGTCGAACCAATCCCGGTTCATCTCTTACACCTCTCCCGAAACGTAATGCCGATGAAGCTCCGCGCTTTCATCGACTTCGCCGTACCAAGGCTCCGGGAGAAGCTGGCCGAGTTTGGGCGTGTCCCATCTGTCTAGCAGGGCACCTGCGGCGCTTTCGGATCGCAGCGCCCGGACCTTTGCAAGGCGTCGGTGTCAAAAGGAACGACCCGCCGCCTGCGATCAAGATCGAAGCGGCAGGCCGGGTTGAACGTTAGTTCTTATCGTCATCCGGCGTTTTGCGCCGAAGTTGGTTAGAACTGGGTCAGACCGCCATCCACGACCAGTTCTGTGCCAGTGGTGTATGAGGAGTCATCGCTGGCCAGAAAGAGCGCGGTCTTTGCGAGTTCGACCGCTTCGCCGAAACGCTTGAGGCCAATCTTCTGCGTGATGCCGGCGGCAACCTCCGACAGGGCGGCGTCAGGCAGTCCGATCTTTCCGTAGAATGGGGTTGCGATGGCTCCAGGGCTAAGCGCGTTCACGCGGATGCCGCGCGGCGCCAACTCCGCACCCAGGGTACGGACAAGGGAACGGGTCGCCGCCTTGGTCGCGGCCAGGATCGACAGGCCCGGATAGCCGATCGTGTTGAGGAACGAGGTCGTGACGATGATGCTTCCCCCCTTAGGGATGATCGCCGCCGTCTTCTGCATCGTGAAGAATGTGCCGGTGAAATTGAGCGCGAGGTTGTCGGCAAGATACGCCTCGGTCACCGCTTCGAGCGGCGCGACGGTGGTGGCGCCGGCATTGGCAAAGACGACATCGATATGACCGAACCTGGCCCGAGTGTCCTCGACCGCCCGTTCGATCTCGGCCACCTTGCGAACGTCGGCCCGCACCAGTAATGCCTTTCCGTCCAATGCCTTGCCAGCCTCGGCCAAGTGTTCCTCGTTCGAGCCAACCAAGACTACATTGGCGCCTTCAGCTTGGAATAGCTTTGCGGTCTCAAGGCCGATACCGGAAGAACCGCCGGTGATAAAGGCCACTTTGTTCTTCAGCTTCATTATAGTCTCTCCATTCGAATTGAACTGCGGAACATCAAATCAAGCCGAGGCCGATCACTTGCCAGGAGTGATCCACCTCGCTTGAAATGACAGTGCAGTTCGCCATCTTGAAATGGAATGCGTAGAAATCGAGCAACATCTAACCGAAATATGGAGAGATGAGGTGTTCTTGCGAGTCAAATGGACCAGCGACCTTTCGTTGACTTCTCCAGCCAGATCGACCCCGAATGGAGCCCGGGTCAGCAGGTATTCAAGCTGTTACGAACGTAGCTGCAAGCATAGCGCAAAGTCAGCAGAAAACTTCGCATTTGGGCCAAGTCGGCGCCGTCTGCTTCAAGAAGTGCGACCCAAAAAGCCGGCTGTCCGCTACCCACCCCCATAATGGACGGGACGGTCCGGTTTTCCGCGCACCAAAGCGGCCATCCGTGCTGCGTCGGATGGCCGTTCAACGTCAGATTTCGGTTCGCTCCGCCAGGAGCAACGCGTCCTCCACGTCGACTCCAAGATATCGAACCGTGTTCTCGATCTTGGAATGACCAAGCAAAATCTGGATGGCGCGGATGTTGCCGGTCGCCTTATAGATCATTGAAGCTTTCGTGCGCCGAAGCGAATGCGTGCCATACTCATCTGAACGCAGCCCGATCGCGTTAACCCACTCGTCAACTAGGCGGGCGTACTGCCTTGTGCTCATGTGACGTGCATGATCGATCCGGCTCGGGAATGCATAGTCGTCGACCGTGCCGCCACGCAGTTCGAGCCAAGATAGGAGGCTCGCTCTGACATCGCTGGTAATCTCGAACTGGACAGGGCGCCCTGACTTTTGCTGAACGACGATTGCGCGAGTTCTGATCTCGGGTCCCGCGACCACGTCGCGGATCCTGATCTTGACTAGGTCGCAGCCGCGAAGCTTGCTGTCGATTGCTAGGTCGAACAGTGCACGGTCTCGAATTCGTCTCTCGCGATCGAGGAAGAAGCGAACGGCCCAGATTTGCTTCTGTGTGAGCGGACGCTTTGTTCCCACCTGTCTGCCAGCGTTCCAAGCTGCGCGCTCGCGGCTAGCATCGTCATATTTTGAGTGACCCATGTATACTCTCCTTGGCCTTGATTGGCCGAAGGAGAAACGGCGGGGGCACTACGGCTCGGGGGCCGGGAGCGGAATGGCAGCTTCCGGTATGCAAGAAGCAATTGCGGACATTCAAATTGGGGGCATCGGCAATATAGAGCTACCGATGACTCTTCATGGTCACTTACCCTTCAGGGCCACGAATCTTCTCCAGCACCGAACTGACTTGGTCCCACTGCCGGGCATTTCGGTGCTTCCGGCTTGTGCGTTCTTGTTCGCTTGTCGCTGTTACCGCTCCACGAACGCCCGATGGAACGAGTCCAATACCGGCCTGACCAGATATTCGAAGAAGGTCCGATCGCCGGTGCTGATAAAGGCTTCGACCGGCATACCGGGGTAGAGTTGTTCCGCGGTGACAGGGGCGGGAAGGTCGTCGGTGATCCGCAGCTTGGCCCGATAGTAGGGCTCGTGAGTATTTTCATCCATCAAACGGTCAGCCGATACGTTGATGACCGTTGCGGCCACGTCCGGGGTGAGGCGCGTGTTGAGGGCCGTCAGTTTGAGTCTCGCGGATTGTCCAGCATGGACCGAGTCGATGTCTCGCGGGCTGAGTTTCGCCTCAACGATCAGACTGGAGCCGGTGGGCAGGATCTCGATAACCTTCTCGCCGGGTGCAACGACAGCCCCTGGCGAGCTGTAGACGGCCGAAACGATGATCCCGTCGGTTGGGGAACGCACCGTGGTCCTAGACAGGATCGCTTGCGCGGCGGCGAGCTGCTCTTCGATGTCCGCCAGCGACGTGCGTGTCTCTGCGAGTTCGCTGACAGCTTGCTCGACCCGTTGGGTTTTGCTGCGCTCGATTTGTTCCTTGGCCTCGACGACCTGGCTGCGCGTTGACGCGAGCTCGGACTCGATTGATCCCGCCTGGCCGATGAGATCTGCCTGGTTGCGCTGGATCTGGGTGTATTCGAAGTGGTTTGTCAGGCCCTGGTCGACCAGTGCCTTCTTGCGCTTGAGCTCGTCGGCAACGATCGTCAACTGGCTCTCGATCGCCTGTCGCTGCGCTGATAGGCCCACCAGGGATTCCCGCAGCGTCGAGACGCGCTGGTTGAGGATGTCCTGCTCCGAGTTGAAGCGACTCAGTCGCGCGACAAACTCCTTGCGCTGCTCCTCAATAAGATTGGAAAGCTCGATGTCGTCAGCGCTTTGGCGCAGGCTTTCGGGGAGTTCAAGAGCTGTGGCGCTATCGCGTTCAGAGATTAAGCGCTGGGCCTTGGCCGATAGGGAAACAAACTGCTTGGACAGCCGGTTGACCTGGGTTTTGGCCGTGGTGTCATCAAGCAGAATCAATTCCTGGCCCGCTTTCACGCGGTCGCCTTCCTCGATCAACGTCTGATGGATGATCCCGCCCTCCAGATGTTGGATCCTCACGTTACGGCCGGACGCGGAAATTGCACCATGGGCTACGGCCGCTCCAGATAGCGGAGCTGTGGCGGCCCAATAGCCGAAGCACCCCACGAGTAAGGCTATGGCGCCATACCCGGTCAGCGCAACTGTGCCAATTTGCGACCGAATTTTTTTCTCCCATTCAAAGACAGCTGTCGTCATCTCCTAACCCTGTTTCGTGCTGAGCGGTCCGTTCCAGCGTCCGCTGCCTTGACTGGCCGTGCTGAAGGAAGCCACATGCGGTTTTCCGTTGAGCTCCACTTGCGGCGCGGGTCGCGTCGGCGTTGCACCTGTGGCGAGTTGCTTGAGGACTTCGGCGCTTGGACCGAACATCTCGATGATGCCATTGCGAAGCAGCAACGCCCGGTCGCAGGTCGCAGCCAATGAAGGCCGGTGGGTAACAACCACGATCGTCGTTCCAGCTTGGCGCGCTTCCGTCAGTGCTCGTCCAAGCGCATGCTCGCCCTCCTGGTCGAGGTTGGCGTTGGGTTCGTCAAGGATAAGAATCCGCGGGTTGCCGTAGAATGCGCGTGCGAGACCGACGCGCTGTCGTTCGCCACCGGACAGGGCGCCGTTTGAGGCCCCGAGCGGTGTTTGGTAACCCTCGCGTTGCGCAAGGATCAACTCGTGCGCCTGCGCTCGTTTGGCAGCTTCGACGACTGCCTCGTCGGCAGATTTGGGATCGAAGCGGGCGAGGTTCTGGGCGATTGTGCCTGGCAGGAACTGGATGTCTTGGGCGAGATAGCCGATGGAGCGTCCAAGCTGGGCCTCGTCCCATGTTCGTAGGTCGGCCCCATCCATCTCTATCGTACCGGAGCCGGGAAAAATCGCTCCTACGAGGAGCCGCGCCAAGGTCGATTTGCCAGCCCGGCTCGGACCGATGATCGCAATCGCCTCACCCGCGCGGATCTCAAAATTCAGCCTTTTGATAACCGGCTCGGCTCCAGGCGCCGATCCGGGTGGTAGATACACAAGGTCGCGCACAGTCAGCCGGCCCGATGGAGCGGGAAGCTGGATTCGTGCCGGGGCCTTTTCAGCGCTCTCGGGTAATATCTTCTTGAGGCGAAGCCAGGCTTGCCGTGCATCGATGATCTGACGCCAGCCACCAATCAATTGGTCAAGGGGTTGCAGAGCGCGGCCCGAAATGATGGATGATGCGAAGATCATGCCGGCGGTCATTTTGCCCTGCAGGACTAGCCAGGCTCCGAGTCCGAGGATGGCAAGCTGCAGCAACATGCGCGTGGATCGTGAGATGCCGCTGAACACTGCGCTGGTGGCGGCTGCGCGGTCCTGGGTCTCCAGCGCATCGCCAAAGCTCTTGCCCCAGACTTCGGTGATATTTCCATTCATGCCCATGGCGCGCACTGTCTCTGCATTTCGAACGAATGCCTGGGCTGTGAGGTTGGCCCTGGCTGACTGCTCGGAGGCCTTGGCTGAGTTCTTTCGATTGGCGATCTGCGTCAGAACAACCAAGATCAGCATGATTGCGGCGCCAAGAATGGTCAGAAGGCTCAGATACGGATTAATCAACGCCAAAAGCACGATGAACAGCGGCACGAATGGCAGGTCGAAAAGCGTGCTGAGCCCGCGGGAGGCGACGAAAGCGCGGACGGTCCCGAGCTCCCGCAAAGCCTGGATATCGCCGGCGTCCGCACGAGGGGAGCGCAATGATACCGCAAAAGCGCTCGATGCGAACTTCCGGTCGAGGTTCGCGGCGACCCTCTGCGAATAGACGGAGCGGACCACCTCGAACAGCCCGAGAAAGGCCAAGGCAAGGACCGCCATAATGGATAGATAGACGAGGGTGTCGACATTGGCCGCCGGGAGCACCCGGTCATAGACCTGTATCATGAACAACGGCATCACCAGCAACAACACGTTGATGATCACTGAGAAGAGCCCGATGTCGAAAACGCTCCTGGCGAATGAAGCCGTGGTGCCCTGTTTGTCCAATGTGTCCCAGCCCTGGCGAAAGTTTGCCGCGAGGCGCCCAGCCGACGCCGCGAGGTCGAGGCAGCGCCGGTAGCGGCGCCGTTCTTGTTGATCAGACCAGTCCACCGATGGGTTCGGAATCGAACCAGAAGTCACCGGGGCTGTGGTTGGCAGCAGCGATGATGTCGCTTAGCGAGAGGGCAGCCGTGCCGTTGAATTGGATGTATTCGACATTGGTGAATTCGATCGTCGCGGACTGGCTCGGGTTGCTGTCGTTGTAGATCCAGAAGGAATTGCCGTTGCCTTGGATGCGATAGTCCTGGATGTCACCGTTGAAGACGATGATGTCGTCGCCAGCCTTGCCGTCGATAAAAGGTCCGTCGCCGGCACTATAATTGACGGTGTCGTTGAAGCGCGAGCCGCCGAAAGAGCCGCCGGCGCCGACGGACGCGGAAACGCCCTGGTTGTTGCCGGGATCGTAAGCCTGCCCGACATGGATGACACCGAAGCCGGGAACCTCTGTCTTGGCCTCATCATTATTGTCGGGGTCGGTCAGGGCGTAGGTGAACCAGTCGGCCCCGGTGAAGCCGGTGTCGGGCGTGTAGACGTAGTCGGTCCCGTTGAAGGCGATGGTTCCGTGCTGCGGCTGATCCCAGACGGCGGCATTGTAGTGCGCCCCGGTGGGGATCGTGTCATTGCCGGTCATATTGAGGACGACAGCGGTTCCGGCCGTTGTCCAGTAGCGATCGTCATTGGCCACCCAGGCACTGCCGTTGGCGTGCGGGACGTTGATCGGTCTCGAATCCGGCCAGATGTCCCCCGGCTCGTGGCCGGCGGCGGTGATGATATCCGATATCGCAAGCTTGCCGGTGTCGGCGAACTTCAGGTGCTCGAAATTGGTGATTTCGATCACGTCCGCGGCTGCGTTGGCCGAGTTGTAGACCCAGAAATGGTCGTCATTGCCCTGGATGCGGTAGTCGGCGACATCGCCCGAGAAGACCATGGTGTCGTCGCCGCCCTTGCCGTCGGCGAAGGACGTGTTGCCACCGGTAAACAGGGCCGTGTCGTCGAAGCTCGAGCCGCCGAAATAGGTCGAGTTGCCGGTGCCGACCGATCCGGTGACACCGGTGTAGTCATTGGGATCGACGGTCTGGCCGACATGCACGATCGCGACCCCCGGGTTGTCGGGCGTCATGTTCTCGTCATTGTTGTCGGCGTCGAACAGCCCGTAGTAGAACCAGTCGACACCGGTGAAGCCGGCATCAGGCGTGTAGGTGTAGCCGGTACCGTTCCACACGACGGAACCGTGGCTGGGCTGCTCGTAGAGATAGGCGTTATAGTTGGCGCCACCGGGGATCGTGTCGTTGGCCGTGAGGTCGACCACGGTCGACGTCTCGAAACCTGCCCAGAACCGGTCATCGTGAGCAGCCCAAGGCTGTTCCATAGGTTCAGCTAGCCCCTCGAAATATGCTCGCGCCCATGTCGGGCCGCCGTCGAAGCTGATCGATTCGATGCCGTCGCCTGAGAACTGCCCTTCAATTGTAATCTGCCCGATGCCCGCAACGGTCAGAATCAGATCGTTGTCGCTTCTCAAAAGCTCGATGTCACTTTCGGCAACTCCAGCCAGGAACTGCAAGATGTCTGTATCACCGGCGTCTCCGGTATCGACGACTGTGTCATTGCCGTCACCTACACTCCAGGAATAGGCGTCGCCGCCGCCCTGACCTTCGACGCGGTCTGCCCCAATTCCTCCTGACAGTTGGTCCGCGCCGTCTCCCCCAAAAAGCATGTCAGCGCCGGCGCCACCAGCGAGAGCGTCATTGCCTGCTTGACCAAAAATGAAGTCGGCGCCGTTGTTGCCATTCACAATGTCCGCGCCGTCGCCCGCGAGCACGACGTCATCACCAGCAAGGGCATCTATCGTGTCCGCGACCGCTGTTCCATTGATAGCGTCATCGTGAATGGTCGGACCGATCGGGTGTGGCGGAAGCTCGGGAGGAGCCTGCACATTCCCGCTTGGCTCCGTTTGAAAGGCGTTCAAGTCAATTGTAATGTGAGCTGCGCTGTCGAATTCCGGAGCCTTCAGCGCATCCCCAACTCCGCTACTGACGATTTCGTCAAGCAGCCCACCGAGTGTCGGTGGATATTCGATTGAACCATAGTAGTAAGTATTAGAGCCATCACCCTCGAACAGGATATAATGCGATATGACATAGTCGACTATTGCATAAGTCTTCATGTCGTCGCTCCACTCGATGGAAGCGCCGTTCCCGGCAAGGTCGAATCCGATGTCGCCGTTGGTGTACCCGAAAAAGCTCAGTGGGTAATTTTCAAAATGGTTAATGCCAATGCTGACATAATTATAATATGAATCACTCGAAATTATAGTGTGCGGGTCTGTTCCATTCCAATAAAGATCTGAACCGAGAAATGTTCCGGTCGTTGCGGTCCAATCTCCGCTTACTAGCTCTTTAAGGGTTTCAGTATACTCGCTTTCTATCCATTTACCTGGAGAATGTACAGCTACGCCATTGTAGAAATCACCCCAAAATTTGTCGCCGATCGCATGTGCATCAGTCCGGGTGCTGGTATCACTACGAACGGTGTAGTCGACGACCTGTTCATCATAGTAGTAATATTTATCAGATGCCTCTGGGTTAATGACGATATAGTCGAAGGCGCTTCCCGTGTCATAGTAAAGCTGAGCAAAAAGTTTACCGACATCGATGTTCTGGACAAGTTCTGTTGTTGCGTTGTCCGTATAGATGAAGGCGATATCTCCGCGCTCGAAATGGAACTCGTCCGAACCTTCTCCTCCCCACAAGATCTGCCTGGTCGGAATATCCTCTTCCCCATCGTAATTCGGGGAAGATAGGTAAAATACGTCATTTCCTGTATTTCCAATTAGGATATCTTCGCCTTCGGTTGCCACGACTTTATCGTCGCCGGCTCCCCCGACAACAATGTCTGAGCCGATATCGAGGGCATCGTATTGCCCGCCGGTTTCAGGGCTGCCGATAAGCCCGGCATAGAGGGTATCGTTCCCGGTGCCACCTCGGATGATGTCGTCCCCGGCGCCGCCAATCAGGATGTCAGCACCATCTTGGCCATAGAGGATGTCTGCGCCATCCCCGCCACTAAGATGATCTTCGCCGCCTGCGCCAAAGATGGCATCATTTCCGGCGTCGCTGTCGATCGTATCATTGCCACCGATGGTGAAAAATGAGTCCGTGCCGAAGAGGATGTCATTTCCAGAAGTAGCCGCCGCTCTTATCGATCCATGTGGATCAGCTCCGGAAAAATCGTTCTCCTGCGACTGCGCGTTTGCGTCACCGTCGTAGGTGCCAAAGCTGGTCGATTCCGTCAGTTTGGTCCAATCGCCATCCGGTGGCGCATATTGGTCAATCAACGTTCCAAGAGCAGCATGCATCAGGGGCAACGAGACGAGTCCGAGGCCGGCGGCTGCAATCGATGCCCCTGCTTCAAGAGCAACTTCCCAAGGGTTTTGCGATTCGCCCACTCCCACATCTCCGGCGGCAACCGTTTTGCCTGTTGCGGTGTTGACGGCGTATTCGAGCAATCCGTCTGCCGAGTGGACTATCTGGTAGCCTTGCTTTCCCTCGTAGTCGGAGATCTGCTTGCCAAGTTCACCGACATAAGATCCAACGTACAGAGAGGCTAATGCCGCTGCGCGGATGCCAGCGTGGATTCCGCCATCGGCGGCGATGAAATCCAACATGTCACTTACGCCTGGGGCTTGTCCGTTGACGGCTCTGTTCCCAAACCACAGTACAAAATCCTTGATGGCGACCACGGTTTCGCCAATACCTGCTAGCGAAAGCACATTGCCTGGAAAATGCTCAAGCTCGTTTGCATTGAGCCAAGCACCTTCGGCCGTCTTGAAAAATGCGTCCTCCGTGAGGAACCCGCCGACACGACCATCCTCTATGGAATCGGGCAGTTGCATGCCGTTAAATGCCGAATCTGCAACTTTCTGCGACAGGTAATAAATTCCCTTGTAGGTAGTGGTGCCCAGGCTCGCCTGAAGAAGGGCGTTAGAAAGAAATGCGATTGCACCGACGTCATCGCTGAACGTTGCGATCTTCGTCTGTAGGCCTGCCTCAACAGCGCCGGACTGCGTTCCCGTGGCGAGGTTATGGGACATTGCATAGTAGGTTGAATAGAAGCCCCCGCGATCGCCTGCGCCGAGGACGTCGCCCAGATATTCAAGTTCGCCGGCCGACAATGCCATGCCGTCTTCAAGAAGGTCCGCGTCGGTAATAACGGTCATGACGTGCTCCATCAATCATTGACAACGGTTGCGTTCGAGACCGTTTCTCGAACGATATTGCTTTTGAGAAATACTCTCGCCTTGTCCGCAAGGTCGTCGACGCCGCAAAAGAACTGCGAGTCGAAAGACAAAGTGAACGGCGCCCAACTGTTCAGAAATTCTTCTGATCTGCAGGCTACGGTTCCGGGGCTTGGCGAGCAGTAGAGGATCTTCGTCAGGCGCCGAGCGGCGTCGAACCTGACAAAGACGTTCGCGGTGTCGAATGGTTTGTTCAGACCCGCCAGCGCTTGCGAATTCAGCGTCCGGTACGCACTCTCATCCCGCAGGGCAGCATAGCCACAATAGACCTGACCAGTATCTGTAAGATCGGCTTGTGTGCCACTATTGTTTGAGGCTGAACCTGCAGGGCCGCTATCGAGCGCCTTGGCGATTGCCTCTGGGGTGGGTGTCTGCTCGTAAGAATGGTTCTTGCGAAGCTCAACGTTCCGCACCGATGTGCTGTAAACGAGCAAAGTAACTTTCTGATGCTTATCTATTTGCGCCCCGCCATTGCCTTTCTCTTCCAACCTCTCATCTCGATAGTAAACGACATAGGGCAATTGGGTTTTCGGCCCGGATCCTGATACAATGTTTGTCATTGCTTGAGATGCATCGACCTTAAAGGTCAGACTGTTCCCAGTCGTAACGACCTCACGCGCATTCGCGCCAAGCGCTTTTGAAGCGCTGTATTCGACGAGAGTGACATAGTCATACTGGCCCCCAAAAATGGAGTCGTAGATCGCCCCAGGGAGCGATCTCAGCGCCGTGAGCGTGACCGTTTCACGTCGGCCCGGCTCGACCGGCCAACTGCCAGCAGCGACGGAAGAGCTGGGTGACAAAGGGAATAGCAGTAAGAGAGCCGCCAGCCGTACGGCCTGCCTCAGGCTAGCGCTACGAGGCATGTTCAAGGTTGGGCGACGGGAGGCCAAGTGGAAGCGAGGAGGAAGCCTTGCTGGAATTTGACCGCCTGCCGCTTGTGCGAGGCAAGCGCCTACATCTGAGGCCAACCCACGACAATTCAACACTTCTGCCCCCACATCCCGGCAAATAGTAGTCGATCTATATACTAATAGCGCCCGCCAACAAGACAGTATGTCATATAATTAGATCTCTCTAATATTGAATGTAGCCAATCCAAGCGTAATACTTCTTGCACACAGTTTGGAAATTTCAAGCGGAAAGTTCATTATCCCGGTAAATCGTCCAATCATGCTTCCGTTCGTATTTTCATAAAATCGATGTCGATTCTGATTGCACGCTCGCCCCAGCAATGAGACACACCCTTGGTCGCGGGGCGGTCGGTCCCGCATCCCGCCTTGCGGCGGCGCTATGCGCGCCCGAAGGCGTCGCGACACCTGCCTTCCTGATCAACGATGGCATCCGCAGGCGAACGAACGGCCGCTTCTGGTATCGTCAGGTGTCTCCCGGAATGACCGCGATGAGGCGCATTGCTGCCATTCGGTAGAAAATAAATGCGGTCAGACGCGGCCGCGGCACCACCCCGAGTATCTCGCTATTCTCCCCAGTGCCGATGGCGACCGCGATCCCGTTTTCAGAACGATGGCGTCGATCACTTCTGTCTGGTCATCGATCAAATGGCGGGTCCGGGCGTTGACCTGCGGCGGATTCGAGTGGCGTTCGCCATCTGCCAATGGCACAGTCCGTCAGCAATCAGCGAGGCGAAAATGACACGCGTAGTGATCATTGGCGGCAGCGGGCATGTCGGCACGTACCTGGTGCCGCGGCTGGTTGAGGCCGGATATGAAGTGGTCAATGTCAGCCGCGGCCAGCGCGCGGCCTATACGCTGAATGCGGCGTGGAAATCGGTCGAGCCAGTGGTGACCGACCGCGACACGGAGGAGAAGGCTGGCACCTTCGGCGAGAAGGTCCGCGCGCTGAAGGCTGATATCGTGGTGGACATGATTTCCTTCACCCTCGACAGCACCATGCAGATCGTGGGCGCGCTGCGAGGCGAGGTGCAGCACTTCCTCCATTGCGGCACCATCTGGGTCTATGGGCACAACACCGCGATCCCCGCGACAGAGGACCAGCCGAAAAATCCGTTCGGCAGCTATGGCACGCAAAAGGCCGAGATTGAGACCTGGCTGCTCAACGAAGCCAGGCGAAACGGGTTTCCAGCCACGGTGTTTCGGCCCGGCCATATCGTGGGGCCCGGCTGGGAGCCGCTCAATCCGGCGGGGCACTTCGACGTCGGCGTGTTCGCCCAGATCGCCCGTGGCGAGCCGCTTGTGCTGCCCAATCTTGGCAACGAGACAGTACACCACGTGCATGCCGACGATGTAGCACAGATGGTGATGCGAGCCATCGCGAACTGGAGCAACGCGGTGGGCGAGGCCTTCAACACCGTCTCGCCACAGGCGATCAATCTGCGAGGCTACGCCGAGGCCATGTACAACTGGTTCGGCCACGCCCCGCAGCTGAGTTATGAGCCGTTCGATACGTGGAAGGGCAAGCAGACCGAAGAAAACTGGCGCGCCACCTGGGAGCACATTGCACGCAGCCCGAGCCATTCAATCGCCAAAGCGCGGAACCTCCTGGGCTACGACCCGCGGTATTCGTCGCTCCAGGCAGTGTATGAGTCCGTCGAGTGGCTGGTGGCGAACGGGAAACTCAGCCGGTAGGAGTACCCAGATACTTCTCAGCCTCGGCGCAGGTCGAAACCCCCATTGCGTCTATCAAATGAGAGTGCGGGTTTTTCTCGCCAAGCGTAACTCGAACTTTGGAGGGCTGATGGGAGGAACTGATGTATCTCAAGAAACTCATCACTTACGTTTCGCTATCCCTTTTGCGCCGACTAGCTCGGACGGCGCGGTTGGCCCAGGTCGATCGACGAGCTGCGCACCGACGATCTGCTCCTCATCCCCCGTGGCGATGGTCTCCCCCGGCGTTTGTCGCTTCGCGACAGGGACGGCGTGGAGGACCAGGTCGAGTCCACCGCTCGGCTCACCGCAAATGATCTCACGGCAACAGATCGCATGGTGCTTAACGAGGCTGGGATCGCGGTTACGGCGAGATATGTGGCTGCGCCTGAGATCGAGGCCGGCAATCTCGTTCGCGTTCTGCCAGGCTGGAGCGTTCCAGCCGTCGATGTCAGTCTGGTCATGCCTGCCGGTAAGGAACGTAGCCCGGCTGCAAGAGCCTTCGTTGAGTTTATGCGCCAACGGGTTGCCGGCAACCGCCGCTGGTTTGACGATGGGGCATGGCGGGCCTCACCATGTAATCAGTGGCGAACGATGCCGCCAGGCGTCGCTATGCATCTGGTCGAGGACAAATTTCGCAACGTCCTCCCGCGAGATGGTCCCGCCATGGAAGTCGGACAGATCGGTTAGAGTGCGGACATTGGCGCGTCCCGCCTTTTTGTTCAAAACGGATGGCCGGATGATAGTCCAATCGAGGTCGGACTCACGGATGACGGCTTCCTGCCGGTTCTTGTCCGCATAGACGTTGCGCAGGAGCAGCGGAAAAATCACGTTATCGAACAGGAACCCGCCATGGCCGGCGCTGTCGCCCGCGCCCATCCCGGTGATGGTGATCAGGCGCGAGATGTGTTCAGTCTTCATTGCCTTGACGAGCGCGCGGGTCGCGGTCGAGAGCAGTGTCACCTTGTTGAACGGGCTGGCCGGAGTGCCCAGGGCACTGATGACGGCATCCTGCCCGGTGACGGCCTGGCGTAGGGTCTTCTCGTCGCGGGCGTCGCCGACAACAAGCCGAACGCCCTTCATATCCGCCGCTTTTTCGGGAGATCGGACCAGTGCCGTCACCTCATATCCGCGTGCCAATGCCTGGCTGACGATGAGACGGCCAGTCGGCCCCGTCGCCCCCAAAACCAATATCTTGGTCTGCGCGGCGTGGGGATTGTCGTTTGTGGACTTGGTCATGGCTTTGTTCCTCGTTGGGTGAGACGTTTGCAGTTGGGTAGGTTGTTGTCGTAAATATGAGTGGTTCACATATGATGCGATAGGCGCAGATATTGGACACACCGTCTCATTGGTGGAACAGATGGATTTGCTGGCTCTCGCGGATTTCGTGCTCGGCCCGCCGCGGCGGCTTCGGCCGTGCAGCACGGGCCGCCACACGCCCCAAGGCGACTTTGTCGCGACGGGTGGCAGAACTTGAGGCTGGCCTGGGATTGCGACTTGTCGAGCGTGACGCGCGGGCACTCAAACTGACCGAGGAAAGGCCCAGATCTGCTTCTGCGTGAGCGGGCGGTTCGTCCCTACCTTCCTGCCAACGTTCCAGGCTGCGCGCTCGCGGCTAGCATCATCGAAATGAGAATGACCCATGTGAGTTCTCCTTGGTCTTAATTGGCCAGAGAAAAAAATGGATCGCCGTCATTGCAGCTAGAGCCGTTACCGGACCGTCCGGGATCCAAAGGAGCTGCAAGCCGCAGTTCGGCCGTGACCCCGCCATGCGCCCTGTTTTCTTGGTCTACGCCGTAGCCGATCTTCGAAGGGGTTCCTCTCTCCTCGACTATTGTCTACGCGTCTCGCCGGGTCACACGCTGAGCGATATGACGACGCGCTTACGCCCTCTCTCCCCAAGTTCTTACGGACGAACGCGGATGACGGTCTTCCCCGTGTGTCGCTCGCTCGCGTTGAAGGTTGCAACGGCCTCGTTGAGGGCCGAAACTTTGCCGATGTTCGTCCGCAGTCGCCCGTCCCGCACCCGCTGGACGATCTCACTCAGTTGGGCGCGATCGGACTCGACAACGAAGTCAACCGCCAGGCCGTCTGCGGGCCGCGCCTCGGCCGGGCCGACGACAGTCACCAGCGTTCCTCCGGCCCGGATCAGAGCTGCGGACCGCTTCTGGATGTCTCCGCCGATGACATCGAACACCAGATCGACTCCACCGACGTCTTCCAGCGCGTCGTTCTCGAGGTCGATGAATTCATTTGCGCCGAAGTCGAGTGCCTTCTGTCGGTCGGCCGCGCGTCCGGTGCCGATGACATAAGCACCAGCCTCACGGGCGAGTTGCGTCACCATCGAACCGACCGCGCCGGCTGCGCCATGTGCAAGGACGCTCTGCCCCGCCTGAAGACGGCCGTGCTGAAAGAGTCCCTGCCACGCGGTCAGACCCGAGATTGGCAAGCTCGCGCCCACCATGAAATCGACGTCGCCTGGCAGCGGCGCGAGGTTGCGTGCTTCCATGGCAATATACTCCGCCAGTGTGCCGTCGCGATACCAATCCGCGAGACCGAACACCCGCTGTCCCACTGAAAGACCCGTGGTGCCGTACCCCAGGGCAACGACCACTCCGGCCAGTTCGTGTCCAGGGATCGATGGCGTACGCGCCTGGTCGCGGCGGTCGGTCCAGGTCGAAGGCCACTCCAACTCGGTCGGGACGAAGCCCGAGGCATGAACCTGAACGACGACGTCGTTTATCGCTGCCTGTGGCTTGGGCCGCTCCACCAGTGTCATGCCGGCCGTTCCCGCAGACTGGTTCGTCACAATGATCGCTTTCATGGGTGTCGTCTCCTCAGATATTTGTTGGTTCAGGGTTGCACGCGCGGAAGGGGCTTTTCGATCATACGCGACCAGTTATTGACTCGACACTTTCCGCGACGACCTTGATGTCAATTTGCTCGTGTGCCGCAGCGACACGGATCGCCATTGGGGAGCGAACTTGCGTGGTTCAAGCACCAGCGGCGACCGAGGGTTAACTCGGCCGCTGCCGCATGATGTTAGCAGGCCTCTAAGGGTGCGCCGTCTTCAGTGCGCGCTCCCCGCTTTCGGGCGCGTTGAGCACAAAGGTGACGAGGAGAACGGCAGCACCGTTCGCCCAGTAGTACCAGGCGTCCAGTCCCTGCAGGCCGAGCACGAAGGGCACGGCGACGAAAGTAATGCCGACGAGGCGGTCAACCGCGACATGCAGCCCAAATGGCAGCACTCGGACTACACCAGTCCTGTGATTGGTGAACAGGGTCAGAATGAGGGCGGCGACGCCAGTTGCGACCGACACCCAAAGCGCCAGCGGATTGGCATGGCCGAGCCCGAGCAGGAACGGCGTTGCCATCAGGCTCAGCGCGACGGGATAGTCGAGGAAGGCGTGAACGGTCTTTGTGACGAAGCGAATATTCATGAGACTCTCCGGTTGATCGAGGACTGGGGACTTGCACACACCCATATGGAAGACTATGGGTGACGCTTGGTGCCAATAACTTTGCTGATCGTCCCGATGGACCCCTTCGCTGCCCTGTTCGCCCACGTAACGCCGACGGCCCGGACGTTCTTCACCGGGAGCCTGTGCCAGACCTTGCAGTTCACTGGTGTGGGCCATTTGCACCTGTTCAAGGCAGGCGCGCTCACGGTCACCCAGGACGGACAAGCTGACCTCGAACTCGTTGAGCCGACCCTGCTGTTTTTGCCGCGCGGGCGGACCCACAGTTTCGCAGTTGATCCTGGGCGCGGAGCCGACCTCGTATGCGCGACCGTCGAACTCGGGGGTGCGGAGGGCAACCCGATTGGCCAGGGCCTGCCTGAATGTGTGGTCCTGCCGCTCGCTGCTCATCCGGCGCTGGGCCCGGTTTGTGATCTGCTGATCGGCGAAGCTTTCTCTGAAGCTGGTGGCCGCCAGGCGGCGCTCGACCGGCTGTTCGACTATCTCCTGATCCTCATCGTGCGTCACGTCGTTCAGAGCGGGATCATTTCGACCGGCGTGCTCGCCGGGCTCGCCGACCCACGCCTGGCCAAGGCGCTGACCGCGATGCACGAGGCGCCGAAGAAGCCTTGGAAGCTTGAGGATCTGGCCGACGTTGCGGGCATGTCACGCACGAGGTTCGCCGATCATTTTCGGACGCTGGTCGGCCTGACGCCCATTGAGTACCTGACGGTCTGGCGCATGACGATCGCGCGCCAGCTTCTCGGCAAGGGTAAACCGGTCAAGAGTGTCGCGGCGCAGGTCGGCTACGACAGCGCGGCCGCCTTCTCGCGTGTGTTCAGTCGGGTGACCGGGCGGCCGCCGCGCGAGTTCGATGCACTCCGGGATGGATCTCGCTAATCGATGAAGTCGGCACTAAGCGTCCGTACAATCAACGGCATGCTTAAGCGACGAAGCGGACCACGCCGCCTTCCACGCGCAGCGCCGCACCAGTCGTTGCGGAGGCCTGCTCCGAGCAGGCATAGACGATCATGTTGGCGACCTCGTCGGTCGTCGCGAAGCGCTGGATGAGCGTAGTGGGGCGCATCGCCTTCAGGAAGCCCTGCTCGGCTTCCTCCTGCGTGACTCCGTTCGCCTCGGCCTGCTTCGCCATGAAGTCGCCCAGGATTTCGGACCGGGTCGGCCCCGGCAGGACGGCGTTGACAGTGACGCCCGTGCCCGCTACCGCCTCGGCAAGCCCACGCGAGACCGCCAGCTGCGCGGTCTTTGTCATGCCGTAGTCGAGCATCTCCTTGGGGATGTTGACTGCGGATTCGCTACTGACGAACACGACACGGCCCCAGCCTTTCCTCACCATGCGCGGCAGGTAATGGCGCGCCATGCGCACGCCGCTCATCACGTTCAGCTGGAACAGCCCCAGCCAGTCCTCATCGGGGATTTTCGCGATGTCCTCGATGCCGTTGTAGTCGCGGATGTACGCCGTCCCCACGTTGTTAACGAGGACGTCGGCGTCGGGCGCCTGCGCAAAGACGGTCTCGGCGCCCGCCGCCGTCGACAGATCGGCGGCGATGCCGGAAATGTCGCTGTCCGGAAAGGCTTGTCGCATCTGCCGCACCGCTTCATCGACGCGGACGCGTCCACGGCCGTTGATGACGACCGAGGCGCCGGCACGCGCCAGTCCTTCCGCAGTGGCGCGGCCGATGCCCGCCGTTGAGCCCGTAACGATCGCCTTGCGGCCCTTGAGTTCGATATTCATGTGATTCATCTCCGATTGCATTTGGGCCGCTAGCCCTGGCGTCAGAACAGGCGTGTTACCCTGCCATCTGCGCGACTTCCGCCTCCGCAGCGACAGCGAGGCTTTCGACCCATAACTGGTGATAGCGGTAGAGCGCGCCGGGATGCTTGCACCCGAGCTCCTCAAGGAACCAGGGACCCTGCTGCGTCTCCTCGGTCAGCACATGACAGCCGTCGGCCGTGGGCGTAATCACCCAGCCGTGGCAGGCGCTAGAACCTGTCTCGTCACCATCGACGGTCGTCGCCCAGGCGAGCCTGCGGTCAGGCACGCATTCCGTCACGACAAGGCTCATCGGAAAGCCGACCGTCACCCGGCTGTATGGCGTCCCGAGCGCCAGTTCTCGCCCGCCGCTCAGGATTTTGACCTGATCTTCGGCAGGAAAATAACGGGACCAGTTCTCGGCATCGACGAGCAGCTTCCAGACCACTTCGGGCGGAGCTTTCACGTCGATGTCATTGAGCGCGTAGATGGCCGAGATTTTCGGGTCGTGCCGCTCGGGCCAGATTACACGTACATTGTTCACGACGCCTTCTTGAACAGATCCTGGAAGATGAGAGGCGCCCAGCTCTTGTCCCGCGCCTGCATGAGCGATCCTCCCTCCGCCAGTCTCCCCAGCCAGACCGGCGCGAATCCCAGTTGTTCGACCAGGGCGCGGACGGGGGTGGCTGCCGCGTCATCGTCGCTAGCGTAGCTCATATGTTTTCTCCTTGGGTTGTCACGCCCTGCGTGGCTGCGAACGATCAGATGGAGCGCCCGGCCGGGCGTAGTGCGTCAGAGTTGCGCTAGGCCGCCGTCGGCGGCGACTTCGCTGGCGGTCATGAAGCTGCTGTCCGACGACGCGAGAAAGGCAGCCACCGCCGCGATCTCCGCGGGATCGGCCATGCGCTGGAGC
>NZ_QGGH01000011.1 GCF_003148495.1 Mesorhizobium loti
CTGCCGGCGCGCCGACGGCACCAGCGTTGCTGCGTGGATGGTCGAGCACGGCCAGGCGCTCGATTGGCCGCGCTACAGCCACGGCGCGTACGCAGAGCAGCACGCAAAGGCCGAGGCGGCAAAGGTCGGTCTGTGGGCCGGGACGTTTCAGGCACCCTGGGAATGGCGCGCGGGGCATGCGGACGGCGCGAAGCCGGCTGCCAGCAAACCGTTAGGGATCATCAGCCGGCGGCTCTTCACGCAGAGCGGCTATTCGTGCGAGCCCCGGCGAACGTGCAAACAGATCGGCTCGTGCGAGGAAGCCAACTGGTATCTGCAGAACTGTTCTTGGGGCGGCAAGCTCGACCGCGACAAAGACGGTATTCCGTGCGAGAGCCTATGCTGAAATATGTCCTGGTGCTTTGTTTAGCCTCGACGCAATGCCTCGCCGGCACGCCTAAAGGCGAGTGCCCGAACCTTTGGAAGATGTACGGATTGTTCATGCGGGCTTCCCTGATCTGCAACTTTCCGGAGTCGAATGCGATCAGGAAGACCCTCAGTCTGCTGAAAAAGGACTGCCCCACATCGACGGAAGTCCTAGCCCGTAGGTACATGACTGACGGATTTCGCCAGTTCGACAAGGACTCGGCGAGCAAAGGCCATCCGAAGGCGTGCGGAGAGATGTTCACCTTCATGGACTCGGTAGGTGGGCAATAGCAGCGGCAGGGACGCGCCAAAATGAATTACTATATCTATGAGAACTGGGCCAACGATCGTGGCCGGATCCATCGAGCCGATTGTGGATTTTGCAACGGCGGTGAAGGCACACAAGCTGGAACGGGAGATAGGAACGGCCGCTGGCACGGCCCGTTTGACCGAGAATCTGCATCCGCAAGAGCTGCCCAACTCGGTCGCGCCGACATGCGAGCCTGCTCAATATGTGATCCCTAGGCTGTCACTCGGGCGGGCACAAACCCTAGTTCCATAGCGGCAAATCGGTCCAGTTCGCGGGGAAGCCCGCGTGACCGATCTTGATATTTGGCGCCACAGGGAATGTCGCCATATGTACTCTCAGGCGATCCGCCCAGTTGGTTCGCGGGTTAATACCTTTGAGTAACACCCTCATTATTGCCAATGCCGCATAAAGCCTGCGATTAGCTCCAGCCATCTGCAGCAAATGGTCCAGCTCAGGATTTCTCCCTGGCTAGGCAGCGCTGGTTGGTCGACGAGGGGCTTGTTCCAAAGTCGGGAATGATGGGCGCACACGTTTCGTATCACGCTGAGTGACCGTGTCCACGATTTGATGAGATGCGGGCGCAGCCCGCCATAGCTTGCCGAAACCATCTGAATGTCTGAATACCGCATCCCTGATAGAAAGTAAGATAGTGGTCCGAAGTCCAGCAACTCGACGGCGATCCAAACGGGCATATTTTCGCCGGGGTATTTGGCTCTGAAATGATCGGCAAATTCCTCTTTTGAGCTTGCCGACCGGTCATCCAGTTTTTTCAACCATCCCGCATGCATGGAGTCAGCGAAAGCCGGATTTTTGGCGGTCGTGAATCTCTTATCAAGCAAGGCTGGGTTTCGGTGAGCGCGAGGGTCATGCCTGCCGATCGATAATGCCACTTCAGTCCGAACCGATATTTCAATGCGTTCGATTGCATCGAGAACCAAGAGGCGGAGCCCTTTGTCAAAGGCGTATAAGTCGGTTGCGTGTTTGAATTGAGTGCCGGGCTTAAACTCGTTTCCGAGTGCGAAGGAACCGTCTTGCTGCTGGACCACTTTCCGAAACGGATACCAATAGGCGCTGAGGCGGTAGTACCCGATCCGCTGTAAATACTCGTCAGCTTTTGGCGCGTCGGCAATTTCCATGCCCCTCGATTCCAGTAGCGCGCGCTGCTGCGGAATCGTCAAATAAGGCTTGTTGTATGGCATGAAAATAAAAAGGCCGACGCTTGCATTGCAGGGGCGCCGGCCGTGTCGACCCGTTACATGGGTGATTTGACCGGTAATGTCAAGTCACGCGACGCCCCTCCTGTGTCGCGTACCACGACGCAAACTTAGCTGCTTACCAATCAAATGCCAATGGTGTGAACCTTTCCGTGCCCGGTCGCCGAAACGGTCGGCCGCCGCGTTTCAGACGCTTATGTGAGACGCGTATGTGGGACGCCCGATCCTCTTGGCGACAAAGTACCCTAAGCCAATGAAATTGTTGGCGCATCCGACGGTTCGAACCTGTGACCTCTGCCTTCGGAGGGCAGCAGTCAACCTCTGCCCTCAGAATTGGAGAGCTTCTACTAAGCGGCGTGCCTCCGATAGCAAAAGAATGCCCCTTCAATAGTGGGTCTAGCGATGTAGCGGTCTCCCGCTACCAACCCCCGATGGGCAGAGCCTTTCCCATTCGCGCGCCGCAGCCGCCGTTTACACCCCGAGCCGAACGCAGGTCTTCACTGCACCAGGAAAGGCCGCCTACGTATAGGGCATGCTTCATTCATGGCCTTGCAAAAAGGCGAAGCAGTGAGGCGATATTCGCCCGCGCTTCAGCCAATCACCGTGCAGCGGATCGAGCGAGCGCTCGACCGCGTGGCCGAGATCATCGTGGCGCGCGGCAACCAAGGCGAAACGTGGCTACCACTATACGACCATCTTGAGCGCGCTCTGAACGACTACCAAGCGAAGGAGGGGCGCCTCGCTGGAGTCCATCAGCGCGTTACACGATTGAGGGATCAAAGGGCAACACGATCTTCATAAGTTCTTCCTGCCACATCTTCATGTCGCCGCCCTCGCCGTATTTCGGACGGTCGATGGTGTGGCCCATTAGCATCCGCCTTAGCTCCTCATCCAGTCTACCGTTCTTCATGCGGTCTTCGAAAGAATGGCGCAGCGAATAAACGGTGTGCTTGTCGGTCGGGAACAATTTGTGGTTCTCGAAGTGCTTGTTAAGCAGGGCGGATAGCGACGCCTCGCGATCCTTGTACCTCGGAAAGCCATTAGGGTGCCGCTTGAACACCTCAAGCGCCACGCCAACGAGCGGTATCTTACGCACGGATGAGGCTGTCTTGATTTCGCGTGGGTCCTCAGGATCCTCGCGCGGCTGCACCGAGATGTGAGGCACCTCGTGGTCGAGGTGTATGACGCCGTCGTGCAAGTTCGCAAGCTCACTCGGGCGAGCCCCCGTTTCCGCGAAGGCTAGCACAATGCCTCGCGCATCATCGTTGAGTGCCGCAAGCGCGCCGGGCGCGAAGATCCTGTCGCGAATCCAGTCGGTCGGGAATGGTGGGCGACGGCGTTTCGACTTGTCGCTGAATGAGAGATCGGCGAACGGATTCTTCTGTTCGGGTGAACCGAGATGACGATAGTAGTCGCCGTAGAGGGTTCGCAGGTTGCCCATATTTCGGTTGCCGGTCGATGCCGAACGGTCTGGCCTCCCCTTCTCGGGCGCGATTCGATCCAACCAATATTTATGCACCGCACGCGCGTCGTCGCGCGTGATCTCCCCCATTGGCTTGTCGCCGACAAGTGTGATGAAGACATCGACGCTCATTTGGCGTTTTGCCTTCCATCGTTTCTTCTGATCAGCACTTTTGGTGCGGAGTTCGTCGCGGACGATCTCGTCGAAATAGAGCTTCAGCGCTTCCGAAATTTTGTCGTCAGGACGGGAGACAGTGCCAGTGACAGCGTCAACCACGGGAGAGCTGGCAGGCTCTCCGATCGTGGCCTCGGCCCGCTGTAGGATGGTATCCAGCGGCTCGGCAACGAGGATGTCGGCGAGCGGCCGATAGACGAACCCTAACGCCTCGGCGCGCTTGATAGCGCGCTGGTAACGAATGCGCGCAGCTTCTGGGTTTTCGCCAAGCATGAGAGAGGACCATAACGCGTTATCGGCAGCCTCATGGAGGTCACGGGCGGTGCGCGCCTTTAACCGGTCGGTCGTGTCCAAGGAGCGCCGCACATGCTCGCCACGCGCATCAACGTCCCTGAGCTCCTTTGGGACGCGTCGATAATAATGAAAGTGACTGCCTCTCAACCGCAGGAAGCGGTCCGGTTCTTGCTCTTCGCGGCGTCTTCCCATGGTCCAGCGCAGCCATTTGTAGCACAATAGGTAGCACAATAGGTAGCACAAATGACCAGATCGGTGCAAGCACACGGGCACAATTCATAAGATTATCTAGCAAAATCAATGACTTAACGGAGAAGCCGGTGGTACCGTTGGCTGGGATCGAACCAGCGACCTCCGGATCCACAATCCGGCGCTCTAACCATCTGAGCTACAACGGCACGTTTGCCTGAGCGGGATCGAAACAGAAACTCATCCCGACCGCTCTGTCGTTCGGCGATGCGTCCTTACGGGCTTATGGATTCTAATTCAAGGCCTTTGGAAAGCAAAGGTCACTTCCCCACATCGGCGCGGCATTTGCCTGGCAAAAAGAGGGCACAAGGCAAGAGCAGGGCGCCAGACAAAGAAAAAGGCCGGCGGGAGGAGGTGCCGGCCTTTTCCTGTTACGAGCCAGCGGGAGGAGGTGCTGGCTGGTCACCCCGGAGAGCAGAGGGAGGAGGTTCCACCCGCCGGGTATTCCTTGATGGCTACCATCATAGGCCTGATCGTTTTTAAGAAAATGCGACCTTTTGTTGCATCCTCAGATCATGCGTAAATGTTAGGCAACCTTGATTTCCTTCATCGCCTTCTCGAAGGCGGTCTTGATCGGCTTGGAGACGTCCTCGGCTGCCTTGGAGGCGACGGCCTGGAAGTCCTTGGCCTGCTCGACGGTCGTTTCAACGCGCTTGCGCAGGAAGGCGGTCTGCAGCTCGACGACTTCCGACAGCGACTTGGCGCCGATCAGCGCTTCGAGATGGGAGAAGCCGGCCTCGGCATTGGCGCGCAAAGCGGAAATGGTCTTGAGCGACAGGTCGCTGGAAACGGTCTTGGCGGTCTCAAAGGTCGACTCCAGAGCCTTCTGGGTCTCCTCGGCACCGGTCTTCAGCTTAGCATAGGCTTCCTTCGACTGCTCAACGCCCTTTTCGGCGAAAGCGCGCATCTGGTCGGTGGCCTTGGAAGCGTCGAAGCTCGGGAATTCAACGTTTTCGATCGTCTCGGCGGTTTTGGTCCTGGACATTTTCCATCCTTTTTCAGCGGCGGCGGCTTTGACAGAAGGCCGTCTCGTTCATGTATGATGGCAATATAAAGGCAAATTTTGTGCATTGCAATATCTTTGTTGCAGTGCACCATAAATTTCTTTTGGGCCGTTAACCAAGAGCCCAGATTCCAGCCTTTGCACGTTCTGGCTTGTGGACCTTCGCGCCTCCGGCTTTTATTAACAAAGCGTTAACTGCAAATTCGCCGCTCCGTGAGGGTTCGCCAAGCGCATGCCGTCCGAATATTCCTTCCTCGACGTCGCCGTACTCGACGCGGTCCGCCAGCGCTTTGCCGCCGGCGACGCGATCGCGATCCTGTCGGCGGATCTGGAGCAGGTGATCTGGGCCAATGGACCGGGCGCCGCGATGTTCGGCTATCCCGACATCGAGGCGATCATCGGCGCCTCGGCGCAACTGCCCTTGATCGCCAGGCGCCAGATCATGGCGACCAGCGGATTTCCCGAGATTGGCAGTGACCGCGCCATCATGGTGCGGCTGGCGACAGGCCTGACCAGCCGCGCCGTCAGCTTCCTGGCCAGTGCAGTGACCATGCCGGACGCCGAAAAGGCGATCATGCTCGCTGTGCCGGCGGCGCAGACAGGTTCGCGCAGTGCCGGCGAAATCGCCGCTCGCGCCATCAGCGGCTTCACCGAGGATGGCCACTTCATCGCCTTTGTCGACGCCGGCGGCCATGTCGAAGCGGCCTCGGAAGGATTTTCGGCACTGGGCATCTTGCCGGAGACGCTGGCTGCGCTCGTCGCCGATGTCGCGGCCGAGAGCGACCGCATCGTCAAGCGCCTCGTCCCCGGCCGCACGGTCTCCTATCCGGCAGGGCTGGCAAGATTGACCGAGGAACGGCATCTGCTGGTGGTGATCGACGAGGACCAGCTCGACGACAAAGCCGCTGCCGACGACAGCGTCGTGGAAGCACTGCAGCCAGCCCCAACCGAGACTGCAGCTCCGGAAAGCACGATCGCCCAGCCGGAACCGGATCAGGACAACAGACCGACAGTCGACAGCGAACACCCGGCTGCCGCGGTGGACGAACCGAGCGTTGCGGAAGCCGCCGAGACCAAATCGGTGCCTGCCGAGCCTGAGAATGTCCATACAGCCGAGCAACCCGCGGAGACGGCGGACAACGACCCGGGGAGTGCCGACGGCACGCCGGCACAACATGATCACTGGTACTTCAATGCCGGTGAGGATGATGCACAACGAACCGACCGGCCAGCCGCAACCGAGCCCGTTGAGCCTCCCGGCACCCTTCCGGAGGTTGCAGCGGAAAATCCGACGCAGGACGATACGAAGGCCGCCGCGCCTCTCGAACGCCCGGTTGCGCGGTCGATCGACCGCACGGCGGCCCCGGTACGCTTCGTCTGGCGCACCGATGCCGAGGGTAAGTTCAGTGCGCTGTCGCCGGAATTCACCGACATCGTCGGCAAGCCGGCAGCCGACGTGATCGGCCGGCGCTTCAGGGATGTCGCGGCCACCTTCGGCCTCGATCCCTCCGGCGAGATATCAGGCCTCCTGGAACGGCGCGATACCTGGTCCGGGCGCTCCGTGCTGTGGCCGGTCGTCGGCACCGATCTTAAGATACCAGTCGACCTCGCGGCGCTGCCTGTCTATGGCCGCAGCCGCGCCTTCGAGGGTTTCCGTGGCTTCGGCGTCGCGCGCGCCAGCGATGCAGTCGTCGATCCGGAAGCGATCGGCATGGCGCTGGTCCCCAATGGCGAGGCGCCGGCGACGCCGGAACCGCAAGCCGTCGAACCCGCGCTCGAACAGCCTAAGGCTGAAGAGCCGAAGGCCGAGGACGCTCAGGCATTGGACCCGTTCAAGGGCGAAGTGCCGGCGCTGACCATCGTGCCTAAACAGGAACGACGCTTTGCCGATAAGGTGATCCGGCTCGCCGAACATCGCCAGCCGGCCAACGACAAGGGTCTGTCGACCCTGGAACGCAGCGCGTTCCGCGAGATCGGCGAGCGACTGAAGAAGGACAGCGCCCCGGTCGAGCCGGCAGAGACCGAGAAGCACGGCCTCGAAAGCTTCGGGGAAGCGACGACCGAGACATCTGCTGAACCTTTGGCGGAAACTGCGGATGTGCCGACCGCTAAGGCCGAAGCTTCAGTCGAGGCGGCCGGCGACCCGACGCATGCCAGCGAGATCACTGCGGCAGAGCCAGAGAACGAACCGGTCGAGCCGTCCGATGTCGATGCCGAAGACGAGCGGGATCTGGCGCGGCTTGACGGCGGCCATCTGGACGAAGCGGCTCGTGAGGAACCTTCCGAGCCGAATGTGACGGGCTCGTTGCTCGACTATGCTGGCCATGATGACGACGGCGGTCCTGTCGCGGACAACAGTGACGAGGCCCCTGTTTCCGAACCGGTGGCGGCGAAACCAGAAATCACCAAGCCCGTCGCGGCTGGCGAAGAGCCGGCTGGCGCTGATGCGACACATGACGCCGTCGATGACGACAGCATGACGTCAGCTGATTTTCGCGATGCCGAGGATAGCGAGGATTGGGCGCAGCCCGACGCGGATGGCGCGGTGCCTGACAAGGAGGCGGCTGCATCCGCCGAGGAAACCACCAGCGCAAGCGACGCCGTCGCGGCACGCGTCGAGCGCCCTCGCCTGCAGGTGCCGCCGCTCAAGACTGAAGGCTTCGTGCCGTCGGCGTTTTCCGTCGGAGATGAGCACAAGGCTCCAGACACCTCGCTGCTCGGCAAGCTGCCGGTGCCGCTGCTCATCCATTCCGGCGACCAGTTGCACTATGCGAACGAGGAATTCCTCAATCTGACCGGCTATGAGGCGCTCGATGACCTGGCGGATGCCGGCGGCCTCGGCGCGCTGTTTGCCGACCCCTACGCCGACGACGGCGCTACCGACGGCACTGATCGTGCGCTGCGGTTGAAGACGCGTGACGGACAGGAATTCCCGATCGAGGCCATCTTGCGCTCTGTTCCCTGGCGCGACGGCAAGGCGCTGATGCTGGTCGTGCGCCGCTCCGGCGAGGATGACGCACCGGCGGCCCTGCATGCGGTTGGCGACGAGCAGACGCAACCCGACATTCCCGAGCTCAAGGCGCGCATCGCCGAGATGCGCACCATCATCGACACCGCCACCGACGGCGTCGTGCTGATCGGCCGTGACGGCACCATCCGCTCGATCAGCCGTCCGGCCGAAGCGCTGTTCGGTTTCGACAGCGACGACGTCACCGGCAAGCCATTCGCCTCGCTGTTTGCGATCGAAAGCCAGCGCGCGGCGCGCGACTACCTCAACGGACTGTCCGAGCCTGGCGTGGCGAGCGTCATGAATGACGGCCGCGAGGTGATCGGGCGCGAGGCGCAGGGGCGCTTCATCCCGCTGTTCATGACCATTGGCCGGCTGCCCAACGATAGCGGCTTCTGCGCTGTCGTGCGCGACATCACGCAGTGGAAGCGGGCCGAAGAGGATTTGACGCAAGCGCGTGCGGTGGCCGAGCGCGCGTCTTCACAGAAGACCGATTTCCTCGCCCGCATCAGCCACGAGATCCGCACCCCGCTCAACGCCATCATCGGCTTTTCCGAACTGATGGTCGACGAGAAGTTCGGACCTGTCGCCAATGACCGTTACCGCGACTATCTGCGCGACATCAACCGCTCGGGCAATCATGTGCTCGACCTGGTCAACGACCTGCTCGACATCTCGAAGATCGAAGCCGGCCAGCAGGAGATGGCCTACGAGGCGGTGTCGCTCAACGACACACTGGCCGAGACGGTGGCGATGATGCAGCCGCAGGCCAACCGCGAACGCGTCATCATCCGCTCCAGCTTCGCTTCGCGGCTGCCGGAAGTGGTGGCCGACCTGCGCAGCGTGCGCCAGATCGCGCTCAACATCCTGTCGAATGCCATCCGTTACACCCAGGCCGGTGGCCAGGTGATCGTCTCGACCGCCTATGAGACATCGGGCGACGTCGTCATGCGGGTACGCGACACCGGCATCGGCATGAGCCAGGCCGAGATCGAGCAAGCGCTGAAACCGTTCAAGCAGATCAACGCGCTGAAGCGTGGGCGCGGCGACGGCACGGGCCTTGGATTGCCGCTGACAAAGGCGATGGTGGAAGCCAACCGCGCCCGATTCACCATCAACTCGACACCGGGAGAAGGCACTCTGGTCGAGGTCGCCTTCCCGTCGACCCGCGTGCTCGCGGAATAGGCCAGCCCCGGTACCGATAAAAGAAAAGGCGCCCAAAGGACGCCTTAAGAGATGGGATTGCTGTCACAACGGGGGCTTGAGCGAATTCGGATCCTCCGGGGGCTGAGGAACGGGATTTCTCCCTCAAGTTGTATGCGACTATCGACGCCGGACGTTAACAACTCCTTACCGGCGCGGCGGAAAATTTACGAATGTGTACCACTCGTGAAATCTAGGTAAATTCTACCGACATATTTGGTTAACCATGCCGGATAGTCTTTTTCATGCATGTCGGTGTCTCAAAACCGGGGTCACTTTCGAGCGACATGCATTAGCAGCTACTCGGCCAATTGCGGCAGGTTCTTGAACAGCTCCAGCGCCTCTGGATTGGCGAGCGCCTCCTTGTTCTTGATGGCGCGGCCGTGCACGACGTCGCGCACCGCAAGTTCGGTGATCTTGCCCGACTTGGTGCGCGGGATGTCGGTGACGGCGACGATCCTGGCCGGCACGTGGCGCGGGCTTGCGCCGCTGCGGATCTTGGCGCGAATGCGTTTTTCGAGTTCCTCGTCGAGCTGCACGCCGGCGGCCAGGCGCACGAACAGCACGACGCGCACGTCATTGTCGAAGTCCTGGCCGATGCACAGCGCTTCCAGAATCTCCGGCATCTGTTCGACCTGGTTGTAGATCTCCGCCGTGCCGATGCGCACACCGCCCGGGTTGAGCGTGGCGTCGGAGCGGCCATGGATGATCAGGCCTCCATGCACGCTCCATTCGGCGAAATCGCCATGACACCAGACATTGTCGAAGCGCTCGAAATAGGCCGCCCGGTATTTCTTGCCCTCGGGGTCGTTCCAGAAGCCGATCGGCATCGCCGGAAAGGCCTTGGTGCAGACCAGTTCGCCCTTCTCCTGTCGGATCGGCCTGCCATCGTCGTCCCAGACATCGACGGCAAGGCCGAGGCCGGGTCCCTGGATCTCGCCGGTCCACACCGGCTGCGTCGGCACGCCGAGCACGAAGCAGGAGACGATGTCGGTGCCGCCGGAGACCGAAGCCAGGTGCACGTCCTTCTTGATGCCGTCATAGACGAAGCGGAAATCCTCCGGCGACAGCGGCGAGCCTGTGGAGGAAATCGCCCGCACATCAGACAGATCATGCGTGCGGATCGGCTTGAGACCGGCCTTGCGCACGGAATCGATGAACTTGGCCGAGGTGCCGAAGAAGGTCATCTTCTCGGCATCGGCGAAGTCGAACAGCACATTGCCGTCGGGGTAGAAGGGCGAGCCGTCATAGAGCAGCAGCGTGGCACCCGAAGCGAGCCCCGACACCAGCCAGTTCCACATCATCCAGCCACAGGTGGTGAAGTAGAAGAAGCGGTCGCCGTCGGTGAGACCGGCATGCAGCCGATGTTCCTTGACATGCTGGATCAGCGTGCCGCCGGCCGAATGGACGATGCATTTGGGAATGCCGGTCGTTCCCGACGAAAACAGGATGTAGAGCGGATGCGAAAACGGCAGCGGCTCGAAGGTAACGGGCTTGCCGGCGAAGGGCGACAGCGCTTCTTCCAGCGCCACCGCCTTGTCGATGGTAGCAGCGACATCACTCGATGTGCCGAGATAGTCGACGACCAGGATCTTGCGGACAGTGCCTAGCTTGGCCGCGACCGCGGCGATCTTGTCGGCGACCTCGATCGCCTTGCCATTGTACCAATAGCCATCCGGCGCGATGAAGACGACGGGCTCGATCTGGCCGAATCTGTCGAGCACGCCCTGCTCGCCGAAATCGGGAGAGCAGGACGACCAGACGGCGCCGATCGAGGCGGCTGCCAGCATGGCGGCGATGGTCTCCGGCATGTTGGGCATCATGGCGGCAATGCGGTCGCCCTTCTTCACCTTGAGCGACAGGAAAAGCTGCCGCAGCCGCGAGGTCAGTGCGTGCAATTCGTTCCAGGACAACCGACGCTCGACCTTGTCCTCGCCGCGAAACACGATTGCCTCACTGGCGCCGGTCTTCCTCAGCAGATTCTCGGCGAAGTTCAGCGTGGCATTGGGGAAGAAGGAGGCACCGGGCATCCTGTCGCCATCGACGAGCGCGGGCTCGCCCCCATCAGTGCCCTTGTCGCCGACGATGCCGCAGAAATCCCACACCAGGCTCCAGAACCCTTCGCGGTCCTCGACCGACCAGCGATGAAGTTCGGCATACGAAGAAAACGTTACGCCGGCTTCCACAGCGGCTGCCTTGGTGAAAGCGGTCAAGGGCGCGGCGTCAATCTGGTCTTGTGTCGGGGTCCAGAGCGGTACTTCGGCAGCCATGATCGTTCCTCCACGGTCGCCATCGCTTATGCATATCGCAGCGCAGCAGAGCAAGATTTTGTTCGGTCAATGCGACCAGATGTGCGCAAATGCCATCGCCGGGCCATAAAGACTTGAAATGCCTCAGCCCTAAGTCGTAGTGACGACTGGAAGTCGTGGTGACGACTGGGTTACGCCCGTCGGGCGATTTTTGTCGGAATGGAAGCATACGGGGCGATATGCCATCATCTTTGATCCGGCGCGGAATATGGACGATCGGCGCTGCCGGTATCGTCATCGCGCTGGTGGTTGCCGCCCTGCCGCTGATCGCTTCCACCCGTATCGTGCGCGACCGCATCGCCTGGGAAATGAGTGCGTGGAGCGGCTTTCGGGTCGCCATCGAAGGTTCGCCGCGCATCGAGGTCTGGCCGACATTCCGCGCCATCCTGACCGATGTGACGCTCTCACAATGGACCGACACCGACGCGCCGCCGGTCGTCGAGGCAGAACGGGTCGAGGTCGACCTGTCCGCCATGGCGGCACTGCGCGGCGACGTGGTGTTTTCGACGGCGCGGCTGGTGCGGCCGACGATCCGGGTTCAGCGCACGCCAACCGGCCTCTTCCTGCCCGCCGTCCCGACCGGCGGGCGCATCACGCGCTCCATCGATACGGCCCGCCGCGTGGTCAATGCCGACCCCGCCAAGCCGGACCTCGACAAGCTGCCGGCCGACACCTTCGGCACGGTGGAGTTCCGCGACGGCCGTATGGTGGCCTCCATTGCCGGCAAGGACGTCGAAATCCTGAGCAGTTTGACCGGCCAGGCGAATTGGGCGGCGATGAACAGCAATGCGACGCTGTCGGCAACAGGGATCTGGCGCGGCGAAAGCGTTGCGCTGGACGTCGCCTCGCCGAAACCGCTTGTGCTGTTTGCCGGCGGTACGGCGCCGCTCACGCTGTCCTTCAAGGCGGCACCCGCTACCTTCTCGTTCGATGGCACGGCCAGCATGTCCGAAAATACCTATTTCGACGGTCAGGCGAAATTCTCGGCACCCTCGCTGCGGCGTGTCCTGGAATGGTCGCAGGCCGGCATCGCTCCGGGTGCTGCGATCGGCTCGGTCAGCATTTCCAGCAAGATCACGGCGACCGGCGGGCGCGTCAAGTTCGACAACACGGCCATTGCCCTGGACAACAATCCGGGAATGGGTGCGCTGGACCTCTCGCTTGGCGAAGCACAGCCGGTGATCTCCGGCACGCTCGCTTTCGACACGCTCGACCTCAGATCGTTCCTGTCGGCCTTCACGCCGCTGGCGCCAACCGGAGGGGCGGGGCCTGGCGAAATCGACACCAGTTTCGCCGACAAGATCAACCTCGATCTGAGGTTGTCGGCAGCACACGCCACGGCGGGACCTATCCAGCTCGCCGATGTCGCCGCCACCGCCCAGGTCAAGGACGGTCTTTCCGTCTTCGACATCTCCGACGCCTCGGCCTTCGGCGGCAACATCCAGACCAGCCTTCGCTTCGACCGCAAGCCGGAAGGCTCGCAGGTCGAGATCCGGCTGCTGGCGTCCGACATTGACGGCGGTGCTTTCGGCACGGCGGCCGGAATGACCCGGCTGGTGCCGGTCGGCACGGGTACCGTCTCGGTGATCCTCAAGGGACCGGGCAGAACCTGGGACTCCATCTTCGACAATGCCGACGGCTCAGTCTCGGCGACCTTTGGACCGGGTGCGTTGAGCAAGCTCAACCTGCCGGCCTTCCTCAAGCATACCGAGCAAGGCGGCTTCTTCGCGCTTGATGACGTCTCCGACGGAACGCTGCCGATCGACGGCGCCGAGATCAAGGCCAGCATTTCAAAGGGCGTGGCACGGATCGACAAGGCCGAGGCCAATTCGGCGAAGTACAAGATCTGGCTGTCCGGCATCGCGTCCTACGCCGGCCGAGGACTGGCCTTGTCCGGTGGTGTCATTCAGGCGGACCAGGCGGCAACACAGACCAATGGTCAGCAAGGCCCCAACCAGTCGTCGTTCTTCGTCGGCGGGACCTGGAGCACGCCATTCATTTCCCCGATCAGCCGCGGCGTTTCGGGGGAATAGGCCGCCGCGCTTTCCACCTTCAACCGCGCTGTGCGGCCCGTTCGTCGAGCTGGCGCTGCACCTCGCGCCGCTTGTTGGCAAGCGAGGCGATGATGACGCCAATCGCCACAACGGCAATCAGGATGGTGCAGGCGGCGTTGATCTCCGGCGTCACGCCGAGGCGAACCTGGCTGTAGATCTTCATCGGCAGCGTCGTAGCGCCCGGCCCGGAGGTGAAGCTGGCGATGACCAGATCGTCGAGCGACAGAGTGAAGGCCAGCATCCAGCCGGACACGATGGCCGGCATGATGACCGGCAGCGTGATCTGGAAGAAGGTCTTCACCGGCGTTGCGCCCAGATCCATTGCGGCTTCCTCAAGCGAGCGATCGAAGGTGATGAGGCGCGACTGCACGACGACAGCGACGAAGCACATGGTCAGCGTGATGTGGGCGAGCGTCACGGTGAGGAAGCCGCGGTCGAGGCCGACAGCAACGAAGAGCAGCAGCAGCGACAGGCCGGTGATGACTTCCGGCATGACCAGCGGCGCAAAGACCATGCCTGAAAAAAGCACCCTGCCCTTGAAGCGCGTGTAGCGGGTCAAAGTGAGTGCAGCCAGAGTGCCCAGCACCGTCGCAACGGTGGCCGAGATCAGGCCAACACGCGCCGTCACCCAGGTCGCGTCCATGAGGCCCTGGTTGTGGAACAGCGAGACGTACCATTTGGTCGAGAAACCGCCCCAGACAGTGACCAGTTTCGACTCGTTGAAGGAGAAGACGATGAGCAGCACGATCGGCAAATAGAGAAAGGCAAAGCCAAGCACGATCGAGGTGATGTTGAAGCGGCTCCAGGTGGTGTTCATGAGGTCACCTGTCCATTTCTTGAGCGCGCGCCTGAGCCCGCTGGAAGAGCATGATCGGCACGATCAGCAGCAACAGCAGGATGACGGCCACGGCCGACGACACCGGCCAGTCGCGATTGGCGAAGAACTCGTTCCACAGCGTCTTGCCGATCATCAGCGTCTGCGATCCGCCGAGCAGGTCGGGAATGACGAATTCGCCGACGGCCGGAATGAACACCAGCAGACAGCCGGCGATGACGCCGGGTAGCGACAGCGGGAAGGTGATCTTCCAGAAAGCGCTGGTCGGCGGGCAGCCGAGATCCTTGGCCGCCTCGATCAGCGAATAATCCATCTTCTCGAGAGCGGAATAGAGCGGCAGCACCATGAACGGCAGGTAGGAATAGACGATACCGATGAAGATTGCCGTATAGGTGTTGAGGATGATCAGCGGCTGGTGGATGACGCCGGTGGCAAGGAGCAGCTGATTGAGCAGCCCTTCGGGCTTGAGAATGCCGATCCAGGCGTAGACGCGGATCAGGAACGAGGTCCAGAACGGCAGGATCACCAGCATCAGCAAGGTTGGGCGGATGGTTGCCGGCGCGCGCGCCATGCCGTAGGCGATCGGATAGCCGACTAGCAATGTCAGGACCGTCGAGATCGCGGCGATGATGACGCTGGTCACATAGGCGTTGAAGTAGAGCGCGTCCTGCGTCAGCCAGGTGTAGTTGTCGAGGCTGAGCTGTTTCAACTGGGCAAGGAACCCGGAAATGCCGCCGCTGAAATCGAGTGCCGGCGTATAGGGCGGAATGGCGATCGCCGTCTGCGACAGCGAGATCTTGAAGACGATGACGAACGGAATGAGGAAGAAGAACAGCAGCCAGACATAGGGGATGATGATGACCAGGCGGCCAAAGAAGGCAGCGCCCAGCCTGGCGAGGGCGGATTTGCCGGCATTGGTTGCCGGAGAGGCTGATGCGGTGGTGACGGCGGCGCTCGACATGCTCGCCCCCTACCGCGTCAGCACGACGCCGGCATCCGGCCGGAAGGAAACCCAGGCCCGGTCGTTCCAGCTCAACGGATCCTCGGTGATGCGGGCCGCGTTCATGGTGCTCGCGCGCACCACCTGGCCGTCGTCCAGCCTGACGTGATAGACGGTCATGTCGCCGAGATAGGCGATGTCGTAGACCTCGCCCTCGATCGCGTTGACCGCCTCGGCCGGCTTCTTCGACGACACCTTGATCTTTTCCGGCCTGATGGCGAAGGTGACGGCCGTCCCGGCGCCGGCGGTACCGGCATTGTCAGTGCGGATGGTGATGCCATTGCCGGCATCGATGCTGGCGCCGCCCGCCTCGCCACGCGCGATCTTGCCCTCGAACATGTTCACATTGCCGACGAAACCGGCGACGAAGCGCGACCCCGGCGCCTCGTAGACTTCGGCCGGCGTTGCCACCTGCATCACCTCGCCCTTGTCGATGATGGCGATGCGATCGGCCATCGTCATCGCCTCTTCCTGGTCGTGGGTGACGACGACGAAGGTCAGGCCGAGGTTCTGCTGCAGGTCCATCAGTTCGAACTGCGTTTCCTCGCGCAGTTTCTTGTCCAATGCGCCGAGTGGCTCGTCGAGCAGCAACACCTTCGGCCGCTTGGCGACCGAGCGGGCGAGCGCTACGCGTTGGCGCTGGCCCCCGGACAGCTGATGCGGCTTGCGCTTGGCGAACTGCTCGAGCTTGACCAGCTTCAGCATCTCGGCAACGCGCGACGCGATCTCGGGCTTCGGCATGCCGTCCTGCTTGAGGCCAAAGGCAATGTTGTTCTCGACCGTCATGTGCGGGAACAGCGCATAGGACTGGAACATCATGTTGACCGGCCGCCGGTAGGGCGGGATGCCACGCATATCCTGCCCATCGAGCAGGATGCGGCCGGCTGTCGGCTCCTCGAAGCCGGCGAGCATCCTGAGCAGCGTCGATTTTCCGCAGCCAGAGGCGCCGAGCAGAGCGAAGAACTCGCGCTCGAAGATGGTCAGCGACAGATTGTTGACGGCGGTGAAGTCACCGAACTTCTTAGTGACGTTGTCGAACTGGATGTATGGCTTGGCGTTCGGGTCGTTCCACGGCGCAAAATCCCTGCGGATGCTGCCAAGCGATTTCATGTCCCACTCCGTCCTGATTCTTGCTTCTTGCCCCAGAAAGAATGGTCCCGGCAGGTGGCTGCCGGGACCATGTCAGATTGCTTACTGGCCAGTAACGATCTTGGTCCAAGTGCGCGTGATCACGCGCTGGGTCTTGGGATCGTATGGCGAGACGGTGTAGAGCTTCTGTATCGTCTCGGCATCGGGATAGACCGAAGGATCATCCAACAGTGCCTTGTCGACGAATTGCTGCGACGCCTTGTTGCCGTTGGCGTAGAGCACGTAATTCGACGACTTGGCGATAACTTCCGGCTTCATCATGTAATTGATGAACTCGAGCGCCTCCGCGACATGCGGCGCGTCGGCAGGGATCGCCATCTGGTCGAACCACATCTGAGCGCCCTCCTTCGGCACGGAATAGCCGATCTCGACGCCTTGCTTGGCCTCGACCGCGCGGTTGCGGGCCTGGAACACGTCACCCGACCAGCCGACCGCCAGGCAGATATCGCCGTTGGCGAGCGCGTTGATGTATTCGGAGGAGTGGAACTTCCTGATATAAGGCCGGACCTTGAGCAAAGCCTCCTCGGCCTTGGCGATGTCATCTGATGACGTGCTGTTCGGGTCGAGGCCGAGATATTTCAGTGCCGCCGGGATGATGTCGGCTGGCGAGTCCAGCACATAGACGCCGCAGTCCTTCAACTTGGCTAGGCTGTCGGGATTGAAGAAGACATCCCAGCTGTCGATCTTGTCGGTGCCGAGTGCCGCCTGCACCTTCTTGATGTTGTAGCCGAGACCAACGGTACCCCACATGTAGTTGACCGAGTATTCGTTGCCGGGGTCATATTTGGCGGTGCGCTCCGAAACCGTGTCCCACATGTTGGAAATGTTCGGCAGCTTCGACTTGTCGAGCTTCTGGAACACCCCGGCCTGGATCTGGCGCGCAAGGAAATTGCCGCTGGGCACGACGACGTCATAACCGCTGCCGCCAGCAAGCAGCTTGGTTTCAAGGATTTCGTTGGAATCGAAGGTGTCGTAGACGACCTTGATGCCGGTTTCCTTGGTGAAATCGTCGATGATCGAACTGTCGATATAGTCCGACCAGTTGAAGACGTTGACGACACGGTCTTCGGCGTGACCGCCGACGGTGAAAAGCGTCAGAAATGCCGAGGTTGCCGAAAGCCAGAGCGCTTTGCGGATCATGCTATTCTCCTTTGGTGAGTGTTCCTTCGCCGGCTCGTCGCGGAAGCCGCGCGACCGGGCATTTGTTTCAGACTATTGAGCTTTCCAAGGGGCGACAAGCGCGAACTGCCGACACTATGCAGGCGGTTCGATGAGCGACAAGAGATTGCTCTGTGTCCCTGCGGCGGCTTGGGAGGCGTGCCTATGCCGTCAGAGGCTTTCGCCATGGCGCGGGCAGAGATACGACGATATGGTCCGGTCTCGATCTGACCGGCTGGGAGACTTGGCAAGATACGCCTGTCTTGTTGTTGCCGTATTCCCAGCCTGCCCGCGCGGCTACGAAGTTGTCAATGGCAAAGCTGCGCGCCGCCTCAATTAGGCGATGGCACCCCGGTGACCCCAGCGCGCTCGGGCCGTGTTTGGCGCTTGAATTCGAGCCCGATATGGACAAGCAACGCCGTCACCACCACCGCGCCACCGATGATGGTGCGCGCCGACGGCACCTCGGAATGGATGAGCCAGACCCATATCGGGCCGAGGATCGGCTCGAACGTGCCGAGCAGCGCCGCGATGGCTGCCGGGATCAGCCGTGCGCCGGTGGCGAAGAACGCGAGACCAACGCCGAGATTGACCACGCCGAAAGCAAAGAGAAAGCCCATGTCACTGACCGATACAGCGAATGTCGATGCCTGTGAGGCGGCAAAGCCTGCCGCAAGCATGGTGCCGAGGCACGTTGCCGGCGTCATGCGTACGCTGGAAAACCGCCGGGTTATGACTGTGGCGATCGAGAACATGATCGCGATCAACAGCGCCAGCCCGTCGCCTATCGGCGAAACGGCGCCATCAAGCGATTCCGACACCATGATGGCGCCTCCGGCAATGACGGCGGCAATCGCCACCCAGGTCGCGGCACCAACCCTTTCGCGAAACAACGCCCAGGCAAACAGCGCCGCCAGCAACGGCACGCCGGCCTGCATCAACAGGATGTTGGCGACGGTGGTGTAGGTAAGCGCCACGACGAAGGCGGTCGATGCTGTGGCGAAGCAGATCCCGACGGCAAGGCCGGGCAGGCCCATGTCGCGGAACATTTTCAGCATGCCGCGCCAGCCGTCGCGCCAGACCATGAAGCAGATCAGGAAGGCGGCCGCCCAGACGGAGCGCCAGAAAATAACCGTCCAGCTGTCGCCGGCGGTGATGAAGCGGGCGATGGTGCCGCCGAAACTCCACATCAGCGCCGACAGGAACACCAGCAGGAAGCCGATGCGCTCCTCCCGCTGCGGGACGGTCGAGGAAGCAAGGATCGGCGATGATGCGGTGTCGGTCATGGGCGCGACTGTCGGGCTTTTGTGGACGGGACGATGCGCAAGGGACGACGAAAAGGTGCCCTGTTCGCGTAACGCAAAGATGCCGGCTGGGGGTGAGCCAGCGACCGGCGACAATTGTGGCACCTTGCCGTGGCGTTACTGGAAATCGAAGGCGCTCAAGCCCGTCACCATCTCGTCGAGGCCAAGCGGACGCGTCACCGGTGGTTCGGCGCGCGCCAGGCAGCCGACGCGTTCGCAAAGCCGGCAGGCAGGCCCGACCGGCGTCGCCGCTACACTGCCGGCCTCGGCCTTTGCGGAGGTAACCACGCCGGGCAGTGCCGCGCCGTAAATGATGTCGTCACGAAAGCCGATGTCGCAACCGAGCAGCAACGCGGTGCGGCGCGGGCGTTCCGAGAACGCGCCTTGCGGCCCTTCCAGCGTGCGGGCGATGCACAGGAACTCGGCGCCGTCGGGCATTTCCACTGCCTCGACGAAGATCTGGCCGGGCTGGGTGAAGGCAACATGCACGGGCAGTTTGGGACAACCGCCGCCAAAGCGGCTTTGCGGAAAGCCCTGGCTGCCGGCCTTGCGGAAGCGGTTGCCGGCATTGTCGACCTCCAGCATGAAGAACGGCACGCCTGAGGCACCCTGCCGCTGCAGCATGGTCAGCCGGTTGGCCACCTGTTCGAAGGAGACACCGAAGCGCGAACGCAGGACGTCGATGTCATAGCGGGCGCGCACGGCAGCCGCGTGAAAGGCCTGGTAAGGCATCATCAGTGCATGCGCCGCATAGCGGCCAAGTTCGAAGCGGGCCAGCCGGCGTGCTTCGTCGGTGGTGAGTTTGAGCGCCTGGATCTCGCCGGCGATCGCGACCGTCATGCGGATCAGACAGGCCTCCATCGCGACTTCGCGCAACTGGTCGAACGGCGACAGGCGTTCGGACAGGAACAGGCGCTGCGAATGACGGTCGTAACGGCGGCGCCAGTTCGGCATGGTGGCGACCGGCAGCACCTTGACGACGATGCCGTATTCGCGCTTCAGCCAGGCCTTCAGCGCACCGAACAGGTCGTCGCCGGGATCGAGCACCGAGGTGAACGCCGCGGCCTCCTCCTCGAGGGCTACAAAATGGTTCGGCCGGCGCTCGAAAATCTCGTGCACCTCGTCGATCGGCAGGCGGGCGCCGGAGAGCGCCGTCGCCCGACCCTCGCGCGCCAAAAGCTCGTTGAGGTCGGACAGGCGCTCGGCCTGCTCGCGATAGGCGCGGAACAGCTTTATCACCGCCGCGGACGCGTTGGGCGCCGCATCGGCAAGCTCGATCAACTCCTGATCGCCCGGCAGCTCGCCGACCAGCAGAGGATCGGTGAACACCTCCTTCAGGGCCGCGACAGACCCTCTTGCCTCGCCCTGCAGTTCGTGTGGGTCTACCTTGTAGACGGACGCCAGTTTCAGGATCAGCTGCACCGTCAGCGGCCGCTGGTTGCGCTCGATCAGGTTGAGATAGGATGGCGAAATGCCAAGGCCCTCGGCCATCGCCGTCTGAGTCAGGCCCTTGGCGTTGCGGATGCGGCGGATGCGCGGCCCGGCGAATATTTTCTGGTCAGCCATCGACTATCCTTGACAGAATTTACACAAATTTCGCGGCGATCTCGCCGCGTCGTGCTTTACAAGCGTGACAAATTTACAGCGCAGGCCTGTCAAACGCAACACAGGTTTTCCTTTATATTTTAGCGATTTCCTTGATTCTTCTGGCTCATTTCGCGCCGCAATGTAAATTCAGTCATATTCCGGCGCACAGATGATTGATGCCCGGACCTAGGTGCAGAAACCGTTCGGAGTGACCAATGACTGATTTTTACAACCTCGTCCCATCGGCGCCGGAAGGTCGCTTCGACGGTATCGAACGGCCCTATTCCGCGGCGGATGTGAAGCGGCTGCGCGGTTCGGTGCAGATCCGCCAGAGCCTCGCCGAAATGGGCGCCAACCGGCTGTGGAAGCTCATCCACGAGGAGGATTTCGTCAACGCGCTCGGCGCCATGTCCGGCAACCAAGCGATGCAGCAGGTGCGCGCCGGACTGAAGGCGATCTATCTGTCCGGCTGGCAGGTTGCCGCCGACGCCAACACGGCTGGCGCGATGTATCCGGATCAGTCGCTCTACCCGGCCAATGCGGCGCCGGAACTGGTCAAGCGCATCAACCGCACGCTGCAGCGCGCCGACCAGATCGAAACGTCCGAAGGCAACGGGCTTTCGGTCGAGACCTGGTTCGCGCCGATCGTCGCCGACGCGGAAGCCGGCTTCGGCGGACCGCTCAACGCCTTCGAAATCATGAAGGCCTTCATCGAGGCGGGCGCCGCCGGCGTCCACTATGAGGACCAACTGGCGTCGGAAAAGAAATGCGGCCATCTCGGCGGCAAGGTGCTGATCCCGACCGCGGCGCACATCCGCAACCTCAACGCCGCGCGCCTGGCGGCGGACGTGATGGGCACGCCGACCCTGGTCGTCGCGCGCACCGATGCGGAAGCCGCAAAGCTGCTCACCTCCGACATAGACGAACGCGACCAGCCTTTCGTCGACTACGGCGTCGGGCGCACGGTAGAAGGTTTCTATCATGTCAGGAACGGCATCGAGCCCTGCATCGCCCGCGCCATCGCCTATGCGCCTTACGCGGATCTGATCTGGTGCGAGACCTCGAAGCCCGACTTGGTGCAGGCCAAGAAATTTGCCGAGGGCGTGCGCAAGCATCACCCCGACAAGCTGCTCGCCTACAATTGTTCGCCATCGTTCAACTGGAAGAAGAACCTCGACGACGCGACGATCGCCAGGTTCCAGAAGGAGCTCGGCGCCATGGGCTACAAGTTCCAGTTCATCACGCTCGCCGGCTTCCACCAGCTCAACTATGGCATGTTCGAACTGGCGCGCGGCTACAAGGCGCGGCAGATGGCGGCCTATTCCGAGTTGCAGGAGGCGGAGTTCGCGGCCGAGGCCAATGGCTACACCGCGACCAAGCACCAGCGCGAGGTCGGCACCGGCTATTTCGACGCCGTGTCGATGGCGATCACCGGCGGCCAGTCGTCGACCACCGCCATGCATGAATCGACCGAGCACGCGCAGTTCAAACCGGCCGCGGAATAGCGGATCACAGAAATACAGAGGAAACGCCCAACAGGGCTTGGAACACAAGGAGAAGACCAATGGCATCGATAAGCCGTGTCAAGGAACGCGCCGAGGAACAGTCCACGACGATGAGCGTCGATCAGCAAGCGACGATCCGCATGCTGGCCAACGACCTGCACCGCCTCAACCAGTCGGTGATGAAGGCGGTCGAGGCGGGCGTCTCGGTTGAGCTCGTGCGCTCGGCACGGCATCACGGCGGTGACGGCAACTGGGGCGATCTGCTGATCCCGGTGATCGTCACACAGCAGAGCCACGGCTGATCGAAATCATTGCAACCGACCCATCACCTGCGCAGCCTCTGCGCAGGTGAATTTTCTTTTCATGAAATTCACGTGTGGACAGTTGAGTACAGTAGCGTTGCTTTAAATTCACTGCTCCCGGAGATGATTTCGGGTCCTTTTATTTCAACTTGACATGGGTAGCGATCTCACGCCAATTGCGCCTGAGATTCAACTCTGCATTGAAATAGGGACGAGCTTCTTGGCCGACTTGTGTGCCCAGTGAATCGCGAAGGCGAGACTCCAAGACATCCGAATCTGGTGACCCGCGACACAAGCACCGAGACGATCCGTGATCCGTCGCAGGTGCTTGTCGTCGGCAGATCGCCAGTCAATCGCGTGGTGATTTCAAAGATCGTCGAGCGATCCGGGCTCAAGCCGATTTCGGAATCTCCCGACACGGCGGCAAGGATCTTGCGGTCCCTCATTCCCGGCGCGGTTGTCCTTGACGGCGGCGCCGACAACAAGGACTGCGACAATCTGATGTCCAGCATCGCCGCGTTGCGGCGGGCCTCGGGCAAATCACAGCCACCGGTGATCCTGCTTTCAACCAAGAATGGCACGACGGAAAGCCTGGGCCTGTCAGATATCATCGACGTAGTGGTCGCCAAGCCGATCACGCCCGAACGGTTGCAACCGGTGATCGATCGCCTGATCGGCCGCTAGAGCAATTGCAGGAAAAGTGTGTCGGCGGTTTTCCGTCCGGAAATGCGAAAACAAATAGCTGGATCCGGCGATCAGCCTGCACTCACGATGCTTTCAACCAGTCCGGGCAGTTGTCCGAGATCGGATATCTGGCGGAACCGCGGTTCGGCAGCCGGCGCCTCGACATGCTCCAGCACCCAGGTCAGTTCATGCGGCACATGGACACCCCAACCGCCGGCCTCGATGGCCGGCACCACGTCCGACTTCAGCGAGTTGCCGACCATCATGCTTTTCGCCGGACCATCGCCGTGGCGGCTGAAGAGCCTGCTATAGGTGGCAGCACTCTTGTCGCTGACGATCTCGACCGCATCGAACAGATCGCCCAGGCCAGAGCCAGTCAGCTTGCGCTCCTGGTCGAAGAGGTCGCCCTTGGTGATCAGCACAAGGCGGAATGCGCCGGCAAGCTTCTCGACAGTCTCGCGCGCGTGCGGCAGGGCCTCGATCGGATGGCTCAGCATCTCGCGGCCGGCATCTAGAATTTCCGATATGACCGATGCCGGCACGCGGCCTTGCGTGACCTCGACCGCCGTTTCGATCATCGACAGGGTAAACCCCTTGATGCCGAAGCCATAGACGGCGAGGTTGCGCCTTTCGGCCTCCAGCAATCGTGCCGAGATGTGCTCCTCTTCGCCATGATCGGCAAGCATGGCGGCAAAGCGCTTTTCCGTCAGGCGGAAGAACTGCTCGTTCTGCCAGAGGGTGTCGTCGGCGTCGAAGCCGATCGTCGTCAGTTTGTTGTCGCGCCGCATTCAATTTCTCGATTAAGATTGGGGGCCTCGATTGGAATTGGGACGGCCGAAACTAAGCCGATTGGAGCGATTTTCAACCGCGTCAGCCAATGCCCGACGCGGCTCCCCTTCCCTTCCATAGGGGCGCACGGCTATACTCCACAATCCGCAACCCAATCTGGTGAATGATGCCGCCTGCAAAAAAGGAAGTCCGTCCGTCGAGCCGCGGAGGACGTGCCCGCACGCCTGCCTTCGTGAAAAACCAACGGGGCGTCAAGAACTGGAAGGAAGTCAGCGCCTGGCTGGAATGGCGCGGCATCGAGGACATCGAGTGCATCACGCCCGATCAGGCAGGCGTCGCGCGTGGCAAGATGATGCCATCGAAGAAATTCACCTCCAACACCTCGCTAGCACTGCCGTCGGCAGTCTTCATGACGACAATTTCCGGCGGCTACCCCGAGGATGGCAACGGCTTCCATTACCCGGAAGACGACGGCGACCTCAAACTGATGCCGGACCTGTCGACGCTGACAGTGGTGCCCTGGGAAGAAGACCCTACGGCCGCGGTCATCTGCGATCTCGTCCACCAGGACGGACGCTCGGTCGAATTCACGCCGCGCAATGTGTTGAAGCGTGTGGTGGCTGCCTATGACAAGCTCGGCCTGAAGCCGGTGGTGGCGCCCGAGATCGAGTTCTACCTGGTGCGCAAGAATCCCGATCCGGACTATCCGCTGACCCCGCCGGTCGGCCGTTCGGGACGCGCGATCGGCGGCGGCGCCGGCTATTCGATCGCTGGCGTCAACGAATTCGACGAATTGATCGACGACATCTACCATTTCTCCGAAAGCCAGGGCCTGGAGATCGATACGCTGATCCACGAGGAAGGCGCCGGCCAGCTGGAGATCAATCTGCGCCATGGCGACCCGATCGAACTGGCCGACCAGGTGTTCATGTTCAAGCGCACCATTCGCGAGGCAGCACTCAAGCACGAGATCTATGCCACCTTCATGGCCAAGCCCATCCAGGGGCAGCCCGGCTCCGCCATGCACATCCATCAGTCGATCATCGACAAGAAGACTGGACAGAACATCTTTTCGGCCGAGGACGGCTCGGAAACCGAAGCCTTCTTCCATTTCATCGGCGGCATGCAGAAGCATGTGCCGAACGCGCTGGTGATGTTCGCGCCCTATGTCAATTCCTACCGCCGGCTGACACAGGCGGCGTCGGCGCCGGTCAACAACAAATGGGGCTATGACAACCGCACCACGGCGTTTCGCGTGCCACGCTCGGATCCGGCGGCACGGCGCGTCGAAAACCGCATCCCGTCCTCCGATGCCAACCCCTATCTGGCGCTGGCGGCATCGCTTGCCTGCGGGCTGATCGGCATCACCAACAAGATCAAGGCCGAGCCTCCGGTGCTGACCACCGCCAATGCGGACGAGATCGACCTGCCGCGTGGCCTGCTCGAAGCCGTCGACCTGTTCGAGGGCGACGAGGAACTCTGCGCGCATCTGGGCAAGTCGTTCGCCGCGACCTATGCGGCGATCAAGCGCGCGGAATTCGAGACTTTCATGGAAGTGATCAGTCCGTGGGAGCGGGAGTATCTGCTTCTCAACGTGTAGGGGAATAAGGGAGTAGGGCAGTAGGGCAGCCAAGATTGAATCGTACAGGGATTTAATTGTCTGGCAGCAAGCTATGGATCTGGCGGTATCGATCTACGAAACAACCAGAGCTTGGCCAAGGGATGAGCTTTACGGACTGACGACTCAGGTACGCCGTGCAGCCACCTCCGTTCCCGCCAACATTGCCGAAGGTTACGGGCGCGAAAGCCGAGCTTCCTATCAGCAATTTCTCAGGATCGCCCAGGGATCCCTCAAGGAACTGGAGACCCATCTGCTGATCGCGCAACGCGTCGGAATCGCCTCGCACGAGACGGTCGAACCATTGATGACCCGCAGTGAGAGCGTAGGAACGCTCTTGCGGCTTCTGATCCGAAAACTGTCACCGGAATAGCCCCACCTACTGCCCTACTGCCCTACTGCCCTACTGCCCTACTGCCCTACTGCCCTACTGCCCTACTGCCCTACTGCCCTACTGCCCTACTGCCCTACTGCCCTAGGACTTCTCATGCCTTACCAATCCCCGATCTCCCCCGGCCGCTCCTGGTACGAGGACACAGCCGGCCCGAGACCTGAATACCCGGCGCTGGATGGCGACCGGACATGCGATGTCGTCATCATCGGGGGCGGCTTTACCGGTCTGTCGGCGGCAACCCATCTGGCCAAGGCGGGCACCAATGTCGTGCTGATCGAGGCGTATCGCTTCGGTGATGGCGCCTCGGGGCGCAATGGTGGTCAGCTCGGCACCGGCCAACGCGCCTGGGCAGAGGAGCTGGAAGCCGAGTATGGCTTCTCCCGCGCCAAGGCGCTGTTCGATCTCGCCGAAGAGGCGAAGACGCATCTCCTCGAATTCACTGCCGCCAACCAGATCGATATCGACTATATGCCGGGCCAGCTCTCGGTGGCGCACAAGCCGCGCTACGTCGACGACTACAAGGCGCATGCCGAGACCATGGCGAGCCGTTTTTCCTACCCGCATATTTCGTTCATGGATGCCAAGGAGACGGCGGAGCGGTTGGGCTCGACCGCCTATTTCGGCGGGACGCGCGACACCGGCACTGGCCACATCCACCCGATGAAGCTGGTGATCGGCACGGCGCGGGTGGCAGCGCAAGCGGGCGCGCAGCTGTTCGAGGGAACCCCATCGACCGGCATCATTTCCAATGGCGGCAAGGTCAAGGTTTCGACACCGAGAGGCACGGTGACCGCGCAGAAATGCCTGATCGCAGTCAATGCCTATGGCGGCACGCTCGAGCCGGTGAGTGCGGCGCACATCATGCCGATCGGTTCCTTCATCGGCGCGACCGTTCCTCTGGGCGCGGACTCAGACGTGCTGCCGGGCGGCGAGGCGGTCGACGATTCCCGCTTCGTCGTGCGCTATTTCCGCAGATCGAAGGACGGGCGATTGCTGTTCGGCGGACGCGAGGTTTATGGCGTCAACGATCCGAAGGACATCCACATCCACATCCGCCGCCAGATCGCGGAACTCTATCCGGCACTCAGGGATGTCGAGATCACGCATGGCTGGGGCGGCTATGTCGGCATCACGGTGCCGAGAAAGCCGTTCGTGCGCGAAGTGATGCCCAATGTGATCTCGGCCGGCGGCTATTCCGGCCACGGCGTCATGCTGTCCAACTTCTTCGGCAAGCTCTATGCCGAAACCGTTGCCGGCAACCGCGACCGGCTGAAGCTGATCGAGGATCTGAAAATCCCGCAGTTCCCCGGCGGCCGGCGCTTCCGCACGCCACTGCTGTTCCTGGCGCTCAACTGGTTTGCGCTACGGGACAGGATATAGAGCCTGTTCCGTCCCGACGGAAACAGGATCGGTTCCATCTGCTGGTTGGCATGATTTTTGGCGAGGGCCTGAAGCCACTTTCGGGATCCTGCCTCAGGCTGGACAGGATCGTTCTGAATTCCTGTAATATTGCTGTAATATTTGTTGCCGTAGCGGCACATTGCAGAATCCCCGGCAAAGGTGCAGAATCGCAGGGAAGGCGTAGTGATGCCACAATCGCCGGCAAAAGATGCCGGTTGTGGGCGACTGACGGGGAATTCTGCGGGCTTGCCCGCTTTGGTTTCTTGGGACCGATGCAGATCTGGCGCCAGGTTCTTGGCATTCGATCGAAAGAACATCGGCCCGCTTATGGAGGTGGCAAGAGTGAGAGAGCCCTTCAGTTTCGGTACGCCGGAACGTCGGCGCTTTGCCATGCAGTTCGGATATGACATGCGGCCGTCCTTCTGGCAGGAAGTCCGTTCGAATTCGCATCTGGTGATCGCCGCGATCGGCACCGCCGCACTGCTTGGCGTCGCCGCGGTGGCACTGTGGCTGGCTTTGCCGGCCAATGACAGGCAGGCGGCCGCGAGCCCCGAGCAGACCATTCCGACCATTCCGGTGAAAACGACGAAAATCGCCCCGGTGGGGGCCGCAGTCGCTGCGGCGGCCGTGCCGCAGGCGCGCAAGTCCGACGCGGTTTCACCAAGTGTGGCGGCCGCGCAAACCAACGTACAAGCACTCGCGGCCAACGATCCTCGTTGGACCGGTTCGCAGCCGAAGGCTGCATCCGCTTCGGACGCGCCTGCTCCCAGCCAGATGGCGAACCAGGCCGAACAGGCGCCGGACAAGCCGACGGCGGCATTCGTGCAGCCGGCAACCGATACTGATGCCAGCACCGAACTCGCCAAGGTTGCCGCGCCGACCGCAGCGGCGGGCAGCCATCCCGATGGCGCACAAACCGCAGCCATCCCCACGGTGCAGCCGCAAGTGCCGGAGCAGCAGCCCGCGGCGGCGGAAAGCGACGGCAGCCAGGCCAAGGCGAAGCCCAGGAAGCTCGCAGCCGCCGGAACGGGGCGTATCCTGAGGACCGTGACCATGCGAAGCGGTCCGAAGAAAAATGCCGCCGCCATCGGCACGGTGCCGGCGAGAACCTCGGTGCAGGTAATGAGCTGCAAGCAATGGTGCCAGATCACCTACAACGGCAAGACCGGCTGGGTCTACAAGAGCTACATCAAGACCGGCGCCTGACAGCCACCGCAACCTGTCGCCGAAACGCTGGCTGCGTTGGCGTACCTCTTGTTTTGGTGCATTTCGTTGCCCCAAAATCGCTTCGCACTTTTGGGCGACATACACCAGGCTTTCAGATACAGCGGCCGCCGTCGACCTCGATCGCCACACCGGTGATGAAGGCCGCCTCGTCCGAGGCAAGCCAGAGCGCTGCGTTAGCAATGTCGAGTGGCGTCGAAAGCCGGCCGAGCGGGATCGATGCCCGAAACTTCTCGCGGATTTCGGGCGTATCGGCACCCATGAACTTCTCCAGCATGCCGGTCTCGCCGGCAACCGGACAGAGGCAGTTTACGCGGATGTTCTTCGGCGCGAGTTCCACCGCCATCGATTTGGTGGCGGTGATCGCCCAGCCTTTCGACGCATTGTACCAGGTGAGACCCGGTCGCGGCCGCAGACCTGCGGTGGAGGCGGTGGTCAGGATGACGCCGCCGCCTTGCCGTTCCATGATCGGCACCACGGCCAGCGCCGCGTGATAGATCGCCTTCATGTTGACCGCGGTGATCAGGTCGAAGGTTTCCTCGTCGACATTGAGCATGTCGCCGTTGCGATGGGTGTAGCCGGCATTGTTGACCATGATGTCGATGCGGCCGAAGGCGCTTTTGGCGGCATAGACCATCTCGTCGAATTCGGAGCGCAGCGAAACATCCGTCTGGGTCCAGATCGCCGCTTCACCAATATCGCTGGCGACGCGCTCCGCACCCTTGGCATTGAGATCGGCGACAACGACCCTGGCGCCCTCCTCGGCAAAGCGCCTGGCGATGCCCTCGCCAAAGCCCGACGCGGCACCAGTGATGACGGCAACCTTGTTTTCCAGACGCATGTTTTTCCCGCTCATGACTGGTGACGGTCTACCAGTGCGCCAACGGCGCTCATCCGCGCAAAGCCACGGCTTCTGACCGGATTGGTCGAAAGATGTGCGGTCATTGCCGATTTCTCCTTTGGCTTTCGCCTCGATCCCGCTCTATGCTGCAACTGCGAAGGCTTCCGGAGCCGCGCCTGTCGACAAGCCCCCAGGTCATCGGACTGTCAAGGGGCAGGCGCATACACCCAGATGTGACACCATGGCACTGGAAAATTTAAATCGATTAGATTATATCAGCCGCGTCACAGCGACCGGCGTCAAAGCGGACAGACCATGACCAGCCAGATCATCCCCGTCGACCCTTTCGACTTCATCATTTTCGGCGGCACCGGCGATCTGTCGGAGCGCAAGCTTCTGCCGTCGCTCTACTATCGCCAGCGCGACCATCAATTCTCCGAGCCGACGCGCATCATCGGCACGTCACGCTCGAAGATGAGCGATGAGGAATTCCAGGCCTTCGCCAAGCAGGCGATCTCCGAGCACGTCAAACCGGCCGATATCGACGCCAAGGAACTGAAGACCTTTCTGGCACGCCTCTCTTATGTCTCGGCCGATGCGACAAGCGGGGCCGGATTCGACAAATTGAAGAAGGCGATCGGCGACAGCGACCGCATCCGCGCCTTCTACCTGGCGGTGGCGCCAGCGCTGTTCGGCGATATCTCGCATAAGCTGAAAGAGCACAATCTGATCACGCCGAACTCCCGCATCGTGCTGGAGAAGCCGATCGGCCGCGACCTTGCCTCGGCGCAAGCGCTCAACGACCTGGTCGGCGACGATTTCCACGAAAGCCAGATCTTCCGCATCGACCACTATCTCGGCAAGGAGACGGTGCAGAATCTGATGGCGCTGCGCTTTGCCAACGCGCTGTACGAGCCGCTGTGGAACTCCGCCCATATCGACCACGTGCAGATCACCGTGGCCGAGACCGTTGGGCTGGAAGACCGCGTCACCTATTACGACAAGGCCGGCGCGCTGCGCGACATGGTGCAGAACCATATGCTGCAGCTCTTGTGCCTCGTCGCCATGGAAGCGCCGTCGTCGATGGATGCAGACGCGGTGCGCGACGAGAAGCTAAAGGTGCTGCGGGCGTTGAAGCGCATCAACGGCAACGAGGCGCCGAAGCACACCGTGCGTGGCCAGTACCGCGCAGGCGCCTCGGCCAGCGGAGCTGTAAAGGGCTATGTCGAGGAGCTTGCCCACGACAGCAACACCGAGACCTTCGTCGCCATCAAGGCCGAGATCGGCACCTGGCGCTGGGCGGGCGTTCCGTTCTACCTCAGGACCGGCAAGCGGCTGGCGACCAGGGTTTCGGAAATCGTCATCGAATTCAAGCCGATCCCGCATTCGATCTTCGGCGACAGCGCCGGGCCGATCTTCGCCAACCAGTTGGTCATCCGGCTGCAGCCCGACGAAGGCGTCAAGCAGTTCATCATGATCAAGGACCCGGGTCCGGGCGGCATGCGGCTGCGCCAGATCTCGCTCGACATGAGCTTCGCGCAATCCTTCGATGGCCGCGCGCCGGATGCCTATGAGCGGCTGATCATGGATGTCATCCGTGGCAACCAGACCCTGTTCATGCGCCGCGACGAAGTCGAAGCGGCCTGGAAATGGATCGATCCGATCCAGAACGCCTGGGAAAGCGCCAGACAGGAAGCGCAGGGCTATACGGCAGGCACCTGGGGTCCCTCGGCCTCGATAGCGCTGATCGAACGTGACGGGCGGACATGGCACGAGAGCAATTGAACAGCGCCGCCTATAGCTGGAACGGCTTCGCCGGGCGCCAGGAATTGGCGGCGGCGCTTGCCGGTCATGTCGCCGGCCGCCTGACCAACGCAATCGCCGAGCGCGGCACGGGGCTGCTCGCCGTCTCCGGCGGCACTACGCCGGCAAAATTCTTCGCCGCCCTTTCGGCGATACCCATCGCCTGGGACAGGGTGATCGTGACGCTGGTCGACGAGCGCTTCGTGCCAGCCTCCTCGCCGCGTTCCAACGCCGGCCTGGTGGCCGCCAATCTGCTGCAGAACGCGGCCAGGGCGGCGCGCTTCGTGCCGCTCTATCACGAAGCCACCAGCATCGAGGATGCGGCTTCATCCGACAATGCGGCGCTCCAGTCCCTGCCCTGGCCGCTCGATGTCGTCGTGCTCGGCATGGGGCCGGATGGCCACACCGCCTCGTTCTTTCCCGATGCCGACGACCTGGCAACGCTGCTCGACCCGTCTTCCGACAGGATCGTGCTGCCGGTTCATGCGGCAAGTGCGGGCGAGCCGCGGCTGACCCTGTCGCTGGCGCGCATCGTCAATGCCGGCTTCATCGCGCTGCACATCGAAGGCGAGGACAAGCGCACCGCCTTCGACAGCGCGGTGGCACCTGGACCGCGAAAGCCAATCCGCGCCGTGCTCGACGCCGCACACAAGCCCGTAGAGGTTTTCTGGGCCCCCTGATTTGAACTTGCTGAGGGTCCCGGCGGACAGCCGGATTGTGTTCCGGGACCTCGCCTGAAAGGACCGACACCATGACCGCCAGACGCGACATCGAAGCCATCACCGAGCGCATCCGCCAGCGTTCAAAGCCAGGCCGCGAGCGCTATCTCAGCCGCATCGCCGAGGCATCGAACCGCACCGCCAACCGGGCCGTGCTGTCGTGCGGCAATCTTGCTCACGGCTTTGCGGTGTGCAGCCCCTCGGAAAAGCTGGCGCTGGGTGCGGACAAGGTGCCGAACCTCGGCATCATCACCTCCTACAACGACATGCTGTCGGCGCATCAGCCGTTCGAGACCTTTCCGGCGCTGATCAAGGACGCGGCACGCGAAGCCGGCGGCATCGCGCAGGTGGCCGGTGGCGTGCCGGCAATGTGCGATGGCGTCACGCAAGGCCAGCCCGGCATGGAGCTGTCGCTGTTTTCGCGCGATGTCATCGCCATGGCCGCGGCGATCGGCCTGTCGCACAACATGTTCGACGCCGCCGTCTATCTCGGCGTCTGCGACAAGATCGTGCCGGGGCTGGTGATCGCAGCCCTCACCTTCGGCCATCTGCCGGCGGTGTTCATTCCGGCCGGGCCGATGACGACCGGCCTGCCCAATGACGAAAAAGCTAAGGTCCGCCAGCTCTATGCCGAGGGCAAGGCAGGACGCGCCGAACTACTGGAGGCCGAGTCCAAATCCTACCATGGGCCAGGCACCTGCACCTTCTACGGCACGGCGAATTCCAACCAGATGCTGATGGAAATCATGGGCCTGCACACGCCGGGCGCGTCCTTCGTCAACCCCGGCACGCCGCTGCGCGAGGCCTTGACCCGCGAGGCGACCAAGCGGGCGCTGGCGATCACCGCGCTGGGCAACGCCTATACGCCGGTCGGCCGGATGATCGACGAGCGCTCGATCGTCAACGGCGTCGTCGGCCTGCATGCCACCGGCGGTTCGACCAATCACACCATCCACCTGATCGCCATGGCTGCGGCGGCCGGCATCGCCATCACCTGGCAGGACATTTCCGATCTTTCGGAAGCGGTGCCGCTGCTGGCGCGGGTCTATCCTAATGGTCTCGCCGACGTGAACCATTTTCACGCCGCCGGCGGGCTCGGCTTCCTGATCCGCGAACTGCTCGACGAAGGCATCCTGCACGAGGATGTGCAGACGGTATGGGGCGAAGGCCTGCGGCCCTACGCGGTTGAAGCAAAGCTTGGCGCCGATGGCAGCGTCGTGCGCGAAGCCTCGCCGCGGACAAGCGGCGACGAGAAAGTGCTGGCGCCGTTCAACAAGGCGTTCCAGGCGACCGGCGGCCTGAAGGTGCTGTCGGGCAATCTCGGCCACGCCGTCATCAAGACTTCCGCCGTAAAGCCGGAGCGCCGCATCATCGAAGCGCCGGCCAAGGTCTTTGACAGCCAGCAAGGGCTGAATGAAGCGTTCAAGGCAGGCACGCTGACCGGCGATTTCATCGCCGTTATCCGCTTCCAGGGACCTAAGGCCAACGGCATGCCGGAACTGCACAAGCTGACCACCGTGCTCGGCATCCTGCAGGATCGCGGCCAGCGCGTGGCGCTGGTCACCGACGGGCGCATGTCGGGCGCCTCCGGCAAGGTGCCGGCGGCGATCCACGTGACGCCGGAAGCGGTCGAGGACGGTCCTATCGCCAGGATCCACGAGGGCGACGTTATCCGGCTGGACGCCGATGCAGGCACGCTGGAAGTGTTTGTGCCGGCACCGGAATTCGCACTACGCCGTACGGCGGAAGCTGATCTCATCGGCAATGAATTCGGTTTTGGCCGCGAGCTGTTCGCTGGCTTCCGGCAATTGGTCGGCCGCGCCGATCATGGCGCCAGCGCCTTCGGCACGGCTTGATGGGATCACCATCCTGCCCATGAAAAAGGGCGGCTCGTGGCCGCCCTTTTTCATGGGGTTAAGGCAGTTACTTGACGGTGACCTCGACGCGTTCGCCGGCCTTGACCGTAGCCGTACCTTCCTTTGAGTCGTTGTCGGAGGTGTCGGCGACAATCGCGTAGTCGCCAGCCGGCAGCGTGGTCTGGAACTTCGCGTCGTAGTTATAGCCGATCGACTTGCGGTTGCCGTTGATGTCCTTCTTCGTCTCGAAAATCTCGATCTTCGAGGCGCCGGGCGCGGTGATTGCCAGCACGCCGGCATTCATGGCCACTTTCACGTCCTGAGACTCACCGGCCTTCACCGTGAACGGCTGCTCGACCTCTGCCAACTCGACCGTCGCGATCAAAACATAGTCGTCCGGCGGCAGATCGAACTTGCTGTCGGGACCATAGGCATAGGTCACTTCTTCCCTGGTCCCGTCGATCTTCTTCTTCGCCTTGAACACCTTAAAGCCGATGCCCGAACCGTCAGCCTTGTCGCCGCCAGCGGTATAGTAGGCGTTGGCAACGATATGCCCGACGCCGACGATGATGTCCTTTTCGACCGTTTTGCCGGCAGCGAGCGGAATCGTTTCGGCCGCCACGCCCTGGCCGATCGTGACCGTCACTTTCTCGTCACCGGCCGGCAACACGATCTTGGTGGTGCCATAGTAGGTCGCGGGTGCATCGGCGCCCGGGTAGTCGATCACGACAGCCGCGCCGTCGACAACATCCGCCCCCGCGCTTGGTCGCGGATGAATGATGAGCGTGCCGGCATTCAACGTGAACACCGGCTTGTAGACCTGGCCTGCCTCGATCTTGAGCTTCTGTTCGGTCTTGGCCTCACCGTCGCGCGCAACGATAATGTAGTCGCCCGGCTCCAGATTTCCTTTGTAGGCGCCGTATTCGGTGGTGACGTTGTCGCCGCGCGTGCCGTCGGATTTCGCCTTGTAGATCTCCCAGGCATTTCCGTCGGTGACAGGATCGCCGCCTTCGGCAAGCACTGCGGTGGGCAGAAGATTGAATTCCGGCTTGGCAGGCTCGGGCGCCGGTGCTGGGGCCGGTGCCGGCGCTGGTTCGGGTGCAGGCGCCGGTGCTGCGACGGTCTCGACAAGCGCCTCCTGCAGCGCCTTCTCGTCGGAGGCCTGGATGTATTTGCCGCCGGTGTTGTCGGCGAGGCAGGCAATCTGCTTGCCCTCATCGGCGGTGAGGCCGAAGCCGACGACATCGGCGGTGAAGTCGACGCCGGATGCTTCAAGCTCCTTGCCAAGCGCGCAAGGGTCGCCACCGCATGTTTCGAGCCCGTCGGTGATGAGCACCACGGTCGCCTTGTCCTCGGTGTATTTCAACGCTTCGGCCGCCTGCTTGACGGCCGCCGTCAGCGGCGTCTTGCCGAGGAATTTCAGGCTGTCGGCGGCGGCCGAAATGGCGCTGGCAGAACCTGCCTGTGGCGGCACGATCAACTGAATGTCGTCGCAGCTGCCCTTTTCGCGATGGCCATAGGCCATGAAGCCGATCTCGTCCTCGGCGGGGACCGATTGAAGCACGGACCTCAGCGATTCACGGGCGATCTCGAGCTTGGGCTTGCCGTCGATCTGCGCCCACATCGAGCCGGAAGCATCGAGAATGATGATGACCTTGTTTGCGGCAAAGCCGAGTGTCGTCATCGACAAAAGAAGGATCGCCGCAGCGACGCCCCGTGCAAGTCCCGCCATCGATATCTCCTCAAATCCGCCCCTGATCCGGGCGGGAAAGCTATTTGACGCTGCGTCAGGACACAAGTCCGGGCGCGGCTGTGAGGGAGCCGAATGCCAAACTTTTCGGCGAAAGCGAAAATCCGCTCAGTAGGTCGTGCGGCGCTCTTCCGAGGGCGGCCTGCCGAATTGCAGCCGGTAGCTCTGGGCGAAGTAGGAATGCGAGGTGAAGCCGGTCGCGATCGCCACATCGAGGATCGGCATGTTGGTCTGGCGCAGCAATTCGCGCGCCCGCTCCAGCCGCAACCGCATGTAATAACGGCCGGGCGTGACGCTGAGATGGCGCAGGAACAGGCGCTCGACCTGGCGCACCGACAGGCCGGCGGATTTGGCCAGTTGCACGGCCGACAGCGGCTCGTCGAGGTGGTCGGCCATCAGTTCGACGATGCGCCTGAGCTTCTCCGACTTGCCGGTCAGGTCGCGTTCCGGCCCGACACGCTGGCGGTCTCCGGCCGAGCGGATGCGTTCATGCTGGAACTGGTTGGCGACGCCATTGGCGAGATTCGAACCGAAATCGCCGCGCACGATCTCCAGCATCAGGTCGATCGAGGTGGTGCCGCCGGCGCAGGTATAACGCTTGCGATCGATCTCGAAGACGTTGCCCGTGCAGTTGATGTCGGGGAACCGTTCGACGAAGCCTGCGCGATTTTCCCAATGGATAGTGCAGCGATAGCCTTCGAGCTGGCCGGCCTCAGCCAGCAGGTAGGAACCGACCGACAAGGCACCCAGTGCATTGCCGCGCCGGCCCCAGCTGCGCAGTGCCGCCAGCACCTTGCTCTTGCCAGGAAATTCCGTCGTCAGCCCGACCGAGACGAAGAGGATGTCGACAGGCGGCAGGTCGGCAACGGCGTAGTCGATCTTGAGCGGTAGGCCATTGGAGGCCATCACCGGATCGCCGTCGGCCGACACCGTGGTCCAGCCATAGAAGTCGCGGCCGAGCAACCGATTTGCCGACCGGAACGTGTCGATCGCCGCGGCCAGCGAGAACATGGAGAACTTGTCGACCAGCAGGAAAGCGAACTGCCGGCCGCCTTGAACGGGATCGGTTATGGCCGGCCGTTCCAAGGGAATAGTGGGGTTCGGCAAAGCTGCGGCTTTCTGGCGGGTCAGAAGGACGGCCGTTTCAATCCGGCCGCAAGGTAGGCAGAGGCTAACGTATTGGCCATCAGCATGGCAATGGTCATCGGCCCGACACCGCCGGGCACCGGCGTGATGGCGCCGGCGGCCTTGGCCGCTTCGGCATAGGCAACATCGCCAACGAGGCGCGACTTGCCCTCGCCCTTTTCCGGCGCCGGAATGCGGTTGATGCCGACATCGATGACGGTGGCGCCCGGCTTCACCCAATCGCCCCTGATCATCTCCGGCCGGCCGACGGCCGCGACAAGAATGTCTGCGGTGCGGGCCAGTGCCGGCAGATCCTTCGTGCGGCTGTGCGCGACGGTGACGGTGCAGTTGGCGGCAAGCAGGAGGTTGGCCATCGGCTTGCCGACGATGTTGGAGCGGCCGACGACGACGGCATTGAGGCCGGACAGGTCCTTGCCGCGCACACGCTCGATCAAAAGCATCGAGCCCGCCGGCGTGCAAGGCACGAAGGCGGTCTCGAGTTCACCGGTGCCGAGCTTGCCGACATTGATGAAATGGAAGCCGTCGACATCCTTTTCCGGCGCGATGGTCTGGATGATCTTGCCGGCGTCGATATGGGCCGGCAGCGGAAGCTGTACCAGGATGCCGTTGATGGCCGGATCGGCGTTGAGGTCGCCGATGATCTTCAGCAATGCCTGTTCGGAGGTTTCGGCCGGCAGCGTGTGCTGGACGGAATGAAAGCCGCATTCCTTGGCGGTGCGCGATTTGGAGGCGACATAGACCTGGCTGGCCGGATCCTCGCCGACGATGACCACGGCAAGACCGGGCTTGGCGTTGCCTTTGGCAACCAGCTCGGCCGTCAGGGCCTTGACCGTCCGCACCACATCTTCAGCCACGCTCTTACCATCAATCACTTCGGCCATGGACCATCCTCAACACCAAAATGCCCAAGCGCGTCGCTTCCGGAAGCGACGCGCTTTTTGATCTTTCACCGCGTGGCATTTTCACGAAAATTCCAACACGCAATCCCGCCAAAGCGCCTTCCCATGCCGTTTACGCGAAACCGGCATGTTTTTGTACGGCACAGCGAAGAATTTTGTGGCTCAGAAGTACCGGCGACGCGCGCGGCTCTCGGTGAGTTCGCGAACCGCTTCGCGGAATTCGCGCAGGCTGGCGCGGATTTCCTCGATTGGCGCCTGCTGCTCGACGTCCGCCTTGGGCTGCGGCGCCTCCACCGATCGCTGAGGCGCCTGCTGCGGCGGGATGGGCGGCTGCGGATAAGGCTCAGAAGCAGGCTGAGGCGGATAGGGCTGCTGCCCGGCATTGGGGGCGGGCATGGACTGCGGATGGGTATGGCCGGGCTGCTGCGTGTAGGCCAATGGCTGCGCGTAGGGATAGAGCTGCGGGCCCGAATATGGTCGCTGCGGCACTATGTGAGGCGGTAATGGCGGCTGCGCCATCTGCTGCGTATATGGGGCCTGGGCGCCCGGCTGGAAAGGCGACGGCGGGTAGGCTGCTGCAACCTGCTGCTGGGACGCAAAGGCCGGTGCCGACTGGAGATAGGCGGGGTACGCCGGATCTCGCGTTGGCTTCACGTTTTCATCAGAGACCCACTCAGTATCGAAAGGCTCTTCCGGGGACGGCTTGCGGGACACGGACTTGTGCAGCCTCGACAGCAAGGCACCGATCCGGCCGGAACCTTCGGCCGAGGCGACCTCAGCTTGCTGGACAGGTGGTGGTGCTGCCGGCGGTGGCGCAGGTGGTGGCGGTGCAGGCGGGGGTGTCGATGGCTGCAGTACTGGTGGTTGTGGCGGTGTCGGGGGTACTGCCCGATATGGCTTGTCCTCATAGGGCGCCCGGCGTTCATCCACGCTGCGGTCGCGGCGCGATCGCGAATTGGCTGTGTCACGCAGGCTCTCATAGGCGCCACGCATGGCGCCGAGGCCAATGCCCGAGGCAAAGCCCAGCAACAGGCCGGCAAGCGCTACGAAGACCCGCGACGGCCCGTTCGGCTCGAGTGGCGCGAAGGCTTTCGAAATCACATTGATGTTGGCGGTGTTGATGTCCTTCTGCTCGCCGGTCTCCTTGGCGCGCAGCAGATACTGTTCGTAGACGGAACGCTTGGCGGTGGCCTCGCGCTCCAGTTCGCGCATCGACACCAGATCGCTGTTGACGTCGCCGCTGCGGACCTTGAGCTGAGCCAGACGAGAAGCGAGATCCTGTTCGAGTTGCACGGCGCGCTTGAGGTCGACCTGCAGCGACGAGCCGATGCGGCGCAACTCAGCGGCGATGCGGTCGCGTGCGCCGGCAATCTGGGCATTGAGCGCCTGGAGTTCGGGGTGGCGCGGACCGAACCGGATGGCGGCGCGGTCGGCTTCCTGCTTGAGCGACGCATATTGCGAACGCAGATCGCTCATCGTGTTGGAGTTGATCTCCTCCGGCAAGGTGCCGGTGAGAACCGAGTTGACATCGACCGAGCGCGCCGAAGCCGCCCGAGCATTGAGTTCCAGGGTGCGGGCGCGGGCAACCGACAGCTGCTCGTTGAGCTTCAGCATCTCATCGTCGCTGATGAGGTGGCCCTGCGCGTCGACAAGGTCGTGCGTGGCTCTGAAATCCTCGACCTTGCGCTCGGCCGCCTCGACGCCCTTGCGCAACTCGTCCAGCCTGGCCGTGAGTTCGTCCGTGGCGCGGCCGGCGGTGTCCGATTGAATCTGGCCGAAGGTCTGCAGGAAGACATCCGTCATCGTGTTGGCGATGAGAGCCGATTTCTCACCATTCTGCGTTGTCGCGCTGACGGTGATGACGAAGGTCTTGCCGCCGCGCTCGACCGAAAGGCTCTCAGCCAGATTGCCGACAGCCAGCGCACGGCGGCGGGTGTCGTCGACACCGCCCGGTCCGTCATTGCGAGACAGGACGGAGCGGATGAGCGACATGACGCTGAGGCCGCCGCCTTGCCCATTGAATTCGGGGTCGTTGACCAGATTGAGCTTGTCGACGACCTTGTTGAGAACGGTGCCTGATGTCAGCACCCGGACCTGGTTCTCAACGATGGCTAGCGTGGCGTCGGAAGCGACGACCGACTGGGTGAGATCGCGGTCAGTCAGCTTCAGGTCGCGCGGATCGACGATCAGCTCGGTGGTGGCCTCGTATTTCTTCGGCGTCGACAGCGCGATCGCAATGCCGAGCGCGGCACCCAGCATCGTCGTCGTCACGATCAGCAGCTTCGACTTGCCGACACCGCGGACGACCTGCATTGGATCGATCAGCGGCTTCCATTGCTGGCTGTCGGCGCCGTCATTGTGGGACGTCGGCGCGGCGCTTGAACGGTAGCGTTCGGATGCGCCGGTTTCAGACTGTGTCCGTGGCGTGGTTTGCGGATGGCTCACCGACGAGGCTGGCTCGTAGCCGGCCTGATACCCGTCTGTTGCGACCGGATCCGACAGCTTCGGGTTCGTCCGCGTTTCGCGCCGTGAACGGGCGAGGCGATGGCGGGTGGCGGCATCCTCGCGCCATGACGGGTCTGCCCGATCCCCGATCGAGACCAGGGACGCGTCAGGTTCGTCGCCGCGCACAGCCTGGCCAAGCGCCAGCAACGAGCGCTCGCGCTTCCAGTCTTCGCGGTTTTCCCTGTCGACCATTGTCTGGAACTTTACCCTTGGCGACCTGCAAACGGCGATTGGCCATTCGTTAAGCCACGCTAAACAGGCATGGAAAACAAAAGGTTAATTTTCCCGCGCCGAGCCTGCGGTTTCCCTCTTCGGTTGCATCTATTTTCGACACAACCGTAGACCCCAGAACGGCACGTTAAGTTTTCCGGCCTAGGCTCTCCGTGAGACATGACGCAGGCCAGTGATATACCGCAAAGGCGGCCCCTCGCCCGGATCGGCATTTTTTTGGCCGAACGACGGGGGCTGCTTCGCGACTATTTCTCGGCGATCAGCGGCGCCGGTGGGCGACTGGTGTTTTCACTCGCCTACTTCATCGCACTGGCCAACACGCTGTCCATTTCCGAGTTCGGCATGTTCGCCACCGCATCGGCGGCCGGCGTCATGCTGTCGCGCATCCTCGCCTTCGGTTTCATATCGGCGCTCTACCGCACTGCCACCATCCGACCCAATCTGATCGGCACCTTCACCGCCGGCTTCCTGCTGCTCGGCGTGCTGTCGCTGCCGCTGCTGGCGGCGGCCTCGTTCGGCGTCTACCTGATTTTCTTCGCCGACACCGTGCCGCTGTCGGTGTTTGCTGCAATCGTCTTTGCCGAAGCGCTGCTATGGCGGCCGGTGGAGGTGGCGCTGATCGTCAACAACGGTCTGGGCAAGTTCGGCCGCGCCGCGCTGCTGGCCATCCTGGCGACGGCGCTGCGGGCGCTTGGCGCGGTGCTGTTCATGTTCTGGGCGCAACACAGCGTCTGGATATGGTCGTGGTTCTATATCGGCGCCAACGCCGCCTCGCTGCTGATTGCCTTCGGCTTCTTCTACCCGCGCCAGCGGCTGCGGCTGCGCATCGAGCTCTATCTCAGGCGATTGGCCGATTCCATCTATGTGGCCGGCGCCGAAGTGCTGTTCTACCTGCAGATGGAGTTCGACAAGCTACTGGTCCTGGCGATCGGCGGCCCGCATCTGGCCGGTATCTACGCCATCATCATGCGGCTGGTCGATCTGACGGCCATTCCGATCCGCACTTTCTCGATGATGCTGGTGCAACGCATGATGCGCGCGCCGGAACTGCTGTCGCGACTGGCGGTCAAGAGCGGCATCGAAGGCGGCGTGTTCGCGGTGTCGACGCTGGCGCTGCTGACGCTTGGCATCGTCCTGCACTTCTTCCCCAATGCGCTCGGCAAGAATGTCGCCGAGGCCGCCCCGCTGGTCGTGCTGGCGATCTGCGTGCCGGGACTGCGCAATCTGGTCGAATACCAGGCCGAGCTTTTGTTCGCACGCGGCCAGACGCTGGTGCGGGCGCTCAATCTCGGCCTGCTCGCCGGGCTGAAGGCGCTGTTGCTGACCTATGTGCTGACGACCATCCTCGACACGCCGAACCTGGTGCTGTCGCTCAACGTCGTCTTCCTGCTTTTGTATCTCGCCTCGACGCTGCTCACCTATTCGGCGATGCGCAAGCCGGCCAAACCCGTCTAATCCAACCCAATCAGACGGCGGATGCGGCCGATATCGGTGCCGATGAAGGATTGCATGCCTATCGCCACCTGCTCCGGCGCCATGGCGGCAACGAAGTGGCGGAACTCGTCGTCCGACAGCGCTTCGCCGGTCCAGTGGATACGGCAGAACTCCTCCGAGCCGTGGAAGTGGCCGGCGCCCTCCAGCAGATCGTCGACATAGCGGCCGTAGATCATGCATTCGGAGAATTTGCGCGCCGAGCCGACGACCTCGACCCAGTTGCGGCCATGGACTCTTTCGATCTCGCCGCACATCGCCAGTACGGTGTCGCGACGCCAGGCGATCAGCGTCGAAATATAGTCGTGGATCGATGTCCGGGACGGATCGATGCCGAGTGCCGACCCGGCGTTGCGCGACCAGATGCGATGCTCATCATGACCTTCGTCCGCCAGCACGCCGTCACGCCGGAACAGCCGCGCCTTGCCGTCGCGCCAGAAGGCGCCGCAGTCGAAAGGTTTCAGGAAGGCGACGTCGGAATCGCAGAAGATCAGCACGTCTTCGGATGCGTGCGCTGATATGGCGATGCGGCGCAGCTGTTGCACGTGCCAGCCGCGCAACGGCTGCGTCTTCAGGCTGAGCCAGACGCGCCGTCGAAACAGGCTGAGCGGGTCGTCGAAGGCATACAGCCAGCGTGGCAGCAGATCACGCTCGTCGACGACCGTGCGGCGGCCGGTCTCCAATTGGCGAAACAGCCTGACGTCGCGATGTTCGACCAGGATGTAGTGGTGCGCCGCGCCGGAAACGTGGCGATCAAGTGTCTCGCACAGCAGGCGGCAGCGCTCGAAATCGGGCGCGTAGCTTGCCGTCACGATTGCCACCGTCGGTGTCTGCCGAAGCGGGCCTGGTTCGACAGCGGCGCCTGGAACGAACCTGCTGTTCACTGGCTGTCCCTCGCTGTTTCGGGTGTACGCGAGAATCTCTGCCTGACGACGCGCAGCAGGAACAGGGGATTGCCGACCACATAGCGGCGCCACAGGCGGCTCGGTTCGACAGCCAACCGAAACAGCCATTCAAGCCGCAGCCGGCGCATCCACAAGGGTGCCCGCGGCACCGAGCCGCTCAGGAAGTCGAGCAGCGCGCCGACGGCGATCGGCAGCGTACAGTGGCGCGCGTCGATATGGCGTGCGATCCACAATTCCTGGCGCGGCACACCCATGGCGACGAGCAGCACGTCCGGCCGCAGCGCGGCGATCCGGTCGACGATTTCCGATTCCTGCGAAGCGGGGAAATAGCCGTCGTGGATCACCACGAACCGGTGCTGCACGGCCAGTGCTGCCAGCTTGACCGACGCCGCTTCGGCGTTGACGCGCGTCGCGCCGAGCAGCCCAACCGTCAGCGGCGTCGTCGAGGCTTGCAGGAAGGCGGGGACGAAATCAGTGCCGTTGAGATTGTCCGGAAACGGCGCGCCGTAAAGAAGTCTCGCCGCCAGATCGACGCCGATGCCGTCGGGCAGGATGAGGAAATCATCCAGCGCCTCGGCGAAGACCGGATCGGTACAGGCGATGTTGGCGTTGTGGGCGTTGAGGAAACTGACCTTGGTGAAGCGCCGCTCGGCGATCAGCCGGTTCAGCAGGACGATGGCATCGTTCCAGCGGATCGCAACCACCGGGATGCCAAGGATCGTCTTGAGCTTGTCGAGCCCGAAGGCGGCGCGGGCGGAATGCATGTTCATGCAAACGCCTCCTGCCTGACAGGCCCGAGCTTTTCGAGGCCGAGACGGATGGCGGCGTCGAGCGCCTTGACCTGCGAACGCCGGAACGCGCTGCCGTCGACGTCGCGGATGTCGGCAGCCGCGGCTTCGAGAGCCTTGGCGAAGGCAGCGGGGTCGTCGGTGACGACACAATTGGCCGGGCGATGGTCAATGCCGCGCAGCGACCGGCTGGTGGCGACGGACGGCAGGCCGAGCTCGAAGGTTTCGATGGTCTTCAACTGGACGCCGCTGCCGGCGGTGCTGATCAACGGGATGACGGCAGCGCTGCTTACGAACGCCTGCGCGTCGGGCACGCGGCCGACAAATTCGACACCGGGATGCTTCGACGTAACGCCGGCAGGCATGCTGCCGGCGACGCGGATGCGGAAATCGGAGCGTAAATGCGGTACGACCTTGCCCAGGAACCAGTCGAGACCGATGCGGTTCGGCTGCCAGGTCCAGGTGCCGATCAGGGCGGCGTCGCAGTCGATGCGGCGCGGGCCTTTCCGGGTTGGCGCCGCGGCGCCGGTCACCAAAGGCAGCACCGCCGAGCGGTCGTCCGAGGCGACACCGAGTGCGGCGCGGTCTTCCTCGGCCAGCGTGAAGACGAAGCGCGCCCGTCGACAGAGACGTTCTTCTACGGTCTTGAGCAACCTCGCCTCGCGGCGGAACAACAGGCGCTGGAAGAGGCTTCCGGCCGCAGCGGCATTCTCCTGCGCCGAAAGATGCTCGACATTGTGGGCAACGAAGATCGAAGGCCGGTCAGCGAACAGCTTTTCAAAGGCACCGGCGAACTGCACGGAATTCAACACGTAGCCGTCAAACGGGCCGGTGCGCTCGACAGCAGCAAGTACATCGCCTTCGGACACCGCGCGCAACTTGACCGACGCAAATGTGAGGCCCGAAAGCAGCGCCTTGCCGACCCAGGCCAGCTTTTGCCGTGCAGAGGCATTGTCCGTGCGCACGTCGATCGCACCCAGCACCACGGTGTTTTCGGGATCGGCCGCGGGTCTCCCCGGCCAGGTGAAGCCGATGACGGTGACGCGCGCGCCAGCGCGCCGCAAGGCAGCGATGATCGCAGCGTTGGCGATCTCGTAGCCCGAGGCGAGAGCGCCGTCGGGCACGATCGATGTGGCGAACAGCAGATGCATCTCACCTATCCAGTGGTGTAGCCGGTAGCAAAGTGCGGTGAACCCTTGATTAAGCGAGCACATTCGACGACCGAAAGCCCCTGCCTGGCGGGCTTCTCCGTGCAAGGTGATTAACGAAACCTTATCACCGGGGTGCTACCAGAACCCAACTCACCATGTGGCTGGACACGGATGATCCCTTTGCCATCGGACGGTTCGGTATCGATCGCTGGACGCTCGCCGCGGCTTGACCTCGAGGCCGTCGAAGCGGTCGTCACCTTGCCGACCTTCAAGCGGCCCGAGCAGGTGCTGGAAACGCTGGCGTCGTTACGTGCGCAGCAAACCGGCAGGCGCTTTGCCGTCATCGTCATGGAAAACGAAGCCGAAGCGCGGGCTGGCGCCAAGGCGGCAGTGCCGCTGTTCGAGCGCGGCGAGATGTCAGGTCTGGTCATCATTGCGCAGGAGCGCGGCAATTGCAGCGCCTACAATGCCGGCTGGCAGACAGCGATCCTGCAATTCCCGAACTTCAGGCATCTGCTGGTCATCGACGACGACGAGATCGCCGATCCGCGGTGGCTGGAACGGATGTGCACGGCAGCCGAGACGCTCGGCGCCGATATTGTCGGCGGCCCGCAGGTGCCCGTGTTTGCCGATCCCGCACATGCGCGATGGGCCGAGCATCCGGTGTTCGCGCCTCCCTACCGGGAAACAGGGCGCGTGCCTGCGCTTTATTCGTCCGGCAATCTTCTGGTCGGGCGCAACGTGCTGATCGCCATGGGTCCGCCCTTTCTCGATCTGAAGTTCAACTTCATGGGCGGCGGCGATTCCGATTTCCTGAGCAGGGCGGCGCAGCGCGGTTTCGTGCTTGGCTGGTGCGCTGAAGCGCAAGTGCAAGAAACCGTTCCGGCCCGGCGTGTCGAGGCCGACTGGATCCGTGCCCGCAGCCTGCGCAACGGCGTCATCTCGACACTGGTCGAAAAGAAGAAGCGCGCCGGCACGCCATTGGCCGGCGTCAAGGTGTTGCTGAAGAGCCTGGTGCTGCTTGCCGCCTCGCCGTTTCGCGGCCTGATGCGGCTGGCGCGAACCGGATCGCCGGCGATCGCCATCTACCCCGTTCATGTGGCGCTAGGCCGCGTGCTGGCCGAATTCGGATATGCCAATGAGCAATACCGCCAGCCTGAGAAAAACTGAGCGCGCGCCGCTCAGCGCCGCGTTCACGCGCGAAGGCGTGGCCACTGCCATTGCCGCGCTGCTGTTCACCGTCATCATGGTGTCCTTCCGGCCGTTCCAGCCGGCCGGCGCCGAGCTCACCGGTCAAGGCGGCGACATCGTCAACCAGCTTGGCTTCAGTTCGCTCGGCGCCATGTCGATCTTCTCGCTGATGGCTTTTGCCGATCCGCGCGTAGTGCGCTCGCTGCTCAGCCCATCCTGGATGCTGATGCTGGGCTTCTTTTTCCTGTCGGTGGTGCTGGCAACCGACCCGCCCTCGGCCATGCGTGCCGCCTCCTTCACGCTGATCGGCATCCTGACGATGGCGACGATCCTGGTGCTGCCGCGCGACGCCGAGGCCTTCTCAAAAGTCATCATCTTCACCGCCGTCGCGGTCATGGGCCTTTCCTATCTCGGCCTCATCGTCTTTCCGCACGAAGCGATGCACACCGCCGACTCACAGGAGCCCGAACATGCCGGCCTGTGGCGCGGCGTGTTCACCCACAAGAACATCGCCGGCCCGATCATGGCCTGCCTCAGCTTCGCAGGTCTTTATCTCTACCGGCGCGGGCAGCGCTACTGGGGCGCCGGGATCTTCCTCGCGGCGATGATCTTCATGCTGCACACCGGCTCCAAGACAACAGCTGGCCTGGTGCCGTTCTCGATCCTGATCGTGATGTTCCCGAGCCTGATAGGCATGCGGCTCGGCACGCCGATCCTGTTTGCGCTAGCGATCATCGCCACGGCGGTCGGCACGCTGGGCATCGTCTTCCTGCCGCCGGTGAAACATCTGGCGGCAATCTATTTTCCCGACATGACCTACACCGGCCGCACGACGCTGTGGGAGTTTGCCGGCAGCATGCTGGCGAAGAAGCCATGGACCGGCTACGGCTATGAGAGCTTCTGGGGAACGCCGCTGCTGCTCAATCAGGACCAGCCCTTCGACCGGCCCTGGGACATCAGAACCATCGTGCACGGCCATGACGGCTATCTCGACATCGCCGTGCTGATGGGCATTCCGGCACTTTGCGTGGCGGTCTACACCTTCCTCATCGCGCCGCTGCGCGACTACATGCGCATTCCGCTGCGCAGGGAAAACATCTTTCTCGGCGACTTCTTCATGATGGTGGTGCTGTTCACGGCGCTCAACGCTTTCCTCGAAAGCTTCTTCTTCCATCGCGGCGACCCGGTCTGGCTGTTCTTCGTGCTCGGCGTGCTTGGCCTCAGGCAAGTCTCGCTGCGACCGATGGCGGTGCGTGATCCCGATCACGATGCGCAATCTTCCCGTCCGTCCTGACAGGGCTTCCCCAGCGAAGCGCTAGCGTCTATGTGATGGCCTTCCTTCGGAGGGCTTTCGATGACGATCAGGCTTGTTCTCGCCGGCTGCGGCAATATGGGTTACGCCATGCTCTCAGGCTGGCTGAAATCCGGCAAGCTCGCGCCGTCGGCGGTTTTCGTGGTCGAGCCCAATGCCGATCTGCGCAATCGCGCGGCAACGCTGGGCTGTGCGACATCAACCGATGCCAGTAGCATTCCGGCCGATGCCGTGCCCGATCTCGTCGTCATCGCGGTGAAGCCGCAGGTGATCCGCGACGTCACCGCCGCCTACAAGCGCTTCGCAGATGGCCGCACCACCTTCGTCAGCATCGCCGCCGGCACGCCTGCCGCTACCTTCGAGGAAATCCTGGGCAGCCGCACACCGATCGTGCGCTGCATGCCCAACACGCCGGCAGCAATCGGCAAAGGCATGATGGTGGTGTTCTCCAATAGGCTGGTTTCCGAAGACACCAAGCGTTTCGTCGCCGACCTGCTGTCGGCGAGCGGCGAGGTGACCACCATCGATGACGAGGGCCTGATGGATGCGGTGACCGCCGTGTCGGGGTCGGGGCCAGCCTATATCTTTCATTTCATCGAGGCGCTGACCGTGGCAGCCGAGAGGGCTGGGCTGCCGACGGCAACCGCCAAGCTGCTCGCCATGCAGACCGTCTACGGCGCTGCCTCGCTCGCCGCCGAAAGCGGCGAGGAGCCGGGCGTGCTACGCCAGCAAGTGACCAGTCCCAAGGGGACGACGGCGGCGGCGCTGGAGGTGCTGATGGGCGAGGACCGGCTGACCAATCTGCTGACCCGGGCAGTCGAGGCGGCGCGGTTGCGGTCTGTCGAGCTGGGGAAGTAAATCCTCAGCTTGCCCCGTAAAGCATCTCATCCTGGAGTCGGCGCAAGGCGAACAGCCTCGTCGTCTGATCGGGTGACGCATTGTCGGCGGTCAGCAATTCGCCTTTCCTGACCGATTTCAGCACCTTGCCGCCCTCGAGCAGGCCGACCGGCACGGCGCGCCGGGCACGGGCTTCGCCGACAGTCATGGTCCAGGAACGATAGCAGGTCTCGCCGATCGCATCGAAGGTCTCGCCGGCGGCAAGGTCGCGCTTGGCGACGGCGCACACCTCGGCCACCGGCCTTGGCAGCGGCACCATGTCAGGCTTGCCGAAAAGCATGATGCGGGCGGCGGTCAGCGGCACTTCCAGCGAGGTCAGATGATAGGGCCTGAACAGGCTGTAGTAAGGACCGTGGCCGATATGCAGATCGTCCATGCGCTCGATGATGCGCGGATGCGTCGCCTCGACGATGACGAAGACGCCGGGCGCGACGCCTTTGCCGACCGTGTAGTCGACGACGCCTTTCTTCAGCAACAGACCGCCATCCTCACGCGGAATGAGCACCTTGGCGAGATCGTCGCGGTCGGCCTTGGGGCCGTGCATGCCGGGCACATCGGGCACGAGCCCGGTGGCGTTGGCGATAGCGCACATCTCGACCATGGTCTTGGAGCCATCCACGAACTCGACCAGCATGCGCGGGTTCATGTTGCGGCGGATCGCTTCCTCGCGATAGTCATCGGGCACGGCATCGTGGTTGAGCGGGTTGTTCTTGCCCTTGCCGGCTGAGACGATGGTTAGCCCGAGCGCCGACGCGAACTCGATCAGCTCCATGCAGCTCGACGGCTCGTCGCCAGCACCCACCGAATAAACGACGCCAAGCCGGTCAGCCTGCTGTTTGAGGTAGCAGCCGATGGTGACGTCGGCCTCGACGTTCATCATCACCAGATGCTTGCCGTGCTCCATCGCCGACAGGCAGAAATCGGCGGCGACACCCGGCTTGCCGGTGGCGTCGATGACGACGTCGATCAACGGATTGGTGACCAGCATCTCGTTGGAGGTGATGGCGATCTTGCCACTCTCTATGGCGCCGGTAACTTTCGACGCGGTGTCGGCTTCGACCGCCATGGCTTCATCGCCATAGGCGATGCGGATGGCATCGCGCGCGGTGTGCGGGCGGCGTGTCGAGACGGCGCAGACCGAAATGCCCGGCATCAGCATGCCTTGCGTGACCAGATCGGTGCCCATCTCGCCCGAGCCAATGACGCCGATGCGCACAGGGCGGCCCTCGGCGGCACGCCTGGCGAGATCGCGGGCAAGGCCGGTCAGGGCGACATTGGTCATGCAGGAATGTCCACAGCTTCGTGATTATGGTCGGATAGCAGGGAACCGGCTCCATTTGCCAACGAAACCGTTGGCGACCGGCATTTTCCAGCGAAATCGCCCGAACAAGGGACATTCGTCCCGGGCGATTGGCACAAAGGGTTGCCAATTGACATTGTCGTGAACAGCCACAATAAAACATTCGTTCGCCAACAAAGGCAAATGTTCATCGACAGATCAGAGAGCATGCGCCTCGCGGCGGACTGGGGAGTGTCTTTGCGCCAGGGTGGCGTCAAAGGCTGGATGGAGCATCATTGCGAGGCGTCGAGCGAAGGCTCGGGGGCTCCAGGGGAGGAATAATGGATACTGTTCTCGCGGGCCTCAAAGGGGCCATCGACACGCTCGGCCCAACGATCCTGCTACCGATCGTCATTTTTATCATCGCCGTGGTTCTGGGCGCCAAGATCAGCAAGGCTTTTCGCGCCGCCGTCACCATCGGCGTCGCCTTCATCGGCATCAATCTCGTGCTTGGCCTCATGTTCACGTCGATCGGAGACGTTGCCAAGGCCATCGTCACCAACACCGGCATCCATCGCGACATCATCGATGTGGGCTGGCCTTCGGCCGCGGCGATCGCCTTCGGCTCATCGGTCGGCCTGTGGGTCATTCCGGTCGGCATCCTCGTCAACATCGTGCTGCTGCTGACACGCATGACGCGCACGCTCAATGTCGACGTCTGGAATTTCTGGCATTTCGCCTTTGTCGGCTCACTGGTCGTCGCCGCGACAGACAATCTGGCCTATGGCATCGCGGTCGCAGCACTTGTCGCCGCGCTGTCGCTGCTCTTCGCCGACTGGTCGGCACGCGCGGTGCAGCAATTCTACGGCGTGCCCGGCATTTCCGTGCCGCACCTTGCCTCCGCGCAGATCCTGCCGATCGCCATTGTGCTCAACTGGATCATGGACCGCATTCCCGGCATCAACCGCATCAACATCAACACCGATACGATCGAGCGCAGGTTCGGCGTGTTCGGAGAACCTGTCGTGATGGGCCTGATCATCGGCCTCGTGCTCGGCGCGATCGCCTTCTACAATGCGGGTGATCTCAGCGTGGTGCTGGCAAAGGTTCTGGGCACCGGCATGACGTTGGCGGCGGTCATGCTGCTGCTGCCGCGCATGGTCAAGATACTGATGGAGGGCCTGCTCCCGGTTTCCGACGCAGCCCAGGCGTTCGTACGCAAGCGCACCGGCGACCGCGAGCTGCTTGTTGGCCTCGATTCGGCGATCCTGATCGGCCATCCGGCCGCGATCTCGTCGTCGCTGATCCTGGTGCCGATCGCGATCATCCTGTCCATCATCCTGCCAGGCAACCGCGTCATCCTGTTCGCCGACCTGGCGGTCATTCCCTTCATCGTCGCCATGACCGCGCCTCTGGTCAAAGGCAATGTGTTCCGCATGGTGGTGATCGGCACGGTGACGCTGGCCATCGGCTTCTACGTCGCCAACGCGCTGGCGCCGCTGTTCACCAGTGCTGCCGTCGCATCAGGCTTCAAGCTGCCGGCGGATGCGCTGCAGATCACCTCGGTGGTCGACGGCTTCCTGTGGGTGCCTTACGTGATCATCGAGGCGATCCAGGGAATGGGGCTTGTCGGCATCATCGTGATCGCGGTGGTCATCGCGGCATTGTTTGTCCTCTACCGCCGCAATCCGCTCGGCTGGGAACGGGCCGCGGGCGCCGAGGACGAGCCGGCCGAAGAGACGGTCTGAACCTGATAGCGCCTTGCGTTTGAACCGATCGTGCGCCCTTCACGGGCGCACGATTTCATCGACGGAGCAAAGAAATGCCTGACGGCCTCATGCAGCTTCTGGATCCCGAAGCGATCGTGCTCGGATCCGATGCATCGACCAATGAGGAGATCATCCGCATCCTGGCGGGCCGGCTCGAGATGCTTGGTTATGTCAAAAGCTCCTATGCCGACGCGGTCGTGCGCCGCGAATTGACCATCCCGACAGGACTGCCGCTGGAGCGCCCCGACAATGTCGCGGTACCGCACACCGATCCGAAGCATGTGCTGAAGCCGGGCATCGCGATGGGCACGCTGAAGCAACCGGTGACCTTCGCCAACATGGAAGACCCCGACGAGATGCTGCCGGTCGGCTTCGTCTTCCTGCTTGCCATCAATGACAAGGACAAGCAGATTGAGGCGCTGCAGGCCGTCATGGCCATCATCCAGAACCCGCAAGCCTTGGACGGCTTGAGGTCGGCCAGAACCCTCGAAGACGTGCGAGCCGTACTCGGCTGAAACAAGGAGAAGCAGAGATGTCCAGACAGAAAACCATTCTCTTTGCCTGCGGCACGGGCATCGCCACCTCGACCGCGGTCAACGTCGCCGTCACCGAGGAAATGAAGAAGCGCGGCCTCACCTTCAATGCCCAGCAGGCAAAGGCCACCGAAGTGCCGGGACTGGCCGACAATGTCGACTTCATCGTCGCCACCACCCCGATCTCCGCTTCGGTGACCAAGCCGGTCATCAAGGGCCTCGCCTTCCTCACCGGCATCGGCAAGGACAAGATCCTCGACGAGATCGAGGCGCAGTTGCGCAAGTGACGATCTCAAGGCGTCGCCGAGGCTGGCGCGGCCTCGGTGACAGGACGAGGCTTCAGACCACCCTGACGTAGCTCGTCATTCCCGATTTCTGGTGCTCGATGACGTGACAGTGCAGCAGCCAGTCGCCGGGATTGTCGGCGACGAAACCGAGCTGAACCTTCTCATTGGGCTGGATGAGATAGGTGTCGGAAATGACAGGCTGAACCTGGCGCGTCGAGGATGACAGCACCTTGAAGCTCATGCCGTGCAGATGCATCGGATGGGATTGCGGCGTCAGGTTCTCCATGTCGATGACATAGCTCCTGCCGAGCTTCAATTCGGCCAGCGGGGCGGTCGGATCCGGCGTATCGCCGGGCCAAGGCACCTTGTTGATGGCCCAGAAACTGTAGCCAAGCGAACCGCAGATACCATCGCTCGGGACGTTTTCCGCCGTGGCGCTCAGAGCCAGGGAAATATGTTGGGCGCTGGCGAGATCCACTTCCGCCATCGGATTGACCTCCAGCGGAGCGACATCGCGAATGTCCCGTTTGAGGGATTTTCCTGTCGCGCGCAGGGTTGCCAGGATTTTTGGCTTGGTGCCCCTGACGTCCCTCAAGCTGACGATCGCGCCCTCGTCGTCGGGCATGCGGATAGCCAGCTCCATGCGCTGTCCCGGTCCAAGCAGCAAGGCATCGGGCGAAAAACGCTGCGGCACCGGATTGCCATCCAGCGCGATGACTGACGCCTCGGCGCCGTCGACGCGAAAGGCATAGATCCGGGTGACGTCGGTGATAGCGACCCTGAGCCGCACCAGCCCTCCGGCCGGCGCATCATATTGCGGCTGATCGAGCCAGTTGGCGGTGCGCACCGTGCCGTAAGTGCCGGTTTTTGCGGCATCGCGCGGTCGGAACTGATCGATGAACTGGCCATCGTCGCCGAGGCGCCAGTCGCGCAGGTTGAGGACGATTTCGGCATCGAATTCCGGATCGCTGGGGTTCTCGACCACGATCACGCCCGTCAGGCCGTGGCCCATCTGCTCCAGCGTGTTGCAATGCGGGTGGTACCAGAAGGTGCCGGCGTCGGGTGGCGTGAAGGCGTAATCGAAATGGTCGCCGGTATACACGTAGGGCTGGACCAGGAACGGCACGCCGTCCATCTTGTTTGGAACGCGAATGCCGTGCCAGTGGATCGTCGTCGGATCGTCGATGGCGTTGACAAGACGCGCGGCAAAGGGCTCGCCCTTTTTCATCCTGAGCACCGGCGGCATTCCGGCGTTGCCATAGGTCAGCACATCCCTGGTCTGGCCGACATCCATCAGCTTCGTCTGGATCTTTGCCGTCTGCAAAACCACCGGCTCAGGCGTGGCAGCGGCCCAACCGCCAAGCCGACCCAGGGCCGAGAGCCCGATCCCGCCCGCGCCGGCAACCGCAGCCGCTTTCAAAAGCCTGCGGCGTGTGAGTACGGTCATTCGGCACTCCAACTGCAAAGACGGCTGCCTTGGGTTTATCGCAGCCTTGGATCGTAAGCGAGCAGCCTGTGCAAAACCGGCCTGCTGGCAGTTGAAGCTGTTTCTGGCGCGGCAGATCTACTCAAGATACCAGCCGATGTAGACGGAGGAGCGCGACTATTTCAACCGCGCCCCATAGGCGGCAAGAAACGCTTCGACCGAAGCATCGGCGTGCCGCTCAAGGTCAGCCTTCGAGCGCGGGTTGCTTCCGGTGAACATGGCTTCGTTCATAGGGATCCAGAGAAGCATTCCGAAGAGATGACTGGCCGCCAAACGGGGATCGCTAGTCTGCAACAGGCCTCGACTGGTAAGTTTTTGAAAGCATGATGCCACCGAGGCAAGCATGCGCTCAAAACCTTTTTCATACCAGCTGCGGCCAAGCTGCGGCATTCGATCCGAGTTGGCGATAATCAGACGCCGCAGCTTCAACAAGTTGTCGTCCATCAGCGTCGTTGTCATGCGCCGGGCAAGCTGCTGCAGACCGCCCTCCATGAATTGCGCCTCGGAAAGCAGCATCGTCACGGACTCGACAACATCGTTGGTCTGGCTGGCGGTGGACTCGACGACTTCGCTGAAAAGCGTCTCCTTGTCCGTGAAATGCTTGTAGACGGTCTGCTTGGAAGCGCCTGCCTTGGTGGCGATCTCTTCCATGCTGGTTCCATCATAACCCTTGGCGATGAACGCGGCTGTGGCCGCTTCGATGATTTCACGATCCTTGCGAGCCGACCTAGTCTCACCATTAATTTTCATAGCGCCTCTCAACTAGTACTAGACGGTACCGTTCCCGCATGGTAGCCACAAATACAGTACTAGACTGGCTAGTACCCGTCAACGAAAGCAAGGCTTAGACCGATGACCAAAATGATCTTCCTCAATCTACCGGTACGCGATCTGCAGGTGGCGACCAAGTTCTATCTCGCGATCGGGGGCACGCTGAATCCGCAGTTCTCGAACGACCAGGCCAGCTCGATCATGTTCTCCGACTCCATTGGGGTCATGTTGCTTACACACCAGCATTACAGCCAGTTCACAGCGCGCCCGATCGGCGATGCCAAGCGTGACAGCCAGATGCTGATTGCGCTCACCACCGACAGCAAGGACGAGGTCAATGCCGTAATCGAGAAGGGCGTGGCGGCAGGCGGTCGCGCCGATCCCAACCCAGTGCAGGATCTCGGTTTCATGTTCAACCGCCACATCGAAGATCCGGACGGCAACGTCTGGGAGCTGCTGTGGATGAACCCGTCCGCCATGCAATAGCCCACCGGAACCGAAGCGGGCCAGGATGACAATGGAGAAGCGATTGGCATTCGCCTGTCGCTTCTCCATCAGACGCGCGCCGGCATCAGCTATTTAGCCGCCTCGGCATAGTGTGCCGGCACGTAGTTGAGGATGGGGCCAAGCCAGCGCTCGACCTCGGCCAACGGCATCGCCTTACGAACAGCATAGTCCTCGACCTGGTCGCGTTCGACCTTGGCGACGCCGAAGTAATAGCTTTCGGGATGCGAGAGATAGATCCCCGATACGGACGAGCCCGGCCACATCGCATAGCTTTCAGTCAGGCTGACGCCGGCATTGGCTTCGCCGTCGAGCAGCCGGAACAGTGTGGCCTTTTCAGTATGGTCGGGCTGCGCCGGATAGCCGGGCGCCGGGCGGATGCCGCGATAGGGTTCGCCGATCAGCTCGTCGGGCGCCAGCGCTTCGTCTGGCACGTAGCCCCAGAACTCCTTGCGCACCTTCTCGTGCATGCGCTCGGCAAAGGCTTCGGCGAAGCGGTCTGCCAGCGCCTTGACCATGATCGAGGAATAGTCGTCATTAGCGCGCTCGAAGCGCTCTGATATCGCCACCTCCTCGATGCCGGCGGTGACGATGAAGCCGCCGATGTAGTCGGGCTTGCCGCTATCCGCTGGCGCGACGAAATCCGACAGCGCGACATTGGCCTTGCCGTCGCGCTTGGTCAGTTGCTGGCGCAACGTGAAGAACGTCGCCAGTTCCTGCGACCGCTTCTCGTCCGTGAACAGCCTGATGTCGTCGCCAACGGCATTGGCCGGCCAGAAGCCGATGACACCGCGCGGCGCGAACCATTTTTCGGCAATGATCTTCTTCAGCATCGCCTGCGCATCTTCGAACAGCTGGCGCGCGGCGGCGCCTTGCGCCTCGTCTTCGAGTATCTTCGGATAGCGGCCCTTCAACTCCCAGGTCTGGAAGAACGGTGTCCAATCGATGTAGCGCGCGAGTTCCGTGAGGTCCCAGTTCTCGAACACCTTCACGCCGGTAAAAGACGGCTTCGGTGGCTCATATTCAGACCAGTCTATCCGATGCGCGTTGGCCCTCGCCTTGGTCAGCGGCAGCCGCTGCTTGTCGGCTTCGGAGCGGGCATGCGCATCGGCGACCTTCTTGTATTCGGCCCGCACGGCGTCGACATAGTCAGCCTTGCTGTCATTTGACAGCAAGGCTGACACCACGCCGACTGCCCGGCTGGCGTCGTTGACATAGACGGTCTGGCCCCTGGTGTAGCGCGGATGGATCTTCACCGCCGTGTGCACGCGGCTGGTCGTCGCGCCGCCGATCAGCAGCGGAATGTCGAAGCCTTCGCGCTCCATCTCGGCGGCCATGTGCGCCATCTCGTCGAGCGAAGGCGTGATCAAGCCGGACAGGCCGATAATGTCGACTTGTCTCTCGCGCGCCGTCTGCAGGATTTTTGCCGCCGGCACCATGACGCCGAGATCGATGATCTCGTAATTGTTGCAGGCCAGCACGACGCCGACGATGTTCTTGCCGATGTCGTGGACATCGCCCTTCACCGTCGCCATCAGGATCTTTCCGGCCGTCTGGCGTTCGCCATTGTCGATGCCATTGGCGGCGTTGGCCAGCTTCTCGGCCTCCATATGCGGCAGCAATCCGGCCACCGCCTGCTTCATCACCCGCGCCGACTTCACCACTTGCGGCAGGAACATCTTGCCCGCGCCGAACAGATCGCCGACGACGTTCATGCCGGCCATCAGCGGGCCTTCGATGACATGCAGCGGGCGCTCGGCCGCCAGCCTGGCTTCCTCGGTGTCGGCGTCGATGAATTCGGTGATGCCATTGACCAGCGCATGGCTGATCCGCTGTTCGACTGTCCATTCGCGCCAGGCAAGATCGCGCTCCTTGGCTTCCTGGCCCACCGTGCCCTTGAAGCGTTCGGCGATCTCCAGCATGCGTTCGGTGGCGGTGCCGCCGGCCTTGGGCACACGGTTGAGCACGACATCCTCGCAGGCCTCGCGCAGCGCCGGCTCGATCGTGTCGTAGACGGCGAGCTGGCCAGCATTGACGATGCCCATATCCATGCCGCGCTGGATGGCATGGTAGAGGAACACTGCGTGCATGGCCTCGCGCACCGGCTCATTGCCGCGGAACGAGAAGGACAGGTTCGACACGCCGCCGGAAATGTGGACATGCGGCAGCGTGCCGGTGATCTCGCCCGTCGCCTCGATGAAGTCGACGCCGTAATTGTCGTGCTCCTCGATGCCGGTGGCGATGGCGAACACGTTCGGATCGAAGACGATATCCTCGGGCGGGAAGCCGGCCTGCTCGGTCAAGAGCTTGTAGGCGCGGGTGCAGATCTCCACCTTGCGCGCTTTGGTATCGGCCTGGCCGTCTTCGTCGAAGGCCATGACGACCACCGCCGCGCCATAGGCGCGCACGAGCCTGGCATGATGCAGGAACGCAGCCTCGCCTTCCTTCATCGAGATGGAGTTGACCAGCGGTTTGCCCTGCACGCATTTCAGGCCGGCCTCGATGATCTCCCATTTCGAACTGTCGACCATGACGGGAACGCGGGCGATGTCCGGCTCGGCGGCGATCAGGTTGAGATAATCGACCATCGCCTTCTTCGAATCGATCAGCCCCTCGTCCATGTTGATGTCGATGATCTGCGCGCCATTGGCGACCTGGTCGCGCGCCACGTCGAGCGCGGCGACATAGTCGCCCGCCGTGATCAGCTTCCTGAACTTGGCCGACCCGGTGACATTGGTGCGCTCGCCGACATTGACGAACGGAATCTCGTCGGTCAGCGTGAACGGCTCCAGCCCGGACAGGCGCATCCTGGGCTCGATGTCCGGAATGGTGCGCGGCGGATACTTCCGCACCGCATCAGCGATGGCGCGGATGTGCTCCGGCGTCGAGCCGCAGCAGCCGCCGACGACATTGACCAATCCCTCGCGGGCAAACTCCTCGATCTGCGCGGCCATGAAGTCCGGGCTCTCGTCATACCGGCCGAATTCATTGGGCAGGCCGGCATTCGGATAGGCGCAGGTGAAGGTGTTGGCGACGCCTGATATTTCGGCCAGATGGTCACGCATGGCGTTGGCGCCGAGCGCGCAGTTGAGGCCGATGGTGAAGGGGCTGGCATGGCGCACCGAATGCCAGAAGGCCGTCGGCGTCTGGCCCGACAGCGTGCGGCCGGAGAGATCCGTGATGGTGCCGGAGATCATCACCGGCAGGCGCACGCCCTTCTCGATGAAGATCTCTTCTGCTGCGAAGATCGCCGCCTTGGCGTTCAGCGTGTCGAAGATGGTCTCGATCAGGATGATGTCGGCGCCGCCGTCGATCAACCCCCGCAACTGCTCGCCATAGGCGAGGCGCAGATCGTCGAAGGTCACGGCACGATAGCCGGGATTGTTCACATCCGGCGACATCGAGGCGGTGCGGTTGGTCGGCCCGAGCGCGCCGGCGACGAAACGGCGCTTGCCGTCCTGCTGCTCGGCACGAATAGCGGCGCGCCGCACCAGTCGCGCGCCATCGCGATTCAGCGCGTAGACGGCATCCTCCATGCCGTAATCGGCCTGGGCGATCGAGGTCGAGGAGAAAGTGTTGGTCTCCAAGATGTCGGCGCCTGATATGGCGTACTGATAGTGGATTTCCTCGATCGCCCCAGGCTGGGTCAGGATCAGAAGATCGTTGTTGCCTTGCTGGTGGCAGGCGCAGCCGGCGAAGGCCTCGCCGCGAAACTGGTCCTCGTCAAAGCCGAGGCCCTGGATCTGCGTGCCCATGGCACCGTCAAGGATGAGGATGCGTTCGCGCGCCGCCACTGTGAGCGCCGCAAGCACGTCCGAACCGTCGGGTTTTGCCGCGACGGGGCCGAACAATGCGTCCAGCGATGCAGAATTCTGCGACATTTTTTATCCCTTTGGCGACAAGCCGATCCATGTCACATAAGGATATCTTTATGTCAATATACGACAGACGCTCATGATTGTCACCCACCCGCCACGAAGGCGGGGTCCGGGGCGCCGGTTTTCTGACGGACCTACGCTCTGTCGACGCTTGCCAGGAAGCGGGCGAAGATCGGATTGAAGCGATCCGGCGAATCCCAGAATGGCGCATGGCCGGATTTGTCGAGCAAATGGGCCCTGCCTTCCCACAGGTTGGAGAACTTCACCGTCGCGACGAAATCGGTGTCGACGAATGGCTCGTCGACACCGTTCAGAACGGCGATCGGCGGCGTCTTGCCGGCGACGATCTCGCGCTGGTTCCTGCCGGTGCCGGCCGCGAATTTTTCGAACATCAGGCGCCGTGCCCGTCCGTCGGTGCGCGCCACCGTGTCGAGGAGAAACGGTTCGAACGGCTCGCCGCAGGTGCTGCGCGCATAGGCCTCGACATCGGCGGCACTGAAGGTTTCCTGTCCGGCAAGGTGCATATGCGGGCTCGGCTTGAAGCCGTTGCCGACCTCGTCAGGTGATACCGGCGGCGTGCCGGTGATCATCAGCCCGAGCAGGCCCGGAAAGCGGTCGATCATCTCAAGCCCGATATGGCCGCCGAGCGACCAGCCGAAGACGATGGCCTTGTCGACACCGAGCAGCCCGAGCACTTCGGTCATGGCATCGGCATAGCCTTCCATGCTGTAGGAACGCTCCGGATCGATCGCATCGCCGGACGCTCCATGGCCGGGCAGGTCGGGAGCGATGATGTGGTAGCGCTCGCCTAGCGGGCTCTCCAACTGGTTGCGGAAAACGGCGCTGGAAGACGAATTGCCGTGGATCAGCATGACAGTGGTTTCCTGGCCGCCGGTCTGGCGCACCGCGATCTTGCCGTGGCTGGTTTCAAGGGTCTTCTGCGAGATCGTCATTGTCGGCTCCGTCTGGAATTGCCCTGTTTTGAAGCAGCTGCGCAACAAAGCGCCACTGTCTCCCATGTCCCGCCGGTAAACATTTCTCGGTCAGGTTACGCTGAAAAATCCTTTTCAAATAAGAACAATTATGCGTAGATTGTCAATTATCCAACTCCCGATGAACGGGAGGAAAACAGGGAACAGCACGATGAAGCCGAAATCCGCCGCAAGTCGAATCCGCCATATCCTGATGAGCACGACGCTGATCGGCATGTTTGCCGCATCAGGCGCGCCCGCTTTCGCCGAGGTCGTCAAGATCGGCCTGCTTGCGCCGCTGACCGGGCCGGCCGCGGCGGACGGCCAGGAGTTCCAGCGTGGCGTGCAGATGGCCATCGACGAGGCGAACGCAGCCGGCGGCGTTGCCGGGGATACGTTCGAACTGGTGGTCGGCGACGTCAAGGATCAGTCCGCCGGCAACGTCACCAGTGCGGTCGAGCGCCTGCTTGGCGATCCGGGCGTGCATTTCATGCTGACGGGCTATGCCAGCCTGACCAATTTCGAGATCGACAACATGGCCGAGGCTGACATGCCTTACATGCTGGCGGCCACCTCGCAGCAGACCAGGGACATCATCGCACCGAGCCCCGACAAATACATGTGCTGCTGGTCGCTGACGCCTTCCTTCGACGCCTACAACACCGACGTCACCCTGTTCGTCGAGAAGCTCGCGGCCGACGGCAAGATCACCTTGCCAACCAAGAAGGTCGCCATCATCTCCTCCGACAATGCCTATTCGAAGACCATCTCCGAAGGCATGAAGAAGACCTTCAAGGAGAAGGGCTGGACCATCACCGTCGACGAGATCGTGCCCTTCGGCGAAGTGACCGACTGGCGTTCGATCCTGGCCAAGGTGCGCGAGAACGTTCCCGACGTCGTCATCAACACCGACTATCTGCCGGGCAATTCGGCGTCCTTCCTCAACCAGTTCCTCGAGCAGCCGACCAAGAGCCTCGTCTTCCTGCAATATGCACCGAGCGTTCCGGAATTCGTCGAACTGACCGGCAAGAAGTCGGATGGTGTCATCTACAATCTGCTCGGTGGCGCGCTGACGACGCCAAAGAACCCGCGCGCCGATGAGGTGGCGGCCAAGTTCAAGGCAAAATACGGCGTCGAGAGCGGCACCTATGGCGTTGGTCTCTACGAAATGACCAATGTCTATTTCGACGCGGTCAAGAAGGCCGGCGGCGCATCCGACCATGCGGCGATCATGAAGGCGCTGTCGGAGACCGACAAGCAGGTCGCTGAAGGGCGGCTGAAATTCGATCCCGCCACCCACCTTGCCACGCAGGGCGACGACTACATCCCGATCACCTTCTTCCAGATCTGGGACGGCCAGCGCACGCTGATCTCGCCTGAGAAATACGCCACCGGCGCCTTCAAGCTCCAGCCCTGGATGAAGTGAGGAATGGCCCTGCTTGAACTGGACGACGTGTCGAAGGCGTTCGGTTCGCTGAAGGCCGTCGACGGCGTGTCGTTCAAGGTCGAGGCCGGCGAGATCTTCGGCATCGCCGGCCCGAACGGCAGCGGCAAGAGCACGCTGTTCAACATCATCACCGGCATCCCGTTTGGCCCTGACCGGGGCAGCATCCGGTTTGACGGAAATGCCATAAACGGCAAATCGGGACACGCTATCGCGCGCCTCGGCCTTGCCCGTACGTTTCAGCGCGAGACCAGCTTCGACGGGTTGACCGTGTTCGAGAACACGCTGATCGGCGCCAGCTACGGCAAGCAGGAAAAAACGGCGGCAACGGCCCGCAATGCGGCCGCCGAGGCGCTGGAGTTCGTCGGCCTGGGGTCCGCTTCCTTCGGGCGGCTTGCCGGCGAATTGTCCGTCTTCGAGCGCAAGTGCCTGATGCTTGCCACCGCGATCGCCATGCAGCCGCGCATGCTCTTGCTTGACGAACCGGCGTCGAGCCTGACCAAGCCCGAGATCGAGACATCGATCGGCCTGATCCGTCGCACCGCCGAACGCGGCATCACCATCCTTTTGATCGAACACGTGCTGACCTTCCTGATGAGCCTTTCGCAGCACTTGTTGGTGCTCAACAATGGCCGCGTTCTGGCCGCCGGCGACCCGGCCGGCGTGATTGCCGACCCGCGCGTCATCGAGGCCTATCTCGGCACCAGGAGGTCGGCGGCGTGAACCCCATTCTCAGCGTCGAAGGCGTCACCGCCGGCTATGGCCGCGTCACCGTGCTGCACGATATCTCGCTGGAGGCCGGCCGCTTCGGCAATGTCGGCCTGTTCGGCCCCAACGGCCATGGCAAGACGACGCTGCTGCGCGCCATCTCCGGGCTGTTGCAGCCGAAGAGCGGCCGTATCCGGTTCGACGGGCAGGACATTGTCGGCCACAGCGCGCGCGCCATCGTCGGCGCCGGCCTGATCCATGTGCCGCAAGGCAACCGGCTGTTTCCCGATCTCTCCATCGCCGACTGCATGGCACTCGGCGCTTATTCGCCGCGCGCGCGGCCGCATGAGGCGGAGAACCGCGAGAAGGTGATCAAGCTGTTCCCCAAACTGGCGGAACGCTGGCGCCAGCGCGTGCGCACGCTGTCGGGCGGCGAGCGCCAGATGGTGTCGATCGGCACGGCATTGATGAGCCATCCGCGCCTGCTGATCCTCGACGAGCCGACGCTTGGGCTGGCGCCCAAGATCAAGGACGAACTCTGCGCCTCCGTCATGGACATTTCGCGCGGCGGCGTGCCGCTCATCGTCGTCGAGCAGGACATCGAATTCCTGCTCGAGCTGACGCAGCAACTCTACCTCGTCAATCATGGCGCGGTGGCGACCGAGATCAAGCCGGGCGAAAGCCTCGACCACGGCGAGATCATGTCGATGTATTTTGGCCATTAGGAACTTGGGAATGAGCGCATTGGCGGAAATCCTGTTCGGCGGCCTGTTCCAGGGCTCCCTCTACGCCATGATGGCAGTCGGGCTCGCGCTCGTCTGGACGACGATCGGCGTGTTCAATTTCAGCCATGGCGTGTTCATGATGCTGGGCGCCTACATCGCCTGGCAGCTGGTCGAACTCGGCCTGCCGGCGGCGGTCGCCTTTCCGGTCGCCGTCGTCGTCATGGCCGGCGTCGGCTGGATCCTGCAGGCGAGCGTCGTGCGGCCGTTGATCGGCCGGCCAAACATCGTGCTGGTCGTCGTCATCACCACGCTGGCGGCCGGATCACTGATCGAGAATGGCGCCTTGACCATCTGGGGACCACGCTCGAAGCAGATCCCGGCGCTCATCGCCGGCAACACCACCATCGGTGGCGTCGGCGTCTCCCTGCACCAGATCGCCATCATCGTCATCACGCCGCTGATCCTGGCCGCACTGTGGATGTTCCTCAACCGCACACGGCTCGGGCTGGCGCTGCGCGCCGTGGCGCAGAACGAAGACGCCAGCCACCTTGTCGGCCTCAATGTCACCGCGCTCTACGGGTTGGCCTTCGCCATCGCCGCCTCGCTGGCCGGGCTGGCCGGTATCTTCATGGGCGGCTACCGCTTCATGTCGCCGGTGATGGGCAGCGATCCGCTGCTCAAGGCGCTGATCGTCGTCGTTTTCGGCGGCATATCGAGCATCTCGGGACCGATCTTCGCCGCCTATCTGATCGGCTTCTTCGAAGCCGCCTGCAGCTATTATTTCGGCTTGTACTGGACACCGGCGCTGCTGTTCGGCGTGCTCATCCTGACCCTGATGGTGCGCCCCGAGGGCATTTTCGCCAGCCGCTCCCGAGGCCTTGCATGACCGACACGACATCCCCGATGACCCTTAGCCACGCGGAGGCGGCAACCCCGATCGCTCCCGGCCGCACGCCGTGGAAGCACGAGGCCATCGGGTTCGTGCTCGGCTTTGCGCTGCTGGCGCTGCTGCCGCTCATCTTCGGCGACACCTATGCCCGCCACATCCTGATCATGGCCTTCATCTATGCGATCGTCGCCTCGAACTGGGATCTCAGCCTCGGCTATGGCGGTGTCTTCAATTTCGGCCATCTGGCGCTGTTCGGCATCGGCGTCTATGCCTACAGCCTGCTGACCAAGCTGGCCGCATTCGACCCGTGGGTCGCGCTGTTTGCCAGCGGTGTCATCGCCACATTGGCGGCGATCCTGGTGACCATCCCGATCCTGCGGCTGAAGGGCATCTACATCATCCTGGTCACCTTCGGCTTTGCGCAACTGGTGATGCAGGTGATCATCAGCCAGTCCGCCATCACCGGCGGTACGCAAGGGCTGGTCCGCATTCCCGGACTCTACGTGTTCGACCACAACATGGTCCGTGACGGCAAATCAGCCTATTTCTACATCGCGCTGGCGCTGCTGGTGGCGAGCACGCTGTTCCTGCGCGTGTTCGTGCGCTCACGCGCCGGGGCCAGCATCGTCGCCTTGCGTGACAATGAGGAATACGCCATCAGCCGCGGCGTCTCGATCGTGCGCCAGCGCATGCTGACGCTTGCCGCAAGCGCCTTCTTCACCGGCATCGCCGGCGCCTTCTATGCCGCCTACCAGCGCAACGCCTCGATCGATGTGTTCGGCATGAGTCTCGCGACCATCATCCTGTCGATGGTGCTGCTTGGCGGCACCAGCACCATCTACGGCGCCATCATCGCCTCTTTCGTGCTGACGATCTTCGCCGAATGGATGGCCGATTTCGGCGCGTGGCGGCCGATGATCACGGCGGTGCTGATCATCGGCGTGATGCTGGCCTACCCGAGCGGGCTGGTCGGCATGATCAAGGCTTCATGGGGCGCCCTCGCCGGACGCCTGAAGCGCCCGGCCTGACCGTTTCGAAACGGCGGTCCCGCGTCAGCGGATACCGCACCAGTCGATGACCGAAGCTGCAATCACCTTGGCGGTCTCGACCACCGATTCGACTTCGACATACTCGTCGGAACCATGAAAACCGTCGCCCGACGGACCGAAGATGACGCCGTCGACACCAGCGCCGGCATAGTGCGCCGCATCGCACACGGCGACGAAGCCCCGCGCCTGTGGCGCCTTGCCGACCATGGCCTTACGCTTCATCAGCGATGTCACCAGGGGGTGGTCGACCGGCGTGTTCATCGGCGGGAAATAGAGGCCGCCGAGTTCCCACTGAATCGTCGGCGGGTTGTCGCGCAGCCAGGCATCGGTCTGCGCGAAATGATGGACGAAGCTCTCGAAGTCGCGGCGATAATCGGCCGAGTTCTCATCCGGTAGGAATTTCATGTCGAGGTCGAGCACCGCGACATCGGGAATGATGGCCGGATTGGTCATGACGGTCGGCAGGCCGTGTTCGCCAAGGCCGGTGCCGCCATGCATGACGCCGATGTTGATGGTGTTCATGCCGAGCGGCAGCAGCGGATGGGATTTCGCCCGTGTCCGGTCCAGCTCATATTGGCGCACGGCGGCAATGAAGCGGGCGGCGATCTCGATGGCGTTGACGCCTGGCTCCAGCCGGTCCTTGTCGTGGCGCTGCGGATAGATCTCGTTGTAGCGCAGTGCCGAATGGGCGTTGCGGCCACGGATCGTCACCCGCGCCCATTCGAGCCCGCCTTCGACCGGCAGGACATCGCCCCAGGTCGGTTCGGCGACCAGCACCGCCTTGGCGAGCTTGCCCTTCTTCACGGCATCCATGGCGCCGAAGCCGCCGGCTTCCTCGTCGACGACGGAGTGGATGGCCAGCCGGCCTTGCAGTGTGATGCCCGCCTTGCGGATCGCATGTGCTGCAGCGATGCAAGCGGCGACGCCGCCCTTCATGTCGACGGCGCCGCGGCCATAGAGACGGCCATTGGTGATCTCGCCGCCGAACGGATCGACCGACCAATCCTTCATCGCACCGACCGGCACGACGTCGATATGGCCGCACAGGATCAGGCTGCGGTCCTCGTCTCCCGCCCATTCGCCGACCAGATTAGGCCGGCCGGGCAAGGCATCCCATTGCTCGGTCTTGAACCCGTCCTGCTTGAGGATCGGCTCAAGCAGCGCCTGGACATCCGCCTCGCGGTTGATCGCCGGGTTGGGCTCGAATTTGGGGTTGACCGAAGGGATGCGGACCATGTCGCGGGTCAGCCCGATCAACCAGTCGCGATCGGCCTCGATCTCAGCCTGCACGGCGTCGATGATGGTCTGGTTGTCCGGCATTGTCGTTTCCTTCCTTGCATCGCCGCGCTGGGCGCATCGACGCTATTTCCTTGGGAGTTTGGCGGCATCATCCGCCGCGGGCGACAGGGCGGCATCGAGGGTGACGGCATTGGCGCTGCGGATTTTCTCGATGTCCTCGATGCGCTTGCGGACCCCGGCGCCATGGCCTTCTAGCGCATGGGCAAAGACGGTTTCCATCTGGGCGACGGCCGTCGCCAGCGTGTCGAAAGGCGAGTTGGCGTCGATCGCCGCGACCATGGTCAGGTCGGCGACCTCTGATATCGGTGACAGCCACACATCGGTGAACAGCAGGATGGAGACGCCGCGTTCCTTGGCCTGTTGCGCAAATCTCACCACGTCCGACTGGTAGCGCCGGTAGTCGAAGACGACGAGCAGGTCGCGTTTGCCAAGGTCGATCAACAGGTCGAAATCGGCAGGGCTCAACGAACCGATGTCGCGCACGCCGGAGCGGAACTGCAGGAGATAACCAGCAAGCATGGATGCGATATGCCGGCTGAACCGGCCGCCCAGCAGCACGACCTGGCCCTTGCTCTCAAGCAGCATGTTGACCGCGCGCGTGTAGGCCTGCACCGGCACCGCGGTGCGGGTGCGCTCGAGACTGTCGGAAACAGAATGGAAATAGGCGAGTGCGGTGCCTTCGCTGGAGCCGCCCGGACGCTTGGCCTCCATCATCAAAAGCGGCGAATGCAGCCTCGATTCGACTTCGGTGAGCAGGCGTGCCTGGAAGTCGGCAAAGCCGACATAGCCAAGCTTGGTCATCAGGCGCGTCACACTCGGGTCGCTGACGCCGGCCCGCCGCGCCAGCCGGGTCGCCGTACCCAGCCCTGACATCGGATAATCGGCAAGCAGGACCTGAACGATCTTCTCTTCCGCGGAGGTGAACGCCACGGTCGTGTTGGCCAGTTCTTCACGGATGGACATGGTCATCGCCTATCGCTGACGGAAGATGATTATCTTACAATTTCATGCAAGATTGTCAAATTTGGAAATTATCTTACATAACCATCCGGCAAGATTCAGGATGGATTGTGAAATCCCTCGACGATCCCGCGATCCGTATCGTGCAACACATTTCATGTTGGGTCGAACAGGTGCATTCGCCGTCCACGACACGCCTGCTTCCTGTATGTCAAATCCCGGCCGAAGCCAGCCTATTTGAAGCTGGCGATGGGCAAGAACTTGACCGCGGAGCCGGTGAAGCGGCGGTGATCGGACGATTCTCTTCGCGGCCTAAATCCGTCGAGATAGACGTGCTCCGGCGCCGTGCGGATGAAATTGGCGGCAATGACGGGCGCAGTCGCAGGCCCGACGCCACCGGCGATGCCGCGACCTGTCCCAATCGGCCGGCCGGACAACGCGACCGGCACATCGACGGCGATGGCTTCGGGATCGAGACGTGGCTGGACACGGTCGGCCTTCGGGCTGGTCCTGGCGCGATCTTCGAGCTTCGATGGGGCAACTGCAACCCGCTGGCCGGCCAGCCTGTCAAGGCTGTCATCGGCGTGGTTCAGGGCCAGCAAGGCACCGATTGCGTCGCCGGATTTGACTGCTTCCGGCTGGCGCGCCGGGCTTGTCTGGCTTTCCGGTCGCCATGTCGGCAAGGGGATGTTGAGCGCCATCATGTCCGGCGCGCCGCTCGCGGCAGCGGCATCCGCCTTGCCCAGGGGAATTTCGGCATTGGCGGCTGCCGGCTTGGCATCGGCCAGTTCGGCCCGCGCCGCGGGCGCACCGGCGATCGCGAACGGTGCGGTTTCCGGAGTGGGAACGGGCGCCGAAAGCCCGGCGCGTGGTGCAAAGGCCGGCAGTGGCACTGAGCCCGGCGCCATCGCCATGACGATCGCTTCAGGCGTCTTTGGCTTTTGCCCAACTGGCAGTTCTTCAGCGGTATCGGCGGAAGCCATCTGGATGTCCGCCCGCTGGACATCCTGCAGCGGTACGATGGCGATACCCTGTCCGGCTGGCCTGGATTCAACGGACCCGGCCTGCTTGCGCGGCGCAGGTACCGCTTCCGCGACATCATCCGACTCGTCTCCGCCACCCAAAAGCGTCGTCAGCAGGCCACGCGCCGGCCTGCGTTGGCCGCCATCGACTCTTGCCAGTTCGATGTTGGGCGTGCCCTTGCGAGATTTGTAGGCGGCAAACGCCTGCTGGTAGCCGGGCAGCGGTCTGCCGTCGCTTGGCACATGCAGTGTGTTGCCGTTCGGAAATACCCTGGCGAGTTCCTGGCGGCTGATGCCCGGCCAATGCCGCACATTGCCGACATCCATGTGTATGAAAGGCGAACCGGAGGTAGGGTAATAGCCGACGCCGCCGCCCTGCATCTTGAGGCCGATGTCGCGCAGCTTCTTCAGCGGCACATCCGGCAGGAAGAAATCCATCGCGCGGCCAACCATGTGTTGGCTCTCGCGAGCCACGCCCTTCGAGCGGCTGCGCAGCATTGCGTTCGTCGCCGGCGAACGATAGGCGCTGACCACATGGATATAGGCCCTTGAGCCGCTGGCACGATAGGCCTGCCAGACAAGATCGAGCAGGCGAGGATCCATCTTCGTCGGTTCGTTGCGACGCCAGTCGCGCAGCATGAGATTGATCCTCTTCAATCCCGCCGGATCGTAACGCCCATTGCGCTTGAAGACGATTTCAGCCTTCTCGCCGGTATGGAGATGTTGAATCCTCAGAGCCCGCGTCTCCGCGAACGCGCTGGTGACGCACAGGCAAAGGAACGCTACCATGATGACCGGCAGCAATGTCCAACGATGGGAGGCGTCGGGCGCGTTTTGCTCGCTTTCAATCACGTTCATGCCTTGCACATTCTTTTGTTTCGGGCGGTTTGAGGTCTCCGCCCAGATGAAGAGGCTTTCGGCCTCTAACCGACAGAGCATGGCCTTGACCGGCGCAGGCGCGCATCCATGCCGAAAACACGTCATGTCGATGAACAGCATCTTGGTTAATGAATCGTGTCGGGTGCCGAGAATGCGCTTCGGCTGGAGGTTGCCCTGGCAACTCTTTTCTGGAGCAATGCACTGCTGATCAGGTCTGCCGGCACGATCGCCGCGCCGCCCACGCAGATGCAGAGGACGAAGGGGGCTAACAAGGATGATGGTTGGAAACTGGTGCTGCGAGAGAGGATTGAACTCTCGACCTCTCCCTTACCAAGGGAGTGCTCTACCACTGAGCTACCGCAGCAATCGGCGCCTCAATAGCCGCGAATGCCTTGAATTGCAAGGCGTTGCGACGCCCTTGTGAGGGGTGCGCCAAAATGGCTCGCCGTAACCAGTGCGGCACCAGACTGGCACCAAACCACCACCAATCGGCACCAGCGAGGCGAGAGCTACACCAATTTTGCAACCAAGTTGGTGCCATTCTGGATGCGGAATTGAAATAGAGCCTCGCCAGACGCCTTCTGGCACCCTCGGCCTTCACCAACTACCGGCGAAGGCCTCCACGCGCGTCCTTGCCATGCCCACGCCTCGAATTGACGGCAATGCGGGGTTTCCCTATGCCCTGTTTTGACATGCCGACCCGAAAACAGAAAAAAGCCGAATACGACTATATGCGCTTCATCGAGAAGGTGGGCGAGCAGCCAGGCTATTACAGGCCGAACATGGCGGCCCTCCGACGCGGACTGAAACAGGGCGCGATTCGACGCGTCCCTGGTCCTCACGCCGATCATTTCGAGTTGACCGAGGCCGGCCGGCAAATCTTCGACAACATCAAGCGCATCAAGGCGCTGTAGGCGCTAGCGCTTCTTCGGCTGGAATACTTCGATCCGGGCGTTCGCGCCGTCGGCTACCAGCGAATCGTACAGCGCCTTTGCTGCTTCCTCGTCCTTCGTGGAGAGCAGGCTGCGCCAATGAGGCTTGTCGTAGACCGACACGACGTAGGTTGGCTTGGCGTCCATAGCGCATAATAACCGGGTAATTACCGGGTTAAAACGGCAAAAACCACCCCTCCCGGCCCGAAGGCCAGAAGGGGAGACTGCATTGGAGAGGATGCTATTTCAGTTGCAGGTCGGGTCGATCAAAAAGCGATCCATGTTGCAAGGTTGGTGCGCGCACGCCGACAGAGCCAGCAGCGCGGCCAGCATCGTGACAAAGAGCGTCATGGTGAAGTCCTTCCGTCAGCTTGCCGGTTTCTCGGGCGTCAGCGGCTCGAGCGGCGCCGGCGCTTCGGTGATCTCGAAATAGGCCGGCGGCGCATTGACGATGATCGGCTTCGTCATCTTGTGCCAGAGGTTGCAGGCATAGGAAAAGCGGACATCATAGCGCGCTTTGCCAATGGCCGCGGCCAAGGGAACGGTGATCGAGCGCTGATAACTCTCCCGGCCTTCCGGCGGATAGCCTTCGATGAAGGCGCGGCGATCCACGGTATAGGTCGCTGGGACGTGAGCCGTCCCCTCTGAATCCGTGACGAGGCGATCAACGGATGCAGCGCAGACCCGGTTTTGAACAACGGTGTACTGGATATCGAGCACGCCACCTTGCGGGACTTGGGGTGTCAGGACCCTCGCTTGCTCGAAGATCGTCGGTGGATCGTTGTCGAGTGCCGAGGAAACCACGCTGCCAAGGCCAACGCCGGCCAGCCCAGCCATGATGAATATGAACCCGGCGGTGATGTCGGTCTTGCGCCAGAAAGCGTTCCACGACCGTTTCAGCAGCATCAGTGCTTTCCTCCGGTCGAGCCGAAATAGGCCACCACCTGGTTGATAGCGACCAGCGTTCCGGCGACGTAGAGCAGGAGCTTCATGGCGGTCTTGGCTATCCATGTCGTGCGCGTCCACAGTTCGACGATCTTGAAGCCGGCCTCGAACTTGTCCCTGTCGAGGCCCAGAAACAGGTCGAGGCGATCGCGCTTGAACTTTGGCAGATGGCCCGCCCAGATCAGCGCCTGCCGTTCTTCTGTTGTCAGTCGATCCAGCCATCCGATTGTTTCATCGTCGAGATCGACGAGCCTTCGCGGGAGCGCGTGACCTTTGCCATCGTCATGCTCCGTCATTCACGTTCCCCGGCGCCTGCACTGCCATGCCTACAACCCCATTCTATCGCGCGAAGTTCCGCGCCGTTGCCCTTTACGCTTCATTCAATCGCGTGGGGCTATGGTCTTGCCAGCCTTGGCGATCCTACCGATCGTCGGGGTCAGACCCTGCCGGTCCGCTGTAACGGGACGGCAGGGTCGCTTTTCAGTCTGCGGGAGTTAGGCGCGCGCCACGCCGAGGAGGAGAAGCACGAAAAGCGTCACCAGGATCGCGATATTGAGCATCTGCTGCGGCAGGCGCGAGCCGGTGACCTTGTCGCCGAAATAGACGAGCAGGGCGACGAGGAGAATGTCGAAGCGGTCAATCATGGGATTTCCCTTCAGGTTCCATTGTCAAACTGGGCCTTCTCGCCCGACATGACGAGACAGGCGACCTTGCCGTTGCCGAGCAGGACCGAGAACGTGCCAGCGTCGGATTTGAGGATGAGCATCTGCCGGCCGGTCGCATCGCCGCTCATGACGACGAATTCATGGAAGCGATCGGCGAGATTTTTCAGAAGCACGGGCAGCGGGCCACACGGCAGCGGATCGGCATGCGCCCGGATGGTGAGGAACGTGATCGCTGCCAGGCAAACCGCGATCAGGATGCCGGCGACGATCAGTACGCGGCGGATGACCGGCGTTGCTAGGTCTTGCAGCCCTTCCATGCCCATGTCCGTCTCCTACTTGATCAGAGCTTTGATGGTGACGCCCTTAGTATGGTTCAGGCGCCGGCACTCGCCGAAAGTCGCTCTGTCTCGAGCCCACAGGCGGCTTGCCTCATGATCGGGCAGGAAGCGGTGCGGAACATCGACCAGTTGCCCGCATTCGCGCATGACGCTCGGATCGACATGGGCCTTCGGCTCATCTACCGACAGCGTCGATACCGATTGACAGCCTGGCGGGGATGCCGCGCCCAGACTTGCAAGCGCCAGCAGTGTCACCAGCCGCGTTCGGGCCATTGTCTTCGTCCTTCTGTTGCCGGATGCGATCCTCGAGATCGGCGATGCGCAGCGTGTCGGCATCGGCTTGATCGGCGAGCTCTTGTGCTGCGGCGTCGATCTCGGCCTGCTTGGCCTTTGCCTTTGCCGCCGCTGCAAGTTCGGCGCGGCGCTGTTTCTCCTGCCAGACCAAGCGTTCGTTCAGTTGGCCGGCGGCGTACTCGCGATCGACACGCCCATCGACGAAGCCGGCCAGCACCGGACCAGCATAGGGGATGTATCGAAGCGGCCCGATCGGCAAGCCCTCATAGAACAGGACGATGCAGCCGGCGACGACCAGCGGCAGGCCGACGCGGCTGGTGCAGAAGGTCCAGATCGGACCAAGCACGACAAGGATAGGGCCGAGGAACATCACGGTCCTTCTCCTGGCGGTGGCGGCATTGCCGGCCCTGGTGTAGGCATGTCAGCCGGAACGACGGTGCGCTGATACATCTCGGTCTGCATGCCGCCGCCGCCAACGCCGCCGATGTTGGTCAGACCGCCCTTGTCGTCCCAAACCGCTCCGAAGACATACGAGCCGATGACTGACGCCATGAGCAGCAGCAGCCCATTGACCGCGGTCTCGGAAAGCTGGATCGGCCGGCCGAGGATCGCCAGATAGGTCACCATCGCGCCGCACCAGACGAGCACGATGACGATGATCCGCCTGCGCATCGTCCACGACGAGCGGAACGCATTGCGCGCGGCGCTGCGCGGGTTCATGTCAGCCGACCCATTCGGCCGTCAGGGCGGCGTCATAGTGCTGCGCAATGACAGCGATCTCCTGTGCCCGATCGGTGCCGTTGATGATGCGGCGAGCTTCGACGAAGTCGGAATGCTGCAGATCGATATAGTCGGAAAGCTTGCGGCCGGTGAACCAGCCTTCGCGCATGCCAGTCACAGCGATCTTGGCCGCATTGGCCGGATCGAGCGCAAGCGTCGGATCCTGATCGAAGGCCACGCCGAGCTCGCGGGCGGCGCGCTGATAGTTCGCCTGCCAGGTCAATTGCACGAATCCGCGACCGAACCACGGATAATAGCGCAGGTGCGCCCGGCGCCAGTCTTCCGACAGCCAATAGGCCTCGACGACCGGCCGCATGGTATGCGCGGTCTCCCAGAAGGTGGTGGCGAGCACATAGGCGCACTGGTTGCGGAGCAGGCCTTGCGCCTTGCTCTCATCGATGAGCAGGCGGGTGCAGCCGAGGGATAGATCCATCGCGTTTGCCTTTCCATGGTCGGGGAAATTGTTCGCTTTCGGGGTGCTTAACCAATCGCTAATGCAACCCCTTGCTGCATTGCGCAGCCGGGCCTATGCTTTGAAGGCACGGGGAAAATAGTTGCGGCAGGGCTATGGGGGACGCTGCGATGTTTCGTATTCTGCGTAACTTTTGGAACGATCAACGCGGTGTCGCGATGCTGTTGGTCGCGATCATGTTGCCGGTTCTCATCGGGTTTTCTTTGCTGGCCATAGACATGAGCCGGGCAACCGGGCTTCACCAACAGTTGCAAAAGGGCATCGACGCCATCGCTCTGGCCGCCGCCGCGGAACTGGATGGCAGATCGGATTCGATCACGCGGGCCAACCTCACCGTAACGACGCTGCTCGCCAACCAGACATTGTATTCGGAACTTGGCGGTCACACGCTCGTCCCGGCAGACGTGACGGTCACCTACCTGACCGGGATACCCGCCAGCGACGAAACCGCATTGACCGCCGCTGGCGTCGACGCCAACAGCGTGAATTGGGCGAGCAGCGATCCCAAACTGGTGTCTTTAGCCGAAGTGACGATAAATGCATCCGGCTTGGCAAAGGGCGCCGGTGCCTTCGCGACAATCTTCCCCGCGAGCCTCGTCGGGAGCACAGACACTTTCGACATCCGGCCGCAGGCTGTCGCCGGGTTCGTTCAGTCGATCTGTGAAACGGTTCCGCTGTTCATGTGCAATCCGTTCGAGACCACGGATTCTTCGACCAGCAAGACGATCCAGCAAGCCTTTGCCTCTGGAGACACCTACAGCCGCGAATTCCGCGTCCTGAAGGTCGACAGCAACCCTGGCCCTGGCAACTTCGGACTGATCGACAACAACCTGAGTTCATTGCGCGATGCCATAGCGATGGGCACATCTGGTACCTGCTATAGCCGCGACGCACTCACCACAAAAACCGGCGTCACGCTCGGCCAGGTCAACACGGGCCTCAATGTCCGCTTCGATCTTTACAGCGGCTCGTTGAATAAGAGCAGCAAGGATTTCAATTACCGGCCAGCGACCAATGTTCGCAAAGGCCAGAAGACGGGTTGCAGCAAGTACGATCCCGTGGCTGACAACACCGCGCTGCCCCTGCCACCAGGAACGAACTATGTCGATGCGAAAGGAATGTCAGACGCGATTGGTTCCCAAGGCTTTTGGACGAACTACTGGCAGATCAACCATGGCGTGCCGTACCCGAACGTTCCCAGCGCTACCAACCCAACCGGCTCCACGAGCGCTCCCGCATCACGATATGACGTCTACAAGTACGAGATCGCCAAAAAACTTGTCAGTGATAAGTCGCTGGCTCCGACCAAGGAGAACGGCGATCCATCCTGCTACAAGGGGGATACGCCGACACTCGATCCAGACCGCCGACTGCTCAACATGGCGATCGTCAACTGCATCGCCAACCAAGCGAAGCTAAACGGCCACATCTCAATCAAGCCGGACGGCTATGCCAGCGTCTTCGTGAACACACCCGTTCTCAAGCAGGATAACACCAAAGACCCAGAAGATCCCTCTGCTGGCGAGAAGCCGATCAGCCTGGAGATCGTCGATGTCGATGGCGGTTTCGCCAACAACACCCTTGTCGACAAGGCATTTCGCAACGAGGCTCAGCTTTACCGGTAGGCCTAAGACCAGACCGTCGACAGATCCTGGAGCGCCGAGTCCGACATCGGCGCCCAGACGTGGATGAAGCGGATATAGCCGCCGTTGACCGTGACATCGCCGGGCAGCCCGCCGAAAGCCGCTGCTTCGGCCGTGGCGACCAAACTAGTTCCGACAGTCGCCACAGGATCGCCGTTGACTGACATCGAAAGCCGCCCGCTGACCCTGGTTACCGCGATCTGGTGCAAGTTGGCGGAATAATGGGAGCGCGGATCGGTGACTGTGCGGCTTGCCAGCAAGGCGTTGAAGTCCGACGCCTGCATTGCGAGGTTATCGGCCGAGGCGAGCCGCTCGAGCGTGACGCCATTGTCAAGCGCATTGGTCGCAACGGCCAACGGAATAGTGACATGATCGTTGTTGTCTTCCTCGTAGCCGACGAGGATGGTCCAGTTCATCGACGTCAGAGTTGCTAGGAACGTCCCGATTATGCCGATCGGCACGTCGCCATAGGGAATCTCGAGACCGAAGGCGGAGAGCGCACCGGGTGTATCGACGATATCGGCTAGCGTTTTCGATACGCCTGCGACGGAATAGACCCCGTTGAGGAAGTCTGCCGAGGCGAGGGTACTGCCGGGCAGGCTATAGGTTGGGCGGGCCGAAAGCGTAGGCAGATCGGCGTCGGCCTGGAGGTCAAGGCGTTCGATCGAGCGGATGTAGATGCTATGTGCCAGATAACCGGCGCCTGGCGCAGCGCCCAGCGAAAGCGCAGTTGCTGTCAATGCAAAGACATCGGCTGTTGTGGTCTCAACTGCGTTGCCATCGGCCGACATCGAGAGGCGGCCGGCCGAGCGCGACAGCGCGACCTTGTGAACACCAGTAGGGAAACCCGCTGTATCGTTGACTTGGCGGAAGTAGATGCCGACGGTGTCCGTGGCGTTCATATAGCCGCTGGTCAGACGGGCCAGATAATAGGTGCCGTCACCGGTGTCCGTGTAGAGGAATGGATAGCTGGTGCCGCTATCGGCGCGCTGGTAGTATTCGACGACGACGGTCTGATCGTCGCCCAAGAAGGCGGCGAGCGCGTCGCCGATCACCTCCACCGAAGGTGAAGCCTCAGAGTCCAATATCTCAAGCCCTGCGCTTGTGACCCAGCCCGGCTGGTCGATGACGTCGGCAGCCGTGACGGTGACGCCTGCGACTGTATAGCTTGCGCCCTTGAAGTCGAGCAGGGTCGTGTCGAGCGGAGGCGTTGGTGTTCCAGCGCCCTGCGATGCCCAGATGCCGAACGAGGTCATACCAGTTTCCCGATTGCCAGCCAGACGTCGGTCGAAAGCTGGATCAGTTCGGCGCCTGCATATTGCCCGTCGAGAACGACCGACCCGCCGCTGACGCCGTTGATGGTGACGCCCGCATCGCCGGTGATGGTGACTGCCCCTGCCCCGAGCGCGGCAACCTTGATCGAAACCTCTGCGTCATAGGCAACGTCGGCGTGTGCCGGCCATGTCACCGCAATCGCGCCTGCATTGCTGCAGGTGATCAGTTTTCCGGCGTCGCCGATGACGGGCGTGTAGCTCGTCCCCGTCTGCGCATTGATGGGCGTCTTGGTGTAGAAGGCGTAAAGTTCCGTGAACATGTCGTTGAGCATGGAGCCAGCCGCACGGGCTTTGGTCCCGGTCCCGTCGTTTGCCGACGCGCCGAGTGCGATGGTTTGCTGTGCCATTGGCTATTCCTGATCGAATGAGACGAAGGTGCTGTCGAAGGACCAGACATCGGAATCGAATGACGGCACGAAACCGCCGTCGAGAATGATGTGAGCCCGGGCCCTATAGCCGCGCCCTGCAACTTGCCGCGCCTGACCCGCCACCAGGATATCGATCGCGGTCATCATGAAGACGTCGAAGGTGATTTCCGCCGGCGGATCGGATCCAAGATCGGACGCCACGTCGGCGCTGGCATAGTGGACGCTGCCTGTGCTTGAGGTCAGCGTGCGCTTGTAGGTAGGGCCGTCATAAATATCGACTTCGAAGGCAAGTGCCGCCTCGCCAAAGGTCACAGGGTTGAGGCCGGCTGCGAGCCGCGAGCGATAGTCCCAAGAGATGTCGAGACCATCCGGCGAGCCGATTGCCGCCGACAGATTGACGCACGCATAGGGCGTTTCCGCCGCGCCGATGATCGTATGCGGCACCACGGTTCCCGTCGCCGGGTTCTGGGTCAGGCCGATGGCCTTGTAATATTTCGTCGCGTATAGATCGGCCAGCGAGTGCGAGACGCCCTTGATCCACGACGCATCGATCATGACGAAGCGGTCACCGACCTGGTGCAGAGATGCGAACACCTCGGTCCCGCGATAGCCACGGATCGTGAACCCGGACAGCGTGAAGGTGCCATTTCCGTTGTCGACCGCCGTCTTGTAGCCGACACCCTCCCAGCGACCTTGCGCGCCGATAAAGGCGAAGTTCGCCCCGGCCAGGACTTGGTCCTCAGTCTTGTCGACCAAGAGCGCCATGCTGCCGGCGGTCTTGCGGATCGTCACTGTGGAATCGTCTGTCGTGGCGAACGGATCGAGCGGGTTGGCCAGAACCGTCTCGCAGATGCCCACAACGCCATATTGCGGGGCCTGTGAGAGCAGCGCCGTCAAATCTGCCGCCGTATCGCCCCGATAGAGGACGCCGCCGCCCCAGCCAGCCTGCCCGCGCGAGGCGACGACGCCATATTGACGGAGCCCAAGCCCGCCTAGATCGTCCGCATAGTGGAACAGCGGCACGTCGAGGTGGATGTACTGGCTCTGCAGGCTCACCGCGACCGGGCCGAGGCCAACGCTCGTGACTGGCGTGATCGTGGTGGCGACTGAGGTCTGGAAATCGCTGGCCTGGATGTCGGCCGACATATCCCGATTGAGCCCGACACTGGCGATCTGGACGGCATAGGTGATTGCACCACTTGGGACCGAGACGACATCGCCCGGCAACAGGGTCGGCTGGCCAATGACCGAATAGGTATGGTCACGGCGCTGCGCCTGTGCCTCGAAATATTTCTGGGTGCAGAAGGTTTTCGCATCGAGGTCCGACAGCACCATCGGCGTCGAGTATTTGTCGACCTTCCTCGAATTGTTGATCGGCGGCATCTGGAAGGACGCCGGGCGTGAGTTATAGCCCTGCTCCCTGGAGATGTAGTCGAGTTCGACCCGTGATGTGGTCCGGATCGATGCTTCATCGGTGCTGTCGATCGCCGAGTTTTCGGCGAACACCAGATCGGCGGTCGTCAGTATGGCGTCGAGCGCGAACGCGTCGTCCCGGCCCGGCTTCTTGAAGTAGAAGCCAGATCCGATATCGGCGAAGGAAAACCCGTAGATATCGGCAATCGATTGCAGTGCGGTCCTGACATTGGTGTCGCTGGCGATGACAAAACCGTATCCTGACAGACCGCTGAAGCCTTCAAAAGTCAGTTCCTCGGGCGCATAGCCGGCGAGGAACATGACCTTGGTAATGATGTCGGACAGATCGACAAGTCGCGGCGAGGTGCCGGGCAAGCGGTATTCTACCCAGACGTGATTGACATAGAGGAAATAGGACGCCTTGGTCTGATCGACGAAGGGGACTTCGAAGGTGAAGGCAGGCACCGTGAAATCGCTGATTTTGGCCGCTGTCTTGGCCGCGATATCAACGCCCCAGATTTCGTGCGTTCCATGGATGAAAATGGCAGTGCCTGACTTCGGAACTGTCCGATCGGTGTTCAGCGGCCCAGACATGCTTTCCAGCAGAACGGAGACGGTGAAGGTGTCGACAAGGCCGGTGTCGGGCGCGATGCGGCGCGCGTTGAAGGTGCTGCCGTTCTTCTCCATCACCAGCAGGTATTCGGTCAGCGGGTCATAATGGATGCCGGAGACATTGCCCGCCGGGCTGTAGACGACGGCAAAGGACCATGCATCGCCATTGAAGGTGACCTCATAGACATCGCCGCCGCTCGCCGCCGTATTGGAGAAGAACGACGCCGAACCTGGCCCGATCCTGCCGCGCACGAAAGGACCGCTGAAGGCGGTTGCATTGCGGGTGACGTCGACCGATCCGGCGACAAGATCGATAACGGCAAAGGCAGACGGATTGCCGCCCGAACCGTCGGCGTCATTGCCCGCGATCAGCCACTTGTCGACGAACTGTTCGGCGACATACCAGACGAAATCCTCGCCGCTATCTTCGGAAAACTCGGCGACAATGGCACCCGTGGCGATGTTGTAGACGCGCGTCGGGGAGCCGAGGTCGGACGGAATCGAAAGCTTGACCCAGACATAGCCGGAGGCGCGCAGGCAAAGCAACGTCGGCGTCGTGCTCGCGGCATAGGCATCGGAACCAGCCAAGGGAATCCGATAGCGCTCCAGATGGGTATCGGCATCGAGCACAGAGAGGTAGCATTGACCAAGGCCGGGCAGATCGGCTGCGGTCAAGACCTGGTAGATTGCATTCTCTGACGGATCGTAGCCGGCATGCTCGTAGGAATACAGCGGAGCGCCTGTGGTTGGCGCCGCACCGGTCCATGCGATTGGCTGCGTACCGCCGTCATCGTCGGCAGCATTCGAAATGACAGCTTTGACCGTAGGTGCGCTGCTGGCGACATAGCCCGACAGGTAGACCATGGCAAAGCCCTGCCATGCTCCGGCCTTGGTCCCGATGACGTCAGCCGTGATAGGGTCAACCGTCGTCTGGGTGCCGCCATAGAAGCGAAATGTCTCGGACGCTCCGATGCCATTCTCGGCGTCGAAGACGACTTCATCGTTGATCTCGAGGCGGATCAGTTCATAGCCGTCGCCGAACGGATCATAGGCCAGAAGGTAGCCGAGCTGCGCGGACTGCTGCGTCGCGTAGATCGGCACCTGGACTGGGCCAGCGGCTCCAATGTCAGGTATGAAGTTGCCGGTCTGAAACCCGATGATGCCCGATCCACCGGTTGGGTTTGGCACCGAATTGTATCCGGTTATGACCTGGGTCGTGGCTGCTCCGCCAATGACCGGGGCACCATCGACCTTGCCTGTTCCGATGACGATAGGAATGGAGCGGCCAAGAACCTTCGACACCGAGAACGGGCCATCCGCAGAAACAGGCTCGACCGCTTTTGTCGTGTCCGGACGAGCACTTCCGGGGATGATGTTGCCCGTCGCGAAGCCAATGATCCCGGCCATCAGTTGCCCCCCAGCAATTCACCGGGTGTGTGGTCCTGGCCGGGGTAGCGATTGATATTGTTGAACGAGATGCAGCCGTCGCGGGTGAGCGGGCAGCCGGCATGAATCGTCAACGTGTCGCCTACCTCGATGTCGAGCGGGAAGCCGGTGACCATTTTGACCACGCTTGTTCCGGGCACCCAAAGCATCACATCGTCCTTGGCGCCGGCACATGCGCCCGATGTCATCTCGACGCCGCCATGGGTGAAATCGAGCGCGTCAGGGTTGCTGACGGTAATGGTGAATTTGCTGTTGTCGGTCTTTGTCGCGATGACGGCTGTGACTGTGTATGGCGTGAGATTGACGCCGCATTGCGGGCCACCGAACTTGTAGCCGCACTCCGGCTGAATGGTTGGCAGGATGATATCGGCGAGCGCATCGGCCTTGGTGATGATCTCGATCTGCCCTGCCAGCCGATCGGTAAAGCCGGTCTTGCCGACAAAACCGTCGATCAGGATTTCGCGGACAGAGGGATCGTCATAGTCGGCGACGAGCCAGACCGTGATCGAGGCGCCGCGCCAGACACCGCGCTTGATATGGTCGCTGTAGAGCGGGCCGATATCATCGAACGGCAGCGTGAAATCTAGGCCGGCCGGTCTCCCGCCATTGGCCACGGAAAACTTGGTAACGGTGAAGCCGGGCGAATGGACGAAGGTGTCGTCTCCAATCGTCAGGTCGATGTCGATGTCGGTCATGCGAACGACAGGCGTGATGCCGTTGTCCATCTCGACCATGTAGCAGCGGCGGATTTCGCGCGCCTGTAGCTTGGTAACGAAGGTCGGCGACCAATCGTCCCTCACGGGATGTCCTCGACGCACTGGAGACCATCGACCGACAGGATATCGGGCGAGAGGTAGGGAACAGACGCATCGAACACATCGCCTTCGAAGGCGACGGGAACATCGAAGAACCCGGTCGCGGTCGGCACCGCATCGTATTCCAGCGGCGCCGTGAACGTCACCAAGCCTGTCGCGTTGACGGTGTAGTCGACGCCCAGATCCTGCTCGACGCCATCGACCTTGACGACGAGCGTGCCCGCCCTGATGTGCCGGATGACACGATAATAGGGGTTCGAGCCTGCCGATTCCGTCTTGGTGATCTGGAAGGCGGTGGTTTCGTCATCGCCGATGCCGAACGGCTCGTCGACAAGGCGATAGTTCGTCCAGTCCCGCATCAGGAAGGGTTTGAGGTCGCCGCGGCGATCATAGAAGAACGAGCGCAAAGCCTCGACCATTTCGGCCGGCGCATCCACAATCGCCCAGGTATAGGCATGCTCGGCAATGGTCGTGTTCGGCAAACGGGTTTTCTGCCTGTTCACCGAAACCACCTTGTCGGTGTAAAAGCGCGGCCCGCCCTTGAAGCCGATCGAAATGTCGTCCGGCATGATGAGGTTATCGACCATATTTGGCCCTCTCGGCATCCTGGAAGCCAAGCGCTGTTGCCCTGCGAACCGCAGCCAGGCTGTCCTTTGATGGCGGCGCGTTGCCGTTCCAATGGTTTGTCTGACTGAAGGCGATCGGGCGGCCGGCGGAACCCGCATCGCTCGACGTCTTTGGCTGGCTGCGCGCATCGGTGAACTGGTCAGGCCTTGCGATGATGACGCGCTCGTTCGGGTTCTTGAAGAACTCGACCTTTTCCGTATCGCCTGAATCGCCGCCGATCATGCCGCCTGGTGCGAAGCCATAGATCGCCTTGTGGCGCCGCGCCTCTGTAGCGGAGCGATCGGCGGCGGTCTGCGCCAGCGTATTTTCATATTGATTGGCGCCGGGGCTCCCGATCGACGACATGCCGCCATAGACGATGTTGTACGCGATCTGCTCAGGAGACGCGCCAAGCCCCTGCGAGCCGTAGCCAATGTTTCCGCTGCCAACGATGCCGGCAGCGGCAAAGTTCGCCCTCGCGGTGCCGAGAGCCTGCAGATATTGCTGGAACTGCTCATTGCCCTGGCTGCCACCCGACGAAGATCCTCCATTGTTATAGGACGATCCCCCGCCGAGACCCGAGCTTCGGCTTGCCGTGTTGATCTCGTCGAGCAGTTGCGCGGTCTTCTGCGTGGCCGCCTCGATGTTCATCAAGACAGTCCAGTAGCGATCGCTTTCCTTGGTCGCCTCGCGGCCCGTGAAGCCGGATTGCGGGTTGGCAAGAGGCGTGCCCTGCATCGCCGCCATTTGCTGCGGCGTGAAGATGCCAACGGTCTCTTCCGGGCTCTTAAAGAACGAGACTTCCTGGCTGTCGCCGGGATGGATCATGCCGCCGGTGGCGAAGCGCGTGACATTGACCGTGCTGGTGCCGAGACCATCGCCAGAACCGCCCATGGAGCCGTATCCGCCAGTGCGCGGCACGGTGTTCGCGGTCATCGACGGGCCGGACTGCGAGCCTGGCGCGGCGCCGTATCTCGTCACGCCGACTGTGCCATAGCCGCCCGTCTGGTTCGGAACGCTGTATTGCGACTGCGTGCCCGAGCCGATCTGCTGCGTCTTAACCGTGATCGTGACGGTGCGGTTGGGGATATTGCGGATGTCTTCCGACAGGCCCTTCACGCTCGACTGAAGCTGGCGCACCTTGATTTCGCCGGAGATGATGCTGTCGAAGAAGGCGTTGATCGCGACAGGATCACCGCCCTGGGCAAGCAAGGTCTGGCGCAACAGGTCGACGCTGTCGTTGACGGTCCTGATCGTCGCATTGCCTGAATCGTAGGCGGCAAAGAGCCGGTCGATGGAATTGACCGTGCGCTCGATCGCCGTCTGCGCCTCGCGCGCGTTGCCCGCAAAACCCTCGCCGAACACCTGGTCGACTGAGGCGTGACCTGCCGCGTCGAGGATTTCCTGAAGCTGCTTGGCCTCGCCCTGCGCCTTGTGCAGTTCGGTCGTGGCACCTTGAAGCTGGCCCAGCTGCGCCAGCTTGGCGTCCTCGAACGCGCGCGAGACGTTGATGATCTGCTGGCTCATCCCGCCGAACGAGACTTGCACGCCATCCGCCGCCCTGCCGATGCCGCCCACCGCAGATGACAGCCCGTTGGCGCTCGACGTCGCGCCGCCAAAGCTGATCTTCGACAGTTCGCCCAGGCTTTCAAGTGCGTGGTTGGTCTGGATCTGGTCGACCACCTGCTTGCCGAAATCGCGCAGCGGCGTCGAATTGAGGATGCCGACCACGTCCTTCAGGTGCTCGGCATTCTTGGCAGCGAGATCGAACGCGGCCGGATTGGCGAAGCGCCCGAGATCTGCATGCTCAATTTGGGGCAGGATGCCGCCAAAGGCGTTGTTCAGGCTGTTGACCGCGTCCGCGACCTTGTTGACCGCGGCCTCCATCGTGGAAACCAGTGCATTGGCGGCGCCCACGGCAGCGGCCTCAACAATCGTAGGAAGATTGTTCCAGATGAACGCCATGTCGGAGCCGACGGCGCGAAAATCGTTGATGGTCCATTCGGCAAGGTCGGTCGCCGCAGAGCGCAGCTTGTCGAAGGCATATTTCGCGCCCGTCACCAGTGCATCGAACATGCCGCCAACCGCGGTGCCCCTGAGATCATTTCCGATCGTGTCGAAGATGGCGCGGAAGGTCTCGCCAAACCCGACAGAGCGATGCTCTGCCTCGCTCGCCGCATCCTTGACCGACATGAAACCTTCGGTAAGACCGGCCAGGAGAACAGCGCCGCCCCTGAGCAGTGAACTGCTGGCGACAAAATTGCCGATTTTCGATGCAGCCTCGGTGATGGCAGTTCCGATGGCTGAAAACGCCGCCCTTGGACCGCCCGGGCCGGAGGCGACAAAGCTCAGGTGGTTCATCTGACTGGTCAGCGCCTGCAATGGCGAGATGCCAAGCGCGATCTGTTCGGCGAAGCTGCGCGCAGCGTGCGTCAGCGCCATGGTCTGTTGCGTGCTCAGGCCTGCGGCCTTACCATGCTCGTTCAGCGCTCCGGTGTGCCCCTTGAGAACAGCGATCGCCGCAAGCGTCGACTGCCGGCCGCGCGACAGAGCCTCACCGGCCTCTGTCTCCGAAATGGCGCCAAGCTTGGTCGCGATGCGCAGTTCTTCCTTCAGCGTGAGATATTCGCGCGTCACGCGAAACAACGGATTGTACTTCGACCGGATGTCGTCGAGCGCCGCGCCATAGGCCTGGATGTCCTCGGCGCGCGCAGCGGTGCCATTGGCCATCTGAAGGTTGGAGGCCGCGAACTGCTGGTTTGCAGCGACAGCGCGCTGGATGCTGGCGGCGGCGTTGGTGCTTTCCGAAGCGAGGCGACCGACGGAGGCTGATGCGGTTGCCGAACTGGCGCTTACGCCGGCGATCGCCGAACTCGCCTGTGTCGATTCCGTTGCCAGTTTCGAGACGGCAGTTGCCGCCGGCGTGGCTGCGCCAGTCAATTTCGCCAGCATGGCGTTGGTCTGCTCGACCGCCGCCGCGATCTTGGCTATGCCGGCTTCCGCCGCCGACGAGCCCGAAAGCTTCTTCGACACCTCGGCATCAAAGGCGTTGGCCATCTGCCTGCCCTTGGCCAAAGCGGCTTCGAACTGCGCAAGATTGCCCTTGATCTCGATGCTGACGGAACCGGCTGGATCTTCGGCCATTGTTGCTCCGTGCGAAATGTTGGGTTAGCGTTGCCGTCCCTGGGGAGGGCGAACGATGTTGAGAGTGGGACTTTTGCTGGTGCTGATGACCGCGAGCGCGGCGGCGCAGGAGATCGTCGACAAGTCAGGAAGCGACTTGCCGGAGACAGGAGAATTCGTCGCGCGGGCCACCAAGGGCCTGCTCGACCCCGGCAGCGCTCAAATCCGCAGCATTGCCCGATCGGCGCAAAACCCCGACATCATCTGCTCTTTGATGAACGCCAAGAACGCCATGGGCGGCTATACCGGGTTCCACATTGCCGCGATCGACATGAAGACGCACCAGCGCTTCGTCTATGCCGAACTGGTCAAGCAATATGGCGAGCAGTGGACCGACACCGTCATCGTGTCGAAGACGGGTTGCGAGCGGGAATAGGCGCCGGAGCGCTCTTCACCTTGCGTCCGAACAGCGCGTCGAACAATCCCGGCGTCAGTTTGCGGCTCGAGACGTTCGGCTTTGCCTGACGGGGCGCCGCTTCCTCGTCTTCCTCGCCTTCCGGCTTGCTGAACAGCGCCCGAAGGAATTCGTCCTGGCCCTCCAGAGCCATGACGATGATCAGGCAATCGGTCTTCATGGCCCGTTCGAAGGACCAGAAAAGCCGGCCCATAGCGTCCCTGACCAGGGCATTGGCATGGACCGAATGGCTTACAAAGGGCGCTTTTCGCCGCCTTCCTCTTCGGTCGATTCCGTCTTCAGCGGCCGGCCGCCATTGGCGAGGATCGCTGCAAAATCCTGGAGCTTCGGCATCAGTTCGAGAACCCCAGACCGGACAACGATCGACGCCATGTCGCGCGCCTCCTGGCCCTTGAGCCGCAGCCCCGCAACGACGGTGTCGGCCATGGCCTTGGCGTTGAGCCGCGCGATCGCAGCCATCAGCGGGGCGAAGCCGTCATAGGCCATCGACAGGTCGAGCATCGCTTCCGGCGACGGGATGAGGATATGCTCCTCGCCCAGAAGTTCGATCGTGATGCGGGCTTGCTTGATGTCGGACGCGGTTACTTTGGCCATAAATCACCTTGGTTGGGGTTGGGAAAACGAGCGCGGCCGCCACGGTGGACGGCCGCGCGCTAGGCTTAGGTCGCGGCGACCTTAACCACATTCGAGTTAATTTCGATCGTGGCGTTCAGGTTTCGGACGGTGTTGGCGGCGCCGCCGGCCGAACTGGCATTCATCACCAGGCCGACGAAGTAGGCGACAGACGGTTCGCTGCCGCTCGCCCCGGAAGCGTCATTGAAGAGGACCTTGAAGGCATAGTTCGACTTGTTGTCGCCTTGCGCGGCGGCGATCAGCGCGATCTGGCCTTCGTCCTCCGAGATTTCCGCGAAGACGTTCTGCATCGAGCCGGCGTTTGTCGTGCCCTTCTGCTTGATGTCGCGGCCGCGGTTGATCAGCTGGGTCGAGATCAGCGCTGCGGTGTCGCCAAACGCGCCCATCTGGCTCCAGCCGTCGACCTCGACGAACTGGTCGGGGCTGGTGACGAAGTCGCTTTCGATGAAATCATCGATCTGGGTAGGTGTGATGCCGCCGATGTAGAACTTGCAACCAGCGACGGGATAAAGGTCTGTACCGGCCATGAGGGATCTCCTTTGGAATTGGCTGGTTTCATGAGGGTGAAATCAGCAGGGTCACCGACACCGGCTGCGGGTTTTTCGGGCACCGCCCGTGGGATAGGGTTTTATTCAGCCGCCGGCTTGGCGTAGAGGCTGATGGTGAGCGTCACGCGCCGGCCGACACGGCTTTCGTCGTCGACCGGCGCCGGGTATGGCCCCTGGGCAGTGATCTGGGTGACGCTATAGTTGGTGACGGTGATCGCTTGGCGCTGACGATGGAACAGCGAGTGGATCAGTTCGGCGCACGTCTCGACGTCGCGATACTGCTTGTCCTGCTCGCCGTAGATACAGATGTCGATGACGACGCGCGGGCGGAAATCGTTGATGCCGTCGGCTTCCATGCGGGTCACGACAGGTCCGATGGTGATGGCTGGATACCTGGCCTCCGCCGGCACCGGGCGGCGCGTGTGCGCAGATGGCTCGGAATTGTAGAGGCCGAGCAGACCGACGATGTCCGAAGCGTTGACAATGGCCGTGCGCAGCGGCTTGAGAATTTCCAGCGGAGGTGCGCCGCTCATTTCAGCGCCGCCCTGATCTCCCCCTGGATATCGCTTTCGATCTGATCCTTGCTGTTGGCAAGCGCTGGCCTCGCAAACGAGCGCGGGGCCATGTTCTCATTGCCGAACTCAAGCGATGCCGCTTGGGCCGTCGACCAGTGCACGGTGCCCGTCAGCTTTTCCGTGTCGAACTCGGTGCGGCCGGACTGGATCGTGGCGCCGGTATCGCTGGCGAACGGCTCGCCTGGTGCCGAGGCTTTGTGATCGACGCCGCGACGATGGTAGACCCGGCCGGTCTTGGGCGTGTCGAGGATCAGCGAATTCGCCTCCTCATGCACGCCGAGCGTGGCCTTGATGACTCCCCGCAGCGTTCCGGCGCGAATCTTCGCGAGAACTTCTGGCCCGCGCCAATCCACCGACATTTTATCGCTCCCTGCTTGTAACCAGATTGGTTACGCACCATGTTTCTTGCGGTTACAACAAAGGAGATTCGCGTGAACACCCTCAGCCGCAAGCGGCAGATCGAAGTGCTTGAAGCCGCATGGAACAGCCTCGAACTGACGCCGATCCCGTTGGAGAAGGCGTTCGCCGCCATCGCCGAGCAGAGCCGCCGCGCTCAGACCGGCGCGCTGATCTCGAAGCACTGAAGGCGCATGGTGGCTGAAGCCGGATCCTGATCGAGGATTTCCCTGACCTTGTGCCACTGCGCCTTGATATAAATCTGGTCGCCTTGCTGCGGCACGGTGCGCGGCTCGACGGACTGGAGCAGGACGAGCACGCCGACATCGGTTTGCGGGATTCCTGCACGGACTCTGAACGCTGCATCGAACGTTTCGCGGATGCCATTGAAGGTGAAGGTCGGCGTCGTGCCGGCGTTCGGGTCGCCAAAATCGTCATTGCCGGTTCCAGGCACCTCGCGGCGCAGCACGCCGTCGGTGAGTTTTCCCCGGAATGCACGGGCCACGGTGCGGGCCAATGGACCTTCGAGCAGCGATGCCATAGTCTCCCTTTCCGTGACAGAGCCCCCTGATCTTTCCGACGACGAAGCCGCCGACATGCTGCACCGCATGGCGTTCGAGCTCGAAGGCAGGCGCGGCATGACGCGGCGCGCCGATACCGCGCTGAAAGCAGCCCGGGCCGCTCTGTTGATGTTCCTGGCTGGATTGATCCATGCCGGCGAGGCTAAGCCGCCGCCTTCTGACGACCAGCCAGCCGATTCACCACGACACAACGGCAACCGATGACGTCTTTCGCCGGTGCGCCCAGCGAGGTATCGCCGGGAAACATCAGCAGCGCGCCATCAGGCGACTTGAACGGCTGAGTGAAGCCGACCACCTGTCCATCCATGGCCCTATGCGCGTCGCGGGTGCGCTCGTCGCGGGTGCAGCGCCAGACCTTGGTGACGGTGCTGGCGTCGATCCCCGCCTTGGCGATGACCTGGGCGAAGGCTTCGCGCTGGGCGGCGCCAGTGGCCTGCGTCGCTTCCGTGCGGCCGATGGTTTCGCCGCGGAGCGCGAGAAGGCGGTTTTCATATTGGGTGACGGCGCGCTCGACGACTTCTGCCTCGATCGGTGCCTTGTCGGAGATCGCCTTGATGACTGCCTTGTCGAAGCGCTGGTCCCGGGCCTGGCGCGCGAGGTAGGCGCGGAGTGCTGCCGGATCGCTCGATGCCAACTGATCGCGGGCACCGGCGACGGCCTGATATTGCCCCGATGTCAGCCCGACAATGCCACCCTCGCGCTGTCCTGTCGCCCTGTTGAGCCGTCCGACCACGTCGAGCGCCACGGTGCGCGCGGCGCGCCCGGCCTCAAGCCCATCGGAAAGCGCCTTGCGCAAGGCCAGCTTCTGATCGTCGAGGATTGCCGTGACGAGTTCAACGCCCCTGTTCTCGACCCAGCGCGCCGCACTTGGAAAGCCCGGGTCGAAGCGGAACAGGATCGGAATGCCCTGCGCATCCCGCAATGTCGGAATATCCCGTGCCACGACGACACCGGTTTCCTCGAAGGCGGTGCGGATGGCGCGCTGCAGGCCACGGAAGGCCGCCGGGTCGAGTTCGACCAGTTGCAGCGCCCTTTCGACGTCACCCTTCTGAAGCGCATCAGCGATGGCTGCAATGCGCGCCGTGTCGCGGATTTCCTGGATGGAGGCGAGAAAGGCCTGCCGGATTTCCTCGCTGAAGCGCTCGAGCAGCGCGTCGAGGCGCTGGCGCGGCGTCTGGGTCTTGGCCATCAGTTCGATGCCTGAGTCTCGAATTGGGTGAGATCCACAGCGAGCCAGGAACCGTCTGGCAACTGCCCGACTGCCGAGCGCGCCTCGTCTGCGTCGTCAGTCTCTTCGCCATCGGCGTCGAGCAGGGTTTCGAGGTGAACGGTTGCCCCGTCATCCATGACCGCGATGCGCTGGGCAACGTTGACTGCCGCGACATCGACCGTCAGCGGAAGTTCAGCCATTACGCCTGACCCAGAAGCTTTTCAGCGTAGGCGGATAGGTCACCCTCACGCGTCGCGCCGAACACGAAGCGCATGGCGATCTCGTTCATGCCGATGTCGCATTCCTTGCAAAGAGCGCGGAACTGTTTGCGGCCTCCGATTTTGTCGGCGCAAATGTTCCATGACGCGTGCGACGGCCTAGCCCCGCAGCGCGCGCATGGCACGCGCCGGATGCCGATCGCCGAATAGGGCTGCGTCCGCATCACGCCCTCAGGAAGAAACTCGAGGAGGTGGTCGACCGCTTGCCGATAATCCCCGACAGCGCCTTGTCGATGATGGAAAAGATCGTCTCGGCAGGAGCTCCATCGGTATAGGTGATATCGACCGATCCAGCCTTCAGTTCCTTGATCTTGCCGCCGCGCTCCAGATCGGGCGAGAGCGAGCCAGGATCGGCCAGTTCACGCACCGCTGCCTCGCAGGTGGCGTTCTTGATCTCGACGGGAACCTCATCGTCATCGATATCCTCGCCGAACTGGTCGACCGCTTCTTTGCGAGGCCATTCAAGCGCCTGGGTGCGGCCAAGTAGGCGTTTTCCGGGAAAGCGCAGACGATACTCGCCGTCGATAAAATCAGTGGCGCGGATCAGCGCGCCTTCTTCATCTCCAGAAGGCAGCGCTGTTGCGCGCGAGTCGAGATAGGCTTCAAAATCGGCGACGCTGACATAGGAGTTCGCGCCGGCGAGCCCGGTGCCGTCTTCGACAACGAGTGCCATATCAGCGCATCCTTGCCGCCGCGCGCATCGCGGCCGCTGTGTGTTCCCTGATCGCACCGAGAGGAACGTCCACGTGCGTGACGAAGCCGCCACTTGCGGGTGGCGCGCGGCACAGCAAATCCGCACCGACAGCAATGCCGCATTCCAGCTCGTAGGAGATGATCGTCGGCGGTTTGCCTATCGAAGTCGCCCATACGTAGCCGGAAATGCGCGTGCGCACGCTCTCCGGCGTGTACACGACGAGATCGCCGATCTGGAACTGCGCTGCAATTGCCGTTTCGAGATCGGTCATACTCAGCGCTCCTTGATCTTCAGCTTTTGCGAGAAATCATCTTCCTCGCCGTCCGACATGACGATGTGGTTGGTGATGAGATAGGTGGTTCCCTCAACCCCGCCCGAGATGCGCACGGTCGTGTTGGTGTCGGTGAAGGACGATGCGACCTTGACCAGGTCGCCACCGCCGGCCCAGGTTTCGCTATTCAGCAGCCATGTCGATGCCGCGATGGTTGATTCCCCGATGTCGGCCGTCCAGTCGATGCCGAAATCGCGGATCGCATCCTTGTCTTTCGGTCCCCACGTCATGATTGGCTTATCCTTGAGACTGGGTCGACTGTGGCGGAACGCGTCACATGGTCGGCGCTGGCGTTCCGTATTCCGGCATTGACCAGCACGCCGCGGTTGACCGCATCAGCGATGGCGAAAAATCCGGCCTCGGTCGGGAACACCAGGTCGACCGGGACGAAGCCGCCACCGAAAAAGCGCTTGCCGAAGAAGTGCCGACCGAACCATGACCCGGAAAACATCAGGTCGCGTCCGTCGCGACGGCTGAGCGATTCCCATCTGAATCGACGGTTGCCGTCAGGCGGTTCTTACTGTCGGCCGCGTCGCGGAAATGCACAGTCGTTCCGGCCAAGCCGTTGGCCTTGCCGTAGAGCGCGGCGCGGGCTAGGCGGAAATGATCCTGCACCGTCTCGGCGCCTTCGTAGGTGGCCGCCAGGAGCGCGTCTGCATTGTCAGAAGGGCTTGGGATCGAAATCGCAGAGATGTCGGCTGCCGTTGCAAGCGCTGCATCCGTGATCGACTGATCGACGTCGGCTGACGATAGATCGTTGAGCGCGGCGACAGCGGTGCCGATTCCGTCGATGCTGCCTTGAGCATGGGCGATGTCGTCGGCCAGATCGCCGAAATTCGGCGTGCCGATGCGGCCTTCAATGGTTCCGGCTGCCGCGCCTGTATCGGTCAGCACCTTGCCCGCCGTTCCGTCCGTGGCATGGCCGGCAAGCGCTTCATCCCAGACCGCGACAGCAACTTCGCTTGCCGTCGGCGCGTCAGGCAGGGCCGCAATATCCGCGATGATCGTGTCGGCCTTGCCGTCAGCCGATTGAGCCGCAGCCGTCCCGTCAAACAGGATCTCGGCCGCTTTTCCGCCGCCGAGATAGTCGGCAATCGTGGCCGACCAGACACCGGCCTTGATGTCGTCGACCTTGGGCAGCGCATCGCCGTTTTCGTTGAGCACCCAGAGCTTGCCGGCGGTCTGGGCAATGGCGTCCTGCCACGCCTTGATGCTGTCGACTTTGCCATCCGTGGTCGCTAGCGACGCGGCGGTAGCGAAGCCGGTAGCGGTTGCCCAGGTGCTGTCGCCATGCGACTGCAGCGCAGTGAAGGCGCTCGCGATGTCGGATGCATCGGCTGGGTCGGACGGAAGGTTGTCCGTCTTGGCCTTGACTGCTCCGGTGTCGCTTTTCACCGCTGCGACATCCGCTGAAACAGATGCGCCTGATGGCGCACCAAGTCGACCCATGATCGCATCCGTGGCAGCAATGATCAGGCTTTCATCAGCCGGATCGCTTGGCAAATTGTCCGTCTTGGCCTTGATAGCGCCGACATCGCTGGCCGTTATCCCGGTCACGCTGCCGACCGAGCCGGTGACGTTGCCCCCAACGTTTCCGGCGACAGAACCCACGGCACCGGTGACGGAACCGACGGTCCCAGTCACGCTAGCGATGGTAACGTCACTGGCCACCTTGGCGTCAGTAATTGCATCCGCGGCGATTGCGGCGGCGGTCAGTACTGCAGCCGCCATGGCGCCGACGCTGGCGTCGATGCGGCCGGAAACGAGCGCGGCGGGAATGCGTGTCTGGATGTTGTCGGTATCGGCCTGCACGCCGGCAATGTCAGCGCTGATCGATGCACCAACCGGGGCACCGATGCGGGCAAACACGTCGCTCGCAAGATTGTCGACCAGTTGCACATCGACGCTGGCCTGCACCATGCCTGCCGCGCCCTTGATCACGATAGCGACGCTCTCGGCACCGGTGGCAAAAGCCGCATCCGGCACATCAAGCCGATAGATGCCAGGCATGTTGGCGGAATCGACTTCCTTGAAACCGCCGGATGACCACGCCGTGTTGGCGGCAGCGAGCGTGGCCAGGGTGATGGCAACGGCAGTGTTCTGGTTGCGCACATAGTAGGCGGTGAGGCTTGACGTGTTGTAGGCAAGCCCGGTCTTGCGCCCGCCCGTTGTCGATGCCGAATCCAGCACGTCGACATAGATCGACTGGCTGGTGGCGCCTTTTTTTATGGTGCGCATCTTACCTCACCCAGAAAAGCATCTTAGTTCCGCTTTCCGTATGGCCACATAGAGCCCCAACCTTGGCTGGCATATGTGGGAGAACCAGGAGTTGACGGGGCAGGAATGCTGGCCTGGCTGAAATAAGCAACCAGTCGACTGGCGCTTATAAAAGATATGCCTGCAGTCTGTAGATTCAGTCCTATCCAAATAAGATCACCGGCATTTGCCGCGAGCCCTGATGTGAATGGAACAGTATTCACCCCTTGCACGGCGCCGGTTATGGATGAGCCATTTGCAAGTCGAGTGCTTAGTGCACCGACACCCGTAGAACCGTAAGCTACCGGTTCGAATACAGCAGAAGCAGCTGCTGCTGTTGCCCGGAATTTAACGCCGCTTATCAACATATTAGCTGGAATTAAAAAGGGCACCAATCCGACAAAACCATTACTGAACGTCGAACCAGCTACAGAATCTATTCCGGCCGGCGGCGAATCAACATTGTTGTCCGAGATTAAAACCCAATCTGTTGCGGCGCCCGTATCCTTGCCCATATAGATTTTGTGGTTCGTTGTATCCACATAAACCTGTCCATTCTGTGCCGGGGCGCTACCCGGCGCGCCGGAGCCCTCGGCCAGATTGGGCGTCGATACCAGGAAATCGCGCAACATCTGCGGCGTGATGGCTCCGCCGGTGTTGTCCGCGAAGAGTACCTGCAGTGCAGCCAAAGTCCGTTGCGTATCAGCCATCAACTAAATCCATTCGAAAAGCCGCTGGAGAAAGCGCGCGTTGAGCTGAAGACGAAGATGTAGGGACCGCAAAAGGTCCACATGCGCATGCCTAGGATCGACATCAATCAGCCGCGCATTGCCAGTTCGGCTTCGATGGCCGCAACCGCATCAGCCGCGCTGTTGATGGGCTGATCACTCAATTTCGTGGCAAGGCCGCGCAGTGAGGTGCCGCCCTTTGACCGCGGCAGGTAGGGGAGGAATTTCCAGTCGTCTGGAATCTCGATCGGCCCGGCCGGCTGCTCGTCTTGGTCAGGCTGCTCGATGAACGCGCGCTCGTCTGTGGCCATTGAGAATTCTTGGTGCCGATCATTGGCGGCAGGTGCGACCTCCGCGCCATTGGCAAGCGCGTTCGCTTCCTCGCGTGAAAATCCATCAGAGCGCGCCTGGTAATAGCGGTTGCGCTGCTCCTGGATTTCCTGGCGCTGGCGAAGCACGGCCTCGCTGATGACGATGCGGCGCATGTTACTTCCCGAGTTTCTTCTTCAGGAAAGCCGGCATGGCCTTTGCCTTGCCCTTGGCCTTCTTGGCGCCGGCTGGTTTCTTGCCGAAGAACTTTGCCTGTTTGGCGGTCATCTTCTTGGCCATGCGTGATCCTCCATTTGGGACGGAAAGCGAACAGAGCGGAACAAATGGCCAAAAGGCCGGGGAACAGATGGCGGCAGCTGCCCGCCGCCATCGATGTCGGGTCGTTACGCGATTTTGTGGCGGAGCATCACGATGCGAACGTTCTTTTGCTCGTAGACGCGGCTCCAGTTGCCGGCGGCTGCGAGTTCAGCGTCGCTCGGCGTGACCGATGCGGGAACGCCCGAACCCGGGTCCCACTTGATGCCGCGAGGATGCAGCACGTAGTGGCGGCGGGTCACCAGATAGTCCTGGCCACCATTGATCAGCGGGTTGCGGCCGACTTCGGACGGAACCTTGGGGTTGCCGTCGGCAAAGCCGATGGCGCCCGGGCCGAACAGGTAGGTGTCATAGACGCCGTTGGTGCCCGCGTTGGCATCGTCGACGATGAGTTCCTTCTGCATGAAGGTCTTCATGACGATCTGGCCGTCGGAGTCACGGATGGTGTCGATGAGGTTGTTCTTGGCAAGCAGGGCTTCCACAGCCGAGTGCATGAGCACGCCGCTGATCTGGTCCTTCTTGTCGCCGAGCATCTGGGCCGCGTCGATGAAGGACGTGCCGTCGATGATGGCGGCGGCACCCGACAGGCCCGAGATGTCGAGAGCGTTGACATCGGGGGACTCGGCGAGCAGCGCGCCCATGGCACCCTTGAGCGTGGCGATGAGCTGGTAGTTGAACTCACCGGACCAGTTCTCGGCGATGCCCGAGGCGATAGCGGCCATGGCATCGTCGCCGGCGAGAGCCGCCGAGAGATCGGTGCCACCGTAGACAAGGGCGCGTGCATGCTGCACGGCCTTGTCCTGGCCGGTCTGGACCTTGCGGATTTCCAGATCCTGGGTGTCGTCGAGAAGCTGCGCACGCTCGGACAGCGCCTTCCAGAACGGCATGTTGATTTCGGTGCCGCCCTGGTTGCCGAAGGTGAGGTCGGGAACCGAGGTGACGATGCCGGAGCGGAAGAACGCGTTGACCTGCGTGGTCAGTTCGCGGAAGTACGGGTTGAAGCGTTCCGGGACGATGACGTCCGCGAGAGCAGTGGGGGTGTCAGCCATGGGAAAATCTCCTCTGGTTAGGCTGGTTTCGCTGTGAAATCAGCCGCGTCACCGACACCGGCTGCTGATGATTGCGGGCACCGCCCGCGGCGTTGAACTGGCAGGCTTGATGCCGGCCAGGATGGTTATTTGAGCGGACCGGTCGACCGGTTGGCGTGGTTGAGATCCTTGAAGCCGGCGGACTTCGCCAGACGCTCCGCCTTGGCGCGATCAGAACCGAGCAGCGCGCCTTGCTGGCTGATGTTCCATGTCTCCTTGGCGTAGGGGTTGGTTTCGCCATTGCGCAGGTTGCGATTGCCCCCGCGCTCGTCGGCGCCCGAAGGCGGCGCGATAAAATCCTTAGCCTCGTCGCTCTGCGACCAGTTGCCGATGAACTTGTCGAGCTCGTCACCGCCGAGGTCCGTCTTCATGCGGGCAACGCGCTTGCCGTCTTCCTCGACAATCTCGACATCGCCTTCGAACATGCGCTGCGCGGCCTTGAGCAGGGTCGGTTTGACGCCGGCTTTGACCAGCGCCTTGGTGAGCCCATCGCCAACGAGCGTGGTGCGCAGATCGCCTGTGATGCTGGCGATCGCGGTGTCCTTCTCGGCGATGATCTCGTCCTTGGCCCTGATCGCCGCGTCGTGGCGCGTCTGCATCTGCCGTTCCTTGGCGGCGACAGCGGTCTCGACCTGCTTGCGCACGTCCTTGCCTTCGGGATCGGCCTGGCGGGCTTCGTCCTCGGTCTTGAGGCGTTCCCATTCGGCGGCATCGAAATCTTCGGGCAGGCCCTTGAGCTTCTTCTCTGCCGCGGTGAGTTTTGCGCGCGCTTCGTCGCGCTCGCGCTTGGAATTGGTGTGGCCGTTTTTGAGAGCGATGACGGCGGGATGGTCGTCGATCCCGTCGATCTGCAAGATGTGCTTGCCGTCCTTCTCCTCATAGAGGGCATGGAGGGCTTCCTCGATACCATCGAGGCTGGAAACGACTGACTTCAAAGCCACCGGCTTTTCTCCTTTGGGGTTGAGAAGCCCGCACCGCGAGCACGAAAAAACCCGCCGGGATGGCGGGCTGGAAAGCATCAGAAATGAGTAGAAATCACCTCGGATTTGAGGTCGTGACCGGACGGAAAAGGCGGAAGGCCTTTTGACCGGATGACAAATCCGATCCGACCTTCCGCCCCTGGCTCCACACCGCGGGCGGGAGAAGGCGAAACTAGCACCGCGAGGCGCGTTGGATCAAGTCAAGCCGGCGTCGTGATGGTCAGGAGGGATTTCATCAGTCGCTCGGGCTGGTTGAGGCGTTGGTGAGAGAGCCGGTCACGGCGAAAGCGCCCGCCGACCCCTGGTTGCTGGCAAAGGCCGCAGCGTTGCCCGTAAAGAGGACGGACCCCGCAGGGAAGCCTGACGGATCAGCCGGCTTGCCGTCAGCATCTATGAACTTGCGGCGCGTCGCCTCGGGGATATTGCCGTCGCCATCCAGAAGTGAAGTTCCAAACGCAATCCAGACATCGGCAAACTCGATCGCCACTTCACGCGGGAACGAAATCGGGTCGTCGAACCCGCCGAAAATCCATTTGCGGCCGTTGATCGTCATCACGCCGCCCGGCAGAAACCCACTATGCAGCACGAAGTCGGGGTCGAGATCGCGCTGCGCGACATCATCAAGATATTGCTGGGCCTGCGGATCAGCCATGTCGCCAGAGAACAGCATGTGATGCCATGCGCCCTCGATGGTCGAGAACTGGTTGCCGGCCTGATAGCCATAGGTTAGGTCGGCCGAGTAGGAATAGACCGACACTTCTTGTGCACCGGGGCCGTTCGATGGGAAACTGACCGCCGGAGTGGTTGACGCGTCTTCCTGGGTGACACCAAACCAGTACTGCTCGCCCACGGGCAATGTAGGGGTTTTGAACCAGATGCTGAATGAGAGAAGCCCCGTGTCGGCGGCCGTGGCGGCGGCATTGACCAATTGCGTTGACGGGTCAAAGGCTACAGCCTGCGCCACATATGGCGCACCACCACCACCGACATTCGGCGCGCTGGCGAGACCCAGCCCGAAAGCAGGCGCTAGAGAGAACCCGCTCATGCGGCAGGAGCCGTGAAGCCGCGGATTTCAGCCGTGCCATCGCGATCATGCGTGGCGCGGGCATAGACCAGTTGGTCCGTGCCGAGCGTCGATGACAGTTCGCGCGTGCCGCTGATCGACAGGATCATGAACTGGTCCTCGTCGATATTGGGCTCGGTATCGCCGATGAAGACCGCGACGTCACCTTGGATCAACTGGATGCCGAAGCTGCCATCGGTCGAACCGTCGGCGATCGCGGTCCATGCGCTATAGGTCAGAGCCTGGCTGAAAGTGCCCATGTTGGTTTTTCCTTTTTCAGGCGAGCGCGGCGTCGACCACGCGATAGGGGCAGCGCAGAAGAGCTGCGATCTCGGTGCGCTTGCGTCCCATGCCGAACAGCCGGCGGATTTCTGCGGCGCTGTTGACGTTCATCGGTTCGAGCGATGGCTCCGGCTTGGGCGGCGCAGCCTTCACCTTGGCGGCAGCCTCGGCGCGGGCGTGGCGCTTCTCAGCAGCCGCTTCCGGGTCACGCGGCTCGTGCTGGACGCGGCGCGTGACGTTGAGCCTCGCGGCAAGCTGGCTTGGATAACTGGCAGACATGCCGAACGCCTTGGCGATCTCGGCTGTCGGCACGCCGGCGACATACAGGCGCATTATCTCGCGGCGCTTGTCTTCGCTCAGCGGCTTGATCATGGAATTTCCTGGTCTATCCGGCGCCACCGCTTCCCCGCCACAATGAACCGCTTGCCAACGGCTGCCCCGCGCGGGTGCTTCTTAGGGTCGAGCGAGTGGCCTTTTGGCCGTAGCCGGTATCAGGCTTAAGGACTGCAGGGCAATTTCTGGAGCGGAAGTCGGAGCGTCCGCGAAACTGTTGGGCGGCTTTCGGTCAGATGCCCCCGACCGTTAGCCGCCCCGCTTTTGGCTCCAACCAACGGAACCGAAAACTGTTGCCCGGTCTCTCAACCGGGCAGGGCCAGATGCTTGCCTTTAGCGCCATCCTCACCCTGCAAGTCTGCAAGTGTCGGCCGAAGCCTTCGTCTTCAAACTGCAGGTCTATCGGATCTGGTTGCGGGGGTCCGATTTGAACGGACGACCTTCAGGTTATGAGCCTGACGAGCTACCGGGCTGCTCCACCCCACGAAACCATCTGGTGCCAGAATGGTTACAATCTCACGCCGATGTCAAGAGCGATGGCTGTGGACAATCCGAACCGAGCCAGTCGGCGTCGGGTTTGCCGAGGAGTTCGGCGGTCCACCCGCCCATCGACCGCACGAACGGCGCGAGGTCCGCCAGATGCGCCCGCCATGCCTGCCGATACCGCTCCACCTGACGCCATGGCTGGCCATTGTAGAAGTGCGGCGAGGTGTCCATCGGGACGCCGCCAAGAACAATGCGCTCATAGCCCAGTTCAAGCAGGCCCTTGACCGCAAGCAGCCCGGTCGAGCCGCCCCAATCGGGCGTGGTCTTGTCGATGCCAGGCGCTGCCTTGTGCGCCCAGACCTCGGGTTTGTTGCGCCCTGCCTTGACGCGCCGTGACACCGCGTCTCGGATGCCGATCCAGTCGATGCATGCGCCCGGATGCAGCGTGAACCAGTAGTCGAGATGCCCCTGCCATTCGATGCCGATGTTGTTGGCGGCGGCGACAGCGTTCGGCGTGAACAGTTTCAGCGCAGATGCGGCGTCGGCATGGACACAGGCCGCATCGCCCAAAACCAGGGCCGTTCTCACGGGATCAGGTCTCCAGTCGGTGAGCACGGGTGCATCCCGCTCTGGTTCGGGCCAGATGTCGCCCGCTGCTACCAGGCGCACGCGCTGCCGGCGCGCCAGATGCTGCATCACAGGCAACTCGATCGCGAAATCATGGTTGCCCGCCTTGCTCACTCCGCCCTTGTAGGCGGAGAAGCTGAAGGTGCCGGGGTTCTTGCGATAGGTCGGCGAAAAGGCCTGGTCGAGCTCCAGCGTTTTTCCCGCTGCGATATTGTCGAAGCCGACAAGGGCAATAGTCGATCCGCGCTGCGCCCGCTCGATCGCCCAGCATGTAGCGATCGTGCCGCGCGTGAACTGGAGCCGCCCCGTGGCGCCAAGCCCGCCGAGCTTTTCGCCGATCGTGTTCCAGGGCTTCTGGTCGACCAGCTCGGTTCCCTTTGGCATGTCGCAGCGGTCCGGTTGGTGCAGGATCGATGCGACCCAGCCGCGCGCCGGCTTGCGCCGGTTGTTCTGCTGGAACGTCTTGATCATGGCCGGGTGCGCTTCGAGCAGCCCGAAATCGTACTTTTGACCGTAATCGACCGCATCCTGCCAGGCGCAGTCCCACATGCGGATGACGGTGTCGCAACCGTCGATGAACTTGCCCCAGCGCTTGCCCTCCGGCGAGCGGCCGTGGCCGATGATCGCTATCGTTGCCATTCGATCAGCAGCACCGGATAGAGGCCAGGCGAGCCGCGCCAGCGGTTGATGCGGCGGCGGCCGTCGAGCACGATCGTGCGGCGCTGCGGTCCGCCGCGCATCAGCGTCACCGGGCCATCCTCGAAGCGCGGCGGCAGGTCGGTCCGATAGTGATCCTCCGGCTCGGCCGTGGCATCATGCTTCGACGCCATCCAGTCGATGACCTTCACCAGATCGGCCGCCGGCCAATATGTCGATGTAACCCGATGCGTTTCGGGCGACGGTTGGACATGTCCAAACCATTCGCAGGCAATGCGCTGCATCTCGAAATAGGGCGTGTGGCCATGATGCTGGAACTGCGCAAGCACGTCGTCCCATGTTGGGGGGCGCAGCCGGAACATCTCCTCGACGCCGTCTTGCGTGATCTCGGTGACTCGGCGGTCTTCGATGTAGAGCCCGTCAATCGCCGTATACCAAGCCGAAAGCTGGTGTGTCTGGTTGACGCGGATCGTCTCGTGGCCGTGCCTGATCGTGGCGACGATTGTTCGGGCAACGCGCCGCAGTTCGGCGACGGCGACCTGCATCTCACTTGGCCGAAGCCAATCGAGGAGCCGTGTGCATATCGCTGTGGCGAAGTCGCTGTCATGGTAGGGCAGCGCGAAAATCGATCCCTGAAACGTGGCAAACTCGGGATAGCGCGCGCTCGCCACCGCCAACATGTCGGCCGAGACATCGACACCGGTCACAGCAAACCCGCGCTCGCGGTAGATTTCGCCATAGCGCCCGGTGCCAAGCGGCACGTCGAGCACCGGACCATCTCGAACGAAGTCGGCGACCGCCAGTTGCTCGCGCGCCCAGCGCAGGGAATGGCAGCGCTCGACGTCATACCGCTCTGCGATGGTGCCGTGATACTTGTCGGGGTTCAAAGCCGGTCCATGACGTGAAGCTTCAGATGCTCGGCGATCCACAACGCAAACTCTCGCGACATGTGGGAAGATTGAACCACAAAATCGTCATCGTCCTTGTGGAAGCCGACGATAATCACCTGATCCCACGATTCCCGACTGCTGTAGGCAAGCGCCTCTTCTGGCGTCATCTTGTTGTGTGGGCCGAGTTCAACGACCTTTTCGTTGGCGCTCATCGTGCTTGCCAGGCTGCCGCGTGTTCCACCCCATGCTTGCAGCCGTCGCTGTTGCAGCCGCCACAGGGCGAAAGACCCTCACGAGACCGAAGCAACTGCATGCGACGCTTGCGCATTGCCGGCGAGGTCCAGATGTCGAGCAGGTGCTCGTGAGCGGCAGAGCCGAAACGCACCACCTTATGCCAATCCTGGGGGCAGAGCAGAACGTCGCCATTCCAATCCAACATCAATTGGTATCCGGCGTACCAGCATGGCCGTGTCGCATCGATCGGCCGCTGCTCGCCGACATTGATCGTCCCGGCCCGATTGGTGAGGTGCGACAGGCCGAAATTCTCTTCCTCCGGCTGCCAGCGGTCGCGCAGGATGAACTCGCTCGAGCCAGCCTCGGCAAAGATAGCCTCGAAATGCTCGATCTGGGATGGCCCGTCATACATCGAGACGCAGATGTAATCGCAGCCGGCCGCCGTGAGGTCGCGCACCATGCTCGCGGTGAGCCGATCGCCATTCGTGGTCAACTCGACGCGGAACTCGCCGAAGGCGCGCACCAGGTCGATGATTTTCGGATGCAGCAGCGGCTCGCCGAAGCCGCAGATATGGACCGTTCCCTCGTAGGCGAGGTCTTTCAGGTCGGCCGCGATCTTGCGCGCCAACTCCACAGACATGTGGAGCCGCTGGTTGGGGTAAATCGCGTCATCGACGCGCGGGCAGAAGACGCAAGCCCGGTTGCAAAGTTCGGTCGGGTTGATCTCAACGAACGAGAACAGCGGCACCTTGCCGACCATCTGGACGCGATCAACGAAGGTCGCCTTGCGCGCCAAGTTGCGGAGCGTGGCGTCGTTGGCGTTCATCAGGCGGCAATGCGCTTGTGCACGTAGACCGAACGATCCGGCGTGATCCGGTAGCCATCGAACTCGACGCCTGCGCCTGGAAGGGTGCCCTTGTCGAGATAGACCCTGCTTCCGTCGCGAAAAATCACGACGCCTTCAATGCTTTCGTCCGATGACAGGACGGCGGCGATTTCCTCGGTGTCGATCTGCAGCTTTTCCATCATCCAACCTTCCTGAAAATCATGAGCCCGTCGCGGTGCACCAAGCGCCCGCTGTCGTCGTAGCTGGCGTGGATGAGTTGGAGCCGATCGCTGGCGAGGAACAGTTTCAGCGCACCGGTAAAGCCGTTGGCGATCTCGGCGCCGTAGCGCTGCTCGCCGTGCAGGAAGGCCTGCGACACGACCAGCAAACCATCGGCGCGCAAGGTGCGCAGCATGTTGGCCAGCGTCACGTCGAAGCGGTGCAGCACATACCAGAGGCACTGGCCGAGCACGACGAAGTCGACCGAGACGCAACCGAAGTCGTCCGCTGTGATGTCGCCCTGCCGGAACACCGCGTCGTGCTGGAGGCTGCGCGCGGTCTTGACCGCCGCTTCGCTGATGTCGATCCCGATCATGGGGCAGATCGCGGCGCGTAGCATCGCGGTCAAGTGACCGTGGCCGCAGCCGATCTCGATGCCGGCATTGAACGGCCCGAGCCTGCCCAGCGTCTCAACGAGGCGCGTGCGGCTCACGGCGTAATAGGCCGCCATCTGGCCCTTGCGGCCGGCCTGGTCCCAAGGATCAGGGTTTTCCGAATAGACCCTCTGCCAGTCGCCGACGAGTTGGAGCTTGCCGTCGGTCTCGGCGAAGACGCCTTCCATCAGGCCGCTTCCGCCAGCCAGAAGGTCTCGATGGCATCAAGCACATCCGGCGCTGTCACGCCGTCGCGAAACACGCCGCCGATCTGGCAATATGCGCAGATGGTTCGTTCGGCATGATGCGCTCGGCCTGCCCGATATAGATGCTCGATCCACTCGAACGGCGACATATCTGCCTTCTCGTTGTTGCACGCGAAGCAGACGATAATCGCCAGCGTGCCGCCCTGCGAGCGAGGGAAAATATGATCCCTTGTGGTGTGGAAGATGCTGCGATTGCGCCCTAGAACCATCTTCACACCGCAGTATGGGCACGGCTTTCCAACGGCCTTTTCGCGTCGCTTGTACAGGTCGATCACGTTCATACCGACTCCACAAAGATGCTGTGGAACCGCTGCATCAGCGCCCCAGAGCCGCACGTCACAAGCAGATGCCCGTCGAGCGGCGCCGGGAAACCCGCCTTCACATGCACGCCGCGCACCTTGAGCGCCGCAGCAACCTCGCTCGCGCGCTCGCCCGGCCCGATCAGCACGTGGTTTGCGAACCAGCCCCGAACATCGAAGCCGTCGGCGCGCAGCGTCTCGCGCAGCCAATCGCGGCCGGCGCAGACCTCCGCAATGCCGGGCTCGATCCATTGCGCCCACATGTCCATCAGCACCGTGGCGGCATGCAGCGAAGGGCCTGAAATCTCGCCGGACTCCCGAATGGCATGAAGCGGCCGGATCACCGAAGGCTGCCCGATGGCATAGCCGACGCGAAGCGCAGCACCGCCGAAAGCCTTCGAAAAGGTGCGCATGATCAGCACGTTGTCGAACTCGTCGACCAGCGGCAGCGCCGTTTCGGCACCAAAGCCGTAATAGGCCTCGTCGATGGCGAACACCGCGCCGATCTCCTGGCAGCGCTGCGCGATGCGCCTCAACTCAGCGAGGCAGAAATAGGTCTCGACCGGCTGGCCCGGGTTCGGCAGGATCAGCAGCCGAACGCCGCTGTCCAGCTTGTCCACGATGTCGGCGACGCCGAGCAATCGTTTCGGGTCCGTGACGATCCGAACCGGCCTCGCGAGGAAAACCTCGGAATAGACGTCGAACATGGCGCAGGTCGGCCAGGTGAAGGCAAACCCATCCGCCGGCTCGCAGCAGAGCAGGATGAGGGTGCGGATAAAATCCTCGATACCGGCGCCGACGACAAGCCGTTCCTCGGCCACGCCGGTGAAAGCGGAAAGCCTGCGATAGAACGCGGCATAGTCCGGATACCAGTTGTCGGGCGGGCCGGCGCGCATCGCTTCCACGACTTCGCTCGGCCATGGCTCGGGGCGTTCAAGACGGTGCAGGCGCATATCCTCGCGCGGGATCGGCGGGATGCGCTTGCGCTCGATCGAGCCCAGATGCCGAAAACACTCACGGAACAACGTCACAGCGCGCGAAACTCCGTCTCGGTCGAGCGGCGCGTCAACAGCTTGACCTCGCCACCATCGGGCAGGATCTTGCCTTCAAGCTCCAGCACCACGCTCGACGTTCCTGGATCCCACGATGCCCCGACGATGCGCACGCGGCAGCGCTTGTCGGGCCACATTTCGCGCTCCAGCACCTCGCGATAGATGCGCAGCGTGGCTCTCACGCTGCGGCGGCCGGCGCCGGGATGGCGGGAACGGCATGAACGGCGGGATTGCCAGGCGCGGCCGGATCGGCAGGATTTGCCACGCCGCCGATGACAAGGCCGCTCTCGTCGAGCGTGCCCTGGCCCGATGCCAGTTCCCTGTCGATGAGCGCCTGTTCTTCTTCCGCGGTGCGCTCGGCGCTGACCGCTTCGCCCTTCTGCAGGCGCTCGTACATGGTCTGGTAGGAATAGCCGCCCTCCTGCCAGCCCTTGATCACGTCGACGACTTCGGCAGGAGTCAACTGGCTGTCGATGAACGACAGGTTCGGCTTGACGATCACCTTTTCAGGATCGAGGCCCATCATGACAGCGATGTAGCGCAGCGCCTTTTCCAGCCCCTTGGCAGAGGCTTGCGCGATGGTGACGAGCGTTGCCGTCTGGGCAGCGAAGCGCAGGCGGCGCGCGTCACCCGATTCCTGGGCAGGAGCATCGGTGTCGAACAGCCTCGCGCCAGCCGCGACCGCATTGTTGCGCTCATCAGTGATGGCTGTGCGGTGCGCCGCGATGCCCGTGCCGGCCGGGCCGACATATTTCGCGTCGGGTGTCTGCTCGCCATCGGCTTTGAGCGAGACGATGACGCCGGCGCCAACTGCTTCTGGCTCATCGCCATTGATGATGAACAGCGTTTCCTGGCCGGTCATGAAGAGTTGCCAGCGGTAGTCGGCTGACAACTGGTACATGCTGACCGCCGAGCGCGCCACGCCGATCAGCGGCGGCGTCTCCGGATCGATCGACAGGTCGCGCGCGCCCATGACGACGAAGGGGATTTGCTCGAGAGCCTTGTCGCCGCGCGCCGTCGGAATGACCGGAGCGCCAGCGCTTAGCGTATCGCCGGAATGGATCGTGGCTTGGTATTTGCCGTCGACCATCTCAAGCACGCGATACTGCTTTTCCTCAACCCAGTCGAAGCCTTGGCGCACGAGGCCAGTCTCATCAAGCACATAGAAATCACCGGCTTCCGACCAGTTGATCAGCGCTTCGGTGCAATAGGTCACGATGTACGGCAGGTCGCTTCCGGTGCTCGCGGCGCCCGCCAACAGGCCATAGCGCCCAGTCGTCAAAAGCTCTGCCGTGATCCTCGCATGCAGCGCCTCCAGCGGCAGGCCTTCCTTTGTCGCCTTCTCCCACAGCGGCTGCATCGCCGGTGGCATTTCGATCTGGCTTTCGGTGCGATGGATGACACCGATCATGCCGCCAACGGTCGGCCCAACGATCTCGGGGAACTGCGCCCGCATCTTGTAGGCTTCGTACATGGCGTCGCCGGCCGGCTGCGCCTTGAAACCTGACGGCCTCGGCAGGTAGGTGATCGTTTCGCACTTGATGGCCGTTTCGCCACGCGCCGAGTCACGCATCAACCGCCACTCTTCGATCCGAAGATCGTAGTAGGGATGATGGCTGTCGACGGAATTGGTCATCAGTATATGCCTGCGTACCCCGTTTTGGTTTCCTGTTTGCGCTTCAGCAGTTCGTTGAAGGCGCGGCTTGTCGAGTCCGCATCATCGTCATGCAGACCTTCGGGAAAGCCTTCCAGTTCGTTGAACCAGTCGGTGTTCCATGGGCCGCGAAGGACGAGGACGTTTCCGGCTTCAGCCTGGGCGGAAAACCCGCCGAAGCGCGTCACCTTGTCGCCCGTTTCAGGCGAGGAGCGCACGCGATAGCCGGCGAGCAGCTTTGTCAGCGTCGCTATTTGAGCTTTTCCCGCCTGGCCGGGATCTTGTGGAAGCGAGATATCGACCTCGCGCCCGTCTTCGGATGCGGTGTTCTTGATCATCGTCTCGACGCCGGATGGCGATCGCCTGTCGCGTCTATGATCGGTGACGATGTAGCGCCCGTCCGTGAGCAGGCCGACCCTTGTCCCGCACGTCCAGTCTGGGTCGTTGGCCTCGGTCTTTGGCGTCGCGCCAAGGTCCCAGGCGCGCATCCATTTCGAGACCTTGGGAACAGCATCGACAATTTCGCACCAGGAGCGCTGGAAATAGAGGCCGGCAGCGGGCCGGATCTTCCAGTTGCCGCCGAGAAGGCGCTCGCGCTCCACCGTGGGCAGCGCCATGAGGTTGGCGAGATAGCCAGGATCGGCCGCCATCAGCGCCGGATTGTCGGTCAATTTTGCCGGAATGAACGTCACCGACTTCGGCGGGATCGGCGTGTTCGTGATCGGATCGATATGCTGCGCCAAGTCTTCCGGGCTATCGGCCCAGATGATGGCGTCGCCGATGCGGACGAACCAGCGCAGGATGCCGGCGCGCTCGGGATTTGCCCGCCCCGTCTCGGGATCGATCCACCAGGCGATGAACTCGGCGACCCAGGAGTCGGCATCGGGATTGCAGGTGGCGCGGATATAGGGCCGCACCCCGCTCATGGAGCGGTTGCGCGAGACCATGTACCAGAACTGTTTCGCCGAAAAATGCGTGAGCTCGTCGAAGCCCAAATAAGCGACCTGACTACCTTGCCAATTGAGGACCGTCTTGTCGTGTTCGAGGTGAGCGAACGACATGGACGCGCCGGCCGGGAACTTCCATTCCAGCACGTGCTCTTTCGGGTCTGCTCCCGCAAGCGGATAAAGCTTGAAGCTTTCGTCCCAGAGGCCGCCCTCGTTGCGGACCTGGACCGTGGTGCGGCGGAAGATGACGCCGCCGAAGGCTGGGTTGTGCACGTGGCGCAACGGCTCGAGCAACAACGCCCAACTTTTTCCACCCCCGGCCGCACCGCCGAGTATGGCGATGTCGGCCGGAGTGGCGAGAAACATCAATTGAGGACCAGGCTGCGGCCGAATGACCGTCTGCGCAGCGCCTGTCGCGCTATCCCCTGCCATTGTCGGGAAGCTGGAAAATCGCCACAGTCGCCGGTATTGGCGGCAGGTCTTTCCCGTCCTTGCCTGTCAGTTCACGCCGGTTGGTGAAGGCGTTGCCCTGTTCCTTGGCGGCCTGTTCCAGCAGTTGCGCCGATAGCGCCATATTGCCTTGCGTCTCGGCCTTGTCCGCCATGCGCTGGAGGGCGCGGAGGCGAACGGCGCGGTGCGAGATTGCGATCGGCGCGGTGTCTTCGAGAAAAGTCTTGCGCGTCTCATCGAACAGCGCGCGCCACTTCGGTGCGACCCTGGCGCCGGATTTCTTCGTATGGTCGTGGCTCTCGACCAGCTGGCGCGTGATATCCAGCCCAAGTTCCCGTTTGACCGCCGCGACGACCACAGACGGCGTGTCGAAGCAGGCGAGCCCCTGAATGATGAAGGCTTTCACCTCGTTCGAAAGCTTTGCGACCATGGCGCTGGCCGTCTAACCGCGGTCCAATGGCGACGGGCGCTTGCCTGATAGCTTGCGCTTCTTGCCCTTGACCGCCTTTTTTTTCGCCAAGCTGACCGGCTTTGCCTTGCGCTCGGGCTTGGCCTTCGTGCCGGGGATCTGCGTGTAGCGGATCATGCCGCTGCCCTTAGCTGGCAGGTGCCGCAGGCTTGGGAGATGCGAACGTTGGCGATCTCTGGTCCAGCATTGGCAGCATCTACCAGTTCGCGAACATGGGCGGCGTCTGCACCGTAGCGGCGGACGACGCCGATAAATTCTTCGACGTCATGTCCACGGATGGCGAAGGCCGGCAGGCCGGACTTGCGGAACTTTGGAGCGCCGAATGCGTCGCGCTCCTGCCCTGCATGATATGTTTCGTGCTCCACCAGCGCCATGAACTCGGCGTCGGAACACGTGTCGCAATATCCCGCATCGAACGTGAGCAGGAAATCCGGGATGTCGCCGAACCAGTCGAGCATCTGGCGCTCTATCCGGCCGCGCAACCATTTGCCGGCGGGTGGCAGGCCGCGCTCGCATTGCCCGATGACGGAACGCCCCGCCCTGCCGTTGGGAACATTGGTCCACAGTGCCGCGAGCGTCGCGGAGCGCAGGTGCTTGTGATCTTCGTTGAGAAGGCTCGCGCCCTCATCGATGAAGCACTGGCGCGCCCAGGTGATGATCTCGGGCGCCGGGCGAAAGATCGGCTCGCCTGAAATTTCGAGGATGTCCTCGGGCGGACGAGGCCGCATGGCGACCGGCGATCCCGCACGTGCTTCGGCCACCGGCCGGAAATCACGCTGCATTGGTTTGAAGCTCCGCTTCGATGAATTTTCGACTGTACCCACTTGTAACCAAAATGGTTACGTCCTATCCTCTACCAGAGGAAGGGGGAACGCTCATGACCCAGTTGCAAGTTCAATCGCTGAGAACGAACCAGCTTTGGGCGTTGCTGCGCACGAACAATGCGCACAGCGATCAGGTTTACTGGACAAAGGTTGAGTTGCGTCGGCGCGGCTATGCCGTTTGACGGGCGGATTCGGGAAGCGGGCACGACAGACTCAGGATGCATGAATCGCTAGCGACCCCCACCACTTCCGTCAAGAACTATTTGCAACCATTTTGGCACCATCCACCACGGAGAGACACGATGACCTGCGAATGCATCGCCAAAGTCGATGAACTGCTCAAGCCGCACAACACGCGGCTGCAACTGCTCCTGATCCTTAGCGGCCCTAACAGCGAACTGCCGTACATCGGGACGGAGCAGATCGAGAAGGGGCGCGGCAAGCCTAAGGCGAAGACGATGTTTCCGAGCTTCTGCCCGTTCTGCGGCACGAAATACCGCGCCGATGAGGTCGAAAACTCGGCGGCGGCGTAACGGCCTCCACCCAATCACCATCCACACCCATGGAGCGAGCAATGACGAAGATCGATGACGGCGGGCCGATGTTTCCGACACTCGCGAAGGTAGGCGCTGTGGCTGTATCGGAAGGCGGCATGTCAAAACGCGAGTACTTTGCAGGTCAGGCGCTTGCAGGTCTGTTCGCGCAGACCGGCCTGACCATTGACATCGATGGATCGCGCTTGGGTGAGAAGCGCGCCGGCGTGTGCGTGGCGATGGCCGACGCGTTGATAGCGGCCCTTGAAAAGCCGCCTTTCGACCCGTCCGACGTCGAGCGCAAGGTGCGCTACGCCTTCACGGATGGTGCGAGTTTCCCGCCAGCATCCCTCAACAACATCGGCGATTGCCGTCTCGCTTGGGTCAACGAGGGCGACATCGGCATGCTCGGCAAGGAAATCGCCTAATGGCTTCCGTCCCCTGCAATGGCTGCACCGTGTGCTGCCGGAACGAACTGATCTTCCTTTATCCAGAGCATGGCGACATCGTTGCGGCCTATGATGCGGAGCCAGCGGTAAATCCCGTCACGGGAAAGACAGGATACGCGCTCCGGCGAAATGAGAGCGGCGCTTGCGTCTACCTGGGCGCAGCCGGCTGCACGATCCACGATCGGGCGCCGACGATCTGCAAGACGTTCGATTGCCGGTTGTTCCTGCTTCGCTTTGGAGACAGGGCGGGTCAGAGGCGCGCGCTTCATGAGGGGCGGATAGATCGCGAGACCTATGGAGCGGCACGGGCGCGGCTGCATACGCTTGGCGATTTGGACAAGTCCAACGCCTTGCCAGTCGCGATTTAGCATATTCCACTTGTAACCAAAACGGTTACACCGTATATTGATCTGGCTACAAGATTTCCTGCCACGGAGACCCGACATGCTCGCCCTGCTTCCCCAGACAAAGCCTGAGTTCCTGCGCGATGTCGTGCGCATGAAAAGGAGCCGCGGCGACACCGACGTGTCCGAGTTCATCGACATCTGCCGCGATTTTGCATCGGGTAGTTTCGCCACGATCGAAGGTGCTGCGCGCCACATGCGCCGGCAGACGCAGGGCAAGAGCCGGTTCAACGAATACTGGCGGGCGCGATTTGCCTTCCTTGCCGACCTCGATGCGGTTCTTGACGGCTCGTTTGGGCTCGATTTCATGGCGACGACAAATGCTTGAGCGCACCACAATCACCGAAGCGCTCGCCATGTGGTCGCACTGGCATTGCGACATCTCCCCGCTCGGCCCGCGTGGCGACTACGCCCTCGACATGCAACTCGCGGATGCCTTCCGTGCCCTGCTCTATCGGCCGGCCCTGAAAGACAGGCTTGCCTGGATCGAGCGGGAGTTGCGCCGCGCTAGCCGCAGGCGCCCCAGCGACGACCGTTACCACGCCGAAATCATCTCATGGTGGCTCGCGATTTGGGAGACCGAGAAGGCTCCCATCGTTGCCCGCCGTTTCCACGAAAGGGAGTTGCGTCTATGCGTTTCGTAATGATTGATTCCGGCCTTCGCCGGGTGTTCGACCTGATGACTCCGTGCCGGATCGATGAGGAATTCATCGGAACAATGGTGCGAGGCGATTCCCTGGAGCGCGTCGAATTGGCCGACGATCTCGACCTTTGGGTCTCATCCGAACCCGTGAAGACGCGCTTCCGGCTGTTTGCCGACGGTCCGGAGTATGTCGGGAGCGGGTTGCTCATCGGGCGCAGCGCGCTCGGCGACGTGAAGAGCCTGCCGCGCTGGCTGACCTTCGAGGCGATATCAGGCTGGGTTGTCTGGCCGAGGAGCTACGATGCGCCGCAGCCGCGCCGGAAGATCGCGAGGCCGACCGGGTTTCCCGCGATCGGCCTTCCTCTCGAAACCTCCCACGGAATCGGGTGCCGAAGCGCCAGAGAGGCTTCTTACGTAGCGCCGATGTATGGCTGACGAAAGAAGCCGAGTGGCGTCAGCACAGGTATTTTCGTTGGTGCCACTTGTAACCATTTTGGTTACACGCTATGTTCCTCTCAACACCAGATGAGGACACGGACATGAACGCCACTGCAATGATCGCACCTTGGGCCGACAAAACCAGCCACGCCTATGCGCATGGCTTTGACCAGGGCTTCAAGGGCCGCACGTTCCGCAATCCCTGCGCCGGCAACCCTGCCGGGACCGACAACCACTATTTCGGGTTCCTTGCTGGCGAGACCGCCAAGGCCAAGGGCTTCCTGACCCGCGAGGATTACGAGGCCCACGAAGCCGCCGACGATGAGCCGGGCGAAACGGTTCGCGCGTCCGAAGTCCACACCTATGGCCCCGGCTCGACCTGTTCGCACGGCATCCGCTGGCCGTGGGCTTGCAACGATTGCGACGCCTGAGCCCTTCCCCACCCCCTTGCATCTGGAGAACGACGACAATGGCTAGCGACGAATTCGAAAGCCGACAGGTGCGCAGGCAGTTTGAGCGCAAGGCGAAGTTGAATGGGCTTGGTCTGTTGGTCTTGCTCGATGCGCCCCTGACTTACGACTGGAACGGCCACAAGGGCATGGAAGTCCAGAGCGCCGGCATGTCGGACATCGAGGTTGCTGGCCGTGTCCGCATGCTGATGCGTGACGACTGGAACCACGAGGAAATCTGCACCCTCGCTCGGGACCGTATCATGGGCTTGTCCAAGCGCCTCGCGGAGTTGCGCGCAGCCATCGCCAAAGCCACGTCCTAGCACCCCTCTCACGCAACCAAGAACACACCGCAGACCGGAGACAGGGCAATGACGACAGGAAACCTTGGATACGCTGATGGCGACACGTGCAACCGCGAAGGTTGCATGGGAACGATCGCGTTCCACGCCTCGGAGAATTGCTCCTGCCATATCAACCCGCCGTGCTTTTCCTGCACGTCAGTCACCGCTTTCTGCCCGGTCTGCGAGTGGGAAGAAAAGGACGATCCGCTGGTCGTTCAGGAGATCGCGTCCATCCATTTCGGATCGGGCTTTGCCTACGTCGAGCGCAAGAAGCGCGTCCTTGATCCGACCAAGATTGATTACCTGATCGAGATGCACAGCAGCGCCTCACAGAAGGTGATCGGCGTCTATCCCGAAGGCACCAGCCGACAGGAAGTCGAAGCCCGCGTCAAGGGCACCTTCGGCGGGCGCTTCAACTCATTCAAGGACGGGCGGTTCGAATACATCGCCTACACCGACTGAACCACACCGCAGACCGAGAAGGAACGAGACGATGACGACGGCAGATGACGACAAGTTCCCACTCACCGCTGAGGAAGCTGAGAGCCTTTTGGCTGAAGGCGAGTACGTTCACAATTTCATGCAAGCTGGTTTTGCGATCCTTGGTTGCGACTATGGCCGCGCCGAAGCAATCGCCGCCTTCAAGGCTGCAAAGTCCATCGAGATTGGGGGCGACGGCTGCAAGGGCATGAAGCATCCGATCGTGGTGTTTGGCCCAGATGGCAGGCATTCGTTCTTCGCTGCTGACATGGCCAAGGTTGAGGCTCTTGAGGCCTCCCGAGCCGCTTCGGTGCCGGCATGAACGCCTTCCACCGTACCTCTCACTTAATGGCAGAGACACTGGCGGAAAAGCTGGAGTGTCCCTATTGCGGCGCGACGAAGGGTCTCCGCTACAAGCACCGTGGCTACGGGCCGGTGCCGCCCGAAGTGACGTGCGAAGGGTGTTTCACGCCGCGCGATGACGGCCCGACGTTCGATGATCTGCCGGAAGTCGTGGCGGTGCCAGCATGAACGCCGCCCGCTTCAACAACGCCCTCAGAATCCTCCTCTCCCTTGACACCTCCGACCTCATCAATGGAGGAGTAGTCGACCAGAACTGGGGAACGGCGGAAGCTTCATCGCGCGATCAGGTGCGCGCTTTCCTTTCAGATCCAGTCCGTGAAGCGCTCCGCATGCCGGATGCGAACTTTGATCGGCTGTTTGCGCTGGTCGAGAGCCGGCAGCCGGAGAGCAAGTCAACCCAAATCAGGAGCGTTTCCCATGTCTGATCAACAGACGCCGCCTCGCCCAACTCGCCTCACTCCCGAAATGGCGTTGCGTGCCGGGCGCGTCGTTGCCGAGCAACTGTCGAAGGACGGGCACATCGAGCCGCGCCAGTTCAACGACGCTGCGGCAGATATCGCCAGGCATGGCCGGCCCCACATGGACGGCTACAAACTGGCGAAGGCCCTCGACGATGACGAGGGCTGGGATTGTGACATGCAGATGGTCGAAGCGCTCGACGACTTTTCACACGCCGCCGACAAGGAAATCAAGGCAGCACAGAAGGCCTGGGCAGAGGCTAACGACATCAAGCCGCCGTTCCCAGTCGGCACCAGCGTCATCGCGAGGTGGGGCGGCGACGATTACCCGGGCACGATCGACCAGGTGTTCGGCTACGGCGTGGCGCAATATGCGGTGAAGGCCGACGGCGAGACTGGCACGACGCGCATGATCGTCGATTATGAAAACGTGCGGGAGGCAGTTCTATGATCGAGTCGACCGACATTGCCCAGGCGCAGCAGCCGCGCTACATGGACCCGACTCCGGTCGTGTTCGAGCGCAACGGCGAGGTCTACGCCAACAGCCGTGACGTGGCAGCATATTTCGAGAAAGAGCACCGCCACGTGCTCGACGCCATCGACAACTTGATCAAGGCCGAACCGAACTTGGGTCTGCTGAAGTTTCGGCAGACCCCATATGTTGAGGCGCAGAACGGTCAAACCTACCGCTCCTATGAAATACACCGCGACGGGTTCACCCTGCTCGCGATGGGATTCACCGGGCCGAAGGCGCTGCGCTTCAAGATCCGATACATCGACCGCTTCAACGAAATGGAGGCTTCGCTTCGCAAGAGCGCGCCACCGATTGTCGACCTGAATGATCCATCCTCCCTCCGCACCCTGCTCTTGAGCTATTCTGACCAGAATATCGAACTCAAAAAGGAGGTCGACCAGCTGCGCCCCTCGCATGAAGCGCTGGAGCGCATTTCCGAAGCCGATGGCTCGTTTTGCATCACCGATGCGGCGAAAGCGCTCCAGATGCGTCCGAAAGACCTGTTCGCGTGGTTGCGCCAGAACGGCTGGATTTACCGGCGCTCCGGCTCGGCGCACGATCTCGGCTACCAGTCCAAGACCTCATCCGGATTGCTCGAGCACAAGATCACCACGGTCTTGCGCGGCGACGGCTCGGAAAAAGTCACGGAACAGGTGCGGATCACAGCAAAGGGCATGACAAGGCTGGCGGTTTTGATCAAGCCGGCGGTGCGACTCATCGGAGAAAAGCAGTGAGCGGGCCAGTTCGCGTCCAGCTTTCGCGTGCCAAGGGCTGGCGCATGCCAGAGAACACCGTGAGCGTGGCGCGACCGCACAAATGGGGAAACCCGTACAAGGTCGGATCAATCGACCCTCGCTCGGGCGGCGTGATGGACGCCGATACGGCAGTCGAGAGGTATCTGGCCAACATTCTTCGCAACGGCCGGGAATCTGAAATCATCGGCGAACTGCGCGGCAAGAACCTCGCCTGCTTTTGCCGACTTTGCGATCCCTGCCACGCTGATGTGCTGCTCGAACTCGCAAACGTCTAGCAGCCCCGGCAGCGCGCGTCAGTCGCCGCTCTTCCCGTCACATGTCCGAGGCTTGCCGCGCTCATCCTGCCCAGGCTCTGGCGGCGTGGCGTTCGATTTCGAGGCTTCCCGCGCCAAGAGCCTGGTGCATCGCACGCAGTGCTTGAAATCACCAGGCTCAAGCAGCCAGCCAGCCGCTGCATCCTGCGCGCCACAAAGCGAGCGAGCCAGGCCGGCGCCGACGCGGCGGAAATAGTGTGCGCTGGCGCGCGGTGCCTTCGATGCCCAGCCCTCGCGAAATGCTGCCATCGCTATCTGCTCTCGACCTGGATCACTCGACCCTTTCGAAAAATGCGGTTCGCTTCGACTCGGGCGCTGGTGATCACTACGCCCTCGCGGCGCATCCTGCCGTTGAAATAGCGCAGCAAGCTAGCGGTGACAGCCCTCCATGCTTCAACTTCGGTTGGGTAGACCATAGGTTTGCCGCCGGGAGCGAGAACCGGCTCGGCCTGACCGTCCTCTGCGAAGCGCAGCATGGCAAGAAATCCGGTCGGCGTTTCGCGCGTAAACCCTGCAAAGCAGTTCATACATTCCGCCTTCCGAAATTGGCATCGAACTCTTTGAGCCAGGCCGCGCCCTTTGCTGACGCCTGATACCGCCGCGCATTCTTCGGATCACGATCGAGGAAGCCATTGTCGTGAAGCTTCAGGCAGGAGCGGATCGAACACGGCCGGATGGCGAGGAACCATGTCCCGCCGATCGATGCGCGCAGGATCGCCTTTTGCGATGGGCCGGGCGCATAGACCTTGCCGACATAGGTCATGGCTGATCGCCTTCGATGATCTCGCCCGTCTCAGGGTCATGCGGCGGCAGTTCCGCCTCCAAGCCCCATGCCGACCAATTTGGCCGCGCCGGACCGCGCCGGTTCAACTCGATCTTCGGCGTGTTCGGCCAAAGCTTGTCGATCCAGTCGAGGAACAGTTCCGGCTTGGCCGAGTGTTCGCCGCTCGGCGCCATGATCGCTTCGCCTTCGAACCAGGAAGGAAGTTTCGGATCGTACATATCGGGCGCGACCGGATTTCCGCGCGTGGCGACGAGCAGAATCTCATGCTTGCCGCGGTTCCAGTAGCCGGTGATGATGCGCTCTTTCAGCCAGGCGAACGAGGTGACGTAGCGGGCGTCGGTCTTGACCGGACGGAGATTACCTACCTCCGCATCACGCTCCAGCACCGCAAAGCCCCATGCGTCGAGGACGCAAATCGCCTCGATCAGCATCGGCGCCGTGGCCCACAGGAACAGTATGCAATCGTCGGCCGCGATCGACGCGACGTCGCGCGCCATGATCGCGTCGAGGCTGGATGTCGGGTAATGGTTGTCGGCGGCGCGATCCATGCCGGTTTCTCGGCTGTATGGCTCGAAGCGCCATTCCGGGTCGGCCAGGATCAGCCCGAACTTTTGGGTCGGCAGCGCGCGCTGCGATGCGGCGAGCTCCGCCTCGCGCTGGTCGCGCGACATGCGTTTCTCGCCGGCCTTGAGCAGATTGACCGTGACGCGCTCGTTCTCGATTTCGATCCGATTGCGCCAGTCGCCGACCATGGCTTCGAACTCGCCTTCGGGAACCGCCGCCATCTTCTGGGCTCGCGCCGACATCTTGCGATCGACGCCGACGTCGGAAAGCGTGGGCTGCTCCGGAACCTGTCCCCTCGAGGCACTTGTTTTCGGGCGGCCTCCCGGGTTGAGGCCGATCGTGGTCTTCTGCGCCACGATCAATTCGCCCAGCCGGCGCTCGGCGCGAATCCTGATCTCGGCCGCGTCGACCTCCATCTGATGATTTTTCGCTTGCCTGGCATAGGCGCGCATCGCCTCGGCCTTGTCGTGGAAGTCCTTCACCTCATCGATAGACTTTGCGCTGGCGAGCGCCATGCAGGCTGCGTCATAGCGAACGAGCGATGAAACGGGCGAGGCGTCGCCGATTGTTTGCGTGCGGATCATGCTGCCCTCCCAAAGATCATAAGCCCGGTTGGAATATTGGTGCCTGCTTCTGCAAAGCTCCCGACCGGCAAATCCCGCCACCTGCCTTTGAGTTCGCCGTGATCGTAGTGAGCCGTCGCCGGGAGAACGGAAATAAGCTTGCCGCCAGGCTTCAGAAAATCCGTAGCGTGACGAACGTGCTTGACGTAGTGGCGCCCATAGAATGGCGGGTTCATCACCACGAAATCGAACTCTGGCTTTGCCGGGCATTCCAGGAAGTTGGCTGTCAGGACGTTGTGACCCTTGGCCCTCGCTTCTGCGGCGCGGCCGGCGTGGACTTCGATTCCGAGCGACAGGCAACCCCGATCGCGCAGCTCATCCAATATCCGACCATCACCGCATGATGGCTCCAGAACACGATAAGGAGGAGCTTCCCGGCGCGAATATTCGGTAGGCCGATAAATGCCCACCTCGGATAGCGCTTCGTCTATTACCGCCTTCGGCGTCCAGTAGAATTGCAGGTCTTTGGAAACAGAAGTGCCGGTGCGCTTTGGCGCATTCTCTTCCTCGGCATCCGGCAAAACCTCGCCATAGAACTCTGCAAGCGCGCGGTTGATGTCTACCAGCGTGTCGGGAGGGAAAATGACATGCCCGTTGCCGTTCCTGAACTTCCGCACATGCAGGCCACGAACGGTTGCATCGCCGTCAGTCTCCCGAGTGTAGGAGTGCAGGCCGTCAACCTCGGCGAAGTCGACATGCTCTGCCATCGGCTCGCCGCGATAGGCCGCGAGGGCGTTCACGATGTCGCGAAGCTTGTTTCTGCCATAACTGCCGTAGCCGGACACATTCGACAGGATAATCCGCTTCGGCAAACCCTTGACGCCGATCTTCACCTTGGAGTGAGACTTGTAGGCCGGGTCGAGATCGGAGAAGACTTCGGCCAGACCGCGCAAGATATGATGGCGAGGCCGCTCCAGATAATCGCCGAACGTCGCCTTGGCGTTGTCGAAGGTTAGATCCGGCGGGTTCTCAACCGTCTGGTCGAACAGCTTGCGGTCGCGGGCGCTGGCAATGCGGTCAATTTGGAGGCGATCGTAAATCGCCTTCCACCCCGATTTACAGAGGTTCCGCTTCAGGCTTTCAGCGCTGACATGCGGGCGATGCTGCGAGACAGGGCCAACGAACTTGCCCTGAATGCATGCTGCCATTTCCAGTCGCGTGTAAGCCGCCTCGAAGGCCTTCACCTCAGCCTCCATGGCGTCACGTTTCTGATCGTATTCCTCGATCAGGTCGGTGACGGTGCTTTGGCGCGCAAGCGCGTTCATCACACGCCTCGCCCGGGAACGAACAAACAAATGGTCCGGCTGTCATCCAGCCCGCCAACGGGATTGGCGAATGCTCCGTGGGCAGCGCGGGCTGCTTCGGCATACGCCTTGGCGGCATCCTCTTTTTCGACATAGCGGCCGAGACTGTGCGTCTTTCCGAATACAGTGATATCAGCCTTCCATTTGCCTCTGGAGGCATCCCAAACAACGCCCTTTATGCCGCTCTTATTGCGACGACTCAGCCCTGAGTTGGCGCCGTTGAGGCTCTTGTTGGCCCTACGCAGATTTGAGCGTCGATTGTTGAGGCCATCGTTGTCCCTATGGTCGACAAGAATCCCAGGCTTAGCGACGAAGATTAGGCGATGAAGGTAGACCGACCGTCCGTTTCGGGTTGAGACCGCATACCACTTCGATCCACATTGCGACGCTCGCCATTTGGAGCCTACGATCAGCGGAAGATCTACGGCATCAATGATGGCGAACATGCCTTTGGTGAGCGGAATTTCGAGGATATCGTCCATCGGTCAAAAGCCTCTTGAGGGAGCAAAAAGACAGATCGTCCTGCTGTCGTCCAACCCACCCACCGTGCAAAGATGAAACCGGCCGTCAGGGCTCATCTTCACCTTGGGATCGGTCATCGGGATCAGTTCATGCGTGTTGCGGATTTCGTAGCCGCGAGCGCCTTCGATGATGTCGGCGTCGGGAACTTCGCGGCAGTCGATTCCGCTGCAGCAATTTTGTGGATAGCTCCAACCCGTCGGCGCGTCGTGGCTATGCGCCTTCCCGCCGAACAGCGTGTTGAGGAAAAGTACCGATGCGGCTATAGCCAGCACCCACTGCAGGAAGAGGAAGCGCTTGCGCTCGGCGGTCATGGGGCACGGTCCACGATGCCGACGAACGTCATCTTGTGTTCACGACAATAACGGCGGAACGCGGCACCGTGCAGTTCGCCGGGAAGCATGTCGATGGAGTGGCCGGTCGTGCCTCCCTTCCATGATCCCTTGCGCTCGCCGGTCTCGCCGGAAAACTGGAGGTCGAGCGAGCGGCGGATTTTCGGCTTGCGGAACAGGGAGAGCCACTTGAACCAGCCGGTTCCGAACTTCCACTCCCATTCCTCAATCATGGTGGTGACAGTCAGGCGCTCGTCGTCGAAGTCATCGAAGGCAAACGAGACCGTCGGCGTTGCCTTTTCGATGGCGCGCTCGCGCTCCCATCGGCCGGAATCGAGCGTGTAGCTTTTTCCGGTATCGGGCATGGTCGCGACATGCTCGCCGTTGATGCCGTAGAAGCTCTTGCGGACATGCCGCCATTGCGTCCACGGGAGGAACTTCCCCCAGCGCTGTTCGGTGCTGCTGTCGTTGGTCTGGCGGCCGAGCATGACGCTCAGATGGCCTTCGGAGTAGGTGAATCCGTATTCCCGTTCGTGCGTGTCCCAATACCAGTCGCGGCCGAGCCGTTCGATGGTTTCGGCATCCCAAAATTTGGCAGTGACCTTCCGGCGCCAGGGCTTCAGCACTTGAGGCAGAGCCAAGATGAGCGTGTGGCCGAATCCGCTCAGGCGAAGGTCGCAGCCGGGGTATTCGTCATCACCGGAGCCGAGCACGATGGCCAACGGCCGGTAATGGCCGCGCTTTTCATGCGCGTAGGTGAACGGGCCGAAGTAGTGGTCGTGATCGCTCCAGCGGCGGTGATAGTGTCTGCTGAACATGCCCATCACTCGCGCCCCAGTTCAGTCAGTGCTGCCTTGCACGACGCCACCAGCTTGCGATCCGCTGACATGTCACGCTCTGCCTTGATCCTCGCTTCGGTGATGCGCTCACCAAGGATTGCCATCTCGACATCATGGCGCGCCTTTTCGGCCTTGCGGTCAGCATCGAGCCTTGCGACATCGGCCTTCATGGCGATCCTGGTGTCTGAGATCCGTTGATCGTATTTCGCAATCGCGAGGCGATGCGCCTTAGCGAGCCGCTCCAGTTCTGTCTCCGGGTCCATCGCCTTGAACGAGACGACCTTGAGGCCTGGATTGAGCGCAGTATCCATCGCGCCTGCGAGGTCTGCGGTGAGTGCTTCTGCGTTCATGCTGGAGGGTTCCTTCTGTTGCCTGTTGAAAATCATGCTGCGACGCCCAAGCGTTTTTCCATGAGCCGGAGCCGCCGGTTGATCCTGCGGCGCGACCACGCCAGCCAGAACGCCAAGGGGCGGCCAGAGACGGGCGCTTCAAGCGCCTTGCGGAACTGCTGCTCGGGCATGTGACCCTTGAGCTTGTTGCAGGGGTCGCAGGCCGCCACGATGTTGTTGCGGTGATCGAGGCCGAACGCGGCGCGCGGTTGGCGATGATCTGCCGTTGCGGTCCTGGCTGTCAGCGGCTCGTCGCAGTAGGCGCAAAAGCTCTTTTGCTCGCGGCGCGCGTCCTCGCGAAATGAGCGGCGGAACGCTGCGTCCAGTTTCCCTTGCTGGTAGCGGTTGAGCGGCCTCATTCCGCGGCCTCGCCGTACTGGTCGGCTACGAGGGCACCGACGATCTCGTCGATCCAATCCTCTCGCCACCATGAGGACTTTCGGAACGTGCCAAGGTTGCTTGGCGCTGCCGCCATCCCCTTGCCGTAGCCGCAGCATCGGGCAACGCCCATCTTGCGCGCTTCGGGAAAGGCTTCGATCAATGCAGCAAACGCGAGGTGCCGGCCGCGCGCTTCCAGGTTCGAGGCCCGCCCGAGTGCGGTCAGCATAGGATTCGTGCCCGTCAGCCGGCAGGCGGTGACGAGCGCAAGGGCGACGGAGTCTGCGGAGGGGAACATCTCAGATCACCCCAGCCGCAAATCGATCCGCTTCCCGGTCGGACTGTGCTTTCAGGCGCGCGACGATCTCGGCTTGCGTCCACGTTGCAGCCTTGAGGCTCATCGCTTCAGCAGCAATGGCTATATCGAGGACTTCAAGACTGGCGCGGAACCAATGGCTCCCAAGGGCCGCACTGGCGAGAAACCGCTCCACGCCCATGACGATGGTGCGCGCCACGGCTGGGCCTTGGGTCCAGATGATGCGTTCGAAGCGCAGCGCTTGCCATGTGCCTGGCTGCAGCGTGGAGAGGTGCGCTTCGAGATTTTCTGCGGAGGCCAGCCGGAAGACGCCGACATCACCTGCGAAGCCGACAGCCACGACAGCGGCATAGCCAGCGTTGCGCCTCCGCCGGATCAAGTCCCTAGACATGGTGGCGTCAAGCGGCATCGACTGCCTTCCGCTTGGCCGTGACGAATGGCGGCAAAGTCGCTGCGCCTAGCATCAGCCGATATCGGCTCATGGCCAGCATGCCGCTTGAGACCTTCGCGCGGACCTGCTCGGCAATGTTGTTCGCTACAATCCAGCGCACCTTCATTTCGGCGGCTTGGCGGGCTCGTTCGGCGGCGTGAGGGTCTTCCATCGGCTCGCTCCTATTGTTCCGTTGCTTCGGCTTCCTCACGGCGCCGACGCTTCTCGTCGCTCTTCCGGTCCCGCCGCCGCCGGTCGATTTCCTTGAGGCTCAACCGGCGGAAACCACGCGACGTGCGGACCAGTCCGAACTCGGTCTCAATGCCCTTGAGGATCTGCCCCAGCACCCGGTTGCGGATGTCCCACATGGCCCGCCTGTCGAAGCCAAGCCGGTGCTTGTCGTAGATCCTGCCGCATTGCTCGATGGAGAGGCCGGCGGCGCGCGCCACCACCGTCCGCTTCATGCGCAGAACGTCCTTGCCGTTGTGGCCTCCAACGACGAAACGAAGCAGGTCCAGCACATCGACCATGCGGTCCGATGCATCCTCGTGGACCACGACGCGCACTTCCGTGTCGTCGTACTGGGGCATTCCGTCGGCCAGGCGTGACAACTCGCGGATGCGGGCCTCTAGCTCGGTCTCGCGCGCCGAGGGCATCGCCGAGCCCATGCGGGAAACCATGCGCCGTTCGACATCGGGCAAGAGGCGCGCGGTGTGAACCGCGTCTGCGATCAGCAGCCAAAGCAAATCCCGCGGTGTCGGCAGTCCCTTCGCGTTCTTGATGAAGAACCACGTCTCAGCCAGGCGGAAGTGCTCGACCAGGCGGTCGACCCTCTTGTCGAAGTCATTCGGCTTGTCGAGGAAAAGACTGCTCATTCGTTCAAATCCGCCATGTCGAATCAGCAACCACTTTGATTGCCTATGGTGCCATTTTGGTTACATCGTCAGCAAATAGAATTTGCCTCGACTGGCCCATAAATTACCCCCGCAACCCACTTCGCACCGACCGGCAATTGCCTGGCAGCGCTGAACGACCGGAATTGCTCCACCGAGACATCCTCGTGCAGAACGGGCCGATTCGCATTCTCGGCCTTGCGCTTGTTCGACATGATCTCGAACGGCGCTAGGTTGCCGCGGTGATATTCGAGAGCCGGCCGCTTCGGCGCGTTGAGCAGGCGAAGGTATTCCTCGCTGGCCCTGGCCTCGCGAACGAACTCGGGAACCGACGGGGCGAATGTCATGTGCTGCTCTGGAACGTCGCCTGACAGGTAGCGCCGCACCGCGCGGACGACTGCCTCAGTCGATAGGCTCGCCAATTGCTGCATGTATGAATCCAGCAATAGATCGTAGTTTTCCGTCGTCTGAGGAAACCCGTTCAGCATCCGGATCATTTCCTTCGCCTTGATTTCTCTCTCGCTCATGCTCTTTCTCCATAAATCGCCCAAGTGCTGCTACCGGCCCGTCCTTGCGACCGCGCGTTGCTGGCGGCGGCCGTGACTTCGGGTCTGGAGGTGGTTCGATGCGCCTGTCTCTTTGCTCGAACACAGCGTCGGAACAGTATGACCAGCTTCGCGGAGCCTTGCCGCGCGCGGCGATGACGCGGAGCGCCGGAATGATATCGGCATCGACATCGCAACCCGCTTCGACCCAGCGGATCGGATCGGACAGCGAAAGCAAGCCGGGCGATCTCGTCTCGTCGGTCACACCCAGGGCTGCATAGAGTTCGCCTCGCCTGGCCTCGACCACGTCGAGCCCCGCACCGCCATAGCTATGCTGCGAAGCAGGATAGCTATCTATGTGTATGTGGTTGTGGTTGGTAGCGCTTTGCTCTGGCATTGATGTAGCATTGCTAGAGCTTTGCTTATTGACGGCTTTGGCATTGCCGCCCGCTCGACCGGCCGCAGCCCGCTTTTCATATGCTTTGCGGGCTTTCTCCAGTTCATCATCGACGCGCTCATGGCGCCATCCCGGCGCAAAGAACCCTTCGATGTTCGGTCGGATGTCAGCCCATTGCTCTGGCGATGCCCTAGCAATGCTAGCTAATTTCTTGTTGTCGTCCGGAAGAGATCCGCGCTGCCAATAATGCATGATGAGCAAGAGGTAGGCGCCGTGCTCAAGCGTCGACAAATCGCCCGTGTCGGCGAGATAGTCGCGCACGTAGAATGGCATCCAAGGACGGCTCACGCGAGCGCATCCGCGGTATCGGCTGTCGCCAGCCATCTATGAAATTGGCAGACAAGTCCCATGTCGCTCTCTCAAACCCTTGAGGAGCGGCAACCCTACACACTACAAAATGAATTGCCGTTCAGTGTTTTTCGTTCGATCCCGATCCCATCGAAGCAATGGTTGCCCGCAGGATATTCGTTGTTTTTTCGACCCCGACTTCTTGGTCGAGATAAGCTGCCGCCGCAACAAGATGAACTGTCGCTTCGCGCTGCGCGGCCTTTGGTCCGGCCGTCCTGGCCTTCATGCAGAAACTGGCAAGGACGGCGCGTACCGCGCAGTCTTGGAGCGATCCGTAATCCTGCTTCATGTTGTTGCCTCCCCGTGCGCGTCTCCCAAAATGGACGCACGAATTTTGTACGATTTCAGACAAAGCACGCGGATGCAAAACACATTTAGCCGGCACAAAGACTAAATTTTTAGAGCACCGTCATTGTTCACCGACTTTGCTCAAGATGGTTATGGGATCGTTCGCAGGTACACGCGATTCCGCGGTTGTATCGGCGATGACCCCATGCTTTCGCACGTAGCGATTGTATCGATCGAGCAGATCGAAGACCGCCCGGGCCGTCCAGTTGTCAGCGTAACCGTACCAGGCACGCCTCACGCGCCAGTGACCGCGGGGATAACCCAGATTGTCGCAGGCACTATTCTGCTGGCTTTTGATCGACATCCCGGCCGAGATCGGGCCGGCAGCACGCCTGACGACGTTCTGTAGCTCACTTCCAAGGTCGTGCATTTGTTCCTCACGAAATACAGGAGAAGGAACGACAAATTTCAAATTCGGAACGACCTGTTCCGCACGCGAAACCCTTTCCGCGCCATTGTCGCCGCCGTGGCAAGGAGGCTTCAAATGGCGCTTGACGATGATACCTGGATACCGCTTGGCCTCGCGGTTTGGGGAGTTGTGGAGCGCGCCGACCGGCTTCGGACGGAGCGGGGAACCTTGTTGATCGTACCCCGGGTCAAGCCGAAGCCTGTCGCTTTGCAACGACATCAGCAGCCTCCTTGCCCAGCCAATCGGATGCCGTCACTTCGCCGTCGGTCATGACGACGATGCGGTCGAGGTAAGGCTGCTTGGGGCGCCGGCCGGACTCGTAGCGCGACACCGCCTGGCGCGTGCTCCTGATCTTGGCCGCAACGTCGGCAGCCTTCAGCCCGCGCTCGATGCGCCATCTCTTCAACGGATGATCAAATTCTTCCATGCCCCGCAAATCGCACCATTTTGGTTACGCGTCAAGGGTTGTAACCACTTTGGCGCTGTTTCGTTGTGAGTTGTTTTGCGCTACCGCCGTCTCATGAATAACGGAATCAAGCTTTTCCGCGAGAAAGCCGGGCTCACCAAGGCCGAGCTTTCGCGCCGCATTGGCACCACGCGGCAACAGATGGGCAAGCTCGAAGAGGGCAAGCGCAAGCTCACCACGGAATGGGCGCAGAAGATCGCCGCGGTTCTCAACTGCACGGCACAGGATCTCATGTTTCCTGAGATGTCGCGCATCGATACCAAGCGCTTCCACAACGTTTTCGAAATCCTCAACGGCAAGGAAGCACCGGCCGATTCGCCGGGGATGGCGCTGGAGACCGAGTTTTTGGCCCGGCTCCTGCCCAGCGCCCGGCGCCACAATCTCCGCTTCATGATGGTCGAGCCGTCGCAATCAAACGCGTTGGTGAGCAAGGGTGATGCCCTGGTCATCGACATCGACGACAACAAGCCCTCCGTTCCCGGCCTCTATGCGCTGGAGATCGCCGGCGTGATCCAGTGGCGCTATCTCGCCCCCACGACTTCCGGCGCCGTCCAGGTCCACAGCGACAACCCCAATATTGCGTCTGAAACGGTCAAACCCGACGATCTGACCATCATTGGTCGAGCGCGGCTGCGGATATCCACACTCTAGCGCACTATTTTTTTGCTTTTCGCGTAACCAAATCGGCTACGCCTCTTGCAAAGCGCACCAAATTGGTTACATTCCCTCTCGTGCAGAAGGATTGCGAACCGATGACCCCAGCGCCCCTGGTCGTTTTTCCCCCTCATCGTTCAATTTCCGGTGTCGAGTATCTGCGCGTTTCCGGCCGGGCTGGTGAAACCCCCAACCCCTCACCCCGCACCAGTTCGGCCGGACTCCTCCCAAGGTAGAATCGCCATTTGAGCCCGCACGGTCGCGCGGTTCGTGGTGCCAGACTGGTTTCACGTGGAACGTTGAGGATACGCAGATGACGGATCAATACGCCAAATGGCGACAGCTTTTGAAACTGGCCGGTGGCGATTGCCGCGAGTTGACCCGCGATCAACTCGCGCTGGTGGGTGTGTCGGTCGACAGTCCGGAATCGGGCTTCTATCGCAATCGCGCTTTCAAGGGCGGCGAGTTGCTGCCCGTCGCCATTTGGCGCGACGCTGCCGGCGCAACGATCTGCCTGCAGGGCGGCAAGGAAGCCGATGCCGACAAGGTCTGGAATTACGCCTGCCGCAACCCGATCACGGAAGCGCTCTATCATTCGGTGCTGGCCGGCGGCGCATGGCCGGATGAGCCGCCGACAGTGGCAAAGGATCACAACCAGCCATCCAAGACCGGCGACGTGCACAAGGATCTCACAGCGGAACTCGCCGCCGAAAAGGAAATGGCGGAAGCCTTCCTGAAAAAGCCGATCACGACGCAGGAGCAGGCGGATCAATCTGCCATCTGGAGCAAGCGGCTCGCCGCGATCGCCAAGAAGGCAACTGATCTTCATCGCGTCGAAAAGCAGCCGTCGCTTGATGAAGGCCGGAAGGTCGACGACAAATGGCGCGACCTCAAAGAGCAACCCGCCGAACTCTCCAAGCGCCTCAAGCGGCACATGGACGCCTTCCTGCAAGAGCAGGACCGGATCGAGCAGGAGCGCCAGCGCAAGGCGCGCGAGGAAGCCGACAAGATCAGGCGCGAGGCCGAGGACGCCGCGCGCAAGGTTGCCGAGGCCGAGCGGGCGGCGATCGATGCGGCTACCGCCGGTGGCGTTGCCGCCTCGTTCGAAGCCGAGGCCGCGCTCGAAGCCGACCGGCAGGCGAAGCAGCGCGAGGCCGAAAAGCTCGCCCAGCAGGCCGCCGACGCCGAACGGGAAACCCAGGCGCGCAACGCCAATGCCGGAAGGACGGGCGCCCGCGTGGCTCTGCGCACCTTCGTATCGGCGCGCGTCGTCGATTACGAAAAGGCGCTCCTGGCGCTCAAAGATCACCCCGAAATGAAAACGCTGGTCGAGCAACTCGCCAACCGGGCCGTCAAGGCTGGTCTGGAAGTGGCCGGTGTCGAGCGCATGGAGGAAAAACGTGCTGCCTGAGACCCGCAAGATCGTCGCCGTCAAATTCGGCAACAGCGAACGGACCTATGACTATGACGCCACCGGCTTCGAAGTCTCTGTCGGCCAGAAGGTCATCATCCCCATGCGTGGCAGGGAAGTTTCAGTCGAAGTGGTTGAGATCAAGGCCGAGTCCGAACTGGCGAAGGTTGCGATCCTGCGCATTGCCGAGCCTGAGAACCCTCCGGTTGTCGACGTGCGCACCGAGGAGCAGCGCGCCGACAAGCATCCGAACGGCCAGCCCATGTGGGCACCAAGCGGCACGCTGCTCGACGAGCGCGGCAACCGCTCGATTTTCGATGACGTGGACCAGTAGGAGATCACCATGAACGACCGTCCCAACCTTACGGCACTGGTCGCTGGCGCTTCGATCAGCGCCATCATCCCGACCAATTTGGAAGAAACCTGGCGCCTCTCGACAATGATCGTTGAGGCAGGCGTCGCGCCTCAAGCCCTCGTCGGGCGCGAACCAGCCGAGACCGCCGCTCCGGAAGTCTGGCAGCGCTGGGGAAAGAAGGCGACGAGCGCGGTTGCAATCGTGATCATGTCCGGTGCTGAGCTCGGCCTGCCGCCGATGGTAGCGCTCCGGTCCTTCACCGTGATCGGCGGAAAGCCAGCGCTTTATGGCGATGGTCTGATCAACGTCGTTCGGAAGTCGGGCAGGGCGAAATCGCTGGAGCTTGGCTATCTGCGCGATGCGTCGAAGGAAGCGCTGATCAATCTCGGCCTGCACAAGGATGTCGTCGCTGGGATGAACACCGTCGACGAGCGGACCATCGGCTGGTGCAAGGCCGTGCGCATCGACACAGGCGAGATGAAGGTCGAGGCTTATTCGGTCGCGGATGCCAAGACAGCCGGCCTTTGGGACGATCGGGCCACGCGCCGCGGCAAGGTCTGGAAGAACAATCAACAGGTGTGGGATGACGTCCCAAACGACACGTCATGGCATCGCCACCCCAAGCGGATGCTGCAATGGCGCGCCGCTGGCTTCGGCCTTCGTGAGCTTTTCGGCGACGTTCTTGGCGGCATCCGTGATGAATTCGAGGCGAGCGAAAGCATCGGCGGAGGGGTGATCGAGCACCATGAGGAAGCAGCACCGGCCAGGCTATCGCCACCGTCGCCGCCAAGCCCGCCGAGTCCTGACGCGCCGGCAACTGCAGAGCAGCATGCCGACGAACGCGCCGAACAGGGTCAGCACGACGACGGCGCCGAAGTTTCCGAGAACGAGGGAGAGGGCGATGGCGAGCCCTTCGACTTTGGTGCGTTCTTCGAATCCTTCCAGATCGCGCTCGCCGGCGCAAAGAACGAAGTTCAAGTCGAGGAAATCTGGACCGAGTTTGACGTGGAAGCCCGGTTCCAGGACGACGCAGACAGCCGCCAGTTGGCGGACCGGATTAAAGAACGGCGGCTGTCTGCGCTCAACCCGCTGTCGAGCGGCTGACCATGGCCGGGCGCGTAGCATTCCTCCCTGATCATGGCGCGACAGTGCTTGGCCCGCCCGTGAAATGGCGGCCGCGCCCGCTGACGATCAAGGAAAAGCTGGAAATTGTGGTGCGCCAGATGGGCAAGGAGCCAGGTGGCGACCGCCTCAACCCGCTGGATGGCATCGATTTTCACCATGATCCGGCTTTGCAGCGCCGCCGCTGGGATCCTGTGGCTTTGGATACGGTGCCTCCCAGCTGTTCGCTGGAAAATCTGGTGGCGCTCAACAAGCCGACGCATCGGGTACAGACCGCCAAGCGGGACGCGCCCGAGATCGCAAAATTGAAGCGCCTTGAAGGTCGAACCGGCCAGGGCAAGGTCAAACGCAAGATCCCGGGCCGCAAGCTCCAGTCGCGCCCGTTCCCGAAGCTCAATAAGGGGTTCCGATGAGGTTCGACGGAAAGCGCTATCGCGATTGCCGGTTCTGCCAAGGTCGCGGTTGCCTCTACTGCGAGGCCGAAGCCGATCGCGCATACAAGCGGGCGTTTCCAGACGGTCCGAAGCCAATGGCCACGTTCGACATGACGACGCCAGAGGGTGCCGCGGCCGCCCGGCAAGCAATAGGCCGCGAAGCCATCGAGAAGGCGTTCGGCGCTGGAGGCGGTGGCATCGGCGAGATCGTCGCCAACATCGCTAAGGTGCAGGGAGAGCAGAAATGAAACGAGCAAGCTACTGCGAAATAGCCGTGCTTTCGGGGTACGTGTTTATCGCCGATCGCTTCCGGCCTGATCTGCCGACCGTTGCCACAGATGCCGAGCGCGTCGTGGTCGATCTCCTCTCGCAATATGGCGAGCGTCGTTTCGTCTACCGCGACAGGGAAGGCGGATGGACGGAGCTTTTGCATACCGGCATCCAGTTTCGTGGCTTTGCGCCGTTTGTTGGTGAGATACCGGGCGAGGAGCGGGCGGCATGAAAACGATGACGATTCCAGAATTCCACGCCGCGCTCAAAGAGCAGGGCGTAGAAGCTCGCGAAGACCTGGCGTTCAAATGCCCGCTCTGCGGCACGATTCAGTCGGCGCGCTCGCTCATCGGCGCCGGTGCCGGCAAGACCATGGATGAGGTCGAACGCTTTCTAGCGTTCAGTTGCGTCGGCCGCTTCAACAATGCCGGCCCGCATAAGAAGGGCGCTCCTGCCGGCAAGGGCTGCGACTGGACGCTCGGCGGATTCTTTCGCCTGCACTGCTTGGAGATCATCGACGAGGACGGCAAGGCGCATCCCCGGTTTGAAATTGCCTCACCTGCCGAGGCGGTTGAGTTGGCGCAACGCAACCTCGTGGTGCCGGCATGAGCGACAGCTTTTTCACCACGCGCACAGCGGCGGATATGCAATTCGAGCAGGTCAACATCGCCACCTGCGAACTGTTCATGGACGCCGCCGTTCGGCGCATCGCTAAGGTGGAAGGCCCATTCGAAGCCGCCAAGCGCCTCCAGCGCCTGGCTGACATCTGCTCCGGCGCCTACGTGCTGCCAATCGAGCATTGGGCACAACTCGGCAAGGTCGAGCAGCAGAAGGTCGAGGCGCCGCCGCGTGTGAGCACCAGGAAGCGCATCTTCGATTTCATTGGCAGTCCGACCGCAGCTTGGCTGGCGGGTTTGGCGACAGGCTTTCTCATGGGGAGTTCGTGATGGCGGCCTTCACCAACGAACGGTTCGCGCAGCATTGCATTCGGATGGCGGCCAAGGCTGCCGGATGGGCTGGCGACATTCTCGACAGCCCGGATGAGCCTGCCCGGCGGGATGCCGTAGAACGTTTCATCACCGAAATGCGCGACCGCTTGACCTTCATGGAGGAGAAACTGAATGGCTGACCAAGTACCGCACCCCCAGCGCGTTTCCGACCTGCAGGAGCGCATCGCTCGCGCCCAGGTCGACGCCAAGATGACAGTCCTGGAGCAGATGATCGATCGCATGCATTGTCAGTTGCAATCGATCTTCGACGGCATCGGCCGCAACGAACAGGTCGAGCTCGTCTACCCCGATGGAGAGGTCGTACTGATCACCAAGGCGCGACCGCGCAAGGCCGGCGAGGGCGGTGAGTGATGGTCGACAGCGTCGTTGAAGCCGTTCGCGCCGATCTGCTGCGCCGGTCCGAACTCGGCATCGCCAAATATGGCGTCACGCTAGATCGGACCGACCTCAACCTGCGCGCCTAGTTGCAGCACGCCTACGAGGAGACGCTCGACCAAGCGAACTACCTCAAGCGCGCGATCATCGAGATCGACAACCGCGCCGACAGCATCGCCGCCATCGTCATGAAGCACACAAACATCGCGGGGCAGTGATGCACGGCGCCGATTTGGACAAGTCAAAAGCAAACGAAGTCGATCCGCGCGACGTGGCGCTGATGAAGCTTCACGACCTGCTCGCAGGGAGGAACGCGCCAAAGCCCGGTAGCTTTACCGCCCTCGATCAGGACCAGAAGCGGGAATACTTCCGGCTCTCGCGCCGCCGCAGCCGGGAGAAGGTGCGCGCCGCGGCATCTGTTCCAGCCACGGCAGCCAACATCAACCAGGCTCTCGCCGACGCGGCGCTGATGATCCTTGCCACGGGCGCTCCTGGTGCCGATCAGGTGCGCAAGGTTCTGGAGACGATCTTCGCCGATCGCGCCGGCGTCCCTCTCTCCGTCGAGACCAAGGCCAAACGCGGCAAACTGAAACCGAAACTGATCGCGACAAGCCCCGCCCCTCTCGCCCGTTCATGAATGGAGAAGACAGCAATGAGTGAACCGAAGCATACGCCCGCGCCGTGGTCTCTGCCGCATTTCGCGCGGCCAGCGGTCGGTTGCAGATGCGGTTACGTACTTGCAGATGGCTACATGGGGGCCGTGGCAACCGTCCATTGCAGCGGTGAAGGCGATGGAAGCGATTGGCGGCAAGGCGACAACCCGAAGTTCGATGAGGCTGTTGCCAATGCTCATCTAATCGCCACCGCTCCCGCCCTCCTTGCCGCTCTTATCAAGGCGACCACCAAGCTTGAACACGCCATGATCCATCTCGGCTCCGATCCCGAGTTCGCGGCGGCTGGAGTCGAAGAGTTCCGTGAAGTCATCGCCCGCGCGAATGGAGGCAACCAGCCATGAACAGGGTAGAGACGCCCGCACAGGAATTTTCGCGCCTAGTGATAGAATACAACGAGGGCAAGAAGGATTCGCCGACGCGGCAAGAGGCATGGAACCTCATAGCCGACTTCGCGCTCGAACACTGCGACACCATCATTCGCTCCCTCAGCACCCCTATAGCAGCGGGGGGCGGAGAGGCAATCGAGCCGCCGATCTCGCAATTGATGCGCGACGATGGCGAGCCCGAGTGGAAGCAGATCAACGCCTTGTTTCTCAGGAACGACATCAACGCTTTTCCGATCAGGCTTCGCGACGAGTTGTCCACAATGCTGGCATGGGCGCGATACGGCGAACGCGCCACTCTCAGTACAGCCGGGGCAGCGGAGCCATCTTGGCGAGCGTCTGCGAAAAGCGCCCTCGCCTGCGTTGTCCATGCGCTGATGGTTCTGCCGGTGCCGATCGATGGGCAGGGCAAGCGCGCGTGGGCGTCCTTGAAGGAAGCGCAAGAAACCCTCGAAGCGCTCGCCTCCCCACCTTCCGATACCGAGGAGAAACGCTCATGACCGGCGAAACCCAACCCGCCGCAGAGGGTGTGACAGAGGCGATGGTCGGCACCGTCGCGGAAAATATCCTGCTGACAGTCAAGGAACTCATCAAGGCCGAGCGCGCTCATGCTCGCAAAACTGGTGACCAGATCGACCCAACCAACACGACGCGCGATGAAGCCGACCATTGGCACGCCGCACTACTCGATTTCAGCATTGAAGACTTCGACGCCGCATTGAAGCTTGTCCGCCGTCGCATCGCAGCCCTATCGCTACCCACCCCAGGGGAGGGAGCGCCTACACTCGACACATCGATTTCCGCTGAGACCCAAGCCGCGCTCGACGCGATAGATGACAACATCCGGGCTGCTGCGGTTCAGGCTCCCACCACGTTCTTCGGTTCCACCCCCGCAGATCCAGAACTGGGAGCGGTGAAGGCGCTGCCGTGGAAAGATGGAGAGACGCGAACCGCATTCGGCAGCGCCTACGCCGTGCACCAGCAAGCGGATGGCCTATTCGTGGCGGTGGGCTGCGGATCATTTGTCGGCGGCACTCATCCGACGCGTGAAGCCGCGCAAGCAGCCGCGCAAGCCGATTACGAGGCCCGCATCCTGTCTGCCTTGGTGCGCCCATGAGCATCGACAAGCTGATCGAGCGGCTGCGCATCAAAGCCGGCATGATCGAGATGGGTGAGAAAATCGCATGGGGCAGCGATAGCGCCTTGATGTACGAAGCCGCATCCGCCCTCGCCTCCACCCAGGCCGAGATACTTCGCTTGCGCCAGAGGGTAGCCGCTCTTGAGTATGTGCTGGAGCCGTTCGCGGCACAGGCCGCTACGCACGGGACACAGATCCCAGACGAAATGTTCATAGATGACTACGAACAGCCCACCGACCGCCCATGGAAATCCGCAGCGGGCATCACCGTGGGCCAACTCCGCCGCGCCGCCCGTTCCCTATCTCAAGATGGGCCGGCAGCATGACCCAGCCCTCCCCTAGCAAGGCGGTGAAGAGCGGGACAGATGCCAACGGCTGGCTCGGTATCGAGAGCGCGCCGAAGGATGGAAACGAGGTTCTTGGCTTCTGGTCGTATCTCTACGTTGACGACAAGACGCCGACGACCGGCATGGACATCATCCGCTGGGAGCGAACTGCCATCCCCGGCCTTGATGCTGAGGGCTGGGTCGACAGTGAGGGGCTATGCTCGCCCGGCGTTTTCACGCACTGGCAACCGCTTCCTGGACCGCCTGTCGCCCCTCCCTCTATCGATGGGGAAGACTAAATGACGAGGGCCGAGCGCATCGTCTCCGCTGCGATCCAGCATCAAGGCGTTACGATCAGCCTGCCTATGCCGGCAAGGCACGCACAGGTGCTTCACTGCGCCGAACAGTTCTTGCCAGACTATGCCCTGCCGGCGTTCTGCCAAGGCTTCCTGACGAGCGAGGGCCGCTTCGTGAACCGGGTGCAGGCCCGGCAGATCGGTTATATCGCGGGACAGGAGCCCAAGACGACGGGCAACGAACGCGACCTCTATTCGGAGGATCTGTGGTGAAATCTCCAGATTCTTTGCTTGCGCATCTTGTAACCATTTTGGTTACGGCGTAGCTTCCCCATGCAAAGTATTCAACCCGAGGAAACCCTACCATGGAAGACAACGAAGCCCGTTTCATTGAACTGACAGCCGATATCGTCTCAGCCTACGTGGCCAACAATCCAGTCCTGGCGGCGCAGCTGCCGGACCTCATCGCGAGCGTCAACGCAGCGTGCGCGGCCTCGGCGGTGCGCTCGTCCAGTCTGTTGCGGCCGAACCTCTCGTGCCGGCGGTCAACCCGAAGAAGTCTATCTTCCCCGACTACATCATCTGCCTGGAGGATGGCCGCAAGTTCAAATCCTTGAAGCGCCACCTCCGCACCGACTTCGGCCTGACGCCGGAGCAATACCGGGAAAAATGGAACCTGCCAGGCGACTATCCGATGGTGGCACCGAGCTATTCGGAAAAGCGCTCTGCGCTGGCGAAGGCGTCTGGGCTCGGCCGCCATGCCAAGCTGGCAGCGGTTCGCGGCGCGCGCAACGGCCGTCACGCGGTCCAGTAGGAGCAGCGCCATGATCCGACGGGGCGCAAGCGGCAAATATTACTGCGACGGGCGAGAGTGCGGCTATCCGCTCGCTTGGTTCGCTTGTGACCCTGAGGATGGCGCAGACGGGGAATGGGTGTGCCTCGATTGCGGTGCCTCCATGTTCGCATCGGCCCCCGTTCGGAATGAAGATCCGGCGCTTGCCGTGGAGATCGCACAATGACGACGCTGCATATCATGGACGAATGGGGCCAGAGCAACCGCACCCGTCGGTTCGTCTGCGGCATCGTTGGCGCCCTTCCCGATGGAGACCAGTGGGTTGAGGACGAGGTGCGCGCCGCTGCTCATCTGGGTGCGCACCCCGAGAAAACGCATTGCGTCGGCTGTCTTGGCGAAAAGCGGCCGACGCTCGGCACGCCGATATCGCAACTCTCGGGGCGGCCGGGCGAGCCTGGTTTCGATGAGTTCTGCCGCATTGCCAGATCATGGGGATACGACTGATGAGCGCGCTTCGAGCCTTTGCCGTCACCGAGAACGATGAGAGCACCGGCGCGATCTATTTCGCGAAGCACGACATCGTTGCGAAGAAGTGGGGCGCCAACGAGTTCGCCGACGGCGAGATCGGCTATGTCTCCTGCCGGCGCGCGCCGTGGGCTGACGCCTATGTCGGGAAGCCGCTCCCTGTTTCGGTGATGATCGAGAACGGCTGGCATTTCGGGTGCCACGGCTGCGGCATGCGCATGGACGAGGACGAGTTGCGCGAGCGCCATCTTCCTGTCGATGGCGTGATTGGCAGCCAGCACAGCGCGGTCTACTGCTGCGCGCGCTGTCGCCGCAAGCATCTCAGCCGTCAGCGGCGCAAGGAGGCTGAGCAGCAACTCGCGATCGAAAGTTTCAAGGCAATCGTACGGAAGCGCTTTCCCGAAGTCGAGTTCATCAACGAGCATCCGAATTGGCAAAACTACGCCCGGGCGGATTTTTTCCACGGCCAGAAAGGCTGGATTTGGCAGCGCGTAACCGTCGCCTTCACCTTCCCTGGCATGAAGATCGCTCCCGCATGGCTTGAGCTTCCCGAGCGGCCTTGGCGCGGCTACGGCGAGGGCAATCGATCCATCGGCCCGCTCCAGCCTGCCTACACATGCTGCAACGGCGACCGTGAGGCGTTCGAAACTTATGCGGCTGCGACGAGGACACAACCATGACCGGCTGGATCGTTGGAAGCGGCGACGAGACGCGCTGGCGCTGCTGGACTGCTCTAGGACCCGAGTGGACCGAGGATCGATCGAAGGCGACGCGATACGCTCGCCGCGAAGACGCCGAGGCCGTTCATGCTGGCGATGAGGACGCATGGACGGTCGTGCCTTATGACGACGCCGCGCATGCCTGGCGCTGCTTCCATTGCGATGAGGTGTTCACCGACGAGCGGTGCGCGCGTGACCATTTCGGCCGCGATGAGACTTGCGAGCCGGCCTGTCAGATCAAGATGGGCGCCGAACGCAGCCTTCTGACGGCTCTGCGCCGAGCGGAGAACGACGCGGCAGACGCATGGGCGGCAATCCACAGTGAATCGACGGACGCCGCCAAGGCATATCATGCACAGCTCGCCCGACACCAAGAGCAGCTTCGGATCACGGAAGAGCTAGGGTTTGAGCGCGGCATGCGTGAGGCCGTCCCGGCTGCAGTGATCGCGCTCGCCGAGGCGATGGCCTACCTTGAAGGCGAGGATCCGCTCCATGTTTCAGGCGGTTTTCGGAACGTCGCCATTCGCGAAAAGATCAGGACGATTCTTTTCATAAGGTCGGATGGGGCTCCGGCATGATCGAGCGCCTCGACGACAAGATCGAGCTCTGCTGCGACGAGTGTAGCAACAGCGCCGGCCGCGTGTTCGGCAAGGACGACTTCGATATCATGATCCAGCACGCGAAGGACGAGGGCTGGCGCATCTTCAGGGTGGGCCGGGATTGGAAGCACAACTGCGCTGATTGCCGCGATGACCGTTGAGAGGAAGCACCCATGAGCCCGCGCAACAGCCGCGTCACCAGCGCCGAGGTCATCTACGGGTTCTGGCTGATATTCGAGGAGGCCGGCGGCCTCCGGCTCACGCGCACCGAGCCGAGCCTCGATCGATCGGAACGTTCGATGTTCATCCAGGCCACGTTGCCTCGCAGCCTATGGCGCACGCCGACGCTACGGGCAACCATCGGCGTCAAGGCTGATCCATCCGGCAGCTACACGGCTGACATCGAGGCCGCCGCCGACGCTGTGCGCAGCGCCCTCGGCGTCGACATCGACCTGAAGGTGATCCCGCCGGCATGAACCTACGCATCCTCAAAAAGCTCTCGAAGCGCGCCGCGCCGCTCCTGCCGCTGATCGGCGACAAGCGTGAGCAGTTCCGCGCCGAGCATCACAACACCGGCAACAATTTCATTGGCGGAACGCTGATCATGGCGCGCAAGCATTGGGAGCGCGGCCGGTCGGTGCACGACGAGTGCATCAGCCAGTGCGAGATCAAGAGGCCGGCGCCCAAGGGCAAGGGCTGGCTCTGGATGGCTCCGCCAGATCACCCGCGGAAGGGCACCGTGATGGTTGGCGCGATGAGCGGCTATTACGAGCCCGAATGGGACGAGGAATGCGCATGGTCGGCGCTGGAAAACTTGGTTCGCTGCCATTTCACCGACTGGAATCCAAGCCATCAAGACACGCCGAAGGTGCTACGGCGACTGGACACGCCGAGCGAGGTCTTTGGCGCCGCGCGCGAGATGGTCGCGGAACTGTCCGCATGAACGATCAGCCGCCCGAACTCCTGACACTCGCCCAAACCCCCGACTACTGGTCCGAGCGTTTCCGCGACAAAGGGTTGCGCATGTCCGCCAGATCGTTGCGCGCCAAGGCGATCAAGGCTGGCCTCTGCTACCATGTCGACAAGCAGGTGCTGATCTCGCCGCGCCAGATCGACGCGTTGTTTTTGTGGAGTAAGTCATGCCGCTCACCATCTACAAGCGCGGCCGGTTCTACTGGCTCACCGGCACCGTCCCGACAAGGGAAGGCGAGCAGCGCATACACGAGAGCACGGGCGAAACTGACGAAGCGGCAGCGGACCGGAAGCGGCTGAATGTCGAGAACAAGGCGCGCGCCGACGTCGCTCTCGATCCCAAAGACCGCTTCACCTTCGCGGAGGCAGTTGAAGCCTACCTCGATGACGGCAAGGACAAGCGCTTCATCCTGCCGCTGCTCGACCATTTCGCCGATACCAGGATCTCGGCCATGACGGGCTCGACGGTGCGCGCCGCGGCGAAGGTGCTTTATCCCAAGGCGGTTTATACGACATGGAACCGGCAGGTGATCATCCCGACGCGGGCGGTGATCAACCACAGCGCCAATGATGGCAAATGTCGGACGGTGCTGATCAAGGGCTTTTCGAAGAATGAGCGCGACGTGAAGCGCTCCGAGGCGCCGGCGAAGCGCGCCGTCGACCGCTCCTACATTGACACCTTTCGCGAGCACAGCGACGATCCGCGCTTGAGCGCCTTGATGCTATTCCTGTTCCAGACCGGCGCCCGCATTTCCGACGCGCTCGACCTGGTGGACGATTCCCCCGACATCGACCTGGTGAACCGCAAGGTCATCTTCCGGGACATGAAGAACGGCGAGGATGGGGAAGCAGACCTCACCATCGAGATGGTCTATGAAATCCAGCAGTTGCGCGAGTGGAGGCGGGAGCGCATGGCCGCGTGGGAGGTGCGCATCCCTTGGGACCAGAAACGTTCCGGCGAGCGCCACAGCGGGCGCGGTGCCAAGAAGCCGAACGACAGGCTGTTCGGCTATATCGGCCGCGCCTCGATCTACCGGGACATCAAGCGCATTTGCAAACTGGCAGGGCTGCCCTATCTCGGCACGCACCAGCCGGGCCGCCACAGCTTCGCCACCGAGATGATCGTGAAAAACCGGATCGACGTTGCGACCACAGCCGTCAAGGGCCGGTGGAAAACCAAGAAGCTCCTGATGGACAACTACGCCCATGGAGAGACAGGCAAGGGCGTGATCGATAAGGTGTTCGGGAAGAAAAGGCCAAAGAAGGCCGCAAACGGAGAACGATGATGGATCCGCGCCTTGACGCAGCTATCGCCATAGCCATGCAGTGGAGCGTGATCGCTGGATGCATCTGGTATCTGTACAGGAAGGGTAGCACGTGATGGCCAATGATGATCTGCCGCTGAAAGACACATTCGCCCGGTTCACCGGCGGCGAGGCTGACGTCACAATCGCCGGCATGACCTTCAAGGCGCAAGTCGGGATGATCGGCGACGGCTACGGCACGCCTATCCTAGCTGGCGTCATGGTGTTGGCGGTCACGAGCGAGATCAGCCCCACAGCGCCGCCACCTCTCATCTTCCCCGAGCACAAGGCGTCGCTCACGCTGCACCACGACGACCACAAGAGCGTCTACCAGCCTGTGGCGGAATGGATCGCCGAGCAGGAGGAAGGCGGAAACTGCTGGTTCGAATGGGTGAGCTCCGAGCAGCGCCAGAAGGCGATCGATACCGACAGCGTGTGGACGCTCCAGTGGTATCCGAACACACCTGTCGGATTCAACGCGCTGGCGGCTGCTGATCTCGATGTTCTGCTGGAGGCGGCAAAGTGACAGATGAACGATGGACACCGCATGTCGACGGCTTCATCAAGGGCCATGTCGGCATCTTCCCCGGCTATTTCGGCTCGTGGGAAGTCTGGGACAACTTCGCTGGAGAGTGGAACCGGTCCGAACCCTTCACGGCGGCAGCGCAGCGTGGTCGCGATTTTGAAAAGGACTGCGACCCGCCATATCGCGAGTGGGAGCGGACGCGCGAAGAAACGATAGAGGAAGCTAAGCGCCTCGCAGAATCGTGGTTACATCAGAACCAATCTGGCACCGAGACCTTACACCAGTCGAAAACAGACGACCATGCAAGCGATTGATTTTGTTATGGAAAACGGCGTGGTGCCAGTTTGGTTACTCCCTTACCAAGGGAGTGCTCTACCACTGAGCTACCGCAGCCGCTGATGGCGGGGCTTCTGCCATATCGAACCGGCAAGCGCAAGGCCAAGTGCAACGCTTCTGTGAAAGGCTTTGCCGGATAGCTTTTAATGACATGGCGGCGCCACAATGTTGGCTATCCCTGAATGGCGGGCTGGCTGGTCGCCAGCCAGGGCGGGACGATGAACGACAAGGTAATTCCACTGAAAAAGGATGGTCCAGCGAAAAAGGGCGGTACCAACCGCAAGGATCGGCTGGCCGAGCAATTGCGCGCCAATCTGCAGAAGCGCAAGGCGCAGTCGCGCTCGCGCCGCACCGGAGAAGCCGACCAGCGACCGGACGGGCTCGCTGCTTCGAAGGAAATGCGGAAAGATTAACTCAAATCGGCCACTCTTGGTTCGGATAGCAGGAAATCCTATTTCTTGAACCAAGCCGGCCAATGGTCTAGACGGGCCGCTACTCAAACGATTGAACCGGCCTTTTTGGCCGAGAGGGACGTTCTTCCATGGATCGCATCAGAATTGTCGGGGGCAACAAGCTCTCCGGAAGCATTCCGATCTCGGGCGCGAAAAACGCGGCGCTGCCCCTGATGATCGCCTCGCTTTTGACCGACGACACGCTGACGCTGGAAAACGTCCCGCATCTGGCCGATGTCGAGCAGCTGATCCGCATTCTGGGCAATCACGGCGTCGATTATTCGGTCAATGGCCGCCGCGAGAAGCAGAATGAGGGCTATTCGCGCACCATCAACTTCTCCGCCCGCAACATCGTCGACACGACGGCCCCTTACGAGCTGGTGTCGAAGATGCGCGCATCGTTCTGGGTGATCGGCCCGCTGCTGGCCCGCATGGGCGAAGCCAAGGTGTCGCTGCCGGGTGGTTGCGCCATCGGCACGCGCCCGGTCGATCTGTTCCTCGAAGGCCTGCAAGCGCTGGGCGCCGATATCGACGTCGACACCGGCTATGTCATCGCCAAGACCCGGAATGGCCGCCTTGTCGGCAACCGCTACATCTTCCCGAAAGTCTCGGTCGGAGCCACCCATGTGCTGATGATGGCGGCGGCGCTGGCCAAGGGCGAGACGGTGCTGGAAAATGCCGCCTGCGAGCCGGAAATCGTCAACCTCGCCGAATGCCTCAATGCCATGGGCGCGAAGATTTATGGCGCCGGCACGCCAACCATCACCATCGACGGCGTCGAATCGCTGTCGGGTGCGCGCGTGCGCGTCATTCCCGACCGCATCGAGACCGGCACCTATGCCATGGCCGTTGCCATGACCGGCGGCGATGTCGTGCTCGAAGGCGCGCGGCCGGAGCTGCTGCAGACAGCACTGGACGTGATCGCCCAGACCGGCGCCGAAATCACGCCGACCAATTCGGGCATTCGCGTGAAGCGCAATGGCGCCGGCATTTCGCCGGTCGACGTGACGACCGCACCCTTCCCGGCCTTCCCGACCGATTTACAGGCGCAGTTCATGGGCCTGATGACGATGGCCAAGGGCAAGTCGCGCATCACCGAGACGATTTTCGAAAACCGCTTCATGCATGTGCAGGAGCTGGCGCGGCTCGGCGCCCACATCACGCTTTCGGGCCAGACGGCGATCGTCGACGGCGTGCCGAAGCTGAAGGGCGCGCCGGTCATGGCGACCGATCTTCGTGCCTCCGTGTCGCTGGTCATTGCCGGCCTGGCGGCGGAAGGCGAAACCACGGTCAACCGGGTCTACCATCTCGACCGCGGCTTCGAGCGGCTGGAAGAAAAGCTGTCCAACTGCGGCGCGGTGATCGAGCGGATTTCGGCGTAGCTCGCGACCTCGGCTCCTCTCCAGCAACGGCAGGAGATTGGCGAAATCCTTCACGGCAGCGTCCTTCTCCCCGTCACTATACGGGGAGAAGTGCCCGGCAAGGCGATGAGGGGCAGCACAGACCTGGGCTGTTGGCGCGGTTGCACGGATCGCCAAGACCGCCTAACAGAAGGCTGAACAATCAACCTTCAGGTGCGAAATCCGTATGACCGCCCTTAAGCTTATCGCACTCGACGACCAGGACCTGAGCATTGTTTCGGCCCATGTCCAGGACGCCGTACTGAAAGTCAGCGACCTCGAATTCCTGCCTGCGGCCAAGCGTTTCCTGCTGACTATGAACCGTTTCGTCTGGGAGGCGAAATCCGGCCTGTTTCGCCAGCACAATGAGCGGCGGCAGGCCGTGCTGCATTTCGACCGGGTGCTCGGCGCCAAGACCAGTGGCATTGACCGCGACAAGCCGAATGAGGTCCTATCACTGCTGGCGATCAGCTTCATCGAGATCAGCAAGCCCGCCGGTATCGTCGAGCTGATCTTTGCGGGCGGCGGCACGATCATGCTCGATGTCGAATGCATCGAGGCCCGCCTTGCCGATATCGGCGGGGCGTGGGAAGCCACCTCGCGCCCCATCCACAAGGCCTGAGCGTCCGATGGCCATCACGCTTCGTCAGTCCGACGCCGATTTCGAGCAGCGTTTCGCCGCCTTCCTGCTGACCAAGCGGGAAGTGTCGGCCGATGTCGATGCCGCGGTCCGCGATATTATCGCGCGCGTGCGCGCCGAAGGAGACGCGGCGCTGATCGACTATTCGCAGAAGTTCGATCGCGCCGATCTGGCTGGGCTAGGCATCGCCGTCTCGAAGGACGACATCGCGCAGGCTTACAAGGCCGCCGACCCAAAGACGATCGAGGCGCTGGAATTCGCGCGCGACCGCATCCGCTCCCATCACGAGCGGCAGCGGCCGAAGGACGACCGCTATACGGATGCCGCTGGCGTCGAACTCGGCTGGCGCTGGACGGCGGTCGAGGCGGTCGGGCTCTATGTGCCGGGCGGCACGGCGAGCTATCCAAGCTCGGTGCTGATGAACGCTGTCCCGGCCAGGGTGGCCGGCGTCGAGCGCATCGTCATGGTCGTGCCGGCGCCGGGCGGCATCATCAATCCACTGGTGCTGGTGGCCGCCGATATATCAGGCGTGTCGGAAATCTACCGCGTCGGCGGCGCGCAGGCGATCGCAGCTCTCGCCTACGGAACCGAGACGATCAGGCCAGTCGCCAAGATCGTCGGCCCGGGCAATGCTTATGTCGCGGCGGCCAAGCGCCAGGTGTTCGGCACCGTTGGCATCGACATGATCGCCGGGCCGTCGGAAGTGCTCGTCGTAGCCGACGGCAGCAACGATCCGGACTGGATCGCCGCCGATCTGCTGGCCCAGGCCGAGCACGACACATCGGCGCAGTCGATCCTGGTCACCGACGATCCGGCCTTCGGCATCGCTGTCGAACAGGCGGTCGAACGCCAGCTGCTGAGCCTGCCGCGCGCCGAGACGGCTGCGGCGAGCTGGCGCGATTTTGGTGCCGTGATCCTGGTTCCAACCATTGAATCCTCGCTGCCGCTGGTCGACCGCATCGCTGCCGAACATGTCGAACTCGCCATCGACGATGCCGAGGGTTTCCTGTCGCGGATGCGCAATGCGGGTGCCGTGTTTCTCGGCCGCCACACGCCGGAAGCCATCGGCGACTATGTCGGCGGCTCCAACCATGTGCTGCCGACGGCACGCTCGGCGCGCTTCTCGTCCGGCCTGTCGGTGCTCGATTTCGTCAAGCGCACGTCGATCCTCAAGCTTGGACCGGAGCAGCTGCGTATCTTGGCGCCGGCGGCGATTGCGCTCGCCAAGGCGGAAGGCCTCGATGCGCACGGTCGCTCCGTCGCCATACGGTTGAACATGTAGGCCGTTATGTCGGACTCCGATCAAACCCGCGCCAGGCTGATCGATGTCGAACTCGATGAATCGATCGGCCGTTCGACACCCGACGTCGAGCATGAGCGCGCGGTGGCGATCTTCGACCTGATCGAGGAAAACAGTTTTCAACCGGTCAATGACAGCGGCCCTGGGCCCTATCGGCTGAAACTGTCGCTGGCCGAGCAGCGCCTGGTGTTTGCCGTGGCGCGCGAGGATGGCGCCGCCGTCGTCACCCATATCCTGTCGCTGACGCCGCTGAGGCGCATCGTCAAGGACTACTACATGATCTGCGAAAGCTATTACGACGCCATCCGCTCCTCGACGCCGAGCCACATCGAGGCGATCGACATGGGCCGCCGCGGCCTGCACAATGAGGGTTCGCAAACGCTGATGGACCGGCTCTCCGGCAAGATCGACATCGATTTCGATACGGCGCGCCGGCTGTTCACGCTGGTCTGCGTGCTGCACTGGCGGGGTTAGCCCTGGCACCCGGCGCCCTGCCCCGTTCGATCCTGTTCCTCTGCGGCATGAATGCCGTGCGCTCGCCAATGGCAGAGCAACTGGCGCGGCGGATGCTGCCTGCCACCATCTTTGTCGCTTCGGCCGGCGTTCGCGCCGGCGAACGCGATCCGTTCGTCGATGCGGTGCTGGCCGAAGAGGGCCTCACGCTAGGCGAACGTCACCCAAGGACGATGGACGATCTCGAGGACGACTATTTCGACCTCATCGTCACGCTAGCGCCGGAGGCGCACCACGCGGCACTCGAACTCACCCGCTCGCTCGCCGTCGAGGTCGAATACTGGCCGACGCCGGACCCGACCGATGCCGGCGGCACGCGCGAACAGATCATGGCTAGTTATCGCGACGTGCGCGAGCGCCTGAAGTTGCGCATAGGCCGACGTTTCTTGCTTCCAGAGGCAAAAAACGCGACGGATTAAGCGTGTTCACAAGCGGGCGATTATCATATAGGTTCCGCCGAAATTCCGGCTAGAGTCGGATGATTTCAGGTCTGTTCGACCTGAAATCTGAATCCGCCTCTAAACCAAGAAGTAGAGCATGATGTCGTCCGAAAACCGCTTTACACTTTTCGGCATCATGCTCTAAGCGCCGGAACTGCCATCCAAGCAAAGGTATCGAATGCCGAAGGAAGAAGTCCTCGAGTTTCCGGGTGTCGTGACGGAATTGTTGCCCAACGCGATGTTCCGGGTAAAGCTCGAAAACGAACACGAAATCATCGCCCATACGGCCGGCCGCATGCGCAAGAACCGCATCCGCGTGCTGACCGGCGACAAGGTTCTGGTCGAGATGACGCCATACGACCTGACCAAGGGCCGCATCACCTATCGTTTCAAGTAAGCAAAGCCCGATTGGTCCGCGATGAGCATTTTGCAGAAGCTGGTGCTTGCCTCGGGTTCGCCGCGCCGGATCGAGCTCTTGCAACAGGCCGGCATCGAGCCGGACCGTGTGCTGCCGGCCGATGTCGACGAAACGCCGTTGCGTGCCGAGCATCCGCGCTCGCTGGCCAAGCGGCTGTCGAAGGAAAAGGCCGAAAAGGCGTTCGCGTCGCTGAAGACCGAAGCCGACTATGCGCCGGGCTTCGTGCTGGCCGCCGACACGGTGGTTGCCGTCGGGCGGCGCATCCTGCCCAAGGCAGAAACCCTTGACGACGCCGCCAACTGCCTCGGGCTGTTGTCGGGCCGTTCGCACCGGGTCTATTCCGGCATCTGCCTGATCACGCCGGGCGGTAAGCTGCGCCAGCGGCTGGTCGAGACGCGGGTGCGCTTCAAGCGGCTGCCGCGCGAGGAGATCGACGCCTATGTCGCCTCAGGTGAATGGCGCGGCAAGGCCGGCGGCTACGCCGTCCAGGGTCTCGCCGGCGCCTTCGTCGTCAAGCTGGTCGGCTCCTACACCAACATCGTCGGGCTGCCTCTGTATGAGACCGTCGCGCTGTTGAGCGGCGAAGGCTTCAAGGTGCATGGCGGCTGGCTGGCGGGAACCCGGCTGTGAATTCCGACTCCAAGGTCACGCCCTTGCGCCCGAAGCGCCCCTGCCCCGAATGCGGCAAGCCCTCGGCGCGCGACACCTTTCCGTTCTGCTCGACGCGCTGCAAGGACATCGACCTCAACCGCTGGCTGAAGGGCGCCTATGTCATCAAGGCCCGCGACGACGAGGAAGAGACGGACCCCGACGCTCCAAATTAAGGCCGAGCGCCGCCGATCAGGCGGCGGCTTCGTTCTTGCGGTTTTTGCGCGCCCAGCCCGGCAGCCAGTCACCATGAGCAGCCAGGAGATCATCGACCAGTGACCAGATCTGGTCGAGATCGAGCTCGGCCGCGGTGTGCGGGTCCATCATCGCCGCATGATAGATATGCTCGCGGTTCTCGCTCATCAGCGCCCGCACCGTCAGTTCCTGCACGTTGATGTTGGTGCGGATCAGCGCGGTCAATTGCGGCGGCAAGTCGCCGATATAGGTCGGCTGGATGCCGGAGGCATCGACCAGGCACGGCACTTCGGCGGCACAATCCCGGGGCAGCGAGGTGATGCAGCCATTGTTGCGGACATTGCCGTAGATCACCGAGGGTTCGCCCGTCCACACCGAATTCATGATCGATGAGGCGTACTCCTTCGACTCCTCGACCTCGATGCGCTGGGCCGAGCGGTAGGCCTGCGCCTGGTCTTTCCAGCGCTCGATCTGCTCAATGCAGCGCTTGGGATATTCGTCCAGCGGGATGCCGTATTTCTCGATCAGGTCCGGGCGGCCTTCCTTGATGAAATAGGGCGTGTATTCGGCGAAATGTTCCGAGCTTTCGGTGACGAAATAGCCGAGCCTGGTCAGCATCTCGTAGCGCACCTTGTTAGGGCAGCGCGGATTCCAGCCGGGCTTGGGCGCGCGGCCCTCACGATAGGCACGTACGAGATCGGGATAGAGGTCGCGGTAGGAGCCGTCCGGCTGGCGATGCTCGAAGTTGAGATAAAAGGCCATGTGGTTGATGCCGGCCGAGCGATAGCGGATCTCTTCGTAGGGAAGGTCGAGGTCGTGGGCCAGTTCCATTGCCGTGCCCTGCACCGAATGGCAGAGGCCGACCTGCCTGATCTCGGGATATTTCTCTGATATCGCCCAGGTGTTGATCGCCATCGGGTTGACATATTGCAGCATGATCGCCTGCGGGCAGACGGCGAGCATGTCCTCGCAGACCTTCCACAGATGCGGCACGGTCCTCAGGCCCCGCATGATGCCGCCGACGCCGAGCGTGTCGGCGATCGTCTGACGCAGGCCGTATTTCTTCGGCACTTCGAAGTCGGTGACCGTGCAGGGCTCGTAGCCGCCGATCTGGAAGGCGACAACGACGAAATCGGCGTCGGCCAGCGCCTTGCGCTGGTCCGAATGGGTCTCGGTCTTCGCCTTGACGCCGAGCGTCGCGATCAGCTTGTTGACGACGATGGCGCTCTCTTCCAGCCGCTGCGGATTGACGTCCATCAGTGCGATGGTCGCGCCAGAAAGCGACGGGCGCTGCAGCACGTCGCCGACAATGTTCTTCATGAACACCGTGGAGCCGGCGCCGATGAAAGTGATCTTGGGATTTCTTGCCATGCTAACCTCCGGCATATGTTCAGGCCACGTCGAAAGCGGCCCTAACGAGCCGTTCGGTGTAGGCGGTCTTGGGATTGGACAGGACGTCGTCGACGGGGCCCCGCTCGACGATCTTGCCGTTCTGCATGACGATGACGCGGTGGCATAGCGCACGCACCACCTTGAGGTCATGCGAGATGAAGAGGTAGCTGAGGCCGCGCTCGTCCTGCAGCTTGCGCAGCAGGTCGATGATCTGCGCCTGGACCGAAAGGTCGAGCGCCGATGTCGGCTCGTCGAGCAGGATGAATTCGGGTTCCAATGCGATGGCGCGGGCGATCGCGATGCGTTGCCGCTGTCCGCCGGAGAATTCGTGCGGAAACCGCGACAGTATATCGCCCGGCATGCCAGCGCTGACCAGCGCATCGCGCACCCGTTCGACCCGCTCGCGCCGCGTCGCCCCTATGCTGTTGACGATCAGCCCTTCCTCGATGATCTGGCCGATCGTCATGCGCGGGTTGAGCGAGGAGAACGGATCCTGGAAGACGATCTGCATGCGCGAGCGCAACGGCCGCATCTCGGCCCGCGACAGGCCGTGGATCGGCTTGCCGTCGAAACGGATCTCGCCGCGCTTGGCGTCTATCAATCTAAGCAGGGCCTGACCGAAGGTGGTCTTGCCGGAGCCGGATTCGCCGACCAGCCCCAGCGTCTCATGGCGGCACAGGCTGAGGCTGAGATCGTCGACGGCGACCAGCTCTCGCCAATCCGGCTTCAGGAAAGTGCCATGGCGCAGCATGAACGAGACGCGCACGCCGCTGGCCTCGAGAATGGTGCCGCAGCCCTCCGGCAGCGGCTTCGGCTGCCCGTGCGGCTCGGAAGCGAGAAGCCGCCTTGTATAGGGATGCTGCGGATCGGCGAAAAGCCGTTCGGTGACGTTGTGCTCGCACATTTCGCCATGCTGCATGACATAGACGTAGTCGGAGAACTGGCGCACCACGGTCAGGTCGTGGGTGATCAGGATCACCGCCATGCGCAGCTCTTTCTGCAGGCTGCGGATCAGGTTCAGGATCTGCGCCTGGACGGTGACATCGAGCGCCGTGGTCGGCTCATCGGCTATCAGCACATCGGGATTGTTGGCCAGCGCCATGGCGATCATCACCCGCTGGCGTTGCCCGCCCGATAGCTGGTGCGGATACTGCTTGAGCCGCGCGACAGGATCGGGAATCTGCACGTGCTGCAGAAGTTCGAGTGCGCGCGCCCACGCATGCTTGCGGCTGACCCTGCGATGCACCCTGATCGCCTCGACGATCTGGCTGCCGACCGTATAGATCGGGTTGAGCGAGCTCATCGGCTCCTGGAAGATCATCGAGATGCGGTTGCCGCGCAGCTTGCGGCGGGCGTTCTCAGGAAATTTCAGGATGTTTTGCCCGTCATAGCAAACGCTCGATCCGGGCGACACCGTGGCGCGTCGCGACAGCAGTCCCATTACGGTGCGCGCCGTCACCGACTTGCCGGAACCGGATTCGCCGACGATCGCTATCGTCTCGCCGCGATAGAGCTGGAACGAGATGTCCTTGACCGCCTCAACGACGCCATGCTCGACCTTGAAGGCCACCGCGACATTGCGGGCGTCGATGATGGGCTGGTCCTGGCGCCCGTCATGGTCGTGGCGGACGATCGGTGCGAAGGATTCGGCGAGCGCGACGGACATCTGTGCCACCTCAATAGGGATCGACGGCGTCGCGCAGGCCGTCGCCCAGCGCGTTGAAGGCAAAGACGGTGACGAGCACGAAGCCGACTGGCGACAGTATCCAGGGATAGGTGCCGATGACGGAATAGGTCGCGGTGTCCTGCAGCATGAGGCCCCACGAGATCAGCGGCGGCTTGACGGCGAAGCCGAGGAAACCGAGGAAGGATTCGAGCAGCACCACCGTCGGGATCGCCAGCGTCACGGCGACTATCACATGGCTCATCACATTGGGGAAGATGTGCTGCATGATGATGCGCCGGTCGGTGGCGCCGACCGCCATGGCGGCGCGCACATACTCGATCCGCGCCAGCGCCAGCGTCTTGCCGCGCACCTCGCGTGACATCTGCGCCCAGCCCAACGCCGACATGACGATGATGACGAAAGCCAGGAAGACGTTGGTGGGAGCGGTGACCGGGATCAGCGTCGTCAGCGCCAGATAGAGCGGCAGCTGCGGGAAGGCGAGCACCAGTTCGACGAAGCGTTGCATCCAGACATCGAACCTGCCGCCGAAATAACCGGAGACCATGCCGACGGTGGTGCCGATGACGGTGATGATGAAGACGACCGTCAGCGCGATCATCAGCGAGACGCGCGAGCCGTGGATGGCGCGCGACAGCACGTCACGGCCGAACTTGTCGGTGCCGAGGAAATGCACAGGCTGGCCGTCCAGCGAGCCGAACAGATGCAAGTCCGCCGGCAAGAGCCCGAAGAGCTTGTAGGGCGCGCCATGGACGAAGAAACCGAGCAGCCTTGGATGGTCATAGTCGGGGCCAACGACCGGCTGGAAGGTGACCGGATCGAGGTCCGCCGAATCGGCCAGCGCATAGACCCTCGGCCGCGCGACGAAACCGCCGTCCTTGTCATGGAAAACAGGCAACTGCGGCGGAGCGAAACCGACATCCGTGACCTTGGGGTCCATTGGCGCCATGAACTCGGCAAATACGGCCATGACCAGCAGCAGCACGACGAGCCAAAGCCCAGCCATGCCAGTCCAGGAGCGCTTCAGCCGGCGCCAGACCAGCGCGATGTAGCTCTCATTGCCGCGCGCCGGTTTGGCTACGATGGGACCTTCGGCCGGCAGCGGTGGCGGTGATGGATCGCGCGCCAACATCTAACCCTCCCCGAACTGGCGCACTCGCGGATCGAGCAGGACGAGCAGCATGTCGGCGATGATGTTGCCGACGATCAGCGTCGCCGACAGGACCATCATGAAGGTGGCGGTGACATAGACGTCGCCGACAGCCATGGAACCGACGATTGCCGGGCCGACGGTCGGCAGCGCGAAGATGATCGCCGTCTCGATCTCGCCGGTGAGCATGTAGGGCAGCACCACGCCCTGATACATGACGAGCGGGTGCAGCGCGTTGGGCACGGCATGGCGCATGACGACGGCGGCGCCGGTCAGCCCCTTGGCCCTGGCCGTCTCGACATATTGCGCGTTCAGCGTGTCGAGCAGATTGCCGCGCATGACGCGCATATTGTAGGCAAGCCCGCCGAAGGTGGCGATCGCCACGACCGGCCAGACATGCCTGACCAGGTCGACGAATTTGGCCCACGACCACGGAGCGCCGCCATATTGCGGCGAGAAGAAGCTGCCTATCTCCGACACGTTGAACTGGAAGACCATGAGATAGACGATGATCAGCGCCATCAGGAAGCGCGGCACCGTCATGCCGAGGAAGGAGATGGCCGACAGCGTCGAGTCGATCCAGGTGTATTGCCGGGTCGCCGCCCATATGCCGAATGTGATGCCGAGCACCGAGGCCAGCAGATGGCAGACGAGCGCCAGAATGAGCGTGCGCGGCAGGCGCTCGCCGACCACATCGGCGACCGGCTTGTTGTAGTAAAGGCTGTAGCCGAAATCGCCGCGGTTGATGATGCCGCCGATCCAGTTGAGATACTGCACGGGCAGTGGCTTATCGAGGCCATGCTCGATGCGATAGGCCTTGGCCTGCGCGTCGGCCTCGGCGAAGGAGGCTCCACCCTGGTTGATCAGCTGCGAGCGGATGTAGTCGGCATAGTCGCCCGGCGGCGCCTGGATGATGGCAAAGGTGACCAGGCTCAGAATGGCGAGGACCGGTATTGCCGACGCTATGCGCGTGAGCAGGAATCGCAGCATGGACGGTCCGCTTCCTTGTCTCGCCGATCGCGCCTTTTGGTTGCGTCCGGAGGTTGGTTTTGTCCGACCGCGCCAGCGGCGCGGCCGGAGTTCTCTTGGTCAGGGAGGTAAACCTAATTCATCTCATCGGGCTCCTAGTCCATCGGGCCTTTGTCTCCGGGTTTGCCGGGAAGCTCCTCAGGGAACAATTCGTATTTCGCCTGCTTGTCGGCGGCGACAAAGACCCGTTCGCGGATGATTGAATCCTCGGCCCAGTTGAACATGAAGATCGGCGTGCCTTGCGGAATGTTCGAGAAGCGCTTGTTGATGATCAGCGCGCCAGGATATTCCGTCAGGCCGACATTGTAGACGTGTTCCGTCGAAATCTTCTGGAACTGCTTCATCAAGCTCGCGCGCTGGTCATTGTCCTCGGACGAGACGAACTTGTTGACGATATCGACGAGGTCCTTTTCGAAAGGCATCAAGTCTACCTCGCCGCTTTCGGGCGCGCGGTGGTTCCAGCTGGTCTTCGGACCAACGGGAGCGAGTTGCTCGGTGTTCTGCACCACCGATGTCAGTTCCTGGTCGTTGCGCCGGACCAGCCAGTCGAAGCGGCCGGAATATTGCGAGGCGTCGCGCTGGGTGCCGTTGAGCCCGTTGAGCACGACCCGAATTCCGAGCTTTTCCATCTGGGCGACGACGCCTTCGGCAAGGCTCTTGTCGGTTGTGTAGTCGTTGTTGACCAGCATCACGACCTCGACGTTCTTGCCGCCGGCGGTGCCGGCCGGGAAGTTCACGAAACCGTCGCCGTCCGTATCCTTGAGGCCGGCCTTGGCGAGCTCCGCCTTGGCGCCCTCGAGGTCGAAGGGGTAGTAGACGGTCGAATCGCGGTCATAGAAACTGGTGCCTGACGACAGGCCGCCGGCATAGATGGCGGTGAACGGACCCTTGACCAGCGAGTCGCCGAGCGCCTTGCGGTCGAGCGCCATGGTGACGGCCTTGCGGAAGTCCTCGTTGCGGTTCAGCTCGCGCACAGCTTGCCCGCGTTCGTCCGGGTTGCCCCAGCCATTGGCGGAAAAATTCATGCGCAGATTGTAACCGATGAGCCGCGGGCCAAAGGCCAGGCGTGCGGGCGCATTTGCCTCCGCAGCGCGCTTCAGCGAGGCGACGAAGTTTTCCGGCTGCTCCAGATTGGAGAAGTCGGCCGAGCCGGCAACCGCCTGGACGTCGCGGTCGGCCCAGGTCGACAGCTTGTATTGCAGCTCGTTGAGGTAAGGCAGCTGGTTGCCCTTCTCGTCGACCTTCCAATAGTAGGGGTTGCGGCGCATGACGATGATGTCGTCCGGCCGGTACTCGACCGGCACCCAGGCGCCCATCACCGGCATGTTCATGAATTCCGGCGGAAAGGCGTTCTTAAACTGGTCGTAGGTGTTCTTCGAATATTTCGGATGCTGCGGCTTCAATATGTGCGCGGGACCGGGACAGAAGGTGCCGTAGGCCATCGCATAGAGATATTGTTTCGGAAACGCCTCCTTGAAGGTCCACTCGACGGTGTAGTCGTCGATCTTCTTCAGCGTCGTGCCGACACCGAAGGTTTCCTGTGTGGCACCGTTCAGCGGCGAGACATTGGGATCAACGACCTCGTCGTCCCAATAGAACATGACATCGTCGGCGTTGAAGGCAACGCCGTCCGACCACTTCGCCCCTTCGACCAGATGCATGGTGAGCTTGTGGCCATCGCTCGACCAGTCCCAGCTCCTGGCCAGGTTCGGCAGCGGCTCGGTGTCCTTCGCCTCGACCTGGAACAGCGGCGCGGTGCGCGTCAGGCATTCGGAAAGGCCGATGTCGATGCCGCCCCAGCCTTGCGTCTGGCCGGCGCCGTAGTTCCAGCCTTCCGGCCGCCCGCCGATGACATGGCGCATCGTATCGCCATAGACGCCGATGCCGTCCTGCATGTTGCCCGTCTTGAAAACCAGCGGTTCTTTCGGCAGCCTGTCTTTCACCGGCGGCAGCTTGCCGGTCTTGACGTATTTCTCGGTGACCCAGTCGGGCTCGTGATATTGCGGCAGCGCCTTGAACTCCAGAATGGAATCGCGCGCGACATAGTTGATCTTGCCCTCGGCGGGGAACGGTGTCGGCGCCGGCGGAACCGTCGGCTCGGAAGCGTATGCACTGAGTGCCGAAACCGAGACGCTCAGCGCCAGTCCGGCAGCAAGGCCGATATTGCGTAAATTCCTCACTGTCTCTCTCCCTCTTGTTTGTTCCGGAGCGTTTGCACCTGCTCCGCTTCTCCTCGAACTCAAAACGGCTTCGTGGCAGTGGATCCGCCTCCCGTAGATCCACCATCACCGCATGAGGTTTCCAGCCGGCCCGTTTCAGCCGGCTTGTTTCAGCGCGGCTTTTTCGGCGCGCAATTCCTCGATCGAGCGAACGCTGCGCCGTGCGGCGCCCGCCCACTCGCGGGTCTTCACCGCCGATGTCGACAGCCGCTCCCTGGCGGCCGGAACCGCATGGGCATATTGCGGCAGCCAGGCCGCCTGGGCGACGACCATTTCATCGACCATCTGCCAGACCTCCTCCGGGGTCGAAACCGCGCCGACCAGGGGATCATGCAGCACGGCGAGCTTCAGCAGATCGATGTCGCCTGATATCGCGGCATGCACCGACATGCGCTGGACGTTGATCGAGGCGATGCAGGTGGCGGCGCAGGCTTCCGGCAGCGTGATGCCGGCGGCCATGTTGATGCCGAAGCGGTCGACGAAGCCGGGCGACTCGACGATGGCATCCTGCGGCAGGTTGGTGATCACGCCATTGTTCCTGACGTTGAAGTGGCCGCGATAGACGCGGTTGGTCTCCAGCGCCTCCAGTATGTGGCTGGCATGCTCGTTGGAGCGCTTCCCGGGATCGATCGGCTGTGACGCCGCTTGGAGGAACTGCGGATATTCCGTCTCGAACCAGTTGCGGGTTTCGGTGGAGTGGCGGAGATAGCCGCCCGTCTCGCCGTGGATCCAGTCGGACATATCGATCCAGCGCGTGATCTCGTCGGGGCGTTTGCGGTACCAGGGCAGATATTCGGAAAGATGGCCGTTGCTTTCGGTCGAATAGACGCCGAAGCGCTTCAGGACATCGATGCGCAATTTCTCCTGCTGCGAATAGACCGGATGCGCCTCGAAGGCGGCCACCAGTTCGTCCTTGCCGATGGGGCGGCCGTTGAGGCGCAGGTCGATGAACCAGGTCTGGTGGTTGATGCCGGAACAGACATAGTCGAGCTCCTGCGTGGACTTCGCGCCCAGCACCTCGGCGATCTGCTCGGCACCGTGCTGGACGCCGTGGCAGAGCCCGACAGTGTCGACCTTGCCGTATTCGATCGCTGCCCAGGTGTTCATCGCCATCGGATTGGCGTAGTTCAGGAATTTGACGTTGGTCTCGGCGACCTCGCGCATGTCCTTGCAGAAATCCAGGATCACCGGGATGTTGCGCTGGCCATAGAGGATGCCGCCGGCGCAGATCGTGTCGCCGACACACTGGTCGATGCCGTATTTCAGGGGAATGCGGATATCGTCGGCATAGGCTTCGAGACCTCCGACCCGCACGCAGCTGATGACGTAACGTGCGCCTTCAAGCGCCCTGCGGCGGTCGGTGGTCGCCGTCACCCTGGTCGGCAATCTGTTCGCTTCGACGATCCTGTCGAGGATCGCCTTGATCATCTGAAGGTTGTGCTCGCTGACGTCGGTCAGCGCGAATTCGATGTCGGTGAATTCGGGCACGCAGAGGATGTCGGTGAACAATTTCTTGGTGAAGCCGACGCTGCCGGCACCGATGATAGCGATTTTGAAACTCATCAGCCGCACCTCATTCCGTTCACATGGCAGACAAGGAATGACAATGGGAAGCTGTAGCCACATGCCGCCGCATGTATGCAGGACAAGCCGGAATCCGGCTCGCCAACCTCCCTGTCCGCTCCTCGACTGCGGATCTCTCTCGCTTTTCGACGGGGATTATGCGCTTATTCGCGAGCGCGACCAGAGAAGGATTATGCTTTCAAGGGTAATTTTATGCTGCAAGATTTGATCGCCAACGGACAGTCCATGCGCACGATCTCGCTGCCGCGCGGCCGCCAGCGCCTGCACGCCATGCCGACGAGCACGGGCTATGAAGTGCGCGAGGACGAAATCTACGACTGGGATGGGCGCAAGCGCGGCCAGACGCCGTTCACCGTGCTCCAGCACACGATCAGCGGAACCGGCCGGCTGCGCTACGAGAACCGCAACTACCGCCTGCAGAAGAACGACACCTTGCTGGTGCTGGTGCCGCACAACCACCGCTACTGGCTGGCCGGGGACGAGCGCTGGGAATATTTCTGGATTTCGATGAACGGCGAGGAGGCGCTGCGCATCCACAAGTCGATCCTCAGCGTCTCGGGTCCGGTATTTCGGCTGCAGCCGGCGACGATCGATCATCTTGCCGATTGCAGCCTGCGTCTGATCAAAGGGGCCGCTTCGCCGGGGGCTGCTTCGGCGATAGCCTACGAGGCCGCGATGGCGCTCTATGACGATGTCTTCGGCTCACATGCCTTTGCCGAAAAACAGAGCGCCATGCAGCCGGTCATCGATCACATCAATGCCAATCTCGACAGGCCGCTGCCGGTGGCGGACCTGGTTCAGATCAGTGGCCTCAGCCGGGCCCATTTCTCACGCTGCTTCGCCGAAAGCGAAGGCCTGCCGCCTGCCGAGTTCGTGCTGCAGCAGCGCCTGCAACGGGCGGCAAAGCTGCTGACCAAGGCGGATTTCCTGCCGGTGAAGGAAGTCGCCATCCTGTGCGGTTTCGAGGACGCCAACTATTTCTCGAAGGTCTTTCGCCGCTGCTACGGCATCACGCCGAGCCAATTCCGCACGACCGGCATGTATGCCAATTTGAGAACTCCGGCGCGGCGCGGCGTCAGGGCCTTCGATGACGAGACCTGACACCGGCGCCGTTAAACAGGCAGTTAACTAGGCAGCGTGCAGGCTGCCGCCGTCCAGCCATTCGAGATCGACCCGCGAAAGCGTGATGTCGAGGGCACGCAGACTGTCATCGAGTTCGTCCAGCGTGCGGGGGCCGATCAGCGGGATGGAGGGGAATGGCTGATCGAGCACATAGGCCAGCGCAATATGGATCGGGCTCTTGCCCAGTCTCGCGGCAAGTTCGATCGCCCTGTCGCGGCGGCCGAAATTCCGCTCCGAGTACCACACCCGCACCAGTTCCTCATTGTCGCGCTTGTCGCGCCCGGCGCGATCGGTGAAGAAGCCACGCCCCTGGCTTGACCAGGCGAAGTTCGGCATCTGCCGGGCGGTCAGCCAGGTCTTCCAGGCATCGCTGGACGCAGTGACGCAGCCTGCCCAGATCGGCTCCAGCATTTCGGCCAGCGAGAAATTGTTGGATAGCGCTCCAGGCTTTTGCTTGCCGGTGCGTTCGGCGTAGGCAATTGCCTCATCCATGCGTTCCATCGTCCAGTTCGAGCCGCCGAACGGGCCGCGGATACGCCCAGCCTTCACCTCGCGATCCATCGCATCGACGAATTCGCCTACCGGCACATCCGGATTGTCGCGGTGCATGAAATAGACGTCGACATGATCGGTCTGCAGGCGCTCGAGCGACTGGTCGAGCTGCTTGCCGATCACATCGGGGTAGCAGAGCGGCGAATGCGCGCCCTTGGCGATGACCACCGATTGCGCGCGCACGCCGCGGTTTTTCAACCACTCGCCAAGCAGCTTCTCGGTGTAACCGGCGCCGTAGACATAGCCGGTATCGAGGAGATTGCCGCCGGCCTCGAAAAAGGCATCGAGCAGGATCGAGCCTGAGGAGAAGGTGCGGAAATCCTCAAAGCCGAGCGCCACCACCGACGCCGGCTTCGACAGGCCAGGGATCGTGCGCTTGGCGATCGCCGTGCCGCCCGATTGCAAAGGCCGGCCGGAGATGGTGTTGACGCGTTGTTGGGCCTTCTCGATCCCGTATTCGAGGCCGGCTGCCGCCCGCCATCTGTCCAGCACACGCAAGGTGCCGAGGCTTTCCGCCCACGCCATGCCCGGCCAGGCGAATTCCTGCCGCCCGGCGCGGATGGCCTCACCGGCTGCATCGACCTCGAAGGAATAGACATGGCGCTTCTCGTTGACGCTGATGGTCTCGCGCGCGCCATCGGATGCGATCACGTCGATCTGGCCGAGGCCGACATCACGGTTGCCGCCGGCGAACCAGAAGTCCGGCACTTCGATGCGGCCTTTGGTGCCCAGGATGCGCAAGACATTGTCCTGGTTGAGCGAGATGCTGCAGGAGACCTCGGCGACGATGCCGCCGGGAAAATGCAGCAGCGCCGAGGCCCATTCGTCGACGCCGGACTGGCCAAGGTGGGCGGTGCCGACCACCTTGTCCGGCTCGGCGAAGGGAAGTCCCACAGCCGCCCCGGCAATAAGCCGGACCATCGAAACCGGATAGCCGCCGACGTCCAGGATGCCGCCACCGGCGAGATCGTTGGCATAGAGCCGGTGCTCCGGCATGAAGCGCGGCATGGCGAAGCCGAAGCTCGACTTGATCATGTGGACCTCGCCAATGACGCCCGATCTGATCAGTTCCACCAGCTTCAGCGTCTGCGGATGCAGCCGGTACATGAAGGCTTCGCCGAGGAACGTGCCGGCCTTGCGCGCGGCATGGATCATGGCGTCGGCCTCGAAGGCGGTCAGCGCAAGCGGCTTTTCGCACAGCACATGCTTTCCCGCTTCCGCCGCCTTGATCGCCCATTGCGCATGACCGGGATGCGGTATCGAAATGTAGACGGCGTCGATGTCGGGATCGGCGAGTAGCGCGTCGTAGCCGTCGAGGATGCGGGCACCGGGAAAACTCTCGGCGAGGCCGGGCTTGCCGGGATTTCGCGCGCCGATGGCGACCAGTTTTCCAGTGCGCGAAGCGGCCACGCCACCGGCAAAGGACTGGGCGATGCTGCCCGGGCCGAGAATGCCCCAGCGAATGGGCGTGGTTGCGTTCATTGTCATTCTCCTTGAAGGCTGGAAAGGGCCGGCGGTCAGCGCAGCCGCAGCCCTTTTTCGTCGAACAGGTAGGATTTGCGGATGGAAACGGTAATCTCGGGCGTGTCAGGGACCTTTGCCGCGTCGCGCTGGATCACCACGTCGTCGCCGTTGGCCGTTCTGGCATAGAGGAAACTTGTGCCGCCCAGGTGCTCAACCACGTCGATGGCAACCACAAGGTCGGTGTCGCCCTCTCCGGCATTGCCGAAATGTTCAGGCCGCACACCGACAATGACCTTGCTTCCGATTTTTGGGCCGCCTGCTTCGGGTGCGGCGCCCGTCAGCGGTTGCACGATACGGGTCTTCTCCTGACCCGCCAGCTCGACCACGACACCACGCGCATCGTGCCCGACAATACGGCCGTTGATGAAGTTCATCTTCGGCGAACCGACAAAGCCCGCCACGAACTGATTGTCGGGATTGTCGTAGAGATCGAGCGGCCGGCCGATCTGCTCGACATGGCCGGCGCGCAGCACGACGATCCTGTCGGCTAGCGTCATCGCCTCGGTCTGGTCGTGCGTGACATAGATCATTGTCGTGCCGAGCTCCTTGTGGAGGCGCGATATCTCGACGCGCATCTGCACCCTGAGCTCAGCGTCGAGATTGCTCAGTGGCTCGTCGAACAGGAAGACCTGCGGCTCGCGCACGATGGCGCGACCTATGGCGACGCGCTGGCGCTGGCCACCCGACAATTGCTTGGGGCGACGCTTCATCAACTCGTCGATGCGCAGAATTTCGGAGGCCCGCTTGACACGCCGGTCGGTGTTGGCCTTCGGGTTGCCGGTCATTCGCAGCCCGAAGCTCAGATTCTGTTCGACGGTCATGTGCGGATAGAGTGCGTAGGACTGGAAGACCATGGCGATGCCGCGGTCGGCCGGCTCGACATCGTTCACCACCTTGCCGCCGATGGCGAGCTCACCGCCGCTGATGTCCTCAAGCCCGGCGATCATCCTGAGCAGCGTCGATTTTCCGCAGCCGGAAGGGCCGACGAAGACAACGAATTCGCCGTCCTTGATGTCGATGCTGGCACCGTGGACGACCTCGAAGACACCGAAGCGCTTGACGACATTGTTGAGCGTGACAGTTGCCATGCTGATCCTGTTTACTTGACCGCGCCGGCGGCGATGCCGGCGATGAAATGGCGCTGCAGCAGCACGAAGACGACGAGCATCGGCACCGTCAGCATCACCGCGCCCGCCATGATGCCGCCCCATGACACCTTGGTGAGGCCGATCAGCGTGCCTAGCGCCACCGGCGCTGTCATCGAACCGGGCTGGCTGTTGATCAAAAGCGGCCACAGATAATTGTTCCAGGAGGCGAGGAACAGGATGATGGCAAGTGCGGCAAGCATCGGCCGCGCCAAAGGCAGCGCGACGAAAAGGAAGATGCGCCATTCCTTGACGCCTTCGACGCGCGCCGCGTCGAAGAGGTCGTCCGGCATCATCGAAAAACTCTGCCGCATGAACAGCACGCCGAGCGAGTTGAACAGCGGCGGCACGATCAGCGCCACCCAGGTGTTGGCGAGCTTGAAGTCGCGCGCCACCATGATGAATTGCGGGATCAGCACGACCGCATAGGGGAGCGTGATGGTGCCCAGGATGATGGCGACAACCACGCCCTTGCCGAAAAACTGGTAGCGGGCCAGCGCCCAGCCGGCCATCGACGTCAGCAGCACCGACAGGACAGTGTAGGTCACCGCCACCGAGACCGAAATGCCGATGGCGCCGACGAAATTGGTGTCACGCTGCAGATTGTTGAAATTGTCGACGAAATTGCCGTGCGGCAAAAGCTCGATGCCGGGGCTGAAGATGCCGTTGTCCGGCATGGTGGAGAACACCACCATCATCCACAGCGGAAACAGCCAGATCAGCGCCAGCGGCGTCAGGAACAGATGCAGCGCGATGCTGCGTCCCAGCCGGGCGGAGGAGCGCGAACTCATTTCGGTTCCCTCGTCAGCCACAGCTGCGCCAGCGTGATGGCGATCGCCAGCCCGGCCATGGTGTAGGCGACGGCCGAAGCGTAGCCGAAGTTGAGCGACCGAAAACCCTGGCGGTAAAGCAGCAGGCCAAGCGTCTCCGTGCCGCCGCCCGGCCCGCCGCGTTCGGTGATCAGGAACGGCTCGGTGAACAGCTGCATGGTGCCGATGATCGACAGCACGAGGCAGAACACGATGACCGGCTTCAGCAGCGGCAGGGTGATGTAGAAGAACTGCTTGAGCTTGCTGACACGGTCGAGCGTCGCCGCCTCGTAGACATCTTCGGGAATGGACTGCATGCCGGCGAGCAGGATGATGGCGTTGTAACCGGCCCAGCGCCAGGTCACCGCGATCATGATCAGCGCCATGGCCGGCGTGACGTTGGAAAACCAGTCGATCTTGGGCAGGCCGACGCTGTTCAGGAGCTTGTTGATGATGCCGAAATCGAGGTTGAACATCAGCCGGAACACCGCCGAGTAGGCAACTTCGCCGACCACCACCGGGGCGAAGAAGGCAAAGCGATAGAGGCCGCGCGCCTTGAGCAACGGCGAGTTCAAAAGCACTGCCATGACGAGCGCCAGCGAGATCATCACCGGCACCTGGATGACTAGGATGAGCAGCGTGTTCTTCAGCGCGTTGAAGAAGGCCGGATCGCCGATCAATCGCCCCCAGTTGAAGCCTGGCGCGAACCGCCACGGCACGGTGCGCGTCGCCTGGAAGGAGATCATGAAGGAGCTGATGATCGGCCACACCCAGAAGACTGCAAAGATCAGCAGATAGGGCGTGAGGAAGCGATAGGCCGTGGCGTTGCGGTTGCGCATCTTCCTCCTCCTCCTTTATCCGTCGACGTTTCATTCTATGCCCCCGCAGCAGCGGAGCCGGTTTGTCAGAAAATGCAAGCCATCACACGCCCCGCAAGGAGCGCGCGAGATCGGGTCCGGGCGGCGCAAGCGCCTGCCCCGGACCCGGCTTGGGAGGTCATGACTTGACGGGCAATCCGGTCGCCGCCGCGATCTGGCTTGCGGCGTCGTCGAGCGCCGCCTTGGCGTCCGGATAGCCGCCGCCCAGATATTTGGTCTGCACGGCACGGACGATGATTTCGGCATCGCTCTGGAACGGCGTGCCGCGGCTCGGAACAACCTTGGGCAAGGTGCCCAGAATGTCCTTCCACACCGCCTGGCCGCCCCAGTAGGGCAAGCCTTGCGAGACATAGGGGTCATTGAGCGCCGACACCAGCGACGGCACCAGGCCGAACTCCTTCAGCATCGTGATCTGGCCTTCATTGGTTCCGAGCGTGTATTTCAGATAGGCGTAGGCAGCCTCCTTGTTCTTGGACGCCGATGTAATGGCCAGCGAAGAACCACCGAGATTGGCGGCGCGCGGACCGTCGGCAGTGAGACTCGGCATCAGATAGACGCCCCATTTGCCGTTTTCACCGGCCGATTCGGTGCGGATGGTGCCTTCATACCAGCCACCATAGATCTGGGTGGCGACGGTGCCGGCGGTGTTGTTGGTGATCTTGGTGCCCCAGTCCGCCGACGAGATGATGCCGGCGTCCTTCATCTCCTTGACCTTGGTCATGGCGTCGACGCATTTGGGCTGGTTGACCGTGATCGACTGGCCATCGGCGGCGAAATAGGCGCAGCCCTGCTCGTTGGAGATCATGCGGAAGAATTCCGAGTCGCCGTTGAAATCGGCGTTGGTCATCGTGACGCCCGGGTTGGCGGCCTGGATCTTCTTGCCGGCGGCGATGAAATCATCCCAGGTCTTGATCGACGCCGGATCGACGCCAGCCTTTTCGTAGAAGTCGCGGCGATAGAAGGCGGCGACCGGGCCCGAATCCCACGGCATCGAGTAGGCCTTGTCGCCGACTTCGAGTTCGGTGCGTTTGAAGTCGGGGAATTTCGCCTGGTCCTCGGCAGTGTAGCCCAGCGTATGCAGGTCGACGAAACAGTCGGGGAACTGGCTCCAGTAATTCTCGGCCTCACCGTTCTCGATGGTGACTATGTCCGGCAGGCCGACGCCGCCGGCGGCGCAGCCGGCAATCGACTTGTCGTAGGTCGGCTGGTTGCCGAGATCCTGGACCGTGACCTTGACGTCGGGAAATTGCTTGTTGAAGCCGGCAATGGTCGCCTTCAGCGACGAAGCCGCGACGTTCCAGCTCCAGATGGTGATTTCGCCGGATTGCGCAAAGGCCGGGGCTGAGCCCAGGGCAAGCGCGAGCGCGGCGCAGGTCATTGTGATGCGCATAGAAATCCTCCCATTTCATTTGCTCTCTCACTGTGAGCGTGGCTAGACTATGCAGTGGGCAGGGCCTGTCGCCGTCAAAGGGAATATGAAATTGGCGGAAAGTAAGATGCCTGAGCGGCCGTTTTACCAGCCTGGCGCCAGCAGCGTGGAAGGCCTGCCACTGCTCCTGCAGATGTTTCACACCAATCCCCTGGTGATGCTCAAGCCACATTGGCACGCCCAGGTCGAGGTGAATTTCATCGTGCGCGGCAGCGTGCATTACCGCATGAACGACCACGAGATTTCGCTTTCGGCCGGCGAGATGTGCCTGTTCTGGGGTGGCCTGCCGCACCAGATGGACGATTTGTCCGACGACGCCATCTATGCCGGAGCGCATCTGCCGCTGGTGCATTTTTTTCGCCTGCACCTGCCAACGGACATAAGGCACCGGCTGATGACGGGCGCCACGCTGGTGACCGGCGCCACCGACCAGTCCGACAACCATAATTTCGAGCGCTGGAACCGCTACGCACGGTCCGGCGACCAGGCCAAGGCGGAACACGCCGTCAACGAATTGCTGCTCAGGTTGGAGCGGGTGCGGTTCGAGCCCTACCGGCTCGTGCCCGAAACCGCGCCCGGGCAGGAGGCGGGCAGCCCCTTCGACCAGCAATCGTCGCGCAATGTCGGGCGCATGTGCGATTTCATCGCCGAGAACTTCCTCTACGACATCGATTGCGTGAACATCGCTGCCGCCGCCGACATTCACCCCAAATACGCCATGAGCCTGTTCAAGAAATCCACCGGCATGACGCTCAACGAATATGTCAACCTGCTGCGGTTGAGCTACGCGCAGGCGCTTTTGATGCATCAGGACGCCAATGTGCTGCGCGTCGCCATGGATTCCGGCTTCGGTTCGCTCAGCGCCTTCAACAAGTCGTTCCGCAAGCTGGCTGGCATGTCGCCCTCCGATTTTCGCAGAGGCGTGACCGGCGCCAGATAGGCGATGACTACTTGCGGCGCGCCTGGTGCCGCGAAAGCATTGCTGTGCCTCGATCGCCGGCTAAAAGCCGTGACATGGCATTTGAGCCCGCAACAGCGACGCGGGCAAGGGTGACGAAGGCCGGATCGTGCCATGCCGTGCGCCATTCCGGCCATGCAAGCAGCATGGAAACCGGGGTATTGCACGGCATCGCTTTTCCTGTCTGAAATCGCCACCTAGGCGCTGGACAGGCCGAATTCCCGTGCTATAACCCACGCGCTTTCAAGGGGCGCCCCACGGCGCCTTCATGAAATCCGGTCAACGCGTTTTCGTTTGCCGGAACAGGCCCAGATAGCTCAGTTGGTAGAGCAGCGGACTGAAAATCCGCGTGTCGGTGGTTCGAATCCGCCTCTGGGCACCATCCCCTCTTCTCCCGACAGTCTCTTTCGCCGAAGCCTCTACGCTTCCATCTCGTCAACTACCTGAAATCCTTACTGATTTCGGCGCGCAAAGCGCGGATGGTCGGGTTTTGTGGAATTTCGGCGCAGTTGGTCCAACGAGGCGGGGGGCTGGTATTTTCGCTGGTATTGGAGATCCTGATGGTATCGATGCAGCCAAATGGAGGTCCCGAAAATGGCCCTTTCCGACGTAAAATGCCGAAATGCCCGACCCATTTCTAAGCTCGTAAAATTGTCTGACGGTGGCGGGCTCCAGCTTTGGGTGCAGCCTACCGGATCTCGCCTATGGCGCCTCGCCTATCGTTTTGGCGGCAAGCAGAAGCTTCTGGCGTTGGGCAGCTATCCCCTCATCTCCCTCGCTGAGGCACGAGAGGCGCGCGATACCGCCAAACGTCTCCTCCTACGTGGCATCGACCCCGCACAGGAGCGTAAGTCGCAAAAGACTTCGGCGGAGGACACCTTTCGCTCAATCGCGGAGGACTATGTCGACAAGCTGAAGAAGGAGGGACGTGCCGACCGGACCATCACCAAGGTCAAATGGTTGCTCGATTTTGCCTATCCAACGTTTGGGGACAAAAGCGTTCGGGAGATCGATCCGGCCACAATTCTTGCCGCTCTCCGCAGCGTGGAGGTTCGCGGTCGATACGAGTCGGCAAGGCGAATGCGCTCCACCATCGGCAGCGTGTTTCGATATGCAATCGCAACCGCACGCGCCGATGTAGATCCGACGATCGCCCTGAGGGGCGCACTCGTCGGTCCGACGGTCACGCCGCGTGCCGCGGTTACCGATCCTAAGGCCTTGGGAGGCTTGCTGAGGGCGATTAATGCATTTGACGGACAGCCGACAACCCGAGCCGCTCTGAGGCTGATGGCCCTGCTGTTCCCCCGCCCCGGCGAGCTGCGCGCGGCCGGATGGGACGAGTTCGATTTCGAGAGCTCCGTGTGGAGCATCCCTGAAGGACGCATGAAGATGCGACGGCCGCACCGCGTACCTCTTTCCAGGCAGGCCGTCAGCGTCCTGACCTCACTTAGAGAAATCTCTGGTGGTGGATCGCTGTTGTTTCCTAGTGTTAGATCGGGTTCGCGTCCGATTTCCGACAACACGCTTAACGCCGCCCTTCGCCGTATGGGCTATGGCAAAGAAGAAGCTACCGCGCACGGCTTTCGAGCAACGGCATCAACTTTGCTAAACGAATGCGGCAAGTGGCACCCGGACGCCGTAGAGCGGCAGCTGGCCCACATTGAGAACAACGACGTTCGGCGCGCCTACGCCCGGGCAGAGCACTGGGAAGAGCGCGTCAGGATGATGCAATGGTGGGCCGACTATCTGGATGAACTCGAGAGCAAAAACTCGCGGGTGATCTCAATCGGGGGACGCGAGGCAAGCCTGCTGTCCATACATCCTCGCGAGGGTCTAGTTTGGAAGCCAACAGCGACGGTTCGCCAAACGACGAGACGAACCTCCAACCTCCGAAAATCACACTGAACCCCGTCGAAAACACCGAAACTGGGCAACCAATGTTGCAGGCCCGGAGGGTCATCGTTTTCCACAGGAAATCAATACGTTATGTTGGCCACGCGTTTCCTTCGTATTCTCTCGTATGGTCTGGCGAACCTAAGGACCAGGAGGAGGACTAAATTAGTATTCCCTCCGCGGTGTCTCGTCGTCCCACAAGAAGGGTCGATTAACCCGTGACGAACGTGGCTGGTTTGGGCCGACACCGGACCGGTCGCTTCAGACATCCAAAATGCGAACGCGGACACTCGGACGGTGCAACCCCGTAGTGTCTAAACGAAGTAGCGGAACGAGGTTTCGGCAAGATCATCGTCGCCGTACTCGTCCAGAATGCCGCCTACACGGCGGGCGAAAGACAAGGACACCGGCCATTTTCCCCTGATGTCGGCTGTGTTCCAGTTCATCCGGGTGAGGTTGAGAACGTCCTGCGCGGCGGCGACAGCGTTCTCGGCGCCAAGACAGCGAACTTCGAATGGCTGGGGCACATGCGGTCCTGGGTAGGTGCCGAGCTCCGGCATGAACCCGGAAGTGAATAGGAACGATCGGTCGTTATTGACTGTGCAGACCGTTCCGACTTTCGGAGGATAGGCGCCGTACCGGAGCAGCCGGAAGAGGCTGGGAACAAGGGTGACCATCGATACGATGGGCGTGTTCTTGAGCGCAGCAGCGAAGCCCGTCTGTTCGGCGGGATCGAAATAGGACGTCTTGTGAAGCACGACTCGGAGCGGCGCTCCCCCAGTGCGCAGCTCATATTCGGCAAGGACGTTCTGCGTCAGCTCGAACGCCTGCTGTTCGGAGAGGTGAACGTTCCGACCCTGTTCGGGCTCGACGGGAACGCCTTCCCCGCGGATCGCGAACCCTTCACCATCACTCGAGAAGGCCTGAGCAAGGCTGGACCGGACAATCGCGCGCCGCGTCGTGCGAAAGTGGTGAAAACTGATGCCGACGAAGCAGGTTTCTGGCCCCGTGGGCGGTAATCGCCAAGGGACGCCGCCGGCCTTGTAATAGAGGCCGACGGCAAAATTCCAGGCGCGGGTGGCTGGGTCTTGGTTTCTCGCCGTGTCGCTGAGCAGGACTTCTGTGACCAGCTGGATCGGCAATCGGCTCCGTAGAGCCCGCGCCTTCAGGGCCAGCCTGAGGTCCCGTCTCAAGAAATCCTCGGGTGTCTGCTCGACCTCATCGAGGGTGTCGAACAGGTCCAGCTGATTGCTCGGGCGGGCGCGCCGGATCTCCTTGGCGCGCTTGCGTTCACTTTCGGTCGCTTTGCGCTCGACTGAGCTAACCTTGTTGAAGATGTCGTCGGGGATACACATCAGGACGATGTCGGGACGGTTTAGGTCACGGGACGCGAGTCGCAAATGCGCGTCAGCGTACAAGTCGACCACGCGCTGGAACGCCTGGTAGGCGTCGCCCTGCAACGCACGAGCAAGCTCGTCGTGGCTATCCGAGCTGAGTGCGATCGAGGACGCGTCCGGGGCGACCAATCGTTTATGAAACGCCTCCTTAAAGCCGGGAAAGGCCTTCTTGAGCAGGCTTGGCTCGCCCAGAATCGGGATTTCCCCACTGCATCGCTCCAGCCACCGCCGCGCCGCCGCTACCTGCTGGGCCGGGCCAATGACCCCGACATGAATATTGTCCTTCCGAGCCGACCCGAACCGAAGGTCAAAAGGACCCGCAGACAGGAGCCCGATTTTGGGATCGGTATGTGTGCTCGCGCCGCCGAACTGAAGTCGCGGCGGGGACAACTCGACGATGGCTAGCTCAATCGACATCGTCGGGCTCGCTTGGGCCTAGATCATCCGCGTCGCGGCGGGACCCATCTCTGTCCTCGTCGTCAGGCTCAAGCGCAAGCGCTTCCAGTTCGGCGTCCAACTTCTGGAGATCCTCGTCGATCTCAGAGTCGCGCTGGGCCAACTCGTCGAACGCCGACACGTTGAACGAAATCGTCGGCGTGCGATGGGATAGGAGCACGGAAGGAGCGAACCGCGTGAGGTCGTTATCCCGGCGTTGCTCAAGTGCGAACAGGCCCTCAGTTTCGCCGGACAGGACCGCGAGCCAGAAAGAGACGTCCTGCAGAACGCTCGGATTGAAATCACGCGCCGCGCGCCGTGTAGAGAGGGCGTTCGTTCGCTCCCGACTGATTGGGTTACGCACGCCGTCCCGGGTGAATGCGTACCCGGGGGTCAGAACAACCGCCCAGTCGCTACCGAAGCGCAGAACGGAGAAGCTGACCGCCTTGTGCTCGAAGTAGACGATGTCGGCGGATTCGCGCTTGGTGCGCGCCTTAACCACGGTTCGGGTAGCCTTGCGAAGGCGGCCTTGATAGCTAACCTTAAGCTCAGGCTCGTCGCCGCGCGCGAAGTAGGCGCGCCGTCGATCATACTCGATCTGGAGATCCTTGGCCTTCAGGTGCTCGAACAGCAGCTCATGAAGCAGCTTCAGCGCGATCGATTCACCTCCCGGCAATCGGATGAGTTCGTCGAAGTCCAAGGCCTCGATCTCCCCTGGGTCGAACGGCGTGACCATCGACTCGGCGAGCCCCTCCAGGTCATAGAGAGAATAGAAGCGGCCGTCGCTCACATGGCCCGGTGGGACTGCGAGACCCTCCGCGTCGCGATAGAAGGTTCGGTTAGAACCAGCGCTGGTGGCGGCGTGCCAGACCTTCGCCGGCATGATCTCGATTGGGACGAGGTTGGACGAGTAGCGGACGGTCTCCTCTGCGATTGGCAATGCGGTGTTGGTGATCTCGTCGACGGCTTCCGGCCGCGCCTCGATCATGACCGTGAACTGAGCGTTGTCGGCAGAAGGCCCGAATGACACCGACCCATTGTTGTTCACGGTGGCGAGGACCATGTCGGAGAGGCCTGATCCCCGCCGGTCCATCTGGCCGCCGCCGTAGAAAAGGTCCGATATGGCGGGATTCCGGTAACCCTTGATCGGGCTGGTTCGTTCCGCGATCGCGTCTTGGAACGACTGCCCGCCGACTAGAACGGCGATTTCCTCGATAAGGCCGCCAGGGCTCGTGACAGCAATCGATTTTGGCTCAACGATGACTTGGACGGCCTCGTCTCGATCGTAGTCGCGGTGCACGATCGCATTGACGAGCATCTCCTTGATGGCGATTGCATTGTACGCATTGACCGTACGCGAAACCTCGGCCTTCAGCCGGAACTGGAAGTTCACAAGGGCAAGAAGGTCGATAAGATCGTCTAGTTGGCTCCAAAGATTGCCGGTGATCGTACGCCGGACCGTGAACTCGCCTTCACGAGAAGTCGGCTCAAGTTCGATGTCCTCGCCGAAGCGGCCCCGCAGCCAGTGGCCGGGTCCTGTCGCACGGAACTCGACCCGGGCTTGAGGGAATTCGACAGAAGGATTACGCGAGAACAGTAGCCAACCCGCGAGCGTCGGACAGACGCTCCCGCCGACCGGCCGCACCAGATCGAGCCGGTCGGTCATCTCCTCGACCCAGGCGGCATCAACGTCTCCCGGTCTCCAGAGGTCGGTTCGGTCCGCATATTGCCGCAGGCGGGCTTGCAGAAGCGGCTGTTCGAAGCCGGAGACATCAAGCTCATTGAGCGGGCGCATGTCTGCGGGCATGCCGCCGACGCTGTAGCCGGAAGGCCGGCGCGTTGGCCGTGCTCCTGCAGCGATCATGCTGGCCAGTAGATCCTTCTCGAAGAGGTCGTCGAACCCTCGAATTGGTACGAGCTGGAAGTTGGAGCCAATTGCGCCCGCCAACTGCTCGACCCAAGGCGAATGAGGGCCGACCAGATCGTCCTCTAAGACGCACCAGTAGACGCCGTGGAGGAAGCCGCCGGACATGGCTTGTGCCAAGAAAAGGTCTTTCATCACGGACGCTTCGGCACCCCGATAACCGACCGCGATAACCGGATGGTCGCGAAACAGAGGTCGCAGGCGTTCGGCCAGCGATGGGTCGAGGGATTGAACCTCGTCGGCCAAGTTCCTATCGGTGTAGTGCTTCACTGACCCATGCAGGAAGACCAATTGCGGATCGTGCGGCGCGGAGCTGAACATCACGTAGTCAGCCGGCGTGCTGATGCTGACCAGTCGGTGGGGTCGGTTCTGCTGAATCGCCGCCCGTTCAAGGCATTGATCGAAGTTGGTTGTCAGGACGGTGGATATCCATCCCTGGTGCAGGATTTGCGTCAAGGCAACGTAGCCGCGCGAGGGCGGTACCTCAGGCGGGTTGATGAGCTTTTCAAAGAACTCGCGTCGATCGCTCTTCACCCCTAGCAGGTTGTCGATTGCTTCGGGGTAGAGATCGGCGGCGGAGAGCTCTGTTTTGTACCAAGGCTGGGCGGCCAACCAGGGCCAATAATCAGACCGGCGAATGGTGAAGTCGTCCGGGTGACGGCCGTTCTCCTTGCACCATGCCCACCGTGCGGCCTTCTCAACCGTTTTGGCCGCTGCAGGGATCCCGGAGGTAATCGAGGCGCCGGCGCCCAAGAGAAGAACCGGCTCGGAGTTGTCCATCAGGAGCGATCTCAATCGTCCAGGCGAAGACGTCCGCATGGCGAACGTCGAACTATCAATGCTGAGTACTCCCGCCTGGGTCATTCATCAGCCCTAGTCATCGCCATCTCTCTGCCAACCGCCGACAAGTGCGGTACAACCTCAAGATTCGCTCGAGTCTTATCAATTAGCAGAACGGAACGTGAATTCGAAGTGAGGCCGTCCGTTTATCAACCAGCATCGGGATAATCCCGGCTGCAGTAACATGGCCTCTCTCGGTGACGCGTACAGCGACCCAGCGCGGGTTATCGGACATAAACTATCTATCGGGTACCAGCCGGGGGCTTTCATCGGGCTGGTAGTTCCTCTGTGTGTGGAGAATCGCCCTTGTCTCTGGCGGCCGATCGGAAGAGCAGATAAGGGCCAGATTGGTAGGAGTGGAAACAATGGCATTCAAAAGCGCGACACCGACAGAGATTGTTCCAACAAGCCCGGAGGAAATTCTTCTCACGCTTCCGCGCCGTACGATCCCGGGCGTCCTGCTGCATCAGGGCGAGATTATGCGGAGCTACGCCGCTCAGGCAGTCTCTGACTCGGATGTAGCATTGCAGCTTCCAACGGGGAGCGGAAAAACTCTGGTCGGGCTCATGATTGCCGAGTGGCGCCGCCGCAAGTTCGAAGAGCGGGTAGTCTATCTCTGCCCCACCAAGCAGCTGGTGAACCAGGCAGTGGAACAGGCCCGGACACAGTACGGGCTGACGGTGAACGGCTTTACGGGAAGCAATCGGGATTACGACCCACAGGCCCGCGCCGAGTATCAGAACGCCGACCGGGTGGCTGTGACGACCTACAACTCGCTTTTCAACACCAATCCGTTTTTCTCGAACCCGGACGTCGTCATCATAGATGATGCCCATGCCGCCGAGAACTATATCGGTGAGATGTGGACTGTCCGCATCCAGCGGACCAAGCAGCAGCACCGAGCGCTGTTCGAAGCACTGAGTGGAGTGCTGCAGCCGCACCTGGACGCCCACGATTTTTCGCGACTTACGGGCCGTTGGGACAGCAATCCGGAGGACCGACGCTGGGTCGATAAGCTGCCCACGCCCGTCTTCGCTGAGATTAAGGACGAGCTCACGGCGGTGATCGACGCCCATGCCGAAGAACTGGACATTCGGTGGGCGTGGTCGATGATCCGAAGCCATCTCGTTGCGTGCCACCTCTACATTTCGGCGACCGAAATTCTCATCCGCCCCTTGTTGGCACCGACATGGCAGCATCCGCCGTATCAGAATGCGCGGCAGCGCATCTTTATGTCGGCCACACTCGGGGCGGGCGGCGACCTGGAGCGCCTCACAGGCCGCCGCAGGATCAAGCGCCTCCAAGTGCCCGACGGCTGGGATCGCCAAGGGATTGGGCGCAGGTTCTTTATCTTTCCTGACAGCTCGCTCGAGGTCCATGACGTAGTGACGCTGCGCCACCAGCTGATGCAACGCGCCGGGCGGAGCCTGGTCCTCGTGCCCAGCGATCAACAGGCTGAGTCGGTCCGAGAGGATGTCAAGGCCAATCTTGGCTTCGCGACCTTCGGCGCAGAGGCCATCGAGGAGTCGAAGCAGCCGTTCGTTACCACGCCCCAGGCGGTGGCTGTGATAGCTAACCGCTATGACGGCATCGACTTTCCGGGCAATGATTGCCGTCTGCTGTTCATCGAAGGCTTGCCTCGCGCTGCCAACCTCCAAGAGCGGTTCATCATGCTTCGAATGGGGGCGTCGCAACTGTTCAACGATCGGGTGCAGACGCGCGTGCTGCAAGCGATCGGCCGCTGCACGCGGTCGCTGCAGGACTATTCCGCGGTGATAGTCTCCGGCGAGGAGCTGCCTGACTATCTCGCCGACAGGCGGCGACGCGTTCACCTTCACCCGGAATTGCAGGCCGAACTCGAATTCGGCAACGAGCAGTCGGTCGGCACGACGATGGCCGACATCATCGAGAATTTCGAGATATTCCTAGCGAACGACGCCCGCTGGGATGCGGTGAACAACGATATCCTTCGCAAGCGGGCGGCGGCAGTGCAACAGCCCTTCCCAGCGCTGGGCGAGTTGCAGGCGATTGTCGGCCAGGAGATCGAATTTCAGAGCAGGCTCTGGCAGAGCGATTTCGAAGGCGCTGTGGAAGCAGCGGAGGGAGTGCTGGGTGGACTCACCGACCCGGACCTCCGAGGTTATCGAGCGCTGTGGCACTACCTCGCCGGCTCAGCCGCTTGGTATGGAGGACGCGCCGGCATCGCCTCGCTGGACGTCAAGGCGCGCGGCCATTTTAATCATGCAAAGCGCGCCGCCACCGATCTGCCTTGGTTGGTCAAGCTGGCCCGCTATCACGCGGACATGGAAGCTCCTCTTGGCCGCAGTCCCCGTCTGCTGCGACAGATCGAGCGCGTTGAGGGCGTGCTGGAGCGGCTCGGCACCGTGACCGACCGGGAGTTCAACAAGCGCGAGCGGGAGATTCTGGAAGGTCTCGCCTCGAAGAACGGTTTTGAGCAGGCGCAGGTACGCCTAGGCGAGATTCTCGGCTTCCACGCGGGGAAACGCGAAGTCGACGCGTCGCCGGATCCCTGGTGGGCGGCGGATGATCTGTGTTTCGTGTTCGAAGATCATGCCGGAGCAACAAACGATGTGCTGGACGCTACCAAGGCGCGACAGGCCTTCTCGCATCCCAACTGGATTCGCGACCACGTTGCTTTGCCCGATAATGCCATTATCCTGCCGGTACTGGTCACGCCGGTGACCAAGGCGAAGTCGGGGGCGGTTCCGCATCTCCACACCGTGTCGCTATGGGAAATCGACGAGTTTCGGGAATGGGCAGGTCAGGCGTTGCGGACATTGCGGCAACTGAGACGTACCTTTAGTCAGGCCGGTGACCTAGTCTGGCGTGCGGAAGCTGCGGAGCGCTTCGAACAAGACGGGATGGGTGCCGACCAGATCTACAAGTGGCTGAAAGGACGTATCGCGAGCGGCATCTTACAGAGTATCCCATAAGAATGGGAGAATACCCACTCACCGCGAAATTGGACTATAGGTTGCCCGAGCGGGCCTCAGGCAGGTGCAACGTCCGCTTCTAAGGAACCAACGATCACATAGCAACGGCCGACATGAGGCGCGTTTCAGACAGACACAATGGGGTAGCATGCAGAATGACATTCCGGCCACCGCGGTGATATCAGACGTTGAGGTACGTCCCGGGCGGGCAGCCTGCCTTCTTTTCACTCTCACCAGCCGAACTGCCACCGCCTTGCCGCCGTTAGGGAGTCTGCGGACGAACAGGCGGCCACAAACTGAGCTTGCGTTGACGGGTGACCTCGAACTTGGCGAAGTCGACCTGTGCCAGCATCACCTCGACGCCCATCCCCTTCACCATCTCCCGCATCTGCTCGTAGGAACGCTCGCGGAACTTCGGACCTGCAATGATTTTCTTCAACCGCAGGTCAGGCCCGAATGGCTGGAAGTAGTGCGTCTGGCCTTGGATGACCTCGGGGTTCACCAGTGGCAGTAGCCAGCGCCACTCGTCTTCATACGCCCAACCGTCAGACTTTATCCGCGCCAACTCTTTAAGGTGCTCAGGCCCTATTTCGGCATACGACGACAGTCCGAGGTCGACCAGGCGCGGCCTCGTTTTGCGGTAACGGACCTTGAAGAAGTCCCCTTCCGAAACGTCAAACCCAAGCACCATCCCGCGAAATTTCGCCATAGTGCCCCCACATCTGCGGCTTCGACCACGTTTCGCTCATGCAGATGAGGCCCTGCTCCTGGTCTAGCCGGCGGCGGTACGAGGACAGGTGGATGCGGTCGCGCTTGTCGTCGAGCACGATGCATATGAATTCGAAGGCGTCATTGAGGTCTTCGATGCGGGAGATCCGTAGGCACCGCTTCTTGATGGCAGCGACCGCGTACTGGGCCTTCAGGACGCAACGGAGCTACAACTGCCGGCATCCAACGCCGGTGAATATATTGCCGGCGAGCCGCCGCATGTCTGACGCCTCGCAGAATTGTTGACTGAACTGCCCACGCTGCCTAACTGCATCACCTGAGCAGAAGACAGAGGTTATATAGCGTGAATCCGCCGAACATTATTTGCGAAAACGCGCTTGCCAAGAGCTTCTTCGAGCGCTGCGCGGAGTCGCTACCGAAATTCCACAATCCGTTCATCGGCGCGCTCTATGACTGGCAGACGTTGCTTACAGGTGTATTTGCTCTTGTCGGGTCGTTCGAGTCCTCGCGCAGCCTGGTCGCAGCGTCGCGTGCTTCCGCAATCTCTGGAGAAATCATTTGGAGTCGCCTGTATTTCCCGGTCGTATATCCTAGTCAGCGCGACCGGCGAAGTTCGGCCAAGCGATCGGCCAAATCGACCTACCGATCGCAAATTTGTACATACTATCAATGCCCTAAGCATAGCGACTATCGGCCATCATCGGCATCGGCATTGGCGTCGTCGATCAACCGTCTCGGTGAAGCTGAGATAGCGCCTAACATCGGCCAAATGATCGGCCAGTTATGGGCGCTCAGCTAAAATTTCTGTTGACATATACGTACTTAGCGCGATCTAACATCGGCCAATTATGGAAGAGACCGTACAGCGCATCGAGCCGGCGCGCCTGGAAGACGTTGCGGGGCCTATCTCCGACGCGCTGGCTGAGCTGTCAGCAAGCTCGGCGGTTCTCGGCGCCAAGCTGCATCCGCGCACGGCCGCGAACCTGGCGGATCTCGTGCGCATCATGAATACCTACTACAGCAACCTGATCGAGGGCCACAACACGCGCCCCCGCGACATCGAACGCGCCCTCGCCGGCGAATTCGACAAAGACCAGGAACGACGCAACCTGCAGGTGGAAGCCGCGGCCCATGTTCGACTGCAGGGGGAAATCGATCGCCTGGCAGCGGAGGGTCAGCTCCCAGAACCGGCTTCGCTTGATTTTTTGCGCTGGCTGCATGCGGAATTCTACCGTGACGCCGATGAGGCGATGTTGCGCATTCGCGGCGCAGACAGAGAATTCTTGATGGTTCCGGGTCGGTGGCGATCACAGCCTGAACATGATGTCACTGTCGGCCGCCACCAGCCGCCGTCAAGCGATCGCGTCGAAGCGTTCATGGAGCATTTCGCTAGCCGGTACCGCTTCCAACGTACGGGCAAAGCGGCTAGGATATTGGCGATTCCGGCCGCGCATCATCGGTTCAATTACATTCATCCCTTCCCAGACGGCAATGGACGCGTCAGTCGCTTGATGAGTCACGCCATGGCCCATGAGGCAGGAATCGCCGCGCACGGGCTGTGGTCGATTTCCCGAGGCCTGGCGCGGGGTCTGGAAAGCCGCGGCGACTATAAACGCATGATGGATCACGCCGACATGCCACGCCAAGGCGATCGCGACGGCCGCGGTAATCTTTCTATGCGGGCGCTGGCAGATTTTACCTTATGGTTTCTACGCGTATGCATCGACCAGGTCAGTTTCATGTCCAGCCTGTTCGATTTGAACCAACTTGCCCGGCGCCTGCAGCGGTTCGTTCAACGCTACGACCTGAAGCCGGAAGCTTTCCGGCTGCTCGAAGAGGCGCTTCTGCGCGGCGAGTTCGATCGCGGTGAGGCCTCACGTATCGCTGGCTTGCCGGAACGTACGGCCCGCCGCGTGTTTACCGAGGTGCTCGAGCTTGGCCTGCTTGCGTCCGATACCCCGAAAGGACCGGTATCGCTACGCTTCCCGGTCGACACGTTGGACGAACTGTTTCCTAAGCTATTTCCGGAAACTTAGCGTCGCATAACTGCGCCTACTGTTTCCCCGCCCGGGCGAGTTGCGAGCCGCCGGATGGGAAGAGTTCGACTTCAAAGGCTCGGTGTGGACCATCCCGGAAGCAGGCAAGAAAATGCGGCGGCCGCGCCGCGTTGCACTTTCGAGGCAGGCCATCAAAATCCTGACCGATCTCAGAGACATTTCCGAGGGCGAGGCGCTGCTGTTTCCAACTGCGCGATCGGGTTCTCGTCCGATTTCCGACAATACCCTTAACGCCGCCCTGCGTCGCATGGGTTACAGCAAGAAAGAAGCAACGGCTCACGGTTCCCGAGCAACGGCATCAACTCTGTTGAATGAATGCGGCAAGTGGCATCCAGACGCAAGAGAGACAGCTGGCCCATATTGAAAAGAACGACGTTCGGCGCGCTTACGCCAGGGCGGAGCACTGGGAAAAGCGCGTCAGTATGATGCAGTTGGTGGGCCGATTATCTGGAACGAAATTGAGAGCACGAAACCTGCAGTTGAACCCAACCAAGTGTAACTGCAACCCCGTGTCCGCACCTATCGTGAACATGAACATCAGCTTTGCGTACGTTATGACATTGGCCGCGTCTATGTTGGGGCGGAACCGGCGACGCAGTCCTTCGAGGGACAGGGGCTTTTCACAAATCTACGTCAAGCGGCTTAATTGGTTGTGGAGCTTCATTCGTTATTCCGAGTCGGCGTCAGCACAGCGTCGGGAACAGCGGTCTGGCTCAGCGTTCCGGCTTGTCGTCCCGGAGGATGCGCTCAGCGGCTCCGTCAAGATCCTCATATTGGCCACTCTTCAATGCCCACAGAAAGCCAGTCAGCCCCAGTGCGCCAAGAAATAGGGCGACTGGCATGAGGTAGACGAGTATCGTCATGATGACCGCGCTGATGGGTGAATGCCAGAATGCGTTGCCGAAGAAGCCCTCGTCAGCTCGGCGAGCATAAAGCCCTGCAGCCGCAGCCCGTTTCCGATCACCAGCAGCGATGAGGCGGACATCGCCACCGCCGCGATCAACGGCGTGACGTGGCCGAAGATGGCGATCGGCACGGC
>NZ_QGGH01000012.1 GCF_003148495.1 Mesorhizobium loti
ATGTCCCGTAGGGCGACGGAGCCGCCATAGTAGCCAAACGCCCGGGGTAATGCCCGGGACAGCCATCCAAGGATGGACGTGCACGGGTGAAACCGACCGGGCAACCGGACGGGGAATCTCCACTGCACGGGTGAAGGGCGGCGCGTTTGCTGGGTCTTTCAACTTCATGACGGAGGTTTGCTGATGCAACCGCACACCGTAGAGAAGAGACTGGACTCGATCATCGACCTGTCTCGTCAGGGAAAACGTATCAACGGCCTGTTCAGGCTGCTTTCGGCTCCGACCATATGGGAAAGGGCTTATGAGCAGATCGCTCCCAACAAAGGAGCACTGACACCGGGCGTCGACCCCCAAAACACCCTCGATGGCTTCTCGCTTGAAAGGATGCAGGAGGTAATGGCGTCCGTTCTGGATGGATCGTATCGTTTCTCTCCGGCGCGCAGGCAATACATCCCCAAAGCCAACGGGAAGAAACGCCCGTTGGGCATTCCCACTGCCGACGACAAGCTGGTGCAGGCGGCTGTGAAGATTCTGCTCGAACATGTCTACGAGCCGGTCTTCTCGGAACAATCGCACGGCTTCCGCCGGGGGCGGTCATGTCACACGGCCCTGACTGAAATCAGGCGCACATGGCATGGCATGAAATGGCTGGTCGAGGTCGATATCGCCGGATACTACGACAACATCGACCACGACATACTGCTCGGTTTGTTGCGCAAGCGTATCGATGATGATCGATTGTTGCAGCTGATCGGGCGGATGCTCAAGGCCGGCTATCTCGAAGACTGGAAGTTCCACAAAACTTTCAGTGGAGCCCCGCAAGGTGGCGTGATCTCGCCGATCCTCGCCAACGTCTACCTCCATGAACTCGATCTGTTCGTGGGAGAGATGAAAGCACGGTTCGACAAAGGGCAGGGAAGGCGACGCAGTGCCGCCTACCTTGAAGCCTCAAAGCGGATCCAAATCCGACGCAATATGATCAATCGACGGCGTGCCAATGGCAACGAGGAAGAGATTCCCCGGCTGATCGAGGAAATCAGGGAGTGGGAGCGGCGACGGCTCGAAAAGCCGTCCGTCGATCAGTTCGATCCGAACTACCGCCGACTTCGCTACTGTCGCTACGCCGATGACTTCGTGATCGGCGTGATCGGCAGCAAGGAGGACGCTCGCCGTGTCATGGCCGAGGTCAGAACGTATCTGGCCGAAACCCTGAAACTGGAAGTGTCCGCGGAGAAAAGCGGTATCAGGAAAGCTGACGAGGGAGCCATGTTCCTCGGCTACCAGCTGAAAACATACGGCGATGGTCGCACCAAACGTCTCATGCAGCGCAGTCGTGCTGTAACGAAGCGTGTGCCCGGAGACCGGATGCAGCTTCATGTGCCGATGGATAAGCTCGCCCGCTTTGCAGAACGCAATCGCCTCGGAAATCTCCATACCAACCGTGGCGAAGCTCGATGCGAAGTGATCAACAACTCTGACGTTGCCATCCTGACCGGATACAATGCGATGTTGCGGGGGCTGGCCGAGTATTACAAGCTCGGCACGCTCTGGAAACAGCAGGTCGGACGGCTTCACCATCTATGGTGGTGGAGTTTTATGAAGACCCTGTCCCGTAAGCATAAGTGCTCGGTCAAGGTGACGGCAGAGCGGCTCCGAAACGGGGATCGCCTCGGCCTGTGGTATGAAGGCAGCCAAAAGCGGCGCTTCATGCCGATGTTCCTCCTCAAGGATGTCGAGCCCATGTTGGCATCCCAGCACGTCGATCATCAGACGCAGACGCATATCCACTTTGCTGGCCGAACCGACTTTGTCGATCGGCTCAAGGCGAGGGTATGCCAAGCGTGTGGGACGAAAGACGTGCCGGTGGAGGTGCATCACGTCCGAAAAATGAGTGACATGCAGGGCACCACGCTGTGGGTCCGGGTCAAAGCTGCACGCACGCGCAAGCGTGTTGTGCTCTGCCGCGACTGCCATGTTGCACACCATGCCGGACGGTTACAGGCAAGACTTGATCGTATGAATGCAAACGTAGGAGCCGGATGATGGGAAACTATCACGTCCGGTTCCGTGGGAGGGGTAGAGGTCAATCCCATCGGGAACCCTCGCCCCTACCCGACGGCGTCGAAGATTTCGAGGAAATCACCATCCGGCACTCCAAATATGCCGCTTCGCGCTTCGCCCTCGAAGCGGAGCCGGCGCTGATCCAGTTCGCGGACTCCTCGCCGATGCCCTTTGTGAACGGCATCAAGGCCGCGCGAGAACGGATCGTCGCCCGAGACGATGATGATCGCCAGAGCTTCCTGCGCAAGCGTGGTTTCTCCAAAGCCGAGACCACCAAGATCATCGACACCGTGCTCATGGAGGAGGGGCGGCCACCCGAGACCGTCTTCGATTTTGTCCAGGGCATTACGCGCGTCGCTCGCGACAAGCAGCATCAGGACGTGCGGCTGGATATGGAAGGCAAGGCCAAGAAGCTGCTCGATCTCGCAGCCTGATCCATACCGTGCCGGCAATGCGCCCTCCCTCCGCAGTCGAGTGCGCGGCTGCCCGTGCGGCCGGCGCACGCGCGCGGGCGGCAGAGGCAGAGGGGGGAGGGGAGGTTTCGTGACGGGCTTGGAGGTTCGGGGAGTGGCCCCGGGCCGCCCGTCATGGAGACCCTGACCATGGCAAAGGCCATTCAGAAGATCGCAATGAACGCCGCCGACAACATCCCCTACGACAAGCTGATGCTATCGCAGAAGAATGTCAGGCGCATCAAGGACGGCGTTTCCGTCGAGCAGCTTGCCGAAGACATCAGCCGGCGCAAGCTCCTGCAAAGCCTGAACGTCCGTCCGGTGCTCGACGGCGATGGCGCGGAAACCGGCACGTTCGAGGTGCCGGCCGGCGGCCGGCGTTATCTCGCGCTCGGCATCCTCATCAAGCAGAAGCGCCTGGCGAAGAACGAGCCGATCCCCTGCATCGTCAACCGCAGGCAAGAGACCTCGGCCGAAGAGGATTCGCTTGCCGAAAACCTGCGGCGCGCCGACCTTCATCCGCTCGACCAGTTCCGAGCCTTCAAGACGCTGAGCGATCAGGGGCTCGATCCGGACGAGATCGGCGCCCGCTTCTTCGTATCGCCGGCGACGGTGAGGCAGCGCCTGCGGCTGGCATCGGTGTCACTGAGGCTTCTCGATCTCTACGAGAAGGACGAAATCCGGCTCGAGCAGGTCATGGCGTTCTCGATCTCGGACGACCACGCGCGCCAGGAGCAGATCTGGGAGCGGATATCCAACTCGCACACGCAGGAACCCTACTACATCAGGCGCCTGCTGACCGAGACGACGGTACGCGCAGACGATCGCCGTGCCGTCTATGTCGGCGCGGAAGCCTATGAGGCGGCCGGCGGCGTCGTCCTGCGCGACCTGTTCGAGCAGGATTCCGGCGGTTGGTTCCAGGATGCAGCGCTCCTCGAGCAGCTGGTCTTCGACAAGCTGAAAGTGGATGCCGAGGCGATTCGTGCTGAAGGCTGGAAATGGGTCGAGGCGGCGATCAGCTTTTCCTATGGCCACACCTCCGGCATGCGGCGCATCTACGCCGAGGCCCAGGAGCTCAGCGCCGAGGAGATCAAACGCTACGACGCGCTGAAGGCCGAACACGACAAGCTCGATGCGGACTATGCCGCGGCCGAGGATGCCGACGAGGCGATCGAGGCGAAGCTCGACCAGCTGGGCGCCGACCTCGATGCGATCGATGACCGTCCTCAAAGCTACGACCCCGCCCAGAAGGGCATTGCCGGTGTGTTCGTGACGCTTGCCGCGCACGGCAAGCTCCAGGTCGAGGCCGGTTTCGTGCGCGCCGAGGACGAGCCCCGGCCCGAGACCGGCGGTGGCGATGAGCGCGAGGAAGGGGAGGCCAAGGGCGAAGCCCGGTCTAACGGCGACGGCGACGACCATGGCGATGGTGTTGTCGTCAACGGCAAGCCGGTGGATGACAGCGCTAGTGACGACGGCGAGGAGGACGGCATCAAGCCGCTGCCCGATCGGCTCGTCTTCGACCTGACCGCACAGCGGACGCTGGCGCTGCGCAATGCGCTCGCCGGCGACGCCGACATCGCCTTCTTCGCGGCACTCCATGCCTTCGTCCTGCAGGTCTTCTATCGCTTCGCGCCGGACAGCTGCCTTGAGATCAGCCTGAAGAGCGGCAGCTTCAGCCAGGTCGACGGGCTTGCCGAGACCTCCTGGGCGAAGGAAATCGCCGAGCGGCACGAAGCCTGGGACCGTGAGCTGCCCGATGAGACGGACGGCCTGTGGGACTTCCTTCTCGGCCTCGACGAGGCAAGCCGCAAGGCGCTGTTCGCGCACTGCGTCTCGCTGACCCTCAATGCGGTGGTCGAACCGTGGAACAGGCGGCCGCGGGCGCTCGAGCATGCCGACGTGCTGGCCTACTCACTTCAGTTCGATATGGTCGACGCCGCCTGGACGCCCACGGTCGAGTTCCTCGGGCGCCTCACCAAGGCGCGGATTCTGCAGGCTGTCCGCGAAGCCCGTGGCGAAGACTCCGCGCAGCTGATCGACCACATGAAGAAGGAGATCATGGCCCGTGAGGCTGCCCGACTTCTCGAGGGATCGAACTGGCTGCCGGAGCCGCTGCGCCTCGAGGTCGACCACGCGGCTGCCAATGGCGGCGGCGCAATCGCCGGCGAAACGTCGGACGAGACGACGCTCGATGGCGATGCGGCAGAACTGCCGGCCTTCCTCGCCGACGATGCGGATCCGTCCTCCGATGAGCCGGTGACCATCGACGGCGACGAGACGGACCATCTCCAGGCCGCCGAATAGTCAGCCTCCCGCTCCCCACCGGGCCCGGCACCTCCGCCGGGCCTGTTCCCTTTCATGGAGATCGACATGTTCGACTGGAACAGAAGCTGCTCCTGCGACGAACAGCAGAAGAGACGTTTTCACACGACAGCCCGCTCACGGCTGAAGAAGCTCGCTGCCGAGCTTGCACTTCCGCCGGGCAGCTTTGACTTGCGCTCAAATAAGGCGGGCATCGCCGTTTCCGGGGAAATCACCCTGCACCACGACCGCGCCTATATCCAGGTCGGCCAGTTCGGGCTTTCCTCGGGCCACGGCGTCCTGATCCGGACCTGCAAGTCCCGCAAGGACTACACAGGCGGGGCCAACCATTTTGTCGCGCTCGGCATGCTCGATGACATTGCGGCCCTCGCCGCGGCCGTCCGCGCCATCACCGGCATCGGACGGGGTCATTCTCTTTCCGCAGACCGCCGCGCCGCCTGAGGCCACAGCCCCGATCCTGCGGCGGCGTCGGTTAACCGCATGGCGCCGCAGAGCTCTCCAAGGAGGGGGTATCGGAAGACGATCACGGCAAGCGCGGAACGCCCCCCGATCCTCCAGGGGACCATCGAAGACCACCATTCCGATTCACCCGAGCCCGGCCATCGTGCCGGGCTCTTTCGTTTTCAGGTCACGCCGCGCGGTGTCGATCTGCTTCAGGAGCCAACCGCCATGACCTCAAATCCATCCTTCAGAAAGGTGCTCGTCGGCGTCGCCACGCGCGAGCACATGTTCCAGCTGTTCAATCGACACAAGGACAACCCCGACTTCGATCCGCTTTCCGGCACGCCGTATTCAGGTGAGTGGTTCCAGATCGAGGCCTCCTCGTACCATTTTATGCTCGGACTGCTGCCGCCTCTGTTCCAAAGGTCCGGGCTGTTCGGCATTTCGGAATTCAAGGCCGGCAGCGTCACCAGTGTGTTTTTCGAGATCAGGATCCGGGGCCGCGAACGCTGGTATCATGGCTTTTGCGACCTGTCGGATCGGCAATCCCCAGACAAGATGCGCGCCGCCATCATCGCCCACGAGACGGGCGCGACCGACAGCATGACCCGTGAGGAAAAGCTCGAGGCCATCTGGAACACGACGCATCCGGACTTCAAGGGAATAGCCGGCGAAATCAATCCCGACGCCTGGCCCGTCGAGCACCACGGCAAGCGTGCATTGCTGGTCGATGACGGCCGCGACGGCACGATCCTGAAACTGCTCGAGGATCTGTCGGACGACGAAATCGACAGCTGCATGCCCGTGATACGCGCACGCAGTGGAAGGTGAGGGGGCAACGATGTGGACCCCTCGTAAGCCGCCGCCACGAGGCGAATATGCGCATCTATCAAGCGCGTTCGAGCTGGGCATGCCGAACCTGCGCCTTCGACAATTGCTGGGCGAGGTCCGGAATGCCCCGCCTCGCGGCCAGCGTTGCGATGGCTTCTGTTTCGTGCGGCTGATCGAAGCGAAGGAAGCCGAAAAGCCGATGGCGCGTCGCGGTCCCTATAAGAAGCGGACCTAAGCCCACTTGAACGTGACATCGGCTTGCGCGATTGTCGCCGCCGGTGCCACGGGTGAACGATGAAGCGTAAGGACAAGGCCGCGCCTTTTGTGCCGATAGAAATCCATGTCGGCACGGTCGATGATGAGAGAGGCGTGTTGGGCATCCTCTCAATCCAGACCACGGAAGGCTTGTTGGACATTGCGCTTGATGAGCAAGCCGCCGATGCCATCTTGAAGGCAGTTAACACCATCAAGGCCAAACTAGGCCCGGCCTAAAAGAATGCCCGGGCGGCATCCCGGGCTAGTTGGAGGTCTTGGGAGTGCGCGCCGATACACCCTACCCCAATCGGCACAAGGCTAACTTGCTTCATCATCATGACGAGCAGATGAAGGCAATACCTGGCGGTTGTCGAGCGTCAGCCTGTAGCCGTGCGGAAGGTTCTGCAGCACAGTCAGAGCCTCCGCAGCCGAGTAGAAGGTGACAACGGTCATCACCTGATCGCCGTCGATCCGCTGCAGGCGGTAGACCGGTCTGTGCGGTCTTTCTTCGTCCACCAAACGCTCCCCCGAAATGAGGGATATTAGTAAACGTTCATGAAAGTTTCATGAGACCCGCAATTTCAAACATGGGGTAATCGCGGGAGCGAGTCGCCCTAAGGCCGGAAGCGCTCACATGATTGCAGAGCGGGTGGTTGTTCCCCGATAGGATGGAAGTGCGGGTTCACGACTGGACGCCGGGCCCAAGCATCGAACGGAGAACAACCATGAGCGAATATATCGGTCTCGACGTGTCGTTGAAAGAGACGGCGATTTCTGTGCGGCGTGGCGGCAAAAGGATCTGGCGCGGCAAATGTCCCTCTGATCCGAGCTTGGTCGCGGACGTTCTCCGCAAGCGGGCGCCAGCGGCCAAGCGGGTGGTGTTCGAGACCGGACCCTTGTCGGTGTGGTTCTATCATGCCTTGAGCGCCGAAGGACTTCCGGCGATCTGCATCGACGCCCGGCATGCCAAGGCCGCGCTGGACATGGCACCGAACAAAACGGACGCCAACGATGCCGACGGCTTGGCGCATCTGGCCGAGGTCGGCTTCTACCGCGAGGTGCGGGTGAAGGGCTATGACAGCATGCTGAGCCGCACGCTGGTGGCCGCGCGGAGCCGGCTGGTTAAGATCACGACCGAGCTCTCCAACCAGATCCGCGGGCTCATGAAGACGTTCGGGCTGATCATTCCGCGAAGCAAGGGCGGCAAGTTCGAAGCCGACGTCCAGCGCCTGCTGGCCGATCAGGAAGAGCTTGGCCGGATTGTCCTGCCACTTCTCGAAGCTTGGCTCAGCATGCGCGCCCGCGCTGCTGAACTCGGACAGCAGCTCGTCGCCAACGCCCGGCACAATGACGCATGCCAGCTATTGATGTCGATCCCCGGCGTCGGCACCATCACTGCGACTTCATTCATCGGTGCCATCGAGTATACATCGAATTTCAAGACATCGCGCGCTGTCGGCGCGTGGCTGGGCTTGACAACCCGACGCTATCAATCCGGCGAAGTCGATTATGATGGTCATATCTCGCGGCGTGGGGATCCTCATCTGAGAGGGCTTCTCTATGAGGCCGCAGTCGTGATCCTGACGCGCCGGGCTGACAGCAGTCTGCGCACATGGGGGTTGAAGCTGCGTGACAAGATCGGCTTCAAGCGGGCAGCTGTCGCTGTCGCCCGCAAGCTCGCTGTCATCATGCATGCGATGCTGAAATCCGGTGAGTTGTTCAATCGGGAAGAAGCCGCCATGGCCTGATCCATAAGGAAGTTCGAATGCGCCTACCCGAGGCGTAACGAGACGTCCCTGCCAGGACGTGGGCCGAGCCATTCCGCTGTGTCAGTTGCATCGTTGGCGTCACAACGCTCGCGATTGCGTTTCAAACCTTGGAAGGCTCCATCCCTCGCGAAGCCCATCATGCGGCGGCTTCATGTCGACCGCAAAGACGACCCGTGCTCCCGGCAAACGACACCTCAATACAAATTTGGGCTAGCATTTTGGTCTGCGATTAGACGACTGACCCACTACCGAAGATTTGAGGGGGGTCAGTTTCCCACTTCGCCTGACACTTCCCGGGGGCGCGACTTTGCCGAGCGGCACCGGCCAGCTTGCGCGTGGGAATATCGGCAAGCCATTCGACCGCGGCTTGGATGAGGAAAGGCTGAGATAGCGGCCAGCGTGCCATCCCCACGAGGATTAATCGGTTGAAAACGACACTTGCCCTCCCGCAGGCTCTTTCGATAAAGCTCTACCCGAGAGACAGCGGTCTATCGGCAAATCGTTTCTCACCAGGAAAGGCATATGAAGCAACAGACCCGACCATTCATCGTAGAGGTTAAACAGAAGCGCGGCGTTCAAAAACCGGGTCGTCCCATTTGGGGCGACGTCGACCTGTCCGCTATTGCGGCAGAGGTGGCCAAGGATGCAGAGGTAGTGTTTCTGCCAAATCCTCGGCCGGTTAACACCGTCGTCGGGTCTATCGATGCAGAAGATCAACCCAATCAGAAAGCGGAGCCTTACATGGCCGATCCTCAGGAAGCTCAATCACGCCAAGGTACTATGGAAGCATCTGCCACGCCGAACCCGCTCGAGACGAAAAAGAAAACCTTACGGCCGAGAAAGGCAAAGGCTGAGCCCAAACAGCCTCCTCGAAAGAATGGCGCCAAGCCTGCTTCGAAGGCAGTCGAAGCCCCAGCTGCAGCGGTCCGGACCGGGCGAAAAGTCTACTCCCGGATCGAACGCTCGCAAAGGCTTGCCCAGATCGGTAACTCGATTGCCGGCGGCGCTACCCTCAAGCACGCCGTCGGTCAGGCGGGTATATCCGAACAGACCTATTATCTCTGGAAGAAGGCCGCGGCGCCTGCCCAGGAGAGCGGCGACCTCAGGGATCTGCTCGCGCTCGAGGAAGAAAACAAGCGCCTCAAGAACCTGCTTGCTGACCGTCTGCGCAAGGAAAATGCCGAGCTCAAGAAGAAGCTGGGCCTTGCGTAAGACATACTGAGCCTTGTTGGAATTTCGGCACGACACTCAAGGCGGTAGCGGCGGCATATCGCCTTCGCCGACCCGCCACACCCAGGAGCCGATCTCCGGTCGCCCGGCGATCATTTCGTCGAGCGACGCTTCGTAGTTCTCGTCCGCTCCGGCCGGAACGACAAAGAGCGCTATCGGCTCCTCCCTGTTCTGAAGCAACGCATTGGCGATCGGCTGGTCGGGCTGCAGGTCGTAGCGCAATCCTTTCACGCTCTTCTCGCGAAGACGGGCCAGCGCATCGACGAGCCTCTTCTCAGGGACCGTCTCGTAGGGAATCCAGTTCTCGGACACCACCATCAGCGCGATCTCCTCGACAATGGCGAGGCCGGCCGGATTGAGCCCGAACGTCGCGATCGCTATCAGATGTGAACTCGAATCCGCTTCCCACAGCGACAATTCCTTCTCGAAACGTGCCTGCAAACGCCGATGCAATGCGTCATCGATGATGAAGGGAAAACCGGGCAAATGTCTGATGACAAGTTTCTGACCGGATCGGGCTGGCACGATCTCCTTCACTTCACCGACCAGGACCAGCAACTGTCGCGGCCCCGATTTCGGCGGTAGTGCTGGAGCAAGGACCGTGTTGCGACGCTGTTCGATCGCTTGCCTGTTCTCGGCCCGGAATGGCTCGGGGACGAACAGGATATCCGCGAGCGGTCCACCCCTCGTCGTCATTTGCCCGGCAGCCTCCAGAAGATGCCAGCGGACATTCCACCAATGTCGCTTGCCGGCCCATCTGGATGTCCAGACCGTCAATTCGGCCTCGTGCCAGAGATAGTGAAGGAGGCCACGTAGTGACATCCTCCTGGGATCTCCGGTTACACTGGCGGAGTTTTGGCCAGCAGGCATGGACGCTGCCCGCCCCCCCGTCTTCGACAGGCTGAAATCGAGTTTCAAAGCCGCCATGCCGCTTTGCTGATCGAGCTGGATCGCGCTGCCCATCAAGGCGCCCAGCCCGGACAGTTCGTAAGGGGACTCGTAGGATTCGCAGGAAGACTCGTGCCCGCCGCCGCTGAGCGGCATGCGCTTGATCAGGTAGAGGTCGCCGATGCGGGCGACATACATCGGGCAGCCCGGCTCACGGCACAGGCATAGTGGACGCTCCCTGCGGGTGTAGGCGTTCGCCAGCGCCGCCTGCAGGTCCGGCGCCCCTTCCTCGTAGACCTCACTGCCAATTCTGAACCGTCGCATGACCTCCGCAGCTCCAGGTCGCCGCCGCATCCCTGTCCGCGCATTCAAGTCATGGCTTTGCGTCGAGTGCAACCCGTTTGGTGCATCGGCGCCAGAGGAAGAGGGGAGCCGGGAGGAGTGCGGCCCGGCTGGCGCGGAGAGAGTGCCGGCGCGCAGGCCATTCCCCTCTTGCGAAGGACATCTTCATGAACATCGTCACGACAACACCGACCGTCGCCCGGACGGTCGCTCCCCTTGCCGCGCCGGCACCCGTTCCCACCGCCAGACATAACGCACAGGCGATCCACCAGGCGGCAACGCTTCTTTTTCCCTCCCTCGAGCAGGGCAAGCTCGTCACCAGCAACGCACTCCACGCCGCCATGACGGAAAGCTTCGGCGGCACCGATGCGCAAGGCTTGTGGGTCTGGAAGGACGCCTATGAAGCCCTCGAAGCCGCGCAGGTCCTGTTCATCCGCAGGTTCGGCCCGACGATCCTGTCCCGGTCAACGACACCGCAGGCGACGCTCACGATGATGAAGCGCGTTGCCGAACTCCTTCCCACCCATACACGGCGCTCGGACGAGAGCCAGGCGAGGCAGCAGTTGTCGACGCCGCTTCCGCTTGCCTTCGTTACGGCACGTGCTGCCGCGATCGCGTCGTCGGATATCGTTCTCGAACCGTCGGCAGGGACCGGCCTTCTCGCCATTCATGCCGAGATCGCACAGGCCTCACTGGTGCTCAACGAGCTTGCGCCAACGCGCGCCGACCTGCTCGGCCTGCTGTTTCCGCGTGTGCCGGTCTCGCGGCACGACGCGGCGCATATCGACGATCATCTCGATGCGGCCATCCAGCCTTCCATCGTGTTGATGAACCCGCCCTTCACCGTCGGCGCTCATGTCGATGGCCATGTCGCCGATGCGGCGTGGCGGCACCTTTCCTCGGCGTTCGCGCGACTGCGCCCGGGCGGCCGGCTTGTTGCCATCACCGGCACCGGGATCTCGCCAGAAAATCCCAAGTGGATGCCTGCCTTCGAACGACTGCAGGAGCACGGCACCGTTCTCTTCACCGCTGCGATCGACGGCCGCGTCTATGCCCGCCATGGAACCACGGCCGAAACCCGGCTGACCGTCATCGACAAGGTGCCCGCTGCCGATCCTTCCCGGTTCATCGCCTCGCCGGGAAAGGCCACGACCGCCGAGACATTGCTCTCGTGGATCTCCGATCTGCCGCCGCGGACGCCGGGTGGCTATCCGAATTCGATCGGCGCTCTCGCGAGCGGCATCCTGCGCGACACCGCCTTGCGCATGGCTGGGCGGTCCGCGGCCGGGTCCGCGCCTGCCTCTGTCCCAAAGACCGGGCAGCCGGTTCGCCCAGCGGCCCGGACCACGCCTGCCCGCCCGGTCATGGCAAGCACGCCGGCTGTCCCCCTTGCCTATGAGCTGAGGGACTGGATGCCGGAGAAAGGCGGCCGGCTCACCGACACGATCTATGAGCCCTATGCCCTCCAGGCGATCCATATTCCCCAGGCGAAGCCGCATCCGACACGGCTTGTGCAGTCGGCGGCGATGGCGGCGGTCGCACCGCCCCGGCCTGCCTATCGCCCCTTGCTGCCGGTGGCGGTCGTCCAAGAGGGCCTGCTGTCCGACGCCCAGCTCGAAAGCGTCATCTATGCCGGCGAGGCCCATTCCGGCCATCTCGCCGGCGCCTGGACGGTGGACGACACCTGCGATGTCGTCTCGGCCGCACCGGAGAACGCTGAGAACGCCGTGCGCTTCCGCCGTGGATGGTTCCTCGGCGACGGCACCGGCTGCGGCAAGGGCAGGCAGGTCGCCGGCATTATTCTCGACAACTGGCTGCAGGGCCGTCGGCGAGCACTATGGATCTCAAAATCCGACAAGCTCCTGGAGGACGCCCAGCGCGACTGGGCAGCGCTCGGCCAGGAACGGCTTCTCGTCCAGCCGCTCTCGCGTTATCGGCAGGGCACGCCGATCCGCCTTGCCGAGGGCATCCTGTTCACAACCTACGCGACGCTGCGCTCGCAGGAGCGCGAGGGCAAGAAGTCCCGCATCGCCCAGATCCTCGACTGGGTTGGAGAAGAGGCGGGGAGGGCCGAAGGCCCGACTGGGACTGAAGAAAACTCGGCGGGGAGGGTCGGAGGCGCGACAGGGACTGGAGAGAACGCGGCGGTGAGGGCCGAAGGTCCGACGCGGGCCAAAAAGTCTTTCGACGGCGTCATCGTCTTCGACGAGGCCCACGCCATGGCAAATGCCGCCGGGGGCAAGGGCGAGCGTGGCGACGTCGCTCCCTCGCAGCAGGGCAAAGCGGGCCTGCGCCTGCAGCATGCGCTTCCCGACGCCCGTGTCGTCTACGTGTCGGCGACCGGTGCGACCGCTGTCGAGAACCTGGCCTATGCGCAACGTCTCGGCATCTGGGGCAGCGAGGATTTTCCGTTCGCCAACCGGGCCGAGTTCGTCGCGGCCATCGAGGACGGCGGTGTCGCTGCCATGGAGGTGCTCGCCCGCGACCTCAAATCGCTCGGCCTCTATATGTCGCGTTCGCTCTCTTATGACGGCGTCGAATACGACCTCCTCGAGCACGCGCTGACAGAGGAGCAGATCCGCATCTACAATGCCTATGCCGACGCCTTCCAGGTCATCCACAACAACTTGATCGCAGCGCTCGAGGCAGCCAACATCACCAGCGATTCCGCCACGCTCAACCGCAACGCCAAAGCGGCGGCGCGATCGGCCTTCGAGAGCACCAAGCAGCGCTTCTTCAACCACCTTATCACCTCGATGATGACGCCGACGCTGATCGGCGCGATCGAGCAGGACCGTGTCGCCGGCCATTCGTCTGTCGTGCAGATCGTTTCTACCGGCGAGGCGCTGATGGAACGGAGGCTGGCCGACATCCCCACCGAGGAATGGTCGGATCTCCACGTTGATGTCACGCCGCGTGAGTACGTAGGAGGGTATTTGATGCACTCCTTCCCGACGCAGCTGTTCGAAGAGTACTCGGACGCCGAGGGCAACGTCACTTCGCGGCCCGTCCATGACGCGGACGGCAATCCCGTGCAGTGCCGCGAGGCGGTGCGCCGGCGCGACGAGATGATCGAAAAACTCGCGTCACTGCCACCGGTCGGCAGCGCGCTCGACCAGATCGTCCACCATTTCGGTACCGACACCGTCGCCGAGGTGACCGGCCGCTCGCGCCGTATCGTCAGGAAGACCGGTCGCGATAGCATCGACCGGCTTGCCGTCGAGAACCGTCCCGGTTCGGCCAACCTCGCCGAGACGCAAAGCTTCATGGATGACAACAAGAGCGTGCTGGTCTTTTCGGACGCCGGCGGCACCGGCCGCTCCTATCACGCCGATCTCGGCGCAAAAAACCAGAGACTGCGCAAGCACTATCTGCTCGAGGCCGGCTGGCGCGCCGACAACGCCATCCAGGGTCTCGGGCGGACGCACCGCACCAACCAGGCGCAGCCACCGCTGTTCCGGCCCATGGCCGCCAATGTGAAGGCCGGCAAGCGGTTCCTGTCGACGATAGCCAGGCGGCTCGACACGCTGGGCGCGATCACGCGTGGCCAGCGCCAGACTGGCGGGGCAGGGCTGTTTCGCGCCGAGGACAATCTTGAAAGCCCCTATGCCCGCGCCGCGCTGCGCCAATTCTACTATCTGCTCCACCAGGGCAAGATAGAGGGCTGCTCACTCACGACCTTCGAGACGGTGACGGGCCTGTCGCTGACCACCGACGAAGGTGGGCTGCGCGACGAGCTGCCGCCGATCACGACCTGGCTCAATCGGCTGCTTGCGTTGCGCATCGAAACCCAGAACCTGCTGTTCGAGGTGTTCGAGCAACTGATGACAGCGAAGGTCGAAGGCGCCATCGCTGCCGGCAACTATGACAAGGGACTGGAGACGATCACGGCGGAGAGCATCGTCGTCACCGATCGCCGAACCGTCTACACGCATCCGGTCACGGGCGCGCAGTCGCATGTGCTGACCGTCGCGCGCAAGGACCGCATCCGGCCGCTCGGCCTTGTCGATGTGCTGGCCATCGCCCGCGCCGAGCCCCAATCGGTGTTGCTGGTGAACACCCGTTCGAACCGCGCGGCGATACAGCTGCCGGCGGCGAGCCTGATGCTCGACGACGGAGCGATAGAGCACCGCGTGCGCCTGCTGCGGCCGACCGACGAGCTGCGCTTTGGCCTCGACGCCCTTGCCGAAACGCACTGGCAGCCGACTGAGCGAAACCTGTTCTGTGACCTCTGGCAGACTGAAGCCGCTGCCGTCCCGGAGTTCACGACGAGCACCTTCCACATTGTCACCGGCCTGCTGTTGCCGATCTGGCGGCGGCTGCCGGACGATGACTGCCAGGTCTACCGCATCCAGACCGACGCGGGCGAGCGCATCATCGGGCGTCACATCGCATCGACGCTGGTGGTGACCCTGTTCCGGAATCTGGGTCTCGACGATGTGCCGGCGCTCGCGCCAGAAGAGGCCTGGACCGGGCTCGTGGAAGGCAAGATCGCATTGCAGCTTGCCGACGGCCTGATCCTGCGCCGCAGCCGCGTCATGAACGACTACCGTGTCGAGCTGATCGGCTTCACCGACGCCATGGTTCCCCGGCTGAAGGCGCTGGGGCTGATCTCCGAAATCATCTCCTGGAAGCTGAGGCTGTTCATCCCGACGGCCGCGCAAGGGTCCGACATCCTGACCTCCCTCTTCGACCGTCATACGCTGGTCGGGGTCACCGACCGTACGGCAGCGGCTTGAGGGGCCGCGACCATGACCGGCTCGGCTTCCGATCTGGCACACCGCCTTGGCGATCATGCCGAGGCGGTGTGCCGCGAATATCTTTCCAACGGTCATCGCTCGGGCAATCACTGGATCGTCGGCGACGTGCGCAACACGCGCGGCCGCTCCATGCACGTCCGCCTGAAAGCCAATGCGAAAGGACCAGCAGGCAAATGGGTCGATGAGCAAAGCGGCGAACATGGCGACCTGCTCGACGTGATCGAGGCGAGCTGCGACCTCACGGACTTCCGCGAGGTCGCGGACGAGGCGCGTCGCTTCCTCGCCATGCCGCGGTCCCGACTGCAGTCTCAGACCCTTGGCGCGCAGCGCCAACCTGCCGCGGCACGCGGTTCGCCCGACGCCGCGCGTCGCCTGTTCGCCATGTCGCAGCCGATCGCCGGCACCCTAGCCCAGCGTTACATTGCCGGCCGCGGCATTCTGCTTTCCACGCGCGAGCGCGCCCTGCGCTTCCATCCCGCCTGCTATTACCGGGATCTCGTGACGGGCGAGACGCGGACGCTTCCGGCCCTGATCGCCGCTGTCACCAACCTGGATGGGCGTATTACTGGCCTGCAGCGCACCTGGTTAGATCCGGCAGGCAACGGCAAGGCGCATCTCGTCGATCCCCGTCGCTCGCTGGGCCACCTTCTGGGTAACGGCATCTGGCTTGGCCTCCAGCCCGGTACGCCTGTTCCGGTCATGGCTGCCGGCGAGGGTTTTGAGACGATGGCCTCGCTCCGGACGGTGATGCCGGCCCTGCCGGTGGCAGCCGCCACCTCGGCCAATCACCTCGCCGGCCTGATCTTCCCGCCCGGCTGTACCCGCCTCTACATCGCGGCCGATGCGGACGCCGCCGGCCGGCATGGCATCGAGCGTCTCAGCCGGCGAGCAGGCGAGGCCGGGATCCTCGCCCTGGTGCTGCAGCCGCGGCTCGGCGACTTCAACGACGATCTCCGGCAGCTCGGCCCGGCCCGCCTCGTGGCTTGGCTGCGGGGCCAGCTCATCCCGGATGATGCCCGTCTCTTTCTGCCGTCCGGATGAGCGGCCCAAACCGGCAAGTTGTCCGGGCGGGCAGGGGCGGCGTCACTGGAAAGTTTGCAGGCATGGCGGCGGTCCGCCGGAGGGGCCGCGCCAGTGGCCTGCCTGAGAGGCGACCCCTGCCACCCCCCGGTCACTGCCGCAACGGCTGCGCCGTCCTCCGCTTGCGCTTCGGCCTTCGGTGCGGCCGCGCCCGGGGCGCGGCGGGGATGCGCTGTCAGGCCGCGATCGGCGCGGCCACGACCGACGGAGACACGCCATGACCTACGAGCTTCCTTTCGACGACGCCTACGAGCCCTATCACGCCTCCTCGCCGACTGACCGCGTCATCCTGGAACTGCAGATGTACGGCCATCGTCCGCATCAGGACGAGCCGGACCCGCGCCCGCTGCCCGACGACGAGGTGATCCGGGCCGGCCTCGCCGGGATCGTCGAGACCTTCGCCGGCATGCTCGGCGACACCAGGCTCGAACCCGATCTCGACGACCTGCTCTGGTCTTTTACCAACGTCTTCCATCGCGCCGCCGAACGCGTCGCCCGCAGCCTCGACCGCAACGAGGACGCGCAGCGTTCGAGCCAGAGCGAACAGGACGGCTCGGAGGTGAAGTCCGTCGAGTTGGAACGGCTCACGGGCGAAGGCATCACCTACATCGAGCGTCGCAACGTGCTGGAAATCATGCGCGACGAAGCCGCCGACCTCTACGAGGCGCAGACCGGATCGGCATGGCGGCCGCGCACCGGATCCAAGGTCTCCCATCAGGCGATGACAGCGGCGGTGATCGACTCCAGAGACTTCCTCGCCGCGCGCCGCCACGCCGAAACCGAGGTTCTGGTGCCCGCCGGCACCAAGATCGCTTTCGCCGGCGGCCTCGACTTCAACGATCACGACCGGATCTGGGACGCGCTCGACAAGGCCCGCGAGAAGCATCCCGACATGGTCCTGCTGCACGGCGGAAGCCCGCGCGGCGCCGAGCGCATCGCCGCCTGCTGGGCCGAGAGCCGCAAGGTCACGCAGATCGCCTTCAAGCCGGACTGGAACCGGCACGCCAAGGCCGCACCGTTCCGCCGCAACGATCAGCTTCTCTCGGTGGTGCCCTACGGCCTGATCGTCTTTCCCGGCTCCGGCATCACCGAGAACCTCGCCGACAAGGCCCGTCGGCTTGGCATCCCCGTCTGGCGGTTCGCGGAGGGCGGCGCGTGAAGCGCCGGTTTCCTCGCATCCGCACCATCGAACCCGACGCGCGCGGTCGGGTTCGGCCCGCGCGCGAAGCACGGCACGCTGCGCCTCCACGGATCGTACGCGGTGGAGCATGCAGCCATGCAATATGGTATTGCAGTCCGCGTTACACTGGCGTATATACGTCCGCAGCACAGGAGCGCGCCATGGCCACTACAGCCACGAGGAAGGAAACACCCGTCTCGATGCGGTTTCGCGACGATGATCTCACCATCATCGACCGCGGCGCGGAGCTGCTCGGCCTGTCGCGAACTGAGTTCGTGCGGCGCGCAGCACTCCACGAGGCGCAAGCGGCCATCCTCAACGAAACCGTCATCCGCGTGTCCCCGGAAGCCTATGACGCCTTCATGCAGGCGATCTCAGCCCCTGCCGCCGCCCCCCCGCCGAAGGCGGCGGAGCGGCTGCGTCGGTCCCCGCCCTGGGATCGCTAGGTGGCGCTTTCAGGCATCGAACTCCTCGACGACGCGCACCGCCTCGAAAGCTTCGATTGCGGCAAGCTGGCGCTTAACGCTTGGCTGGCCGGCTTCGCGCGAACGAACCAGGCCCGCGGGTTTACCCGCGTTCTGATCGTTCACGACGAGGGAACAGTCGTCGGCTATTACGGCCTTGCGCCGGGCGTGATCCAGCCAAACAGCGCACCGCGCGCCATCCGCACCGGACGCCCGCCCGATCCGATCCCCTGCCTGCTGATTGGCCAACTCGCCGTCGATCATCGCTATGCCGGACAAGGCATCGGCAGCGGCCTGGTCAAGGACGCGCTTCGTCGCTGCGTCGCCGGCGCCGAAATCGTCGCCGGCCGCGCGGTGGTGGTGCGGGCGATCGACGCCGAGGCCGAGGGCTACTGGCAGAGCTGGGGTTTTGTCCCGTCGCGAGACAACCCGTCTATCCTGATGCGCTCGATCCAGGACGTGAGCCTCTGGCTGGCCGAAAGCCGCTAGTCCATGCGCGTAGCGCCTCCGGCAGCGGCAGGGTCCGGGCGCGCCGGTCTGGCGGCCGGCCGGGCTCTAGTCGCGGCGTCCCGCCGCTCCCCGCGCCGGCTTCGCCGTCTCGGCCTTCGGGTGACGATCCCTCGCGCAGGGCCAGAGGGAGAGGGCGGCCGGCGCGGGGGCGGGGGACGCTGGAGAGAAGGGAAGTCACGATGTCGATGATATTCATAGGTGGATCAGGCGAGATATTCGAGCTGCCGGAACCTGCCATCACTCGCATCGGCGCAATCGTTGCTGCCGAGCACGGCGTGCTGATTGGCGACGCCTCGGGAGCGGATGCCGAGGCGCAAGGCCTGCTCGCGGGCTACAGGTACGAGCATGTCGGCGTCTTCCATGCCGGCAAGGAGCCCCGCAATAATTTGGGCGACTGGGCCGCCTACCATGTTCCGTCTCCTGACGATGCCAGAGGGGACTTTGTCCACGCCGCCAAAGACCGGGAGATGGCGCGGCGCGCCGACTTTGGCATGATGGTCTGGGACGGCGCATCGCCCGGCACGGCCGTCAACGTGCTTCGGCTCGCGATGACAAACAAGCCGTGCGTCATTTACGATCTGGCCAGGGGCAGCCTGGCGACCGCGTACAATGTGCAAGACTGGTGCGCCATGCTCCGCCATGCTGGTCCGGACGTCCGCCGGCAGGTCGAAGCCCGCATGACGCCGGAGGAGCGTCTGGCGTTGCCAGGATGATGTGCGCGCGGTCCACCGGCTGTCCGGCAGGCTCGATCCCATATGCTTGACCCGGCCCCTGTGCCCCCACCTCCGCTGTATGAACGGCCGGAGCCGGCCCCAATTCGAAGCCGGCCCACACGCGCACGGCGGGGCGTCTGTCGAGGATGATCATCTTGACCCCGTCTCGCATCTGAAAGCGGGGGCAAGCGTGGCGAACATCCTGTCTTGGACGGTCATCCAACTTGGCTTCGAGGCACCGCCTATCGAGGGCGTGAAATTCGTTGCCTGCCGGCTCCAATCTCGAAACCGATCGGCCGCCATACCGAAGACGCAAGGCGGTTCACGCGCCGTGTTGCTGTTCGAGGTATCGGCGAGGCACGGGCAATGACCCGAGAGGCTGGCGCGGCAAGCATGTTCCGGCGATCCGGCACCTTTGCGTGGGCGGCCAAGCGTTAGCGGCCAGGGTTCTTGTCCATCTGCCGCATCCGGGGCCATTCCCGTTTCATGTCGCCTTTGTAGACGACCGCCTGCTTTGTGCGGTCAACCCCCGTTGGGGGTACACTCGGCGAATATTCTGGAAAATTCGATTTCTGTTTTTTGTCCGCGGGCAGGCGAAGGGCCTGCCCGCAATTTTTCGGCAAATAGAATTTTCCAGAATTTTCGCCGAGATGACCGCAGCAGGACGGCCCTCTCCTTTGGCGCCATCGGGAATGGTCCCGATGCAACCGAAGGAGAACTACCATGGCCACCACGATCGCAAACCTCACCACCAAGGCCGACGGCTCGATGGAAGGCGTCTTTGCCACGCTCCGGGTCAACGCCCCGATCACCCTTATCCCGAACACCAACAAGTCGCGCGAGGACGCGCCCGACTACCGGATCGTCAACAAGCGCACGGGCTTCGAGATCGGAGCCGGCTGGCACCGCATCTCCCAGCGTTCGGGCGAGGAGTACCTCTCGGTCAAGCTGGAAGCCCCCGAGATCGGCGTGATCTTCGGCAATCTCGCCCCCGCCCCGGGTGGCGAGGAGAACAAGAAGGTCATCCTCTGGAACAATCCCCAGTGACAGCCACGAACGGGCCGGCTTCGAAAGGGGGCCGGCCCCTTCACCTCACCTTCCCGGAACAAGGAGGCTACGATGAGCCGCTATACGATCACAGTCACTGGCACCGTCACCGGACACGGCCGCTCCGACCGCGAGGCCATCATCGGCTACGACCCGCCGCTGCGAACCTACTTCCTGCAGGCATTCCCCCACGAAGAGACCGACGAACCGGCGCTGTGGCTTGGCACTCACGATCAGGCGTTTGAGATGCTTGACGATCTTCACCACGCCGCCATGGCGCACGGCTATGATTTCATGCCGCTGCCGTCCGATGTCGCCACAAAGCTGGCGGATGACAAGGCTGCTACCGGTGATCGTCCGTAGCGTGGAATCTTCGGGGAATTGCTGAAACGCCTCCATCAGCCTGATTAGGCGAACGCGCAAAAAAAGGGCCCGCGACGGATGCTCCGTCGCAGGCCCTTTTTTTGCGCGCGTCGTAGTGAGCCGCAACAGTCCCTCATCACCCTGACCGCGCGGTAATGACGATCACTCCTTCGTTCTCAGCGATGGCCTCGACGACCAATCCCGCCGGGATCAAGGACGACAAACGCAAATTTCTCACCATGGTGCTGATTCCCCTCAGAAAACGGCACCACGCCGCCATGCAACATCATCAAATGTGAGTCAGACCCCTATAGTGGCCGATTGACATCGGATAGGTGGATCGCGGCTGATAGCCGCGCATCCGCTTGGCGCGCAGCAGCTGGAGGAAAAGCTCGACAGCTTCGCCCTCGGTATCGAAAGAGTGCTGTACCGTGCGGCCGGTGGTTCCGATCCGACCCCAACGGCGGACCAGGCAGGTCTGGCCGAACAGGGTCTCCTCGATCGACAGCGCATAGAAGCGCGCCATGTTCCGATCCGCGTCGCGGCGTTCGATACAGAGGCGATAGAGCTGCGCGATCATTGCGGAGAGAATCGCGCAGCCGGACGCGCGCGTCCAATGAATGGTTTGAATCAGCGGACGCGGATCGATTCACTCTCGTGATGGATGGAACCGAACGTCAGTCGTTCAGCAGCGTCTTTGATGGCCTTCCCCGAAGAGATGTAGCCAATCCTCGTTGGGCCGGAGTCATGGGCGGTCGGTGATAACGAAAATCGACGCGATTGGCGCGTCTGGCTACTTTGGCTGCCGAGCAAGGAATTCCGTTATCAGGCCCTGCACCACCTCCTGCATGGTTGTTCTGTTGCGCGCGCAATGGACCTGCAGCTCGATCATCTGCGAGACCGGAATGCGTGTGTGCAGCCGGGCTGTCCCGCCGTCTGCCTTTGGCCTTTCGAGCTCCGCCTTCGCCTTTCTGGCAGACTGGGTTCTCGTCTGCTGCTCCAGGTTGTCCGTTTCGCTGATGCTGGATTCCACGATGGCAGCCATGTTGCGCGAGAACGGATCATCCGAACGGGCACGCGGTTTCAAGGCGGGCAGCGGCAATTGGTTTGCGGTCCGATCGCTTTTCTCGTTCATTGGGGGGTGGCTCCGTTCAGTTTGCGGATGATCTCGGCGGTCAGGGCATTCGTTTGGTCGCGAGCGTCCTGCACGGCCTTGTTCACGGGCTGGACTTCGTAAAGCGTCCCGGCGGTGGCGATTGAGGCGAAGGTCGGCCGTTGCGACAAAAACGTCTCAAGCACGCTGGCATCGGCCTGCCGCAGCAGCTGGATCGCCGTGCGAAAGGCCATCGTGTTGTGCTCGATCCCCGAAACCATGTTGAGCATCACCGAGTAGGGAATTTCGCGATGGCGTCCGCCAAGCGAGCGGATGTGCCGGATCAGACCCAGGCATTGCTTGACATCGAAGACGTGCGCTTTCGTCGGGATCAGCACGAAGTCGGCGTTGGCGACGGCCGGTCCGAGGGCGGCCACGGCCGTGCCTTGGACGTCGACCAGCAGCAGGTCCTCGGCGTCGGATTGCGCCAGGCGATCGATCAGTTCGTCGGTCGAGTTGATGGGGATGACGTCGATGTTTGAAAGAGCGTACCCGGCGCGGCGACTGTTTTTGCTCCACTCCAGCGCTGACAGTTGCGGATCGGTGTCGAGCACCGTCACCCGATGACCGGCGGCGGCGAACTCGCCAGCGAGCAGGATGGTGGTCATGGTCTTGCCGACCCCGCCTTTGGGAGAGGCCACTGTGATTTGCACCGCGCGTTGTTCCGGCATTGTCTTTTCCCAATGTTGCGTCACCTTGGCGTCAAGGCGCATAGGCGATTTGGCGCCAAAGTGACTTTCTTGCATTATGCAAATGCGCCGATGCTACAAAGTGCGAAGGCACGTAAGTGCCTAGGTGATAACACGAATGTGCGCATTTGATGCAATGTTCCGGGATGCATAAATGGCTCTGGACTATCGAAACATCTGATCAGTATAATGTTTCATGGTGAATTGCGTACGCTAAGGGCGAACAGAGCAAGAACCCGAGTGCGATATCGGCCGCATTGCACTTGATCTCTGTGGATAGCGATTTTGAGCAGTTCTTGTTCCGACCCCATCATGCGGCTGACGCCGGCTCTCTGCGAACAGCTCCAGAAACGCATGCTCGATGCGTGTCGGAAGATCGCCACGGATCATGGATTGGTCGTCGAAAGCGCGAGCTGGCGCAATCTGGACAACGGCCTTGCGTTCGAGCCGGTGTTCCGGGTCAGCATCCCCGCTTCCGACGGGACCGCGTTCAACCTGGAAAAGGACATGTTCGCCTATCTGGCCGAGCATTACGGCTTGGCGGCTTCCGACTTCGGACGTGAGTTCACCACCGGAAGCGAAAGGTTCCGGATCACCGGCATCGATCCGAAGCGGCCAAAATACCCCATCTCCGCCGAACGCATTCCCGACAGGCGCGGCTTCAAGTTCACCGCCGAAAACGTCGTCATGCTGCTGCGGGCACAAGCTCAGACTTGATGTTCCCGAGACGTTCCTGATCTTGGCCAAAATCGCAGCTTCGGGCCGATTGGGCCAAATACGCCTGCCGGACCTGCGCGACGGTGCTGCAGGCGCCAGCTCCGGAGCGGCCGACGCCGGCGGCCTGGCGACGCCGGCGCAGGTGCTGGTCAGCAAATATTGCGACCAAACACCGCTCTATCGGCAGTCGCAGATCTTTGCCCGCCATGGCCTCGATCTTCCGCGCCGACTGGGTTGGCGACTACTTTCTTGTGAGCCGCCGTAAAAATTTTTGCAGGTGTCAGTCGCATACGACCTTTGCTGCTACACAGGCCTTCAAGATGGTCAAGTTTCGCTAGGCTACCGAAGCAACGTTCACTGGATGTCGCTTCAAAATGTCGCGGAGGACCCGAAGAACACTGTGTAGTTCGCTAGGATTTTTCGGAGCACCCAAACATATGCGGACCGCACCTGGCTCAGCTTCTCTCACGGCCGAAGCGATCGGGGGCGTTACAAGGATCCCACGAGCCCGCGCAGCGGACACAAATTGATCTGAGGACCACTCGCGGGGCAAAGGCAACCAGCCATAAAACGCTGGACTCGGAATCCTCGCAACGTCAGGGAAGGCTTCCAGCAGAAGGCGGTAGCGCTCCAAAGCATCTCGTCGCCGCTCCAGCAACAGTTCATCGAACTTCCCGCTGGCAATCAGGCGCACGACGGCTTCGCCCAACATTGGAGCGACAAACCAAGCAGAAGCATGCAAAAGAAGCTCGATTTGCGCCACATAGGATGCGGGGACCGTCAAAGTTCCAAGCCGGAAACCGGGAGCGATGCATTTAGAATATGACGTGATGTAGAAGGTTCGGGTTGGAGCCAGGGATGCAAGCGGGAGCGGGCGTTCAGGGAAGAAAAAGCCATAGACATCATCCTCAATCAAAGCCAGATCGAACTCGTCTGCCAACTCGGCGATCTGATGTCGCCGGGCAGCCGTCATTGTCCGGGCGGTGGGGCTGTGCAACGTTGGCATGCAGTAAAGCACCCTTGCCTTTGTCTTCTGGCAGGCCTCTTTCAGAGCGTTCGGAACCATACCCTCTTCGTCCATCTCAACTGGAACTAAAGTCAGGTTGCTGGCCGCCGCAACTGCTTTGAAACCAGAGTAGGTTAGGTCGTCGACCAGAACGCTATCGCCGGGCTTGGCGACCAAGCGCAACGTCATATCGATGGCGTGCTGGGCTCCATTACACAAAAACAACCGCGATGGTTCGATATTGTAGGAGTCGTCGGATAGTGAGGCGGCGATGATCTCGCGGTGCCTCCATATGCCCGCGTGCGGGTGGTAGCGGAGCAGGGGAGCAAGATCATCTTCGCGGATCACGTCGCCTAGGAGTGCCGATAGGATCTTCGTTTCCTTACCATCCGCGGGCATATTCAATGCTAAATTCACTGGCTCGTGTCTTGCCACAGTTTCCGATCGGATACCTGCGCGCTTGCGCACGAATGTGCCCTGTCCGACGTGACCGCTCACGACACCGCGCTGTTCGGCCTCCTGGTAAGCCTTGCTGACCGTACCAACGGAAAGACCAAGTTCTCGTGCCAGGTCACGATGAGCTGGCAAACGGTCGCCTTCCGACAGCAAACCGTCTGCGATGTCCTCTTCTAAAGCATTAACTAGTGCAAGATAGCGCGGGCCCTCAGCGCTTAGCAGCCGCGGCCGCCAGCCTGATAACGTCTCGTCCAAGGTCATGTCCCGCGCCTCTTTTGCTATTTGTCTCATCCCCTACAATACATGAAGATGACCGACGTATTTTCTGACGGTGTAAGACTCCAAACCTTCGATACCGCCCTCTCGACCCCAGCCACTATCGCCAATGCCGCCGAACGGAGTCTCCGGGATCGTTACCACCATCTGGTTAATGCCGATTACACCTACCTCCATGGCCTCCGATATACGATTAGCAGTCGCCGCGGAGCGGGTGAAGGCGTACCCAGCCAAACCATAAGGCAATGCATTCGCTCGCGCGAGCCCCTGTTCTATATCATCCACAGATTGAACCAACGCAAGTGGCCCAAACGGCTCCTCGGTCATAGCCCTCGCCTGGTCGGGAATGTCCGCCAGGATCGTCGGCATGTACATCAGGCCTGAAGCGTTGATGCGCTCGCCCCCCGTGATTAGCCGCGCTTGATGGGACAAGGCGTCCGCGATGAGATCGTCCATGGCTGCGATACGGCGGGTGTTGGCCATTGGTCCCACGGTTGTGCCCGATTGCAAGCCGTCGCCCACGACTTGTTTCTTTACGAAGGCCCGCGCATGTTCCAGATACTCTTCGTAAATTGGACGCTCTACAAAAAATCGGGTCGGCGACGTGCAGACCTGGCCGGTGTTTCGAAGTTTGATAGCCATCGAAAGCTCTGCTGCACGCTGGACATCAGCATCCTTTGCGACAATCACGGGTGCGTGACCGCCAAGCTCCATAGTAGCAAGGGTTAAGGTCTCTCCGGCAAGCCGAGCGAGGTGGCGCCCAACCGGTGTGGATCCGGTGAACGAGATTTTGCGGATGATCGGCGACCGAATGAGATACTCAGATACTTCACTCGGCACCCCGAACACAACGTTAAGTACGCCCTTTGGCAGGCCGGCATCGGTAAGAGCACGTGCTATCTCGAGGGTGGTGCCTGGCGTTTCCTCGGCCGGCTTGATAATGCAGGTGCACCCAGCAGCGAGAGCAGGCGCGATCTTGCGTGCTGGAGTTACGGCCGGGAAGTTCCAAGGGGTGAAGCAGGCTACTGGACCAATAGGCTCCTGCGTCACAGTTTGACGCATATCGGCAAGTCGCGCAGGAATGACACGTCCATAGCTGCGTCTTCCCTCTTCTGCGAACCAATCAAAGAATTCCGCCGCAGCTGTGATCTCGCCCTTGGCCTCAGCCAAAGTTTTCCCTTCCTCCAACGTTAGCACAGTCGCGATATGATCGAGACGGTCGCGCATCAGGTCCGCGGCGCGGCGCAAGATCTGCGCCCGCTCGAAGGGCGAAGTACGCTTCCAGCTCTCAAAGGCGCGGCTTGCAGCCGCGAGAGCTCGATCAAGCTCGGGCTTGCCTGCGTGCGGCAGATTACCGAGCGACTGTTCAGTAGCCGGATTGAGGACGGTTTCGCCTCCAGCTTTGGTTTCCTCTATCCATTCGCCGTCAATGAGGAGTGCAAGTTTCGTATACATATCTATTCCTTAGGTAAGAAAGGAGACGCCCTAGTAAGCCAGAGCGTTCTTGACCGGCTTTGGTACCCGTACGGAAGCCTCTTTAAGGCTTCGCCCAGCGCGCAAGACCCGCATCAGAGATGATCTTTGCAATGTTTGCTTTCTGTTCATCTGCCAAAGGCAGGAGGGGAAGTCGTGGACCGCCGGCACTTCGGCCAAGCTGATCCATGGTCTCTTTGATGGCCGCGTAATACGCGCCGGACTGGAAGCAACGATAGAAAGCAAAGACGTCGCGCCCAAGCTCAGCTACCACCTTCTCTCCGGTGAGAGCCTTATCCCAATAGTCGCGGATGAGGGGGCCGGCGATTTGGTGCGCCATTGCGACAACACCATGAGCGCCAACGGCACGAGCCGGAACGATCATGGTCTCATATCCAACGAATACTTGAAGCTTATCACCCACGCGTTGTACGAGCTCGCTGACTTGGGTGATCACACCCGAACTGTCCTTGATAGCCACCACGGTGGGTAGTTCGGAAAGCTGCTCAACGAGAGCCGGCGTAATGTCGATTCCAGCCCGGCGCGGGCTATTGTAGAGCATAAGCGGAAGCGAGGTGTTCCGAGAAATGTACTCGAAGAACGCGACGATCTCGCGCGGGCTCGGCATGGCATAGATTGGCGGCAGTATCATGCCGCCAGCGCAACCCGCTGCGACAGCCGACTGGCATGCTTCCAGCACATCTTCGACGCGCAGATCTGCTACGCCCGCCAAAACTGGCACACGGCCAGCCACATGATCGACCGTTACTTTGTAAAGATGGGCACGCTCTGCTTTGGTGAGAGCATAGAATTCGCCTGTGCTTCCAGCCGCCACCACGCCCTGCGCGCCGTCGGCGATTGCATCATCAATGAGCTCTTTATAGCGAGTTTCATTGATCGAGCCGTCTGCTCCGAAGGGAGTTACGAGAACAGGAAAGATACCGCTCCAGTTTACATTCGTCATAATCCACGATCCTTTGTTAGAAGATACTTTTTGAAGGTGCAAATGCCGGCGGTGCGATTGGGTTAGGGTGGGCAAGTTCCACAAAGCGTTCGTCGAAAACGACAAACCTCGGAATACTTCCAAGATCGCGGCACGGAATGGGAGGCAATCCGCCCGGGAGATCGGCACGATCAACTTGAAAACCCGCAGCGCCACTGCTCCAAGGTGTTTCACTCGTTCAGTTGGTGCATGTATCCGAGATGTAGCCCCGCCCTTCCGTCACAGCGCCGCTTGCTACGCGCTGGAAGGCGGACGAAGGGTGTTCAGCCGTCGTTGGCACTGACGCCAGCCCGCTCAATGCGGCGACGCTAAATGCAGTCACGACCATTGCGCCGACAAAATGATCGATTGGAACCTCCTCCGGCGAATTGGAATATATCATTTATGTATTGCACTATATCATTTAGTTTGCGACGCGCAACATTAATCTTATGCCGCCATTTTGACTCCCAGGTATCTCAACTCATGGATGCACCGCGGGATGTTTGTGATCTAGGCGGTCATCAGCTGTTCGCCTTGCCTAGGAGCGGTAACAGAGTGGATTGGCCGACGAGATACCGTGAGTCGCCAGCAAAGAAGCTCAGTACGAGGTCGGCATATCGCCGCCCAGCAATGTAGGTGGGAAAAGTCGAGGCCGTAGGTCTTACCATCTGTTTCGGCCGCGGCTCCAGTCGATCAGAGCGAGATACTCCCACGGCATCACGTGAAGAAGGAGCGTAACGGCGACGACCTGGTGACGCTCACCTGGACATCACAGAGGTGCACTATCTCCTCCGGCCCTACGATGTCCTAGGTCGTCATCGTGAAATGACATTCATGATTTCGTTTTCTGTGGGGCCCGCTTTAGCGGACACAGCAAGGCAAAACTCAGGCTCATCAAGAGTTAGCTCAGCGACATACGCCACTGCTCACTTTGCCCACAGCATTCTTCCAAGTGTCAGCAACTGCGGAGATGTGATCCTGCAGCCGGCGCCTTCGGCGACCGGGTGGGAGGCAAAAATTGCCACGACCATCTCCGCCTTCGGCGCCACATAGAGGCGCTGGCCGTGAATGCCACGTGCTTCGAACGCCCCCAACTCGTTGTCCGAGACCCACCACTGACTGCGATATGTGTAGCCAGCTTCAACGTTTGCTCGCTTCCCACCTCTTTGCACGTCATGCACGACAGATGCGGGAATAAGCTGCTTTCCATTCCATCGTCCTTCGCACCGCATCAGCTCGCCAAAACGCGCAAAGTCTCGAAGCGTAGCGCTCAGGCCACTTTCAGCCAGCGGCATGCCACCCGGATCGATCTCTAGACAACCGTCCTCTTCGCAGCCAAGCGGCGCCCACAGGCGTTCGTGCAACAATTGAGCGAAAGAACGACCGGTAACGCGCATCATGACCCAAGCCAGCACTTGGGTGTTCAGGCTCTGATAAGCGAATCGTCCGTGCACTCCGTGCTTGCGCACGGTCCTTAGGTAATCGCATGAGGTCCGGGGGCCGTTGTAGCCAACCGGTCGCGGTAGTCGCCCAAATGCCCATCTGTACTGCCAGATGTCAGAGTGCTCGTCGTAGCCCTCCCTGAATGTAATGCTGGTCCGCATATCCATTACCTGACGGATAGTGGCAGCTTCCCATGCCGTGGTTCGCAACTCCGGCAGATAGTGCGAGATGGTCTGAGAGTCGTCCAGCACGCCTTCGTGAATGAGCGCCGCCGCGAGCGTGCCGGTGTACGACTTCGTGCACGACTGGCACTCATGCGGCAGGTGGGGCTCGAGTGCACCGAAGTAGCGCTCGTAAACAATTTTTCCGCGATGTAATACCACGACGCCGTCAACGTAAGTGTCGATCAGCGCCTCACCGAAGCGTCTAACGACACCGTTCAGGTCTGCGAAAGATAGCTGGTCAATTTCATCGCCCCCCTCGCCGCGGTCGAATTGGACGGGTGTGCCCTGTCCGCGCCACACGTTAACTGTAGGCATCAGCTCACGCATATGCGAGAACGACCAGCGGATTTGTGGAAAGTCACGGAATGTCCCACCCTCAAACGTGATCCGCTTGTCGCTTGGCGCAGGCGCCCCACGCATCCAACCGAGCTCTCGGGGATCGGATGCGCGACCGTCGAGATAGTGATGTCCGTTGATTTCGAGGGTTCCCAACACAATTTCTCCTCTTTCGCGTATGCGGTGCGTGTAACCAGTCCAAGCGGCATCAGCGCTCCGCGTTTTTCGCCTTATGATCGCGGATTGATCAGCCCGTAGCACCCAGGTCTCGGTTTCTTCACTCTATCTGAGGCGATAAGGTGTGCACGAGAGTCGAGGCGTACGCGCCGCGAGGAGATCGGAGATGAGTGCTGCTGTCATCGGCGCGCCGCTGATGCCCATGTGTCCGTGCCCAGTGGCAAAGAACACGGAGGCATAGCGAGGATGGCGATCGATGATGGGCAGACTGTCAGGTGTTGATGGTCGCACGCCCATCCACTCGGTCACTTGACCGACCGCGAGATCCGGCAGCATCGCTTGAGCGGATACCCGCAACTTCCTATTCTGCCCCTTGGTCGGCGCAGCATCAGGTGCCTCGAACTCCGCGATGCCGACGATACGGAGACCTTCACCTAGGGGCGTCGCCACGATTGCTGAAGCGGCGTCTGTAACCGGCCGGCTTATAGCGCTCTCAGCCCCCGGCATAGTGATGTGATAGCCGCGCTCGCTGGCTAAGGACAAAGTGACCCCGAGCGAACGCCCCAGATCTCGGCTTGCGATCCCAGCGGCAATGACAACAGAATCAAATCCGTGAACGCCCGAATGCGTCCGGAGTTTCACTCGGTCCGCCTCTGGGTCGATAGCCACGACAGCCGCTGCCTGTATCGTTGCCCCTAGCGAAGCCGCCCTGTCCATTAATCCCTGCACAAGGCCTAGTGGGGACGTGACATGGCCGCTGTCTGGAAAGAAGATGCCGCGTCGATAAGAGCGAGACAATTGAGGCTCTAGTTCTAAAACCTCGTCGAATGAGATTCTTTGAAATCGAACCCCCTTCTCATTTCGCATCGAGTCAACGATGTGATCCAAAGGCCCTAATGAATCGACTCTGTAAACATGCAGTGCGCCATTCGGTCGAAAATGCCGGTTCCAACCAACTTCTCCGAGCATGTCTTTATAGAGACCGGCGCATTGAGCATTCAGAGCGTGAAGCGCATCGTAAGCAGGCCTCCAATTCTCCAAGCGTCCGGTGCTAAGGAACCGAAGCAACCACGGGAAGGTGCGAGGAAGTTCTCGCGGCGCCAGACGTACCGGACCATTCTTGTCGGTGAGCCACCGCATGGCTTGCCGCATAACGCCTGGATACGCCATTGGCAGGGACGAGCCTGCATTATACTGTGCCCCGTTGCCCCAGGAGCACCCGTAGCCAACACGGTCTTTTTCGAACACCGTAACCTGATGCCCCTCGCGGGCTAGCATTAGCGCACAACTTGCGCCGACGACACCTCCACCAATGATAGCCACGGTGCGACGCTCAAACATTTGGAGCCCCCTTCTCGCGGGTCGTTAACCTCGTCGCGAACGTTTAAGACCGAGCCAGACGACGCTGACCACTCACTGCCGCCGCATTGACATAGCTCGACGCGGGCGCGCACGAGGTTCCTCCTGGATTCGGGAAGGTAGCCCCAGTGGACAATCCGTCTGCTGAGTCCATCGACGGGAACACGCTTGGCAATATGGTCTCCACCTACTTCCTCCTGTTCGAAGACGGAACTCAAATCGAAGTTCCCGTATACCGGCGGTTTGCAATTCAGCAGCGTCACGTCTGCTGGGGGAGCGAGTCCTTTCGCCCTTTTCAGACGGTGAACAGGTCGACAGGCCCAGCCCCGGAGAGTGCTTCGATGCCGGTCTCGGTGACCAAGTAAGTGCCACCCAACATCACACCCAACCCGTCGCGTGGGAGTGATAGCCAAGAATGGACATAAAAGGTCATACCGGGCACTAATGTGCCGGTAGAAAATCTATCGAGCTGGAGGGAACTCAACCAAATAGGGGGATAGGCAATACCAATGCCGACACCAAAACGCATCTGCGCAGCGTCGCCCAAACCAGCGCGATCGATCGGTTTACGCGAACCGTTGTCGATGTCAGCGACATGAGCGCCAGGACGGCATTCCTCCAGACCGGCCACTAGCGATTCCCGCGCTACATCATACAGTTTGCGCGCGCCCTCGCCCGGTTCGCCCGTGGCCAAAGTTGTCATCCCCACACTATGATATCGGCGGGCCACGCCGGCAAACTCAAGGTGAACAAGTTCATTTTTGCCAATAATCTTTAGCATAGGGGCTGCGTGGCCGCTTGCTGAGCGCGCCCCACTCCCACATTCAATCGGAAGCGCTGGATAGTCACTGCCAGCTTCCCGAGCTGCCCGTTCCACAGCTGCGCAAAGCGCGATCTCACTAATACCAGGCTGAAGGCTTCTACGGGCTGCTTCTACGCCGAGATTTGCATAGCGTGCGGCTTCCTTCATGAAGTCAATTTCAGCCGGCGACTTTATGAGCTGAAGCTTGTTCAACAAGTGACTTACATCACCAAATTGTAAGTTCAGTGCAGTTTCGAGAGCCCGCATATAGCTCCCGGTGACCGCCGGTGACTGCATGTCCAATCCTAGGCGACCCTTCGCTATCCCCTGATCGTTAGCAATTTGGCCAACGACCTTAGCCACATCGTCTACGAAAAGTTGATACGTCCGGACGTCCGCCAACCAGGAAGTCTCCTTTACCAGTGGAAGGTCCAGGTTGCGGACCAACAATGTCGGATCCCGACTTTCATCGACGCTCAGTACCAGAGCTTGTGGGCAAATGTTGGCGCAGATTGAATCGTAACCAGTGAGGTAAAAGATGTTTTCCGGGGCGACAATAATACTCCCGCCATAACCCGCCGTGGCAAGTTCTTCACGAGCACGCTTGAGCCTGAATCTATGTTCTGCTTCCGAAAAAGCTTGAAACGCTAGCTTGAGCATCAATATCTCCTTGAGGTTTTCCAATCCCGATCTGTCGCCGCCGTGATCACACTTGGGCGCCGGGTGAGCGATTTTTCATCGTTCCCTGGCGGCATCGAGCGCGATCGAATGCAATGACACCAATGCAAAGCATTGCAGGATGATTCGAGTTCTACAAATCGAGTCCAACACGCACGGTAGGCTGGCACTCGTAAACGGGCTTGCCTGTTGGAATCCTTGGCGAAAGGCGATAGTTCGGCCCGTTGAACTCTCGACGAGGACACCCACGACTCCGATTTGATTGAGCATCAATTCAAAACGGTAGAGTTCCCCATATTCCATGATACTGACACGGGACTTCCGTTCGCAAATTGCGCCTGCCCTCGGTTTTGTTGCTTGACGGTTATGCTTTCGTTTCCGCAGCGAACCACGTACCGGGTCAACTCGCCCAGAAACAATGCACTTTCGACAACTCCATTAAGGACATTTCCCACGTCAGTATTTGCGCCTCGCGGACTGATGTCGATATGCTCCGGTCTTACAAAGAGCCAACCGGAGTCACCACGTGACTGTCCGTTTAAGCGAGCCACGCCTGGCTCGCGATCACCAATAGTCACCTTGCCGGCACCGTTATCTATCTGGTCGACCCGACAGGGAAGGAGATTAGATTCCCCTACAAAAGATGCTACGAAGCGGTTCTTTGGATTGTAGTAAAGGTTGTTGCTATCCGCGACTTGAACGAGCCTGCCCTCGTTGATCACCGCAATTCGATCGGACATAACAAGCGCTTCGTCCTGGTCATGGGTAACGAAGACCACCGTCATGTTCAACTCCTTTTGGATGCGCATGATCTCGATTTTCATGTGCTCACGCAAATTGCGATCGAGAGCGCCAAGTGGTTCGTCCATAAGCAGGAGGCTTGGGTCAAAGACGATGGCACGGGCAAGGGCAATTCGTTGCTGCTGTCCGCCAGAGAGCTGATTAGGAAAGCGATCGCGATATTCACCCATCTTCACGAGATCCAGTGCACGGCGTACTTTCTGCTCCGTTTCAGCCTTTGCGACGCTACGAACCTTGAGTGGGAAGGCGACGTTTTCAGCGACGGTCATGTGCGGAAAGAGCGCGTAGTTTTGAAAAACCATGCCGATACCACGTTCATAAGGCGGGACGTCGACGATCGAGCGACTGCCGAGCATAATGTCGCCGCCAGTGGGTTGCTCGAAGCCAGCTATCATCTTCAGCGCAGTCGTCTTGCCGGAACCGGATGGCCCAAGAAACGTCACGAATTCGCCCGGATCAACGTAGAGATCAAAGTCGCGCACAACGTGGAGCCCGCCGTACCATTTCTGGATTTTTTTCATTTCGAGACTGGTGGACATAGTTCCCTACCTTTCATTGACCGTTGCTGGCAGAGGTACGTCTGTCGTGCCGCACCTTGATCCACAGCGTTGTCAAGATCGCTGCCGTCACGAGTAGGACGACAAACGCCGAAGCCGCGCTAAGCAGCGGATTGAGCTCGTATTTGATATCGTTCCAAAATTTGAAAGGTAGCGTCAGCGTCTGCCTTCCGATCATAAACATTGTCACAAGCAGTTCGTCGAACGAAGTTAGGAATGCAAGCAAAGCGGCTGTCAGCAGCGCCGGCTTTAGGAGTGGCAACGTAACTAAACGGAGAACCTGAATCGGGCGAGCGCCATGAATAGCAGCTGCTGTCTCTAGGGACTGGTCAAAGCCACGCAATGCAGCGGCCATGATGACAACAACATAGGGCACCGACAGAAGCACATGGCCGACGACCAGTCCGGCAAAGCTTCCAAGCAAATGGATACGTGCCTCAAACATGTAAAGAGCCGTCGCGATAACGATAACAGGCACCATAAGAGGCGACAGCGAGAACAGGAACAATGCTCTCTTTATCGGTAGCGTGGTACGCACCAGCCAGAAAGCGCCCATGGTCCCAATGATCGTGGCAAAGATTGCAGAGACCGCCCCGAGCTTGACAGAGAATAGGAATGACTCGTGCCAATCAGAGGCGTGTAGCAATTTCACCCACCACTGCAGTGAGATCCCTGGGGGAGGAAATACGACAAACGAGGACGAACTGAATGAAAGCATGAAGACGACGATAAGGGGCGCTGTCAGAAACAGGAGGACGAGGATCGTGTATGCCCAAAGCCAGCGCGCTCTACGTGACAAGAATGGTTTGGTTATAAAGTGCATCAGGTTTTCTACTGCAGTCAAAGCCGGATGTATTGCCCGCTTCGCATTTATGAATAACTTATATTGTGAGCGACCATGTCGATTCGTATTGTCGAGAGATGACGACGACCAAATCATTTCGAGCGGGATGAATAGGCTTGCAAAGAACAGAATTGCGATTGTCATCAGGAGAAGGACAATTGATGACGCGAAGCTAAGCTCGAAGTTTAACAGCGTGGTCATCTGAGTAACGATCAACTGCGTTATCATCGCATCGCGCGGCCCACCAAGCAGTGCAGGTGTAATATAGAAACCGATAGCAATGATGAAAATGAGTATCCCAGCAGAAAAGACGGCTGGCAGCGACAGAGGGAAATAGACGCGCAGAAAGGCTTGCACCGGCTTGGCGCCGAGTATTTGTGCGGCGCGAGCAGTATTGTGGTCTATATGCACCATCGAGGAGTACATTGTAAAGATTGCCATAGGCAGCAGCACATGCACCATCCCTACAATAACGCCAAAGGTCGTGTTGAGGAGTGGTAGCGGCTCACTGATAAGTCCGAGCCAGATCAATGTGTTATTTATGGGTCCTTCGCGACCAAGGATGATCATCCAAGCGTACGTCCGAATGAGGAATGCAGTGAACAGCGGCACGAGGATGAACAAGGTCACAATCGACAGAGCGCGTGACTCAATCTGAGTCAGCAGGTAAGCAACGGGATAGGCGGTTACCAACGACAGAAGAGTTACGGTAAATCCGACTTTCAATGTTTGCAGCATGACGCTGAGGTTGGTCTCGTCGGAGAATATCCTCGCATAGTGCGAGAAGGTCAGTTTGCTGCCTTCGACGCTGCCCCAGAGAACAATCGATAGTGGTATAACAAGGAAGCCAACTAGGAGAACTAGAATCGGCGTGGCGATGATCGTTCCGCGAACCCATCGGCGCGCTAATAGCCCGTTCAGCGGATTTCGGCTCCTAGACACATTGACAACTGGAGCACCCGCCACTTTTCGTTTTGCCAGCAGAGTGGTCATCTTCTTTTGCTCCTCCCTTAACCATGCCCGTTTCAAATTCCTCTTAACAGTGGCCAACTGCACAGAAGCAACTTCTGAGATCCAGTTTGTGTTATGCGCCGACCACTTGGCCTGTCTCGTCGATCTCAGCATTCTGCAACAGCGCCACATGGTTTTTTGACTTCCCTCAAGTGGCGGCCGACGTCTCCATCGACCGCCACTTGGAGTCTCCTATCTTATCGGACAGGAGTGGTCGGGTTTCGACTGGTCCTGTCGTGCTAGCAATTTAGTACGGTCGCCTCGCAATGCGCTGCAGCGAAGCCTGCAAGAGCGGAAGGCCGATTATTTCGCCAACTCCGATTGGCAACGTTCGACCGCATAGTCGAGATTTGTTTTGCCATCGGGCCTGGTCTTTGACCAAAAAGCGTAGTCTTGAGTGATTTGTTTCTCTGCAATTCCAGGCGCTCCAGGCAGATTCTCAGCGAGGCCTTTCGGAAGAAGTTTGTAAGCGTCTTTGTTTACAACGCCGTAAGGAATTGCTTCGGCAAAGGCCGCTTGCGCTTCTGCACGGGCGATATAGGCAAGGAACTTAGCAGCGTTTTCTTGATTGGGAGATCCTTTCACGACGACCCAATCGTCGTACTGCAAGAGGGATTGATCCCAGGACAAAGCTACCGGTGCGCCCTGCCCCTGCAAGCTAACAATTCGCCCATTCCACGCCGAACCCATATCGGCTTCGCCGTCGATGAGGCTCTGCGGAGCTAAACCACCCTCGTCCCAACCCCACCAGCGTCCGACGTCGGGCGCAATTTTCTTTAGCTTGGCAAAGGCTCGATCAAAGTCGATCGGATAAACCTTATCCGGAGCAACGCCGTCTCCCATGAGCACCCCTTCAAGCAAACCGCCGTAAAGAGTGTTGCCGCAATTCGGAACAGCGCGCTTACCCGGGAACTTCGCAACGTCGTAAATATCGACCCAGTTCTTGGGATGCTCAATGCCTTGAGGATATTTCTTGGTGCTGTAGGCAGGAACGACAGAGTAAGTGTGAGAGCGGAATGCATATTCACTTCTCGCCTCTTCCGGGATACCTGACAACGTTTGCTTCGCAAAATAACTGTAATTGATCTTGTCGATAAACCCTTTGTCGATCCAACCCTGAACTTCACCTCCGCTAATAAACGTAAGGTCAGCTTCAGGCTGTCCAACCTTTACGGAGGCCGTGAGCTTTGCATTTGTTGTAGGAACCACCACTATTTTGATACCGGTATCGCGCATAAATGGCTCAAACCATGCCTTCATTCGGGCGTCGTCAAATGCTCCTCCGCCGCCAGTTGTGGTAACCAGTTCGCCTGTCCCCTTGAGATTATCGGGAATCTCATCTGATAGCGCGACAGATGGGACCGCTGCCAGCAGAAGTGCCGCACTAACTGCAAACTTCATGGTTGTAATTTTCATTGCTAATTCCCCTGATTTGGATGGGTCAACTCCCGATTGCGTTTTCATTGTGTAGCGACGACGGGAGTGTTGCGCGCGACACATCGGCATTTTCTTCTTTTCCTTCCGCGGCTGATTTGAACTTGCGCCTCGGTTAGCTCCCGACCAACACCGGCCTGGATTTCAGGCAACCATCTGGCGGCAGAAACCTACCGTAGGTCAGGATGCCGCGGCCCTGCGAAGACCGCATGGGCTTGTCAATTGGGAATCTTCGAGACCATTCTTCCGATCCACGAGCGCCGTCGCGGCCTTCGAACCAACCCTTCATGGGAGCCAAGCCAACCACCGGGTCTGTATTGGGCTTGCCCGAGGTCTGTCGCGCTTGAGTGATACGCGCTCGAGGCCCTCCATGCGAATAATCCGGATCAAGTGCGATCGGGACTGCGGAGCGCAACATAGGTCTGGTTCCCTGATTGTCTTATGTCATTTACTCATTGCACTATATCATTGTTGTGGGATGGCGCAACATCAAAGATTCCGCTTTTTCGAACGAAGATGGCTCAAAGCCGATCAGATCTTGTTGGAGGGCTTCTCGGCTATGGCGAGGGACGATTTCAGTGGGGGCTCAGCGGCACGCGTAGCCCGTCGATGCAATCGAGTGTGCTGGCCGTCTCTTGCCAACGGCTTGATGGCGTGTCCCTGAGCGCTACGCAGCGGGTCGGGTGTGAATCGGCGTGCAAAAATTGGATGCCGATCCGGGGTCAGTTTTGGAAACGATGACGTAATTGCTGCCGTCGCTCCTTTGAACGAAGATTCGGCTGACGGCAAAAGCCGCCGACCATTGAGATCAAGGAGGCCGCAGTGAAGCAATATGTCGGATTGGATGTGTCGCAGCGAGAGACCAGCGTTTGTGTCGTCGATGATGGGGCCGGAACAAGATTTGCTTTCCCAGACACGCTAAGGTCGAACGAAGCACGAACATCTGTTTGTCCCCTGGATAAGATTACCAACTCGATTGCGATCGATCTTGCAGCGACCATAAGCTCGGCTCCTTCATAGCGAGGAGCGAACGAATGGGCCGAAGAAGGCTGGTCAATGCGGCGGAGGCAAAGGTTCTTTTTGGCTTCCCGGCTGACGAGGATAATCTGCTCCGGCACTATACTCTCGATCCAATTGACAGGTTGAAATGTGAGGTGCGTCGCCGCGCGCATAATAAACTGGGCTTCGCCATCCAGCTTTGCGTCATGCGGCATACTGGGCGTCTCTTGGGAGAAGACGAGCAGCCTCATGCGACGGTCATCCGCTACTTGGCCGACCAGCTCACCGTAGACTCGCGTGATTACGCCATCTATGCGCGTCGGGTGCAGACACGTTTCGAGCACAGCCGTTTCCTGACCGAACATCTCAGCCTGCACATAGCCAACAAGAACGACCGGCGTGCAGCACTTCTGGCTGCTATCGACGCAGCGGCTGCCGGGGATAAGGGGCACCCGATCGTCACGGCGGTGATATCTGCGTTTCGGCAGCGCGGTGCGCTACTCCCTTCTCAGGCGGCGATCGAGACGATCGGATTGGCCGGTCGCGCCATTGCACGCCGACGCGCAGAAATCACACTCCTCGAAGATATCGCCGCCGAGAAGTTGGAAGCGCTCGACGCTCTGCTCCACGTCGATCCGGCTATTGGTCAAACGCGATTCCATTGGCTGCGATCAGCGCCAGACGCGCCCGGTGCTTCGAACCTAATTGGACTGACCGAACGAATTGCCTTCCTGCACACGCTCGAAATCGATCCTCAATTGCAGGCGCGTATTTCATCTGGACGCTGGGACCAGCTCATTCGGGAGGGCGACGCCACTCCTGCGTGGCTCGCCACAGATTTCGGTGCAAATCGCCGGCGTTCGACGATCGTGGCGCAGATCATCAAGCTCGGTAAGAAACTCACCGACGATGCCGTAACGATGTTCATCAAGCTGATGGGTCGGTTGTTCTCGCAAGCCAACAATCGCAAAAAACAGCGGCACATGGACGCTCGGCCGGAGACCTCAAAGATTCTGCGGATGTTCCTCGATACGATATCCGCCCTCCAGGCGGCGAATGATAATGGCGATGATGCGATCGAGACACTCGACCGCGAAGTTGGCTGGCCTCGACTGCTTCGGATGAAGCCCGAGCTTGCCGCTATGGTCGAAGACAACGAGGCTTCACCTCTGGCCTTAGCAGCCGAGCAGTATGCGACCGTCCACAAATATGCGGGTGCGTTCCTGCAGGCGTTGACGTTCCGCTCGACCCGCCGACACGATCCACTTCTTGCGGCGGTCGGTGTGCTGAAACGCCTCTACTCGGAGAGGCGCCGGACACTCCCGGAGCGCGTCCCGATCACGCACCTCCGCCAAGCCGATCGGAAACTCATCTTCGGACAGGAAAAGCCCGATCGGCGTCTTTATGAAATTGCAACACTCGCCGCATTGCGAGACAGGCTTCGTTCGGTCGATGTCTGGGTCGACGGCAGCCGCTCGTTCCGCCCGATCGATGAGCACCTCATGCCTCGACCAACTTTCACTGCAATGAAGGAAGAAGACCGACTCGGCCTTGGCGTACAAGTTGATGGAGCGGCCTGGTTGGCTGAAGCTCGCCAAATGCTGGACTTCAACCTCAAACGCCTTGCCTATCGGGCACGAGGCGGAAAGCTCGAAGAGGTTCGTCTTGAAGGCGGGACGCTGATCGTTTCGCCGACCGTCGGCGAGGTTCCTTCCGCTGCAGAAGATTTGAACGCCGAAATAAGTGACATGTTTCCGCAAATCGAGGTGCCCGATCTGCTGAGAGAAGTGCACGAATGGACCGGGTTCGCCGACCAGTTCACCCACGTCCGAACTGGGGATGCGCCGCAGAACGTATCCGCCATGCTGGCCGGCGTTCTGGCTGACGCGACCAACCTCGGTCCGAAGCGGATGGCCAGTGCTTCAAAGGGCATCAGCGCTCATCAGATCGGCTGGATGCGCACCTTCCACGCTCGATCAGAGACGTATCGCGCAGCGCAAGCCTGCGTGACAGATACACACAGCCGCCATCCGTACTCTCGTCTGTGGGGCAACGGAACGACAGCTTCATCCGACGGGCAGTTCTTCCGGGCAAGTGATCGAGCCGCCAAACGCGGTGACGTCAATCTACATTACGGCAGCGAGCCGGGATCGAAGTTCTACAGCCACCTGTCTGACCAGTATGGCTACTTCAGCATCTTGCCCATCAGCCCGACGGAAAGCGAGGCTGCCTATGTGCTCGACGGCCTGTTCGATCAGGACACGATCCTCGATATCCAGGAGCATTTCACCGACACCGGCGGCGCAAGCGATCACGTGTTCGGGTTGTTCGCTCTGATCGGCAAGCGGTTCGCACCTCGGCTACGCAATCTGAGGGATCGGAAGTTCCACACATTCGAGAAAGGCGACGCCTATCCTGCGCTAACCAATCACATCGGTGCGCCGATCAACACGGCATTGATCCTCGATCACTGGGATGATCTGCTTCATCTTGCGGCGTCGATCACCACCCGCGCCGTTGTGCCCTCGACAATTCTGAAGAAGCTCTCGGCGTCTCCGAAGGAAAGCCAACTCGCGAGGGCTCTGGGGGAACTGGGCCGCATCGAGCGATCGTTGTTCATGATCGAGTGGTACTCGAGCCCGGCACTGCGACGGCGCTGTCAGGCTGGCCTCAACAAGGGCGAGGCTGCGCACAAACTCAAGCGCGCCGTGTTCTTCCATGAGCGAGGCGAAATCCGTGACCGATCGTTCGAAAGCCAGGCCTTCCGCGCATCCGGCCTCAATCTCGTCGTCAGCGCGATCGTGCACTGGAATACGGTCTATCTCGACCGTGCTGTCGCGCATCTGAAGCAAGCGGGCAAAAACATTCCCGACACGCTGCTGAAGCACATCTCGCCGCTCAGTTGGGAACACATCAATCTTACAGGCATCTATGCCTGGGATACCGAGCATCAAATGCCCGAAGGCTTCCGGTTGCTCAGACTGCCTGCGCGCCGACTTCGCGCAGCTTGATGTTCATGCTTCGTTCGATCTTAGCGTGTCTGGGAAAGCAGATCTTGTTCCGACCCCTTCTAGCTAGGAACGGCGTGGTGCTGGTCGAGCAACCATTTGCACCAGAGGAGGACCAGCGGCTGGACCATCTGCCCCATCCAGTCCCGCTCTGTGCGGACGAGTCGTGCCGAGACGCTGCCTCGCTTGACGGTCTCCGAAATCGATACAAGTGCATCAGCATCAAGCTAGAGAAAGCAGGAGGGCTGACCGAAGCTCTTGCCGTGTTGCGGCGAGCACGGGAGTTGCGGTTTGGTGTCATGGTCTCGTGCATGATCTCACTCGTCGCTAGCGTTGGCGCCCGCGATAATTCTCGCGGGAGAAGCAGACTACCCGGATATCAGCGTTCCGGGCGGCATCGAGGGCGACCCTCAGCCCACCCTCGAGACACGCGACGGCCTGTGCCTGCCGCCGGCGCCCGAACTCTGGGGCTAGAGCGTGCTATTGTTCATGCGGAAGCATAGCCCACGCAATGGCCTCGACCGATTCGCCGGCTTTCGCCGTGTTGCCTCGACGGTTCGGCGGCTTTTCTGATCAGGAGCTGAGGCGAAGGCCCATGTGTGCCGGCGGCCAGGACGGCCGGCACACTACTCCACCTTTGTGACTGGCGATGTTTGTCGAGAATGACGACGTCGCCCTTCGCCACTGTAGACGAGGACTGTCTCGACACAGAGGTGAAGAGTTCGCCGTTGCTCGGTCCGTCATTGACCCGGGTCGCTGGCTCTCCCGATCAGGGCGTCCCGTCAGTAGACCGCTCCTCCAATCACCACCTCTCCCGGGCCAACGGTTTGTTCAATCCCCGGCTCCGAAGTCGTGGCCGCAGCCTACACGGCCGGAGAGGATCAACGCGCCTCAAATGGGTCCTCAACGCACGGCCAGAAGGGGGTCTTGAATTTGGTGTATGGCACCGTTGCATAGTCGAGGGTCAGAAGACCATCGGTTGCGGGGTATAGGATCTCAGTTGCAATCGGCGCGAATCCCGCCCGGAAATGGTTGGACGATTTCACAATGATTGCACGTTTTCCCGTGAGTTCGATCCCGAACTGCGTGAAAGCGTCTGGCTGGTATATCTGTTGGCGCGTCTCGGTGAGCACAATATCGATGGCATCGTCTGTACGGACGCAAACCGCGTCGCCGATCGAGTCGGTGGTGCCGGCAAAATGCTGCGAGGCATTCTCGATGATGCGCATAACGGTCACATTCAGGTCTAGCGGCTGACCGGACGCCCTGCAAACCTTGCCGCCGATCCGCAGATCGAGCTTGGCGCCTTCCCCGGCGGCGATGCAAAGGCCGACAGCGCCCTGGTCCCAGATAAAGCCGCAAGCGGAATTTCCGATTCCCCGCTCCACCAGCGCGCGGAGAATATGCGTTGAATCGCTCGGCGCGCCACCTCCGGAATTGTCGCAAAAATCGGCAATGACGATCGGCCCCGACTTTGCTGTTGCCACTTTGTCGAGAACGGCGTCGAGGCTCTCCCATGTGCGGGCGGTTTCCCGCCGCATATCCCACAGCCTTTGTCCAAGGTCGCGCGCAAGCGTTTCGGCAGCAGCCGCATTCCCGTTCGCAATGACGAGAACCTTTGCGCCGCCCTCCGGCACGTCGGCCAATCCGAAATCATGCGCAAACGAGACTGAAAGAATATCCCCTCGCCCCTCGCAGTCCATCATGTGCCGGACGAAGCCGGCCATGGGCTCGCGGTCCGTCGGCCACGTTGAAACCATCCGGCATTCATGGATCGCCGTGACCGGCTTTATTTCTCGGCGAACGGCTGCGTCGCAGAGGGCGAACACTTCCGGGGCCCTCTCCTCGACATCCGTGTGAGGGCTGAGTTTATAGGTGATAAGAATGTTCGCGGCGGCGACCATTTTGCGGGTTATGCTGCAGTGAGGATCGAGTTCTGCGCCAATAACTACATCGGGACCGACAATGGACCTCACCCGTTCAAGCAAGTCACCTTCGCAGTCGTCATAGCCCTCCGCGATCATCGAGCCATGTAGGGACAAAAGTACCATATCCACATCGCCCGCGCTGCGCAGGTCATTGAGAATCTCGTCCCGAAGCTCCTCATAAATCGCGCGCACCACCGGAGCGCCCGACCCGGCACTCGCACAAAGGCTCTCTATGACCTCGTAACCCTTTTGCTCGGCCAGTGTCTTCCAGATGTGCATCGGCGCCGAAGCCCAGCCCGGTGGGTGAGCCGTGGCGTCACCATGAAAGGTTTCCCCGGCGAAAGACCCGCGCCCAATGGGCACAGGAGAGAAACTGTTGGTCTCGGTATACAGACCACACATGAACATACGCATATTGGAAAGCCCTCTGCTTAACGGTCCCCAATGGTCCCAGCCGAGTGCTCTTCCGTCAAATTCAGTTTGTTCGCTAACAACGCTGATGAGGTTATGAAGTCATGGTTCGATGCATCGCCATGCTCCAACTGGTTGCCTTGCCCAGGCGTATCGAGCGGCGCTTGAAGCGCAGGCTACCGTGGGCGTACATCGAGATCAGGTGCAGGTTAAGCCGCGTTTCCGGCTCGAGGTCGATCTCCGAACCTCCGAACGAAACGCAACCTTGCAAGCCGTCGGCGCCGTGAACCGGAACACAGAACCCCGTGACGAGGCCTACGTTGTGATTAGGCGTGGAATAAGGCCCCGTGATGTGGAGTGCGCCCCGTGGGGCGGACAGATTAGGATTTTGGGATTGACCCAGTCAGCCGGGTTTTCGGAAAGAAGACCATGGCAAGATATCGTACCCAGAGCATCGAGTTTAAGCGGCAGGTCGCGCAGGAATACCTTGCCGGCGAGACGCTGCACGGACTGTCCAAGCGTCACGACATTCAGCGACAGCTGATCCGTGTCTGGGTCCGCAAATATGAGGAAGGCGCGCTCGATGAGGACGCGCAGGCAGCCGACCTGATCCAGGAATATGAGGCCCGCATCGCAGCACTTGAACGGCTCGTGGGCAAGCAGGCTGTCGGAGACCGGTAACTTCTCTGGGGTTAGGCGGCGCGCAGAAGGGGCGGTTTGGGCTTGAATAATGGAGGCACGTTCGGTTCTGGCTGTCGGAACGGTGCCCGCAGCCGATCGCGAAGCTCACCATTGATCTCCGCCGTCCTGACCTGCATGAGCATGTGCGCACCGTGGAGAGACCAGCGCATCTGCTGCTTCTTGACCATGCGTTTGCCGACAAGCGAATTCACTGCTGACTCGGCGAGGCTGGTGGCGACACGAAGCCCAGCTCGGTATCGCTTGCCATAGTTGACGATCGCGCCGCGGTTCGATCTGACATAGGTCAGGAGCTGCGAGCCGAGGCTATGAAGCCGTGCGATCGAGAACTCGCTGTCTCCTTGCGAATACTCTCCAAGAGTTGCTCCAGGTCGCGGATCGCGCGATCGACGCGCCCATGCCACAGGCGCCACTTCACGGCTCTGATGTCCCTGTGGAGGGTTGGAAGGGGCCTGGCACCGTCCGCGCGAGATCGAACCATGTGGTCGGCGATCTGCTGCATTGGTTGGAGCTTCATGGCGATGTGGAACCAGTCGATGATATGGCTGGTCGGCCTTGGCATGGCGCGGGGCAGGCGCTTCAGGATTTCGGCGCCATCCGAGATCACGGTGACGTCGCCAAAGCCGCAATATCCTTCTTGCTGAAGCGCGTGGAGCGCTCGATCCCGGATTGCGGTTGGTCGGTGCTGCTGGTCACGAAATAGCGGCCACCGGGTTCGCCCCGACCGCCGCAACCGCATCTGGCTACAACGAGTTCGAAGTTTCGCGCTGCATTGGGATCGGCGCTGCGCACATGCGCTGTGTCGATGCTGATGATAAACTCTTTGCGCCGATCGCCGGGAAGCTCCATTTCGAGCTGGCGCCGATCATCAGCTTGCGCCCTTGCGCGCCGTTCTTCCTCTGCAACCTGCTCGCCCAGCCGTTCACCGATCCTGATGGTGCGCTTGCGCACGGTCGCATGCGTCTCGGTAGGCTCAATGGGCAGGAATTCGGTGAGCACTCTGGCGGCCTGCCGGTACGGCATCATGCTTCCCAGCCGCGCCGTCAGTTCCATCAGCTCGGGCGTCGCCCGATCCGGGCAGATTTCCTTCAGTGGCGCGAAAGCAACGACCATCCCTGGATGGCAACCCCACACAGCATCCAGCGGGGATTGCGCACCTCCACCGTGCCGAACACAGTTCGGATCCGGCGCGCCGTATAGTCTTTGACCGGCCGGAACGTGTGGCAGTCCGGGCAAACCCGCCGAAACAGAGCATAGGCATTCACCTCCTGGTTTACGACCGCGCTCTGCAGCGCCGTCATGATCTTCTTGCCGTCTTCGATCGACAGGCCGATTTCGCCGTCGAACAGGCGCTCCCAGCTCTTGTCGACTCGGACCTCCCGACGACAAACGTCGCCGAACTCGCTCGTGATAACCGCGATGCCGCGAGATGATCTTTTTTCTTTTCAGGGCGGCCGAGAATGTCGTTGTAGTACCAGACGAGCTTGATATTGGTTTCATTGGCATCGGACCCGGACAGGCCAAAATAAACCCTTTGCCGGTTCCGGGCTGCTCACCAGAAGCCTGGACAGGCCTTCCATTCTTTCACAAGTTCTTCGACCATGTTCTGCCCGAAATCGGCCAAACGTGCGACAGGCTCCGTGCCCTGGCTGGCATAGACATGCGCGAAGGGCAGTTCGTACGCCTGCTTCGCAATGGCGTCGGCGATCTCCGTGCATCCATATCCCCTGTGACGCAGTAACGGCCGCCGAAACCACCGAGGCTCTTTCGACCTTCGGTATCCCAGCTGTAGACACCTTCCTCCAACGGCCTGCTAGGCTTTCGCCCAAGGCTATGTTTGGCGGCAAGCAGATAGAGACCGCAGGTCATACGATCGAAAGCTCCCTTGCCACCTCAGCAAACGCCTCGACCGCGCGGTCGATGTCGGCACTGGAGTGCGCCGCCGACATCTGCGTGCGGATGCGGGCCTGGCCCTTCGGCACCACCGGGAAGGAAAAGCCGATGACGTAGATGCCGCGCTTCAGCATGCGCGCCGCCATTTCCTGCGCCAGTGTCGCGTCGCCCAGCATCACCGGGATGATCGGATGGTCGGCGCCCGCCAGCGTGAAGCCGAGCTTGCCCATCTGCGACCGGAACCGCGCCGCATTGGCATTGAGGCGCTCGCGCAAGGCGTCGCCATTGCGGACCAGTTCGAACACCTTGATCGAGGCGCCGGCGATCGCCGGCATCAGCGTGTTTGAGAAGAGATAGGGCCGCGAGCGCTGACGCAGCCAGTCGACCACCTGTTTCCTGCCGGACGTGTAGCCGCCGGACGCGCCGCCGAGTGCCTTGCCCAGCGTGCCGGTGATGATGTCGACCCTGCCCTCGACGCCGCAATGTTCGGCCGAGCCGCGGCCATTTTTGCCCACGAAGCCGACGGCATGGCTGTCGTCGACCATCACCATGGCATCGTATTTGTCGGCGAGGTCGCAGACACCCCTGAGATTGGCGATGATGCCATCCATGGAAAACACCCCGTCGGTGGCGATCAGCCGGAAGCGGCAGTCCTTGGCTTCCTTCAAGCGCGCTTCGAGATCGGCCATGTCGTTGTTGGCGTAGCGGAAGCGTTTGGCCTTCGACAGCCGCACACCATCGATGATCGAGGCGTGGTTCAGCGCATCGGAAATGATCGCGTCGTCATCACCGAGCAACGTCTCGAACAGGCCGCCATTGGCGTCGAAGCAGGAGCCGTAAAGGATGGTGTCTTCCAGGCCGAGGAAGGATGAAATCGTCGCCTCGAGCTGCTTGTGCTCCTCTTGCGTGCCGCAGATGAAGCGTACCGAGGCCATGCCGTAGCCATAGCGGTCGAGCGCCCGGCTGGCCGCGGCACGCAGGTCGGCGCTGTCGGCGAGGCCGAGATAGTTGTTGGCGCAGAAATTAAGCACCTTCTCGCCGCCCACCACGATCTCGGCAGACTGCGTCGAGGCAATCACCCGCTCGGATTTGTAGAGGCCGGCGGACTTTAACCCGGCGAGCTCATTCGAGAGATAAGAAATGAAAGCGGAGGTCATTGGCAGACTCACGGCAGCACAGCCCTCGCCGCGCGAGGGAGGAACGCTCGACAAGATATCGCGGTACGATGCGTAATTTACGGCGGTCGACCATGCCGGATCGGCATGCTTCTCCCAATACAGGTCTGTCAGCTGGCGAGTCAGGGCACCAACCTTGCCGTCGCCTACAACGGTCTCGTTAATCTTGGATACTGGCATGATCCCGCCCGCTGTAGACGTAATGAAAACCTCATCGGAGCCCTTAAGCTCGTCGCGATCAATGTCGCCGGCGCTGACCGATAGGCTCAGTTCGCCGCATAGATCAAATACGGTCTGGCGGGTAATGCCGGTGAGGACGCCATAAGCCGGTGTCTTCAAGCGGCCGCCCTTCACGGTGAAAACGTTGAAGCCAGGCCCCTCGGCAATGTTGCCGTTGATGTCGACGATCAATGCAGTTTCGGCACCGTAGTCGTACGCATCGAACAGGCCTTTGATCAAATCGAGCCAGTGATAGTTCTTGATGGTCGAATCGATCGACTTGGGCGGGATTCGGACGGTGCTGCTGATGGCGACATGCAGGCCGCGCTCTAGTTGCTCCTTGTTGGCAACCGACCCGAAAGGCACCGCGAACGCGATGAAACGGTTCTCCGCCTCGCGCGGATCGCGGCTGAAGGTGGGCGAGCCACCGCGCGTGCAGATCATTTCGACATAGGCGGACTTGTGCCCGGACAACGCCACACAAGTTGACAGGATCTTTTCGATCTCGCAGCGGCTGTAGGGAACTTTCATGCGGAGCTTTTCCATTCCGCGGCAGAACCGGTCCAGGTGCAGGTCCAGCCTGAAAAACCTGCCGTCCCATACATGAACGGTATCGTAGGTGGCATCGGAATGCAGAAAGCCCCAGTCAAGAACGGATATCTTGGCTTCGGACATCGGCAGGTACTGACCATCCATGAAGGCTATGCCGTGAGGATAATGCCGTTGATCCCGGTGGCGTTTTTCTATGGCTGGGAGAGCTGTTGCAGGTTCGGCTGCAGCAAGTGTCATTCCTGAGTCCTCCAAATCTTGCAATCCAGACGCTCCGCACACCCGGTCACGATTTGCCGCCGCGAAACCGCCCCAGCGGCTCCATCTCAGCAGTTGGCGCACCTCGAACCGCCAGCACGCCGCGCCTGCCAGATTTCGTCATCGCGATCGGTTACCGCCTGGGCGGGTCCATAAGCCCGTTCGTGGGCGGCAGTCGCTCACCCGAAAGCCTAACTAAATCGCAGACTTCGATGCGTCGATAGCGATCAAAGTGGCTCCCCGGCCGCAATGCACGCTTCAAAAACGGGATGGGAGTGGCGAAACATTCAGTCTTAAAAGAGGCTGCACCAGCACTCGGGGCGGTGGCGTCGCCTTATCCGGCTGGTGCGGATCCGTAGGATAGTCTACCTGCATGATTGAAGACTCGCCCGCCCGCTACAAACGTCACCTATTTCCTGCCGAGATCATCGCGCACGCGGCATGGCTCTACTATCGGTTTCCACTGAGCCTGCGCGACGTCGAAGACCTGCTTGCCGAGCGCGGTATCGTTTCAGACAGTCTGGGAGTGGGCGGAAAAGTTCGGCCTCAAGTTCGCCATCAACTGCGGCAACGGTCCCGCGGTCACTTTGCCGACAAGTGCACCTCGACGAGATGGTCGTGTCCATCAAGGGAAAGAAGTTCTGGCTGTGGCGTGCCGTCGATGCCAATAGCTACCTTCTCGACGCTATTCTCCAAAACCGCAGAAACAGGGGGGCCGCTCTTTGGCTGATGCGCAAGCTTCTAAGCGCCAGGGCGTCCCGCCGCGGGTGATGGTGACCGAAAAGCTGCGCTCGTACTCCACCGCAAGGGCCGAGTTGATGCCGGGCGTCGAGCACCGTTCGCACAAAGGGCTCAACAATCGCGCCGTGAACTGTCATCTTGCTCTGCGGCGACGAGAGTGGCGCATGATGCGCTTCAAATCGGCACGAAAATGCCAACGTTTCGTCTCAACCCACAGTCAGATTGCCAATCTCTTCCACATTCACCGAAACTATCTCACTGTCGCCGATCATCGCCAACTTCGCGCACATGCTATTGCGAGTTGGCAAAAGATTGCCTTGTCAGCTTCTGCTTGAAGGAAAGTCCATATGCCCTCTTCCCGAGTCGAGCTCCGTCAAGGCGACGCCACCTTTCAGTATCTCGACGAGACAAACGCATGTGGCCATTCCAGCCCGAGTCGCTGGCGCATGACTTGACCGCGTTGTTTCCAACGCGCGTACCGTTTCCTGACGAATCGGGCAGGCCGGAATGTTCCAGCATGAAACGCGTCCGGCTTTTGATCGGAATGCTGTCTGGCAAACCGTCGGAATCTGCAGTCCGGATGTTGCCGGTGCGAAAGTGACCGGTCTCGATTAGCAATCGACAATCGTCGCCTTACGAGGGTCGGCTGAGCATCATGCATACTGCCTAATGCGTGGTCTCAGCCGCAGCCAAGCTCACGCTCACCAGCTTCTTCCGCTTGACAACCAGGAACGTGCACCTCCGTGCGGCATCCATTTGACGCACAACCCATGCATCTCCTTACTGCTGGGTCGTAGGTTTGTAAGGCAGAAGGGTCTCCACGAGCTTAACCCACCAGCCGATACCGTAAGGCAATGCTTCATCATTAAAATCAAATTTCGGATGGTGAAAATCCGCGCTCGGTCCATTACCAATGAAGATATAAGCACCGGGCCTCTCCTGAAGCATATAGGAGAAGTCCTCAGCGCCAACTTCTTCTCGAATGTTGTCATTCACGGACGCATCACCGACTAGATCGCGTGCTGCCGCGACGGCCAGTTTGGTTTGCTGTGGATAGTTGAAGGTCGCCGGCACTGAGCGCATGTACTTGAATTCGATTTCCGCGCCATAGCCTTGAGCAATTCCAGCTGCAATGACAGGTATCTGCTTTTCTGCGAAATCTTGGAGGCTGGCTCCCAACGCTCTGACCGTGGAAAACCGTGATTTGGGACCAGGTGAATCGGCGCCGCAGGCCTTATCGCGTTCTAATCTAGACAACGTGACATCGCCCTGTCGTCATCACCGCCAAAGTGATGCGCGCGGTCTTGTCTCCCAGCGCGACGATTGCGACGTGGATATGGCGTTGAGCGGCGACCCACGCTCCACTTGCCCGACCATAACAGCGGTCATAATATCTCGTCGTTCTCCCCAAACCGAATGACGGCTTGGTCGCGGAGGCCGTACATCTCATTACGTGCGAGACGATCGGCGATTTGTACGCTGATGCTTCAAGCTCCAATGAATGCACCCGAACCGCGTCGTTGGTCCAAGTTCGGCTGCAAACGGATCACTCCGACGCCTTTATCGATCTCAATTGCCGTGCCGAGCGACTTAGAGAGTTCCTGAATTCTCTTTAGAATTGAGTGCCCTTGCGTCGCTGGAGCTATACGCGGAACTCCGCGGTTGGCGAACCTCTCCAAGCGACGGAGCTCAATCGGGTAGAGCCGTATCTCAGCGATTTGGTTGTCCTCGAAACGGCTCACGCTGATGACGCTCTCATAAAACTCTGCCTCGCGAAGCGGTATAAAGCCTTCTGCCGACGGATATCCTACCGCCATTTCGTGAGCGCTTACCTCTGCATCGGTAGCAACCCGAGGATCCTTACCGTGTGCGTCGAACATGTCCGCACCCACTGGCGATCTTAAGTCCTGATTGAAGAAATTGCCCAATGCATAAAAAATTGGTCTGCCCTTGTAGATTTCGATACCCCTGACGTGATGAGGCCCATGATTAATATATACATCCGCTCCGGCGTCGATCAGTTCGCGCGCAAATGCTTGTTCGTAGTCAGCCGGTTCTCGGCTGAACTCGCCTGGCTCATGCCCGTGGTTCGTAGCTATGCAGAAGTCGCCGAATTGCTTACCCTGGCGCACGTTGCGAAGAATATTGTCAACGTCCTGCGCATTCGGTTCAAAGCTGTAGCCCGGCTTTTCCCCTGCTTTGAATACTACCTCTCCAAATGGCCATTGAATGGCCACACAGGAGGCCTTTTTGGGAGGGGGAGCATACCAGGGAAGGGACTCTCGCACACGCCTTAGGTTCTCGAGCATCTCTGACGAGACGACGATGCTTTTCGCCAAACGAAGGGGATTAAGGCCTGGTCTGCCGGGGGCCTCGCCCGCAGGATCGCCCGCACGAGCCATGGGCTCGAACGTAGCCGCAAAGGAAACCAACGCCACTCTACCACGTGGGGTTTCCAGGAAGCGGGCTGCACCGGCCTGCGCTAGATTCTCCCCGGCGCCTGCATGGACGATCCCGTGGTCATTTAGGGCGCGACTCGTCTCGCGCAAACCTTCAACGCCCCAGTCAAGTGTATGGTTATTCGCGCGGCTCACGATATTGAAACCCATTGTGCTCAGATCGGGTGCAACTTCTGCAACACTGATCAGGTAGGCTCCGCCATATTCAGCTTGAGGGCACCCCTTGGACTGAACATCCAAGATATTAGTCTCCAAATTTCCAAAGACCACGTCGTTGCCATGAAAAATCTTGAGGACCTCATCCAGCCCAGGGTAATAGCCTTTTGTTACAGGCCGTCCGTAAAGAAGATCGCCGACCGCAGCCATTGTGAAACCATCAGCAACATTTGTTGCAATAGAACCAACCTCGTCAAAACGATCATCGCTGTCAGTTGGATGAACGTCGTTTTCGCCTAAATCTTTCTGCATATGGTCTTCCACTTGTATGAGTGGCGAGAATCGCCTTGCCAAAAGTCTTCTTATCCAGAGATCGAGCTGTGCGATTCTGAAACCAGAGCGAGTTGATCCCCGGCAATTACATTCGACTGCTCCAAGAGATCGGTAACCGGAGCGCGCACATGACAGGCGACGACGCGCCCGTCCGCCATCGGCACCAGAGGCGGTACGTCGATGCGGCAACGCTCGACCGCGATCGGGCAGCGTGGATGGAACGCGCACCCGCTCGGCGGATTGATAGGGCTTGGTACCTCGCCCTCGACGGGCGCCTCCAGCCGAACCCGCGTCGGATCAGGTATCGGGGCTGCCGCAATCAGCGCCTCCGTGTAAGGGTGGACAGGTTTGGCGAAAAGGGCCTCGCAGGGAGCGAGCTCGACGATCCGCCCCAAATACATGACCGCGACGCGATGGCCGATATGCTCGACGACGCCAAGATCATGCGAGATGAAGACAAAGGCAATGCCCATCTGCTGCTGGAGATCCAGAAGCAGGTTCAGGATCTGTGCCTGCACGGAAACATCGAGGGCTGAGACCGCCTCGTCGGCGATGATGAGCGAGGGCTGAAGAGCCAGGGCCCGCGCAATGCCGAGCCGCTGCCGCTGGCCGCCCGACAACTCCGACGGGAGCCTGTTCATCATCTCGGGCGACATGCCGACCTTTCGCAGAAGCTCCGCGGCAAGTGCTTTGCGCTGTTTCCGGCTGAGGCGTTCAAAATTCTCGACGGGCTCAGTAATGATCTTTTCAACGGTCAGGCGTGGATTGAGCGACGAGTAAGGATCCTGGAAGACCATCTGCATCCGCCGGCGCCAGGCGCGAAGAGCATTCTTCTTGAGGCCGGCGATATCGGTGCCGTCGATCAGCACGCGCCCGGCAGTCGGTTCGACGAGCCGCATCAGGAGCCGCGCGACCGTGGACTTGCCGCAGCCGGATTCGCCGACGATGCAGAGCGTCTCGCCAGCCTCGACCGAGAAGGATACATCCTCCACCGCCCGCACCACCGGGATGGTCTTGTTCAGGAACCCAGTACCGAGCGGATAATGCTTGGTCAGGTTCTCGACTTTCAGCAGAGGACCGCTCATGCGCCCATCACCTCTTCAGCGCGCCAGCAAGCCGCCCCATGCCCGGGCACGACATCTCGCAAGATGGGCGTTTTCTCGCGGCAAATGTCGATCGCGAATGGACAGCGAGGCGCGAAGCTACATCCCACGATCGGCTCGCGCAGACTGGGCACGATACCGGGGATTTCCGGCAGGCGGCGCTGTCGGCCGCGCCGCCGATCAGGCACCGAGCGCATCAGGCCCTGCGTGTAGGGGTGCGAGGGCCGCGCGAACAGATCAACTACGCTCGCCTGCTCCACGATGCGGCCGGCATACATGACAATCACGCGTTGGCATGTCTCGGCGACGACGCCCAGATCGTGCGTGATGAACATGACCGCCGTTCCTGTACGCTCTTTCAGTTCAACCACCAGCCGCAGGATTTGTGCCTGGATAGTGACGTCGAGCGCAGTCGTAGGCTCGTCGGCGATCAAGAGTTCCGGCGAGCAGGCAAGCGCCATGGCGATCATGGCACGCTGTCGCATGCCGCCCGACATTTCGTGGGGATAGTTATTCACCCGACGCTCGGGGTCTGAGATGCGCACGAGACGCAGCAACTCTTGTGCCTTGGCCATGGCTTCTGATTTGGTGGCCTTGGTGTGGATCTGCACCGCTTCAGCGATCTGGTGACCGACCGTGTAAACCGGGTTCAGGCTTGTCATCGGCTCCTGGAAGATCATGGCGATCCGGTTGCCGCGGATGCCTCGCATCTCACGCTCGGAGAGTTTCAGGAGGTCGCGTCCGTGAAAGCGGATCTCGCCGCCGACGGTCTTGGCGGTGAGCTTCGGCAGCAGGCGAAGGATCGACAGCGCGGTGACGCTCTTGCCGCATCCGGATTCGCCGACGACGCCGAGCGTTTCGCCTCTCTTAACCTGGAAGCTAATGCCGCCCAGCGCGCGGGTGATGCTTTCGTCGCCGTAGAAGTGGGTCTCAAGATTTTGGACATCGAGAAGCACGTCATTGGCTATTGTCGTATGCATCAGCATGTCAGCGTCTCCGCTTCGCGCGGGGGTCGAATAGGTCGCGCAAGCCATCGCCGAGCAGGTTGACGGCAAGAACCGTGACAGCAAGGCAGATGCCTGGGGCAAAGATAGTCAATGGCGCGATGGCGAGATACAGTCGTGAACTGGCGATCATGTTTCCCCAACTGGGGATCTCGGGCGGTACGCCCACGCCGAGGAAACTCAGGGCGGCCTCGGTCAGTATCGCACTGGCACACACATTGGCGCCCTGGACCATCAGCGGCGGGATGGTGCTCGGCAGGATATGCCGCCACAATACCTTCGGCAGGCGCGCGCCGCCACAAACCGCGGCCTCGACATAGGGACGTTCACGCACACCTAGAACGACTGAACGGACCAGCCGCGCGACACCCGGGAGTTCGGGGATGGCGATTGCGACGATGAGGATGCCGATGCCCGGGCCGGTCAGCGAAATCAGCGCAATGGCCAGCAAAATCGTCGGGATCGACATCAGGCCATCCATCACCCGCATCGCGACACTGTCGAAGGCGCGGCTGTATCCGGCAAGGATGCCGATCAAAAGCCCACCCACGGCCGCGTACGCCGCCGATATCAATCCCACCATGAGGGAGATCCGGGTACCGAACATAGTTCGCGCAAACACGTCCCGGCCCAGATTGTCGCTCCCGAACCACATCTCGGGGGATGGCGGTTGAAGGCGTTTGAAGGGATCCATATTCAGTGGATCGCCGGCGTAAAGTGGTGCTGCAAGCGCCAGCACGATTAACAAGGTCAGGAGGCCCCCGCCTATGAAGACGAGAGGATGCCGCTTTGCCAGACGGGGAAGGTCGGATAGGCGCTGCCGGCCTATCGGCACGGTTTCAACGGGTGCGGAGAGGAGCGTCATATCAATACCGGATTCGAGGGTCGATCAGGGTGTACCCAAGATCGACGGCGAGATTGACAAGGACATACATGCCAGAAGCAAGGATCAGCACGCCCTGGATGATGGGATAGTCGCGGTTGTTGATCGCATCGACAGTCAGGCGGCCGATACCAGGGACGTTGAACACGGTTTCGGTAATGACGACGCCGGAGATCAGATAGGCGAAACATAAGCCTACGACGGTCAGGATCGGTACACCGGCATTCTTCAATGCATGGTGGAAAAGCATAGCGTAGGACGATGCGCCCTTTGCAGCGGCCGTTCGCATATAGTCTTCCGACAGAACCTCCAACATGCTGGCGCGCGTGATCCGGGCGATGAAGGCAATATAGCCGAGACTCAGAGCCAGGGTTGGCAGGATCAGGTGGTCAAACCACGGGCCGATGCCTTGACCAATCGGCTGGTAGCCCTGGACCGGTAGCCAATGCAAGTTGATTGCGAACCAGTATATGGCAAAAAAGCCGATGACGAATACCGGGACAGAAAAACCCAGTGCCGCGAAGGCAGAAAGCATGCGGTCGACGAGCCCGCCGGCCCGCCATGCGGCAACGATGCCGAAGGAAACGCCGACTGTTACCGAAACGATCATCGTCAGCATCGAAAGAGAAAGAGTCGGTTCAAGCCGCTGCCCGATGAGTTCGAGCACCGGTCGTCCGGCAAAGATGGAAGTTCCGAAATCTCCGCCGAGCATGTCGCGCACCCAACGGATGAACTGGATCGGCATGGGATCGTTGAGGCCCAGCTTTTCTCGGATGCCAGCAATCATCTCCGCCGTGGCTGACTTGCCGGCGATGATAGCAGCCGGGTCGCCTGGCGCCAGCCTGAGGAGCAGGAACACGAACATCCCGACCATCGCCATGACGGCGATGGCCGAAACCATCCTGCGAAGGATGTAGGCAGCCATCAGGCAGAAGTCTTCTGCATGTTCCACATCGGCACGATCGCAGGCACACCGATGAGGCCCGTGAGGGTCTTGCGGCGCGCGATCGGGGAAATGTATTTTCCCAACCTCACATCGCCGACGAAGTCCCACCAGATTGCTTGCATTTTTCGGGCAAGCTCCTTGCGCTCTTCGAGTGTTTGGACATCCGCCAACTTACGCCTAAGAGCCTCGTATTCGTCGTTATTCGGCCAGCCGTACCAAGCCTTATCGCCATTGGCGGTCAGGAGTGGGTCCGTCAGAGGGTTGCCAAGGGAGAAATCCATTTCAGATGTGATGAACATGCTCCAGCCACCGTTCTCAACGGGCCCCTTGTTCGCGCGTCGTGTCGTGACACCACCCCAGTCCATGGGTGCCAACTCGGCGTTTACTCCTACTTTCTGCAGCGCCGCCGCCAGAAGCTGAGAGGCATTGTCTCCCTCGTGCCAGTCCGTCGGATCGAGAATGACCACCTTCTGCCCGGCATATCCAGCTTGCTTAAAAAGCTCTTTTGCTTTTTCTGGATCGCCGCCCTTCTTGTACCATCCGGTATTCTCGCCGTTAGACAATAAGGTATCTTTACCGAATATCGAAGTGACAGAGTCGATGTATTTTGGGTCAGGGTACATGGCGCGCATGAACGCCTCCTGATCGATCAGGTGAAGCACCGCTTGGCGCGCTTTTACGTTGTCGAATGGCGGCTGCAGGAAATTCATGCGCACGAGCGCGTCCTGGCCCGCCTTATCCAGAACTTGAAGAGCAAGATTGGGATCGCTCTCGATCGACGAGTAGAAATCGGCAGGAGGCAACTCGAAATAGTCAATCTCACCGGCTTGTAAGGCCGCCATAGCCGTCTGCTGGTCGGCGATAACATCCCAGACGACTCGGTCGACCTTGACGACCTTCCCGCCAGCCATCCCGTCCGACGGCTCCTTACGAGGGATGTATTTTTCATTACGATCGTAGGTGATGCTTGCGCCGGGCTTTGCGAGAGCTTCATTGAATTTGAAAGGCCCCGATCCAATCTTTGTCGTCACTTGTTCGCTAGCGGGATGGCTGGCATCCTTCTCGCGCATGATGAACAAGCATGGGGGAGTTAGATCTGCCAAGAGATCGATCAGAAGCCCAAGCGGCTCCCTGAGCGAAATTGTGAAAGTCTTATCGTCCTTTTTCGAGATGTCGCTAGCCCGTTCCAAGAGGAGCTGCCCGCCGGGTGCCACTTGGCCCCAGCGATGGATCGAAGCGACGCAATCCGCGGCGGTAACGGAGGTGCCGTCATGCCAACCTAGGCCGTCCCGCAGCTCGAAAGTGTAAGTCTTCTTGTCGTCGGAGAGCCCCCACCTACCCACCATTTGTGGTTGAGGCATGAACTTCGAGTCGACTGAAAACAGCGTGTCGTAAATCGCCGCGCCGTGGTCGGCAGTGATGTTTGTCGCCGTCCAGATGGGATCGAACACGCGCAAGTCGGTAGACTTCACCATGCGGACCGTACGGTCGGGGGCTGGCTGTGTCTGCGCCCGGAGGATGGATGAGACGGATATGGCCGCTCCCGCAGCAATACCCGCCTTGAAGAGAGTGCGGCGAGAAAGTGTCATGTCTATTCCCCTTTGGAGTTATAGCGCAGTTGGTTCGCGCGCCTCATTTTGACTTGTTACGCCGCCACCTACGGTTTCCTCACTAAGCTAACGAGCTATCGGTGGAGCATTTAAATCACTACTACCATCGTGAGCCAGAGTTCGTGCAAAAGGCATCGATCGATGAAATGCATGCCCCACACTGCGGCGCAATTTGAAATGACGTCAAGCATCACGGTCGGGGAACGGGATCCCGTATCCCACGAGCCGTACCGCACCGTGTGAACGACGACCTGGTAAGGTGGATATCCTAAGCTCCGCCATGAAACTGGCTCAACGTCATCGTCGAGGCAACCTAAACCCTACGCCACACCATCGGGTTCACGTCCTTCAGCATATGCGGAATTATAGGATGAAAACCTCATCGTCCGAGGCTGCCGTCTCTTCGAGCGTTTTGTTTGCTGCCCGTTTTGCCCTCCTCACATCCGCCGGCGTGCGCTTCCGCTCCGAGGGCGATTACAAGCTTGCCGCCAATGATGGAATATGGTGATGACCCAGTTCAATGGATTGCCGCGCAGCAATGGTCGAGCGGCAAGGTCGGGAGTTATGGCTGCTCTTCTTGTCTTCCCTGGCGGCCGGCCACCAAGACGTTGCTACCGCAGCTCGTCGAGGCGCTGAAGCAAAAGGGATCGGCAACATAATCGTGGTTTGCGACGGCGTCGTGCCCCGTCAGGACTCTCAATTTCTTGTCGAGCACTGTGTGGCGGCTGTCTTCGGCCCCTGTAGGCCTCGTTCTGACGGGGCAGGAGGCCGAGAGCGCGAAGGCACACTTCGTGTCCCGCTACTTCGCGCCAGGTGCAGGTATACCCGAAGACCCGGTTACGGGGTCGATCCATGCCACACTTGTTCCCTATTGGGCGAAGCGGTTGGGTTGCGACTAGCTCTTAGCTTATCAGGCGTCGGCCCGTGGGGGTTGGCTCGTCTGCGAATTGACTAAAGATCGTGTTTTCCTGTGTGGGAATGCTGTGACCTTCATGGAGGCGGAAATTTCTATTCCCAATGCTGCTTAATGCAAGGTTGTTGATCTGGCGTCAGGCGTGTTCTGTCCGAAGCAGCCCGGTAGCATAAAAAGCTGGGGGCCTCGTCGGCTCTACGTTTGCGTCTCGAAGCCGAACTCGGCCCCAAGCAGGCGACGTCGCAAACCGTCCCAGGCCAAATGGAACAAGATGCCGATGCCCGGACCGCCCGTGAGGATCGGCATCGGTGGCGGCTACGTGCGCAGTTGGACCAACAGACCGACCAATCGAGGTGATCGTCGGCAAATCCGTGCCCGAGGATGGGCCGGCACGGCGCTTTGGCTTCGTAGCCGGGCACGACGAAAAGCAAAAGGCCGTTTACACGAGCTGTTGGCATGCGCCCCAACGCGGAGCACTTTCTCGACTATTTCATGGCTGGATTTCAGATACTTGCAAACACGCTGTTCACGGCGTCGGCGGTCCTGGCGACGATTGTGTCGGCCTCCTCACGCGTCAGGCAGAGCGGCGGCGCGAAGCCGAGAATGTCGCCCTGCGGCATGGCGCGGCCGATGACGCCGCTCGCCGCAAGCGCCGTAGCAATCTGCGGCCCGACCTTCAGCGACGGATCGAAGAAGACGCGGTCGTCGCGGTCCTTCACGAACTCGACCGCGGCCAGCATGCCGTCACCGCGCACCTCGCCAACGTGTTTGTGGCCGCCGACGGCCTTGGCGAGCTCGGCGCGGAAATAGGCGCCGGTCTCGCCGGCGTTCCGCACCAGGTCCATCTCGTCGATCAGTTCGAGATTGGCGACACCCGCGGCAACGCAGATCGGATGCGCCGAATAGGTCCAGCCGTGGCCGAGCGAACCGAGCTTGTCGGAACCCTGCACCAGCACCTGCCACATCTTGTCCGCGACAATCACGCCCGACAGTGGCGCATAGGCCGAGGTCAGGCCCTTGGCGATGGTGATCAGGTCCGGCTTGATGCCATAGTGGTCGGAGCCGAACATGGTGCCGAGCCGGCCAAAGCCGGTCACCACTTCGTCGGCGACCAGCAGCACGTCATATTTTTTCAGCACGGCCTGGATCTTTTCCCAGTAGGCGGCCGGCGGCGGCACGATGCCACCAGTACCGAGGATCGGCTCGCCGATGAAGGCGGCGACGGTGTCAGGGCCTTCGGCGAGGATCATCTGCTCGAGCTTGTCGGCGCAATGTTGCGAGAACTGCTCCTCGCTCATCGAGCGGTCGGCGCGGCGGAAATAATACGGCGCCTCGGTGTGCAGGATCGGCGCGCGCGGCAGGTCGAAGGCGTTGTGGAACAAGTCGAGCCCGGTCAGCGAACCGGTCATCACGCCCGAGCCGTGATAGCCGCGCCAGCGCGAGATGATCTTCTTCTTCTCAGGTCGTCCCAGCACATTGTTGTAGTACCAGATCAGCTTGATGTTGGTCTCGTTGGCATCGGAGCCCGACAGCCCGAAATAGACCCGGCTCATGCCCTGCGGCGCGCGGTCGATGATCATCTTGGCAAGCCGGATTGACGCCTCGGTGCCGTGTCCGACATAGGCATGATAGTAGGCGAGGTTTTTTGCCTGCTCGGCGATGGCATCGGCGATCTTCTGGCGGCCATAACCGACATTGACGCAATAGAGGCCGGCAAAGGCATCGATGCTCTTCCTGCCATTGTTGTCCCAGACGGTGACGCCTTCGCCGCCGGCCATGATGCGGGTCGGGCTTTCGCCGCGCGCGTGCGTGCCCATATGCGTCGAGGGATGGAAGAAGTGATCGCGATCCCAGGCGGCGAGTTCGTTGGACTGGTCGAGCATTCTTTTTGACTCCTTGAAAGACAAAGCGGTCGCAGCCTACGCCACGTCCAGGCAGAGGTATTTGAGATCAGTAAAAGCTTCGAGCCCGTGACGCGAGCCTTCGCGGCCGATGCCGGACTGCTTGACGCCGCCGAACGGGATTGGCGCGCCCGTGATCTTGACGCGGTTGATAGCGACCATCCCGTAGTCGAGCGCGCGGCCCATGCGCTGCTGTCGCGCGCCGTTCTCGGTGACGACATAGGCAACGAGGCCATATTCGGTGGCGTTGGCGCGGGCGATCACCTCGTCCTCGCTGTCGAACGGCGTGACGGCGGCGACGGGGCCAAAGGTCTCTTCGCGCATGATCAGCGCTTCGTCGGTGACATCTACCAGCAACGTCGGCTGGTAAAACAGCGATCCCGCCGCGTGAAGCTTGCCGCCGGCAAGGCAGCGCGCGCCGCGGGCGAGCGCATCGGCGACCTGTTCCTCGACCTTCTTGATGGCGCGCTCATGCATCAGCGGTCCGATTTCGGTCTCATCGGCAAGCCCATTGCCGGTTCGCAGCATCTCGATGCGCCGCGCAAAGGCGGCGCAGAAACGGTCGTAAAGGGAGCGCTGCACATAGATGCGGTTGGCGGCGAGGCAGTCCTGGCCCGAGGTGGCGAATTTGGCGTCGAGCGCGATCGTCACTGCCTTTTCGATATCGGCGTCGTCGAAGACGATCAGCGGGGCGTGGCCTCCGAGCTCCATTACCAGCCGCTTCATCGTCGGCGCGCTCTGTGCGGCGATCAGCCTGCCGATTTCTGTCGAGCCGGTGAAGCTCATGGCGCGAACGCGGGGGTTCTCGCACATCCGACCGACAATGATGGAAGCCTTTCCGGTAACGACGTTGAAGACGCCGGCGGGCAGCCCGGCGCGCTCGCCAAGCTCGGCCAGCGCCAGCGCGGACAGCGGCGTTTCCGAGGACGGATGCGCGACAATGGTGCAGCCAGCGGCGAGTGCTGCCGCCGCCTTGCGGGTCAACATCGCCGACGGAAAGTTCCATGGCGTGACGATGCCGACGACGCCGAGCGGTTCGCGCCGCACCATCATCTCGGCCCCGGGCAGGTGGCTGGTGACGCTTTCGGCATTGAGGCGTTTGGCTTCTTCGGCGTACCACTCTACGAAGGAGGCCGCATAGGCAATCTCTCCCAGCGACTCCTTAAGTGGCTTGCCCTGTTCCAGCGTCATCAGCAGCGCCAGATCGTCCCTGGAGGCGACGACCAGCTCGAACCATTTGCGAAGGATTTTGGCGCGCTCTTGCGGCAGCAGTGCCCTCCAGGCTGGAAAGGCGCGCGAAGCGGCGTTGATCGCCTTCGTTGTCTGTCCGGCATCGAGTGCGGCAACGAAGGCGACCGTGGCGCCGCTGGCTGGATCGGTGACTTCGAAGCTTTCAGCAACCTCGCTCGCCGTCCACTGTCCATCGACATAGGCGAGCTCGCGCAGCAGCCGACGATCGACGAGGCGGTCGAGTGCGTCATGGCGGATCGTGCGGGCAAAGTGCGCGGACATGGTGGAGGCCTCCCGGATCGGACTGATACAGGGAGACTATTCGCCATCGGCAGACAGAGAGGCTGTTTGGATGCCTACCTGAAGAGAGATTCTCTTTATTGCGCGCGCCGGCAAGAGAATATCACTCTGGTTCCGCTACGAATGTGGTGGCAGCAGGTCGGCCAACGGCAAGACGGTCTCATCCTTCACCGTCTTGGTGACTATGTAAGTGAAGTAGCGATCGATGCCGATCTCGCGCTCCAGCAAGCTATCGACCAGGCGCTGGTAGGCATCGATGTCGCGCGCCATCACCTTCAGCACATAGTCGACGCCGCCGCCGACCGACCAGCAGGCGACGATTTCGGGGATATCGCGGATGACGCGCTCGAAGCGGTCGAAATCGGCCTGGCGGTGGCTGGCCAGCGTCACTTCCATCAGCACGGTGGCGACAGGCGCGACGACGCGGATGGCGATCCTGGCATGATAGCCCGCGACAATGCCGGCCTTTTCCAGCTTGCGCAGCCGCATCCAGCATGGCGTCGGCGACAGCCCGACCCGTTCGGCCAGCGCCAGCTTGGTGATGCGTCCGTCGCGCTGGATGGCGTCGAGGATTTTCAGGTCGATCGGGTCAAGTTTTGCGGCGGTCATCAGTAAGTTTCCTGACCAATAGGCCAGCCCATAAGGCATCGAACTCGCGTTTGTGACCCTAGCCCAGCCTGCCCGCTAGCGCCCTGTAAAGTAATTCAGATCTGAGCATTCCCCTCTCATTCTCGCATCTAGACAGGCGATGTATGGCGGCGATTTTACTCGTCACCGCGCGGTTTAGCAGCTTAAAGTTCGCGAAATACGCGCGAGAAGTGCGCTCGGCGCTCAATATACTGTCAGCTAACAAGGGGAACAAAACGGACCATGACGAATTTCGCTGATGCTATGCACAGCAGAAGCCACGCTTCGGCCTTCGAGGAAGGTCAGCTGCGAGTTGGCAACCAACTGGGCGTCGACCAGCGCGAACCAGTGGTATCCTGTTCCAACGTGTGGAAGATTTTCGGCACCCGTGCGCCGGAGGCTATGGAGGCTATCTTGGATGAAGGCCTCGGTAAGGACGAGGTTCTCGCGCGCTTCGGGTGTGTCGTTGCGGTCAGAGACGTAAGTTTTTCGATCAAGAAGGGCGAAATCCTTGCGATCATGGGCCTCTCCGGAAGTGGCAAGTCAACGCTCGTCAGACATGTGAACCGTCTCATCGAAGCGACAACCGGGATAATTCGCCTCAATGGCGTTGACATTTCCAAGGTTACGAGTGCGGAGCTCCGCTCAATTCGCTCCAAGCAGGTCGGGATGGTCTTCCAGGATTTTGCCCTCCTGCCCCACCGGACAGTCAGGGACAACGTCGCCTTTGGCCTTGAACTGCAAGGCGTGTCAAAGCGTCAGCGCTGGGCAAACGCTCAGGCCGCAATCGAACAGATGGACCTCAAGGGGTGGGAAGACCGGGTTCCCTCCGAGCTCTCTGGCGGTATGCGCCAGCGCGTCGGAATTGCGCGAGCTCTGGCTGCCGATCCGTCAGTCTTGCTGATGGATGAGCCGTTTGGAGCACTTGATCCGCTGATCCGCCGGGATCTGCAGGACCAATTCCTGGCGCTCTCACGCGACCTCGGAAAAACCACTTTGTTCATCACGCACGACCTGGAGGAAGCCTTCCATCTGGGTGACCGCATCGCGATCATGAAAGACGGCGCGATCGTCCAACTCGGAACGGCTGCAGACATCATTACCTCGCCGGCAGATGCCTATGTTGCAGACTTTGTCCGCGGCATCTCGCGCGTTCCCATCCTTACCGCGCGTCACGTGATGACTCCGGCAAATTCTACTGAGCCCCCCCACGTTGCAAACGCACCCGTCGCCACACTTGAAACGCCTCTGGCGGAGTTGATCGCCACAGGCGCAAAAACCCGCTCCGACATTGCAATCGTGGATCAATCCGGACGTACCGTCGGAATGGTGACAATAGAGACGATGCTGTCCGCAATGAAGGAAGTCCGCTGACATGACAAGGTCATACAGGGAGCAGGACTGGTCGAGTTCAATCGCCGAATTCACGGGCGTCAACAGCAGCTACTACCAAGGTAAGTTTGCGGACCTCTTTGAGGGAAGCCGCGCCAGACTCAGACCCAATTGGGCAGCCGCCATAGTAGGTCCATTGTGGGCTGCTTCACGCGGCTTGTTCGGGGCGTTCCTGGTAGCAGGGCTGGTCGAGATTGCCTTGGTCATCGGCATTGTCTTCCTGAGCACCGGTGGCCTCAGCGTCGACAACATGTCGCGTGCTCAGTCACTTGAAAAACTGAGTGAGGCGCGCCTCACCCAGGCGAATGACGAGCGCCAGAAAGGGAATGAGGCGGCGGCGAACCAGATGCAGGAACTTTCGAAGTCGCTCGCTCAGTCAGCGGCGAACGAAAGAGCAGTTGCCAACGACAAGGCTCGGGCCGCAACGATGCTAATCGTCTCAACTATCGCAGGCCTGCTAGGTTTGCGGGCGATTTTTGCAGTGGCAGGAGATTGGCTCTATTCGCGCCAGTACATGCGCTGGCGGCGGGACCGAGCCACGCCATCAAGACGCAGCTATCAGCGTGTCGTGGCCTGTGGGCTCTTGTTAGTCATCATCTACGTCGTCGCGCTTTTCGGCGCCAAAGTACCACAACTTGCCAGTACGCTGGCCATCCAGACGAACACCTCAGAGCTGGCAGGTATTACAGCAACTGCCCTCGATCGATTTTTTACGTCGATAACACAATCGGGCCGGTCGATCTTTGATGCGATTACAGGAAGCATCTCGGCACTAGTCGCCTCGGTGGAAAGCCTTCTCGAAGGACTTCCGTGGATTTGTACGATCCTGGTGGTTGTCTTTGCTGCATGGCTGCTTGCGGGCTCTGGAACCGCAGCGTTCACCGGGGCAGGATTGGTTTACCTGGCTCTTTTCGGTTTCTGGCAGAAGAGCATGGTTACGATCGCGCTTTTGGGAACGGCGGCTGTGTTGGCGCTCAGCATAGGCATTCCCTTGGGAATTCTCTGCGGCAAGAGCCCAAGGGCGTACCGCATATTCCGGCCTATGCTCGATCTCATGCAGACGATGCCCGCGTTCATCTATCTGGTGCCCATCATCGCATTCTTTGGCATCGGTAAGACGCCGGGGGTCTTGGCCACGATTATCTTCGGAATGCCGCCGGTAGCGCGCCTGACAGCTCTGGGTCTTCAGCAGGTACCGCTCAGCATCAGGGAGGCGGCCGTCGCGTTCGGTGCGACCCCTTGGCAGAGTCTGGTGAAAGTCGAGTTGCCGCTCGCCATGCCGTCGATCATGGCAGGGATCAACCAGACGATCTTGATGTGTTTATCGATGGTGGTGATTGCTTCGCTCATTGGCGCCGGCGGCCTGGGCGAGGATGTTTTGCAGGCACTGCAATTCGCGTCCGTCGGACAAGGTTTCTTGGTGGGGGCGGCAGTGCTGATCTGCGCCATCATCTTGGATAGGCTCATACAAGGGAAAAGGAGTAATAACCAATGAAGATCAAGCTTTCGATGCTCGCTCTTGCCGTCGCAATGGGGTTGGCCGCACCGGCAGCGGCCCAGGAGAAAATCAAGATCGGATCCTCCAATTGGCCATCGCTCCAGGCGATGTCCAGTGTCCTGAAGGAAATAACAGAAAAATACTTCGGTGCGTCTGCCGAGGTGGTCAACAGTACACTGCCTATCATTATGGCATCGATGGATAAAGGCGAGATCGATATTCTGCCAGAAATCTGGTCTCCGAACCACGACAGTCTGATCAACACCTACGTCAAGGAAAAGCAAACCGTCAAACTGGGCAGTTTGACTTTCCCTTCAATTTCCGGGATGTGCACCACGCGTCACACGCAGGAGAAATTCGGCGTGAAGTCGATCTATGATCTGTCGCGTCCCGAGATCGCAGACGTATTCAGGTCGGCTGCAGGCGGCAAGCCGAAACTTTGGGTCGGCCCTGCCGGCTGGAGCTCGTCAAAAACCGAGCTTATCCGTGCCCGAGACTACGGATATGCCGACCTCTTTGAACTGACGACTGTCGAGGAAAGCCTTGCGATTGTGGACTTGGAACAGGCGATAAGAGCTGACACGCCATGGATAGGCATCTGCTACACCCCTCACCCGACCTTCTCCCGCAAGGAGGTCGTAATGCTCGACGAGCCGCCGCATGACCCGGCGAAGTGGAAGATTGTACAGCCCGACCAGAACCCGAACTGGCTTGCGATGTCATCGTCGACGACCGCCTGGGCTCCGATCTCGGTCAACATCGCCTATGCCAAGGAGCTGGAAGCAAAGGATCCGAAGCTTGTCGCACTCCTCAACAACATCACGCTTGATCCGGCTGAAATCGCCCAGTGGATCGATGCGGTTGGCACCAAGAAAATCGATCCCGACACCTTCGCGAAGGACTGGGTCTCGAAGAACGACGCAAAAATTCTCGGCTGGATGGCAGGCAAAGCCCAATAGGCACTAGAGTCAGAAAGTTGAGAAGTCACATGTCATATGTAATCCCATTCGACGCGGAAGAGTACGATGCGCGCCTTCGAAAGGTCAAGGAGAGGATGGAAGGTGCTGGAATAGACCTTCTGCTTTGTACCGACCCGGCGAACATTAATTACCTAACGGGTCTTGATGCGCTCTCGTTCTATGTGCCCCAGGTCCTCCTGGTGCACAAAGACGAAGCTGAACCGTTCTGGTTCGGTCGCATGATGGACACATCGTCCCTCAAGGTTACCACCCGACTGCCCGAGAAGAATTTGTTGCCGTACCCAGAAACTATGCTGCATCAGCAGCACGTCCATCCCTTCCAGTTGCTAAGCGAGCACATCCAAACTCGCGGGTGGGCCAGCCAAACGATCGGGGTCGAAATGGACGTCGACTACTACACTGCCCGATGCCATCAGACTCTCGTGGTGGGGTTGCCCAACGCCAAGATCGTCGACAACCGTCGTCTCGTAAACTGGGTTCGGCTGGCTAAATCGCCAGCGGAACTCCGTTACATGCGAGAGGCCGGGAAAATCACCACCGTCGCCATGCAGGAGGCTATCGACAACTTGCTGGCCGGAAAAAGGAGCTATGAGGTAGCAGCTGACATCCTCCATACATCGGTCATGGGCACCGATGGGCTCTACGGGGACTCTCCTGCGGCATTTCCATTTGTGATGGTTGGTGAGAATGCCCACGCCTGCCATCTGTACTGGACCGACCGGGACATGCCCGAGAACGAAATGGTTGTTCTAGAACTGGCGGGCGTCCGCAAGCGGTATCACAGCCCGCTTGCTCGAACGATCCTTCTTGGTAAAGTGACCGACGAGCCGCGCCGACTTGCCGATATCATCATCGAAGGTGTCGATCGGGCACTTGAGGCTGCGAAACCGGGTGTGACGTGCGGCGAGGTCGAGAATATCTGGCAGGATGTCCTGCGAAGGAATAATCTTACAAAAGACAGCCGCGTTGGCTATCCTGTTGGCATTGCCTACCCGCCCGACTGGGGTGAGAAGACAGCCAACATCCAGAATGGTGATAAGACTGTCCTGGAAGCGGGAATGTGCTTCCACTTCCAGTCAGGCCTTTGGCTAGATAAGCAGGGTATTGCGCTCTCGGAGACGTTCGCAGTCACCGAAAACGGAGGTGAACGCCTAGCCCAGGTCCCACATCGCCTATTTTATCAACATTGAAAATGACGGCCGCCGCACCGTCGTGCGCTTTACAATGGTGCGGCCCCCACTCCAGACGTGAGATTTGCATGGTTTCCAAACCCCCGCCGAAACGTCTAGGTGTGGAAATCAACAGTGGGCATCAGACAGCCTTCTGGCTCAGACGACCAATGCGTTGGTCTGCTTTTATCTGGAGGTGTTGGCAGACAGTACAGGCTCCGGTTAAAACTTGCGGGGATCGCTGTTCAGTTTCGACGGAGGCAACCTGTGAGCACTGAAGACATCGACGACTACGACAGGAAGATCCTCGAGATCATCCAGGTCGACGCCGAACTCCCGGCCTCGACGATCGCCGAAGTGGTGAACCTGTCGGCATCGGCGGTCCAGCGCCGAATCAAACGTCTGAAAGACTTAGGGGTTATCGTCGCTACCGTCGCTGTGGTTGACGGCAAAAAGGTCGGCCGCCCGCTGGTATTCCTAGCCGCCGTAGAGGTTGAGCGAGAGCGCAAGGACCTTCTTAACCAGCTTAAGAAATGGTTGCTGGGCGAGAGCTATGTACAGCAGGCGTTCTACACAACAGGTGCATCCGACCTCACCGTGATCATTACAGCGAAAGATGTTGAGGAATATGATCACATTACCCAGATGATGGTGGAGATGAACCCGAACATAAAGCGGATTAATACGAGCGTCTGTCTGCAGATTTACAAACGTGGAAGCATTATCCCAACTGACTGAGTGAACATCCGGTGCCCGCAGCCGGCAAGGATTTGGCACAAACCCGAGTCGGGCCATTTCATACTACCAATCTCCTAGAGACAATTTACTAACACTGATCCTGATATCAATTTGTACGCAACCATGCGGGATACAGGCCGGTGACGTATCCAGAATGGTCGGGATGATCATAGCTGTTTCTGGATTCCACTGATCCAAATGATTTTCGTTTGTGTTGTGTCCTCGTAAATACGCCTTCGAAGCTCGTGTTGCCGTGCTTGGACCCGCCGAAGCGCATGGCATCAAATACGGCAATCCGATGAACACTGATCATTACGCCCTCTGGGTCAATGCCCGCGGCGTACGCCGCGTCAGGAACTCTCGATCTCGTCAACACTAGTTGCAAGGGATTTCAAAGATAACCCAGCACGCGATCTAGCCCCCTACGCCGTCTCAGAGTGCATCTTCTACATGGTAAGACGGCATCTTAGGGATCGAACACGCCTGTTAGCCGCAAAAGTTCGACGCCACTCGCGGCCAAATCGATCATTCTATGTAAAAAACGCAGAATATGCACGCCGCACACGGCTAACTTTGACCAAGTATTTGCAGAGAACGCGGCGGCTTCACATGCCCCTTCATTCAATCCATAGGGTTCCATGACACATTCCCCATTCGTGCGCCCCCGCGCTTTGGCAGCCCGTTATCACGAGATAGTCATTCTGGGAGGCGGCATAGCGGGCACCAGCGTTGCGTATCATCTTGCGAAGTTGGGCAAGAAGGATGTCGCGATCTTGGAGCGGAACACTCTCACTTCCGGCACGACTTGGCATGCGGCCGGCTTGATCATGCAGACACGTGGCACACATTCGTTGACCGAAATCGCAAAATACAATGCCGAGCTTTACGATGCCCTTGAGGCCGAAACAGGCCAGGCCACCGGTTTCAAACGCAACGGCACGCTCGGCGTTGCACGGACGAAGGATCGTCTCCACGAAACCGCCCGCAACGCGTCGGTCGCTAAGAGCTTTGGACTTGAAGCCCATATGATCTCCCCGGCGGAGGCGAAGGCGCTTTATCCTGCAATCGACGCTTCGATCATCGAGGGCGCAGTGTTCATCCCCCGGGATGGGCAGACAAACCCCATCGACACCTGCATGGCATTGGCAGCAGGTGCAAAGCAGAATGGGGTCCGAATTTTCGAAAACCAAGAGGTAAAAGACCTTTGGCGGACGCCGAAAGGTCTCTACCAGCTCCAGACCGACCATGGGGTCATAGAGGCGGAAACGCTGGTACTAGCCTGCGGGCTCTGGACACGTGATTTAGCAGCGCGGTTAGGTGCGCGCGTCCCATTGTACGCCGCCGAGCATTTCTACGTGGTCACGGAACCGATGGATTTCATCCGTCCTACGCTCCCGGTCCTGCGGGACACTGATGGTCACGTATACTTAAAGGAGGATGCGGGAAAGCTCCTTATCGGCGCCTTCGAGCCTTGGGGAAAGCCCCTCGCGATGGAGAGCCTGCCCAAAGAGACGGCTTTCATCGAACTTTTGGAAGATTGGGACCATTTCGAACTGCCTATGACCAAGGCTATTGAAATAGTTCCCGGACTTGCCGATGCGGGAATAGCTAAGTTCTTCAATGGCCCGGAAAGCTTTACTCCGGACCTGCTATTCATGATCGGCGAGGTCCCGGGACTGAACAACCTTTTTGTGTCTGCTGGTTACAACTCCGAAGGCATCGAGTATGGGGCGGGCGCCGGCCGCGCCTTAGCTGAATGGATCGTTGCCAAGTCCCCGCAGATGGACATCAGCTTCGTGGATGTGGCCCGCTTCCATCCGTTCCAGATCAACAAGCGTTACCTGCACGATCGCACGGCAGAAGTACTCGGCTTGCACTACAAGATGCACTGGCCGAGCCATCAACCAGAAACTTCGCGCGGGGTTCGCAAAAGTGCTCTCCATGATCGCTGGGCGAAACTTGGCGCGAGCTTTGGCGAGGGCATGGGCTGGGAGCGTCCAATGTGGTTCGCCGGAGAGGACCAGCCAACAAATAACGTTTACTCGTACGACGAACCAAACTGGTTCAGACATACTGCCGAGGAGTGCCGCGCTGCGCGTGCTGACGCGGTGTTGTTCGACCAAAGTTCCTTCGGCAAGCACCTCATCCAGGGAAGGGACGCGTGCCGGTTCCTCCAATGGCTGTGCGCGGGTAATGTCGACGTCCCCGTCGGCAAACTCGTCTATACGCATATGCTCAACAAGAACGGTGGTATCGAGACCGACATTACCGTCAACCGGCTTTCGGAAACTGAATACCTCATCATATCCTCGGCCACTGTGCATCCGCGCGACACAGCTTGGATCCGCAAACATATCGACGCGGAGTGGAACGTTACGCTGACGGATGTGACTTCAGCCTATGCGGTGCTATCCCTGCAGGGCCCAAAATCCCGTGACATCCTCTCGAAGGTCACCGACGCCGATCTCTCCAACGAATCGTTCCCTTTTGCCACCAGCCAAGTAATCGATGTCGGCTATGCGCGGGTCATCGCCAACCGCCTGACATATATCGGAGAGCTTGGCTGGGAACTGCATGTTCCTACGGAAATGGCTCAGCACGTTTTCGATATCTTATGGGAAGCCGGGGATGGGAATGGTCTGCGTCCAGCCGGCTACCATGCCCTGGAGCATCTTCGCTCAGAACGCGCTTACCGCGAGTATGAGCTTGACCTCACGCCAGTCGACACCCTGCTCGAAGCCGGACTCGGATTCACAATTGACTGGTCGAAGCCGTGCGGCTTCCAGGGCAAGGACGTCTTGGATGCACAGAAGGCGGCCGGCACACCTCGCAAGCGGCTGCTTTCATTTAAGCTGATGGATCCCAGCCCCGTGCTCTTCCGCGAAGAGCTTATCCGACGCAACGGCGATATCGTCGGTTACGTTTCGTCCGGCGTAAAGAGTTTCACGCTCGGGTCTTCGATAGGACTTGGCTATGTCAAACACGCTGACGGTGTAAGCCGAGAATGGATCGACGCGGGAAACTGGCAGATCGAAATCGCTGGCAAGCTGTATGACGCGGACGCTTCGCTCCAGGCCTTTTTCGACCCTAAGGGCCTTAGAGCGAAAGTCTGAACAGGCATTCACGCTCCTTCCATTACGCCATTACGTGATTTTCGCGCAGTTCTAAATTTAAGCAGGATTGCCGCGTGAAAAGCATAAATTTGGGGTCTTGCGGCACTCTGTAGCATTTATTGTCGGGCATGCAGCGCTCGCTCCCGCAGCAGCTAGATATAAATCTGCGCTCGGTTTGGCTTGCCAATATTTGAATATCCAATCTGAACTAAAGACATTCGTCAATCTGGTCGCATCAGAAAGGCTAACCCATGAAAGTCGCATGTCTGTGGCACGCAACCCAGGATGAACTCAACTTTATCAGGAGCTCATTGCCCGCCGACACCGTAGTGACTGCTCCGCAAGGCCAATACGATTCGAGATTTGAAAGTTCATTCGTTGAACTGGATCCAATCACTCACGATGCTGATGCCCTCTTGGCGTGGGCGATTCCAAGAGGAGTCGTAGAGAACGCCAAAAAGCTCAAATTTTTGAGCTGGATGCACAGCGGAGTAGATGACTTGGGACAATTAGGGATCTTGGGCCTTGCCATAAAAAATCACTTCCGCATTGCGAATATACGTGGAGCCAATTCGATCGCGGTAGCCGAACAAGCGATGATGTTTGTGCTTTGCCTCGCCAAGAAGACTTTGCGCAATCACAAGAGGGCTTCGGACGGGACACAACAATTTCCGCTTTGGGATCCGACTGATCGTTCCGGTATGCTCAGCGGACGTCGCCTTGCAGTTGTAGGCGTCGGTGAGATCGGAGCGAGCGTCGCCAAGCGGGCGAAGGCCTTCGATATGGAGGTTATTGGCGTGCGCCGACACAAAGAGCGCCCTGTTGAGTACGTGGACCACATGTATGGACCGGCCGATTTGACCGCAATCCTGCCTGATTGCGACTATGTTGTTTTGGCAACGCCGCAAACGGAAGAAACACAGGAACTGTTCGGCGCAGAAGAGATTTCTGCAATGAAGAAAGGGGCATACCTGATCAACGTGGGCCGAGGCGGTCTCATCAAAGAAAGACCGCTTTACGACGCGCTCGTTTCGGAACATCTGGGTGGCTTCGCCACAGATGTCTGGTGGAAGTATGAGTACGGCGCCGCCTTCCCGAATGGGTGGGGGTCTCGGCTTAATATACAAAAGCTTCCAAACGTTGTCCTATCTTGGCATGAAGCTCACAATGCAGACGACGTTCTTGAAAGGAACCTGGAGCTTGGTACACAAAATTTACGCCAGTTTCTTGCTGGGCAACCTGTCTGCCGCGAAATCAATCTTGAACTTGGATATTGAGCTCGAACGCAGCTGTCGCGCTATTGACGGCCGGCCTGTGAGCCAAGTCTGGGCGGCTATACAATAGAGCGGATGGGTTAACGTGGAGCGGCCAGATCGATAGATCATTTGCGGAGCAACAACTGACAGTATCGAATAGCCAGTTCAGTTGTCGGTATGAGCAAATCGTCGGAAGCTCCGAAGGTTGGCGTGTGAAGACCCGTTTCATAACCGGGTTCCTGACTGCCGAACCAAAAGTATATGGATGGAACGCAGCTGGAATAGTAGCCGAAATCGTCGCTTCCTGAGAGAGCTGGTGGCTCAACGAATTTGGACTCCCCAACCGTTTCAAGAACAAGATCTCGGAACAGCGCGACCATCCCGACGTCGTTGATAACGGGCGGATCGCCAAGATGGGAGGTAAACACCGCCTCACCTCGATGTGTTGCCGCAATGCCCTCGGCGACCTCGCGAACGCGACGCACGAGATGGGCACGCCGCACCAGGCTAGTGGTGCGTATCGTTCCTGTCAGCAGAACAGACGAACAGATAATATTGCGAGCCTCGCCTCCGTGAACGGTCCCGACGGTAACAATGACCCCGTCATCGCCGGGAAACTCGCGCGATGCCACTTTTTGAACCTCGTTGATGAACGCGGCCGCTATGGCGATGGCATCCACTCCCTCATGAGGCATGGCCCCATGAGCCATCAACCCCTTGAAAGTGACGTCAAACTGGTCAGCTGATTTGGTGGCCGCACCTGGCCGTGCGCCGTAGACTCCCGAGGGAATGCTTGGCATGATGTGCATTCCGACGGCCGCATCGAAACCATCGAGGAGCTTTTCCTTCAATACCGACAGGCCACCTACCGGTTCCATTTCTTCTGCAGGTTGGAAGAAAACTCGCACTCTACCGGAAAAATCTGCCCGCATCCGATGGAGAGCAAGCGCTGCTCCCAATGCGATCGAAGTATGCATGTCATGCCCACAGGCATGCATTCTACCAGGGAGCACTGACTGGTAGGACAAATCATCACGTTGCTCCTGGATTGGCAGCGCATCAATGTCCCCACGCAATGCCACAGAACGGCAAGGACCCTCAGCCAATCCTTCAATGTCGACATAGAGGCCGGTTTGATGAAATGCCTTGGACCCCGTTAGACCAAACGCCTCCAGGGCGTCGCGAAGTCTCGCTTGGGTCTTCCACTCATTGTTTGAGAGCTCGGGCTCCTGGTGCATCGCGTGACGCATTTCGATCACCGCGTGGCGCTCTTCGGCTGAGAGCAGGTTGTTGGTCAAAGCAGACATTACATTGGCCTCTGCGCGTAAGCAGCATCATTCCAGTCCCTATGTTTAGACAAATGGCAACCTGTAAGGCCGCATGATCGTCGATCTTTACGCGCGATTTCGGCGTCAAACGCTGCCTTGTCAGTGAAATCCATCGCTGCAGGGTGATATGATTCCTATCGGTCGTATAGGCCAGTCGAGACTGTCCAGCTCGCACGCAAGTACACCAACTCACCACCAGTCGCGCCGCCAACAGGGCCTTTGCAACGTAAGGAGTATCATACCCTTGATACAACTGCCCGACATAAACGAGGCGCGCCGGCGCATCAGCGATGTGATTGTGAACACACCCCTGGTTCGCTCCACAGGGCTTTCCCGCGAGTCAGGGGTCGAAGTCTTCCTAAAAATGGAGCACCGACAGAAGACAGGAAGCTTCAAGCTCCGCGGCGCGACGAACGCCATCAGCCAACTCACCGAAGCTGAAAAGATAAGCGGAGTCGTGACGGCTTCGACGGGAAATCATGGACGCGCTGTGTCGTATGCTGCCACTGCTGCGAAGGTGCGTGCTACGATATGCGTTTCGAACCTCGTTCATGAAAACAAGATCGCAGAGATTCGAAGGCTGGGCGCAGATCTGCGTATCATAGGCAACTCCTATGACGAGGCCGAACAAGAGGCTGAGCGTCTCGCAGAACACGATCGCATGGTGATGATTCATGCATCAGACGACCCAAGGATTATTGCGGGTCAAGGCACAATCGGTCTCGAGCTTCTCGAAGCATTGCCTAATGTCGCGACGGTTCTCGTGGCCGTCGGAAGCGGAGGGCTTTCCGCTGGCGTCGGGCTTGCAATCTCGAGCTTACGTCCAAGTGCCCGGATACTTGGTGTATCAATGGATCGTGGCGCCGCCATGAAGGCAAGCCTTGAGGCAGGCCATCCGGTTGAGGTTGAGGAATTGCCAAGTTTGGCAGACGCACTCTGCGGCGGAATTGGCTTGCAAAACAAACTAACCTTTAAGGCATGCCAGAGCCTGCTTGATGACGTTATCCTTGTCAGTGAGGAAGAGATCGCCGCAGGCATCCGATATGCCTACGATCATGAGCATGAAGTAGTCGAGGGTGCGGGAGCCGTAGGCATTTCTGCACTTCTTGCCGGCAAGGTCACCGCTCTAAAGGGGCCTGTCGCGATCATCATCTCGGGCGGCAATATCAATATGGCCCTTCATCGCCGGGTCATGGCAGGCGATCACACCATTTTCCAGCAGGTCGGCTAATGCAAGAAGTCACCATTCTAACAGAGCAAGTCTTGAGAGGCCTCGTGCCATTGGACCAAAACGCTGTGCAATGCATCGAAGATGCCTTTCTCGCGCTTGCCACTAAGCGGGTGGTAATGCCGCCAATCTTACGACTAGACATACCTGAACATCATGGCGAGGTCGACGTCAAAACGGCTTATGTAAGCGGTCTTGAAAGCTTCGCAGTGAAGATCGGACCCGGCTTTTTTGATAACCCTCGTATTGGACTGCCCAGTACAAGCGGGCTTATGGTGGTGCTTTCCAGCACGACCGGCCTGGTGCAGGCGGTGTTGCTTGACAATGGATACCTGACGGATATCCGCACCGCCGCAGCTGGAGCCGTGGCCGCAAAGCACCTCGCTCGCGACGATGCCTCCATTGCTGCAATCATTGGAGCCGGCGTCCAGGCGAAACTCCAGTTGCAGGCGCTCGCTCTCGTTCGGCCTATCCGAGAAGCCCGACTGTGGGCACGCAATATCACAAAGGCAGTAAGCGTTGCAGCAGAGCTTTCGAGTCGTCTAGGTTTCCCTGTTACTGCATATGCCGACCCTCGTGTCGCAATTGCCGGATCCGACGTCATCGTGACAACGACCCCGTCGACCCAGCCAATCCTGCTTGCCGAGTGGCTCGAACCCGGGCAGCATCTCACTGCCATGGGATCCGATGCAGAACATAAGAATGAAATTGCGCCTGGTGCAATCGCACGCGCCGATGTGTACGTGGCAGACAGCTTGGCACAAACTCGGAAGTTGGGCGAACTCCGTTGCGCGCTTGCAGACAATGTTATCCCAGAAGGTCAACGCCACGTGGAACTTGGGCAACTCATAGCGCGGTCAGAGGTTGGAAGGATTACAAAAGCTCAGATTACGGTCGCGGATCTGACCGGCACGGGGATTCAAGATACCGCAATTGCAACGCTCGCCTTTCACCGAGCGAAAGCTGTAGGTGCGGGTATGACCCTATGGAACTGACCCTTCCAGTCAGCATGAGTAGTGAACGCGAGCCTTTCTACGCGCCTCGTAGCGGCATGTGGCATCCAGTTTGGCGGCATTCGGGGTGGCGATCTCGGGTCGCTCCACATGCTCGGAAAGCGCTTGCGCAGGTCGATCCACGGTCTCGCAAGGAGGTGCTTCAGGATGCCGATGCAGAGACATTTCGTTTCATGGTAGTCTTCGAACCCGTGGCGCGAACCCTCCTGCCCGATGCCGGGCTGCTTCATTCTCAAGGGTGCCGCTCCCGATGAACATGCGTCCCGTGTTGATGCCCATGCCATGTTCCAAGGTCTCGGCCATCCGCCAGACACCAACCAGGTCCGCGGCAAGAAGTAGGCGGCCAGGCCGTAGACCATTTGCCTCATTCACAGCCTGACCCGCAGGGTCGTAGCGAAGGGATGTGGCCAGCTGCCCCCCTCTTGCGCAATCGGTTTTCGCCAGAGATTTGACTGAGGACCGGCGGTCGGAAAAGCGTGCAGTCCTTAACATTGTGCTTGCCCCCGTGGCCAATTTTGTCGCCGTTTGCGACCGCATCGGGGATATGAAATTCGATCTTGGCCACAGCGTGACTATCGATTATCGGGCCGATTGCCGACCCTGAATCGAATCCGTCACCAACCCGAAATCGGCGATCCCGCTCGACAAACTCACCGTGAACTCCCGATTGGCCGTAAAGGCATTCGCGGTGGCAGGGCCGGCACTACGGCTCTCGCTTCGATCGCACCACGAATCCATCGTTTGTCTCTTTTCGCCCCAAGAGCAACCACAACAAGGGCTAAGGCTGTCCTCTAGCTGTTTGAAATTGGTTCGCGAAGAGTGCCGGGCGTGACACCAAAATTCTCTCGAAAAGCTCTTGTGAAATGAGATGCGTTTTCAAACCCAACCTCAATAGCAATATCCAGCAGTGGCGCGTGAGTAGCGATAATGAGTTGCCTTGCCCTTTCGAGCCGCAGCCGTTTGTAGACCACCGCTGGCGAACTTTTGATCGTTTTTGTGAACAAGCGCTCCAGCTGTCTCCGAGATAAACCGACCTCGGCCGCAAGTTCGGAAATCGAAAGCGTCCTATCAATATTGCCATCCATCGCAATTAAAGCCGCCTGGACTCGTGGATCGCTGCTTCCAATAGACTCCGGTCTTCGCGGCTGTACATGAATTGCCGGACGTGCTTTGTCGATCTGGAGAACCTCCAAGGCGTTCCGTTCAGCCCTGTGACTAATGTGCCGCCTGACTATCGAAAAGGCCATGTCGGCAGCGCTGCTGCCACCAGCACAGGATCCTCTGGTACGGTCGAGATTGAATATGCGATCCGATCGGACTTGGTGATCCGGAAAACGCTGACGGAATTCTCTGAAGTGCAGCCAACTCACGCAAGTCCGGTGGTGCCTCATCAGCCCTGCGTCAGCCAAAATGAATGTGCCCGTGCAGACACCAATTAGGGGGACCTTCTTGCTCGCAGCTTGCTTGAGATAATTAACTGTCGCGCTATCGACTGGGGAATCGTGCCTTAATAGACCTCCGATCACGACAATATAGTCGAAATTGCCGGGGTCCGTGAAATCCGACGTCGGGGTTACGCGGATACCGCAGCTCGAATCGATCGTATTCCGACAACTCGCCAAGACCTGCCAATCCGCAAAAACTCGACCCGATTTGTCGCCGTCGTCGCTAGCCAAACGTAAAGTGTCAACGAACAAAGCAAACGCGGTGAGCGTGAACGAGCGTGCGAGTATGAAGCCCACTCTTAGTCGTGCGGTCTTTGTAATTTCTCCCAACACCTGGTTTAGCCTCCTCCAGATATGATTGTGTTTGGCTGCGAGCCTGCGCAATGAAGAAGGGTAAGCTTGCCTCCGCTCAACCTCCTGCGGGCCTGAGAAGAGAAAAAAGCAAGTAGCACCTTTTGTGCGCGCTTTTTAATCGCATTGAAGGCCGAAAACGCGGGATCGCCGCTCTTCAGCGCGTTAGACTGATTGTGCTTGACGGGTTATCCGATCAAGATTCAACCACGAGGCACTCACATGACAGCAGCAGGGAAGTTGGGAGTAAAGCATTTCGCACTCGCAGTCGTTCTGACAGCAATCACGCTTGGTGCTACGGGACTAGCTGTTGCCGATGATCTGCTTACGCGCACGCGCGCCGGCGCCCCTCTTAGAATTGGCTTTTCAAATGAACGACCTTGGGCATTTCCCGATGAAAGCGGTAAAGCCGCAGGCCTGATGAATGTCGTCGCAATCAACACTCTCAAGGCAATGGGGATCACGAATATCGAGCCGGTTGTTGTAGAGTGGAATTCCTTAATTCCCGGCTTGCAGGCAGGGCGATATGACATGATCACCGGAGGGATGTACGTCCTGAAGACCCGCTGCGATAGCATCGTCTTCTCAGATCCAGTCATAAGGATGGGGGATGTCTTTGGGGTCCCCAAGGGTAACCCAAAGAAGATCGAAACATTCGAAGACATCAAGAATCAAAATTCCGTCTTGGTCACCACCGCAGGTAACAACACGGTCGAAGTTGCCAAAAAGGTCGGGATTACAGACGACAAAATAATGCAAGTTCCCGGCCCCACAGAAATGCTAGCCGCAGTGCTAAGTAACCGGGCGGACGCGGCTGGAACAAATTATTTCAGCATAAAGGCTCTCGTCGACCAGAGTGATGGAAAGCTCGAAATCACAGATCTTAACAAAATGCCGGAGTGGACCTTGAATTGGGCTGCAATGGGCTTTCGCGAAGAGGACAAAAGTTTCATCGAGGAGTACAATCAATTTCAAAAGAAATATATAGGATCTGCCGAAATGATGAGCTCGGTCGCTGAATACGGTTACACAAAGGACAATCTGCCGGGTAATGTAGCGACGGATTGGTTGTGCAAGAACCGGTGAAATAATGACTCTGTTGTAGGTCTACCGACGATGGCGAAGAATCCAATTACGTCAACCGTTGATTTCCAGAGGGATGGAGTTCAGCATGGGTTCCTGAATTTGCCTTACTCGTGTGACCAGTCAGCCTGGGGATCGATTAGAATCCCAGTGACTGTAGCCAAAAATGGAGAGGGCCCGACGGTCCTCTTCACGGGTGCGAACCATGGGGACGAATACGAGGGCCCTATTGCCCTTTTTGATCTGGCACGCAACATAAGAGCAGACGAGCTTTACGGTCGCGTCATCATTGTGCCCGGAATGAATTATCCGGCATTCCGAAACGGCACAAGAACGTCACCCATCGATGGTGGGAACTTGAACCGAATGTTCCCCGGCGATCCGTCGGGCTCGGTGACGTCGAAGATAGCGGACTATTTTTATCGTGCACTTCTGCCACTTGCGGACTTCGTAGTGGACTTCCACTCCGGCGGTAAGACGTTGGAGTTTATTCCGTTCTGTTGCGCTCACGTTCTGGACAACAAAGAACAGGAAGAAAAATGTGTCGCCGCCATGCGAGCCTTCAACGCGCCATATTCAGTCATGCTGATGGAGATTGACCCGGAGAATATGTACGACACGGCTGCGGAACGAATGGGAAAGGTCGTCATCGGAACCGAGCTATCTGGCGGGGGTACGTCGACGGTCTACACAAATGAGATCGCGAAAAGGGGCATTAGAAATATCCTGAAGCACGCCGGAATAGTAAAGGGCGACCTGGAGCAGGCGTCCTCGACGGAGCTTAACGTGCCCGACCCGAGCTGTTTCCTCTTTTGCGAGAATTCTGGTCTTTTGGAACCGTGTGTCGACCTGGGTGACGTTGTTGTTGCAGGTCAGATTGTTGCCCGAGTTCACCCGATCGGCCGCACAGGTGCCCAACCGGAGGAATACTATGCCGCGATTGGCGGAGTATTTTCCGGCCGACATTTCCCCGGCCTAATTTCGGCAGGAGATTTTCTAGGGTTGGTAACGGTTCCTCTGTGAACAGTACTTGGTCAACGTAGACAGGAAGCATTTCTATGGCTGAACAACATGAAACCGTGCGACGGTTCGGTCGCTCGAATGCTGCCACATTCGATGACGGGCCGGGGAAGTACAGAATAGGACTTGTCGCGTTGTCCAACGACTATGTGACTGAACGAGATTTCATGAATATGCGACCCGATGACGACGTCGTCATCTACACGAGTCGGCTGGCGAATGCTCCTGACTGTTCTTTGGCGTCGTTGCGCGAGATGGCGCCACGCATCACCGAAGCCACTTCGCTGCTTGTTCCGGAAGGCCGCCTCGATGTCGTTGCTTATTCCTGCACCTCGGGAACGGCCGTTATGGGCTACGAGAGGGTTCAGGAACTTGTTCATGCTGGTCGTCCGGACGTAGCCTTCAGCACTCCTCTTACTGCGTCACTAGCAGGGCTCAATCGCTTTTCGGTACGACGTGTCGCCGTTCTCACTCCTTATACCGACGAAGTGAATTACGTGATCGCCAGCAATATCGAGGCGTCCGGAATCGAAATAGCGGAGTTCAACAGTTTCAATCTGTCCGACAACGAGTTGATGGCGAGAATTACCCCGGATAGTATCGTTCAGTCTGCGTTGGAGCTTGATACTTCGACCGCCGATGCCTTGTTCATTTCTTGCACCGCGATCAGGGCGGTTGAGGTAATAGAGATTATCGAAGCGAAAATCAAGAAGCCGGTGATCACGGCGGTGCAGGCGCTGTTTTGGCAATCCTTGCGACTTGCAGGTTATAACAAGCCTGTTCCAGGATACGGGAGTTTATTGAGACTGTCCCAATAAATGGATATCGGGTCCCTTGAAATAGTGTGGAATTAATATGTTTTATGACAAGCCATTCAGCCCAGCTGAGTATGAGAGCCGAATATCAAAAGTGAAGCGGGGCATGGAAGCGGGCGGTTTCGACCTCCTCATCTGTCAAGACCCTGCAAGCATGAACTGGCTCTCCGGTTTTGATGGATGGTCCTTCTACACCCCACAGGCTGTTCTGATATGTTTAAGCGAAACCGCCCCAATTTGGTTCGGTCGCGCCCAAGATGCTAAGTCGGCGCAGATTACCACGGACATTCCAACTTGCAACATCATCGGCTATTCTGAACCGTTAGTCCATCACGCGTCGAAGCACCCATTTGACGAACTCTGCGGCCTCATCCAGACGCGAGGCTGGGCATCCGCACGCATAGGCGTCGAGATGGACGCCCACTATTATACAGCCAGGGCTCATCAGCATTTGGTAGCCGGCCTTCCAAATGCACGATTTGCGGATAGCAAGGAATTGGTCAATTGGGCAAGGCTGGTGAAGTCCGAGGCCGAATTGGTGTACATGCGGGAAGCCGGGCGGAACGTTTCGAGCACGATGAAGAAGGCAATTGCCAATGTCAAACCTGGCAGGAAGCAATATGAAATCGTCGCCGACGTGTATCACTCTCAGATCACCGGCCTCGATGGAAAGTACGGGGACTACACAAGCATTTGTCCGCTTATGCAGGTTGGCGAGGGCACGAGTACTCCCCATTTGACCTGGAGTGGCGAGGCTCTCCCAACCTCAGGCCTGGTTGTGATGGAGCTAGCGGCAGCGCGCCGACACTATCACACGCCTTTGACCCGCACGCTCCATCTTGGCGCCCCCCCCAGCCACATGGCCCAGCTCGCGGCCACGATCGTCGAGGGAGGCGACGCCGCACTCAGCGCGGCTAGACCTGGGGTAACTTGCGGCGAAGTTGAGAGAGTTTGGCAGGCCGTCCTCCGAAGGGATGGCTTTGAGAAATTAAGCCGCGTTGGATATTCGATTGGGTTGAACTATCCCCCCGATTGGGGTGAGAGAACCGCAAGCCTGCGCGATGGTGACACGACGGTCCTTGAAGAGGGCATGTGTTTTCATTTTCAATCAGGCGTGTGGCTGGCAGAATATGGTGTCGCGGTATCGGAGCCTTTTGTTGTGACAGACAAAGGCGGAGAACGGCTTTCTAATGTCGATCGTGAATTGATTGTAATCGACTAAAGGTAACATAGCTCAAATGCGTCTTTTTGCATCCGATAATGTGACCGGCGCCTGCCCAGCTGTCGTAGAAGCGGTCCTCTCCGCCAACGCTGGTCTCGCCGCGTCGTACGGGGAAGATTACTGGTCGACTGCTTTGAGGGCTAAATTCTCGGAGATTTTTGAGACAGAGGTAGAAGTATTTCCGGTTCTTTCCGGGACGGCCTCAAATGCACTGGCCCTGGCAGCCCTAACGCCGGTTTACGGAAAAGTGTACTGCCATGAGTTATCCCACATCAATACTGATGAATGTGGGGCGCCTGAGCTACTCACCGGCGGTGCAAAACTCATCCCGATGCGCGGTGCTAATGGCCGGATCGTGCCGGATGACCTTGCCCAGGCAATTCGCGGACGTGGAAATGTTCACGTTCCTCAACCCGCCGTCGTTAGCATCACGCAGGCATGCGAAACCGGCACGGTTTACCGGCCTAGTGAGATTCTCGAAATTGCGGCGATCGCCCGTGATCATCACCTTAAAGTTCACATGGATGGCGCACGCTTTGCAAATGCACTTTCAACCTTGGGTGTCACTCCTGCACAAATGACATGGCAGGCCGGCGTCGATGTTCTGTCATTCGGCGGGACAAAAAATGGATGCTTCGTGGCTGAAGCCGTAATCTTCTTCAAGCCTGAAATGGCTGAAAATTTTGATTTTTTGCGCAAGAGGTCAGGACAGTTAATTTCAAAGATGCGTTTCGTTTCGTCACAGCTACTGGCCTATATCTCCGATGACCTTTGGCTTCAGAATGCAATGGTTGCAAACAAAATGGCTCAAAAACTGAGCCGCGGAATGGCGGCTCTCCCCGACATCGAACTGGCCTATCCGACGGAGTCCAATGAGGTCTTCGTGCGGCTACCAGATTACCTCATTGGCGGCCTAAGGGCAAAGCACCGATACATCAACGAAGATGAGCTTGATGGGAAAGCCGTTCGCTTTGTAGCATCATGGGTCACTACAGATGAGGAAGTTCAGAGCCTTCTCGACGATATCAGTCAATGCATCCTGGGAGCCAAAGCGTGAGAGTCAGAGCGCAGACATACTAATTTCTCAACAGGGCGCCCCGCAGCGATGACATTTGTGGAATTCATCATCACCTACTATCCGCGCTTCCTCAGCGGTACGATAGTGACTATCGAGCAGTTCGTTTTGGCGTCAGTGTTGTGCATTTTCCTCGCCCTTCTAGCTGGGCTTATGAAGCTCTCACCTAGAACGTCGGTCCGCGCCTGCGCCACCGTCTATATTGAAATATTCCGCGGCACGTCGCTGTTAGTGCAATTATACTGGATCTTCTTCGTGTTACCACTATTTGGCATAACGCTTGACAAGTTTACGGCAGGATTTGTGGCCGTCGGTCTCAATGTGGGCGCCTACGGCGCAGAACTCGTTCGTGGGGGGGTGCTTTCCGTCCCAACAGGACAATGGGAGGCGGCGGTTTCTATTAATATGTCGCCTGGAAAACGGATGTCCCGAATCATACTTCCTCAAGCATTGGTAAACATGCTGCCCGCATGGGGCAACTTGTTGATCGAACTGCTGAAAGGAACGGCTTTGGTGGCCACTATTGCTGTAGCCGACCTGACGTTTGAAGCGCGTCAAATCAATTATTCGACGTTCATGTCGGCCCAAAGTTTCGGAACTGCGTTGATAATATATTACGTCCTGGCAAGGTTTCTTTTAACTCCTCTTATGCGACGGCTCGAAAAGATTATGGCGCGTCAGATAGGAAGGGAATAGATGACCAACTGGCGCTGGGATTTTGTCTGGGAGATCCTTCCGAGATTAATCTGGGCAACCGGAAACACTCTGCTCGCCGCTGGCGGAGGGTACGCCATAGCGCTTGTACTGGGGCTGGCGTTGGCAGTTGCACAAAGGTCGAGGCACAAACTATCCAAAAACATCCTGCGCGAATTGGTCGAATTCATCCGCTCGACGCCTCTCGTTCTCCAAATATTCTTCATTTTCTATGTCGGCCCCCAATTTGGGGTGTGGCTGTCACCATGGACGGCGGGGATGGTGGCGATAGGCCTCCACTACGCAGCGTACCTGTCTGAGGTGTATCGTGGAGGCATTGATAGCGTACCCAAGGGTCAGTGGGAGGCGGCCACCGCGATAAACTTGACAACGACACAAACTTACTGGCGCATCATCCTTCCCCAGGCGTTGCCCCCCTCCCTAGCAGGTATGGGAAATTATCTCGTTGGCATATTCAAAGACACGCCTATGCTTTCGGTCATCGGCGTTGGTGAGTTGATGCATACGGCGAACGCGATCGGATCCGAAAGTTATCGCTTTTTGGAACCCTACACTCTCGTCGGCGTGATCTTCCTTGCCATATCGCTTCCGACTGCGGCCTTGGTACGTCTGCTTGAAGCTTCTGTGCGTCGCACCTTGGGGATGAGTTGAATGAGTGAGGACATGACACAATTTCCACTGCGGCTTGAAGGCGAGAATGCGCCGATGGTTCGGTTCATGAACGTGTCCAAGAGCTATGGCGAACTCACTGTGCTCGATCAGCTGAATTTGGACGTTGCGCCAGGTGAGATGATGACGATCATCGGGCCTTCCGGTTCAGGAAAAACAACCGTTCTGCGGATGTTAATGACGCTTGAGACCATCAATAAAGGCGTCATTTATGTCGATGGGGAACCCCTCACGCACATGGAGAAGAACGGGGTTCTTGTTCCCGCAAACAAAATGCACCTTCGAAGGATGCGCGCCAAGATTGGCATGTGTTTTCAGCACTTCAATCTGTTCCCTCATATGACAGCGCTACAGAACTGCATGGAAGGGCCAGTGCAGGTCCTCGGACTCACAAAGGAAAGCGCGCGTCAGCGAGCCGAGGAATTGCTGGAAATGGTAGCCATGTCGGACAAGCGAGATCATCATCCGTCCCGCCTTTCTGGCGGTCAGCAGCAGCGTGTCGCAATTGCTCGAGCCCTTGCCATGCGGCCAAAGGTGATGCTGTTCGATGAGGTAACGTCAGCACTTGATCCAGAAGTCATAAACGAAGTCACTGGCGTTATCCGAAAGCTCGTGGGAGAGCATCATCTAACGATGATGATGGTAACGCACCAAATGGGATTCGCTAGGGACATATCTGACAGGGTATGCTTCTTCTACGGTGGGAAGATTGAAGAACAAGGCGCACCTGCCGATCTCTTTGGCAGCCCAAAGAAGCAAAGAACTAAGCAGTTTCTGAGCGCGGTCAAAGAAGCAGTATGACAGCTTGCTGAGGCGTCGTTTCGACAGAGATCATGTGCCGACAATCACTATTGGAAGGTAGAAGTGATGAATTATGTTCTACAGATATTCACTAGTGTATCTGGTGCGAAGTCATGAGTAATTGTCTGACTGTGGAGGAATATAGAGCAATAGCGGGATCAATTCTGCTGCCAACGCAAGCATTCATAGACGGAACGTTTCGACCGGCTATCTCGGGAAAGACCTTCGAATCCATAAACCCGGCGACGGGCAAGGTGCTTGCTAATATTGCCGCTTGTGACAAGAATGATGTGGATCTCGCAGTGGCTAAGGCTCGCGAGGCCTTCAAGGATGGCCGCTGGTGCAAGATGCTGCCTGCAGACCGTAAGGCCGTGCTGCTGCGTTTGGTTGAGCTTTTGCGGCGCAATGCGCGCGAACTGGCTGTGATGGAGTCAATCGACAGCGGTAAGACGATCTACGATTGCGAGAGCGTTGACCTTCCCGAAGCCATTAACTGCATAAAATGGCATGCCGAGGCGATAGACAAGATTTACGATCAAGTGTCACCCGCGTCAGATGGTCACATGGCGATGATCGTGCGTGAGCCCATCGGCGTCGTCGGCCTTGTCTTGCCCTGGAACTTCCCACTGCTAATGCTGGCATGGAAAATTGGGCCGGCGCTGGCGGCGGGCTGTTCCGTTGTCGTCAAACCCGCGGAGGACACATCGCTTACAACCCTTCGTGTCGCCGAGCTGGCGCATGAAGCAGGGGTTCCTAAAGGAGTGCTGAATGTCGTAACGGGGTCCGGAGCTGATGTCGGCCAGCCGCTAGGCCTGCACACGGACGTCGATATGGTGTCCTTTACAGGCTCTACCGAAACCGGCCGACGGTTCTTACGCTATGCCGCCGACAGCAATATCAAGGAAATTGTTCTGGAAATGGGGGGCAAAAACCCCTGTATAGTGATGGATGATGCCGAGAACTTGGAAAGCGTGGCTGCCCATGTGGTGAACGGGGCTTTTTGGAACATGGGAGAGAACTGTTCTGCAATATCCCGGCTCATAGTTCACAAAGACGTCAAAGCCCCCTTGCTGGAGCGCATCGTGGCATGTGTTCGTGAATGGCCGCTAGGCGACCCGCTTAACCCGGGGAACCGTATTGGCGCCCTCGTCTCGAAAGCGCATTTCGACAAGGTTTGTTCCTATCTTGATGGCGGCGAGAAGTTGTACATCGGCGGTTCGACCGTCGAAGGCATCTATGTAGAGCCCACCGTAATGGATGTGTCCAACAATCAGGTAAGAGCCGCCCGCGACGAGATTTTCGGACCTATCCTATCAGTCATAACTGTAGAAAGCCTTGATGAAGCTATCCAAATCGCCAACGATACTGACTATGGTCTAACGGCGTCAATCTTCACCGGAAATGCAAAAAGAGCGCTCCATGGTGCACGAAGCTTGAAGGCTGGCACCGTTACCGTTAACAGCTTCGGAGAAGGCGACGCTTCTACTCCCTTCGGGGGATACAAGCAATCGGGCTTTGGAGGGCGCGATAAATCTATCCACGCCCACGATCAATATACTCAGCTCAAAACCATTTGGTTGGATTTGTCTTGAGAGGGTTGATTGGGTATAGTGCATGTTCTCATTCGTTATTGGTAAAGAGAGGGCCGCAATTGCATTGAGGCGGCAGCCTACAGCCCGCCGAAGCCGCGGATGATGCCCATCGGCTGGAAGATGTCTCTTCCTTCCCGCTATGTTCAACGCAGGTCGGCAAGGTCGTCATCCCCGATCTCTACATCGAGGCTGGCATTTCGGGCGCGATCCAACATCTCGCCGGCATGAGGGATTCGAAGGTCATCGTCGCTATCAACAAGGACGAGGAGGCACCGATCTTCCAAGTTGCGACTGGCCTGGTCGGCGATCTTTCCGTCACCCCTGCCAGAGTTGCAGAAGGCGCTTGAGTTCGGCCGGATGGCCCTCCGCTTCTTAAGCTGGGCAGGGGGGCCGATTGATGAGGTGTGCTGGGCTCAAACCGTCGGCCCTCGTTCAAAATGCTGAATGAATCTCCAACTGTCAGACCATCTTCGCCGCGATAATATCTTTTAGCCGCGTCGGGGCGAGATGAAAACGGAGAGCAGCCTGCACCTTTCACACCCTGACCCGAGCAAGTAGCCTGCCGTGGGTGGATGCGGCTAAATTATACCGGAGTGGCGGTAATACGCAGAATTGCCGCAATATACCGTCGAAAATCAATCTCACTCATTTGCGAAATCGCTCAAAATGCAACTGCCGTGCCGATCACAGTTCTGGCTGGAGCATGACGATCAACGATCCAGATGCGCGGAATATACTTCCCTGCAAAGGCGCCAATTGCTTGCCGGCGTTATGCTTGGCATTAGATCGCCGACCAACCGAACTTGTGAAGGGGCCACCCTCAGGTCGGCTTGGCCGCGCGAGCGAAGCGCACGCACACGGGCTGATTTTTCGAACTACCGAGCGCGGCAAAGCACCATACGTTTCGTGCCTGTTATCGCACTTTGCGCCAAAACACATGTGTCGACGCGTCGATTCAATGCGAGAGGCGCGAACCTGAATTCTCATTGAGGGCATCATGACAGAACTTGACACTCAGATACTAGACCGCGTCACAAAACCATCTAAGGCAGCTACTGTTGGCCTGATCGTTCTCAATACCGACGAGGTGGCTGGCATAGCTTTCAACTCTATAATGCCAAAGGAAAAGGTTTCGGTCTTCGAGACGAGGTGTGGCTACAATACCGTTAACGGGTTTTCACTAACCAGGACCTTGGCTGAGGTGGCCAATGATCTGCCGCCGGTTGATCGAATGGACGTGGTGGCGTTCAGTTGCACCAGCGGTACTGTAGCTTGGGGTCTGGAAAGGCTGTTTTCCGAGCTTAGTAAGGCGTTCCCTGGCGCCAAGTATACGTCGCCGGCTTCGGCGGCCATCTTAGCTTTGAGGCGGTTAAACGCGTCGCGTATAGCATTATTGACCCCCTACGGATTAGAAACGCATAAATCATTTCTTAGCTTCTTTGGCGGAACCGGCTTCGAAATTGTAGCAAATGGAACTTTCCCTTATTCGACCGATCATGAAATATGCGAGCTAAGTAGCGAATCTATCTTCGGAGCAGCTAAGACATTGACTTTGGATGGTTTGCCGGATGCGCTTTTCATCTCATGCTGCGCAACGCCCGTCGTGCCTCATATCAAAGACTTGGAAAGGGAGCTTGGTATCCCCGTTGTTACCAGTTCCCAGGCCATGGCGTGGGATGCGCTTCATCTTGCTGATTGCTACGAGCCCATTCAAGGATTTGGACGGCTTTTGACATTGTCGCGGTAGTCGGATTGATAGGATTCCTAAACCAACGACGCTAAATATGGGTGAAGCTGGAATTCGGCGCTCGGGGCGCCCCATGACCGACCGAACAGGTGAAATACGTCAACTTAATTTCACAATTACGGCTTCAGCAAATGCTGAACGGCCCATAAACAGTGAAATCCCACGAGCGCGGCAACGTGCGCCAGGTGTGCGCGCGTCGTCGGTGCAATCGCGCGTTTAGATTTCGAACAGCTCAACCCGTGCCTGTCGAACAGCGGTATCAACGCTAGGAACCAACTTGAAGTGATCCAAAAAGGTTTCGCTTTCTACCGAGAGCGTTTTAATATGTGGCCCGAGCACCGACACTATTGCTTTCGCCGCATTTACGATAAGCGGCAAGGCATCGAAGAAGATCGGAAGCCTTGCATCTTGTAGGGAGGCGAAGGCAGCCATAGCCTCACCTCCGACATAGGAATATATGGTCGCCACCCTTTCCGCGCTAAGATGGGAGGCTTTGTGCGGCATGTTGAGCAGAGCGTCGGTATCTTCCCACGAAATCGCCTGGATAAAGGCCGGCTCCCCTACTTCCGGTGGCGGACCATAGGTAAACAACCCATAGTTCTTCGACCTCCCGGCTTGGCTCCCCCTTGTGAAGAAGGTCTCCAGGCTTCTGATTCGGTTGGCGTGGTTATGATGTCGGGCGTTCCGAATTGCCAACAGTGTCGCTGTTGGCGCAGTTCGGTTCCACTCAAACACGATTCGAGGATCGTCCTTTGCGGCGTCATAAATGCTATGAAATGCGTTCAGGATCGCCGAAAGACCTTGGTCCAGGTTTCTGGCACATTGGGGCCGGAACAAGAGCTGTGCAGAATCTTGCGCTAAGGTCGAACGAAGAGTGAACACCCGGATGTTCGCTGTGGATACGCCATTTGCCTCCTGTACCGTTAGGCCGCTTTGGACAGAGGCTTGGCCACTACCGTTCTGGAGTGGAGTGGAAAGTGGCCCGACGAGCGCTTCTCAAAGAACACGAGCGAAAGACGCTATTCGACATTCCGGTCGATGACGACGGTCTGATCAGCCACTATTCTCTTTCACCGGCCGATTTGCTGGAAATCCAGCTACGGCGGCGCGAACACAATCAGCTCGGCTTCGCGATCCAACTCTGCTTGATGCGCTACCCCGGCCGGCCACTGTTGGCTAACGAGGTTCCGCCGAAAGCGATGCTCGACTATGTTGCCGAGCAAGTAGGCGTAAGCTCCACCGCATTCAGGCTGTATGCCCGTCGTGAGGAGACCCGCAGCAATCACATTGCTCACCTCTTGGGTTATCTGCAGAGGCGAAACGCAACAGCCGAAGATCGGCGTGCCGCATTGCTGTCGGCAATCGAGATAGCCTCAACAACAGACGCCGGTACTTCGCTTGCTGGTGCCATTGTGGCGGAGCTCCGCAATCGAAATTCGCTGCTCCCGGCGGCCAACATTATCGAGCGGATGGGGCTCGCCGCTCGCGCTATCGCTCGTCGGCGGGCGGAAAGGACCCTGATCGAAGGCATTTCGTCAGATAGGCTACAAGACCTCGACCGTCTTCTGGAGGTTGACCCGACAATCGGGCAGACGCGCTTTCATTGGCTGCGATCGGCGCCAGAAGCGCCGGGTGCATCCAACCTTGTCGGACTGACCGAACGGATTGCATTCCTGCGGACGCTGGAGATAGACCCGAAATTTCAAGCGCGCATATCTTCGGGACGTTGGGATCAGATGATCCGCGAAGGCAACGCCACGCCGGCTTGGCTTGCCAACGACTTCAACGCAAGTCGCCGTCACGCTCTGATCGTGGCTCAAGCAATCAAGCTCGGCCAGAAGCTCACCGATGACGCTGTAACGATGTTCATCAAGCTCATGGGTCGGCTGTTCTCGCAAGCCAACAGCCGCAAGAAGCAGCGGCATATGGAAGGTCGTACGGACACTGCCAAGGCGCTGCGCATGTTCCTCGACACGATCACTGCCCTGCAATCCGCGAACGATTATGGGCGGAACGCATTGGAGGTTCTTGATCAGGAAGTTGGTTGGCATCGGCTGCTCCGAATGAAGCCTGAACTTGAGTCGATGGTCGAGGTCAACGAGGCATCACCCCTGACCGTGGCAGCCGAACAATATGCGACCGTCAATAAGTACGCCGGCGTCTTCCTGCAGGCATTCACGCTCCGCTCGGCGCGCCGCTATGACCCGCTTCTTGCCGCGGTCGGGATGTTGAAACGGCTCTATTCGGAGAAGCGTCGGACATTGCCGGAGGCCGTCCCAGTCAGCCACCTCAGCCAAGCCGATCGGAAGCTGATCTTCGGGCAGGAAAGACCTGATCGCCGCCTCTATGAGCTTGCAACACTAGCGGCATTGAGAGACAGGCTTCGATCAGCGGACATCTGGGTCGACGGCAGTCGATCCTTCCGACCGATTGACGAGCATTTGATGCCGCGATCAACGTTTATCACCATGAAGGAGCAGGATCGGCTCGGACTGGGCGTACAGGGCGATGCCGCCGAGTGGCTAGCCGAAGCGCGGCAAATGCTCGACTTCAACCTGAAGCGACTGGCGCATAGAGCGCGGTCCGGAAAGCTCGAAGGTGTTCGTCTTGAAGGGGGAACGTTGATCGTCACGCCGAATACCGGCGAGGTTCCCGCTGCAGCCGAAGAACTGAATGCCGAGATCAGCGAGCTCTATCCGCTGGTCGAGGTGCCGGACCTCCTACGAGAAGTGCACGAGTGGACCGGCTTCGCCGATCATTTCACGCATGTTCGCACAGGTGACAACCCAAGGAATGTCTCGGCCATGCTGGCCGGCGTTCTGGCGGATGCGACCAACCTCGGGCCGAAGCGGATGGCAAGCGCGTCCAAGGGGATCAGCGCACACCAGATCGGCTGGATGCGCACATTCCATGCTCGTTCAGAGACATATCGCGCGGCTCAGGCGTGCGTGACAGATGCGCATGCCCGGCACCCGCATTCCCGACTTTGGGGCGACGGAACGACATCTTCGTCGGATGGTCAATTCTTCCGCGCAAGCGACCGTGCCGCCAAGCGCGGAGATATCAACTTGCACTACGGCAGCGAGCCCGGATCGAAGTTCTACAGCCACCTGTCCGACCAGTACGGGTATTTCAGTATCCTGCCGATCAGTCCGACCGAAAGCGAGGCCGCCTATGTACTCGACGGGCTTTTCGATCAGGACACGGTCCTCGATATCCAAGAGCACTTCACCGACACCGGCGGCGCCAGCGATCACGTCTTCGGATTGTTCGCCTTGATCGGCAAACGCTTCGCACCTCGGTTACGCAATCTCAAAGATCGGAAGTTCCACACGTTCGAGAAGGGCGACGCATACCCAGCACTGTCGAACCACATCGGAGCACCGATCAACACCACGCTCATTCTCGACCACTGGGACGATCTGCTTCACCTGGCAGCGTCGATCACGACGCGATCCGTCGTGCCGTCGACCATCCTGAAGAAGCTCTCGGCATCGCCAAAGGAGAGCCAACTCGCCAGGGCGCTGCGGGAACTCGGTCGCATCGAGCGGTCCCTCTTCATGATCGAATGGTACTCAAGTCCGGCATTGCGCCGGCGCTGCCAAGCCGGTCTCAACAAAGGCGAGGCGGCACACAAACTCAAGCGTGCCGTTTTCTTCCATGAGCGGGGCGAAATCCGCGATCGGTCGTTCGAAAGCCAGGCGTTTCGCGCATCAGGCTTGAACCTCGTCGTCAGCGCGATCGTGCATTGGAATACAGTTTACATAGAGCGGGCGGTTGCCCATTTGCGCAGTGCACGTCGAGAGGTTCCGGATCATCTGCTGAAGCACATCTCGCCGTTGAGTTGGGAGCACATCAACCTGACCGGCATCTACACTTGGGACGCGGAACATCAAATGCCTGAAGGATTCCGATCGCTAAGACTTCCGACCCCAATCCGTCGAGCAGCATAGAGTTCACGATCCGTTCGCCCTTAGCGCAAGATTTTGAACAGCTCTTGTCCTGACCCCCAGATGGACCTGTTTGCACGCGAGCTGCTGCTCCCGCGCATCCTGGCGCGCGCACTTCATATCGATGAAGGGCTCTCCGCGTCCGCCATTGCCGCGAAATTCGGCGCACCGTTCGAGGTCGTCGCGCAGCAGCTGTTCGACGCCTTGCTGCTGCCCCCGGTGCCTCCCGCGACAGCCACGACGCATGTCGAGCGGCCGCTGAATTCGCTGCAAGCCTCGGCGGCGGCACATCGCGGCGAAGCCTATCTGCTTGAGGCGGGTCCCGGCACTGGCAAGACGCAGACGTTGATCGCTCGCGTCGAAGGCCTTCTGGACGAGGGTGTCGATCCGCGGCGCATCTTGCTTCTGACCTTCTCGAACAAGGCGGCGGGCGAGATGGCGGAGCGGATCGCCCGCAAGCGGCCCGAGGCTGCTGCCGCGATGTGGATCGGCACGTTCCACGCATTCGGTCTCGATATCATCCGTCGTTTCCATGTAGAACTGGGCCTGCCGAAAGACCCGCGGATGATGGATCGGACCGAGGCGGTCGAGCTCCTCGAGGAGGAGTTCCCGCGCCTGAGGCTTGTTCATTACCGCAATCTCTACGATCCGACCCAGATCATCGCCGACATGTTGGCCGCCGTCTCACGGGCAAAAGACGAGGTGGTCGACGCCGAAACCTACGCCACGCTCGCCGGCGCAATGCTTGCGAAGGCCGGGGACTCCGATACGCGCGAGGTCGCTGAACGCGCCGGCGAGGTGGCACGCGTCTACGCCGCCTATTGAACAGCTCAAGCGCAACGCGCATTGTGTTGATTTCGGCGATCTCGTCACTCTGCCGGTACAACTGCTTGAGACCGACGCGGCCATCTGCGCAACGCTGCAGGCGCAATATGACCATGTCCTGGTGGATGAGTATCAGGACGTGAACCGCAGCAGCGTGCGGTTGCTGCATGCGTTGCGACCAGATGGCCGCAATCTCTGGATGGTCGGTGACGCCAAGCAGTCGATCTACCGGTTTCGCGGCGCCTCTTCCTTCAACATGGCACGGTTCGGCAAAGAGGACTTCGCTAACGGCAAGCGCGGCCGTTTGAAGCGCAACTATCGTTCGGTGCCGGAAATTGTCGAAAGCTTCTCCAGCTTCGCTACCACCATGTGCTCCGGCGACGCGGACAGCGGCCTTGAAGCGCATCGGGACGGCAAAGGTCAAAAGCCCGAACTGCGGACCGTGCAGCGGGCCGAGCAGCAGCAAGTTGCTCTTGCAGACGCGATCGAGCAACTTCGCAGTGAGGGCTTCGCCTACCGTGACCAGGCGGTCCTATGCACCGGCAATGAGAAGCTGTCGACGATCGGGCAGGACCTCGAACGGCTTGGTGTCCCCGTCTTGTTTCTGGGCAGCCTATTCGAGCGGGCCGAGGTCAAGGATCTCCTGGCCTTGCTCTCCGTTCTCGTCGATCGGCGCGCCATGGGCATGCTGCGTGTAGCGTGCTGGCCCGACTTCACAACTTCCTTCTCTGACGTGGCGGCGATCTTTGAGCACCTGCGGGCAGCCGAGCACCCCTCCGGCAGCTGGCTTCAGCACGTCGATGCAATCCCGAGCGTAAGCGACACCGGCCGTCAGACACTCTCCAAGCTTGCGATCGCGCTCAGCGGCTTCGACCAGACAGCCTCGCCCTGGACTGTGCTCGCGACGCTATTGCTCGATCGCACGCGCATCGCCGCGCGCTTTGGCGTGTCCGAGGACCTCGCCGATCGTACGCGCGGCATCGCAATCTGGCAGTTTCTCAACTTCATGCGCGTTCAGCCAGCGGGCCGCGGACTACCGATCACGCGCATGCTCGATCGTGTGCGCAGGCTTGTGCGTCTCGGTGACGATCGCGACCTGCGCCAATTGCCGGCGGCCGCTCAACATCTCGACGCCGTGCGTCTAATGACCATTCACGGCGCAAAGGGCCTCGAGTTCGGTGGTGTGCATATGCCGGGGCTCAACAGCGATACGATCCCGCGCACGCCGCCGGCGCCGCCATGTCCAGCGCCCGACGGCATGATTGCGGGCGCCGAAGGCAGCGCGCTCGAGGCATATCGCGCAGGGCAGGCAGAGGAGCAGGAGTGCCTCTTCTACGTGGCACAGTCGCGCGCCCGCGATCGCCTGATCCTTTATGCGCCGACAGAGAAGAGCAACGGTCACAGTCGACCGCTTTCGCCATTCCTCGACCGCCTCGGGAGCGCCTTGACACGGCGCTCGGTTGTCCCAGCGCGGCCGCTTCCGGTGGCGGCGGAAGCGCGGGGAGTCGAATTGGTCATCGACGGGCGGTTGCGCTTCGGAGCTCCGCAAATCGCTCTGTATGAATCCTGCCCGCGCCGCTTTTTCTATACCCATGTCCTGCACGTCGGTGGGCGCCGAACCACTACGGCCTTTATGCACTTGCACGAGGCGGTTCGCTCGGTAGTCGAGGCGGTAATCGCGTCGGACGTGCCTGTGACCGAGCAGGAACTCACTGATCGCACCGATACTGCGCTTGCCGACGAGGGACTAGGCGAGCATGGCTATCGCGCTGAATTCCGCGATCTCGCATCGGCGATGCTGCGTTTCTTTCTGTCGGGCCGCGCAGGAGCGATCGCTGAGGCGCCGGTGGCGGTCAGTATCAACCTCGGCGGCGAAGAAATCCTCGTCGAGCCGGACGAGGTGTTGATGCGGCCGGACGGCATCCGCGCCGTGCGCCGCGTCCGCACGGGTCACATGCGATCGGCCGAGAGCAAGGATGTCGGCGCCGCGGCGCTGATCCTGGCGGTCAAACAGGCCTATCCAGGTGCTGTTGCGGAGCTCGTCCATCTCTCCGACGGCGAGGCATCCGAGCTTTCCCTCTCAGACCGCGAGTTGAAGGGACGCACGGACAAGCTTTCAAAGTTTCTCGGCGACATCCGCGCTGGACGGTTCCCGGCCGAGGTCTCATCGCGCACCTGTCCGAACTGCCCGGCCTTCTTCATCTGCGGACCGACACCCGACGGCCCCCTGCAAAAAAAGTTCGCCTGACCTTACCGGTCGGCGAATCTCGATCCGATTGGACCCTTAGAGCCGTGGCCCCGCCTTGGCCCAACCTAAGGACCAATCGTATGAACACTGAAGAACTTCTCGACTACGACGACGTCGGCGACGCCCTGCGCGAAGGGCGGTCACTGCGTCCGGCGCGGGGATATCGCTTCCTCCTCGCCCAGGGCGATCTCAACTTCCTGTCCCGCCAGGTGAGCGATCCTGTGCCGCTCGGCCGCCAGCTGCTCGAAGCCGCCGCTCTAGACCCTCAGGACGGCTACAGCCTCTTCGCGGTCCTGCCCTCGGGCGATTTTGAGGACGTGCGGCTAGACGAACCCTTCGACCTGCGCGAGCACGGTACCGAGCGCTTCGTCGCCTTCCTGACTGATCGCGACTTCAAGCTGACGGTCAACGACGACGAGCTGCGCTGGGGCAAGCCCGTCATCAGCGGGGTAGTGCTCTATGGCCTTGCCAAGCCCGGCGATGGCGACGGCGTTTTCCTTGAGGTCCCTGGCGGCGAAGACCGCTTGATCGAGCTTGGTGAGCTGATCGATCTGGCCGAGCCCGGCATCGAGCGGTTCATCACCGCGCGGCTGACGTTCGAGATCATCGTCAATTCGCGGCCGCGCACCGTGAACGCGCGCACGGTGACGTTCGAGCAGATCGTCCAGCTGGCCTTTCCGGGTCAGCATGAGCCCAACGTCGTCTTCTCGATGACCTACCGGCACGCGGCATCGACACCGCACGCCGGTGAGCTCGGCGCTGGCGGCTCTGTCGACGTCAAGAAAAAGGGGACCGTGTTCAATGTCACACGCACTGTTCAGTCTTAATCCAGACCTCAAGCGGCTGAGGGACGAAGGCTACTTCGTCCAGCAGCGCGGTGGATATCTCGTCATGCGCGAGGTGCCCTATGTCGATGCACAACGGCAGCTGCGCATTGGCACCCTGATCTCCAGCCTCACGCTGGCCGGGGACCGGACGCGCAAGCCCGACACCCATGTCGCCCACTGGGATGGCGACTTCCCGTGTCACGCCGACGGGTCGCCCATCCAGGGCATCGCGCACCAGACCGGCGCCTTCGATCTCGGCCATGGCCTGAAGGCGACGCATGCCTTCTCAAGCAAACCCGCCGAGGGCTACGCGGACTATCACCACAAGATGACCAGCTACGCTAACATCATCGCCGGTCCGGCCGCGGTGCTGAACCCCGGCATGACGGCTCGCACCATCCGTGAGCCTGAAGCAGAGGAAGACAGCGTCTTCAATTATGTCGAGACCGCCTCCGACCGTGTCGGGATCGGCGCCTTGGCCGAACGGCTGGCCAGCGAGCGGGTTGCCATCATCGGGGTCGGCGGCACTGGCGGCTACATCCTGGACTTCGTCGCCAAGACGCCGGTTCGCGAGATCCGACTCTTCGACAGCGACGAGTTCTTGACCCACAACGCGTTTCGGGCACCGGGCGCTCCGAGCCTGGACGAACTGCGAGAAGCGCCAAAGAAAGTCGAATATCTGAAGGATATCTATAGCCGGATGCATCGCAATATCGTGGCGCATGACGTGGCGCTCGGACCGGACAACCTGCACCTTCTCGACGGCGTCACCTTCGCGTTCCTGTCGTTCGATGCCAGCGATGCGAAGCGGCTGATCGTGGAGAAGCTCGAGGCGATCGGCGCCGCGTTCATCGATGTCGGCATGGGCCTCGAGCTCGACGAAGGATCACTCGGCGGCATCCTGCGGGTGACCGCCAGCACGCCTCAGAAGCGGGATCATGTGCCTCAGCGCATTTCATTCGTCGGTGGCCGCGTGGAGGCCATTTATGCATCCAACATTCAGGTTGCGGATCTCAATGCCCTGAATGCTGTCCTGGCAGTGGTGAAGTGGAAGAAAATCCGCGGCTTCTACCGAGACCTCGAACATGAGCATCACTGCACTTACACCACCGACGGCAACATGCTGATCAATGGGGATCTCACATGATACGGCACAAGCGACTCGAGCATCGTTTCGTCGACCACATCCCCGAGCGCCTTGGGGCAGGCGTGCTGTACCTGTCGATGGAATATGCGACATCGGCCCACAGCTGCTGCTGCGGTTGCGGCGAGGAAGTTGTCACGCCGTTCACGCCGACGGACTGGAAGATGACCTTCGACGGTGAGACCATCTCGCTTCATCCGTCGATCGGCAACTGGACGTTGAAGTGCCGGTCACATTATTTGATCGACCGCGGCAAGGTGGTCGAAGCCGGCCCGTGGAGCGACGAGCAGGTGGAGTCCGAGCGCAGTCGTGATCGTGCCGCCAAAGCTCGTTTCTACGGGCAATCGCCCACGGTCGAGCCTTCTGCTCAACCTGCTCCGCCCAAGGCGACACCAGGCTTCTGGCGGCGCCTTTGGAGCCATATATCTGGTCGATTCTAACGATAAACTTGTGGATTACATTCCATCAGAAGCATCTCGCCCGGTATTCTACTGTCTACCTGTTATAGAGAGCCTCTCTGAACGGGTTTGACAGACTTCCCACAAAGTAGCCCCGCCAAAATAATACCGCCACGCAACAGTCACGCGCTCGCCAGCGCGGCAGCCCCGGCTCTGAGCCGGCGCCCGAATGAGAACTGACCTCGAAAGGAGGGAACCACCATGGCCATCTCGGGCCGATCCACCCTCGTCGTTCACGGCCGCCTCGCCATGCGGGAAGGCCGCCTGGCGGCGGCGCGCGACCGCCGTCATGGCCTGCAGGTCATGTCGTTCGAGCAGGCGGCGGTGCGGCTCGCTGGAGGTTTCGTCCGCCCAATTGATGATGAAAGCCTTCGCGTGGCGATCCAGACGGTCCTGCCGGCAACGCCGATGGGCGAGCTGGAGAGCATCAAGTCGCTGCCCGGGATGATAGACGCAGCCGCGGACACCCTGCACAAGGCCTGGCGCGCTGGTATCGACCTTGCAGCGCGCGCGGTCGAGCATCCGCGACTCGACGCCATCGCTCGATTGGAGTCGGCGGTCCTGGCGCAGCTACCAGCCGCCATGATGCGGCCCATCGACATCGTCGCCGACGCTACCAGCCGTATCACCCATGCGCCCGCCGTTCTCGGCCCGATGGAGATCGCTGGCCTCACCGAACTCTCGCCCTGCTGGCGGCCGCTCCTGAAAGCGCTCACCGCGCACATTCCCGTGCGATGGACGGCCGGGCCGAGGCCGACGCCGGCCTGGTTGGAGGGCACGGGTGTCGCGGTGCTGCGCGCGCCTTCGCAGACCCCGGAAGTCAGCACGGCCAGCGCGGCTACGGCCTATCACGAAGCCATCGAGGCCATGCGCTGGGCGCGGTCGCTTCTCGCCTCCGGGCGCGCGGCGCCGTCCGATATCGCGATCGCCACGGCCTCGCCCGCCGACTACGACGATCACTTCCTCGGCCTGCGCGCGGACGCCAACATCGACCTGCACTTCGTCCAAGGCGTCAAGACCGTCACCACCCGCGATGGCCAGGCCGCGGCCGCGCTGGCCGACATCGTCGTTCGCGGCCTGTCGCAGTCCCGGTTCCGTCGTCTCGCCGCCCTGTGTCGGAATTCCACGCCTTTTGCGTCACTTCCCGAAGGCTGGCTGCGGATCCTGCCGGCCGATGCGCCGATGTCGACGCCCAACGCCTGGGACCGCCTGCTGGCGCGATTGAAGCCCGAGGACTGGCCGGACGACGCGGATCACGCCCCGGCCTTGCGCGCGGCCATCGACCTGCTCGCCAAGGGGGCCGACGCAGCACCGGAGATCGGTGAGGCCTTTCTTAAGGGCCGCGCGCTCGCCATCTGGCGCAAGGGCCTCCTCGCCGGGCCGGCGGCCTCGATCGACACCACCCTCGAAACCCTGAAGCAGGATGACGGGCTGGAGGCGTGCGTGTCCGTCGGCTGGATGCCTGCTAGCGCGCTAGCAGCCTCGCCGCGGCGCTTTGTGCGGCTGATAGGCCTCAACTCTTCGCACTGGCCGCGCGGAATTGCCGAGGACCGGCTGATCCCGGACCATATCATCCCCACTGCCGAGCTCGACCCGCTCCCGGTGAGCCTGGCCGATCGCCGAGACTTCGAGACGATCCTGGCAACGACGACCGGCGAAGTCGTCCTCTCGCGCGCCCGTCGCGACAGCGACGGACGGCTGCTGGGACGCAGCCCCCTCCTCGCTGCGCACGGTCAGGAAATCTATCTCCGTCGCAACGCCGTTCCGATCCATGCGTTTAGCGAAACCGACCGCCTCATGGCCAGGCCGCAGGAGTTTAGCGCCGACCGGCAGGCGCTCAGCGCGCAAGGCTGCTGGCGCGACTGGCGGCACACCGAGATCACGCCGCATGACGGCCTCATCCGGCCCGATCATCCGCTCATTCTCGCAATTCTGGCCCGCACCCAATCGGCCAGCTCACTCCGGCGTCTGCTGCGCAACCCGCTGAGCTTTGCCTGGGTTTATGCCTTCGGCTGGCGCGTGCCAGAAAGCACCATCGAACCGCTCGTGCTCGACGCACTCGGCGTCGGCGATCTGGTTCACATGGTTCTCGATCGCGCCTTACGCGATCTGGAGAGCGCCGGTGGATTGGTGTCCGCCGACGCCGCGGCGATCACGGCGACGGTTGACCAGGCCGCGGCGCTTGTCGCCGCCGATTGGGAAAGCGAACGTGCGGTCCCGCCGGCCGTCATCTGGGGGCGCACCCTGGGTGATGCCCGGCTGACGGCGGCGCGGGCTCTTGCCTATGGCGACGTGCTTCTGCCGGGTGCCCGCTCCTATAGCGAGGTGCCGTTCGGCGGGGCCGAGCCCAAGTCGGACGCGCAGACGCCGTGGGACCCCAATGTGCCGGTCACGATTCCCGACACGGGTTTCAATATCGCCGGCTATATTGACAGGCTGGACATTGCAGGCGACGGCAAGCGCGCGCTGGTCCGCGACTACAAGACCGGCCGTCCTCCGCGAGGCGACATCCGGCTGAACGGCGGCCGCGAGCTTCAGCGCTGCCTCTATGCCTTCGCGGTGAAGGCGCTGCTGGGCGATGATGTCACGATCAGCGCCTCGCTGCTCTACCCGCGTGAGCCAATCAACCTCCAGCTCGAAGATCCGGACGCGGTCCTCGCTGAGATCACTGACTATCTGCGCGCGGCGAGGAGCAGCTTCGCCGGCGGTGCCGCGCTGCCAGGCCCCGACACCGGCGGCGACTACGACGATCTCGCCTTTGCCCTGCCGGCGAATGCCAGCGCCACCTATTGCAAACGCAAGATGCCGGCCGCGACCGAACGGCTCGGTCAGGTCACTCAAATCTGGGAGGCGGAATAATGAGCAGCGTGTCTAGGGCCCTCAAGGATGACGACGCGCGACGCGACGCGATCAGTCTCCATGATCGCTCGATCCTGGTCGAAGCTGGCGCAGGCTCCGGCAAAACTGCCGTCATGGCCGGACGCATCGCCGTCATGCTCGCGGAGGGCGTTCCCCCGCGCGCCATCGCCGCCGTCACCTTTACAGAGCTAGCAGCCAGTGAGCTGCTTTCGCGCGTGCGCGAATTTGTTGCCGATCTTGCGGCCGGCAACATCTCGACCGAGCTGCGCGTGGCGCTGCCCGGTGGCTTGTCGCAGGCGCAGCGCGACAATCTCGCCGCCGCGACCGCCGTGATCGACGAAATCACCTGCTCGACCATTCACGGCTTCTGCCAGCGTCTGATAAAGCCCTATCCGGCCGAAGCCGACATCGATCCCGGCGCCGGCGTCATGGACCGCAACCAGGCCGATCTCACCTTCCTTGAGATCGTCGATGGCTGGCTGCGCGAGCGTCTGTCCGGCGATCAGGACGGCATCCTAGCCGAAATGGTGCTGCACAGCCCCGGTGAAACCGTGGCGCTCGTCCACAAGATCGCTGAGAATCTGCGCCGCTGCCGCACCCTCGCAGCGCCGCCCGTATCGCCGCTTGACGGTCATCTGACAGCCTTTCGGCAGGCGACGGCGGATTTCGCGGCCTTCATGCGCAGGGCAGCGGCGACCGAGCCGGAAACGCTCGCGATCGTCCAGCGGCTGGCCGAGATGGCGGCCGCGTTGGCTGCCGGTCCCGATCCCGCGACGCCCTCCGGCCTGGTCCAGCTTCTGACCTTGCGTCCGCACCCGGATCTTTGCACCAAGGCAGGCGCTTTTGCCTCCTATCGCAAGAAGGGCAAATGGGCTGCCGCGGCGAAGCAGGCTGGCCTCTCCAAGGCCGATGGAGATCGGCTGAACGATGCAGCGGAGGTCTGCTACAACGCTTGCTGCGAGGCTTGGGGTTTGCTTCTTCAAGCCGCGGCCGGCCAGGTTCTGGAGGCGCTGATCGACGACGCGCGTCCGATCCTGCAGCGCTATCGCGACTACAAACGGGCGAGCGCCCAGCTCGACTTTGATGACCTGATCTTCGCGGCGCGCGACCTGCTGCGCGACCATAACGATGTCCGGCGCGCGCTGGGACAGCGCTTCGCGCGTGTCCTCGTCGATGAGTTCCAGGACACCGATCCCCTGCAAACCGAGATCTTCTGGCGGCTGTGCGGCGATCCGGTCGACGACGTTGACGACTGGACACGGTTCCGGATCCGGCCGGGCGCGCTGTTTCTGGTCGGCGACCCCAAGCAAGCAATCTATCGCTTCCGCGGCGCCGACGTCGGCGCCTATGTGCAGGCTCGCGATGCCTTTCGGACGCAGGACCCCGACAGCCTTCGGTCGATCTCCACCAATTTCCGTTCCTGCGCCTCGATCCTCACCTTCGTCAACGAGCGCTTCGAGGCGGTGCTCTCGGCCGATGGCCAGCCCGGTTTTACCGCTCTCGACCCTTTTCACGACGATCGCGGCGACCTGTGCGTGGCGGCCCTCGACGTGGCCGTGGCGGACGAAAACGGCAAGGCCAGCGCCGAGCGGCAGCGCGATGCCGAGGCCGATGCCATCGCAGATCTGTGCGCGCGCCTGATTGATACTCATCCGATTGTCGACCGGCGCAGTGGGACCCAACGTCCTTGCCAGGCCGGCGATATCGCTTTGCTGGCCCCGACCGGCGCAGAGCTGTGGCGCTATGAGGAGGCGCTCGAACGTCGCGGCATTCCGGTGGCGACACAAGCCGGCAAGGGTCTCTTCCGCCGCCAGGAAATCCAGGACCTGATCGCGCTGACCCGCGTTCTCACCGACCGGCGCGACACGCTGGCGCTTGGCTCGCTGCTGCGCGGGCCGCTAGTCGGCCTCACCGAAGAGGAACTTCTGGACATTGTCTGGGCGCTGCCGCGTTCCGAAGAACAGCCCGACCGAATTGCCCGTCTCGACCTCGGCGTCGATCCCGCCGCCATCGTTCATCCGCTTGCACGAGAGACCATCGAAAAGCTGCAGACGCTCTACCGCCGCAGCAACAGCACGACGCCGCACGAGTTGCTCTCGCAGGCCGTGGACATGATGCGAGTTCGGCCGCTCCTTCTCGCGCGTCATCGCGGCCAGGCCGAACGCGCGCTCGCCAATGTTGATCTCTATTTGAGCCTGTCGACCAGCTACTCCGTTCGCGGTCTTCGCTCCTTCGCCGAGGCGATGACCGCAGCCTGGACCGACGAGGCGCGCGCAGTGGAGGGTCGGCCAGATGCGCAGGAAGAAGCCGTCGCGCTCTTCACCATGCACGCGGCCAAAGGCCTCGAGTGGCCAATCGTCATCCCGGTCAACACCATGACGGGCGTCATGGCGCCCGACAGTGCGGTCATCGACCGTCAGACGGACACCTTCTATTGCCCGGTCCTGGGCGTCGCGCCGGACGGCTACGAAGTCGCGCGCCAGGCTGAGAAAGACGAGCTTGATCGGGAGCGCGTCCGCCTCTGGTACGTGGCCGCCACGCGCGCCCGCGAACTTCTCGTCCTGCCCCGGCTCGACACAACGCCGTCGAAGTCCGCCTGGATCGGTCTCGTCGATCTTTCGCTGGCCGAACTCCCCGGCCTGGACCTCTCGCATCTACCCGCCGACGTCGCGACGGCAGCCAACGGAGCGGCCAATACCCAAACTCGCGCAATTTTCGCCACGGAAGCCGAAGCCGTTACCCAGCGGCAGGCACGGCTGATCTGGCTTGCGCCCAGCCGAGATGAGAACACCGCCGGAGCGGTGCTGCAGGAAGAAGAGGCCGGGATCTGGACCGGATCGGCTGATGACCAGCCAGCCGAACTGCAAGCCGCTGTTCTGGTTCAAGGAAGCCGCGAACGCGGACTGATCCTGCACAAGCTCATGGAAGAGGTGCTGACCAGGGAAACCAATGAGGCAAAGGCAGCCCTTGCAGACCGAGCCACCATACTCATCCGCGCCCTCGGCCGGTTTCCGGTCGCCGACCCGGCGACGGGACTGTCTGCCGAGGAACTGGCGGGCTGTGTCGTCCAGACCCTTGCCCTGCCCCAAATCGCGGCCTTGCGGCCGGCTCTCCTGGCCGAGTTTCCCGTCTACGCCGGGCATGCGGACGATAGGATGGAAACGGCAACGACCGGAATCGCGGATGCCCTAACTCTGACGTCTGAAGGCCGTCCAGCCGTCGTCGTCGATTGGAAGAGCGATGTGGCGCCCGATCCCCAGACACTCGACCACTACCGCGCGCAGGTTCGAGCCTATCTCGACATGACCGGAGCCGAGCGCGGTCTGATCGTGCTAATGACCACAGGTGCGGTGATCGGTGTCGGGCCGACAGCCCAGCCGATGGCGGCCTGATCGGAGGGACTGTGCATGCCGTCAACGTCTAGCGACGGTCGACGCATTGAGGGCTTGCCGCCGCTATCGACGATCTGCCGCCTCCTCTCGGTTTTTTCTAGCGAATGCAAAGGCTCAATACCGGCTGCCGTGATCTCACTGATTGGCTGAGTTCTGTCGCAGATCCCCACGACGGCGGACTTGAAGAGCAACAGATACATTAGCATGAGATGTCTGGATTGATTGGTCGGCTTAACCGCGCCTCAGTACGCCGTCGGTAAAAGGCATGAGGACTGGGTACATTGGGGGAGCGATTTGGCAGGCAAAATCTATGTCATCATGACGGGGAACGAAAACAGCCTTTGGTCTCGGTGCCTCAGCGAGAGCCTCGTAGCCCTCGAATTTGGCAAGACCTATTTTGATCCATGGCGCGCAGAAGACTACGATAGCTATCTGGAGGTTACGAAAGCTGGCGCCGCCAAAGACGACTCGGAGGCCGACGTCAAAGGTCGGGCGACGCTCTGGTTCAATCGAGGTAACGACCTGACGCGCAGTGAAGGCGATCTCTGGCTCCACAGAGACAAGAACAGCGATAGTCTCTATTGGGCCCGGACGACGAGTGCCGATCCGGTTTTTGATCACTCCGATCCCGACAGCGTTATGCTCGCGAAGCCTGTCACCAAGTGGTCCCGCCATGACAAGAAAATGAAGCCGTTGTCATGGAAGACGATCCATCCCGTGGCGAAGGACTATATCTCCTCAATGGCGGCGATGTTCAGCGTCGCCAATGCGGATATGAAGGCCTATGTACAGGCCCTCATCGACGGAGGTGATCTCACTCCATGGCATTCGCGCCCAAAGTGGGAAGAACGCCTCGGCGTGCAAAAAGGGAAGGCCCTCGGATCGAGCGTGTCGCTGCATGAGCTCACTCTCGCAAATCTCATGCTCTCGATTACGGGCACGGTTGCGAATTCGAATGGCCAGAAGGTCTTCAAAACCTTAAAGAACAAGGAACTCCATTGTTCCGAGGCCGAGATGAAGGCTCATCTTGCCAACCTCTACGAGGAGCAGAAGGGGAAATGCGCTATCACCGGCCTTACGATGCATCTGCATGGGCAGGACGATTGCGATAGCGATATGCTCGTTTCTCCGGACCGGATTGACAGCTACGGCCATTATTCGATCGGCAATGTTCAGCTCGTCTGCCGTTTCGTGAATTTCTGGAAGATGGCTCAGGATAATAACCGCTTTGCCGAACTTCTGGACCGTGTGGTGGCCAACCAGCTCGCAGATACGTTGTAGCCAGACCACAGATCGTGCATTTCCGTCGCTGCATCATCCCGGCGGGGCATCAATCTGATGATCTTTCCAGCCAATCTTATCGAAGGCGACAGCATCGCCGTTCATGACCCCGATCGTCGGCTGCCGCACGATCAATCGGCCTGGTCGTGAATTGCTGCCTGCGGTTGCAACCTGGCATTGACCCGCTCAAGACACTTGGTCCTCAACGACATCGACCTCAGGTTCTTCCTCTTTGCCGTCGTCCTCCCCGCCGGCCAATCCGACCGGAATATCCCCAGCCAGCAGCTTCTCTAGAGAGTGAAAGTCTCTTCCGATGAAGAAGAGCCCCGAGTCATGCGCGGGCGGCCGTGAGGACGTACGTGAAGCGTTGACAGGGGAGCAAGCAGGCCAGGTATTAAGCCTCGAAAAATGCAGCATCCAGGCGCCGACGCACTCAAATCCTTATGCTCCCCTCTATCGCGCCATCATCGTTTCCTGCGATGCCACAAGTCGATTGCAGGATTGGTCCCGGCGCCGGTCGAAGCCGATCCGCGCCGCGTGCGGCCGATGCTCGGTTTCAAATCGACGCACGCCGCCGCGGTCACCCTGTCCGGCATCGAGATGGTCCACATGATGCGCAAACGACAAGCGCGGTACGCCTTCAATCCGAACCCGTCTCTCGCCGAGCAGTTAGAAATCCTCGCTGCCGCATGAGGTTGCCACCACTCTGGCAAATTCTCTGACCCGACAAAACTTTGCAACGGAACGACCCTGCTTGTACCATTGGGTGAGCTGGGCTCTCGAGACCCTAATTGATCGACCCTGATCAGTTCCTGCAGGCACTGGGGTTGATGTCGAATACTGTACGGAAGCACTTCGAAAAATGTGATGCCGAAACGAAGCCGCATGCGATCGCGATTTCCACCATCGGTAACTCAGTTTGCTCGACTAGGCGCTTGGCGCGGGCGAGTCTCATATGGAGATAGTAGCGCATTGGAGAGGACGACACTGAGTGCTTGAAAAGTCGTTCAATCTGGCGCTGTGAGCGGCCAACGCGCCTAGCGATGTCGCGGAGAGGGAGGGGATTTTCAACATACTCCTCCATGATACAGATCACTTCCGCCAGTGCCTTGCCGATGCCGGTCGCATCAGTGCTTGAGGTCCATTGTCTGTCTGAAGCCGAGCGCCAGTGCGAAGCGATCGTATGTCTGCAAACTGCCAATGCGGCCTCTTCGCCGAGATGTTCGCCGATCAACTCCATCACGAAGTCGAAGGACGCGAACTCTCCTGCACAGGTGGCGACACGAGCATTTCTAACAAAGAGTCGGTCAGTTACCTGAAGGCGACGAAACGTTTCAGAGAGAGCTGCGCGCTTGTCCCAATGGATCGTGCACGCCGTATCGTCGAGCAAGCCGCTTTCCGCCAATAGCCAAGTCGCGGTGCCTAGGGCGGCTATTGGCACGCCGTGCCTTCCGCACAGGCGGAGAATGCGGAGCAGAGAAGCTGACGACTGTTTCTCTACTCGATCGCCGGCGCAAACAATCACCATGTTCGGGCGCTTGCCGGTCTGCAGGCTTTGCCCCGTTCTCGCGAAGTCCGTGCTGGCCGACAGCCAGAGGCCACTGGCACACTCGACTGGATTACCATCCAGGCTCGCGATGGCCCACTCGAAGGAAGCCCGGCTGGAGACTGAGTTCGCAAGCCGGAGGGGATCTACAAAAGATGAAAGGGTGAGTTGCGAGAATCCCGGAAGCGCAAGGATGACCACTCGATACGCCTCCACATCCGCCCCCTTTGGCAGCCGCCCAAAGTCCCGACGAACGTCGCGAGCTCGATCCACCGCCAAAAATGGTGCATTCATTCGGTCATATCTTCCCTAATGGGTCGTCGACATGCGTTGGCCGACATACGAGACTGGTCGCGCGGTTCCGCAATTGCGCTTCATGAAATCCTTGGCGGTCTCGACCGCCATCGCCACATCGCGCCAATAGGCATCGGCGCCGACGGCCTTGCCGAATTCCCCGTTGAGCGGCGCGCCGCCTTCATGTAGGGCATGGTGGTGGTCAGCAGCGCCGACATGCCGACGATGTCGGGCTGGTGCTGCTCGATGGCATCGAGATATTTCTCGACCGCATTGTTGATGCCGAGGTCGATGAGGTCGATGCCAGCGCCCTCCATCATCATGCCGACGAGGTTCTTGCCGATGTCGTGGATGTCGCCCTTGACGGTGCCGATCACCATCTTGCCCTGCTTGGGCGCCGATGCGGCCAGCAGCGGGCGCAGGATGAACATGCCGGCCTTCATGGCGTGGCCGAAAGCAGCACTTCCGGCACGAACAGGATGCCATCGCGAAAATCCTCGCCGACGATGCGCATGCCTTCGACCAGTGCCTCGGTCAGCACCTTGTAGGGCGCCCAGCCGCGCTCGAGCAGGATGTTGGTGCCTTCCTCGATCTCTTCCTTCAACCCGTCATAGAGGTCGTCGCGCATCTGCTGCACAAGTTCGTCGGAAAGGTTAGACAGGATGACGTTTTCACCAGACATGATGGGATCGTGCCGCTCAACTTAACGAAAGGTCGGTACCCGCCCCTTGGCGGGTACCGACTAGGCTTGCGGTGCAGCCTTGGGAGTTGATCCGGGCGACGGGTTGGCCTTGCGTGCGGCAATCTTGACGAATGCCTGCTTGTATCGAACCTGGAGGATGTCGCATCCCCCAGGAACCTCCTCTAGTTGTCGCGGCAATTGCGAAAGCCGCGGTGTGTGCCGCTCCGAACGCTATGCCGACACCAGAAGGCATCGGCTGCCGTATGAGCTTGCCTATGCGTCCAGCCAGACGTTTTGAAGATCGATCTCGTAGGTCTGGTGCATGCCGTAGTTCTTCAGCTTCTTGCTCATATGGCAGTAAAGCTTCTGCCAGTACGGCTGGATGATAATACCGGAATCCTGCAGGATCCGCTCGACGTCCTTCATGACCTCCTTACGCTTGCCGGGGTCGCTGATCGAAAGAGCCTCTCTCAACTTGGCGTCGAACTCGGGATTGGCGTACCCGGTCTCGTTCCAGGCTTCGCCCGAGCGATAAGCCAGAGCGAGCGTCTGGACTGCCAGCGGACGCATATACCAAATCGTGAGCGAATAAGGATATTTCGTCCAGTCGTTCCAGAACGTCGAACCAGGCAATACCGTTCGCTTCACCTTGATACCGGCTTCCCGTAGCTGGCCGGCAATCGCATCCCCTGTGGCCTTCTGCCAGTCGTCTTCGATGGTGATCAGTTCGTGCTCGTAATCGGCCTGTCCGGCTTCCGCCATCAGCTTCTTGGCGCCGGCGGCGTCACGTGCCTGTTTTGGAAGCGGGAAATACTCGGGCTGAATCGGACTGACGTGGTGATTCTCGCCGACCGTGCCGCGACCGTTGTAGCCGAGCTGCAGCACGGCGTTATTGTCGACCGCCATTTGCAGGGCGTTGCGCACCCTTTTGTCGTCATACGGTTTGTGCGCGACGTTAGTGCGCGCAACAACAGTGGTCGCCGTCGCCACCTCGGACTTAACCAAGCCCATCTTGTCCAGTGCATCGATATAGTCGGACGGGGTCTCGTAATCCAAATCGATTTCGCCGGAGTCGAACGCCGAGATCGTAGCAGTGAAATCCTGGCCGTAGTCGATGAACTGTACGCCGTCGAGCGGCGCTTCTCCACTCCACCATTTGCCATTCTCGCGGCGCTTGACGACCGCTTTCTGGCCGACATCGTAGGAAACAAGTTCGAATGGTCCCGTACCGATCGGCTTCTTGACCGGATCGGCGCCGTCCTTGTCGAAGTTGCGATGCACGATGAGAGCCGGGTAGTCCGTGAAGCCAGGGATAATTGAGATGTCTGGCCCGTTCAGCTTCAGCTTCACGGTGTAATCATCGACCTTCGTGATCGCGCCGTCCTTCGCCTTGCCGGTCATGTCGTCGATCAGAGAACCCATGCGCGCTGCCATGGAGTTACCGGCAACACCCTTTTCACACCAGCGGGTAATGTTGAAAACGACATCGTCAGCATGGAAGACGTCGCCGTTGTTCCACGTCACGCCCTCGCGCACGTGCAGAACGTATTCGGTGGCGTCATCGTTGACGCCCCAGCTCTCAAGCAGAACCGGTTCGAATGTGAACTTGTGCGTGTATCGCACCAAAGGCTCGAGCCAGCAGCGAGAAACATTTGCCATTTCTCCCCAATCGTACGTGCGCGGGTCCTTCTGCCCCTTGACGGACATAGCCACGCGCAGGGTTCCGCCCTTCTTCGGCTCTTCAGCGAAGGCCGGCTGCGGCACGGCAAGGCCCGCCATGCCGTAGGCCATGGCGGCCGATGCGCCGAACACGCTCGCGATTGCAAGGAACTCGCGCCGGTCCACCCGGCCCTCGCGAGCGTCCTTGGCCATTTCGTCGACGGACGCAGGAACGCGCCCGCCATTCGACTTGAAGTATTTCATGCTCTCCTCCTGTTCTTGTTCCCATTCACAGTTCAAAACGCATGCTCCTGAGGCGAGGTTGGTCGCCTGCCTCACTGGTTTCTTAGGATCTGGCCCGCATCCTATTCGGGTCGTAGAGCGCCTCGCTGCGAAGGACAGCTTGGCTGGCACGCGCCTTGGCTTCGACAACCACCGGCTGCCCGTCATTGGCCAGGTCCGAAATGACGTACCCTTGCGCCAGGGCCTTCCTGACCGTGAAGCCTTTGGCGACCGATGTGACGGTGCCGGCTTTCCTGCCATCGACTGTGATGTCGGCGCCGATCTCCAGCGGCACATCAAGGTCGGCGGTCTCGACCAACATGAGGCGCTTGGACGGCCCCTGCTCCATCTGTCGCGCGATGACGCTGCGGCCGATGAAATCGGGTTTATCAAGACGGACAGTCCATTCGAGACCCGCTTCGACGGGAGTGTTGCCCGTCGAAAGATCAAGACCATACAGGGGAAACTTCTTCTCCATCCTTAGGGTAGCGAGCGAGCCCAGTCCGCAAGCCTTCACGCCCAGGTCTGCTCCGGCCTCGATAAGGCGGTCCCAGACGTGCTCGGCGTACTCAGAGGGATAGAACAATTCGTAGCCAAGCTCGCCCGAGTAGCCGGTGCGGGAGATCATCATGTCGGGGACACCCGCCAGGTCGCCCATGACGAACCTGAAGTACTTCAGCTTGGACGCTGACAGATCGGCGTCGGTAAGTCTTGAAAGAAGTGCTCGGGAGTTCGGGCCCTGCACCGACATGTAAGCAAAGCGAGCGCCATAGTTGATGACCTGGACCCGAAGTTCGCCAGCCACCTCGCGTATCCAAGCTTCGACCGAAACGAACCGCGACGGCGTGGGGCAAACCCTGAATGTGTCGTCTGCCATACGATAGACCAACAGGTCGTCGATCATCCCGCCCTCAGCGTTGCAGAGCGAGGTGTAGACAACGCCCGACGGTCCGACGCGCCCGATGTCGTTGACGCAAAGCTTCTGCATCACGTTGAGTGCGTCCGGTCCGGTCACTTCCAGGAAGTACTGCGAGTAGACGTCGAAGAGGCCGACGTTTTCTCGAGCGGCTATGTGCTCTGCTTCAATGGACCCGAAGTGCAAGGCGGCTGCAAAGCCGATGCGATCCACGAACTCCGCGCCAGCGGCCGCGTGCTTGTGATAGTAAGGCGTGCGGCGGATCATGGCCATCTGGTCTGTCCTTCTAAATGTTGATGGTGGCGCTTGCTCATCGCATCCGCTTCCCTTGGTCCTTAAGAATTTCCCGCGCTGCGTTGTGGCCAGGAATGCCGGATACGCCGCCTCCTGGATGAGTGCTCGAGCCGCACTGATAGAGTCCGCGGATCGGCGACCTGTAGTCGGAGTAGTGAGCGGCCGGCCGCTTGAAGAAGAGTTGGTCAGGTGCGAGTTCGCCATGGAAGATGTGGCCGGAGGGTAGGTTGACCCGGCGTTCGATCTCGTCGGGCGTGAGCACATCCATGGCGATGACGTCGCCCGAAAAGCCTGGCGCAAAGCGGTCCATGGTGGCCATCACGTTCTTGACGAGGTTCGGCCTCTCGGCTTCCCAGTTGGACGACTTCAGGTCGCATGCGGCGTGCCCACCGAAGACGTTGAGAACGTGCTTGCCTGCAGGAGCAAGGGTGTCGTCGACCACCGTGGGGGCAACAGGGGTCAGGAACGGCTCGGTGGAATACCAGCCATCCTTGGCATCTGTGTACGAGCGGTCCAAATATTCGACGTCGGGCGCGATGTGCACGTATGTCGGGTAGGTGAAGCTGCCGAGAGCCCCGTCCGCGATCGCCTTGTCGACGGCCCGGTACTGCGGGAGGCGTTCGCACGCGATGTTGATTTTGAAAGCGGAGGAGCGCATCCGATAATTGCGTATGTCGCGCACGAATTCCGACGGCAGTTCCTTTGAGTCCACCAGCTTCAGGAACGTGACCGGAGCCGCGGCATTCGAGACGACAATCTTCGAGCGGTACTCACGACCATTGCGCAGGGCAACGCCGACACTTCTGCCATTCTCGATGATGATCCGCTCGACATCGGCCTCAGTCTCGATCTGGAGACCCTTCGTACGGCCATAGGAGGCAATGGACTGGGTAATCGCACCCATCCCTCCCTTAATGAATCCCCAACCGCCAGCGCCTTCGTGCTCGCCCATGATGTGGTGGATGATCACGTAGGCAGACCCGGGCGTACGCGGACTGACGAACGTCCCGATCGAGGCGTAGTACGCGAGGACCGCCCGGATGCGGCTGTCGTCGAACCATTCTCGCAGGAAGTCGTCCGCGCTCATAGTAAGCAGGTCGACAAGGCGATAGAAGCGATCGCCGATCTTGCGATACTTCCAGGCGAACGAGGCCAGGTTCTTGAGCGACTTGAAGTCGGTCCGCGACGGGTCTGGCGGAACGTCGAACAGAAGCTTGCGCACCACGTTGGCGGCTTCGCTTATGTAGCGGTCGAATTCCGGATAGATCTCAGCGTCGTGGCGGTTGAAGCGACCAAACTGTTCCTGCGTCTTCTTCACGTTGTCGGAGAAGACGATGTAGTCATCGTCCAACGGCGAGTACATATCCGAGCAAGGCAGTACTTGGAGCCCATGCTTGGCGAGTTCGAGGTCGCGGATGATCCTGGGATGCAACAGGCTCATCAGGTAGGAGAAAGTCGACGCCCGATAACCTGGATGGAACTCCTCGGTCACGGCTGCTCCGCCCACAACAGAGCGTCGCTCGAGGACTTTGACCTTCAGTCCATTGCGGGTTAGGTAGGCGCCGCAGACCAATCCGTTGTGCCCGCCTCCAATGACGATCGCGTCGTAGGTCTCTGACATTCAAGTCTCGCTTGGGGCTTGGGCTAGGTTCGCGAGCAGCGCTGCTTCACGCTCCGTGTCGACTAGCGTCACAACCGGGATGTTCAGGGTCATGACCATGATGCCGGATTGGATTTGACTTCGATTTGTGGACATGGCGACAGGTGACAACCTTGACAGCTGATATGACGGGCCTTCATGTGATGAAGGGACTTCTGTGAAGTCAAACCCTAAAATATGCGCTGTTGAAGCCGAGCGATATGCGCATCCCATTCATGGCACATGAGAGCAGCTCATGAAGTATTGGCGACATGTCCCCCCGTTGCGCGTGATGCTCGCCATAGAGGCAACAGCCCGTCTGGAGAGCCTTTCCAAGGCGGCCGGTGAGCTCAACGTGACCCAGTCAGCGATTAGTCATCTCATCACGCAGGCAGAAGATTTTTTGTCTGTCAGATTGTTTGATAGACAAAGCAGGCCCGTACGCGTCACGACTGAGGGGAGGCGCTATGTAAATGCCCTTGTAGCCGGCCTCGATATCATCTCCCTCGAGGGCGAGACGCTTCAGCGGGGCCACAATGCGGACAGTCTTACCGTCTCATGTAACCTCGCCTATGCAAACTTCTGGCTGCTGCCTCGCCTGAAGGAATTCCACAAGAGCCACCCTGAGATCACCGTGAACATGGTGACGGCGTATCAGGGGTTGCCCGAACTCTCTGAAAGAATCGACATTTCGGTCCGGTTCGGCAAAGGCAACTGGCCGGATTGTGACGCCGAATTGCTCCTGTCAGAGCTAATCACTCCCGTCGCAAACCCTGCTTATCTGGCCCGCTCGGCTCCCATCAAGACCCCGCGCGATCTGACGATGCACATCCTGCTGCACGCAAGGGCGGACGACAAGTCGTGGTTCGACTGGGAGCAATGGTTTGCCCACTATGACATCAAGACCAATCCGCTGCCCGGGCCGCATTTTGACAATCATTTGACCATGATGCAGGCCGCCCTGGCAGGCGAAGGCATCGCGCTCGGATGGATTGGCACCGCAACGGAGCTTGTCCGAGCCGGGCAGCTGGTTGAGCTGTTTGACGACAAGGTTCAGGCCGACGGCGGTATCTATCTGGTCTGGCGCAAGAACGTCCCCCTATCGACTGCCGCCAAGACTTTTGCCAAATGGATGCTTGGTTCGCGAGATGACAGCTTGCGTGACCTCCAGGATCACAGCCCTCCGATCACGGTCGACTGGGAACGTGGGCCGTAGGGTTCCGCGAAGGTTCCTCGACGCAGCCAGGTTCCGAAGGCGCCGCCATTGCCGACGCCTCATGAATGCCAGATGCCTAGCCGCGCACTCTCGCGTTTCGCGGGTCGTACCAAGGCCCAAACTGGAGCTCGATCGGATAGCGCTTCATCGCAATTTCGACCTCCCACTTGCCATCGGCGAGCCAGTCCTTTGTCACTCCATCAGCGTTTCTCACGTAACCAAGGCCAAGCGACGCGCCGACGCGATGGCCATAGGCTCCGGACGTAACCGACCCGACGATGGCGCCGTCGCGGACCAGCGGCTCGTTGTGATAGAGCATCGGCATGTCAGGTCCACCTGCCAGTTTCACTTGCACAAGGCGGCGCCTGACAGTGCCCTCCGCTCGTTGCGTCAGCAGCGCGTCTCGACCAAAGAAGCCGCCGGGCTTGTCCAAGGCCACGGCAAAGCCGAGGCCACCGTTGTAGGGCGTGTCCTCCTCGCCGATGTCGTGCCCCCAATGGCGATAGCCTTTTTCCATCCGCAACGAATTCAGTGCGAAGAAGCCGCCGTGCTTAAGGCCGAGGTCGTTTCCAACCTCGACGAGCTTTTCATGCACGTGAGCGGCGAATTCCGTTTCGGGATAAAGCTCGAAGCCGAACTCGCCCACAAACGTCAGCCGACTTGCGCGAACGCGAGCGTAGCCGAGGTCGATCTCGCGGCTCGTACCGAAGGGAAAGCCATCGTTGCTGAAATCATCAGGCGAGACGCGCGCCATGAGCTCCCGCGCCTTCGGCCCCATCACGGCAAGCATCGGAAGGCCGGATGTGATGTCGACGATGTGGACGCGCGCCCCGTCCGGCAGGTGCCGCTTGAACCAGGCGAGGTCCCGACGCTGCGAGACTGCCACGGTGACGACGAGGAAGGCGTCATCCGCCAGACGCGTCACCGTGACGTCCGCCTCGATGCCACCGATCTCGTTGAGCCACTGTGAGTAGACCACGCGGCCGACCTCGACGTCGCAATCGGCAGCGCAAATCCAGTTCATCGTCTTGAGCGCGTCCGGACCTTCGACACGGTATTTGACGAAACAGCTATGGTCGAAAATCGTCACGTTCTCAGCGGTGTTCTGGCACTCCGCGCGAACATTCGCGAACCAGCTCGGGCGGTAGTAGGAATATTCGATGTTCACGACTTCCTGGGCGGTACCGAAGAAGCCAGGCCGCTCCCAGCCCGCCGCTTCGGCCATGAAGGCACCGGCCGCGACCAGGCGATCGTGGAAAGGCGATCGGCGCACGCCCCGTGCGGATACAAATTGACGGCTCGGCCAGTGCATGTCGAAGTTGAGGCCGAGGGTCTCGACCGTGCGGTCCTCCAGGTATTTCCGATTGCGTTGGAAACTTTGGGTGCGGCGCACGTCGACATCGATAAGCTCAACGGGAGGCCTGCCGTCGCGTATCCAAGAGGCGAGCGATTTGCCCACGCCACCGGAGGATAGGATGCCAAGGGAATTGAAGCCCGTGGCGCAGTACAGTCCGGAGACCTCGGCAGTTTCGCCCAGCAGGTAGCGGCCGTCCGCGGTGAAGCTTTCTGGCCCGTTGAAGAACAGCTGAATGCCAGTGTCAGCCAGCAGCGGCACGCGGTTGGCCGCCGCCTCGAGGTGCGGCGCGATGTGGTCGATGTCTTCCGGAAGCGCGTCGAATCTAAAGTCCTTTGAGATGCCCTTCTGTCCCCAGGGTTTCGCCACAGGTTCGAAAAAGCCGACGAGCAGCTTGCCGGCGTCTTCCTTGTAGTAGGTCCACTCGTCGCCCAGGAACATCACCGGAAGATTGCGTGGCAGGTCGGGAATGGCTTCGGTGACGACATAGAAATGCTCCGCGGCGTGGAGCGGGACTGTGACGCCGATCTCGGCCGCCAGATCGCGCGACCACATGCCGCCGCAGATAACGACAATCCGGGCTTCGATCTTGCCTTGCTCCGTCATTACGCCGACGGCACGGCCGTTCTCCACGAAGAGTTGGGTCACCGGCAAGTTCTCTATGATCCGGACCCCGCCCGTCCGCGCGCCTTTGGCGTAAGCCATCGTGACGTCGGCCGGATTGACCTGCCCGTCGTGAGGGAACCAGAACCCGCCGACGATGCCCGCGAGGTTGACGGGCCCCCACCGCTCCTTGATTTCACCCGGCGTTACTGCCTCGACCGGAAGGCCGAAGTTGCGCCCCATGGAAGCGCCCCTGGCCAATTCCTCATACCGCGCTGGCGTGGTCGCGACCCGGAGCGATCCGTTGCGTTTGAATCCAGTGGCCTGGCCAGTTTCCTGCTCAAGACGGGTGAAGAGTTCACCCGTGTATTTCGCCAGCTCGGTCATCCGCTGTGTCGCGCGCAGCTGGGTGACCAACCCGGCGGCATGCCAGGTGGTGCCGCACGTCAGTTGACGGCGCTCGCACAGCACCACGTCTGTGATGCCAATTTTGGCCAGGTGATAGGCGATCGAGCAGCCCGCCACGCCACCGCCGACGATAACAACATCAGCCTTCGAGGGTATGTTCATATCCAGTGCCTTTTGAGATTGCTGTTCTGCCCGCGAGTTCGCCGGGGTGAACGATGTAAATTTCAGATGATGGAGGCGTAGCTACCTTTTCTCAGCCCGCTGACCTTCGGCCCCGCTTGATGAGATTCAGTCTGCTTCGCACTTCGCCGGGTCCTAGAACGCGGACGCCCATCGCCGTGATCAGTTCCACGGCACGGGAGACGAGTTCGGCGTTGGTCGCAAGCCGCCCCTTTTCAAGGAAGAGATTGTCCTCGAGCCCCACGCGGACATTGCCCCCAGCAAGGATTGCCGCCGCCACGTAGGCCATCTGATCGCGGCCGAGCGAAAACGCAGACCAGATGCAGTCACGTGGGGCGTTGTTCACCATCGCCATTAGCGTATTGAGGTCGTTAGGCGCCCCCCAGGGCACGCCCATGCAGAATTGGATTAGAGCTGGCGATTTCAATACGCCCTCGGCCAGAATCTGCTTTGCAAACCACAGATGGCCAGTGTCGAAGACCTCGATCTCGGCCTGCATCCCGAGCTCAGAGATGACAGCTCCCATTCCCCTCAGCAGCCCAGGGGTATTGACCATGATCAGCCCAGTGTCGCCAAAGTTCATCGAGCCGCAATCGATGGTGCAGATTTCCGGGCGGCATTCGACGATATGCGCAAGTCTCGCGCTGACTCCGATCAGGTCGGTGCCCTCAACGTCGATCGGCAATGGTTCTTCATCAGGCCCCAGAAACAGATCACCGCCCATGCCGCAGGTGAGATTCAAGATGACGTCCACATCGGCGCTACGGATGCGGTCCGTCACTTCCCGGTACAGCGCCAGGTCGCGTGACGGCTTGCCACTTTCAGGATCCCGGACGTGGCAGTGTACAATTGCGGCTCCCATGCGCGCGGCCGCGATCGCGTCATCGGCGATCTCCTTCGGACTGCGCGGCACGTGACGCGACTTGTCCTGGGTATTTCCCGAGCCGGTGACCGCACAGGTGACGAAGACTTCTCGGCTGATGTTCAATGGCATCTGGGCGTACCTCCTAGAACCTCTGCTGAGCGAAACGCCTAGCGCTTCGCGCACTGCCCTCGCGCAGAAGCTTCCACGACTGCGCCGAGTAAGACGCGCCACACTTTCGCAACTAGACTGCCCTCGATACGGAGTGTTCAGCCTCCATCTTGTAAAGGTCGCGGATGGCTGCCCCGGCCCCGTCGGGCCGCGGCAGATGCGCGTGGGCTTTCTCAAGATTCTTCAGCGCGACGGCAACATTGGGAAGCGGCTCGCGAATCGCGCGAGTGGCAAGATCGACATGCAGGATCATCATCTCGACGGTCGCGGCGAGTTCCTCGCTCGGCCCATACAAACGATGGAACAGATGAGTTTTCTTTCCCATGCCGTAGAGCACCTGCGTGCGGACGGTGATCTCATCCCCCTCGTGCAGCTCGGCCAAATAGCGGACATGCGTCTCTCCGGTAAAATGGCTGCGGCCAGCCGCGATGTATTCGGCAGTGACGCCGCAGCCTTCCGTCAGCGCATCCGCCGCATTCGAGGCAATCTCGAGATAGTGCGCCTCATTCATATGGCCATTCGCATCGGTCCAGCTGGACGGAATGACTCGCCTTGCAGTAACGGGCAGGGAGCCGTCCTGGCGAAGGGGCAGGTGCGCCTCATGGGCGCGTATCGTACCCCCCGCCCCTACACCCTGCGGCTTGAGCGAGCGGATCATTGCAACCAGGCTTGCGTCGCGCGCACGTTCTGTTTCCCGAATGCTCCGCCCAGCCGATTGAGCATCAGACTGCTCAGCGATGCGGTCGATCAGCGCAGCGTCGAGATCGGGTACGTCCATTAGATGACTCAGGGGCTCGACCAGCGATGGGCCGAACTGCGCGAAGAAGTGACGCATCCCGGCCTCTCCGCCGGCCAGTCGGTATGTCTCGAACTGGCCCATCTGCGCGCAACGCAAACCAAAGCCATAGAGGATAGCCTCATCGATCTGAGCTGTGGTGGCGACACCCTCCTTGATCATCCACAACGTCTCCCGCCACATCGCCTCCTGCAGCCGGTTGCCGATGAACCCGTCGTTTTCTCGGTCAAGCACCAGCGGATGCATGCCAATGCTTTGCAGCGTCTCCGCTGCGCGCGCCTTCAGCGCCGGCGGCGTCAGTTCCGACCCCACCACCTCGACAAGAGGCAGGAGGTATACGGGATTGAAAGGATGGGCGACGATGAGCCGTTCGGGATGGCTGCAGAGCTCCTGCAGCTTGCTTGGCCTGATAGCCGACGTTGAAGAGGCGAGAAGGGCCCCGTTGGCGAGATGCGGTTCGATCGCGGCGTAGATGGCTCGCTTGACCTCCAGCCGTTCAGGCACGCTTTCCTGAACCCAATAGGCATCCGTCACTGCCTCGGCGATCGTTCCGACGAAATCGAGCTGCCCGGCAGAAGGCAACGGGCGGTCGTATAGCGCGGGCAGGCTGGAACGTGCATTAGCCAGCACTTCCCGCATGCGACGCTCTGCATCGGGCCCAGTGTCGAAGATGCTTACGTCATGGCCATTCAGCAGAAAACGGGCGGCCCATCCCGCGCCGATGACCCCGCAACCAATGATCGCCACCTTCATCTCAGGCAACCTTGCGTGCGCGATCGGCGGCCGGGACGACCAGTGCGTCGACCGCCATCGCCCCCTCGGCCGTTACGACGATCGGATTGACGTCGGCCTCTTTCAATGTGTCGCCGAGGGCGGCGCACATGACCGAGAACCGACTGAGAGCCCTGGCGGCGGCAATCTTGTCGGCGGGAGCGCTCCCCCGCACTCCATCCAGCAACCGCGCGATGGGAAGCCGCCCAATAAGCTCAAGCGCGCGGCTTTCGCCGAACGGAGCAAGTGCGAATTGCTGCCCGCCAAAGTGTTCCACAAGGGTACCTCCGGCTGACACCATAACCAGAGACCCGAAGTCGGGATCCTGCACGCAACCAAAAGCCAGCTCTATGCCCCTTGGCGACATGTTCTGGATGATTGCGCGCGGGCCAAGAGTTGCGGTAAGGCGGCCGTAAGCCTGTTCGAGCTCCCGGTCGTCGCGTATGTTGAGCAGTACACCGCCGACGTCACTTTTGTGGTCGATGCCTTCCGCGGCTGTTTTCACGGCAACCGGATAGCCTAGCCGTTTCGCAGCCGCCTTAAGCCCTTCCAACGTGTCGTGGGCTTCGTTGCCCACGACAGGAACGCCAAAGCTGGAGAGGAGCGCCAGCGCCTCGTACTCGTCGATAGATTTGGAACGCGACAGACAAGCCTGCCACGAGGCGGCGTGGCTTTTCGAAACTTCCGGCACGGGATCGGCAACTTGGCTCAGTCGTTCGGACCATTCCTGGAGCTTGGATATGGCATTCAACGTCTCGCCGATACCGTTGATGCAGGGGATCCCCCGATCAATGAGCCTGGCCCCAAGCAAGAAGTTATTTGCGCGGCCGAAGCTTGAATAGAAGAAGCACGGTTTGTCGGTGCGCCGGGGCAGGCTCAGGGCGAGGTCCAGGAGCTTCTCTTCGTAGACGTAGTCGTCCCTGAGGTCGGCTTCCAAGCCAACCATCGAAACCTCGTCAGCACATGAAAGCACTGTGAGCGCCTCCTCGAACGGCTTGCTGAAGTCGTCTGTAAGGTCTGCAGCGCAGTCCAGAGGATTCGAGGGCTCAAGATGCTGCGGCAAGACCTGGCGTAGGCCTTGAACGGTCCGGTTCGAAAACCTTGCAAGTCGCGCCCCCGACTCCGCCGCCAGATCGATAGCCAGCTCGCGAAGGCCGCCGGAATCTGTCATGAGCGCGGCGCCGCCTGGTCCGGGCAAGCGTCCCGTCGAGCACAGCGACGCTACGTTCATCAGTTCGTCGATGGACTGCACGCTGATCGCGCCGCAATCTTCGAGCACGGCCTCGTAGGCGGCCTTTGAGCCCGCCAGGGCTCCTGTGTGCGACCGCGCCATACGCGCACTCTCTTCGGAGCGGCCGACTTTGCACACGACCACGGGAATGCCTCGCTGGCGGGCACGTTTCAGGCTGCTCTGGAACCCGGTGGGATTCCGGGCTGTCTCCATAAAGACGGCGATGACTTTCGTGCTCTCCCGGCTCACCGCGTAGTCGATATATTCGTCAATCGTAGCGCCGATTTCCTGGCCTGGCGATACCAGCAGGTCAAACCGATATCGGGGGTCGTTCATCGCAAGCGTCGTGAAGACGGACCCCGAATGCGCGATAAGGGTTATCCCGCCCGGCTTGAGATGCGACGCGCCATAGAAGCTTGCAACGCAACCAGACGGAACGTTGATCAGTCCCATCCCGGCGCCGCCGCAGACGGCGATCCCGTGTTCGGAGGCGATGTCCTTGAGGCGCGAGAGCAGCGGTGATCCGTCCGCGGCGTTGCCGTTGCAGGCATCGAAAATGACCGCTGATTTGGCTCCGCTCCGGATGGCGTCCAGCAACGACTGCTCCAGATTGCGACCACCCACCCCAAGTATTGCCAGATCAGGAGCCTCGTCGAGATCGCCAAGGCTCCCTCGACATGGCTGGCCAAGGACGCTCTCGTAGCGGGGGTTGATAAAATCAATGCGGCCGGAGAAATTGGCGCTCGTGACGGCTTGGGCGAGCCGCAACCCGAATGAATTGGCCCGCTCGGAGACCCCTACCACGGCAATCGATCGAGCATCGAGCATTGGCGCGAGCCGATGTGCTGCGCCCCACGTGCGTTCAGCTGGATAGTTGGCAAGCATAATCAATTCCCGCTGAACTTGGCTGGCCGCTTTTCGGCAAAAGCAACTGCGCCTTCGTCGAAGTCTTCGGATTTGAGCATACGCTCATAGTGCTGAAGACCGCTCTTGCCCGTCCATGCAAGCCTGCTCGTCTCGTGCGCTGCTTCGACTGACAGATGGGCGGTGGCGCGCATGAACTCCTTGAGCGCCTTGGCAACCAGGGGAGCTCCCGAAGCGATGCCTTTCGCGATCTCGACCGCGTGTCCCAGAATGCGTTCACGAGGAACCACATCACGAACCAGGCCCCAATGTTTGGCTTCATAGGCGGAGAGGCGTCGGCCTGTCAGCATGAGATCGATAGCGACGTTGTACGGTACCCTGCGGTGCAGCTTCTGGATTGCTCCTCCATCCGGCAGAAAGCCACGCTGCATCTCGGGAAGCGCGAAATAAGCATCCTCCGAGGCCAAGATGATGTCTGCCCCGAGCGCCAGCTCGAAACCGCCGCCCACGGCAGCGCCGTTAACGGCCGCAATCACCGGTTTGCTCAAGTCGAAGAACTCCGGCAAGCCACCGATGCCGCCAGGTCCGAGGTCGAAACCCTTTTCCTCGTCGCGCCCATCACCACGCGCGACCGCTTTGAGGTCCCAGCCTGCACTGAAAATCCGCTTCTGGTTTTCTTCGCCGACTACAATCCCCACCCGAAGATCGTCATCGTCGTTGAGCTGCTTGAAGGCGTGATAGAGTTCGTATGAGAAAGCCGTGTCGATCGCATTTGCAGGTGGCCGATTCATCGTGACGACCATGATGCCAGAGTCGATCTCGACCTTAAGTTGGGATGACATGGGAATGCTTCCTTGACCGCTTCAGCGAGAGCCGTCGTGACTCGTGGTGGTTTCGTAGTCTGGGCATCGTAGGTCGATTCAGCCTCCACTGATATCGCCAAACTTCTCATGGAGCATGAAGTGCGCTCATGATCGGGATGAGCCGCGCGTCTCGTTAAAGGGCTGAAATCGCTTCTTTGAATGTGTCGGGCCGACGTGACTCCGTCGGCTATCAGCCAGAGAACAAACCTCGAGCCCATGTCTGTGAACACTGCCCACATCCCGGAGTGGGCTTCTGCACTGATGCAAGAGCGGCTAAACAGCTCCCGATTTCGCCCCACCTCTCCAACGCTCGCACTTCATGAGTTTCCCTCATACCAGGGCGAGTGTTCAGCGCATCTGAAAACTGGTGAACCCGTACATCGGCGTGTCAAGCCCGCGTGCACGGTGCACTTCAGATGATGCAACCGCCATTCATAGCCAATGACGGCTGGTGACATAACTGGCCCTCGGAAAGCAGGCAAGCGATGACCGAACCGAACGACATCGGTCAGCACACCCATTCGAACGGCATTGTCGCCTCTGAGGTCGACCAAGCGTAGGTCTGTAGTGGTCGCGATCTCCGCATAGCGCCGTCGGGTCAGCTCCACCTCCTCACTGGTCTCGTCGGAGACTTGGCCCGAAGTTGGCTAACTGTTCAAGGCGTGCACTGGCAGGTTTTGGCCCAAAGCAATCATGAAGTGGCGCGAAGCTGCCGTGCGCTCCTGCTGTTCCACATCATAGCTTGACCAGTTGCTTTCCGAAGTTCTCTCCCTTCAACATTCTGACGAAAGCGCCGGGCACGGTGTCGATCCCTTCAGTGACATCCTCCCTTGTCTGTAGCAAACCCTGCTGGTACCACGACAGCAGATCGGCAATCGCCGTTTCGTATTCGCGCACGTGATCGTCGAGTAGGAACCCCTCGATTCGGGCACGGGTGATCAGGGTTCTCCTAAGATGTCTCAGGCCGATGTCGCGCTGGTCAAATCGGTCGGCCAAGGCAATCGTCCCGACCACCACCACTCTGCCAAACGTGTTGAGGTTCAGCATCGCCGCATCGTGGATCGGCCCGGCAGTATTGTCGATAAAGACATCCACCCCTTTGGGGCATGCAGCAGCGACATCAGCCACGAGATCAGCCGAGGTCCTGTGATTGACGCCTGTCCGATATCCAATTTCCTTACACCATTCCAGCTTCTCGTCCGAGCCTGCAACAGCGACCGGGTCGAAGCCTTTGATCCGTGCGATTTGTCCGGCGATCTGCCCCACCGCTCCCGAGGCAGCAGAGATCAATACTGTCTCTCCTGTCTTCGGACCTCCGGTCTTGAGGAGGGCAAAGTAGGCCGTGAGACCGGGCATGCCGAGGTAGCTCAGTGCGGATTGTATCGGGGCGTCCGTGGTTGTTACAGGTTTGGCTGATCCGGCCGGGATGACGCTAAGCGGCTGCCAGCCGAAATAATCGCTCATCACGATGTCGCCCGGTTTGAAGTCCGAAGACTCAGACGTCACGACCTCGCCAATTCCGCCCCCACGCATCAGATCACCAAGCTTGAAACCAGCGGCGTAGTTCTTCGCCGGGCTAATCCGACCCCGCATGTAGGGGTCCACGGAGAGCCACAGCGTTTTCACCAATAGGTCGTCGTGCGCAGCCTCGGGAATTGGTCGATCTTCCAGGACCCAGTTCTCAGGTGTTGGCATTGCGGAAGGGTAACTCGCAAGTATCCAGCTCGGATTGGCAGCCATGATTTCTCCTCAGGTTGGGCGCTGCCCGCATCGATGCACCAATTCATTTTCCGTGTTAATAGGAGCGGAACGAGAAACATTGTTTTGTATTTCGAAAGAATGACAAATGGATATGGTTGAGGCCATGAGGGTCGCCGTGGCGGTCGCGCGGCACAAAAGCTTCTCTTCCGCGAGCCGGGACTTACGCCTTTCCGCTCCCTCGGTGAGCCGCATTGTGGCTGGCCTAGAGGCCGATCTCGGGGTTCGTCTCTTCAATCGCACCACCAGGCAGCTCAATCTGACTGATGCCGGGCTGGAGTTCGTGCAGACGAGCTTGGGCCTCCTGGAGGAACTCGACCTGATGCGGACCGCGGTACGCGAGCGCCACGAAACCCCTCGCGGCCAGTTGCGTGTCTCCTGCGTGACGGCCTTCGGCAACGAGTGCTTGGCACCCGCGATGCCGGAGTTTACACAACGGTTCCCACAGCTCAGCATCTCAATCGACTTTGGCAACCGGTTAGTCGATCTCATCGGGGAGCATTTCGATGTTGCCATCCGGGTTGGGCCGCTCCCCGATTCATCCCTGATTGCCCAGAGGATTTTCACGCAGAGGATCGTGGTCGTCGCATCGCCACAGTTCTGTAATAGATATGGGATGCCCAAGACCCTAACTGAAGTCAGAACCTTTCCGTCGGTCACTCAAGTTAGCGGCGAATGGGGGCGCACCCATCGCTTCTTCTACAACGGGGAGATCATCGACTTCGAAGTACCGCAGCATCTAACGATGAACTCGGCCCGCGCGGTGAGGAACGCCTGCCTCACAGGATGGGGTTATTCCCTCTTGCCGGATTTCATGGTCGAAAAGGATATCGAGGAGAACCGCCTAGTGCGCCTGCTACCAGATCATGAACCCACCGAGCTGCCGATCTTCGCCTTCTACGCTCAGCGACGCCACACCCCTCAGAAGATCAGGGTGTTCGTCGGCTATTTGACAGAGGTATTCGGCGACCGAGACAGCCAGTGAAACCTGCACGGCGCCTCCTTTTGGTGCAAGTCTTCACGCCACTCCGTGCGCTGATTGTCGAAACCGCGTCCAGGATTTTTGTCCCGGTGCGAGCAGCACAACGCTTACGATTTAACGGTCTCCAGCGACAGGTGTCAGACAGCTCGAGTCAGCCAGCGAATTTTGTACCGCTTCTGGCGAGGTCTAGAGCTTCATGTCGTGCAAGAGAAAACGGAAGAAAAGTAGAACAGCGCGCAAATCCGGACCATCGACAGCTGCGACCGTGGCGTGGCAGCGAGCAGTCATTCGTCGACCTGGACCCCGTCGTATTCTTCGCTACCGGCAAAGTCCGGCATGATGTCGCCCGCCAGCAGCTTCTCTTTCGACAGCAGACCTGCATCTTCGAGCGCCTCGATGTCGGGAAGATCGCGCAGCGTATCGAGTCCGAACTCCAGCAGGAATTGTTTGGTCGTCACATAGGTGTAGGGCGCGCCGGTCGTCGGGCTGCGGGGACCAGAGGCGATGAGGCCGGCGCCGCGCAAATGGCCGATCAGGTCGCGAGAAATCTCCTTCCCAAAAAAGCTCGACAGTTCGGCGCGGGTGATCGGCTGGAAGTAGGCGATGCACATCAGCACCAGCACGTCCGACTGCGTCAGGTCTACGGCACGCTCGCTCTCGCCGACGGCTGTGCCAAATGCCCTGCGGATCGCATCGGCGTAGGCTGGCCGGGTTAGGTGCCGAAAACCGCCGGCGACAGCGACCAGGTCATAAGGCCGGCCGCGTAGCTCCTCGCGAATGTCGTCGATCAAAAGATCGATGCTGCAGCTTTTGCCGACGATGCGGGCGAGCGTCTCGCGGCCAACGGGTTCGCTGGCGGCAAAAATGGTCGCCTCGACCCGCTGCATCCATTCGCGCCAACGCGCCTCCGGCGGCAGGTGATCCAGCTCCCGGTCAAACAGCTGGTCAGCTGATCGACGGTCATCTGACCGATCCTTTCCGCGTCTGCGAACCCCTTCCGCCATCGTCTTCACAGCCCGTAGATGCGGAAGGTGGCGCGGCCGGACAGCTCGCGCACGGCGCCGAGCTCAACCAGCCGGTCGAACAGGCGGCGCAGCCCACGGTCGCTCATGCCTGAGATCTTTTCCGAGGCAACGATCGCATCGTCGCACAGGAGCTTGTTGACAACAGCGTCCGCCGCCTTGGCCCTGAGTTTCGGCGCAACGCCAAGCAGCCGGTCCGCGCGGCGCTCGAGCTCGGCGGAAAGGTCAATCGCGCGCAGCGCGGCGCGCGCCTGCGCGGCAAGCAGACTTTTCGCACGCTCAGGATTTGTCCCAATACTTGTCGCCACAGAGCTGGCTACCGATCGACGCGGGCGCGCGCTTGTGCCCAAAGCCGCATCGGCGCCTAGCAGCGGCACCGCATGTACCCAACCCATCCGTTGAGCCAGCAGGGCGTCGGCGACCCAGACTCCAAGAGTGCGCCCAAAGCCGTGACGCTCGGCGGCTGCGATGGCGCCGGTCATCATTCCCACCGTCCCGTCACTGGCGGCTAGCCGCCGGAGATCGTCCGTCAGATCGCTCATGCCCTCGTCGTCGGGGGCATAGCCGAATTCCGCCAATACCGCGGCCAGATTTCTCTTCGTCAGAAGCTCCTCTGCGGGCCGGGCGGCCAGCCGGCGCCAGGCGAGGAGCAAAAGCCCGGCGGGGCCGACATCGTCTCCGGGCCGGGTGAGCAGCACGGCGTCGCGCAGCGCGCTTTCGTCCTCGACGCGGCCGGCCTGCTTCGCCGTTGCCGCGGCCGCCGAAAGCGCCAGCCGCTGCCGCCAGGCGCCGGCCCATCTCTCTTGCCGGCGCACGACCGTATCGAGCGCGCAGATGGCGGCGCCGGCGACGATCGCGACCTCCTCGATGTCTTTCCCCATAAGGCTTTGCGTATCCGGGATGGCGCGGCGCAGCCAGGCCGGCACCGGTGCCATCGGCGCGGTCGAAGCGGCACCGAGAGGCGTGGCGTGGTGGCGTGGAGAGGATTTGGGGCGCAGAATCATCGCAAGCAGGATGAATCATGGCGGCGCTTTTGGCAACAGGAATGCATAGAAAGCGCTGCGCCTGTCGCGCCGTAGAAATGAACGATAATGTTGCATTATCGTTCATTAAGGCGTCTAGTGCGGAAATGGCCATTTTCGTCGCGCAGAACTCGGAAAAACACGTCGACCCGACCTCCGCACCGTCCCACAGCACGGCCGCCGTCATCGATCATTCGCCAGCAGAGGCGGTCGCCGACGATCTTCCCGATATCATCGATGTCGTGCTTGCCATGGGACAGCCGTCAGGCGACTTTTCGGGGGAGAACACGGCACCGGCCGCGCAGCCAATTTCTGGCCTTCCGGCTCATCTGGAAGGGCTCGCCGAGCGCGCCCGCGATTACGTCGAGGCAGCAAGCTCGGCCAACACCCGCCGCGCCTACGCCGCCGACTGGAAGCATTTTTGCGCCTGGGCGCGCCGCCAGCACCTCGATGTGTTGCCGCCCGATCCGCAGGTCGTCGGCCTTTACATCACGGCTTGCGCGTCCGGGAAGGTAACGGGCGACAAAAAACCGAACGCCGTCTCGACCATCGAGCGACGTCTGTCGTCGCTGGCCTGGAATTTCTCTCAGCGTGGCCAGCCGCTGGACAGAAAAGACCGGCATATCGCCACCGTGCTGGCCGGCATTCGCAACAGCCACGCCTGCCCTCCCCGGCAAAAGGAAGCCATTCTGCCGGAAGACCTGATCGCCATGCTGGAAACGCTGGACCGGGCCGGCTTACGCGGCTTGCGCGACCGCGCCATGCTGCTCCTGGGTTTCGCCGGCGGACTGCGCCGTTCCGAAATCGTCGGTCTCGACGTCGGCCGCGATCAGACCGAGGATTCTTCCGGCTGGATCGAATTTTTCCCCGACAAGGGCGTGCTGGTGACGCTGCGGGGAAAAACCGGCTGGCGTGAGGTCGAGATCGGCCGCGGCTCGGCCGATGCCACCTGCCCGGTTGTCGCGCTGCAGATCTGGCTCAAATTGGCGAGGATCGGCCATGGCCCCCTCTTTCGCAGGGTGGCAGGGCAAGGCAAAAAAGTAGGCGCCGAGCGGCTCAACGACCAGGAAGTGGCGCGGCTGGTCAAGCGCACCGCTCTCGCCGCTGGTGTCCGCGGCGACCTGTCCGAAGGCGATCGCGCGACAAAATTCTCGGGCCATTCCTTACGTGCAGGGCTTGCCTCCTCGGCTGAAGTCGACGAGCGCTATGTGCAAAAACAACTCGGCCATGCCTCGGCTGAAATGACTCGCCGCTATCAGCGCCGGCGCGATCGTTTCCGTGTCAATCTCACCAAGGCCAGTGGACTGTAGGGCGCAAGCGCCCTCCGCTGCCCTTCGGATGCCGAGAATGCGTTATCGCCAGGATAGCTGGTCCTTCGGCAACCGGCCGCTCGGGTCGAATACGGTTACCTTGTGCGGCAGATCCGGACCCCAGTCCCAAAGGACCAGGTTGCGATCCTCCATCTCGGCGCTCGGCGCGAAACTTGGGACCACAATGGCGGCAATATTTCGAGGTCGCAACCGGTCGTAAATGGGCCAGGACGCCGGGCGCTCTCCGTCGCTGAGAGCAGTTGCCCAGGCGCAGGCCATCTCTTCGAGCGTCACAGAAAACTCTCCCCTCCCCTCTTGCGTTGTCAGATCCGCGATGTCGTCACAATCAATCTCATAGGAGCAGAGCACGCACGGATCGATCCGCTGTGCGAAGCCCTGGTTGGCTTCCTTGATCGCTGTCATGATGGTTAGTGCCAGATAGAGTGCCGGCACGCCTTTGGGATTGAATCGGGCGCCTCGGATCGCCGCTCCTTCGCCGGAAGTCGGCTTGAATGCCCAACGTGGATCGTGTGCGCGGTAGCAGGTTCTGACGACCCTCACGCAAACCCGCCAACGGCCATGTGATCGAGATAATCACGGACCGCTGCTGCCTTGCCGTCCTTCACCAGCGCCTCAGCGGTGCGTCCGCCAAATGCCGGAAGCGGCTGAGCCCGATACCAAGCCATCGCCTGCTCCTTGCCACCGGCCCAATCCGTCACGCGGCTGATGATCTCGAGCATTTCCCGCAGACGCCCCTGGGTCTTTACCGTGGCGCTACGCTCTGACCGGTAAAGGGTCTCGCGCGCAAGACCGGCAGTCTGGGCTAACTGGCCTTTGGACATGCCAAAACCGTTCGCGACCTGCTCGATCGCAATCTTCCCATTCCGGTCCATGTAGGACAAGATGAGAGGTCCGTTGTGCTCTGGGATCTTGAGTGCATGGGCCACGGCATTCACCCTACCATATCGAGAGTCATATTTCTTGTGCAAAAGATATGGCAGTTCTCGACAACTTTCAAGGACCGAACCAATTTAAGCTGCTGCCACCCCCCTAGCACGCACGCGGATTGAGCCGACCGCGCGCGATTGTGTCGAGGCAGAGCGTTCGGCAGACACCCGTCGCGCCTATGGCGCCGACTGGAAGCATTTTTGCGCCTGGTGCCTGCGTCAGTCGTTTGATCCGCTGCTGCCGTGTCCGCAAGTTGTCGGCATCTACATCACGGCCCTGGCCCCGGGGTCGAACAGGGACAACAAGTCGGTGTCGACCATCGAGCGCCGCCTGCGTCGCTGACCTGGAACTATTCACAACGCGGTCAACCGCTCGACCGGAAGGACCGGCATATCGCCACCAGTGCTCGCCGGCATCTGCGACAAACACGCCTCCCCGCCCCGTCAAAGGGAAGCCATCCTGCGCGAGGATCTTCGCCGTCCTGGGAACGCTCGACCGCGGCACACTGCGTGGTCTGCGCGACCGCGCCATGCTGCTTTTGGGCTTCGCCGGCGCCTTGCGCCGCTCCGAAATCGTCGACCTTGATGTTGCGCGCGATCAAACCGAGGACGGTCGCGGCTGGATTAATTTTTCCGGACAAGGGCGTGCTGGTTACGTTGCGGGGCAAGACCGGCTGGCGCGAGGTCGAAATTGGTCGCGGCTCGTCCGACGCCACCTGCCGGGTCGTCGCCCTGTAGGCTTGGTTGAAGCTTGCCCGTATTGCGCATGGCCCCTCTTCCGCGGCGTCACCGGTCAGGGCAAAGTGTTGGGAGCCGATCGGCTGAACGGTCAGCAGGTGGCGCGGCTGGTCAAACGCGCGGCCTTGCCGCCGGTGTGCGCGGGATCTTTCCGAGCCCGGCCAAAGGTCTTCTGGCCATCCGCTGCGCGCAGGCCTCGCGTTCTCGGCGGAAGTTGATGAACGCCATGTGCAAAAGCAGCTTGGCCACGCCTCGACGGAGATGACACGCAAGTTTCAGCGCCGGCGCGATCGGTTCCGGGTGAATCTGACCAAGGCGAGCGGACTGTAGGGCGAAAGCCCCTCCCTGCCTGACCCGATGGGTCGCTCAGCTGTTCGGCGTGATCAGTTTCAATGATGGAAAATAGGTGCGGTAGCGGCCGACGTCGCGGGTCAGCAGCGGCAGACTGCTAACGGCAGCATGGGCGCCAATGAAGAAGTCGGGCAGCACGCCGGTGCGCGACCCGCCGGACTTGCGATACTGCGTAAATACCTTTCCAGCGAGAAACAGGGCGGCGCGCGGCATCGGAGCGATTTCGAGACCCGCCTCATCGACAAACGCGTCGAGGTCTTCGATGCGGTCATATCGAACGGCAAGCTCGGCAAAGACAGCATCGTTGATCAATAAAGGTCCATTGAGGCCTGCTGCCTCAAGCTGCGCGACCGACCAATCCGCCCACTTGGGATCATCTGTGACCAAGTCGAGCAGAACGTTGGTGTCGACGAGCGTCACGCTTCGCCACGCGTCAGCGCCATGATCGCGTCGGTATCGAGCCCCTTGCCGGCATGGCCACGCAATTTGGCGAAGCGGCTCGCCGGCTGCTTCTTGTCGGCGCGTGCAAGCACCACGCTACCGTCGGCGGCGCGGACGAAATCGACCTTGCTGCCTGGAACGATACCGAGAAGGTCGCGGACCGGCTTCGGGATGGTCACCTGTCCCTTGGCTGTAACTGTAGTGGTCATGTTCACACCAATTGTAATGCGACAGGTTTTGAAGGTATTACCCTGGACGCCGTTTTTCAATCCCTGGCTGGCCGAGATCGCAGCTCGCACCCTAATTCGGAGGCGGTGCGGCTGGCTGCCTCTTGGGCCAAGGACTGGTCAACTGTGCGGGAAGGCTTGGCCTGGACCCGTAGCTAACACGACTGGCGTGATAGGAAACGTATGTGCGTCTTCCCTCGAGTAGGGGAAGCGTCCGCAGTTTCATGACTTGGCGTCCGCCGCAAACTTGTGACGATTATGACGCCAAGGGCGACCCTTCCTGATGGGCGCATACGACCTCCCGGGTGAAGCTTCTGGTAGTGGCGGGTCCCCCGAGACGTCAGTCATCGTCAGATCGGCCTTGCCGGAAGCACGCATCGAAAATCATTGTCGTGGAGGATGACGATCTCGGCCCGCCTCAGGTTGGCGCGGGCGACCTTCACCTTTGTGCCGGCCGGGTTGCCAATCTCGGTCACGTCCGGATTGTCGATATGAGCAATATCGAACCTGTCCTTATCGATGCAGCGCGATCGGTCTTGCCTGATGGCATTTGGCAAGCGCGACCGATACGACGCCCATGACAATGTCGAGATGCCGGCGTCAAAATCCTGGATGTGTTTCCAATTCTGCCTTGGAGGGTGCGGCGGAGGTCCGTGACGAAACCACTTGTCAGCCGTACTTTTCGGCCATTTAACCAACAAAAGCAAAACGTTATGAATAATCTGGTGCTTGCTAATTGCCGAGCAAGATGTCCGCCGAGCCACGTTAACCTTTTGTTAACCCAATATTTCTTGCTGGAGCCGATAGAATCGGGTGATAGTGACGATAATTTCGAGGGAAACCCTAAATTATCGTTCCTGAAGGAGTAGCGGGCATGAACATAGCCGCTCAGGTTGGAGAAATCGGCTTTGCAGACACCATTCTCGACCAGGGCAACGAGATTTCGCGCAAGCTCGACATGCTTCGCATTGAGAAGTTTCCGCCAAATGCCCAGAAGACGCTCCGACAGTTCTCACTTGCGGAGGTAGCAGATTACATCGGTGTATCCCAGAGCTACCTCAAGAAGTTGCATCTGGAAGGCAAAAGTGTGCAGCCGGTGACGTCATCAACGGGGCGCCGATCGTATACTGCGGAGCAGATGAACGATCTCAGGAAGTTTCTCGACAGGGAACCGCGTCGCCGTCCAGGCGACAAGCTGCAGGTCCTTGCGGTCGTTAACTTCAAAGGCGGCTCAGGCAAAACAACGACCGCAGCGCATCTATCACAGCATCTCTCGCTAACAGGCCATCGTGTGTTGGCGATCGATCTCGATCCGCAAGCATCTCTCACTGCTCTCCATGGCATTCAACCTGAGCTGGACCAAAATCTGTCGTTGTACGAGTCGCTGCGATACGACGATGAGAGGAAGTCCATCGGCGACGTCATTCGGCCGACAAATTTTCCGAACCTTGACATCGTGCCCGCGAACTTGGAACTCCAAGAGTACGAATACGACACGCCTCTAGCGATGCAGTCCAAGGGATCCAATGCGGGGAAGATGTTCTATACCCGCATCGGAGACGCGTTGGCCGACGTTGATGACCGATATGATGTCGTCGTTATCGATTGCCCTCCGCAACTCGGATACTTGACCCTGACGGCATTGACCGCGGCGACGTCCGTTCTGATCACTGTTCATCCGCAGATGCTCGACATCATGAGCATGAGCCAATTCCTGCTCATGCTCGGTGAGATACTTAAGTCGATCGAAGGGGCTGGCGTGAAGGTATCCCTGAACTGGTTCCGCTATCTTGTCACTCGTTTCGAACCGACGGACATTCCCCAAACCCAGATGGTCGGATTCATGCAATCCATGTTCGCCAAACAGATGCTGAAGAACCCCATGGTAAAGTCGACTGCGATCTCGGACGCAGGGCTGACCAAACAAACGCTGTACGAAGTCGAACGGGGGCAATTCACCCGGTCGACATATGACCGGGCAATGGAATCTCTAAATGCCGTAAACGGGGAGATCGCCGCTCTAGTTCATCAAGCTTGGGGCCGTGGTCAATGATCGTTCTGTTGTCGGCCGTACAATCGCGTTTTTTCCTCAACAGTGACAATGACATAGTGCATTTTGGGAGAAGCTGAAGATGGCAAGGCGAGGCGTACTATTGGGCATTACGCAGGCCGAGACAACGAAGCCTGATCGCACGGCGTCGACAGGCTACGCAGCGCGCGGTGCCTCGCGATCAATGTTGTCATCCATTGGTGAGCTTGCAGCCCAGGCTGCAAAGGCTGAACGGCTGCTTGAAGGGGAGACAGTGGTCGAGCTCGATCCCGATCTCATCGACGACTCGTTCGTTTCTGATCGCATGGAGAACGACGACGACGCCTTCGCGGAATTGGTAAGGGCCATTGGCGAAAGAGGGCAGGACAGCCCGATTCTGGTTCGACCTCACCCGGCGATAAGCGGGCGGTACCAGATCGTCTTCGGCCACCGCCGTGCTCGCGCGGCAAAGCAATTAGGGAAACCCGTCCGTGCCGTCGTCAAGGAGCTTCAGGACAAGGATCACGTCGTCGCACAGGGACAGGAAAACTCAGCACGGGCCAACCTGTCTTTCATTGAACGGGCGATGTTCGCGCAGAATCTGGCGGATCTCGGTCATGATAGGGAAACCATTCAGTCAGCACTGGCGATCGACGCGCCAATGCTGACGAGAATGCTTTCCGTCACAAAGCGCGTCCCTGATGTCATTATTCGAGCAATCGGAGCCGCAAAAGGTGTCGGCCGCGACCGTTGGCTTGATCTAACGCTGCTGATCGAAAAGCCGTCAAATCTGACGAAGGCAGAGGAACTCGTCGAGACGGAGGCATTCAAGTCGACCACCGACGGCCGCTTCGACCTAGTCTTCGATCTCCTGAAAACCTCCAAGAAGCCCAAAAAGGGGGCTGCCGCGCCCCGCACGGCAAGATCCTGGGTTCTGGGAGATAAATCAGTGAGCGTGACAACAAAGGACGCCGGGAAAGCATTCACATTGGCATTGAAGGCCAAGGACGCATCTCGTTTCGGTGCATACCTTTCCGAGAATCTGGAGCAGCTTTATCGAGCCTTCAGGGAAGAGATACAAGCAGGAGAGTAGAAACCCGCAAAAGAAAAAGGCCCCCGAACGTCACCGTCGCGGAAGCCCTTCTCGTATTCCTAGCAAGATCGAGAATCGCAAATTCGTGAATCACTGTCAAGAGTCTTAGGCGTCGATTCGGCGAGCAGGTTTCTTTTGCCTGATTGAAAGGCGAAGGAAAAAATGGAGACGGGTATTGCAACGACGCCCTTTGGGCGGCGACCGATGTCGCTTGCCATGTTGGCAGCACAGAATGACTCGAAGGAAATCCCCGACGGCAAGGCCGTCGAGAAATGGCATATCTACCGCAACCTTTGCGAGGGCAGGAGCATTGTCGGGGTCGGCGATCGCGCTCTGGCCGTTCTGAACGCGTTGCTGTCGTTTTATCCGGACAGCGAGTTGAGCGAGGAGAACGGCCTGATCGTGTTCCCCTCCAATGCACAGCTGTCGCTGCGAGCCCATGGGATGCCTGATGCTACGCTCAGGCGGCACCTGGCAGCCCTTGTGGGCTGCGGCCTGGTCATCCGACGCGACAGTCCGAACGGCAAGCGCTATGCCCGCAAGGGGAGGGGAGGGGACATTGAGGAGGCGTTCGGCTTCTCTCTCGCCCCGCTACTGGCCCGTGCTGATGAGTTCGAGGCGGCCGCCGAGCGCGTGCGCGCCGACAACAAGGCCCTGAGGCTAATGCGCGAACGGATTACGCTGCACCGCAGGGATGTTCAAAAGCTGATCGAGGCAGCCGTGGAGGAAGATATGCCAGGCGATTGGGGCGGCCTGTGGCGGCGTTTCCGCGCTGTTGTGGAGGCGATTCCGCGCAGGGCATCCCTGGGCGAGATGGAGCTGATCGTGGGCGGTCTGGCCGCGCTGCACGAGGAAGTGGACATCCTGCTGGAAAGCTTCATGAATTCCACGAATTCGAGCGGCAATGAGTCTCAAAACGAGCGGCAGCAATCATATTCAAATACCGACTCTATTTTTGAATTTGAACCTGCTTTGGAAAAAAGCACGGCGCGGGCAGAGCCAAATCCCGACGGGAAGCCGAAAGGCTATCCGCTTGGCCTTGTGCTGAAAGCGTGCCCCGACATTGTCGACTATGCCGTGGAGGGAATTGGCAGCTGGCGCGATTTCATGATCACCGCGGCCCAGGTCCGCGGATACCTGGGGGTCTCGCCGTCGGCTTACGAGGATGCTTGCCACACAATGGGCCAGGAGACGGCTGCCGTGGTGATCGCCTGCATCCTGCAACGGTCCCAGCACATCAACTCGGCTGGCGGATATCTGCGCGTGCTGACCGAAAAGGCGAGGGTAGGGGAGTTTTCGGTGGGACCGATGTTGATGGCGGCGTTGCGAACGAACGGGGTGACGGCAAAGATGACGGGTTGATCCGAGCGCGAAAGTTTTGGCGTTGCCGATGGCCGCTACACGATCAGCCGCGCCGAGTGCCCCAATTGCGGATGCCGGGGAGCGCTGTCCATGGGCTGGCCGCGACCGGGTAAAGTTCCAGGCAACCGGAGAGTCGCCGTTCGCGTCGCGACCGAGCGCGCAGCGGCGCCGTGTTTATCGGTCATAAAAGCCTGTCGACGAGCGCGGCGGTTTTGGTTCAAATTATTGTCAAAAGCGCCGCCGTGGTTCATCCTGTCGATAATGATTCTGCGCCCGAAACGGTCCCGACCGCACATTGTCGAACCTGCCCATGCCGAGCCGTTCGCACTCGCGACGCCGGTGCCGTCCTGGCTGCGCCGTGCCGCGCGGCAGCCGCAGACGCTGGAGGATGCCGCGATTATGGCCGGCGCCGCTATCGGCGCGCTCGATGCAGTCGTGCGCCGGCAAGAACGATGGGCTGGCGCGTGGCGGCAGCGGCTAGCGCTTGCGGCCGGCGCGGTCACGGCAAGACAAGCGGGCCGCGTCGAGGATGAAGTGCCGTTGCGCGATGCTGTGCTCCTGACCCGCCCTGGCGATGACGTCGGCCCCGCCGGCCGGATGTTTTTGGCCTGGCGTCGGTTGGCCACGCGGCCTCCGGAGCAACTGCTGACCGAGCAAGGCATCGCCGAGGTTCTGGACGATCTGGGTCTCGCACGAGGGACGGTATCCGATCTTTCGGATGACCTTCGGCAACTCGCCGGCGCCGAAGGCGTGGTCGCAATCCTGGGTGGGGCGCTCGCCAGCGCGGAACGGCATGGTGTTGGGCGCGCGGGAGCATGGTTCGCGGATGCGCTGCTGGCGCAACGGCTTGGCTGGGGCCATGCGGTGCCGCTGTTGGGCACGGAGGCCGAGCCGGGGGCGAAGCTCGCGCGCGCACGACGCCCGGGAACAAGTTTGGCGACTGGCGTGGAGCGCCAACCCGACCTGACCAAAGGACTGGTTTCCGCGCACGCGCGCGCCGCGCTGCGCGCCATCGATCTTTCCGCCGAGCTCGGACGCCGCGCGGATCGGCTGCTCGCGGTGGCGCCGAAGTTGCGCGCCCGGGCGTCGGATCTCGTCGTCGAAAAACTGCTGTCCGGCGACGCAATTGTCGCTTCGGAGAAGATCGCCGGCATGAGCGATCGCGGCCTGCGCCGCCTTTTCGACCGTCTCGTCGATCTCGGCGCGGTGCGCGAGCTGTCCGGCCGCACCACGTTCCGCATTTACGGGCTGTAGCGGGTGGTGGAGGGCTCTCGCACAAGACGAGGCAAAGGCCGGTCAGATGATCATCTGTTGGACCGCGAGCTCGATCACCTGCCGCCGGAGGTGCGCTGGCGGGAATGGATGAACCGCGTCGAAGCAACCATCTTCGCGGCGAGCGAGCCGGTCACACGTAGTGTGCTCGCGCGTGTGGTTGGCGCCAGTTGCAACCTCGACCTCCTCATCGACGCCATCCGCGAGGAGCTTCGTGGCCGCCCCTATGACCTGGTCGCGGTCGCCGGCGGCTGGAAACACCTGACACGGCCAGCCTATGCCGACGCCATCCGCGCCGCCGTCGGTGTCAGCGGGCGCGCGACCGACCTCACGCAGTCCGAGGTGTTGGTGCTGATGTGTGTGGCATATTTCCAGCCGATGACGCGCGCCGAGCTGTCGTCGTTCTTCGGCCGGGAAATCAGCCGCGACCTGATCGGCAATCTACGCGCGGCTGGTCTGATCGCGTCCGGTCCGCGCAGCCCGACACTTGGCGCGCCCTACACCTATGTCACCACGAAAGCGTTCCTGCTGCACTTCGGGTTTGACACGCTTCGCGATCTTCCCGACACCGAGGCTCTCGAGGATGCCGGGCTGCTCAACAAGGAAAAGCTGCTGGCGGGCCTGTCCGGCGCGACAGGGCTGTACGGCGAGATCGAGGCAGAGGAGCAAGACCAGCCATGAAGGATCCTGCGTTTGGCGAAGACGCCGTGCGCGCTCTGGCCACCGCCGAATCCTTCGCGCGCGGTCGGGACTATGTCAGCGGCGGGGCCGTTTCCCGGCTGGTGCGCCGCGGCGACCGGCTGACCGCTCACGTCGAAGGCAGCGACTTCGCGCCCTACGAGGTGACGGTCGATCTGCACCAGGGTGGAGTCGCGGCGACGCGCTGCTCCTGCCCCTACGACTGGGGCGGCGCCTGCAAGCACGTCGTGGCCGTGCTCCTCAAATATCTCGACACGCCAGACTCGGTGGTGGAGCGACCACCCCTTGACGGGGTTCTCCGGGAGCTTGATCGGGAGGCGCTGGCGGCGCTGCTCACCAGACGGGCCGAGGAGGATCCGGCATTCGAGCTGTGGATCGAGGCCGAGCTTGCCGCCGGCGCGCCGGACCCGCTTTCGGCCGGCCCCCGGCGAACCGCCGTCGACCCGGAGCCGATCAAACGGCAGGCCGAGGCGCTGCTGTCGGGACGCACTTCGCGCCGAGATCGCTGGAGCGACAATGGTGCCGCCGTCGACGAGGACGCTTTCACGGCACTGATCGACAAGGCAAAGCCCTTTCTCGAAGCCGGGGACGGACGCAATGCGTTGAGGATTCTCGAGCCGGTGACGGAGGCGCTCGTGCCGGCATGGCTCGAACAGGCCGACTGGGACGAGACCCTGCACGAGTTCTTTCCCGTGCTCGGCCAGATGATCGCGGAAGCGGTGCTGTTGGGCGGCCTTCTCCCGGAGGAACGGGACGACCTGATGGTCCGGCTCGACGTCTGGCAGGGCATGCTCGATGAATACGGCCTCGACGACCATCTACAGGTCGCGATCGACGCGCTCGAACAAGGCTGGGACGAGATCGGCCTCGACGATATTCTTGCGGGAAAGGGTCGCTCCTGGCCGCTTTCGGGCCACGGCGACTGGACCACGGCGCGGCTGACGCAAGCGCGGCTTCGAGTTCTCGAGATCGGCGGGCGGACGGACGAATTCCTCAACCTCGCCAGGGCCGCGGGATGCCATGGCGACCACGCCGCCATGCTGGTCCGGCGCGGGTGCAGCACAGATGCGATTGCCTATGCGCGCAAAAGGTTCCGCTCCGCCGAAGAGGCCCTCCAGCTTTCGCGCCTCCTGAAAGAGACGGGTCAGATCGATGCGGCGCTGGAACTTGCCGGGTGGGGACTGAGCTTGAAACCGGAAGGCGATCGTCTATTCGGAGTGGTCGGCCTCGCCCGCTGGCTGCGCGACAGCGCCGCCGCGCTGGGCCGGGACACAGTTGCAGTGACGGCGGCGGGCAGCGCCTTCGAACACAGCCTGTCGCTCGGAGATTTTCGAGCGACCGAGATGCTTGCGGGACCAGGATGGGCCGAACTGCGGCCCCACCTCCTGGCTTGCCTGGCGGCACCGACGTACGCCCACGACCGGACCGAGATTTTCCTCGGCGAAGGCATGATCGATGAGGCGGTGCGATCCGTCGACGTCGAGAACACCTTGCGCAATCCAGCGAACGACGTGCTGCTGCGGCTCGTCGAAGCGGCGCACGCCAGCCATCCCGACTGGGTCATCGATGTCGCCGAGCGCATCGCCGCCAACGTCATGGACGCCGGGCAGTCAGGCTTTTATGAACTGGCGGCGCAATGGCTGGAGAAGGCGGCGCTCGCCCATGACGCCGCTGGCCGGTTCGAGGACTGGATCACAAGGATCGATGCGCTGATCGAAAAGCATCGCCGCAAGCACAAGCTGCGGCCTCTGCTCGAGGCGCTGCGGCCGCGCGCATAGGCGCTTCGATGCAGCTGCGTTGTTCGCGACGAGGGACCAGATCGCGATCGCTTCGGGATCGACCGGTCGCAACCGCCCCCATCCCTATTCCAGACGGTATCCAAGCGCCCGATATCCGGCCCGCCGCTTCGCGGCCATGCGCGCGAGCACCGGCACCGTCGCGTCGACATAGTCGTAGACAAGGATTTCGGACTTGTCCCGGTGTTCGCGATGGAGCCGTCCGACATACGGGGCGAGCGTCCCCTTCCACGCGATCGGCGCGTGCTGGCCGCCCCCAAATTGCCCCGATCGCCTGTTTCCGCCATCAGAACCTGACGCCTACGATCTTTACGCCGATACGATCGGCGAGTTCGAGCAATGCGGAATAGACGTCAGAGTTCCCGGTCAAATCGAGCGACGCGCCGGAATGCACCAACATGTTTGCCGGAATTCGATCGCCAAACAGCATCACGGCCAGAGCCCGATCGTCCTGTCGAGAAACCCAGCAAAGTCCCTGAATATCTGGGCATTGTGTGTGAATGGCTTCAGCCCAGGGGCGTGTTGCTGAATAGCCGTCCTTCTCGGTGTCGATGATCTGGCTGCGCTTGATGCCGAGTTTCCTTAGCGCAGTGACGCTCAGGTCAGCCAGGACGAAATCGCCCTGAGGCGTCACCTTCGAATAGACTTGATCGGCCAGTTTCACCTTGTCGTAGGTCTTCAGGCCAGGCGCGAATGGCACATCGTGGAAAACCGTTTCCATCGCGGCACAGTCAAAGGTCGTTCCGCCGTACAGAGTCGGGATACTGGCCCCATTTGCGTTTTTGATCGGGCTGAACCGGGCATTGCCTTTCAGGCCTGGATTGAATTCCGCGCCGGCATAGAGGTTCAGATGAATACGATGGATAACTTGGCCCACCGGCCATATCGTTCGGGTGATGATATCCTGCAAATTGTTCGATGGAACGGGAACTGGACTTGTCCGGGATCCCCGTCCAATCTTTGGTTTAGCCATGGAGTGCGCCTACCAACTCGTCCTCGGCGGCCGCAAGAACGCGCTCGGGTTGCGCTATGAGCATATCTTGCGGACGCTTACCCCCAAGGGAGCTGTTGACCGATGCAAACCAATAGGCGAGCCCCCAATCATCCTTTTTCCCGGAAAATACGCTCAGGACCTTGGCGAGCACCTTGATGGGCCGATATCCGGAGGCGGAATCCAGAGCATAGCCGGGAAAATAGTCTACACCCCGATGCCGAACCGCAAAGATCTGGCCTTCTTTCTTCCACTTGTTTGGCTGCGCACTTGGATTGCTGGTGCTGAACCCAGCCATATTGGCGATCTGGGAAGCCGCCAGCCAATCACCGCTTTCCAGCACTGCCTTTCTTGCCTCGGCCGTCATCCGCGCCTCCACAAGCATATGCTGCGGGGGCGGCACTTGCGGGACTAGGGCCTCGATTATTGAACAAATGGCTTCGCGTTGGCGGGTCATCAGGATGGTACGGACCAGAGGGGCGATGCTGACGACCGTGTCCGCGAGGGCACGAACGGCAGGTTCACTCCCGTGCTCGAACGTTAGTGCTATGACCTGTTCCGCAGTCAGTCGATCAAGTTGGTCACCAACCTGCTTCGGCGTTCCGATGAACGCGCCAAATCCCGAAAGTTCCAGGGTGTCATTGGTACGTGCCATGATATCCCGCTCCGTCTGTGTGGTGAGGGTGGTTACATATATATAAAGATAACCAATCTCATCAAGTGGTGCTGGACTCTTTTTAGCCGCAGGCGACCGTCGATTAGGTCGCCAGCCATCAATTGTACGCTCCGGCAGCTTTCGCCTTGCCCCCCGTTCGCATGGCGCCCCGTGCCCAGTAAGGTCGCCTAAAAAAGCAGGATATGCGCCCACATGTCCATTTGACACAAACGCATCGTACGATGGAGATTACCTGACAGGAGCGCAGCTCTCCATGCCAGTCGAGACGATGATGAGCAAATATAAAGATCACCGCCAGCCACGGCGTCGCTATGACGATGACCCGGTTTCCTTTTCGGAGCGGACTCCCGAGCCCAGCTACTTTCAGCACTCGCCAGCCGTAACTCCAGGCGCTGTCGACGCCGAGGTGATCTGGTTCAACGCCAGCAAGGGTTTTGGCTTCGTCAAGCTGTCCACCGGCACCGAGGCGTATCTTCACATCCGGGTGTTGGAAGCTGCCGGCAGCCGCGATGTTTCCGAGGGGACGCATCTCAAGGTCACAGCGCAAGAAGGTCCACGAGGTCGCCAGGTCGTCAAAGTCCTCGATATCGGCGAGCAGATTCCGAAAACTTCGGCAGATGAGCGCTTGGCGGGAGAGTCCATTGCCGCCAGCAGTGCGCAGCTGGAGAGCGGAGGCACGGTCAAGTGGTTTAATCCCGAAAAGGGCTTCGGCTTCATTGCTCCCGAGAACGGTGAAAAGGACGTCTTCGTTCACGCTACCGCACTGACCCGCTCAGGGCTCAGCGTGCTGATGGAAGGGCAGAAAGTGTCTTTCCAATACGGGCAGGGCAAGAAGGGCCTGGAGGTTCGGAGCATTCGCCTCCTCTAGGCGCCGATAGATCGGCCATGGCCGAAACTACCTTCATACAAAAGAAAAGCCCGCTGCCGGGAGGAGGTGGCAGCGGGCTCGATTTTCGAATACGGCGCGGGAGGAGGTGCACCGCATTCAGTATCGGCATCCATCTGGGAGGAGTAGATGGCCGACAGCAAGATGATACCGACGGGCCGCCGATATTGCAATGCACAATTCCGTATCGCAAATGCGAAGGTGACGACAAGCCTGCCTGGCAACAAGCCCGATGGTTCCATCTGCCCCAGGGCGATAGGCCCTTCACAAGGCCAATTTGGCGTGCGGCCTCTCCGCGGTCGCCGCCGCATGAAGCGGGTTCCTTGCCAACCGATCCCGAAAACCCGCGTAAGCTCTAAATCTATAGACCGGTTCGGCCGAACCGAACCGCCCCAAACCGTTCGCCAGCATCGCGAAATATTATTTCCCGAAGCGGCAGGTTCGGATCGAGTTGGCTTCCCAATTCAACAGTCTGGCGTCATTGCGGGCGATCACGCCGCAATGACGCGTTCCGCATCAAGTCTGAGGTTTTCAGCCATTCCATGGCCTTCCGCCTCTTTGTTCCCATTCTTGCTGGCGCGACGCCGCGCGAGCGCATCATTGCCTGCATCGGCGCGACGATCGGCATTGCGCTGACCGGCGTGATCGGCGGCCTAGCTCGGCAACGGCCCGCACGTGCCGCTGCTGGTGGCGCCGATGGGAGCCTCGGCGGTTCTCCTGTTCGCGGTGCCGGCCAGCCCGCTGGCGCAGCCATGGTCGATCATCGGCGGTAACACGATATCGGCGCTGGTCGGCGTGATCGTGACGCAGTTCGTGCATGAACCCGTCCTTGCCACCGGCATTGCCGTGGCGCTGGCTATCGCCGCCCATCTTCGGTAAATTCGATGCCGCCAATGGCCGAACCCCACGCTAATCTTGATGCGCGTCGGCGACTAAGGCGTCTGCAATGGGTCGATGTTGAACCCTGGAAGCGAGGCTCAGGCCGCCGGCTTCTCGAAGATCATGGACAAACCACGCGTCGAGGCCATTTCAACAATCAATTCTTCGATCGCCTGATCGGAAAGTCGCGTTTGTGTTACGTCCCGGATATGTTTGACAAGACCGTGGATCGCTACAGTCACGGTGTGCGCGGCGTCATCGAGAAGACGACTGATTTCAATCACAACGTCGGCATCTATGTCGCGTGGCAAATCTCGCATACATCCTCTCCCACCTACAGGAATATTGCCGCCTTCCTGTCCATTGTCGAGTCGAGCAGACGAAACGTCGGGCTGCTCGATGGGCTGAGCTCCTCCCAAGCAGACCGGGCTTTCTCAACTGACCGGTCGCGCTCGCCGGCACTGCGTTTGGATTTTGGCTGGTGAAGGCTTGAAACTCGTGGTTTCCGAGCCGGTGCGGTCGAGAGAGAAGAGCAAGAGATCAGACGAGAAACAAGATGAAAGCAGACGAAAAAGCCCCGCGCTATGAACCGTCCCACACTGCGATGGCTGCCCAAACTGGAAGCAGTGTTAGGGGTCTCGCCATGGAGTTTGGTCCCTATTGAAGTAAAGTCTGCTCTGGACAACAATCGGGCAATGCAACTCAAAGGAAGTGCTGGAAGGTTTCCGTCATCGGCATGAATAGCATGGCCTTCGATCTGTCATCGCCACATGGTCGGATGCTGGCGACGTTCCGCGCCGGCATCGCGGAATTCGAACGCGACCTGATTAGCGAACGGGTCAAATCCGGGGTAGCCGCAGCAAAAGAACGTGGGAGAAAGCTCGGTCGCAGGTGAGCGCCGAAAATCACATCGGGTTGGCGACAAAATTCATCAAGTTGTACGCCGAAGGCTGTAGCTGTAGCTACCGCTGGATCGCTCGCGATCTCGGTTTGAGCAAGAACACCGTTGCTGACATCGTCAAACGCAGCAGACTTTCCTTGGCTCCGAAGATGGAGATCACGCCATGACCATGCGATCAGGACGCCCCCCATCCGATCCATATCGCAAGGCCCGCTTCAGGGAAATTGCACGGGAGATCGTCGCGAAAGACCGTTACAACCGGAAATACGGGCTCTCCGTCGATACCGCGGGCACCATCGCCAATGCGCTTGAGAGAGCATACCGGGAGGGAACCCGTGATGGGGAGCGCGGACCCGCTCCCGTGGCCGAGCAACCGGACAGCGGACCAATAGAATGGGCGCTGATACCGCCACGACCAAGGGACGCTTTCTGGACCATCTGCCTGTTCACGCTGTCGCGTGGGGACAGGCCCGCCTCGAGCGGACGCCTTGTCCCCGCTATCACGGAGCGTGGAACGCCGGGTTGGATGCTCGACTTGCAGGAGCGGACCTATGAGCAACTGTTTGGTGACAGAACGATCGCACCACTCGTGCGCCTCGGCCTGATCGCGGAAGCTTCAGATGATCCTGCCCACCGGGTCGTCTCAAAACGGGGTGAGGAAACTTGGGGCCTGTTCGTCCAGCGGGGCGGTCAATACCCGGACGACCTGACCCATCTTTAGCCGCAAGCGAAAACCTCTCGTTCAACGCAGACCGCGCGTGTGATTTCGCCCTCAGCCGGAACCGACCCCGACATCGCTGCTCCCGTCGTTGAAGTAAAGTTTTGCTCTCTTTTCCTGCCGGTAGAAAGTTCGGGCACGTCCCTGAACGTTGGCTTCCCAACGTGCCGCCGGGGCAAACGCCGAGCCATCGAAAACTATTTGCGCAAAGGCGCCAACAATGCCCTGATCCTGCCACTCTCCATAGGCAGGTGCGCCCAGAGGAAAATCTCCAGCACAATCGGACGGGGGGAGGCTCAGCCGAATGAGCAGGGGGGCGCGCGAGGAAGCCAATCCAGTTTCGTCGGCGACGTTTGCGCCGCTCGAGAGTCCGACCTTTCGTGCGATCTGGCTGGCGAACCAGGTATCCAGTCTTGGCTGGCTGATGCAGACCGTTGCGATCAGTTGGCTGATGGCAACCATCTCGACTTCGGACGTGATGGTCGCCCTGGTGCAGGCTTCGACGACGCTGCCCGTATTCATTCTGTCGATCTTCGCCGGGGCCATTGCCGACAGTTTCAGCCGCCGCAATGTGATGATGCTCGGCTGGAGCGTGATAGCGTTTCGTCGACGATGCTGACTGCTCTTGTGGCGCTGGGGTTCTACAATCCATGGATGATCCTCGCATTCAGCTGTTTGGCCGGATGCGGCGCCGCTTTCACCGACCCTGCCTGGCACGCCTCGGTCGGTGACATCCTGCGAAAGCGGGATGTTCCGGCTGCGGTCACACTGATCTCGGTCGGCTACAACGCCATGCGAAGCATCGGTCCGGCGTTCGGCGGCATCGTCGTTGCCTCCTTTGGACCACTGACGGCTTTCGCCTTGGCGACAGTGACGTATCTGACGCTGCTGTGGACCATTGGGCGCTGCAAATGGAATGTGCGCTCTTCTCCTCTTCCGCGCGAGCCATTGACCACAGCTATGCATGACGGAGCGCGCTTCACGGCCCTGTCGGGAGAGATCAAGGCGGCAATCGCGCGCGGAGCGCTTTTCGGCCTGACTAGCATCTCCATACTGGCGCTGCTGCCCCTGGTCGCTCGCGATCAACTGGGGGGAGGACCGATCGCTCTGATGTCCTTTTGCAAGGCGCGATCTGCGCAGTAGTCCCACCCGACACCGATTCCCTCGGTCGGTTTCTCATTGACTGAGCGCCTATCGGTGGAGACGTGGCCTGGGACGCGGGTGAACAAGCTCTGATGCGCGGGTTGGTTACCGCATGTCCATGTATTCGTCCGGGGCTGGTCCCTCTCTTACAACGGGCGTCGGCATTGCCGGCCACAAAGCGATGCCGGGAATTCCCCATTCAATGCCACGTCCCCGCCGATAGGCGCGATGACTATTTCGTCGCGACGAGGATCAGGTTCCTGCCTGCTGCTCATCCGCTCGGGCGATGGCCCACATGAAAGCTGCGAGTTCCCGAGCTATTGCGGTGACAGCCACGGTGCTGCGCTTGCCACGCGCGATCATGGCCCTGTAGCGCTTGGTCAAGCGCGCCTGTGCGTTCCACGCTATGTCTCGCACGACTTCAGGCATGTGGCGGCTTTCGAAGTATTTTCTTTTCCCCAGTTTGGCCGGATAGCGGTAAGTCCAGGCGCTCTCGGCCAAGACGCGGCGCACTCGGGCATTCCCAGCCTTGGTGATACCGCCCCGTCGCACGGCGTCCCCGGTCGAGCGCTCCGAGGGGACAAGTCCGAGATAAGCCATCAGTTGTCGCGGGTTGGCAAAGCGGCGTACATCGCCGATTTCGACCATGAAGGTAGCCGCACAAATGAGCTGGACCCCACGCAAAGCCTGCAAGCGTTCGACTACCGGCGCGAGTGGCCAGTCGAGCAGGCCGTCCTCGATTGCTTTTTCCAGGCGCGCTACTCTTTCCCGGCACTGCGACTCTGCGAGGATCAACTCCTGCAGGACAGCTTGCTGACTGCGGTATGAGAAACTCAGTCCATGCAGCCATTTGAGATACCTCGTTCCCCAGGCCTTCAGGCCCGGATAAATCTTGCCATGTCGCAACAGGAAGGATCGAATCTCCTGCCGCTTGCGGGTTCGATCCTTCACCGCAGCCTCGCGGGCGCGGATCAGGTCCCGTATAGCCTCATGAGCAGCGTCCGGTGTCCAGATCTCCGTCAGCTCACCGGCGCGGAACAGCCGGGCAAGTTTCTCGGCATCGCGGCGGTTGGTCTTGACCCGATCGCCAGGCTTGCGCGGGATCAGAGACGGAGCAATCACGGCGCACTCGTAGCCAAGCGCTTCGATATCCCGCTTCAGACCGTATCCGGTGGGTCCAGCCTCATAGCAAAATCTCAATCGTACACCCGGGCGTCCGAGCTTGCGGACGAGGCGGCGTACTGACGCACTATCGGACGATATCTCTCCGACATACCGAACCTCGCCGGTACGCCCGCTCTCGGCGAGAGCAACAGCATGCCGATCCTTCGCAACATCCAATCCTACGAAAACTTCGCTATATTCTTCCATGGTTCGTCCTCCTGGCATGAGGATAGGCTCGACGAGCAACCCTCGTTTCAACACTGCCAGTGTAGGGCGAACCACCTCCCAGCCGGCAACCAGAAAGGACATAAGGTCTTATGGTATCCTGATGGCCGGCTTCGGGACGGGCGCCTTGTGCACCGGCATCTGCAACAACATCCTGCGACGGTCGCTGTCCCAAGAGCGTCTGACGACACTGGCCTGCATCGCCTGCGCGGCTTGTTGTCTTTCGCTTGCCCTGACGCCTTCACTGGCGGTTGCGGCTATTGCTTTGGCGCTCGGCGGCGCTGGCTGGGTCGTCACCTGGACCGGGCTTGACGTGAGCGTGCAACTGTCAAGCCCACGGTGGGTCGTTGGTCGCACGCTCTCGATCTACTCTGCCCTCTCGTCGGGCGGCATCGCGGCCGGCAGCTGGCTGTGGGGCACGGTGGCTGAGAACTATTCGCTTACCGTGGCGCTGGAGAGCTCCGCTGGCGCTCTCCTGCTTGTCGCCTTCACCGGGCTACGGTTGCCCATTCGTCAATGGAAAGATTCTGACCAGGATCCTCTTGGCTTCGAAACGCCTGCGGTCGCGGTGGACTTGAAGTCGAGAAGCGGCCCGATCGTCGTCAAGATCGAGTACTTGATACCGGAGACGAACGTCGAAGCCCTCCTGGAACAGATGCGCGAACGACGGCGAGTGCAAAGCCGCGTCGGTGCCCGGCACTGGAACCTTCAGCGCGATCTCCAGGAGCCTTCCCAGTGGACAGAGACATTCCGCACGCCGACCTGGATGGATTACCTTCGCCTGAACCATCGGCTCACAGCGGCGGACATGGAGCTGGACCAGCGTCTCCTCGAATTGAACTTGGGCGAGCTTCCACCTCGCACGAGGCTGTCGATCGAGCGACCGACGGGAGCGACCCGTAAGCGGGATCAACCGACAGGCTTCTTTTTCCGGCGTTGATCTCATCCAACGCCAACGACCGTTTTCAGCGAGACACGAAGCGCGGGAATGGACAAGGCTCTCCCCATCAGCGAATTCCCGCCGAGTTGGCTTCGATCCATTTGCGTTGGTGCCGAGCAGTTGCGAATTGTCGCTCAGGTGATGCCGCGCTTGGCCACCGAGTCTGGCCGGCTTGGACTTCGCCTTCCAGCCGTCGTAGACGTGAACACCACGATGAGGACTGGCGATGCAGACGCGAACCGTGCTGGCGGTCCCGATGGAGTCGAACGACCGGTCTTCGTTCCGGCCGACGCAAACTCCGGCGCCGTTTCAACGCCGTCAGCGCTTGTAAATGTCGAAAAACTTGTCCAAACGTCCCTCCGTCAAAGCGACGCCGATGAATAGCCGTAGCAGGGAGTAGACATGGTCTTTCGCTTGAAGGAGCGCCTCGGCCGGAAGTTTGAGGAAGAAGTGCAATTCTTCCGGTGCTGGCAAAGGGACAAAAAAGGAGTGGGCGCGCTCATGCCAACTTCCGTTCATGCGGCGCGCCGCATGGCTAGCGTGATCAGGCCAGCGTCCGGAATGCCGGTTCTTGAGCTTGGGGCGGGAACCGGCGTAATCACCAAGGCTATCCTGGACACGGGCGTGAAGCCACAGCAGCTGGTTTCGGTCGAATATTCGAAGGATTTCTACCATCGCCTCACCCTACGTTTTCCGTGCGTAGATTTTCGATTGGGCGATGCTTTTTCGCTGGATGAAGTCCTGGCGGAGCGAAACGCCGAACAGTTCGACTGTGTCATAAGCGCGGTGCCGATGTTGAGCTTCCCGATGGAGCGGCGCATCGCCTTGCTTGAGGATTTGCTGACCCGCATCCCTGCTGGCAGGCCAGTGATGCAAATCACCTACGGACCATTGTCGCCAGTGATCAAGATGCCGGACCGCTACATCGTGTCACACTACGATTTCGTCGTCCGCAATATCCCGCCCGCGCAGCTCTGGACTTACCGCCGAGCGGTCTGACTCTGAACGCAGCCAACGCGCTGCGCGCCCCGCGAAATCGTGCCTGAAGCAGAGCGAGAGCTGGCCGAGTTTATCCACCTTAAAGCAGAGCTGACCTGCGACTGGCGAGGCAGGTCAGTGGTCTGGAGGCTGAGATCAAAGAACTCTCCGGAAAGCTCGACAACCCAGACTTCGTTGCTCGCGCGCCGGAGGAGGTGGTCGGAGAAAACCGAGAGCGTCTAGAGACGGCCCAAGCCGCCAAGCGGCGCCTGGATGTGGTGCTCAGCCGCTTTAGCTGCTGACCCACAGCCGTATTTTGTTGCTTGGAAGAGCTTTTTTGACCATTCCGCAACACTCGCCATCCCCGTCCGGGATTTTACCTTTCATTCTTTGCATCCCAACTGTTTGCGGATTAGTGGCCCTGACAATCTGATCCGAGGACGAAATCAAACACCGGTTGAGGCCGACCGAGTGGCACGTCCCGCAACGCAGCGGGGACCCTTGTTGCTGCTTCGGCATAGTCGGCGAGAATTGCTGGCGGGAGGCCAAGCGCGTTTTCGACAATATGTTCCGACGGGCCGTTCAATCGACGAAACAGCTTTGCGGAGCGCTGAGAGTGGCGCACCGCTGCAGCAGTTTTGCCCTCACGTATCTTCACGCCGGCTGCCGACAACAGGATCAATGCTTTAAAGAACACGCGAGAAGGGCCGCCTCGGTCCGCAACCTGCCAGAGACCTTCCCAAGCCTCATGTGCTTCCCAGTAATAACCATGATTGAAGAGGTCGAGGCCCCAGAGGAATGGATCTGAGCCAAGCGACGCATCTGCGGTGACCGGCATCGGCTCGACACGATAGCTATGTCCAGCGGGATCGCGGACGGGATGCGGATGCCTGCCGGGCAAGTACGCGTAGGCTGGAAAGCTCTTTTTCGGCAGGTGGCGAGGACGCGATTTCGAACCAATGGCCATGGAGCAGGATATCACAGGGATGGTCACGGCTCGATACGAAGTCCTTGTATTGCCCGGCGGTTGGCGACAATGCGTGGGATGGCGGACGCGCGGCTTTATTGTGCGATGCAAATTTTTCTCTTCGCATCTGCACAAATTTGTGGCAAACGCTTCCATCGCGGTTGACGCAGGGGAAGGAAACTTGGTGAGCGCAACGGGAGCGGCCAAGGCGTTGACGCCGCCGGACATTGCGGCGCGCAAGGGCAAGATGCCACTTGTTTGCCTGACGGCCTACACGACGCCAATCGCGAAGCTGGTCGACGATCACTGCGATGTGGTTCTGGTCGGCGACAGCGTCGGCATGGTTCTCCATGGGCTTCCTTCGACAGTCGGCGTGACGCTTGAGATGATGATCATGCATGGCAAGGCCGTGCGGCGCGGGCTGGAAAAGGCGGTGATGGTGGTCGACATGCCTTTCGGTTCCTATGAGGAAGGTCCCGAGCAGGCCTTCCGCAATGCCGCCCGTCTGATGGCCGAAACCGGTTGTTCTGCGATCAAGCTCGAAGGCGGCGAGAGTATTGCCGGGACGATCCGATTTCTTGCCATGCGCGGTGTTCCGGTGATAGGTCATGTCGGGCTGACGCCGCAGGCGGTCAATGCCTTCGGTGGCTATCGCGTCCAAGGCCGAGACGAGGATGCCGAGCACATCCTGCGCGATGCGGTCACGGTGAGCGAGGCGGGCGCCTTCGCGGTCGTGCTTGAGAAAATACCCGAAACGCTTGCCCGGCAGATCACACAGGAAGTCGCGATCCCCACCATTGGCATCGGCGCGTCGCCGGCTTGTGACGGGCAGATCCTGGTTGTCGATGACATCCTGGGCCTGTTTGGAACCTTCCGGCCTAAATTCGTCAAGCGCTATGCCGAGCTTGCCGGGACCGCCGAGGCAGCAATCGCGACGTATGCGAACGAGGTGCGCGAGCGCCGCTTTCCAGCGGTCGAGCACGTCTTCGGCGACGTGCCACGTCCTGTCAATGGAGGAGAAGCCGCATGAGCATTCCGATTGTCCGGATCGTTGCCGAACTGCGCAGCATCGTCGCCGCGTGGCGCCGGGAAGGCTTCAGGGTCGCCGTTGTGCCGACCATGGGCGCCCTGCACGAGGGTCACCTGAGCTTGGTCCGTGCCGCACTTGCAAAGGCCGACCGGGTCATCGTGACGCTCTTCGTCAATCCCAAACAGTTCAACAGCGCCGGCGATCTCGCTGTCTATCCGCGCACCGAGCACGATGACGCCGCCAAGCTCGCGTCGGTCGGCACCCATATTCTGTATGCTCCCGATGCAGCCGACATATATCCGCAAGGCTTTGCCACAACGGTTTCGGTCGCCGGGGTGAGCGAGGCTCTGTGCGGAGCGTTCCGGCCCGGCCATTTCGATGGCGTGGCGACCGTGGTGACGAAGCTGTTCCTGCAGACCGGCGCCAATCTGGCGTTTTTCGGCGAAAAGGACTTTCAGCAGCTGCAAGTCGTGCGACGCCTGGTGCGTGACCTTGATATTCCGATCGAGATCGTCGCCGGTCCGACCGTGCGTGAAGCGGATGGGCTGGCGATGTCGTCGCGCAACACGCGACTGTCCGCCGCCGAGCGCCGCTCCGCGCCCCGACTGGCAGAGATCCTGTTCGAAACTGCCGGGCGTCTAAGCTCCGGAGAACCCGTAGAGCGCCTGCTGCATGATGCTCGACAGGAGATCCTCGCTGCGGGCTTCTCGCCGGTGGAGTATCTCGAACTTCGCGCCGGCGATAATCTTGCCCTAATGGCCACGGCGGATCGGCCGGCGCGGCTGCTCGTCGCCGCCTGGCTCGGCCAGACGCGGCTGATCGACAATGTCGAGGTTGAGTCGGCGCAACGCTCGGTTCAAGCGTTGAAGCAAGCCGCTGCCTGACCCTCCTTCGCGGCCGAAAGAGCCAGATATCGGTCTCCCCATTGCAAACGGCGGAGCCGGCGGCGGGCCTCAACTCGGCAGGCGGGCTGCGGTCATTCGGTTGGCCGCCACCTCGTTGGCCTGAAGCGCTGCCCTCATCTGATCGGCCACCAGGATTGGTGGCGAATGATGGATTTCCGTGACGGCTTCGTGCGTCTGCACCGTTATCGCGGTGACAGCAAAGACAGGTGCGTACGCCAATAGAAGCGATCGTCTCGATATCGCGTGCTAATCCGGCTCCGCCGCTGGAGTCCGATCCGCCAACGACAAGCACATGGGGTTCCCGTCTCAGCGCCATCGCTTTTCGATGGCACGCGGCCTTGCGTTCGCGCTGGCAAGATCGCGCGCCGCGCGAAAGCGGACCACGGCTTGCTGTCGCGGTCGTCGCAGAACTGCTCGACGAGGAAGCCGGACCGGCCTAAGCGCCCCAGCAGCAATCTGTCCCGCCGAGCCTTCGGGCTGATCCGCAGTTTCTGCGCGATGCGCCAAAAGATGAAGCCGCCATTGACGGCGAATGGCGAGCAGTCATCCCTCGCCTAGCGCAATGGAGCACATAAGACGGTGAATAAGCGATGTCTTCGGCCAAACGTGCAAATTCCAGCCTTGTACTTCGTCGGTGCTTATTTAAAGTTGTGAGATTGATTTGCTGCCGAGTGCGCCCCGTGTCGTCTTCCAATTACTTTGCCACAATCTCCGCCAAAGGCGGCACAGCCGATGTGATTTTCGTTCACGGTCTCTCCGGTGATCCTGTCGAAACATGGACGGCTGATGGTTCCACAGAACCCGAGGGGGGATACTGGCCACATTGGCTGGCAGCTGATGTCCCACATCTGAATCTCTATACCCTGGGTTTTCCAGCGAGCGTTTTTGCTCAATGGGCGAAAAAAGAAATGAACCTGTATGAGCGCGCCAAGAACTTCCTTGAAACACTAGCAAGCTACGAGTTCGGCAAGCGGCCCATCATATTCATTTGTCACAGTCTAGGTGGCTTGCTGGTCAAACAAATACTGCGGACTGCAAAGGAGTCGACAGACGAAGATTGGCGTAGAGTCGGCGAGGGTTGTGTGGGGGTTTTTTTCGTCGCCACACCGCATAGCGGCTCTAGCGTTGCAAACCTTCTGAAGTTTTTTGTGCAAGGGTTCACGTCGGTTCATGTGAACAAGCTCTTGAATGACAATGCCGAATTGCAGGAACTCAATGAGAGCTTCCGATCCCATTGTCATGGAACGCCCATTACGGTTCTGGTTTATCACGAACAACACCTGACCAAGAAAACGTTCCTCGTAGTTGACGCGAAGAGCGCCGACCCCGGTGTGACTGGAACGACGCCTGTTCCGATTGACGCAGACCACATAGGTATCTGTAAGCCGCATGACAGGAACAGCTTAATATACACGAGTATTAGGCATCGGATTCGGAAACTTGCTCCGATCACTACCCCGGATGAACGAGTGGGACTGGAAACGTTTAGGGACGATGGTCTGGATGAGGCAAGTTCGACCGACCGGCGAGATTTGATGTCAAAGATGGTTGCGGCCGGGCGAGACCATGAATATCCGTTCGCGAACGATTCTCAGAACAAATTTGCACGACCTTTTGTCAGAACCGGTCTTAAGACGTCAATATCGACCGCTTATAGGAACTTACTCGCTGATATCGAGCAGCGCTTTCAGACCCTGATTTTTCATCCGCTTATCTGCAATGGCGCTGACGGATTGACGATATCAAAGGCGGTTCAGAGCGAAATTGTCGAGCCGCTAAGTGCAAAATATGCTGCGGACAACGCTACGGCTAAGACGATAATGAATGCGCTCTATTTTCTTACCGAGCGCTGCCACATTCGGTGGGACAAGCCGTGACATATCGACTTTGGTATGCACAGCTTGATGTCGTAGATACAGCGCGCCGATATCTTGCACTGCTCGCTAATTGGAGCGACGAGGCACCAACCCGCGACCGTCTCTTCGTCTCAGATTTCTACTTCGTAAACCCGAGCCTTCTTCATCTAACCCAAATGACGTTGGATGTGCGGCGTTCATTTGCAGCTTTGCGTGTTCCAAAGCCCGACGAGACGTTCATTCAACTTCCCTCTCCACAAATTCTTTACAGCAAAATGGGAGGCATTCAGGCTCAAGCTCTCCATAATCTTGTCGGGAAGGGTCTGGTCGATGTCGGCCTGGTCAATAATGACCGGTATCAACTCAGTAATGAAGGTCTTGCACTGGCCGAATGGCTTGGACCTCAGCTCGTTCTTCCGAATGAGAAGCCGATTCTCAAATTCCTCATCGCTGATTTCACAACGATCGGCCGAGGTAAGCGCGGATTGCGCGAAATGACGGGTCTAAGAAGGGTTGGTACGTAAATTGGTTGCTTTTTTTGCTCTTAAACGAGTTCGTATCACCCATGGCAAACACGTCGCTTACGACGAGGTATTCCATCGTGGCGTCAACATTATTCGCGGCGAGAACAGCTCTGGTAAATCAACGATATCGGATTTCATCTTCTATGGACTCGGCGGCGAGTTTGATCGGTGGAAAGACGCCGCACGAAACTGCACCGCAGTGCGGATGGAAATCGAGACGGACCAATCGACGATCACTGTTCAGCGCGCCGTGGGCACCAAGCAGGAGCCGATTTTGGTTTATTATGGCGATCTCGAAGAGTCGCTGTCCAAAGGAATCGACGACTGGCAGCGAGTGTCCATCCGACGCACGCAGGGCAGTACCGAGCTTTCATTCACGCAGGTGCTATTTCGTGCCGCCGGGATTCCCGAGGCGCCGAACGTTGGTAACTCGAACATCACTATGCATCAGGTGCTCCGCCTCCTATACGCGGACCAACAGACACCACCGGGAAAGCTCTTTAAGTTTGAAACATTTGATACTCGGGAGATTAGAGACACTGTCGGCCAGCTGATCGTCGGTGTGAACGGATACGAGCTCTACGAGAGTCTGCTCCGCGTACGCGAGCTGAAGGCGGAATATCAGGACAAGGACAGGCTTTACAAAGCGACAGTAATGTCGCTCCCAGGCACCGAGGGATTAACTTCGATTGCAGCTCTCAACGTGCGAATGGGAGAGCTATCGGCGCATAGGGATAGGGTCATTGGCGAGATCCGCAACGTCGACAATCTGGTTGCAGAGGATCGGTCAAAACATTTTGTTGCACAGCGCCAGGAAATGCAGCGCCGGCTTCGTAAACTCGCCTCCGACCTGCAAGATCGAGAGCAGCGCGTCGTTGATCTCGCCGACGAGCAAGAGGAAATTGGACAGTTCGTAGCCTATCTCGAAGAGCAGCTGGCTGCCCTCAATGCAGCTGATGACCTTTCCGAGAAACTAGGCAACATTGAATTCCAGTATTGCCCGGCCTGTCTGCAACCTCTAGCAGATGGCGATACACAGCATTGCATTGTTTGTCATGAAGTCGTGGACGAAGATAAAACGCGTTCAAGGTATTTTGAATTGAAGGTTGACAATGAGTTGCAAATCCGCGAGTCGCGGCAGCTGTTAACTACCAAGGCAGCGCAGACGGAAAAGTCTCAAACAGAAATCCGAGCGCTTCGTCGAGAATATTCCTCCGCAGTATCCGACTTCTCTTCCCGATACGATATCAGTAACTCGCCACGAGAGAGCTTTCTGGCCGAACGATACAAGCTGCTAGGGCGCCTAGAACGCGAGGGGGGATACCTGGAGGAGTTGCGAGCTACCCTTCAGCGTATCGATGAATTGTCCGCCGAACGTGCCAAACTCAACGATCAGATCGAGCTTCTCGAAGCAAAAATTAAGCGCCTCGAAGCATCATCCTATGCCCGGGTGAACAAGGCGATGAATTTGGTCGATGTCATAGGCAAGCGAATATTGAAGGCGGATCTCAAGCGCGAAGATACGTTTGAAGATCCAAGCACGTTCTCAATTAATTTCGCGGATGACGCTATGCTGGTCGACGGTAAGATGAATTTCGCTGAAAGTAGCAATGTTGTTCTGAAAAACACAGCGATACTTTCCCTTTTATTGGCTGCGGCTTACGACGCCGATTTCTGGCATCCCAAGTTTCTTCTGATGGACAACATCGAAGACAAGGGGATGGAACAGAAGAGAAGCCATAATTACCAGCATCTCATTATTCAGGAGTCGGCAAAGGCGAAATTTCCTCACCAGATTATTTTCACGACATCAATGCTCGATCCGAAGCTTGAGGCCAGCGGGCTGACTGTAGGCTCGCATTACACGCGCGAGAACAAGGCGCTGAAAAATATCTAACACCCGTGTGATCAAAAGAAGCGCCTCTCAAGGGAGTTTCCGAGATAGCTTCACCGTAAGTTCTCGTTTGGTTTGAAGCAATCGAGTACCTATGAGGGCACGTAGGCCTGTCTAGCACTCAGCATGCGCTGTACAACGACAGCACCCCCGCTTATGGCGCGGTTTCGGCTCAGGCATGGGTCGCTCAAGCTGTCAGCTTTCCGAATTTGGTTCATGTCGATTCTAAAGCCCGAGCCTTCCCTCCTGGGAATCAGCTTTGCCGAGGCCGCGACCGCAATGCCGGCGCTTCTGGCGGCGGGCGGGGATGCCGGCAGAGGTAGAGGGCGGGCGGGCCTGCGGCGGCGGGTGAAGGTCCGGGAGAGAGGCTCCCGGCGTCCGCCGCGGAGCAGCAACCATGACACAAATGGAAATTCACACGCCCATGCGCAACGAGCGTGCCGGTTACAAGGTCGACGTCAGCCGCGGCCAGCGCATCGGCCGCGTCTCGTCAGAATGGTTCAACAGGCCGGCGGACGAGCGATACCTGTCGCTTACCGACCTCCGGAATTCGGTAAAGAGCCGATCGGAGCGCAGCAAGACCCGCATCGTCGAAAGTGAGCTGATCCGCGTCGAGGCCAGCCGCGACGATCCGGAGCGGCTGAGGCTGATGCTGCCCGATGCGCGTGCGCCTGTTGCCCCCACGCATTGGAGTTTTGGCCAACTCGCCAGCCTGGTCGGCGCGCCGGCCACCTATCTGCGCCAGCTTCCAGCTCCGCTCGCTGCGATCAACCTTCAGCATGGTCTCCTCACCCACCGCGCCGAGCAGATCAAGACGCTGGAAATCGAGAACGGACGCCTGGAACTGCGAGCGGTAACAGGCCCTGATTACGGCAGAATATTTGACTCAGAGCTGGTGGACGCCGTGCAAAAGATCGCCGGCAACGGTACCGGCGACACGCGCTGGAAAGTGCCGGGCTTAGGTCATTTTGCAACTGTATTCTTGAGCGCTGACGCCTCCTGCGCAGGGAGGGCCTGATCATGGCGGCTCAAGATCGGGCAGACGTGTACACCCGCGTCACGGCGGAGATCATCGCGGCAATCGAGCAAGGTGCAGGCGAGTGGCACGCACCGTGGTTCCACAACGGGACGAGCGCTGCACGGCCAACCAATATATCGTCTGGCAAACGCTACCGCGGCATAAATACTGTGGCGCTTTGGGTGGCAGCCATGGCCGTCGGTTACGACGATGGTCTGTGGGGCACCTACCGACAATGGCAGGAAGCCGGCGCTCAGGTGCGCAAGGGAGAACGCTCGACCACTGTGGTGCTGTGGAAGCAGATCGCTTCCTCCGAGCCGACCAACGACGATGACAGTGATGACGGTGGCCACCGCCGGATGTTCGCCCGGGCATTTTCGGTGTTCAATGTCGCTCAGGTCGACGGATATGAGCGCCCCCCGGCCGACACGCTGCCGGAGAGCGAGCGTCTCACGCACGCGGAAGCATTCATCACCAACCTCGGGATCAAGACGGTGTTCGGTGGGTCGGAGGCTTACTATCTTCCGTCGTCGGACACGGTGTTCATGCCGGACTTCGCTTCCTTCCGCGATGCCGCATCGTTCTATGGCACCTGGACACATGAATCTGGTCACGCCAGCGGTTCAAAGCACCGGCTTGACCGCGATCTCTCAGGCCGGTTCGGCTCGGCGGCCTATGCCGCCGAGGAATGCTGCGTGGAGATTCTCAGCGGTCTTATCCTTGCCGACCTGGGGATCGCCCATCATCCGCGTGCCGATCATGCAGCGTATATTGCCTCGTGGATCAAGGTGCTGAAGGACGATGCACGCGCCATTTTCACGGCCGCGAGCAAGGCGCAACAAGCGGCCGATTGGATGCACGCGCAGCAATCGGCTCGCCATGAACAGGCGGCCTGATCAGGCGTTGCGGGCGATCGGCGTCGTCCCATGCAGATGCACTGGTGACCGCAGCGCCCGCAATTCCGCATCAAGTTTCGCGGCCCTTCTCTCGATGCGCTCAATTGCCAGTTCGGCGTCCTGCGCGCGCTTGAGCAACCTCGCATTCTCCGTTGCCAGCCTGCGAACCTGCTCCCTTAACTGGGCCGCGACGGCGTGCCAGTTGGGGTCTGGCGCCGCCTTCGGTATCGCGGCAAAGTCGATCTGATGCGAAGCTGTCTGCAGCAACTCCGCAATGACATCGCGATGATTGACGTAGATTGCATTGCGCCCGACGCCTGCTTCACGCGCAAGGGCGGCGACCGACAGCTTCGCGCTTCCCTCCTGTGCCAACAATCGCGCCAGCGCCGCGCGCAGGCGCTGGGCAGTGGCATCACGGCGCTTCTGCTGGGGGGTGATGCTCATTTTATCACCGGACACTATCGCTCTCCCCAGCCAGCCCCCGGAGGATTCGATCGCATTCCAGGATGCGCTCTTGAGCGAGTTCACGGCTTTCATCGTCGAGGGCAGGATGCCGAAGCAACTGAGCATTGCGCACCTTTCGATCCTCCCAGACCGCTCTATGGCGCTCGCTTACCGCAAAATTGGCGCAGCGGGCGCATACGCTCTGTGTGCGGAGCACCGCATTCGGTCCATGATCATCACCCTGGCAGGCGGAATGTTCGCGGCGATAGAGGCAGTAACCCCAGTCACACACGCCGAGCACCATACCGCTGTCTTTCACGATGAAGTCTATATACCCACCCAGGTCGCCATCATGTGTGCGGCCTCGGAACGGTGATCGCGACGCGATCATGCGCCCGGCATGGCCCGACAGATTTGACGCCGTCAGAAGGTCCTCCAGCGCTGCCCGCGTTTCCTTCAGGATCTCGTCGTTGATCAATTCGGCGAGTTCGTAGTCCGTGCCGACATAAGCGGTGTCGGTCATCACCCGGCTGACGTGCCCGAGATGCTCCTGGAGGGCATGAAGGCCTGTCCTGTCCCGCTTGCCGATGAAGCGTGCGAACGTCTTCCGTCCTTGATGCGCGTTGAGGTGCCAGGGCTTTCCTTGATGGAGCGGCAGGTCGAGCATCGTTCGAAAGCTGCTGTTCAGCCGGCCGCCGAAGGCTCCACTGTGTGGGATGCCGATAGGCTGTCGCAGCAGCGTTGGATCCCGCGTCAGCATCCACAAATTGTCTGTCCCAAGCTTCTTGCGGATGGGTGCCGACAACCGCTCCAGCACGTCGATGACGCGGACCACGGGTTCGGGTGCGATCCAGCGGTGAGGCTGACCACCGTCGCCTGTCGCCATCTTGTAAATCCGTCCATGCAGATAGGTGACCTGCTGGCCATCAGGACCGATATGGCGCTCTATGCATCCGGCCTCGAGCCCGAGGATTTCTGAGACCCGCGCGCCGACGAGCCAGGCGATCACCACGAAGCAGGCATCGTAGATGCGCTCGATCAAGGCATGGATGCCTTTCAACTGCACGACCGGCGCGTGCCAGGGACTGTCTTCATTCGGCAAGGTGGAGAAGGTGAAGTCGTCGAGCATCCGGCGAGCCTGTCCTTCGCCCCCGGGCGTCGGCCTCTTGCCGTCAATCCGATAGGCATAGGCAACCGCCGCCAGATCGCGAAGCGCGATCACGTCGTCAGCTGGCGTGCCGATGAGCCGCAAGGCCCCGCTGATCAGCGCCGTTGCAACCGGGTCGGGTGTGTAGGGAAAGCCTCGCTCCTGCCGATCGAGGCGCGGAAGTCGGGGCCCGTGTTCATCCAGGAATCTCCGAAGATCATTCGGAACGCCATCAATCAGCTTCTCCCGTTGGGCATGGAGGCGCGACAGCATCGACAGATAGCCGGCCCGGGTGGCAAGCGACAGCGCTTCGCCCTTCCGTCCCGGGCGCTCTCGCAGTGTTGTCATGAACCGGCCGGCAGCACTGGCATCAAGCTGACCGAAGCAGTCATACCTTTCACTGACCATCCAGCAGATCAGAACGCGTATCTGATTGAAGATCGAGATCAGGGAACCAGGTCCAAGTCTTCGCTTGCCCGCCGGTGGGTCGGTCCTGAGCGACCACAGGAAGCATTTGACGGTTTCGCGCAGCGCCGTCCATGTCGGGTCGCTGAACCGGGTGCCGTCGGGAAGCTCGAATGTCCAGCCGATCGTCCGGCTGCTGTCGGTCACGCCTGGCCGGGTGAGATCGAAGCGCCATATGTCGTCATCCCAGGTCGACGTCGAGGAGATCGAGCGTGGTAGGACGGAAGTATTTTGCAGGACCGTTGCTGTCTGAACCATGGTTTCATTCCAGCGCTGGCAAGGCGGGCAACGAGGCCATCAGGGCTCGCGCGTCACCATGAAGTTCGGCAGGGAAGTCGGGCAAAATGCCACCGGCCAGACGATCGTGGCTGGGCTTGTAGATCAGCGCCCACCGCTGCGGGTCGAGGCGCGTGCGCGCCTTTTCCAGTTGTTCAATCGCCAGAAGGATGCGCGCGAGATGGATTGCATCGATCGGCACCACCAAGCCCGGACAGGACAGGCAGCCGCCGAAGTTTGGACAGAGCTTTTCCCCGCCTGCCACCGGATCAGTACAGCGATGGCCAAATGTCTCCGCGGCAAGAGCCGGCGCTGACGGACATGGCCCGGATTCGCCAGGGGATTCGAGGATCCAGGCCACCATCATTGCCTGTAACCTCGCAATGGTCTCGTGCTGGAGCGCTCGGCTTTGATCTCCCCTGATATAGCGATCCGTCAATTCCGCGCTGCCATGATTAAGCACGGTCTGCGCCGCGCGCACGTCCCCGCCCGATGCCCGGTAATGCTCGATGGCGACGCTGCCCCGGAACATCCTCGTGTGGAAGCGCGGCAGCGCCATGCGCAACTGATCGGGATGGTCGGCATTCCATGCATCGACACGCCGGTTTGCCCGCTCGATGAATCGAGCCATGGCGCCTTCGAGGGTCGTGCGCTGGATGACGCTGATGCTCTGGCCTGACCTGCGCATCAGGAACAACCGATCCCTTTCGCTCGCAGGTGCGTACGCCGCCAGTGGGGCGGTCATTTTCAGCAGCTTGTCGATGAGATTGGGTGCCGCATAGCGCCGACGGCGATCGAAGGATCGGCGCTGCGAGCGTTTGACCATGTGACCGGCGCGCCCCTTCTGCCAGTCGATCATCGTCCGATGTTCGATCAAGGGATGCGGCTCGATGCAATCGCGGTCGATAAGCCGAAGCGCCTCGACGTTTCCCGCCGTCTGGATCGCGATGGCGATGAAGAAGGGCGCCAGACAGTCGGGTGTTGCATGAAGGTGGCGTTCGAACCTGTCGTGCCCACCATGAAGATGTAACCTGCGACCGAACCGATCCGGCATGGCACGACGTGACGGCATCATGCCATGCCCGAGGCGATGGAATTCCCGCAGCATCGCTTCAAAGCCATCCGGATCGTCACTCTCCGTCGGAGCCGCAAGCAATCGCCGCCCTTCCTCGAACTGTGCCCAGGCATCGTCGATCTCTTCATAGCAGGACCGCAAGACAGCCTTGAGCTGCGAGCCGGACAGCCGGCGGCCTTCCTTCGGAGCATGCCGGCCGGGAAACGGATTGAAGGGGAAGGATGGCCGGGTCGGCAGCAGATCCGGCCGTCGCCTCGCGATCCACTCGGTCAGAAGCTTGACCGGCTGATAGCGATTGTGACGCAGGCCCGGAGCACAGGGTTTTCCGGTTCGCGAAGGCAAGGCATCCAGCCACAATATGTATCGGCCGAACAGTTCGGTCGTTAAATTCGCCGGCGCCTGAACACTGCCGCCGTCGGCGAGAAAGCGGGCGAAGAACTTCAGTGCGTTCCAGCATTGATGACGCGTGGCAGGTGACGACGCCGTATGATGTCCACGGAACGCCTCGGCGTAGGGAGCAACAAGCTCGGCCGGAAGATTGAGTTGCCCGAGGTCGAACCGTTGCACCAGCTCGCCCCACGCATCCCGGAACAGCACGATCGGTCCGCTTTCGATCGACACCGTTGGCGCGGCCTCGCCTGATAGCCGACGGTCGATGCGACTGCGCCCACTACGCATCGTCGATCACGCGCCCGTAGAGGTATTCGATCGTCTCGGCGATCTCGTCTCCATGCAATTCGACGCAGCGCAGATAGATCGCCGTCGTCTCGATCGAGGCGTGACCAAGCAGGACCTGGAGGACCTTCAGGGGATTGATATCGGGATTGCGTTGCGCTTCTGCCTGTAGCCGCACCAGCATGACCGTCGCGAAGGTGTGCCGCAGCCAGTGGGCAGAGCCATCCAACCCCGCCGCGGCAAAGCCACGCGCGAATGCGGCCGACACGCGGGCTTTGGTGACGGGCAGGCCACGCTTGTTGAGGAATAGGACGTTCGACGGCACGTAGTCTGGGTCTTGCCGTCGCAATCGCGCTATCAGCGCCGCGCGGTCTTCTCCGATATACCAGTTGGTGCGGTCGATGAGCCTCAGCGGCGGATAGACCGTGCGCCTTCGGTTTCCCTTCGTGACGGTGAGCGGGATCCCCACCAGCGGGTGATCCTCCATGTGCAGTTTGTCGCTGCGCGGCACCTGATCCACCGTGAGCGCACACAGCTCGATCCGTCGCATGCCACTGGTCACCGCCCATTCCGCAATCAACCGATAGGGCATGTCGAGAGCGGCCAGCAGTCGGTGAAGATCGCCGACGCGCAGCGGCCGAGGCAAGGTTTCATACTCTGAGACCGTCAGCATATTTCCCGGCGCGGGCTTGCCCGCCGCGTGGGCAAGAAAGCCCTTTGAGGCAGTTCTGACCGGCGGCGCGTCCCGATAGCTGAACGGAAGTTCGTCAATCATGTTGCGGCGATGCGCCCAGGCATAGAAGCGGCAGACCGACCGCACCCTGTCATTGATGGTCGATCGGGCATAAGGCCTTCCCGTATACGGGCTCGGCGTCTCGAGCATCCTGTTGCGGTAGGCCAGAATGGTGCCTTCATCGACCGTGTCCCAAGACAGACCCGATTGTTCGAGCGTGTCGAACCAGTCGTAAAGATGCTCGCCATAGGTTCGAACCGTTTCCGGCGAGTGCGCCCGCAACTCAGCCTGCTCGATCAGATAAGCGAAGGCAGGTTCGATGATCTGCATCTGATTGGAAAGGAGAAGGGGAAACTCGGCCGGGATTGGAGGATGGCCAGGCACAGCACGAACGATCATTGCCATGGCGCACGTCTCCAAGGGGTCTGGATCAGCGCCGCGCCGGGAAATCCGCTCCGGGCTTCGGCTACGCCTCCGCCCTGCGCGGATCTCCCGGCGCAATGCTGGAGGCACGCCGCGTCTGCGCAATCGTTTCATACAAGACTATCAGGACAGTTCCGTGACGTGATCTATCCCGGCGTGCTCGACTGGTCGACGGGAATCTACAATCCCAATGTCGATATCTCGAAGGACACGACGACGCTTTATGCGTCTGATCGTGACGTCTTCCTGTTTCTGGTCGACGACCTCAATCCGATTGAAGCGGGCAGGCTGCCGAACGGAGAGCCGGATCTCTACTTCCGTGGTTTCTATTGCTGGAACTCCGAAGTTGGTGCCCGTACACTCGGAATCGCCAGCTTCTATCTGCGCGCCGTGTGTCAGAACCGCAATTTGTGGGTGCGCCGTGTCGGCGCGATCAATTGAGTGAAGGAGACTTCTCAGGAAACCAAGAACTGCCTGATGCCCACCCGACTTACCTTGGCCAGAAATGGCTGCGACCGGGAAACCGGCAGGGGACAATAGCATGCCGGGAAAAGGCGTCATCCGGGCCGAAACCATTGTAGGCCATCGGGACGTCAGGGCAAGACGTGCATGGTGAATGCTGGATTGCGTGAAGCCCAGATCAGAGACTTTATGCGAGTCGTGACGCAGCAATGGTTGACGCGTCATGCCGTGCGAAGGGTGGGGTACCCCATGAGACCCACCTAAACTTGGTCGCACGGCTCACCCCTCGTCGAGGGGCCAATGATTGAACGGGCCACCTAACCACGTCGTCTCTCACTGATCGCGTAAACACGGGATCGCCTAAGCGGGCATCTCTCCGATGTCCCGTAGGGCGACGGAGCCGCCATAGTAGCCAAACGCCCGGGGTAATGCCCGGGACAGCCATCCAAGGATGGACGTGCACGGGTGAAACCG
>NZ_QGGH01000013.1 GCF_003148495.1 Mesorhizobium loti
TGCGCATTGGTCTCGTTGGGCACGCCATGCGTCGCCCAGCGTGTGTGACCGATGCCGATCGTGCCAGCGAGTGGATCGTCCTTGAGCCGGCGCTCAAGATTGATCAGCTTGCCTTCGGCGCGGCGGCGGCCAAGCTCACCATGCTCGATGGTGGCGACGCCGGCCGAGTCATAGCCGCGATATTCCAGCCGCTTCAGCGCATCGACGATGAGCGGCGCAACCTGCGAATGGCCGACGATTCCAACAATACCGCACATGGCCTCGTCCCCAATAGCCAGCATAATCCGGGCTTATCGCCGAAAACCACATTACCCATCCTTGATTGCGGGCTGATCGTTCGTTTGGAGGAGCCTGCCGATTTAATCGGAACTGAAATGTCGCGCTTGAAATCCGAAGAGGCCGAGAGGGCGCAGCTCCAGGCAGCAGGCCTGCGCAATCGCTGAGGCAGCCCGCCCCGGCGAAGAGTGTTCGTTTGAATGATGCGCGGCCGCCAGCCGAGGCGCAGTTTGACCCAGCCGGCAACCACGACACATCCCCAACAGCCGGTTAGGCCCGGCCGCCTGATGCCCCAACCCAGAGCTGTCGGGCCGCTTGATCTGTCTGGGGACGCGAAAGTCATGGGGACAGAGCTGGCTTTGGGAATCTGGACACCGGCAACGTGGTTGCCGCGAATCAAGAGAGACCATGACGAAGCGCACGCGACGCGACCACACACCGGCTTTCAAGGCCAAGGTGGCTCTGACTGCCATCAAGGGCGAAAAGACGCTGGCCGAGTTCGCTAAGCTTTTCGATGTTCACCCGAACCAAATCACAGCCTGGAAGGCGCAACTCCTTGACGGCACCGCCGGCGTCTTCGGCTCGAGCGTTGCGAGCGCCGAGGCGCCATCGGTGGATTTGAAGGCCCTTCACGCCAAGATCGGAGAGCTGGCACTGGAGAATTGTTTTTTGGAATGCGCGCTTATCAAGGCCGGCATGCTGAGCGTAAAGCGATAATCGACCGCAACCACGACCTTCCCACACCAGGCGCGGCCGGTGTCAGCCAAGGACCTCGCGCTGATGCGCCGCATCGATGAACTGCAGCTAGATACCCGTTCGCGGGTGCGCGACATTTCCCAACCGCGAGGGCGTCGCTGATGAAGCGCATGGGTCCTCCCGGCGTCACACACGACACCAGCGCAATCGAATGATCGAAATCCGGCGGAACGCCACTTATCATTCGCGGGAAACTGTTCAGACAACCGGAGCCAGCGCTGCCGCCCGCATCATGGAGGGGCAAGGATGCGGAGAGCGAAGGCCGTCCGCGTCAATCCGAGGATTGCGTTCTGAAATCCAGAGCCTCCAGTCGCGACTGGAGCTTACATCAAGGCAAATAGCGAGTCCTCGAATGAGATCGCTAGATTCAGGCTCCAATGGAGCGACGCGGTGAAAGGCAGGTTGCCGAAGGTTGGCTGCCCTCACCAGGGAGGCCGAGACCGATAAGCTGAACCACCAATTTTTCACAGCTTTCGCTGCACCGGGCATCCGATCAGATCCAACTGGATGTCCGCCGGCAGGAATGCGAAGACCTGTGGGCCGAAATCGCATTGGCACATGCCCGAATCCGCGAACTGCTCTCCTAGGAGAGGCTGCTTAAGGCCACCTACGTCCTGCCGCAGGAGAGCGTTGCGACCAAGATTCCCGTGACGGCGGAGCGGGCGGCGCGTGCCATACTACGCGTTGGGCGGAGGACGTTCACCGCGTCTTAAGAGCAAGAGCTGCTCATAATTGCGGCTCGCTTCCAACAGTTCGCCGCCTCATTGGCGGAAAGCCCGCGACATCTGATCGGTAAGAGGCTTCAGGAGATAAGACCAGACCGAGCGTTCGTCGGTCCTGATGTGAACCTCGGCCGGCATACCCGGTTTCAGCACCTTGGCATCGGTCAGGCAGGCCGCCTTGTTCTCGACGTCGACGCGTGCCGAGAAATACGAGAGCTGGTGTTGTTGATCCTTGATCAGGTCCGCCGAAATGCGCTTGACCGATCCTTGGCAAGCCGGCGTCGTGCCGGCATCGAAAGCCGGGAACCGGATCGACACCCGTTGACCGGGACGAATGTCATCTATCCGCGATGGGGGGATCAACGCATCGACGACGAGGTTGTCGGCGTCGGGGACAATCATCATGAGCACTTCCCCAGGAGCGATCACGCCGCCAATTGTGTGGATGGAGGATTCCTGTATCGTGCCCGATTGCGGAGCGCGGATGCTCGTTTTCGTCAACTCGTCTTGCGCCACAACCTGGCGCTCGTTGAGTTCGGTCTGCTTGGCTTCCGTTTCACGAAGTTCGCTGGTGACCTCACTGCGCCTTTGTTCATCGAGCTGAAGGACCTGCAGTTCGGTCTCGCTGATTCGGCCTTGCGCCTCAGCAACCGCCGCCGCGAGTCGTCCTGACTCTCCGTGCGCCCGGGTGGCATCCAATCTGACGTTGCTCAGTCTCTCCTTGGGCACCAATTTTTTTGAGAAGAGCGCTTGGATATCGGCAAGATCCCCGTCCAGCAGGACCACGGACTGGTCTTCGGCGGTCTGTTGCGCCTTGAGGCCATCGATCTGACGTTCGAGTTGCTTCGAGCGGCTTTGCAATTGCGCCTTCTGTCCCGTCAACGCAGCTGCACGGCTTTCGAACAGGGCGCGCTCGCCGCTGACGAGCGCTGCTAGTTGCGGATCGCCCATGCGCATCCGAAGGCCGGACGGAAGCTGCATTTCCGGCAGACCTTGTCGCTCTGCCTCCAGCCGGGCAAGACGAACGGTCGTGCGATCGAGATCCTCACTGATTATCTGCAGGTTGGCCCGTGTCAGCGTGTCGTCCAGCCTGGCCACCACATCGCCAGCCCGCACATGGTCCCCGTCTTGTGCGAAGATGCCTCCGATCGTGCCGCCCGTCAGATGCTGGACTTTTTTTGTGTTGCTTTCGACCACCACGGTGGCAGGCGCAATCACCGCGCCGGCGATGTTGGTCAAACCCAGCCAAAGCCCTCCGCCGGCAATCAACAGAGCCGTGATCACCAAGCCAAGAATGAGATTGGCTCGGATATCGTCCCGCGCATCGACTGCATTCGCCCCGGACCTCCGGTTTCCATCGCCAATCGGAGCGCATGTCGACAGGGTAATATCAGACAAAGGATAGTACCTCACGCATGACCGCTTATTCCTTTCTGCATCGGGACGGCCGATGCAGACCGGGCTGCGGTGGAGGGGAATGGCCGGATAACGTTCGCCAAGACTTCCTCGCGCGAGCCGAACGAATGAAGCGTCCCATTCGCCATGACAAGTACGCTATCGATATTGGTGAGGGCAGAAGGACGGTGGGCAACAACGATGACAATGCCACCACGCCGGCGCACCGCCAGGATCGCCCCGGCCAGCGCGGCGTCGCCGTCGACGTCCAGATTTGAATTGGGCTCGTCGAGGACGACAAGGAATGGATCGCCATAAAGGGCCCTGGCGAGCCCGACGAGTTGCCTCTGTCCGGACGACAGGGCTGCGCCTCCCTCGCCTACGCGTGTTTGAAAACCATCCGGCAAACGCATGATCATCTTGTCGACGCCAGCGGCCCTGGCGGCTGCGAGCACACCCTTGGCGTCGCCCGCGCCGCCAAATCGCGAAATGTTGTCGGCAACGGTTCCGTCAAACAATTCAACGTCCTGTGGGAGGTAGCCGACATAGGCGCCAAGCTGTTCATGGCCCCATTGGTCAAGCGAAGCTTCGTCCAATCGTACCATTCCGCGCAGTGGCTGCCACACTCCCACCAACGCGCGCACAAGTGTGGTTTTGCCGGAACCGCTTGGGCCGACAATGGCCATCCCGGCCCCACAGGATAAATGAAAGCTCACGTTGGTCACGGTCGGCTTTTGCTGGCCTGGCGGCGCTATTGTCAGATCCTCGACCTTCAGCATCGCCTCTGGCCGTGGCAGTTGCATGAGCTCGCCGCGGCTGCCAAAGGCGGCGAGCGCCGCCGTCAGTTGGGAATAGCTCTGCCGGAACGAGACAAACCCTCTCCAGTTGGCGAGCGCCGCATCAACTGGGGCCAAAGAGCGGCCGAGCAATATAGACGATGCTATGATCACACCCGGCGAAGCCTCCCCCCCGATCACGAGATACGCACCAAGTCCCAGAACAGAAGACTGCAAAGCCATACGGAGCGCCCTCGACAGTGAGCCAGTGGCGCCGACAATGTCGGAGAGCCGCTCCTGGTGCGCAAGATATGCGTGATTGATCTCACTCCAGCGCCCGGCGAGCCGCCCGGAAAGGCCCATGGCGCGCACGACCTCCGCATTGCGGCGGCCGGAATCGGCCAGGTTGCGTTGCGATACGAGTGTCTCAGACGCCCGTGCGGCTGGTCCGCGGCCAAGGATTTCCGCGATCACGGTGAGCAGCACGACAACAATTGCACCGCTCGTTGCCAGCAGACCGAGCGACGGATGCAGCAGATAGATGACCAGCAGATAGAATGGTATCCACGGAGCGTCGAAGATGACAGTCGGCCCCAATCCGGAAAGGAAGGCGCGCAACTGATCAAGATCGCGAAGCGGCTGCAGCCGGCTCGCATTCTGCCCGCCGAGGAGCGGCAGGGAAAGCGAGAGAGCGAAGACCTGTTGCTGCAGAGTTTTATGGAGGCGATTGCCGATTCGAACCAGCAGGCGAAGCCGCACGAAATCCAGCAATCCATAAACGGCGTAAAGGCCCAGCATACCGATCGTAAATCCGACAAGTGTCGGAACACTTTGCGAAGGCAAAACGCGATCGTAGATTTGCAGCATATAGACGGAGCCGGTCAGCGCGAGAATGTTTATGACCGCCGAGAACGCGCCAACGCCTACCAGCGCGGGCGCGGAGCCCAGCATAGCGGCACGCAGGTCGGGCGAAAGTTTTCCGCCGGGGTTCATAGCTCGTGACTTCTGATGAGAAATCGTCGCGCAAGCTCGCTGGCCTTACCGGCCAAGGACAGTTTTTCGGTTTTCAGGGGCGTTCCCTCTTCGCTGTATCATATTACGCCCCGCTAACTTATGTGCCCTTTGGCCCAAATGTAGCGAAATCGTGACGGCGGCCCGAGAAACGTGGAATTGACATATTAAATCGGTGGAAAACGGGAAGAAGCCGCCATTTCAAGTGAGATGGATGGCTGCGCATGTCGCATGCTGCAAGTCAGATCGGCACCGCCACAATCCTTTTCGGCGGCGTTTCGCCCGTCCGGACGCAGACGCCGGTTCCCGACTCAGGATTCACTTCCGCAACCGTTGAGCCTGGAGTTCGGTCTTGCCGTGATCTTCCGATCGGTTGCGTTCGATGGCCTTTACGAAGCAGTGAGCCCCGAGCCATCGTTATCGGCCCGCGATCGAGGCCGCCTACTGGACTGCCGCGCTTTGCAGATCAGTGCTGAACCTGGCCTCGACGGTGTCCCCCGGCATCACAATCGTATCTTCACCGGCCGCTAGTTTGCGCCACTCCTCGCTCATCTTGCGGACGATCGTGACCTGCGCCCGGATTGTTTCACCGGCAATCGGCAATGGCTGGGCGGATGCCCCGGTCGGTTGCAGCTTCTCGCTGGCAGCGTGGAGTTTGGTGGTGACGTCGGCAAGCCGCGCGTTGGTATCCTTCAGATCGATCAGCAAACCGATCTTCCTCTGATTCTCGTTGCGCTCGTGCTGCCTGACATAGTCCTCCTGCTGGCGTCGCGCCCGCATGAGTTCGACCGACGTTTGAAGCGCGCCACTTGAAGAGAGAAGCAAGGCGCGTCTGACATCGGCGAGCCGGTTGTTGGTCAGGTTACCTGACTCAAAAACCTTTGTTACGCGCGCCAGGTCTTCCTGATCCGCTTTCACGCCCTCGGCCTCGACCTGTTCGCGCTTCTGCAACACCTCGATTTGATCCGCTGTGTCCTTCTCGCCCTTCTCAAGAAAAGCCTGCTCCTGCTGGAAATCGCTCAGCGCAATCTTCAGCCCATCTCCTTCGGCCTGGGCGATCGCTGCTCCTATACTGGGAGACAGAGGTGATCCTTGTGGTATCTGCGTGTCGAAATCCGCCTGGTCTTGAAGTTCGGCGCGGAGCCGGGCGGCGTGAAAATAGTCCTTGGTGTAGTCACCCCACAATGTTTCGTAGTCTCGCCTGAGATCAACCGGATCCGGTCCGGTCTGGCCCGCCCGTGACCGCAAAAGGCTGAAGCCGCCGGCGACGGCGAGCGCCTGCCGCACGGTCATGAGCGGACGATAGGCCTGTTGTCCCGGGGTAAGCACGTCGCCCATCACATAGATCGGACGGTAATCGGCGATGGTTGCGGTCACATCGTCTGGCTTGATAACGACCATTTGCTCCCTGCCGTCGGGCAGGCGCACATGAAAAATCTTGGTCGGCAGAAGCGTTTGCATGCGCGTCTGCAATTCGGACCCCGTGAGGCCTGCGACCATGACCATTCCGACTTCGGGAAGCGCGATATTGCCATCCATCTGGACCACAGCTCGCTGCGTTCGATCCGCAATTGACGCTATCCCGATCTCGACGGCATCGCCAGGTGACAGCTTATAAGGTTCGATATCGCCGGCGACAGCCATCGATGTCAGGCACATGACGGCAACTGAAGCAAGAGTGGTTCGTTTAGGGAAGGCCATCTGCGACAATCTCCTCCTGCGTCGACATCAACTCCGAGGCCATTCAACACGGGCAACGAAATCGTAGACCGGGCCCCCAGGAACGCCCCAATTGCTCGACCAGACTATCTGTGAGCCGTCTGGAGACGGCGAGGCATGCGTCTCGCTCCAGTAGTCAAACGGAGCATTCAGCGTGTTGACGATGCGGCGCACCTCCCCGCTGCCGTCCGTGCGCAGCGCAATGACCTGCTGCGAATATGGCGCCCAATCCTTGTGCTTCGATACCTCGGCGGGTATCCCGGCATAGCTGACAAACACCCAGCCGGGCCTGTCCAGGGATCTGAGGGACGCATGCTGGGCTTCGCCATATTTCATCAGCGCGGTGACCTTGCCGTCGCCCAAACGCCGCTTGATCACTTGATACTTGTCCGGATCCGATTTGCTTATGCCGACGTAGATTTCGCTGCCGTCGGCATCGATCGTCATGTCGCCATGGCCGGGGCGATGATGCTCCGCCCACTTCTGGCGCAAGGCGCCATCAATTGAAAAGATGAAGCTCGGTTCATTACCGTCCGGCAATTCCTGGAAACACAGAATGTTGATCCCTAACGGAGAGATCGAGCAGTAGTGGGTGGTCCCCGGAAGCTGGGCCAGATCGATATCCGCAAACTTCCGCTGCAGCCTGAGGTCGTAGCCAAAGACCACCGCTTTGCCGTCATTGCGCGTCGCAAGCACCGCAATGCGGTTGCCGTCGAGGCTCGGATTGCCCTTGTACGGCCCGAACTGCAGATCGTCATAGGCTGACGAGACGAACACCACCTCTTCGTGGTCGGTGCGTGGCGCCCAGGTCGAAATCCGCCGACCACCCACGCAAATCATCAGATTGGGATCCTTGGGATGCCATTCGCATTCGGTCGAGCGATCGCGGCGGAACATTGGAACATAGGTACGCCCGTCGAGAAAGCACATGCCCCCACAACCATTGGCGATAAGGAAAAGGCTTTGGTCCGCATTCCACGCCTGGGCGCTTGAATAACGGTGGCTACAATAGTCCCTGCCGCATGTGATCCCTGAGCCGAGGATTCCGGGTTTGGTGATCCGCACGAAAATGGTGCCAGATGCCGGATCCTTTTTTGGACGCAGATAGTCCGGCAGGTTTTCCGCTGCCGGTAGGGCCGACTGCTCCATTGCGCCGCTTTCCCGGCCCCCGCTCATGTAGACACCCAGAGACAGGGCACCGGCAATCAGCAACAACACCAGAAAATGCCGCCGGAGCAGGGTCATGTCATGTAGCCCTTTTCGCGGCGTACCCGGCCTTCGCTAAACCGCGCCCGCCACCATGCGATCGTTCGCTCAAGCCCGTCGCGCAAGCTCGTCTGCGCCCGCCATCCAGTCTCGCTCTCAAAGCGCGAGGAATCCGCGAGCAAGGCGCGAACCTCCGAATTTTGCGGCCGCAAACGGTTTTCGTCGCGATGGACCGGTTTTTTTGAACCGCTCATTTCGAGGACAAGATCCAACACGTCAGAGATGGTCACGGCGCGTTGGCTGCCGGCATTGTAGGCGTGGCCGAATTCCAGGCCGGCCAAACCCGCGGTCAGGAATGCTGCCGCTGTGTCCTCGACAAAGGTCAGGTCGCGGATCGGACTCGTGTCGCCGACCATGATCGCCGGGCAATTCGGGTCGAGAGCCTGGCGGATGATGGTCGGCACGATGGCTCGCTCACTCTGACGCGGGCCATATGTGTTGAACGGCCGCAGGATGACAACGGGAACATCAAACGACTTCGCGTAGGACTCCGCCATCATGTCGGCGCCAATCTTGGATGCCGAATATGGCGACTGTCCGTGCAGTGGATGAGTTTCGCGGATAGGCATGGTCAGGGCGGTTCCATAAACCTCGCTCGTGGAGGTATGCACAACGCGCTCCGTCTCCCATTGACGCGCCGCTTCGAGGACGTTCACCGTGCCCAGGATGTTGGTTTCCACATAGGACTGGGCAGCCGCGTAGGAATATGGAATCGCAATCAGGGCGGCCAAATGAAATACGACGGTCTGACCACGCATGATCCGGTTCAGGAACGCGCTGTCGCGGACGTCACCGCGGACGAGCTTCAGCCGGCTTCGAATGCTGTCCGGAAGATCGTCCAGCCAGCCATGGCTGTCGAAGGAATTGTAGAGCGCTAGGGCCGTGACATCAGCCCCGTTGCAGACGAGCGCTTCGGTGAGATGCGACCCGATAAATCCGTCCGCGCCCGTCACCAGAACTTTCTTGCCATTGTAGCTCATGATTGCGCGTTCCTTGGCTGACCTGCGGTGCTCCCGTGTGGGTTTCAGACGTCAATCGGCGGCGATGGAGCCCAGCTGACAACAGCCAGAAAGCCGCGCGCCATCCACGCGATATCTGAGGCGATGGTGCGCCGTGGATAATAGGAAAGGTCGATCCTGACCTTGGCGGGGAAGATGACCTCCCGGTAGAACAGAATCGGATCCACGGATCGAGGAAAGAAATGCGCCTCGTGGCGGAAAAGAATTTGGGCCGGGCCCAGCAGGCCAGGCTTGTATTGTAGAACGGCCTCGAGGCCGCCCCGAAAACAATCGGCGAAAGCCAGGCTCTCGGGGCGCGGACCGATGATCGCCATCTCGCCTTTGAGGACGTTCCACAACTGCGGCAGCTCGTCGAACTTTGTGGCGGCGAGGAACCGGCCGATCGTCGTCAGGCGGCTGTCGCCCATCACGGTCAGAGGGTGGCCATGGGGGCCGCAGCCCACACCGAACTTGCGGAATTTGTACATGCGGAAGGGCCGGCCACCAGCCCCCACGCGGGTCTGCAGGAACAAGACGGGACGGCCGCCTTCCAACAGAAGTGCCAGCGCGATCACCAGCATCAGTGGTGCAAATATGACGATCGCGAGACTTGCGACCGCGAGGTCGATAGAACGTCTTGCGAAGCCATGCGCGGAGCTTGAAACAGAAGGCCTGTGAAGGGATAGATCCGACGCATTCATGCCGCGGTTCCTGCTCTTGCGCAGCCGTCGAGCGCGGTTGCGAGAGCAGTCACAACCGCTTCGGCTACAGGTGAAGTGATCTGGGGATGCAGTGGAATTGTCAGCTCTCGCTGTGCAAAGTCCTCGGTGCGGGGCAAATTGGTGTTGGGAAAAAGCCTGCGGTAGAACGTCATCTGGTGCACTGGCGGATAGTGGATCGTGGTCTGGATCCCCTGCGTCCGCAGTTCGTCTATGATGGCCTGCCGCGTTGCGTAGCGCGGCAGGAGGATCGGCATGATGTGGTGGGCAGACGTGCGGGGTTCGGCGAACGGAATTGTCACAGCCGGGCAACGTTCAGCGATGAGGCGGCGGTATAAGACGGCCAGGATACGCCTGATTTCGTTCCACTCCTGCAGGTTCTCAAGTTGAACCAGCCCAATCGCCGCCCGCAGCTCATCCATGCGGTAGTTGAACCCAAGCATGGTGACATCATATTGCGGCGTACGGCTGTTCAACCGCTGATGTGTCCCGGTGGTCATCCCGTGTCCGCGGGCTTGCCGAATCCTGTCGAGGAGAGCCGGGTCACGAGCAATCACGGCGCCCCCTTCCGCCGTTGTCAGGTTCTTATTGCCGTAGAAGCTGAAGGCCGCGGCGGCGCCGAACGTGCCCACTTCCCTCAAGCCGGGGGCATGCGCGGCATCCTCGATGATATGCAGCCCTCGGGCACGGGCGAACCGTTGCCACTGTTCCCGATTGGCGAGATAGCCCGCGAAGTGAACGAGAATAACCGCCTTAGTGCGTAGCGTGCACCGCGTTTCAGCTTCCTCGATCGACATCAAGGGCACGTCGGTCGATTCGATATCGACAAAGACCGGGGTCGCCCCGACGTAGAGCACCGCATTGGCTGTCGCCACAAAGGTCAGTGAGGGAACCAGCACCTCGTCGCCAGGGCCGACCCCCAGTGCGTGCAGGATGAGATGAAGCGCGGCGGTGCAGGAGCCGACCGCAACGCAATCCTCCGCACCATGGATGTCGGCAAAGGCCTCTTCGAAAGCTCGTACCCGCTCTCCCATGGTCAGCCAGCCGCTATCAATTACCTTTGAGAGGGCTAGCTTCTCCGGTACGCCTAATATCGGGGCGCTCACTAAGAGCATCTTGACCTCCTGAACCAATATCCGCGGACTCGGCCTCTAAATCCGGATCATGCTGCCGCGGCGGCGACTTCGATTGAAGTCGACTGGTCTTCCCAGGAAATCGCCTGTGCGTTCTGGAAGTCGTCCACGCGACCGATGTCGAGCCAGAGTCCGTCGTGCTTGTACACATGCACGGTCGTGCCGCCCTGCATCATCTGCAGCATCAGATCATCGAACCCGAACGGAATGCCGGAAGGAATGAACTTCAGAACATCCGGGTTCATGCAGTAAATTCCCATGCTGACGAGATGGGAGAGTGTCGGCTTTTCCCGGAAGAGCTGAACCGCATTGTCGATCTCGTCGATGACGCCGAAGTCCATCTTGATCAGGCGGCAGGCAGTCGCGATCGTGACCGGATCCTTATGCATGCGGTGCGAAGCCACAAAGCGGCTGAGGCTCAGATCGGTGAGAACATCGCCATTGAGCACGACAAACGTATCGTTCAGTTCATCTCTGATCAGCGAGAGAGGTCCGATGGTGCCGAGCGGCTCCATCTCCTGCGTATATCGGATCTTCAGATTCCACTGAGATCCGTCGCCGCAGACGCTGCGGATCAAATGGCCGAGATATCCGGTCGTGATATAAACCTCTTCTATGCCGTTGCGCCGCAGCCACTTCAGAAGCAGCTCGAGAACCGGCCGGGCTCCAATCGGCATCAAGGGCTTCGGCAAGACCGATGTAAAGGGCCGCAGGCGTGTCCCCATTCCACCACATTGAATCACCGCTTTCATCCGATCCTCCCAGTTCATTCAGCCCGGACATGATCGTCACGAGCAGGTGCCGAATGGTGCTCGGAGAGTCGCCCCCTCAAGCCAATCCGAACATCGCATGCTGAATGGTACGGCCACTCCGGATAAGCGTCGTCCTGCATTCGAATGGGAGTGATCCAACGCGTTTGCGGTATCAAACAAGCGATCAGGATCTGCTTGTGAGGTACACCCTGGTCCGGCACGGCATCTCACGAAAGGTTTATAAAAAATAGCTGAAGTTTATCGCTATTTGGGATACATATTAGCAAGTGATGATGTTTGTGGGCGGGGACATCGGTGGATTGTCCCGAGGATTTTACTGATGCAGCGACCAATGGTTGGCCACGATTTTAGGCCCATCACGGGTCCGTGCGTCTCAGGGTAGTGGAGTTTTAGCGGGCTGGTATACGCCCGGTTGCCAGACAGAGTAAGCGTTGTTGGGGTAGTGCAATGTATCGGATCGTCATCGCCGACGATCACGGGTTGTATCGTTTCGGTTTGCGGTTGGCACTGACGGCAGGCATTCCAGGTGTCGAAATATTCGACGCCGCGTGCTTCGATGCCGTGGTCAGTCTTCTGGAACAGCAAGCCTCGATCGATCTCGCGATTCTGGATCTGAACATGCCGGGCCTGTTCCATCAGGAATTGCTAGGCGACGTTCTGTCTGCCTATCCTAGCACGCGCTTCGCGATCGTTTCAGCCGATGATTCACGCGCGGAGATCCTCAAGGCACTTTCGATCGGGCTTCACGGCTACATCGTAAAGTCACAGAAAGACGAGGAAGTCCTGTTCGCCGTGAACGAGATCCTCGCCGGCCGTATCTATGTTCCAGCGCTTCTGTCGCGAACGTCTGCCGGACAAGGACAGCACCAGATATCTCCGCCTTCCCAAAGATCTTTGGTGCGACGGCGCGTGGGCGCCAGCGATCTCGACAGACTAACATCGAGGCAGAAGGACGTCCTCAAGCTGATGGCGGAGGGATACTCGAACAAGGAGATCGCCCGCAGTCTGGATATCGCCGAAGCGACGACGAAAATTCATGTCGCTGCCATTATGCGCGAGCTTGGGGCGCGAAACCGCACCGAAGCAGCGGTTTTGCTGCAAAGCTGGCCGTTGAAGAACGCGACCTGATGCATGCCAGGCAAGATGCGCGCTTCAGAATTCAAGTTCCTTCCGCGATAGCCGCAACGAATATCGCAGTCCATCTTCCGATATTTGAAATTTGGGCGAATGGCCGACAATCGGCGTTCCGTCCACTCCGATTATCATGGAACCGAAGCCGTGGCGTCCGACGCTTGAGTTCTTCCGCCGCCCCGATTCTGCCCAATCAAAGACGACGTCGTCGCCCGCGCCGTCGGATGCGAACTGCCAGTTCACTTCGAGCCTACCTCGTGGATCACTCAGCGCACCGTATTTCACGGAATTGGTCGTCAATTCATGGAGAAGCATCGCAAAGCTCTCGGCGGCGCCACTTGGTACGGTGATGGAGGGTCCGCTGATGGTTATGTCGCGAGTCTCCTTGAAGGGCTGCAACTCCTGGGCGACGAGATCGTGAAGCAACCCCGACATGCTGGCAGGACTTGACAGAAGTAGGTGCGTCGCTTGCAGCGTGCGTATCCGGTCAATCAGCATTTCCTTGTATTTGGCAACGTCGTTCTCTGGCGGATTGATCATATTTACCAAGGCCGTAATCACAGGGAACAGGTTGCTGAACCGATGGCGCTCCTCGGCCATGACGAGCTCGCGTTTCTTCACCGCGATGCGCAGAAGCGTGGCTTGTCGACGCTCGGTCAGATCGGCGGCCACCCCGATGCGCCACGAACCATCGCCGTGTTTTTCCTGCCGTCCGCGCAACGCAATCCAGCGCACATGGCCATCCGACCGCCGGACACGAATCTCGATGTCGTAGTTCACAGCCGACGATGGTATAGCGGAGGCAGCTAGCTTGGGCCAATCGGCCGGATGAACAACGGTCGAGAGTTCTTCCAGGCGGCGGATGGGAGCCGGGGGCAGCCCGAAAATATCCCAGAACTTACCTGAGCCGGTGACTGTCCCGTCCTCGAGATCGACACGCCACGTGCCCAAGCGCCCTGCGGACAAAGCGAGATCAAGCCATTCCTTCTGGGCGCGCAGCGCCTCGCGTGCCATTCGTCGCTCGGAAATATCGTCGACCACCACGAAAACGCTCTCGCTGGACACCTCATCAGGCTGGGATGACGACAGGGCCAGGCGGGCCCAGAATGTCGTGCGGTCCTGTCTCAACAGACGGACGTCCGCTGCGAAGGAAGCGGTACGATCCAGAGTTCTCAGCGGCCCCAGAACGGAATCTCGATCGTCTGGATGTATGAGTTCCTCTAGGTTTAGCTGGGCGAGTTCCTTTTCTCCGTAGCCTGTCATATCCCGAAGGCGGCTGTTCGACAGCAGCATCTCGCCCCGTCGATTGGTGTTTACAAAACCCATGGCTGCGCGCTCGAAAGCGCCACGATAGCGGGTCTCCGTCGCATCAATGGCGGCGAGCCTTGTCTCCGCAACCTCAAGCGCCCCGCGCAAGTCTTGTCGCAGGCGATGAAACATAAAGGCGATCAAGCCACCTGAGACAAGAAGGAAGATGGCGCGCGTCCAGTCTTCAGCAGATAGCTGAGCGTTCAGGGCTCGGCGTGCCCCCAAGCCGGCTGCGGCCATGAAGAGCGTCGCAGCGATCGCGGCCACACGACCCTCCAAGTATACAATCACAAGTATAGCGGGAATTAACGCGACAAACGCCCCGTCCTGCCCAACAAGTATTGAATTTGTCGTCTCGAATATTATCGAGACTGCCAGCACCGATAAGGAAGCGACGTGAGTTAACGGGGGGCCTGACACCCACGATTTCAGCCCACGGAGGTATGAACGCATGCGCCAATCTACAACCTTCTGTCTAGCCCGTCGAGACTAGGTCGAGAAGGGGCAACCTAATACCACTGCTCGATTGCCATGCCTTAGCCGACGAATAAAATCATACTCGGAAGGGCTCATCGGAAAGCGTGCTTCAACGACTGCAGCGGAACAGAAATGCTGAAGGGTTCTTAGCTATGTCGAATTGAAGGCAAAGGAGCACGGTTTGATTCAAAATGATGCGCGATGAAAGTAATATCTGGAAATTTGCTCAAGTCGCAATCAATCACTATTGGGATGGAAGCGATGAATGTTATTCATAGGCACAACGATACGGTTGCAAGCAACCAATACATTGTATTGAGACAGCCGCGCCACGCGGACTCGACACATTTCCCGGATCGGTCCGACGCCAACTTCAGAATCCGGCGACCACGCAGCCTGGAGTCCATAACCGGCATGCTTGACCGTATCGGCTGTGGCTACCTGATGCTGGACCGCAACAAGAAGGTAATCGAATGGAACGAAGCCGCTCAAGACACGCTCGAGCGGCAGGGTGAAGCGGCCGATACGGCCGGCGAGATTTCTGCCGGACTAAGGCGGCTGGTCGCGAACGTTCCGGTCCGTTTCCATCCAGGCTCCCTGTCCTGGGTGGTAATCCGGAGCAGAGGCGACAGGCCAGTGATCCTGAATGAGACGGGCGCCATCGCACCGGATGGGACCAGCATCGTCGCATTGGTTGACCGTGAAAACACGTCGGCGGCGAACCCTCAGACCTTGCAAAAAATGTTCGGCTTGACCAGCGCGGAGACCCAGCTCGCGTTACGCCTGGCGCAAGGCGACGCGCCCCTGGAGATCGCCCGCAGCTGGCACCTCAGCCGCACGACAATCCGCTCTCAGCTCGCCTCCCTGTTCGCAAAGACCGAGACAAAGCGCCAAGCGGAACTGGTGGCTCTTCTGGGACGCATTTCGGTCTTACCATAGGACTGGCGATTTCGCTGGGTGCCAACATCCGCCGACATCCATGCGATCGAAGATCCGTGGCAACGCAGCGGCATTTCTCCTGGCCGCGTTCCGCAGATCATGGGACTGATGGTGCAGTCTCGGGCCTTCGGCGCTGTCGTACAGCCATCTATCTGGCTTACCACCACCGGGTTGCGGTTCTTTAGCGTCTGCGGTCCCTGGAGCAGGCCCGACATGGCGGTCTATGCGTTCACCCACGCCATCGCCGAGGAGCGAACGATCGAAATAGCGAACGCTGGCACGTATGCGAGACTTCACCTATAGCAACGATATGGTCGAGGGGTGGTCCGGGTCCTCGCGACGACGCCGCGCGCGGATCCGGGTTGGGACGGTCGCGCGGCTAGTCCGGCCACCAGTTCGGCGCCGCATCGGATCTACGATATCGGCAATGATCCGCCCGAAGTGATTAACCGTTTGATCGCGACCATCGAGATGGCCCTTGGCCGCCACGCCTTCGGGTCAATGTGCCCTCGCCCCTGCGACGTTCTGGGACCACGCCGACGTCAACGATCCTCGCCAAGCTGTCGGCTTCACACCGGCGGCAGCCCTTAAGGACGGCGCGCTGCGTTTTGTGGAATGGTACCGGAACTTCATCAAAGGCTCGCCAGCCGAGAAGGGCAAACGCTCATCCACGCCTAAGGGCACAAAACACGGGCGGTTACGACACCCCGAAAAGAAGGGCAACGCCGTTCATTTCTCCAGACCCATTGCCAAGGACACGCGCTTCCGGCCGGCTCAATGGTGAATGCCCAGGGCAAGCGCGCCGGCGATCGTAGTTGTTACGACGGCCTCTTCTTTCGGGTCATGGCGTTTCCAGTGCCACTCCCGGACGAGCGCGTGCCAACGTTGTTCTAGCTGAGATAGCGGATCCTGGCGCTCGTATAATTACAATGATCGTTCTAGGTCAGGCCCGGTCTTGGAACCGCGGTTGGTTTCCTGCAGCACCATGAGAGCGGGCGAAGGTGCCTCATCAAATCCTCGCCAGCAGGAGGTCGGCACTATCACCGAGCCGATAGCCGGCATGCTTCTTCAGATTAACCTGGGTAAGCACAGTTGCTACGGGAATGGTTACCGACCCACCGGCTTGCAGTGAGCCAAGAACGCCGCGCGCAATACTGCGCCGCGTGTTGGCCCAACGAACGGCAAAAAGCACTGCATGCGCCCAGCGCTTTAGAAGCCTGGTTTCTGGCCCGCCGAGCCCCAAGGGCCCGTTTATGATGACGACGTCGTAAACCGAGAGCAGCTCGTCGGTAAATCGAGACCTATCCACCGTGGACAGAAGCGTCAACAGATCATCCGAGGGCGCTGGTGCGCTCATAAGATCGACGCCGATTTCCGGCATTCTCGTGATCGCATCCTGCAGGGAGCAGCGGTCACTCACATAATCCCCAAAGGAGTTACGGGCCTTGGCGGTGCTGGATTCGCCACGAAACTCGTTCGTGAGCCGCACGTCCTTGCCATCAAGGTTGAGGAAGAGGACCCGTCCTCCGAGCCGTGTGGCCGCCAGTGCCAGGCCCCACGCCAACTCTGTCTTGCCTTCATTCTGGATGCTGGACGTTACGAGAATGATATGCTGCTGCCCTCTCCCCAGAGGTGGCGCCGCGGTGACAAGAACGGAGGTCACGGCGCGACTGAAGGGCGAGTTCTGCTGGCCCAGAATCAGATGCCGAAGCTGTTTCGCGTGCGGCTTCGATATCTTGGGAAGCAGTCCCACGCAGGGGATCCCAAGCTCGGCCTCGGCTTCGGCCTCGCTGCGCAAGGTTTTGTTAAAATGGTTGCGCGCCAGGACGAAGGCGGCGGCGATGAGACCGAATACAACCATTCCAGGAGGAACCAGGAAAACCCATGGTAGAGTCTTGGGACTTGCCGGCGGCCATGCAGCCGAGAAGAGCGAGACGCCAGGAGACGGAGCCGCAATGCGCCGGATCAAATCCTGCTGCCGGCTGAGAAGGTCGTTGTAGCGTTGCGTTACGATGGCTACTTGCGGCTCGAGCGCGCGCAAGCCGGAAAGGCGGCTGGCGGTATCAGTGACAACTGCATCGAGCACCTTCTTACGCTCCTCCAGCGCCGCAACCTGGGCGCGATAGATGTTTGCCTCCGCGTTCTGCCGAGCGATACCCTGCTCGATCTCCTGATCGATCGTATTGCTCAGTCCCTTGTCTCCGCCGGCATTGGACTGACGGGCCATCAGAGCGGCGAGGACCGGTGACGCGATTTCAGCAGCGACCGCCGACAGCGGCGCATCTGTTCTTCGCAGTTCCTGGATGCGGTGAAGGCGCGATTCGGCGGTCGATAGGTCCGCTTTCGACAAGGAAATCTGCCGGTTGAGCTCCGCAGCTTCATTGGCCGCGTCGTTTGCCGCGCTTTGATCGACGGCCCCATGGGTCAGCCGATATGTCTCCAGACGATCAGTTGCATCGACCAGATCGCCTTGTACTCTTGGCAGGCTGGCGACCACCGATTGCAATTCGGTCTGATCCCATGCACGACGTTCCTCTATGAGATTGTCGATGTAGACCCGGGCGAAAGTGTTCGCGACCAGAGCAGCACGTGCAGGATTGACATCGGTGAAGCCGATGGTGATGACCCGCGACCGAAGCTCTTGTCCAACGCTCATTCCGTTTCTCAGCATCTTCAGTTCGGCGGCATCCGCTGCTTCGGGACTGCCTGTTGGGGGCTTGCCCAGCGACAACATCCGGCTCATGAGACCGCTCAGGAACGAGCCCGTATTGCGCTGACCGCCCAAAACGGCGTTGGAGCCGGTTTTCCCAGCAGCGTCGGGCGCCTCCGCCCTGTGCAAAGCCTCCAGGACTCGACGCAGATGGATTTGAGACGAGAGCATCGTCAGATGGTCATCAATGCTGGAATCCACCAGGTCCTGAACAGAATCCGTGCTGCCAGCAGAAGTATTTCTGGTTGGCGCATCGATGATTATCTGCGTGGTCGCCTCAAACAACACAGGACGAGCGAGCCCCGCAAGTCCGCCCAGGATGCCACCCAGCAGAGCGATGGCGAGCACGAACCATTTCAGTCTCCCGATCACGATAACGAGTTGATGGAAAGGGGTTAATGCCTCCGCGCGCCTGTGCTGCGGTCGCCGCATGCCAGCGTCGTTTTCGAACCTCGGTACAGCGTCTTGCGTGATACGCGGCAGTTTGGCGCGTCTGGCTATGGAACCTTCCATGTCATGCCCCTGGGATTTCGATCTCGTGAGAAAGACAGGTTGCCGGATTCGATGGCCGCATGGCCTCGTTATGCCAGGCCTGGAACATCAGCACCGGCCACAAATCGCGAGCATGATCCCGTTCGCCATTGGTGTGAGCATGCCAGCAAGCATCGACCTTTACGGAGTCGAGCATCCCGTCGCCCGACAGACGTATTCCTGCAATGAGGTCCGCTGCCCAAGCGCGCAGAGGCCCCCTGAGCCAGGCTCCGATCGGAACATCGAAACCTTGTTTTGGCCGATCGATCAACCGTTGCGGCAAATAGCGGCCCAGCAACTGACGAAGAATCCACTTGCCCTTGCCATTTTGAACCTTCAAGTGGTTCGGCAGTCGCCAGGAAAATTCGACGACGCGATGGTCGAGAATTGGACATCGACCTTCGAGACTACTGGCCATGGTCGCGCGATCGAGCTTCACCAATATATCGCCCGGCAGGTAACCGGTCATGTCGTCGAACAGGAGACGGGACAACATGTCGTCGAGTTGCGGCAAGCCGGAGCGCGACGCCGGTGGCTGATGATGAAGCAGGTTCTGGGACGAAGTCCCGGTTAGACGCCGAAGCAGATCATCCTCACCTGTCGCCTCGAGCAGGTGGCTAAGGCGATTCAAGCGGTCGCTTCGCAACGCGTGCCGTGCATTTTCCGATAACGGCAACCTGCCGGCGAAATCGTGCAGCGAGGCTCGAGCCAGGAAACCGATCCCCGCCGTCACCATCCGACGAAATGGTGCTGGAAGCCCTTGCAGCTTTCTCAGGCGGGCTGCCATGAAGTGCCGGGAGTAGCCAGCGAAGCATTCGTCCCCGCCGTCACCCGACAGCGCTACCGTAACGTGCCGGCGGGCGAGCCGCGCCACCAGAAGCGTCGGAATCTGCGATTCATCGGCGAACGGCTCGTCCCACACGCGCGGCAGCTCCGGAATGACGTCGCGCGCTTCGGCTGGTGAAAGGTTAAGCTCGGTGTGGTCGGTGCCCAGAAGCCGTGCAACCGCAGCGGCATGAGGCGCTTCGTCGAAGCCTGCCTCGCTGAACGCGATGGTGAAGGTGCGCACGGGCCTGCTGGACTGCGCCTGCATCAGCGCGACGACGGTCGAGCTGTCTATTCCACCCGACAGAAAGGCGCCAAGGGGCACGTCCGCGACCATTCGTTCGCGCACGGAAAGGCGAAGCAGACTGTCAAGCTCGCTCGTGAGTTCCTCGTCGCTGCCGGCGATCGGCTCCCGCCGCGCCTTGCAGGCCACGTCGGCCAGCGACCACCAGTATCGAGTGCGATGGGCAAGCGCACAAGCGCCGCGGGCATTGGCGAAATCCGCTGCCGTCACGGACAGGACCGAACCGGGCGGCAGCTTGAACACACCCTGCCAGATGCAATGGTCATCTGGCACCCACCCTTTTGAAAGCATTATCGCCGCCGCATCGACATTGAGTTCCGGGTTGAACCCCGGGAAACAGTTGATTGCCTTCAGCTCCGAAGCGAAGAGCAGCGCTTCTTGTGTCGAGGCGATATAGAGCGGCTTTTTGCCCATTCGGTCGCGGGCGAGATGGAGTATCCGTTCCTTCAGATCCCAAAGTCCGAAAGCGAACATGCCGGCGAAGCGCGTGAGTGCCGCCTCGAGACCCCAGCTCTCGATCGCGCACAGCATGACTTCCGTGTCACCGGTTCCGCGGAAGCAGTGGCCTGCGCCTTCCAATTCGCGGCGCAGATCTTGGAAATTATAGATCTCGCCATTGAAGGTGATGACATAGCGGCCGCTCGCCGATTGCATGGGCTGGCGGCCGGCCTCGGTCAGATCGACGATGGCCAGGCGCCGGTGACCAAAAGCAATACCGGCTTCACGGTTCGTCCATACCGCCTGGCCATCCGGCCCACGGTGCCGAAGAGCGGAGGTCATCTGTCCTATTGCCCTGAGCGACCCCGCATCGGCGGTGTTTGGGGCCAGGAGAATTCCAGTGATCCCACACATGCTAGCCCCCTCGCTGGCGGACGGTCGTCGCAATCGTCCTGATTGGAATTTGCGTGATCAATAGAACGAGCCGGCGCGTCAGAAACAATTCGGTGTGGCCTGTTGGCAATCCCGCAGCGGCGGGCTGCGTCGCATGGGACATCGCGGCGGCGAGCGCCAATATTGCGTCGCGGATCATTGCCGCGCCTCATCCAACCGTCGGCTTGCTTCCTGCGTCATCGAGATGGCGGGGGGCGAATGTGAAGGCTTACCAGGCGTTCGGCCATCAAGAACACTTTCGTACAGATCACAATACTGGTCGACGACACGGGACAGCGCAAATTGCTCCCTAACAAATCCGATCGAGCGCCCTCCCATGAGCTTCGCGTGCGCGCGATCAGACAGAACTTCAATTATTCTGGATGAGAGGGCTGCCACATCGCGGGGTGGGACGAGATAGCCGTTCCACCCGTCTTCGACCACGTCGTTGCAGCCGGGCATCCTTGAGGCCACGATCGGCAATCCAGCCAAGCCAGCCTCCAGAAGGACGCGCGGGACGCCCTCGCGATACTGGGTGGGAAAGGCGAATAAGTCAGCCATGCCAAGAAGTGCTGGAACATCCCGCCTCGGTCCAAGGGCGATTGCATAAGGTGCGTATCGGTCAATATCCGCTTTGGTGACGGCAAACGGGCCCTCGGATTGCCACGGGCCGACAAGCACAAAACGTGCGTTTGGCCTCTCGCGCAGGACGCGGGGCACCGCTTCAAGGAGAGTCGGGATTCCCTTCTGGCGGGTCAGTCTACCGACAAAGATCACAATTTCCGCAGACTGGAGCCCAAGTTCTTCGCGCATCGCCGTCGCCGAAGGACCGCGATCCCGCGCATTGGCAAACGCATCCGCGTCGATTCCAGAACTGTGGACCAGTCGCCCCTTGCCGCGTCCGACGAGCCGGTAGCGTGCGAAGAAAGCCTGGTCGTCCCGATTTTGGAACACGGTCGCGGCTGTCCAGATGGAGGCCAGTCCCTGCAGACAGCAAAAAATCGGACGCAGGGCCAACGCCCTCGGCTCCAGCGAGGAGAATGTCCAGCCAAGTCCATTGATGGTGCGGATGACCGGAAGCTGCCCTCGTACCGCAATGGGTGTCAGAAGATTCGGCTTGGTATCGAAACTCTGGACGATGTCCGGCCGGATTTCCAACAGCAATTTGCGTACCGCGCGCAAGGTGCCCCACTCTGCGCTGCCGCTGGCAAAGCGGTCGAAACTCAATTGGTGATGTGCAATGCCGTGAGGCGCAAATGCGGCACCATCACTGCTCGAAACCGCGGTGACCCGAAAGCCTCTTTCGCGCAGGGACAGCAGGAAGGGAATTCTCAGGAGGTGATCCTCACCTCCCACGCAAACCAGATGCGGGCTCATACCACCCTCCCCGAACATGCACGGCAGCTCCGTCGCGCAATGTTGCTGGCTTCCGGGTCTTCTTTCATGGGCCCGCTTCATCTCCTCTGCGCTCATGACGCGAAGCCAACGCTAGGAGGAGCCCTGCCCACTGTCCTCGTCTGTTCGAATGAAGCAAATCGTGTTCTGGCAACAAGCCGCCGCGGCGAACAAGGTCAGATGGCTACGCACTGTGTCAACGTGGTCCGTACTGCCGGGATGATGGCCAAGCACGGAGAGGTCCGTCGACAAAGGGGGCGATATCCTGCGGCACACCTTCCTTCATGTGCCTGCGTCGGAATGCGGCCTAGAGTTTTCGGCTTGGGGCACTGGATTTGACAACTGCGGAGGTGATCGCTCGTGCCTCCGACGCCAGCATGATCGGAATGCCATCGCGTATCGGGTAGGCAAGTCCGGCGGCTTTCGATACGAGTTCCTTATCATCTGCATCCCAGGCAAGTAAGCTCCTGGTCATTGGGCATACCAGCCAGTCCAACAGCCTGGGATTGAACGAAGTATCCTCTTTCTCCCGTCTATCGGCATCCATCTGCTATTCCTTTCCTGGCCAAGGTAAGAATGCGGGTCGCGTTGAAACGGTTTCATGCGACGCGCTTTAGGTATCTGTTTTCATGGCATGTCGTTTTCCAAAAACTGAGGTCACTCTTGGGCGACATGCAAGATGCGAGCGCGCTTGCCGACATACAAGCCGTCTCGCGAGATTCGCGCTGCGGCTGTAATCCGTGGACTCCCCGCAAACAGGCAAATCATGAGTGCAAACCACATGATCGGATGGCGTATGATCAAGTGCGGTATGCTGAAGATGATGATCGAACCCAAAAGGGCTAGCAGGGCGTCAAATTTCGCGCGCCAAGCGGATATGGCGGAAGAAACGACGATCCACATCAACGCCAGGACTGCAATGAACCCACCTTGACTGTACAGATCAAGAAATGTGCTGTGCGCCTCGAATGGGTGTGGCAGAAATTGCTGGTTGCTGACAGGGGGGCGTTCCATGTGCGGACCAGGGCCCAGCCCCAGCGATCCCGATCGAAGGCCCTTGTCCACTGCCTCGCTCCAGAGGTAAAGGCGAAGCGCCATAGTGTCCTCGGTTGCTTGACCGCCCTTGTCCTTCGTAAGGCTCTTGGCGAACGCTTCGGCGCTGTCGAACCCGGTGACGACATAGGGGGTCATTGCCATTGCCAGCGGCAGTAAGCCGATTATGAACAAGAGGCCGATTTGGCGGGAAAGATTTGAGTTTCCACCGCCGGTCTTGAGCCACGTCCGCGTCCGCAATCCCAGGAACATCAGACCCGTCAGGATCGTGGTGTATAAGTATGTATCGCTCTTGGTCAGCCTGCCGACATAGAACGGCAGGATCAAGCCGCAGAGCCCTAAGAACCTTCCCCAGCGGTTGGTCGCGGTCGTTGCAAGGTGCAAGGCCAGAGGTCCAAAGAGCGCGCAGTAAAGTGCAAGCTGGTTTGGATTATCTGACCAACCGCAGAAGCGATCCCAGTACCACGGATTGACACCGGACTGGCTGATCCACCCCCAGCCAAGTGCCACTTGAATGGCAAGGCCAACATTGGCGATTGCGACAACCCACCAGGCACAATCGCGAAGATGGCGAGCGGCATCGGGCTCAGCAGCGGCCAGGCAGGTGACACTGGCAAGCAAGAGATAGGCTAGCAGGTCGTGCAGTAACGGGGACAGATACAGGACGGTGGTCAGGTACCCAACGATAATGCCCAGGCCCAGAGCAAGTGCCATAAGTGCCCAAAAGCCGGCGAGCTTGGCGAAGACGGGCGAGGCTTCCATGCGGCCGCCGCCAAGGATACGTCCAATCGAGAGCAGTATCCAAAGCACGAGGAATGTTTCGCCGTAACCGGTGTGCACTATGGGTACGGTGAGTTGTGTCGCGTACGACATCACCACACCGCAGGCCAAGAGCACATTTCGGATTACCATCTGCGGCGTCCAGGCGAAGGCGAGCTAAGGTCACATGATGTCGCCACTTTCGCGCGGTTGCGCCTTTTGCAAATGAGCGGACCAATTTCTCCAATGTCAGACATGATAGTGATGCGCCGTCTGATTGAAATCCGCGTCCCTTTCAGGACCAATGACGAGGGACCTCGCCTGTGCTGCGTGAAATCTTTCGCGCACTTGCTGTGCTATAACTTCGGCAGCGGTTGCGAGGCCGCTTGGATCCAAGCTTTCGACGCAAATCGTGGGAAGTCGGTGTGATTCAAGCTGCTCGACCACGAGATTGACGTGATCAATATGATCGAGACTGCTCTGTAGATCGACTTCGAGAAGCTGTTGAATGATGCCAAGGTTACGCCGGCGTTCCCGAAGGCGCGCCTCTAGAACTTCTCTCGGCGCCTGTAATCGGATGAGCAGGTCCGGTTTAGGCGCTAAATCAAGAGCGCGCGCCAAGCTCTCACGATCGGTTATGCCGCTGAATAAAATGAGTGAGCAGACGGATTGAACCATTCCCTGATCAAAAATTGAAATAACGTCATCGGACGCCTGAGCTATACTCCAAGCCCGGATAAGAACTTCTAGATGCCACTTCAGACGAATGGCCCACAGTTCGTTCCTAGGCGGAAACATTTCAAGCATCTCCGCAGCCGGAGATCGCTGTCCTGTCCACCTCAAATACAAACTCGAAAATGACTTTAAGGCGGCTCTTTTGAGCGGATGCCGGCGATCCCCGATTTGTAATACGACGGTGTATCCCTGAATTTTCAGAAGGCGCATCAACTCAGACGCCAAGGTCGTCTTGCCGGCAGCAGAAGGCCCGAATAACTCTAGGATCATTGTTCAACCCAAACCAAGAGATAGCCCTTCACCAGGGATATTATATCCATCTTCTGAAGCGAGTGCCTGCATCCGAGAAAGCATGTACTATTTCGCGCTCGACGACTTGTTTTCGTCTTTTCTCGGAACCCCGCACATACAGAGAATGAAACTCTACATATGCCGCGAAGATATCACGATGTGTGCCGGAGCTGAGAACGTCGTCGAGTATGTCATACTCAGCGCCTTCAACATCGAGCTTTAGAATGACAATGTCGTATAGATCACGCTTTGCTCGAATCATCTGCGACAGTGAAAACGTTTCGACAAGATCCGGTGCAAACCTCTCTGACTGATACAGACTTCCATTGTGGTCCGCGACAATCGAGCAACCTTCGTGAGTGGGCTCCGCCCGGTCCGCGGGGGGGCCAAATAGTTCGACTTGACCGTCCCTGACGCTGGCCGCCTTGCCGATGATCTCAATATTTATTTCCCCAGTGCACAAAGCGCAAAGATACGAAAAGCAATTTTTGTTGGGTTCGATCAGGACGTAGTCATAGTGGTCTGGCGTAAAGTACTGAGAAAAGAACTTATAACCTTGGCCAATGTTCGAGCCGCAATCGATAAACAAGCCGCGGCTTCGCTTTGCCACCTTTAGTCTAGTCAATGCTTGCCGTGCATCGGCCGCAACACGACGACGAAGCCATTGAAACCTAAGCGGTTCGCTTAGCGACAAGGCCGAGAGTTGAAGGAATCGTCCAAGCCCATCAGTTCGCAAAACGTCCACTGATTGCCGCGTCTTTCCGATGAACTTTGTCGTCAATCCCTCTGCGGCCATGAGCATCCATCGACTCCATTTTATTGGTTTGCTAGCGCAACTGACCCGCCATCACGGCTTCACGCACATGTCTGATCGCCCAGATTAATCCGGGATGAATCCCTAACCGGGAGCGGATGTAGATCGCTTGACAAACGCTCAGGAAAACCGCCGTCGCGCTGGTGACGATGGCTGCCCCAACAGCTCCATTCAACGCGATACCTACGATGCAACCAAGGACATTAACGAGTGCCGCGACAGACATCAGTATAGCCGCGGCGCGCTCGTGGCCTGTCATCGTCAAGAGTTGCTGCTGCGGCCCTACTGCCGCCGCGAATAGCTGTCCCACTATCAGAATCCGAGCTATCAGCGCGCCGGAGGTGAATTCACCTCCAAACGCACGCAACACCGGTTCGGTAAGCACGAGCAGTGGAAGCGCCAGCGCCACGCCGCCCGCAAAGGACAATATTGTGGCTCTTGCGAATAGTGCTTGGAGTCCCGTCAAATCCTTACGCGCGAACAGGCGCGAGATAGCCGGGGCGAAAGCGGTGCTCACCGCAACACGTGGTAGAGTGAGAAGCAACGAGATGTTCGATCCGACCCCGAATATCCCGGCCCCCTTTATGAAGCCGATTTTTCCGAGCAGCACCACAGCCGTCCGGTTCATCAGAACGTCCACGAATGTCATGATCATGATGGGAAGAAGCGAAGGCCACCAATCCTTGAAGGCATAGGTCGGCGGCGCGGCACTTAGGCCAGCGGGCCACAGGCGCCAGACGCTGACACCCGTTATGAAGGCTGCGGTGGCTGAACTGATCAGCAGCATCCACATCACCGCCGTCGCGTCCAACCGCCACGGCGTGAAATAAGCTGCGAGGCCGAGCAGGGCGAGCATAAGTCCGTCACGGACAATTCGCTCGGGCAGGAGTGCGGAAATAACACCCCCAAAGGCGCGCACGACGCCTGCGCCGGTGAGATAGATTGTGATTAGCGGAAGCGTCGCCAAGCCGATTAACACACTGATGGCAAGCTCCGGTTCCAGATGGTGAGGCCACTCCACCACGATCAGCGCGCCAACCGCCGCGATCAGAATTGCCAATATGATGCAGGCTTTGGATCCAAAACGGATGAACCCGAGGGCCATCGGAAATTGGTTTGTTGCCTCATATGCTGGCACGAACCGCAATACGGCCACGTGAAAACCGAGAGTCGAGCCATAAGACAAAAGCGTGATCCAGGCGAACACGTAGGTGTAGGTTCCAAAGCTCGCCGCGCCCACCAGACGGGCGATCGCGATCTGGGTTACGAAGGTCAACCCGGCACCCGCCGCGTAAATAAACAAGGCCCAAACGCTTGCGTGAGACAGGCGTCGGGTTAAACCATGACTGCCGGTCCCTTCTTTGGCAGTCAGCTGCTGGCCAGGTGGCTCGAAACCCCTCTTGCAGCTATCGCGTTTTAGCTCAAAGTCGTCAGTCGCCAAATCATCGAAAACGGACGTTGCCGCGATTGCGTGCTGGCGTTCCAACTGCATCGTTTCCTTCACCGATTTTCTGGATTCCTCCTCCATCCGCTTTTCCGTTCCTCCCACTTCCCGACAAAGGTCGATCGGGAATTTCCCGCGGTGCATCCGTGAGGCAAGCACGGTAACGTCAACTCCGGGCAAGTCTTCATCCGTTCGATGGATGCAAAACATTGCGCGTTCTGGAAGCCTCGCTTCCGCAACGTACGCCTTCGGGTTGCTGACTTCCGAGCCGCGCCCAATCGCGCGCATCGCGAGCCAACGGTAGTTTGAACCTTGGCAAAGCGGTTACGAACACCGGACAAGAGAAGACAAAAGCGAAAGTGAGCCGATGATCGAGGATTTGAAGATGGCTCGCGCCGTATCGAACGCACCCATCACTGAACCTGTCAATTACGACGACGAGGTCGCGAGCTATGAGCTTGCAACCAAACAGAAGTACCAAGATCCAAGCATTGCGAGTTGGTACCTGAAGGGGTATGAGGGCCGTTTGAAGCTCTCCAGCTTGGCATCGTACATCATCGCCCGAAGAGAGCAGCGCTGCATCGGCAAGGCGCTGGAGAGATGCAGCCCGCGTCCGTCTCGACTGCTGGATGTCCCTTGTGGAACCGGGAAGCTGGCTCAGGTGCTGAGCCAGCAAGGTCGCGAGGTGCTCGCCGCGGACATCTCAATGGAAATGATGGTTTTGGCAAAGACCTCGTACGAAGGTCAGCCGGGTTTTCGAGGATTCATCCGGTGCGATGTGACAAAGCTTCCGTTCGCCGACGAGAGCTTTGACACGGTAGTCTGTCTCCGGCTCATCCATCTTATTCCGCCCCATCTCAGACGAGACATTATCAATGAACTGGCGCGCATTTCCAGCTATCGGCTAATCGTATCCTACGGTCTGACAACTCGTTTCCAGCGAATACGTCTGAAGCTGCGAAAGATGATTACCGGAGGAATTTCCGCACCCCATCCCGTGAGACTTGACGTTGCGCGACAGGATTTCGAAGAAGTCGGGCTCGCCCTGACGGACTCCTTCAGCGTTCTCCCACTGCTATCCTGCGAACGGCTGTTCGTCCTTGAGAAGGTAAAGGCTTGACGTGCCGGTTTGAAGGCCTTTCGATAGCGCACCGCCATCACGGGACCAGGCCGCCGATAGTTGTTAAAGACTGATACACACCGCTTCGCCTAATGCGCCGGTGGTCCGAAGCCGAGCACCCAGGCCGTTCTCACGATATTGATCGAACCTCAACAACTGCAGACCGCACTCCGTGGCATAGGCCAAGCCTAGCACAATCCACAGAATGGCTGAATAGAGGGGGGCCGCCAGCGCATTCCTTCCCATTGATCAACGAATCTCTCAATGGGTGCATGTATGTGATTTGGCGCTAATGTATCCCTCGACTACGACGACGCAGGGGGCGGGCGCCGAATCACTTGAAGGAAAGCGCATGACAACTCTCCACTACACGTCAGGCGGATCGGGCGCCGACATCGCAACGGCCGGATTCAATCTGGCTGACGTTTCATCCGTTGACCAGCTCAACGCACTGCCGTCCGGCATGAAAGGCTTGGTCTGGCTCAACGAGGTCAACGGGGCATCCTCGTCTTTTATCCAGAAAGTCACACCCTTCATCGGCAATTCGAAGGTATTTGGCTTCTTCCTTGTTGACGAGCCAGACCCGACCGGCAAGTGGGGTACTTACGCCAGCGCCGCCAATCTGATGGCAGAATCCGACTGGATTCATTCACATTTGCCAGGCGCCAAGACCTATATCACGATGATGAGCTTGGGGACGTCGGCGAACCCGGATTTTTCGAATACCTACAATCCCGCCAACACGCATATCGACTACTACGGGGTGGATGCCTATCCTGTGCGAACGGGTGGCGTGGTCGACTACAACATGATCGACCGATACGTCGCTGCCGCCAAGGCAGCGGGCATCCCGGTGAGCCAGATGATTCCAGGCTACCAGGCGTTTGGCGGCGGCAACTATAAAACCGACACGGGTGGCCAATATGTCGTGCCCACCGCAGCTCAAGAACAGACCATGATGGACCACTTTGCCAAGCTGGTTCCGTCACCCGCCTTCGACTACGCGTATGCTTGGGGCTCCCAGCAAGGCGATACGGCTCTTGGAGACTCGGCGGCATTAAAGGCTTTTTTCTTGCAACATAACCAAAGCGGCGCAAGCATCCCTGCGACCAGCAATGCTATGCCGTCCAGCACAGTGCCTCCGGCCAGCACGCTACCGCCGGCCAACTCTTTGCCCCCAACCAGCACCCTGCCGTCGACCGGCACAGTGCCGTCGACCAGCGATCATGTTTTCCACGGCACCGGCCGTGCCGATGTACTTCACGGCACAACGGGCGCCGACACGATGATCGGCCGTGGCTACAACGACACCTATTATGTGAACAACACCGGCGACAAGGTGGTGGAACTGCAGGGCAGTGGCAACGATACCGTGCGGGCATCGGTGAGCTATGCGCTTTCGGCCGGCTCGGAGATCGAGCATCTCGCGACCACGAGCCGGTCCGGCACCACCGCCATTAATCTCACGGGAAATGAATTCTCTCAAACCATCGAGGGCAATGCTGGCAACAATGTCATCAAAGGCGGGGGCGGGCGAGATGTCCTGACCGGAAATGGGGGCAAGGATGTCTTCATCTTCCATTCTGCCCTCAAGGCCGGCAACGTCGACAAGATTACCGACTTCGATGTGACCCAGGACAAGATCCACCTCGACCATACCGTGTTTGCAGGGCTTCACGTCGGCACGCTTCCCTCCGCAGCGTTCCACACCGGAAGGAGTGCACATGCTACCACCGACCACATTGTCTACAACAGTTTGACCGGCGCACTCTCCTTCGACAGCGACGGCTCGCACGGCGCACATCAGATTCAGTTCGCCACTCTTTCTCCGCACTTGTCATTGTCGGCGTCTTCCTTCATCGTAACGTAAGCTTGCGAAAACGTCCGGGCCTCATCAAAGGCCCGACGGTATCATTCGATGACCATTGGTCACCGAAACCCGAATATGTTTATCTAGACCTTGGAACCAGACCATCGAGTTTGGCGTCAAACACCGGGTTCGACAACGAAGGCCACAGCATCAAGCTGTGCTTGAACTATAAATTCGGATTGGTCACATGGCCTGCCTTCAAGAACAGTGAGGTCTGCATCCCTGGCGCAGCGTCAGGCTCCAGTTGAACACCTTGATCGCCGAGGGAATGGCGTCGCAGAACGACAGGAACGAGAACAGCAGGCCGGCATAGGCTTGACTGCCGGAGACGAACATGTGGTGGCCCCCTACCAGGAGGCCGAACACGGCGATTGCCATTGAGGACAGGGCGACGGCCTTATAGCCGAACAGCGGCCGCCGGCTGAAACAGGGCAACCTCGGAGACCACTCCCATGCCGGGCAGGATCATGAGGTAGATGGCAGGCAGTACGTCGTCATAGCTCCCGGCGGCCATCATTTCATGGAGACGAAAGTTGGCGATGATGTCATCGCTTACGCGCTGCCAAAAAGCTGATGTCCAATGGCGCGATCCCTCCATCCTGATTGTCGGAGCCGGCCCGACAGGCCTGAAATGGCTAGGCGCGGCGTTGTATCCCGAATCATCGACCGCAAGGACGGACCGGCACCGCTCGCCAAGGCGGTCGGCATGAGTTCGCACAGCCTCGATATTCTGGAAACCCAGCGACGTCGCCGCCCAGTTGCTGGCCAATGGCCTGAAAATCCGCGGAGCCTGTTTCACGCCAACGGCCAATCCCTCGGACGGATTGATTTCTCGGTTCTGCCTCGTCGTTACAATTTTCTGCTGTCGTTGCCGCGGGGGGACACAGAAACCGTAATGGCTGCGCGGTTGGCGGAATTTGGGATCTGCGGTCGGATGGCGCAATACGCTGATCGGCCTGCAGGAAGCCGGTGACGCTTCCGCAGCGCGGATCGACACACCCCACGGCCAAGAAAGTTTCGACTATGTCTTCGGAGCCGATGGCGCGCAAAGCGCGGTGCGCCAAGCCATGGCCGTGGAGTTCGAAGGATATACGCATCGCAGGCAATGGAGCATGGCCGATGCCGACATCGACGATGGCCATACGAACTAGCCGCCACGCATTCCTGCATCGTTGTATTGATGAGGCTGTCAGGCGGTCCAGGCGGCGTTGAGGGTGAGAGACGCCTCGAACACCCGCGTCCCACCCTTGTCACGCATTTTAAGGGTTATCTTGACGAGATCGCGATCCGGCATTTCATCGCGAGCAATGTCATGCAAGATGCGAACTGCTTCCGCTCTTGCCTGCTCTCGGGATTCGAACAGCTGGCCAACCTCGTCCGAGACCAGGCCGTCGCCGTTATAAAGATCGAAATAGTAACGTTTCATTCATGGAAGCCTCAGCGTTCTAAATACGTCGACATGCGAATGGTTCCCCCTGCGCACTAGCATTTGCACGAAAACTGGCGCAGCCTGTCAAATGGTAGCTTTTGTCATCTTCCGATGGTCTAGGGTTCGGCTTCCCGACATACAGGCGATCGGCTTCCCACTTCGATCGCCCCGAGGCCGCCATGCTGGAACCCCTTTATCTGCAACTTGGTCAGCATGACGATCTATCGAACGAAGAGAAGGCTGTGCTCGCCGAGACGGTCACCTTTGGAAGAGATTTTGAAAAGGGCCAGGACCTCGTCTCGACAGGATCGCGGCCAGCCTACAGCACGATGCTGCTCGACGGCCTGGCGGCACGCTACAAAGTGCTCGAGGATGGTGGCCGGCAGTTCACCTCCTTGCAGGTGCCTGGCGACTTCGTCGACCTCCACGCCTTCCTGCTGAAGACGATGGACCACGGCATCGTTGCGCTCTCTCCTTGCCGTGTCATGTTCGCGGACCACAGCAAATTGAGGACAATTACCGAACGGGCGCCGCACCTGACCCGCCTGTTGTGGCTCGACACACTGGTCGATGGCGCCATTCATCGCGAATGGATCGTGGCAATGGGCAGGCGCTCCAAGACTTCGCATCTCGCCCATCTCATATGCGAACTCTTCGTTCGCCTGCAGGTGGTCAAGCGCACCAGCGGCATGAGCTTCGACCTGCCCCTTTCGCAAGCGGAGATGGCCGATGTGCTGGGTCTGTCGGTTGTGCATATGAACCGGGTGATCGGATCCCTGAAAAAGACCAAGGTCATCACCTGGGTGAACCACACGGTCACCATTCTGGATTGGGATCAGCTTGCAGAGCTTGCCGAGTTCGATCCTACCTATCTAAGCATGAACAACGAACCCAGGTGAGCGACTTGCTTCAAGTCGCCGCGCTGCTTGCCTCGTCTAATGGTGCCCACTGACAGGCAACGTTGCGGGACGTATCGGCATGTCCTCCAAGCTCACCCATATGTGGAACCGGCCTGCTAAAGGCGCACAATGGCCGCAAGCTTCAAACGCCTGCGCTGGCCTTCCGCATAGGCAAGGGCGATGGACTCGAGCTCGAACTGACGGCAAACTTGTTGGTCGTCTCCGACCACGCGGACGAACCATTCGCCACACGCTTCGACGACCTCAATGCGCGGCTCTACGGCGGCGCCGCTGGGTTCAAACTTTTCGTCGTTTTCGCGTTGGGGATGGGCCACGCCTTCCTCCTGATCTGGCGAGACATCAGCGTCCCATCGAACGAAGGTCCGGTCATTTAAATTTGATGGACCTGTGGTTTGCCGAATGTGCCGTGCTCCGTCCTCATGGCGGCGACTTTTGGCAGTCCTTCGCCTGCATCCTGGAACCAACCCTTTTTGATGAAGTTCGACCCGGTGAAGGGACGACTTTCTCAGGGAGATTTTCGTATGAAACAGTTCCCGTCACCAGCATGCTGGTGATCGGGCTTGGCTGTGGAACGGCAATGGCTCAACAACAGTCGGAAAGCCAGCGGGGAGCAGATACAAACTGCGCCGCCGGAACCGCTAACCGCAAGACCGGGGCCAAGGCCGGTGAGCAGGCCCAAGGCAAGCCCGGCGCTACTACGGACCAGCAGGCCCAAGGCAAGACTCTACGCAGCATAAGACTTCGACCGCTTCGACAATGTGACGGTCGAACAGAAAACCCAAATCACCCAGATGATCAAAGAGACGAAGGTCGAGCCCGTAGCCAATGTCGATTTCGAGGTTTCCGTAGGCATCGAGGTGCCGCGTCACAAGATCAGGCTGCATCGCTTGCCGGCTCGCATCGTCAAGATTGTCCCAGCTTATGAGACATATGAGTATTTCGTGCTCGCCGACGGCCGGATCGTCATCGTTGACCCGGATACATTTAAGATCGTGCTCATTCCTAGCATGATACCCGCAGCCCGTCTTGCCCGCAGCACGACGGGCTGCGTTATTGCCATCCGGCGATCGCGGGCAATCACCGATGAAGGGACGAACCGGCGTGGCTTTCGGTTGGAGCATTCAGGCGTTTGGGATACAGAGGGCCAACACCCAGACCGACCTTCACCGCAAGACGCCAGGATAGGCTTCGCCTTTCAACAAGCCAGCGAGATGGGCAGCGTTGGAAGCAGTCATTTCGATCGCGGCGGCAACCTTTTCCGGCGTTTCAGGCAGGTCGATATAATTGACATCGCCCATGGCTTCGCCGACCCAGTAGATTCCACTGTTGGCGGGAATGGTGAAGCCGACATCGTTCAGGGCTTGAAAGCATGCAGCATGGCAGTGATGCGCCCCATCCTCATTGCCGACAATGGCCACCAGAGCAACCTTTCCGGCCGCCGGCATGCGCCCCTGGCCATCGGTTTCGTCCAAGAACGCATCCATGCGCTCCAGCACGCGCTTGGCAACGCTCGAGGGCTGACCGAGCCATATCGGCAACCCAAGCACGAAAATATCGGCTGCCAGAATCTTCCGCCTGAGTTTCGGCCAGTCGTCGCCCTTGCCCATGTCTGAAAGCACACCGGCCTTGATATCATGATCGAGCGAACGCACGATCTCGCCCTTGACCCCATGCGGTACCAGCGCTGCCAGAAGGTCGGCAAGCAGGCGGTCGGTGGAGGATTTCTCCTTGTCGCCGGAGGCCTTGAGAGAGCAATTGAGGGCGAAGGCTGTCAGCTGCATTTGAACGTCCTTGACTGTTTCGAGGGCCCCCCGATCAATCGGCATTGTTGCCTTCGCGACGGGATCACATGGCAGTCAACGCCATCTTGAAAGACTTGTTCCGGAAGAGAAAGGCAGCGGGCTCGGTGCTGTTTCTCGCGGCACGCGTTATACGAGAAGAAATATCTACCGGGATGCGGACGTCACGCGCCAGACCGTGTTTCCGACATCGTCCGCTATCAACAGCGCCCCCGCCTTGTCGACGGCAACTCCGACGGGCCGCCCATGCGCCTTGTTGTCGTTGTCGAGAAAGCCGGTGACGACATCCTGCGGCTTGCCTTGCGGATGGCCGTCCTTGAACGCTACGAAGACGACTTTGTAGCCATTGAAGTGCTTGCGGTTCCAGCTGCCATGCTCGCCGACAAAGGCGCCGTTGCGATAGGGGTCCGGCAGGTTGGTTCCGGTGTAGAACACCAGGCCCAACGGTGCGACATGGGAACTCAAGGCATAGTCCGGAGGGATAGCTTTCGCCACCAGATCCGGCCTCTGCGGCATCACGCGAGGATCGACATGCTGGCCGTAATAGCTGTAGGGCCAGCCATAGAACGCACCGTCCTTGACCGATGTCATGTAATCGGGAACCAGATTGGGACCAAGCTCGTCACGCTCGTTGATGACCGCCCACAGCGCCCCGCTCCGCGGCTCCCAGCTCAGCCCGTTCGGATTGCGCAGCCCGCTCGCGAAAATGCGATAGCGCCCGGTGGCCCGGTCGACCTCCCAGATCGCGGCCCGGTCCTTCTCGGCCTGGATGCCGTTCTCGGTGATATTGCTGTTGGAGCCGATCCCGACATAAAGCAGCGACCCGTCAGGACTGGCGACAAGGGATTTGGTCCAATGGTGGTCGATCGGCCCACCAGGCAACGGTGTGAGTACGGTGCCGGGGGCGGTGATCTTGGTGTCGCCCGTGGTGTAGGGGTAACGCACGATGGCGTCGGTGTTGGCGACGTAGAGATCGTTGCCGACCAGGGCCACGCCGAAGGGCGAATTGAGATGATCGAGGAATATGTCCTGGACATCGGGCATGCCATCGCCGTTCGTGTCGCGCAGCAAGGTGACGCGGTTGCTTCCTTCATTGCCCCCGCCCGAGGTCGCCATGGACTCGATCCAGCCCATGATCAGGTCTTTCGGACGCTTGATCGCAGCACCGGGCGGCGCCACGGACTCGACCACGAGAATGTCTCCGTTCGGAAGTGTGTAGAGCGAGCGCGGATGCTTCAGTCCTTTCGCGAAGGCTTTGATCTGCAGGCCCTTGGCGACCGTCGGCGTCTCATCCTGTTTCCACCCGATGATCGAAGCGACGTGCATCGGCGGAATAAGATACTGAGCCAATTGAGGCAGTGTCGGGTTCGCTCCGACCTGGTCACCTGGGTCCGGCTCATCATTGCTGCACGCCGGCAGTGTGAGGAGCAATCCGCACAGCAGACCGAGACCTGCCGCGCGTTGGACATATCGGCTGGAGAACACTATGGCGCTCATTCGACCACCTCCACTCGATTGTGGTCGGAACTCCATCCCAGCAAACACACGAGGAGCAGGACGATCACGGCCGCGACTGACAGGGTGAGCCCTGTCGGCATCACCGAGGTCCAGGCATCGCGGCTATGCACGAGCGCGTTGAAGAACGCTATGACGAGCACGACGAGGTTGCCGAGAAGTGAGGGCCACGCAGACCTTGCCGCACCGGAAAGTCGACCGGTGAACAAATCGACAAGGGCCGCTAGAGCCGCAAGCACGCCCACGACCAGGCCGGCGAAGAGCAGCCAGGCGGAAAAATCGGCCCACATCATTTCCGCGCTTCGCCAATAGGTCACGTCGGTCAGCAGCGTACCGATGAAACACGCCTTGGCCACCGCCATCGGCGTTTTATAGAACGGGCGCTTGGCCACCAACGAGTTGGATTCCGTCCTGGCCATGGAATCTCTACCTTTGAAAGCTGGATCTGTCTTCCAAACCATCTTGGGGTTGGGAGGTTCCCCAGGACGGTTTGCGATCAAGAACTCGTGAAAGCATCGCAACGCGATTTCAAAGCTCAGCAAGAGCGCAAAGCGATGTTCAATTTCGAGACCGCAAAGTCCGCAAGGTGATCGAGTATCGATGCAGGTCAACCGGCGGAATGCTGTGCTCCCATTCCGTACGCGATGGTCCGGTCATCAGATAGGCCGACCTTGGCTCGACGCCGATGGTCCGGCGATCCCATTTGGCGCCGCTCTTTCGGCGGAGCCGGAAGATGCAAGGCGCCAGCAACGAGACGCCGGCTACATCTTCGAAATGAGGCTTGTCTCGATGCCAGCCAATGCCAGCGCCGGGTCGGTATTCGTTGATCAATACCTGCGCGAAGGCCTCGGCGGGCCGGCTCGCAAAGGCCGCAACCTTCACGCGTAGGGGTAGCAGAAAGTCGGGTATGGGCGGCGCCTCAAGGACCTCGCGTCTGTCATAGTCGTAGCGCAGGCCAAAACCGACGACGCGCCGGTTTGCCAGATGGCCATGGAAATCGAACGCCTCGAAGGGCAGGCCTTCAAGATGCCGGGCGAGCTCCGCTTCTTCCTGTGGTGTTATCAATTCCGACTGATAGACGAAGCCTTCGGGCAGATCGTCGCCGGCGCCGAAGAGATCGCGCTGGCGCAGGGATGCGCCGGATTTTTTTGATTTGAGCGTCGACATCATGGCTAGATGGTGAAGGCCAGCCCATCAGGCAATGTCAGGAACCGAGCCACATTTCGTCGCGGATCCTGCAACGAAGTTCGTGGCCCCAACTCTATACCCGGACATCGACCTCCAACCTCGCAACCCGAAGTCACGAAGTAAGTTCTATCAGCATGCTCCCGATGCAGGAATTTCCGGATCAGCCTTCGAATGCCGAGCAGGCAAAGGCGCAGGCTGCCGCCCTGTACAAGTATAATGTAGAAACCACCGAAGTGGATGATCGGGCGTCGATCGGAGCCGAGTTATGCGATGCGTCCGGAAAGATATTGGGCGGCCTTTGGGACGGACGAAACTCGGGCTTTGGTTTCTCGATATGTTTTCCTGCCCCAGCATCTGCGTAGACGGTGGCTCGGCGCGCGCCTTTTGGCCCAGGTCGAGGAGGAAGCGAGACGACGCGGGTGCAAGGGAGCTGTCGTGGAAACGAGCAGCTTCCAGGCGCGCCAGTCCTACACCAGCCAAAGTTATGAGGAATTCGCTCGGGTCGATTTCGGAGTTGAGCAATACGCCCGCATCTGTCATCGAAAAACTTGGACGTAGACATCAGCTAGCCGTTGCGGTCAGGTGATTGGCCAACCTTGGGCGCGCGATCCGGTTAACGGCTTGCCCCTCCACCAAACGCCTTTCGGAATCCAAGCCTCACGATGAAGAGACCGGCTATACGTTGCTGTCAAAGTCTCACCCGTGGCCGTGATATGATCCAGGAAGCGATGCTTCCCGTGGATTTGTCCCAAAGAATGATTGGGATAGCAGGAGCATGGCCAGTGACAGAGCGCAGCGGCAGTCGAAAAGCAGCCCAGAACTGTCTGCGATACCGATCCTGGAACTCCTTTTTGCTCAAGCGAAGGGTTGGCATTCCCTTGCGAGGCTTGACGGTACGAGTGTCGATACGCTTTGCCAGGCAGCGGGCCGGTGGGGCCGGGGTGTGAAGCCGGGGAACCAATCCTGTTCTCTTTGCCTCCAAGCCGATGCGGCCTGCGTGGAAAACCGACATGGGGCATGATTGTTCCACCGCGGCGGGCAGCATCGAGGACGCGCTTCTCGACGCAAAGTGGATGCGCCGCGCAACAACGCCCTCCACCGCGCGTTGACCTTTGCCAATTTCACTCTGGCTACTCCAGAACTTCGAGCCCGTTGGCTAGCCGCTGGCGGCTTTTTTTGCCACCGGAGCATTTCGTCTGGGAGTTCCGGAACAATTCGTTATCGACCCGGGTTCATCCTCTGCCAGCTGTCCCCTCAACTGCTGCCGATTAGATATCCCTGATCAGCCCGCTTCTCCCCTAACAAGGAAGGGTCGGTGAGGCTGAGCACTGTCTCTCAACAGAAGGAAAGGAAATCACGGACTGGATCAAATCAAGGCAAATGGCTGCAGTTCAAGGTTAAGGCCAAGGAACAATGGGGCAATCTCCCCGACGCCGGAACAGAAAGCTTCGTTTCGAGTTCATATTCAGCGCATAGGCGCTGCACGTGCCTGCATGCGGGGTTAGTACGGAGGAACCATACATGGGTCTCGGCACAATTCTGATCATCATTTTGATCCTTGCTCTGCTTGGCGGCTTCAGCGGCCTCGGCGGCGGCCCCTTCTATGGTACCGGCTACTATGGGGGCGGCGGCCTCGGTTTACTGCTGATCATTGTCATCATTCTGGTTGTCCTCGGTCGTCTCTAGCTCATCAGCCAGCGATCCCTGAGCTTCCTGAAATGGAGTGCAACCACAGCGGGGCATTCCGCTAAAGGAAGGAGGTCGTTATGGCCAAGTTCCGCTTTGAGACCGTCGAATTCGGCAAGACCAAGACTTTCGACGAAAGTCTTGCCAGCGCAGACCTTGCCAGCCCCCGAGCAATCGAAATCGCCCGCGCTGCTTTGATGGCGACCCCTTCAGGCTGTTCAATCAGGGTTTATCGATTTCGAACGCGTTAGCAAAAAATTCCTCACAGGGGGTCTCCAAGCTGAATGTTCCCTTCGTATGCTCCAACGCCGATGGGGTGGCGAAGTTTCTTCGACGGACTTAAAATGGCTGAGCGTGAAGACTGGAAGATTTCAACACCAAGACAATGTGCAAACGGTTGATGGCGAAGGGCTCGGGAAGTCCCGCCGTGCAGCGCGATTGAAGCAGCCCTAGGATGTCCCCCTATCCAGGAGGCTATCCATCGGACTGGACCGAGGAGACTGGAGTTACCAGGCTTTGGCACACACCGGAGGCCCCGAATGACAAGGATGCGCGCCACAAGCATGCCCGTCTCACGCCTCTGCGTGAGAGAAGGCACCTTTTGCAAAGCCTGTGCGGTGCGGGCGTATGGTGTCTTGGCCAAGAGTGGCGCGCCGGGTCGAGCGCTATAAGACCGAAGGCCGGGCTGGCATGACGGACTGTTCCTCGCGGCCTGCCCTTATGCCACAGGTCATCGTCGCATTACGGGACTAGAAAACCCCGAGAAGATTGATAAACCGCTGTTTGCAATGGAACATTAGCCTTAGCGAATGGTTTGTTTGAGGAGCGCTCATATGAAGCGGCGCGCACTCAAACCGCACGAGGTACGTCATGTTCTATAAGCTCCTTGCTACCACCGCACTCGCCACGTTCATCGCATCCGGTGCCTATGCAGGCAATGTGATATCTGCTGCAACCGCTGCCCAAAATGTTGCCGTCCAAGCTATTCCTGATGGCAAGCTGGTCTCGAAGTTCATGGGAGTGGAAGTCTACAATGGCACCGGCGACAATGCCGAAGATATCGGCGAAGTAAATGACATCCTCCTATCGAAGGACGGCACAGCTAAGTTTCTGATCATCGGCGTCGGCGGCTTTCTCAAGGTTGGTGAAAAAAATGTCGCTTACGACTTCGATAAGGCCCAGTGGGCCGAAAAGAACGGCAAGCGATGGTTGGTCATCAGCGCGACTAAGGAGGAACTGACGGCCCTGCCCGCATTCGATACAAAGGCATACGATGCCTCCCTTTCGACCGCTTCGACCAAGCCCGCGACGCCGACCGTGACGCCGGCGCCGGCGAACTCGGCAACAACGGTCGATAGGACGACACTCACTGAAATGCCGATCGACAAAATCCGCGCTGAGGATCTGATTGGCACAACTGTCTATGGTGCCGACGATGCGAATGTGGGCAAGATCGGGGATGTGGTGCTGACCGGTGACAAGAAGATTGATGCGGTCATTATCGACGTCGGCGGTTTCCTCGGCATCGGCGCCAAGGAGGTGGCTGTCGGCTTTGAAAAACTCAAATTCATGACAGACAAGGACGGTAATAAATATCTCTACACAAATTTCACCAAAGACCAACTTACGGCGCAGACCGCGTACGACAAGGGCACCTATGTGCAGTCGCGGGATAAACAGCGCCTGATCGTCAAGTGAGTTCGTCAAGGCGAGCCCGCGAACTTTGGTTTGCGGGCTCATCTCGATTCGATTTCAGCGTCTAAGTTGAGCGGTTCGAATCGGCAGACGAGTGATCAGCGGAACGAGATACCAAAGGACAGCAAGCTTCCTCCAACCAAGATGGCGCCCACCCCTGCCAATTCCCTACTATGGAAGCGGCACCGTGACCGCCACGTAAAAGTCAGTCGCCACGCCGAGCAGGATCGGCGCAAGCGCGGCTGCTATGAAGGCAGCGGCTGCTTTTCTGATGAAGTTCAGATACTGTAATTGGCTTTATCAAGCGCGGCTTAAGCCGACAGCGGACGGAAGCAAATCACAGGATTCGAAAACGGTCGTCGGAACGAAACGACCCTCAAGCAATTGTTACTTCGTCTCAGCGTTTTATTAGGAGGAGCTCATGGGACGCGGTATCTTGCTATGGTTGCTCGGGGTTCCGATCCCCATCATCATTCTGATCATGCTCTTTGCGCGTTAGGGGGTGGAAATGCAAACGATCCTTTCACCGACCGACGTCTCGCCGGTCACCGAATCTTCGTCATCGGCTGGATCGAGCGCCTCCGCCACAACCTTCGCGATTTCGACCGCTGCCTGGCTTGTCGTGGTGCAGTGGCTATCAGCGGGTGTCGGCGGCTATCTTACCGGTCGGCTGCTCACCAAATGGGTGAACGTCCACACCGACGAAGTCTACTTTCGTGACACCGCTCACGGTTCCTCGCCTGGGCCTTAGCAACGTTACTGGTTGCCGGTGTTCTCGGCACGGCTCTTTCCTCAGCGCTGGGTTCGGGTGTGCAAGCAACTTCCACCGTGGCCCCTGGCGCCGCGGTGGGACCTCCTCAGCAGCGAGCAGCGTGGCACCCCTAACTGATAATTTTCTCGGCTATTTTGTCGATACGCTGTTTCGGCCAACAGATACCGGAACAGTAGCCGCAGCTGGCCAAAACGATGCATCCGCCATCGGACAAGCAACACGCATCTTAATCACCAGCTCCGCAAACGGCCAGGTCTCAGCTGACGATAAAACCTACCTGACGCGACTGGTCGCTTCCCGCACTGGTCTGTCGGAGACGGATGCGAAGACCAGGGTCGACACTGTTCTTGCCAACCTTGAGGCTGCAAGAAACAAGGCCAAAGCAACCGCCGACACTGTCCGGAAAGCCAGCGCCAGTTTCGCGCTGCTGGGCGCCCTGTCGTTAGTGATTGGGGCGTTCATAGCAAGCGTTGCTGCAGCGGTAGGTGGGATGCAGAGAGACGAGGAGGAGGCACTGTTTGCTCGCAGCAACGACGTTCAGCATCCGGAATCCTCAACTGTCACCTCGACACCGGACATAGCCGCGGCGAAGTTATCATCTCGCGCATGGGTTTGGTCGGCGGAGTTGGGACGCGATCACTAGGAAGCTTGACCGCGGCGAGGAGAAGCGTGCGAGCCCCGACAGAATTTCGACGGCTCGCTGCGCACCGCCAATCGTCGGCTCTCTTCCATCCGAACTAGAAATCAGGTGGATAGCTGAAAGATCATCACCATAGCTGCAGCCGCCATGATAGCTGTCGCAACCCATCCCATCAGCCGCATTGCCAGTGGCACGGTTGTCTTGCCCATCACATCCCGTCGAGCCGTCATCAGCATCATAACTGCCATCACGGGCACAGCCACCATGCCGTTGATCACTGCGCTCCAGTAGAGCGCCTTGATGGGATTGATCGGCGTGAAGTTGAGACAGGTACCGGCCAGCGTCGCTATCGCAATTGTCGCGTAGAACGCCTTAGCCGCCAGCGGCTCGCGTTCGAGGCCTACAGGCCATTTGCGCGCCTCACCAAGGGCATAGCCGGCCGAGCCTGCCAAAACCGGAATGGCAAGCAGCCCCGTTCCGATAACACCGAGCGCGAAGACAGCAAATGCAAACTCACCGGCGACGGGACGCAATGCTTCAGCCGCTTGGCCGGTTGTTTCAATATTTGTGATGCCCTTGGCGTGAAGGGTCGCGCCGGCTGTGATCATAATCGCGAGGGCGACCAGGTTGGAAAACGCCATACCGACATAAGTATCCAGGCGGATGCGATGAATTGCATGCTGCGCCTGCGCTGGCGCCTTCTTGAGCGGCTTGCGGCCAGGCTTGGCCTTTTCGTCCTCCACCTCTTGGGAAGCCTGCCAGAAGAACAAATATGGACTGATTGTGGTGCCGAAAATCGCGACAACGGCTGTCCAAAACGACGCGTCAGCCGAGAACCGCGGGATGAGCAGACCTTTTGCCACTTCATCCCAAGGGACCTGAACGAACATCACCGTGCCGAAATAGGCGAACAGTGAGACCGTCAGCCATTTGAGTATCGAAACGTAGCGGTGGTATTTCAGAATGACCTGGAGCCCGACCGACATGACCCCGAAGACAACAACGTAAAGTACAGCCGGACCGCCAACGATAAGCTTCAAGGCGTCTCCCATGGCTCCGAGGTCAGCTCCGATATTGATGGTGTTGGCTATAAGGAGCAGGGCAACGACCGCCTGAAGCAGCCAGTTGGGGTAATAGGCTCGCATGTTGCCGGCGATGCCTCGCCCCGTCGTGCGGCCGATGCGTGCGCTGATCTCCTGGATTACCGACATGAGAGGGTAACTGAACAGCATCGTCCACGTCAGGGCGAAACCGAATTGCGCGCCGGCCTGTGAATACGTGGCGATGCCGCTTGGATCGTCGTCGGAAGCTCCGGTGATAAGGCCGGGGCCAAGCACATCGAGCAACCTAGGCTTGGCGCGACCGAATCCAGGCTTCGTAATTTTCGTGGTCAAGTCTCGCGTTCCCAAGATGCCCTCAGTCCGTCAACGACCTGACCAGAAAAAGGCTCCAGCGCTAGAATCATTATAGTAGGATTTGCTAAAAGAATGGCGCGGGAGGTCGGCCTCGGTGAATGGTGGATCATTGAATGGCGGAAGAGCATCCCGTTTCAATGCGCACAAAAAAGCACGGATCAATGCGTTGCAGTCTTGAGCATCCTGCTCGAAGCGGGATTGCCCGTGCAGAGCATATTGGCCAAGCAGATGGACCGCAAAGAGCCAGACGGGTACTACCGCAGTTGCGATCAGACCGAGCAGGTGCGATGGAAATCCGTTTCCGTGCTGCCTCAGAAACTTATCAACATAGTCGCAAGTCGGGGAACGCAGGCGTTGCGTTCAATCAGACCTGGTTTGGATTGGCGGGGAAGGCCCAGGTTCCGGCAGCGCATCGTTCTCGGCCGGATCGAAGGCGCCATGATGGCGATCGCCAAAGCCAGCGTTCCCGGCTTCTCATTCGCCCACATGAACTCATCTGGCGATCCGCCGACGGCATGAACACACCAATAGCCGGCGGTGCCTAATGCCCAGCTTGTCGTCGTATTCGTCTTCTCGTCTCAGCCCGGGGGACGAGTCTCAAATATTATGCGGATAGGGGAACTCCCGGCTTCTCTCCGGGTTAGAAAATGCCCCAACGGGTCATTTCAAACAAGGAGGACACAACGATGGCAACCACCAAGAAGGCAAGTGCCAAGACCAAGGGCCTTGAGGATCTGTTCCTCGATGGGCTCAAGGATATCTACTATGCTGAGAAGAAAATTCTGAAGGCCTTGCCGAAGATGGCCAAGAACGCGGATGACGAGCAGGTCACCGCGGCCTTCGAAAAGCACCTTGCGGAAACCGAAGGCCAGGTAGAACGGCTCGAGGAGGTTTTCGAAATCCTCGGCGCGCCTGCGCGCGGCAAGACCTGCCCCGCCATCGACGGCATTCTGGAGGAAGGATCGGAAATACTCGATGAGTATAAAGGATCGACGTCCCTGGATGCCGGGCTCGTCGGCGCGGCGCAGGCTGTCGAGCATTACGAGATCGCTCGCTACGGCACGTTGATTGCTTGGGCCACCACCCTTGGCAAGGATAACGTGGTTGAATTGCTAAACGCGACCCTCGAGGAAGAGAAAGCTACCGACGAGGCCCTGACGTCACTGGGTGAAGGCGGGGTGAACGACCGGGCGGCCGAACTGCAAGCAGCTTGAATTGCGGCCGGTTTTTCCATGGCTCCGGCGTGGCCGCCGGGGCCATTTTTCTTCTATGGCCGGATCGCTACGCGGAGAGAATCCCTACTATCGAATGACCTTCAACACATTAGTGGCCAGGCTAACAAGCGTTGAACCTCTTGGGCTATGAAGTCCCTGATTGAGTCGGTCGCGATATCTGCAGCTTCACACTGATCCGATGGGAAGGATCAAGGTACGCGCGGCGCTGCAAACATACGCTGGCTGGAAATCTCTCATCTTTCTAAAATCTGTTCGAACCTGCACTGCCTGGGGGCCTTGTCGGGGCGCCATCGCTTTCGAAGTCATGCGGCGAGCTTTGCTGAATCCATCCCATTGTAGTCGGCCCAGGTCACGGTCTTTTTCATGACTTGAAGGCACCATCAAGCTTGAAGCGAAGATCGTAATGCAGCCGCATGGCCGCATGTTTCTGAATCCGAAGTCGGCTAGATTTGGCGATCGAGCGTTCGCCGCAGGAGGTGTCCATGGCTGGAAAGTCATCAGAGATCCAATAATTACTCGCCTGCGCTAAGCCGTCCAGTTGAGGAGCGAAGTAGCTTCGCCGCAGCAATTAGCTTCGTGCGGCTGCCGCCATACCTGTTGATTAGCTCGTGGACTTGGGTTGTGGTAATGCCGTTCTGCCGTGCAAGTTGCCTAACCACATAAGCTTCACTGCCCGAAATTCGGTCCCGGTCGCGAGGATAAAGGTTTGCCGCATCGGCCGTCATGCGTAGTCTCCCGTGCTCACGCTATATCTTCGCCAACGCAAGAGTTGCTATTTAGTTGCCGCTCATGTGCACGCTGACGGTACGTCTGGTGCGCGCAAGCTGGGAGCATCTGCGGTTGCATTTTTTCCCGCCGATGGAACTTTCGGCCGGCGCAAATCTTCGTTTGCCGAAGGTGTCCTCGACCCTCGAGGTGGCCGGCGAGGGTTATGTAAAGAGGTGTTCCCGGATGCCCTCAACCTCAATACGCAAAACCGAATATGATCCTGACAAGCGAGTCCGGTCTGTGTGGTTTGTGGCCAGCGGCAAACGGTATGAGTTTGAGGGCGTGCCGCCTGAAATCTTTGCCGAGTTCCGTTCCGCTTTTGCCAAGGGCCGCTATTTCAACGAACATATTCGCAATCGCTTCCGATATCGTCTGGCCGATAACAATTCTGGATGATCTGCTCGGAGCACCAGTTCGCCGGTTTGCGGCTTGGTTTTCGGCCATTTAAGGTGAGCGCAACCGACAGGCAGTAAGTTTTTCAGTCGTCATGATTGGCTTTCGCAAGGGCTTCGGCCTCATGGACTAGACTCGGCCAGGAACCATGGCCTCCTCGCTTGGACGACTCCAGCCGGGCGGGTCTGTTCTAAGTCATGCGAACCAATTTGGCCCGGCTCGGGCTTCCATGTTTCTCTTTAATCGGAGTCGCTAGCGCACCTCATCTCGAAGAGCCGTCGTCGTGCGCGCAACGGGCGTCCAGTCAGTAATCGCATCGGCATCGACGGTGATCAAACCGCCAGCCTTCAAGGTGACCTTTTGGGATTCTGCATCGATTCGACTGACCTTCCCTCTGAGCTCAAGTTCGTCGCCCGGTTCGGTCCTCTTTGGTGCTGGCATCGAATGGGGAAAGGCATAGGACGGAATGCTGACACTTGCTCGCGCACCATCCAGCATTCTAAGCACGGTCACGGTTATCGCAACTTCGTCGCCTATGCTGATGTCCGTAACTTTCCAAGCCATAAAGAGACTCTGGGGCGGAAATCCTAGTCGTCAAGGGACTGCTAATATTCCGTCGGTGAACTGCAACAAAAAGCTTATCCGCCCGTTTTCACACGCCAGGTCACACTGGCTACTCCAGACCTCCCTCCCGCCGGCTGAAGGTCGGCGGGTCTTTTGATAGCGCGGACAAGCGATGCACGCGTTCCTTTCTCCAGTCTATGTGAGGTCCGATTTGCCAGGCTCGCGCCAACGGATCGACCACGTCGAAGTAGCTGCCGACGAACTCCTCAAATGGGCAAAACGTGGCCCCAGATGGCACAAGGCGATGATCCTTTGCAGGTCAGCTTTGGAGGGCGATCCTATTAACCCGCAAATAATATGCAAGGCTTTCGCGGCTGCGGCTAAGGAAGCACAGATGTTGCTCCCTTCCGATTAGAGTCGCTTGCCTCATCTCACCAGCTGTGTTTTGCACTTGCGGCGCCACCACAACCCAGTCGCATCGTGCCAGCTGATCAGCCCGAAAAGCCAGTCAGCCCGCTACGGTCTCAACGTTTCCGCCGGTCACTTGCCGCAACCGGCGGCGAAGCCTTCATGCACGGCGCTGCATTGCGTAGGGTCTCGCCTCCTCTATGGACAAGGCGGCTTGCCCTGCTGCCCCCTCGCCTCTACAACTCGTGCATTCACAGGAGCAACCGCATTGCGGGAAGAACGGGACCAAGGAGCGCCACTTGGTCCCGCGAAATCGTGCACCCACCGCGCTTCGAACAAGCTTCAATCGTTGTCGCCGTTCTAGGCAATCTCAGTGCCACATTCTCTCCCTGAGCCATTTGAGAAACCTGTTCTCAGCGATTGTCCGACGGACTCTAGCGGCAGCCCATTGCCCTCCTATCGTGGTCCCGACATGGCAACTGCAGACGATGTCGTGCAATTCCCAGTCAGACAGTTCGAAGAAGCGTTTTGCTTCTCCATAGGTGTCATCCTTCAGGCCGACCGCACGTAGTACCGGATCCTCGAGGGCCACTGTGATTGGTGAGCCCTCATTGCGTGCTGCGTCGCGGGCTTGCCCCTTCAGATGCTCAGTGCCAGTCAGCGCTCCCAAGCGTCGCTCGGGATGTTCGTCCAGCAACTTTGCCCAGCGCTCGATGCGCTGTTGCCGGGTCATGATCGGGTATGTCGACAAGGGTTCCACTTCTGCGATTGTCTGCAGTTGGCTTAGGGTTTGGTGTTTCATGGTCGGCTCCTTTTGATCGAAGTCCCCTTCTCAACAAAAATTATCGCGCGACGACGCGCCGACAAGGCCGGGTAGGCGGCTTCTCGACGGACAATCGCGATTACCAAATTTTGACGAATGCTGCGCATTGCTCCGCCGCTGCCGACGCTCGAACTGACCCACGTCCCCCCAAAATGGGATCAAAGCCGCCCAGAACGGTTTCAAAGCCGGGTTATTTTGGACAGTTCGCCACCCCGCTGACCTGCTTCACCTCAATAACCGCGACTTTCGCGACACCGCGCTGAAGAGAGGCGTGGAATCCTGGTCGAGCTGATCCCAAAGGACATGGAAGGTGGGTCCGACAAGATTGTCTGTTTCGTACCAATCTCGGTTCTGTACGTTTCCAACACTAACCTTCTCCGTGGGTCCTTGTAATAATCCGACGGAGGAGCCGCCGTGCATCAATTCGCTTTCCGCTGTCATTTCTTTGCCACAAGGCGTAAAGTCACCAGATCGCCCGCACGTTTGCACGGGCGCGAACGACAGGGAGATTGGAAGGCTCTTGCCCCAAGCGGGATTGAGCTATGACCAATCCACTAAACCTTTCCTACAAGAATGGATTGCTGGGTCGGCTGAACGCGAATGACCTCGCGCTCCTGGAGCCGCACTTTGAGCGGCGTACCCTCGACTTGAGAATGAGATTGGAGACTGCCGATTCAAAGATTGAGGCGGTCTACTTCCTTGAGGAAGGTCTCGGCTCTGTTGTTGCGAGGGGCCCGAACGGAAGCGACGCCGAGGTCGGACTCATCGGCTTCGACGGAATGACAGGCACTGCGTTGGTGATGGGCGTCGACGTCGCGGCGCATGAATGCTTCGTCCAGTTGGCGGGTAGTGCGGTCCGAATTGAAGCGGAACCATTCAATGCCGCTCTTCGGATTAGCCTTAGCCTGCGGCTCTTTCTTTTGCGTTATGTCCACTATCTCCACATTCAGGGCAGCTATACCGCTCTAAGCAATGTGCGAGCAAAAGTGGAAGACCGTTTGGCGCGATGGCTGCTGATGTGCGACGATCGGGTCCTTGGAAACCATCTTGCAATAACCCATGAGTTTCTCGCAGTGATGCTCGGTGTGCGGCGCCCAGGTGTTACCGTGGGGCTGCAGGTGCTCGAAGGGCTTGGGCTTATCCGTTCGCGACGAGGGGAAATCACCATTCGCGACCGCGCCGGCCTTGAGGTACATGCAAATGGCACCTATGGGAAATCGGAGGCTGCGTACGCTCGCCTGATCGGAGGTATCAGCCGATTTGATTTCCCCTTGTCCACGGCGGTTTCTGGCTAGGAGCCAGGTGAACACACCTGACATCATCTCCAGAAGCTCCTTAGCCGAAGCAGGTCTCGCTCCCCGCCCAGCGATACTCATCCAGGTTCTCCCAGGACGTTCCCAAGCTACTGCTGCTGCTATTGTGAGCCGATACACCCCCGGTTCAATTGATGGTAAAAACCGTACAGGTCTGGGGTTATGAATCCCACTGGTCCACCGAAGGCTTCCCCTGCTGAGCCTGATCGATGGCAAAAAGTAGTAAGGCTAGCGTCGGCGACAGCTCGGGTTCGACCGACAGCCTGAAGTGCTTCTGTACGTGATGACGATTGTCCGCGTCGCGTATCAACTCTCGAAGAGAGTCAGCGACGGTTTTATGACCGGCCTTGTCGTGCTTTGTCATCACGTTATCCCCGAGTCCTTCCCCTAATTCACTAGCCGAAAAAGGGTTCCCTGCTGGGTCGGGAATGTTTAGTAGAAATTTCCGAGCGAGGAAGCAGATACAAGTCCTCAGTTCGGCCACATAGGCGCGAGCGGGACAATCGCCAGACGCCGAGAGGCTGCCCGGCCCGTCGGTCAAGAGATTGCGCCCCGGCGAAAGAGGGTTGAGAAACCTGGTCTTCGGCTCCGTCGCGCACCGGTTCCAAGAACAGCCGGGCGCTTGTGGGTCCTAGCATAAACCCCTGATGGCCGGGCCAAAATCGTCCCGTGGCCCAAACGTTGCCGGGACGGCGCCAACCTTACCGGCTCTGCCATCGTGGCGGAGGGGCCGGCATCAAGCGGTGGGGATTTTTTTGCTCGGTTGTGCATTGGGCGAGGAGGGTCAGATCACATCAGGCACCGCGTATCCGTGACCAGACCTTAGTCCCAAACCGGCTCCGACCGAAGCCCAATCCCGGGAACGTTTGCTGTCCTCCAAAGTTCGATTGGACTGACGGGCGACGAATTCGTCCGGGCAGTTTTGCAAAGGAGAAAATCATGAAAATACGTCTTACGGGCGCCGCTGCCGCGTTGTTGCTTTTCGCCGGTGCTGGCGCCGTTGCTGCTCAGGACGTGGTCATCACGCCCGAACAGGATACCGTCATCCATGAGTATGTGAAGAAGCAGCCCCTAGCATCGCTGAAGGTTCCCGGCGTGGAACTCAATGTCGGCACAGCACTCCCCGACACAGTCGAGCTTCATGAAGTTCCCAATGTCAAATACCGCTACGTCGTAATCGACAACCGGACGGTTCTTGTGGATCCCGGCACCCGCAAGATCGTCAAGGTTTACGACTGACCTATGGAATGTCCCCAACCCGCCGCCAGCCAGCGGCGGGTTGCGCATGCCAAGCTCCATCTATCAGGACGAGATATGATGAACATTGAACTCGAAGCGTCGCATGCCCTCGTGGTCCGCCTGGCTGATCTGCAAACCAGAATGCGGAAAGCGCGGATAACGGCGGCCGAAATGAAAACCTTTCAAAAGGTCGCATCAATAATGGATGACGGTCACGGCCAGATCGATGGCGACGACCTGATCGCGGCATCGTTTCTTGTCGATCCCAATCAGCAGCAGACCTAAGCGAGCACGCCGACTAGCCTGAGCCGGCGTTCCTCGTGGCTGTACCGACCAACGTCCAATCGAGAGGCGCAAAGGTCCGCGCATCGAAACCTAATGCATTCCATCTGCATTGACCGGGAACCGGCGAAGAAAGTCCCTTCATCGCCGGTTGATTGGGTGCCCGCCACCTCCTTGTGATGTGGCGGGCACCCAATTGTCGGGAGAGCAGCATGCAGTTCGGCGAGATCATCGCGAATGTCCAGACCGCCGCCTTCTTGGCGCGCCTGCTGGCAATTGCGTTGTTTCTAATTGGCCGACCGCTTTGGTCTGAACCTAGAGTCCGGATGGTCATCCTTATGCCGGTCGATCCCGTGACCACGGCTGCAGTGAGGACTGGCACTCAACCCGACCTGCGGAGACGCTTGATATCAAGCTGCTGCCAAGACTCGAACGGCATTCGCCTGATTCTCGCGGCTATATGAAGATATTGTACGAAATCAACCAATCCGGTCTGCCGGGAACATCGCTCAACCACCGAACGTTATTTTGCGTCAGGGACCGGAACTTTCACTCCCTCCGGTCCTAAGGCCTGCTACTGTAGTGTGGACAGGTCGGAGGCTTCAGGTTATGCGGGACCGCCGTACCGTTAGAGCCTGCCTAAGTCCTCACGATATGGCAATTTGCCAGCGTGTGTTCGACCAGGTTTGCGCAGACGAAGACCTGGACCCCTTAGGCCGAGATGCTGAAGTTATAGCGTCGATGGTTGTCGGGATTTTTCGCAATGCTCATACCAATGAACGCCAACTGCTGGAGGCGATCAGGTCACTTCGTCCTTCAAAGGTTGCAAATAGGACCGGCTGAGGCGTAGGTCGCCGCACTTCGTGACTGTAGCCACCTTGGCGCAACCCTTGGATGATTCCTTGCCGCGCAAGTGCCTCTCATGGCCGATGATGCCCGGCTTTACCCAATGGGTCGCTGGCCGCTTCATACCCTTTGGCGGCGCTTTCCAGCCACGGTACGGCAAAGATGGCTGTGCCGATTTTACCGCTGCCTAAGCGTCCCGCGCGTTCTGGCGCCTGCCGGTGGCCAGCCGCATGCACTGCAGCGGCCATCATGCGGCAATGATGATAGGTCGAGGGAACATTTTAGCTATATCGAATGTTCAACTCTTATGGACAGCCGAAACCTACTCTCAGCAGATCAATCAAGAGCAGCACGTGCCCTGCTGAACTGGTCGCGAGTGCGCTTTGCCGGAAAGGCCAATCTCAGCGAAATGACGATCAGCGATTTTGAGAACGGCTTTAGGAAACCGCGTCCCCCCAACATCGCGGCCATGCGCCAAGCGTTTGAGGACGCCGGAATTATCTTCACCATCGAAGGCGCTCCATCGCTAGCCCGCCCTGAAGGTGATAGCGGTCTCGCCACCGACAATAGAATGTGGCGCCGCCGGCAGAGAAAAGCATAAAGGCAAAGGCCCCTCGAAAGCCGTGCATTAGCAACCCCTTGACGAACCGAAGGGCAGCGCCAGAATCCTATACATGGCGCGGGAAATCAATATTGGTGACAAGGTGGCGATCGTTGCCACTGTGGGCAAGCGCATCGAGGAGCGGGTGGCCCTGCATTTCCCCACCGCCACTTTCCCCTGTTCGATCATCGACCCCGAGGCCAAGCCAGGCGACAAGATCCGGTTCGAAGGTGAGGTCGTGCACGTCGATGACGACACAGGCCGTGTGACAGTGCAGGCGCTTGGCCGTATCACGGTCGATGCCAATTCTGTCCGGCTATTGAGGAAGTTCCGAAGGCCAAAAGGCAGTAAGCCGCTGCGTGACAAGGTAGACTAACTGCCCCGGCGCACCTATGGGTTTGAGCGATCCTTCGCCATAGCATTGAAAAGCAGCGTGCACGCCACAAGCGAAACGACCCCTCCTGACAGGCCGTCCCCGGTCAGGCCGAAAAAATAGACCGTCTCAAACGCCAACGCTGCCATTGCTGTACCCACCATGTGGATTTGGTATCGCCAACATAGAACCGTTAGAGAACACTAATGTTCCACCTCTAGACTCTCGCCCGCAACGGCAGCACCTGTCCTTTGGGAGAAACGGCGCAAGTTCCGCAGGCTGTCCTGTGCGACCGCGTGTCTTGACTGAACTTCGACAACCGCCCGCGACCTGCAATGGTGTCCATACGTGCCCAGACGCAACAGCGTTCGCGCGTATTGCCTTGTTTGGCCAATGCTTCGCCAGGCCTTTTGTGGAGATCGCAATGCCAACCCCTTTGTCGTCGTATAGCTCCTCGCCCCGGTTGAATGAATTGACGGGGCTGTGATGATGATCGCCGCGCCGACTTCATCAACGGGAGGCGGTTTAGGTGGAGGTCTTCCGAAACGAAGGAAGCCCGTCACCGAAGGGTCACGACGGATGATCGAATGGGTATCTCGATCTGGGCCATCAACGGCGTCTAGTGGAAGATGTTCCAGAGCGGTCCGCGGCTCAGGAATAACGGAAAGCGGGGCGCCGAAACCAAAATGCTATCGGCGCGTTATGCAGCTCTCTATGCAGCAGGCCGTGCGATGGGCGCTTTCTCACCGCTTCAAATCAGGTTGTTGGATGATAAATCTATATCGGTCTCTTCGATCTGTGAAGCGGAACAGGCGCTTCTGGGACAGTGGCCAAACAAGCGAGCGGCGGTTCACCGGGATGCTTGCCGGTTGATCGCCGCGGCAAAGGACGGCACATGCAACCCGGCCATCGCCTTCGCGGCATTCAAAGCCGCTGCGATCGAGCAGCGCCTTCTGCAGCCGACAAGCAAAAGTTCGGCGTTGAGGATGTTGAACAATGTGACAAAGGACCTCGAGGCCTGAGCCTCAATTCCAAACAAGCCCGCTGCCGCGATCTAGGTGTTTGCGCCCGGTCTGTTCTCGGCTCACCCCGCCGAGATCAGGCCGGTACTATTTGGTGAACAATAGCAATGGTCCAGAGATCGAATGAGAGTGGCGTGAGCCACCCCGCAAATGACAACCATGATCACGCGCCTAGATTGCTGGACGCCGACCCTTTGACCGACGGGGAAAACATTTGCCGAACTTGTTAGGGGTACTGAGCGCATGGCTATTTTGGTGGTTCTAGCAATGGGGGCCGGTTGATGTTGGTGCCCGCTATCTACCTTGCACTGACCCACGGGAGATGAACCAAGCGCTGCCGCTTCGCTTGAGAGCGCATCTTCGCCTAATCCACCAGCAAGCTTATGCTTTGGCCGCTCGTGCCAAATGACTTGGCGCAGGTCGTGCATGTCGACCTGCTGACCGGAAATCGGACCGGTATAGAAGTTGTCATCCTCGTCGGCCGGCTCGCCACCGTGCCGCTTGCCAGGGATGGGTGGTTTAAGGTCATAGCACCGTCATCTCCGCCAAACATTCAATTCGTCTAAAATGTTCCGGAACTATTTTAGCGCAAGCTGATTGAATCCTGGCTTGTGAGTCCGGTATGCATGCATTTGAAGTTCGTCCCGCCTCGAATGACTGGGAATTCCAAACGCGCTGTCCGAGATCGGCTTTGGAAGCGCGTATAAGAGCACGCAGGGCCGCCGCCAAAGGGCCTGAAGCGGCCCGCGACGCAATGGGTAAGCCGGGGCTGATCGGCCGTGTGTGGCACCTCCGCGGCGAGGAAGACCTCCGGCACGCTTCACTGCAGGATTTCAGGGTAGAATGAGCAAACGCGGGAGTGAATTTCTCTACCATTGGATATCGGACCACCTACCGGACGCTCCGATGGTCGACCCGGTTCTGATGGTGATTGAGATGGCTGTTGATGCAAAAAGGGCGGCCGAAGCCCAAGGCATCCCAGGCCAGGAGATTGATGAAGAAATTGGCCAAATCTATCAGTTCATCATGCGGGACTTGCGCTGACCTTGCCAGGCGGTAGGCGAGGAATATAATTCTCCCGTTGCGGCGATCCCCCTCATACGGCTGCCATAGCCACATCGAAACCTTCCAGGCAGGTATGCTGAAATCGAGCGCTTTCTGGCGGCGGCGGAAGCGCTGCACTTGAGCATCATCAAGCCCTTCAGATCGCCGCATTGCGACCACTATCGGCAAGACGCGTGTCTTGCATGGCGTGTTGTTGAAAGCCGTGCGGGGACAATCAACGCTCCCGCAGTGGCCGGTGTGATCCGTTGCCCCCACGGGAGCGTCCACTGCACCCCGCAAAGCCGTTTGTTTTCATTGTGTGACTTTCCGTCCCAACCGCCATACCATTTCCCTTGGTGGCTGCCGCGAAGGGACGACGAATATGGCTTTTACTGTCATCTGGTATGGACGACAGGGCATCGTCGACAAGGAAATATTCCACGCCGAGAAAGCGGCAAAGGATCATGCAATCTCCCTGTTTCAGACCCGGAAGGGCGACGATGGAATCGTGTCCGTTGAAATTCGCAAGGAAAACGGCACTGTCGTTTTTAGCCATGCGGAGAACTAGACGAAATTGCCCGCCGACGGCGCGATGTGGACAGGCGCAATCGCGACTGGAATCCGACGTTCGGTTCAGGGACCTAGAGACTTCAGTCTTAGTTGATCTGTTGCTATGCTAATATGCATTTAGCTTTGGCATTGCTGGGAGAGATCCCAAAACACTGACCCGCAATGGCTGGTGCGGCCGCTTCACCCAAGCATCCCCTGGACCGATCCCGACGGGAGCATTAGACTGCGGAGCGGAGCTCAAATGGCCGGCGACAGGGACGATGCTATTCACGATCATCACGTCGAGTATTTCGCCTCGGAGAACGGTTTGTCTCCGGACCTGACTTGGGAGTTGATCCTAAAACACGGCAACAGCCGCAAGGCCGTGATCGAAGCTGCGCAGGGTTTGAAAGATGATGACAGGCAATACGGCCGACCAGCACCGCATGCGGAACGTTAGCTGTTTCGAATAGTTGAGTTCATGCTCGGATGTTGTCACTGGCATCCGGCGAAAGGCTGGTGGTTAAACTCATCAGCCGGCCCGCGTCTTGGTCCCTCCGTGGCGCGGGCTTTTATCGATCAGGCGAAGAGATGACCGACAAGCCGGCCACAAACCTACGTCGTGAGTGTGTCGAGAAGCCGCATTGGGTGCCGAAAAAGCCGACGGCCGTCGATAGATGAAAGGAATAAGCGACATGCGGGAACCGAGTTCAGAGGCGGACGTTTTTTCCTCCAGGTCACGCGTTTTTGCGCGGTTTGAATGACCTAGACGGAGGAAATTGAAATGAACACCAAAATGCTCACGATGGGCGCGATGGCGCTCGCAATGATGACGGGCTCAGCGCTGGCTGCTGGTAACACATCCGCACTTGACGATCCGGCAACGATGTCGCCGTTCTTCACCGATGCCGGCATGAAAACCTTGAGGTCGGAAGCGGATTTCAAGACCGCATGGATGGCCATGAAACCGGATGAAAAAAAGGCGGTGCTGAAAGACTGCGGCGACACCACGCTCAACAAGTCGCACGCGGACTTCTGCGCCATGGCGAAGAAGATGGGCGGCTGAAAATAACCTCCTGTGGCGCCGGACACGAACGCTCTAAAGGCGTAGTTCCCAAGCCTGATCTGGAGCCCGTTCCTTTGGCACGGGCCTTTTTTCGCGAGGAACACAAACGCCCTCCCTGAGCGGGCCAGCTTGGCGCTGACGTCCGTACCGTCTCAAAGCCGTGTCAGCGCGAATTGACGAAGTCAGTTCGTTCTTGGCTACCTGGTTGCTTGCGGGATATGCCTGCTGGGGATTCGCGCATCTCGCTGATCTCGCATATGCGGTGCGACGCTCGCACCTCTAGATCGTCTTGAACGAGCGGCGCGCTATGCCCTTCCCCTGCACATCGGCCAGAGGTCGGATTTGGTCGTGCCGACTGCCGAGAAGCGACCTCGAACGAAGCCACGAACCTTCGTGGAACCGCGCGCCAGATTCCAAGTTGCTATGTACCGGCGACAGACTGATCCGTGACCTGGATAGTGCAATACGTCGGCAGGCATCGCGTCGATAGGGTGAGACCAGATGAAAACCAGGCCGGCCACCATCAAACCGTACAGCGGACCGGTCGGCGGCTGGGGCTCAGCGAAATCCGTGGCGGGGATCATCGCAAGAGAGCACGTCCCTCTGAAGGCGCCAAAGCTGCTTTCGGTTCAGAATAAGCCTGAAGGATATATGTGCGTCAGTTGTGCCTGGGCAAAACCGGCGCAACCGCATCCGCTCGAATTCTGCGAAAACGGGGCAAAGGCGACGGCTTGGGAAATCACTTCCCGTCGGGCTGACCCCGCGTTCTTCGAAAAGCACACGCTAAGCGAGCTGGAGCTCTGGCCAGATCACGATCTGGAGGAACAGGGCCGGTTAACCCATCCCATGCGCTGGGATGCGATTAGCGACAAGTATCTTCCGGTGGGATGGGCGGAAGCTTTCGATGAGATCGGCAGGGAGCTGGGCGCGCTCGATCCTCATCAGGTCGACCTTTACACCTCGGGCCGTGCATCCCTTGAGGCGAGCTATATGTACCAGTTGTTTGCCCGCATGTACGGCAGCAACAATTTACCCGACAGTTCCAACATGTGCCACGAAAGCTCGTCAGTGGCACTTCCGGAAAGTATCGGCGCCTCTGTCGGTACAGCTATTTTGTCGGACTTCGAAAACACCGACTGTATTTTCTACATCGCCCAAAACGTAGGAACGTCTTCCCCGCGCCTGCTACACGACCTCCAGGACGCGGTCGACCGCGGCGTGAAGATCGTCACCTTCAACTTGCTTCACGAACGGGGGCTGGAGCGCTTCGTCAATCCGCAGTCGCCGGTTCAGATGCTGACCGGCAGAGAGACAAAGATCTCGACGGAATATTATCAGGTCAAAAATGGCGGCGATATCGCCGCCCTGTTCGGTGTCTGCAAGGCGCTCATCGAAGCCGACGACGCCCTCAAAGCATCGGGCACCAGCCGCGTAGCGGGAGAGGACGGCAAGCCGAAAGATCCGGATAATGCGGCAATGGTCGCATTCGCGGCCTCGATTGCCTCGGCCGACAAAAAGCATGTGCTCGACCATGATTTCATCAAGGAGCATACCGCCGGATACGAGGAGTTTGCTTTAGCTGCACGAGCTCACCAGTGGGATGAGCTGGAGCGGGTCTCCGGACTCAGCCGCGATCAGATGATGAAGGCGGCGGCCATCTACGCCAAATCCGATGCCGTGCTGATGGTCTACGGCATGGGTCTGACGCAACACCTCATGGGCGTCCAGAACGTCCATATGGTTTGCAACCTCGCGCTGTTGCGCGGCAATATCGGCAAGCCGGGAGCGAATATCTGCGCCGTCCGCGGCCATTCCAACGTTCAGGGACAGCGCACTGTCGGGATCACGGAAAAGCCGGGGCTGGCGCCGCTGGACAAATTGTCCGAGCTTTATGGATTTGAACCGCCCCGCTGGACCGGCCGCTCGACGGTCGAGACCTGCGATGCAATCATCAACGGCCAATCCCGGGCCTTTATCAGCCTTGGCGGTAACTTCCTGAAGGCGGTGCCAGAGACCACCGCTATGGAAGCGGGATGGCGCAAGCTGCGTCTGAACGTGCAGATCGCGACAAAGCTCAACCGCAGCCATGTCTTGCATGGCGAAATCGCCTATCTGCTGCCCTGCCTCGGCCGTATCGAGATGGACGAGCAGGCGACTGGTCCACAGGCCGTGTCGATAGAAAGCTCCATTGCCCACTTCCATGGTTCTCGCGGAAAAACAAAACCCGTAAGTGCAACCCTTCTGTCGGAACCGGCGATCGTCGCCGGCATAGCCAAGGCGACGCTTGGGAAGACCAGGGTTCCATGGGATGCCTGGGTCGGCAACTATGCGGAAATCCGCGACGCCATAGAACGGACGTACCCGGAAACCTTCAAGGATTTCAACAAGCGGCTTTTCAAGCCTGGCGGGTTCGCCAGGCCGTTGCCGGCACGCGAGCGAAAATGGGTGACGCAAAGCGGGAAAGCGAATTTCATTACGCCAGGCAAGCTCTTTCCCGAATTTTCCACCTCGGGCAGAACCGACGTTCTGCACCTTGCGACGCTGCGATCGAACGATCAGTTCAACACCACGATCTACGGCTACAGCGACCGTTTTCGCGGCGTTGAAGGCACGCGCCGGATTGTGTTCATGAACGGGGAAGACATCGTCCGGCTAGGCTTCGCAGATGGCGAAATTGTTGATGTGACTACGGCCATCGACGACAATTTCGTCCGCAAGGTGACTGGCCTGAGGATCGTTTCCTACAACATCGCGAAGGGCTGCTGCGGGGCGTATTTTCCCGAAACCAATCCGCTCTTTCCATTGGCGCATCACGACCCGAAGTCGAAGACGCCGTCATACAAGCTTTTGCCAGTCCGCCTTAGCCGATCGCACGCAACTCCAGATGGTTGACCCCATGGGGGCACAGAACCGCTTGACAGAAAGGACCATCGCAAATCCCGCGCCGGCGTTCGTAGCTGGCGCGCTTCTACTCCTTATTGGCGTTGGCGCTCTGCTCGGTTGGCTTCGGCAACCCAGAGAGCTTCGCCTCGATCCGCCGGCTGTTGCCGACCTCGACCAGTTCCGTCGCATGCCCAATGGCATCAGCGGAACACCGCCTGAGAGTTATTTTGCACTGGGCAAGCCGTATGAAACAGACGCTTACAATTTGAGCCAGGGCAAGCGTCTCTACACCTGGTTCGATTGCGCGACATGTCATGGTGATGGTCGCGGCGGGGCCGGGCCCAGCTTCCTCGACGGCTGGTGGCTTTATGGCCCGGAAATGGTTTCCATCGTCGCGTCCATCCGCGATGGCCGCCCGCATGGCATGCCTGCATTTCGCAGCCGGATGACAATCGAGCAGATCTGGCAGCTCGCAGGATATGTCCAGACAATCGGTTCCTATACGCCGAAGATCGCCGCGCCCAGTCGCAATGATAACGAACACACCCGGCCGGCCGAGAATCGCGGCCCGGCGATAATCCTGTTTGACGAGGGACCGCTCGGCGCGCATCCAGACCAAGGACCGTCGCCTTGAGGGTGGCCAGCGCCCTTCTGATCAGTGCCGTCGCGTCGGGCTGCAGCGGCAATCAGTCAGCACTTGATCCGCACGGCGCTCCCGCGATTCATATGGAGCACCTGATCATCGGCATAGTCGCCATTTGCACGGTGATCTGGGTCGTGGTGATGGTCATGCTTGGCGTCGCGCTTCTACGGGGTCCCCGCGCCGCGGCCGATACCGCGAAGTCCGAGGCATGGCTGGCAATGACGGTGGTTGCCGCTGTCGCGGCCACCGTAATCATCATAGCTGGCCTGACGATCGCAAGTTTCTATACCACCCGGGACATCGGCGTCCCGAAAAGCGATGCCCTGACAATCACTGTGCGGGGACAACAATGGTGGTGGCAGGTCTTTTATGCCGGTGCCGACGCAACGCCCGGCTTTCAGACTGCCAATGAAATTCACATTCCCATCGGGACAGATGTTCATCTGCGGCTTGAAAGCGCCGATGTCATTCATTCGTTCTGGGTGCCCAGCCTTGCGGGAAAGCAGGATCTTGTTCCAGGTCGCTCCAACAGTATGCTGCTACGAGCCGAAAAGCCGGGCGTCTACCGGGGACAATGCGCCGAGTTCTGCGGCCTGCAGCACAGCCACATGGCGATCATGGTCGTCGCCGAGGCGCCGGCGGACTATGACCGCTGGGCGGCGTCGCAGCGTGGTGATGCGACGATGCCGGCCGATCCGGATGCGGCCGCAGGACGAGGGGCCTTCCTGGCAAAGCCCTGTGCTGCCTGCCACACGATCCGGGGCACTGCCGCCAATGGCACGACCGGACCGGATCTTACCCATATTGGCAGCCGGCTGACGATCGCCGCCGGACTGGCGGAAACCACGCGCGGTTCGCTCGCCGCCTGGATTGCCGATCCTCAGACACTCAAGCCCGGAAACAACATGCCTATGGTCCCGCTGACCAGCGCCGAGCTCCAGAATATCTCCGCCTATATGGAGAGCCTGAAATGACGGGCAGAGATAGCACCGACTCGCGAGACACCGGGTTCAACGATGGTGAACTCGATCACCGCCTTGCGTCGGTCTGGTCGACACCGCCGGGCCTCTGGGGCGCGCTGTCGTCGGTCGACCATAAAATCATCGGCCGGCGCTACATCAGCACGGCCTTTGTCTTCCTGGCACTGGGCGGGTTGCTGGCCCTGCTGATGCGGCTGCAACTGGCGCAACCCGAAGCCCGCTTCATCGGGCCCGATCGTTACAACCAGATTTTTACCGTGCACGGCACAAACATGATGTTCCTTTTTGCCGTGCCTGTCATGCAGGCAATGGCCGTCTACCTCGTGCCCTTGATGGTGGGAACGCGAAACATCGCTTTCCCGCGCCTCAATGCGTTCTCCTACTGGATGTATCTCGCCGGCGGTTTGCTGTTGTGGATCGCCTTCGTGCTCGACACCGGACCGGATATCGGTTGGTTCGCCTATGTCCCGCTGTCGGGGCCTCAATATGCGGCGGGAAAGCGAGCCGACATCTGGGCGCAGATGATCACCTTCACAGAGGTTTCGGCGCTCGCCGTCGCCGTCGAGATCGTCGTGACCGTCTTCAAGCAACGCGCACCGGGGATGTCACTCGATCGGATCCCATTGTTCGTATGGTCGATGCTGGTCACGTCGTTTCTCGTCATCCTGGCAATGCCGGCGATCATGATCGCCAGCACGTCCCTTATACTCGACCGGCTGGTCGAAACGCATCTGTTCAATCCCGCTGAAGGTGGCGATGTGCTGCTGTGGCAGCATTTGTTCTGGTTCTTCGGACACCCCGAGGTTTACATCATCTTTCTACCAGCGGTGGGGATGGTGTCGACGATCGTCGCGACGTTCACGCGGCGCCCCGTGTTTGGCTATCTGGCCATGGTGATGGCCCTGATCGCTACGGGCGTTCTGGCGTTTGGACTTTGGGTCCATCATATGTTCGTCGCAGGCCTTCCCAGGCTTGGAGAGAGCTTCTTCACGGCCTCGAGCATGGCGATCGCGGTTCCTGCGGGACTGCAGATATTCTGCTGGCTGGCGACGATGTGGGCAGGCAAGCCGATCTTCAAGACGCCGTTCCTGTTTGTCATCGGCTTCATGGTCACGTTCGTCGTTGGCGGCCTGACCGGCGTTATGGTGGCGTCCGTGCCGTTCGACACACAAGTCCACGACACCTATTTCGTCGTCGCTCACTTCCACTATGTCCTTGTCGGCGGCGCGGTTTTTCCTTTGCTCGGCGCGATCTATTACTGGTTCCCTAAGCTCACGGGACGGATGATGAGCGAGACAGTCGGCCGTTGGGTGTTCGGCCTCATCTTTGCCGGCTTCAACCTGACTTTTTTCCCCATGCATATTCTCGGTCTGCGCGGCATGCCGCGTCGCGTCTACACATACCAGCCCGAGATGCCATGGTCGGCGCTGAACCTGTTCATCAGCCTCAGCGCGAGCATCCTCGCCCTCGGTTTCCTGCTGTTTTTCATCGACGTGATACGCAGTGCCAGGTCAGGCGCCGCCGCGTCGTCCAACCCGTGGGGGGCCTCGACGCTTGAATGGGCGACCTCGTCGCCGCCGCCACCGTACAATTTCGCCCGCCTGCCGGTGATCGGCAGCCTTGAAGCCTTGTCAGACCAATCGACTGCCCTTCCCGTTGCGACGGGCCTGCGCGTCGACCGTCGAGAACTGTTGGTCAGCAGTGTGGTCGAAGCGATTCCGGAAGCGCGAGAATCGTCGGCCGGAGATTCGATCTGGCCGCTATGGGCAGCGCTTGCCACCACCGCGACGCTGATCTGGTCGATATTCACGCCGTGGGCAGTTGTCTGGGGTTCGATACCAGTGGCGATCGCACTCATCGGCTGGTTCTGGCCAAAGGGCGTGCCGGAGGATGAGTCATGAAAGATAGCGCCACGCTCGACCTGACAGACCTTCCCTCTCACGGCCTCGGCACCGCGAGCGTGTCCTGGTGGGGAACGCTTGCCTTTATGCTCATTGAAGGCACGGGCTTTGCGCTTTCGATCGTTGTCTACCTTTATCTCATGAGCTTGGCACCACATTGGCCTCTGGATGCCGCACCGCCTGATCTGCTCGCCGGGACGATCCTGACAGCTCTCTTGATAGCAAGCCTTGTTCCCAACATTTTCCTCGCCCGCTGGGCACGTAGCCAAGATTTGCTGAAGGTCCGTATCGGCCTCATCGTCATGTCCCTGCTCGGCATGGCGCCGCTGATCCTGCGGGTCTTCGAGTTTCCGGCAATGCATATCAAGTGGGACCAAAACGCCTACGGCTCGATCGTGTGGGTCATGCTCGGCCTGCACACGACGCATATTCTGACCGATCTGGTCGAGACGTTGGTGCTGACTTGCCTGATGTTTTCACGGCACGGCGACAACGCGCGGCGGTACGGAGATGTCAGCGACAACACGATGTACTGGAACTTTGTGGTGGCGACGTGGTTGCCGATGTATGCCTGCCTCTATTGGGTTCCAAGGCTATGACGAACATTTGGCTTCGATACACAGCCCTTATCCTGCCGCTCCTCGCCTGGGCGCTCAGCACCCAGTTCGGTCAGATCGCGCCCTACATCGATTGCCAACGGAATGGCCAGTGGACAGCGGTGTCTTGCGGCATCCTGCTCCTCGTTTCGGTTGCTGGCGTCGTGATATCACGACTGCTTTCAACGGGAACGGCCAAGTCCGAACGGTTCATTGCCGATGCGGGCTTTCTGGTCGCGCTGGCGTTTGTTTTTGCGCTGTCATTGCAGGGAGCGGCAACGGTGCTGCTGGACCCATGCCAACGCTGATCTGCACACTGACCTCGTTTTTGATAGCTGCCCCGGCGATGGCACACGGCGAAGATGCACATCCTGCGGGCTATCCCTGGACCTTTGATCCGTGGATCGTAGCACCCTTTGCCATCCTTGTTGCCCTCTATGGCGTAGGCGTCATAAGGCTGGCATCGCGAAGCAGAAGGCCAGGCAGCATGCTCTTCCGCGCCTTGCTGTACTGCTGTGGCATGCTGACATTGGGTTGCGCGCTGCTCTCGCCGCTTCACTGGCTAGGCGAGCACCTTTTTACCTTTCATATGATCGAGCACGAGATCGTCATGGTTGTGTCGGCGCCCCTGATCGTGCTGGCGCGCCCGGCTGGCATCCTGCTCTGGGCGCTACCGGGGAAATCCCGGCGCATCGCGGGGTCGCTGATGCGTTCGCCCATGATAGGCGGGCCATGGAAAAGGTGTACGAGCGCCACCAATGCAACCATCATTCATGGCTTGGCCATCTGGGCCTGGCACGTGCCGGCGTTGTTTGACGCGGCCGTGACCAACACGGCTCTGCATCGCCTCCAGCATCTCAGCTTCTTTGCGACAGCGATATTGTTCTGGTGGGCGATTGTTTGGCGAAGCGGTTATGGCACCTCAGCCTGGCATCTGTTCGCGACCATGATCCACACCAGCGTTCTGGGTGCTTTGATGGCGCTGGCTCCGCGCGTGCTCTACGTGGCTCAGACCCGGACCGCTATGGGCTGGGGGTTGACGCCGCTGGAAGACCAGCAGATGGCCGGGATCATCATGTGGGTGCCTGCCGGCACGATCTATGCGGCGGCGGCGATGACGATGCTGGCGCTCTGGATCCACGGCGCGAGTGAAGGAAGGGCGCAAAATGCCTGAGCCGCTCGCGCCCGCCATTGGCCTTGCCGCCGTGATTGGTATTGTCCTCGCCGCGGCATCAGCCGCCTTCGTCGCGGCCAACGTCGCGGGCGACAACCACACCAAAGCAGCGGTGGCCAAAACGATCACCGGCGGCGATCCCGGTCGGGCTCCAGCAATTTTCCGCCGGTACGGCTGCTCCGGTTGCCACACCATTCCCGGCATACCGGGAGCTGACGGCCAGACCGGTGCGCCGCTGGCCGGGTTGTCAAAGCGTGTGTACATAGCGGGCGTGCTGGAAAACAATTCCGACAACCTTGTCACATGGATTGTTTCGCCCCGGAGTTTTTCCCCACAGACGGCGATGCCGGCGACCGGCATTTCGCGAGAGGAAGCCAAAGACCTTGCCGCGTATCTGTACGCCCAGTAGATTCCTGATATTGGCTTTCGCAATCCCCGGCGAAACACCGCTTCAAGGGCGCGGGGTGGCTATGGGTGGCAGACCTTTGATGTAGCGCGCAATCGCCTGGCGATCACTGTCAGGCAGCATTGCCGTATTTGTCACCACATCGGACATCGACGATCCGACACGACCGTGGTTGGGCGTCTCTCCCGTTTTGAGCATCCTGGCGATGTCATTCTCGGTCCATCCGCGCAGCCTGTCCTGGGTAATATTCGGCACAAATCCCGTGCCTTGGGGATCGATGCCACCGGCAAAACGAGTGCCGGGTTTGATGGCGCCAAAGGCGTTGCGGGTCGAATGGCACTCGGCGCAGTGTGAAATGGTCTCGACGAGGTAAGCGCCACGATCATGCAAAGGATCTCCATCGAAGCGGGCTGCGGTTGATCGTTGCCGAAAAAACAGCAGTTTCCAAATCCCGACAGACCGTCGGATGCTGAACAGCAGTGCAGGATCGGGCGGCGGTACACGGCCAGACACCTTCGGAAGTGTCTTGAGATACGCGTAAAGATCCTTCACGTCGTCGGGCTTTATGCTGGTAAAGCTCGTGTAGGGAAAAGCGGGATAGTAATGATCACGCTTGGGCGACACGCCGCCGATCAAGGCGTTCGCCAGGTCAGTGACAGTCCATCCGCCGATACCATCTACCGCATCGGGGGAAATGTTGGGGGGCCGAAAGGTCCCGAATGGTGAAGCGATCGCCATGCCGCCGCCAAGCCTCAGGCGGTCGGGCTGTCCCGGTGTTGCGTGACAGGAAGCACAATCACCTGCAGCGAAGACGAGCTTGCCGTGCGCGACATTGCCCGGACCTTCAAATTGCCGATCCTGTTCCCCAAACGGGGGCCTCGCCGCTGTCATGTACCACAAGACCGCGCAAACGGCGGCTGCACACAGGAAAACCGCAAGAGCAAATCTCAACACGGTGCTCCACCTGGCGATCCCCAGGCCCTTGGACGATTTCGCCCCGCGCTTGCTTTCAAATCCACCCTTCATCTGAGAAAGCTGCTCAAGGGTGCATCGCAACCGCGGTCTGACTGGATCCGAGATATCGATCTTGTCCCAGGGAATGCGGTACAGGCAGTCGCGGTGGCGCAGGTGAAAGAAATCGAGAACCGCGGTGCCGAGCGCCAAGGCGGAGAGGCGCTCGAAAGCAGCGAAAATGCCGACGTGGAATTCGGTGACAACCATATCGTCACCGTCCTGTTCTGCTCGTATCTCTTCAATGTGACCGACGCTTTTGCCGCGTAGCGAGAGCACCCGTCGTCCGGCAAGATGTTCGAGATTGACTGTGTCCATGTCAGGCTCCCGGAATGCGGCCTATGACGCGGTCGCGCAGCCAGTCTTGCCAATCGAAGATCCCTGTCCGGCGCACGTCAACGTCAACCTCGACGTCGACGCCGATATTGCGCACCTTGTTCCACGCTATCCGGTGCGGTTCGGCATGACGTTCGCCTCCAAACCTTGCCGCAAGCCATGCCATCAAGCGTCCCGGCCGCGAACCAAGACGCCGCGCCAGCGTGATCGAGCCGAGCTCGACCGCGACGACCCTTGGCGGCTTGCCTTGCCTCAACTCGGCCACCAATCCGTCCACCTTGCCGATCTTGACCTGCTTGCGGTCAAGCACCTGCTTGTCCAGGAGATCGCGCAGCAAATCCATCACGAACCTCCCAGTATCTGCAAGGGAATGCTCACCACGGCAAGGACGAAGCCAAGCGCGACGATAAGGATCACCGCGGCGTTCGAAATCATGCCATTGCCGTGCTCACCGACATAGCGCTCATCGTTGAGCAGAATGAGGAACGGGACCACCGTCAGAGGCAGGCTGGCGGCCGTCACGGCCATGGAGAAGATTGTAAGCTTCAGCGGGTCGAGGCCGAGTGCGATCGGGATGGCCGTCAGCAGCAATGATAGCGTATAGACACCGCAGAAGGCGGGATCATTGCGGGGTTTCAAATCCTCGCCCCACGTCCATCCAAAGCCCTGTGCGACGAGATATGCCTGCTGAAGGCCGATTTCTAGGGTCGCGCCGAAGCAGGCTATAGCAAGCGAAGCGACAAGCAGAACAAAGCCCCAGAAACCGAATATCGGGATCAGCATCAGGGGCAGTTGGTGATAGTCATTGACCTGATTAATGCCGTGCGCGCCGAGCACAAGTGCGGCGACGATCAACACGCCGAGCGAGATGGTGCCGCCGAAACTCATGCCAAGGCCCGCAATGGCGCGATTGGTGCCGAGATAGGTCTTGTCCCAGTGGTCCTCGACAGCGCCCGACGAATAAAACATGAAAAGGTAGGGCGATATCGATGCACCCAGAATGCTGACGGCCATAAACCAGTAGCTTGCCGCGTCATGCCCCGGCAGGCTGGGCACCGCGCCTGCAGCCACCTGTCGCCAATCCGGCTCAAGCATCACCGCGCCGACCACGAAGCAAAGCGTGACGAGACCGAGGATCGCCACCCCCTTCTCGATAAAACCGAAGGTGCCTTTCCATAGAAACAGCCACGCCAGAAACGCCACAGGGAGCGCCCACCATTGGAAGCCTATCCCTGTCGCAAGTTCGGCCGCGATGGAAACGCCGCCGATCTCTGCCGACATCACCATGAAATTGACCAGCAAGGTGGCCAACAACGGCCACAGGAAGGCATTGAAGCCGAACCTCTCGCGGATCCCGTCGGCGATCGTGTGGCCGCTGACGGCAGCGAACCGGCCAGCCATCTCGACCAGGAAGATGATGCAGATGGTGCCAAGGAGGATCGCCCAGATCAGCTGGAAGCCGAAAGTCGCCCCGGCTTGGGCGGCTGTGGCCATCGATCCGACCTCGAGGAAGCCGCCAACGCTGGTGACGATGCCAAGAGAGATTTCAAGCAGCTTCTTCATGATCTCGGCGCGACATATCTGGCATTGAGGGCGGCGAGGTCCTTCGCGGCCGTCCCAAGGTCTTGCCGTGCCTGGCTCACCTGCCGTGGGTTGCCCGCCTCCACCCCGGCCTGGGCCCGCCTTGCCGCCGCCGACAGCCGGCCGATCACGGTCATGACACCGCGCGCTTCGGAGGATTGAGGTGAATTGTCAGACTGCATCTGCCGACCGGCGGCGGCAAGCGTCTCGGCTGTTGATTGCAGTGTGGCCGATGCATAAAATGAAGGGGCATCCCCGGCGGCCCAGGCGTCCAAGACCATGGCTGCCGTCTGCGAAGCCGACGCCGCGATTTTTGATTGCTGGGCGACGTGTTCGGAAGAAGAACAGGCGGCCAAAGCGACCATGGTCGATAAAAGACAGGAGCGCCAAAGCCGATCGGCAACGTCTTTGACTAGGCTTCGCTGCATGGCCGCGCAACCATGATCCAGCCGGTCTGTGTGTCAGGTGCCAACATCAGGGATTCCGGAGTGTGGATTTCGGCCTTCTGGGAAAACGGATTACATCACCGGGCGACGCCCGATCTGTTATCCGAGGAGGATTGGGATCGCCCTGCGCACGGCGGGCCTCACCTGGGTGCAACTCGACAACGGTTGATGCCGACAGAGCAGCCCGTTGTCTGAAAAGGCGCAAAAGTTCGGGGTGCAGTCCGTCGCTTCGGCCTGAGGCCAAGTCGTGAAGAAACAACAACTCCATTGCGTGTTCCTTTCCACGCTGGCGATGGGCTGATCTCGCAATCGAGGTCAGCTTGAATCCGGCCTGTTGGCATCCCCTCTTCTGATCTGAGTAAAGCTACTGCGATCGGAAGGTTCCGTCCGCGCTCACAAATTCGTCTGCGGGACCGTTTGCATGACGCTTGTTGGTGGAACAGGCAACGTTCATGAAGGGCCGGCGCTTGCGACGAGCATCTGCCCACGCTGCCGCACCGGCTTTCGCAAGGCGTCGGCAACCGCCCCAGCTCAGATAGTAAGGTTGAGGTTGGAACAACCGCTGTAGGAGGGGACCCGAATACAGCCGAGATATCCGCCTCCTTGGGCCCTGCAGTTGGGCAAAGAAATCAATGAAGGCGAAAAACGCTGGCGCCCGCACGGGGCCTGACATCATCGGGCGAAGCCGGCTTGCGCCGGTTATGGTTCACCTGCGCCATTGCCGCATCCTCCGCCAGTCCCTCGTTGGTCGGAAATCCAGAAGGCTCAATTCCCGCCCTTGCGAAGAAGCCGGGCCTCGCGCAAAATCGACGCCCTGTCTACCCCGACCAATGAGACGATCTCACGGATTTGGCTCTCGGTCACGCCGCACTCGCGCGCCAGCGCGCGCACGGCTTGCGGGGTTATGACCGGCCGTCTGGCCTCTTCGTCAGTCATTGCTCATTCCTTTCGTTCGAAGGAACGCTCCAGCTCATCGTGCAGTTGCTGGATGAATCTCTCCTATAGTTTGACGCTGGTCTCCCGCGCCCACAGCCGAAGTTTGCGGCACGCCTCCATGTACGTTCCGGCAGCGTCCCCATCTGTCAAAGAAATGAGGCCTTCATCGGATGCCGGATCGACGCCCGCCTTCGCCAGGAGAGGAACCGCCGCCGGCGTAAATCCGATGAACTTGCAGTGGGCAAAGGCATCCGCCACGAAATCCCGGGCTGCAGCCTCTCGCGCTAGTAATTCCGCACCTTCTTCGGTGAGCAGCAGAGCCACGGCGTCAAACAGCACGGAAGGGCCGCCGTCGATCATATGCTTCGCAATTATTTTGGTGCCGTCATCAGCCTGCACACCGCCCACCTTCAGGGCAATGACCTCCATTGTCGCCCCTTCAATTTCGATCGCCGCCTGCAGCGCTTTGAACAGAGCCGCGTCGGCCCCATTGCTGATCAGTACGCCGACCTTGCGGCCCTCGAAGCTATGAGGGCCATTCTCGATGATGCTCAAGGCCGGCGACGGCTCCAGATCCCTTCTCGGTGCCACGGCCGCATCCGCCGCCTTCGGCAAATCGGTGATTCCGAGCTTGTCGGCGACTGTCGATGCCAAAACTTCGTCGATGCTCAATAGGTGCGCGATCATACGCTCCCGGATAGCCGGGCTTTCGACCTTGCTAAGCTCAAACGTCAGGGCTTGGGCGATGTGGCGCTGCTCAGGAGGCGTCTGACTGTTGAAGAACTGGCCGGCCTGGCTGTAGTGGTCAGCGAAGCTCTCTGGGCGCAGCCTGACCTTTTGTCCCGCCTCGCCGTCAGCGAAGGACCGGAAACCACGCTCGGACGATTCGCGCGGTCCCACTCCAAACGAGTTGGGTTGGTAATTCGCGCGTCCGACTGGATTGCGCATCGCCATATGACCATCCTGCTGAAAATGATGGAACGGGCATTTCGGCGCATTGATCGGCAGATGGGTGAAATTGGGACTGCCAAGGCGTTTCAGCTGGGTGTCGAGATAGGAAAAGTTGCGCCCCTGCAGGAGCGGGTCATTGCTGAAATCGATGCCCGGCGGGACGTTCTGAGTCATGAACGCCACCTGTTCGGTCTCGGCGAAAAAGTTATCCGGCATGCGGTCGAGGACCAGCCGGCCAACGGGTACCGGCGGCAGGACCTCTTCGGGGATGATCTTGGTGGGGTCGAGAATGTCGAAATCGAAGCTGTCGGCGAATTCCTGGTCGAACAGTTGCAGGCAGAGCTCCCATTGCGGGAATTGGCCGGCTTGAATGGCGTTCCAGAGATCTCTGCGGTGAAAGTCCGGATCGGCGCCATTAATCTTGACCGCCTCATTCCAGACGACCGATTGCATGCCGAGCTTGGGCTTCCAGATGAATTTCACGAATGTGGACTCGTCGGCCGCGTTGACCAGCCGGAAGGTATGGACTCCGAAACCCTGCATGAAACGGAACGACCGCGGAATCGCCCGATCAGACATCACCCACATGATCATGTGCATGGATTCAGGCGTCAGGCTGATGAAATCCCAAAAGGTGTCGTGCGCTGACTGGGCCTGTGGAAACTCCCGATCGGGCTCCGGCTTTACCGCATGGATCACGTCGGGAAACTTGATGGCATCCTGGATGAAGAACACCGGAATATTGTTCCCGACAATGTCCCAGTTGCCCTCCTTGGTATACAGCTTCACCGCGAAACCGCGTACGTCGCGAGCCAGGTCGAACGAGCCTTTGCTGCCCGCCACCGTCGAGAAGCGAACGAACGCCGGCGTCTTTTCACCAGCACGTTGGAAAATGTCGGCACGGGTGTACTTGGCGAGGGAATCGTAAGTCTCGAAAAAGCCGTGGGCACCGTAGCCGCGGGCGTGCACGACCCGCTCGGGAATGCGCTCGTGGTCGAAATGGAAGATCTTTTCGCGAAAGTGAAAATCCTCGAGGAGCGCCGGTCCGCGCGCCCCGATTTTCAAGGTATTCTGATCGTCGGCGACCGGGCTTCCCTGCGCCGTCGTCAAAATGACTGTTTTACCTTCCGCCAGTTGGTGCAGCTCTCCACCCTGCCCTCGGACAAGGGTTTGGTCGTGGATCGTCGCGGCATTTGGATTGGTAGCTGCTTTACGCGCCATGCGGTCCTCCTTGGGTTTGCACTGCGGTGATCTGCTGAGCAACCTGCGGTGGGGCTACAGGTTCCATGGAACCAAGAAGCAATTTCGTCGACTAGGCGCATGGAGGAAGTCGACCAGGTGCGTGCGACGAACGCGAAAACCCGGGGAGCCACCAAGTCACAAATCAAAGCGATGCGGTCCGGCCGGCGGATTTGCACCATCTTCAGATACGCCTGCGTTGGCGGCGGGCAGAGGGAAGGGATGCACGGGTTACACTTTTGGCCCGCTGCCCTTGGTGGCGGACTCTTGGAATGCTTCACCCAGTTGCAAATGATCGGTTTGCCCACTTCCGCGAAGGACGCGGCTTTGCCGGGTTAGTGGGGTCTGTTGGGTGCGTGTTGCCTGATGGTTCGACTTATCACCTCTCATACGCTGCGCAGCTTCAATCACGGCCTTGCGGCCATTGCCGTATTTTAGGATCAAGTCCCACACCAGGTCCGGGGTTAGGCCGTTCTCTCGGGCGAAATTTTCGACCTGATGGTCGTGAATAGCATCATGGCTGCACTTATCGCCGGCCAATTGAACCTCCGTCCGGTCCGGCCTGCGTTGAGCTGCATGGGCCACGTTTGACAGCCTAAAAGGCCGGTGGCTTTCAAAACAATTTGGAGATTGTGGTACCGACGCACACATTCGAATTAGGTCAAGGTGCGATCGAGCTAACACTTTCGCCCGGTTCCTGACGGTATCGAGCTTTTCAGTGGGAACGGTTTAACGGCCGTCATGGTACGATTGGAGTAGGCTTCGCAAGCATGGTGCCGACATCTAAAGACTCCGCCCTGTGGATGATTGGTGGACTTGGGATTTAGCAACGATCCTCAAGAAACTGGTCGGACCGAAGTTCCCTTGCGCAATTCTTGCGAGCGCCTGTGCCCGCGTGTGCCGAAGCAGGAACATCTCGAAAAAACCCACCGCTGTGGAGTTGCAAGCAGGTTGCTGCACACGAGGTTTTTACTCTCTCTCCGACGGCATTGTGGGGCGTCACGATCTCTCTGATCCAGGGCGATGCCAGGGAACCTGAATCGCTGTTCCAAGTTCTTGAAGATGGCAATTACTCATCGCAACGATGCTCCCATCAATTGAAGAAATGATTTCCCGTAGCACGGCATTTCGCAAGCAAAGAGGTGACTGACGTGCGGTCTTCCGGTCTCCTGGCTCAGCCGGCAAGGGCGAAAACTCGCGAGTCCGGGCGTTTGCGCAGGGGGGTTATCTACGGAGCAATTGCTGTCATCGCCAGCTTGCTCACGTTGCTAGCCATAAATCTCGTCCCCGAGCCGCGCGTTTTACGATCGATCGTACCTCACCGCTTTGACTCCTCGGATCCCCAATTTGCCAAGACCATGGGCAGTTTCTCGCAAGGGCAGATGTTCGGTTCGAACGCGGTGCAAACTTTGGTCAACGGAGACGAGATTTTTCCTTCTATGCTGCAGGCGATTAGAGCGGCTCATACAACCATCGATATGGAAACGTACATCTACTGGTCAGGTGCTGTCGGCTATGAGTTCGCGACTTCCCTGGCGGCCAAAGCGAGAGATGGCGTGGAGGTCCGCGTTCTGGTTGACTGGGTCGGCAGCCTTCCGTTCGATGAGGACCTGATCCAGATCATGACAAGAGCTGGGGTCACGTTCGAGCGATATCGACCCATCCACTGGTATACGCTTGACCGGTTCAACAATCGGACCCACCGCAAGCTGCTGATCGTGGATGGACACGTCGCATTCACCGGGGGTGTCGGCATTGCCGACAACTGGCGCGGAAACGCCCGCAACCCGGATGAATGGCGCGACACGCACTATCGAATTGAAGGAACGGCGGTGTCAGCCTTCCAAGCAGCGTTCGCGCAAAACTGGCTAGAGACCACAGGGGAGACTTTGCAGGGTGAAAAGTTCTATCCTGGACCCGAACCAGCAGGAGAGCTGGATGCGCAGCTGATCCTATCTTCGCAGCCGAATGGCTCGGAGGACATGGAGCTGATGATGTTGACAGCCATGGCTGCTGCCAAAAAGCATTTGCGCATCGGGATGGCATACTTCGTGCCGGACGACGTCGCACTCCAGCAGATCTTGGACTCTAGGAAACGCGGCGTATCTGTTGATGTCATCGTGCCCAATTCGCTGACGGACGTGCCGCTGACTCGAAAGAGCTCGCGCTACTTCTGGGGTTCATTGCTCCAGGCCGGCGTTCGGATATTTGAGTTTCAGCCCACCATGTACCATCCCAAACTCTTGATCGTTGACGATGTCTGGTCGAGCTTTGGCTCAGCCAATTTGGACGAACGCTCCCTACGTCTGAACGACGAAGCCACGCTGAATGTTTACGGCAAGGATTTCGCAAAGACGCAGATCGACTTGTTCAACCAGGATCTGCAGCGATCCAGGCAGATCAGTCTGGAAGAATGGCAGGCCCGTCCGTTGCGCGAGAAGGTCGCGGACTGGTTTGCCAGCCAGCTGAGGTCGCAGCTTTAACCGGGCGCTTGCGCGGGTGCGCACGCTAGGTGATCTCGCAATAGAAATCGCAGATTAGATCGGCGACTTTTACAGCTTCGAAATCAGTCATGTGCGCCGCGTTCTCGGTAGCGACCGTCTCCAAGTCATCCTGATCAACCGCCAGAAGGTCCAGCAATTTTGCAAATTTGATTTTGAGTTCACGGTCACCGTCGAATTCATCGATCGTGACGTTCAGAATGTTTACGTTCGCCTCAATCAGCCTCGCTTGAATGCTATCCTCGGAGGCTGCCAGCGCCCGGATTGCACCGAAGAAGTGTTCACGGGCATTGGTATAATTGTCGTCCATTTTGGTACCTCTATGGGCAAAAGCGCGCCCTGGACGCGGGTGCGAACGGCGACGTACGCCTTTCACAGGGCAGGTGTCAACGACCCGTCTATGCACGCGTGTCATACAGGAAATGAAGCGGGACTTTACGATCCTACACGGGAAGCAGTTGCCGTAGGTGCAGTAAAGCTTGTGGTGCACTGCAATCAGTAACATCTATTCATAAATTTGGCACGTTTGTTGTTTATAACGAATTTAGGGATGGCGGGGGCCGAAGTAATGTATCGAAATGATGAAGAACTGTGCAATTGGGCGAGCACACGGGGCATCGCGATCTACCAACGCTCAAAGACTGTATGGATCGCGTCAGGTGGGTACAGGGGCCATGATTTTGAAGTTAAGGCACGTTCTCCATCGATTGCGCTCGCATTGTGGCTTGAGGCTGCTCAGTACAGAGGTTCAAGGTCTTATAGCGCTCCATGACCTTGGCACTGATAAGTTCTTTCAGCGAGGAGGATTACGCGGCGCTAGAGGCTTGGCGATTTGGAAGAGGCGGATGCCCAGCCGGGCAGCGGCGGTGCGCGAATTCCTTTCGTCTTGGGTTGGAATCCGTCGACTATTTGGAAGCGTCCCCCAATCTTAGGGGCTCGGATCAGTAGAGCAAGTCTGCGTACCGATAAGCGAAGACGCGCCCGCTGGCCTCGTCGGTCACCTCAAGGAAGTAGTCTCCCGTCCGGTGGAGCATCAAAGGTCGGCGTCTTGCCTCTTCCGCTGCACGGAAAGAGGTTGATGCCTCTGCGCGATACTCACGCGGCATCGGCCCTCGCCACAGAACCCGTGCTCAGAAGCTTGGCGTATTTGTCGAACAATGCCAATTTATTGGAGTAGGTGAGGTGCGTGACGTGATGGCAACCGTCGCAACGATGTTGAGCGGCAGACTTAAACCAGCGCCCAGGCTTTACGAAGCCACATCCGCATTCCGAGCATCGGAATTCCATCTCGACTAAGTTTAGGCTCTGAGAGAGAGGCATCGCGTCTCCTACAGCCGCTTGAACTCGGCGAGACCTAGCCGGATCCGCTGGCCTTCCGCGTAGGACAGGGCGAATGATTCCAGATCAAATGAGCGGGTGATTTCTTCGTCGTCGCCAACTATGCGGACGAACCACTCTCCGCAGGCTTCGATCACTTCAACGCAAGGCGGAACCTTGCCGTTCGGGTGCACGCTGTCCATCGTAGCCTCCCCTTAAAGCGGAATTTTAACTCCGCCAGGATCAGGCCGGCAAGCCTTGGTAAGATGCGTACATTGCCTAGGAACCGGCCGACGCCTGATGGTATTTTGTGCATCAGTGGGAACCCAACACCCCGCGAGTCCCGAAATCCCTAGGGCGCCCGCCGCCGCCGTGAATGGGGCGGCGGGATCACGTCCGGGCCGCAGGAAAGGAAGCACTAGCTAATCCTGCAGCAGGAGGCGAGGCTTGTGCTTCGTCTCTTCATGCCAGATGACTTGGCGCAGATCGCGCATGTCGACCATCTGCCCGCAACTGGGACAATTGTAGAAATGGTCGCGCTCGTCGGATACCGGCCATGCAGCTTGCCAGGGATCGGCGGGCCAAGATCTGATTGTTTCATCATCGGCTGCCCAGTGCCTTTGCCTCACGCTCCAGCGAATCACGGTCGTTGCCGTGCTTTCTCATAAGTTCCCGCACTTTAGGAATCGTAAGTTGGAACTTGCTGGCCAAATAGCCACCTCGTATTCTTGGTCGCCTGCTACGCGGTCGCGGTCACGAAAATCACGCTTGCTCTTGTCGTCTGCCATTGTCGGTTGCTCCTGGCGAAAACAACATCGAAGATCACACCGGGTTCCATTCGTTAGTCCCGAACATTCACTCGCGGACGTCGTGGAGAGGTTTGCGATAGCATCGACAATCCATAGTCACAAGTCCGCCTCCGTCGATCCGGACCGTTACCTTCTCGTCTTCCTCATCGACGCGCGTTGCAAAACCGCTGATATCGACCTTCTGTCCGGCCTTCGCCTTCTTCGCCGTGTCGATGGCAAGGGGAAAATTGTAGGAGGGAATGCTAACGCTCGACACGCCGTCGTCCATCACTTTCAGGACGGTGGCCGTCAGGGTGATCTCGTCGCCAACTCTCGGACCTCACGCCATTTTGTCGCTCGCTGCACCGGTATGGTGTCGAAACGGCGCGACAGCAGATATCGCAGCGGCCCATCGACCAGCCGGCTAAAGGCGAAATGCTACTCTGTGAACGAAGCGGGCAAGCCGGCCTTCGCTTTGATGGCAGAGCGGGGCACAGGACGCTATGTCGGGTCGGCGTTCATCGCCATGAACCGGGAAATGCGCGAACGGTTGTGGAAGCGTGTCCAGGACCATGCAGGGACGGCGCCGAAGGGCATGAAGCGGGCGGCGACGCAGTGGGTCAAGCTGGGCATCATCGGCCGCGTGAAGCACTTGCGCGGCGAGGAGGATTTGCAGCACGCTTCACTGCAGGACTTTCGTGGGGAATGAGGATGACCAGTCTGTCGGTCGGCTCCGCTTCGGAGAGAACGGTTGACAGTTTTCGAACTTGAGCGCCGAGTCCCCTGCGCGAATTATCGCACGACTGCTCAAAGGGAGGACCGTACATGGAACGCCTTAATCGCAGATCAGCCCTTAAATTTGGTCTCGCCGCGACCGCCGCGACCCCCGTATTTTTATTAGCAGCGCCGGCGGAGGCGGCAGCGCCCAGCTATAGCGCTACCGATGGCATGGACATGGGGCACGGGCGACGGATGGTGGAAGTCGGGGAACAGGAGTCACAGATCGGTGCTTATAAGAGCATCAAGATAATCGATGTGATTTACCAACCTGGAGCTTCGGATCCGGACGACCAGCCCATGATGGACATGGACATGATCTGCCACATCATTGCCGGGGAGTTCAAAATCGAGAAGAAAGGAATTCCGGCCTATACCGTCAAAGATGGCGGCATCTACAGCTGCGGCAAGGGAAAGTCAGATAAAGCCACCAACATCAGCAAGGTGGTTGGCATCCATCGAATTGCACTCTTGATCCCAGCTTAAGGTCTGCAACGGGGCATTCGCCACTGCCGGCGACTTTGTTGCCGAGCCGTTCGTGTGGCGGTGGCACGCTGCCACACGGCGGGCGTTATATGCTGCGCAAGATGCAACTGTGCATTATGAAGCCTGGCTGCCCAAATAGCCCTTGCCACCGAGATCGAGGCGAGGAATGTAATCCTCCCGTTGCGGCGATTCCTCAACCAAGGAGTTCGCCAAATGGTCAGATCAAAACCGTCAAAGCAATTATCCCAGGCTGAAATCGAGGGCTTTCTGGTGGCAGCGGAAGCGCTGCACCTAAGCATCATCAAGCCGTTCATATCGCTGCATTGCGACCACTACCGGCAGACGCGCCCCTTGCATGAGATGCTGTTGAAAAGCCGTGCGGGATGTCACCGGGCAGGAAGTCGAGTTCATCCCGTTGAACACCACAGGACCGGTTAGGCCGCCTCCCGGGCGGGTAGGCGCTGACTAAGGGACTTCGGTCTTAGTTGAGCGATAGCTAACGAAACCCTATCCTGGTCAGAACGATTCGCTCGGTGCCCGCCCATCCGAAGGCAGCCCATGAAGAATTACCGCGTTGAGGAAATGGACGGGGAATCCATTGTTTCGACGTTCGACGCAAAGGGTCGCACGCCTTTCGAGGCAGCAGAGGCAGCGTTAGGACAGAAGGTTACGCTGCGAGGCGCTTGCTGCAAGTGGATCCGCGTCACTGACCTTGTTGTGACGCTGCCAACCCGATTTCGACCTCGCTATTTTGAATTCAGACGTAGAGAAAGCGCTCTGACCGGCTAGCTCCGGAACGTTTCCCCTTCGAGACCGTTCGGTCGGGTGGGGAACAATCTGTGGTTGATGAACCAGGCAAGCCGCCGACCGATGGTAGAGGCACCATGGCCCGCCGTCTTGTCGACGAGACTGGCATTACCGAAGCACAAGCCCGCGAGCTTATCAGTTTCCTCGGGTTCAATTGGGCGTCCCTGGTGCGAGAGGCACGGATGTTGAAGAAGCCTTTGAACCCTTTAGGCGTAGCCGAGTTCTCAGCCGGCCTGTCCTGCTAATCGACCCGCCTGATCCGACCCTTTTCGAGACGGAACACCCCAGTGTTTCCACCTTGCTTCTCAAAGTCGGTCAGCAGTTCATCCCACGTCCCGAGGTACTTTCCGCAATCATCGCAAACAATCTGGGTTTCAGGTTTGGCGCCATCCGGGATTCTCAGTCGTATTGTGAGGCAATACGGGCATTCGAGGCGATGGTCCAGGTATTGCTGCTCGGGCATAATGCGCAGAATGCATCTGGATACCTGCAATCGCAAGATGGCCGGCGCCAAGGGTGGGAGCTATGGGATTCGGCGCCGGCCATGCGGACAACCAGGTCCGCCGCGTCTGAAGCTTGGTCGATTCTTCAGTTTGGCGTTATGGCGTGATCGCGGAAGCCCTATCCCCGCCCATCTGTCGTTGTGTCATCGTCAAACACATGGAAAGGCAGGTAGGCGTTTGTCTCAAGCCAATCCCGCAAAATCGCCGCGATGAGGTCGGGGCGGCTCATCTTCATCTCTGCGGCGATTGAGTTCAACGCATCCTCGGTCGGTGGTTCCAGAGGCACGCCAGCCATATTGCGGAGCATCAGGGCGGCCCGCCGAAGGATGATCTGCAAATCCGCCCGCGACATATCCGCGATGCGGTCGGCGGCACTCTCAAGCTCTTGGGCGATCGATATGCGGCTCATCTGAAACTCAAATCACCTTTTGTTGCCGTCACTCAATTCCCGTCGACTTTTCCCGCCCTGTGGAAGTCGGAGAGCGTCGAAAAAAGGTGCTGCTCTCGCTGCTGGCCTGCGTCAGACCTTACCGAAGCGGTGGGCGAATGGAACCGGAGATGACGATGAACGGTAATTTCCCAACTTAAGGCCTTGAGAACCATGTTAACGTTGATCGCATACTGCACAGCCTGCCGAACCCGAATGTCCTTGAGCGCCTCGTTGTCCACGTTCATCCCAAGCCAGACATATCCGAGCCCAGGGTATTCCTTGAGCGTCGCCCCGGCGGTGCCGGAATCCCGCAGCCGCTTGATCGACGAAACGGGAACGTAGGTGAAATTCAGTTCGCCCGCCTCGAAAGCGATTTCGGCGGCGTTTTCATCGCCGATGGGAACCAACTCGATCCTGTCGAACGCCTGCTTGGTGCCCTTACGCGCATCGTTCTTCACGAGAACGGTCTTCTGGTTGGCCGCATCGCTGTCGAACTTGTAGGGGCCGCTCTCGGCTGCGCCGACAAGACTGGCAGGAGGGTTCTCGACGGAAAATCGCCTGAACCAGTTCCTTACTGAACCCGTTCAGGAATCTCACTCTTTCAGGCCAGGTCATGCCTGCCCTTGCCCGGTGCTCCGCTTCCGCCGAGGAGGCGCCAAGATCGAATGTTGGTCTCCGCAGTCAGAGTCCGAGTGTCTGACCCACTTCGAGGTGAAGGAAAGCTGCCGACGAATTGCTGAAAGCTGCGTCATCGAACGCGTCGATGGCGGTTCCGTGGGCAACATCAACCAGGAAGGCGGCGGCACGCTCAACCTTGTCGGCCGCTTCTTCAACCTTGTCGAAACGCATCAGTACTCGATCATGGAGCATCGACAACCTCGCCGCGTGGTAGAGCGCGCTTCGCCGGCGACCATCCGAGTCGAGTAGTTCGAATAGCATTGTCATGGCACGAATCCGTTTTGCGTCCGCAATCCTTTCCATTAGAAATTATCACCTAGCTCCTTTGTTCCGCTTGCGGACCCAAGTGCTCCAAACACATGCAGCAGCTGAGGTGGCCGGATGACGGGGACAGCGGCGGACAGGACTGCCCAGCGGCAGTTATTTCTTGCAGCTTGGCATTTTTGTCATTGCTGCGTTCGCCTCCGCCTCTGTTTTGTATCTGGTCTTCGTGAGAGGGATAACCAGGGTTCCATCGGGCTTCTTCGTGACCACCTCACACTGCTTCGAGACCGCATCTTTCGCCACCCAATATTCAGTGGCTGCAAAGGCCGAAACAATAAACTGACCGATCACGCCAGCGGCGATTGCGCATTTTCGCATGTCGTTTGCTCCTTGGCTCAACACAGAACGTTCGGCCCCCATCCGCTGTTCCCACTCGCCTTTCATGCCACCAAACGCGGCGTCTGCCGCACTCAAATCCAGGTATGGTTCGACTGACCTGCCTTGAGGTAGAACTTCGCCTTATCCGGATCGAACACAGGCGCGTCAATGAATATTGGCGCGGGTGAGTTCTCGGAAGACTGAGCACCACAAACGGAAATCGGCTGGTCGACCCGCGAAGTGAGCTTCCATTGCACAGTAGGCCGCTGCGGTCTGCGCCTCCGAGCCATAGAGCTCCATTGCGGCATTTACTGCATCGGTAGGATCGACAAAAACTGACAGCCTCAGCGCCTCCCCTTTGTCTGTCCGTGGCATCGGGCAACACTTCCTTGTCTTCGGCGCCTTCGTGCCGGCGCGATTCCACAACTTGCGGCCCAACGGCTTAGTTGCGAGGGGGCTCGCAGCGAGGGCCGCTGGGCCTAACCGGCGGCATGTTGTTGGGATGTGCTGCCGGCTGGTGAAGAAATATGTATTCCTGGGAATTTTAGTGAAACATGCGAACGAAGGAAGGGCAGAGCCCGCTGGGCCGGGCTTTTACCATTTCGGTCGAGGGTGTGACCGGCATGGCAGCCCCTGCCGTGGCCTCACTGTTCAACGCCTATTGGCACGACATCTGGCGCGTGCTGCGTGGCGGGGTGAGGAACCTTGAATGTCCGAAGTGGTTTGTCTTCAAAAAGGAGAACCACGCCATGCATCCCAAATCATCTCTCGATATGCCCGGCCCCGACCCCCGCAAGGACACAGACCGGGGGAGTCGCGAAGCCGTCGTCAAAACGGCGGACAAGACCAACGACTGGCATCGTGATCAGGTCCATGGTGAGGGCGAGACTATCGGCATCGAACCCGACCGCGACGACAATCTCGCAACAGCCCAAACGAATACCGGTATCGAAATGGATGGCGTCGAGGAAGACGATGACAACGCTTATCAGAACAGCGACGACGCCTTGCCTGACGATGAAGAGGAGGCCGCCATAGCCCGTCATCCCACCCGGGAAGGTCGGTTTGACGAGACATAGTTACCGGGCGCCTTTCAAGGCTATGTAGCGGGCTGGACGAGTTGCGCCAACATTATTTGGCGCCGTCTACGGTACACGGGATATACCGCTGCCTTGGTCGGCTTTTTGTGCAACGTGTCTGCAGTTGTGGAACATTGTCACGCCGACGAAATTGGTTACATGCACTGACCCACAGAGTGCTTCACCATGAGACCTTGCCCGCCGCCGAATGGTGGCGGGCTTTTAATTTCACGTTAGGGCGACTGGCTACTTGCTGATGATCCAGTCAACCAAGCCTGCTTCGGTCTGATCGCATCCGGTAAATTCGAATACCAGGCTCCTAGCCAGATTGCGCCATTGGGCCTCTGGTACCTTCGTTTCCAGGATCAAATCTCGAAATACAGAGCGGAGGATGTCCGCATCGAAGGCCGAGACAACAACGGGAACCGGGCCTGTATCCTCCCAAGCTCGCGCCATGTCGTCGCGATGACGTTCACGAAGGCGCCTCAGGAGATCTCGTGACGTTTGGATAGACTTCCGGGATCGTTCCATGTCCCCAAGGAATCCGGCAGTTCCTGCCATCGTGTGCTGCCTAACGAGAGCGGCCGCTTCGATGACCGCTTTTGCGCTATCTAAATGTGGTTGAACCATCGCGGCCTCCCTTCCGACGAAGGGAATATTTTTACTCTCTTTTGAGGGTTACCCCAGGGAGATTCTCTGTACGGTTTTAACCAAGCAATTGCCGGCCCATTAGTTCGCTCTAACTCAGCCAAGTGGCAATCCCCTCAAAGTTGCCGCAGTGGCCGGCGCTAGTTTCACTATTGTTCTCACCGGGCAATAACGCGCCGGCCATTTCCGAATCGGATTTGTCAGCACTAGGATGTTTGAGCGGCAACCCGCGAGGGGCTCGGCGCATGTCCCTGTCGGGGCCGTTGTAACTCTTTTGAGACTGTGAATTCCTACGATAGCGCTCGAAGATAGACAGCTTTTTTGCATAGCCGATGCGGACCGAAACCCCGCAGCTATCGCATCTGAACGCGCCGATCGTTCGGAGCCAGGAGCCGAGTCTGACCATTGGATGCGAACAAGCCGGGCACTGAAACTCCATTGGCATGTCGCGTAGATCATCGGATAAAGGCATGTGCAGTTCCCCTGACGCGGTGCCCTGTCGGGCTCCGGTTAAGCTAAGCCGAGAACAACCGGAATGGAGGAATGTTCCGGGCATGGTCTTTTGGCTGACTGGCAATGGACTTCAGTCTTATGCGATGCCATCTGCGCCGGCCGGCGGGGCCTATCTTATTCTTTACGAGGAAACTGGATGATCTCGGCGCTATCTTCGAGTTCCAGCGGCTCGTGCCATGGCTCCCCATGGCGCAAATCGCGCTGATCGACCTTCTGCCCGCAAGAGGGGCATGATAGAAATGCTGATCTTCCGGGATATCCTCACCGCCGTACAGCGTGCCGGGAATTGGAGGGCCAAGGTCTGACAGCTTCGTCATAGGCTGAAACTGTACTCGAAGACGTGGCCGCGCTTTTCGTCCGTGACCCGGATCCACACTGGCTCGCTGGTGCGCAACGTGACTTCGCGCTCGGTTGCTTCCCTAGCGGCCTTCAAAGGCGTGGTCGCATTGACGATGTGGGCCGCTGTGACGCTGTCGCCGTCCATTTCCTCGACATGATATTTCGGCACCAGCGCGCTCCTAAAGGCTGTCCAACCGAACAACGTGCGGCCCTTGGCTTTGTTGCGGCCACGGGGGCAACATTTCGGATTCTGGAACTATTTTCAGCCTTAGCTAATTCAATCGCGGCTGCCGCGTTCCGTCCTGGCACGGCTGCTGATCTTGGTGTCTTGGGAGGCCCGCGTCCGCTGGGCGCGGGCGATACAAGAGTCCGCGTCATAGCAATGGTCAGTTCGGTCACCAGCCAGAATGGAAAGCGCCGCGGTGCGCAAAGCGCTCGACCGCCATAAGGTCTACATCACCGCGCGGCGCTTCTCAGGTAGTGATTCTAGGATGTCTGACAGTCCGATTTTCGGGCGGATCCGCTTCTTGAACGATCTGTCAGGGCGACCAAGTCGTCACTGCCCGGTTCGGATCTTAAGCAAGGCGGCCCATCACGAAGTTGCTGACCGAAGCCTGGAGGTCGCCGCTGATGGCATCTGGGTGCCACGCGGCAGTCATAGGCGCGGCAACGTTGCGGCCTTCTCCCCACGGTTGCACCGCGTTTTCGCAATCGTTCATCCGATGACATGGCGCTAGGTTGAGGTATGTGTCCAGATGCTTTCACCGTTCACCATCGTTCAGGCGGTCGCACAAAAGCAGTTGTGAACTCTAGGGCCCAGGAACGAAATTTGCCAGAATGGAACTTTTGTCGGCGGTGGGTGATGGCGTTTTTCGATTTCCCGGAAGATCGAGCTCTATCCAAGCTGGCGCATGATCGCTCGGCTTTTCCCAAGCTCGCAAGGCAGCATCGACGCCGGCATCACGTAAGCTGGTCGAAAGGGCTGGGCTGAGGAGGAGATGGTCCATGCGCAGGCCTGAGCTGCGGTCATAACCGCCCCCGTAGGAGAAGTTCCAATAGGTGTAGATGCCTTTCTCCGGATGGATGCGACGGACGGCATCGATCCAGCCGTCACCAAGCATTTTGGCATAGGCTCGCCGGCTCTCCGGAAAGTAGACTGCGTCGCCCACCCAACGTCTTGGGACCGCGGCATCGATCGGCGTTGGCACGACATTGTAATCGCCGCAAAGAACGGTTGTGACACCTTCTGTGAGCAGTAACTGGCTGTAGCTGATCAGACGGTCGAACCAGCGCAGCTTATAGTCGAATTTCGGGCCCGGCGCCGGATTGCCGTTTGGGAGATACAGGCATCCCACGACGACCCCATCCACCTCGGCCTCTATGTAGCGGCTGTGAGTGTCACCAGAATCCCCCGGCAGGCCGCGTCGACGTTCCAGCGGCATTTTTCCCCGGGCTAGTATGGCTACACCATTGTAGGATTTTTGTCCGTGCCAGATCGCGCCGTAGCCAGCGTTCCTAATGGCTTCGGCAGGAAATTTCTCATCCGACGTCTTCAATTCCTGAAGGCACACGATGTCATAGTCGTGCTGGCCCAGCCACTTGATGAGCACGGGCAGACGTCCGTTCACGCCGTTCAAGTTGAAGGTTGCGATGCGGATCATCTGGAGTTCTCAAGAAACCTTGCCGATATGAACATGAAGTTGTCAGTGGTCTTTCCAGGGCTGAGCGGCCTCGCCAACCTGAGGCATCGTTCATCCATCGGCTCTCCTTAACCGCCCAGCGCGGGGAAAGTTCACAGCGCCGCTCCCGAGCATTGGGCATCATTCAGGCGCCATATTTCTGCGGCGTGTCGTTTAATGAACCTTAGGGCTGGCGCGGCGTTCCATCCAGCCAACTCGGTTGATGCACTATGACGGATTCCAACGCCGGTCCCGCGCCCCAGAAACAGGACGCAATTGGTGCCGAAGCTCGCTTTTCATACGATCGAATGGCGGTCGAGCGGTTTCAGCAAGCATTTCCGCGTGCCAGATGGAGCGACGAGCGCAAGAGCTGGTTCGTACCCGGAAAGACTGCAGCCCAGCGGATCGACCGCTGGCTGGCGCAAGAGGCGGCGTTGCGAGTACCTCATGACGATAGTAAGGGACGAGATGCCTTCGCCTTCGAGCCAATCTCAAGCCGGTATCTGGACATCGCGGACGACCTGCGCGTCCGCACGCCCTATTCGAGGACTGTGCTTGAAGAACTGCGCGCTGTCCCGTGGGCGAGTTGGGACGATGAATTGCGGGCCTGGAGAGTTCCATTCCGCTCATATGAGGCTCTCCGGGCACGATGGCCAAGCATCGAACGGGCTGCCCAGCATGCCGAACCGGAGGAAAGAAAACGGCGACGTGCGGCCGCCAGAAACACCGAAGCCTGTAGAGCCGCACAACAGCGGGCTGGTGAACGCCGGCGCCACCGCTACCCGTTGCCAGCTCAGGATCTACCTACCTTGGGCCGCGCCGTCGCCACCGAGCAGTACGGGATTGTCGTCTTCAGCGAATTTGCCGGTGAACTCGTTGAGCTGTCAGACGCAGCCGCCTTCTATCCCCACGCCTTGCCTGCAAGTGGTGACTTCGTTTGGGGTAACTGGCGTTCGGCAACCCTGGCCGAACTTGTGAGCACATGGCCTGCTCGATCAGCCGCCGGGCCGACTGAACGCTTAAGAGGCTGGTGGAGGCCAACCCTTGCTGAACTGAGAGTTGCCCGTCGAAAGGCTCGCAGCAGGGAGCACAGGAGGCGAAGTCACGCGCCGTAAATCCGTGCTCACATTCGTTTCGTTATCCGCGCATTGCTCAAGTCGCCGAGCCTTGGAGTAGCTCGGTGCGCATAAGACCGCGCCCGATCGCCGGACTACGGCCGCGCACGAGAAGTTAAGCGCCAAAGCACATGGTTCGAATGCGCCCCCGTTCGACAAGAGCTCATCGTGGATTAGCCCGACTGTGCAGACGCTCCAGCGTCGTCGCCATGGCCGCCACTTCGTCGCTCATGCTTATCGCCTGTCCAAGTCTAGGGCACTATCATGGAACGACTCTGCCTTGGGATGCCGGGCCGAGACCGCGTGGTTGCCAGCTATGGCGAACCGACACGCCATGCAGGGCTGCCGCAGCTCCGCGTGGCCGGGTAGCTCCTAAAGTCGAGCAGCCAAAGTACCCCAGCAATTGCGACCGCCAAACTATGTGAACCAGCGACCGTGGTAGGCGAAGGTGCCGTGAACCTACCAGCCCTGTCGATCGTACCAGTCATCGACGTCACGCCGGACGCGATCCTTCTCAATGCCGTAGCGTTCCTGGATTATGCCTTCGAGCTGATCGCGCTTACCCGCGATGCGGTCGAGATCATCATCAGTGAGCTTGCCCCACTGCTCCTTCACCTTCCCCTTGACCTGCTTCCAATTTCCTTCGACCCGGTTCCAATCCATGGTAGCGACCTCCGTTTCACGGTGAAAGACTGCGTTTCACGGTGAAACGGTCTTGTGGCCGTGGGGTTCCACGGGACCACGAACCTGCCGGCGCGCGTTTCGCGGGCGATAGGACTTAAGCTAATCGTAAAACGCACGGAACAGCTTGACGGTGGTTGCGGCCATTGTGAGGCAGCGCGAGCGCTCCGGGGCACTCCACACGCCGCGCAGTGATCGCGAGCGAGGATTGGGTGACCGGTTCGAAGTCGATCTCAAGTTGCCGCCTGCGAGCGAAGTGCCGTTTCGGCCCATTGGCAATCGGTGAAATGTTGTCGGAACTTTCGTCCATCCTGCAGGAGGCTCCGTGAAGTGGCGGTTGCGTTGGCGCCTATTTCGCTGGGTGCCGGTGGTTATGCTTCACATCTCCGTCGACAGATCGGGAACCACCACAATGTCACAGGCAAACGTGCTGCCGGAGATGAAAGTTAAAGCCCCCGGCGCATCACTAGCGCCGAGGGCTTCGAGGCATGTACTATCTACCTGTCATGTCCGCATATGATCGTGGCCTAATATGATGGATGAACCATGAATGGCCACCTTCCAGCCCTAGGTCATGACTGGTGCGGCGAGAGCCATTGGAAGGACCATGATGACCCGGAAACTCGCAAGCTCATGAAACCTCAGTGTTCACGCAATTGCGCCAAAAGGGTTACCAAGGATGTCCTGCCGGATGACTTTTGCGTCGGTCGTGACGGCCGTGGGGATAGATTTTCACTATGGGCAGACCGGCTGCTGTGAGGCGTGAAAGTGCTTCAATTTGCAATTTGAGGTGGCCGACTATTTTCGCACAAGCCATTCCAGCAACGCGGGATCGATGTCATCGCTCCCAGTGAAGTCGCGGATAAAGTCGGCGGCCAGTGCCCGCCATCTGTCTTCAGGGATATTCTCTTCGATGACGGATTTTACCTTTCAACACATAGAGATGCTGATTTCGGCGGCCATGATCTACTGGATGCCGTCGATCTGCCTCGAACTGATTCAGGCGCGGATCGAGCGGCATTGCCACAGGAGCAAGGTGCGATGAGCGCTCAGGCCATTATTGAAGCCAAGGCCATATCAAATGGTATGCTCAGTTCCACGCGCTGAAGGACATCAATCTGACGGTCCACAAGGGCGAACGCATCGTCCATCTGCGGGCCATCCGGCTCAGGCAAGTCGACACTGATCCGTTGCTTCAATCGCCTCGAAGCGGTCTTCTGGCCGAGTGTGCGCGCCAGAAACATTAGCTCCCAAACGCCGATGACCGAGCCCAGCGAGGAATCCCTCAGCATCGAGATGAATTGGTTGCCTGTCGCGGAATGATGACCGGCAGAGCCTGCGGCAGGATGATGCGGCGCATAGTCAAGGCGAAGCCGAAGCCCATGGAGCGCGACGCCTCCCACTGGCCGCGATCGATGCTTTGTATGCCGGAGCGAAAGATCTCGGTCATGTACGCGCCGTAGCAGAGCGAAAGCGCCAGGATGCCGGCAGGCACCGCGTTGATGACGAAGCCGAGTTGCGGCAGGCCGAGATAAATCAGGTAAACCTGGATGAGCAGCGCAAGGCCGCGGAAGAAGGACGTGTAGAAGCTGGCGATGGCGTAGGCGAAACCATTGCTGGAAAGCTTGGCGACCGCGCCGGCGACCGCGATGACCGAAGCGATGACGATGGAAATCGCCGAGACGTAGAGCGTGGTGACAACGCCCTGGCTGATCAGGAACGGCAGCTTCTAGGGTGCATGTTCGGACCGGAACGCCGTCGCGCATGGTGTTGACTGACCCCAAGTTCAGCGGAATCCCGCCGCCCCATTCACGGCAGCGGCGGGTCGCCCCTGAGGTGGAGCTCACGGGCCGTTGGGATCCCGCTGCCGCATAAATTATTAGAGCGAGCTAAAATTCCGACAAGCTTCTGACCATCAACGCATCGGGTGGGTTCTACGCAATGTACGTATTTTTCAAAGCCTTGCAGGCCTGATCCTGACGGATTTAATCTTCCTTTTTAGGGGAGGCTGCGATGGATAGCGTGCAGCCGAAAGGCAAGGTCTCACCTTGCGTTGAAATGATCGAGGCATGCGGAGAGTGGTTCGTCCGCATAGTGTCGGATGACGGAGAACTTACCCATTCATTTGAGCATGAATCGCTCGCGATGGCATATGCGGAAGGCCAGCGAATAAGACTTCGCCTTGACAAGGTGGTGCGGCTCTAACGCCATGTTGCAGCGGAGTACCAACACAAAGTCGCTGCGCCTGTCGGCTAGCAGCCTTCGGCTTTCAGAGACCGCACCATACGCACAACAATTGGATCGTACGGTGTCTTTTCAAATCTGCTGTAATTGATTGTGAAAAGAGCGGCGCGGTCGTTGCAGACTTTAATGGCACGGACGTAACGGATTTCGCCATTCTTGACTCCCGAATAGCTAGCCCATTTCGGGGTGAGGCGCCGGTAGCTGAGCTGCCAGCCCGCCTTTTCGTCCTCCATCATCCGATGTTCGATCTCTGCGCGAAAGCTGGCCTTGCCGAGCCTTGCACCCCATACGGCAAGAAACGCGTTTCTTGGGCCCTGAAAAGCTGCACCCTGATCCTCATGCTGTGTCAGCACGAAACCAGGAGGAACATCGAACGTGAAGCCAAGCTGCCGGACGCCGAAGGGCTGCCACGCTTGAGCCTGAAGAAGCGTGGAGCAAAAAAGATAGGCGAATAGGCTCAGCACAAGACGTGGCATTGGCTTGGTCTATCATTGGTTCGAGGCCAGACGCTTCGGTCTCGCAGGCGCTTTAGTCGCGTCAAAAGTGGCCGGTAGCAGCAGTTGAGTCTCGGTCGAGGTCGTAGTTATTCGGTCAATCGGCTGGATAATCACCATCCGTCCGTGTCGTTCGGGCCATGGTATCCGACCCGAGAGGAAGAACAAAATTCCGACAATGCCACTGACGAGCAGCGCAGTGAACGTGTTTGCTATGACCTCGCCAAGCCGCACCCGAATCCTCCGCAAATGAGTACCCGCCACCCCCGTCTGGCGGGTACGACCGACGATGAAGGGACTAATAATCGGCGGTCGTTTCGAAACGGTCGGCGGCGCCAAATGTTGCCGAGTACGGACCTTTGCCGGCCACCGCTAGGACTTCAGTCGTAGTTGGGTAACAAACAGCGGGCGCCACTTTGTGCCCCGCAGCTATGTGCTGACGAAGCTGTTCCACCGAAGCCAATCCGGAGCGCTTGTCTGCTTTGGCAGTGGACACAAGATGGCAACCTGATCAGCGAAAATACCAGGCGCTTGAATACGTCGGCTCCACGGGAGAACTGCGCTCGCTGCACCACTTCAACAGGGTAGTTACATCTCCGCTTATCGGAACGCCGGCATTCGTGACGTCCAGATCGCTAAGCCGATGATGACGATCAATATCCAGAAGAGCGAATTGACGAGCATGCGAACGAGGTCGCGGTTTTGGTCTTTGGTAACGCCAAGCCGATCGGAGAGAATGTCGCCTGGCGCGATAAACAGCCAGAGTATGAACCGGCCGAGCCTTGCCATACCATTCCTTGCCTCTCCAGCAAGACAGGAAAGCACCATCGCGGGCGCAAGTCGAGGGGGCCATATCGAAACTGCCCGCTCACCAGCCGGGCGGAGCCAATTCGGCGGCCTCAGGCGGAAGCGCGCCTTGCTGCTCCCGCTATGAGATCTTCAACCTCTTGCTTGGGCACGGGCCTGGACAGCAAGAATCCTTGTAGCTGCTCGCAGCCGAGTTTGCGCAGAACATCGCACTGGCTCTGCGTCTCCACACCTTCCGCCGTGGTGCTGAGGCCAGTGGCGCGGGCCAGGTCGACTATGGCCTGAACAATAGCCTCGTCACCATTTGAGTGACCGAAGCCCTGCACAAAACTCCGATCGATCTTAATCCGATCGACGTCCAGGCTTTGCAGGCGTCCAAGCGAGGAAAATCCCGTCCCGAAATCATCAAGAGCAAAGCGCACGCCGATGCTGCGCAACGCTTCGATGTTTTGCCGGCACTCAGTCCGGTTTTGAGATAGCGTGCTTTCGGTAACCTCGAGTTCGAGCCGTCGAGGATCCATCTGAGTCTCCAGTAAGATGCTCGTCACCCTCATGGCGAAACTCGGATTGCTCAGCTGCAAAGCCGACACGTTCACTGCCAATGTCTCTATTGGCCAGTGCACAGCATCGAGACATGCCTGCCGGAGAACCAGCTCGCCCAGTTGTTCAACGAGCCCCGTTTCTTCGGCCAACGGTATGAACAAGTCGGGGGCAACCCAACCACGCTCCACATGCGACCAGCGAGCAAGGGCTTCAACGCCCGTCATCCTGTTTGTGTCTGCAGTGTATAGCGGTTGGTAGTGAACCTGGATCTGGCAGGGCGCTTGCAAAGCAGTGCGCAGGTCCTGTTCGAGACCCTTGCGCATTACCAGCGTCTGGTCCATCTCGGTTCCAAAGAATGCATAACCGCTGCGGCCGCCGGCTTTGGCGTGATACAGTGCAACGTCTGCTCTGCGCACCAACTCCACCCACTCCAATCCGTCCCTTGGAGCGAACGCTACGCCGACACTCACCCCCACAAAGAGCTGAGCTCCCGCGACTTGGAATGGCCGGCGAGCGGTCTCGAGCAAATGTTCGCACAATGTCTTGACCTCATCTTCGCCTGCGACCGAACGCTGGATGATGATGAATTCGTCGCCTCCCAAGCGCGCGACCGTATCTGCATCAGTGGTTAGCCGCCTCAGCCGGTCTGCGAACTCCCTAAGCAACTCATCGCCAGCGGGATGACCAAAGGTATCATTAACCTGCTTGAACCTGTCGAGGTCGAGGTAAAGAATTGCCAGCTGCTCTCCCGTCGAGGGCAGTCGCGATAGCGCGTCAGCCAAACGGTCGTTGAATTGGACACGATTGGGCAGCGCCGTGAGGAAGTCGTGGTGGGCGAGGTGAAAGATTCGACCTTCCGATTCAATCAGCTTCAAAGTTCGCCTGCGAAAGGCCCTCAGGGCTACACCGACACCGCCCAGCACCAGCGCGAATAAGGCGACGACAATTGGAAGCAGTTGAAAAAGGGCGAAGGTCCCGGGCCGATATGGCTGCCAGACGAAGAAGCCGATCGTCGAGCCAGATCGGTCGATGAGGGGATAAGATGTCTCTGCCGAGGCGAGCCTATTCGCCCAGGAGAAACGCGCCCCGTCGAGCAGATAATCCTGGCGCAGCAAGCTAAGGAAACCGCCATCGAGATATCGAATCGCGACGTGCAGAAACTCCTGACCCGGTATTTGCGCGATGTGGCCACTGTCGGAAACGACCGGCTTTATACTCACAATGGCAGGATGGCCCGAGACAACGGCCATATCGGAGGCACCTATCGTGAGCACCCGCTCCGTTACTCCCTCGGTGTCCCCACGTTTCAGTCTTGCCCTAAGATGAACGACAAGAGGCGCTGTCATCTGGCTAACGGAACGGTAGCTGGAGGACGCAGCAGTCGAGCCGTCGACGAATGCGTAGACCGGGGCGTCATTGGCGTCGAGAATGTAGACCTCGTCATGGCCAAAGTAGGTGTGCATCCAACTTCCGAGATTGGTATCGATCCATTTTGCGTCGCGGGTCCGCAGCGCATTGACCGCATCGTCCCAAACCGTGACGCTCTCCTGGTCATGTGCCACTCCGTTCTCCAGATTGGATACGATAAGGGCAACTAGGCTTTTCTGTCGCGACACGGCAACACTGTCAGTCTGGATAGCCGACCACAGCAAAAGTCCTGTGGTGACGGTAGCAACTACCAGCGTGAACATGATGATGGGCAAAGCCGTTCTCAACAGGAAGAGACGGCGGGTTGGTTCGCCAAAATGCCGTAGCGGTTTCATGAACCTCCTTTACAATAGGAAAGCTTCTGGACGGTTAAAAGGCACCGGTCGCTCGACAAGCTGCTCGGTGATATGTCGTGTCGCCGTCGCGCCTTGAAGGGGGCAAAGAGGGCTCGAATTTAGCGTTGCTGCGATTCGATCCGGGCCAGGCAGTGATTTGGCTGGACGAATCAAGCGTTGTGGCCGGGCTCGCGATGTTGCTCGGGTTCGACCCAAAAACGAGTACAACAAGGTCGCGAAGGCTGACCTTTACTCTGTTGCGCCGACCGCACTGAGAGCAAGTGCAGTTGATCGAACCAATGTGATCGCTCGGTTGCGTTGAGGCCGCCCTAGCGCCGGCCAGACGAGTGGATGCCGGACCGTCTGTCGCCCGTCCGCTGTGGTCCCCATGTCACGAAGCCGACGATATTTACCCGTTGTTCCATGACGACGCATGGCCAAGTTGGAACACAACGGCTCAAGGGACATTTGCTTGATGACAGGAGATGTCCATGCCAAAATTCCGCTTTGAGACCATCGATTCCGACCGCACGACGATATCCGAGGAAGAGTTGGCCAGCGCAGACCTCGCAAGTCCGCGCGCCATCGAAAAAGCTCACGCAGTGCTGCTTGCGCATCGAAGCGTCGATCAAACCGCGTCGATCACCAAGGTATATGATGAGGCCGGCTATCTGGTCGCCACCGTCAACTTCTCGGACGTGATGCGCGACGAATCCCGGCGGCAGCCGATCAGTGATCCGTTCCCCGAAGAGCCGGGCGTCATACGATCGGGCTGACTGTTCTGCGGGCTTTTCTTTGTCAGGGAGTGCAGTCGTCCGGCAGGTTCGATCGCCAGAGAACGCGCAATGCCACTTGTCACCGGAATCGCCTTCGCCCTCCTCATTTTGTTCATCGTCCTGTTTTTGACCCATGCCACGCGAGACCTGCAAAGCTCGCCGCTGTTTTGCCGCTTGAAACGCCGCTGTCATCATTGGGATTGCGACCACAGGCCTCGCACCACGAAACTTCACGACACTCGTATGCGCCGATCGCGCTGGTACCTATGATGGGAATGAGGGGAGGCTCAGAGTGCTTCGCCGAACCAAGAGATTTCAATTCCTTGATTTCCTCGTCGCGCCGCGCAATGCGGCTCTCGAGGTTGGCGAGGCGTTCGGTCAAAAAGTATCGTCCAACCACAAAACCGCCACTTGCAAAAAGGACAGCGCAGGTTGCAAACACCGTTGGATTGGCCACTACCAGCACCGAGTTGGTCTGGAAGAAATCGATGAGGTCTTGCATCGCTTCGGCTGCTCCTGAGGTGCGTTGTGACGCGTAAATTCCCAACGGCTCTGCTGCGGCCGCTCGCTCAGCAGGCGTTCATCGGCTTGCTCGACACGACGCCATTGGCAGAAGGCATCCCGGACTATCCGCCCGCACATGGTCCCAATCTGATCGGAACGATGTTCTGTCCGACCGGTCACGCCGCGCTGTCGCGACCTCACCGACCGCCTACTGCTAATCTACATCTCATCAAATAAGGAATATATTCCTCTATCGTCAAGAGCTTCCTGACTTCGATGTTCTTATTCTGTCCACCATCAGCTGAGCTGGAGGCGAACCAGGGAACTTCGTTTAGACCGATTGGGCAACCGAGCGCCTTGCGGAGGACATCCGGACCGACAATGGGGTTCTCGGCGCGGACATTGGAATCCCACGGGCGCCAAACATTGCCGAACTCACGCAATAGTGGGAAGCTGCGCACTTAGGGAGTATCCATGAGCAGCGTCACCACGCATTACGGCAGCGACGGTATCGTCGAGCGCATATTGGCCGCGATCCCCGACGCCAAACCCGACAGTCTCAGTGCCGCGCAACTCTATCCGTTCGACCAGTTGCATGGCCGCGAGCTCATTGCCACGCAGGATCATGCTGCTCGTCTGGCCCCCTCGCCCACCGACCGGATCCTCGATATCGGCAGCGGCATTGGCGGCCCGGCGCGCTTCCTTGCCGCCACCTATGGCTGCGACGTCGACGGCGTCGACCTCACGCCAGCCTTTGTCGCGGCGTCCAGCCGACTGACCAAGCTCAGCGGCCTGGCCGACAAGGTTCGCTTCCACGAAGCCAATGCGGCGAAACTGCCCTTTGCCGAAAACACGTTCGACGCGGCAATCTGCTTCTATGTCGGCATGAACATCGCCGACAAGGCTGCCGTCATCGGGCAGGCTTTTCGCGTCCTGAAACCGGGCGGCAAGTTGATCTGGACCGAAGCCGTGCTGGCGGGCGGTGAGCCGCATTACCCGTTGCCCTGGGCGGTCGCGCCGGAGGCCAGCCACCTTGTTGACCGAAACGCCCTGAAGACCCTGTTCGTCGACGCAGGCTTCCATGTTGACGACATCATTGACGAGACCGGCGAACATGTCGAACTGGCATTGAAAAGGGCAAGCTCCGGCATCATGCCCTCGCCGGCCCAACAGCAGGCCAATGAAATCGTGCTCGGCGCCGAATTCGTGCAGCGACGCAAGAACTACATCCGCAGCCTGAGCGAAGGCCGGTTGGCATCGCTGGCCGTCATTGTCTCGAAGACTGCCTGACCCGAGCCCGACGCACGATGACGCACGAGCGATAGAGCAATCGACAGCGTCGTGCCGACCACCAGTGCAACGATCATGACGTAGAAAAGTGGGGGTGGGTGAAGTAGCAACTCGGCCGCAACGAACAGGAAGCGATTCAGTCCACCAACCCGCCTGCCCGGTATTCCATGGCATGAAAAATCGCTTCGTAGACGCTCTCTACTTCCTCGTCGACTTCTTCGGTCGATATTCCCTGCCGGCCGGCCTCTTGCATGGCCTCGTCCGCCAGATCGGCGACCGAAACCAGCAGATCAGGGGGCGCCTTTTCAGGCAGGTGTTCTGAAATCCAGTGATAGAGAAAGTCGGCGCCACGCGTGCTCATATCGCTTTAAGTTCGCGGGTGTCGTTCGGTTCCGCTGGGCATTCCGCGCCTTTGCGCGCAGAACACCGAGAGCTGGTTCGGGGTCTTTCATCTTCCTGGGCACATGCCTGCGGAACCGCCCGCAGATACTTGCCAAACCGGAGAGCACACACCGCTACCTGCCTTTGAGGCGGAGTAGGATTTGGCGACCTCACTTGAGATCCAGACAATGCTACCTAGCACGACAGGTGGAGTTTGGCGCGCTGACCGGACAGTCCCTTGAGGGCCGATATTATTTGGCCGAGGATGCTGCCGAAGCGGTAGCGACGGCTCTCCGCGTGGTCCCACCTTTTTGATCCTACGCTGTGATGGCTACTGCCCGAATGGCCTTACCCGGCACCCTCAGAAATGGACGGGGCCCCGTTCGCTATTTCAGCAGCTGGTCGAACGTACACTGTTTGGGGTGCTTGTCGGGACGCCAGCGTATGAACTTGGTCCCATGCCGAAAGCGATCGCCTGTGACATGATCGAACCGAACTTCTACGACCAGTTTCGGCTTCAATGGCTCCCATTGCCCGCTTCTTTCCGTACTCCAGCGACTTGGGCCACCCGGCGCTTTGCCGGTAAAGCCGGGAGGTGAACGCAAAGCTTCGAGTTGTCGCGTCAATTGTGGCCGGTCCTGCTCAGCGATCGTCGAGGTGAATCCCACATGGTCGAGCTTGCCCTCACCATCATAGAGCCCAAGCAAAAGAGAACCGACCTCGGGCGAGCTTGCCAGATACCGGAATCCGCCAACCACGCAATCCGCCGTGCGCAGACGCTTGACCTTGACCATGGCACGCTCGCCAGGTCGGTATCCTTCGTCGAGACGCTTTGCGACAACGCCATCCGTCGAACCCTGCCCGGATTGACTGAGCCACTTCACTGCCGTCATCACGTCCTGAGTCGACCGCGAAAGCTCAAGGCCGGTGCTTCCAGTCGACGGAATGAACGCTTCCAGGGCCTTGCGGCGCGCTGACAGCGGTTGGTCCATCACGCTGCCGCCGGGACCGGCCAGCATATCAAACAGGATCAGTTTGGCCGGCGTTTCGGCAGAAAGTCTCCGGATCCTGCTTTCCGCTGGATGCAGCCGCATCTGCAATGCATCGAACGAAAGCGCGCCATCGACGTCGATCACGATTTCCCCATCGACCACGAACTCTTTGGCCTTCAAGGCTCGCAACATCGAGACGACTTCGGGGAAATACCTGCCGAGCGGCTTGCCCGATTTCGCGCGCAAGTCCACCTTATCGCCGGCTTTGAAGGCAAGGCAGCGGAACCCGTCCCATTTGGGTTCGTACTGCCATTGGCCGGCGCCGTCAGGCAACGCGTCTGCAGTTTTCGCCTCCATCGGCACGGTGTCCAATGGAACGCCAAACGGCAGCTTTGCGGTTTCAGATGTCATGCGGCGAGCTTTGCCGACCCCAGCCGCTTGATAGCGGTGCTGATCGAGCGTTCGCCATCACCGTAATCGGTCCAGGCGACGGTCTTCTTCAGGAGGCCGGGCACAGTGGCGACCGTGTATCTCTTCGGATCGAGGTCCACCTTCACCTGCCCCCATGTCAGGGGCATGGATACCGTTGCGCCTTCTCTCGCCCTCGGAGACAGTGGGGCGACGGCTGTCGCCATGCGATCGTTTCGAAGGTAGTCCAGGAAGATTCGGGACGTCCGCAGCTTCTTGGCCATATTTACAAGGTAGAGGTCTGGGCTATCGCGTGCCATCTGCATGCAGACCGCCTTGGCGAAGGCCTTGGCCTCGGGCCATGTGGTTTTGCTGCGCTGGGTCGCCAAGGGCGTGACAACGTGCAGCCCCTTGCCGCCCGTCGTCTTGCAGAAACTCACCAAACCCAAATCCTCCAGACGGTCGCGCATTTCCTTGGCCGCCGCGACGACCTCGGCGAAGGCAACTTCCGGACCAGGGTCGAGATCGAAAACCAGTCGGCCGGGGATCTCGGGTTGCCCGGGTTGGCAATTCCAGGGGTGCAGCTCCAGGCCGCCGATCTGGGCGATGGCCGCCAGCCCCTCGACACGATCGATCTGCAGATATGGCTTGTGGTCGCCGAAAACCTTCACCAGTTCCAGCAGATTGGACGTGCCTGGCATTGCGTGGCGCTGGAAGAACTGTTCGCCCGCATAGCCATCAGGAGCGCGCACGAGGGAGCAGGGTCGTCCCTTGAGATGCTTGATCATCCATGGGCCGACGGCCTCGAAGTATTCGGCCAGGTCGAGCTTCGTCACCGGCTGCCCGCCGTCGCCGGCGTTCGGCCAAAGCGGCTTGTCCGGCTTGGAAATGATGACGCCCATGACAACCGGGCTTTTTCCCGCAACTCGCGTTGCCTTGGCAGGGTCGGCGAGCTTCGTGTCCTGAGGATCGGCGGGGCGCTCGGCCTCGACGTCCTTCGCTGGTTTGTCTTCACGCAGGGCTTTGAAGGCAGCCTGCCTGACATTGCCGCCCCCAGTCCATCCCGCGAACTCGATCTCAGCAACCAGTTCCGGCTTCGTCCAAAAGATGGTGGAGTCCTTCTTCGGCGCGCCATCGCCGGTGAAAGGTGATTTGGTCGCCGTCATTGCCTTCAACCTGGGCAGCAGTTGCTTGACCTTTGCCTCGCTGAAGCCGGTTCCGACACGGCCGATATAGGCGAAATGTTCGCCGCGGTTGACGCCAACGAGCAAAGATCGGAATTTGCCGTTGGTGGTAGACCAGCCACCGATGACAACCTCATGCCCGGCGCGGCATTTCGATTTTACCCAAGTGTCGGTCCTTCCCGACACATAGGTTGCATCAGCCTTTTTGGAGATGATGCCTTCAAGCGAAAGACGACAAGCAGAACGCAACACCGCATCGCCGCCATTGGTGAAGTGCTCGACATAGCGGATCAGGTGTTCCTCGCCGCGATCCACCTCGCCCAGCATCTCGCTCAGCTTTTCTTTGCGTTGCGTAAGAGACAGTCTGCGCAAATCCTCGCCGTCGGCGAACAACAAGTCGAAGGCAAAGAATACGAGATCCTTTGTCCGGCGCTCGGACAGCGCGGCTTGCAAAGCGGCGAAATCCGGTGCGCCATTTTCGCCGAGCGCTACGATCTCACCGTCGATAATGCCATCGGGGAAATCGGCCGCCTCTTTTGCGATGGCGTCAAATTTTTCCGTCCAATCCAGACCTTTTCGTGTTTTCAACGTGGCGGCGCCGTCCTCGATGCGCAACTGGACGCGGTAGCCGTCGAATTTGATTTCATGAACCCAGTCTGTCCCTGCCGGCGGCCGCGAAAGCGTCGCGCAGAGCTGTGGTGCGATGAAGCCAGGCATCTTCGCCGTCGAACCCCGCGGGGCTCCTTTCGCAGGCAGCACCGCCTTCGCCGGTCCCTTAGACGACTTGGCGCGCTCGTCGGCGGCGTGGCCACGATTGCTGTCCCACACCGCATCGGCATCGGCCACAGAAGAGCCTTGCATCATGAACGGCTTCGGGCCGGAACCCTTGCCCGCGGCAATTTTTTCCATGCTCCGTCCGGAGGCCACGGATCGATCATGAGACAGCACCGCGTCGCCGTTGCCATCCGTCGCGTATTCGTCACGATGCTTGATCAGCAGCCAGTTCGTCCGTCTCCCGCCATTGCGGTCATGCTTCATGCGCACAAGCACAAAGCTTCCATGCAGGCGCTTGCCGTCGAGCATGAACTTCAGATCACCCTTTTCCAGTGCCTGCTCAGGAGGCATGGAGCCTTCCGGCTGCCAATAGCCTCGATCCCACAGCTGCACCGTTCCGCCGCCATACTGCCCCTTGGGGATGGTACCTTCGAAGTCGCCGTAGTCGAGCGGATGATCCTCAACCTGGACGGCCAGGCGCTTGTCCTGAGGATCCAGAGACGGACCTTTGGTAACAGCCCACGACTTGAAGACACCGTCGAGCTCAAGGCGAAGATCATAGTGCAGTCGCGTCGCCGCGTGTTTCTGAATGACGAAGCGGAGCCGGTTCGATTTAGCGATCGAGCGCTCGCCACTCGGTTCTTTCGTCTTCGTAAAATCACGCTTGGCGCGATAGGTGGAAAGCTCGCCTTTTGTCATGCAACAGATCCCGGCTGAGGACGCGACGCGCGACTCAACGCCGTGGACGAGATTTGGTTCGTTCGGCGCTGGAATGACGCGGCAGTCACTTTTTCCGTCTCAGAGGAGATGTGGCGTCTTAATCTCCGTCGCCGCGGATTGGCGCTCGACACATCGCGGTCCAGCAAGGTCGCTCAAGACAAGCTCGATCTCGGCACGCAGCTGTTGCCAAAACCCTTCAACCTTGAAGACCTTGCCGAAGAGCTGCGGGCCGTTCTCGATGAGCATAGGTCCGTTGGTCAGGCACGCCTGACAGCGGCAAGACCGGCATGCAGCGGAACGATTCAAACGCCCGTTCGTTTGCCTCGACGGAAACAGGACAAATTAAATGGTTGCGCCGCGTGCGGCCTGGAAGGGCTTTCTGAAGGTTGGTTCCGTCGCTTGCGGCGTGAAGGTTATCGGCGCAACCAGCGAGGCATCCAAGATTCATTTCAAGATCCTGAACCGAAAAGACGGTCTGCCGGTCAAAAGTGTTTATGCCGACGAGCAGACGGGAAAGACCGTCGAGGCGGAAGACCAGGTGAAGGGGTTCGAAGTCGAGAAAGATGAGTTCCTTCAGATCGATCCCAACGACATCAAGGCGCTCAAGCTGACATCGGATCATACACTTGAGGTCGGCGAATTCGTATCCATTGACGACGTGGATACGCGCTATCTCGAGAAACCCTACTATCTGATTCCTGCCGACGGCGCCGCTGTCGAGGCTTACGGCGTCATTCGCGACGCGATGAAGAACAAGGGTGTTGCTGCCCGATCCTGTATCGTCCTTTATCAGCGCGGCCGGGAGGTGCTGATCCAACCTCATGGCAAAGGCATGCTGATGACAGAATTGCGGAGCCACAACGAGGTGGTCTCGGCAGACAGTGTTTTCGATGGCTTGACGAAGGCGAAATACGATCCTGAATTGCTCGAAATCGCCGGCATGCTGATCGACAAGAAAGTTACGACTTTCGATCCTTCAAAATTTGAAGATACGTATGAAGATGCGTTGATCGCCATGATCGATGCGAAGCGCAAGGGTAAGGCGCCGCCAAAGCCGGCTCCCAAGCCAAAAGAGAACGTCATCAACCTGGCTGAAATTCTTAAAAAGAGTCTCAAGCAGGAAGGGCTGGCAGCATCCAGAAAGAGCCTTTCGCCGAAGCGTAAGAAAGCTTGAGCACGGCCGCGCCCCACGCGATCGAGGAGACATTTGTGGTCCGACCAACCCGGGAACAATGCCGTGCGGCAAGAGGGCTCTTAAATTGGTCGCAAGCCAGGCTTGGCGCAAAAGCGAATGTGAGCGAAGGAACGGTTAGGGACTTCGAAAACGGCAAGCGTGTACCGGCCACCGACAAGCTCCTTGCGATGCAAGCCGCATTGGAAATGGGCGGCGTGGCTTTCCTGAGCCATGGGCAGACTGCGCAAGGCGGAGGACCGGGAGTTCGCCTAAGGAAGCCGACGGCACCGCGAACACGCGTTCGAGATGGCGAAGCCGGCATCATCGAAAACAGTGAAATGTAGAATGCTGCAGGCTAGCAGCCCCTCACATCTGGTCGTTGTAATGCTCTTTCGCTTGTCCAACCATCTTCGCCAGTTCGGAAAATGGGGGATGTCCGATTCACCTTGGGCTTTGTCAGCGATCTGAAGAAGCGGGATCGGACAGCAGATCGCGTTGCGATTGGCAGGGGAACTTCATTTGCCCCCTGGTTGCCTGTCGCGGGACGCCTCAACCGTTCTCAGACCGATATCAATGTCGTCGACAGCAGGCCCTTGTGAACATGCACATTGTTGCCACGCAATCGAAGTCATCAGCCTTCGCGCGAAGATTTGCGACGTTCATGGGCTGTCCTTATTTATCTGCCCCGAAGGGTTCTGCCCGTCCGACTGATGGGTCTTGTCGTTCACTTCGTTCGAAGGCCGTGTCAGTCCCACCCCGCTCCTCGGCTTCTTGTTACCCGCCGCGTCCTGGGAGAAAGAATCCGAAGGGTCGGGACCGGTCTTGGCCGGATATTTTGTTGCTCCCGTTTCGCGATGGTTGTCGTTGCCAGACATGTGCAGCCCTCCTGTGTGATCGTCGATAACCACACCCGACGCCACGAGTTCCATTGCGCATGGAACATTCCCCGGGGGGCCGATCGTTGGCCAGCAAAAGCGATAGCTGCACGGCCAGGATCAAGAACCTTAACGCAGGCGTTGTCGAGAAGCCGGATTTGGCTCAAGCCAGAATTGAGCGCAAAGACCTCAACTGCAGGGGTCGCGACTTAGCGCGCTCGGCCACTCACGCTCTCTTCGCGAACGCCCAGACCATCAGCGGGTATTCCTCGTCGTTGCTGAGGTCGCGCCACAGGCCGTAGGCGCGCACGGGGCCGCCGATATGGGCCCTGGCGCAGGCCTTGTTGCCCCAGCCGTGGACCTTGACGTTGGCTTCCGCGAAGCCGCCCTCGACCATCAGCTGCTTGAGGCCGGCGGGGGTCCATCTGTTGTAGTCGTGCGGCCTGGCGTGGACGCGAAACAGGAAGGGTGTCGCCACCATCGCCCAGCCGCCGGACCGGGTCATGGCGTGGATGTTTTCCACCGCTGCCTGCGGCCGGCGCACGTGCTCCAGCACCTGGTCGGCGATGACGATGGAATATTGCTCGTCGGTGCGGTCCTTGCAGATGTCGAAAGCAGGGAAATCGACCGACCTGTAATTGGGGCACATCGCCCGCCAATAGCGGTTCCAGCCAGGCGAGATCTCGATGACGTCGGAGGCCTTGCGGTTGCCGGCTTCGAGAAAGAGCGTGAACGCCTCGATCTGGCGGATGCGCAGCCAGTTGCGGGAATCGTAACCGATGAGCCGTTTCACGGCGCGTTTGCTTTGGCTTTTCAGGGCGGCAAGGCTTGTCGTCACATCGACCTCCTCCACAACCCGCCGCGAAGAACAGTCTAGCCCGGGCAAGTGGGCAAAAAATGACAGCGAGCCAATTTCTCCCTCGAAGGCCCTCCAACGAGTGACAACAAAGCTTCGCCATGGGAGGGCTCGTCACCGACCTCCAATTCTCAACAAAGGAATCTCACGTGATCTTGCCAGACGCCGGATCCGTCGCTCCGCGTGCGCAGCCGGCGAACAATCCAGGACGGTCGCCGGCACTTCGTACCGCGTGTTCCTCGACGCCTCCTCGACCGACGAGTTCGCCACCAACGCCGAACTGGCACTCGAACTGGAACCGCACCGCGTCCAGCGTCATTATGACGTTCATCGCGATAAATAGCACTGAAGCCTGATCGGGCCGAGGCGACGGGACCGGGGCGGCCCGAAGACGGAACCGGCCTGCGGAATGCCGATACCTCGCACATCAAAGAGGCGGATCCGGGGACAGAATCCGCCTCGTCTGCCGACAGGGCTTCGGGGGGAAGACGGGGGTCGGCAAACAATCCGATAGCAATATCAGCAAGCTTCTTGAGGCGTACTGTGCTCCGGAAGAATGGATTGTGAGCGCGTTTTGGATCCCGCGCAATTCGCCCGATAGACGTAGCCTGATATGCCTATGGACGTGTCGCGGACGCGTCCATTCCGTCCGACCTAGGCCGGATCGGGCGACGAGCTCCCCTTCCTTTCTTGAGCAACTACCTGCTGGCAAACGCGTCCCGCCGTCAGGCTCGCATCAATAATCGCCGTTGTAGTACCGGTCGTCGCAGGGCGCCGTGTAGATGCGGCCGTCGCGATCCTCGTAGCGGCACATCTGGTCGCCGCGGCGCTGGTCTTCGCGGCGCTGTGGGGTGGTGGCTGAGCCGACGACGGCGCCGAGCAGGGCGCCGCTGGCCGCGCCGATGACCGTGCTCTTGGTGTTGCCGCCAATGGCCTGGCCGACGAGGGCGCCGCCGGCGCCGCCGATCAGCGCGCCGGTTCCGGCCCGCTGCTGGCCTTCGGTCTGCGCGCAGCCTGCCAGTGCTGCGGTCATCAGCACGGCTGCGATGGCTTTGTGAAAGTTCATGTGCGTTCTCCCTTGAAGGCCTGAAATCCCTATGGCTTGCCACCTGCGGCCGCAATGCGGCGGAACGGGGGCACGAGGCCTCACGATAAAAGACATGGTTTCTCGGGCGTTGATAGAAACCCTGCCTGCTATTTTTTGACCCTCTCGGTTCATGGCAACAAAGCCTCATTCGATACAAAGTGTCGGTCAATGTGTAACGGGATTGAAGCGTCATGCCGCTAGGGTCGCTGGTTCAAGCGAACGTTCAATCTGCCTTTTAGGCGCGGAGTGATGGAAGAGGCGCACACGGCCCGTCGACCTTCTGTAGACGCACAACGCGTGCGCGCAGCTCAGTACGTGCGAATGTCTACTGACCGCCAGAGCTTCTCGATCGACAATCAGAAGGATGCAATCCGCGCCTTCGCGGCTGCGATGAACTACGACATCGTAGCCACATACGAGGACGCTGGTCGCAGCGGCTTGAACCTTGAAGGTCGCGCCGGCTTGCAAAGGCTGTTGGCGGACGTCGAGACGAAGAACGCGGGTTTCGAAATCATCATCGTCTACGACGTGAGCCGCTGGGGGCGATTCCCGAACCCCGATGAGAGTGCGTCGTACGAGTACCGGTGTCGCGTTGCCGGAGTGCGAATTGAATACTGTGGCGAACAGTTTGCCAACGATGGCACCATCGCATCAGACCTGCTCAAGGCAATAAAGCGCACCATGGCGGCCGAGCACAGTCGCGTGTTGTCGGTCAAGGTGTTTGCCGGCCAGTGCAGGCTCATTCAAATGGGATACCGGCAAGGAGGGTCGTCCGGCCTGGGCCTGAGGCGCCGGCTCATCGACCAGCATGGGCGCACAAAGACCATGCTCGCTCTCAAAGAGTACAAGAGCCTCCAGACGGATCGGGTCATCCTCGTACCTGGACCACCTGATGAAATTGCTACGGTGCGCTGTATCTATAATGAATATGTGAAGGGTGGTCGGACCGAGCTACAAATTGCGCGGTCGTTGAATACCAAGGGAGTGGTCACCGATCTCAATCGATCGTGGAAACGCGAATCCATTCACCAGATACTCAGCAACGAAAAATATGTCGGCAACAACGTCTGGAATCGGCAGTCTTTCAAGCTCAAGCAAAGGAAGGTGACCAATGATACGACCAAATGGGTGCGCGCCGATGGTGTCTTTGAACCCATTGTAGACCGCAAACTGTTCGAACGGGCTCAAGTCATAGCCGACGCCCGCTCATCTAAGATGGGCAACAATCAGATGTTGGTTGTGCTCGCCGAACTTCTGAAGAAGCGCGGTACCCTCTCAGGCCCGATCATTGACGCGGCGGCTAATTGTCCGCCAAGCAGCCGCTACAGGAAAAAATTCGGCAGTCTGCTGCGAGCCTACAAGCTCGTTGGATACGATCCGTCTCAGAACTATCGGTTTCTTGATATCAGAAGGCGGCTTCGTGAGATCTTCGAAGAAGTCGTCCAAACGATAGTCGCGACCATTGAGCGGGCGGGCGGCTCTGCGGTGCGTCAGAGCGGTCTCGGCGTGCTTCGCGTCAATGATGAATTCACCGTATCCATTGCGATGGGTCGCTGTCGCAACACGCCATACGGCTATCCTCATTGGTTGGCCCCTGCGGAACGGGGTACCGCTGCGGACGTGAAAGTGGCCATCCGCATGAGCCCGGATAACCAGACGATCCTGGATTATCTGATTGCGCCAGCAAATGAGATTGGTGGAAAACCCTTAAACCGCGCCTTGAACAAGAGACTGGAGTTCAACACTTTCTTCTTCAAATCGCTGGATCCGCTGTTCGCCTTGGCCGAACGCAACGCCATCACGGCCGCTCGCTGATGGACGCCACCAACAGACCAATCTCGCTCCTGCGCCTGGACGCGATCAAAATTACCAACCCGCGCACGCGAGGCAAAAAATCCTTCCAGGATATTGTCGACAGCATCAAGAGCGTCGGCCTGAAGCGTCCCGTCACGGTGACGAAAAGCGATGTCGACGAAGGCGCCTTCACGCACGATCTGGTGTGCGGCCAGGGGCGGATCGAGGCCTTCAGGCTGCTTGGCCAGACCGAGATTCCCGCCTTTGTGATAGAGGCAACCAAGGCCGAAGCGCTGGTTAAAGGGTTGGTGGAAAATTGTGCTCGCCGGTATCATACCGCCTATGACCTTCTTCGCGATATCGGTCGGCTGAAAGAAAGCGGCTATTCGGACGCCGGCATCGCAGCAAAGATCGGTCTTTCGACCGAATATGTCAGAGGGGTTGCACGCCTTCTGTCACAAGGCGAACAGCGCCTTCTGCGGGCCGTCGACTCCGGCCAGATCCCGCTGTCGGTCGCAGTCGATATTTCCACCGCCGACGAGCCCGGTATCCAAGCGGTTCTTCAGCTTGCCTATAAAAAGAACCAGCTGCGTGGTCATAAGCTTGTGATAGCGCGCCGCTTGATTGAGAACCGCCGCAGGCGGGGGAAAGGCCTGGGAACGTTCCTGCCAGATCGCACGAAGACTCCTTCAGCATCAGCATTGATCAAGGCTTTCAAAGCGGACACGGACAGAAAACGCATTCTTGTCCGGAAAGCGGACGCAACGCGAAACCGCCTGCTGTTTGTGACCCACGCCTTGCGGCAACTGATGGCAGAAGAGGCATTCCAGGACCTTCTTGCGGCGGAAGGACTGAACACCCTTCCACGAAACCTGGCGGCCAGGATCAGCAGAGTTGAGCCCGCATGACCACACAGCACCCTACAATTCAGGACATAAAATCCGCTTTTGAGCGCGATACAATTCGCCTTCGGCTTGAAGACATCCAGCCGCTTCACCTGTTTACCGAAAGCGCCAGGGAAACTCCGAAATACCAACAGGTCAGGTCATCCGTTCGCGAGATCGGACTTGTGGAACTGCCCGTGGTCGCAAGGGACAAAGACACGCCGGGAAAGTACCTGCTGGTCGACGGCCACATGCGTATCGAGATCTTGCGCGAGATAGGCGCCACTGAGGTTGATTGTCTGGTGGCCAACGATGACGAGGCATTCACCTACAACAAACGGGTGAGCCGGCTCGCGACGATCCAGGAACACTTCATGATCCTGAAAGCCATCGACAGCGGCGTCCCTGAAGAGACCATCGCGAGAACCCTGAATGTCAACATCGCCCAAATCAGGCTTAAAAAACATCTGCTGAAAGGGATCTGTCGGGAAGCGGTCGACATGCTCAAGGACCGCTTCGTCCCGACCAACACATTCATCGAACTACGGAAGTTGGCCGCGGTGCGTCAGATCGAGGCGGCGCAACTGATGATCGCCATGAACAAATTCTCGATCAACTACGCAAAGTCCCTGGTCGGCGCGACCCCGCAGTCACAGCTTGCCGATACGTCGCAGCCGAAAAAGCTTGCCGGGCTGAGCGACGCGCAGATCGCATTGATGGAGAACGAGTCAACCAAACTCGATAAGGAATACCGGCTTGTCGAGGAGAGCTATGGATCTGACCATCTGGATCTGGTGGTGGCCACGGGGTATCTCAGCCGGCTGCTGGAGAACGCCCGCATTGTTCGATATCTTGCGCAGAGTTTCCCGGAGATTCTTTCTGAATTTCAGAAAATGACCAATGCTGCCCGAACGCCTGTCTAGCGTCTGCGAAGAGGCATTCCCACTGACAACGTCAGCAATCCGCCGGACATGAGGAGGATGCCTCCCTGCTGCTGGTTTTCCAGTGGGGACTTGGTAATGCCGCAACTCGGGGGGCGCATACCGAAACCCCAGCCTGTAGAAAACGGCGCCCATCTGCCACATCTATGCGCATTTCGGTGATCGGGCGCCCAAGAAAATGTTTATCTTTTTGCGTCACACTTGAGGCCCGTAAAATGGCAACTGTAGATAATAGTTCATGCAAAGCGTTGTTAAGTTTTTGCCTGAAAAGGTGCACGGTAACAAGTTGACACTTGCCGTCTTCGTTTCTGCACTGATCATATGCGCTGTAGGCGGATGGGCCTACTCCAGCGGTCATAGCGCTGGCCGGGTATCTCAATTGAGGGACCAGGTGTCGTCTTATAACCGGCGGATGGGCCTGGACGACAATTCGAACGGTTTGGGCCAAGTCATTCTTTGCCAGGAACTCGGCGGGATGCTCGACGAGTGTGAGAGGATCGGCCGGTGACCCTATGTCCAACTCAGGGTGCCGGCTCGTATGTAGCCCAGGGCTGACAGTTGGCCCGACTGGCGCCGACCTGCCCATTTCCAATAGCGGAGCCGTTTCGTTTCCGCTTGCCAAGGTCATCACGGAGAAGCGGCGCAAAGCGGCCCTTCAAAAGACGTTGCTGAGCTCAACCGAAACGCGTTTATAAGCGACTTGGCCTCTGCCCGGAAATCAACCGTTTTCAGGACATCGGCGAACTAGTCCCTCATTTGCCCTCGCTGAACGCAGTTTTCGTTCGGAAACTTATGTCGCGATATCAAATGTCTCGAAAACGCGCGGGGGACGGGTACTCAATGCAACCGTCGCCGCTCGATGAATCCAATGCAGCGTCATTAAACTCACCTCGTGCCATCGCGTCGAAGTGGGCTGGGCCCGGGGTGAGACATTGCGGGCGCTGAAGCGGCTCATTGCCGCCGACAACATGACACAGAAAGAGAATGCCAAGACTGAAGCCGAGCTCGCGATCGCGCGTGCCATGGTACGCGCCGGCAAGCCGCTTTATCTTCATCTCAGTGCGTCCGCGACCAGCGCTGGCACCATGCCTGATCCCATCGAAAACGCCTTGCGACAAAAGATCGTCGAAGTTAGATAACGCACTCCTCCGATGTCTGTAGCGGACACGGAGCACTGAAGCCCTTTGTCGAAGTCGTCTGGCGCCATTCCATCAAAAAAAGCCAACCGGAAGAAACCCTGACGTACTGGCCGCCTCCAGTATTTGCCTAACCGGCAAAGAAATGTCTTTCTAAACTTTGAGTAGGCGAACCAAGATTCGATTAAGTTCGCTCTGATAGCCTTGGCCAATCGGAAGCTTGGCCGATCGAGATTCCACCTTGCCATTTGCAATGCAGCAGCGCTTCCGCACCTTGATGACCTGGACCAGTCTTCCGGCAGTGATTGCCCTCGTCGTGCTGTTGATCGCTGGATTTTTTGCCGACCATCAAAACAGCGTCGTTGCCGAGCAGGCAATGCGCGTTGACGTTGCGAAGGAGATGAACCTCATCCGCGCCAATCTCGAGGGCAACGTCAATGGGGATCTCCAATTGGCGCGCGGCCTGATCGCGACGATCGTTACCGAACCGAATATGAGCCAAGCCCGCTTTGCCAAGCTGGCAGAGAGCATCTTTCGCGAGAAGACACATCTCAGAAACATTGGCGCGGCCCCTGGCCTGGTCATTTCGTTGATGTATCCGATGGAAGGCAATGAAAAGGTCGTTGGACTGGACCTTAGTAAGGATGAAGAGCAGCGTGAAGCGGTACTTCGGGCACGCGATTCCAGACGACTGGTGTTGGCCGGACCAGTAGAACTCAAACAAGGCGGTCAGGCATTCATCGGGCGATTCCCCGTCTTCCTCGACCGTGACCGCCCAACCGAGACGTTCTGGGGCATAGTGGCTGCGGTAATCGACATTCAAAAACTGTACGAGGACAGCGGTCTTTTAGACAAGAAACTGCCGATCGAGATCGCCCTGACGGGAAAAGACTCTCTCGGCCAAAGCGGCGCGCGATTTTACGGTCCCGCGCACGTGATCGAAAGCAATCCCGTCACAGCCGAGGTGCGGCTGCCGACAGGATCGTGGCAGATTGCTGCTATTCCCAAGGGTGGTTGGAGTGCTACGCCCCGCAACGCCTGGATTTTGCGACTGGCAATGCTCATCGGCGGCGCACTGGTCGTGGTTCCCATAGTCATTGCAGGGCGGCTTCTCGAGCAACGGCGTAAGCACTACGCCGATCTGCGCCGCAGCGAACGACGGCTTGCACAGCTTTCGGAGAGGCTGGAACTCGCGCTTGACGCCTCGCAAATTGGCGTCTGGGAGCAGGATCTCGACTCAGACATCATATTTTGGGACGACCGCCTGAACGAAATTTATGGAAAGCCGGCAGATGGCGAACCGAGGTCCTTCGAAGAGTGGTCAAGATCGATCCACATCGACGATCTTGAGCAGGCCAAGCTGGATTTCAAGCAAGGGATCGCGACGGGTCTGTACTCCTCAGAATATCGTGTCGTGCTTCCCAATGGAATTGTTCGACATCTTCGCGCGCGTGCCAAAAGTTACAGTGATGATACCAAGCACAAAATGGTCGGAGCAGAATGGGACGTGACGGCGGATGTGGCCCTGACGCGGGAGTTGGAGCAAGCAAAGGACCTCGCCGAAACGAGAAATGCTGAGCTCGAGGCGGCGACGGCGCGCAATGAGTATGCAGCGCTTCACGATACGCTGACCGGCCTTCCAAATCGCCGCTACCTCGACATCATGCTTGACAGCCACGCCGCCACAGGTTCAACCGCCGGCCGCGGCGCCGCGCTTCTGCATCTTGATCTCGATCGTTTCAAACAGATCAATGACACACTCGGCCACGCTGTCGGGGACGCCGTGCTGATCCATACCGCAAAGGTGCTGACATCGACTGTTCGGCCAGCCGATTTCGTTGCCCGAGTCGGAGGCGATGAGTTTGTCGTAGTCTGCAGCAGCGATATCTCGATTGACCAACTCAGCCAACGGGCCGATGGCATTCTACAGAGATTGCGACAGCCAGTGCCCTACAAAGACCACCAATGCCGTATCGGGGTCAGCGTCGGCATCGCGGTCGATGCGGACGGTGCTGTCGACGGCCCGCGCCTGATGGTCAACGCGGACATAGCGCTCTACCGGGCAAAGAGCCGCGGACGCAATCGATATGAGTTCTTTACCCAAGATCTCCAGTCTGAGATCGTTCGGACCAAACGGGTCGCCGATGAGATCCTTGCAGGCCTGGAACGTAACGAATTCGTTCCCCATTACCAGCTGCAGTTCGACGCAAAAACACTGGAGGTTGCGGGCGTTGAGGCGCTCGCGCGCTGGAACCATCCGACCGGCGGACTTCAGACGCCGGCCGAGTTCCTGAAGATTGCGGAAGAGTTGGATGTCGTTGCGATTATTGACCGGCTGATACTCGAGCAAACCCTTCACGACTTTGATCAGTGGCAGAGAGCCGGGCTGCTGATGCCGCGCACTTCTGTCAACGTCTCTGCGAGGCGGCTGCAGGATGAGGAACTGATCAACAGCCTGACGTCGCTTTCAATAAAACCAGGAACCCTTTCGTTCGAGCTTCTAGAGTCAATTTTTCTCGACGACAATGATGAGCTTATGGTCTGGAACGTCAACCAGATCAAGGAACTTGGTATCGACATCGAAATTGACGATTTTGGCACCGGCCACGCGTCGATTGTCAGCGTGATGAAACTTCAGCCGCGACGGCTGAAAATTGCACGCCAGCTAATCGGCCCAGTCGCCGAGTCAGCCCAGCAGCGAGAGGTCGTTCAATCGATTGTGCAGATTGGCAGATCTTTGGGAGTGGAAGTCATCGCCGAAGGTGTCGAGACGATGCGGCAGGCCGAGATCCTTAAGGATTTGGGCTGCGACATCCTGCAAGGCTATGGGCTGAGCCGGCCGGTGAGCGCACACGGCATCATGGAGTTCTTAAGCGGCCGTCGAAGGCGCACAGCATCCTGAGATCGACGCACATCGGCGACGAGTACGTCCACGGAAAGAGGATGACCGCAGCGGGCACTCGCATCCAATGAACAATCGGCAGGGTGCCTCCAAGGCGCTTATTATGGACGGCGCTGGTGCATTGAGCCTATAGCGGCTGAAGCAGACTTTGTAGTGATTTCAGCGGACGCGCTCGGAGATTGGCCTCGCGATCCGCATGTTGCGATTGGCGATGGCGATGTGAATGGCTATCTCGTTCTGCTGCGACCCGAGGGTCCGGGACGCCAGGCATCCGCCGTTGATCCTCTTGACGCGTGAAATTGCGGTTTCGAAGAGGGAGCGTTTGCCGTAACCGTGTCGCTTCTGCCAGGCCATTCGACCATGTCGCGCGATCTCGGCAGCATGACGTTCCCGCTCGCTGCCGCCGTGAGGTTCGCCCTTGTCCGAGATCGATGGTCTGCACGGCGGTGCTGGATGGCAGAGCCGGCGGATTGGGTGACCTTATCAAGCGCCTCGGCGACCTGACACTCGCCGAGGCATGTGGAAACATGAGCGGCTTTGTAATGGATCCGTCGTGGCATGAACTCAACAGGCGGTTGCGGAACGGCTTGATCGCGCCGACTGACGAGGAAGGGAAGTCCTCCTGAATTGGCCCTGCTTTGCGCAAAGTCACAAAGCGTCTTTGCTTGACGCTGCACGCGAGGGCCAGGGAAAACACAGCGATCGACAGAGCGGTCAAGCCACTCGAACGCTTGCCGGGGACCTAGACACTGAAAACAGGCATCCGGACATGCGCTGAGTGTCGGTAGGAAACCCGTTCCTCAAGGCCTTCGCAAACGACCCCTCGACCAAGCAGATGGCTCAGGGCGATCTCGGCGATCGTCGTCGCTAGCACAGCACTGGGGCAGGCATGCACGCCGGCGCCGAACTCCAGATATCGTCTGTTGTCGCGAAACATGTCGAAGCGATCAGGATCAGGATTGAGCGCCGGATCGCGGCTGGCCGCGGCCAAGGTGACGATGATCATGTCATTCGCCTGCATCGCTTGCCCGGCGACGACGCCATCGCGGGCCACGAAGCGAAGGGTGCTGTGCGTTGTCGGATCGAACCGCAGCACCTCCTGAATAGCCTGCCCAAGCAGTGCGCGATCGCCACGGACAGCCGCCAACGCATCGGGATGGCGTGCCAGCGCGACAAGCGTCGAACCGATCAGCGCGGAGGTTCCGGCAAAGCCTTGCGCCATCAGCCCTATGCCGTTGGCGATCACCAGATCCGCATCCAACCGGCCTGAACGGGCCGCTTGCCGCGACAACGTGGCAAAGAGCGAACCGTCATCGTCGCGCAGAGCCTCAAGCATGCCGCGAAACAGGCCGAGAAGCTTGGCCGAACTGTCGGCCCCGGCTTGCAGAATGGCAGGGGTGAACTTGGGAACACCCGTAACAGCGGCCGTTGCAGCCGCGCCATAGTCGCCCATCCAGCGTGAGACGTCCGAAAAGCTGGCGGCTGGAATCCCGAGCAGGCTCATGATGATTTGTGCCGGCAAGGCAGAAACAAACCGGTTCAGCCGCTCGCTATCTTCCTCGGGTTTGATCGTTGCCGCCAGGTCCTTCGCCAGATCATTCGCGAGGTCAGTGACACGTCGTTCGTTCAAGCCTTCGAGCGTGGTCGTCACCGTGCTTTTCAACGGACAGTGAATCTCCCCATCGTTCATCCGCACGAGGCGGCTGAAAATCTCGGCGACAGGCGTACCGATCAGCGGCTCGGGCACCGGGCTGACCGCCGGCCTCGTCAGGCAAAGCGGGCTGGTCAGCACAGCGTTCACCGCCGCCGCGCTGACGGCGACCCATGGTCCGGCCGGCCCCTCTCGATAAATCGGCTCGCCGGACACCAGGCGCGCATAGAAGGGATAGGGATCCGCGTGCGCCGCCGCTGCCCGCACGTGTGTGGGCTCATCGGTGACCATGCCGTTCGGCATGACCGAACCACGGCTCACTGTGTTGAGCGGGTCGGATGTGTCGGCATTGTCCCGTGGGCTCACCATGTCGAATCTCCTTCATAAAACCGATTGATCAGCGCCTGGCTGGCCCGTGCATCTTGCCGCTCTCAATCCACGCGCCAGATCCTGCTTGAGGTCCTCAATGTCCTCGAGGCCGATTTGCAGGCGGATCAGCGGGCCCTCGAAATCGCCAGCGGCGACGGTTCGATCCGCGAGATCGACCTGCATGGCGAGGCTACTGTAGCTGCCCCACGAAAAGCCCAAGCCGAATATCTTCAGCGCATCGAGAAATGCGTGCGCCTGCGAGCCACCTGCGAGAACAATCGAAAAGACCCCGCTTGCGCCGAAGAAATCGCGTTTCCAGATGGCATGGTCTGGATGGCTCGAAAGGCCCGGATGAAGCACGCGCGCAATGCCCGGCTGATGCTCGAGCCACGACGCGATCTCGAGTGCGCTTTTCTGATGATGGGCGAGCCGCACTCCCATCGTCCGCAGACCACGCAGAACCTGATAGGTGTCATCGGGCGCGGCGGGAATCCCGAGCGCCAGGAACATCTCCCAGAGCCGTGGCAAGGTGGCGGCATTGGCGGAGACCGTGCCAAGCAGCAGGTCGGCATGGCCACCCGGATATTTCGTCGCCGCATGGATCGAGATATCGACGCCATGCTCGAGCGGCCGAAAGAACAGCGGCGTCGCCCAAGTGTTGTCCATCATCACCACGGCATTGCCGGCATGAGCGGCTCTGGCGATTACCGGAATGTCCTGCACTTCGAATGTGTTGGAGGCCGGAGACTCGGTGAAGACGACCTTGGTGTTGGATCGCAAAAGCCGTTTGATGCCGGCACCGATGCGCGGCGCGTAATACTCGACCTCTACGCCCATGCGGCTCAGCACGAGATCGGCGAACTGGCGGGTCGGTGCATAGACGGAATCCGTGATCAGCGCGTGATCGCCGACCGACAGAAAGGCCAGCATTGGCAGGGCGACGGCTGCCTGGCCCGACGGAACCAGGACCGTGCCGGCTGAGCCTTCCAACGTGTCGATGGCACGGCAAAGTGCCTCGGTGGTCGGCGTTCCGTGTGTTCCGTAGATGTACTTCTGGTCTCGCTTCGCCATCGTTTGAGCGTCGGGGAACAACACTGTCGATGCATGCACCACAGGCGGATTGACGAACCCGAAATAGCCACTCGGCTCGTAGCCGATATGCGCCAGCCGCGTGTTGATACCCACCGGTGTCGGACATTTTCCGTCAGGCGTCATCCGGTCTCTCGGCGGTTGCGCGGCTGGAATTGTGACCTGCGGCATCAGCGCAGAGGCGGCGCATATTGCAGACCGCCATTGGTCCACAAGGCGTTGATGCCACGGGCGATCTTCAATGGGCTCCCGGCGCCGACATTGCGTTCGAAAACCTCACCATAGTTGCCGACATGCTTGACGATGCGGGCAACCCAGTCGCTGTCGAGACCAAGCTCCGCGCCCAGCTTGCTGTCCGCCTCCTGGCCGAGCACACGCTTCACCTCGGGATTGCCATTGACTTTCATGTCATCGACATTGGCCTGGGTGATGCCCAGTTCCTCTGCCGTCACCATCGCGTAGTGCGTCCAACTGACGACATCGAACCACTTGTCGTCGCCCTGTCGGACCGCCGACCCGAGCGGCTCCTTGGAAATGACCTCGGGAAGAACAATGTGGTCGGCGGGATTGGCGAGCGTCAGCCGAACGCTGTACAATGCCGACTGGTCGATGGTGACGACATCGCAGCGTCCGGAGTCATACGCGGCCTGGATTTCCTCGAGCTTTTCAAAGACGACGGGGGTGTATTCGATCTTGTTGGCCTTGAAGTAATCGGCAACATTCAGCTCGCTGGTCGTGCCCGTCTGGATACAGACCGAAGCGCCGTCCAACTGCCGGGCCGACTTTACCCCGGGCAACTTCGCGGAATTGATCATGAAGCCTTGGCCGTCATAGTAGTTGACGGCGCGGAAATTCAGGCCAAGGGCAGTGTCGCGGCTGAGCGACCAGGTGGTGTTGTATTGCAGGATGTCGACCTCGCCCGACTGAATGGCCGTAAACCGCTCCTTGGCCGACAAGGGAGAGAATTTCACCGCCTTGGGATCATCGAAAATCGCAGCCGCGACAGCGCGGCAAAGATCGACGTCGAGACCGGACCACTCGCCCTTGTCATTGGGCGCCGAGAACCCGGAGACGCCTGTGCTGACGCCGCATTTGACGAAGCCGGCGGCCTTGACGTTATCAAGCGTATCCGCGGCCGCCGGCATCGCATATGCAAGCAGTGGCACAGCAAGCACCAGCTTCAGCAATTCGGTCATTTCCATTCTCCCAATTTTGTTGTGTTGAATCCATGGATCTTCGATCGGTGCATCGCGGCCGCCGATCCCGGAATTCGTTCTGGTTCTGCCTTGCGTGAATTGGCGATGGCACGAAGGAAGCCGCGCCGGCGATGCGATCACCCGATGTTCCGGTCACCTTGAGAAAAGAGCGTTCAACTCCTGCTGGCCAATCTGGTCGGCCGCAAAATTGATGGTGCCCTGATCGCACAATTCGCGGACGCTTCGGCGCACAAGGCCAAGTGCTGAGCGCGCTATGCTGCCACCGAGGCTGACGCGTTTCACACCGATGTCGAGCAACACCGGCACACTTAAGGGAACGGTGCCCCAACCGATGACAATATTGACCGGACCATTGATTTCGCGGACCAAGGTCTTGATCGTGTCCAGATCGTTGGGACCGCAGGGATACACACAGTCGGCCCCCGCCTCGAGAAACAGGTTCGCCCGCCTTATAGCTGTCTCCAGCGGATCGGGCACCCCGACAAGGAATGCATCGATCTTGGCGTTCAGGACAAAGGCGCCGCCGCTTGCCTCGATCGCAACTCTCGCTGCCCTTATGCGCTCGACCGCAAGCCCCTCCTCGTAAAGGCCTTCGGTACGAGGGTTGTTGTCCTCAATGTTGCCGCCAGCCAGGCCCACTGCGATGGCAAGCCTTATCGTTTCGGCAACCGATTGCGTATCGCGGCCGTAGCCGTCCTCGAGATCGCCATTCACCGGCAAGACAATGGCGTCGACGATCTGCCGAAGCCGTTGGAACATTTCTTCGCGCGTCAGCGCGCAGCCCGCATCGCGAATGTCAAAGTCGGGCTTGCCGAGCGAGAAGGCGATCCCGGCACTTGTGGTGCCGATTGCCTGGACGCCGCCTTCCGCCAGAACGACCGCGCTTCCCGCGTCCCATGCATTGGGCATAACGAAACCACGCTCGGTGGAGTGTAGCGCCTTGAACGCTTTCGCCTTGTCGATCTGTGTGGCCATGAGCGTACCTCCTCCGCAATGCACAAGCGAGGACACTGCTATTTGGCTTGCCGGCATTCGTCCAATTTCTTATATTTGTCTAGGACATAGATTTTATTTATAGCGAAGAGATGGATGCTGAAGCACTGAACACATTCCTGACCGTTTACCGGCAACGTGGTTTTTCGAACGCGGCCCGCGTTTTGAACCGAACGCAGCCGGCCATCTCGCACCGTATCAGTCTGCTGGAACAGGAACTTGGCATACCGCTCTTCGAACGCATGTCCACCGGCATCGCGCTGAGCCAGGCCGGGCGCGTCTTGCTACCCTATGCGGAGCGCGCGCTTGCTGCCCTTCAGGACGCCGAGACAGCGGTACTGGCACTCAAGACCGAGAATGCCGGCCCTTTGTCACTGGCGGCCGTGGGCACTCTGGCCAGCACCAGCCTTACCGGCATCCTGAAGCGGTTTGCCGCCAGCCATCCTTCCGTCGACCTTGCGTTGCAGACGGTCCGCAGCACCGAAGTTAGCGATCTGGTACGGCGTGGCGAAGCCACCATTGGCATTCGTTATGACCGGGATCGCTCACCAGACCTGCAATATGATTGCCTCGGCGCGGAAAAATTGCTGGTCGTCTGCTCGACAGACCATGCCTCGGCCGGCAGTTCGATCAAGTCACTCGCCGGATTGGTCGACGAGCGGTGGATAGCCTTTCCGGAAATCCCGGGACAGCGCGAGATCTGGGCCTCGCATGTGTTCAGCATTTTCCAGACGCTTGGGCTCGGTGAAGTCGACTGGACCCCTGTGGACAGCCTGACTGCGCAGAAGCGTCTCGTAGAAGCAGGCTTTGGTCTCGCCTTGATGACTGAAAGTGGTGTCGCCGAAGAACGCGCCGCCGGAACGCTCGCCACGATCGATGTAAGGGATTTGACGCTTACCATTCCGATTTTCATCGTTACGCGTCGAGGTGGATTCCTGAGTGCAGCCGCCAGCAGGTTGCACGAACTGCTTAGCACGGACTATCTCGGCCGCGATCTTTGAAAAATCTCGGCGGCGCCCCCTGAGCCCAGTTGTACATGCCATGGATGCACCGAGTAGGAGGGTGGGCGGCTTGGACGTCCAGACTTTCATTTCTGAACAACCCGCCTATTTTGTGCGACCATCGTCGTCCAGATCAAAGGCGCACGACCCTGCTATCAACAAGGTTCTCGCGAGCCACTCGCATCACGAGGAGCAGTTGCCGAGATACGATTTGACTTCGTCACCGCTACCGATCTGCGAGCAGATCGGTAGCGGACAAGGCACCTCTCGCCGGGGGTGGCGGTCCCGCGTCCCGCCTGTGGCGGCGCTTCTCTAATCGGCGGGGTGAGGTCAAGCTCTTTTCGAGCTTTTTTCTGGGCGGGACGAGGCAAGATCATCGTCCGCAGTCGGCCCTTTCCAGTCATTCGATTTCCCGTCGCCCAGACAAGGAGGCTGGGCGACGGGTGGGGTCAACGCTTGTGCGCCGAAACCAGCATCATCATCGGTCGCTCCAGCTCTTCGGCCAGCTCCGGTATCTCCGCGATCTGTTCAGGCGTGGGCGCAAACTCTTCCAACCGGCGCAACTCGAACCCCGTGCCGATCAGCGTGTTGAGCGTGGTGGCCAAGGTTCGATGGTGCTTCAGCACGCCTTTTGCGAACCAGTCAGTGAACCTTACTAGTTGCGGCTCTGGGAGTGCGCGACCTCGGCTAGACTTTGGTGCCGCAGATTCCTATTCTAAGGGAAGCACCTCGGAACGCTTGACCTGATCAAGGGCGAAGCTCGTTTCGATCGAGGCGACGCCGTCCAAACGCGTGAGTTTGTCCTTGATGAACCGCTCGTACGCTTCGAGGTCGCGCACTACGATGCGCATCAGATAGTCGCGCTGCCCAGTCATGAGGTAGCAGTCCACTACCTCCGGCCAACGCGCCACGGCGAGCGCGAACCGGTCAAGATCTTCTTCGCGCTGCCGCTCGAGCTTGATCGATGCGAAGGCACTGATGGGCAGGCCGACCTTCTTCTGGTCTATTACTGCCGTGTATCCTTTGATCACGCCAGAATCTTCCAATAAGCGCACACGCCGGGCGCAGGGAGACGGCGACAAACCGACGCGATCAGACAGTTCATTGGCCGTGATCTTGCCGTTGCCTTGGATCGCCGCGATGATTTTCCTGTCAATCTCGTCCAACCCGCGCACTAGCTGATTTCCTTCACCATAAGTGTCAAATTGGTGAAAGCAGCTAAATGATCGCCAGGTCAAAGGCAAGTTTGGTTACATCTCGTGTTTGAAGAGGTTTAGGCTCTGCCCCTCTCAAGGGACCTGATCATGACAGCGCAACGCCTTTCCATCCTTGCCGAACTTGAGCGCAAAGTGCTGTGGCTCGCAATCTGGACGATCCACAATGCCAACCATCTGCGCGACAATGGCGACGGGTTGAAGGTCGGGGGTCATCAAGCGTCTTCGGCCTCGCTGAACACGATCCTGACTGCCCTCTATTTCTCCATTCTGCGACCTGAGGACAGGGTTGCGGTGAAACCGCATGCCAGCCCGATCTTCCACGCAATCCAATATCTGTTCGGCAATCAGACTCGGGAGAAGCTTGAGAATTTTCGCGGCTTCAACGGCGCGCAATCCTATCCATCGCGCACCAAGGACGTCGACGACGTCGATTTCTCCACCGGTTCGGTCGGGCTCGGCGTGGCGCAGACACTTTTCTCCTCGCTGGTGCAGGATTGCATTCGCGCAAAAGGCCTCGGGACCAGCCGTCCCGAAGGCCGCATGGTGGCATTGATCGGCGACGCCGAGATGGATGAAGGCAACATCTTCGAGGCTCTGCTCGAAGGCTGGAAGCATGGTCTTCGCAACACATGGTGGATCGTCGACTACAACCGGCAAAGCCTTGATGCGGTGGTACGCGAGGGACTATGGGCGAGGTTCGAGTCCATGTTTCGCAACTTCGGCTGGGATGTTGTGATCCTGAAACACGGGATGCTTCAACAGGCGGCGTTCGCCGAACCTGGCGGCGAGAAGCTGCGCGAATGGATCGACGCCTGCCCCAACCAACTCTACTCCGCTTTGGCTTTCCAAGGTGGGGTGGCGTGGCGCAAGCGCCTGTTCGATGACCTCGGCGATCAGGGTGACGTCTCACGACTGATCGAGAGACGCAGTGACGATGATCTCGCGCGGCTGATGAGCAATTTGGGTGGCCACGACCTGCCATCGATTCTCGATGCGTTCGAGCAGGCGAGAACGCATGACCGCCCGACCTGCTTTATCGCATACACCATCAAGGGTTTCGGTCTTCCGCTCGCTGGACACAAGGACAACCATGCCGGACTGATGACGCCTACCCAAGTCGATACGCTGCGCAAGTCGATGAAGGTGCGCGAGGGCCGCGAGTGGAGCCCGTTCGAAGGCCTCGCTACACCGGAAGCCACGCTGAGAGACTTTCTTGCCGGCGTGCCGTTTGTGCAGTCCGGCCGCCGCCGCTACATTTCTCCGATCATCGATGTCCCTGAGCGGCTCGAATTCGGCGCCCAACCCTCGATGTCGACGCAGCAGGGTTTCGGGCTGCTGATGCATGAGATCGCCAAGGGCGACACGAAATTCGCCAGCCGTGTTGTAACCACCTCTCCAGACGTAACGGTATCAACCAATCTTGGTGCCTGGGTCAACCGCCGAGGCCTCTTCGCTCGCGAGGAAATGGCCGATCTGTTCAAGGTGGAGCGCATTCCTTCGACATATAACTGGACCTTCTCGCCAAAGGGACAGCATCTGGAACTTGGCATCGCCGAGATGAACCTGTTCATCATGCTGTCGGCACTTGGCCTGTCGCATTCGATTTTCGGTGAGCGCCTGCTGCCAGTGGGTACGCTCTACGATCCGTTCATCGAACGCGGGCTCGATGCGCTGAACTATGCCTGCTATCAGGACGCCCGCTTCATGCTGGTGGCAACGCCGTCTGGCGTTACCCTCGCACCGGAAGGCGGCGCGCACCAGTCGATCGCCACGCCGCTGATTGGCATGGCCCAGGACGGCCTGGCGAGCTTCGAACCTACCTTCGTCGACGAGCTTGCCGTGATAATGCGCTGGTCGTTCGAATACATGCAGCGGTCGGGCGAAACGGAATCGGATAAGGTGACGTGGCTCCGCGACGCAACCGGCGGTTCTGTCTATCTCCGCCTATCCACGCGCTCGATCGAGCAGCCGAAACGCGTCATCACGCCCGAGTTGGAGAACGAGATTCTCAACGGGGCCTACTGGATGCGCAAACCCGGTCCCAATGCTCAGATCGTCGTTGCCTACACCGGCGCAATTGCGCCGGAAGCGATCGAAGCGATAGGCCTGATGGCGGAGGATCGCCGCGACGTAGGCCTTCTCGCCGTGACTTCGGCCGACAGACTCAACGCGGGCTGGACCGCGGCGCAGCGCGCCCGCGACAACGGCCTTTCACAAGCACGCAGCCACATAGAGCGGCTTTTGGAAGGCTTGCCCTCGCATTGCGGCATCGTCAGCGTCATCGACGGCCACCCGGCAGCCTTGGCCTGGCTTGGATCCGTGCACGGTCACCGCACACGCGCGCTGGGTGTTGAGCACTTTGGCCAAACCGGCACCATCGCAGACCTCTACCGCCATTTCGGCATTGATGCTCGTGGCATCGTCGCCGCGGCTGAGGCGCTGACACCTGGCCGACCGATCAGGAATTTGCGGGTGGTCTAGTCGGGTGCCTCGTTTGCCTGTCCGCAGCTCATTGCGCGACCGGATGAAGGTGACCACTGATTATGGCGCGCCGGCGACCCAACAGTTCAAAAACCGCCACGAGTTGACTGGACTGGACTACGCCTGATCATCAAGGGCACGGAAAAAAGGAGGCGCAACAGATAACGTTACTCCATTTGATGGGGTTACGCCGAGCGAAAGACCGCTCGCTGCATTGATGTCGCGGGAAAGACGGGCCCGGTTGCACTGCTATCGCAAAGTTGGTTCTGGGCCTGGGCGCATCCCACCTAAAAGGTTCTTTCTCTAGTGTCCTGTCGAGGTGCGGGCAAGGAATGCCATCCGCAAGAAACTTCGCAGAGCTTGTGTATCGTTCAGATTGGATGTGACTGCGTTGAAAGGCAATTCAGCTCCGGGCGCGAAAATCGGACGGTAGACTACCCCAGCAGATCGCCACTCCGGCATCGATTGCGTTGTCAGACTAAACCCCCTGCCTAAACTTACCATTCCAATCAACATGTCTCTGCCCACGGAAAGATGCTCAACTTTCGGGTCGTATCCCGTATCTGACGATCCACGGGTCAGACACTCGTGGATTACTGTTCCGATGTCACCTTGTCCGCCAAGAAAGCTCATCTCCATCAAATCCCCCCAATGAATCTTCTCCTTGCGCGCCAAACTATTGTTCTCTGGCAGAACAGCAACTACTCGATCCAGCCAAAGCTGGATGACATTGCAGCCAGGCACTTCGGACCAACCCGTCAGCAACGCCACGTCGAGGCGCCGCGCTCGAATCCCGGCTAGTAGATCCTGTACGTCGGCTTCAACCAAGACAGGCTGAGCGCGACGATGCCCCGACACGAAACGACCGAGCAGCGCGGTGACAAAGCTTGCGCCGCATGAAGCATCGAAACCGATCCGAAGCATCCCCCTTCCGGACTCGGCCGCTATGTCTGCCGCTTCGTTAAGTTGCATAAGGGATGCACGAGCCCGTTCAAGAAACGCCCGACCTACCGCCGTGGGCACAACACCACTTGTGCTTCGATCGAATAGGGTCGCACCGAGCTGGTTCTCCAAATCCCGAATGCGTCGGCTGATGGCGGACTGCCGGATATTGAATTTTGTCGCGGTCTGCCGAAAACTGCCGAGGTCTGCCGCCGCGATTGCGTAACGGAGATGGCGGTGCTCAATTTTGCGCATCCACGACCAGCCGTTTGAAGGCTTTGCTTGCAGTTTGCCTGTTTGACCCACGGTTCTGATCAGTCATTCAGCAACCGGCTTAATCGGCTCGTCGTCGCAAAGGACAGTTCCCCCTATTCGATAGATCTGGCGCGTGGTCGTAAGGACTGCGGGCGAGATGTCCACCATGATCCCTATAATCGACATGCCGTCGCATTCTTTCGCGGGACCAAGTCGCTTCGGATTCCAGCCAATCGAGGCAAAACGCTCGTGCCAATAATCTTCGCAGACGATAGTCAAATGGCGGATATGGCGTTGAAGGCATAACTCCACGACGCCACAGCAGATGACACCGGCGGCCTGAGAGGAGCGCCCGGCTTCGCGCAAATGACGAGCGACGAAGAAGCGAGTCCATTCAAAAATATTCTTGCCGCGTTGTGCGCGACCGTTCACCAGTTGCGGGAAAACCTCGCTCATTAAATGAGGTTTAAGACTTGGGATCAGCCTGGAACCCGCGACGACCTGACCTGCGGCCGTGATACCGAGAAGATGGGTCGCATCCACCGTATCAAATGCGTCAATCTCCCGGCCGTCGGGACGCTTCAGCGCTTGCCAGCCACGCTCGCCTACGTAGATCTGATGGCGTAGCTGGAAGTACTGATCGAGTTGCTCCTGATAAGCCACGCAGTTTGCGGCATCAACGACGTGAACCTTGAACATAGCTGGACCCTGATGGATGCGAACAAGGACCATGCGCCTCCCGCTGGCGCCATACTCAGATCTGACGATGGTTCAAAGCTGGATTTCATGCCTGCGAACCGCCTCAACGATTGCCTGCACTATGTTGGCCGTGTCGAGCTTTTGTCTGACGTTGCGTAGATGTGTGTTGACCGTGCACGCCGAAATGCAGAGGATTCTCGAGACTTCCCAAGCCGTCTTCCCCGCCGCGACCCATTGCAGAATTTCACATTCGCGTTTGGAGAGTCTCTGCTTGTGCTTGCGCAAACCGCCGACAAGCCGATGGGCAGCTGAATAGGCATGACGGGCAAGAGCGTGAACGGTGCAGCGCGCCGAGGGCGTCAAGTCAAGCTCGCTGCCTGCAAGCGTTACGGCAGCGTTTTCACCAGACGGGCATTGGATCGGTATGCAGATTCCTTGCCGCAGACCAAACTCCGCAGCCTCGTCCATCACGCGCCGCGCGTTTGCGTCGGTCCGACCTCGGGAAACGTCGCTCCAGAGAAATGGCGCCATCGCGGTTCGACACAAGGCAGCGCATGGATCATGACGATAGTGCTTTGCGGTCATATAATGGTTGTACCAATCGGCTGGCCAACCGTTGACCAGGATATGTTCATCCAGCGCGCCCGTGCTCGGGTTCGGCAAATTGGTGATGAGACAGGCCACGTAGCCATAATTTTGGATGCGCGCGCGCAATTGCCTGATGATTTCCTTGATGCTCATGGCGCTATCCATGAGCGCGGTGGCTTCAAAGATTTCGACGATATCGTGCCGCAGTACGGACTGAGCTGTCTTCGCCATCTCGAGATCGTCCCGACATGTTGAGTTGGCAAAAAATACGTGACTTCCGCTCGATCGCAAGCCGTGTCGCTACGTTTGATTACTATAATAGGTGGCACTAAAGAGAACGGTCTGACTGCCTCACCCGATGAGGCTGAGGTCGGTTTTTGCCCGCAATCTGAGGTTGCTTCGACAAGCGACGAGCTTGTCGCAGGAGCAACTCGCCGATCTTGCCGGGCTTGATCGCAACTATGTCGGCAAGCTCGAGCGCGAAGAGAACTCGCCGACCGTGGACACCATGGAAGTCCTGGCGCTGGCGCTTCAAGTCGATGTCGAAATCCTGATCCGGCGCAGCATCCCACGACGCGCTTGAGCGTCTTCGGAGGGCTATAACAGGTCAGGAAACCGGTTTACGCTTCTCCGTCACCATCAGCAACCGCCCTGTCGCGCGCTTTGGTGTCTTTCACCGGACGATGAATGAGATCTTCGACGCTTGCGCCCAGCGCGCTGGCGATCTTTTCAAGTGAGAGGATGGTGGGGTTACGGCGCCCCGCTTCAAGGCCGCTCAGATACGAGCGCGTGAAGCCAGATCGGAACGAAAGTTCCTCCTGGGACAGCGCTTGTTGCCGCCGAATCCTCTGTACGTTGAGGCCAACAACCACACGTAGATCCATGGCGGCATGGTCGCCATGACGCACACTTTAGGACGACACACTATAGTGCACATTCGTCGTTGACGGCTGCGAGCTTTGCTGCTTTAAATGTCACAAATCGGAACATCATTCCTATATAAGGAACACTCTGTGACAGGCAATCTTTCGTTGGAGCGCGGCCTCGCTGTACTGGATCTGCTCAAGGATACGGATGAGCCGATTGGTGTGCGCGACCTTTCCCGCCGTCTCGACCAGAGCGCTGCGGCAGTGCAGCGCGCCCTGAACACGCTCGCCTCATATGGCTATGTCGAGCAGATTGCGGAGTCGCGGCGCTACCGGCTTGGGCATTCTGTTCTGGCACTGGCGCGGTACATTCTGCGCAAGGACCGCCTCATTGGCTTGGCGGAGACAGAACTCCAGGCCTTGGCCGCTGAAGGTTGCTTCAATGCGTTCCTCGCCGTGAGGCGGGGCGATCGCGGCCTCTATCTCCTGACCGTACAGAGCAAAAGCCCGGTCGTCATTCGATCCTCTCCGGGTGAGACCTTCCCCCTGCACTCCACGGCGCTTGGCAAAGCCCTGTTGATGGAATTGAGCGCCAAGGACGTCATCGGGGTTCTGGGGGAAGGCCCGCTCGAGCGCCTGACGCCAAGAACCGTCACCGAGACCAGCAAGCTCGTGGTCCAGATCAATGCCTCGGAAGGCATCGGTTACACCACGTCGATTGACGAGAATTTTGCCGGTCTGATTGCGATCGGCGCGCCAGTTCGCGACGCGTCGCGCGCAATTGTTGCAGGAATAAGCGTAGCCTATCCCCGCTCGGTCGGGCCGCACGTCGAAATCGCCGAGGTAGGCGAGACGGTCATGGCAGCCGCCACCCGAATTTCCGCCAGCCTTGGCTATCGCGGCGCCACCAGCCATCAGACCGAGGATCCCAGTCATGCTGCTTAACGAACCAAGGCTACGGCAACGGATGACTGACGCCGGGTTGGATGCAGTCGTGGCGACGGCGCCGGAAAACGTTACTTACATGAGCGGATTCTGGGCCCTTCCCCAATGGATTCGCCGTGGTCCGCAAGCCTATGTGGTGTGGCCCGCCTCCAACCGGGGTGCGCCAGAAATCATTACCAGCACAAGCACGCTTGATCTCGTTGCCGACCAAGACGTGGGTGCTGCGAAGGTTCGCCGCTTTGGAGAGTTCCATGCAGAGCTCAGCCCCAATGCGGTCGGCGATCCAGTGGGCCAGGAACACCTCCAGCTTCGCAGGTTGCCGCCACACCGAGATGCCATAGCTGCCCTCGTGGCGGGTTTGGAGGAGGCACGCCTTGGAAATGGTCATATCGGCATTGACGAAACCGGCCTTGCAAGCGGACATCTGGAGGCATTGGCGGCACGTTTGCCAAACGTCAAAATCACGCCGGCGGCGGCGCTGCTGCGCGAAGTTCGCGCGGTCAAGACGGATCACGAGATCGATCGGCTGAGACAGGTCGCTCGAATTGCCGAACGTTCGATCGAGGCCGCGCTTGGTGTTGCCAAGGTAGGCGCGACCGAACTTGATCTCGCGCGCGCGTTTCATGTCCAGACCATCGAAGATGGCGCGTTCCCGGTCCTGGGATGCATCGGTTTTGGCGAGCGCAGCGCGCTCATGAACGTTCAGCCATCTGATCGCAGGTTGCGCATCGGTGAGATCATACGCTTTGACGTCGGTGGTCGATTTCACCATTACCGCGCCGACGTTGCCCGCATCGCAACATTGGGCGAGCCTCCTCCTGAGGCCCGGCGCCTTCACCGGGCCTTGCTGCGCGGAGTCCAACACGCCTGCGAGATCATCCGACCGGGCATCGCCGCATCGCATGTTTTCGGCGAAGTCATGCGCGTCGTTCAGCGCGAAGGAATTCCGCATTACAGGCGCGACCATGTTGGCCACGGCATCGGCCTTGATGGTTATGACGCGCCGACGCTTTCATCGAACAGCAGTGAGGTTCTCGAAGAGGGAATGGTCCTATGCGTGGAGACGCCCTACTACGAAATCGGTCGATGGGGCCTGCAGGTCGAGGATATGCTCGTCGTTCGATCTGGTGGCGTCGAGCGATTGATGGCAACAGACGGCGAAATCATCGCGGTGCCGCTATGAGCCGCGCCACAGGATTTTCCTGCATTCGGTGCGGCACCGTCTTTCCTCCCGATCTACGGATTGACTCCCGAGGCTGCCCCATTTGTGTTTCCGTCGCGCCTGCCAATCTGAGAGTGGCTTACAATTGTCAGACGCTCGCACCTCACGGTGAGACACCGCAAAACCAGCTTCCTTCATTGTGGCGTTACGCGGACATGCTTCCTTGCGCGTCCAGAGACGCAATATCCCTTGGCGAGGGTCTGACACCGCTCCTGCCTGCGACGACGATAGGCAGCGCGCTTGGCGTTCAAAATCTTCTTATCAAGGACGAAGGTCGAAACCCGACATGGTCTCACAAGGATCGTTTCTCGACCGTCGCGGTATCAATGGCGCGTTTAGCCGGGGCGCGGGTTATTGCCACGGCCTCCTCGGGAAACGCCGGCGCCTCACTTGCCGCCTACGCCGCACGGGCAGGTTTGCGATGCGTCGTCGTCACATTCGCGGGAACCGCCGGCGCGATGCTGGCGCAGATCAAGAAATATGGTGCCAAAATTGTCCCAATGGCCGACAAATCCCAACGCTGGCCTTTGCTCGCGGCAGGCGTCGAGCGCCTTGGATGGTTTGCCACCTCGCCATTTCAGGCACCGGTCGTTGGCAGCCATCCCGCGGGGATAGAGGGTTACAAGACACTTGCCTATGAGATCTTCGAGCAGACGCATGGCTCGATGCCTGATTGGTGCGTCTTGCCGGTCTGCTACGGCGATGCCCTTGCAGGACTGTTCCAAGGTTTCACCGACCTTCTCGAGCAGGGAAAAATCGAACGCATTCCTCGCCTTGCTGCCGCCGAGATACATGGCTCCCTGTCTGAAGCGCTCGCCAACAAGACAGACTTGATTGCGGAAGCTCCGGCCGCGTTCGAAACGCTGGCAGTGTCGATGGGAACCACGCGAAGTACCTTCCAGGCGTTGCGAGCGCTTCGTCTTTCGGGCGGCACCGCTGTACGCGTCGGCAACCCCGGGCTTATTGACCTGCAGCGACAACTGGCGGCCAGCGAGGGTATCTTTGCCGAGCTTGCTTCGGTCACGCCTCTCGCAGCGATTGAAACTCTGAGGCGGCAGGGGATCATCGTCTCTTCCGATCGCGTGGTTGCGATCATCACGGCAAGTGGCCTGAAGGATCTCGATCGGTCGACAGTGCCGGAAGATCGGCAGCCCGTGTTTGGAACTGCCGGAGAAGCCTGGGAGCATTTGCTTAAAGACGAGGACCACAGTTCCTCGCGATATGAAGCCGCCTGATTCAATCTCAGCCGGACGATCTTGCTGCATCAATGGCGCATGCCGGATCAGGGCATCCATTCGTTGCATCCGAGCAGACCAAACACAGGGTCGGCTTGAAAGGGCGCAACTGATGCCGGCAACAAATCAGCCACTACAAACAGGGAGAAGTTCTGTGATTTCGAGATTTATCATCCCCTGCATAGCAGCAATTTTTATCGCCGCCACTGCTATGGCAAAGGAAACAATTACCGTCGGAATAACCCCTACCGGAGTGCCATTCACATTCGTTGATGCAGCAACGCAAAAGCCAACTGGTGCGATGGTCGACCTTGCCACGGCCATCGCGGCGGACATCGGAGCGGATGTCCAATTTCAGATCAATGCCTTTCCTGCTCTGATCCCCGCACTGACGACCGGCAAGATCAACCTCATCTCCGCCAGCATGTTCGTGACCGCCAAGCGCCAGGAAATTATCGACTTCAGCATTCCGGTCTACGCCTATGGGGAAGCGATGTTTGTCGCCGCTGGCGACAGCAATGATTATACGATCGATCAACTCAAGGGCCAGGATGTCGGCGCACAAATCGGCTCGACATATGCCGACGCCTTGCAGGCGTTAGGCGTGTTCGGCCAGGTAAAGCTTTATGACTCGATCGCCGACATGATGCGTGACGTCGTTCTAGGGCGCATCAAGGCTGGCTTCGGCGACAGGCCCATCGTGGCGTACCAGATTTCGCGAAATCCCAAGCTTGGTGTTCGTCTTGTAGGCGGCTATCGACCGTTGAACGAGGGTAAGGTTGCCCTGGCGGTGGCCAAGAACAATTCGCAGCTTTTGAACGAGGTGAACACTTCGATAGCCAAGTTTGAGAAGAACGGCGAACTGGCGAAAATCCTGTCCAAATATGGCCTTTGAGGCGATCCATCCGCCAGCGATGGGACAGCCAATTGGTCGATCAGACCGAACGCTGATCTGGGAGGTGAAACTCGGTATTCGGAAAGGCAGGCCATGAGCACATTCGTTACAAACGCAACAGAATATCTGCCCATTCTACTTCGCGGTGTCTGGCTGACGGTGCTGACCACGACGCTTGCATTATGTCTTGCGACAGCTCTGGGGCTGGTGTGGGCGATAATGAGAACGTCAGGAATCAGCTCCCTCTCCGTCCCGGCGCGCTTTCTCGTTGAGTTCCTGCGCGGCATCCCGCTGTTGGTCGTGTTGTTTTATATCTACTTCGTCGCACCCGACATAGGCATCAACCTGACCGCGCTCCAGGCTGGCGTGCTCGGTCTGGGTCTGGCCCATTCTTGCTATCTTGGCGAAACGTTCCGGGCCGGAATTGAAGCAGTCGACAAGGGACAGATTGAAGCAGCAAAATCGATCGGCATGCGCCGGCCTTTGATGATGCGCCGTGTCGTGCTTCCACAGGCATTGCGGATCGTGTTGCCCCCGTACGCCAACAACATGGTGATGCTCCTAAAAGATTCATCGCTTGTGTCGGTTATCTCGGTGCAGGAACTGACCATGCAGGGAAAGATGCTGGCATCGTCAACCTTCGACAATATGACCGTCTTTACCCTTGTAGCCGCTCTCTATCTTTGCCTGACGATCCCTTTGAATTTCCTTATGCGGCGCGTTGAGATCCACATGGAGCAGGCGGGATGATTGCGTTTGACAACGTGCATAAATCGTTCGGCCGCCACGAAGTTCTCAGAGGTATAGATGCAGAAATCGCCAAGGGTCAGGTCGTATGCCTGATAGGTCCATCGGGATCGGGCAAGTCGACACTTCTGCGTTGTGTAAACGGGCTGGAAGACTACCAGCGCGGTCGCATCAGCATCGACGGCGTCGTTGTCGACGCGGCCTCGCCAGACCTCCACTCAATCTGCACCCGTGTATCGATGGTCTTTCAAAAGTTTAACCTGTTTCCGCATCGCACGGCCCTGGAGAACGTCATGGAGGGCCCCGTCTATGTGTTGAAGGAAGACAGGCAAGAGGTCCGTGAGCGGGCCATGGCGCTTCTGAACCGTGTGGGACTCGCGGAAAAGACCAATTCATATCCCTCGTCGCTGTCCGGTGGCCAACAGCAGCGCGTTGCCATCGCACGCGCCCTGGCAATGCGGCCGCAGGCCATTCTCTTCGACGAGCCCACATCTGCTCTCGACCCGGAGATGGTGGGCGAGGTGCTGCAGGTGATGCGTGTCCTTGCCGACGAAGACATGACGATGCTCGTGGTCACGCACGAAATCCAGTTCGCCCGCGAAGTATCCGATAGAGTGCTCTTCCTCGATGGAGGTCGCATCGTTGAGCAAGGTCCCGCCGGGGAGATCCTTCGCGATCCGAAGCATGACCGTACCCGTGATTTTCTGCGGCGCGTGACGCACCCCATGTGAGAATCAAAGACAGGTGGCCCTTGAAGCCGATGGGGCTCCCGCAGCTTCCCAACAATCGCTGTCGCGATCATGCCTGATCTCTCAGCACCGATTGCAACGTTCGCCGGTTCCACGAAAATCGCGTCCAGGCAGTCTCCGCGGCGGGTCTGATCTGGTCGATGTGGGTTGGCTCAAGGGGCAACGCCAGAGGCCAGCCCTGCAAGGTGGCGAGCCAATCCTCGTTGTAGACTGTGTCGGCGTGGCGATGCCCCTCATCAGGCATGATTGCGACGGTGGCTGCTCCGGGGTTCTTTCGGGCAAACCAATCGGCGACCAAAGCGGCTGCCCCGCTCGTCGGCCCCATGAAAACGCCATGCGTTCGAAACAGCTCATGAGACTTTGCATAGGCTGGCAAGGCCCCCACCCAGTGAACCTCATCGATCATGTCGTGCCTGACGTTCTGCGGAAGGACGCTGTTGCCCAGCCCACGCAGCATACGCCGCCCGACAGGCTGGCCGAAAAGGATGCTCCTGTGCGTATCGACCGCCACGATCCGGATTTCTGGAAACAGCTCGCGTAGAAAACCACCGGTACCGCACAGGGATCCCCCCGTCCCCACACAGCCAACCAGGCAGTCAATCCGGCCAAAGGAACGCACCACCATGTCGGCAAGGCGCGCATAGGCAAGCCGGTTGTCGGGACTGTCGTATTGCCGCGGCCAATAGGTACCTGGCTGTTGCAACAGGATCTGCTGAAGATGGTCAAGACGGCCAGGTTGATTGCCGTCTCCCTTCGGATCGGCAATCGCCACGACTTTTGCCCCCAGCTGCTCGAGGCGCCGCGTGAGCTTGATGTCGATCAGGCTTGAGGCGGTAACAAGCGTAAGACCATAGCCGCGGGCGGCGGCCAGCATAGCAATGGCGAGGCCGAAAGTGCCGGATGTCGTTTCGACAATATGGCCGCCTCGCGCAATGCCGCCGGTGGCTTCCGCACGATCGACCATGAAACGCGCCGGCATCAGCTTCATCAGCGAGAAACAGGCTGCGTTCAGATTGGGCGCAAGCCTTGCGAACCGCGGCGTTTCGAAGGCACGCAGGTAATCTCCATCTTGCGTCATTGGAGCACCGCACCTTCCGCGTTGAGCGAAAACATCTGAACATCGGCGAAACCTGTGTCGGTCGCTGTCTTCGCGATTTCACCGGCACGCAAAGCGGCCTTTGGCGCGTTCGCATCCAGGAGGATGCCGATCAAAGTGCCGCTGTGCGCGACCTGAACTCCGCAGGCGCCAAACCACTGAGACAATGCAAGCACCGTATCAAAATGGGCCTTGGGCAAATGTCTCTGGCTTATGCAAGCGCTCACCGTCGCAACCCGACCAAGCAACATCGGATCCTGCAGCCGGACAGAACGATGAGCCAAACCTCGAAGCGCCCGAAACGTCTCGATTTCCTCGCTGTCATAGCGGGCTCGGCGCATCCCCAGAGTGTCTACGGGCTGGTCCGCGGCGCCGCGGAACCCAACAACGAAAAGAGGCGGAAATTCTCCGCCGAAATGTTCGATTGGACGGCCTTCCCGGTGCGCAAAGAGGATCGCCTGATCCTGGTAAGCTATGGCATCGCTGGCGCCTTCAGCCGCTACCGCCAATCGGGCAACCGTTGACTGACGAAGTGTCGTTCCTGCGGAAGCGGCAACGGCGCGGATCGTGGCTGTCACGTCGGCCGTGGATGAGCCGTAGCCGTGTCCGATCAAGATCGCGCTCTCGATCGTGAGATCGCCACCCTGTCCGCCTAGGCCCAAGTGACCAAGCGTCAGTTCCGCGGCCCGAGCTGCCTTGGTCCTGCTCTCTGGACGCGTTCGGATGCCACCCTCCTTTCGTGGCCAGAAAGTGACCGTCGATTCTTGCGAAGGCAGCGGAAGCGTGACGAGGCCCCTGTGAAGACGCCCCTCCCCGTCCTCAAAAACGCCTTGCAAAAGCTCGCCGTGGTGGGCGCTAGCCCGAGCTGTACCCACGGAAAGCGGGCGACGCCGCTTGCCTTCCGCATCCGCGATAATTTTCCCGAAAATGGATTTGCCCTTGCCTTTGTCGAGTTTCGACATCACGACATCTCCTTCGCTGGAGGCATCGCCGAATAATGCTTTGGACTGCCAGCGTTCGTCTTTCACCAATTCTAGGTATTTTACTTGGTGCAAATTTGAACGCTGGTGGCTTACCCGAGAGCATCGGCGATTCAGGGACGGCTACTCGCAGATGCGCCTTGAGCCGGAGCGGGAGCGCGACGCCTTCGTCAGTCTCCGATATCGGGAGTGCTAACGGCGACGCCAGGCGCTGGGAGGTCCGCGATATCGCCCAAGCGCATCAGATCCGACAGTGCGACACGAAGTTGCGGCCAGGGGAATTCGGAACAATCCTCGCACGATTGCCCTGTTTCGAGCATGACCGCCAGTTTCGCGCAGACACCCGGATTGGACTGCGCCGGCGCGCCCCATAAGCCGGCGGCAAGTTTCTGTTCCTCCTTTGCGGCCGCCTCCTCCTCCCGTTTTGCCGCGGTATAGCCGACGAGGGCCTGCGACACGGCGGTTTGCCGCGCTGGGTATTTAGAGGCTTAGGGAAGGCCTCGACGATCTTCCGAGCAGCGACGAATGCTTCACCAAAGGCGTCGAACGAATTGAGCTTTCGCGATCAAACGACGGCAGCAACGAGCTCTCTTTCTTTCTCGATTCTATCGCCAAGGTTCACGGCTGACTTCCATGGGTTGAGGTGCGCCTAGGCAGGCTTCAGGCGAGTGGTTAGTATCGATAGTTCCGCCTTGCACTTCGGCGGATGTGAATGACGTCGGTGTCTCTTGGGTTCGTCGGCTGCGATTTCCGGTCTTGTGCAACCGGTGCGCTTTCCTGTAGCGAGGTCACTGACACAGGCGGGGGCCACAGACACTGAGAGCACTTGAGAGGGTTGACCAAATGCCTGAAGATCTTACAGAGTCCGGCGCAGATTTGCTGGCGATGACCGCCGACATCGTGTCCGCCTATGTCAGCAACAACCCGCTTCCGGTGTCCGAACTCGCTCGCGTGATTTCTGATACCTATGCAGCGGTCAGCAAGCTGCAGGGAGCACCTCAAACCCAGCCGGAAGAGAAGTCCGCACCCGCTGTCCCGATCAAGAAATCGGTGATGCCGGACTTCATCATCTGCCTTGAAGACGGCAAGAAGTTCAAATCGCTCAAGCGGCACATCGGCACCCACTATAATCTCACGCCGGATGCGTATCGCTCAAAATGGAGCCTGCCGTCCGATTATCCGATGGTTGCTCCGAACTACGCCGCTGAGCGGTCTCGGCTGGCGAAGGCGATCGGTCTGGGACGGAAGGCCGCGGCACCTGAACCCGAGGCGCCGCCCGCGCCGGCACCGGCGAAGCGCCGCAAAATCGGCATCAAGACGACCTGACGTCCGGGACTGTCGCCGATAGCGGATGGTTTGTCTGAGACGGCAGCGGCGGCCGGCATCTCCGTGTTTCCCCGTCAACGCAGGAAGGCGCGATTTTCTGAAATCACGCCGTGACTCTGGGAGGCGCCACTGACCCGGTTTGCTTCAGTGGTCCTGCCTTCAACCACCCTCCGAACGCCTTGCCCTGGCGAAGCCTCGATCCGTCGCCATGAACCGCGCCAACATCGCAACGATGAGGCGCGGCGCATCGGTGGGCCTTTGCCCCGCATCGCGGCCGAGGATTTCGGCGTAAGCGGTCAGGTCACGATGTAATGAAGCGGGGAGTTCCACCATCACCTTAACAGGTTTATCGTCGGCGATTGGCCCAAGTTTCAGCTTGGTCATTTTCAGCCTCCGTAAGGTTCAAGCACGAGATCGCGCGTGACGATAACGCGCACCGGGAATCCCGGTCGGATGGTGAGCGTCGGCGCTATGTTGAGCTGCCGCTGGACGATCTGCTGACCTGTCTGGCTGATGCTGTCGGAAGCACCCTGGCGCAGAGCGCGCGTGATGTCGCTCTCCTGGCTCGATGAGCCTGCTTGCGCCCCGATGCTCAGAACCGTGGAAAGTGCTGCAGCCTTGAACAGCTCGCCCCAATGATAATCGACGCCATCCTCGAGGCCAGCATAGCCCTCGGCGTCCGCGCCAGGTTCACGTTCCAGAACGAAGGATCGGCCGTTGGGAAAAATCAGCCTGGTCCAGACCAGCAACACGCGACGCTGGCCGAAGCCGACGCCATTGTCATACTGGCCGATGAGGCGCGTCCCCTGCGGAACGAGAAGGACGTGGCCGGTGGGGCTGTCATAGACATTCTCCGTCACCTGGGCGGTAATCTGGCCCGGCAGGTCGGAGCGAATGCCGGTGATGAGGGCGGCCGCGATGACCGCGCCAGCCTGCAGGACGTTTTTCGACACCGGCGCCACGACGCGATCAGGTGAGACGGTGCGTTTGTCCGGCGGCTGATCGAGGAATGCGCGCTGGCGGTCCTGCGCCGAGGGCGTCGCTGGCTGCGGCGCAAGGCCAAGGTTGGAGAGGTCGGGCCGTGGCGTGGCGTCTGTCCCAGGCCGAGCGACGGTCGCGTCACTTGCGGGCCGCGTTTGCGTGGACGCAAACAGTCGCGCGGTCCTCGCCGCTTCCAGTTCCTGCTCCCGGCGCTGCTCCTCCGGGTCCGGTCCCACGGGGCCTGTCGACAGGGCGGGGCCGCTATTCTGTGCGGCGAGGATCGGGCGGCCGAGATCGCCGGGAAGCGGCGGGCCAAGCTTGGGAATGCCCGCATAGTCCTTCGGCAGGCCCGCGAGCCCATCGGGCGTCGAACGATTGTCGGTCGAATACAGCTCCTGCCCCTGGCCTTGCTGACGGTTCTGAAGCGCGTAAATCAGCGCACCGCCGACAGCGAGGCTTGCCGCGAGCCCCAATCCGGCAAGCGCCTTGCGAGACACACGTGTTACGCGCGGCGGCTCGGCGCGCAGCCGCATGGCCGCGGCCGGCTCGCCGGTCAACGGCAAGGAACCATTATCGGCCAGGGCCTCCGGCCACGCGTCCTCCACCGGCCCCCGGCCCTCTTCCTTCCCGGGATCCAATCCTTCGCTCATGATGGCGACCCTCCGCTGTCTCCTCGCAGGTTCGTGGCGCGAGGGGTCTCACCAGGGCCACGCATCCATGAAAATCGACTGCTCCCCACCCCATCGGTGCGGGAGATGCGGATGCGCTGCTGGTTCTTGCCGGCGCCGAACCGCAACTCGGCGGCGGCAAACAACCGGTCGACGATCATGTAGTTGCCGCGCACGCGATAGTTCACCAGCTCGGACGTGTCGCCTTCCGGCCCGACCACGAAGAGTGGCGGCATCTCGCCCTGACCGATGCCCCGCGGGAACTCGATGAACGCCTGCCTGCCATCGTCGAAGGCGCGTAGCGGGCGCCACGGTGCGCGATCGCCTGTCACCTCGTAGCGGAAATTGACGCGCGACAGATCGATGCCTGTCGAGACCGGCTGCGCGGCCTCAGCCTGCTGGTTCTGACGGCGCAAGGCGATCAGCTGGTCCTGCGGGTATTGCCAGGAAACCGATGCCATATAGGTCGACGGTGTCGAGCGCAGTTCCATGTGATAGGTGCGCCGATCGGTGTTGATGACGAGATTGGTTGTCAGCTCCGCCCGCGTCGGTTTGACGAGGATGTGGACTTGCGTGGTCCCACCAATACCGCTCTCGGTATCGCCGATGATCCAGCGCACAGTGTCGCCAGCGGCGACGGGACCGGAGCCGACGAGTTGTTCGCCGGGTTGCAGGGCGATGTCGGTGATCTGCCCAGGCGAGGCATAGACCTGATAGAGCGCGCCATCGATGAAGGGATAGACCTGCATCGAGTTGATGAAGCCATTGCGGACAGGCTGGATGCGCGCGGCGGCGTTGGCGAGATTCACGCGCGCCGTCGGATCGGTCGGTTCCGGCTGGGGCTTCGCGTCCCTCCCGACCGGCTTCAACTGACCGGGAAGCGGTAGCGGCTTTGACAGCTCGACCACCTTGACGGGCGCGGGCGGATCGACGGCCTGCACGGCCGGGATCGGATCGTCATAGGAAATCTCCGGCGGCTTCTGCCTGGTGGCACAGCCTGCAAGCGCCGAAGTGCAAAGCAGAAGTGCTGGAAAGGCTATCTTGCGGAAGGCCGGCACTGCGTGGATGAGGAACGTTGGACATCCCCAGTGGGTGGCTTTGCAGGGTGCGGGCGTCATTGTCCAAGCTCCTTCGACCAGTTGACGGCGTTGATGTAGATGCCGAGCGGGTTCTTCCTCAGCGTGTCGGCGTCGCGCGGGGGCTGCACGACAATGGTGAGAATGGCGGACCAGCGATCCGTGGAAGCGAGTGATCCGTCTTGATAGCGGCGTTCGACCCAGGCGGTGCGGAAGCTCACTGGGGATGCGCGGATGACCGACGAGACGTCGACGGCAACCTGCTGTTTGCCGACCTTGGTGAACGGGTCATTGCCGCGCGCATAGTCGTTGAGCGCCAGCGCCCCGCCTTGTGTCGTGAAGTCATAGGCGCGCAGCCAGTTCTGCCGCAGGATGATCGGATCGGCGGGGATCGACCTCACCTGTTCGATGAAGTGCGCCAGGTAGAAAGCAACCTGCGGATCGTTGGGCTGATAGTCGGCGACCGCCGGCGCCACAGCCTGCGCCTGGCCGAGACGATCGACCTGCACCACCCAGGGCACGATCGAACCATTAGCGGACTGCCAGATGAGTGCAGTGGAGACCCCGGCGGCGAGCGCCAGGCAACCGAAGGCCATGATACGCCAATTGCGCGCTTGCACGCGAGCCGAACCGATGCGCTCGTCCCAGACCTGGGCAGCGCGTTGGTAGGGCGTCTCGGGCTGTGGGGATCTGCCGTAATGCGTGGACGGTCGTTTGAACATGCTCAGTCTCTTTCCGAGAGGTTGATAGAGGAGCCGCCGCCATGGCTGTCGCCACTGCGAACGGCGTGGGCGGCGGCTTGGACGCCATGGGTCATCTGTTGTGAGCGCTTCATGCGCTTCGCCCAGGCGGGCTGACTTTCGGTGGCGGAGGACGCAACGGAAGCGGACGCGACTTCGGCGGCGTTTGCGCCGACTGTGCCAGCAGTGGAGGATCCGCCCGTCGTCTCGAAGGCAGCGCGAGCGCCGGACTGGAAGCTGTGCTTCATGCTGCCTGCCGCATGATTGGCCGCGCGCTTCAGCGGTGAGATGGCACCCTGGGCACCGGCGCTGATGACACCGCCGAGACCTGATGCGACGACTGAAACACCTGACTGTCCGGCCGCGCCAAGGCCGTAGGCTGCGGATGCCCTGCCCGCGGCGGCGGCACCGCCACGGGCCGCCGCCGCAGCACCGCCGCTGACGACCGCGCCTCCGGACACGACGGCGCCGGCGGTCGCGGCGCCCACTGCTGCCATGCCGCCGGCGGCGAGCCCGGTACCGACCGCCGCGCCCGCGCCAAGCTGCGGACCGCCGGAGACGAGCCCGTTGGCGATGCCAGGTCCAAAGATGCCAAGGCCAAGCAGCGACAGCGCGGCCAGCACGATCGCCATCGCGTCGTCGATCGACGGCGTGTTGCCGCTGAACCCTGCGGTGAACTCGGAGAAAAGTGTCGAGCCAATGCCGATGATGACGGCGAGCACCAGCACCTTGATGCCGGACGAAATGACGTTGCCGAGCACCCGCTCGGCCATGAAGGCGGACTTGCCGAACAGACCGAAGGGTATCAGCACGAAACCGGCGAGCGTCGTCAGCTTGAACTCGATCAGGGTGACGAAAAGCTGGATTGCCAGGATGAAGAAGGCCAGCAGCACCAGCGCCCAGGCGAAGAACATGCAGGCGATCTGGATGAAGTTCTCGAAGAAGGACCAATAGCCCATCAGGTTCGAGATCGAGTCCAGCAACGGCCGGCCGGCGTCGAGCCCGGTCTGCGCCACCTTACCCGGGCGCATGAGATCGTCGACGGCAAAACCCGTTCCCGAGGCCTTCAGGCCAAGCCCGGCGAAGCTTTCGAAGACGATGCGGGCGAGATTGTTCCAGTTGGAGATGAGATAGGCGAAGACGCCGACGAACAGCGTCTTCTTGACGAGGCGCGCCATGATATCGTCGTCCGCCCCCCAGGACCAGAAGAGCGCCGCCAACGTCACGTCTATGACAATCAGGGTCGTGGCGATGAAGCCGACCTCGCCGCCGAGCAGGCCGAAGCCGCCGTCGATGTAGCGCGTGAAGACTTCGAGGAAATGGTCGATGACGCCCATGCCGCCCATGTCAGCGAATCTCCGGCCGGGGCGGCTCGACCTGCATCGCGGGAGCTGTCACATCCCTCCGCTTTCCTTCTTTCCGGTTGGCTGACGCCGCTACATCCGGAAACCGCGTTGTCGGCGCTACCGGAGCAGTCGCCGTTGCCGGTGCCTGCTGACCGAGAAACCGGCGCCGGCTTTCTGCCCACGCTTTCAGACAGCCGGGATCGCGAGGACCGGCCTCGCCGATCCGGGAACAGCGGCGCAATTCGGACGCGAGCGGGTCTTGTGACGCGATGGAACGGTCCCGCATCGCCGGGGCGTCAGGCTCATCGTCCTTGGTGCTCATCTCGATCACAGTCACTGTCAAAGCGATCGCCATGAAGACGACTGCGCCGATGCGAGCGAAGATCTTGCCTTCCATGGCGCCGGCCTCAGTTCTTGCCATAGAACATCTGCGCACTGCCGGGCTGGTAGCCCGAGCCCTGCGTCAGGAAGCGGCGGCGCTGCTCCCGGCCCTGGTCGGCGGCGGTGGCCTGCTCGGCCGATTGCAACGCCTGCGCCCGACCGTTCGCGGCAACGACTGCGGTGAGATCGGCGAGTTGCTGCGCCTGAAGCGCGAGGAGCTGGTTGCCGGCCTGTGTTGCCTGAAGCGCGCCGGTCGCACCCTGGCTCTGGCCGACGAGCGCCGACATCTCGTTGCGATTGGTGTCGATGTTGCCGACGACGCCCGCCTGCACACGCATGGCATCCTGAAGGCCACCAACCGTGTTGCCCCAGCGCGAGCGCGCGTCGCCGACGAGTTGCTGATCTGAAGCCGACAGCGAGACGTTGCCGTATTTCTGCTGGAAGGCATGATCGATCTGCTGGACGTCATAGGCAATGTTTTGCGCTTGACCGAGCAATTGCTGGGTGCGCTGCACCGACTGTTGGAGTTGTTGCAGTGAGGAGAACGGCAGGGTCGCGAGATTGCGCGCCTGATTGATCAGCATCTGCGCTTGGTTCTGAAGCGAGGTGATCTGGTTGGTGATCTGCTCGAGCGAGCGCGCTGCCGTCAAGACGTTTTGCGAATAGTTCGAGGGATCGAAAACGATGAGCGCCTGTGCCGGCGTCGCCAGCATGGGCGAGAATGCGGCGGGTACGGCAAGCAGGGCGGCAGCGAGCCGCATGGCAAGTGAACGGCGTATTTTCATGGGGACTTCTCCTTGTTGGTGAGGGCGGGGCTGGTGAGTGCGGCAACGAGTTCAGCGGCCCAGCCCACGTCGCGGTGGCTGAGCCAGGCTGCGAGGAAGCCGTCTCGGCCATGCTCGGCGACGATGCGGGTGATCGCGGCCTGGTCGGTTTTCGCGGATACAGCGCAGAGCGCGAGCGCCACATCGGACATCCCAAGCTCGAACAGCCGGTTGCCGCGACGGGACTGGCAGTAGTAATCGCGCTTCTGCATCGCCCGTGCGATGATCTCAATCTGCCGGTCGTTGAGGCCGAAGCGGCGATAGATCGCCGTGATCTGCGGCTCGATGGCGCGCTCGTTCGGCAGGAGAAGCCGGGTCTGGCAGCTCTCGATGATCGCCGGCGCGATCGCCGAGCCGTCGATGTCGCTGAGCGACTGCGTGGCGAAGATGACGCTGGCGTTCTTCTTGCGCAGCGTCTTCAGCCATTCGCGGAGCTGGCCGGCAAAGCCCTCATCATCCAGCGCAAGCCAGCCTTCGTCGATGATGAGAAGGGTTGGCGAGCCATCGAGCCGGTCCTCGATGCGATGAAAGAGATAGGACAGGACCGCGGGCGCGGCACCCGTTCCGATCAGCCCTTCGGTTTCGAATGCCTGGACCGACGCCGATCCGAGATGCTCGCGCTCGGCATCGAGCAACCGGCCGTAGGGGCCTCCGACGCAATAGGGGCGCAATGCCTGCTTGAGATCATTTGATTGCAGCAGCACGACCAGACCGGTGATGGTGCGCTCCTCGACGGGCGCGGACGCCAGAGAGCTCAACGCCGTCCAGATATGCTCCTTGACCTCAGGCGTGATCGTCACATTCTCGCGCGTCAGGATCGCCACGATCCAGTCGGCGGCCCAGGCGCGCTCGGGGACATCATGAATGCGGGCGAACGGCTGAAGGCTGACGCTGTCGATCGCCCCATCGCTGAGATCGCCGCCGAGATCGTGCCAGTCGCCGCCCATGGCGAGTGCGGCGGCTCGGATCGAGCCGCCGAAATCGAAGGCGAAAACCTTTGACCCCGCATAGCGGCGGAACTGCAGCGCCATCAGTGCCAGAAGCACGGACTTGCCGGCGCCGGTCGGGCCGACGATCAGCGTATGGCCGACGTCGCCGACATGAAGCGAAAGCCGGAACGGGGTCGAGCCTTCGGTCTTGCCGAAGAGCAGAGGGGGCGCTGCAAAATGCTCGTCCCGCACCTCGCCTGCCCACACCGCGGAAAGCGGGATGATGTGGGCGAGATTGAGCGTTGAGATGGGAGGCTGACGGACGTTGGCGTAGACATGACCCGGCAGGCTGCCGAGCCACGCGTCGACGGCGTTGATGGTTTCGATCATTGCCGTGAAATCGCGGCCCTGGATCACCTTTTCGACCCGGCGCAGTTTTTCGTCGGCGGTGCGGGGATCGTCGTCCCAAACCGTCACCGTCGCGGTGACATAGGCCATGCCGGCATAGTCGGCGCCGAGTTCCTGCAGCGCCATGTCGGCATCGGCGGCCTTGTTTGCGGCGTCGGTGTCCACGAGGACGGAAGCCTCGTTGGTCATCACCTCCTTGAGGATCGCGGCGACCGATTTGCGCTTGGCGAACCATTGACGCCGGATCTTTGTCAGCAGCCTGGTCGCATCGTTCTTGTCGAGCAGGATCGCGCGGGTCGACCAGCGATACGGGAAGGCCAGCCGGTTCAGGTCGTCGAGCAGACCCGGCGTGGTCGCGGTCGGGAAACCCGTGACCGTGAGAATGCGCAGATGCGATGCGCCAAGGCGCGGCTCGAGCCCGCCGGTCAGCGGCTGGTCGGCCAGCACGGTATCGAGATACATCGGCGTTTCGGGAACGCGGACACGGTGGCGATTGGTCGAGACGCAGCCATGCAGATAGGTCAGCGTCTCGGCGTCATCGAGCCAGCGGCACTCCGGCATGAAGGCTTCGACAAGGCGCAGGAGGCGGTCGCTGCGGTCAGTGAACCCGGTCAGCACCGCATTGGGGTCCAGGCCCTTCTTCTCGCGCCCTTCGTAAAGCCAGCTTTCCGCGCGCGCCGTGTCTTCGGCGGGCGCAAGATAGGTGAGCGTCAGGAAGTAGCTGGACTCAAAATGGGCACCAGCCTCCTCGAAGCCAGCCTTTCGCTCGGCATCGACCAGCGTGGAGGCCGCATCCGGAAAGTGGCTGTCGGGATAGCCGGTCGAGGCATGGCGTTGCGCCTCCACGAACATCGCCCAGCCGGAGCCGAGACGGCGCAAGGCATTGTTGAGCCGGCCGGCGACGGCGACCAGTTCGGCCGGGACGGCGCTGTCAAGATCGGGGCCGCGAAAGCGCGCGGTCCGCTGGAAGCTGCCGTCCTTGTTGAGGACCACGCCGACGCGGACCAATGCCGCCCAGGGCAGGAAGTCGGCGAGCCGGCTGCTACGGTTGCGATATTCGGCAAGTTTCATCATCGGCGCGACCTCGCTCAGACAGTGAGATGTGCCGGGATGCGCAGATGCCGACGAACGACGTCGACGAAGAGCGGATCACGCTTAGCGGCCCAGACGGCGGCAACATGGCCGATCGCCCAGATTGCGATGCCGACGAGCCACAGGCGCAGCCCCAGTCCCACCGCGCCGGCGAGCGTCCCGTTCATGATGGCAATGGCGCGCGGGGCGCCGCCGAGCAGGATCGGCTCGGTCAGTGCGCGGTGCACGAGGACCGTGTAACCCGGCACTGCGTAGTCGGGCATTGCGCCGCTCTGTTCGACACCACCCACCATCAGACCAGCGCTCCGCCGCCAAACGAGAAGAACGACAGGAAGAAACTCGATGCCGCGAAAGCGATGGACAGGCCGAACACGATCTGGATGAGCCGACGGAAGCCGCCCGACGTGTCGCCGAAGGCGAGCGTCAGACCCGTAACGATGATGATGATGACCGCCATGATCTTGGCGACCGGGCCTTCGATCGACTGGAGGATCTGTTGCAGCGGCTGTTCCCACGGCATCGACGAGCCTGAGGCATGAGCGGGCGCGGCCATCACCAGGATGAGCGTGGGAGCGGAGACAGTGATGGCGAGACGATGGCGCGCGAGGCGCAGGCATTGGATCACGGATTTTCTCCTTCGGGGTTTTGGATGAGCAAGGTCGGGCGGTCGTCCTCCTCGCGGAGGGCGGGCGCAACGCGATAATCGCCGTCCGGGCGAAGGCCCTCGACACGGGCGAGTTCGGACAGCCGTCGGGCGGAGCCACGGCCGGAAAGGACGGCAACCAAATCGATCGTCTCGGCGATCAGCGCTCGCGGCACCGTGACGACAGCTTCCTGGATGAGCTGTTCCATCCGTCGCAGCGCGCCAATGGCGCTGCCGGCGTGAATCGTACCGAGACCGCCAGGGTGGCCGGTGCCCCACGCCTTGAGCAGTTCGAGCGCCTCGGCTCCGCGCACTTCGCCGACCGGAATGCGGTCGGGGCGCAGGCGCAGCGATGAACGAACGAGATCGGAGAGCGACGCGACGCCGTCTTTCGTGCGCATCGCAACGAGATTGCGCGCGGCGCATTGCAGCTCGCGCGTATCCTCTATGATGACGACGCGATCGGCGGTTTTGGCCACTTCGGCCAACAGCGCGTTGATCAGCGTGGTCTTGCCCGTGGATGTGCCGCCAGCGACAAGAATGTTGGCGCGGGTGGCAACGCCCTGGCGCAGCGCGTCGGCCTGGCGCGCCGACATGATCCCGGCCGTGACATAGTCTTCAAGGGTGAAAACAGCGACGGCGGGCTTGCGGATCGCGAAGGCGGGCGCTGCGACGACGGGAGGAAGAAGTCCCTCGAACCGCTCCCCCGTTTCGGGCAGCTCGGCCGAGACGCGTGGCGCGCTGGCATGGACTTCGGCACCGACATGATGGGCGACGAGGCGAACGATACGCTCGCCGTCCGCCGCCGACAGGCGCTCTCCTGTGTCGGACAACCCCTCGGACAACCGGTCGATCCACAAACGCCCATCGGGATTGAGCATCACTTCGACGATGCCCGCGTCGTCGAGATAGCTTGCGATCGCAGGGCCGAGCGCTGTGCGCAACATGCGTGCGCCGCGCTCGAGGCCTTCTGAATTGTGATGCGAAGCTGCCATCCTGTCCCCATTTCGATCCGGGGGAACAAGGAAGGCCCCAGGACGGGGATGATTAAGAGAGCCGCATCTCGAGTGGATTCAACAGCTTTGTCGAGGCGTCGTAGGGTAGCGTGCAAATACAGGCGGTCGGCGGTTCGGACCGGCGGCCCGGATTGCGGATTTCGCGCCAGACTTTGGTCCGGAGGAGCCGCGGCACCGACTCAACGTCGTTGCCGCGCTGGCTATGCCACCCTCCTGCCTGGCTCGACAGGTTGAGGAGGTCTGATCTACGATAACAGATCGCCGCAGGGCCGCGATATGTTTTTACATATCAGTGTTTGCAAAATCTTCCGTTAAATGATATATTTACGCATATCAAATTTGGAAAACGATATGTAGAGGCATATCAATGCTCTATTCTACGGACGAAATTCTCCAGACGCTCCGCAATGCCCGCGAGCAGAGCGGGCTGAGCCAGCGCGACCTCAGCGCTCGCATTGGCGTTCCCCAAAGCCATATTTCGAAGATTGAAAATGGCGGGACCGACCTCAGGCTTTCGAGCCTGGTTGAGCTCGCACGAGCGCTCGACTACGAACTGGTTTTGGTGCCGCGCAAGGCCCTGGCCGCGGTCGAAGCCGTCGTCAGCAACGCTTACGCAACGCTCAGCGGCGAAGACCGCCAGCGCGCCGTGGTGTTCAATCGCGCCCAGGCTGCCCTTGCAAGGCTGCACCGCGACCATCCCGACCCTGGCGAATTCAAGCGTCTCGATCAGACGCTGCGCGAGCTTGCGAACTTTCGGTTGGGCAAAACCGATCTCGACACGCTGCGTGCCATCGCCGAAAAGCTGATGAAGCTGCCGGCCGGCGCTGGCGCGGCTGCGGCCATCGAGCGCGCCTCCAAGCAGCTTGGAGCACTGCGCAACAGGATCGCCCACGCGCTCCCCGAAATGCCCCGCCCCGCATACCAACTCGACGATGAGAACGAGGATGCCTGACGTTTCCGTCCTCGATGTCCGCCTCTATGGCGAGAAGATCGCAACGCTCACGCTCATTCCGGGCGATCGTACTCTGTTTGCCTTCGACAAGGCCTACATCGACAATCCCGAGCGGGCCACGCTCAGCCTGTCGTTCGAGGACCAGTACGGGCAGCTCCTGACCGAATTCCGTCCGTTCAATGTCAGGGTTCCTCCGTTCTTTGCGAACCTCCTGCCGGAAGGGCCGCTGCGGGCCTACCTTGCCGAGCGCGCGGGCGTGAGCGAAAAGCGCGAATTCTTCCTGCTCTGGGTTCTCGGCCGCGACCTTCCCGGTGCGCTCACCATCGTGCCGGCGGACGCAGAAGCCTGGCCAGATCTGAGGGAGGAGGGCGACGCGGGAGCACGCCGCGCGCGCCGGAGCAATGCCCTGCGATTTTCACTCGCGGGCGTGCAGTTGAAGTTCTCGGCGGTGAAGAACACCGGAAAGGGCGGCGGGCTTACGATCCCAGCTGACGGCGTCGGCGGATCGTGGATCGTCAAACTGCCCTCACAGCTCTACGACGGCGTCCCCGAAAACGAATTCTCGATGATGAGTCTTGCGGCCAGGCTCGGCATGGACGTGCCAGAGGTGCAACTCCTCGACGTCGATGCGATCGACGGCCTTCCCGAAGGAATGCGCAGTATGAAGGGCCAGGCACTGGCCATCCGGCGCTTCGACCGCAGCGGCGACGGTCCGGTGCATGTCGAGGATTTCGCCCAGGTGTTCGGCGTGTGGCCGGACGACAAATACAAGCGCGCAAGCGCACGCAACATTGCGACCGTGCTTGGCGTTGAGGCCGGAGACGGTGGTGCCTGCGAGTTCATCCGCCGGCTCGTCTTCAACACGCTGATCGGCAATGCCGACATGCACCTCAAGAACTGGTCGGTGATCTATCCCGATCGGCGCTCAGCGGCGCTCGCTCCAGCCTATGATTTCCTATCGACAATTCCCTACATGCAGGACGAGTTCGCCGCCATCAAATATGCCCGCACCAAGCGCATGCGCGAGCTCTCGTTCGACGAGCTCCGTTACCTCGCGGCGAAGGCGCATCTGCCCGAGAAGCCGGTCGTCGATACGGCGCGCGAAACCGTCACCCGCTTCCGCGACGAATGGCCCGAGGCGAAGAAGACGCTTCCCATCGCGCGCTCCGTCGCCGACACGATAGACGCTCACCTGCAAAACCTTGCCCTGATCGCCGAGGCCTGAGCACTGGCCGTGTCGCCGGCGATCCGCCGATCCGCGCCGCCGGTGATCCGACCGTCCGGCTATCGCCCGGGCTCGCCGGTCTTGAGTGTGTCGAAACCGGCGTCGATGTCCTCACTGATTTCTTGCCGGAGCTTCGGTCCTTTCGCCAGGCGCCGGCCGAGCGCTGTGACGAAGGCATCATAGCGCTCGCCAGCCTTGGCGTGAGCAGCCTGCGCCGCGGACTCGGGCAAAGCCGGGGTTGTCGCCAGCCAGAAGCGGACGAAAACGGCGAGCGTCTCAACGGCAATTGCCAGATCGCGCTCCTGGCGCGTCATACGGCGATCGAGCTGGTCGAGCCGCTTGGTGATCGCTGCCTCCTGTCGCTCGGCGGCATCGGGCGAGAGAAACGATTCGATGGCCGCCTCCGCGACCAGCGAGCGAGAAAAATCACGGCGCGCCGCATATTCGGCCAGTCTGCTCATGACCTTCGGATCGAGATAGACGGACAGGCGCTGCTTGCGGGGTGGCTTAGTCATGGGACCCTCACATATCCACGCCGTCGCCAGGGTCGAGCGACGCCTGCCGTGCAATGCCCTGCATGAGGCGCGTCAGTCCACGGTTGCGGGCAACTTCGTCCTCGATGTCGTCGCGGTGATCGATCTCGAATTCGTTTTCGATCGCAGGCTCCACGACCGGCTCGACCCGACTGAGCTCAGGTTGGTGACGACGCTCGGATTCGGTTGGATCCTCATCGACGGCCGACGGCGCCACCGAACCCTCCGCAATCCGGGCACGGGAAGCCAGAGGCAGTTTTGTCCAGTCATCGGGTCTCCCCTCTACCGCTGACGCCGCCGCAAGCATCGGCGGCGGTAGAATACGCTCCGCGAAACGGGCATCCTCATGATAGCGCGCCTTTTTGGCGCGGATCGGCGGCGCGCCCGAGACCATGACAATCTCGTCGGTGGACGGTAGTTGCATCACTTCGCCAGGCGTGAGCAGCGGGCGAGCCGTCTCCGAACGCGAGACCATGAGATGACCAAGCCAGGGCGAAAGCCGATGGCCGGCATAGTTCCTCATGGCCCGCATCTCCGTTGCTGTTCCGAGCGCATCGGACACCCGCCTGGCGGTGCGCTCGTCGTTGGTGGCAAAGCTTACCCGGACGTGGCAATTGTCGAGGATTGAGTTGTTGGCGCCGTACGCCCTCTCGATCTGATTGAGGGATTGAGCGATCAGGAAGCTTTTCAGCCCGTAGCCGGCCATGAAGGCAAGCGCAGACTCGAAGAAGTCGAGGCGGCCAAGCGCCGGGAACTCGTCGAGCATGAGGAGCAGCCGGTGCCCTTTCGCCCTCACCTGCAGATCCTCAGTCAAGCGGCGACCGATCTGATTGAGGATCAGGCGAATGAGCGGCTTGGTCCGGTTGATGTCGGACGGCGGCACAACGAGGTAGAGCGTCGTCGGGCGCTTGTCGTCGACAAGATCCGTGATGCGCCAGTCGCAGCGGCGCGTGACCTCGGCCACGACAGGATCACGATAGAGGCCGAGGAACGACATGGCGGTGGAGAGGACGCCGGAGCGCTCGTTGTCGGATTTGTTCAACAGCTCCCGCGCTGCACTGGCGATAACCGGGTGCGGACCCGCCTCACCCAGATGCGCCGTCTTCATCATCGCCGACAGCGTCGATTCGATCGGATGCTTTGGATCGGAGAGGAAGCCGGCGACGCCGGCAAGCGTCTTGTCCGGCTCGGCGTAGAGGACATGCAGGATCACTCCGACCAAGAGAGCATGGCTGGTTTTCTCCCAATGGTTTCGCCGCTCGAGCGACCCTTCGGGATCGACGAGGATGTCAGCGATGTTCTGGACGTCGCGGACTTCCCATTCGCCACGGCGCACCTCGAGCAGCGGATTGTAGGAAGAGGATTTCGGATTGGTGGGATCGAACAGCAGGACCCGGCCATGCCTGGCGCGAAAGCCCGCCGTGAGTTGCCAGTTTTCGCCCTTGATGTCGTGGACGACGGCTGAGCTCGGCCAGGTCAGCAGCGACGGGACGACAAGGCCGACGCCCTTGCCCGAACGTGTGGGCGCAAAGCACAGAACGTGCTCCGGTCCGTCGTGGCGCAGATAGGCGCCGTCATATCGCCCAAGCACCACTCCATCGGAGCCGAGAAGGCCGGTTGCCTTGACCTCCTGGTTGTCGGCCCAGCGCGCCGAGCCATAGGTCTCGACCTTCTTGGCCTCGCGAGCCCGCCAGACTGACATGCCGATGGCGACGGCGATGCAGGCGAAACCGCCGGAAGCCGCGATAAAGGCTCCCTCCACGAAGATCGACGGCGCGTAGGCATCGAAGCCATACCACCACCAGAAGAAGGACGGCGGAAGGTAAAACGGGAAGCCGAGGACTCGAAACCACGGCCTGCCGAGCACGGGCTGGAACGCCAGGCGCCAGGCCACCCACTCCGTCGCACCCCAGGTCGTGAAAAGCACAATCGCGAAGACCGCGAGTATCTGGCCCCAGAGAATTTTGGTGGCGGACATAAAGTCGTCCTTTCTTCACAAGGAGGTTAGAGGCCGAGGCCTCGCTTGCGGCCAAAACTCCAGTCGATGCCGTCGTCATTTCGAGCGACGCCAGAGATGTGGCGACCAAGATGTTTTTCCAAGGAGGGCGTCCAAGGTACCAGTTGGAAGCCGAAGCCGTCATCGAGCATGGCGAAGCGGCCGGAGGCGAGCGCGAAGCGTTGCCGGTACGAACCGGCCACAAACTCGCCGCTGCGAACGCGGTTGAATGGCTGGCCGGTTTCGGCCGAGAGCTTTTGGCCGAGCGCCTCCAGTTCGCGGCGACGCAGCGTGTCGAGCAGGTTGCGGGTGAAGCTGATGCGTTGGCCATGCCGCTCCCCAAGGCCCTGTTCGACGAGATGGTGGGCGCGCCGCTGCATCGCCTGCCGTACCTCGGCACCGAAGCCGGCTTCGGACAGCGCAATCGGTTCTCGGGCGATATTCTGGCGGTCAAGCCAGGTTGCGCCGGCGGCGGTTGTTTGCCGCTCAATATCGAGATCGGAACGGACAGCGAGTGCTGCGCGCGGATGCCCCTGCGCGTCATGGAACTTGCGCAGCTCAACGATAGAACCCGGAGCGCTGTCGCCGGCGGCATCGAGGTCGAACAGCTTGATGTGATGCGTACGGCCATCGGTACCATCGACCACGGCGTAGGCGCTCCCCTTCAACTCGTCATCAAGGCCGCGGTCGACCAGTCGACCCACGATCGGCGTGTCGAGACGCTCCGCCGCCAGCACATAGTTCGACGCGCCGCGCTCAATGCCCTGTTCGGTAAGCGCACGGTGCATCCGCTTGATGATGTCGCCGCGCTCGCCAAGCTCGCGCAGCGTCGCCTCGGCCTTGTCGTCGATCGTCCACTGGCCTGGGCCGACCTGTTCGGCAAGCCCAAGGGTCTCGAGCTTGCGCACTCGCCCGACCTTCAACACGTGATACGCGTCGGGCTGGGCGTTCGGGGCGCAGGCAAGGTCGATGACGCCTGTCTCGCGGCTGTCGCGAACAAGCTGCCGGTCAAGCTGGGTCCAACGTTCGACTTCGACCTGGCGCTGTAGATTGCGGCGGATGTCGAGATCGGTGCGCGGGCCGAGCTCCTGGGTGACAAGATCGGCGGCGCGAGCCCGCATCCCCTCCTTGATGTAATCGCGGGAGATCACGAGATCCTGCCCGTCATCCGTACGGCCGCGCAAAATGATGTGAAGGTGCGGGTTGTCGGTGTTCCAGTGATCGACGCCGGCCCAATCGAGCTTCGTGCCGAGATCTTTTTCCATCTGGCCCATCAGATCGCGGGCGAAGGATTTGAGATCCACCATGTCGATGGCATCCTCCGGTGAGACGATGAAGCGGAAGTGGTGCCGGTCATCGCCGCACCGCCCGACAAAAGCACCGCCGTCAACCGCATCGGTCTCCGGCCCGAATAGCCTTGTCTTCCCCCCGTCACGGGTGACGCCCTCGCGGCGCAGATAAGTGAGATGGGCGGCAAGCGGCGCGGCGCGGGCATGGTGGCGCACCAGCCGTGTCTTGATGATCACGGTTCGCGAGCGGCCGCTGAGGAGACGATTGGCGCGGACGCTCGCCGAGCGGCCGCGCCCGAAGGTCGAGCGGTTGCCTGGACTGATGCGGCCGGAGCGAGAGATACGGGCGCCAGCCTTCTGGGCGGCGGCAAGCACCTGTGCGATGAAGGGCCGGGCGCGCTGGGTACCGGACGAGCGGATGCGGCCTGGCCGGATGCGGAAACCATCCTCGGTGGTCATGGCGAAGGCCGCGCACATCGCGCCAAGGCATGGAAATTACAGGGAAAACAGCGGTCCGGTGCGGTGCACCAGATCTTCGCACCTCGCGGAAATGAGGCATAACCCCTTGAAACAACACAACCGATCGACGCCGCACCTCGCGGCCTTTTATCTCGCCATCTTCCGGTTGTTCTGCCCACATTCCGCCTCCATGCACGCCACGGTGCGCTGGAGCTTGCGGTTGCGCGAAAACGCCCATACGCGCTCATGGCT
>NZ_QGGH01000014.1 GCF_003148495.1 Mesorhizobium loti
GCATGGTCGCCATGGTTGATCGTCTCATAGAGGCTCATGGCATAAGCGAGCGACACCCCAACCGCGATCGGCACGTCCATGTTCATGCGGCCGTGACGCAGCGCATTCCAGGCCGAGCGGAAGAAGATGCCGCCGGCGAAGGCCAGTGCCGGGATCGCGATCAGCGCCGAGACCCAATGAAACAGGTCCCGCGTTGCGCCTTCGGCGCCGGACCAGACCGAGACTGAAAGCAGCATGATATTGCCCGCCGCAAAGCCGGCGACAGCAACGGCGCGGATCAGTTCCGAAAGCGTCTTGTCCTTGTTATCGACTTCAGGGTCGAACAGATGCGCCTCGTAACCCAGCCGTCCCAGCGCGGCGACGAATGGTGGTACTTGGCTCCCACGCCAGCGGACCACGACCCGCTTCGTGGACAGGTTGACACGAGCACTCTCGACTTGATCGAGCTTTCCCAGTGCTGTCTCGATCGCCTGGATGCAGGCCGCGCAATGAACCGCAGGGACTGAAAGATCGGTCTGGCGGAGATCATCGCCAAGCGATCTGCTCGCCAGCCTGATTTCCTGGCTGGACGGCAGGACCGATGCGGTGTTGACCAGATCAAGCGCCATTTCGGCGCCCGGTGCACAACAACTCATTGCAGCGCTCCATTGGAAATCATGATCCTGCGGACGTCGCGATACGGTTTATCCAGACCGGCATCGGCGTCGACTTCGACAATCCAGACGCCATCCTTCGGCATGTGCTGCGCGGCGAATTCCTGGCCAGAGGCGAGGGCGAGCGTGACGGACTTGTCCTCTTTCTCGTATGCGGGATGGCGAAACAGCACCTTGACGCCATGCAAGGGAACCGGCTTGCCGGCGGCATCGGTGAGGCTGTAGCGGACCTCGCCCCATGCGATGGTCAGCTTGCCGGTCCAGCCAAGTGCTGCCTGCGCGCGACCCTCCTCGGCCTTCTTGTTGAATTGCTGGCTCGCCACATAGGTGTTTTCGACGACAAGGCCGGTCCAGCTCGTGTTGGCGAGCGTGGCCATCGTCAGATTGACCGCGATGACCACGCCGAAGAAGGCAAGGATGGTGAACAGCATGTGCCTGCCTGTGAATTCGCGGGTTTTTTGAGTTCTGGCGCTCATCTGGCAGTCTCCGGCGCGTTGAAGGTGGCGGTGTATTCGTCCGACTCGAAGCTCGCCTTGTCCTCGACACGGAACGTGAAGGTCTGCGCTGTGCCCTGGATTTGATCCGCCGGCTGGCGCACGAAGACCTTCAGCATTTTCAGGCGATCGGGCTCGACCGGGATGGCAAAGGAGCGGCCTACCTTAATGTCGTCCCCGACCACGCTCATTTCGCCCCCTTGCAAGCCCTGCATAGTGACAACAATGGTCCGCGGTTCGGGGATCATGTTGAGCAGCTTGACGGTGTAGCCATTGCGGATCGAGCCGTCGGACAGCGTGACGAATTGCGGATTGCGGTCATGCAGCACGTTCACTTCGAGCCGATCGCGCGTCAGCAGCGAATAGAGCAGACCCAGGCCGATCAGCGACCACATACCCATGTAGACATAGGTGCGCGGCCGAAAGATTTTGCGAATATGGAAATGCGCCACCTTGTCGGAGAAAGGGCCGTCAGTGGTCCTGACCAGCGACGGATTGACGGAACTGGAGCCGCCCGCGGTCGCCAGCATCATGTTGGCGTTGTAATCGGAGAGCGTCGCGTAGGAGATCAGTCCATGCTCCCTGCCGAGCTTGTCCATGACGCCGTCGCAGGCGTCGATGCAAAGCGCGCAGGTGATGCATTCGAGCTGTTGGCCGTCGCGAATGTCGATCCCCATCGGGCAGACCGCGACGCAGGCATTGCAGTCGACGCAGTCGCCGACGGACTGACCTGCTGCCACGACCTTCTTGGCGTGACGCGAACGTGGTTCGCCGCGCCAGTCGTTGTAAGTGACGGTGAGGGAATTTTCGTCGAGCATCGCCGCCTGGATGCGTGGCCATGGGCACATGTAGGTGCAGACCTGCTCGCGCATCAGCCCACCGAACGTATAGGTCGTCGCCGTCAACACGGCGACGGTGATGTAGGCGACGGGGGCTGCGGTGCCGGTGAAAAGTTCGCGAGCCAACGTAGGCGCATCGGCGAAATAGAATATCCAGGCGCCCCCGGTCGCAGCACCTATGACCAGCCAGATGGCGTGTTTCGATACCCGCAGCGCAAGCTTGCGGGCGGTCCAGGGACCGGCATCGAGTTTCATGCGTGCGTTGCGATCACCCTCGATGGCGCGCTCGACAACCAGAAACAGATCGACCCAGACGGTCTGCGGACATGTATAGCCGCACCAGGCACGACCGATAGTCGACGTGATCAGGAAAAGACCGACGCCGGCCATGATCAGAAGGCCGGCCACATAGTAGAATTCCTGCGGCCATATCTCGATGAAGAAGAAGTAGAAGCGCCGGTTGGCGAGATCGAGCAGCACGGCCTGGTCCGGGGCGAACGGGCCACGGTCCCATCGCAACCACGGTGTCAGATAGTAGATACCGAGTGTGATCGCCATCACCAGCCACTTGAACCGGCGAAAGCTTCCCGTTGCCCGTTTCGGGAATATCTTCTTGCGCGCGGCATACATTGGCTGGCGCACTTTGGCGGAGTTCACCGCTTCGGCTTCGAGCCGCTCTACCTGCGTATTGTCCAGCACATGCATCTCCACTCGCGCAGGCGACAATCTGCCCATGCCCGGGCTGCCAGCGTATGGGAGTCTTGCCGCGGGGCGGGGGCAGGCGCGTTGATGCAAGTCAATTGCCGGTGCCGAATACAGGTCGAGGCCCGGCATGGCCGGGCCTCGTCGCTTGGCTGGCGAAGGGTTGGGATTAGGCCCCGCTTCCTATTCCCCACCACCAAGCGAATGGATGTAGACGGCGAGTTCCTTGACCTTGGTCTCGCCCAGGCGTGCGCCCCAGGCCGGCATGACGCCCTGTTTTGGCGCACGGACCTGTGCGGCGATGGCCGCCTCGCCGGATCCGTAGAGCCAGATCGCATCGGTCAGATCGGGCGCGCCGAGCTCCTTGTTGCCCTTTGCATTGTCGCCATGACAGGCCACGCAATTTTCGGCAAAGACCTTGGCGCCGGGCTCGACGAGGCCGGCATCCTGGACCTTTCCCGACAGGCTGGCGACATAGGTGCTGACCTGAGCGATCTGGTCAGTGGTTATGATGTCGCCAAAGGCAGGCATTTCCGACAGGCGCGTGTCCGGATCGGACGCGAAGCGGATGCCGTGCGTGATCGTCTGCTGGATCTGCTCGGCCTTGCCGCCCCACAGCCAGTCGTCGTCGTTGAGATTGGGAAAGCCCTTGGAACCTTGGGCGCCGGAGCCATGGCATTGTACGCAATTGACCTTGAAAGCGGCGCCACCGGCGGCGGTTGCGAATTCGCGCAGGCCATCGTCCGCGGCAATCTCCGAGACGCTCTTGGACTCCACCGCCGAGATATATTTGCCCTTCGCGACCTCAGCCACAGCCAGTTCGTTCTTGACGTCGTTGCGGCTGGAATAGCCGAGCACGCCCTTCGTCGCCGAGTGCAGCAGCGGCCATGCCGGATAGGCGATGGTGTAGCCGATGGCCCAGACAATGGTGACGTAAAACGTGATGACCCACCAGCGCGGAAGCGGGTTGTTGAGCTCCCTTATGCCATCCCACTCATGGCCGGTGGTTGAGACACCGGAGACCTGGTCGATATGCTCGTTGCTCATGATCAGTCATCCTCAAGGGGGATCCGGGCAGCCTCGTCGGCCAGCTTGCGGCTGCCGGGGCGAAGGGCGAAGACAATTGCCCCGACAAAGAAAAGCGCCATGCCGACCAAACCCCAGCTGTCGGCAAACTCCCGCATCAAATTGTAATCCATGGATAAAACTCCTCAGCGATATCCTGCGGCATCGTCGTAGTTCTTGAAGTCAACCAGCGTGCCGAGCATCTGGAGATAGGCGACGAGGGCATCCATTTCGGTGACCTGTTGCGGGTTGCCGTCGAAGTCGCCGACCTTGGCTTTCGGATAGCGTGCTTCGAGGCCGGATGTGTCCGCGTTGGGATCGGCCTGCGCCATAAGGTCGGCATTGGCGTGCGCGATCATGTCATCGTTGTAGGGGACGCCGACCCGCCTGTTGGCGACCAGATGGGTCGAGAAATCCTTCACCTCGATCGGGGCGTCCTTCAGGAACGCGTAGCTCGGCATGATCGATTCCGGCACCACCGAACGCGGATCCGTAAGGTGCTGAACGTGCCATCCATTCGAGTAGCGGTCGCCGACCCGGGCGAGGTCCGGCCCGGTTCGCTTCGATCCCCACTGGAAAGGGTGATCGTACATCGACTCGGCCGCCAAGCTGTAGTGACCGTAGCGCTCGACCTCGTCGCGGAATGGCCTGATCATCTGGCTGTGGCAGAGGTAGCAGCCCTCACGCACATAGATGTTGCGGCCGGCGAGTTCCAGCGGCGAGTAAGGCCGCATGCCTTCGACCTTCTCGATGGTGTTGTCGAGATAGAAGAGCGGTGCGATCTCGACGATGCCGCCGACCGTCACCACCAGAAGGGAGCCAACGAGAAGAAGCGTGGCGTTCTTCTCGATGATCGCGTGTCTGTCCATCAAGCCCATTGTCTGGCTCCTTATTCGGCAGGCTGAAGGGCGGGAACCGAGCCGGGCATCGGCTCCTCCTCGCGCTGGTATCCCAGGATCGTCATGGTAATGTTCCAGGCCATGATCAGGGCGCCGGAGAGGTACATTGCCCCGCCGATGGCGCGCATGACATAGTAGGGGTGCATGGCGGCCACGGTTTCAGCGAATGAGTAGACCAGAAAGCCCTGCTCGTCGTATTCGCGCCACATCAGGCCCTGCATGATGCCGGACACCCACATCACTGCGGCGTAGACGACGATCCCGAGTGTCGCCAGCCAGAAGTGCCAGGTGACCAGCCTCAGCGAGTAGAGCCGTTGACGGTTCCAGAGCTTCGGCGCCATGTAGTAGATCGCACCGAACGAGATCATGCCGACCCAGCCGAGCGCGCCGGAATGGACGTGTCCGATGGTCCAGTCGGTATAGTGCGACAGCGAGTTGACCGTCTTGATCGACATCATCGGCCCCTCGAAGGTCGACATGCCGTAGAAGGCGATGGCCATCACCATCATGCGGATGATCGGATCGGTGCGGAGCTTGTCCCAGGCGCCTGATAGCGTCATTAGGCCGTTGATCATGCCACCCCATGACGGCATCCACAGCATGATCGAGAACACCATGCCGAGCGTCTGCGCCCAATCGGGCAGGGCGGTGTAGTGCAGATGGTGCGGGCCTGCCCAGATGTAGAGGAAGATCAGCGCCCAGAAGTGAATGATGGAGAGACGGTATGAGTAGACCGGCCGGTTCGCTTGCTTGGGCACGAAGTAATACATCATGCCGAGGAAGCCGGCGGTGAGGAAGAAGCCGACGGCGTTGTGGCCGTACCACCACTGTATCAGCGCGTCCTGGACGCCGGAGAAGGCGGAGTAGCTCTTCGAGCCGAGAAACGAAACCGGCATCGACAGGTTGTTGACCACATGCAGCATCGCGACGGTGATGATGAAGGACAGGTAGAACCAGTTGGCGACGTAGATATGCGGCTCCTTGCGCTTCAGGATCGTGCCGAGGAACAGGATGAGATAGGCGACCCAGACGATGGTCAGCCAGATGTCGACGTACCATTCGGGTTCGGCGTATTCGCGGCTCTCGGTGATGCCGAGCAGGTAGCCAGTCGCCGCCATGACGATGAAGAGCTGGTAGCCCCAGAACACGAACCAGGCGAGATCACCACCGAACAGGCGGGCGCGGCAGGTTCGTTGCACGACATACAATGATGTGCACAGCAGTGCGTTGCCGCCGAAGGCAAAGACTACGCCCGATGTATGCAGCGGCCGCAAACGGCCGAAGTTGAACCAGGGCTGGATGTTGAGATCGGGGTAGGCAAGCTGCAGCGCGATGACCACGCCGACAAGCATGCCGACGACACCCCAGAACATGGTGGCGATCGTGCCGTAGCGGATTGGACCATCCATGTAAGCGGATGGGTCAATCGGAGCGGCCACCTGGAAATTCGTGTTGCGGATGAGGATGGCGACAAAACCAAGCAACACAAAAAACAGCACCCACATATGCTGTCGAAATGGCTGGTCCGCGCCGAAGCCAGCGGCCGCTAGGGCCGCGAATGTGAAAAGGCTCAAAGCGAAGATTTGCGTGCCGAACTTCATGAGATATCCCCGACCTCGGATTCCGATGCGCGGACGCCAATCCGCGTAGACACCAATTCAGCAGTCGCGTTGTCGCCGCCTTGATCCATGTCAAAGCCCAGCCCTTTCTGATTGGGCAGCGTGGTCTTGCAAACGAACGGAGGCCGCCGTTGAGCCAGAAGAAAGGGCTGGGATCGTCGCTGTTCGAAGCAGGCGACGAAAATCCCGCACCAACTGATCGATCCAGCAGGGAAGTGGTCCCGGCTGCGGTGATGAAGCGCGCGCACAGGGAAAAGCTGCAGCTCTGCGACGCCCTGGAAAGAATTGCGGACGCCTTGCCCAGCGTCGATCGTCTGAAGTGCCTCGGCGCGGCCAACGCGATCATTCCGCTGCTGCGCAACATTCATCAATACGAAGAGGCGGTCATCTTCCCTGCTTACGAGGACGCCGTGGTCGGCAGCAATGCGAACCTTGCCTCAACCCGGCGATTGCGGGCCGAACATGTGGAAGACGAATGCTTTGCCGGTGAGGTGACCGAAATTCTGCTGGCCATCGGTCATGGCGAGACGGTCGAGAACCCCGAAGCCATCGGTTTCATGTTGCGCGGCCTGTTCGAGAACTTGCGCCGGCACATCGCGTTTGAACGCGAGCATGTCCTGCCGATGATCGGGATCGTCGACCGGGACTAGAGCAATTCACCGTTTCACGGAAACGGCGAAGCGCTCTAACTCTTTGTTTTGACGCAATTCCCAAGGGAAAGCGCTATGCGCTTTTCCCGGGAAAACCGTTTCGCGCTTTTCCTGGAATTGCTCTAGGCGCCGGAGCGGCTCGCCAACCGGGCAAGGCTGTCCACGGTCACATGGCGGTTGTTGTCGATCCGGATCACGCTATCCGTCCGCAGCCGGGTCAACTGGCGGCTCACCGTTTCGATCGTCAGGCCGAGGAAATCGGCGATGTCGGCACGTGTGAGCGGCAGCTCGAAGCTCGTCGAGTTGGTGTTTGGATCAAGCGTGGGATCGATGTTTCTGGCAATCATCAGCAGAAAGCTCGCCACTTTTTCCGCAGCGGTCTTGCGTCCCAGCGTGACCATCCAATCGCGTGCCTCGTCGAGTTCGTTCAGCGTCTGCTTGAGCAGGCGGTGCTCGAGCTCCGGCGACTCCCTCATCATCCTTTCGACGGACGCCCTTGGAAATGAACACAAGGAGACGGCAGTTGCCGCTTCCGCGTTGATCGCGCTTTCCACCTTGAATGGCCGTCCCAGAAAATCGGGGGCAAACTGAAGCCCGACAATCTGCTGGCGCCCATCCGAAAGGCTTTTCGTCAGCTTCACCACGCCGGAAAGCACGTTGGAATAGCTGTCGACGGTTTCGGCGTCGCCAATCAATTCTACCCCCGGTTCAATGGTGTGCTTTGACGAGGTCTTGGCGAGCCCGACCAATTGATCGGGATCGAGCGCGCCGCAGACGCCACGGTGGCGCGCTTCGCACGATTGACAAAGCACGGGAATGCCGGTGCTGTGAACATCCTGACGCACTGTCACCACGATCGCCCAAAAAATGAAAAACTCGGGCAGGGTATAGCATCAGCCCAAGAAAAAGCCCTTGCGGCAGTTTGTCCGCAGAAAGATGGTATTGACCGAAATCAAGGCTGTCGGCGTCCAAATGGATCAATCTCGCGCCATTCAAAGTGGAGCGGATAGAGACATGCGGCCAGACATAGTTGCCAGACTTGGCGAGAACGTGCCGCGCTATACGAGCTATCCGACAGCGCCGCATTTTAATGCAAGTGTTGATGCCGCCATTTGTCGTGGCTGGCTGCAGGGGCTCGATGAGGGCGACGAAATCTCGCTCTATCTGCACATACCGTACTGCGACAAGCTTTGCTGGTTCTGCGCCTGCCATACCAAGCAGACACGCCACTACGAACCGGTGACTGCATATCTGCGCTCACTGCATGCCGAGATCGCAACCGTCGCCAGTCTTGTCGCAGGCAAAGGCCGCGTGCGTGCCGTCCATTTCGGCGGCGGTTCACCGACGATGCTCAAACCGGCGGATATGGTGGCGCTGGGAACTGTTCTGCGCAACAGCTTCGCCTTTCTTCCTGGTGCCAAGATCAGCGTCGAGATCGAACCCAACGATATGGACGATGCCCGCCTCGATGCGCTCGCCGAGATCGGCATGACCCGCGCGAGCCTCGGTGTCCAGGACTTCGATCCGAAGGTGCAAAAGGCGATCAACCGCGAGCAGACGTTCTTGCAGACCAAGACGGTCGTCGACGGCGTTCGTTCGCGCGGCGTCGAATCCGTCAATCTGGACCTGCTCTACGGCCTGCCGCACCAGACCCGGGAAAGCGTCTCCTCCACGGTCGCGCAGGCACTGACCCTGGAGCCGGACCGTATAGCGCTTTTTGGCTACGCGCATGTGCCGTGGTTCAAGAAACATCAGACGATGATCGACGAGGCATGGCTGCCGGATCCGAAAGAGCGGTTTGCCCAGTCGCAACTGGCCTCTTGTCTGATGCTTAACGCAGGGTATGAGCCCGTCGGCTTCGACCATTTCGCCAAGCCCAACGATGCGTTGGCTATAGCGGCCCGCACCGGCTGCTTGCGCCGGAATTTCCAAGGCTACACCGAGGATCGCTGCGAAACCTTGATCGGCCTCGGCCCATCATCCATCAGTCAATTTCGCCAAGGCTATGTACAAAATATGCCTTCGACCGCCGAGTATGCGCGCATGGTCGCCGACGGCGGACTGGCCGCGGTCCGCGGTATCGCGCTTTCCGACGACGACCGCGTTCGCGGCTGGATCATCGAGCGGCTGATGTGCGACTTCGGCTTCTCGGCGATCGAACTGGTGGAGCGCTTTGGCGAAGCTGGCCAAAGACTTCTCGTGAAAGCAAGTTCCACGGCCCTTCACGATCCTGCGCGGTTGCTTGAACTCAACGGTGACCGCTTCGTCGTGCCAGCGGAAAGCCGGCCCTTTGTCAGGAGCGTCGCGGCAAAGTTCGACAAATATTTCGAAACCGGGAAAGCCAGGCATTCGGTGGCGGTCTGAGCATCGCCGTCAGAAATGCTCGCCGGCCTTGAACGGGCCGATGCGGGTGCCTGCTGCGATCAAATAGGCGGTCGACCAGCCGATGAGCAGGAACCCGTTTACGCCCTCGAGCGCCGCCAGGACACGCCACGCATGAGCGGGCACGATGTCGCCGTAGCCGACCGTCGAAAAGGTGATGGTCGAAAAATAGAGTGCAGTCTCGAAGTCGGCGAAGATATTGAGCAACCGGTATAGCCCTGCCCACAGCCACACCTCCGCTGTCATAATGGCGAAGAGCCCCATCACCACGCTGATCATCGCGACGATCCGGCTGCGGCGCCCATGCATGCGAAACCGGGCGACAAGGTATCCCATCGCATGCGTGACGGCGATCAGACCAAACGTATGGACCAGGACCGTCAGACTTATGACGATGGTACCGATGAGCAGATTGAGGACCATGCGCGGAACCTAGCCATCCAGAGGCCTTGGTCCTTGTGCGAGATCAAATCCTTCATGGCATGCTGCAAGCCGTGACTGTTGAATGTGTGCAGTGAAGTCGCCTCCAGCAAAAAGTGGCTCTCAGTTCGGCCCGACGGTCTTTGGACAGGCCTGGCGTGGACAAGGCCCGTGTGGGTGGTTCTACGTCAATCCTCCAAGTGATTGGTTTTGCGCCACTCGTCGTATTCCCCGCGGGCATCGTCATGCAACGGATAGTAGCGCTGCAACGGAGCACCCTGCATCAGCTTCATTCGGGAAAAATCTTCCCACTCGTGATGGATCTTTGACGTTTCGATGACCTGCGCCGCAAGCGCGATAGGCAGGACGACGGCTCCGTCGTCGTCGGCCACGATGATGTCGCCAGGAATGACGGTGACACCGCCGCAGGCTATTGGCACGTTGACCGCGAACGGCATCAGGCCGGTCTGGGTGTGGAAGTTGGGTGTCCAACCTCGCACCCAGAGAGGCAGGTCGAGTTTCTTGAGGTTGGGATAGTCGCGCAGACATCCGTCTATAACCATGCCGGCGCCGCCGCGGCCCTTGAAATAGGTCGACATCATGTCGCCGAAGACACCGGCGCTCATGTCGCCACGCGCATCAACGACGACGATGTCGCCTTCCTGCACGTGGTAGAGCACATGACGGTGGAGCTGTTTCTCCGGGTCGGCATATTCGCCTTCGCCGTAGAGATCCTCGCGCTTGGGCATGAACTGCAGCGTCAGCGCGGGGCCGACGATCGACTTGCCCTTGTTCCAGCTCACCGGCCCCATGATGTGCGGGTTGCGGATGCCCATGTGCCCGAGCGTGCCGGCGACCGTTGCCGAGCCGATGTCCCTAAGCGCATCGAGGAGGTCCCTGGGCGGCCGGATGATATCGGGCGTATGGGTCATGGTAAATCTCCTTTGGCCCGTAGGGCCTACCAGTTGGTGACCGAGCCGTCGGTCCGGCGCAGATGGGGGGCTTCCCAGAACTTGAAGCTTTGCTTCTTGACCAGCGCCTCATCCACCTCGACGCCGAGGCCGGGTGCGTCGCCAACTTCATAGACGGCACCTGTGAGCTTCGGTTGAACCGGGAAGATGCCGGCATCGTCGAAACCGTGATAGAGTTCACCGGGCGAGGCGCGGGTTTCGAGCCAGGCAAAGTTGGCGACCGCCGCCGAAAAATGGATCGTCGCCGCGGTGCAGATCGGCCCGAGCGGATTGTGCGGCATCATATCGACGTAATGTGCCTCGCTCCAGCCGGCGACCTTCATCGCCTCGGTCAGGCCGCCCACATTGCAGACGTCAATGCGGTTGAATTGGTGGATGCCGCGCTCGATGTATGGCAGGAATTGCCACTTGCTCGAAAACTCCTCGCCGATCGCGAAAGGCACGTCGGTGAGTTTCCTGAGTGCCTCATAGGCTTCCGGCGTTTCGTCACGGATCGGTTCCTCAAGGAAATCGAGCGTGCCCAACGGCATCTTCTGGCAATAGCTGGCGGCTTCCGCGACAGACAGGCGATGATGGTAGTCAACGCCCAGCACCACCGTCTCGCCGAGCTCCTCGCGAGCCTTGACGCACCATTTCGCCGTCTCGGCGATGCTCTTTCGAGGCTCATAGACGCCGCGGCTGTCATGGTCGGCCGGGAAGAGGCGGATGGCGCCCCATCCCATCGCCATGAGTTCCCTGGCTTGCTCGATTATTTGAGGACCGCAAGGGCCTTTGGTTGTTGCGAAAGTAGGGACATGATTGCGCTGCTTGCCGCCGAGCAACTGATAGACCGGCACACCCAGCGCCTTGCCCTTGATGTCGTGCAGCGCGATGTCGATGGCCGAGATCGCCGCGGTGAGCACGCGCCCGCCCTCGAAATACTGGCTGCGATACATCTCCTGCCACAGCGCGCCAATGGCGAAGGGATCGCGGCCGACCAGGAACTCGCGATAGTGCTCAATAGCGCCGACGACGGCCTTCTCGCGGCCGGACAGCCCGCTCTCGCCCCAGCCGTAAATGCCTTCGTCGGTTTCCACCTTGACGATGAGCTGGTTGCGGATGCCGACCCAGGTCGGGTAGGGGATGATCGCGGTGATTTTCATGAGATTGCCGCTACGCCGCCTTCAGCGCCATTGTCGTCTCGCCGTCGAACAGGTGCATCTTGTTTTGGTCGAACTCGATCCAGACGGGCTCGTCGGGCGAGATCGCGACGCTCGGCTCAAGGCTGACCACCACGACCGCAGCACCCAGATAGACCTGCACGAAGGTGATGTCGCCGGTCGGCTCGACGGTGTAGACCTTGCCGGGCACGGCGCCCGGCGATGCCTGTTTGTGCAGCCTGACGGTACTGTGGCGCGCGCCGAGTACGATTTTGTCCGAGCTGGCCGACAGAGCCTTGCGCGCATTGGCGGGAGACAGCGACAGATTCCAGCCTTCAGGGCTTTGCAACGACATGTCGGTGCCCCTGGTGACGGCCGTCAACGGCACCAGGCTCATCGCCGGACTGCCGACGAAACTGGCGACGAACGTGTTCACGGGATTGTCGAAGACTTGGGCAGGCGAATCGTATTGCTGCAGCACGCCCCCGCTCATCACCGCCATCTTATCGGCCATGGTGACGGCTTCGAGCTGGTCGTGCGTGACATAGATTACCGTCGCGCTGAGATCGCGCTGGAAGCGTTTCAGCTCAGAGCGCATCTGCACGCGCAGCTTGGCGTCGAGATTGGACAGAGGTTCGTCCATCAGGAAGACTTTTGGGTCGCGTACCAGCGCCCGGCCGAGCGCGACGCGCTGCTGCTGGCCTCCGGACAGTTCGCGCGGCAGCCGCTTCAGAAGGTGGACGATGTCGAGCACCTTGGCGGCTTCCATTACCTTCCTTTCGATGTCCGGCTTGGCAAGTTTTCGCATCTTCAGCGGAAAAGCCAGGTTCTGGAACACCGTCTTGTTGGGGTAGAGCGCGTAATTCTGAAAGACCATGGCGATATCCCGGTCCTTGGGATCGAGATCGTTGACCAGGGTGTCGCCGATGTAGATGTCGCCGCCCGATATCGGCATCAGCCCGGCCACCAGGTTGAGCGTCGTCGTCTTGCCGCAGCCGGAAGGCCCGACCAGCGCAACGAACTCACCGTCCTCGACGGTCAGCGACACATGATTGACAGCATAGAGATTGCCATAGGTCTTGACGACTTCTCGCAGAACGACCTGGGCCATGCGGCTTCTTCCCCTTACGCAGTCACGACTTCACGGCGCCTTCTGTCAGGGCGCGAACGAAATATTTCTGTAGCACCAGGAACAGGACCACGACCGGCACGCTCATCAGGAAGGTTGCCGCCATCAGGCCGGGCCAGTCGGTGGCGAACTCGGTGAAGTAGCGCTGGATACCCACCGGCAAGGTCAACTTGTCCTTGTTGTTCAGGAACGTGACGGCATAGACGTACTCGTTCCAGGCACCAATGAACGAGAAGATCGACGTGGCGATGATGCCTGGCGACGAGAGCGGCAGCACGATCATGTAGAAGGCCTGGAAGCGCGTCGCCCCATCGATCCGCGCCGCCTGCTCGAGCTGGATCGGGATGTTGTCGTAGAACCCCTTGAGCAGCCAGATCGAGAGCGGCAGGCCAAACGTCAGATAGGTCAGGATCAGGGATGTGTGGGTGCCCACCAGCCCGAGCCGGCGCATCAGCAGGAACAGCGGCATCAGGAAAACGACCGCGGGAAACATGTTCCTGACCAGCACCGCGAAGAACAGGAACGTGCGGCCCGGAAAGCGGAATCGCGAAAAGGCATATGCCGCCGGCACCGCGACGACGACGCCGAGGATCGTCGTCGCCACCGAAACGTAGAGGCTGTTCCAGAAATATTGCAGGAATTCGTGGCCGACCGAATTCGAGGGATCGAGCAGCTTGCGGTAGTTTTCGAGTGTCGGCTCGGCCGGCCACCACTGCGGCGGGTATTGCATGGCGGCGAATTGCGACTTCAGCGATGTCAGCACCATCCACGCCATCGGCAGGACTGTGAAGATCAACAGGAACAGCAGGAAGACGCGACCGCTCCATCGCCACCAGTCAATGGGTTTTCTGGCAGCGGAACGGCTGGTGTCGGCGAGGGTACTGGTCATGCCCTGGCCTCGTCGCCGCGCGTCAGTGCCTTCACGTAGAAGTAGCCCAGCGTCATCAGCACGACGAACAGAATGACTGCGTAGGCCGATGCCAGACCCCAGCGCTGGCGCCCGAAGGCGAGCTGATAGATCTGGGTGATCCAGATGTCGGAAGCGCCAGCAGGCCCGCCGCCCGTCATCACCCACGGGATGATGAAGGAGTTGAAGTTCGCCACCATCAACAACAGCAGTGTAACCATCGAGACGCCTTTCAGGTGCGGAAAGGTCACGTGCCAGAAGCGTTGCCATGTATTGGCGCCATCGACCTGGGCTGCCCGCAGCAACTGGTCGGGCACGGTCTGCAGGCCGGCCATCAGCATGATCATGGCGAAGGAGAATTCCCGCCAGATGTTGACGACGATGAGCGAGGGCAGGACCGTGTACAGATTGTCGAGGAAGTTGATCGGCCTGTCGGTGAAACCGAATTGCACCGACAGTGCGCCGATCACGCCGAAATCCGAATGGTAGAGCCATTTCCAGACATAGGACGCGGCAACGGCGCTGACGACATAGGGGACGAGCAAAACGGCGCGAAGCACGCCACGGCCGGCGAACTCGCGGTGCAGCGCCAAAGCAGCGCAGAGCCCGAGCAGGAAGGAGATGAGCGTCGAGGATATGGTCCAGATCAGCGTGTTGACGGTGACATCACGGAACGACTGGCTGGTCAGGATGGTGACGTAATTGTCGAGCCCGACATAGACCTTGTCCTTCATCTGAAGGTTGGCGGGCGTTTTGAAAAGGCTGAGTTCAAGCGTGTAGTAGACGGGATAGGCGATGACGATCATCATTACCGCGAGCGCCGGAAGCACGTAGAGGTAGTCCGCGCGATGGTTCACCACCCGCTGCATAAGGCCAACGCGCCTTCCCGGTGCAGGGGCCAGTTCCGTGGCGATGCTCACGGGCTACATCCTTTGTTGGAAGACGTGGGGACCGGCAGCACGAAGGCTGCCGGCCGTTCCAGGGCGGGACGGGACTTACACCTCGCCAAGTTATAAGCCGCCAAGCAGCGCCTTGACCTTCGCGGCGGCGTCATCGGCAGCCGCATCGACCGTCATCTTGCCCGTCAAGGCATTCTGCAGCATGTCCGGGACAATGATGTTCATGATCTCCGGCGCTTCCGGGACGACCGGGAAAGGAATGCCGTTGGGCAGCATGGATGTCGTCACGTCGAGGAACTTGATCTGCTCAAGACGCTCCTTCATCCACTTGGTCTTGAAGCCGCGCAAATTGCCGGGGTTCGAACCGACCCAGTTAAGCCGCGTCGACCATTCCGGGCTTGTCCACATGCAGATGAGGGCCTTCACCGCCATCTCGTCGGTTCCGCCGTCCACATACTCCGGCTTGAGGACATGAATGTTGGAGCCGCCGAACACCACGGCGCGCCGCGCCGGACCTTCAGGAATCAGGCCATAGCGCATGTTCGCCACCACGGCGTCGGCAACTTTCTTGTCGGCGCCGGTTGCCTTGGATGCCAGGTCCACCATCTTGGCGTATTCGGCCGGATGAGCGATCATCATGGCCAACTGGCCGGCGATGAACGGGCCCTGGTTCTCGTTTTGCGTGTTGGTGAGCGCGGAGACCGGGACCGATTTGTCGCGCACATACATGTCGTAGGCAGCCTGCAGCGCGGCCTTTGCGCCGGGGCTGTTGAGACCGATGTTTTTGTAGGTCGGGGCCGGGTCGGCTTCGTCGAGCGCCGCGCCGCCGTAGGCCCACAGTTGCGGCATGAAGCGGAACGGCGTGTTGCCGGCGTTCTGCTTGGCCACCAGGCCGTAACCGGCAATGCCGAGCTTGTCGTGGATTTGCTTGGAGTCTTTGACGACTTCATCCCATGTCGCTGGCGGCTTATCCCCATCGAGGCCGGCATCCTTGAATATCTTGGCGTTCCAGATGAAGGCCATGGTCTCGTTGTTGGTCGGGATGCCGTAGGTCTTGCCGTCATAGGTGACCGACTTCAAGGCACCGGGCCAGAAGTCCGCTGTCTTGTATCCGACGTCTTCGGGCTTCAGCTCCTGCAAGTACCCCTTGGCCGCAAATTCCACGCCGCCCAGGATCTGCAGCCGCACGACCATGGGGCCGGCATTGCCCAGCAAGGCCGTGCGAAACTTGTCGAGAAGATCGTTGTAATTGATGTTCTGCGCATCGGTCTGGATGTTCGGGTAGGTCGCCTTCCACGCCACCCAGAACTCCTTGTCCATCTGCTTGGTGATTTCGGGCTCGGCATCCGACGGACCGGTGTACCAGTAGGTCAGGCGACCCTTGTAATCGAGCGGCACGACCTTGGAGCACTCGGCGGCAGTGTTGACTTCCTCGGTGCCGGCAATACTGCGGACATATTCCGGAGACCATTTGCTGATGTCGACGCTTTGCGCATGGACCGCGGTGGACATCATCGATGCGGCCAGTGCGAGCGCCACCGAGGATGTCAGGACCTGCCGGCGGCTCTGACGACCGGCCTCAGCTGCGCGATTTCTCGAATTCTTCATTGAGATTTCTCCTCCTCACGGCGGCGGCCAGCCAGCTATTCGGCAGGGCGTCCGACCCACAGCTTGCGCTCCTCCCTGGGCGGTCGAATTCGTTCCGACTTCAGCCAAGGTTCGTGAGACTTCCAGACAAAATTGTATCTGTCAACCTGGATGAAATCGTACATTCTTTTGGCAAGTTAACGTACTATGGGCTTGGCTAACGCGAAAAAGCTGCATAAAACCGGCATCCATGGGCGAAATCACACTCATCGACGGACCATCAGGGGACAGACCATCGGGGGAAACCTTCGATCAACCCGGCTGGGTCTATGAAATGATCCGCGACGAGATTATTTCGGGTCGCCTCGGACCCAATGTGAGGCTCAAGATCGCGGATCTGGCTGCCCAATACGGCACGTCGACCAATCCGATCCGCGAGGCGCTGCAGCAATTGCGCGGAGAGGGCTTTGTCCTGATCGAGCCCAATCGCGGCGCCCGCGTTCGGCCGATCGATGAAACCTTCGTGCGTGACATCATCGAGATCGAGGTGCTGATCGAGCCGGCGCTGACGCGCTGGTTCGTCTCGATCGTCGATGATGCGGACATTGCCAGGCTTGAGGCGGCGCAGGCCGCGATCGAAGAACTCAACTTCGCCGATCTGGCCCAGCACGGCGTGCTCGACACGCGTTTTCACCAACTGATCTACGACCGCCACTACAACCGGCATGCCGCCGAACTCTGGTGGAAACATCGCGAGATCCTGCGCGCCATCAGCCGCCGCTTTCCGACATCGCTCAGCCGGCGCATGGCTGTGCTGCGCGAGCACCGCGAACTGATCGAACGCATCAAGGCGCAGGATGCGGACGGCGCAGCCGCCGTCGTGGCCAGGCACGTGGAAGGATCTGGCCGCCATATCATCGAACAGATGGGGGTAGCCAGGCGAGCGGGCCAGGCAGGCGTCAAATCCTGACCAGTAAGTGGGCCAAATCCTGACCAGTAGGAGAGTGGTACGATGGCGAGAGACAGCAGTGCAGCTGAGACGATCGAGAACAATGTCCGCAGCGGTTCGCGGCCGAGCGATCTGCGCATCACCGACCTGCGCGTTGCCGAGATCGTCGGCGCGCCGTTCACCTCGGCGCTCATCAAGATCTACACCAACCAGGGCATTGTCGGGCTTGGTGAGGTACGCGACGGCGCCAGCGCGACCTATGCGCTGATGCTCAAGAGCCGGTTGCTCGGCGAGAATCCCTGTGACATCGACCGGCTGTTCCGCCGCATCAAGCAATTTGGCGGTCATGGCCGGCAGGGTGGCGGTGTCTCGGCAGTCGAGATCGCCCTGTGGGACCTCGCCGGCAAGGCCTATGGCGTGCCGATCTACCAGATGCTCGGGGGACGGTTCCGCGACAAGGTGCGTGTCTATTGCGACACCGATGCGGAGAAGCCCAGTGGCACCGAGACCGGCAAGCGGCTCAAGGCGCGGATGGATCTCGGCTTCACCTTCCTCAAGATGGACCTCGGGCTGGCGCAGATCTCCCACATCCCAGGCGCTGTGGTCGCGCCGGCTGGCGTGCTCGACGGTTTCCGCACGCATGCCAGCCGCGGTCGGGCACGCACGCTGGACGAACGCCGGGCACGCAATGCCGCCTATGACGCGCAGAACGTGCCGCATCCCTTCACCGGCCTCCACTTCACCGAAAAGGGCATCGACCTGCTCGATCAATATATCCACGAGGTCCGCGAGGTGATCGGCTACGAGATCCCGCTCGCCATCGACCATGTCGGCCACATCTCGCTGCAGGACGGCATCCGTCTCGCCCGGCGGATCGAGAAATACGCACCAGCCTGGCTCGAGGACGTGATCCCCTGGCAGTACACCGAACAGTATCGGCAGCTGCAGCAGGCTACGTCCGTGCCGATCTGCACCGGTGAGGACATCTATCTCAAGGAAGGTTTCGAGCCGCTGCTCAACGCCGGCATCTCGGTCATCCACCCGGACTTGCTTACGTCAGGCGGCATCCTCGAGACGAAGAAGATCGGCGATGCGGCGCAGGACCATGGCGTTGCCATGGCTATTCACATGGCGGAGAGCCCGATCGCCGCCATGGCGGCTGCCCATGTCGCCGTGGCCACGGAAAACTTCATGGCGCTCGAATACCACAGCGTCGAGGTCGACTGGTGGGACGATATCGTCACCGGCCTGCCCAAGCCGCTGGTCAAGGACGGCTTCATCACCGTCCCCGACAGACCGGGCCTGGGCATCGACGACGTCGTCGACGAAGTGATCAGCCAGCACCTGCAGCCCGGCATCACCGGCATCTGGCAGCCGACCGATCACTGGGACGATGAATATTCCTGGGACCGCACCTGGAGCTGACTCTACACCTCTCCCCGGGGGGAGAGGTGAACAGAAGGATCGACCATGATCTACGAACTTCGCATTTACGACTGCCTGCCGGGCCAGCTGCCGGCACTGCTCAAGCGTTTCAACGACCATACCTTGGCGCTGTGGGATAAGCACGGCATCCGCCAGGCCGGGTTCTTCACCACGGTGGTCGGCGAAAGCAGCAATCGACTGACCTATTTCGTCGCCTGGGAATCCCTTGCCGAGCGCGAAGTGAAATGGAAGGCCTTCACCACCGATCCGGCATGGCTCAAGGTCCGCGACGAGTCCGAGCGCGATGGCCCGATCCTGGCCAATATTTCCAGCCAGTTTCTCGCGCCAACCGCCTTCTCGTCGGTGAAATAGAGGACATCATGAAGATCACCGATCTCCGGTGCGCCGTCATCGGCAAACATCCCATCGTCCGCATCGTGACCGATGAAGGTCTTTATGGCCTCGGCGAGGTTGAGTACACCAAGCCCTATCTCAAGCCCTGGGTCCTGCATTTCCGCGAGGCGCTGATCGGTGAAGATCCGACCGACGTCGAACGCTGCATGCTGAAGATCCGGCAGCGCGGCTCGTTCAAGCCTTATGGCGCCGCCGTCAGCGCCATCGAGCACGCTCTCTGGGACATCGCCGGCAAGGCGGCCGGCGTTCCAGTCTACAAGCTGCTCGGCGGCAAGGTGCGCGACAAGGTGCGGGTCTACAACGGCTCCATCCGCAAAAAAAGGACCGGCGACAAGCCCGAGGACTACGCGGCCGACGTCAAGTGGATGATGGAGCGGCCCGAAAACTTCTTCATGGTCAAGCAGGGGATCAGCTTCCACTCCAACATGAAGACGAGCGTGCCCGACTTCCACTACGGCGTCCGCCAGCCGCCGACCTATCACGGGGCGATGGACCAGGGGCAGATCAGCGAGCGCGGCATGGCGCATATGATCGAATGCGTCATCGCCATGAAGGAGGTGCTCGGCGACAAGGTTTCGCTCGCGCTTGATTGCGGCCCCGGCTGGTTTCTGCCGGACGCCATCCGCTTCGCGCAGGCGGTGGAAAAATACAATCTCATGTGGCTCGAGGACATGCTGACGGGCGACTACGTGCCATGGGTCAATCCGCAGGCCTACCGCGAACTCACGACATCCACGTCCACCCCTATCCACACAGGAGAGCAGATTTACCTGCGTCATAACTTCAAGGAACTGATCGAAACGCAGGCGGTCCGCATCATCGGTCCGGACCCCGCAGATATCGGCGGCATCGCCGAGCTCAAATGGGTGGCCGAACATGCCTACATGCACTCGATCATGATGGCACCGCACGGCACGGCGAATGGTCTCCTCGGCCTCGGCGCGCTGATCAATGTCTGCGCAACTCTGCCCGCCAACTACATCGCCTTCGAATACCCCAGCGCCTCCGACCCCTGGTGGGAGGATATCGTTATTGGCCTGCCGACGCGGATCGTGAAGGATTCGATGATCGACTTGCTCGAAGCTCCCGGATTGGGCGTGGACATCGATGCCGCAGGCGCAAAGAAGTATCTCAAGGAAGAGGACGCCGGTTTCTTCGACTGAATAGACATCGCGTACCGTACGGGCACACTTCGAGGCATCGCTTGCCGGGGCCAACCTGTTGGTCGCGTGTGGCGTTGCCGGCTGCTCCGGAGTGCACTAGACCAACCGCTTTCGTGTGCACTATGTGCAACAAGAACGTCGATGTAGCCATGTGGCTTTCCGTTGCGGTGGCGTAGGCGGGCGCCTTTTGCCAACTGGTCTGTCTTTCCAATCGGGAATTGGATCGACCTAGATCAAAAGAAGACGATGACATTAATATAACAGACAACAAACTTGCTATTGCGCCGATGATGGACTGGACGGATAGACTGGCAAAATCAATGCGTTATAAGGGTTCGTGTGCATAAACTGCACACGAAAGTCCTGCTTCTCTTCCATTTTCGTTCCTGCGATGGGGTATCCGACGGGTATCTTCGGACCCCCGTTGAACATCAGTGCTGACCTGTCCTGCGAAGATCGTCGCACGTACATCCGCGATCTGCCGTTTGCCGGATAGCCGACGGACGTACAGGATGGTTCTCTCAAGCTGCCGGCTGCATGGCCCCCTCAGCGGCATGCCCCTAAATTAGTTTCTGGATGGTTCACCAACCATGCGAAATTCATATGAAGGGTAGGGGCTGCCTAACCACTTCTTTATCAATACTTCACCATAGGGACAACGGTCCCGGAACCTTTCTGATTGCTGCGGACTTCTGGGATTCACTGCGAATCCAACCAAATGAAGGGGTCTCCGCATGAAAGTCACTGCAGCAGGTATCGACCGCATCAAGATCGGCAATGCGGACGCGAGCGGCCAAGACGCACAATTCGTCGTTTGGCTTTATCTTCAGGTTGACGAAGGCGGCACACAGACCGGTCAGGAACTGGTGGTGTCTATACCATACGACGCGCATATGACGTTCGACGATCTCGCCACCCAGGCTTTCGAGAAGGCGCACGCCATGCTTCGCGCCTGCTGCGAGATAGATCAGTCCATGTGGTGGAAGCAGTTCAACCGCAGCCTTGCGCCGCTGCCCGAATGGACACCGGGTGCGCAGTAGCTGGCAGAACCTTCATTGCCGCTGCGTGGCGGCAACGTCGCTAGTCTAAAGGCTGGAATGTTGCCATTCTTCTCGTCGATCGGAACGATCAGGTTGCGCCATGGCGGACACCCGAAGCAGAACGTTCCCTTCTCTGACATAACCGCTTTGGCGTGGGCGAGTAGCGGCCAACGGCAAGATCTTCTTCCTATGCAAATAGTTCGGACTGAACCGACTAGGTCTAAGTTTCGCTGCTTGGGAAATGTGCCTCAGCCTCATTCGGCTCAAACAAGTTCACCCGAAAATCGCAAGCCAGTCCGGACCTTTCGAACGTCAGGACGATTCGGCCTGCCGAGTCGGAGGCGAATATGCGCTCCAGAAGCTGGGTGCCAAACCCCTTGCGCTCGATAGGGCCGACGGTTGGGCCGCCTGTCTCTCGCCATTCGAGTTCAAGTCGGCGTTGCTGTTTTTGACCAACAAGCTTCCAGGATATCGAAACCTTGCCCTTTGCATTCGACAGCGCCCCATATTTGATTGCATTTGTCGTAAGTTCATGAAGCGCGAGAGCAAATGAGAGAGCGACGTTTGGCGGAAGCCAAACCTTGCCGCCGCTGATTTGAAAGCGCTCGATCGATGCATGCGGCTTGATTGACGCTGTGATCAGATCATTGAGATCGGCACCGCTCCAGTTCTGTTGCGTAAGGATGTCGTGCGCCTTTGCCAGCGAGATGAGCCGGTTGGACAGGGTCCGTCCTGCCTCGGGCAACGTCGTAGCGTTGCGGATCGTCTGGCTTGCGATGGATCGGACCACCGCAAGCGTGTTCTTGACGCGGTGATTCAGTTCATTCACCAGCAATTTGCGGTGCTCTTCGCCGCGTTTACGGTCAGTGATGTCCAGGCTGATTTGCACAGCGCCAATAATGTTGCCGCTTGGGCTGCGGATCGGACGCGCGCTCGACAGCAGGAAGCGCTCCACGCCTGATGGAAGGGTGTAGGCGAACTCTTCGTTGTCGGTCAGCTCTCCGCGCATTGCCCGGCTTAGAGGTCGGTCTTCACGGCTTACGGTGTGGCCGTCCTTGACTGCGACGGTGTTGATCACCAGATCGGGCGCCCCAAAGGATTTACGGACGTCCGTCGGTAAACCCATGAGTTCGGCCGCGAAGCGATTGCGGATCACCTGGAGCGCTTTCGGGTCATAGGTGAACCAGACCGCCGCCGGCACCGTCTCCAGCACTGTCTCCAACTCATACCGACGCTCAGCGATGGCTCGCTCTGCGTCAACCAGCGCCTGCGCGATAGCAGCGAACTCGGTAACCGAGGTTGACATAGGTTCAACGGTGCGGCCGTGGCCCAGCGCCTCAGCGCGAGCGGCAAGGTCGGCGGTCGCTCCAGTGAAGCGCTTTCCAACGACGTACCCGAGGGCGATTGACACAAGAAGCGCCAGGAGGCCTATCCCGCAAATTGCCGCGAGCGAGCGCCACAGCGGCGCCTGCACATCCGAAAGCGGCATGTTGGCGGTATAAAACCAATCGGAATATGACGATCGGTAGTAGCCTGCCAGCAGCGTGATGCCTTCGTAGTTGCGGGACGTGAAGCTGCCGGAGCGGCCAACGATTTTTTCCAGATATTCTGGCAATCCGGGCTTGCCGGTCATCTCCTCGTGCGACCTGGAACGTGCCACGTAATTACCGTCGCGATCTCCAATGCCCACCGTCCACCCCTCAGGCACCGCAGGCATCATCACATCGCGAATGCGCGCGGTTGGGACAGAAATCGAAAGGACCAGGTCTTCGCCCGTCGGAGCCGGCACCTTTGTGGCTACAGCGATGCGGTAGGTTTTGGAATCCTTGCTGGCGAAGACATCGCTGACGAAAACGCCAGACGCTCTGAGTTTCTCCCGATCCCCCGCCGATATCGGTTCGATCGGCGGCAGATCAGCACCGTACCCGATCTCTGTATTCAACAGTTGATTACGCTCTAAATCGCGCAGGACGATGATCCGGTCCGTCCCTTCGACCAGGCTGAGCGCCTCGCCGCGAAAGGCCTCCAGATCGCCATTGGCGAGAGCAGCCGATTTCGACAGACCGTTGAGAGTCGTTTGGAGGTTGGCTAGTTCGCCCTCGACTACGAGCGAAACCTGCCGGGCAGTCTGCAGTGCATCCTGCTCGAAGCGGGATCGCTCGTGCAGAGCATATTGGACCAGCAGATAGGCCGCGAAGAGCCAGACGGGTACCACCGCGGCAGCGATCAGACCAAGCAGGTGCGATCGTGCTGATCGACGAGGCAAATGTTGCTTCCCCTGCCGCCCCAGAAACTTCACCAACCATAATCGCAAGCCTGCGAACAGCAAGCTTTAGTTCAAGCGAACGCGATCGAGCCGGTTTGCAAGCGGCAGATGACTGCCAGTGATCCAAAGCAGAAAGGTCAGGAACGCGCCTCATGGCGATCGTTCGGGCTAGCGGCACTGTCTCCCAAAAGCATTTCGCTGGCATTCTCTTGACTATGCTGTATCGCTCGACGGACCGCCTCTGTCGCTGTGGCGCTCCCATGCAACGGCCAGGTCGAGAGAATGAACCGGACTATCAAGGACGCCACCGTCAAGCGCTTCTACTACGAGAGCCACGACCAACTGCGCACCCATCTCGCCGACTTCGTCGCCGCCTACAACTTCGCCCGCAGGCTCAAGACCCTCAAGGGTCTCACACCCTACCAGTTCATCTGCAAGGCGTGGGCGTCACAACCGGAACGCTTCAAACTCAATCCGCTCCAGCAAATGCCGGGACCAAACATCTAGGCTCGTAATCGATTGCCACACGTTTTCAAATTCGTCCGTTAGTGCTAACGGCAGGTAAGGTAGGCAGTCGGGAGGGGTAGGCGACGCTTCCGGCGCCGTCACTGCGGACCTCTCGTCGAGACCCAAAGCGGTTGTGGCGTCACTCTATCAACCTCGGCAAGTCAGTTCGAAACGGCCGATCTGAACTTGCTCGGTGGTTGACCATAAGTCTGACGGAAGAGCCTCGAGAAATGCGAGGCGTTTTCAAAGCCGACCTCGATCGCGATCTCGATCATCGGAGCCCGGGTCTGCATCAGGAGGTATTTCGCTCGCTCCAGACGCACCCTTGTGTAGACAACCGCCGGAGAACTGTTTGTTTTCTCCATGAAGAGGCGCTCGAGTTGCCTTCGTGATAGTCCAACCAAGGCGGCCAATTTGGGAATGGAGATTCTATTCTCGACATGGTTCTCCATGATGATGAGCGCAGCCTTGAGTCTGGGATCATGGCTCTCGATGGCAAGCGGTCTGCGCGGCTGGATGTCCGACGCCGAGCGCGCCTTCTCGATCTGCAGCACCTCGAGTGCGTTTGTCTCGGCCTCCCTGCTGATATGGCGCCTGACGATCGACGCGGCCATATCTGCCGCGCTGCTGCCGCCGGCACATGATCCCCTGGTGCGGTCAAGATTGAACAGACGGTCCGCCCTGACCGCGTGATCCGGGAAGCGCTCGCGGAAAGCCTGAAAATGGAGCCAGCTGACGCAAGTCTGATGGTACTTCATCAGGCCAGCCTCGGCCAGGATGAACGTTCCCGTGCAGACCCCAATCAAGGGGACCTTCGCAGCGGCGGATCGCTTGAGGTAGCTGACTGTCTCGCTGTCGACCGGAAATTCACCGTTCAGCAGCCCGCCGACGACCACGATATAGTTGAACTCTCTCGGGTCCACGAAATCCGATGTCGGCGCGACCTGGACTCCGCAACTGGAGGTGATCAGGTTTCGGGTGCTCGCCAGGAGCTGCCAATCGGCCAAAACCCTGCCGGATTTGTCGGTCTCGTCGCTCGCCAATCTGAGCGTGTCGACGAACAGCGCGAACGCGGAAAGGGTGAAGGAGCGAGCGAGGACAAAGCCGATCTTCAATCGGTCGATGCCGGGTGCTTCTTCCGCCGATTTCTTCACCGCCTGCCTCCGTCCTTATCTGGCCGACAGCGCCTTACGATGTCGCAGTGCCCGCAAGCGAATATCGGAACGAATGGTCGCACCCGCGGCGATCAGCTGCATCAGTTCGCCGATGCAATCGATCGTCGTCCGCCGGCAATCCACAAACACCTTACCCTTTGCCATCGTCGCACAGCCCGGCTGTCGGTGCACCTACTGCTTCACCGAGGTGGAGGTTCCCCAGGTATCGGACAGCACATAGCCTTGGGGGTACGGATCGGTTGGATCGAGATAATAGCTGTGCTCGCCCGTGATCCAGGCCCGGCCGGTGATCTCCGGAACGATCGCCTTGCGATCGCCGATCTGCGTCAGCTCCAGGATCCTGCCGGTGAAGCGCGAGCCGATGATCGATTCATGGACTAACACGTCGCCAACACCCATCAAGCCGCGGGCCTGCAGCACGGCCATGCGGGCCGATGTGCCGGTTCCGGTCGGGCTGCGGTCCGAGCGGCCCGGCGAGACGATGCAGGTGTTGCGGGTGACGTTGCCAGGGCCCTGGAACGGCATGGCGAACTGCACAATCGACACGCCGCGCACATGGTCGAATTCCGGATGGACGACATCGAGCTGTTCGCGCGCGGCCCGTCGGACCTTCTCACCGGCGACCGCCAGCTCGCGAGCCTCATTGGGAGCAACCGAAAAGCCGAGCGCCTTGGCATCGACGATTGCATAGAACATGCCGCCATAGGCGATATCGACCTTGAGCGTGCCTAGCCCCTCGACCTCGATATTGGCATCCAGGCGATCGACAAAGGCGGGTGCATTGCGGAAAGTGATCGACAGGCATTTGCCGTCGCGGCATTCGGCGCGAACTTCGATGACGCCGCCCGGCATGTCGAGCTTGAAGCGTGTCTCGGGCTCCTGCATCGGCACCATGCCGGTTTCGAGCAGTACGGTGGCAACGCAGATCGTGTTGGAACCGGACATCGGAGGATATTCCGTCGGCTCCATGATGATGGCACCGGCGACGCAATCCTCGCGCGTCGACGGAACCAGGAGATTGACGTGCCGAGCAACGCTGCCGCGCGGTTCGCAGATCAGCATCCGCCTTATGTGGTCGTGATCACGTTCCATCGTGATCATCTTGTCCATCATCGTGAGGCCCGCCGGCGGCAGGACGCCTCCGACGATGACATCACCGACTTCACCTTCGGCATGACAGCCGACGACACGAATGGAGGCTTTCGTACGCATTGTTGTTCCTTGTCGATTGCAAGCCTACGCGGCGAAACGAGCAGCGAGTCCCGAAGTTCAAGCCATATGTCTCCCACGGTGAAACCTTCCGGGAAAGCATCATCATTGTCCAACACGATCGTGTTCAGCCACGCGCCCGACGCTATCCCTGCGTTTGGTTCCGCCTACTTGATCTGGAATCCGTGGGCCAATGGATCGCGATCGTCCACGAATATCGTGTTGTGGCCGATGATCCGTGCCCAACCGCCGACACTGGGCTTGATGCCCTTGAAGGGTCCGACATCGGCCTCGGCTTCGATGCGGCCCTCGAACACGGTGCCGATCAGGCTTTCCTGGCGGAAGGTGTCGCCGACCTTCAGTCGTCCCTTCCCATAGAGTTGCGCCAGGCGAGCCGAAGTCGTCCCGGTGCCGCCCGGCGAACGGTCGATCGCCTGGAGCGGAGCGGGGGCTTGCCCACATCGCACATATCATCGATATGAAGGTCAATGAGTTTGCCGAAGGTCTTCAGGCGCGAAATTCGCGACTCGCTGGGTGTCTTGCCGCGGTCGATCTGACGTTCATCATCTATTGCCCAAAGTCGGGCATCGTCGCGCCGCAGAAACGTCTCGCTGACATAGCGGCCTGTGCGGCGGACCTGAACGCGCCAAGAGCCCGAAGGGAGTCTTGTGAAAGTGGCCATCTTTCGTGTGTACTCAGATGTCGAAACGTGGCGAAAAGCGTCGCATGGGGGCGTAAATTCGTGTGCACTTGGTGCGAGCTAACCAGTTGAGACTATTAGAAAAATGAAGCAATATCAAGCACATAGATTGGCTATTGCACCTATGATGGACTGGACGGACCGACATTGCCGGTTCTTCCATCGCCAGCTGACGAGCCGTGCGCTGCTCTACACCGAGATGGTGGTCGCCGACGCGGTCATTCATGGCGCTCGCGAGCGGCTGCTCGGCTTCGATGCAGCGGAACATCCGGTCGCCCTGCAGCTCGGCGGCTCGGATCGCGAAAAACTTGCCGAGGCGGCGCGCATCGGCGAGGCTTTTGGCTACGACGAGATCAACCTCAATGTCGGCTGTCCGTCAGATCGCGTCCAGTCGGGTACGTTCGGCGCCTGCCTGATGAAGGTGCCGGACCTCGTCGCCAGCTGCGTCACAGCGATGAAGGCGGCGGCGACAATTCCCGTCACCGTCAAATGCCGCATCGGCGTCGACGACCAGGATCCGGAGCCGGCCCTCGACGCGCTGGCGGATGGTGTTTTCGGCGCCGGCGCCGACGCGCTGTGGGTGCATGCGCGCAAGGCGTGGCTGGAAGGGCTGAGTCCCAAGGAGAACCGTGACATCCCACCGCTGGACTATGGCCGCGTCTATCGGCTGAAGGCCAGAAAACAAAGCGAATTCATCGGCATCAATGGCGGCATTCAGTCGATTGAAGAGGTGCGGGCACATCTCGATCATATCGACGGCGCCATGCTTGGCCGCGCCGCCTATCATACGCCTGGCATCTTGGCCGGCGTGGATGCCGCGTTCTACGGCGCCAAGTCCGAAGCGTTCGACTTCGCCGCGCTGATCGATGCCATGGCGGACTATGCGGCACGCCATATCGAGCGGGGCGGGCGGCTTGGCCATGTCACCCGCCATATGGTCGGCCTGTTCCATGGCTTGCCCGGCGCGCGCCGCTACCGCCAGATCCTGTCCAGCGACGCCGTCCGGCCCGGAGCCGGGCCGGACGTGCTGAAGACGGCGTTCGCAGCCGTCGAGCTCAGTGGAGTGGCGGCCGAAGCGGCCTGAGTCTGGGAGCCGGAGCTCAATCCCTGAGGATCATGCGGTCGCCGCGCACGTCGAAACCCGACAGCGAGCCGATGAAGTTCATGCCGAGCAGGCTCTGGCTGAGCATGCCAGGTGCAGCGATCATCACCGGCATGTCCCTGCGCATGATGCCGCCGATCGCAATCTGATCGGTTTTCACGGCCGCGGCGCGCGCTATGCCGTTGGCGGTCGAAACCGGGATGGTGTAGTTGAGCGCCGCTGGATTGAATCCGGCGGCTTGCGCGTCTTCGGACGTCAGCACGGTGCTGGTCGCGCCGGTATCCACCACGGCTCGGACCGGATTGCCATTGACCAGGATGCGCGCTTCGAAATGGCCGTTGTCCGCCTTGTCGAGCGTCACCGTGGCGTGGCCGTCTTCGACACCCAGGGCCAGCGGGCTGCCGGGAACAAGGCCTGCGGTCACGCGGCTGGCGACATCCTGCAGTTCATAGCGATATTGGTAGCCGGCGATCAGTGCGAGCACGATCGCCACCCAGGCGCCGAGGTTGCGAGCCATAGCGCCCAATGGCCTGCCCGAGCGAAGCAGGCCAGCGCCGATGAGGGCGCCAAAGGCGCCGAGCCAGATCAGCCGGCTGAAATCATAATTCTCGACGCCAAGCGTGCTGCCCGCGGAATCGTTGAGCATGAGCAGGACTGCTCCCACCCCGATCGCGGCCATCAATATCCAGAACAGTCGGCTCATCCCCGTGGTCGCCTCACGAAAGCGCGTCGCGTTCGCGCGCCATGCGGGTGCGGCGTGTTTCCCGGCGCGGCCGGCGCTCGACCGTTTCCAGCCGGGCCGGCAATTCGGCCATGACGGTACGGCGCGTTTCCGGCGTCATCCCGATCCAGGCGCCGATTTCCTCGCGCGTGCGGCCGCACCCGAAACAGAAGCCGGTTTTCATGTCGATCGAACAGACCAGGATGCACGGGGATTCGATGGCCGTCATGACTTTCTCTTGGGTTCCAACCGGAATCCCTTGTTCATCTCCACATGGTGCAACGGCAATGCCAATGCAAGCCCCCGCGATTGCGCCCTTCGCAGCCACCTTTGCGGCAAATGCAGAACCATGATCCAGGAGGTTGTGCCAACCGCGCAAGGCGGCTATGCCGCTCACCAACTCCAGGGAATGATCGCCAACGTGATGACCAGCGCACTGCCTTTCGACGATTTCCGCAACCTGCTGGCCAATCTGCCGGCGGCCGACACGGCAGCCGAAACCCGCGTGCGCACGCTGTTTGCCAAGGCCGACAAATCAGGCAATTCGCTTGGCCGCATCGAGGACATCGCCGCGTGGCTGGCCGCCTGGAGCGGGCGGGCTCCCCCTGCGGTGACAAGACCACTGATGGCGGTCTTTGCCGGCAATCACGGTGTTGTCAGGCACGGCATTTCGCCCCGGCCGGTGGCGGCGACCGCCAATGCGGTCGAGCTTTGCGCCGCCGGAGGTGCTGCGATCAACCAGATATGCATTGCCAACGATCTCGGGCTGAAGGTCTTCGATCTTGCCCTGCATATCCCGACCGCCGACATCACCTGTCGTGCCGCACTGGATGAGCGCGGCTGTGCCGCCACCATGGCCTTTGGCATGGAAGCGATAGCGGGCGGTACCGATCTCTTGTGCCTTGGTGATCTCGGCGTCGGCAACTCCACCGTCGCCGCAGCCTTGTTTGCGGCGCTGTTCGGGGGCAAGGGCGTCGACTGGGTCGGCCCAGGGTCGGGCGCCGATGCGGCGATGCAGGCACGCAAGGCTGACGTGGTCGATGCGGCGCTGGCTTTTCACAGCGGCCATCTCAGCGACCCGCTCGAGGCGCTGCGTCGGGTCGGCGGACGTGAGTTCGCGGCGATTGCCGGCGCCATCCTTGCTGCCCGGATGCAGAAGATTCCGGTGCTGCTCGACGGGCTAGCTGCAACGGCCGCCGCAGCGCTGCTGCATGCCGCCAACCCCGTCGCGCTCGATCATTGCCTGCTGGCCAGCCTGTCGCCGGAGCCCGCGCATGCCCGGGCTGCTCAACACCTCGGCCTGCGCCCGCTGCTTGATTTTGGCATCAGCCATGGCGAAGGGGCAGGGGCCGCCCTTGCCGCCGGTCTGGTCAAGGCAGCTGCGCTGACCAGCTCAGGCATGGCGGCTACGGTACGCGGCTAGGATCTTGGCGTATCAGCGCCGCAGATTGGGAATGCGGTAGACGACAGAGGCATATTTCGGGTTGAAGCGGCTGCCAATTATTACGCCTCCGAGGCGTTCCGCTATTCTTCTGCTGGCCACGTTCCTTTCGGCAACCGGATATTCGAAGCAGTCCGGTTCGAGTGTCTCGGAGGCCCACTCAGCAACAGCAGCAATTGCCTCTCTGCCAAGGCCGTTTCCTTGAGCGTCTTCTCTGATCCAGATCCCGAGCTCGGGACACGCGGTCTTCGCCGCATGAAGGCCGACAAGCCCCAGACAGCGATCGTGCGCCAATGTACGCACAACAAAGTGCAAATCCGATCCGTCGTGGATTGGCGCCAGCCAGGATCGCCATACCTCGGCAAAGGCCGCCAGTGATTGAGGCGGTTCCCACTGCATGAAACGTGTGATGGCGGGAGTGATGGCGGCAAAGAGGTCTTCGGCATAGTCGGCTGTAAACAGCTTCAGGCGAAGGCGCTCTGAGTCGATTCCGATGCCACCGGCATGCCAATCACCCGCTGCCATTGTGGAGTGCCGTCCTTCTTGCTGGCCATCGACCCAGGTCGGCGGGACGCTTATCGCCGCCGAGCTGCTACCGCGGCGGTCGGCAGCGCGGGCAGTTCCTCCATCACCCGGCTCAGCGGGAAGATGGCGATCGCCTCTGTCCCTTCGCGCAGCTTGGAATGAAGTTCGAACTCGCCGCCATGCATGGCAAGCAGGCCCTGCACGATCGGCAGGCCAAGCCCGGTGCCTTGCTCGGCGCTCTTGATGGCGATCGAACCCTGGCCGAAGGCTGAGAGCACCACCGGGATCTCGTCTTCCGGTATGCCCGGGCCATTGTCCTTGACCGACATGTATTGCCCGCCGCCCGCCGTCCAGCCGACGCGGACGCGGATTTCGCCGCCGGTGGCGGTGAATTTTATCGCATTCGACAGAAGGTTGAGCGTGATCTGCCGCACCGCCCGCTCGTCGGCGAACAGGCGTGGCAACTGATGCTCGAAATCCTGGACGACGCGGATATCCTTGTTGCGCGCCCTCAGTTCCATCATGTGACAGCAATCCTCGACGATGTTCAGCAGCATCACCGGCTCTTCATTGAGCTGGTACCGACCGGCCTCGATGCGCGACAGGTCGAGGATCTCGTTGATCAGGTCGAGCAGATGCTGGCCGGATTCGTGCACGTCGTGGGCGTAGTCGCGATAGGTGGGATTGCTCATCGGTCCCAGCACCTCGTTCGACATCACTTCGGAAAAGCCGAGAATGGCATTGAGCGGCGTGCGCAGTTCGTGGCTCATCGAAGCGAGGAACCGCGATTTCGCCAGATTGGCATCTTCGGCCCGCCGCCGCGCCTCGTCCGACATCGATTTCGCCGTCTCCAGTTCGGCGATCAGCGCATCCTTTTCGGAGCGGAACGACAACACCATCAGGGACGAGCGGTTGAGGTGACGGGCCACATAGGCAAAGAAGGGCAGCGACACGACCAGCAGTCCGGCCATGATCGCCTCAACCGGCATCCATAGCTTGAAGCCGGCATAGGCGTAGAGCGCCACGGGAACGGCAAACGTCGCCAATAGCGCCCCGCCCAGGGATGAGGTCATCACCGCGGTCGCCGCCATGGCGAACAGCAACACCACGGCTTTGACCAACTGGAACTGGTCGACCTGGCAGGCGTCGCAGCCAAGCCAGACGAACCAGCCCCAGCCGAGACCGCAGAGGAAATGGCAGATCAGGAATTCCCGTCGTGTTTGCAAAGGGTTGAGGTCGGAAGCTTCCGTACGTTCAATGCGCCGCGCCATGAAGGCGACGATGGTGTAGCAGGTCAGTGTGAACAGCGCCCAGAGCCCGATTTCGTTACCGACGCCGGCCAGCCGGCCGGCAGCCGCGATCGCCAGGATGAGAAGCGGGATGGCGATGGCGCCGCTTGTCATTGCGCGGGCGTGGAGCTTCAGCAGTTCGCGATCGAAATCGGGATTGCCGGCCTGCTGCGAGAGACGGTCACGCGTCTTGCGCACCGCGCGCGCCACATCGCTGTTGCGATGAGGTTTCCTGCGGTCCACAATGAACTTGTCCGCTGTGTTCGAGCGTTGCAAGGGCATCAAAACTTCAATTTATGCGAGCAGCGGTTTCCAAGTGTTAAGCTACGTTCGAATGATTAACCAACCGTTTGCCATATGAGCCGATCCTGGTCGCCGAGGCCGCGCCGGCGATACGTTGCGCCACCCAGAAGCCTGTGGCGCCGGCTGGTGGATTACGGGCTTACATCAATCATTCTCGGGCTGCTGATCCTGCTGGCGGCCCGCCTCGACCGGGTTGAAACCCGCAAGACGCAAGGCGTGGCAATCATCAACGACGGCGATTCGATCACGCTTGGCACTGAGCGTATCCGTATGCGAGGCATCGATGCTCCGGAATATACGCAGACCTGCCGCAGGAATGGCGCCGACTATCCCTGCGGCACGCTTGCGCGTCAGTCGCTCGTTCGCCTGATCGCCGGTAAGCCCGTCTCCTGTGCCGGCTGGCAGCGTGATCGTTATGGCCGGCTGCTCGGCGACTGCACCGCCGGCGGCAAGGATCTCAACCGCGCGCAGGTTGAGGCGGGCTGGGCGGTTGCCTATGGCGACTTCGAGAGCGAGGAAGCCATCGCCCGCGCAGGAAAGGCCGGCATCTGGGCGGGAACGTTCGACCAGCCGCAAGACTGGCGCGACACCCATCACGGCGAAGTCGTCGAGAGAAAGCACGGCACACTGGCGTCGATCGGCGACGCCGTGCGCGAGATTTTCCGCTTCTGGTGATGCGCATCTTGGCACTTGATCGAGAACGAATGGGAGGATGGATATGAAGCTCTTCGACGGCGGCCGGGCGCCCAATCCGCGGCGGGTCCGCGTTTTCCTCGCCGAGAAAGGCATCACGGTTCCGCAGGTGGCCATCGACATGGGGGCGCTGGAGCACAGACAACAGGCGGTCAGCTCGCGCAACCCCTTGCAGCGTCTGCCGGTACTGGAACTCGACGACGGCACCGTCATCACCGAATCCGTCGCCATCTGCCGTTATTTCGAGGAGCTGCATCCGGAGCCCGCTTTGTTCGGGCGTGGCGCAGTCGGCAAGGCGCAGGTCGAGATGTGGCAGAGACGGATGGAATTCAACTTGCTCAGTTGCGTCGCGCAGGCTTTCCGCCACATCCATCCGGCCATGAAGGAGTGGGAAATCCCGCAGATCCCCGAATGGGGTGAGGCCAACAAGCCGAAGGCCGTGCAGTTCCTCAGGCTGCTGGACGTCGAACTGGGCAGCCGGGAGTTCATCGCCGGCGACAGCTATTCGATCGCCGATATCACCAGCCTGATCGCCGTCGACTTCATGAAGCCGGCATGCATCAAGGTGCCGGATGAATGCGCGAATGTGTTGCGCTGGCATCAGGCCGTCTCCAGCCGACCAAGCGCATCAGCCTGAGTATGACTGTCGAACTCGAAAGCTTCACCGCGACGGTCCGCGCTTGCCGCATCTGCGTGGAAAACCCGGTCGGCAAGCCGTTGCCGCACGAGCCACGCCCTGTGTTGCGACCCTCGTCCAGCGCCCGCATCCTGATCGCCAGCCAGGCGCCGGGGACCAAGGTGCATCTATCGGGTATGCCGTTCACCGACGCCTCCGGCGACCGCTTGCGCAGTTGGCTTGATGTGACGAGCGACGAATTCTACGACATCGAAAAATTCGCCATCGTGCCGATGGGCTTCTGCTTTCCCGGCCAGGACGCCAAGGGCGGAGACCTGCCGCCGAGGCGCGAATGTGCACCGGCCTGGCGCGCGCCTTTGATGGCCTTGATGCCACGGATCGACCTGGTGCTGACGATCGGCATCTACGCGCAGTCCTGGCACATGGGTGTGGCGCGCCGGCCCTCGCTGACGGAAACGGTGATGGACTGGCGCGCCATCTGGGAGAATTCCGTCGGCCTGAAAGTGCTGCCGTTGCCGCATCCGTCGTGGCGCAACATCGGCTGGCTGAAGAAGAATCCATGGTTTGAAATGGATTTGCTGCCTTTTCTGCGTTCGGAAATCCGCTATCGCCTTAGCTGACCTTTCAGCAAGAAATCACTCGCTTTTCCATCAATCGACAGAATTTCTTTCTTGTGAAAGGCCGGAATAAGGGGGAATATAGCCAATCTATTCCCCCAGGGAGCAAAAAATGGACCGCCTTGATAGAAAAATCCTCCGCCTTTTGCAGGAGGATGCGACACTCGCGGTCGCCGACGTCGCCAAGAAAGTCGGCCTGTCGACGACGCCTTGCTGGCGGCGCATCCAGAAGCTCGAGGAAGAGGGCGTCATCAAGCGGCGCGTTGCCATTCTCGACCATGAAAAGGTCAATGTGCGCGTCACCGTCTTCGTGTCGATCCGCACCAATTCGCACAGCCATGAATGGCTGCGGCGTTTCTCGGAAGTCATCCAGGAGTTTCCCGAGGTGGTCGAGTTCTACCGCATGAGCGGCGACGTCGACTATCTTCTGCGCGTCGTAGTGCCCGACATCGCCGCCTATGACGCCTTCTACAAGCGACTGATCGCCAAGATCGAAATCCGTGATGTGTCGTCGTCCTTCGCCATGGAGCAGATCAAGTACACGACCGAAATCCCGCTCGATTACATGGTACTGGACAAGGAATCGGGTGCCAACGCTGCTTGAACTTAGCCTTGCGTAAGGTCGTCCCGCCTAGTTCTTCTTTTTGTTGAGGAAACTCCAGGGCGAGTTCACCGGCAAGGTGATGGTGTCCGGCACGTTGTCGACGGCGGCCACCTCTGCCTTGCGCATCGTGTAGCCGGATTGGATGACGCTGACGCCATCGAGGATGAACAGCTGGCTCTTCTCCATGTCCGGCTTCAGCGCTCCGGTGACGGCGACCGGCTGATAGGCTTCCGACATCTTGTAGGGCTGAGCCGGCGTGACCAGGAGGATCTGGTTGGGAGGCGGCGTCGGCATGTGGCTGCAGGCACCTGTCCACGGCACCAGCAGAAACTGATAGACAAGGTCGCCGTCGCGATCGACAGGCAATGCATAGCCGGCTAGCTGAATGCTTTTGTCCTGCAGATTGACGGACAGCGTCTCGCCATGGTCGGGCAATTTTGCAGCGATCATCGGCAGGCCGACGTTTTCGGCAGCGGATTGCGTGGCCGGGCGCAGATCCTTCCAGAATATGTGCGCGGTCTCAGCCGAGGCATCGACGGCAGCGGAGACACACAACGCAGCTGCGAGCACTATGGTTGATCTGACATGGTTGCTCATGGGCCGCGTCCTTTGAATCTGAAGTAAAGACGCCGCCACCAATGACGTCAACGCTCGAGCCGCATCACATGTCGGCGAGAACCGGCCATACCGGTCTCGCGGAACCCACGGGCGGCAAACATGTCGCGAAAGCCCATGAAACTGTAACTCGGCGACGCCTGATCGACCGGGTACGCCTCGATCGTACCGGCGCCCTTGGCGAAGGCGTGATCTATCGCCGCGTCGAGCAGCGCCGACGCCAGCCCGCCGCCGCGCAAGGCCCTTGGCACATAGAAGCAGACGATCGACCACACGCCGGTCTCGCTGTCGTCCTGCTGCCGGGAGAGCCGGCGATAGGTCTGGCGCGGCGCAACCGAGCACCAGCCGACGGTTTTGCCTTCAACGTGGGCGACGATGCCAACGGGTGTATCGGCCTCGATGAGCGAAATGATGGCCAGTTTCTTCTCGTCGTTCGAGACATGCTCGCGGCTGGGAAGGTTGCGCCAGGCCATGCACCAGCAATATTTCGGCCCGCCCGGCTGCTCGAACAGGTTTTCGAAATCGGTGCGTGTCGATCGCGTCACCTCCGAGAAGCTGATTTCCGCCCCGTCAGCCTTTCCTGGCGGCGATACGCTCGAGCGTCTTGGCATTGGTCAGCTCCCTCACTGCGTCCTTGCCGATCCAGCGCGCCGTCTTGTCGGTCGACTGCGCCAGCCGTTCGGCGACAGCAAGGGCAGCGCTATGCATCTCCATCGAGCGTTTGCCGATCGAACGAAGCGCCCAGTTTACGGCCTTCTTCACGAAATTGCGGCTGTCGGCGGCATGCGCTTCGATGATCGGCAGGAAGCCGAGGAAAGTCGCTACCGGCTCTTGTTTCCGGTGAACGACAGACCAGGCCATCATGGCAAAGGCCGTGCGCCGAACGAATTCCCGCTCATCGGCCGCGAACTCTTCGATCAGTTCCTTCCAGGCGTCCGTATCGACGAAGAGATCGGAGACGCCGTCGACGATATCCCAGGAATCGAAGGACGCCGCCCATTGCCTTGCATCAGCTGCGGAAAAACGCTTCGGGTCAGCCGTGACGGAAGCGATGAACTGCGCCTCCATGATGCCGGTGTCCCATAGCTCGAAGGCGCGCTCGTGGTTGCGTTTGATCGTCCGCGCAATCTGCCGCTGCACGCCGTGTGAGATGCCGAGGGCGCGCTCGATCTTGATGCCGTAGCGCACCATGCCAAGGCGGTTCTCCTCCGAGCCGATGGTGCGCAGGTGGGCGACAATTTCTCCGGCACTGGATTGAGGCGAGAGCGCTGCCACCGCAGAAACCTATTTTTCGAGACGCGCCAGCAGCGAAGACGTGTCCCAACGCTTGCCGCCCATCGCCTGCACATCCTTGTAGAACTGGTCGATAAGCGCCGTCACCGGCAATTTGGCGCCATTGCGGTCGGCTTCCGCCAGGCATATGCCAAGGTCCTTGCGCATCCAGTCGACGGCGAAGCCGAAATCATATTTGCCGGCATTCATCGTCTTGTGGCGGTTCTCCATCTGCCAGGAACCGGCGGCGCCTTTGGAAATCACTTCGATCACCTTTTCGATGTCGAGCCCGGCCTTCTTGCCGAAATGGATGCCTTCGGCCAGCCCCTGCACGAGGCCGGCGATGGTGATCTGGTTGATCATCTTGGTGAGCTGGCCGGCACCGGCCGACCCCATCAGGCCGACCATACGGGCATAGGCATCGATGACGGGCCTGGCCCTGTCGAAAGCGTCCTGCTCGCCGCCGACCATGACGGTCAGCACGCCATTTTCGGCGCCTGCCTGGCCGCCGGAGACCGGCGCGTCGAGAAACGAAAAACCGCCAGCTTGCGCTGCCGCAGCTAGCTCGCGTGCGACCTCGGCCGAGGCCGTGGTGTTGTCGATGAAGACCGAACCCTTCTTCATCGATTTGAAGGCGCCTTCCGGACCCGTCGTCACCGAACGCAAATCGTCGTCATTGCCGACGCAGGAGAAGACAAAGTCCTTGCCCTCGACGGCCTGCGCCGGCGTCACCGCCAGGCTGCCGCCATATTGGCCAACCCATTGCTCGGCCTTGGCCTTGGTGCGGTTGTAGACGGTGACGTCGTGGCCACCCTTGTTCCTCAAGTGCCCGGCCATCGGATAGCCCATCACCCCAAGACCGAGAAATGCAACAGATGCCATGAACTTGCCCTTCAGAATGGAAACGAAATTTGCTGCGAAAGCTCCAGAGCAATTCCAGGAAAAGTGTGAAGCGGTTTTCCCGGGAAAAGCGCGTAACGCTTTCCCTAGAGGAATTGCGTCAAAACAAGAAGATAGAGCGGTCGGCGTTTCTATGAAACGACGAACCGTTCTAGGCTCTGCGCTCAATTCGTCAAGACGCGTATGGCCGGATCGACTGGTGCAGCCGAACTGAAAATAGTCAGCGTTTCAGGTGAATGGTGATCCGTCGCTCGATCCATTCAATGCCATGGCGCAATATCTCGACCATCACCAGATAGACGAGGGCGACCCAGATATAGGCCTGAATATCGAACGAGTTGGCGAAGGCGAGCTTTGCATTGCCCATCAGATCGTAGACCGTGATGATGGCGACGATGGCGGACGCCTTGACCATCAGGATCAGTTCGTTGCCATAGGGCCGCAAGGCGACGATCAAGGCCTGCGGCAGGATGATCTTACGCAACGTCTGCAATTTGTGCAGGCCAAGCGAGGCCGCCCCTTCCCATTGTCCTCTTGGCACGCTCTCTATGGCGCCGCGCAGGATCTCCGCCTGGTAGGCGGCGGTGTTGAGCGCAAAGGCAAAGACGCCGCAGTTGAACGCGTCCTTGAAAAAATCCCAGAGACCAACCGACTGGAGTTCGACGCGGAACGAGCCCAATCCGTAGTAGACCAGATAGGTCTGGACCAGCAACGGCGTGCCGCGGAAGAAATAGACATAGCAATAGGCGAGGCCGGACAGGACCCGGTTGCTGGACATACGCCCGTAAGCGACAGGCACCGACAGTATCGCACCCAGCACCATCGATATGGAAACCAGCGCGAGCGTTACCCCAAGCCCTCGCAAATAGGCTGGCGCATATTTGGCGAAGAAGTCGGCATTCCAGGCAAGGACCAGATAGCTGACGATGCCGATGCCGAACAAAATCCACAGGCAGACCAGCGCATAACCGACGATACGCCTGCGCGGCCAGCCGCGTGCCCGTGGCGGGGGCCGTTCGACCATTGTGGCCGTGGCGCTCATCGCTGGGCCTCCCGCCGGCCAAGCGAGCGCAGAATCGCGCTGGTGGCGAAGGACGACACGACGGCCAGGCCAAGAAAGACCAGGGAGGCGACGCCAAAGAACAGGAAAGCGTGCTTGGTGACGCGGGCGGCAATGCTGGCATTGCGCAGCGTTTCAGCGAGGCCGACGACCGACACGAGCGAGGTGTCCTTGAGCAAGCTCAGCCAGCAGTTCTCTAGGCCGGGAAAGGCGATGCGCAGCAGCTGCGGCACGATCACCTTGCGCATGGTTAGCCAGTTGGAAAGACCGATGGCATAGCCGCCTTCGTACTGGCCTTTCGGTATGGCGCGGAAGGCCGAGAGGAAAACCTCACTGGCATAGGACGAGAAGATCAGTGCAAGCACGATCATGCCGGCGACGAAGCTGTTGACGTCGATGGTGGCGTCAGGCCGGAAATACCGGATGAGATGCTGCAGCAGGATCGGCATGCCGAAGAAGAACAGGAAAAGCGTCACCAGCTCCGGCAGGCCGCGAAAGACCGTGGTGTAGATGTTGGCGGCAAGGCGCAGTGAAGGTTCTTCGGACTGCTTGGCGAGGGCAATGAAAAAGCCGATCGTCAATCCGATGGGCAGCGTGGCAAGCGCAAGCGCGACGGTGATCAGTGCGCCATAGGCGATATCGTCAAGCCAGCCATCGGGTCCCCAACTGAGAAGTGTCCATATGCTCTGGGCTGGCATTGACCGGTCTTATCTCCACGGCGTTCCCGAGACGAATAGAAAGACGGCGGGGAAATTCCCCGCCGTCTTGACCCCTGGTTTATCAGGACTCGGCGCCGAAGACGTCGAACTTGAAGTACTTGTCGTTGATTTCCTTGTATTTTCCATTGGCGCGGATGGCATCGATGGCCGAATTGAGCTTGTTGACCAGATCGGTCTCGCCCTTGCGTACGGCAATGCCGGCGCCCGGCCCGAAAATCTCGACCGGTTGCGGCGACGGCTGGCCGAGAATCTTGCAGCAAGCGCCATCAGGCGAATCCAGCCACTGTTGCAGCACGACGATATCGTCCTCGATGGCGTCGAGACGACCATTGGCAAGATCTGCCTGCTCCTCGGGGCTGCTCGGATAGCCCTTGACGGTGCTGTCGGTGTAGGTCTTCGAAGCATAGTTGAAATGCGTGGTCGTGGTGGCGACACCAATCGACTTGCCGGCGAGATCTTCCTTGGTCACGCCTTTCAGCGTGCTGTCCTTGGGCACGGCGAGCGCCGACGGCGTGTTGTAGTATTTGTTCGAGAAGTCGACCTTCTCCTTGCGCTCGGGCGTGATCGACATCGAAGCGACGATGGCGTCGAACTTGCCGGCCTGGAGAGCTGGAATGATGCCGTCCCAATCCTGGGCGACGAAGGTGCACTTGACCTTCATCTCATCACAAAGCGCCTTGGCGATGTCGATGTCGAAGCCCACGAGCTGGCCGTCGGACGTCAAATTGTTGAATGGCGGGTAGGCGCCTTCGGTGCCGATCCGCAGGGTCTTTTCCTGGGCCTGGGCTACGCCGAGCGTCAGCAGCGCGGCCGATGCGGCAAGCGCGATACGCAGTGAAATACGCATGATAGTCCTCTCTTTATGATCCCGGCCGTCGTTCCGAACGGCTCTGTGGGGCGGTGCTTTTGACCGCCCGCTGGCGCGATACTCCCACTCTTTCAAAGAAAAAAGCAACTGCAAAACCACAAAAATGGGCAAGGCTATTCTGCCGCTGCGTCAGCGCTCAAGCAACGAGCCCAGTGGCGCGCTCGATGAAGTCGGCTATCGACTTTGCATCGTCGAGATCGAACACCGGCAGATGCTCGCCTTCAGCCGCAAAATCGGCGGCGACGGCGACGATGTTGGGATCCCCTGCCGAAAGCGGCGTGCGGTCCTTCGCTTCCAGCCGGCGGGTTTCGATCTTGCGGTGGGCTTCGCGCTTGTAGCCCTCAACCAGCACCAGGTCGCATGGCGCAAGCCGCGACAAGATAGTCTCCAAAGTCGGCTCATCCTCACCGCGCAGCTCATGCATCAGTGCCCAGCGAACGCCGGAGACGATCGCGACTTCGGTAGCGCCGGCTTGCCGATGGCGAAAACTGTCGGCGCCCGGCTTGTCGATGTCGAAGTCATGATGGGCATGTTTCACCGTCGACACTTTCCAGCCGCGCCGGACAAGCTCGGCGACCAGCTTTTCGGTCAATGTCGTCTTGCCGGAATTTTTCCAGCCGGTGATGCCGAAGATGCGTCTGTTCATGGCTTCATGCTCTGCAACAGACGCTCGGCAGAGACAAGATCATTAGGGTCGTTGATGTTGAAGAAGGGGTCGACCCCGGCCGATTGCAGAATCGGGAATTCCACCTCGACAAAACCGTGCCGGTCGATGAAAGCCGACACCCGCCTGTTGTCCTCGTCGACCAGAAAGTGCCGCAAGGCGTCTCGGCAGTCCGTCGGCCAGAGCGCGAAAGTCGGGTGCCGTTTGCCGGCCGAGCAAGCGACGGCAATTGAACCTGGACTTTGATCGGTGGCCGCAGCCAGCCGTTCGACGAGATCCAGCGGCAGGAAGGGCGTGTCGCCGGCAGCGGTGACGATCGCCTTGCAAGCCGTGTTGCCAACGGCCCATTCGAGGCCGGTCAGGATTCCGGCAAGCGGCCCGGCAAAGCCGCTCACCATGTCGGCAAGCACCGGCAGGCCAAAGCGCGAGAATCGTGCCGGATCACCATTGGCGCTGAGCGCCAGGGGGGTAGTCTGCCGGCCAAAGCGCGAGACGACCTGGTCAAGCACGCAGCCGCCGCCAAGCGGCAACAGGCTCTTGTCTCCACCGCCCATCCGTCTTGATTGGCCCCCGGCCAGAATGATCCCCGCAATGTCTCGCTTCATGCCATGAAGCCTGTACGCCAGCCGCCGGAAATCACAAGAACCTTCAGATGACCTGGCTAGATTCCGTCGGGCACCATGCTCGGCCCGGTGCTTTCGGCGACGATCTTTCGCCGGCCGACCACCCGCTCGCGGTAGAGCGCATAGAGGCCGGAGCCGATGATGATCGTCGCGCCGACGATCATCGGCAGATCGGGAATATCGGCGAAGATGAACAGGCCAAGCAGGATCGACCAGATCAGGGCCGTGTAGCGGAACGGCGCTATGAAGGAGATGTCGCCCGCCCGCATCGCCATGATGATGAACTGATAGCCGATCAGCACCAGAACAGCAGCCAAAGCCAACAGGGCGGTGCTGTTGCCCGTCATCGGTGTCCAGCCCCCCATCGGCGACAACAGCGCCGCGCCGACAATTGTCATGGCAAGCGCGGTCGCGGTCGACACCAGCAATGTCGGAATGGCCTTGGGAATCCGCTTGGTGGCGAGATCGCGCACCGCACAACAGGCGACGCTGGCCAGCGCCGACAGCGAGTAGATGCTGAACCCTTCGAAGCCCGGCCGCACGATGATCAGCACGCCGGCAAATCCGATGGCGATGGCCAGCCAGCGCCGCCAGCCGACAGCCTCGCCAAAGACAAGTGCCGCCCCCATCGCCACCGCCAGCGGCAGCGCCTGCAGCACCGCCGAAACATTGGCGATCGGCAAATGGGCGAGGGCGACGAGGAAACTCACCGTTGCGCCGGCCTCGCTGATCACGCGCAAGGCCACCAGAGGCTGCAGCATCGAGCTCGGGCGGGCGAGCGCGCCGCGCTGCCAGGCGAGCAAGCCGACGAAAAGCGAAGCGAACGCGCCACGGATCAACATCACTTGCGCCATGTTCATCGTTTCAGACGAGTATTTGGTGATGGCGTCGTTGAGGCAGAAGCCGGCCATCGCCACCATCATGAACAACGCGCCGCGAAGATTGGGAGACAGGGGCAAGACGACAACCGGTTCCGCTTTGCAGCAAGCCTGTAACAGCCGGGCATGAAACAGCAACAGCAAAGGGCTGGGCCACAGCCTTGTTTGTAGCTCAGAAGATCGCCTGCAATGGCGGCAGAACTTACTTCTTCGGCGTCAGCACCTCGGTGCCATTGCCTTCCTTGCCGGCGATGGTCCACAGACCATGCAGCGAGCCGTCGTCCATCATCTTGTAGACGACGAGGCCGATATCCTTGCCCATGACATAGCCGGCGGAGAAGGCGTCATCGTTGCGCATGCAGATGCCGTCGGACGATGAGCCGCCCGTCTCCCAGTGGATCGTGCAGGTCGTTCCGCTGGTGAGTGTGATGGTTGCCTCGCCGCCATAGGGCGATCCATCGAAGTTGGTGCCGGCGACCGTATAGGTGCCGCCGATCGACTGGGCCGCAGCGGGCAGTGCCGCGAGACCAAGCAAGGCAAGAGAAAGAATGAGTTTGCGCATGATGTAACCCCCACAGAGCGAAAGACCGCTACGAGTCGGAGGCTAAGCGTGAAAATACCACCGGTAAATCAGCTGAACATTTGCGGACAAGGATTTGTTCGCTGTGTGGCCGAAAATGCTCATGGTCGCCAAAACTCTCATGCCCCTAATTTTCACGGCCCCTTGAGACTACCGGCGATGGCCCCGGCCAGCGGGTCGTATTTCGACTTCAGGCCGGCGGATAGTCGAGCCAGACCGTGCGAATGACACCATCTTTGCCAAACAGGCGCCGCTCGTAAAAGACCTTTCCATCCTTCAAGCCCGAAAGCACTGCCCAGTCCTTGCCGGCCTTGCTGTAGGTGACCTTGTAGCCCGGCTCCTTGCTCGCCTTCTCCGCGGCGACAAAGCCTTTCGGCGTATCGTCGTCGATGTTGAGGATGCCCGAGCAGATCAGGCTGGCGCCATCGGTGCTCAGCCACACCTGTCCGTCGCCATTGTCGGGCTCGGGCTGGCGCTCGGTGAAGATCTCGTCGGGGAAGGTGCAGATGGTGCCGAAGCGCTCATTCACATAAGTGGACGGTGCGGCAACCGCGGTGCATGCCGCGATCGAAGCGAAAAACATCCCGATTGAAAAGAGCCGCCGCATGTCTTGCCCCGAAGTCGATGGCCGTACGGCAAGTCTTGCACAGATCGGCGGGAAGATCAGCCGCCGGTGACGCTCATATGGCGCGACACCGAAGGGCGGCTGGTGCGGCGGTCGATGATGAAGTCATGGCCTTTCGGCTTGCGGCCGATCGCTTCGTCTATCGCTTCGGCGACCAGTTCGTTGCCTTCGGAGGCGCGCAAGGGCGAGCGCAGGTCGGCTGCGTCTTCCTGGCCGAGGCACATATAGAGGGTGCCGGTACAGGTCAGCCGGACGCGGTTGCAGCTCTCGCAGAAATTATGCGTCATCGGCGTGATGAAGCCGAGCCGTCCACCGGTTTCGGCGACATGGACGTAGCGGGCCGGGCCGCCGGTCTTGAAGGGGATGTCGGTCAGCGTGAACTGTCGCTCCAGCGACGCGCGCAGCAGCGAAAGCGGCAGATACTGGTCGGTGCGGTCGGTGTCGATTTCGCCCATCGGCATGGTTTCGATGACCGTCAGGTCCATGCCACGGCCGTGCGCCCAGCGCATCATCTCGGGCAGCTCGGCGTCGTTGAAATCCTTCAGCGCCACCGCGTTGAGCTTGACTTTCAGCCCGGCCGCCTGCGCGGCATCGATGCCTTGCATGACCTTGTCGAGATGGCCCCAGCGAGTGATCTTGTGGAACTTGTCGGCATCGAGCGTATCGAGCGAGACATTGATGCGCTTGACGCCGCAATCGGCGAGTTCTGCGGCAAAGCGCGACAGCTGCGAGCCGTTGGTGGTCAGTGTCAGTTCTTCCAGCGCGCCGCTGTCGAGATGCCGCGACAGCTGGCGCACCAGATGCATGATGTTCTTGCGCACCAGTGGCTCACCGCCGGTGAGGCGCAATCTCCTGACGCCCTTTTCGATGAAGACCGTGCAGAGCCGGTCGAGTTCTTCCAGCGACAGCAGGTCCTTCTTCGGCAGGAAGGCCATGTCCTCGGCCATGCAATAGGTGCAACGGAAATCGCAGCGGTCGGTGACCGACACTCTGAGATAGCTGATCGTGCGACCGAAAGGGTCGATCATGTCCATGCTTCAAACGCTTTCCGTGGCCGTGAACGGCGTCGTTATATACCGCTATGTGATACGATCCGACCGTTCATTCAAGATACCGCCTCTCGATCTTTGGTAACATCTCTGCGCCGACATCGCATGTCGGTAGGCCTGAAACAGGCTTTTCCCGTTTGGAGAAGCGGCGTAGGGAGAGTGGATGATACGGGATCGAACAGCATGACCGCACCGAAAGAACTCCGGGTCTCGAAGGACCGCAAACTGCTGTCCGTCACCTTTCCCGACCATCGGCCGTTCGAACTGCCGGCGGAACTGCTGCGCGTCGCCTCGCCATCGGCCGAGGTGCAGGGCCATTCGCCCGAACAGCGGGTGACGGTTCCCGGCAAGCGCAATGTGGCGATCCTGAAGATCGAGCCGGTCGGCAACTACGCCGTGCGCATCACCTTCGACGATTTCCACGACACCGGTATCTTCACCTGGAATTACCTGCACACGCTCGGCCACGAGAAGGATGCGCGCTGGGACGCCTATCTCGCCGAGCTTGCGGAAAAGGGCCTGAGCCGGGACCGCTAGCCTTGGGCGTGCTGGTGTCGTGAAGACGTCACACATCTGGAGTAGCGCCGGCAAAGGTTTGGAGATGAAAAGATGTCCGTCATCACCACGGTCGAGCAACTTGAGGCGCTCTATGGCGTCCCAGGCGAGGCCTCGCTGGTCAAGGAACTCGACCACGTCATTCCAGAGTATGCCGCCTTCATCGAAGCCTCGCCTTTCGTCGCGCTGGCGACCGGCGGGCCGGAGGGGCTGGACTGTTCGCCGCGCGGCGATCTCGCCGGCTTCGTGCGCATTCACGATCCGAAAACGCTGATGATGCCGGACCGTCGCGGCAACAACCGCGCCGATTCGCTCAGAAACATCATCCGCGATCCACGCGTCGGCCTGCTGTTCCTGGTGCCGGGCTCCGGCACGACGCTGCGCGTCAATGGTCGTGCTCATATCACCATGGATACAGCGCTGTGTGCTTCCTTCATGGTGGACGGCAAGGCCGCGCGCTCGGTGACCGTTGTCGATGTCGATTCGGTCTATTTCCAATGCGCCCGCGCCATTGTCCGCTCCGAGCTCTGGAATCCGGCAAGGCATGTCGACCCGAAGTCGCTGCCGACACCCGGACGGATCCTGGAAATCACCAGCCGCAAGACCATCGACGGCGAGACCTACGACAAGGAATGGCCGGAGCGGGCGAAGAAGACGATGTGGTAAGTCTGGGCTGAAAGGAGCGCTCAAGCCTCTTTCAGAACCTCATAGATCTTGCGCATCTGATCGCCGATCATGTCGCACTGTTCCGGTGTCGACTGGCTCATCGCCTTCTCGATCAGCGCCATATGCACTTTCAGCGCCTGCATCAGCAGCGCCTCGCCGGCTTCCGTCAGGGCGAGCCGCAAGATTCGCTTGTCCTTTTCATCGCCTTCGCGGCGCAGCAGGCCGCGCGCTTCCAGCTGCGGCAGCAGCATGGTGATGTTGGAACGGCCGACGAGCAGCTTGCGGGCAAGGTCGTGCTGCGACATGCCGGGATGGCGGTAGAGGTTCATTAGCACGTCGAGCTGCGCCGGCTTCAGGTCGAGCGGCGCGAGCTTCACCGCCAGCGTGCGTTCCAGCACATGGCAGGCGCGCGCCACCGCGACCCAGTTGCGAAAACGCGGGTTGTCCCAAGGTAGCTCTTGTTTATTGTTCATCTTTGAACTATTATGTTCATGCTTGAACGTATGGATGGATTCTCACTATGGCATCATTCGGGCTGAAGGTCATCCGGGGCGTGTTTGGTGCGGCCGAGCGTGTCGCGCCACGCCTGACCGGGCGCGCGGCGTTCGAATTGTTCTGCCGCACGCCAAGCGTCAAGGCGCTCAGCGACGGCGAACGCCGCGCCATCGACCGTGCTGCCGAGTTCATGACCGAGGCGCGTCATCACCGGCTGAAGACCGCGACCGGCTGCGTCATTGTGCACGAGTTCCGACCGGAGCCGGGCAGGGCAGTCGCCGGCACGGTGCTTGTCGTCCATGGCTGGCGCTCACGCACCGAATATATGCGCGCGTTGATCGAAGGCTATCGTGCCGCCGGCTACAGGGTCGTTTCGCTTGACCTGCCTGGCCACGGCCAGTCGCAGGGCCGGCGGTTGAACATGGTCAATGCGGTGGATGCGGTGCGGGTTGCCGGCGAATGGTTCGGCCCGTTCGTGGCGGCGGTCGGTCATTCCTTCGGCGGCGCAGTCGCCGCCAATGCCATCGCCGGTTCGGTCAAGAACATTCCGCCACTGGCGGCCGGACGACTGGTGCTGATTGCGGCGCCAAGTTCCCTGCCGGCGATTTTTGCCGACTTCAGCCGCATGCTCAATGTCGGCCCGCGCTCGCAGGTCGCCATGGCGGACCGTGTCGAACATCTTTCCGGCAGGCCTCTGCACGAATTCACCGGCGACCGCCAACTCGCCCAGGCGCCGGTGCCAACTCTGGTCATCCACGCACAAGACGACCGCGAAGTCTCGGCCGATCATGCAAGGCGCTATGCCGGCGCAGGCGGCCATGTGCGGCTCTACTGGGCCGATGGGCTCGGCCACCGCCGTATCCTTGCGGACAAGGGTGTGATCGAACGCGCGGTCGGCTTCGTGACGCATCGCGAGCCGTCGCTGCTGCATTGAGCGTCGATCGAGTTTACTTCTTCTTTTCACCGGGTTCGACCGGCAGTCCGGCGGCCTTCCAGGCGGTGTAGCCGCCGAGGATGTGCTTGACCGGCGAAAGCCCCATGTCCTGCGCCGTCTTGGTGGCCAGCGCCGAGCGCCAGCCGCCTGCACAGAAGAAGACGAAGCTCTTTCCCGAAGCGAAGAATGGCTTGTGGTAAGGGCTTTCGGGATCGATCCAGAATTCCAGCATGCCTCGGGTGACATGTTTGGCGCCGGGAATCCTGCCGTCGCGTTCCACCTCGCGAGGGTCGCGCAGATCGACGAAAATGGTGTCTTCATCGTCGAGCAGTCCGGCTGCTTCCTCCGGCGAAACCACTTCAATCTCGGCGTTCGCCTCGTCCAGCAGTTCGCGATAACCCTTTTTCACGCTCTCGTCCCTCCCGGCCTTGCCGGCGAATTTCGAGCACACTGGCGGGCGTTTGTCACGCTGCGTCGGTGCCGGCCAACATCTTCCAGGCAGCCATGGCCCCAGCCACCGTCGCCAGCAGGGCGGCGTACGATGCCCCGTCGCGTGCCTGGATCGACATGCCGTGCTGAACCGTGGCGAAGAAGGTCGCGATGGCGCTGGCGTCGAAATCCGCCGGCAGTTCGCCTTCGGCAACGCCGCGCTCGAGACGCTTCTGCAGCGCGCTATGGTTTTCGGCGCGGCGGCGGCGCAGATCATCGCAGATGGCGCCGCGGCTCGAATCCTGATGCAGCGCGCCAAGCGCGACCAGGCAGCCCTGCGGGCGATCGGTCTGCGCATAGGCTTTCGCCGTCAGGCACAGAAATTGTTCGATCGCCAGCCGCGCGGTCGGTGCTTCCTCCAGCGCCAGCCAGATGTCGGCGCCCTCGGTGCGCGAATAAAGCTCCGTCGCCTCGAGGAACAGCGCCTCCTTGCTGCCGAAGGCGGCATAGAGGCTGGGCGAGTTGATGCGCATGGCGGCGGTCAGCTCGCTCATCGACGCGCCTTCGTAGCCACGCGCCCAAAAGACCTCCATCGCGCAGCGCAATGCAGAGGTTCGATCGAAGGTGCGGGGGCGGCCTCGTTCCGACATGATGCTCTTTTCTGTGTTGATCGATACATAATTCAGTTGACGCCGACGGGCAAGGCTGACAGATATTTATGTATCGATCATTACAAAAAGGAGAAATCGATGTCATCCAACCAACTGGGCGGCAAGGCCGCGATCGTCACCGGCGGCAGTCGCGGCATCGGTGCGGCGATTGCGCGACGTCTCGCGGCCGATGGCGCCAGTGTCGCGCTGACTTATGTGCATGGCGAGGATCAGGCCCGTGCTGTTGTCGCCGACATCGAGGCCAAGGGTGGCCGCGCCATCGCGATCAAGGCCGACAGCCGCGATGCCGCCGCCATAGACAGGGCGGTTGATGACGCCGCGAGTGCCTTTGGCCGGCTCGACATCCTGGTCAACAGCGCCGGCATCTGGCGCGCGGCTCCTATCGCTACATTGTCGCTGGCCGATTTCGATGAGACCATGGAGGTCAATCTGCGAGCCTCTTTCATCGCCTCCAAGGCGGCGGCGGCCCATATGGGCGAGGGCGGCCGGATCATCTCGATCGGCAGCAATCTTGCCGAACGGGCGACGGACATCGGCCTCACCGCCTATTCTACCAGCAAGGCGGCGCTGGTCGGCCTGACCAAGGCGCTGGCGCGCGACCTCGGCCCACGCGGCATCACCGCCAATGTCGTTCATCCCGGCTCGACCGACACCGACATGAACCCGGCCGATGGCCCGCATGCCGAACACCAGCGCCAGAAGATGGCGACACCGCGCTTCGGCAAGGCCGAGGACATCGCCGGCATGGTCGCCTGGCTGGCAGGCCCGGAGGGCCGTTTCGTGACCGGCGCCGCGCTGACCATCGATGGCGGCGCCAACGCCTGATCCGCAAGGGATTTCACGGCTGGAGCGGAAACACCTTCTGCTCCAGCCGTCACGATGTTGTGAAACCGTTCTGCAACAGGCGTTCCAAAATTTATGAAAGCTTAACGAAATCGGTATGAATCAGTATAGTCGCGCCTTACATCCGCCATGCGGTGAGCGGGACGATCGAGCGTGCGGAACGGGAACCGGTTGCGACCGGAGCGGGTGATCCATGAAATTCCTCGGAAACAAAGCAACCGTGATGCCGCTGATGGCGATCACGGCGACGCTCGCTTTCGGTGTGCCTCAGGCAGGCGCGCAGGGGCTCTTCGACATGCTTTTCGGCGGCGGCGTCAAGCGCGCGCCGCAAGGCGAGTTTCCGCCACCGCCACCGAAGCACAAGCCAAAAGCCCCGGCCGGCGCCGGCGGCGGTGTGAAAATCAGCAGCCCGTCCTACTACACCTACAAGGCCGATCGGCTGGTCCGCATCGACTTCTCGGCGCTGACTGCAGCGCCGCAGCCGGCGACCCCGCAGGACGCTGCCTTCGTTCCGTCAGCCACGGGTGCTGCGTTTCGTGATGCGGTTGCCAGCTTGGGTGACTACGAACTCTACGCCGAGCCTGATATCGCCAAGGCGCTGATCGCCTATTACTCGGCCAATCCGGATTTCATCTGGGTAACCGGAACCAGCCTCAACAGCCGTGCGCAGGATGCGGTGCGCGTCCTTGGCGAGGCTGCAAGCTATGGCCTCACACCCGCCGACTACACGGTCGAAGTGCCAACCGCCGGAACATCGACGGCTGACGCCAATGCGCAACTGAAAGAGCTCGTCCGCTTCGAGATGGCGCTGTCGGCGCGCGTGCTGCGCTATGCCCATGACGCCCAGAACGGCCGCGTCGAGCCCAACCGCATGACCGGCTACTATGATTTCCCGGCCAAGCCGCTCGACTTGCAAGGCGTGCTGAAGACGCTGGCGCATACCCAGGAAGTGCGCACCTATCTCGAATCGCGGCATCCGCAGAATGCGGAATACCAGGCGCTGCGCGTCGAACTGGAATCCCTGCAGGCCAGTGCGGAAAACGAAATCGTCGTCGACCCCAAACTGCTGCTGAAGCCGGGCGAAACCAGCCCCGAACTGCCGAAGCTGCTGACACTGATCGCGCGCAATCTCGATGACGAGACGGGCGGCGCCTATGGCGAGGTCCTGTCGAGGCTGGCCACCAGCGAAGTCTATGACCCGGAACTGGTTCCGATCATCAAGGCCGTGCAGCAAAAGGCAGGCATGAAGGGCGACGGCGTCATCGGGCCGCGCACCGTCGCGACGCTGGCCGGAACATCCAAGGCCGACAAGCTGCTGAAGGTGGAAGTGGCGCTGGAAGAACTGCGCTGGCTGCCCTCCGATCTCGGCAGCCCGCGTGTCTTCATCAACCAGCCGGCCTTCACCGCGAGTTACATCGACAATGGCGAGGAGAAGCTGAAGACGCGTGTGGTCGTCGGCCGGACCACCAACCAGACCGCCTTCTTCTACGACCAGATCAAGCAGGTCGATTTCCATCCCTATTGGGGCGTGCCGCAGTCGATCATCGTCAACGAGATGCTGCCCAGACTGCGCAACGATCCGGGCTATCTCGACCGGGCCGGCTATGAGGTGACCGATTCGCGCGGCAAGCGCATCCCTTCGTCGGCGGTCAATTGGGGCGCCTATGGCGCCAACATCCCCTACAGCGTGCGCCAGCAGCCGAGCGAGGCCAATGCGCTGGGCGAGCTGAAGATCCTGTTCCCCAACAAGCACGCGATCTACATGCATGACACGCCGCAGAAATCGTTCTTCAAGCAAGACATGCGTGCGCTCAGCCATGGCTGCGTGCGGCTGCAGGACCCGCGCGGCATGGCGGCCGCGGTGCTCGGCACCTCGGTGGACGACATCGCCGAGAAGTTGAAGCACGGCCACTCGACCGAGAATGTGACACGCACGATCCCTGTCTATGTCGCCTATTTCACCGCCTGGCCTGACCTGTCCGGCAAGGTCGAGTATTTCGGCGACGTCTACGACCGCGACACACGGCTGAAGCAGGCCCTGGACGCCACCGAGGCGGTGCGTTCGCCGTCGAGTTGAGTCAAGAAGCCCCTCGGCCTCTATCGCTCGGACAGCGGTCGCCGGAAGCCGGCGTCCCGCCCAGCGATCAGCCAATAGAGCAACCCGGCGACAAGGCCGGCAGCGGCAATGATGCCGATGTCGGCCCAGCGTTCCGGGTCCATGTCCTCCGGCGCACTCGGCCAGATCAGGGCGAAACCGCCGACCGCGGCGGCGGCGCCGAAGACCATGTGCAGCAGGAAGTTGCGCAACGAGAAGAACTCGGCAATCAGCGCGAAGATCAGCGTCTGCAGCGCGGTCACCACAATCGTCAGGAAATAGACGAACATGCCGAGCGGCGGCACCACCAGGACCGCGATCGGCGAAACGCCCATGACGTCGAAATAATCGGGCGCGTTGGGCAAGGAACTGAGCGCGGCATAGATGACCGCGATGGCGATCAGGCCAACCAGCACCGACACAAAGTAGCCGGCTAACATCATCAACACGCGCTTTAGTACATGCTTCGCCGTCGCCATGCCCATCCCCCAATGCGGCGTCTAGCGCCGCAGTCAGCCATCAAAGCGAGACTGACGCAAGGGGAGGCGCCCTTGGCGGCTGTCGCGAAACACCAAGTGGCCTATTCAGGCGCCGCCGCACAAATGCTGCGAGTCGGGCAGGGCCCATGATCCTTTGATGGCGAGGTCGATGCCGTAGTAAACCCGACCGCGCTCATCGTCCTTCGGACAATCCCTGGGAATCGAGATCAGGCACATCTCGACCGGTTCGCCGACCTTCGAGGCGACCAGGCCAGGTTCGCGATCATAGGAGACGGCGGTGCCGCCATTGGTGAATGTCGCGGCGCTGCCCGCTTCGGGACCGGCCGTTTCCAGCGGGTCGTCGCCCAGCCGTGTGGTGAGCGTCTCGATGTGTGTGGACGCGCATTGCCCGATCCCTAGGGGCAGGGGCTGGTCGGTCCCTGCCGGGTTGTGTGCCGCGGCTTCCAGCGCCTTTTTGCCCATCAGCGCGATGTTGTAATCCTGCACCCATGACTGGGCATTGCCATAGGTTTGCAGCGCGTTGTTCTGCGCGCTGACGATGCAGGCCGTGTCGCCCCCGCAGGCATTGCGGTCGGCGATCAGCCCGCGGGCGATCATGCGCTTGTCGCCGCCGAACGCCGGCTCGAAATCCTTGAACGCCTTTGACATCAGCACATCGATGGCCGACAGCTGCGGGTCGGCACAGATCGCCTTTTCCGCCGATAGACGTGCCTTGCCGCAGTCGAAGGACGGCCCGTCGGCCAGCGCCGGAGCGGCACCCAGGATGCCGCCGGCCAGGAAGGTAACGAGCACAAGCAAAGAAAAGATTCGAACGGAATATCGCATGCTTGCCCCCAAGCCGACAGGATTGCCCAAGGCGCCGCCAGCGCCCTGGTTTCACTTCATACTCCAAGAGTGAACAATTTGGGGCGAGGCCAGGGCAATCGCTTCAGACAAATGACAAGTTCGACTTGTAGCTGAAACCATCGATCGCCGAAGTCGGCGCTGCCCCTCATCGCCCTGCCGGGCACTTCTCCCCGTATAGTGACGGGGAGAAGGAGGCTGGCCGCAACTTCAGCACCATTCTGGCGACGCTGGTGATTGGCGAAATCGGCGATTAGAGCGCCCCTCTCCCCGTCACTATACGGGGAGAGGATGCCGGCAGGCAGGAGAGGGGCGGCGCCAACGCTCGGAAAGGCTGACGAATTTGAAACCTGAAGCGATTGCCCTGTGGTCGAGAATGCGCCAGCGCATTCGCGTCGGATACGGGCCTTGCGGCCGAACCCTTATTTTGGCTCGGCCGTCACCGGATCGTAGGTGATTTCGACCTTTGCCTTGTCCGCCGTGTAGTAGGTGACGGTGTAGGCGCCACTATCCCAGTCGACCTCTTTCACATAGCGAAAGCCGTCGCGTTGTTCGACCTTGGCGATGATCTCCGACAATTTCTTGGCATTGGGCAGCGGCAGCGGAGCGTCGTCCGCGGCCAAAGCCGGCCCGACGGCAAGAAGAACGGCGACGCTGGTCGCCAGCAGAAATCTGGACATGGCTTTCCCTCAATTTTCCTCGGACAGAAACTCGCTGGCGTGCCGGTTTGTTCCGCAGCTGGAATGCAGGGCCATTCAGCGCGCTGATTTGCAGTTAACCGGAAGAAAAAAGCCATGCGCCAAAAAACCACGGATGCGCCACTTCACTATTCGTGGCCATAGGATGTTGGCGCTTGCTGCCTGTTCGAAAGGCCACCGCCCGCTTAACTTACGCGGCGCGTCGTTGTGCGAGGTGGAGACCTGAACGGGTTCGACGAGGGTCGACGGCGGTCACGATGCTGTGGTGGTGATCGCAATAGACGCGATCCGGCGAAGTTGGCCCAGCACAAAAACGGTAACCGCCGGGTACTGACCGGTCTTCGCTCACCGGGAAGCGGCACTGATAGAGGCCTAGCTGAATGAGGGGGACGTCTCTCGAAGTCAGTCTGATATTTTCAGGCATGGTTTTTCAGGTTCCTGGTTCATAGCCATTGCCGGCTGACGGCCGCAGTGCGACCGCGTCAGGGCGAGCTTCTCTCGTTTTGGAGGGCTGTGGATCACAATATGGTGTTGGTCGCCGCGTCAATGAAGCCCGAGGCCCTGCTTTCGGAAGCCAATCGTTGCGACTTAAGGCCACACTTGCCGCCAGGAGGGCGAGCTGCGGGAGCGAATACATTTTGTCAGCAGACAGTGTGGTCACGTCCCAGGGCATCTCTTCGAACCGTTGCGCCGGTGCTATGGTGTGCCTGCATGATCAGACAGCAGGATATGAGGCATGCCCAAAGTCACCCGCCGTACACTTCTTGCGTTCACCGCCGTGGCCTCGGTCATTGAACCGACGTTTGCTGAAGGGGAAGATGCCTCACCCGAATTGCGGGCGCTGATCGGGGCCCATGAAGCCACCTATGTCGGGCTTCACAGGGTTGTTCATCAAGCGGGCAGTAGCAGCCACGAACGCAAGAGGGCAGACCGGATTGAACAGGAAGCATTGCTGGCCATCTGCTCCTATCCTGCGATCAGCCGAGGCGACCGCCGGGCCAAGGCCGACTACCTGTTGACCACTGAGGCTCGGGGTGAACTCGACCTGGAAGAGCACATGCAGGCCATCCTGCACTCGATGAAGCGCTGACCGTGGCTCGACCGGCCCATCGGCACAACCAGACATCGCCGACTTTACCTTTATTCCACAGCTGGAATGCAGGGCCACTTCGGCCCACAGACGTACCGCGGTCCGGAAGAAGGCCGAGCACCAAAAAACCACGATGCGCCGCTTCACTATCCGTGGCCATAGTGGGCCGGCGGGTTCATTGGGGGTTTAAATGCGCACACGTCACATCGTCATGCTTGCACTGTCAGTGCTTTCCATCCCGGCCGTTTCCGTGCCCGTGCAGAAAGCCCGAGCGCTGGAGCCGGAACGCTACACGGTCTATTGCGCCAACGACCGCATCGAGGTTTCGTTCTGGGATCTCGAGCAGATGAAGGTCCGAAACGGCTCGGACGTTTGCCAGTTCCAGAGCTACACGAGCTAAAGCAGCGCCTTGAATTTCGCTCAGAAGAATTTTGGCGGGGAAGGGGCGGATTGTAGTTGCTGAGGCGTTCGTCAAGCCTATGGAAGCGCGGCGCAGAGCCGCCCGTTTCTTCCAGGCGATGCATCATCGGGAACCGATGTCGCATTTGACGGTTACGTCTTCCAGAGACAACCGCACCGGTCACTTCTGGCCGCTTCGCACTTGTCGAAGACAGATCGGCCAATTCGATGAACAGGCGGCATTATCTGGTTGGCGGAGGCGCCCTCGTGGTCGCCGGTGCCGGAGTTGCCTTTTTAGGGCTCCGAAACATGGGTTCGATGGAGGACTACAACGCCTCGGTGGCCGCGACCCGCTCGGCATTGACGCAAGCGCCTGGGATGAGCGACCTGATCCGCTACGCTACGCTGGCGGCGAACAGCCACAACACCCAGCCGTGGCGGTTCAGGATCAGCGACGCCGGGATCGAAATCCTGCCCGACTTGACGCGACAGATCGCTATCGTTGACCCCGACAATCACCATCTTTTCGCCAGCCTTGGCTGCGCGGCTGAGAATTTGGCCATTGCCTGCGGCGCCCGAAGCAGGCCGGGCGAACTCAGTTTCGGGCCGGAGAATGACGGTGGCGTGATGTACACGTTCGGGGGTGGGGCACCTGCCGAGCCCGCTCTGTTCGATGCGATCCCAAAGCGGCAATCAACGCGCGGCGACTACGACGGCAAAGCCGTCTGCAACCGCGACTTGCAGACACTTTCCGCCGCTGCGGCCGTGCCGGGCGTCGATCTCGTTCTGACCACGGATCGGGCACGGATCGAGCGCGTGCGCGACCTGGTCCTCGCGGGCAACACCGCGCAGATCGCCGACGCCGCCTTCGTGCGGGAGCTGAAGGCTTGGCTGCGCTTCAGCCCCCGGCAGGCGATCTTGACCGGTGACGGCCTCTTCAGTGCATCAAGCGGCAATCCCGCCCTTCCGGCCTGGCTTGGTCCGATTATGTTCGATCTCGTTTTCAAAGCCAAAGCCGAGAACGAAAAATACGCAAGACAACTCGCCTCTTCGGCAGGTATCGCCGTCTTCGTCGCGCGGAAGGAAGACCGTGAGCATTGGGTCCTGGCGGGCCGCGCCTGCCAGCGTTTCGCGTTGCAAGCCACCGCGCTCGGCCTCAAGCATGCTTTCATCAACCAGCCCGTCGAAGTCGCCAGCCTGCGGCCGGACCTGGCGGCACTTGTCGGTCTGCCCGGTCGGCGACCTGATCTCGTCATGCGCTTCGGCTATGGAGCCGCGCTCCCCTTTTCGGCACGCCGGCCCGCGGAAAGTGTGATCCTATCTTGAACGCTCCTGCGCAGGGCTCATCCTCCTCGGCGGCGCGGCTCGTGACCATCAAGGTCATTCACACCATCGTCTGGGTCTTTTTCGTCGCGTGCATCCTCGCAATCTGGGTGTTCGCCTTGCGGGACGACTATGTCCATGCCGCCCTATCGATCGGTGTCGTCCTGGTAGAGGTGCTCGTGCTGGTCCTGAACGGATGGCAATGCCCGCTCACATCCGTTGCCGCGCGCTACACCGACGAGCGGCGCGACAACTTCGATATCTACCTTCCAGAATGGCTTGCACGTCACAACAAGCTGATCTTCGGTACCCTCTATGTGGCTGGGATAGCGGCCACCCTCGCGAGGTGGAGCAATGCGTCAAGATAGGAAGGCCGCTTAATGGCTGAGGATGCTGTTCTAATCGGGAAGCGGTTGCCGGCCGCTGTCCATGACCTTGCGCTGCGGCTCGGTGTCAGACCCGGCACGAGCCGAACGACGGTCAAGCTCAAGCAAACAGGACGGATGAAACAGAAGCTTGAAGCCACGTCCTGGATGTCATTTACCGCAACGCAGACGATCTCGACTTCCGAATGTGCCTTCGATTGGCGGGCGCGGTTTGGTCCCTTTGGTATGATCTCGGCGCGCGATGCCTTGAAAGGCGGCCAGGGGCAGCTTGATATCATGGCGCTTGGCGTCATTCCGCTCGCCCGCGCCGAGCACTCGTCGGCGCTTATGCGCGGCGAGCTGATGCGATACCTCGCCGAACTTGCCTGGGCGCCCGACGCTATTTTGCTCAACAGCGCGCTGCGCTGGCGGGAAGACGGTCCCGACAGGCTCGCCGTGAGCGCCGGTATGGGAGAAACAGCGGTCGAAGTCACGCTCAGCCTCGACGGCGACGGGAGGATTGCTGGTGCCTTCGCGCCCGACAGGCCGCGTTCGGCCACGGCACCAATCCTGCCAACGCCATGGCGCGGCCGTTTCTCCGACTATCGCCGTCACGGCAATATGTGGCTTCCGTTTGCCGGGGAGGTCGCCTGGGAAATCGACGGCAAGGAGATCGTCTATTGGCAAGGCCGGATCGACCGTTGGGAGGCGTTCGACGATAGCGCCTGATCTTGCACCACAAGCCCAACCCGCCGACGGTCTTTTCTGATCACGCGCCAGTCAGCTTTTTTCAGGGATTTCCATGGAAGCCAAATCATCCAACCAATCTTGTTGGCTAGATGGTGGGCGATGCAGGGATTGAACCTGCGACCCCACCCGTGTGAAGGGTGTGCTCTCCCGCTGAGCTAATCGCCCGCTCGTTGCCCGAAGGCCAAGCGAGCCGCGATATAAGGGAGGCAGGCTGGGGAAGTCAAGGCGGTGTCCGGCGTTCCGACAAGGATCGGATTTGCCGTCCTTTCCGCCCCGTCTCCGACCGGCGCCGGCGCTTTCCGGTCAGTTTCCGGCAGCAGCGATCAGCTTCTGCGCCAGATCGAGCGTCAGCGCGTCGAAATGCGAGATCACTGCCGAAGGTTCGAACTCGCGCACATGGCGGTCGGTGTAGCCGAAATCGACCGCCACCACCGGAATGCCGGCTGCCTTGGCGGTGTCGATGTCGGTTTGCGAATCGCCGACCATCAGCGCGCGATGCGGGTCGCCGCCGGCCAGCTTGATGGTCTCGATCAGATGGCGCGGGTCGGGCTTGCGGAAGGCGAACGTGTCCTGTCCGGCGATTGCGGCGAAATGCCTGGTCAGGCCGAGCGCCTCGATCAGCGCCAGCGAGTTGGCCTCGTATTTGTTGGTGCAGATGGCCAGGAGATAGCCGGCATCTTCGAAGCGCGCGATCGCCTCGACGACGCCGGGGTAGGGGCGCGATTTGCCGGGGATGTTGATCGTGTAGTGGTCGAGGAACAGTTTCAGCAGCCGGTCGTGCTCCTGGACATCGAGCGACCGCTGCTGGGCCGCGTGCGCCCGTTCGATCATCACGCGGCCGCCGTGACCGACAAAGCGCCTGAAGCCGGCCTCGTCGACCGCCGCAAGCGCACTGGCGGCAAGGCTGTGGTTCAGACTGTCGAGCAGGTCCGGCGCCGTGTCGATCAGAGTACCGTCGAGGTCGAACACGATGATCGGTCGGGTCATGGTCAGTCCTGCGCAGATTTGTACAAGGGGGAGGCGATAAAGGCTGCGACGCGTCATGGCAAGCTGACTGGGGGCAAGCCGGCTTGGCAAGCTCGCTCAGGCAGCCCAAGAGCCGGACATTTCGCGGCGAGCCGCCAGACATGAAAAACCCGCCACGGCGGCGGGTCGCTGGCGCAAATCAGCACCATCGACAAATATGTAGCATAGCTGCCGTCACCGGATCAAGAAAAAATTCCTATCATGGCTGCCCGCGCTCATTGTCCGCGCGTGCACAACATGCCTCTCGCCAACAGCAGCAGGCCACTGCCAAGGGCTTTGACCAGACCGGCAAAGATGCTAGGAGCCCAAAACGTCAGGTTTCGGGGCAGCAAGCGGCATGGATGCAAGGCAATTGAAGGTCGAAGCCGCACGGGCGGCGCTCGCCCATGTGAGCGACGGCATGCGGCTCGGCATCGGCACCGGCACCACGGCCGAAGAGTTCGTGCGGCTGCTAGCCGAAAAGGTCGCCACCGGCATGACCATCGTCGGCGTGCCGACTTCGGAGCGCACCGCGTTGCTCTGCCGTGAGCTTGGCGTGCCGTTGTCGACGCTGGAGGAAACACCCGAGCTCGACCTCACCGTCGACGGCGCCGACGAAGTCGATCCGGAGCTGACCCTGATCAAGGGCGGCGGCGGCGCGCTGCTGCGCGAGAAGATCGTCGCCGCGGCGTCCCAGCGCATGATCGTCATTGCCGACCGGTCGAAGATGGTCGAGACGCTCGGCCGTTTTCCCCTGCCGATCGAAGTCAACAAGTTCGGCCTGCGCGCAACCGAAATCGCGATTGGCGCCGCGGCTGAACAGCTCGGCCTTTCCGGTCCGGTTATATTGAGGATGACGGGGGGCCAGGCTTTTGTTACAGACGGCGGCCATTTTATCCTCGATGCATCTTTTGGCCGCATTCCGGATACAAGAGCGCTTTCGAATGCTCTCCACGCCATTCCGGGCGTGGTCGAGCATGGTCTTTTCATCGGGCTGGCTTCAGCGGCCATCATCGCCGGCGGCGACGGTATACAAACCGTCCATGCCGCCCGAAAACCAGGGAGTTCTACCGATCATGATGTTGCATAACCGGGTTCGCAGCCTTTGCGCCGTTCTGGCGGCCTCGGCCGTTCTTGCCTTCTCTTCGCCGGCGTTTTCACAGGATGTCACGGAATCGCACCTGAAGGCCGCCCGCGCGGCCGTCGCGGCGATCCACGCGACCGACCCGTTCGACAACATCCTGCCGCAGGCGGCCGCCGCGCTTGAGTCGCAGCTCATCCAGAAGAACCCGGACATGCAGGAACTGATCGGCAAGACGATCAGCGAGAAGGCGCTGGCGCTGGCTTCGCGCCGCGCTGACCTCGAGAAGGAAGCAGCACTCGCTTACGCAAAAGTGTTCTCCGAAAAGGAACTGACCGATATCGCCGCCTTCTACAATTCCGATTCGGGCAAGAAGCTGCTCGACAGCGGCCCGACGGTGACCCGCGACCTGGTCAAGGCAGCCGACATCTGGCAGAACGGCCTCGGTCGCGATCTTGCCCAGCAGGTCGGCGAAACGTTGGCGGCTGCCGCCAAGGCAAAGGCGCAGGCAGCACCAGCGGCGCCCGCGGACGGAGCCGCTCCGGCGGATGACGCAGCACCGGCCGATGGTGCGGCCCCCGCGGACAACAACTGATCCTGCATTTCAAAACGGCCTAGAGCCCTGGGGCTCTAGCTCTTTATTTGAGCATGATCTCTGGACAAACGGTTTCCGTTTGTCCGAGAAAACCGGATTCCACTTTTCGGGATCATGCTCAAGCGGCCATCAGCAAAAGCCCGGCTTGTCCGGGCTTTTCTTTTGACGTTTTGCGGCCTACCTGTCTCTCACATTTCTGAAGCCTAGGGAGCCGCGTCATGGCCGGTTACGACTACGATCTTTTCGTCATCGGCGGCGGCTCGGGCGGGGTGCGCGCGGCGCGCGTGGCGGCCGCGCTCGGCAAGCGCGTCGGCATCGCCGAGGAATACCGCTATGGCGGCACCTGCGTCATCCGCGGCTGCGTGCCGAAAAAACTCTATGTCTATGCCTCGCAATTTCCCGAGCATTTTGCCGATGCCGCCGGCTATGGCTGGACGGTGCCGGAAGCCAGTTTCGACTGGCAGACGCTGGTTGCCAACAAGGATCGCGAGATCAGCCGGCTGGAGGCGATCTACAAGAGGAACGTCGAGGGCGCCGGCGGCGAGGCTTTTCATTCGCGCGCCATGATCGTCGACCCGCATGTGGTGCATCTTCTCAGCGAAGATCGCACCGTCACATCAGACCAGATCCTGATCGCCACCGGCGGCCGCCCGGCGGCGCATCCGGCGCTGCCCGGCCACGAACATTGCATCTTTTCCAACGAGGCTTTCGACCTCAAGGAGCTGCCCAAGGCGATCATGATCGAAGGCGGCGGCTACATCGCCGTCGAATTCGCCAACATCTTCCACGGCCTCGGCGTCGACACCACGCTGGTCTATCGCGGCAAGGAGATCCTCAGCCGCTTCGACATGGATCTGCGGCGCATGCTGCACGAGACGATGGAGAAGAAGGGGATAAAGATCCTCTGCCATTCCGTATCCGAATGGGTGCGCAAGCGGCCGGACGGCCGGCTCGACGCGCTCGTCAGCGGCGGCAAGGTGCTGACGGTCGACCAGGTGATGCTGGCCATCGGCCGCATTCCCAACACCGAGAATATGGGCCTGGAAGGCATCGGTCTGGAGATGACCAAGACCGGCGCGATCGCGGTCGACGAATACTCGCGCACCAACGTCGACAACATCTGGGCGATCGGCGACGTCACCAACCGCGTACAACTGACGCCGGTGGCGATCCACGAGGCGATGTGTTTCATCGAAACCGCCTTCAAGGGAAACCCGACCGCACCCGACCACGAGACGATCGCGACCGCAGTGTTTTCACAGCCGGAGATCGGCACCGTCGGCCTGTCTGAGGACGATGCCGTCAAACGCTTCCCCGACATCGAGATCTACCGCGCGACATTCCGGCCGATGCGGCACACGCTGTCCGGGCGCGACGAGAAAATGCTGATGAAGCTGGTGGTCGATGGCGCGTCGAAGAAAGTGCTTGGCGCCCACATATTGGGGCCGGATGCCGGCGAGATGGCGCAGCTTCTCGCCATTCCGCTGAAAGCCGGGCTGACCAAGGATGATTTCGACCGGACAATGGCGGTGCATCCGACAGCGGCGGAAGAACTGGTCACCATGTACAAGCCGACCTATCGCGTGAAGGACGGCGAGCGCGTCGGCTGATGCCGGTTGGCTCGTCGCCAAGGGAGCAATCAATGCCCGCACCGCTCGACCATGACTTTGGCGGACGCGTCGATCAGGTCGTCGACAGGGCTGTCGAGGAGGAGCGCATTGTCGGCGCCGTGATCCTTGTCGCCCGACGCGGCGAAATCCTGTACAGCCGCGCCACCGGCCTTGCGGACCGCGAATCCAAGAAACCGATGGCGGCGGACGCGATCTTCCGGCTGGCGTCGGTGACCAAACCCGTCGTCGCGACCGCGGCACTTGCGCTTGTCGAAGCCGGCGTGATCGGCCTCGACGATCCCACGACGAAATTCATCCCTGAATTCCAACCGAAACTGGCGGACGGCAGCGAGCCCGTCATCACCCTGCGACAGCTGCTGACGCATACCGCCGGCCTGAGCTACGGCTTCCGCGAGGCAGCCGACGGACCCTATCATCGCGCCGGGATCTCCGACGGTCTTGACCAGCCCGGCCTTTCGATGGCCGAGAACCTCAGCCGCATCGCCTCGGTGCCGCTGTCCTATGTGCCGGGAACGGGCTGGGGCTATTCGGTGGCGATGGATGTGCTGGGCGAGGCCATGGCGAGAGCCACTGGCGCCACCCTGCCGGAGCTGGTCGATCGCCTGGTCGTCCAGCCGCTCGGCATGGATGACGCAGCCTTTGTCGTGCGCGATCGATCGCGGCTGGTGACGCCTTACGCCGATGGACCCGGCAAGGCCATCGCCATGGGCGAGCAACATCGCGTGCCCTTCGGCGATGGCGCCATCTCATTTTCGCCTGGGCGCGTCTTCGATCCCGCGTCTTTCGCCTCGGGCGGCACCGGCATGAACGGCACCGCCGGCGACGTCCTCAAGCTTCTTGAGGCGCTGCGTTCCAGGGGTGGATCGGTCATCCGCCCCGAAACGGCAGCGGCTATGACCACGGACGCAATAGCGGGCCTGGAGACCACCATGCCCGGCTGGGGCTGGGGTCTCGGATTTGGCGTCCTGCGCGACCCGCTTGCCGCGTCGACGCCCCAGGCCGCCGGCACCTGGCGCTGGGGCGGTGTCTACGGTCATTCCTGGTTCGTGGATCCGACGCTCGACCTGACGGTGGTGACGCTGACCAACACCGCCATATCAGGCATGACGGGCGCCTTCCCCGATGCACTGCGCGACGCGATCTATGGCAGGCAGGCCTGACACAGGGAAGGTCGGAACCCCCGCCGGCGATGGCCGGCGGCGGAGACAGGTGTGCCGCTCAGAGCAGCGTTCCGCGCAGGATCACCAGCGCCACCGAGAAATAGATCACCAGCCCGGTGACATCGACCAGCGTGGCGACGAACGGGGCCGATGCGCTGGCCGGATCGAAGCCGATGCGTTTCAAGGCGAACGGCAGCATCGACCCCGACAGCGAACCGAAGGTGACGATACCGACCAGTGCCGCGCCGACCGTCGTGGCGATCAGCGGCCAGTGCGGGCCATAGTCGTAGAAGCCCATATATTGCCAGAGCGCGATGCGGCAGATGCCGACCACGCCCAGCATGGCGCCGAGCACGAGGCCAGTCGGCAGTTCGCGCAGCGCCACCCGCCACCAGTCACGAAGACCGATCTCGCGCAGCGCCAGCGCCCGGATGACGAGCGACGTCGCCTGCGAGCCGGAATTGCCGCCCGAGCTCATGATCAACGGGATGAACAGCGTCAGCACGATCGCCTTCTCCAACTCGCCCTCATAGCTTTGCATGGCGTTGGCCGTCAGCATCTCTGAGATGAACAGCGCGCACAGCCAGCCGCCGCGCTTCTTGATCATGGCGAGGAAGCTCATCTTCATATACGGCTCGTCGAGGGCTTCCATGCCGCCGAAACGATGGACGTCCTCGGTCGTCTCCTCGATCATCGTGTCGATGATGTCGTCGATGGTGACGATGCCGAGGATCTTGCCGTGATCGACGACCGGGACGGCAAGCAGATCGTATTTGGAGATCGTCTGTGCCAGGGTTTCGCGATCGGTCAGCGGGCTGACCGTCACCGGAACACGATCCGGCGCCACCGTCATGATCGAGTCGTCCGGCTCACCGGTGATCAGCCGGCGCAGGCCGGTCGACCGCACAAGCAGGTGCGTTTCCGGATCGACGATATAGATCGCGTAGACGGTCTCGCGCGTCCGCTCGACCTTGCGGATGTAGTCGAGCGTGCGGCCCACGGTCCAGTCCGAGGGTACGCTGACGAACTCCGTCGTCATGATCGATGCGGCACTGCCTTCGGGATAACCGAGAATGGAAAGCAGCGTTACGCGCAGCGGTGGTGCAAGCCCGCCGAGCAGCTCGGAACGGGCCGGCTCGTCGAGCTCGCGCAGGATGTCGGCGGCGCGGTCGACCGACATGGCGGTGAGCAGCTTGCCCGCCTTGGCGCGCGGCAGCGCCTCCATGAGTTCGGACGCGCCGTCGAGTTCGGGCTGGTCGAAGATCTCGACCAGCCGCTCGAACGTCACTTCACAAAGCAGTTCCGTCGCGGTTTCCCGCGGCTCCCTGTTCAGGGCCTCGACAATGTCGGCGACGTGATCATTGGCTAGGATACGGGCGATGGCGACGGCCTCGTCGCTCGCTACGGCGGTAAATTCGTTCATGGCTCACTCCTTGCCGTCCGGCAGGACATGAACCATTAGAGGTCACGTCTAGGCGGACGGCGGTTGCGTTCGACTGTGACTGTCGCCAGGCATGGCGCGGTGACCTTTCCGCTTGCGGGTTCGCGTTTGACTGTCTGCAAGCGGGCGCAACATAGGAGCGCGCCTTGCCGTGTCAATCGCGGTGAGGAAGGAAAATGCCGGCGGGTTGCCGAGATCGCGCGACTGTGATCGCAGGCCGCCGCATGACACGGCCGGCTCGGATCAGAGCGTCTTTATTTCTGCTTTAGCCGGCGCGAGAAACGCAGCCACTTGTCCTCGACCGGCCTTGGGACCGGCCTTGGCTGCGCGAGAATGGTGGTGAGTTCCACAGGCAGGGTCGGAACCAGCGGCTTCTTGGTGGCGACGCCGTCGGCGATCGCGACGATGCTGTGATAGAATTCGCTGCCGGTCATCGATCGCGGCGCCACCGCCTCGTGCATGACGCTGATCACCGTGACATCGGGGCAGTTGTCCTTGATGGCCTGGTGGAAAGCAATTTTGCCATCGGGGTCGAGCGCGCCGGTTGCCTCGTCGAGGAACAGTAATCCCGGTTGCTGCAGCACGATGCGGGCCACCACCAGCTTCTGTTTCTGGCCACCCGACAGGACCTGATCCCAGCTTTTGCCTTCGCGGTTTTCGTCGGCCATGTGCTCGATAAAGTCGCCCAGGCCGGCCTTGTGCAGCGCTGATGCGACCTGCGCGTCGCCATGGTCGTGCTCGGAGCCGGGCAGGCAGACTAGCTGTTTCAGCGACACCGGCTGCAGCTTGACCTCCTGGGCAGCATAGAAACTCTTGACGCCTTCGGGGAAGACAATGGTGCCGCGGCCATAGGGCCACAGGCCGTTGATCGCCTTGATCAGCGAAGTCTTGCCGCAACCGGACTCGCCTTTCAGGAAGGTCCATTCGCCGCGCCGGAAGCGCAAATTGGCGGCACTGAGGAAGGGCGTCGCATCCTCGCCCTGATGCGCCAGTTCGAGCTTCTGGATGGTCAGACCGAAAACCGGGTTCTGGCTGGCATAGTGGAAGTCGGAGCGGCCGGTCTGGCTGTAGAATTCCTGCGGATGCTGGACATTCTCGATCGCATTGGCCAGCTCGGTGACACGCTGGCTGTTGGCGCGCAGCGTGGCGATGGCGGGCATGACGTGGATGAACCACGAACACTGGCCGATCAACGAATTGACCAGTTCGGAGCCGGTTATGTAGCCCTTGAGATCAAGGCCGTTGTGGATGAACGGCACCAGGCCCGGTCCGTAGGCGACAATGCGGGCGCCGATGAAATTGTAGATCAGCTCGAACGACATGTAGACCGTGTTGACGATGTTCAGCCGCGTCCAGGTGCCGTCGATATCGACATAGAGCCGGCCATGCATGGTCCTTTGCACGCCTTCGCCCTGAGACGCCGCGACATGGAAGCTGCGGCGCAGGAACGTCGTCAGCTCGCCGCGATAGCTGCCCTCGGCTTGCTGCATCCTGACGTTGAGGCGCTCGAGCAGGCCGCCGAGCTTGACCGCGATCCATGTGTTCAGCGGCACATAGGTGGCGACGGCCAGGAAGGCGAGGACAGCGCTGCCATAGTTGCCGAGGAACTCCAGCCCCTTCACCTCGACGGAGTTTTCGAGCAGCTTCTGGCCGACGAAATAGAGCGAAGTGGCGACGCCCAGCACGCCCATGGCGAGCCCGATGGCGCCGCCGGTCATGTCCTTGATGGATTCCTGGACGCGCTGATCGATATTGTCGGGGGCGGGCGCGCCGCTGCCGGTCGACGCATGCTGCGCATGGAAATGCGTATGATTGCCATCCAGCAACGCTTCATTGAAGCGGCTGTCCAGCCAGCCGCGCCATTTGCGGTGCAATGTCGCTGAGACAAGGTTGCGGATGCCAGTGAAGCCGGCGTCCTTGAGCAGGACCAGCAGGACGAGGATGCCGGCATTGACCAGCAGCGAGCGAAGCGGCGTGGTGTTGGCCGCATCATGGAAGAAGGCGATCGAGTTGACCAGTTCGCCGGAGGCTTCGGCGAACCAGACACCGGCCTTGCTGGACAGCGCGGTGAGCAGCGCAATCACCAGCGTCAGTGTCCAGGCTTCTTTCCAGCGGTCCGAGACCCAGTAGGCCCGCATCAGGCCCCAGAAGCTGCGCATCGACGATACCGGCGTCAGAAGCGATCGCCCTGCGGCATCGCGAGGTGTTTTTTCCGGTACTGACTCTTGCGATGGTCTACCGACCCGAATCACGATCCCGCCCAAACCTTTTTTCTTTTGTTACGGATGGTAACACCAATTGATCATTTTCCATTAATTTTTAAAGCTGGCCAAACTGATTACACCCAACGGCCGTTGCCAAGAGGCAACAGATGACACGCCGAAATATAGCGACAACAGCCGGCAAAAATCAGGATATCGTTATTGATTTCAAACGCTTGATCTGCGGAGACATGCCGTCGATGAAGCTTCCCTTAGGGAAGGTTATCGCACGGTTTTGTGAACTCGAAATCGTACGGATCGAGCGATTTTCTCAGAGCGGGCTGGCCCGAACATCGGAAAATTTGCCGTTCGTGACCTCGCCAGGCTTGCCGTTATCGTCCTTGCCGGAGGCAGGAAGTGACCGGAAAATCGTCCGAGCGGCGCGTTCCGTCTTGTCGGGTCAGCTCAGGAACTGCGTTTGACAATTCATCCGTTCGGGATTGAACCTTGCCTGGCATTGTCGACACTCATGCATGTCCGGTTCTCCAACAAGGAAGCTCCCAATGCTTGCACGCTCGGCCGCAATCCTGTTCCTCTTCGCCTGGCTGCCCCTATTTGCCTCTGTACCTTTGGCCCATGCCGCCGAGCAGGGCATCCCGGCAAGCGCCGACGGCCAGATCGAGTTCAACACGCCATCCGGCAACATCGGCTGCATCTACACGGCGAAAGGCGGCACCAGCACCTATGAGCCGAAGGATGGCGGCCCGGAATTGAGTTGCTCGCGCGTCGAGCCGAGCTATGTCACCATCATCCTGGGCCCCAAGGGACCGGCGACACTGATCAAAAACCCAGGCGAGCAAGGCTGCTGCAGCGATGTCGACAAGCTTGGCTACGGCAACAGCTGGAGCGCAGGACCGTTCTCGTGCCAGTCGTCAACCAAGGGACTGACCTGCACGGCCACAAACGGCCATGGATTTTTCATCAGCAAGGCCAAGGTGACGGTGAAGTAAGACTTGCTCCTGTCGGGAAAGGAGAAGGTGGCCGGCCTCAGCCGACCTTTTCCAATTCGCCGCGCGCCTTGGCAGCCGCCACCTGGCGAATGGCATCAGCCAGGGTATCGGCATCCTGCGCGCCCATGACCGCGTATTTGCCCTCGAGCAGGAAGCACGGCACGCCAGATATGCCCATTCGCGACGCGGTGGCGATCTCGGTGCGAACCGCCTCGACATCGGCGTCAGTCGGCAAAAGCGTGGCAACGACGGACGCGTCCATGCCGGCCTCGCGCGCGGCTTCGATCAGAACGGCATGGTCGCCGATGTTGGCGCCTTCCTCGAAATTCAGCTGGAACAGCCGGCGCACAAGCCTGTTCTGCACGGCTTCGCCGGCGGCACCCGCCCAGCGGATCAGGCGGTGCGCATCCAGCGTGTTCGGCGCTACCTTGATGGTGTCGAAGGCGAAGGAGATGCCTTCGACTTCGCCGAGCGGCTCGATGCGGCCATGAATCTCGCGGATACGCTCGTCACTGCCGAACTTGGCCAGCATGTATTCGTGGCGATCCTTGCCTTGCGGCGGAATGGTCGGATCGAGCTGGAATGGCCGCCAGCGAATATGCACGTCAACATCGCCGACAGCCGCGATCGCTCTGTCGAGCCGCTTCTGCCCGATGAAGCACCATGGGCAGACCACATCGGACACCACATCGACGGTGATGGCGTTCATCTCGCTCATCTCGATCTCCTGTATCTTCAATTTGGCTTGCGCCACCAGGTCGGCAGTTGATAGCCAAATATGGGCGTCTTTTGCGGATGTTCCAGATAGTTCCAGTAAGCAATCCATTGCTGCGTGTTGTGCTGCATCGGCACCATGTAGTTGCCGGAGATCAGCAGCCGGTCGAGAACGCGAACCGCAGCGACATAATCCTCCTTCGAGCGGGCGCGCAGCATCGCTTCGATTGCCGCGTCCACCGCCGGATCGGCGACGCCGGCAAGATTGAACGAGCCTTCCGTCCTGGCCGCGGCCGAACTCCAACGCCCGGTCTGCTCGATGCCGGGCGACAGCGAATTGTTGAAGCCGCTCGATCCAACCAGGACCTCGAAATCGAAGCGCTGCTTGCGCGACTGGATCTGATCGCCGTCAAGGCTGCGAATGGTGACATTGATGCCGATCTTCTCCAGCGTGCGCTGGTAGATGCCGGCAAGGCGCTCCTCGTCCTGCGAGGCGGTCAGTATCTCGAAACCGAAAGGTTTGCCCTCGGCATCGAGCATTATCCCGTCCTGCACATGATAACCGGCGCTTTTCAAGAGATCGAAGGCTGCCTTCAGCACGCGGCGGTCCTGGCCGGATCCGTCAGTCACCGGTGGCCGATACGTGCCGTCCATGACATTGGCCGGCACGCGGCCGGGGTAGGGCGCCAGAAGCGCCTTCTCCCTGTCGTCGGCCGGATGACCGATCGCGGAAAGCTCCGAATTCTGCCAGTAACTCATCGTGCGCGTGTATTTGCCGCCAAACAGGTTCTTGTTGGCCCATTCGAAGTCGTAGAGCATGCCGAGCGCGCGCCGCACGGCCGGATTGGCGAATTTCTGCAGCCTTGTGTTGAACAGGAAGCCGGTCACGACGGGCGGAATGCCGGTGTCGAAGGTTTGCGCGACCACATCGCCCTTGTGGAAGGCCGGAAAATCGAGATCGCGCTCGCGCTTGACCGGGTCGCTGTCATCGTCGATGGCGCAAAGGCCTTTCTTGAACGCTTCGAGCTTGGCGTTGGCGTTGAGGAAATACTCGATGGTGATCTGGTCGTAATTGTCGAAACCGCGCTTGGCAGGGACATCCTTGCCCCAGTAATCCGGGTTGCGCTTGAACACGATGCGCTGGCCGGGCTGTACCTGCGCGATCGTATAGGGACCACTGCCGATCACCGGCTTCAGCGTCGTCTTGTCGAAGGTCTCCTTGTCGAAGGCGTGCTTCGGGATGATCGGCGTCAGCGCGATGATCAGCGGGAATTCGCGATCGGCCTTGTCGTTGAAGGTGAAGCGCACACTGTGGTCGCCGGTCTTTTCGAGCTTGGCGACCCTGGCCATGCGGTCGCTGTAGGGCGGTCGCCCTTTCTCGGTGTAGACGTCATAGCTGAACAGCACGTCCTCCGGCGTCACCGGCTGGCCGTCCGACCACTTGGCTTTCGGATTGAGGTGGAATTCGATGCTCTTGCGCTCGGGATCCATGTCGGCCGTGTCGGCCAGCAGCCCGTAGAGCGTGAAAGCCTCGTCGGCATTGCGCTGCATCAGCGGTTCGAAAACCAGATTGCCGAAGATCGTGTCCATCATGCCGCGCGCCGTCGTGCGCAGGCTCTTGAGGATGAAAGGGTTGAGATTGTCGAAGCTGCCGACGACGCAATAGGTGATCGAGCCACCCTTCGGCGCATCGGGATTGACGTAGTTGAAATGCGTGTAGTCGGGCGGCAGCGCCGGTTCGCCCTGCATGGCGATCGCGTGCTTCGGCTCCGATGCGGCCGGCTGATGCGAAAGTGCGAGAAACGATATCGCGGTGATCAGCCAAACAAGAACGCGGCCCATGACCGTCTCCTTACTGGGTCGGCTTGATGATTCGGTGTGCACCCTAGCATGAGGCGGCTGCGCGCCAGCCAACCGCGCGCTCAACAATTGCTCACGTCGGGCTGGATTCGGCCTCGCTTGCAGTGTAACACGCCCTCCGAAGTCATTCTGTTGCCTCATTTCGGCAACAGGTAGCTGGACCACACGGCACGAAGAAGCCGGTCCCGGGATCATTTGAGAGGAAGTGCACGACATGACGAGCCTGAACAGCAACGCGTACCGCCTGTCGGTCATGGCCGCTGGCGTGATCGGCTTTCTGGGCGCAGGACTTCCCGCTGCTTCCGCACAGCAGCAACAGCAGATTCCGCAAGGCTGGTTCAAGGCCTGCACCAAGCAGGAAGACGTCGACATCTGCAATGTCCAGAACATCACCACCGCCGGCAATGGCCAGCTGGTCACCGGCGTCAGCTTGATCGAGCTCAAGGGCAAAGTGAACCGCAAGGTGTTCCAGGTGACGGTCCCAACCGGTCGTCTGGTGCCTCCCGGCATCGGCCTGCAGATCGACACCGGCAAGGCGCAGAAGCTCGACTATGTGATTTGCTTCCCGGATCGTTGCGTGGCCGAAGTGCCGCTGACCGATCAGCTTGTCGCCTCGTTCAAGAAAGGCCAGGCGATCACGCTGACCTCCGTCAATTTCCAGAACCAGCCCAACCCGATCAAGATCGCCCTGCAGGGCTTCAGCGGCGCCTATGACGGCCCGGCGCTGCAGCAGTCGGACATCGAGGACCGGCAGAAGAAGCTTCAGGACTTCGTCGCCAAGAACAACCAGGATTTCGCCAAGAAGCTCAAGGAAGAGCAGGACAAGGCGAAGACCGCCAACTGATCGGCCGATATCGCCGAGCCAATAAAAAAGCGGGATCATGCCCCGCTTTTTTTGTGACCCTGGTGGGTCAATGCCTCGACTGCCGTTTCGGCTGGTAGCCCCCATCCGGCTTCTTGTCGAACATCTCCTTGATCTGCGGATGCCGGACCGGTTCACCCGACTGATCCTCGAGCAGATTCTGCTCGGAGACATAGGCGATGTATTCGGTCTCCGAATTCTCGGCGAGCAGATGGTAGAAAGGTTGATCCTTGCGCGGCCTAACGTCGGCGGGGATGGCTTCGTACCATTCGTCGGTGTTGGCGAATTGCGGATCGACGTCGAAAATGATGCCCCGGAATGGAAACAGCCGGTGGCGAACCACCTGTCCGATTGCGAATTTGGCTGTTTTCATCGTACTCACCACTGAATTCCTTGAGCTTATTTGGCGCAGACGGCTCATCAATTCAATCCCGAAGCGTCCAAGCGCGCCTCTAAGCTACGCAGGACGCGATGCAAAGGTTTGCAGCACGCGACGATGTCGATGACGCAGATTATCGGAAACGTTCGGAAATTCGCTGTCAGCGTGCCGGCCTTCGCAGGCCGCCGGCCAGTGCCGCGAAACCGCTGCCGGGACGAAGTCCCTCGCGCATGAAAAAGGCGCGAAGCGGCGCGAAGCCACCGAGCGCGCCGAGCCCGGCAACGCGGGCCATCTGCGCCGGCAGCATGTCGGATAGCAGCGACATGTTGAGCAGGGTGACCGCGCTGCTGCGCGCCAGAATATCGGGCCGACGCTTGAAGTCATAGGCTGCCAAGGCCTTGGCGGCGCCGGGATCGCTCCGATTTTCACAAGCGATTCCAATCAGATCGTCGACATCCCTGATGCCGAGATTGAGGCCTTGCGCGCCGATCGGCGGAAACACATGGGCGGCTTCGCCGACCAACGCCACACGGTCTCGCGCGAAACGCAGCGGCGTCACCGCCGAAAGCGGATAGATCTGCCGGCCCGGCTCGATCGTCACCCGGCCCAGCATCGACTGCATCTGCTGTTCGACCCGCATCGAAAGCGTCGCATCGTCCAATGCGGCGAGTTCGGTCGCGGTCTCGGGCCTCACCACCCAAACCAGGCTCGAGCGATTGCCGGGAAGGGGAACCTGCGTGAACGGGCCGGTTTCGGTGTGGAATTCCGTCGAGGTGAAGGCGTGGTCGCTGCTGTGGCGGAAATTGAGGACAAAAGCCGCCTGCGGATAGGAGCGAGCCGAGGTCGAGATGCCGGCTGCCTGGCGCGCCGGCGACAAGCGTCCGTCCGCGGCGACCGCCAGCGATGCATCCACCGAGCTGCCGTCGCTCAGGACGGCACGGACGTGCTCGGCATCGAGGTGCCAGGTCGCCACCATCGACTTCAGCCATTCGATGCCGGCATGCGCGGCAACCTTGCTGGCGAGTGCCGGATTGAGCACGCTGTTGGGCAGGTTCAGCCCGAACTGGTCCTCATCGATCTCGCTTGCGCGAAAGGTGACGACCGGGCTGCGGATCAACCGGCTGGTCGCGTCGACGATGCGCATGACTTTCAGGGGCGCCGCCTTGGGCTTGATGTCTTCGAGCACGCCCAGCCGCTCAAGCACTTTCAAGGCGGGGTTCATCAGGGCCGTGGTGCGGCCATCGGGGGCAGTAGCCTCCGGCCCGACCAGCGTCACCGGGAAACCTGCGGCGGCAAAACCGAGCGCCGCGATCAGTCCTGCCGGCCCCGTGCCAGCAACCAGTATCCGCGCAGTTTGCTCATGCTCCAAGATCGGCTTCCGGCTTGCAGTGCGAGGCGGTCTACCCGACCCGCCGTTCGATAAGCATATAGGTCAGATCATGCCGCTTGATCAACGCGGCGATTCGGCCCATTCGAATGACATGACCGGCCAGCAAGACGACTTCAGCCATCTCGACCGCGCCGGCCGCGCCATGGCGAACATCGCACGAAATCCTCGCGTCACGGTAAACGTCGTTGTCGGCGCCTGTATCTTGCTTGCCTGGCTGTCTCTTGCCGCGATGGCAATCCGCAGCGCTGAAGGCAGGATTGCAGGCGTCAGCACCCCTGGCGACACGATCCTGCGCAATCTGCCGCGATTGCCGCTGCCCGATTTCCTGGAACGGTTCTTTGCGCTCTGCCTCTCGCCGGTGCCTCTGGACGCAAGTCTCGGCCTGCAGGTCGGCGCGCTCGTTTTCATGTGGTTCCTGATGGCGATCGCAACGATGCTGCCTTCGGCCGCGCCGATGATCCGCACCTATTGCGAAATCGCCGAGACGGCTCGCATCAAGGGCGAACCAGTCGTCCATCCGCTGGTGCTGGTCGCTGGTTACCTCAGCGTCTGGCTCGCTGCCTCAGTGATGTTCGCGGCGCTGACCCTGGCCGCCCATGCATTCGCCGCTTCAGGCGAGATGCTCGACCCGGTCGTCGGCGCTGCCGGTGCGCTCGCTCTGCTGGTCGCCGGCCTCTATCAGTTCAGTGGCCTGAAGGAAGCCTGCCTGAAGAAATGCAAGAACCCGTTCTCGATCCTTTTCGCGAACTGGAGCGCCAGGCCGGCCAGCATCTTCCGGCTTGGCATCACGCAAGGCCTGTGGTGCCTCGGCTGCTGCTGGGCGTTAATGCTGGTGATGTTCGCCGTCGGCGTCATGAACGTCTTCTGGATGGCGCTGATCGGGCTGTTCACCCTGATCGAAAAACAAACGGCCAGCAGGGTTCCAACCCGGCTGGCCGGTGCGATACTGCTTGTCTGGGCAGCCGCGCTGCTAGTAGTCTCGCTGTGAGTGGGGGAAAATCGATGGCAGATCATAACTGGGCAATGAAGGGAGAGCTTGTACTCTCCTGCAATTGCACGGTTTTTTGCCCTTGCGTGCTGTCCCTCGGCAACCATCCGCCAACCGAAGGCTATTGCCAGACCTGGGCCGGGTTTCGCATCGATGCCGGCCATTTCGGCGACGTCGACCTGTCCAATCTCAATCTTGGGCTGGTCATGGAAATCCCCGGTTACATGAGCCGCGGCAACTGGACCGCCGGCCTGTTCATCGACAAGCGCGCCTCGGTCTACGCGGTCAAGGCGCTGACGAAGATCTTCACCGGCAAGGCAGGCGGAACCACATCGCTGCTCTCCATCCTGGTCGGCAAATTCCTCGGCGTCGAGCAGGTGCCGATTACCTATGAGACGCGTGACAAGACGCGCATCTTCCAGATACCGAAGATCATCGACGGGGCGGTGACACCCATCCCCGGCAAGGACCGCGACAAGGATACGGTGATCAGCAATTCTGAATACTGGATCGCGCCGGAGATCATCGTGGCCAGGTCCGACAAAAGCAAGATGCGGGCTTTCGGCCGCAACTGGAATTTCGCCGGCCGTTCGGCCGAAATCTGCAAGCTGGATTGGCGGGGCCCGTGAGCAAGAACACAACGGCCAGAAAAGCCGCCAAGAAGATCACGGACCGGATTCCGCGGCCGAAGAAGAAAGTCACCTGGCCGCAGGCAAGGGCGTTCTCCGTCCATCTCTTGACCGCATCAGGCTCGTTCCTGGCCTTCCTGTCGCTGGTGGCGGCAAGCGAAGAGCGCTGGACGGCGATGTTCTGGTGGCTCGGGCTGGCGCTGTTCGTCGACGGCATCGACGGGCCGATCGCGCGCAAGCTCGAGGTCAAGGAGATCCTGCCGACCTGGTCGGGCGAACTGCTCGACAACATCATCGACTACGTGACCTATGTGCTGATCCCGGCCTTCGCGCTCTATCAGCGCGGCTTCATGGGCGAAGGCCTGTCGTTCCTGTCGGCGGCGATCATCGTCGTCTCCAGCGCCATCTACTATGCCGATACCGGCATGAAGACGAAGGAGAATTTCTTCAAGGGATTCCCGGTGGTCTGGAACATGGTGGTGTTCACGCTGTTCGTCATCGAGCCCGGACAGTGGGTTTCGTTCGCGGTGGTGGTGGCGGCCGGCATTCTGACTTTCGTGCCGATCAACTTCATCCATCCGGTGCGTGTGGTGCGGCTGCGGCGCATCAATCTTGCGATGACCCTTTTGTGGTGCGCTTTCGGCGCGCTTGCCCTGGCGCAGGCGGCACTTGCCGCCTTCTATGATCAGATCGGCGTGCTGGGCGAACAGGTCGGCACCTTCACCAAGATCGGCATCACCATCACCGGGCTCTACCTTGCCTGCATCGGTGGCGTCATGCAGTTCTTTCCCAACCTCGGTGCCAAAAAGGCCTGATCAGCCACTTTTCTCAAGGAAGCCTAACGATGTCCAAAGCGATCCGTATCCACGCCCATGGCGGCCCGGAAGTCCTGACCTATGAGGACACAGATCCCGGCCAGCCGGGATCGGGGCAGATCCTGATCCGGCACACGGCGATCGGCCTCAATTTCATCGATGTCTATCATCGCACGGGCCTTTATCCGCCGCCCGGCGGGTTCCCGCTTGTGCCAGGCAGCGAAGCCGCCGGCGTGGTGCTGGAGGTGGGCCAGGACGTCGACTGGCTGAAGCAGGGCGATCGCATCGCCTATGCCGTGACGACAGGGGCTTACGCGCAAAAGCGCGTCATCGATGCCAGCCGCGTCGTCAAGGTTCCAGATGGCATCAGCGACGAACAGGCCGCCGCGATGATGCTGAAAGGCATGACATCAGAATATCTGCTGCGCCGGACATTCAAGGTGAAAGCCGGCGACACGATCCTGTTCCATGCCGCGGCCGGCGGCGTCGGGCTGATCCTCGGCCAATGGGCGAAACATCTCGGAGCGACCGTCATCGGCACCGCCAGTTCGTCCGACAAGATCGAACTCGCCAAGGTGCACGGCTTCGACCACGTCATCAACTACAAGGAACAGGATTTCGTCGCCGGCGTCGCCGCCATCACCGGCGGCAGGAAGTGCGATGTCGTCTACGATTCGGTCGGCAACGACACGTTTCCGGCTTCACTCGACTGCCTGAGGCCGCTTGGCATGTTCGTCAGCTTCGGCCAGTCCTCCGGACCGATCCCGCCGTTCAGCATGTCGTTGCTGGCGCAGAAGGGCTCGTTGTTCGCAACCCGGCCGACGCTGTTCGTCTACAATGCAAAGCGCGAGGACCTCGAGGCGTCCGCCGCTGCCTTGTTCGAAGTCGTGCTCAGTGGCGCCGTCAAGATCAAGATCAACCAGCGCTATGCGCTCAAGGACGCCGGCAAGGCGCATTCCGACCTCGAGGGCCGCAGGACTACAGGGACGACCATTCTCATCCCTTAGTCCGTTCTGCCTTGCTAATCCTTGAATTTCCGCTGAAATTCTTGAAGCTCTTTCAAGACGCGTGCCGCTTTCCGATGAGAGCCGGCCGCGCCTACCATGCTTGCGGGAACACAGAACATATCTGGCTAACCAGATGGGAGGCACTGTGAGTGCAAATCAGGACGGCACGAACCTGCTCGAGGTCCGTGGCCTCACCAAGATATTCGGCACGCTGACGGCGTGCGATCATATCGATCTCGACATCGCCAGAGGTGAAATCCAAGCCTTGCTCGGCGAAAACGGCGCCGGCAAGTCGACGCTGGTCAAGATGCTGTTCGGCTCGCTGGAGCCCAATGCCGGCGAGATCTTCTGGAACGGCCAGGCCGTCAGGATTTCCAGCCCCGGCGTCGCGAAAAAACTCGGCATCGGCATGGTGTTCCAGCATTTCTCGCTGTTCGAAGCGCTGACCGCGGCCGAAAACATCGCGCTGTCGCTGGACGACGGTTCGCCGATCAGCAGCATCGCGGCGAAGGCGAGAGCGCTTTCCTTCAGCTATGGCCTGCCGCTCGATCCTGAATCGCTGGTCGGCGACCTGTCGGTGGGCGAGCGCCAGCGCATCGAGATCATCCGCTGCCTGCTGCAGACGCCACAGCTCATCATCCTCGACGAACCGACCTCGGTGCTGACGCCGCAGGAAGCCGACAAGCTGTTCGAGACGCTGGAGCGTCTGCGTTCGGAGGGCAAATCCATCCTCTACATCTCGCACCGGCTCGAAGAGGTCAAACGCATCTGCGACCGCGCCACCGTGCTGCGCCACGGCAAGGTCGTCGGCCACTGCAACCCGCGTGAGGAAACAGCCTCTTCGCTGGCCCGCATGATGGTCGGCAACGAGGTGCAGGCCGTGGTGCGCGCACCGGTCGAGGGCATCGCCACGGCGCAACCGCTGCTCGAAATCCGCAACCTCAGCCGCAAGCCGGCAACGCCGTTCTCGATCCCGCTCAAGGGCATCAACCTGAATGTCCGGGCCGGCGAGGTGATCGGCATCGCGGGCGTCGCCGGCAACGGCCAGGGCGAGTTCTTTGAATGCGTCTCCGGCGAGGTGTTGCAGCAGGATGCCGCCTCGGTGCGCATCCGCGGCAAGGACGCAGGTGGCCTCACCATCACCGGACGGCGCCTGCTGGGTGCCGCCTTCGTGCCAGAGGAACGCCTCGGCCACGGTGCCGCGCCGCGCATGAAGCTTTCCGAGAACCTGCTGCTGTCGCGCCATGCAACCGACGGCAAGGCGTTTGTCGGCACTGGGGGAATGGTCAAGAGCGCCGCCATCTACGCCGCCGCCCAACGCATCATCGAGGCGATGGATGTGCGCAAGAGCGCGCCGGATCCTGAAGCAGCAGCCCTTTCGGGCGGCAATCTGCAGAAATTCATCGTCGGCCGCGAACTCGATCGCCGGCCAAGTGTCTTGGTGGTGAACCAGCCGACCTGGGGTGTCGATGCGGGCGCCGCCGCCCACATCCGCCAGGCGCTGATCGAGTTGTCGCGCAGCGGATCGGCGGTGCTGGTGATCAGCCAGGATCTCGACGAGCTGTTCGAGATATCGGATGCGATCGCCGTCATGCACAATGGCGTGCTGTCGAAGCCGATGCCGATCGCCGAGGCCACCTTCGAGAAGGTCGGTTTGCTGATGGGTGGCGCCGAACCCGGTCACGCCGAACACACGCTGGAGACGGCATGATGCGCCTCGAACTCGTCAAACGCCCGCAGCGCTCCGCGCTGTTTTCGGCCCTGTCGCCGTTCATCGCCTTCGCGCTGACGATCATCGCCGGTGCTATCATGTTCGCGCTGCTCGGCGTCAATCCGCTGACCGCGTTCAATATCTATTTCATCGAACCGATCAGCCAGGTCTGGCAGTTGCATGAGCTGGCGATCAAGGCAGCGCCGCTCATCCTGATCGCCGTTGGCCTGTCGGTCTGCTACAAGGCCAACATCTGGAACATCGGCGCCGAAGGCCAGTTCATCCTGGGTGGCATTGTCGGCTCGATCATTCCGGTGCTGTTTCCGCAGTTCGAAGGCCCGCTGGTGCTGCCGCTGATGCTTTTGCTCGGCATGGTCGGCGGTGCCGCCTATGCGGCTATCCCGGCCTTGCTCAAGACGCGCTTCGGCACCAACGAGATCCTGACCAGCTTGATGCTGGTCTATGTCGCCCAATTGTTCCTCGACTGGCTGGTGCGCGGCCCATGGCGCGATCCGCAGGGCCATGGCTTCCCACAGACGATCCAGTTCGGCGACTCGGCCGTGTTGCCGGAACTTATGCCGGATGCCGGGCGGGCGAACTGGGGATTTGTCTTCGCGCTGGTCGCCGCAGTGCTGGTCTGGATCCTGATGAGCCGCATGCTGAAAGGTTTTGAGGTGCGCGTACTGGGCTCAAGCCCGCGGGCAGGGCGCTTCGCCGGCTTCGGCCTCAACCGGATGGTGTTCTTCGCCTTCCTGCTGTCGGGTGCGCTCGCCGGCCTGGCCGGCATCTCGGAAGTCTCCGGCGCCATCGGCCAGTTGCAGCCCGTCATCTCGCCCGGCTACGGTTTCACCGCCATCATCGTGGCCTTCCTTGGCCGCCTCAACCCAATCGGCATCGTCGCCGCCGGTCTGGTGCTGGCGCTGACCTATCTCGGCGGCGAAGCGGTGCAGAGCGCGCTCGGCATTTCCGACAAGGTGGCGCGGGTGTTCCAGGGCATGCTTTTGTTCTTCGTGCTCGGCTGCGACACGCTCATCCACTACCGCATTCGCCTGATCGGCCTGGCGCTGACCAAACCGCAGGATGCCGCGAAACTCGAAGCCGCGCCAAAGTTGAAGGAAGCCCGTTGATGGACATCACCGTAAACATCCTTCTGACCATCGCCACGGCGGCAACGCCGCTGCTGATCGCGGCGATCGGCGAACTGGTCGTCGAGCGCTCCGGCGTGCTCAATCTCGGCGTCGAAGGCATGATGATCATGGGCGCCGTAGGCGGCTTCGGCGCCAGCTATCTCACGGGCTCGCCCTGGATCGGCCTCCTGGCGGCCATCGCCATGGGCGCGGTGTTCTCGCTGCTGTTTGCCGTCATGACGCTGTCGCTGGCCACCAACCAGGTCGCGACCGGGCTGTCGCTGACGCTGCTCGGTCTCGGCCTATCCGGCATGATGGGCACCAGCTTCGTCGGCCAGCCCGGCGAACGGCTGCCCAACATCGACATCCCTGGCCTGACCTCGATCCCGGTGATCGGCAGATTGCTGTTCGGCCAGGATCCGATCTTCTACATCTCAATTGCCCTGACCGCTGCCGTCATGTGGTTCCTGTTCAAGACCCGTACCGGGCTGACGCTGCGCTCGATCGGCGACAGCCATACGTCGGCGCATGCGCTCGGCATCAAGGTCATCCGCTACCGTTATCTCGCGGTCATCTTCGGCGGCGCCTGTGCCGGCCTCGCCGGCGGCCACCTGTCGCTGGTCTACACGCCGCAATGGGTGGAGAACATGAGTGCCGGCCGCGGCTGGATCGCGCTAGCGCTGGTCGTGTTTGCCTCGTGGCGGCCATGGCGGGTGCTGGCCGGCGCCTACATCTTCGGCGCGGTGTGGATCGGACAGCTTCATGCACAGGCTTTTGGCATTCCAGTGCCTTCACAGTTCCTTTCTTCGCTGCCCTATCTGGCAACCGTCGTGGTTCTCGTTCTAATCTCGCGCAACAAGCGTCTGACGATGATGAACACGCCGGCTTCCTTGGGGCAGCCATTCGTTCCGGATCGTTGACAACAAAAACAAACGGGAAGCTCCAAGGCTTAACTCAGAGAGGTAACACAATGAAAAAACTGCTTATTGCCCTGATGACCACGACCGCCGCCCTATCGCTGGCGGCAACCGCCGAGGCTGCGGACAAGCTGAAGGCCTGCTGGGTCTATACCGGCCCGATCGGCGATTTCGGCTATTCCTATCAGCACGATCAGGGCCGTCTCGAGGTGGAGAAGGCGCTCGGCGACAAGGTCGAGACCGCCTATCTCGAAAACGTCTCCGAAGGCCCCGACGCCGACCGCGCTTTTGAGCGTCTGGCGCGCGAAGGCTGCAAGATCATCTTCGGTACATCCTTTGGCTTCATGGACCCGGAAGTGAAGGTCGCCAAGAAATTCCCAAAGGTGATGTTCGAGCACGCAACCGGCTACAAGACATCAGACAATCTCGGCATCTACAATGCGCGTTTCTATGAAGGCCGCTATGTGCTCGGCCAGATCGCCGCAAAAGAATCGAAGGCCGGCGTTGCCGGCTACATCGTTTCCTTCCCGATCCCCGAAGTGGTGATGGGCATCAACTCCTTCATGCTCGGTGCACAGTCGATCAACCCGAACTTCAAGGCCAAGATCGTCTGGGTGAACTCGTGGTTCGATCCGGGCAAGGAAGCCGACGCCGCCAAGGCGCTGTTCGACCAAGGCGCCGACATCATCGTCCAGCACACCGATTCGACCGCTGCCCTGCAGGTGGCGGAAGAGCGCAAGCTGCACGGCTTCGGCCAGTCCTCCGACATGATCAAGTTCGCGCCGAACGCGCAGCTGACCTCACTTACCGACGAATGGGGTCCCTACTACATCAGCCGGGTCCAGGCAGCCCTCGACGGCACCTGGAAGCCGGACAATGTCTGGCTTGGTATCAAGGACGGCGCGGTCAAGCTCGCCCCCTTCACCAACATGCCCGACGATGTGAAGGCGATGGCTGAGGCGACCGAAAAGAAGATCGCCGGCGGCTGGAACCCCTTCACCGGACCGGTTGCCAAGCAGGACGGCACGCCTTGGCTGAAGGATGGCGAAGTCGCCGACGACGGCACGCTGCTCGGCATGAACTTCTATGTGAAGGGCGTCGACGACAAGCTGCCGCAGTAAGCAGCCCAAGATATCAATGAAGAGGGCGCCGCGAGGCGCCCTTTTCATTCGGCGGGCTGCGCCTTAACCGAGACGCGACGAAATCGAGCCAGTCCAGCATCGACCGCGCGGCCAAGCCAAATCCTCAGCAGCCGCTGCGCGGGTCGTTCGCAGGTGCGCCAGATCGCCCACGAAGCGGAGAGCATGAGCGCAATGCAGCCAAAGGCGGCAAACCATTTCCCGACCAGGGGTGCTGCGGCATTGATAGCGAGATAGCCGATCTCCTGGTGCAGCAGGTAGAGCGGATAGGTCAGCCCGCCCAAGGCTAGAGTGAGTGAGGATGGCCTGACACGGCAGCGCAGCAGGACCGCGCCGATCAGCGCGCCATGCATGACGATATTGGCAACGACCAGATTGGCCGACGAAACGGCAATGCCGTAGTGGTTCTGCATCCAATGCTGCGTCACCGACAGAGTGCCGCAGGAGATCAGGAATGCAGCGGCAAGCAGCAGCAGGGCCAGCAGTGAACGGCCATGCGCATGGAGGTGGTGGACCAGCACGCCGGCGGCGAAGAACGGCCCGAACTCGGTGATGAACAGCAATCGAACCGCGCCGCTGCCGAGGAAGAATTCGTTCAAGGCCGAGATCGCCAGCCAGACGAGGATCAGCTCCAGCTTGCGTTTCTGGAAGAGCCCGGTGAACAGGGCCAGCGTCACCCAACCGTAGAAAACCAGTTCAAGCACAATCGACCAATAGACGCCGTCCATGAAGGGTTGGCCGAAGGCTGGCGCAAACATCGACAGATTGGCGGCATACTGGCTGAACGAGGCTGAAAGCAGCGGTGAGCCGGCAAGGGCGATAATCGCGAAGGTGATCGTCATGCAGAGCAGGAAGCCCGGATAGAGGCGAACGAACCGCGCGATCGCAAACTGGTCCCAACTGCGGTTTTCCGCTGACCAGGCAATGACGAAGCCGCTGATCAGGAAGAACAAATTGACGCCGAGATAGCCGTAGAGAGCCACCGGTGCGGCAAGCGGATAGCCCTCGGCAAGGTAGCCTTCAGCCGCCGCGCCGCGGAAGAAATAGTGAAAAAACACAACCGCAAGTGCCGCCGCCAGCCTGAGCAGGTCCAACGTCGCGATGTAATCCTGCCCAGCAGGTCTGGTGTTCATCCGAGTTCCCGCTTTTACGATCCGGAAACCATAGAGCGGATCGCGGCTGAGCGGGTTAAGACGGCTGAACTATCGCTAGATGTAGTAAATACGGGCCCGTCAAACCGCCGAACCGTAGAGATCGTAGGCATCGGCACGGTCGATCTTGACGGTGACGATGTCGCCTTGGCGCAGCGGGCGGCGCGACTGGATATGCACCGAGCCGTCGATCTCGGGCGCGTCGTATTTGGTGCGGCCCTTTGCCGATGTGCCATGCGCCTCGTCGATCAGCACCGGCAAGCGCTTGCCGACCTTCTTGGCCAGCTGCGTCGCCGAAATCTTCTGCTGGCGCTGCATGAAGCGGTGCCAGCGCGCCTCCTTGATCTCCTGCGGGACCTGTTCGAGCCCAAGATCGTTGGAACGGGCGCCCCGGACCGGCTCGTATTTGAAGCAGCCGGCGCGATCGATCTTCGCCTCATCGAGCCAGTCGAGCAGCATCTCGAAATCATCGTCCGTCTCGCCGGGGAAGCCGACGATGAAGGTCGAACGAATGGCCAGATCCGGGCAAATTTCGCGCCAGCCGCGAATGCGCTCGAGCGTCTTTTCGCCATGCGCCGGCCGCCGCATGTTCTTCAACACCTGCGGCGAAGCGTGCTGGAAGGGGATATCCAGATAGGGGAGGATCTTGCCTTCCGCCATCAGCGGGATGACATCGGCGACATGCGGGTAGGGGTAGACATAGTGCATGCGCACCCAGATGCCGAGCTTGCCCAGTTCTTCGGAGAGATCGAGGAATTTCGCACGGACTTCGCGGTCGCCGAACATGCTGGTCTGGTACTTGATGTCGATGCCGTAGGCGCTGGTGTCCTGCGAGATGACCAGGAGCTCCTTGACGCCAGCTTTGGCCAGTTTCTCGGCCTCGCGCAGCACATCGGCCGCCGGTCGCGAGACGAGGTCGCCACGCAGAGCGGGAATGATGCAGAAGGTGCAGCGGTTGTTGCAGCCTTCGGAAATCTTGAGATAGGCGTAGTGGCGCGGCGTCAGCTTGACGCCCTGCGGCGGCAAGAGATCGATATAGGGGTCGTGCGAGGGCGGTGCGGCCTCGTGCACGGCGGCCATCACGCTCTCATAGGCCTGCGGTCCGGTGATCGCCAGCACATTGGGGTGCCTCTCGCGAATGACATCCGGTTCGGCGCCGAGGCAGCCGGTGACGATGACCCTGCCGTTTTCCGAAAGCGCGGAGCCGATGGCATTGAGTGACTCGTCGCGGGCGGAATCGAGAAAGCCGCAGGTGTTGACGACGACCAGGTCGGCGCCGTCATGCTTGCGGGCGATCTCGTAGCCTTCGGCGCGCAGGCGCGTGATGATGCGTTCCGAATCCACAAGGGCTTTCGGGCATCCAAGACTGACAAAACTCACGCGAGGAGCGGACATAGAGGGTTTCCGGGCTTTTCAGGATTGCCGGCGCAGTACCACACTTATTGCGGCATTGGTATGGGCACGGCTGCGATGCGGCAAAACGCATGGCGATTGCGCTGCGGACCTCGCTTTGCGGATCGAAGACGAGGCAGGCCGGCAGCCTCAGCTGACCGCGTTGTTTAGATGCGGCCAGACTTCCACCGCGCCACGATAGACCATGTCCAACGCGACATAGAAAATGATCAGCAGGCCGACATAGGCGATCCAGCGGTGGCGATGCAGCAGTTTTGCGATGAAAGTCGCGGCGAGCCCCATCAGCGCGATCGACAGCACGAGGCCGATGACCAGCACCGGGAAATGATCGCGCGCGGCACCCGCGACCGCCAGCACGTTGTCGAGCGACATCGACACGTCGGCGACGACAATCTGCAATGCGGCCTGGCCGAGCGTCTTGCGCTTCGTCTTGCCGGCCACCGCATTGTCGCTGTTGAGATCGGAGTTCGACAGCGCCTCGGTCGCCTCCAGCTCATCGGCATGGGACGTGCGCAGCTCGCGGTACATCTTCCAGCAGACCCACAGCAGCAAGATACCGCCAGCCAGCAGCAGGCCGACGATCGCCAGCAGCTTGACGGTAACCGCGGCAAAGCCGATGCGCAGCACCGTTGCCGCCAGCACACCGATGAGGATCGCCTTCTTGCGTTGTTCGGCCGGCAGGCCGGCAGCGGCAAGGCCGATGACGATCGCATTGTCGCCGGCAAGCACGAGGTCGATGGCGATGACCTGGAGCAGGGCGGTCAGGCTGGCAGCGCTGAAAATGTCCATCGACCGGAAGCCCTTGCTGGTTTGCCGAGTGTTCGTCGATTATCCAGACGGCCCTAACTTGGTGGTCCCTTGGCGTCAAGGGATCACTCGTGGTGACCTCACCGAAGCATCTTCAGGTCAAAACCGGATCAAAGACTCTGCAGCACTCGCCGGCAGCCGGGCAAAACCGCCGCGGCCGATCATAAATCAATCGTAGAGATTGTACTTTGCCCAATCTGCTTCCGGAATCTCGTCACCGATCCGGTAGCGGAGCTGCAGAACTTCCATATGGTCGGGCGCCGTCTGGCACTTGAATTTCAGCCGGTACCATTGCCCGTTGCTGCGAAACGCAGCGCCGGGGCTTTTGATTGCATCAGCACCCATCTCGGGCGTCGCGAAGGCGTAGGCGACGACGCGATCGGCTTTGAACTTGCGATCGTCGTGGGTGATCCGGTCGAGCACTTCGGCGTCACAACGCTGTTCAAGACGGGTTTGGGGATCGAGTTTCATCAAGCCGGCGCGCAATGCACTGTCCATTGCGTTGGCTGGAAAACTCAGTGTCACAGACGCCAAGGCGGTCATGCAGAGTTTCTTCATGGGCGGGACAAGCAACATATTTTGTCGGAGAAATCAACCAACGGGACCGGCTCGGACCCCGCAGGCATCATCAATCAAATGGCCGATGCGTTCAAAATTGCGTGTCGGGATTCATCATGCGATGCCTGCGGCCAACGGACCAACGAGGCGCGGCCGGCATCGGTGAGATCGTAGAGGCCGCGGTCGACGCGCGCGAACCAGCCATAGACATTGTGCTGCAGGATCTTCGGCGCGAGCGGCGTCAGCGCCTTCAGATCACGCGGGCGCCTGGGTCCGTCCACCATGGCGGCAGCGCAGGCGAGGGCGCTTTGGCGATAGGCCGTCATGATCGGATTGCGCGATCCTCCTCCAGCAACAGGATCGCCGCGACGGCGCTGGTGCTCGTCGACCAGGCGAGAGCGCCGGCGTGCATTGTTGCGCGGCGCCGGCGCGATCGGGCTGAGAAGCACCTCGACCCGGTCCGTCGCGGTGACGCCAAGCAGACCGAAGCCAAGGCGGCGGCAGAGATTGCGGAACCTGGCATCGCTCTCGCGTCCCTTGCCGCGGGCCGATAGGCGCGCGGCAAGCCACACCTCGTCACAGGCGGCCGCGCGATCGACGCCTTGCAGCACCAGTTCCAGATTGAACTGCAGCTTCAGTTCGCAGATGACAACGACAGGCGGCTCCCCCTCGCGCAATGCAACAATATCGCAGCCACCGATCTCGCCTTTCACGACGAAATCCAGGTTTTCGAGGAACCGCTTCACCGGCGCATAGAGTGAGGTCTCGTTCATGCCTCGAAGGTTTAGCCGATTCGAGGCGAAAAGCCTTCAGACCTCGTGGCTGCCCGAAGCCATCGAGCAACCCGCTCGATGCCGTCGAATCTGGCGGCCGCCGCAATCCGCTACGGATTCTCAGGCTATGTCCGCGGGCTCGGCTTTACGTTTTCGCCCGGTGATCATAGCTCGGACAAGGTTTTCGCGATGGCGAAAGCTTGCCAGCGCAACGCCGCTGCTGCCGGCAGCGAGCGCCGATCCTGCGACCATGCCGACGAGAGCGGCGAGAACGAGTGTGCGATACATGATGGCTCCATTCGGGAGGTTGGGCGCGAATGCCGCGCCTGCGGTTGGGATTTCGCGCCTGTGGGTGGGATTTCGATCAGGTCCGGTCAGACGGCCGTGACCGTCGTTGGTGCGACCTAGCCAATTCAACCTGACAACTGGCTGACAACTGCATCCGCGCCGCTGATGGGCCGCCCAACCAAATTTTCACTGTCAGCTTGTTGTCAGCGTGGCTGTTCTAGCCGAGTGCCGCGACCACGAAGCATTCCCCAATCAGTCCTTGCGGGGTCGCCGCAAGCGATCAGGAGCCTTTCGAACATGCAGCCCTTCAAGACCGGACTGGTCCTCGTCCTACTAGCCGTGTCGGCACCCGCCTTCGCCAACACGATCGTAAACGTCAAGCTGTGGGACAAGGATGGCGTAGCGAACCCCGATGCAAAGATGGGAATGGGCATGCCGGCAAACATGAGCATGGCAACCATGAGGATCAAGCTGGACCAGACCGTCGTATTAGCAGGCAAGGTGACCTTCGAGGTTCAGAACAGCTCCAAGGACACGGTCCATGAGATGATCGTGGTGCCGGTGAGCGACGCCAAAAGGACAACGCTGCCCTATGTGCCAAATGAAAACCGCGTCAACGAGGATGCGGCAGGCCATCTCGGCGAAGTCTCCGAGCTTGATCCGGGCAAGACCGGATCACTGACGCTAGACCTCAAGCCTGGCAACTATGCCGTCTTTTGCAACATTCCCGGCCACTTCATGAATGGAATGTGGGCGACCATCCTGGTCAAGTAGGCCGTGATTTGATGAGGCACCCGCCGCGCCAAAGGAGCGGCGGGTTTTTGGTTTCATGTCCGTCGATGCCAACCCGTCAGGCTTCAGTGCTCTGCGCTGCTCGCTTCACAAGCTTCCTGCGGGGCAGGAGCGGATAGCCGATCTGGCCGAAATAGGTGGAGGGGATCGGATCATCGACGCCGTACTTCTCCGGCACCTTGTCACCGGTGACATTGTAAGTTCCGAACAGCATGTCGAGGACAGGCAACTGCCCGGCGAAGTTCTTGTCATAGGCTTCGCGCTGGTTGGCATGGTGCCAGCGATGGAACTGCGGGCTGGCGATCAGCCACTTCAAGGGGCCGAACGGAATCCGCACGTTGGAATGAACAAGCATCGTGTGGCCAAAGTAGATCATCGAAAAGAGGGCGATTGAGGCGTCGGAGAAGCCGAGGAAATAGACCGGCGTCAGCGATACTGCCTTCGTGACGATGATGTCGACCGGATGATTATGGAAAGCACCGAGCCAATCCAGTTCCTCGATGCCATGGTGAACTGCATGGAACTTCCAAAGTGCAGGGATTTTGTGGAAGGCTCGATGTGCCCAATAGACGCCGATATCGGTGATGAGGATGATCTCCGCAACCTGCAGCCAGACGGGCTGACCGCTGACGGCTTGCGTTATCGATTGCGGGACGAGCATTTCAGCGGCGCCGAGGGCACCGGCCGCTATCATGACGATGGCAACTTTTACGATGAAGCCGTTGAACAGCAGATAGATCAGGTCGACAGCCAGACCCTTGCGGAAAATCTTCTGCGGCCGCTCGGCAAACAGATGTTCGAACGGAATGAAGATCAGCGCGCAGATCAACAGTGCCTTGATACCAAAGATATCCATCCATTCGCCCCGGCGCGCCGTCTGCGCCTCTGAGAAGAACCACATCTCCCTTTCCAAAGGGCTAAAGGCTCTGCCGCTTTTGGGTGGCGGACCGCACCTGACGATGACGAGCCCTACGCTGTCGCGCTGCGATAAACAGGATCCCGCGACCGATATCGGCTGTCAAAGTCCAACAAGGTCGGCCTGAAACCTGCTATTCCCGGTGCATCCCGACGCTGTGTCGTAGTAAGCGGAACGTGCGAGCAATGTCGCCGAACGCGACGGCTCGGAGTAATGGGACCGTCGAACACGGTTCCTTGACAAGGCTTCGAACTGTTCGTGTCCTAGCCGTCAAGACCCCAAAGATCCGGGTTGCGTTTGAAATATTCAATCAGCATCTCGGTGAGCACCCGCACTTTCCGCGTAGGATGCTGACCCGGCGGGCGGACGACATACGCGGCTCCCGGAGGCACCGGATAGCGTGTCATGATCGGGACCAGCGCACCGGAGGCCACATATTCATGTGTGATGCAATCGGGGAGCCAGGCGATGCCGAGACCTGCCGCCGCCGCAGCGGCAAGCGCCGTGGCGCTGTCGGCCTTGAACCTGCCCTGCGGCTGGACCGTAACAATCTTGTCGCCATCTATGAACTGCCAGGCTTCCGTTCCCTGCATGAGGGCCTGATGGGTGACGAGTTCGTCCGGAGTCTCGGGTGGTACGTGCGCTTTGATGTAATCCGGGCTCGCGACAAGCTTTCCATGGATCGGCCCGACGCGCTTCGCGATTAGGTTGGAGTCCTGAAGGTAGGCGCCCCGGATCGCGCAATCGAAACCCTCTGCGATGAGATCGACGAAGCGATCGCTGTAAGAAGTATGGATGTGAAGCTTCGGGTGCAGACGCGCCATTTCCGCTAGCACGGGGGCGAAATGGGTCGCGCCGAAAGTAAGCGGCATGGCAACCCTCAGGCGGCCGCGCAGCTCACCTGTGGGGAGGATCGTTTCCCTGGCCGTATCAATCTCGGCGCTGGCTCGGGCCGCATGGTCTCTGAACGTGATGCCCGCTTCTGTGAGCGAGGCGCCGCGGGTCGTTCGTGCAAGCAGCTGGACGCCAAGTTCCGCTTCAACCCGAAAGAGCCGCCGACTGACGATTGACTTGGAGACGCCGAGCCGGCGCGCGGCGGCCGATACGCCCCCGGCGTCGGCCACTGCGACGAATGTCTGTAGATCTTCGATGTCCATTGGCGTTCCTCGTTTAGCGACACAGCTTGCCTGAACATGGCACTACCGCATCACCAAAAGGAACAGCAAATTGCGTCCAGGCAACGTCGCCCGCCGGCGCATGTCTCCCATGAACCCATTGCCGTCCATCGCGACGGAGAAAGGACGTCTTTATGACACCTCGTAACGGCCTTGATTCACTTCTTCGCCCCGAGGATTCGGTCCTCGTTCTGATCGATCACCAACCTTATCAGCTCGCAAACCTGAACAGCCACGATCCGCACATGGTGGTCAACAACACGACCGCGCTGGCGAAGCTGGCAAAAGCCTTCAATGTCCCGACCATTCTCACCAGCGTGATCGCGGCGCGCGGTGGACTTCTCTTTAAGCAGATCACCGAGGTATTTCCGGACCAGGAAGTTATCGATCGCACCTGGGTGAACACCTGGCAGGACGAGAATGTGGTGAGCGTCGTCAAGGCGACTGGCCGCAAGCAGCTGATCATCGCCGGTCTGTGGACCGAGGTCTGCGTCGCAATGCCTGTCATCCAGGCCGCCGGCGAAGGCTGGGACGTGACCGTGATCACCGACGCGTCGGGCGGGATTTCGAAGGAGTCTCACGAAGTTGCCATCCAGCGAATGATCGCGGCCGGCGCGAACGTGATGACCGTGATGGCGCTCGCTGGCGAATGGCAACGCGATTGGGCGCGCACCGAGCATGTCGAGGAGCTGACCGAGATTCTCATCCAGCACTTCGGCGGCAGCGGCATCGCGTACCTCTGGGAGCAGCAGCTGCTCAACACGCCGGTGCCGAGCACCGCGGGCTGAGCTGGGCGGAGGTGACGAAAGCTTGAGCGATTCAGCGCCAACACGCTGACTGCTTATCGAGCCACATTATCCCCGCCCCCAAAAGACGGCCGCCCATGTGCCTGAGTGCTGGGCGGCCGGCATGTGGTTAGTTGGTCACTAACCGAAAATCGCCAAACCCCATGTTTCCCGGGCTTTCCAAGGGTTGACTTGGCGGAGGAAGTGCCCGCCACTCCGCCGTTTTTGGGGTTTTTGTTGCGCACAACCCCTTGTAAAAGCTCCTAAAAGCCAGATATTCATTATCTTGGTTATGATAACGGGCAACGAATGGCAAAGAACAAACTCTCTGAAACTCGAATTAGGGGCCTCGAAAAACCGGGGGTGTACGGCGATGGCGACGGCCTGTGGCTGCGCGTACAGAAGGCAGGGAGCAAGAACTGGATATTCATCTATCGCCGCGGTGCGGACCGATCCGAGATCGGCCTTGGAGGCTACGGGCAGGGGACGGCGCCTGTCTCTCTCACATTGGCTCGAGAGAAGGCCGAAATTGTCCGTGGCCAATTGGCGCGCGGCATAGATCCACGCGGAGATCGGAATGTAGTGAAGCCGAAGACTTTCGCCGACTGCATGGACGCGCTGCTTACCGCCAAGGAACCGGAATGGACCAATGCTAAGCACAAGGCGCAGTGGGAGATGACACTTCGCGAATACGGCAAGCCGCTGCATGATCTGCCGATCGCCGATATCGTTATGGGTGACGTCAAGGATTGCCTGTTGCCGCATTGGCAGGAGCGCCCAGAGACGGCTGACAGGCTGCGCAGTCGCATACAGGCAGTTATCGACTACGGCATTGCACACGAATGGCGCACAGCTGGCAACCCAGCGCGATGGAGAGGCTTGCTGGACAAGGTGATGCCGAGGCGCCAGAAATTGACGCGAGGTCATCACGCCGCCCTGGCATATTCCGACGCACCCAAAATGATGGCAAAGCTTCGCCAATCTTCAGGCACCGCGGCCAGAGCTGTTGAGTTCATCGCACTAACTGCAGCCCGCACGGGGGAGGCCAGGGGTGCCGTCTGGTCAGAGATAGATTGGAAGGCCAATGTTTGGACCTGTCCGCCAGACCGCATGAAGGCTGGCAAGGAACACCGCGTCCCTTTGTCAGATCGCGCCATCGACATTCTCAAAGCGATGCAGCAGCGATCCACAGGCGACTATGTTTTCGGCGGCGGTGTCGACGGAAAGCCGGTGTCAGACACCGCCATGACGAAGGCTTTGCGACTTGCGTCGCCAGATAAGTCAGCAACCCTGCACGGTTTGCGATCGATGTTTCGCGATTGGGCTGGAAACGAAACGACCCACGAGCGAGAGGTTGCAGAGGCGGCCTTGGCCCATTCAATAGGGAATTCCGTAGAGCAGGCCTATCGTCGTTCTGACGCATTAGACAAGCGTCGTCGGCTTATGGACGAGTGGTCCGTGTATTGCGCACAACCAACTCCCAAAAAAGTTCTTGACAACTGAAAAATTCGAGAGATCGATTTTGCTTGACTTTTTAGGTTAAAACGCCTATAAGCAATTTACAGTCTTTGAGCGAGTCGAAAACTTGCCTGACTTCGGCCAACCGCTCTAAGCGGAGCCATATTGATTCCGCCCCTCCAGCCGTCACATCGTGACGTGATCTTCATAAATCGCTTCTGGTTTTTGAACCGCCATCAATATGGCGTGGGGAGATTCGCATGCCCGCAAATGATAATGAACCGCTCTTCATTTCCATGAAGGACGCAGCCCGCTTGACTTCAATGTCTAGAACACTGGTGCTCGTCCTTCACAATGAAGGCTTGTTCCCGAAGATGGTAAAGCTTGGTGAGCGACGCATAGCGTTCGTTCGAACGGAGGTGCTCAAATGGGCCGCCGATAAAATGGCGGCTCGAGCCACAGCATGAAGCCGTCAAGAGAACTCGAGGCCGAGCTGCAAGTGCCCGCAGGCGCGATTCTCTTACTGCAACAGGCCTGCGAGCAAATATGCCGCCAGAGCCACGGTCGTCCCGACTAAAAACCCACCGCGGAACCAACCGCGGCCGCTCCATTAGGGAACCACCAATTGCAAATCCTCAGTATCAGACCGGAGCCACCAGGCGCCGGTAGCACAGTCGCGCGCTTCGATCTGGAGCTATCCGACCAGCTCCGTATGTTTGGGCTGCGGCTTGTCAGAAAGCCGGATGGCCTTCGAGCCATTTACGCACCGAACTCTGGTGGCGCGCGCGTCGTGACTTTTGGCGCGACTCTTGTTCAGGAAATTGCCAATGCCGCGGAAGCGGCCATCAAGGGGCTTTCGCCGCATGACCACAACCCAGCCTAATGCCATCGAGGAAGCATCATCGGATTTCCAAGACGCCATAATCGATTTTCAGGCTGGAACTGGCACCGAGGCCGAAAGGATAAAGCGGCTCACATCGGCTGCCACTGCCCTTAACTCGGCTATTGCCACCCGTGCCGGTTCGGATCGCCAACCAGCGAACGATAATCGCGAGCAAAAGTGGCCAGGCATCGTCTCGAGCGGCGATCTTGTGCGTGGCTTCGTGCCGCCGGACTACCATGTGGAAGGCATAGCCCAGGCCGGGTTTCTCTATTCCACTACGGCAATGACCGGTACGGGCAAGACGGCTGTCTTGCTGCTGCTCGCAGCCCATACGGCTCTAGGAGCGCCAATCAACGATCGGGAGGTGCGCAAGGGGCGCGTGGTCTACTTCGCGGGCGAAAACCCCGACGACGTGACTATGCGATGGATCGCCATGGCGCATCACATGGGATTCGACGCCGACGCCATGGACGTCCACTTCATTAAAGGCACGTTCAGCATCCCGAAGATGTTCACTCGCATCACAGCGGAGGTCACAAAGCTCGGCGGCGCCGAACTGGTCGTGGTCGACACGTCTGCTGCTTATTTCCAAGGCCAGGAAGAAAACAGCAACACAGAGCTTGGGCGGCATGCGCGTGACCTGCGCACCTTGACGACGTTGCCGGGCAGTCCGTGCGTCCTTGTGGCCTGCCATCCCGTGAAAGCCGCTGACGCGACAAATCTGCTGCCCCGCGGAGGTGGCGCTTTCATTGCCGAAATTGATGGCAACCTCGTCCTGACAAAGGGTGACTCCGGCACCATTCGGCTCCATTGGCACGGGAAGCACAGAGGGCCGGACTTTGATCCTGTGCACTTCGAACTGCAGACGGTAACAGCTCCTGCGCTCATCGATAGCAAGGGCCGCGACGTTCCTACGGTGATGGCCTCCGCTCTCACAACCGGTGAGACAAAGAAGCGCCGCGTTGAGGCCCGCAGGGACGAGGACGAGGTGCTTCTGTTGATAGACAAAGACGGAGGCAAATCTCTCCTAGAGATGGCCGAAATACTCGGTTGGCAGAAAGACGGCGAGCCGCACAGGCGGCGCGTTTCGATGGCGACTGAAAAGCTCACAAGGGCGAAACTGGCAAACTACACCGGCCGCAAATGGAAGCTTACCGCCGCCGGGCAGGACGCGGCATCCGACGCGAAAGCAGAGCGGTTCAAGGCCGAACAGGCAGCAGCCTCTGTGTCACGTTTCGTTGAAAGAAATCGCCGTCCGGACCCGCCCGACGACGCGGACGACTGAAGGCGAAAACTAATCGAATTTCGGCAAATCGTCCGTGCGGACGAAAACACGGACAATGGACCAGAAAAGAGGCGAAAAACGTAATGGTTTCAAACTGTACGCGACGGACGACAATTCTTTAAAAACAGCTTGTGGTGGGGGTGGATTTATCCACCCACCCACTGTCGTCCGTCCGTCCAGATTCCCTAGGGGACGGACGACGGACGACTTCTAAGAAAACCTGATGAGGAGAACATCATGAAAGCATTCGACAATGAGCAGCAACGTAATTTCAATAGAACCATTCGAAGCCGAGTACGCTGTGCGCCAGATGGGCGGCGGTGAGAAATGGTACTCATGCCGAGTGGTCGGCATCGCTGACGACAGCCCGCACGATTCTGGCCGGTTTCTGATCATCACCGACGACGAAGATGGCAACCTCTACACCGGAAGCGCCAATAAGGTGCGGCGGGTAGACGAATGATGGGAGGCGCCAGTGGCTGCAGCGAGAACCGTCGAGACCAATGTCGAAACGGTGCAAGTTCGCCGCATTTCGTGGGAGGCACTTTGGAAGATCCGGCCAGACTTAGCGCCGGCAAGTGCGTTTCACCAAATGCCCAAGCTAGCGCCGAAGGGGTGGATACCGGCAAGCAGCGCGCCAATTGCGCCGAGCGTCGCCAGCACTAGTTCATAACGCCGAAGTGAAACCCGCTGCTCGAATTGTACCGGTTTGCCCTTCCAAAACAGTTGACCGCTCTCATCGACTTCGAACGCGTCATATTCGTCCAACCCCATTACCCGGCGCGCCATCTGTGTTTCTCCAACTTGCTTAGGTGCTGACGAAATTATCAGAATTACCCGTCCCGCGCATTGCGGAAACGGACTGCCCGGGCCTTGGCCGGTTTCTCTGATGGGATGACCACCCAACATGAATGACGATAATCCAAAAAGAGCAGAAGACTTTACGAGCCTGGGCGCACGCCGAACTTGGCTGGATAGCCTTCCGGACGAGCGTGTTCGCATTACCACCACGCCGACGCAGAAACGTCTCAAAGCCGCCAACGACAACAGGCGGCAAGCCGCCCTTGATGCCGTCGACGCGCTTCTGGCTCCGCATGTACCGAACTGCCTGCCTGACCCCCTTGAGACGCTAGACAAGGTGGCTGTCGGCGCCGGCTGGCGCATGCGGCCTGATATCCAAGAGATACAGCGCGCCATGCTCGGCCCCGTGTTTGTGCGGCCAGGCAATGGCAAAACGGACGCCGAACGATGGCAGTACCGGACTTTGCACATTGGCGCGCTTACATTCACGATGTGTCGCCGCACGGAGCGCGGCCCCGTCTTGGCATTTGGCAAGGTTGTGACTGGCGACATCATTATCCCGGCCGGCGCAATGATAGGGCGCGGTCTCAGTAAAAAAGGCACAACATTAAAGCCTTCGGAATATCGGACGTACGAAAAGCCGGTCATCAAAGCGACGCGAAGCGCGACACGCGTAAGGGATTACATCAATCTTGCCGGGGCTTGGGAGCCAGAGCCTTATCGAAGGGTGGCAATACAACCGCTGTCGGCTGGCCGAACGCCCTTCTTTTCGGGTGCGAACGAGCGCGCCATTGCAGCATCTGCAGTGCTTGCGGCGGCACGCGCAAATACTCCTGTGCTACCACCTGTCACCTACCTCCCCACTGCCTACGGCGCTGCGGACGGCTCTACGGGCGGTGTGTCGCGCGTCCACGGCAGTGGATCCAGTCATGATGGACACGCGAAGCGAGCATCCGACGAAGCCACCCGCGCGGTCGTGAAGAGGTGGCTCTCTGAAAAACTCGATGGCTTTGACATGCGAATCCTATCGCTTGCCACCAGCAGCGCAACGTCGAGCGAATCTGGGGCAGACCTTGGCATGACACGGCACAGATTCGTGCGCGCGGCGAACGACGCGCTGGAGAAAGTGGCGATGTTATTGGTTGCCTCAACAGAACTTGCCACAAATCCGGCTTTAGCTTTGAGGGTAGAGACATCACCACACAAGCTTTGCGCCTGACGCCTCGTCACCGTCATGCGTTAACGCGCTCATTGGTCCAGTAGGCCAGGGCGCGGTCAATTCGCACCTTTCGGGTGCGCCTCCACTTCCCAATCCGACTGCCTGCAACGGCGGTCGTTGATCGAGCCAGCGCGTTCTCGTCGGAGATTTGCGCTGGCTACCGTTTCTCGAGCTAATGAAGGATCAAAGATGGCCACCGCGAGAGCAGAGGCAAAGCACCCTCCTGCGCAGGATTTAGAAGCGATTTCGCGCAAGCGGGTCGCGTTTACAGACCGCGGCAAGGATATTCTCGCCGCCCGGCTCGAACTTGAGCACCAGGGTATTCGGCCCGAGGAAAGATCGAATTCGGGACCAGATCCCCGCGATCTAGCGGCCTCGATGTTGGACGGCTCCGCGTTGCCAGCCGCTCGACCTCCCACGCCCGGCGAAGAACTTTTTTCACTATTGGTTGAACAGCAGGCCATCACCATCGCACTCGATGAGCTGGCCGAACGCGAAAATCAGGCACGGCGCATCGCCGCCGCTGAAGCTCTGCAGGAAACCGCAGCCGATTGGCTGGAGATCGTCCGCCAACGCGCACTCGCTGTTTTGGCCCTAAGGCGCCTCAACCAAGAGGCCGCGGCCTTCAGAGACAGAATCCGACGCATCGCAGGAGGGAACCCAACCAACCTAATCTGCGATTTCAACTCAGGGCCGTTCGCCCCAGCGATAGTCGGCGACCACGTCTACAGCTACCTCGAGGCCTGTGTGAAGGCTGGGGTCATTTCTCGATCGGAGATCAACAACAATGCGGCATGAAGTATTTAACGGCGGCGCACGCCGCGCTTTCGACGGCAAGTCGCCGCAATTAGCAGAGCGTGCTGGCCAGTGGGTTGCGGCGGCGTTGCTCCAGAACGAAAAGGCAGCTGCCTGGTGCGGTGATCGCGGCATCGCCATCGAAAAGGCGGCGCAGGGCGAACTGGTCGGTGGAGCCGGTGGCTTCACTGTGCCGGAAGAGATCGAATCCGAGATCATCGAATACCGAAATAGCCTTGCGGTTTTCAGGCAGGAAGCGCGCATCCGTCTGATGGGCTCAAGCTCACTGTCAGTGCCGAAGCGCACGGGTGCGCTAGGCGGGTACTACATCGGCGAAAATGTCGCCCTCACGGAGTCTGATAACGCTTGGGGCAACATCGAGCACGTGGCGAAGAAGCCCGCGGCGCTGACCCGCCTCTCAAGCGAAATGTGGGAGGATTCCGCCGCGGATCTCGGCGCGTTCTTTGTGGAGGAACTCAGCGCTATCTTCGCGGATATGGAGGATGACGCTGGATTCAACGGCGACGGGACGTCGACCTACGCGGGCATTTCCGGCATCTGCCCCAAGTTCGTTGCTGGTCTTGGTGGCGCAAGTCAGCTTGCCGGTGCGGTCGTTGCGACCTCCGCCCATGACACTTTCGAGGAAATTGATGCAACCGACATTGCCGCTCTGATGGCGGCGCTGCCCGAACGGTACTGGACCAGTGCGAAGTTCTACGTTTCTGGGTATGGCGCCGCAAAGTGCTTTGCCAGGATCGGTGCCACGGTCGGCGGCTGGATCATGACCGCAAATGGATTGCGGCCGATGCTTTCGTTCATGGGCTTCCCGATCGTCCTGAGCCCGAAGATGCCCGGCTCTGGTGACCTTAGCAATCGCGTCATGATCGTTTTTGGCGACATGCGTGCCGCTGTTTCCTTCGGCTCGCGCAAGGGCGTCTCTGTGGCGGTGAGCCAAAATCGCTATTTCGACCTAGATCAAATCGGTGTCCGAGGAATCGAGCGCTACGACATCAATTGCCATGGTGTTGGCGATGCCACAACGGCGGGGCCTCTCGTTGCTCTGATCGGAAACTGACGCCATGACGATGTTCGTTCCATCAGCCAAATTTGCAGAGTTGGCTACGGCCGGCTCGACGGCAGGACAAGGCGTGCGGGTAACTGCACGCGCTATGCCAGACGCCTCTGCAGGGAGCCGGAAGGTTCGCTACGTCCTGTCAGACGGGAGCGTCGACCGCATGTCGGACACGATCAATCCCAACGGCTGGCAGCTTGATGAAATCCGGCGCAATCCGGTCGTGTTGTTCGGGCATAAATCCGACGAGCCGCCCATCGGCAAACTATCGGGCTTGCAGGTGGTGAACGGCAAACTCATCGGCGACGTTGAGTTCGCTGATGCGGAGACCTACGCATTCGCCGACACGATCTTTCGCCTCGTAAAGGGCGGCTACCTCCGCGCTGGATCTGTGGGCTTCGTCCCGCTCGAGTGGAAGTTCTCGACCGACCAGAGTCGAAAAGGTGGTGTCGATTTCCTGAAGCAGCAGCTCTTGGAATTCTCGGTGACTCCAGTTCCAGCAAATCCGAATGCACTTTCAGATGCGCGCTCGAAGGGCTTGATCCCGACGTCTCACATGCGCGCCCTCGAGACAGCTACGGCGACGCCGAGATTAGATGCGGCCCGGCGCAAGCTCGCAGCAATGAGCAGATCGTAATGAGCGACAAGGTCCACCATGATGGCGATAGACTAATAGTCGAAGCGGCCGGCGCCATCATCGTTCGCAATGGTGGCATCATCCGAGCAGAAGCAGGCGCCGTCATCGACATGCCTGAGCAGGTTGAGTTCTTCGCCGGCACGACGTTCACCCTGTCGCCGCGCGAGCGCTGGGTGCGAACCACGAGCAGCAGCCCTGTGTCGATCGTTGTGCCGCCTTACTCGGCAGTGCCGTTCCCGCCTGGCACAGTACGCACCGTGCTGCAGGGCGGCACCGGCCAAGTGACGTTCGTTGGCGGTGATGGCGTGACCGTAAACTCTCCGGAGACGCTGTCGATCGCCAAGCGGTATGCCACCGCGATGGTAGTGGCGACCGAGACGCGGGACGTCTGGGATCTGATCGGCTACCTCGAGGCAGCGTGATTGCAACCTGGGGTAGCCGGTCATCGACGCAAAACAAGGCGGACGCTTGCAACCGCTTCGGATCTCAGCGTTAGTGCTAATACAGGTTTTCCTCACGCGTGCGCGCAAGCACGCGCGAAGGCTACCCCTAGCCGGTCATCGACCTAAAACCAGGTTTACCCCTTAGACCGATGGGTCCCTTAGTCTTGCTAAAGCGGTAGAAAAAAAGTTTTTGTGGGATTTTTGCCCGTAACAATTTCGGAGAATTCAATGAACACCGCACGCGAAATGCTCGCTACGGCGCATAAATCCATGACCAAAACTGTGATTGCTGCCCACGCACTCGACATGGCTGACGAACTCCAGCGCATGCGCTCCGCCTTCGGCAACGCGCTCGAAGGCTTGAATGCCGCCGCTGCCGCGGTCGGTTCGTTTGAAGAGCTTGTTCGCATTTTGAAGGCTGACATCCGAACCGCCAGCAATCTCTTCCAGAGCGGCAGGAAACGCGCAGCGCGAGAACTGTTGTTGAGGATGGCGGCCACCCCTGACTTGGACCAGATCAACTTGCCGATGCACCATGTGGAATGGTCCACGGACATTTTCGAACCGCAGGCTCACTAACCATGGCCGACGAAGTCATAGTTACAGAATTGACCATCGATTCGCGCGGTGCCGAAGCCGGCTCTGCCGCCTATGTCAAAGCGATGAAGACGGCGCAGGCCGCCTATGACAAGGCGATGGATAGCGCCAACGCCGCAACCGAGGCTGTCGCAAAGCAGACCACGGTCATGACTGGCGCCGCGGGCTCGATCTCGTCCACAGCCAAGGCTTGGGACCGCTTCAAGGCCAGCGTAGATCCAGTCTTTGCAGCGACCCAGCGCATGGAACGCGCTCTGATCACCGCTGATGCCGCAGCCAAGAAACTCGGCGTCGACCAGGTTGAAATCAACCGGGTTATGGATCTCGCCCGCACTAAGCACCTCGGTACCGCTGTCGCCGTCGAGGAAGGCGCGCGAGCGGCGACTATGGGCGCCACTCAATGGGCATCGCTAGGCCACGCTGCGCGCTCTGCAGCCGAAAGCATAGCCATGGGTCAGTCGCCCATGATGGTGATGACCCAGCAGGCCAACCATCTATCCTACGCCATGAGCGGGCCGCAGGGCCTCATTGCCGCATCGGCAGGTGTGCGCGCTGCGTTCGGAACCTGGCTGACCACGTTGCCTGGCATGCTCTCCACGGCAGGCGTAGCTGCTGTAGCAGCAGTTGCCGTCTACATGGCTGCTACCCGCGAGAAGATTCTGTCAGTTGATGAGATTCTTGAGGGCCATAAGAAACTGCTCGATGAGGTGGCAAACACCTACCCGCATCTTACCGAGGCCCTGAAGAAATACGCGGACGAGGCCGCAAAGCTTCCCGGCTCCGTCATTGCCGCCGACGCAAAGACCCAAATCGAAAACGATCAACGGTCTTTGGCAGCATCCTTGGACCATCTTAAGGTGGATCTGCGCGACTTGGCCAGGGCGTCTGATGTGGTCGGCAGCTCTGGTGCAGAGGCATTTGGCAAGATCGCAGATGAGATCGATGCCGGAAACGTCAATGTCGACAAGCTGGTGGCATCTGTCGGCGACCTGCGCCTCAACCCTGATTTGACGCCAGATGCGCACCATTTTGCCGACGGACTTCAGGCCGCGGTCAACGAGGTGAAAAAGCTCCAGGACATTCTCGACAAAGACCAAGGCATCAAGAGAATTGGTCCCGACGGCCAGAAGGCTACACAAACGCTTGCCGAGGTTTCTGCCGGCTTCAAGGACGTCTCCGCCAAGGCCGGCAATGCAGACGCGACTATCGCCAAGCTGTTCGGAGATGCCAGCGCTGGCGCCTCCAGCGGATTCGGCGTGAGCAAGTCCCTGCAGTCAACCCTGGGTCAATTCGAACAGATCGACCAGGCCGTCCAACACGCCAGGCAGGACCAGTTGCAGGGCATGCTTAGCCTCGAGCAGCAGTATCGGAACACCACCACGCAGGTCGACCTTTTGAAGCAGGCCATCGCCACGGCAGGCAGCAAGGCGAATATGGCTGCTTTCTTCGATGACACCTCCAAAATCAAGGACGCCAGCGCCGAGATCGACCGCGCCACGTCAACCGTGACCAAGCTGTTCGATGCGCTCAATACCGGCGGGACGAGCGTTCAGAACGTCTATGCCGGCCTCGACATGGTGCGGCAAGACGCTCATTCAGGACGGCTTCGGTGTCGACGCCGTCAACAAGTTCATCGACTCTCTCGTCCGTACGCGGATGCAGTTGGACGCGGACGTTACCGGCGCCAAGCAGTTGAACGCCACGATTCAGGCAATCAAGAATCGTACTGTTACCATCACGGTTGTCACGCAACAGGTGGGGTCTGGAACTAAGTCGACCTATGATGTCGGCACCACTGGCGGCATCGGCGTTACGCGTTATGGCGGCGGTACAGGCCCATCGATGTCTGCCTATTCAGTGCCCAGCACGGGCTATGGCAGCATGGGCGGCAGTGGCGATGCAGGCTCGAGCACGGTAGGAGTTACGCGGTTTTCCAGTGAAGGCCCTTGGGAGAACCCCTACGGCGCCACGGCCAACGAATGGTCAAAGCTCTCCGCCCAGAACAAGCAGGACATCTACAACGGGACGACCGACTACGCACATATCCTATACCCGGATTATTATCGCGCATCAGGCGGCCCGATCTCTCCCGGATCTCCGTATTGGGTCGGCGAAAAAGGCCCAGAACTCGTCGTGCCATCTGGTTCCGCTACCGTAATACCTCACAGCCAATCGATGGCGCTGGCCACGTCATCGCAAAACCCGGCCGATCAGGACAAGCTCGTCGCCGCCATTACCGACACATCTACCAACACCAAGAAAACTGCGCAGATCCTCGACGACATCAAGACGACAGGATCGGCTAGCGGTTCCGGGCTATCATCTGGCGGTGGTTCATCTGGCGGTGGCCTATCGACTGGTGGTGCTGGAGGCAACGAACAGTTCCTGCAATATATGGCAGCGCTGAGGACCGCAGCAGCTAATTTCGCGGCTGCCGGCATCGTTGGCGGTGGCAACATCGGCTATGGCTCGCAAGGGCTTGGGGCAACCCCGGAACAGATCGCGTTTAACGCTGTCTATGGCGGCGTGTCGGCAGTCGGTAGCCCCGGCGCCAATCAATATGAAAATACGCTGGCGCAGACTGCAGCAGACCGCGTTGCTACTGAAGCCAGGAGGCACAAGGCCGTCTACGGCTTTGCGCCAGGCGGCATGATCGGTGGCGATTCCCGCGATACCCAGAAGGTCGAGTTCTTCAAGCGACCCTCTGAAAAGGTGATCATCGCCGATAACGATCAGATCAGCGATCAGCGCAGCGGGTCGTCTGGCGGTGGTGGCGGCCAGCGGCCGATCGTCATCAACCAGACACACAACTGGAATGGCAACGCACCGCCTTCGAAGGAAAGCCAAGCCGCTATCCGCGCGAACACCGCTGCCGGCATCCGTGACGCTTTGAGGTCCGTCAATGGTCGATAAAATGGCCGCCAGGCTCGCCTTCATGCTCTCCGCTGGCGTCGTGTTGGCGCTGGCGTGGCATTTCTAGGGATCGTCGGGGCTTGCCCTGGCGCCGCCGCTGACCACGGATGTACTGGCAGCGGCGGGTCGGCCGGTGATGGCAAGATTCGGAAGGCCAGGATCAGCGAAGGCGAAAAGCGGGCGGCTTGATAAGTTGCGAACAGCCCCGGCCGACCCTCACCGTTTGCGATATAATCCGAGAAAATTCAGCAGGGGTGAATTTTTTGGCCAAATTTCCAAGCTGCGGTATTGCATTTTAAAGGATCTCACGGCGTATGCTGCCACAACGAAAAATGATGGGGGACTCGGGCTGCAATGGTTGAACGCGACGAATTCTTTCCGAATTCCGAGCGCGTAATTTACGCAAGGTCGCCATTGGTCCAGGTAATCTGCCAGATTCGTTTTCCGAAAATACTCCGCATCGAGGCCAGCCCGCCTGCCGATTTTCAGGACGAGGTTCGGAATCTTTATCCGATAGTCGAGCAGCAGCTGCCGCCGGGGATGCAAGATCTGCCGCCCGAGGTGGCAAAAATGCTCGGTGCCGCCGGCCCGCAAAAATCGCAATACCAGTTTTTGTCACAGGACAGGGCAACAACGATTGCTTTGGCACCAGACGCCCTGTCTGTTACCTCGTCTAACTACAGCAGATGGGAAGATTTTGAAGCCCCTGTCAAACTGGCGATTGATGCGCTGAGCAACATATATAAGCCAAGTTTTCTCACGAGAATCGGCCTTCGATACCAAAATGCAGTGGTGCCCGCCGATTTTGGCATCGAAGGATCGCCTTGGGCGGCGCTGTTGAGCAAGAACATTCTCGGCGGGTTGGCCCACCCTGGTTTCTCGAATGACCGAATTACTGAAGCTTTCAGCGTCGTTAGAGCGATGCTCCCTGGCCAGCAAGAAGGCATTCTTTTACAGCACGGCCTCGGACAACGTGAAAACGGACCCGACAAAGCCTACGTATTTGATATAGACTGCTACACGGAGAAGCAGAATGACGTCGCTAGTACGCATTCCCATCTGCGAAGATTCAACGCTCGGGCGAGATACGCCTTCCGGTGGTGCATTTCCGACTTTCTTCATGACACACTTGGACCACAGCCCGTCGCTGAAATGGTCCGTCACTGATCACGGGATTGGATCTCAGGCAAACTTCGTGACGAACATTGAGGTCACTGGACGCGCAAGCAATTTGCCTATCTCCGCAGCTTACAGAGCGGTCTGCCTTTATGTCTTGGGGCAGTTGCGCGGGACCGCCCTTCGCGAGGCATGCGAGGCACTCAGTGGCATCTACGAGTTCGAGCAAGCTAGGCTCGCGGTAGATCGGAGGCCCGTTATCGATCAGCCGCAGAAACGCGTGATGGCAAAGAATGTTCGGCGGGTCGAACGTCAACCGCTTACCTTCACAGACTGATTGGGCTGATGACCGGGGGGGAGGTCGCTGTCCAGCTAACGTCGGGACCGTCGATATACGCGACGGTCGATCCAGAATTGGAGTTTCGCCAAGGCGAAATTATCTCTGGCATCGTTCAGTATCGCTACTATCCCGAGGACGGCAGCGTCGAAGAAATTCCCCACGCGTATGCCCTGATAGCGTCGCAAGATTGTGACCTTCTGCAGGATCATAATAGCAAAGCAGCAACTGGCGCGAGTCAGTTGAACAGCGTCTTGCTCTATGAAGCGCACGAAACCCCCATACTCCGTAGCCAAGTGGCCGGCAGCGATATCTGGAAGCGGATTGTTCAAAACAATGACGAGCGCTACCACGCCTTGGAGGCTGCCCACGCGCGATTTGATCTCTCTAACGTTGGCCTGCCTGATCTGGTCGTCGATTTTCGACGGTTCTTTAGTATTTCAACGGCTGACTTGGCAAAACAAATTCAGGCTGGCACGGCGGCGCGAAGGTGCCGCCTAGAGATGCCTTACCGCGAGCAGTTTCAGACACGGGCGGCATTTTATCTTCAACGGGTCGGCGTCCCGGAGCCGCATAAGATTGCCAAAGTAGCGAGCCCTAATCAAACAGCGTGAAGGTTTCCGGCGAAGAGGCGTCCAGCAGGGGCCTTACTCAAACGGAACCTAATATCTATGCGCAGATTATCGCGGCATGAGCGCACGTGGAATCAACTTCCTGCACCGATGGCTGGCAAATAACGTCCCTGAGACGACGAGGGCGGACGTCATCTCCGTTGACGAACTCACACACAAACTGATCGCGGACGCCAAAGCGCTTGGCATCAAGCGGGGCGAGATCGACGAGGAAGTGGACAGCCTCTACCGGACCATCCTCGACGCGATTGTGCATTACGACCCTGGCTTGCCCGAATAGCTCTTGCCATCGAGATCGAGGCGAGGAATATAATCCTCCCGTTGCGGCGATCCCCCTCAAACGGAGTTCGCTACCATGGCCAGATCAAAACCTTCCCAGCAGTTATCGCAAACCGAGATCGAGCGCTTCCTGGTGGCAGCGGAAGCGCTGCACCTAAGCATCATTAAGCCATTCATATCGCCCACATGCGATCACTACCGGGCTACGCGCGTCTTGCATGAGGTGCTGTTGAAAGCCGTGCGGGAAGTGACCGGGCAGGAAGTCGCGTTCATCCGGTGGAACACCACAGGACCGGTTAGACCGCCTACGGCACCTTGACGGAACATTAGCCATCTCTAAAGGTTGATGCGTGCGGTAGAGTGGTGCCCTCCATCGCTCTGCCGAAGATCGGGCCTCCGATCGGCCCGCGCTCTCTCAGAGGGGCGCGGGCTTTTGCCCTACAGGGACGTGGGATGGTAGATAGACCGGTCACAACTTACATCCTCAGCGTGTTCGACAAACCGCATTGGCGCACGATCCTGACCACCAAGGACAAGGCCGAAGCCGAGGCGCTTGAACAGGCCATGATTCAGGACGGAGTTAAGGTGCAGATTGAGGAGATCACGCCGAAGGTGAAGAAGCGGTAGAGGGATACCTTCTCTACCATCCCTCATTCGTCTTCTTTGCCTGCTCGGCAAGCGGCGCCGCGATATGCTCATACTTGCGTCCGACCAGCATCATAGGAAAGCCAAGCAGGTTGGCGATGCCGCCGAGAAAAATCATCGCCCACGGCAAGCCTACGTGTTGATCGTAGGAAGAATTCGACATCTCGCTCAGGAGCCAAACATAGCAGAGCCCACTGAAGATCGGGCCGCAAATGAACAGCCCCACTCCGACGTTCCCAACATCGGTAAAATCTTGGGTAGTCAGTATTTGGAACTTCGTCGTCATTTTTTCCCTCACAAAGAGGAGAGCATCGCGCTGGCCTAGGGTAAACGCAAGCCGGCTCCACGAAGGGAGTTAGCCTCACCCCGCCAGCGCGCGTCCGACGGCAATCCCAATTCCAATCGCCAAGCCTGTTGCGAGCTTGCCGCCAAGGTCGATAGCAATTGCGCCCACTGTGTCGCGCCAATCGGTGCTGCGGGGCGCCAGTGCCTTGGTGAGTTCATCGAAAGTACGATCGTGCTTCATAGACGCACCCCTTATCGCTCAGATACGTATGGATTCCACAAAATAACGGTGGAGTCCATATGGATTCTTGCAAGTAACAAATAGGCGTTTTCGCATAAGTGAACTTGACTTGATAGGCGAAAACGCCTTGCGGTATTAGGCGAAAACGCCTTAACACACGAAATGTAAGAATAAAATTTCCTTATCCCCCTTGCGTTACTCCCGATTCTCGACCATGATTCAATGCAAGGGTAAGGGGTTACCTGCAAAACGGTCGAAGCAGCAGCGGACCAAGATTCCTCTTGGCCGGGGTGGCAAGCCATGTCCAAGGCGAAGCGCCTAAAAGCTTGCCAGCGATCTCCAGTCGCCTCTCTCCCCCGGCAGCCGGGTCTTCCGGCATGGGCCTGGAGAGGCCAAACTGGAGAACTGAAATGAACGCTCATACCGCTATTGCCGAACAGCCAGCCGAGACATGGCGCTTCAAGCTAGGCCAGTGCATATCGCATAAAGACCAGGTGATGCCGTCGCTAGTCATGGGACGGGTTAGGACCACCAAAGGGCGCGAAGTTTACGGCGTGCGGTCCTTTATGAATGTGGATCTGAATAGGGATAGAATGATCCTGGCGGAGTCATTGGTGGACGTCGTGGTGGGCACGGCGCCGTGCCTAGAGTGCTTGCTGCATCAGACGGGGCTGTGTCCCGCATGTGGGCTGCCCGCCGCCTAAAAACGCAATTCCCATATCGCCGACGATAAGAAGCCCGCCTCGCGCGGGCTTTTTGCATGGTTAGGGCAGGGGTTATGATAACCCCTGAATATCAACCTAACCATTTGATTTCATTAGAGGTATGGCGGAGGAAGTGGGATTCGAACCCACGGTGAGCTTGCACCCACGCCGGTTTTCAAGACCGGTGCCTTAAACCGCTCGGCCATTCCTCCAGCTGTCGCGGTCCACTGCTCTAGTGTGCCCGACAAAGCCCTGTCAACCGGCAGACATGGCCTGGCAGAAGTGGGGCCAGCCGTTCTGTGGTAGGCGGCACGACCTTGCCTTCGCGCGGAAGAGCGGAAAGTGGCGACTTTTCAGGGTGGTCGGCACGGTGAGGGCGTCACAATCTTGCCCGGTTCCGGCCACAATCGGTTAATACCGTGATAAACAATTCCTGCGCACAAAGGATCGGGGTTTTAGGTGCCGTTAAGATTCGTCGAGTGAGTGTTTTGGCTCCTCAGATGGTTGAGCGCGGCGTCTTGAGTTGAGACTGAAGGGGACATCAGGAAAATGCAGGCTGTGACGCACCCGCGTCTTCGTCGCGCTGCTACAGTCGCGTTGTTGGCCGTGTCGGCCGCCTTGCTGGCGGCTTGCGCGTCGCAACCTGAGCCCAAAGCGATGGTCTACAAGAAGACCCGCTCCAAGGAATATTTCTCCGAATCCGAATATGGCGTGAAGGCAAGCCCGCGTGTGTTCTCCCAGAACGGGCGCATGCAACGTGGCGGCGGCAGGGATCAGCTCGGCAAGCCCTATCAGGTCCGCGGCAAGTGGTATTATCCCAAGGAAGACAAGCGCTACGCCAAGGTCGGTCTGGCCTCCTGGTATGGCGATGCCTTCCACGGCCGGCTTACCGCCAATGGCGAAGTCTACGACATGACGCATCTGACGGCGGCGCATCCGACCATGCCGCTGCCAAGCTATGCCCGCGTCACCAATCTCAAGACCGGCAGTTCGGTCATCGTTCGCGTCAACGATCGCGGCCCGTATCACGAAGGCCGCATTATCGATGTGTCGGAGCGCGCAGCCCAGATGCTTGACTATGCCAACATCGGCACCGCTCAAGTGAAGGTCGAGTATGTCGGCCGTGCACCGCTCGACGGCGATGACGACCAGTATCTGATGGCTTCCTACCACCCCGGCAACAGGGCGCCGGATCCGTCGGACGGGCTGCCGACCGGCGTCATGGTCGCCATGAACGGGCCTTCGCCAAGCCTGCCTGCTGGCGCCGCCGCCGTGCCGTTTCCGGGTCAGTTGACCGATTCAGGCTCGGTCCAGCCGGTGATGTCGGCACAGACGCCGGCTTACGGCGATCTGGCGCTGCCCGATTTCGGCCCGATCGTGCCGGAACGCCCGGAAATCAGTCTGCCGCCGCAATCACCGTTTGCCGTGGCCTCGCTGTCCTATGCGGACGAGCGGGTGGAACGCGCCTCCAATGCTTTTGCCGCACTGGGTAGCGACGGCATGTCGCCGGCCGACGTGCTTCAATCGTGGAAGCGGCAGCCGCAGCCGGCCGGTCCGTCCACCGATTACGTCGCTGCGGGTTCGTTCGAGGATGCTGCGGAGGCCAAGCGCATTGCCGCTCAGCTCGCCGCATTCGGCAAGATCGAGATCCAGCGTTCGGAACTCGATGGCGAGGATTGGTATTCGGTCAATCTCTATCCCGATGGCCACCGCAATCTGGATGATTTGCTGCAGGCAGCCTGGTCGCACGGCGCGCCCGATGCGCTGGCTGTGCGCAACTGAGCGCAAGCCAGGTCGGATTTCCGCTGCGCGGTTGATCCGCCGCGTAAAAAGCTTGATACTTTTCGCGGGCTTGCCGGCCGTGCCGGCCAACGGGTCGAACATCATGCAATTTCGCTTGCTCCCGCCTCTCGCCGGGCTTCTAATTTTTGGCCTGCTGCTGTTTTCCCAGAATCCGGCCCATGCGCAGCTTTTCGAGACCAAAGCCGCGCAGGTCTTCATGATCGACGCAGAGACCGGAACGGTGCTGTTTTCGAAGGATGCCGACAAGCCGATACCGCCGGCCTCGATGGCCAAGCTGATGACCATGGAAGTGGTTTTCAACGCCATCAAGTCCGGCCGCCTGAAGCTCGACGACACGTTCGTGGTCAGCGAAAACGCATGGCGAAAGGGCGGCGCGCCTTCGGGAACATCGACGATGTTTGCCAAGCTCAAGTCATCGATGCGGCTCGAGGACCTGATCCAGGGCGTGACCGTGCAGGCCGCCAATGACGGCTGCATCGTCATCGCCGAAGGCATGTCCGGATCCGAAGACAATTTTGCCGCGCAGATGACCGAACGCGCCCGCCAGATCGGCCTCAAGACCTCGACTTTCGTCAATTCGACCGGTCTGCCGGCGGATGGCCAGCAGACGACCGTGCGCGAGCTTGCGCAGCTGGCTGTGCACCTGTGGCGCGATTATCCGGATTTCTATCGCTATTACGGCCAGAAGGATTTTACCTGGAACAAGATCTCGCAGAGGAACCGCAATCCGCTGCTGACGATGGACATCGGCGCCGATGGCCTGGCGGTCGGCGCGAGCGAGGCCTCGGGGTTCGGCATCGTCGGTTCGGTCAGCCACAACGGCACGCGGGTGATCGCGGCGATGAGCGGACTGGCCAACGACAAGGAACGTGCCGAGGAGGCGCGGAAGCTGCTCGACTGGGGCGTCCGATCCTTCGAGAAGACCGAAATCTTCGCCAAGGATGAGGTAGTCGGCGAGGCCCAGGTTTTCGGCGGCGCGAAATCCGGCGTGACGCTGAAGGCCAAGGGCCCGATCGATATCTTCCTGCCGATCACCAACCGCGACAAGCTGACGGCCAGGATCGTCTATAACGGCCCGGTTGCGGCACCGGTGGAGGAGGGGCAGCCGGTGGGGGCGCTGCGGGTCTGGATCGGCGACACGCTGAGCCAGGAGACGCCGCTTTTCGCCGCCGAATCGATCGGCGTCGGCACGCTGCCGCAGCGCGCGCTCGATGCCGTCAAGGAACTGGCGATCGGTTGGCTGCGCTAATGCATGTCGCTCAAAAGTGGCCCCGGTTATGGCGGGAACGACATGCATAAAAGCAAAAAATCGACGGCATGGACGTTTTCCCGAACGCGGACTATCTAGAGCGCTACAATCAATCCACTCATGCAAGGACAAAGGCCTTTCGATTGGCGCGCGGATTTTTCATCACCTTCGAGGGCGGCGAAGGAGCAGGCAAGTCGACGCAGATTGAGCGGCTGGCCAGGAAGATGCGCGCCAAGAAATACGATGTCCTCCTTACTCGTGAACCGGGCGGCTCGCCGGGCGCCGAAGCGGTCAGGCATGTGCTGCTTTCGGGCGCCGCCGAACCGTTCGGGCCGAAGATGGAAGCGCTGCTTTTCGCCGCGGCGCGGTCCGACCATGTCGAGCAGGTCATCCGGCCGGCGGTCGAGCGTGGCTCCATCGTGCTTTGTGACCGTTTCCTCGATTCCTCGCGCGTCTACCAGGGCGTCACCGGCGGCATCGATCCGGCGTTCATGGACACGCTGGAGCAGGTCGCCATCAACGGCATGATGCCGGACATGACGCTGATCTTCGACATCGATCCGGCCGAAGGCCTGAGGCGCGCAACGCTGCGGCGCGGTACCGAGGCAGCCGCCGACCGCTTCGAAAAGGAGACGCTAGCGATCCACCAGGCCCGCCGCGAGGCGTTTCTGGCGATCGCGGAGGCCGAGCCGGAACGCTGTATCGTCATCGACGCAGCCGCCGATCCCGATGCGGTCGAGAATGTCGTCACCGCCGCCGTCTTCGCGGCGCTGGAAGCGAGAACGCCGGCGCGCGACAGGCAGGCGACACCGGCATGATTTTTGAGCGCATCGCACCCGAACAGCACGACACGCTGGACGGCGTGCCCGAGCCATCCGAGACGCGACGCCTGGTCGGGCACAGCCAAGCCGCTGATATGCTCACCGCCGCCTATCGCGCGGGAAAGCTGCCGCATGCGCTGATCTTCTCCGGACCGGTCGGCATCGGCAAGGCGACGCTGGCCTTCCATCTTGCGCATCATCTCCTGAAGCACCCGGATTTCGCGCAGGCGCCGGAAAGCCTTGCCACTCCCGATCCGGCGTCGTCGCTGTTTCGCCAGATCGCCACCGGGGCGCATCCCGGCGTGCTGCATCTGACCCGGCCGCTGAACGACAAGACCAAGAGCTTCAAGACCGTCGTCACCGTCGATGAAATCCGCAAGGTCAACCGCTTCCTGTCGCTGACCTCGCATGACGGCAGCTACCGGGTCGTCATCGTCGACCCGGCCGACGACATGAACGCCAATGCCGCCAATGCCTTGCTGAAGAATCTTGAAGAGCCGCCGGCACGAACCCTGTTCATCCTGATCGTCCACGCACCGGGGAGCCTGCTGCCCACGATCCGGTCGCGCTGTCAGGTGGTGCGATTGACGCCGCTCGACGGCGACGAGCTGATGGCTGTGCTGGAAACGGCGGAACCGCCGCCGCCGGACGACCCGGTGGCGCGCGCGGCACTGGTCGAGCGGGCAGGGGGCAGCGCGCGCAACGCCATCCTGTTGACGCAGTATGGCGGGCTGGAGATCGCCTCGACGCTCGACGCCCTGGTCACGGGAAGAAAGAGCGATGTCGGCGGCGCGTTTCGCCTTGCCGAAGCCGTGGCCGGCCGCGACCAGGCGATCCAGTTCGACATCTTCAACCGCCGGGCGCTGGACCTGTTGTCTGACGCGGCAAGCCAGGCAGCACTGGCGGGCGATCTCGCACGGGCCAAAACGCTGTCGGACACTTGGCATGAGGCGCTTGACGCAATATCTGAGACCGACACCTACAATCTCGACAAGAAGCAGCACGCCCTGACCATGATCGACCGCCTGAATTCTGCAATGCGAATGTGACGACCTTCGGAATGGCAATCGCCATTCCGGGAGGGTTCGATGTATGCGGCTGTTTTCAGGCGACGGCCGTGTTCTCCGCCTGGCTTGCTCGCTGTACCGCGAGCGCAGCATCATACTTCGCGCGATTGGCCCAGTAGATGGTGGCGAACAGCAGCGCTTGGTCGCGGAAAGGAACATGGTCGACCGTGTCCATGGCGGCTTCGGCTTGAATCCAGTCAGCGTGAAAGTCGGCGGCTGCCTTCCTGTCGCCACCGAGAGCCATCTGCTGGAATCGATGCATATGATCCTCGATGTCAAGGTAGCGGTCGGCCCAAACGATCGACCATTGTCGGTTCTGCATGGTGAACTTGCGGATCCATCGCTCGCTCAGGTCCATGTCTCCTTCGGGTTTGGAATACATGACGTTGCGGCGCGCTTCGAGCAGTGTGTTGGTGGCGACGACTTCATTCTCACGCCACAGAAGCCGCATCGCTGGATCATTCAGAAACCGGTCCGCGTAAATGGGATGAGGAAAGGCACTTTCTCGGAGCCCCTCGATCTTGAAATAGATCAGCAGTTCGGAAGCCACGCTGGCCTCTAGTTCATTGCGCTCCATCTTGCCATGGAAAGCCTCGAATCCGATGCCCGGGATGAAGGGCATATGCGCGGCGTGCCAGATTTCATGCAGAAGGTAGAGATCCTCGATGGCCGGGGCGTTGTAGTCATCCCGGCGCATTGTCAGTCCCCACCAGGTGCAGAAGTGCGCGCGCTCCAGGCGGTCGTTGGTGGTTTCGCAGCTGAAGCGGGGCAGGCGGGCATACTGATCGACTATGCTGTGGACATGGCCGCCTTGGCGATGCGAGGATCGGAATGCTTCTGTCTTCCAATGCGCTAGGCAGTGGGCATGGATGTCATCGCTCGTCACGAGCGGAAGCAAATTCTTCACGGCAACGTCCCAGAATTCGGACTGGCCATGCCGATCCGTTCCGCCATTCCCGGCGTCAGGCACAAGCGTGGCCGGGCGTCGATCGCGCCGGGGGCGCGCGTGAGATAGGAGACAAGATCCGGATCGATATCCGCGTCTGCCGATCCTCGAGCCAGAATGAAGATGTCCGCCGACATCAAGGTTAGGCCGAGAGTGTGGCCGGCATGTTCTGCCACGCTCTGTTGAATGCTGGCGTAACGACGCGCCATGGCGAAGACGTCGAACCGCTCCATAAGCCGTATCCCCAGTTGCAGCGATGTCAGGTTCTTGAACCATTGATTGCCAAACAGACCGAGATTCTCCGATCGGCAGAACACCCCGCCTATGCGGTCGTAGTAGGCGCCGAACGGCTTGGACAGGCTGATCACAACGGCGCTCACGCAAGGCGCGTTGGCGAGGATCGTCTCTATCGGAGGCTCGACGGTCGCCCCGACATAGGTCAAATCGAGAACGAGCTGGGCCGGGTTCGCGCGTTGGCTCAACCGACGCAGAAAGGCATTGGCCTCCGGCCACACCATGCCGTCGATGGCCGAAGGTTGGCTGAGACAAAGCAGATCCTGGGGATTGACGGTGTCGGCAACATCGCGCCAGGCGTGGCGTTCATATTCCGCGACTGGAACGCTGCAGGCTTCCGCATAGGCTTTGTAACCCTCATATTCGCCGCGAAAGATTACAAGCCGAGGTGAAAACCTCTCGACGCGAGCGCGGTTGCCATAGTCCGCAATCAGATGAAAAAGCGGCTCGCTTGCACCGGCGGTCGGATAGCTGAATGGAAAGTCAGCCGCGTCCACTGGCGCCATCGGCTTCGCCCAACTGAGCCAGGTGTCGAAGAACCTCCTGTGCAGTGCGTTCTGCTTTCCGGTCCAGGCATGGCGAAACTGATCGAGATAGGCGGCGCGGATCGGATCGGGGCCATTTCCCCCGCTACTGCCAAGCAACTCGGCCTTCACTGTTTCCATTTCGGGAGTGACGAGAGCGTAAACGGTTTTGCTGGCGCCGGCCTGACGCAAGCGCACATCAAGGTTCTGTCGCGGATCATATTGTGTGGTCGTGGCCATGCCGGTCTGCCTTTTGCATTGCTGCGAAACTACGGATCGCGACCTACCTTTGCAACGGCCCAACAATAGGCGCTCGGCTGGTGTCATCGAAGCAGCGCTGGCTCCGGCGACACGACCAAGGTCGGGACTTGGCATGAGGCCCTGGACGCTATATCTGAGACCGACACCTACAATCTCGACAAGAAGCAGCACGCCCTGACCATGATCGACCGCCTGAATTCTGCAATGCGAATGTGACGGCCTTTTCTATGCATGCCGTTGCCCCCAAAACCGGGGCCACTTTTGGGCGGCATGCATTGGCCTCGGGATGGCAATCACTGTCCCGATGCGATATCCACCGCCACGCCTTTCCATTCAGACATTCATGACGGTTCATTCATGTCACGCGACACATTCTACATCACCACCCCGATCTTTTATCCGAACGGCAAGCCGCATATCGGTCACGCCTATACGGTTATTGCTACCGACGCGCTGGCTCGCTTCCAGCGCCTGGACGGCAAGGACGTGTTCTTCCTGACCGGCACCGACGAACATGGCCTCAAGATGCAGCAGACGGCCGAGAAGGAAGGCATAACGCCACTGGCGCTGGCCGACCGCAATTCGGCGATTTTCCGCGCGATGACCGAGGCGATGGGCGGTTCGAATGACGAGTACATTCGCACGACGGAGCCGCGGCACTATGAATCCTGCCAGGCAATCTGGAAAGCGATGGCCGCCAATGGCGACATCTATCTCGACCGCTATAGCGGCTGGTATTCGGTCCGCCAGGAAGCCTATTTCGACGAAGGCGAGACGACAGTCGACGAGGATGGCGTGCGTCGCGAACCGCTTGGCTCGCCCGTCGAATGGAACGAGGAAGAAAGCTACTTCTTCAGGCTTTCGGCCTATCAGGACAAATTGCTGGCCCTTTTTGACAGCCAGCCCGACTTCGTCGGCCCGACTGAGCGCCGCAACGAGGTGCTCAGCTTCGTCAAGTCCGGGCTGAAGGATCTGTCGATTTCGCGCACGACCTTCAAATGGGGCGTGCCGGTGCCGGGCGACGACAAGCATGTGATGTATGTCTGGGTCGACGCCCTGACCAATTACATCACCGCCGCCGGCTATCCCGACACAAAGGCCGAGCAGTGGCGCTATTGGCCGGCCACGCACATCATCGGCAAGGACATTGTCCGCTTCCATGCGGTCTATTGGCCAGCCTTTCTGATGTCGGCCGGTATCGAGTTGCCAAAGCGCGTTTTCGCGCATGGCTTCCTGTTCAACCGCGGCGAGAAAATGTCGAAATCGGTTGGCAACGTCGTCGATCCATTCGCGATGGTCGAGCACTACGGCCTCGACCAGGTGCGGTATTTCTTCCTGCGCGAGGTGCCGTTCGGCAACGACGGCAGCTACAGCCATGAAGCGATCGTCAACCGTACCAATGCCGACCTTGCCAATGGTCTTGGCAATCTGGCACAGCGCTCGCTGTCGATGATCGCCAAGAACTGCGGCGGCGTGGTGCCGCAACGCGGCGACCTGACGGATGCCGACAGCGCGATCCTGGACCAGGCCGTCGCCGCTCTCGATACGGCGCGCAAGGCGATGGCCGAGCAGGGCATCCATCTGGCGCTGGCAGCGATCTTCGGCGTGGTGGCGGAAGCCGATCGCTACTTCGCCGGCGAGGCACCATGGGCACTGAAGAAGACCAATCCGGAGCGGATGGAAACCGTGTTGTGGACGACGGCGGAAGTCGTGCGTCGCGTGGCGGTGCTGTGTCAGCCCTTCGTCCCGGGCTCGGCCAACAAACTGCTCGATCTGCTGGCGGTCCCGGCGGACAGGCGCGATTTCGCGCATGTCCACGCGGACCATGCGCTGGCGCCGGGCACTGCGTTGCCCGTGCCGGAAGGGGTGTTTCCGCGTTACGTCGAACAGCCGGACGCGAACGTCTGATGCTCGTCGACAGCCACTGCCATCTGGATTTTCCAGATTTCGCCGAGGAGCGGGCGGCTATTGTCGCCCGCGCCAAGGCGGCCGGAATCGGCCGCATGGTGACGATCTCGACCCGCGTGAAGCGGTTTCAGCAAATCATTGAAATCGCAGACACTTTCGATGAAGTATACTGTTCGGTCGGCACCCATCCGCACAATGCCGCGGAAGAGCTGGACGTGACGTCAGCCGATCTGGTGCGGCTGGCTGCCCACCCGAAGGTGGTGGCGATCGGCGAGGCCGGTCTCGACTATTTCTACGACAAGGCGCCACGCGACGCTCAGGCGCAAGGGTTTCGCAATCACATCGCCGCCGCACGCGAGACGGGGCTGCCGCTGGTCATCCATTCGCGCGATGCCGATGCCGATATGGCTGATATTCTCGAGAACGAAACAGGGAAGGGCGCCTTCCCCTTCATCCTGCATTGCTTTTCTTCGGGGCGTCGGCTTGCCGAAATCGGTGTCGCGCTCGGCGGCTATGTGTCCTTTTCGGGCATCCTGACCTTCAAGAATTCAGCTGAGTTGCGTGCCATCGCCGCCGATGTGCCGCATGACCGCCTGCTGGTCGAAACCGACGCGCCCTATCTGGCGCCCATGCCATTTCGCGGCAAGCGCAACGAGCCGGCCTATGTCGCCCATACCGCCAGGGTGCTGGCCGAAACAATCGGCGTCAGCGAGGCTGAAATCGCTGATTTGACGACGAACAATTTCTTCCGCCTGTTCGGCAAGATGCCGCGACCTGCTGAACGATGACTGACCGGCTGCGCCTCACCATTCTCGGCTGTGGCTCGTCGCCAGGTACGCCGCGCATCACCGGCGACTGGGGCAATTGCGACCCGGACAATCCGAAGAACCGGCGCACGCGCGCCGCCGCGCTCGTCGAGCGGATCGCGGCGAATGGCAGCCGCACGACTGTTGTCATCGACACCGGACCGGATTTTCGTCAGCAGATGCTGCTGGCTTGCGTCAAACGCATCGACGCGGTCGTCTATACGCACCCGCACGCCGACCATATACACGGCATCGACGATCTGCGCGGTTTCGTCCTCGATCGGCGCCAGCTGATCGAGGTCCACGCTGACAGCGCAACAATGCTTCGGCTGCGGGAGGCGTTCGGATATTGTTTCGAGACGCCACAAGGCAGTTCCTATCCGCCGATCGTCCGGCCGCATCTCATCGACCACGCCAGGCCGGTGGTCATCGAAGGAGAGGGGGGTGCCCTCACCCTCGAGCCGTTGCCGCAAATCCACGGTGACATCATATCGCTCGGCTTCCGCATCGGCGGGCTCGCTTATTGTCCTGACATCAGTGGCTTTCCGGAGGCCACCGCCGAACGGCTGCGCGACCTCGACGAGCTTGTCATCGACGCGCTGCAGTACCGGACGCACCCAAGTCATTTGTCACTTGGCGAGGCGCTTGAATGGATCGAGCGGCTAGCGCCAGGACACGCCGTGCTGACGCATATGCATGTACCGCTCGACTACGCTACGGTGATGGCCGAGACGCCAGCCAATGTCGAACCCGCCTATGACGGCATGGTGATTGAAATCCCTTATGAATCAGCGTGATGCGAATAGACCTTCATGAGGGCTTTCGGCTCCTTAGCGCAAATATCAGCAGCGTCCCGATCCGCTCGTAGCCCATCCGGGGATAGAGCAGCGCCCCGGCGTGGGTTGCAGCCAGCACCGAGTACCTCGACCCCCGCGCCCGATCGTCGTGCAACATTTTCGACATCAAAGCCTGGCCAATACCGCGACGTCGGTGCGAAGGCTCGACATACATGCTCGAACACCACGTGGCTCCCACGGCATCCAGGCTGCGCACGCGCCCAACAATATCGGCGCCATCGACTGCCACATACTGGCGGAACGGCGCGCTGTCGCCGAGCAAATCGTCCGCGATCGGCTGCCTGCGGATGATCTTTCCCAACTGTGCCGCCCGTTCGGCTGTCTGTACGCGTTCGACCGAAGCAACAGCAACCGCTGGCGGGCTCGGAATCTGGCGCAATCGGTGGACGAAAAAGCCTTCGGTCCGAAGCAGCCGGTAGCCAAGAGCTTTGTAGGCGGTTCGTGTCGGCCCATCCGGATCCTCGTTCGCGACCACAACGGAAATGGCAAAGCCCGGCCGTGCATGCTGCCGCACAATGGCATCGGCCTCTTGAGCGTCGACGTCATGGACGACCCATTCCTCGCCACGGTAGTCGCGAGGATTCTTGCGCTCGGCGTCGCACATCAGCCACAACGGTCCGACGCGGCTAGCCTCGTAAGGAAACGTGCGGCTTCTGTCGGCGCTGTAGCCATGCACGAACACGTCGATCGCCGCTTCGATCTGGCTGCTTGCTCTCGTCATTTCAACAGCCTAGCGTTGGCTATCCGCTCAAGGCAATACGCCACAATCGGCTCAAGCCTATGAAAATCAGCGGGAATTTCCAGTTCTTGGCCGATGCGTTAGTTCCATAATCTATCTTATGCGACTTTCTGATGCCGCCGAGATAGGGCGATAGAGTGTGTCCGTTGCCGATGTGCCAAGGCGCGGCCCGACAGTCCCCGCGGGCCTTGGATTCAGACGCGCCTCTGGGTAAGAAGCTCTCATGGAAACCCTTGAGGCTCAGAAACCCAGAGTATCGGTTCGCAAGCGCGCAGCTGCGGTCAAATCGTTTCGCTGCAAGAACTTGGTAGCCGTTGTCGAAGATCCGAATGACATCCGGAACATCGGAACGGTAATTCGAAACGCAAACGCTCTCGGTGTTGAAAGAGTCTATATCGTCGATCCACGCAAAGCACTTCCCGATGACTGGCAGCAAATGCGCCAGCGGAAATCGCTTTCGGAAACGTCTGTATCAGCCATCAAATGGACGTTTGTGAAACGGTTCGACAGCACTGATGCCTGCCTCAACCATCTGGAAAAGCATGGCTTTGTGTCCGTCGTTACCTCGCCGCATGTAAAGGGAAAGACCAGCGTTTTCCTGCATGAGGGAGATTATACACGGGACACTAAACTTGCTGTCTGGTTCGGCAATGAGAAACGGGGCATCAGCACCCTCGCGGTCGAGCGCAGCGAGATGTGCGTAGCAATCCCAATGTTCGGGATGATCGAGAGCCTAAACCTCGGAACCAGTTCTGGTATCGTTCTCTACGAAATCGCGAAACAGCGACGCGAGTATCAGAGCAAGTACCGCCGCAGTAGACGGAAGGGAAAACGCGCTGAGCCACTACCTACTGTAATGCGTCGTGAAATTGACGGCTTTGCTTCGAGCGAAACCGAAGAACAGGCTAACGAGCCAAAATGACCGCATCCGATCGGGTTATGCAACCGCTCCGGGCCTTTGGCACGACTTGATCGGCGATGAGGCGATCCGGTTGACGTACGTTCCTGCCTGATCATGCATTGGTGGTTCCGAACGCGCGGCTGACCTCTCGGACGAAGACAGAGCCGCCGGGCAGCAGCGGACGCCGGTTTGACGCGATAACCTCCCCTGTCCACCATCATCAGGACCATCAAGAAATGACCGCCTCGCCTCCCTTTCTCGGCTTTCCCGACCGCCTCGCCGATGGCCGGGTGCCCCGTGCGATGATCCTCGGGGCTGGTCACGGCAGCACCTATCCCGGCCAGGACAGCAGCGGCCATGCCTTGGCCGCCGACGTTATCCGCGCCGCGAGCCAGGACGATGCCGCGCTCATCGAGCACTGGGATTTCGATCTCGGCGGCCCGCTGTTCGACGGCAAGCCGGTCTCTTGCATCGACGCCGGCGATATCTTGACCACCATGCATGACAATGCCGGCAACCGGGCTCGGATCGATGCGAAAATGCGCGAAATCCTGGCATTGCCGGCCGTGCCGATCCTGCTTGGCGGCGACTGTTCCGTGACCATTCCCTTCCTCGCCAGCTTCACCGATCACGGGCCGGTCTGGGTCCTGCAGATTGACGCCCATATCGACTGGCGTGACGAGGTGCATGGCGAGCGCTACGGCTATTCGAGCCCGATGCGCCGGGCGAGCGAGATGGCGCATGTCGCCGGCATCGTGCAGGTCGGTCTGCGCAGCGTCGGCAGCGCAGGCATCGCCGAGATCGAAGCGGCACGGCGCTATGGCAGCCGCTTCGTGACCGCCCGCGAGGTCCATGCCCAAGGGGTCGAAGCCGCACTCCGGCATATTCCGGAAGGCGCGCGGGTCGTCGTCACCCTCGACAGCCTTGATCCAAGCATCATGCCGGGCGTGGCGGCGCGTACACCCGGCGGCCTCACCTACACCCAGGCAATCGACCTGATCGCCGGCCTCGGCAGACGGGCCAGGATTGCAGGATTCGACCTGGTGGAGTTCTATCCGCCCGCCGACATTGACGGCCTGTCGGCCCTGACCGCCGCGCGCCTTCTCGTCAATGTGATAGGTGCGATCGTGCGGCAGGCTTGACACCGGGCGTCTGCTCTTGCCTGAAGAATGCTAATTCGCCGCCGTTCGCGGCACCGGCGGCAATTCGGGGGCATCCAGTCCCCTGAAAGGGTCGCGCCAGGCATCGATCTCTCCAAGCCGACGATACCAGCAGCTGACAGAGGAATAGTCGTCGAGCGGCAGTCTGGCGGCATCGTTGAACGGGAGAAATGTCGCCATTCGGAAGTCGGCAAAGGAAACCGAATTTCCGACCAGCCATTGCCGCTCGAAAAGCACGGCGTCGAGTATCGCGGCGGCCGTGCGGAAATGTCTTAGCCCCTCCTCCACGCGCTCCTGATCGATCGGGCCTATGCCGTAGCGCTGTTTGGTGCCACGTTCGAAATGCACCGTGTCGCAAGCGAATGCGAAGTGCTCCTTGCCCCAACTAAGCCATCGGATCATCTCGGGTTCGTCATCGCCGGTGCGCCAGAAATCTGAATGCGCACTGCGCGAGAGCCGGCAGGCTATGGCGTCCGCCTCCCAGAGACTTTTTCCTCCGTCTTCCACAAGGATGGGCAGTGAGAGATTGGGATTTAACGGGCGATATTTCTCCGCTTGCCCCGGAGCGAATGGCGAGGCGAATTCAAAGTCGACTTTCGCGTCGAGATAGCGTGCCACCGCGACCGCGAGCCGAGGATTGGGATTGCGGCTGAAATACAGCTTCATCGGGCACTGCCGGTGTGGCGGGATCTGCTGATCAGGGGCGTCATAGCAGCCGTATCTGATAGCTCAGCACGCGCTTCGCACCGGGCGCGATCAGCATCAGGCCTGGCTTGTCGACAAAATCGCCGTCGAAGTCCACTGGGCTTGCAATGCCGTGCCAGGGTTCGATGCACAGGAACGGCGCGCCACCCGGCTTTGACCAGATGCCCAATTCCTGAACTCCTTGCCACGACATCTCGATCGCCGGACCATGCTCGGCGGCGTAACGCACACTGGTGCTGGCAGGCCGATCCAGAATGACCGCGTCCTCGTCAAACAGCCGTTCGGAGAGCTTGAGGACGTTGCCTTCGACTGGCGTTGGCTGCGGCGTCGGCAACAGCAGGCCGTCCTTCAGGCGACGGATCGGCGCTTGCTCGGCGGAGGAAAAGGTCAGCCGGTAATCCGTCTTGGCTAGATCCGGCAGCAAGGGCCAATTGAACGCCGGGTGCGCCCCGATCGATGCCGGCAGCGGCTCGTCGCCGGTGTTGGCGATGTCGAAGCTCACACTGAGTTGCTTGCGGTCCAGCGCGTAGGTCACCGCCAGGCGAAAGGCGAAGGGGTAGTGCGCGCGGGTGTCGGCGTCATCGGTGAGGACCAACGTGCAGGACTTTGGCCCCCTCTGCGCCCAGGCAAACGGCTTGTCGCGCGCGAAGCCGTGCTGGCTCATCGGATAGGTCTGGCCTTGATGGTGCAACCGGTCGCCCTTCAGCCGCCCGACGATCGGGAACAGCAGCGGCGAGTGACGCCGCCATTCCGGGCCGGCCTGCCATAGAAACTCTATGCCGTCGGCATCGCGCAGGGAGACCAGTTCAGCGCCCTGCCCGACGACGGTCGCCGAGATGCCGTCACCGTGAAGCGTCAGGCTGTCTTGTTCCATGCGTCCTCGCGGCTATCAGGCGTGGCCGGCAGGCTAGCAAAGGGCAACGCCTGAACTCAAGAGCGGCAGACCTATATCGCACCTCACTCCGCTGTGATGAACGATCCACCGCGCATGGCAAATGCTGCCTCAAATGAAAAACCGTGGCCGGAGGTTTCCCTCCAGCCACGGCAAGATACGAAATGTTGCCTGCTACGGTCCGGACTACTCGCGTTCGCCAGTGAAGTTCAGCAGCAGCTGGAAGATGTTGATGAAGTTCAGATAGAGCGAGAAGGCACCGAAGACGGCGAGCTTCTGGCGCGATTCCGCGTCGAAATTCTCGGCATACTGTTCTTTGATCGTTTGCGTGTCCCAGGCGGTCAGGCCGATGAATACGGCAATGCCGATCACCGAGATGGCGAACTGCAGTGCGGTCGAGCCGAGGAAGATGTTGACGATGCTGGCGATCACCACACCGATCAGGCCCATGATCAGGAACGACGAGAACTGGGTCAGGTCACGCTTGGTCGTGTAGCCGTAGAGGCTGGTGGCGCCGAACATGGTGGCGGCGATAAAGAAGGTGCGCGCGATGCTGGTTCCGGTGAAGACCAGGAACACGGAGGCGAGCGAAAGGCCCATGACCGCGCAGAAGGCCCAGAACATCGCCTGGGCGCTGGCTGCCGACATGGTCTGCATCTTGAACGAGAACAGCATGACGAAGGCGAGCGGCGCCAGCATCACCACCCATTTCAGCGGGCTGGAGAAGATCGGCACATAGAGCGCCGGCGTCGATGAGATCATGAAGGCGACCAGGCCGGTGACCACCAGGCCGACGCCCATGTAGTTGTAGACGCGCAGCATGTGCTGGCGCAGGCCCTCGTCGAAGATGGCGCCGGTTTGGGCGCCGGCGCCGACGCGGTATCCCAGATTGGGGGTGTTCATTTGCGTTCTCCTTTGTGGATCGGTCAGTACAGCGTTCTGGCGAGCGCCTCGGCAGCGCGATCGAGGTCGTGGACCTCGCTTCGTCCGACCACCGCATAGGCGACCTCGCCGATCTGGAAATAGGCCGAGGAAATATCGCCCGAAGGCGCGATGGTCGGCTTGACGACGTCGAAGGTTCCGGGCCGGATCGCGAACAGCGACACCAGCCCCATGTCTTTCGTCTCGACCGCCATCTCGACGCTCGGCCCAAAGCGCGACGGATAGATCTGCACATCGCGAACCTTCCAGTCCGCCGGCAGCGACGGCATGACGATGGCAGTCGCGGCGCGGATCTCGCCGGCGTTGTAATTGGGCGCTTCGGGCTGCGACGGCATGCTCTCGCGCACCAGCGTCGTTCTGTGGGCCCGCACCGCTTCGTCGACATAGGCGGGCGGCTGCGGCGAGGCGACGACCTTGGTCACCGACATCGGCCCGATGATGCCGTTCGCCAGCCAGCCGGCGGCAACGAAGGCGGCCACCGCCGCCGCGCGCTGCAACACACCGAAGATGCGGCCGCGCGCAAGCCCCCTCTCCAGCCGCCGCGCGGCATCGGCAGTCGCGGGCCGCGCCATGCCCTTGGAGCCGGCAAGCGCCACGCGCAGTTCATCGCGGGTCCTGAGATCCGACATCACGCGTGCCGCGGCCTCCGGCCGAGCGGACAGAAAAGCCTCGACCTCGATGCGGCGGGTGACGTCGACCTGGTCGTCGACATAGGCGTCGAGGTCGATATCCGTCACGGGATCGACAGTTGCGGTCATGACGGGCCTCCAACGATCTTGAGATGGTTTTTCGCCTTTGCGGGAGCCGCCTCCATCTCGCGCAATGCGGCGCGCGCCCTGCCTATGCGCGACATCAGCGTGCCCAGCGGCACGCCGCTGGCATCGGCGGCTTGGCTGTAGGAAAGGCCTTCGATGGCTACGAGGTGCAGCGCTGAACGCTGTTCTTCCGGCAGGCTGAAAAAGGCCTCGCGCACCTGCGCCAGGCGCACCGAATGCTCCTGCGGCGCCGGGGTGCTGCCCTCGGCAAGATATCCGGCCTGTTCGACGCGCGCGGCTTCAGACCTGCGCGACCGCATTTTGTCGATGAAGGTGTTGTGGACGATCGACAGCAGCCAGGCGCGCAGGTTTCCACCGGAGCGAAAGGTGCCACGCCGTTCATAGGCGCGCACCAGCGCGTCGTGGACGAGATCCTCCGCATCCGTGCTGTTCCGCGTCAGCGAGCGCGCGTAGCGGCGCAGCGAACCGAGCTGTCCTATGATGTCAAAGCGTGGCATCGACGGTTTCATGTCCTGTTTACGGAGCATGTGGGGAATTTAATCCCTGCCCTGCCAATTTTCTTAATCGGGTTCGCTGCAAGACGTCGTTCGCTTCTGATCTCGCCTCATGACCGACTTCACGCCCGACGGAGATTCTCCGGTTCCGGCGCCGTTACACCACAGGCGCGCAAGACCCATCTGCGCCCGTCGCTGCGGAAATCGGTGATGCTGAGCGGCTCAATGTCGATCTTCCAACAGGCGGCGAGCGGGGCACCGAGAACATGTAGGATCGCGGTGCGGACAACGCTGGCATGGGTTATCGCGACGGTGTGGCCGCGCTCGGCGATCAACCCGTCCATCAGGTTCGAGGCTCTGCTCGCGACGTCGGCCAGCGACTCGCCACCATGCGGAGCCGCATCGGGATCGGTGAGCCAGGCGGCGATGCCCTCGGGGTGCTCGGCCTGGATCTCGTCAAAACGCTTGCCGGCCCAGCTTCCATGGTCCTGGTCCGCCAGAAGCGGTTCGATCGAGGCGTCCAACGACAGCGCCCCAGCACTTTGGCGTGCGCGAAGTGCTGGACTTGTCCACACGCGGTCGGCGCGACGCAGTGTTGCGCTCATCGCCTTCGCAAGGGTGATCGAGCGCGGCTCGAGCGGCTCATCCAGCGGAAACGACCCTTGCCGGGTTGCTGCCGTGGCGCCGTTGCAGATCATCGTCAGACGTACGAGCATCCGGCAGCTATCCCTCGATCACACCTCGTTGGCCAGCAATAGCGCCGTCTGAATGATCTCGCCATCGAGTTGCAGCTCTGTACGCCGATGAACCGGCACGGTCGCGCTACCGTGACCGGCAGGCGTTCAGTTGAGGTGCCACCGATGGTCGCTTGGTCGAATGACGATCAAGGCCTTTCGCCGCGCCGCAGCTTGCCTTCAATCGCGGCAATCACCGGCATCAGATCGGCCACGCCCTTGACGACAAAATGCGCGCCGGCGGCAGTGAGCTTGGCCGATGCCTCGGCCCGTTTCATCCTGAACACATCCGGAGCCAGAGCCTGCGTCTCCGCCAGCGTGTGGCCGAAGACATTGCCGGTCACCGCCACGCCGACGGTCCACGCGCCCGCATTGATACCCTCGGCGATACCGACCTCGGTGTCGTCGACCTTGACACACAGCCACGGCGGATAGACGCCGAGTTCGGTCAGTGCTTTCCAGAGCATGAACGGTGTCGGCCTGCCGTCGGGCGTGTCGCCAGTGCACACCAGGCAATCCGGCGAAAAGCCCTGCGCTGCGGCAACCGGCAGGATTTCCGCCATGATGTCGCGCGTGTAGCCGGTGGTGGTGCCGATCTTGAGGCCGCGCTTCCGCAGCGCCCTGACCACATCGACAACACCGGGAATGACATCGGAGAACCGCGCCGCCACAGCCCGGTTCTTCGGCACGAACACATCATAGATTGCGTCGATGTCGGCCTCCGTCGCGATATGACCGTGCTGCTCCGTCCAGGCGGCAGCGATCCTGGGCTGGGCCAGCAATGCTGCGATATGCGGGCGCTTGGCCATTCCCATCGGCCCCCTCGCCTCATCGACGCTGATCGCCACGCCGAATTCAGCGAAGGCCTCGACAAAGACGCCCATCGGCGCCAGCGAGCCGTGATCGACAACGGTGCCGGCCCAGTCGAAGACGACGGCGCGAAGCAAACCGGGGGTGGCCATCATGCGATCTTCCTGGCGTCTGCCGTGGTTGAACCGAAAAGTTCATCGACCACCTCTTCGGCGATCGCGAACGAGGTGCTGGCGCCGGTGCCGCTGGTGATCATGACCAGCCGTACGCCCTCCCGCGGCGCGTCGGCGAACATGGTGCGACCGGTTGCCGAGGCATAGATGCCGGTCCAGCGTTCCAGCACGCGTGGCGGAGGACCGCCAAAGACGGCGCTGAACTCCTCAAGGATGATCTCGTCGACGCGCTCCGAGGCAAACGGATCCGGCGTCACCGCATAGTGATGTGAATCGCCGACCACCAGCGTGCCGTCGGCACTCTGCACGACGATCAGATGCACGCCGTTGTCGAGTGCGTCGCCCTGCTCGGCTTCCAGCCGACGTCGCAAGGCGGTGGCTTCGGGCAAAGCAGCATAGCCGCTGTAACGCGCCAGCCCAAGATCCGACATCACCGCCGCCGGCAACCGGAAGCCGGGATCGGCAAGGCGCATCATCTGCAATTTGCAGCGGGTGACGCCGTATTGCGCGATACGATCGGGGTAAAGCGTGGCCAGGTCGTCACCAGGGCAGACGATCACCTTGTCGGCGAAAACCAGGCCCCGGCTGGTCTCGATGTCAGGCGGCTCGATCTGGTGTACCGCCGTTTCGCGTCGGAATTCCACGCCATGCTTTTCGGCGAGGAAGGCCGCAAGCTGCGGGATGGCCTGACGCGACTCGACACGCACGTCGTGCGGGCTCCACAGGCCGCCGGCAAAATCCTGGCCCGCCAGTTCGGGAAAATCGCTGCGAAGCGCTTCAGGTTCGAACAGCAAACAGCCCTCGCCCATCTCGGTTTGAAGAAATGCCTCGACCACCGCGCGCGCTTCCGGGCGGCGCGCGACGACGACCACGCCGCGCTGGATGACTTCGATGCCGGCGGGCGCGGCCACCTCCAGCCAGATGTCGCGGGATCGCATGGCACGGCGCCATACCTGGCCGCGTTCCTGGCCACTGACGGTCACGAAGCCGAAATTGCGCACCGAAGCGCCGTTGGCCTGGGCGTCGCGGTCGATGACGACGACGCTGAGACCACGACGGACTGCGGCGAGTGCATGGGCGAGACCGACAATGCCGGCTCCGACGATGGCGAGATCGAATTTTTCTTGCCGGCTCATCGTCGTTTCACACCATCATTCTCATGCTTCGTCCTGGAAACGCTATTCAAACTACGCCGATGTGACAGGAACGTGTAGGGCGCTCCGCCCTCTCGTACATATAGCCTGCCCGATGCCGGCCAGTGTTAGGGCAATGCTCGATGCGATGCATTCGGGCAGCTTTGCACGGGCTGAAGCGATAGTAAAAGCGCTGGCGAAATGCGTTCGATTTGCGTATCACTCCGCCGCGCCAATGGAACCATTTTCGATGTTTGAAGCCCTGCAGCCCGCCCCCGCCGACAAGATCCTGGCCCTGATCGGCCTTTATCGCGCCGACCCGCGTCCCGACAAGGTCGACCTCGGCGTCGGCGTCTACAAGGATCGCGACGGCAAGACGCCGGTCATGCGCGCCGTGCGCGAAGCCGAAAAGCGGTTGCTGCAGGGTCAGGACACCAAGACCTATCTCGGCCTTGCCGGCGATACCGGATTCAACACTGTGATGGCCAAGCTCGCCTTTGGTCCGGGCGCCGACATGACGCGCATCCGTGCGGCACAGGCGCCCGGCGGCTCCGGCGCGCTGCGGCTGGTGGCGGAACTGCTCAAGCGGACACGCTCCGATGCAACCATCTGGCTGTCGGACCCGACTTGGCCGAACCACATGCCGGTGATGCGCGCCGCCGGCCTGCAGATCCGCGAATACCCCTATTTCGATGCCGCCTCGGGCGCCGTTCGTTTCGACGACATGCTGGCAGCGCTGCGGACGGCAAACAGCGGCGACGTCGTGCTGCTGCATGGCTGCTGCCACAACCCGACCGGCGCCAATCTGGATGCGGCCCAGTGGGCAGCCGTTGCCGATCTGGTCGTCGAGCGCGAGCTGCTGCCGTTTGTCGACATCGCCTATCAGGGCTTTGGCGATGGCCTTGAGGCCGACGCCCTCGGCTTGCGCCTGCTGGCGGCAAAAGTTCCGGAAATGGTCGTCGCGTCGAGCTGCTCGAAGAATTTCGCCGTCTACCGCGACCGTGTCGGCGCGGCGATGGTCCTGGCTAGGGACGGCGCACAGGCCGACGTGGCGATGAGCCAGATGCTGTCGGCGGCGCGCGCCATGTATTCGATGCCGCCGGACCATGGTGCTGCCGCGGTGCGCATCGTGCTGGAAGATGCAGCCTTGCGTGCGGACTGGGAGGCCGAGCTTGAAGAGATGCGCCTGCGCATGCTCAGGCTCCGCGTCCAGTTCGCCGAGGCGCTGCGCCGGCAGTCCAATTCCGACCGTTTCGATTTCGTCGCCAGCCATCGCGGCATGTTCTCCCGCCTAGGCCTCACGGAAGCGCAGGTCGAGCGGCTGCGCGCCGAGCACGGCGTCTACATGGTCGGCGACAGCCGCATCAACGTCGCCGGCCTGCCCGAGGACGGGATGGACGAACTCGCCAAGGCGATCGTTTCTGTCCTCGACTGACGGGGCTCACCTGTGGACAAGGCGCCTTCGCCGGCTGACAGCGTTGGCAGCGCGGGCGGCGGCGCGATAGCATCCACCGTATGACGCCATCAAAAGACATTTCGCGCCTGATCGAGATCATGGCGGCGCTGCGCGTGCCGAAGACCGGCTGCCCGTGGGACATCGAACAGGATTTCTCGACCATTGCGCCCTACACGATCGAGGAAGCCTATGAGGTGGCGGACGCCATCGCGCGCGGCGATCTCGACGATCTGCGCGACGAACTGGGCGACCTTCTGCTGCAGGTCGTCTATCATGCGCAAATGGCCGAGGAAGCCGGCGAATTTGCCTTCCCCGACGTGGTGCAAGCCATCACGACGAAGATGATCCGACGCCATCCGCATGTCTTTGGCGACGAAAAGGCCCGCAGCGCTGGCATGGCCAAGGGCATGTGGGAAAAGATCAAGGCCGAAGAGAAGGCGGAGAAGCGAAGCGCTCGCCTCGCCCGCGGTCTCGATCCGGAAGACAACGGCAAGGGGTTTCTGGACAGCGTGCCGGTCGCCCTGCCCGCGCTGACCCGGGCGCTGAAACTTCAGGAGAAGGCCGCCCGCGTCGGCTTCGACTGGAGCGAGGCAGCGCCCATTCTCGACAAGATCGAGGAAGAGATCGGCGAGTTGCGCGAGGCGCTGGCCAAGGGCGACACCGCCTCGATCAAGGACGAGTTCGGCGACATGCTGTTTGCCGTCGTCAATCTCGGCCGCCACCTCAAGCTCGATTCGGAAGCAGCGCTTAGCGGCACCAACGAGAAGTTCCGTTCACGCTTCCATTATGTCGAGCAAGCCCTGGAAAAATCCGGCAACACGCTGGAAAAGGCGACCTTGTCCGAGATGGAGACGCTCTGGCAGGAAGCAAAGACCGCGAAGTAAGTTGCATTACCCGTTGTTTTTACGACGCAATCTGCTTTCGATCTCTTCGCGGGCGCTTTGTGTGGCCTTGAGCGAGATGGTGGCGCTGCCGTCATCATTGTCGCTTCGCGAAACGACGTCGCCATTGCGATAAAGCCAGTCGACAAGGCCGAACTGTGCCGGCTCGATCGTCACCGTCAGGTCTTCGAGCTCGCCGGCCATCCGTGTTTCGATGATCGCCTTCAGCGCATCGATACCCTCGCCGGTCACCGCCGACACAGCAATCGGCGGCGCCTTGCTGGCGTCGGCGCCATCGGCAAGCAGCCGGCTGCGGTTGCCCTCGTCGAGCCGATCGATCTTGTTCCACACTTCGATCACACGCTTTGCGTCGCCGGCATCGACACCGAGGTCGGCCAGGATGCGCTCGACATCCTCGGCCTGGGCGGCTGTATCGGGGTCAGAAATGTCGCGCAGGTGAAGGACGAGGTCGGCCTCGACCACCTCTTCCAGGGTGGCGCGGAAAGCGGCGATCAGATGCGTCGGCAGGTCCGAGATGAAGCCGACCGTGTCCGAAAGGATGATCGGCGTGCCGTGCGGCAGGCGCACGCGGCGCAGCGTCGGGTCAAGCGTGGCAAACAGCATGTCCTGCGCCAGTACGTCTGCTCCGGTCAGCCGGTTGAACAGCGTCGACTTGCCGGCATTGGTGTAGCCGACGATCGCCACCACCGGGAACGGCACCTTCCTGCGCTTGGCACGGTGCAGGTCGCGCGTACGGCGCACCGTTTCCAGCTCGTGCTTCAGCTTGATGATCTTTTCCTGCAACTGCCGCCGATCGGATTCGATCTGCGTTTCGCCGGGGCCACCGAGGAAGCCGGCGCCGCCGCGCTGGCGCTCAAGGTGGGTCCAGCTGCGTACGAGGCGGCCCTTCTGGTAGTTGAGATGAGCGAGCTCAACCTGCAGCGTGCCTTCCTTGGTGCGTGCACGCTCGCCGAAGATTTCGAGGATCAGCCCGGTGCGATCCAGCACCTTGGCGTTCAGCTCTTTCTCGAGATTGCGCTGCTGCACAGGGGTTAGCGGATGGTCGACGACGACCACTTCCGCATGTCCCTCTTTGACGATTTCAGCGAACTCGGCGACCTTGCCGCTGCCGAGCAATGTCGCCGGGCGCGGATCGTTGACGGTGACCACCGCTGTGTGGATCAGATCAAGGTTGATGGCGCGGGCAAGGCCGACGGCCTCGTCGTGGCGAGCGTCAGCCGAACGCATCAGCCGTGGGCGGTTGGTCTCGTCGTCGTTGCGCTGGTGGCGGGTAAGGACGGGCACAATGACAACGGCCCGGGTCGGGCCGTTGGCTTCCGTCCCGGGATGATGCGCTGGTTTTCCGCGAACGGTGGCGTCCGCGTCTTTCTCACGTGCCAATCAGGCGCCCTGGCTTTCCTCGCCATCGAACATCTGAACCGGCTGGCTCGGCATGATCGTGGAAATGGCGTGCTTGTAGACGAGCTGGGAGTGACCGTCACGGCGCAGCAGCACACAGAAATTGTCGAACGAAGTGACCACGCCGGTCAGCTTGACGCCGTTGATGAGGAAGATGGTGAGTGGGTTCTTGCTCTTGCGAACTGAATTCAGGAACAGGTCCTGAAGGTTTTGCGATCGTTCCGCCATTGTTCTTGTCTTTCGCCGATCCCCTTCGGTTTGCAAGCCAATGCGCCAAATTAACGGGCGCATGTCAAGCTCGCAAACACCGTCTTGTCGTCAGTAACGACAAGCAGAACGAGATATATTGATGTTCATTCCACCTGTGCGGTTATCAGGCTGGACTTTTTTCCGCAATGTCAAAAAAGGCTTGCCGCAAGGAAAGTGTTATTGAGCCGGGGTGCCCGTTGGCGACCGTATCGCCGTCGATGGCCACCACCGGCATGGCAATTGTCGTTGCGGAACTGATGAACGCCTCGCGTGCCGCCTTGGCCTCGGCAACGGAAAAGCCGCGCTCCTCGATCTTCAGGCCTAGCTTGGCCGCCACTTCAAACATGGTCGTGCGGGTGATGCCGCGCAGGATGCCATGCTCGGCCGGCCTGGTGACCAGGACGCCGTCCCTGGTGACGATCCAGGCGTTGGACGAGCCGCCTTCCTTGACGTTACCGTCGGTGTCGACGAACCAGGCTTCCTGGGCGCCGGCCTCCTTGGCCTTCTGCTTGGCCAAGACATTGGGCAGCAACCCGACGCTCTTGATGTCGACGCGGTCCCAGCGGTTTTCCGGCACGGTAATGACCGCGATGCCGGTCTCGGCTCGCTTTGCACCAGCGGCGGGATCGGCCTTCCTGGCAGTCACCACCAGGGATGGCTTGGTGTCGGCGGAAGGGAAGACAAAGTCGCGGCTGGCAACGCCGCGCGTCACCTGGACATAGACCAGGCCGTTGGCGACATGATTGCGGTTGACCACCTCGCGCAGGATCAGCGGCAGCACGTGAGAGGTGACTGGCCAGGCGATTGACAATTCGGTCAGCGAGCGGTTCAGCCGGGCCAGATGGCGCGGCATGTCGACGATGAAGCCACGCGCCACCTCGCAGACCTCATAGACACCGTCGGCGAACTGATAGCCGCGATCCTCGATATGCACGGCAGCGTCGGCATGAGCGACGTAGCGCCCGTTGACATAGGCAATGCGCGGCATGGGCAACCTCTAAGAAAGTCTCGGGGCTTTCTTATGCGATTCCGCCGCCGCCGTAACCGGCAAATGCTTGGTACAGGCGCGGCTGGCTGGCGCTGCGCGTCAGACGCCCAGCGACTTCAGCTTGCGGTGCAAGGCGGAGCGCTCCATGCCGATGAACTCGGCGGTTTTCGAGATGTTGCCGCCGAAGCGGTTGATCTGGGCGATCAGATAGTCCTTCTCGAACTGTTCGCGCGCCTCGCGCAGTGGCAGCGCCATGATGTGCTGGTCGGATTGATTCGGCGTTCGCGGCATGACATCGCCAATCTCGGCCGGCAAAAGGTCCGCGGTGATCGGCGCATCGACATCATCGCCGCGCGCCAGGATCATCAGGCGCTCGACATTGTTGCGCAGCTGGCGGACGTTGCCCGGCCAATTATGCGCCTGCAGCACAGCCAGCGCGTCGTCGCCGATGCGGCGCGGCTTGATGCCGGCCTGGCGGGCGATCTGCTTCATGAAATTGTCGACGAGATAGGGAATGTCCTCGCGCCGCTCGGCCAATCCCGGCACCATGACCGGCACCACTGCCAGGCGATGATAAAGATCCTCGCGGAAACGGCCGTCGGCGATCATCGCCTCGAGATTCTGCGAGGTCGAGGAGATGATGCGGACATCGACCTTGACCCGCTTGGTGCCCCCTACCCGCTCGAACTGCTGCTCGACCAGCACGCGCAGGATCTTGTTTTGCGTCTCGCGCGGCATATCGGCCACTTCGTCGATGTAGAGGATGCCGCGATGAGCCTCCTCGAGCGCGCCGACCTTGCGCTCGACGCCGTTCGATTCAGTGCCGAACAGCTCGATCTCCATGCGCTCGGGCGTGATGTTGGCGGCGCTCAGCGTCACGAAAGGCGCGGTCTTGCGCGCCGACAGCGTGTGGATGGCACGTGCGGCCAGTTCCTTGCCCGAGCCTGACGGGCCGATGATCATGACGCGGCTGTTGGTCGGCGCGACGCGTTCGATAGTCTGGCGCAACTGGCTCATCGCCGACGACATGCCGATCAGATCGAAGGTTTCGCCGCTGCGCAGCTTGAGGTCGGAAACCTCGCGCCGCAATTTCGAGGTCTCGAGCGCACGCTCGGCAATGAGGATCAGCCTGTCGGCCTTGAACGGTTTTTCGATGAAGTCATAGGCGCCGCGACGGATGGCGGAGACCGCCGTTTCGATGTTGCCGTGGCCCGAAATCATCACCACGGGCAAGGTCGGGTGCATCGTCTTGATCTCGTCGAGCAGCGCCAACCCGTCCAGGCGCGAGCCCTGCAGCCAGATGTCGAGGAAAATCAGCCGCGGCGCCCGGTCGGCGATCGCCGCCAACGCGCTGTCGGCATCGAATGCCGTGCGGGTTTCGTGACCTTCGTCGCTCAGGATGCCCGCGACGAGTTCACGGATGTCTTCCTCGTCATCGACGATGAGAATATCAGACGCCATTACCGACCTTTTCAGTTTCTCGTTCGTTTTCCGTCCTGCTTTCGCCGCGCGAAGCCGCAACGGCCGCAGGCGGCAGGATGATGCTGATCATCGCGCCGCGCCCATTGTGGAAATCCGCAGGTGCATCATGAAGTTCCAGCCTGCCACCATGGTCCTCCACGATCTTCTTGACGATAGCGAGACCGAGCCCGGTGCCCTTCTCGCGTGTGGTCATATAGGGCTCGAGCAGCCGTTGGCGATTCTCGCGCGGCAGGCCTTTGCCATTGTCGATGACGTCAATGCGAATCGCACCATTCTGGCGCCCGGCTTGAATCCGGATTATGCCGTGCGAACCGTCCTTCTGTTCCAATCCATCGATCGCCTCGGCGGCGTTCTTGATCACATTGCCGAAAGCCTGCGCCATCAGGCGGCTGTCGAACGTGCCCTTGAGCGGCTCGTTGCCGAACACGCGCTCGAAAGCAATGTCGGCGCGGCTGACTTCAACCAGGAACGAGGCCTCGCGCAAGGATTCGCGCAGGTCGATGGCTTTCATCTCGGGCTTAGGCATCCGCGCGAAAGCGGAGAATTCGTCGACCATGCGGCCGATATCCTCGACCTGCCGGATGATGGTGTCGGTGCATTGATCGAAAATCTCGCGGTCCTCGGTGATGACCTTGCCGAAGCGTCGCTTGATGCGCTCGGCCGAAAGCTGGATCGGTGTCAGCGGATTCTTGATCTCGTGGGCGATGCGCCGCGCCACGTCGGCCCAGGCGGAGGAGCGCTGCGCCTGAACCAGATCGGTGATGTCGTCGACCGTCACGACATAGGATTTTTCCTCCGAGCCGTCGTCGCCAGCCTCGATGGTGATCTGCACGTTGAAGGTCCGCTCGGCGCCGGCGCGATAGAAGGTCACCTGCTCACGATAGACAGGCTTGCCGGACTTGCGGCCGATCTCGAAGACGCGGCCGACATGCGGCAGCACGGCGGAGAGGTTCTGCCCAAGCGCCGCGCTGGCGGAGATGGCCAGCATTGCCTCGGCCGAGCGGTTGACGATGGTAACGATGCCGTAGGGATCGACGCCGATGACGCCTGCGGTGACGCCGGCAAGCACGGCTTCCGAGAAGCGGCGCCGTTCGTCGATCAGGTCCTTGGCCGACAGGATTTCGTTGCGCTGTGATTTCAGTTCCAGAAGCATCTTGTTGAACGTGTCGCCGAGCGAAGCGACATCGCCGTCCGAAGGCCTGACGGGAACCGCAACGTCGAGATTGCCGGTCGCCACCTCGTCGGCGGCACCGATAAGCTGGCGAATGGGCCGCACAAGACGGTCGGCAACCGCAATGCCGGTCCAGATGGCGGACAGGATGATGATCAGCGTCAGCGACAGATAGGGCAGCGCGAAGGCCACCTGCGAGGTGCGGCGGTTGTCTTCCAGACCACGATATTCGTCGGTGTTGGACCTGACGATCTGCCGCGCCTTGATCACTTCGGGATCGACGAGGCGAATGGTGTAGAGATAGAGCCCTTCGATCTCGCGCAGCTTGACGATGGCGCCCATGATGTTGCGCGTTTTCGGCTCGATCAGCACCGGCTTGCCATCGGAGGCGCTGGACACGGCGCCTTCCGGTGGCTCGGGCATGGCGAAATCCGTATCGGTCTTGGCGCTCATGACGAAAGAGCCGTCCGGCTTGATCAGCGCCGCATGGGCCAGCGACCGGCCTACGGCTTCCTTGTTCATCAGGTCGAGAAAGCCAGTGCGATCAAGGCCATAGAGTGTGCGCGACGCATCTAGATCATAGGCCATCGACAGTGTCGTGCCCTGGAGATTGCGGGCATTTTCCTGGACATAGGCGTCGGCGATCGACAGCGACGAATTGACGATCGTCTTGGTGCGTATCTCGAACCAGCGGTCGAGACCGATGTCGAGCGTGATCGACGCGATGATCGCCACCATGATCGCTGGAATGGCGGCGACCAGAGCGAACATGGCGACGATGCGCACATGCAGCCGCGAGGCGGCCTTGCCGTGCCGGCGCGCCATGAGGATACGGTGAACTTCACGTCCGACCAGCGCAATGAGGAATAGGACGAAAGCCGCGTTGAGGGCAATCAGCGCCAGCGTCGTCGATTCGTTTGGCGTGATCGGCGTCGCGCCAACAAGGATGGTGAACGAGATCGCCGCCGTCACCAGGGCGCCCACAACCGCGACCACGCCGGGCAGCGCCAACAGCCGGCGCCCGTCACGCGTGCCGGGTTCGCTGAAAAGCGGTTGGTTTGTTGTCGGTGCCTGCGGAGCCATTTCGCCGTCTAGAGCCATGATTGCGTCGGATGTATGCAACGCATTGTGGCGATTATGCAACAAGTGTGACCGAGACGGAAATCTTTCGCGAGCCGTCCCCCGAAAAGAGCCCGATCTTCAGATCAGGCTCAGCCCTGCCGCGATGATTTGTAGACGTTGACGCCGAGTTCGCGAATCTTCTTGCGCAGCGTGTTGCGGTTTAAGCCCAACAATTCCGCCGCCTTGATCTGGTTGCCGCGAGTTGCCGTCATCGAGGCCAGGACGAGCGGATATTCGACCTCGGACAGGATGCGCTGATAAAGTCCGGCGGGTGGCAAATCGCCGGCAAACGAGGCGAAATAGCGCTGCAGGAAGTGCTCCACAGCCTGGCCGATCGACAGGTCGTCGGGAATGAGATTGCCGCCGCCCGGCACCACCGGGCGTTCGCCGGTTTTGAGCTCGGCCTCGATGATCTCGGCGGAAATCTCGTCCTGCGAATAGAGTGCGGCGAGCCTGCGGACGAGGTTTTCCAGTTCGCGCACATTGCCCGGCCATGGATAGCGCTTCATCAGTTCGATGCCGCCGGGCGAGATGCGTTTGGTCTGCAGGCCTTCCATCTCGCCGAGTTTGAAGAAGTGGCGGACGAGGTCCGGCACGTCCTCGGAGCGCTCGCGCAGCGCGGGCAACCTGAGCGGCACGACGTTGAGGCGATAGAACAGATCCTCGCGGAAGAGCCCCTGGTTGATTAGCGTGCGCAGATCCTTGTTGGTGGCGGCGACGATGCGCACATCGGTCTTGATCGGCGTTCGTCCGCCAACCGTGGTGTATTCGCCCTGCTGCAACACACGTAACAGGCGCGTCTGCGCCTCCATCGGCATATCGCCGATCTCGTCGAGGAACAATGTACCGCCTTCGGCCTGTTCGAAACGCCCTGTCGAGCGATTCTGCGCGCCGGTGAAGGCGCCCTTCTCGTGGCCGAACAGTTCCGATTCGATCAGATCGCGCGGGATCGCCGCCATGTTGATGGCAACGAACGGGCCGCCGCGACGGCGGCCATATTCATGCAAAGCGCGCGCCACCAGCTCCTTGCCGGTGCCGGATTCGCCCGAGATCATCACCGTCAGGTCGGTCTGCATCATGCGCGCCAGCATGCGGTAGATGTCCTGCATGGCGGCCGAGCGGCCGACCAGCGGCATTGCGTCGGGCTGCTCTTCCGGCCGCGCATCGATCTTCGGCCGCCGCGGCTCGGAAAGCGCCCGGTTGACGATGCTGAGCAGTTCGGTCAGGTCGAACGGCTTCGGCAGATATTCATAGGCGCCGGTTTCGGATGCGCGGATCGCCGTCATGAAGGTGTTCTGGGCGCTCATGACGATGACCGGAAGTTCAGGCCGCGCCTTCTTGATGCGCGGCAGCATGTCGAAGGCGTTTTCGTCCGGCATCACCACATCGGTGATGACCAGATCGCCCTCGCCCGCCGCCACCCAGCGCCACAGCGTCGAAGCGTTGGAGGTGACGCGCACCTCGTGACCGACGCGCGAAAGCGCCTGGTTGAGAACGGTGCGGATCGCCGCATCGTCGTCGGCGACGAGAATATTGCCGCGAACAGTCATTTGCGGTCTCCTTCACCGTCTTCATCGGCGCCGTATGGTGCTTCTTTCCAGGCCGGCATCAGGATGCGGAATGTGGTCCCACGCGGCGTCGATTCGCATTCGATGATGCCGCCATGCTCGCCAACGATCTTGGCGACCAACGCAAGACCCAACCCGGAGCCGTTCGGCTTGGTGGTGATGAACGGATCGAACAGGATCGGCAAAATATCTTCCGAGACGCCGGAGCCATTGTCGCGCACGCAGAATTCCAGCGGCAGCGATACGCGATCCTGCGTACCCGGCACGGAAACGCGGATGCCGGGCCGGAAGGCGGTCGACAGCACGATCTCGCCCTGTGGGTCGCTGCCGATTGCCTCGGCGGCGTTCTTGACCAGGTTGAGGAACACCTGGATGAGCTGGTCACGGTTGGCAAACACCGGAGGCAATGAAGGATCATAATCCTCCATTATCTTGATTCTCTTGGCAAAACCGTTTTTGGCGATGGCCTTCACATGGTCGAGCACGACATGGATGTTGACGGGATAGCGATCGATCGGCCGCTCGTCGGAAAACACCTCCATGCGGTCGACCAGCGACACGATGCGGTCCGTCTCGTCGGTGATCAGCCGCGTCAGCGCGCGATCCTCGTCGGAAGCCGACAGTTCGAGCAACTGGGCGGCACCACGGATGCCGGAGAGCGGGTTCTTGATCTCATGGGCAAGCATCGCCGCCAGGCCGGTGACCGAGCGTGCCGCGCCGCGATGCGTCATCTGCCGGTCGATCTTGTCGGCCATCGACCGTTCCTGGAACATCACCACGACGGAGCCCGGATATTCCGGCACCGGGGCGACGTAGAGATCGACGACCTTCTCGATGCCCAGGCGCGGCGACGACACGTCGACGCGGTACTCGTTGACCGGGGCCCGACGCTCGCGCACCTGATCGACCAGCGTAAGCAGCGGGCTGCCGAAGGGAATGAGCTTGGACAGCGTGTTGCGCGCCAGCATCGTCGCGCTCGAGCGAAAGAAGTCTTCCGCGTCGGCGTTGGCGTAGGTGATGAACCCTTGCTCGCTGATCATGATCACCGGGCGGCGGATGGTGTTGAGCACGATCTGGGCGGCATCCGCCATTTCAGCGCCCTGGCCAGCGGCGGCGTTCATGCGGCGCTCCGCAGGTTCAAAGGTTGCGGATCGCGCGAAAACACATCGCGCAGCAAGGCAATGACGCGTGCGGGCTCGAATGCGGTCAGTATGGCCTTTCGGCTGTCGTCTGCGACACCGCCGGCATGACGATCGAGATACCAGCCGAGGTGCTTGCGCGCCTGGCGCAGACCGCTCTCGACACCGTAGAGCGCGAGCATGTCCTCATAGTGCGCCACGATGTAGTCAGTCAGCACCGTCGAGCCCTGTGGGAGATTTGGCGTTGTTTCGCCTGTCGCTGCCGCCGCAATGCCGCCCGCGATCCAGGGCGCGCCATAATGCGCGCGGCCGATCATCACAGCGTCTGCACCCGACTGATCGAGGATAGCAGCCGCTTCTGCTGGCGAAGACACGTCGCCGTTGGCGACGACCGGGATGGACACGGCTTCTTTGACGCGGGCGATGGCGCGCCAGTCGGCCTTGCCTTGATAGAACTGGCAGCGCGTGCGGCCGTGCACGGTCACCATCCTGACGCCTGCCTGTTCGGCGCGGCGCGCCAGCATCGGCGCGTTGAGCGCGCCTTCGTCCCAGCCCAGCCGCATCTTGACCGTCACCGGCACCTCGACCGCGCCGACAACGGCGTCGATCAGCGACAGTGCATGGTCGAGATCCAGCATCAATGCCGAGCCGGCATAGCCACCAGTGACCTTCTTGGCCGGGCAGCCCATGTTGATGTCGATGATGTCGGCGCCCTCGCCGGCGGCTATACGCGCGCCTTCCGCCATGTGCGCCGCCTCGCGGCCGGCAAGCTGGACCATATGGACCGGCAGGCCGGAGTGGCGTATGCGCAGGTTGAAACCGGCCCTGCCCTTGGCGAGCTCGCCGCTGGCCACCATTTCGGACACGACCAGGCCCGCGCCGTGCGCGTGAGCGCGCTGCCGGAACGGCTCGTCGGTAATGCCCGACATCGGCGCGAGGAACACGCGATTGCGGATTCTCACACCACCGACATCGAGCGGCGCGGCCAATTTGGTCAAGTTAACCATGCACAAAAACCAAGCATGTTCATTCGCTGCACATTCTCTAGCCAGAACCGCCGCAATGTGCAACGCGGAATGACGCCACATTAAGGCGCAATTGGGAAAATGCTGGCCTTCGGGATTGGCTGTGACCAAAGCGCCGCGCGTCCTTCAGGACGCGCTAAGGACGCTTTGGAATTTCATAGTCAGCGCATGATCTTTCCGAAAACCGATTACACTTTTCGGGATCGTGCGCTAGGACCAATCTGCAATGACTGACGCAAGTGAAAATCACGTTTCGAGTGCGGATGGCAAGGTCGCGGTGGTGATCGTTGCGGCCGGCCGTGGCGCGCGCGCCGGACAGGCCAACGGGCCGAAGCAATATCAACACATTGGCGGCTTTGCCGTCATCGCGCACACGCTGGAAATTTTTCTTGCCCACCCGCGGACCAGCGAGATTGTCGTCGCCATCCATGCCGACGACCACGAGCTGTTCCGGCAGGCGGCGGGCGCCAATGCCGAGCGCGTCACCGCTGTCATGGGTGGGGCGACCAGGCAGGAGTCTGTCCGGCTCGGATTGCTTGCGCTGAGAGGCCACGCTCCGGCGCAGGTTCTGATCCACGACGCCGTGCGTCCGTTCGTCGATGCGGAGTTGATCGACCGCACCATCGCCGCAATCGGCGAGCGCGAGGGCGCGTTGCCCGCTTTGCCCGTCGCCGACACGCTGAAGCGCGAGTCGACCTCTGGCGTGGTTGGCGAAACCGTTTCGCGCAGCGGGCTCCACGCGGCGCAAACGCCACAGGGCTTTCCATTCTGGCCTATCCTTGCCGCACATGAGAAAGCCCATCATCTGGGAAAAATGGATTTTACCGATGACGCGGCGATCGCCGAATGGGCGCATATTCCGGTAAAGATCGTTCCGGGCTCGCCGGACAATATCAAACTCACCTGGGCACGGGATATTGCGATGGCGGACCAGCGGCTTTCCGGCGAACGTGTTCGCTTCCCCGACATCCGTACCGGCAATGGCTACGACGTCCACGCCTTCGAACCCGGCGACCATGTCACCCTGTGTGGCGTCGCCATTGCGCATGACAAGAAACTGTCTGGCCATTCCGACGCCGATGTCGGCCTGCACGCCCTGACCGATGCGCTGCTGGCGACTTGCGGCGCCGGCGACATCGGCACGCATTTTCCGCCGTCCGACCCGCAATGGAAAGGCGCTGCTTCCCGGATCTTCGTCGAGCATGCGGCAAGACTGGTGCGCGAGCGCGGCGGACGCATCGCCAATGCCGATATCACACTGATCTGCGAAGCGCCGCGCGTCGGCCCGCATCGCGAGGCCATGACCGCAGCCCTGTCGCAGATGCTGGCAATTTCACCGGATCGCATTTCGATCAAGGCGACAACCAACGAGAAGCTCGGCTTTGTCGGGCGCGAGGAAGGCATTGCGGCGATCGCCACCGCCAGCGTGGTGTTTCCCGGCGAGGTGCCGGAATGAGCAACAACGAGCTGGCAAATGCCCTGCTGCAAGCCTGCCAGAAGCGCGGCATCATGCTGGCGACGGCCGAAAGCTGCACCGGCGGCATGATCATCGCCGCGCTGACCGACATCGCCGGTTCCTCCGCCGTGGTCGATCGCGGCTTCATCACCTATTCCAACGAAGCCAAGATGGACATGCTCGGTGTTTCCACCGCCACGCTTGAGGCGCATGGCGCGGTTTCGCGCGAGACGGCGATCGAAATGGCAACAGGCGCGCTTGCGCGTTCGCGCGCCGGGCTGACCCTGGCGGTCACCGGCATTGCCGGGCCTGGCGGCGGTTCCACGGAAAAACCGGTCGGTCTGGTCTGGTTCGGCGTCAGCCTGGACGGCCAGAGCGTGACCGCCGAGCACAAACTGTTCGCAGACAAGGGTCGCGATTTCATTCGCCGCGAAACGGTCAGGCACGCGCTGGAACTCGGCTTGCGCGCGCTCACAAACGCGGGTTTGGCCAGTTGGTAGGCTAAATTTGCGATTCTGCTTTCGATGCCGGGCTGCCTTGCCCCAGGCGTGGCTCCGTCCCAGCCAGTAGCCGCTGAATGTTGGCGCGATGGCGCGCAATCACGTAAATGCTGCCTGCAATCACCAGCAATCGATAGGGTAATGGCTGCTCCCAACCGCAGATGAGGGCGATCGCAGTCAACGCCGCCAGCATCGAACCCAGGGAAACAATTCGAAAAACAACCAACACAGCGCCAAAAACCGCTGCGGCACCTACACCCACTGGCCAGGACAGCGCCAGCAACACGCCGAGCCCCGTCGCAGCGGATTTGCCGCCTGTAAAATTCAACCAGATCGAACGGCCATGCCCCAACAACACGGCAAGTCCAGCCAGGCAAACAGCCCAAGGCAGCCAAGTTTGCAGATCAAACGTAGTTGGCGGCGTGACGAACGGCAACGTGGGGAACCAGGGATAAAACCAGCTGGCAAAGATGATTGCCGCTGCACCTTTCAGCACATCCACAAGCAGGACCACCAACGCAGGCCATTTCCCAAGGGTCCGCAACACGTTCGTTGCGCCAGTGGATTTGGAACCATGCTCTCGGATATCAATGCCCTTGAGCAGTTTCCCCGCCAGATAGCCGGTGGGCGTAGAACCGAAGAGATAGGCGATCGCCAGTCCAACCCCACTCGCTATCCAGAAAAGCATGGGATTCACCTCGACGTTCTAATTTCGGCCAATCATCAATCCTATGGATTGTCGCGATCTGGGGTAAAGTGGAAACCTATAGCCTTGGGTTCTTGGTTCGCTTGAGATGTTGCACACTCAGAACACCTTCGCGTGGTGACCCCGGAGGCCTCAAGCCGGTTTTGCGCCGTAGATGACGTCGGCACGCTTCTCGAAAGCCTCGGCGAACATGCGGAAGGCGCGGTCGAACATGGTTCCCATCACCGCGCCGAGAATACGGCTCTTGAACTCATAGTCGATGAAGAACCGGACGGCGCAGCCGGCGCCGTCCGGCTCGAAACGCCAGACATTGCTCAGATATTTGAACGGGCCGTCGATGTACTTCACGTCGATGGTGTTCTCGTCCGGCTTCAGCAGCACCTGCGTCGTGAAGGTTTCCCGGATCGCCTTGTAGCCGATGCTCATGTCGGCGAGGAGAACTGTGCGTCCGTCGCGCTCCTTGCGCGAGCGAACCGTCAGCGCCTCGCAAAGCGGCAGGAATTGCGGATAGGATTCGACATCGGCGACCAGCGCGAACATCTGCTCCGGTGTGTGGGATACGCGACGGATGGCTTCGAATTTTGGCATAAAACCAGCGAGTTAGGCTGATTTCTTGAGAAGCGCTTCCCGTGCCGCGCGCAGCCGGGCGAAATCGTCGCCGGCGTGATGCGACGAGCGCGTCAGCGGGCTCGACGCCACCAGCAGGAAACCCTTGGTCCGGCCGATCGTCTCGAAGGACTTGAATTCTTCCGGGGTGACGAAACGGATCACCGGATGGTGCTTCTTCGACGGCTGCAGGTACTGGCCGATGGTCATGAAGTCGACATTGGCCGAACGCAGATCGTCCATCAGCTGCAGGATTTCATTTCGCTCCTCGCCCAGGCCGACCATGATGCCGGACTTGGTGAAGATCGACGGGTCGAGTTCCTTGACCCGCTGCAACAGCCGGATCGAATGGAAATAGCGAGCGCCCGGCCGAACCGTCAGATAGTTTGACGGCACGGTTTCGAGATTATGGTTGAAGACGTCGGGCTTGGCCGCCACGACGATCTCCAGCGCGCCGTCCTTGCGCAGGAAGTCTGGCGTCAGGATTTCGATCGTCGTCAACGGCGTTGCCGCGCGGATGGCGCGGATGACCTCGGCGAAATGCTGCGCACCGCCATCGGCGAGATCGTCGCGGTCGACCGAGGTGATGACGACATGGGTCAGGCCCATCTGCTTGACGGCGTGCGCGACGCGGGCCGGCTCATCGGCATCAAGAGCTGTCGGAATGCCGGTGGCGACGTTGCAAAACGCGCAGGCGCGCGTGCAGATCTCGCCCATGATCATGAAGGTGGCGTGCTTCTTTTCCCAGCACTCGCCGATGTTGGGGCAGCCGGCCTCTTCGCAGACCGTCACCAGCTTGTGCGATTTGACGATTTCGCGCGTTTCGGCATAGCCCTTCGACATCGGCGCCTTGACGCGAATCCAGTCGGGCTTGCGCAGCACATCCTGATCAGGCTTGTGCGCCTTTTCCGGATGCCGCAAGCGCGGAGCGTTGGCGATCGTATCGAGGACAGTGACCATCGGGAAACCTGGTTCATTCGCGACCGCCAGTCAGGCGTTCGCTGTCATAAGTTCATCTAAGACTTTTTAACGCAAAGAAAAAGGCCGCGACGGAGCATGCCGCAACAGCCTTTTTCGCATAGCAGCTCTTCAGTGCTGTTAACGGCGCACCAGACGCCCCGCCCAGATCAGCAGGCAGGCTCCGATAAAGCCGGTGATCAGATAGGCGGTCCAGCCGATACCGAACACACCGATGTTGAGTGCCTGGAGGATGGCGTTCAGCACGACCGCGCCGACGATACCCAAAACAATGTTCATGAAGATGCCGGTGTTGCTCTTCATGACCATTTCGGCGAGCCAGCCTGCCAGGCCGCCGATGATGATGGCTGCAATCCAGCCGACGCCATTCAGGTGCATATGCCTTCTCCTTGTGTGATGGATGAAAATGCATCCGCAAACTAAGTACCTTGCCGCCGGGTTCCATCTGTGCCAGCGCTTTCAATTTATCACGCGTTGAGCGCGCGGCCATAGGCGTCGAGCACGCTTTCCTTCATCATCTCCGACAGCGTCGGGTGCGGGAAAATGGTGTGCATCAGTTCTTCCTCGGTCGTCTCCAGGTTCATCGCCACGACAAAACCCTGGATCAGTTCGGTCACTTCGGCGCCGACCATGTGGGCGCCGAGCAGCTGGCCGGTCTTCTTGTCGAAGATGGTCTTGATGAAGCCCTGGTCCTCACCGAGCGCGATGGCCTTGCCATTGGCGGCGAACTGGAAGCGCCCGACGCGGATATCCTTGCCCTCTGCCTTGGCCTTCGCTTCCGTCAGGCCAACGGACGCGACCTGCGGATTGCAATAGGTGCAGCCGGGGATCTTGAGCTTGTCAGTGGCGTGCACGCCGGGGAAATTGGCGATTTTTTCGATGCACACCACGCCCTCATGCTCGGCCTTGTGGGCGAGCATCGGCGGGCCGGCGACGTCGCCGATGGCGTAAATGCCGGGTACATTGGTCTTACCGTAGCCGTCAATGACGATGCAGCCGCGTTCGGTCTTCACGCCGAGCGCTTCCAGCCCGAGATTCTCGATGTTGCCCTGCACGCCGACGGCCGAGATCATGCGGTCGGCGGTGATCTTCTCGACCTTGCCGTCCTTCATCTCGACATGTGCGGTGACCGAGTTGGCACCCTTCTCGACCTTGGTCACCTTGGCTTCGAGGATGATCTTCATGCCTTGCTTCTCGAACTGCTTCTGCGCGAATTTCGAGACTTCGGCGTCCTCGACCGGCATCACCGCAGGCAACAGCTCGACCACCGTCACGTCGGCGCCCATGGTGCGATAGAAGGATGCGAATTCGATGCCGATGGCGCCCGAACCCATCACCAGCAGCGACTTCGGCATTTCCGGCGGCACCATCGCCTCGAAATAGGTCCAGATCAGCTTGCCATCCGGCTCGATGCCGGGCAGCGCGCGCGGCCGCGCTCCCGTCGCCAGGATGATGTGCTTGGCGGTGTAGGTGCCCTCGCCCTTGACGCCTTTCGGCACCGGCGGCTGCGGCTCCATCGGCTTCTTGGCCGTCTTTGACACGACGATTTCGCCGGGTTTCGAGAGCTTGGCCTCGCCCCAGATGACGTCGACCTTGTTCTTCTTCATCAGGAAGGCAACACCGCCATTGAGCCGCAACGAGACTTTTCGCGATCGGTCGACCACCGCCGACGTGTCGACGCTGACCTTGCCGTCGAGCTTCAGCCCGTAGTCCTTCAGGTGATCCGAATAGTGCATGATCTCGGCCGAGCGCAGCAGCGCCTTGGTCGGGATGCAGCCCCAGTTGAGGCAGATGCCGCCGAGATGCTCGCGCTCGACGATCGCCGTCTTGAAGCCAAGCTGTGCGGAACGCACCGCGGTGACATAGCCGCCAGGGCCGGAGCCGATGATAATGACGTCGTAGTTCTCAGCCACGGTATTTCTCCTTCACAATTCCAGCATGACGCGCACGATCGGCGTCAGCGCCTTGCCGATTTCTCGCGTGTTTTCGGCATCGAGGTGAACGCCATCGAGCGGTGTGGTTTGGGCCACGCTGCCGGCGTCGAAGAAGCCACAGCCGGCTTCGTCGGCGAGCGCGGCATATTGCGGTGCCAAAAACTTCGAGGCGTCATCGCCACCGGCGAACATTTCCTTGAAGTCGGCATTTTCGGTGCGGCTGACTACAGGCGGCGCGACGATCAGGATCTGCGGCGCCGGCCAGTCGAACGGGTAGTCGTGACCACGCACGATGTCGATCAACCGCTGGATGCCTTGCTTGGCTGCGACCGGATTGCCGTGGATCCAAGGCTTCATGTCGTTGGCGCCGAGCATGAAGATGATCAGGTCGATCGGCGCGTGCGTCGTCAGGACCGTCGGCAGCAGCCTGGCGCCGTTGCGATCAGCACCGGCCAGATGATCGTCGAAGGCCGTGGTGCGGCCGTTGAGGCCATCGGCAATCACTTGCACGCCGGCGCCTAACGCTGCTTGCAGCACGCTCGGCCAGCGGTCTTCCAGCGCATGGCGGCCGCCTTCGGCATTGTAGCCCCAGGTCAGCGAGTCGCCGTAACAAAGAACCGTCTTCATGCGCCCACCCGTGCGTTGATCAAACCGCGTCCCACCCGCCAGCGCACGAACAGCCAGTGAACCAGCACAGTGGCCAGGTTCGGCAAAACCAGGCCGGCGATGATTGGCATGTCACCTCCCCACTGGCGCTTGCCGATCGGCTGGAAGAACGTCCAGCCGATCAAGCCGAGTCCGATCAGCACGAACAGGACAATCGCGCAAAGGGCCAGCCAGTCGATGATCGCCGGTGCGTTCGAAAAGAGCTGTGCAATGAAAAACACGATCGTCACGCAAATGGTGACAAGCGCGGACGCCATGAACACGAGAATGTATTCTTCCTGCGCATCGGTTTCGACCGCCAGCAATTGAGCGACGAGGCCGCCGGCGAATCCGGAAAGAATGAAAGCGAAGAGGCTGGTGAAGACCATCCGCACCGCCCTCTCCCGTCCTAAACCAGCATGCCCATCGGGTTTTCGATCAGCCGCTTGTAGGCGACCAGCAGTTCTGCACCAAGCGCACCATCGACGGCGCGATGGTCGGTCGACAGCGTCACCGACATCACGGTGGCTATTCTGATCTCGCCG
>NZ_QGGH01000015.1 GCF_003148495.1 Mesorhizobium loti
AACGGCCATCCGCAGAGCCAGATCGAGGAACTCATGCCCTGGCGATTCCGGAAAACGTCAAGCCCAAATCCATAGGCGATCGGCAAGGCGCTTACGGATGGCGGCGGCGATGACGGCATCAAGGTTTACGCTGGGCCTTGAGCGAAGGCCACCATTCCATGATGGCCGCGGCGGATTGTCAGCGCGATGTCAATGGGACGCGGATGCTGCGGGATTATAACCCACCCATGCACAGGTACTTCATTTCGAGATAATCCTCGAGGCCGTGGCGCGACCCTTCACGACCAATCCCTGATTGCTTCATTCCGCCAAAGGGTGCGGCCTCGGAGGACATGCGTCCCGTATTGATGCCGACCATTCCGTATTCGAGGGCTTCAGCCACGCGCCACACACGCTTTAGATTGGAAGCGTAGAAGTAGGCTGCAAGACCGTAAATCGTGTCATTCGCCTCGCGCACCACCTGGTCGGGATTGTTGAAGCGGATTATGGGAGCCAGCGGTCCGAAGGTTTCTTCCTGAGCAACCCGCATTGTCCTTTCGACGTCGGTGATCACCGTGGGCTCAAAGAAGGTTCCCGATTCGCCGATACGGTTGCCACCGCAACGGATCTTCCCACCCTGCCGCACAGCATCGCGAATATGATCTTCAATCTTTGCAAGCGCGCACTTATCGATCAGGGGACCGATCGAAACTTCTGGCTCGAAACCGTCACCGACGCGCAATGCACTGACGCGCTTGGTGAATTTGTCGCAGAATTCATCATACACGCTGGACTGTACGTAAAGCCGATTGGCTGAAACGCAGGTCTGGCCGGCATTCCGAAACTTTGCCTGTACCGCACCATCGACGGCAGCGTCTACGTCTGCATCATCAAAAACAATGAAAGGAGCGTTACCACCAAGTTCGAAGCTGGTTCTTTTGATCTGGTCCGAACACGCCCTCATGAGCAGCCGCCCTACCGCGGTCGACCCCGTGAAGCTAATCTTGCGGACCTTCGGGTTCGAGCAAAGTTCACGCCCAACCGCATCGCCTTCCGATGCGTAGATCAAGTTTAGAACGCCATCGGGAAAACCTGCCATCCGGGCAAGCGTGAACATAGCACCCGCGACAAGCGGTGTTTGCTCCGCGGGTTTCAGAACAATCGCGCAGCCGGCGGCAAGCGCCGGCGAAATCTTGCGAGCCACCATCGAGGCGGGAAAATTCCAAGGAGTAATGGCACCGACAACACCGATCGGCTGTTTGATTACCAGCATACGCCTGTCGTTAGAAGGCGGCGAAATCGTCTCGCCATAGATGCGATTGGCCTCCTCGGCATACCATTGGAGGTAGGCTGCAGCATGGGCGATTTCAGACTTCGCCTCTGCAAGCGGCTTACCCATTTCGGCCGTCAAAATGGCTGCAAGATCCTCGCTGTGGTCGAGGATCAGTTGGTGCCATTCCCATAAGATGTCGGAGCGCTCGCGCGCGGTGAGCGCCGCCCAATGTTCCTGCGCAGCTTCGGCCTTGTCGATTGCCAAGGAAACGTCCCGGACATCCATATCTGGAAGCTCAGCCAACAGCTCGCCTGTTGAGGGATTGAACACCGAAAAGCGCCTCGTGGCTTGCTCCGCATTCCGACCAGGCACACCGGCCAGATCGTCAAATAGCTCGGGATTTTTGAGACGTCTCGTCAGCGACTGTGTCACGGTCAAACCGTGGTCCCCCTTCATGGCTAAGTTACTAGCTGCGCTAGTGTACTAATAAGCACACCTTGTGCCGGACGATCGGACGAGATCGACCGGCCCTCCGTCTTTGCAAAAGCACTTCCTGATTAGCCGAGAGCAATGACAGCCTCAATCTCGATTCGCGCTTCGGAAAGCTTTCACTTCATGACAGGCACACGCGGGACGGGCTCGTGAAGAGCATCGCGAACCCCTTTTGCGGTGCTGTCACGTTATTTGAGGTACGGGCGCGCAAGTTCCCGCTGTGGCTTTTCAGGCAAGCCGATAAGCAACGGCCCTGTCGCGTCCGCTCTCGTTTTCGGTACGGAAGGTGGGAATTCTCTGCTCGGTTGTTCAATCCTTTGTGCGATCGGTGTTCCACGTTCGGCATGACCTGGCGTCTTGCCGCCCCGTAGGAGCGCAATTTGTCGGTGATCCGCTTTGGCGCGATGCCCTGGTTCTTCAGAAGCCGCATCAGCAAGCGCCTGGCAGCCTTGGTGTTGCGGCGCGTCTGGACGATCTCGTCGAGCACATAGCCCTCTTGATCGACTGCTCGCCACAGCCAGCATTTCTGACCGTTGATGCCGCACCACGACTTCATCGAGATGCCATATATCGTCCTTCGCCGGCGCCTTCCGACGTAAACGACGCGCATAGTTGGGTCCATGCTCTAATAAGGAGTTTTCGATTTCCATCATCAACTCCAGTTCCCGAGTTGCATCCTTGCCGGGACGCTGCGCGGATGAGGTCGCTCCCATGCATGCGGTCCTACGGAACCGCGAACACCAGTTCGACCCCACCCGTTCCAACGCAAACATGCGGCGATCCTTGCAATCGACCTCGGAGAGAACCCTGAGCCCGGCAGGCGCTGCACCAACGAGGAGAGAAGGAGCCTATTGACGAAGGCGATTAGAGAACTTCCTGAGACACGATCTCCGTTCGCAACGCTGCTGGCTATGCAACCTCTGCTGCACGCCTCATCACTGGCGCATAGCTGGTCGTTTTGCGCAAACCACTTCGTCTACTGGGGCTCCTCCAACCATTTGGGAGATGGATGGGTCTATCCAAAAAACTAATTTTAACTCTCTGTGAAAACTGCATAGCACATCCCTGCCGTGCGCCGTGATTTCTGCGCGGATATCGGTCCGGATGCCGACTCGAGTTTAGGGCTGCGCCGGAGACGCATAACATTGGTCTCGCCCTCGTGACGAAGGCACTGCGTTGATGAGAGCCCCTCATTTTGAAGGATTCGCAGGAGCAAAGAAATGCACATTCTCGATATTAACCAAATGACCCAGATCTTCGTGTATTCGCTTGAGATGGTTGTAATCTTCGCAACGTTATGCGCCGCGCTGGAGCTAACCTTTCCGGCTTATCGATACAGTTTTGCTTCATACGCTCGCGGCGTGCGAAATTATATTATTCGCCTCGGATGTGGTGCCTTTATGTGGCACTTCTACGCTGTGAGCGTGGGCTGGTTAGGGATAAAGCCGCTTGTAACGATCAATTTCGGTACGTTGCTTCACTCTGACAACGCAATCATTAATAATGGATTGGCCGTCCTTTCAGGCGTTTTGGTCGCGATTGCCGGCGACTTCTTCTACTACTGGATGCACCGCGCTCAGCATGCTGTTCCATTCCTCTGGCGCATGCACGCTACTCACCACTCGATCCGCGAATTGACGGCATGGAATTGCCATCATCACATTTCCGAGCCACTCGTTGCCGCAGGGTTGGTGTCACTACCACTCACGCTGTTCCACTTCGAATCTGGCGTAGTGCCTTTTGTTGCCATGACGCTGATTACTTTTCAGGTCCATCTTTCACACTCTAGCACCCGCATCAATCTTGGGCCGCTTCGATATATCATTGGCGACAACAAGTTCCACCGCATTCACCACTCGTTGGAACCCCATCACCAGCGCCGAAACTACGGGTTCTTTACAACTATCTGGGACACGATTTTTGCAACGGCATACTGGCCAAAAAAGAACGAGTGGCCGGAAGTTGGCCTCCGAGACCAATCGGAGCCGCTCACCGTGCGCGATTTCGTTATGTTTCCATTTGATCGACGTCGCTGGCGTAAAGCTAAAGTCGGAAGTGGTGTAAAGGCTGGGAATTAAACGAACGCAGCGCTACGCTTCTAATTCGATTGTCGAGGTCGGAACCCGTCAACTGGACCTAGAAGGGGACGGATCCTTGGCGCTGGCCTTCGGATACGTAGGATCTGGAACTACCACAGGTGGGCAATGCGCGGACGACTGGCCTGCCACGGGTAATTTCCCCCACCTGAGGAGTCCGGCCTCGATTGAAGGACGGACTGATGAAGAGAAAGCGGTTTACGGAAGAGAGCAGATCATCGCGGTTCTGCGTGAGCATGAGGCGGGAGCAAAGGCGGGCGACCTGGCGCGCAAGCATGGGATCTCCGAGACGCTGTATAACTGGAAGGCGAAGTATGGCGGGATGGACGTCTCCGATGCCAAACGGCTGAAAGCCTTGGAAGACGAGAACGCAAAGCTGAAGCGCGAGCCCCAAACCTTTTCCGACCGGCTCCATTCCAAAAAAAAGGGGGCGGCATTGCTGCCGCCCTTCGAGATTGGTGAGAGGCGCGGACCTTAGAAATCCATGCCGCCCATGCCGCCCATGCCGCCGCCGCCCATGCCGCCAGGCATGCCGCCGCCAGCCGACTCCTTCTTCGGAGCCTCGGCGATCATGGCTTCGGTGGTGACCAGCAGGCCGGCGACCGAGGCCGCGTCCTGGAGAGCCGTGCGCACGACCTTGACCGGATCGATGATGCCCATGGCGATCATGTCGCCATATTCGCCGGTCTGGGCGTTGAAACCGAAGGTCGCGCCCTTGTTCTCGAGGATCTTGCCGGCAACGATCGAGGCTTCTGCACCGGCGTTGGCCGCGATCTGGCGGGCCGGAGCCTGCAGCGCACGACGCACGATGTTGATGCCGGCGGCCTGGTCGGAGTTGACGCCGACAGCGTTGATGGTCAGCGACGCGCGCAGCAGGGCAACGCCGCCGCCGGCAACGATGCCTTCTTCCACGGCCGCGCGGGTCGCGTTGAGGGCGTCATCGACGCGGTCCTTCTTTTCCTTGACTTCGACTTCCGTCGCGCCGCCGACGCGGATGACGGCAACGCCGCCCGCGAGCTTGGCGAGACGCTCCTGCAGCTTCTCCTTGTCGTAGTCCGAGGTGGTCTCCTCGATCTGCTGCTTGATCTGGGCGACGCGGCCCTGGATCTCTTCCTTCTTGCCGGCACCGTCGACGATGGTGGTGTTTTCCTTGGAGATCGACACCTTCTTGGCGCGGCCGAGCATGTTGAGGCCGACGTTCTCGAGCTTGATGCCGAGGTCTTCCGAGATGACCTGGCCACCAGTGAGGATGGCGATGTCTTCCAGCATGGCCTTGCGGCGATCACCGAAGCCCGGCGCCTTGACGGCGGCGATCTTCAGGCCGCCACGCAGCTTGTTGACGACCAGCGTGGCCAGGGCCTCGCCTTCGACGTCTTCCGAGATGATGAGCAGCGGCTTCGAGGTCTGCACGACGGCTTCGAGAACCGGCAGCATGGCCTGGAGGTTGGAGAGCTTCTTCTCGTGGAGCAGGATGTAGGCGTCCTCGAGATCGGCAACCATCTTGTCGGCGTTGGTGACGAAGTAGGGCGAGAGATAGCCGCGATCGAACTGCATGCCTTCGACGACTTCGAGTTCGGTCTCGGCGGTCTTGGCTTCCTCGACCGTGATGACGCCTTCGTTGCCGACCTTCTGCATCGCTTCCGCGATCATGGCGCCGACCGACTCGTCGCCGTTGCCGGCGATCGTGCCGACCTGGGCAACCTCTTCCGAGGTCTTGATCTTCTTGGCGTTCTTGATCAGCGTCGCGACGACGTCGGTTACGGCGAGGTCGATGCCGCGCTTCAGGTCCATCGGGTTCATGCCGGCGGCAACCGCCTTGTGGCCTTCCTGGACGATCGACTGCGCCAGAACGGTCGCGGTCGTGGTGCCGTCGCCGGCAATGTCGTTGGTCTTCGAAGCAACTTCGCGGACCATCTGTGCGCCCATGTTTTCGAACTTGTCTTCGAGCTCGATTTCCTTGGCGACGGTGACGCCGTCCTTGGTGATGCGCGGGGCGCCGAACGACTTGTCGATGACGACGTTGCGGCCCTTCGGACCCAGCGTGACCTTCACCGCGTCAGCGAGGATGTTGACACCGCGCAGCATGCGCTCGCGGGCATCACGGGAGAATTTTACGTCTTTGGCAGCCATTTTGTACTCCTGGGCATTTCGCCCGAAATTCAGATTGGATGGTACGGATGAAAGGCGGCGGCGTGTTAGCCGATGATGCCCATGATGTCGGCTTCCTTCATGATCAAAAGGTCTTCGCCATTGAGCTTGACTTCGGTGCCCGACCACTTGCCGAACAGGATACGGTCGCCAGCCTTGACGTCCAGGGGAACGAGCTTGCCAGCTTCGTCACGAGCACCGGAGCCGACGGCGATGATCTCGCCTTCCTGCGGCTTTTCCTTTGCCGTGTCCGGGATGATGATCCCGCCGGCGGTCTTGGATTCGGATTCGACCCGGCGTACGACCACGCGGTCATGAAGCGGGCGGAACTTCGACTTTGCCATTTTTTCTTCCTCGATGAGAACGGTGAGAAAAGCGTCCGGCGACGCCGGATAACTTACAAAGCTCGGCTATGCCGGCCTGCGGTTAGCACTCACCAAGGGCGAGCGCTAACAATGCGACGAGATAAGCCCTAGGCTGGGGCTAGTCAAGACAAGAGGGTGGGCGATCACGATTTTCCAGGCGATGCAGCCCTGAAAGAGTCGAGCCAATCGATGGTGTTCGGAAGCTCGACCCACAGGATGAATCCACCCTGCGGATCGGTAACCATTGTGTCTTCCGCGATCCGCCAGCGCGCTTCGTCGCACCGTAGAGAGCGAGGTGAGGCGCTGAGCATTTGGCAGCGCCGAGACGTGCCGAGCTTTTGCGTGGAGTGGCCATGCGGGATGTCTCCTTTAGCATCATTTCCCGCACCAGAGGCTTGCCCGTTCATCGGACTGTATTTCTATCCACAGGGTGGATGCATCTCATCGAAACAAACGATTTTCTCAATCTTCCGGAATCTCGCATTTGACGTCAGCACCTCACACGCCCTGATCGCCCGCCCCCTTATCGTGTGACGACTGCGAAAAGGAGCCGAAAGGAGAAAACTTTTCCATGAGCTCAGACGTGCGATGGAAGTTGCCCCGGGAAAATGAGTTGCGGTTGGATCGCAACGCCTCAGACCAACCGGAACTCATCCGATCTCTATAGTCCGATTGCTGTTGGTGAGTGGCACAAGCCTGGTTAGGGCCGATTTTCGCGACGTGACTGACAGAGGTATGGCGCCGCGCCCGCGTCAAAAGGCATTGTTATGGAAAGGAACAGAATGGCTGATCAACTCGCAACGGAAATCATTGCCACGATCAAGAACCGCGTCGAATCGGAGAGCGGCGAGAGTGTGTCCACCATCGGCGAAATAACGACTGCCACGGAACTGACCTCGCTCGGAGTCGATTCGCTGGGTCTGGCGGATCTCCTCTGGGATGTGGAGCAGGCCTACGACATCAAGATCGACATGAACGCGGCGGATGCCTGGTCGAATCTCAAGAATGTCGGCGACATGGTGGAAGCTGTCCGCGGTTTGCTCGCGAAGGGGGTCTGATTGGACAGGCGAGTCGTCATTACTGGGATGGGCGGGCTTTGCGGCCTAGGCAACAACGCCGCCTCTATCTGGAAAGAGATGCGCGAAGGTCGCTCCGCCATCCGCCCGATGGTCACTTCTGCGCTTCATGAGATGAAGGGCACTGTCGGTACCGAGATCAAGGAGCTGCCCCAAGCACGACATCGGCCGCAACCAGCTCGTCTCCATGGACCGCCACAGCTTGCTCGCTGTGCGTGCAGCGCGCGAAGCCATGCAACACGCCGGACTTTCCTGCGATGAGGGAAATCCGTATCGCTTCGGCGCGACAGTGGGCGTCTGCGGCTGGGGCTGGGGAACGGTCGAAGAAACCTACCGCGACCTCCTTTTGGGCGGGGCGAAGCGTGCTGGCATTTACACTGCACCAAGGGGGTTGCCGAGCGCCGCTGCCAGCCAGGTCAGCATGAGTCTCGGCCTGCGCGGCCCGGTCTTTGCCATCGCCTCCGCATGCGCATCAGCCAACCATGCGATCGCTTCGGCCGCGGATCAGATCAGGCTCGGCCGGGCCGACGTGATGCTTGCCGGAGGCGCCGAAGCGCCGCTCGTATGCCTTCAGATGAAGGCATGGGAAGCAATGCGCGCGCTCGCTCCGGATACTTGCCGGCCCTTCTCCGCCGACAGGAAGGGAGTGGTGATAGGCGAGGGTGCGGGCATGTCCGTGCTGGAAAGCTATGAGCATGCGCCGTACGCGGTGCCACAATGCTTGCCGAGATCGCAGGCATCGGCCTTTCCGGCGACGCCTTCCACATCGTCGCGCCGTCTATCGAGGGGCCGGAGGCCGCGATGCGCGCTTGCCTTGCCGACGCCGGGCTGAATGCCGAGGACGTGGACTACCTCAACGCCCACGGCACCGGCACCAAGGCCAACGATCAGACCGAGACGGCGGCGATCAAACGCGTCTTCGGAGACTATGCCTATTCGATGTCGGTCTCGTCCACCAAGTCCATGCACGCGCATTGCCTGGGCGCAGCGAGCGCACTTGAAATGATCGCCTCCGTGATGGCGATCCGGGAGGGCGTCGTGCCGCCGACCGCTAATTATCGCGAGCCAGATCCCGATTGCGATCTCGACGTCACGCCCAATGCGGCGCGCGAGCGCAAAGTGCGCGTGGCACTGAGCAACGCCTTCGCCATGGGCGGCATGAACGCAGTTCTGGCGTTCAAGCAGGTGTAAAAGCGATGCGAGATGCCTCCAGTGACTCTATCTCTCGGATCCAAATGCTTGCCGGATCACGATTGTGAAGGACCTGCCCCTCGGACCGCCTCGGTGAATGCGCCAAGTGGCAGCGGAAGCTGGACAAGCCGGGGTCCCATTTTTTGCAAAATTCTCAACTGTTGAAGCGACGTGGACGTACCGCTACCCCGAAGGTTGAGCGAGGCCCTTCGAGTTCGGCTCGAGGGCCTGTCCAAAGCTGTACCCGATAATGTCTGGAAGGCGCATGGCCGCCAGTGACCGCTTCCGTGCGAAGCCGGTCCTTAGAAAGGGAATCGATAAATGTTCGATCTGACCGGCCGCAACGCGCTCGTCACCGGAGCAAGCGGTGGAATCGGCGAGGCCGTGGCGCGGGCGCTGCACGCGCAGGGCGCAACCGTCGGCCTGCACGGCACGCGTGTCGAGAGGCTCGAGGTGTTGGCTGCCGAGCTTGGCGGGCGGACAAGACTGTTTCCGGCGAACCTCTCGAACCGCGATGAGGTCAAGGCGCTGGGCGCAAACGCGGAAGCCGAACTCGAAGGCGTCGACATACTGGTCAACAATGCCGGCATCACCAAGGACGGGCTTTTTATCCGCATGTCGGACGCGGACTGGGACGCGGTACTCGAGGTCAACCTGACCGCCGCGGTCCGGCTCACCCGCGAACTGACCCATTCGATGATGCGCCGCCGCAACGGCCGCATCATCAACATCACCTCCGTGTCCGGCGTAACCGGCAATCCCGGCCAGGCGAACTATTGCGCGTCAAAGGCTGGCATGATCGGCATGTCGAAATCGCTGGCACAGGAGATCGCGACACGCGGCGTGACGGTGAACTGCGTGGCGCCGGGCTTCATCGAATCGGCCATGACCGACAAGCTGAACGACAAGCAGAAACAAGCGATCATGGCCGCCATTCCGGCCAGGCGCATGGGCACCGGGGTGGAAGTTGCCTCGCGAACGAGGCCGCCTACATCACCGGCCAGACCATTCATGTGAACGGCGGCATAGCAATGATTTAGCCTGAAAAGTTCAGTGCGCCCCAATGACGTGTATCAACGGTGGAGGAAGGTTCCCACCCAGATAGCAGTCGGTTGTCTGGCAACTGACGAGCGGGTCGGTCGGGCAACTGGCCGGGTCGAAGCCTCGTGTTAAAGGCCGCCTTGGGCCGAGACTAGATCAAGCTCTTGAAGCGCATGCTTTCCTATCCATAGCGTGGATGCATTCATCGAAACAAAGGATTTTGCCAATTCTGCAGAACGTCGCATAGTAAGATTTCAAAAAATGTAAGCCAAAGGTAATTATCGATGTTTGTATTGGCTCCGAGCCGTATTTTTCTGGTGTACGCCTTCCAGCGTGCTCGGAACACAACGGAGTCGCATGTTCATTGCGGCTAGTTTCTTCGGTGACCTGCGCAAGCTACATCGAGCCGGCTCGATGCGACAAGCGTCCCCCTGCTAGGCGCTTCCCCAACAAAACAGCAACAAAGATGAGGTCTTTCGATGTGCTCTGACGTGCGGTGGAAGTTGTGCTGGGAAAATGAGTTGCAACAGGCCGACCATGTCGAACTGTCCGAGTTTTTCCGAAAGACCTACGGACCGACTGGGGCCTTCAACGCAGAGCCATTCGAAGGCGGCCGTAGCTGGGCCGGTGCGAGACCGGAGCTCCGCGCAATCAGCTACGACGCGCACGGCGTAGCGGCTCATATCGGCATACTACGCCGCTTCATCAAAGTTGACGAGGTCGAGCTCCTGGTGGCCGACCTGGGGTTGTACGGGGTGCGACCGGATCTTGAGGGACAAGGGATCAGTCATTCAATGCGCCTTGTATATCCAGTGTTGCAGCAGCTTGGGGTTCCATTCGCTTTCGGCACCGTTCGGCACGCGATGCGGAACCATATGGAGAGGTTCTGCAGAGACGGCCTGGCGGCGATTGTGTCGGGCGTTCGTGTGCGGTCCACTCTCGCAGATGTGTATCTCGACCTGCCGCCCACGCGCGTCGAGGACGTGCTCGTCGTGGTTGTGCCGATTGGACGCTCGATGAGCGAGTGGCCATCCGGCACCCTGATCGTTCGGAACGGTCCGGAGCTATGAAACATCTTGAAGGTGCCGGGTGATGGCGCTGAGGCACCAGAGCGGCGGATTTTCTGCTGAGCTACTCGGACTGAATACGCGTTCCCATTCACGTTAGCTGTGGATAACAAGGCTGAATTAACATGCAAAATCTGCGCATCTAAGTCGATCCGAGCACGAGGTTGCGCGCGCACGGACTTTGCGGACCTCAATCGCCGTCACCCTGAAATCGACGAGGCATCGGCTATCCCAAAATTGGGGCTTGACGTTACGTAAGGTCCCATGTTTTCCGATGTGCGGGAACGGCTTCCAGTCTCATCCTAAGGGCGACGAAAATGAGGGGCAGTAATGGTGGCTGGCGAACCTAATGACGTGCGCGTCAAGCGTTGCGGTGGGGGATGGGTCGTTCATACTGTCGAGGACGGCAAACTGACAGTTCTTCGGTTCAAGACACAGTCTCCCGCCGAAAATTTCGCCGATGGCCAACGAGCCAGGCTCGGCCTTGCTGCCAAGCCGCCGATCGACGAACGCTGATATGCAACCGGATCAGGCGTTAGATGGCTGGTGAGCCCATGGTGCCGGCGGGAAACACTTTGCCGAAGGCCCACCTCAGTGCTGCTTGCGACCGTTCGGCTAGCCATATTCGCGATGATGGTTGGCACCGCTGCCGATGCGGAAGACGATGGCCTGCTTGATCGACACGGCGGCAAAGATCATGAAAAGCCAGGTCGTCAAGGACCCAGCCGCGGCGCTTGAGAAGGCAGCAAGAATTTGCAAGCCGCCACCGCAAGTAACCTGAGACAAGGGTCAGACATGCAAACCGCTGTTCGCCGATCAGCAGATGCGAGACATTGCGCCATCCCACGAAGGCCCACGGTGCCCAAGGCGCAGTGGGCATCAGCCTTTCGAAGCTGAGCGTCAGCAACTTCGTCGAGTCTTAGACTAGACGCTCTTCAGTGCCGAGCACGTTGCAACGGGGCGAAGAGGCTCGCACATTTGGAGCGCGGCTCACGCCCCGGAGACCAGGGCAGGAATGACCAAAGGCTCATCCGCCTCGTCAAGAATCGCGAAACTGTAACGGCCGTCTGTGTCAATATCGACGGAGTAGCTCAGGCGGTCGAGTATGTGGTTATCCTGGTCGAACGTGACGATCCGCGGCTTCAGCGAAGTGATATGCGCTTCGTCCAGGTAGATGGAGCTGCAGACGATAATCGGGTCGTCGGGCTGACAGGTGCGAGCCGCCGCTCCGTTGAGGATGCAGCACCGTGAACCGCGCTCGCCGAGGATGACATAGGTCGAAATCCGCGCACCGGAATTCTTATTCCATATCTCCACGAATTCCATCGGCAGGATCCCGGCTGCCTCGCAGTGGTCGGGGTCGAGCGTTATCGAACCATGGTAGTTGAGGTTCGCTTCGGTGACGTGAATGCCGTGCAGCTTGCCGGCCACTATTTTTCGCATTGGTTCTGTTGTCCTCATCATCATACAAGGTGAATCTTGGCAGCTGGTTCGCTCGGCTAAATTCCGACGACGAGGGCACCGCCGCTGAGGCCCGCGCCCGCCGCCGCCAGAAGAATTTTCTCGCCCGGCCGAAACGGCTGCATCCGATGGGCCAGCGACAGCGAGAGCGGGATCGTTGCGGCGGAAGAATTGCCATAGTCGGCGATCGTCTTGACGATCGCGTGATCGGCTATGCCTAGGTTCCTCCCGACCGCGTCGAAAATGCGGGCGTTGGCCTGATGCGGCACGAACCGATCGATATCCTGCGGCCGCATTTGGGCTGTAGCGAGCGCGTCCTCCGAGCAGGCAGTCATCATCTCGACCGCCTTGCCGAACACTTCACGGCCGTCGGTGATCGTCATGCGGATCTGCTCGAGATCGAGGTCGCCATGGAACGGTCTGTTGCTTCCTCCCGCCGGAATCTGGATCAGCCCGTAGCGCGAGCCGTCGGAATCCACCGAAGCGCCGAGAATGCCTCGATCCGGGTCATCGCACGGACCAATCACCACGGCGCCGGCGGCATCGGCAAACAGCACGGCGCTGGCGCGCTCGGCCGGATTGATGCGGCGGCTGAGGATGTTAGCAGCAATGACAAGGCTCGCTTTGCCGTGGAGGCGGGTAAAGCCTTCGGCAAACATCAGCGCATAGATGAAGCCGGCGCAGGCACCGGTCAGATCGATCGCTCCAGCACGACCCAGTCCCAGCCGATGTGCGACCAGTGGCGCGCTCGGCGGCAGGAGGTGATCGGGTGTCGAGGTGGCGAGCAACAGCAGGCCGATGTCGCTCCGGTTGATGCCCGCATTTGCCAGCGCCATGTCGCCGGCATGCGCGGCAAGGCCCGACAGCGTGTCTTCGTCCGTTGCCCAGAAGCGCGACCGAATCCCGGTGCGCCGCTCGATCCAGCCGGGTTCAAGCCCGAGACGATCTTCGATTTCCGGGTTCTCCACCTTGCGCGCCGGCGCATGATGACCAAACCCGAGAATGCGCGACGACCGGCTCATGGCTTTGAGCCGAAGCGTTCGCCGGCCTCCTCGATGGCGTCATAGAGCCCGTCCAACTCGTCTCCGGTGATGCAATAGGGTGGCAGAAGATAGAGGACATTGCCGAGCGGGCGCACAAGCAGGCCGCGCTCAAGGAAGAATGCGCGCAGTTTTGGCCCGATTTCGGCCAGATAGCCGGCAGAGTCGGTACGCAGATCGAGGGCGGCGATCGTGCCGGTCGCCCGGCTGTCGGAGAAATATGGATTGTCCCGGAAGCGTTGAAGCCCGGCGGCCTGCTTCGCGCTCAGGGCCGCGATCCGCTCGGCCACCGGCTCGTCCTGCCAGATCTCGATATTGGCAAGTGCTGCCGCGCAGGCGATCGGATTGGCGGTGTAGGAGCTCGAGTGGAAAAAGGTCTTCTTGCGGTCCTCGGAATAGTGAGCCTGGAAGATGGCGTCAGTGGCAAGTGTGGCGGCCAGCGGGATGGCACCGCCGGTCAAGCCCTTCGAGGTGCACAGGATATCAGGAGATATGGACGCCTGCTCGCAGGCAAACATGGTTCCGGTGCGTCCCCAGCCGGTCATAACCTCGTCTGCGATCAAGAGCGTGCCGGAGGCCTCAGTGATCTTCTTCAATTCAGCCAGAACCGAAGCCGGATACATCAGCATGCCGCCAGCGCCGAGCACGAGCGGCTCGACGATCAGCGCGGCGACGCGCCGGTCACGGCTGACAGCCTCGAAACGATCCAGCGTTTCCTGCTCGCGGCCGGCGGCCGGGAAGGGGATGGTGTCGACCTCAAAGAGCAAAGGCTCGTAGGCGGCGTTGAACACGCCGCGGGCGCCGACGCTCATCGTGCCGATGGTGTCGCCATGGTAGCTGTGCTCCATGACGGCAATGCGCGAGCGCGGCGCGCCGAGGTTGCGGAAATAGCCGAGCGCCATTTTCAACGCGACTTCGACGGAGGTCGAGCCGCTGTCGGAATAGAACACCCGGTCGAGGCCGGGCGGGGCGAGGCCGACAAGCGCCTCTGCCAGCTGCTCGGCCGGCTCGTGGGTGAAGCCGGCGAAGATGATCTGGTCGAGGCTCGACGCGGTCGTCTCGATGGCCTTCATGATGCGGGGATGGCGGTGGCCATGGGTGACGACCCACCAGGAGGAAATCGCGTCCAGGATGCGGGAGCCGTCGGCCTTGTGAAGATAGGCGCCTTCCGTCCGGACAATCTCGGGGATTGCCGGCTCGAGCGCGTGCTGGGTGAAGGGATGCCAGACTCGAGACTGCGTCATCATTCGCCTCCTGCGATCGCTGTGAGGTCGAAGCCGGCAACCATCGCTTCCCTCAGCGTCTCACTTGTCAGCGGATCGAGAAGCGGCAGTCTGCCAAGCTGGCGCACGCCGCTGAATTCCACGATCGTCCTCTGCGTATCGGCCACCTCATCGCCGATGAAGGCGATGCCGATGAGCGGGATGGAACGGGCCCTGAGCGCTTCGATCGACAGCAAGGTGTGATTGATCGTGCCGAGTGTGGTGCGGGCGCACAGAATGACCGGCATCCGCCACTGTGCGAATATGTCGACGAACTTGGTGCGCCGGTTGAGCGGCACCATCAGTCCCCCGGCACCTTCGATGACGATCGGACCCGGCAAGTCCGGAAGCGAGAGCTTTGCCACGTCTATCGCGACGCCGTCGAGTTCGGCTGAACGATGCGGCGACAGCGGCTCCTTCAGGCGATACACTTCGGGCAGGACGCGCCCCATCGGCAGGCCGGCGAGCCGTTCCACAACCTCGCTGTCGGTTTCGCCGTCGAGGCCCGATTGCACCGGCTTCCAGTAGAAACCGTCGAGCAGGCCGGCGAGTCCTGCCGAAAACACTGTCTTGCCAATTCCGGTATCTGTTCCGGTGACGACGATGCGCTTGGTCATGTCGGCTCCGGTCATGTTTGGGCCAACACCTCAACGAGCGCCTCGACCATGGCGGAAATGTCGGCTGCGCCGACGTTGAGCGTCAGCGAAATGCGCAGCCGCGACGTGCCCTCGGGAACGGTCGGCGGACGAATGCCACGTATGTCGAAACCGCGAGCCTGCAATGCCGCCGCCACCGCCATGGCGCGCCTGTTGTCGCCGATGACGAATGGCTGGATCTGCGAGCCGCTGGGTACCACGCCGCAACGCTCGGCCAGTTGGCGGCCCGCGAAGGCAACGCGTTCCTGCAACTGAACGCGGCGCACGGGCTCGTCGGACAGCATGGCGAGCGCTTCGCGCACTGCCACTGCCATCAGTGGCGATGGCGCGGTGGCGTAGATGAATGGCCGGCAGCGATTGACGAGATAGTCGCACAGCGTTCGTGGTGCGGTGACAAGCGCGCCGGAGGCGCCAAGCGCCTTGCCGCATGTATGGAGCGCGATGATGTTGTCACGGCCCTCGAACGCGGCGGCCAGCCCCCGGCCGTCCGGCCCCCATACACCCGTGGCGTGCGCCTCGTCGACCACGATGAATGCTTCATGCCGATCGGCAAGCGCGACGAGGCTCTCCATCGGCGCGCGGTCGCCATCCATGCTGTAGAGGCTTTCGACGGCGATCCAGACGCTGCCCATGCCGCCGTCGGCGCGCCAGCGGGTGATCGCATCCTCGACGGCATCGACGTCGTTGTGCGCGGTGAGCTTGAACTCGGCGCGGCCACCGCGGGCCCCCTCATGCATGCTGGCATGAGCAAGCTCGTCGAGGATCAAGAGGTCGCCCTTTTGCGGCAGCGTCGTCAGCAGAGCGAAGTTGGCGATGTAGCCGCTGCCGAAGAACAGCGCGCGCTCGGCTCCGAAGAACGCCGCCGCGTCCGCCTCCAATTGCTCATGCTCCGGTGCATTGCCGCGCAACAGCCGCGATCCGGTCGCGCCCACCGGCGTGCCCCGCGCAATCGCCGCCGCAACCGCCTCGCCAAGTCTTTTGGAGGCGGCAAGTCCGAGATAGTCGTTCGACGAGAAGTCGAGCCCGGCGCGCGGCACAAGTGTGCGCAGCCGGTCCTTGCGCGCCAGTCCCTGCAAGGTCGCGTCATAGCGGGCAAGTTGTGCCCCGTTCATTGCGCCCCGAGTTCCATCGGCTCGATGCCGAGACGGCGGAACAGAAGGCTATCCTTGTCCTCGCCCGGATTGTTCGCCGTCAGCAGCGTGTCGCCGACGAAGATCGAGTTGGCGCCGGCAAAGAAGCACAGTGCCTGCATCTCGTCGGTCATGGCGGTGCGGCCGGCCGAAAGCCGGACATGCGATTTCGGCATCATGATGCGCGCCAGCGCGATCACGCGCACGAATTCGATCGGCTCGATGGGTTTAGCTTCGGCCAGCGGGGTGCCGTCGATCGGGATCAGCATGTTGATCGGAACGCTTTCGGGATGCTCCGGCAGATTGGCCAGCGTCACCAGCATGTCGATTCGGTCGATTGGCTCCTCGCCCATGCCGACGATGCCGCCGCAGCAGACCTTGATGCCGCTGTCGCGGACATTGGCCAACGTATCCAGCCGGTCGGCAAACGTGCGGGTCGAAATGATCTCGCTGTAGTAGCGCTCCGACGTGTCAATGTTGTGGTTATAGTAGTCGAGGCCCGCCTGTTTCAGTCGAGCGGCCTGCTCGAGATCGAGCATGCCGAGCGTCATGCAGGTCTCCATGCCCAGCGCCTTGACGCCTTCGACCATCGCCACCACCGCATCCATGTCGCGCGCCTTGGGGTTTCGCCAGGCAGCACCCATGCAATAGCGGGTGGCGCCGGCGTCACGCGCCTTGGTCGCCTCGGCGATGACGCGCCTGACCTCCATCAGCTTCGACGCCTTCAAACCGCTTTCGTGATGCGCAGACTGGCTGCAATAACCGCAATCCTCGGGGCATCCGCCGGTCTTGATGCTGAGCAGCCGGCTGAGCTGGACCTTGTTGGGATCGAAATTCTGGCGATGCACGGTCTGCGCTTGAAACAGCAGGTCGTTGAAGGGCGCGTCGTGGAGCGCCTGGGCTTCCGCTCGCGTCCAGGGGGGAAGCGCCCAACCGATTGGATCCGAGGTCAGGTCTGGGCTGAGTTCGTTCATAAGGTCTTGTTCTCCATAATCTTCCGTCCTTGGCCTGGAGCGTTGCAGTGGATGCTGAAGACAAGGCGCATGCCAGCGGGAAGTCTTCTATCGAAACGCGTGAGCGGACTCTCCAACTGCTGCCCGCAGGCTCAACTCACGTCATCCGTGGGGATTACGGTTTCCGTTATTTTACTCTGAGCACAGGAATGCTCCTTTCTGATCGCGTCGCAGGATTCGGTGAAGGCGACGTCCAGCAGATAACCCAGAAGTTCCAGCCCGTGAGAGGCCGCCAACTGGCGCATCTCGTCGAGTCGGCAGATGATGACGCCAAGGGCTGCGACGCGGCTTTCTGTGCCTTGCTGGTCCGTCCCTCCCGCCTCCGTTGTTGAAGCGTGTCGCTTGGCGCCGAGAAGGCTTGCGTCGGCTGTTGGTGGAACCGGGGACGTGCTGACGCAGGTTAGCCTGCCACCAAAGGAGTTCCTGCGATCCCGGTTCATGTCCTCTCCATCAGTTCAGATGCCTGTTGCAATTTCGGTCGGCCGGCATGTCGAGACCGATGTCGAGAATGGGCGCGCTGTGGGTAAGCCAGCCGACCGATATGAGGTCGACGCCGGTCGCCGCAATTGCCGTGGCGCTCGCCCGCGTTACCCGGCCCGAAGCCTCGGTGATCGCGCGGCCACCGACCATAGCCACAGCCTGCGCAAGGTCCTCGACCGACATGTTGTCGAGGAGCACGGCGTCGACGCCCGCTGTAAGCGCGATCTCCAACTGGTCCAGCCTGTCGACCTCGACCTCGATCTTGACCATGTGACCTATGGCGCTACGCGCCCGCTCGATTGCGGTGCGGATATCGCCGGCAATGGCGATATGGTTGTCCTTGATCAGTACGGCGTCATCGAGCGCGAAGCGGTGATTGGCGCCGCCGCCCGCTCGCACCGCATATTTTTCCAGGACACGCAGGCCGGGCGTTGTCTTTCGCGTGCACACGATCTTTGCGTTATAGCCGCGCACCGCGTTTACGAGCGTAGCCGTTGCCGTCGCGATGCCGCTGAGCTTGCACAAGAAATTGAGCGCCGTGCGCTCTGCGGTCAGCAAGCTGCGGGCCGGCCCGCTTACGATCGCAATCGTCTCTCCGGCCGAAACCTTACCGCCTTCAGGACACCGCAGCTGCATGCTGATCCCGGGATCAACCAGCAGGAAGGCAAACATGACCAAATCGAGCCCGGCAACAACGCCGGCCTGCCGGGCATTCAACGCCAGCGTCGCTTTGCAATCGGCGGGGATTATCGCATCGCTCGTGATGTCGCCGGCTCTGCCCAAATCTTCCAGCAGGGCGTAGCGCACGATGGGCTCCATGATGATCTGTGGAAGCGGTGCAAGTGAAGTCATGTCAACGGCTCCGTTCGGATGCTTGCCATCTGAGCGTGACGGCATTCTCAAAAGCTGTGCAGAGCGTCAGTCGCGAAGGGAGGGCGGCGGCATCGCGCCCGGGGAAATCAGACCGATAATGCGAACCGCGGCTCTCTTCGCGTCGAAAAGCTGCGATCGCCATCAACAGTGCCACCAGGGCCGGATCGGCCGCGGCCGTCTCGCCGACAGAGATCGGCAGCAGTGTCGCGACCGTGTCGCGCAATGATTTCCCATTCCGAACAATGCCAAGCGCATTGGACACAATCGGGCGAATAGGTGAAGGGTCGGGCCGGATGGGAACAGTTGCCGGAAGCCTAGGCCACTGCCAACCCGCAGAGGTAGCCGCGACGCTTTCAGCCACCCAGGCGGCGGTTGCAACCGCTTCGGTCAGCGAGTTGCTGGCAAGCCGGTTGGCGCCATGCAGTCCTGTGCATGCGACTTCGCCACAGGCCCACAGGCCGCTAACGGAAGTTCGCCCCTCGGCGTCAACGGCCACGCCGCCCATGTGATAGTGAGCAGCGGGACGCACGGGAATGGGTTCCACCGCCGGATCGATGCCGGCATGCTTGCAAATAGCGTCGATTGCCGGAAAGCGCCTTGCGAATTTCTGCCCGAGACAATGTCGGGCATCGAGATAGACGCCATGCCCGGCGGCGAGCTGATCCGAGATCGCCCGCGCAACCACATCGCGCGATGCGAGTTCTGCCCCAGGCGTGTCTGCCAGGAAGCGATGGCCGTGCTCATCGATCAGCACCGCGCCTTCGCCACGCACTGCTTCGCTGACAAGCGGCATTGGCCGGCGCGCAATGTCGAGGGCCGTCGGGTGGAATTGCACGAATTCGAGATCGGCTAGTTCCGCGCCAGCACAGGCTGCAAGCGCCAGGCCGTGCCCGAATGAGGAGAGCGGGTTGGTTGTATCGCAAAACAGGCCGCCTATACCACCGGTGGCCAGCACCACGCGGCGTGTGGGCAATGCGAACACGGCGCCATGCAGGACAGTCAGCAAGCCCACAATGCTGCCTTCCGCGACAACCAAGCGAAGCGCTGTCATGCCTTCCATGATCGTGATCGAACGGGTTCGCCGCGCCACGCCGAGCAGCGCCCGAAACAACTCGCGGCCAGTTGCGTCGCCGGCGGCGTGCACGATGCGGCGACGCGAATGCGCCGCTTCCAGGCCCAGCCGTAGCCTCCCGTCTAGCGACCGGTCGAAAGGAGCACCAAGACGAATGAGGTTCTCGACGGCTTGAGGTACGGCCTCTACCACCCGCCTGGCCATTTGTTCGTCGCAAAGCCCATCGCCGGCAGCAAGCGTATCGGCGAGGTGCAGGTCGGGGCTGTCGTCCTCCCCCAGACTCGCTGCGAGCCCGCCTTGGGCGAGCGTGCTCGAGGCTTCGGTTCCGAGCGGGGTCCCGGACAGAAGGACGACTGTTTGCGGCGCCAAGTGTAGCGCCGTCATGAGCCCGGCGATACCAGCGCCGATGATGACCGGCGCTCCGCCAATGTGATGGATGTCCGCCGTCATACAAAGAGCATGCGTTCCACGGCCCAGCGGGCCCGTTCAGCGACATGAGGATCGATCGTGACGACGTGGCGGTTCTCCTCGAGCGCGGTCCGGATGTTGGCGAGCGTGATGCGCTTCATATGCGGGCACAGATTGCATGGGCGCACGAAATCTACTTCCGGATGCTCGACCGCGACGTTGTCGCTCATGGAACATTCCGTCATCAGCACCACACGCGCCGGCCTATGCCGCGCGACATAGTCGGACATCGCCGCCGTCGAGCCGGCGAAGTCGGCTTCCGCGACCACTTCAGGCGGACATTCGGGATGGGCAAGTATGCTGATGCCGGGATGGGCCTCACGCAGCTCGCGGATGTCGGCCGCCGTGAAGCGTTCATGCACCTCGCAGCGCCCCTTCCAGGCGATGATCTCGACTTTGGTTTGCGCCGCGATGTTCTTTGCCAGATATTCGTCGGGCAGCATGATCACGCGCGGCACCCGGAGCGACTTCACCACTGCGAGCGCGTTGCCCGAGGTGCAGCAGATGTCTGACTCGGCTTTCACCGCGGCGGAGGTGTTGACGTAAGTGACGACCGGAACGGACGGATAGCGCTGCCGCATCAGGCGTACGTCTTCGGCGGTGATCGAGTCCGCCAGCGAGCAGCCGGCGTTGAGGTCCGGGATGAGCACTGTCTTGTCGGGATTGAGCAGCTTGGCTGTTTCTGCCATGAAATGCACGCCGGCGATCACGATCACATCGGCGTCGACTGTCATCGCCTTGCGGGCCAGCGCCAGGCTGTCGCCGACGATGTCAGCCACGCAGTGAAAAATCTCCGGCGTCTGGTAGTTATGCGCCAGGATGACCGCATTCCGCTGTCGCTTCAGATTCAGGATTGCGTCGATATCCTCGACGAAGACCGACCACTCGATCCGTGGGATAACGCGCCGAACGCGGTCGTACAGTGAGGCGCTCGAAGGCAGGACGGCGCTCATCGAGCCTCCAGTTATAGTCCACCTGATTATAAGACGTTTATAATCGTTGTGACTATAAGGGGTGTCAAGCCCGTGCGAGCGGTAATTTTGTGCCGGCCACAGGCCTCTCGTCGAGAATAGTATGGTGGAAGCGGTAGAGCTGCGCAGGCCGGCCGCCGGTCTCGGCGGTCGTCGCCCCGGTCTTCTCAACCAGTTCCTGCTGCTCTATGAGCCGGCGAAAGTTCGGCTTGTTGATGAGCCTGCCGGAGAGCGCCTCCACAGTTCGCTGTAGCTGCAAAAGCGTGAAGAGCGGCGGCATCAGTTCGAACACAACAGGCCGGTATTTGATTTTGGAGCGCAGTCGCGCAATAGCCGTTGCCAGAATGCGGCGATGATCGGCGATCATCGATCTGCCCGGCACCGAAGCGAGGATGGCCGAAACTCCGCCGCGCTTCGCCTCCTCCACCAGGGTGGCTTCGTAGAGCAGCTCGTAGCGCTGCAGCGCGAGCTCTTCGTTCCATGCCCGGCCGTCCAAGGCAAAGGCAACCGCCGCTCGCCGTCGGCGATCGAAGCGCGTCGCGCCGTCGTCCGCGCCGTCCGCCCATTCGATAAGGCGCGGCCGCAATTCTTCCAGCACTATCGGGGGCCTGCCGGAGCGATGATCCTCCCAGGGGAAATAGTCGTACCAGCTGGCCCAACTGCGCCTGCCCGAGGCGCCCGTATCTTCTTCGCGGGTGAGTGCGAGATAGCTGATCGAGATCACGCGCTGGTTGGCGCCGACCCGATCGCGATCGGCAAAGGTGTAGAGCTGCTCGATATAACCGAGAGGCTGACCGGTCTGCAGTTCCACCCATGCCCTGAGGCCCGACTGGAGCGAACGATGAGCGAGCTCAAACGGGCCCGAGGGAAGGGCGCCGCCCTCTTCGATGGTCAGAACACAAGGTCCAGCGTCGTTCACGGCAACGACGACTGCGATGAGGTCCGCGTTGACGTCGTTGGTCTTGCCTATGGCTCTGCCTTTCCTTGGTCCCTTTGCCTGATCCATAGTTCCTGACCTACTTGGCAGAGCTCCGCCTGTCTAAACCGATTTAGTTCTGTTCTTTATCATACCACTCGTCGCGTCAACACCACGCGCTCTGGCGATTTTACCTCTTCGCACCTCGACAAAAATATGCCAAACGCGACACTGGCCGTGGGTGACGCTGGGTGAGGAGAGACGTGGATTGAGCGCCGCAGGTGTCGTCAAGGCGATCACGCCGCCGAACATCCGTGCGCGAAAGGGCAGCACGCCGCTGGTCTGCCTGACGGCCTACACCACGCCGGTCGCAAGGTTGGTTGACGGCCACTGCGACATCGTTCTTGTCGGCGACAGCGTCGGCATGGTTCTCCACGGCCTTCCCTCCACGCTCAGTGTCACGCTCGATATGATGATCATGCACGCCAAGGCGGTTCGGCGGGGAATGGAGCGGGCGCTCCTGGTCGTCGACATGCCGTTCGGCTCGTACGAGGAAAGCCTAGAGCAGGCCTTCCGCAATTCCGCGCGCCTTATGGCGGAGACCGGATGCGCTGCGGTCAAGCTCGAGGGCGGCGCGACGATCGCCGAGACGATTCGCTTCCTCACAGCGCGCGGAATCCCGGTCATGGCGCATGTCGGCCTGACGCCGCAGGCGGTCAACGTGTTTGGCGGATATCGCGTGCAGGGCAGGGGCGAGGATGCCGAGCGCATTTGGCGCGATGCTCTTGCGGTCAGCGAGGCTGGCGCCTTTTCCGTCGTACTGGAAAAAGTGCCCGAACCGCTCGCCCGCCGCATCACCGAGAAAATCCCAATCCCGACGATCGGCATCGGCGCCTCGGCGGCCTGCGACGGGCAGATCCTGGTCGTCGACGACATGCTGGGCCTGTTCGGCGACTTCCGCCCGAAATTCGTCAAGCGCTATGTCGAACTGGGAGAGGCCGCTTCGGCAGCGATCGAGGCCTACGCGTGCGACGTGAAGGAGCGCCGGTTTCCGGCGGCCGAACATGTCTTCGGCGATGAACCGAAAGCCATCAAAGGACGAGAAGCGACATGAGCACACCGATCGTCCGGACCGCCGAGTCGCGCAAATCCGTGGCGGCATGGCGCAGGCAGGGCATGAAGGTCGCGGTCGTGTCAACCATGGGCGCCCTTGCATGAAGGCCATCTCAGCTTGGTGCGCGCCGCACTTCAGCGCGCCGACCGGGTGATCCTTACCCTCGTCGCAATTGAACGACGCAGACGAGAGTGGTTGCCACCGTGGTCTCGGTGAGAGGGGTGAGCGGCGGCCTGTGCGGCGCGGCCCAAGCCATTTCGACGGCGTGGGGGAGATTGGTGACGAAGCTCTTTTTCCAGACCGGCGCCGTCCGCCTTCTTCGGGGAGAAGGATTTTCAGCGTTGCAAGTGCCCCGGCTTGCCCGCGACCTCGACATACCGATCGGGATCATCGCCTTTCCGACAAGGCGCGAAGCCGATGGCTTGGCGATGTCGTCGCGCAACTCTCAGGCTGTCGGCCGCACAGCACAGAGCGTGGCGGCGCCAAAGCGAAATTCTCTTGAAGCGGCCGAGAGGTTGGCACCGCCACGCGAAGCTGTATTCGCCGCGGCGACGCGATCCTTGCCGCCGGCTACAGAGTCGTTGAATATCTCGAATTACGGGCCGGCGCCGAGAGGAGGCTGCACCGCCTCACCGAGCCGAACCAACGCACGCTTGATTTGTCCCAGCTCTTCGCCTCGTTCGCTATGTCGCGGCCCGACATACTGAAGTTCGACAGCCGGTTCAGAGATTCTTGATCTCGATACCGTATTTCCTCAGCGCGTAGCCAATCTGGCGCGGCGTCAGTCCAAGCAGGCGCGCTGCCTTTGCCTGTACCCAGCCGGATCTTTCCATGGCCCCGATGAGACGCTCGCGATCGGTCATCTGCGCGTCGCTTACGAGGGCTACCCGAACAGGCGCTGGCAGTGCCTGCTGGCTGTCAACGGGCGGGGCCGCAAAGGCGGCCGAAGCAAAATCACCAGACGAACGCATGGCCGGGTTCAGTGGCGATGGTGCGATCGGCTCCGATTTCGGCGCAGTCTCCTTCGATGCGTGCTTCCATAGCATCGCGGAAAGGCATCGGCCGTGGCAGCAGTCAAAGTCGTTTCTGCCGATTGACGCTCCCGCTGCCAGGGTCGCTGTCCTCTGCACGCAATTTTCAAGCTCGCGGACATTTCCGGGAAAAGCACAGTTCATCAGCACTTCAGTCGCACTCGCATCGAAGACCATCGTACGGCCGTTCTCGCTGTTGAAATTCTTGAGAAACTCAGCGGCAAGAAGCGGAATATCACCGCGCCTTTCGCGCAATGGCGGCACCAGCAAGGGAACAACGCTGATGCGGTAATAAAGGTCGGCGCGAAACTCGTTCCTTGCAACCGCGTCTTCCAGGTTCCTGTTCGTGGCAGCAATCACGCGAACGTCGACCTTAATCGTCTGGTTGCTGCCGACGCGCTCGAACTCCTGCTCTTGCAGCACGCGCAGCAGCTTTGCCTGGAACGAGGCCGAAATCTCACCGATCTCGTCCAGAAACAACGTTCCCTTGTCGGCGAGCTCAAAGCGCCCCTTGCGCGAGTTGAATGCACTGGTGAAGGCACCCTTTTCGTGACCGAACAGTTCGGATTCCAGGACTGTCTCAGGGAGCGCTGCGCAATTGAGCTTGATGAACGGCCGCTTGGCGCGCCCCGACAGCTCGTGAACGGCCTTGGCGACCAGCTCCTTGCCGGTCCCGGATTCCCCGCGCAGCAAAACGGTGCTGTTGGACCTGGCTACTAACGCGACCTTCTCGAGCAGCCCGCGCAGCGCCGGGCTGTCGCCAACGATCCCCTTGACATTAGCCCTCTTGCCCTCATGCCCAGGCTGCTTGAGTTCGCCGAATTGCTTTTGCATCCCGATTTTCTCGGCCATCAGTCGCTCGCGGTCGGACGCGAACATGCGATGCAGCTTCACTGTCTGCCCAACCAGATTGGCGATTATGGTAAGGAGGCGGAGGTCATGATCGAGAAGGGAACCTGATTTGTTGTCCAGGATGCGGTCGATGGTCAGCGTGCCCACGACGTTCGCATCGACGTGAATGGGTACGCCGATGAACGACACTTTCATGTTGTCGGACGCCCCGAGCACGTCCTTGTCGGCGGCGTTGAAGGCCGGATCCAGCGCTATGTTCTCGGCGACCAGCGCCATGCCCGTCGTTATGATTTGGTCGATCGCCGTCCGTGGCAGATGCTTCCGGTAGCGCTCATCGTTGTCTTCGCTCCAGCCGGCGCCGACGGTCATGTCCGGTATGCCGGTACCGTCCCAGAGCGAGATGATGCCGTGCCGCACCTGCACCAACGATGGCAGGAGATCGACGACGTTGGCCAACGTGGCTTCCAGCCCAGACGGAGCGGTGAGCGCTTTCGACGTTTCAAAGATGTCCAGCGCCCTCTCGTGCAACGGCACAATAGGGACCCCGTTATTCGTCTCGGACTTTGAATTGGGCCTTTTCATTTTTGGAAGCGATATGCAGCGTGACGAGATCTGCCTGGCACTTTACTCGGAGTTGCGAGCAGCGTGTTGCATGTGATCATCCATCTCGCGCCATGAAATCGATGCTCGAGGCAAGTGCGCCTATCCTCCAGCGCGTGGATGTCCTTGGCGGATCGCATTCGTGGGCGTCTTCGCTCCGCAGGCCACTGCACAATCGACGAGTTTGCTCGCCTCGACCTGGCACGCGGGGACTCATTGAAGCACGAAAAGGCGTTGATGAAGATAGTCGTGACGATTGATCCGTCAGCAAGACGGACGTCTGCAGCCGGCTTTTCGCGAGCAATGAAATTGCCATCGAGATGATAGCTAATGTCGATGCCAGTCAGGCCCGGGCCGCGGGCAAGTGCGGTCCTGGCAAGTTGGGGCGGCGTCATGCGGTCGATCGCAAAGCGGAGCGATGCTTGACGCATGGCTTTCCTTTCTCTTCCATGAAGTGCGGGTCGTCGTTCTCGGCTGACTGGCTTCCGCCGCGCAGCAATCATTCGTTGTTAAACGAGACCGGAATGAGGCAGGTGAGTCAATCAAACTCCCGCTGCTTTTCTTTCATGAATGAAAGGAAATTAGGCTCTCATGATAGTATTTTATCAGTTTTTCAGATGTTTTCCGGCAGATAGATCTCAAACGGCAGAAAAGTCTGCCCAAGCGTCTCCGAAGTGCCGACCTTGATGGCCTGGGCCATCAGCGTCATCAGTTCCTGGCAAAGCAGGCGCTGGGGCGTGGCGACCGACATCGTGATCATGCCATCTGCGAGTGCTGCCCGTGACTCCGGCGTGATCTCGTTAACGATCGCGACGAGACCCCGGCTTTCGCCTTCTTCACGGAGCGCGGAGATCGCTCCCTCCATACCTCCGCCGGCCACATAGAAGCCGGTGAGTTCGGGTTCCCGTTGCATGAGATCCAGCGTGGCCTCGTAGGTGATCTGCCGTGCCTCAAGGTTCACGAGCGGATCGAGCAGCTCGAATGCCGGTGCATTCTCACGGAAATAGGAGCGAAAGCCGACCTCCCGCAGCTCCTGCCCCTGAAAACGGTGGCTGCCGACAAAAACCGCCACCTTGCCCGGCCGTCTTGCGACCTTTGAAAGCATCCACGCTGTCGTCCGCCCGACCTTGCGGTTGTCGAGGCCGATATAACCCTCACGAACACCTTCGGCGAAATCGGAAAGCAGCGAGAAAACGGGGATGCCTTTTGCCTTGAGTTCTTGGACGGCTGCCGTGATCGCCGGATGGTCCGGCGCCACCATGGCGATCGCGTGGCAGCGCGCGCCGAATTCCTTGAGCAGTGGAACAAGGTCGCACGGCATGTGCGACGGCGCGAATTCGATGAGCGAAGTGCCATGGAAGCACTTCGCCGCGTTGACCGCCACTTCGGCCTCACGCGCGAAGCCCTGGTAGAAGTGGTGAGTCGGTTTTCTCAAGATGAAGCCAAGCCGATATTGCGGCAGGTCCGGCTGCAGGCGCTGCTTGATAAGACCTGCGGCGTGATATCCGATGGCCTGTGCGGCCGCTAAGACCCGCTGCGCAGTCTCCTTCCGCACCGGATGACGGGCATTCAGAACTCGGTCAACGGTGGCAACACTTACCCCTGCTTCCCGGGCGATATCAGCAATTATAGGTCGCTTCGCCATTGTTCGAGTCTGATTAAACGACATCAAGAAGAAATCCGGCAAAGGTCGGTTCAGTAAAATCTGTCATTCCTGCATTGATCCTGTTCGCTACCGAATTCTTGTCGTGGCGTGGTGCGAGGTAGAAGCCGAAACGTAGAGCGTGGGCGAATTGTTCAGCCGTGCCGACGGCTCCGATCGAGCTCCGCGCCCGGTTCCACGAACCGTCGCAAACTTCGGAGGCATTAAGCGCATCATCGATGGCTTGTGTGTCGTGACCGGTGCAAGACCTTCGCAAGGCGCAGATGATTTTGCACCCACTGCATTTCGGGTTTCTTGATTTCATCGGCCCGCGAGAGTTTGTTTGGAACCCGCGGCCCGATCGTCCGGCGTTTGGGACCAGCCAGGCGATTCAACCGGCAGCGATGCTGCCGAGTTGCTCGGCGCGGGCGTTATCAGTGGCTGGCCGGTTGATGTCTCGGCAGGCTGGTGGCCGCAGAATGCAGCTTTCAATTGCGCCTGATCCAGTTCGCCTTCCCAGCGGGCGACGACGAGCGATGCCACCGCGTTACCGACCAAATTCGTCAGTGCCCTGCATTCCGACATGAAGCGATCGACGCCAAGGATCAGCGCCATTCCAGCAACGGGAACTGCCGGCACTACGGAGAGCGTAGCGGCCAACGTGACGAAGCCGGCACCTGTGACACCTGCTGCACCCTTGGAGGAAAGCATCGCGACGAGCAGCAGCAGGACCTGATCGCCAACTGACAAATCCGTATTCGTCGCCTGCGCGATGAAAAGGGCCGCGAGGGTCATGTAGATATTGGTGCCATCCAGATTGAAGGAATATCCGGTCGGGATAACCAGGCCCACGACCGAGCGCTTGGCGCCGGCCTTTTCCATTTTCTCCATGAGAGAGGGCAGCGCAGCCTCGGAGGAGGACGTTCCGAGGACCAGCAGCAGCTCTTCCTTTATGTAGCGGATAAGAGAAAAGATCGAGAAGCCGTTGTAGCGACAGACTGCACCGAGAACCCCGAATACGAAGAGGAAGGCCGTGAGATAGAAGGTCCCGACCAGCATCGCAAGGTTGGCTACCGAACCGATGCCATATTTGCCAATCGTGAAGGCCATTGCTCCGAAAGCACCGATCGGCGCGGCTTTCATCAGGATGCCGACCAATTTGAAAACGGGTGCAGTGAGGTCCTGAAGGAAGGAAAGAACCGATTTGCCCGATTCTCCGACCATCGCCAGCGCGATGCCGAAGAGGACGGAGAAGAACAACACCTGTAGAATGTCGCCTTCCACAAAGGCGCCGACAATCGTGGTCGGGATCATGTTCATGAGGAAGCCGGTCACGGACTGCTCATGGGCCTTTGAGGCATAGCCATTGACGGCTTGGACGTCGAGCGAGGTCAGATCGATGTTGAGGCCGGCGCCAGGCCGAATGACATTGCCGACGATGAGGCCGACGATAAGCGCGAGCGTCGAGAAGGTGAAGAAATAGACCATCGCCTTGCCGGCAACACGGCCGACCTTCTGAAGATCGCTCATGCCGGCAATTCCAGTCGACACGGTCAGAAAGATAACGGGCGCGATGATCATCTTGACGAGCTTGATGAAGGCATCGCCGAGCGGCTTCAGGTTTTCTCCGATTTGCGGATAAAAATGGCCAACCGCAACTCCGAGGAGGATTGCGACAAGCACCTGCACGTAAGGCTTGGCAAAAAGGGTCTTGCGGGGTGCGCGCTTTACGCTTGGAGCCAGTGGGGTCAACATGTAAGTTTTCTCTCCCTGACCGGTTTGGGGCGGGCTGTTCCTCCCCGCGGCTTCTCCCATCGCGGCGCCCCGGTCGAACGCTGCTGCGTTGTTGACCGCAAGAGCCGTGCCAAGCCAAGAGAGCGCGGAAATCGCCGGAGCCTCAGGTATCTTCAACAAATCGCGCAGCAAGATTGTGCGGTTTTCCGCACGGATCGCCTTCCCTTCTGGCAGAACCCCGCACTATGGTTCGTCGATGATCGGTTTTAAGAATACGATGGCAGAAGAAGAAGACATGGGTAATGGCGCCTTCCAGCGCGCCCCATTGGTCTTCCCTGGTAGATCCGGCGGTCGATCTCTCTGGCTTGTGGTTTTGCTTGCAATTCTTGGTGCGGCGCTCTGTTTCGTCGTCTTTGCAACGGGACGCATCGCCGGCACCAGAGCAGAGTATGCCCTACGCGACCGTGCTCTTGCCGCGTTCCCGCTTGCAGCCGACAGTTTGAAAGGAGAGATCGAGAAGCAGCGAATGATTCCGCTGGTTCTGGCACGCGACGGTGCCGTTCAGGAGATGCTTCGCAGTCCGAGCACTGCCAACGAAGCCGCGCTTGATGAGAAGCTTCGCGCCATCGCGCGCGACGCCGGCTCTTCTATACTCTACATCATTAATTCTGAGGGCGTAGCGGTTGCTGCGAGCAACGCCGGCGAGCCGACCAGTTTCGTCGGCAGCGATTACCGCTTCCGCCACTACTTCATCGAGGCGATGGCGGATGGCGCGGCTATGCAATATGCGCTCGGCACGGTTAGCGCGCGCCCTGGTCTCTATCTGTCGAGCCGGGTCGATGGGCCGGAGGGGCCGCTCGGTGTGGTTGTGGTGAAGGTGGAGCTCGACCGCGTCGAGTCGCGTTGGCTGGAGAGCGGCTTCGTGGTCTTCACGACCGATGAGCGAGGCGTGGTTCTTACCACGAGCGTGCCCCAATGGCGTTTTGGCGCTCTCTCACCGCTTTCCGCAAAGGAGAAGCAAACCGCTCGCGATCGTCTACAGCTACCGGGCGTGACTTTCGAGCCGGTGCCGCTTTCCCGCCGCGGCGACAACCTGGTCACCGCAACTCCTGAGAGTCGATCAGCCGGTTTCGTTGCGGTTTCGCAGGATCTCGGCAAAGCAGTTCCGGGCTGGCGCATGTCGTTGCTCATCCCCGCCGACACCGAGATCTCCTCGGCGGTCATGACAGCCCGCGTGACAACGCTGCTTGCCCTCGTTCTCGTTGGATTCGTCATTTTCATCATTGTTCGACGGCGGCGCGCGGCCCGGCAGCGGCAAGAAGTGCTTGTGTTGCTGAATGCGGAACTGGAGCATCGCGTCGAACTGCGCACGGCGGAGCTCCAGAGCTCGAACGCAGCGCTCGCCGGTGAGATCGCCGAGCGAGAGAACGCTGAAGCGAGAGTGCGTCGCCTGCGCGACGAACTCGCCCAGGCGAACCGCTTGTCAATCCTGGGACAGATAACGGCCGGGGTCGCCCACGAGATCAACCAGCCGGTCGCCGCAATCCGCACCTATGCTGAAAATGCCGCGCGTCTTCTAGGGATCGGCCGGTCGCAAGAAACCGCCGAGAATCTGACCTCGATCGTCGCCATGACCGGCAGGATCGGCACGATCACTGAAACGCTAAGGTCCTTTTCCCGCCGCGCCAGCGGATCGATGGGACCGATACTGGCGGACGACGCGATCGACGGCGCTCTGTCGCTTCTTTCAGGCCGAATTCGCGATTCCGGGGTGACGATTGAACGGAAGCGGATCGATCCGTCTCCAATTGTCATGGCAAGCCGCATGCGACTGGAGCAGATACTCGTCAACCTTCTCCAGAACGCGCTTGACGCTCTGAAGGATCAACCGGAGCCCCGCGTCGAGATAGCGCTCGCCGAAAACGGGGAAATGGTCGCTATTTCCCTTCGGGACAACGGCCCCGGCCTTGCCCCCGACATTCGCGGGAGCCTCTTCATGCCGTTCGTTACCAACAAGGAAAAGGGTCTCGGTCTTGGCCTGGTCATTTCGCAAGAGATCGCACGTGAGCTCGGCGGCTCGTTGCGGCATGATGATGCCGGCCACGGGAGAGGGACTTCCTTCACGGTCGAGCTGAGGCGAGCGGCATGAGTGCTGAATCAGGACCGGTCATTTTTATCGACGATGACGAGGATGTGCTTCGCGCAGCCACGCAGATGCTGAAGCTTGCCTCGTTCTCACCGAGCGTGTTCGGTTCGGCCGAGGCCGCACTCGCCAGAATCGACGGGAACTTCGATGGCCCTGTCGTGAGTGACATCCGTATGCCCGGGCTGAACGGACTTCAGCTCTTCGAGCGAGTGAAGGCGATCGACCCGGAAATTCCGGTTGTCCTGATCACCGGGCATGCCGACGTCGAGCTGGCCGTTGCCGCCATCAAGGATGGCGCCTACGATTTCATCTCGAAGCCATATGCGAACGACCGGCTTCTCGTGACGCTGCATCGCGCTTCGGAAAAACGGCGCCTGATCCTGGAAAACAGACGTCTTAGGGATGCGGTTGTCCGATCTGCGGGCGATATCCCGCTGATCGGGGAGGCACCGACCATGATTCGATTGCGCGAAACTCTCCGCCAGATCGCCGATACCGATGTGGATGTCCTTGTGGAAGGCGAGACGGGCACGGGCAAGGAGGTGGTCGCGGATCTGCTTCACCGCTGGAGCAGACGACGCACGAAGCCCTTCGTTGCCCTGAATTGTGGAGCGCTGCCCGAAAGCGTCATCGATAGCGAACTTTTCGGGCACGAGGCAGGCGCCTTTACTGGCGCGCAGAGGCGCAGGACCGGTCGCATCGAGCATTCGAACGGAGGGACGCTCTTCCTCGACGAAATCGAGTCGATGCCGCCAGGACTCCAGGTGAAGCTTCTGAGGGTGCTTGAGACCCGGCAGATCACGCCGCTTGGCACGAACGAAACCCGCAGCATCGACCTTCGTGTCGTGTCGGCTACCAAGGCCGATCTCGGCGATCCGGCCGCCCGCGGAGATTTCCGGGAAGACCTTTATTTCCGGCTGAATGTGGTGACGCTCCGCATCCCGCCGCTTCGCGAAAGGCGCGAAGACATCCCGATGCTCTTTGGGCATTTCCTGGAACGCGCCTCCAAACGCTTCAGCAGGCCAGTTCCGGACATAAGCGCTGGCGTGCGCGATCGCCTCGTGAGCCACAATTGGCCCGGCAATGTCCGTGAACTCGTGCATTTCGCCGATCGCGTTGCATTGGGACTTGAAGGGCTAGGCACGCCCATTGCATCAGGTCGAAAGGAACAAGCGGTATCAAGCCTCCCCTTGTCCGAGAAGGTCAGCCTTTATGAGGCGACTGTCATCCGCGATGCCTTGCAGGAATGCGGCGGCGACGTGAGGCGCACGATCGAAGTCCTGGGAGTTCCCCGCAAGACCTTCTACGACAAGCTGAAACGACATGGGATAGACGCGGCCGATTATCGAAAAACCGCCATTGGCTGAAGCCTTCTTGCTCGCATGTCGCGGAAAAGAAATTTCGCCATTCTCGTCCGACTCAAAGGATGCACTATGGGCCAGGTTCTGCATGGAGCGCCACAACGACAGAGGCGATCCGTCGAGCGATACAACATAGTGAAGCGAGCCTGAGGTCGCTTTCGAAGCGCTATGGCATCAACCCCAAGACGGTCGCGAAGTGGAGAAGCGGAATTCGACCCGATCTGTCAGCGGCCCCAGGGAGTCGACAGTTCTGTCTGCCGAGGAAGAGGACCGTTGTTGTGGCCTTCCGCCCCAACAGGCTGCTGCCGCTCGACGATTGCCTCTACGAGTTGCAGCCGACGTCCCGCATCTGACGCGCTCTTCATTGCACCGCTGGCTGCAGGCAAGCATCGGCCGATTGCCAGATGTCGACGGCGACAGGCCGGCGAGAAGAGTCGAGAGAATGAACCGGACCATCAAGACGCAACCGTCAAGCGCTTCCACTACGACGATCGCGACCAACTGCGTCGGCATCTTGCCGACTTCGTCGCGGCCTACAATTTCGGCCGCAAGCTGAAGACCCTCAAGGGCCTCACGCCCTGCGAGTTCATCTGGAAGGCATGGGCTTCCCAGCCCGAGCGTTCACTTTCAATCCGCTCCAGCAAATGCCGGGACTAAACATTTAGCAAATGGCGGATGAGGTGCACGATGCAAGTTAGCACGTCGCCTGGGGAAAGGTGCGCCGATCGCCTCCCTCTTGGCCAACCAGTTCCAGCTTGCCTTACCAGGCCCCGCCAATCTCGTTGCGTTCTTGTTTTGCATTGCAACAGATCCTTCAAAGAAATTCATGGAATCGTTGCGAGCGCAAATCGCTGTCAATGGTACGCTCATCACAACTTTCGAGATCAGTGGCGGCAGAAATCTGGTGTCGTTTTATGTTCCGCCGCCAAACAGCATTTACGAAGAGCGCGAAATGACAAAGTCAGCAGGAGGAGGCACCAGCCATGCGCACATCGATTACACCCAAGTCGCCTGCGGATATTGGCTACGACGACGATGCCATCGGCTTTGATGACCGAAGTTGCGCCGTCGTTCAGGCTCTCACTGGGCAGTCGCCCGACATAAGCCAGGGCGTTGATGAAGGACGATGGCAGGATCTCGAGCAAGGGCGGGATCAGGGCCTCATGTTTGGATTCGCATGTTTTCGATCTCCGACCGAAAGGCATCATCAAGATGCTTGATCTCTTACGCCCGATATACCGCAAGACGGGGACATACGGACACTTCGGCCGTGAAGAGCCTGAGCTCACCTGGGAGAAGACGGACAAAGCCGACGACTTGCTGCGTGAAGCAGGACCGGCAGCCGCGTGAGGGCTGATGGATCAAGCGCATGCGGCAACCCATTTCAACTCGCTAGGCCCGGGCCCGGCCGCGGCACGCGCTTCGACATCATGCTGACGGCTGTGTGATCGACACGGGCGGTTACCGGAAAGGCGACAAAAAAGTGCGTTACGAGATCGTTATCATCGGAGGAGCCATCGTCGGCTCTTCGATCGCCTACTATCTGCGTGAAGAAGGGTTTTCCGGCTCGATCGCGCTGATCGAGCGCGATCCGCAGTTCGCGCACGCGGCAACGACGTTGTCCTGCGCCTCCATTCGCCAGCAATTCTCGATCCCGCAGAACATCCGCCTGTCGCAGTTCACGCTGAAACTGTTCCGACGGCTGAAGGAAACCTTTGGAGCTGACGCCGATATCGGTTTCCGCGAGGCCGGCTTTCTCATTCTCGCCAGCGAGAACGGTCTGCCGATCCTCAAAGCCAATCACGAGGCGCAGAAGGCCGAGAGCGCTGACATCGTGCTGGAGGACGCCGACCAGCTTACCCGCCGCTTCCCTTGGCTGTCGACCGAAGATATATCCGCCGGCGCCTATGGCCGCAGCGGCGAAGGCTGGTTCGACGCGCATGCCATGCTGACGCTGTTCCGCAAGGCGTTGCGCAGCAAGAACGTGGACTTTATGACCGCCTCGGTCATCGGCATCGAGCGACAGGGCCACCGTGTCACCAGCGTCAGGCTCGACAATGGCGAGACGATCGAAGCCGGCACCGTCATCAATGCCGCCGGGCCGAATGCCGGCAAGGTCGCTGCCATGGCCGGGCTGGCGCTGCCTGTGGAGCCGCGCAAGCGCAACGTCTTCGTCTTCGAGGCGCGCGACAAATATTCTGATATGCCGCTGCTGGTCGATCCCTCCGGCATCTATGTCCGGCCGGAAGGCTCGGTCTATCTCACCGGCGGCGCCGAAACGGAAGAAGGCGACGGCCCGGCCGACCCCACCGATTTCGAGGTCGACTGGCCGCTGTTCGAAGAGGTGATTTGGCCGGTGCTGGCGACCCGCATTCCGGCCTTCGAGGCCATCAAGCCTACCCGCGCCTGGGCCGGGCACTACGATTACAACACGCTCGACCAGAACGCGGTGATCGGGCCGCACCCCAAGGTGAAAAATTTCCTCTTCGCCAACGGATTTTCAGGCCACGGTCTGCAGCAGGCCCCGGCGGTCGGCAAGGCGCTGGCCGAGCTTCTCGTGCATGGCGGCTACCGCACGGTCGATTGCTCCGCGTTTGGGTACATCCGTGTCGCCGAAGGGAGGGCGTTTAGGGAATTGAATGTGATCTAGCAACAACGGCGCCGCGACGGTCTCCTTTGGTGCCGGCGGGACAGAGGGGCGCGAAGGTTCGCGACAGGCGGTGCCCCGGTACAAAGGCCTTGATGTTTAGCTTGCCCTGTTCGGTTGGGATCTCCGCAATATCAATGTGGAAGAAGCCGATGCTTGCGCTGCAGACATAGGTGCAATGAAGAGCGCGTCAGATGCGGGATCGTCGGCTGCAAGGCCGTAGAGGCAATCGTCCAGCGGCAGCAGTGTGTTGCGGCGGAAGGCCACAACAACGGTCCTCTTCTACGGCAGACAGAACCTTCGATCTCGGCTCCCTGGGGCCGGTGGGCAGATCGGCGGTCGAACTCCGCTCCTCCACTTCGCGACCGTCTTGGGGTTGATGGCATAGCGCTTCGAAAGCGAGCTCAGGCTCGCTTACAGCTCGACGCATCGCCTCTTTCTTTGTGGCGCTCCCATGCAGAACCTGGCCCAGTCGAAACTTCGTGGCCGCGGCCCGCGCTCATGGCCGGCTCGTTCCGCTGGGGTTAGCGGTGCGTCGAGCACAGCGAGAGGGTTCACAGCCAACGCTCTGGAACCCATGTCACTAGCCATCCATGGCGTGGATGCGTTTCATCGAAACAGACGATTTTACCGATGTTACGGCACGATGCATAGAAAGAATTCAAGAATGTAGCAGCCTTAAGGAAAGTGGTTGATGTTTGCGTTGGCTCCGAAGAGCATTTTCTGGTCTGCGCGGAAGACCAGCCCAGGCGCGCGTCCATCGCGGCCAGGCACTTCCGCGACAGACGCAAGCTACATCGCATTGGCACAGCACGACAATCTTCCCCGAATTGCGCAGGCGCTTGCCTCAAACGCAGCAGCAAAGCTGAGGCTTGTGGTGTTCTGGAGAGAGGCAATTTAGATGCTTGTTGATCGCTCAAGGAACGATCGGTTCGTTGTTTCTCGACGGCGCACGGGTCTCGGTGATTGCCTGTGGTCTCTCGCGTCGGCTTGGGACTACGCACATCGGACGGGACGAGCTTTAGCAATAGATTGGCGCGGCTCTTGTTACCTTGACAACCCGTTTGCGAATGCCTTTCCAGCTTTCTTCAAGCCAATTGAGGATATCGGTGGTGTACGGGTCATTTGCGATGACCAGATCAACCACGTCTCATTCCCTGGTCCCTTCTTCCCGTCGTGGTGGAACAAGCCATCCATCGACTGCGTGTACCGTCCGGATGAACAGATTTTCCAAGAACGTGACGAGCTTAACGATCTTTTCCAGGCCCAAGATGATTGTGAAGCCAACACGATAGTGTGTGATGCTTGCTTGATGTGGCGCTGCGATGAAAAGGCCGAGCGAACCATATTTAGGAGCATCACACCGAGGGTCGAAATTGAGGATCGCATTGAAGCGCTCTACCAGGAACATTTTGACGGACACAGCATAATTGGAGTCCATGTCCGCCACGGCAACGGCGAAGATATTATGGATCACGCACCTTACTGGGCTGATCCGAAGGTTGCCTTAGAGCAGGTATGCACTGCCATTCGCATGGCCAAGGCGCAACCGCATTCAAGACCTGTAAGAGTGTTCTTGTGTACAGACAGCGCCAAGGTTGTTGATCACCTGTCGGGCGTATTTCCCGAACTTTTCACCGTCCCAAAACGCTTCCAGGCGGATCAGGCCGGCCCCTTGCACAGTGCAGCACTGGGCACCGACGGGGGTTTTTCCGCTCTCGTTGAGATGTATCTCCTCGGTCGATGCGACACTGTTATTCGCTTTCCTCCGACTAGCGCCTTCACCCGCTATGCCCGCCTCTTCGTGCCACGAATTGTCGAATTCGATTTGAATGACCCGCGTCGTTTGATCTTGATCGACAACTCTTTCGAACGTTCCCCGGCTCCATGAAAGGCTGGCATCCCGCTCGAACTCTCCCTTGCCTTCGCGCAGAGGCCCCCGTTCGCCCTGCTCAATGCGCCCCTTTCTCGCCACGCAATCCCGCCGCAGGCGAGCATTTTCATGGGCGCGTCAAAATCAAAAGGATTCAAGCTTGTCAAAGAGAAAAGTCGCTTTAATCACCGGAGTCACCGGGCAAGACGGTTCCTACCTCGCAGAATTGCTTTTAGAAAAGGGCTATTCTGTGCATGGGATAAAGAGACGATCGTCTCTTTTTAATACGGGCCGTATAGACCATCTCTATCATGACCCTCATGAAGGTGGCGTTGATCTGACACTTCACCACGGGGACTTGACAGACTCGTCCAGCCTTACGCGCGTCATCCAACTGGTTCAGCCAGACGAAATTTACAATTTGGCAGCTCAGAGCCACGTTGCAGTCTCCTTTGAAGAACCAGAATACACCGCAAACTCCGATGCCTTGGGTGCGCTGCGTATTCTCGAGGCAATTCGGATCCTGGGGCTCGTCAAGCATACGCGCTACTACCAAGCCTCGACGTCTGAGCTCTACGGGCTGGTGCGGGAAACGCCACAGACCGAGACGACACCGTTCTACCCCCGATCACCCTACGCTGTTGCCAAATTGTATGCTCACTGGATCACCGTAAACTATCGAGAATCTTACAATTTTTATGCATGTAACGGCATTTTATTTAATCATGAGTCACCTGCGCGCGGAGAAACATTTGTAACGCGCAAAATCACGCGCGCCTTGACTCGGATTAAGCTTGGAATGCAGCCCACTCTATTCTTGGGAAATCTTAATGCGCGTCGCGATTGGGGGCACGCTCGAGACTACGTCCAGATGCAGTGGTTGATGCTGCAGCAGGAGCAACCTGAAGACTTTGTGATCGCTAGCGGTGAGCAACATTCGGTGCGCGAATTCGTCACCGTCGCGGCCGCTGAACTCGGCATCGATGTTCGTTGGATGGGGGAAGGGGTCGACGAAGAGGGGTACGATGCAAAGACGGGAGCTCTGATCGTAAAAGTAGATCCCCGTTATTTTCGTCCTGCAGAAGTCGAGACACTTCTCGGCGATGCCCGCAAGGCGAAAGAAAAACTTGGGTGGGAGCCCAAAATCTCCTTCATCGAATTGGTTAGGGAGATGGTTCGGGAAGATTTGCGCATGGCAGAGCGTGACGCAGTGCTGATGAAGCAGGGTTATTATTCACACAGTCCACGAGAGTTATGCTGACAACCGCGGTGCCATGCTGGCTTATTGTCAGTGCTATGGTGGCCTTCTTAAGGAGCGCCCGGAGCGTTATCAATGGAAAACAAAAAGATGAAGAAAGTCTATGTAGCAGGCCATCGCGGCCTTGTCGGATCCGCCACAATGAGAGCCCTCGAGGCATTAGGATCCTATGAGATAATAACACGTACTCACGACGAACTGGATCTATTTGACCGGAGCGAGACGCGCAAGTTCTTCATGTCGCGGCGGCCTGATTACGTCGTTATGTGCGCCGCAAAGGTTGGTGGTATACTGGCGAACGCTAGCTCCCCTGTCGATTTCCTTCATAACAACTTAGCGATTCAACTCAGTGTTTTTGATGCCGCTTACGCGTCCGGCGTCGAACGGATGATTTTTCTTGGCTCCTCGTGTATCTATCCACGCGACTGTCCGCAGCCGATACGGGAGGAATACCTTCTAACCGGTCCGCTTGAAGCGACGAATCGTCCCTACGCTTTGGCAAAAATCGCAGGAGTCGAATCATGCTGGTCTTTCAACCGGCAGTACCAGACACGCTATCTCGCATTGATGCCGACCAACTTATATGGTCCCGGCGATAATTATCACCCCGAAAATTCCCACGTTCTGCCTGCCCTGATACGCCGTTTTCATCAAGCTAAAATAAACGGCGACACCTCGGTGGAGATTTGGGGATCCGGAAAGCCTCGACGAGAGTTTATGTATTCGTCGGATCTAGGCGATGCCATTGCGTTCCTGCTTGGCCTGCCAGATTCGGATTTTGACGCCTTGACAGCCCCCGACACTGCGCCCCTGATTAATGTTGGCGTTGGCGAGGACGTCACAATTCGCGAGGTGGCGGAACTCGTCAAGGCGGCGGTCTGCTGGGAGGGCAAATTGGTATTCGACACGACGAAGCCAGACGGTACTCCGCGCAAGTTACTGGACGTAACGCGCTTGCGTAACCTTGGCTGGAAAGCCAAAACGTCTCTTGGTGCCGGGTTGCAAGCGACGTATGAGGATTTTCTTCGCATTCATGGGGCTTGATATGGGCGCATCCTGGTTGGACTGCATGTCCGACCGGGTGCAAGCTTGTTCAGTCAGGCCAAACAGAAGAGAGGGACGCATACATACCGAGGCGGCCGCAATATTGGCCTGTGCTAACGTTGCAGACCCGACCTCTCTGCGACCGGCGACGCAGAGGATCACCCAGAAGCTTGCCCAAGCCAATGGGAAGGGGGAAGGCCGCATAACCGGCCGCACCTGGAACGGCTGTGCGTGAGCGCCGTCCTCAAGCCGCCAGTTGGAACTGCTCGACCTCGCGGGAGCCGCTGCCTACGAAGCCGGCATCGACACGAAAGCCAACCAGGCCCGCATCATGCCTCGGGGCAGGCCTTATCCAAGGCGGTGCATGCGGAAATGGCGGACGTCGACGTATGCTTTTCAACTAGCGCTTAGCCGTTGTCCCGCTGCGTGGTGTAGCTGGCGGCATTGGTCGCCGTGCTCTCCGGCATGGGCCGGGCTGATCGGATTGGTTCAGTCTGCGTTGTTAGCGCCGGACTCACTCGCCTCAAGGTCATGGCGCCACAAGCGCGGATTCGCGGCGCCCGTGGTGCGGGCGTTTACAACTCATGCAGCAGCGGGTCTCGTTGATGGCGAAGCGGGCTGCCCTGAACCAATCGCTCGCGTGTGCAGCGCGCCAAGCTGTCGCGCAACGCGATCATCCTGACGCTCTGGGATGGCAGTGGCAGGTGACCGCCTATGCGGTGAGCACGCTTGGCCTTAGCTCGATTGGCATCGACCCCAACCGGCCCTGATCATCATGCCGTGCCACTGCTTTACGGCCAAGTGAAGCCGATCAGCTGCGACCGGTCGCCGCGACAACCATGGCGCCAGACTATGGTCTGCTCGGCTGGTTCGAGCCCGTCGCCGCTGTGTTCATCCGCAGCATCGAATGCCATATCCGCTGCAGCCTCGAATGCAATAACCGTCGTAGCTTTTCAGAGCGCCTCTCGGAGTTGTTGAAAAACCCGGAAGTCAATTGCCCGTTTTACCTTTTCGGCAATGTGGAGGCGTCTGGGAATGGCTCAAACGATTCCCCGTTTGGAATGCAATGTCTCGCCCAGTCCGACGAGACGGGCCGCGGCTTGACCCGTCGGCATGTCAATGACCGTGATTGCCCTTTCTGCAAGGAAGCGACGCTCGTTCTTGGTCAGCTGTGCTGTATCGATTGCCGCAAAATGTGGGCCATGGGAGCGCTTCATGATCTGTCGGGCATAGGTGCGCAGCATCTGATCATTGAAGCGGCAGCCGAGGAAGAAAAGACCACGGCTGGCTCGCCGTTCCTTCACCAGGTCAGGGATCGGCGTCTGGATGTCGATTTCGCTCAGCACTTCAACGTAGTCGGAATCTGCGACGAGGAAGTTTGCGGCCGGCCTGGCACCGCCGTGAGGGGCGTAGAGAACCGTCTTCGCCGCTGGTGCGGATTCGAGTAACGTCCCGGACAAATCGTAGGCTTTTGTCCAAATGTCACCGATCTCGTGCGCCCGTGTTACGCCCTGTATTTCGACGACGTCCGTTCGGCGGGTCTGTATTAGGGCCGCGCGCATGGCACCGTCGTACCAGCTGTCGACGATCACGGAGAGCGGCAGAGTTGCAAGCCAGGCATGTAAGATGGTCGGCACCACCGGGGCCGCGAATATTTCGGCCATCCAAACTTGAAGCGTCCGGCGGTGCCGGCGCTGTTCGATATACTGCGCTACCGACCACATGTTGGTGCGAATCTTCGAAGGGGCTGGCGCGCGCTTGTTGAGCGCTGCGGCAACGGCTTCGGGGGTATGCGGTACGGGCGGTCCCGCGGAGCGGATCTCAAGCAGACCCGGGCCGAGATAGGGAATGACCTGATCGGCCGCGAGCCCTTTCTTCAAAAGGTCAAGCTGCCTTTCGGCAAAACTGTCCCGAATGACGACGAGATGACCCGAGGTCATTGTGTTCATGCTCGTATCCCTTTGCCGCTCTCTTTGTGTAAACCCGAAGGTCAGTCCTCGTCGGAAATCTTCCTTGCTTCGACGGTAATCGGCAAAGGCGTATCCCGCGGAAGGTCGGGCAGGACTAACCGCCAGCCGTTCTTCAGCGTCACGGCCCCACCCCATAAGTGTTCGTTGTCGACCTTGATGATCGGCTCTTCGAGATCCTTTTTGGGAATATAGGCCGACAAGCCAGCACCGGTCCTGCGGATCATTACCCTCATCGGGCCGTTCCTTCGTCAAACCCAGCACCGATTTCGGCACTGGAACGAATCCCAGCCGTCTCAAGGCTCATGAGTTCACGCGCACGCATGCCGACGACGGTGCCGCGATCGACCCATTCGACCGCATAGATGTAGAACTGCTGGAGAAAGGTGCCGATGTCGCGCACATAGCCCTCGTCGCCTTTGCGCACCAGATTTTCACCGATCTCCTTGCCCGGATAGGTGCCGTCATTTTTTATGTGGCGTGTGGCGCGGACCCGCTCACCCGGCATGAATCGCGGCGGTGTACGGATTTCGATGTCCTGTTCGCGTCCGAGGCTCATGGCCTTTCCTTTCTCTCGGCTGCAGCTTTCCAACAGGAGGTCAATGGTCCTGCGGAGGCGCCTCGACCGTGTCGGTAGCCGAAATGGAGGTCAGGCGGGGACGCAAGTCTTCGACACCGGACATACCGAGGCGCATTGCTGCGTTTCGAAGGTCCCCTCGCATTCGGTGCACTTTATCGGATCGATCACGTAGGTCTCGCCCTTGAACTTGATCGCGCCCGAAGGGCATTCAAACTCACAGGCACCGCACTGGGTGCATTGGGAAGCGATGATCTTAAAGGCCATTTTCAACTCCGGTTCGGTTAGAATGAGGCGGCTCAGGCCGTCGCAGCCAGTGGCTCACTCCCAAACTCGGCGGCGTAAAGCGCGCCGATCGCGGTCTCGATGTAGTCATACCCGTAAGCATCCGTTGCTCGGATCCCACCTTCCTTGAGACGATCCTCGGGGCAATTTCCAATTCTCGCGCACAGCACGATGTCTACGCCTTCGAGCGTAGAGATGACGCCGTCGAGGCTCTTGTCCTCGGCCCGGCCGCCGAGGCAATACTGCTCGACCTTGCGATGACCGACGAAGCTGATCCCTTTCGGCGAGGCCTCATAAACCTGGAATTCCTTCGCATGGCCGAAATGTTCGTTGATGCGGCCGCCACCCTTGGTCGCCACCGCGACCAGAAGCGATTTGCCGGAGCCCGCGGTCTTGACCATCCCGAGCGCCTCGCTCTTGGCCGCCATGCGGTCGCCACGCTCGCGCGCGACCACTGCCCGATATGTCTCGCGCTTGCTGGCGTCGTACGTGACCATGTCGGGAAGCCGGTCGAGCGTGAATTCCTGGCCACGATCCTCGCCGAGCAGGCCGACAGCATCGGCCCGGCACTGCCGGCAGTGGCGCATGAGCTTGGCGCCGCCTTCGAGACGATCCTGAAGGGCCTTCAGCTCCATTGCCTTGGGGCCGCGCTGCCCGCTCAGGCCGTAATGCGTACCGTGCCCCGGGTCGGAAATCAGCGGCATGACATTGTGCAGGAACGCGCCGCGCTCCTTGACCCATTTATTCACCTCGATCAGGTGCTCATCGTTTACGCCGGGGATCATCACCGAATTGATCTTGGTGAGGATGCCGCGCGCCGTCAGCATCTCCAGCCCCGACATCTGTCGTTCGTGCAGGATCGTGGCTGCCTCAACGCCGGTATAACGGCGGTTGTCGTAGAAGATCCACGGATAGATCTTGGCACCGATCCGCGGGTCGACCATGTTGATGGTGATCGTCACGTGATCGACATTCATTTCGGCAAGCTCGGCGACGCGGTCTGGCAGCGCGAGCCCGTTGGTTGAGATGCACAGCTTGATGTCGGCGATTTCCTTGGCGACCCGTTGGAATGTCGCCTTTGTGTTCTTCCAGTCGTAACAGGCATCGCCCGGTCCGGCGATGCCAAGCACGGAAAGCTGCGGCACTTCGTTGGCAACCCCGATCACCTTGCGCAGCGCCTGGTCGGGCGTCAGCCTTTCCGAGACGACCCCAGGCCGGCTTTCGTTGGCGCAGTCATATTTGCGATTGCAGTAGTTGCATTGAATATTGCAGGCCGGGGCGACCGCCACATGCATGCGCGCGAAATAGTGGTGTGCTTCCTCTGAAAAGCAGGGATGATCCTTGATCTTCTCCCAGACAGCCGAGTCCATCTCGTGCGGCTTTGCGGAGGAGCCGCAGGATGAAGATGCGCAGGCACCGGATTTCGCTCTCGCCGGCAACTGATCGAAGACTGTCGTGCCGGAAAGGCTCTGTAGCGAAATCATCGGTGCGGACATCGAACGGCTCCGTGCGTGGTGTGAACATCGCACTTCAGAGCGCAAGAGATATGCCAACTCGAAAAGCGGTCTTTATCCGTCATGCTGGCTTTACGTCGGCCTTTTGTGTCTAATTGTGTCCGTTTCCTGCGACACGGTTTTGTCAGGTCGCCGACAACGGTCAAAACCAACGCGAAAGGTACCGTCTTGTCTCAGTTACGCCCAGTGCGGGGAGCAACCGCGCTCCTAAATGTGGTGTCATCAATGGCGTTAGAACTTCTTCACTTCGATATGATGCCGGCGCAAAGCATAGCCGACCTGCCGCGGCGTGAGACCGAGGAAACGAGCCGCCTTGGCCTGAACCCAGCCGGCTTTCTCCATCGCATCGATCAGTCGGTCGCGTTCCGTCAGACGCTGGTTCATTGCTGGGCAAGCTGGATGGTTGGGGTCGCAGGTCTCGCCGGGCGATGCCTCATTCTGGGAGGGGCCGACTCGCATGGCAGGCAGCGGCGATCCAACCGGCATCATATTGCCACGTGCGAACTCGTCGACGGCATAGGCGCCGTGCGAACGGCCGACTCCTTTCCACAGAAGCGAAGACAGGCACTGGCTGTTCTGGCAGGCGAAATCCGACGCAGTTATTGTCATTGAACGCGCAAGTGTGGCCGTCCGTCGCACACAATTCTCCAACTCACGCACGTTGCCAGGGAAATAGCATTGCGAGATCAGGTCAAGCGCCGACGGCGTGAAGGCAAGATCGCGATGGTTCTCCTTGTTGAATCTATCGAGGAGAGCTTTGGCAAGGCGTGGAATATCGCCCGGCCGCTCTCTGAGGGGAGGCAGGACTATTGGCACCACATTGATGCGGTAATAAAGGTCGGCCCTGAACTCTCCATTCCGGACAGCCGTCTCGAGGTCCTTGTTGGTGGCGCATATGAGCCGCACGTCAACTTTTAGGGTCCTGGTGCCGCCCACTCGCTCCAGTTCTCCTTCCTGCAAGACGCGCAATAGCTTGGCTTGAAAGGCAGGCGAAATCTCGCCGATTTCATCAAGCAGCAGGGTTCCGCCATTCGCCAATTCGAACCGGCCGGCGCGCTGCAGGATAGCTCCGGTGAAGGCGCCCTTCTCGTGGCCAAAGAGCTCCGATTCCAAGACGCTTTCGGGCAGTGCGGCGCAGTTCAATTTGACGAAGGATTTCTCCCTCCGATGTGAAAGCCTATGGATGGCCTGTGCAAAGAACTCCTTGCCGGTACCGCTTTCGCCTCGCAGAAGCACGGTGGAATTGGTCCTGGCCACGACCGAGACGATCTCCAGCACTTGCTTGAGTGCGGGACTTTCTCCGATGATTCCGTCGACCTTGACATGCGGATGTCGGGCCGGATGGGTCCTGTCCTCGTCGAGCGACTGCTCTGGTCTCGATTGCTTCTCGATAAGTCGCTGACCAGCTGTGCTCAAAGTGCGATGCAGGCGAATGGTCCGGCCGACCAGATTGGCGACCATGGCCAGGAAACGTAAGTCCTCCTCGTAACGGAACTCGGTGGTACCGTTCCTGACCCGGTCGATCGACAGCGTCCCGAAGATCTTTTCCTCAGCCTTTAGCGGGACACCGATAAACGCAGTTGCGATCGTGCCGCTGGTCGATTGAGGATCAGCCTGAAACAGCTCCGACGTGCTTGTGTCTTGTATGACGATCGGCACTCCAGTAGCGACGATTTTGTCAATTACGGCCTGGGGTATGACACTGCCGATGGCTGACTGAGGTACAGCGCCGCCGGTAGTTGCGCTAATCTGCGGCTCTCCTTCAGCGTCCAGGACGACGATTGCGCCATGACGCATTTGCACAAACGAGGAGAGGATATTCGCGACATTGGCAAGCGTGATCTTCAGCCGGGTCGGGGCAGTCAGAATCTTCGATATCTCGTAGATTCCCCTGAGCAAGCTGTCCGCATTGCGCGCCGCTTCGACCGCAGGTTCAGGCGGGGTGTTCCGAGATACAATTTCACCGACCTGATCTGGAAGCATGTGAGCCATGCAAACACCTCAAGGGTTGTCCAAGGTGCTCCTCCCAAGCCCTTTTTTGTATTTCGAGTTCCAGAAACATAGTATTTTCAGCTTTTCGGGCAATTGTGAACAATATTGGCGGTCTTGTCCGCAATTGCGAGCCTCTCGTTTCTCGCTCTTTGCGGCAGTTATCCAAACTTGAAGAGAACGCCAAAGCCGCCGCGCGGGTAATTCCATACGATCTCACCGCTGGTCTCGCACAGCACGCGACAGGTGCCGCATTCCATGCAGCCGTCGGAAGTCGTCTCCACCTGTCCCTTGTCGTTCAACTCATAGCACTTGGCCGGGCAGATGTGTGTCAGCGCGAGCAGGTTCGCGCTCGGCCTCTCGTGCGGTCGCACTTTGATATGCGGGCGGCCCGGATCGACCAGATAGCGGTTCTGATAAAGCTTCTCCTCGACACGTAACTTCGTCACGGCCATCGTCATCCTGTTTCTCCTTCAGCGCCACGCGAGTGCCAGGCGGACCACATCGCTGATCAGCCCCCAGCGCGAACGCGCCTTGATGAAGGCAGCAGTGGTCGCCTTTTCCTTCTCGATTTTCGGGGTGCCGTCGACCCGCATGAAGTTCTGCGCGGCCTGCGACATCAACTGCGGGTAAGTCATGAAGAAATTGCGGGAATTGGTGTGTATCAGGGCCGGCATGTCCTTATATTTCATCAGGTCTTTGACTACGAAGGACTTGTCCAGCATGGTCTTGTAGAGGGCGAGGTTCCTCCTGATCATCGGCTGATTGCGGCCCTTGATCTCAATGATTGCCTCGCCCGCGATGCGGCCGGAAGTCATGGCGAGGTTCGAACCCTCGCGGTGGATAGCGTTGTTCAGTTGGGCGGCATCACCGACCGCCACCCAACCGTCGCCGAACAGCTGCGGAATTGCCTTGTAGCCACCTTCGGGAATGAGATGCGCGGAATACTCCTTGACTTCCGAGCCCGCGATCAGCGGCCGGATCGAAGCATGGTTTTTGAAGTTGTCGAGGAGGACGTAAGGGCTCTCCATTGTCTGGGCGAAATCGGAGACGAGGCAGCCGATGCCGAGAGAGATCGACTCCTTGTTGGTGTAGAGGAAGGCCAGTCCGGCCATGCTGCGGGAAATCGTGCCCGCCGCTTCGATCACGCAGCCTTCGTCGCCCTGGAGGCCGAACCGCTGCTCAATGACCTCATCGGGTAGGAAATGCATTTCCTTGACAGCGAGCGCCACGCTTTCTGGCTTCGGCATCTTGCGCAGGCCGGCCCGTGTACCGAGCAGTCCGTTGACACCTTCTGCGAGCACGACGACGTCCGCGTAGATCGGCCCGCCAGCCCGGTCGGTGCGCACGCCGATCACCTTGCCGCTGGCATTGCGGACAAGTTCGGTCACCGTCGTCTCGCACAGCACCGTCGCGCCGGCCTGGCGCACCTTGCGCGAAAACCACTTGTCGAATTGGGCGCGGATGATCGTGTAGCGATTGGGCTTCGCCTCGTTGAAATCGTCCGATCGATACTGCATCCCGGTGTGGGAGGTGTCGTCCATCACCCAGAATCGCTGCTCGACCAGATGCCGCTCGAGAGGCGCATCATCCCGGAAATCCGGAATGATTTGCTCCAACATGTCGGCGTACATGATGGCGCCCTGGACATTCTTGGAGCCCGGATACTCGCCGCGCTCCAACTGCAGCACCGTCAGGCCCTGGCTTGCCATGGTGTAGGCGGCCGCGTTTCCGGACATACCGGCCCCGACGACGATGGCGTCGAATTCTTCCTCGATCATGGCCCTCTCCCTTAGCTCGCAAGCTTGTCGTGGCTGTGCGGCGACAGCCGCCGGGTGAAAGCTTCCGTCAATGCCGGCAGGAAACGGATTGCATCGGTGACGACGCCGAGGTGGGCAAAGTCGAAGATCGGGGCGTTCGGGTCGGTGTTGATGGCTACGATCAAATCAGCCCCCTCCACGCCAACCCGATGCTGAATTGCGCCGGAAATCCCGGCCGCTATGTAGAGCTTTGGCCGGATGGTCTTGCCCGTTTGGCCAACCTGCCGATCGGCCGGCATCCAGCCCTTCTGGACCAGCGGGCGCGAACAGCCATATTCGGCGCCGATTGCCCGCGCTAGATTCTTCACAAGCTGCAAATTCTCCGCTGAGCCCAGACCGAGGCCTCCGGCAACCACGATGTCGGCGTAGGCGAGATTTGCCTTTGCCGATTGGCGATCGAGGTTGAAGCCAAGGACTTTGGTGATGATCTCTTCCTCGGTCATTGACAGCTTGTGCCGGATGACACGCCCGACCGGCTTATCCGTCCGCGGTGGCATGGCCATAACCCTCGGTCGTACGGTGGCCATCTGCGGCCGGTAGTTGAGCGTATAGATCGTGCATAGCAAGGAACCGCCGAAAGTCGGACGGGTCGCAGCGAGCGAACCGTCGACCACATCGAGTTCGGTACAGTCGGCAGTGAGCCCTGTCAGCAAGGTCGTCGCTACTGAGCCAGCGAGATCCCTTCCGAGCGTGGTGGCACCAAGAAGCAGGATCTCCGGTTTGTGGGTATTGACCAGATCCGTCATCGCCTTGGTGAAAGGCTCGTTGCGATAGTCGGCAAGCAACGGTGCCTCGACGAGATAGACAAGGTCGGCGCCGTAAGCAAAGGCCTCGGCAATGGCATGCTGCGTGGCCTCACCCGGCGGTCCGAGCACGATCCCCGCAAGCTGGATGCCTAGCTTGTCGGCGAGCTTGCGGCCTTCGCCAAGCAGTTCGAAGGACACGGGATGGACCTCGCCGCGTTCCAGTTCGATGAAAACCCAGACGTGCCGATAGTCCCTAAAGTGCTCAGGCAATTCCCTCTTGATGCCGGCACGGCCGGCGGAAGGAGGGGCTTCGCGGTTCGCGTTCGACATCATCTCTCCTTGCCGTCCCGTCACTGGCCGCCGTCGAAGGCGAGTTCGTGTTCCAGCGCTGGCTGGCGGGTAAAGATTGCGGCGATCAGTTCGTCAGCGAGGTGGTGCTGCGTCTTGTCGGTCATGTCGATCTGCGTCGCCTTTTCCGCCCGCGTGGTTGGGGCGAAAACGCGCTTGACGACCGTCGGCGAGCCGCGCAGGCCGCATTTGTTGAGGTCGTCAATGCCAGCTTCGGCCGCGCTCCATTTCACGATCTGGCTGCGCGCGGCGCGCATGGCGTCGTCGAGCGAGCCCCTGCGGATTTCGTTGGTGCCTTCCAGCATTGTGACGAGGCAAGGCAGTCTGCTTTTCAGCATCTGCGTACCGCCTTCCGAACGGCGCTTGACGGTGATCTCGCGCGCATCGACATCGATAGAGTCGATCTTCGCCACATAGGTGAACTGCAGGAGGCCGAGGCGCTTGGCGATGCCGGGCCCGACCTGGGCGGTATCGCCATCAATCGTCTGCTTGCCGGCGAAGACGATGTCCGGCGCGCCGAAGGTCTCGCCAATTCTCACGATTGCCCGAGAAAGCGCGAAGGACGTCGCCAGCGTGTCGGAGCCGGCAAAACAGCGGTCGGTCAAGAGTACCGCGCGGTCGGCGCCATAGGTGAGCGCCTTGCGCAGCGCATCTTCTGCCATCGGCGGACCCATCGTAAGCACGGTGACCTCGCCGCCATGGGCGTCGCGCAATCTCAGTGCCTCTTCGAGGGCGAACAGGTCGTAAGGGTTGATGATGGTCGGCACGCCCTGGCGCATGATCGTGTTCGTCACCGGGTGGACACGTATCTGCGCGGAGTCCGGCACTTGCTTGATACAGATTACAATGTGCATTGCGTCTTTCTTGGCTCCAATCCGCAAGCGGCCCTGGCGTTCGTCTCCTTCGCAGCATCATTCGTGCCAACCGTTTTGCGTTGCTCTGTTCCCTTTGACATGGGGTTGGTTTGTTCCGAAGGTGCCGTCGTGATGACCGGGTTTGTCGGCTTTTCGACCTTGTCGCGTCGCATTAGTGTCGCGTTATTCTGTCCCGAACCGCCTCAGGATCGACTCGAACGGTACAAAGGTGTGGTCCCGAGTGGCCGGTTTGTCGGGATCGTGCTCTTTGAGCACCTTGAAGACCCGGTGGGTGAGTGGCGAGGATGTCGCGAAATCCTCATAGGCGCGTTCCAACGTCGCACGCGCCCGCGCGGCGATCACCCCATCGGGAAGACCGGCGAAATCCTCTTCAGCGAGATATTGGCCCATGCGCTTCAGGATATGCAGCCGTGAGACATTGAGTACCTTCGGATCATAAGAGATGCCAAGGACTGCGAAGAACTCCTCCGCAGCCGACAGTCTCTTCAGCCGGGCGAGGATGTCGGTGACATCGATGGCACGGCTTTCAGCGAAACAACTGCGCATTGCATTCTCCTGGGCCGGAAACGGTGGTCGGGTTTGGGTCGTCGCCCAGGCCTGGAGCTGATTGAAGTCCTCTCGCCTGGCTGGCAGATGGGGAAAGCTCACGCAGCTTCTTAACGATCCCGGGCATGACCTCGAGCACCCGGTCGACGTCCTCCTCGCCGTTGTTGCGCGAAAAGGAGAAACGGATTGCGCCGTGTGCCGCGCTATTGGGGATATTCATCGCCACCAAGACGTGGCTCGGCTCCAGCGAGCCGCAGGCGCAAGCAGAGCCGGAGGAGCAGGCGATGCCCTCGCGATTAAGGAAATGCAGTATGGCCTCACCTTCGATATCTCCAAAGGCGATGTTTGCGGTGTTCGGCAACCGCGCTGGTAAAGCGCCGACCACGAAGGCGTCTGGGATGCTTTGGAGAAGTTCCTTCTCCAGGCGGTCGCGCAACGCCTTGACCCGTGTGTTCGCGTCGTCCATGAATTTCAAGGCAAGATCGGCGGCCAAGCCGAGACCGACGATGCCTGGCGTATTCTCCGTGCCGGCGCGGCGGTTGCCCTCCTGGCCTCCCCCCTTGATCAGCGGACAGAAGCGCACGCCGCGCTTTACGTAAAGTGCGCCGACCCCTTTAGGCCCGTGTAATTTGTGACCGGAGAGAGACAGCATATCGATTGCCGTCGATTTCAAGTCGATCGCAAGCTTGCCGACCGCTTGCACCGCGTCGGAATGGAAAAGGGCGCCGACTTCCTTGGCCAACTCAGCAAGCTCGGCCACCGGGAAGATCGTTCCGGTCTCGTTGTTCGCCGACATGATCGAGACGATCGCCACGCGCGGGGTGAGGGCGGCCTTATAGGTGTCGAGGTCGAGCCGGCCGTGGCGATCCACCGGGATCCTATGCACCTTGATGCCGCGCGTCTTCTCAAGGTGGGCGCAAAGCGTCAGCACGGCCGAATGCTCGACTGCGGAAGTCACGATCTCTGTGCGCTCAGGCATCACCTCGAGCGCCGAAAGGATCGCGGCGTTGTCGCCTTCCGTCCCGCCCGAGGTGAAGGTGATCTCGTCGTCGAACTCCGCTCCGATCAGCGTTTGCACCTGCAGGCGCGTCTTTCTCACCGCCGCCCGGGCGGAAGCGCCAAAATCGTGGCTCGACGAAGGGTTGCCGAATTGGTCGGTAAAAAACGGCAGCATTGCTTGAACGACTTCAGGATCGACCCGTGTCGTTGCGTTGTTGTCCAGATAAACAGGTCTCATGGATGTGATCCTTCTCCTGAGCGCAATCACGCAAGGCGCACGCCCGGTCTGTCATGATGATGATGATGGTTAGCCGAAGGAGTTGCCGCGGCCACATTCGGCCTGCGCGCTTCTTGGCGCCGGCGCGGCAACTCGCCTCGACCTTGGTGCGCCAGCGTTGCGCCGGCTCGGCCCCCGGCAAGCGCGGTCTTTAGGCCAGGGCGTTTTCGGTGCGCTGGATCATGGACTGTCTCTCCTTCAGGCCGGACGCGTTCGTGAACAGCTACGCATGGACCGTGCCAAAGAAGGGAATCATTTCAAAACAACATGATGGCTCTAACACTGCTCCGTCGCATTTCCGACACCGGCGGGAATTGTTCAACGCGGAACGCCGTTGAATCGGGCGTAGATTCCGCTTCGCGTGAGGAGCAATCCTGTCGGGCCGTTCGCCAAGGATGCCCGCGCGACCGATGCGTCCTGTCGGGTTTGTCGAGTGCGCGACACGGCACTGTTACGCCCCCGTTGCCCTGCTGAGATCTCGTTTGTCATTGTAGAATATGCAGAAAATTCTTCTGAGCTTCTTTCTGAGCCTTTGGCGCGGCTTTTGCGGTTCTCTCCTCGTAGGGCAGCGCGTGGCCGCGGCCGATATTCATCTCGCGGGTGACATCGCGATCGATGGAACGAAGGAAAGAAAGCAACATGTCAGGTCCAGATCAGCCACCCGCATTCCGTGCGATGTTTTCGTCCTCACGCAGACCTTCCATTTCGGGTTTCTTGAGACCGAGCGGCCTGCTGCGCTCGTACAAAGCCACGCGGCGTTTTCCCGTCGATCTACGCGGCGCCGCCTTTCGCGACGTTTTCGCCTTCACCATGCGCCACTGGAGCAGGCAACCGGTCCGGCTCCCGATCATCATGCTCGCGGTGCTTGTCGCAACGCTCCTTGACGTTCTGACGCCGCTCTATTCCGGACGGCTCGTAAACGCGGTCGCCCAAGGAGCGGCAGCCGACGCCGTCGTGTGGGATGCGGCTCTTGCGGCCTTTTCAATGTTGATTGCGCTCGCACTGGGCGCCGTCGTCATGCGCAACATCGCCTTCATTGCCGTCAATGACTTCATTCTAAAGATGATGTCGGACATCGCCAGCGACGCGTTCCATCGCGTCCAGCGCTTTTCGACCGATTGGCATGCGAAAACCTTCGCCGGCTCTACGGTGCGCAAGATCACGCGCGGCATGTGGGCGTTCTGCCTCCTTAACGACACGATCCTTCTTGCCTTGTTCCCGTCGCTCATCATGCTCGTGGGGTCGAGCGTTCTGCTCGGCTGGTATTGGCCGATGATGGGGCTGATCATCGCTTGCGGCTCGGTTGGCTATGTGGCGCTGATCATTGTCCTGTCGCTCGGCTATGTGGCGCCAGCCGCAAACCTCGCCAACAACTGGGATACGAGGCTTGGCGGCTCGCTTGCGGACGCGATCAGCTGTAACGCTGTGGTCAAAGGCTTCGGCGCCGAGGTGCGGGAAGATCATCGCCTGGCGAAAGTTATCTCCAAGTGGCGGCACCGGACCCTCCGGACCTGGGTGCGCGGGACGGTCAGTGCTGCATTCCAGGGGATCATGCTTCTTGCGCTGAGAGCGGCTTTGATCGGCTATGCCTTATTTTTGTGGTCGCGCGGCCAGACTACCCCAGGTGACATCGCCTTGGTGCTCGGGTCTTTCACCGTCCTGTATGGCTACTTGCGTGATGTTTCCATACACGTGCGCAACATCCAGCGCTCTGTAAATGAGATGGAGGAACTGGTCCAAACCTACAGCCAGCCGCCCGACGTGGCCGATGTTCCGGGCGCCAAGCCGATCCGGATCACGAAGGGTCACATCGATTTTGAGAGCGTCCATTTCCACTACGGCAATCATTGGTCGCCCTTCTACAGCGACTTGTCGATTTCGATTGAGGCCGGCGCACGGGTCGGTCTGGTCGGCCCCTCTGGCTCCGGCAAGACCACCTTCGTCAAGCTCATCCAGCGGCTTTACGACCTGGATGCTGGACGAATCTTGATCGATGGGCAGGACATCTCGCGGGTGACGCAGGCCTCGCTGCGCTCCCAGATCGCGATCGTACAGCAGGAACCCCTCCTGTTCCACCGCTCGCTGGCCGAGAACATAGCCTATGGGCGGCCGGGTGCTTCTCGGTCCGACGTCGAGCAGGCGGCGCGGCTCGCCAGCGCGCATGACTTTATTGCGCGCCTGCCGAACGGCTACGGTACGCTGGTCGGCGAGCGCGGCGTGAAGCTTTCAGGCGGCGAGCGCCAGCGTGTGGCGATAGCGCGCGCCTTCCTCGCCGATGCCCCGATCCTGATTCTGGACGAGGCGACATCAAGCCTCGACTCGGAATCGGAGGTGCTGATCCAGAAGGCGATGGAGCGGCTCATGGTCGGGCGCACCACGCTCGTCATTGCGCACCGGCTCTCGACGGTGCGGGCACTCGACCGGCTGCTTGTCTTCGACCGTGGTTGCATCACCGAGCAGGGCGACCATGCCGCGCTGATCCGTCGCGACGGCATCTACCGCCGCCTGTTCGAGCGGCAGGCCTTGGAACTGACAAAGGGGGGGTGGGATGAGACCAATGTGCAACGCGGTTGAACGCGGCGTGAATTCAGCTTGCCTCCCCAGCAATCCTGTCGGGCCGTTCCTGAAAAGGCGGCCGCAACCTGTCGTCGGGCTTGTCCAATCCACGACACGCCTGGTGCCGGCCTGTCTTCCTGCCGCGCTCTTGAGCAAACCCATCAATGCGATGAAGACAATTTTTTATGAGCTGCGTCCTGCGTTCCCGGCACGGCGCTTGAGGCTTCCTCCTGAGGCGGCAGCCGCCGCGCGATCATTTAGATCCTGGTTGATGCGATCAATGGAGCCAAGGAAAGCAACGCGCCGGATCGACGCGAGATCCGCATTCTCTGGCATAGGGGCGTCGCCAAAATCGACACCCTCACAATATGCGCTCACCGCCCGCGTCGACGTCGGGAACAAGATCCTGATTGTCGTCTGCGCTCAACCGCTCTTATGCCGAGCTCGAAGGATACGGACCTGCGTCTCGCCGCGCGGGATTGCATAAGCTGGCCGCAGCGTCTCGCCTACCATCGGCATGACCGGTTCGGCTTCGAGACGTTCCGGAAACCCGCCGAGGCCGGCACGCCGGCGATGCGGTCGTGGCCATCGAAGCGCGTCCCGACATGGCGCGGGCGTAACGACCGGCTTGCGAGGAAGGGGATCATGTCAGACCTTGCGCTATTGCAGAAGAAGGTCCGCAAGCTGCAGTCGCGCGCGGGAGCCGCCAAGATGGAATTGCACGACCTTGCCGAGGACCTTCCGGTCAACTGGACCGAGATCAAGGCGGTCGCCTGGAAAGCCTTCGAGGTTTTTTCCGAGTTGGATGCGGCAAAGCAAGAACTCGCAGCGTTGGAGAATTCACAATGACGGGCGCTTTCGTCACCCGCGACGGCGCTCCCTGGACGCCGCACTATCTGACGGCGATCGATGGCGCGACCTGCATCGGCTGCGGCCGCTGCTTCAAGGTCTGCTCGCGCGAGGTCATGCACCTTCATGGCGTCGATGACGCAGGCGAAATCCTCGGCATCTGCGCGGGCGAGGACGACGACTTCGACGGCGAGCTCAACCGCATGGTCATGATCGTCGACCATGCCGGCCGCTGCATCGGCTGCGGCGCCTGCGGCCGCGTCTGCCCGAAGAACTGCCAGACCCACCTTGCGGCCGACAAGCTTGCTGCATGAGCTGGGGACAAGACCAGCAGAACGGCGCCACATTCGCCCATCACCGTGGCTGTTTTCTCACCAGCCAATGGCCGCCGACAGACCAGGCGGCGGCGTTCGACCGGCATGTGCTTGCCTGTGTTTTCTACCTCGCGTTCGAGGAGGTCGAGGCCGGCAAGGCGACCGCGACCGAAGCAACCGGCCTTTCGCGTGCCGACCTGCGAGGTGTCATGACACGCTATTTCCCGGCTGTTCCCGTCAACGCCTTCGCGCTGGAAAAACTGACCGATCCCGAGCCGGATATGGAGGAAGGGCTTCTGCGCGGCTTGCTTATTGGGCATGCCAGGCCAGGCGATCCGGCGAGCACCCTCTTCGCCAAGATCATCGCCAGGCGCAGTTTGCGCAATGACCATCTGTGGCAGGACCTTGGCCTTTTCAATCGGGCCGAACTCAGCCGCTTGATGGCCAGGCATTTCCCGGCGCTGGCGGCCGGCAACACCAAAAACATGAAATGGAAGAAGTATTTCTATCGTAAGCTCTGCGAGGCTGAAGGCTTTTCGCTATGCACCGCGCCCAGTTGTCAGGAATGCGGCGATTTCGAAAGCTGTTTTGGCCCGGAGGAAGGCGAAAGCCACTTGGCACGGATCAAGAACGGGCTCGCTTAAGAGCCGCTTTCGTCGCCGCCGCCGCCCGGGCTTGATTGGCATCGAAGACGCACGCGCTTTTCCCGGCGACGTCGCGCGGAGGACGGGATGTTCAGCGCCTCACGATATTTCGCAACGGTGCGGCGAGCAATGTCGATCCCGGTTTCCTTGAGCCGGGTGGCGATGTCGTCGTCGGAAAGCACTTCGTCGGGCGATTCCACGGCAACCATCGCCTTGATTTGATGGCGCACAGCTTCGGCGGAGTACGCGTCGCCGCCTTCCGAGGAGCCGATCGCGACAGTGAAAAAATACTTCAGTTCGAACACGCCGCGCGGGGTCAGCATATACTTGTTCGACGTCACCCGGCTTACCGTCGACTGGTGCACGTTGATCGCATCCGCGACAGTCCTGAGATTGAGAGGCCGCAGGTGGGCGACCCCATGTTCAAAAAAGGCGTCCTGCTGGCGGATGATTTCAGCCGCTACCTTGAGGATCGTCTTGGCGCGCTGATCAAGGCTGCGGATTAGCCAGTTCGCGTTTTGGAGGCATTCGTTGAGAAATGACTGGTCTTTCGAATTTTGGGCGCTTAGGCGGGAGACCTGGGCAAAATAGTTTTGGTTCATCAGCAGCCTGGGCAGCGTGTCTGGATTGAGTTCGATTTGCCACCCACCTCCGGGAGAGGGCTGGACCAAGACGTCGGGAATGATCGATTCAGGCCCTCCGGATTGGAATCGGTTTCCAGGCTTGGGATCGAGCGCGCGGATTTCGTGCAACATGTCGAGAAGGTCGTCTTCATCGACACCGCAATGGCGCTTCAATGTTTGAAAATCGCGTCGCGCCAGCGCTTCAAGATTGGCGACCAGCGCTGCCATTGCCGGGTCGAACCTGTCTAGCTGCCGCAATTGTATCTCAAGGCATTCGCTGAGAGTTCGCGCAAAAATACCCGGTGGATCGAACTGCTGCAAGGTTCCGAGAACCCGTTCCACAACAGCCTCCCGGACATTCAAGCTGCGGGCCAATTCCGAAAGGTTCACCGGAAGGTATCCGGTGTCTTCCAGATGACCGGCAAGCTCGCCAGCTATTCGCCGCTCCAGCGGCGCGAATGCGCTGAGAGCGATCTGACGAGCGACATGGTCGTGCAATGTTTCGATGGACGTCCAGGTATCTTCGAACGCATGGTTTCCCCCCGGTTGGACATTGTTTTTGCCGCGGATTGATTTCCACTGCGAGGCCCGATCCGATATTCCGCCCGTGGTCGGCCCGATGCGCGGGTTCCCGGCCGAAATCGACGGAATGTCCTTCGGCGCCCGGTTTGATGCCCGTTCCAGAAAGGGGTTCTTCTCGATTTCCTGCTCGACGAACTGATGCAGTTCGGGATGCGCCAGTTGCAACAGGCGAATGGATTCCATCATTTGCGGCGTCAAAACCAACGATTGCTTCTGACGCTGAAGCAGGCTTGCTGAGGACTCCATGGTTAGCGTGAAACTCCTACCGAGCGACCCTTCGCCTTGTGCAAGGGGATTTTCGAGACGTTGACTCGTCTAGATCATGCAGCCGTCACGGCTTTGGCGGCTCTCAGCGTTTCAAGGACGTTCTGCGGCGACGATACGCCATAGGGGTCGGCCTCGCAGTTGTCGCAGAAACCGTTCTCCTCGAAGCACTGCTCCACTACGCCATTGTTGATCACGGCAGCGTAGCGCCAGGAGCGCATGCCGAAGCCGAGATTGTCCTTCGCAACCAGCATGCCCATCTTGCGGGTGAACTCGCCCGAGCCGTCTGGAATGAGCTGGACTTTCTGCAGCCCCAGCGCCTTGCCCCACGCATTCATGACGAACGCATCGTTGACGGAAACGCAGTAGATTGCGTCAATTCCCTCCTTCACGAACTCGTCGTAGAGCATTTCGAAATCGGGCAACTGCAAGGTCGAGCAGGTCGGGGTGAAGGCACCGGGCAGCGAGAACAGGATGATGCGCTTGCCGCTGAAATAGTCGTCGGATGTCCTGTCTTTCCAGCGGTACGGGTTTGGCCCCTCGATGGAATCATCGCGAACACGCGTGCGAAAGGTGACGAAAGGAACCTTTTTTTTGACCGTCATCAATGTGCTCCTGGAGGAAAACTGTTGCGCTGCTTTTTCGGTTGAAACTGACACGGCATCGACCTCGGCCGGCAATTCGGCCGAGCGCCGCGCGTTTTGTGTCGGCCTTGGATCAGCCATGGCAAAACCGCTCGCAAGCACGGGCGTCTGAAGAAAAGAGGTCTCGATTTGCGGCGGCAACGAGAACGGTACGCGCTTGTACGGGGCGTCGCGATGTCAGCAATGGTCTTACTCCTGGCCACCTTGTGATGGGTTCTGCCGAGTACGACGCAAGCGCCATGCCATTTGATTTTCAGGCTCGGGTTCACACTGTTTTTTGCAGCGACCCTCTTTTCCTTGAGCGGCCAGAACCATGCCTTCGCCGAGACCGAGCGCGCCCATAATCACCTGATCGTGGGCTCTGGGCGGAGGGGATTCCCTTTATGCGTATCAAGCCGCGACCCTCTTTGTCCGAAGCTGGACAAAAAATGTCGGAAGTCGGACCGGAGGGTCGCCGGGTCGCCGGCGCGGAGAACAGGTGGCTCGTATTCGAAGCGAAAATCTGGGGCTCAAACTCGGAACGAGGGACAGGAGTCGATCGAGGTTACCTGACGAGGTCCCTATGGCCTCCGTTCTCAGGATTGAGACGGCTGACGGGCCACGCGCTTCGCCCTATCGACGCTCGCGAGACAGCTTCGAAATCGACAATGGGTACAAGAAAGCCAGCACGTCCATTAGCAAGCTGGCCATGTGATTTTCTGAACCGCGCTTGCGTGAGGCGGGCACGGTCCCGAAGTGACGGAAAAAGCCGCCTTGTGCTCTCAGAGCATTTTGAAGCTGCCGCGACTTTGCTGCCGGGTTTGTCATGTCCGGGACACGGCTTTGCTCCGCCAGGCTTGCGGCTGCGTTCGTTCAAGCTGTTGAATGATATGTAGAAAATCTCCTGCAGGGCTCTTTCCGCGCCGTTGGCACGACTTTTGAAGCTCTCATGTGAGACGGCAGGAGATACCGACTGGCGTCCATTCGTGAGTGATATCGCGCTCAATGCAATGAAGGAAGACAACATGTCAGGCCAGCGTCAGTTCAGATTCTATCCGAAACGGGCATTGCCTGTGGAATGCAATATCGACCGGCGTGGCTGGCGTCACCATCACAATCGCCCGGCCCCGGCCAATGGCCACCGATCGACCTGGAGATACAGTTCGACCAGCATGTGCTTGCTCGTGTCCTCTCGCCGGCGCTCGAGGAGACCGGCGAGCGCGTCGGCGGCCAACCGGCCTTTCGCGTGCCGCGCTGCGGAAATCCTTGAAGAGATGACCGACCCCGAACCGCTTTGGAGCAAGAGCTTCATTCCGGCTCGCCGTTCGAAGCTGGAAATCGCCGCGTCTCCGACGATTTCGCTCGTGGGCTCTTTGGCGGGCAGGCAGCGGTCTGGCCAAGAGGGTTACAAGTTGCCGGATGGCCAAGATGCAATGCCGCGCGGCCTGGTTAGTTGTTAGACGGCAGAAAAAATCCAATGACGCTCAACCAGGTTCCGGATCATGTCCCGGCCGAAATGGTGGGGGACTTCAGCCTGTTCACGTCGCCTGGCATGCTGCCGACGCCCGACGGGGACCCGCAGGCCGCCACTGCTTGCGTTCATGCCGGGCCACCGATCTTTTATTCCCCCTTTAACACGCGCGATGGCCGAGGCACCTGGGTCATCACTCGCGCCACAGACCAGCGCAGGGTGCTGCAAGACGCTGATACCTTCTCCAGCCATCGAAGCATCTTCGCCTCCGCGCTTGGCGAGAACTGGCCGATGATCCCGCTTGAACTCGATCCACCCGCCCATGGCGTCTTTCGCTCGCTACTCAATCCGCTGCTCTCGCCCAAGCGGGTGACGGCACTCGAACCGGCTGTCCGTGAGCGAGCGATAGCCCTGATCGACAGCATTGCCGCATCGGGCACGAGCTGCGACGTCATGCAGGATTTTGCCTTTCCTTTTGCGGTCAGCATCTTCCTTCGCCTTCTTGGGCTACCCGATCACCGACTCCATCCATTTGTCGGCTGGGCGAACGACCTGCTCCACGGCGACGATGTCAAAAGACCGGCGGCGGCTCGGACGATCCTGGCGTTCATCGACGAGCTCGCGGCCATGCGCCGCGAGGAACCGGTCGACGATTTCATGACCTTCATCGTGCAGGCACAGGTCGAGAGCCGGCGGCTGACCGACGAGGAAGTCCGTGGCATCGGCGTGCTCGTGTTCGTCGCGGGACTCGACACGGTCGCTGCAGCGATTGGCTTTGACCTGGCCTTTCTCGCGCGTCATCCCAAAGAACAGGAACTGCTGCGGAGCGAACCGAACCGAATCGTGCTCGCAGCCGAAGAATTGCTGCGTGCCTATCCGACCGTGCAGATTATCAGGGTGGCAAGAAAAGATATCGACTTCGAAGGCGCGCCGATCCGTAAGGGGGACTATGTTTCCTGCGCCACGATGATTGCCAATCGCGATCCGGCGGAATTCGAATGTCCCGACACGATCGATCTCATGCGCGAGGACAACCGCCACGCCGCCTTTGGCTATGGTCCTCACCGCTGCCTTGGCTCACACCTTGCCCGGCGAGAGATTGTTATTGGCCTGGAGGAATGGTTGGCGCGCCTCCCGGCCTTCCGGATCAAGGAAGGTACAGCGCCCGTCGCCTATGGCGGCCATGTGTTTGGGATCGAAAATCTGATCGTCGACTGGTCCTGACCAAGGCAGCCTTCAGCTGCGGCACAGACAATGGGGGAGCGCCATGCACATCGTCGTCCACAAAGCCAAATGCCAGGGTCACGCACGATGCTGGGCGCAAGCGCCGAACATCTTCAAGCTTGATGATGAGGGCTACGTCCTGCTTGGCGACATCAATGTCGCGCAAGGGGACGAACTGCTCGCGTCACGGGCGGTGCGATCCTGCCCCGAAAGTGCGCTGGAAATCGATCGCACATCGGCCGCGCGGTTCGAACCAGCCGCCATGCAACCAAGAGCTGGGGAAGCTTAGGTGGAATCGACGAGACGTGGCCCCACACCGCAAGGCAAGATGTCCGGCCGCTTCCCTGCCTACCTCCTCTCCGGCATCGAGACCTCAATGACACGCACGCGACACGTGAAGTTCGTCTCCGTTCTGGCTTCTTTAGTTGCCGATCGGTTCGTCCTTGCACGCACCTAGAGGCACGAAACGCCTTCTTCCAATCTCAAATTTGCGACAGAGCGATGGGCCAGGCAAAAATCACCGAACTGCGCGACCGCGAGGCGATCCGCGACTGCCTTTATCGGTACTGCCGCGGCATAGACCGCGCGGATGAGGCTGCGCTGCGCAGTGCATATTGGCCCGATGCGCATGACAATCACGGTGCCTATCGCGGCTCAGCCGAGGGCTTCTTTGAGTTTGCGCTTGGTCTCTTCAAAACCGGACCGCGCTTAATCCACCAGATCACGAACGTCTTGATCGAATTCATCGACCCGTCGGAGGCCGTGGTCGAAAGCTATTTCACCGCGCTGCAACGCGGACCAGACAACGACGGAGAAGCACGCCAGGTGCTTCTCTGCGGCCGTTACTGCGATCTTTTTCAGAAGAGGGAAGGGGCGTGGCGCATTGCCGAACGGACCGTCGTTTACGATTGGATCGAAGAGCAGACCCCACCAGCGGTCCCCGAGGCAGAACGGTTCGGCTTGCGGCAACCGATCGGAGCAGCGCATCCCAATGACCCGGTTTACGCGCTCAGGAAGCGCCGCAGCTCGTCATCAAAATGAAAATGCCATGCATGTCACCACAATGCTTTCCAAGGCTCCCAATTGCGGAGCCGCGTCGCGGGAGTGGTCCCGGAACGCAACACGTCTACCCGGTATGGAAACTCGCCGTCACCAGGACGTCCGCGACTGGTCTTGCGGCTGACTCGCGTCGATATCTCTGACGCTGGCTGCGGAGAGGTTCATATGAAGCAGGCAGGACGGGTCGTCATCATAACGGGTGCGGCAGGCGGAATCGGCCGTGCGCTAGTCGAGATCGTCGCCGCCGATGGAGACATCGTCGTTGCGGTGGACCTTCCTGGCAGCGGCGTTCTTGAACTGGCCGGCGGTCTCGGCCATCCGCATCTGGGCCTCGAATGCGATGTCTCACGAGAAGAGGACATTGTCGCCCTATACGGCCGCATCGAAGCGCAGTTCGCGAAAATCGATGTTCTCGTCAACAACGCGGCGACAGGACCCGCCATGGCTGCGACTGTCGACACCGGTTTCGAGGCCTTCCGACGCGTGCTTGCAACAAATCTGATCGGGCCTTTCATCATGGCCGGCGAAGCGGCGAGGCGCATGCAGCCCGGCGCTGCCATTGTCAACGTCGCTTCGCTGGCGGGCGTGCTCGGCAATCCCAAGCGCAACGCCTATGCCAGTTCGAAGGCGGGCTTGATCGCTCTCACGAGGTCGCTTGCATGCGAGTGGGCCTCGCGCGGCATCCGCGTAACGGCGGTAGCCCCAGGATACGTGCGCACGCCGATGCTGGCGGAACTGGAACGCGCGGGCAAGATGGACCTCGCGGCCGTGCGCCGCCGCGTGCCCATGGGACGAATGGCGCGCCCCGACGAGATCGCTCGGGCCGTGCGTTTTTTGGCCAGCGCACAGACGGGCTACATCACCGGATCGGTGCTGATGGTCGACGGCGGTTGGATGTCGTTCAACCAGCCGGGCGACGCGCACCCGCCGGTCGACGAGACGCCTCGAGCCGAACTCTTCCGGCCGGCCGAACGAACTGGCGCGCGCACAGTGGTCGTGACGGGCGGCGCGAACGGTATAGGCGCCGCCGTCGTTCGCCGCTTCGCCGCGAACTCCGACACGGTCGTCATCGCCGATAGAGATGGTGCTGCGGCGGCAGAACTCGCTGGTTTGCTGGGCGGCAGACACGTGGCGAAATCCGTCGACGTGGCGGTCGAGAGCGAGGTGGTGGCGCTGTTCGAGGAAATACGGGGGCGCTTCGGTCGCATCGAGGCCCTCGTCAACTGTGCTGCTGTTGCCGATACGTTTGTGCGAGGGATCGAAATCCCGCAACAGATCGAGCGGGTGCTGGACGTCAATCTTACCGGCACCTTCACCTGCGCGCGCGAGGCGATCAAGTCGATGGACGCCGGCGGCGTAATCCTCAATCTTGGATCGATCAATAGCTTCCTGCCCTTTGTGCCGCGCCATGCCTATGGGGCGTCCAGGGCGGGTATGAACATTCTGACCCGGTGCATGGCGGCCGAACTCGGTTCGGTCGGCATTCGAACGGCCACCGTCGCTCTTGGGTACATCCGTACGCCTGACATGGCTCAGTTAGTCGAGTCCGGCTGCATCGATTCCGCAGCGATCACACGGCGCATCCCGATGGGGCGGATGGGAGAGCCCGAAGACGTCGCCGAGGCAGTGTTCTTTCTGGCCTCGCCTGATGCCTCATACGTAAACGGCTCGACCCTCTACGTGGACGGCGGCTTGACCTCGTTGGCTGACGCGCGAAACGCCCAGTCAACCGATCAAGAAGATCCAACGGAATGTTCGCCGGCGACGGGTTGCGGTTCGTCGAAGCCGACGAGGTTCGAGCATTGAGACTGCGGCTGGATGGCACGTGCCAAGCGCGGCTTGCCAAGTGATCGCCTTCCTCGGTGACGGAAAACTGGTCATCAGGGTCGAACCATTAGCCAAGTTTTGGCGCTTGCCTGCGGCCGCCGAACGACAAGCGGCTTTGCGCAAGACCGTCCACTACGTCGCCGCCAGGCCGGATCGATACCGCGGCCCACCGCAATCGGCACAAGTCGAAGGCTTGATTGCCCACTTTGTGTAAACGAGGACACGCCATGGAATTCGCGACATTCATCTTGGCGGCCCAGCGAGGCTATCATCAATCGTGCGACAGCGTCATCGGTAACTCCATAGAACAGGCAATCGCTTCGGAGCAGGCCGGCTTCAACACCGCTTGGTTCGCCGAGCACCACTTCAACAATTACAGCCTGGTTCCCTCGCCCTTGATGATGGTGGCACACTGTGCCGGCCTTACGAGCACCATTCGGCTTGGCACCGGCGTGTGTGTGCTGCCGCTATATCAACCGCAGCGCCTGCTCTCCGAGATCGGCTTTGCCGATATCGTTTCGAACGGCCGCCTCGAACTCGGCGTCGGCTCGGGATACCAGCAGTTCGAGTTCGAGCGCTTCGGTGTCGATGTCGATCAGGCGCCGGCCGTGTTTGCGGAATACCTGGATATCCTTCTCAAGGGCCTCAACCAGAAGATCTTCGAGCACAATGGCCAGTATGAGAAGATACCTTTAACGGCCATTTCGCTGCGCACCGTCCAAAGGCCAGCCCCACCGATCTGGATCGCCTGCGGGTCCGCGCGAAGCATGTGCCGGGCCTATCGTGAGGGCCACAATCTTTTCGTCACGGCGTTCCACAACGGCTTGGAAAACGTGAGAACGCTGCGTGAGACCATCGTGGCAGCAGCGGCCTCGCGGGGTAAGGATGTCACCGCGGCCAAGATAGGGCTTCTGCGCTGCTGCTATGCCAGCGACGATCAGGCGGAGATCGACAGCTATCTCGACAACGCCCGCTTCCAGCGCCGGCTATCTGAAGCACTTCATCAGCGCCGCCAGCAGAGCCGGGACGGCTATCTGCTGCAGGAAACACCGACGCAGCAGGATCTGTCGTTCGAGACCATGCGCCAGAACCTGCCGATCGGCAGCGTAAGTCGCGTCATCGATCGCCTGCTGGAGGAGATAAGTATCCTGAAGCCGGACCAGATCGCAATTCAGACCCAATTGGGAGATTTCGACCAAAAGACGATGCTACGCCAGATTGAGCTCTGGGGAGACAAGATCATCCCATCGATCAACAAGTCGCTTGGTTAGGTCAAGGCTTGAAGTTCGGGGCGGCCACCGGGATCCTGAAATCTTGCGTGCCGATGCTCGACGATGGTCCATGCGGCCTGGATATATAATCAAGCCGACTGGCGATGGTGGGTATCGAAGACTAACGCCGTCCGTCACCTTGCCTGCACGGACCGCCGGTCTTCCGCTCTCTGGCCATCTCGACCGTTGATCGGCAGCCTGACGGGACGCCCGCCACGGCGCAGACGAATAGCCACTCCCACGACCCCTCTTGTGTCCGAAGTTGGACGAGGATGTCGCAAGCCCGACCAAGGGGTCGAGAGGGTACCTGGCCGCCGGTATGGAGAACTGGTGCGGCGTAGGTGGTTCGCCAATTCGGCACGCGCCTTGCTTCATTGATTCTGTATGGGTGCACGACAGTGGCAGATCGCCGATCGGTGGGCAGAGCGGTTCGCCTCTGAAAGTACTTCGTGCGGCAGGCGATGACAGGCTTGTCGGCTGGACAGCGTCGGTGGAGGTGAGACCGCATGGTGGAGAGGCAGTCTGGTGCGCAGACGCGCGAGAGCTTGCGCCGAATGATCGCGTCCAGTGAACTCGCCTTCGCAATGGAGGCTCATGACGGCCTTTCGGCGGCGATTGCCGAGCGCGCTGGCTTCAAGGCGCTCTGGGCGTCCGGCCTCTCGATTTCATCCAGTCTCGGATATCGAGATGCGAACGAAGCTTCCTGGTCCCAACTCGTCGATGTCGTTGAGCGAATTTCCGACACGGTGGACATTCCAGTCCTCGTCGACGGGGACAGCGGGTTCGGGAACTTCAACAATGCCCGTTTGGTCGCCCGCAAGCTGCGCCAACATGGCGCGAGCGGCATATGTCTCGAGGACACGGCGTTCCCGAAAATGAACTCGTTCATCGGTGATCGGCACCCGTTGGCCGATATTCCCGAGTTCTGCGGCCGGCTTAAGGCGGTGAAGGACCAAGTGCCGGATGCGGAGTTCGTTCTGGTCGCCCGGATCGAGGCGCTCATCGCCGGCCGCGGAGAGGATGAGGCGCTGGCGCGAGCACAAGCCTACGCTGAGGCCGGCGCCGATGCTATTCTGATTCATTCCCGCAAGTCCAACGCTGAGCAGATTTTCGCCTTCACGCGCGCCTGGCAGAACCACCTTCCGGTCGTGATCGTGCCTACGAAATATTACCGCACACCGGTCTCCGCGTATCGGGCGGCCGGAATCTCCACGGTCATCTGGGCGAACCATAACATGCGCGCGGCGATCTCGGCCATGCGCCAGGTCTGCGACCGCATCCTCCGCGAAGAAAGTACCGCCGGTATCGAGGACGAGGTGGCGACGCTCGACGAACTCTTCGATCTGCTCAATTACCAGGAACTCTCAGCGGCGGAAGAGAAATATCTGCCGCAGACGGCGACCGGCGTCCGGTAGCAGGCCCAGCCCGTCTTTTGAAAAGCAAAACGAAAACGGGAGCGCACATGCTTGCGCATCGGACAAACCTGTTTGGCACATCGGGTACCGCCGCGGCGCGCGCTGCCGCAAAAGCGGCGGCCGATGCTGGCAAGGAGATCATCGATCTCACCGCCGGCGAGATCTGGAGCGAGCTTGCTCCCACGATTCGCGACGGCGCGATCGACGCCATCAATAAGGGCGTCAATCGCTATACCGATACGGTTGGCATGGTGGAGCTGCGCGAGGCACTGGCGCGGAAGATCTCCCTCGATACCGGACAGATCTGGAAGGCCGAGGAAGTTGCCGTGACGTCCGGAGCGAAGCAGGCCTTGTTCAATGCCGCAATGGTGCTGCTGAACCCGGGCGACGAGGTCATCATCCCGGCGCCTTACTGGACAACGTTTCCGGCCCAGGTGCTAATCGCCGGCGGCACACCGGTCTTCGTCGACACCAGATCCAACGGTTACGTCCCGCGCCCCGAGCACATCAAGGAGGCGGTCACCGAACGAACGCGGGCGATCGTCGTCAACACGCCCAGCAATCCGGCCGGTGCGGTCTACGATGTTGAGACCATGATGGCCATCGCTCAATTGGCGGTCAGCTGCAACCTGTGGATCATTTTCGACGAGTGCTATGGCGCCTTCGTGCATGAGGATCATACCCACCATCCGATCGTCTCGGTCGCTCCCGAAATTCGAGCACGCGCGCTGATCGTCAACTCCTTCAGCAAATCGCTGGCATTGACCGGCTGGCGCATCGGTTATCTGGCGGGTCCAAAAGAGGTGATCAATGCCGTCAAGGCCCTGCAATCGCACACCACTTCGAATCCAAACGTAATTGCCCAGCACGCGGTGCTCGCCCATTTGCAAAGGGATGGATCGGACTATGAAGGCAAGCTGCGTTCACGCCTGACAAGCGCCAGACGGGTGGGTCTTGACGTGCTTGCTTCGTTGACGCGTGTCCCGGTCGCCAGGGCGCAAGGCGGCTTCTATTTCTATCTCGACCTTTCCCGTCTGCTGCGACCGGGATCGGAAGACGGTACCTCAACGACAGCCGACGATATCGTGACGGCTCTGCTTGCCGAAGCTGGCGTCGCAGCTGTGTCGGGCACCGCGTTCGGTGACCCCGCCGGCCTGCGCCTGTCCTATGGAATTCCACCTGAAAAACTCGCGACCGGCCTGGCCCGGCTCGTCGAATTCCTCAACGCCTGGAAATGACACCGCAACAAAACGAAAGAGGTGAATGAGATGCCTCCCGCTGCTCCCAGGAAAGCCGTCATTCTCGCTGCCGGCTTCGGCTCCCGCCTGCGTCCGCTGACCGATCTGTGTCCCAAGCCCCTCGTCGAAGTCAACGGCACACCGATACTTCACAATGCACTGTGGAACCTTCAGACGGTGGGAGTTGAAGAGGTGACGATTGTTGTCGGCTATCGCAAGGATGCCATTCGCCATGCCTGTGGCGAACGCTTCGGCAGACTTGACATCAACTATGTCGAGTCCTCGGTCTTCGACAAGACAGGGAGCGCGTACTCGCTCTGGCTGGCACGCGACACGCTTCTTTCCGGCGACTGTTATCTCCTCGAAGGTGACGTCTTCTTCGAAGAAGATGCGCTGCGCCACCTGATCAGGGTCGAGGCGCCCAATGCCGCTGCGGTCGCGCCCTTCGATCCATCCATGGAAGGATCCGCGGCCGTCCTTTCCAGCGACGGCTTCATATCCGAAGTCCGGTTGAAGCAGACGGCGGCAAATCTGGCATCAGGCACCCCGGTGCTCTTCAAGATGATGAACCTCATCCGGTTCTCTGGCGCCGAACTCCAAACGGTGATCGTCCCGGTCCTCCACGACCTGATCGGCTCGGGCGCAATCAAAGCCTATACCGAGGAGCTGCTCGCGCATCTCATCGAGCAGCGCGGACTGCAACTCGCCGCGGCGCGATGTGACGATTTGCGATGGTACGAGATCGACAGTGAACAGGACCTGCGGGTAGCGGAAAGGATTTTCGCCTTCGAGCGACCTCACAGACATAGTGCCGACGCGCCGGCCGCCGTGGCGGGGGTAGGAGGATGATCCGCTATCTGTTCGACGCTGCAAATGCCATTACAGCCCTTGGGCTGATATTGGCCACCACGGCGATCTACCTTGCTTTGATCGGGCGCTTCGAGATTGGCATCTGTTTCGGCTTGTGGGCTCTTTTGGCAGATGATGCCGACGGCATGGTCGCGAAGAGTTCCCCGAACCGGTCCGCTTTGATGGCACAGCTGGGTGGCGCGTTGGACGGGCTGCTTGATTTGGTCTACGCAGCCGTCTTTCCAGCGGTTCTGATTTTGTCCTTCAACGCGTTCTCCGTTCTCGCATTGTTGGCTGCCAACTGCCTCATCCTGTCAGGGGCTCTGCGCCTCAGCTATTTTTCGACGTTCGGACTGGACGCTGACGGATTCGGCAGAGGATTGCCGTTGAACAATAATCTCTTCGTGTTGGCGTTGCTCTTCGTCGCCGACCATCACTTGCCGGTGCAAGGCCTGGGCAACCTATTGATCGGTGCAGGGTTTGTGCTGTCGGTCCTGCATCTTTCAAACTTCAAATTTCCAGGTACCGGCAGTGCGGTGCGCTTGGGTAACCTTACACTCGCCGCAGCCGGATCTGTCGCCTTACTCACAAAGTGAATCAGTTTGCAGCTATAGGGAAGAGAATACATGGAAAACTCTTTCGAGGCCGAAACTCGCACCGTCTTTGATCGCTACCAGCGCCAGCAGGAGAATGACGACCACATATTCGACAGGTTGGTCTCTCTAATCGAGGAGGAATATTTCGGCCTGCCTACCGGTAGCTTCCGCGGTCTTGATGTCCTGGACGCGGGCTGCGGCTCCAACGCGAATGCGTCCTATGCGTTTCTCGACAAGGGGGCACGAAACGTTGTTTCGCTTGAATTGAGCAATGATTGGATGGATTGCGCGCGCAAACGGCTCAGCCGATTTGGGCCGCGCTCAGAACTGGTCGCTGGCAGTGTGCTCGATCTGCCGTTTGACGACTTCAGTTTCGATTTTGTCCATTGCGCAGGGGTTTTGCCGCACACCAGCAATCCGAAAAAAGGCTTTGAAGAGCTTGCCCGTGTAACCCGCCCCGGCGGCAGCTTCTTTTTAACGATTATGGGCACCGCCAACGGCGTCATTTACCGATGCATCAATCACTTGCGAGAACTCCACCAAAGCGACGAACAATTCCGCAGTTCCATTGACAATCTGGATGCATCCACCGCACGCGAAGCCATCAACTGGCTATTGCGAATAAAGGACGGCGAAGAGAAAGAATATATGCCTGGCGAAAACGAATTCTTTCGGAGTCTTTTTGATGATGATTTGTTCGTGACGATCCGGGATCGTTTCCAGGCGCCGACCTATCACGGGTTCGCATTCACAGAGGTGCAAATCCGAGGCTGGTATGGCGAGTGCGGCTTCGAGAAGATCCGCAGGATCTCAAGGTATACAAAAAATTTCCATAATCTTCGGCGCTTTCTCGCTCCGATGTACCGTCATTATGACCACCCGCTGGCCCGCTTCTGGTTCGGCGATGGCTGCATCCAGATGATCGGCGAAAAGCCGAGCACGTAGTTGGCGTTATTCGTGCCAAGAGAGCGACCCCAATGTGCGGAATCTTTGGGATAGTCCTCAAAAACGAGGGAACACCCGTTTGTGCTGAGGCCGTTGAGCGTTGCGCTGAGGCTCTCGCTCATCGCGGGCCTGATGCCAGCGGCCTATACATTGATCAATCGGTCGCATTCGCGCATCGACGGCTATCGATTGTCGACGCTCATTCTCGCGCCAATCAGCCCTATCGCGATGACAATACCGGAGTGGTGGTGACGTACAACGGCGAGATATTCAACTATCGGGAAATTAGAGCTGAATTGAGGGATATGGGTTTTTCCTTTTCGACGGTGTCGGACACCGAGGTTCTAATTCTTAGCTATATTGCTTGGGGAAAGTCATTCTTAAACCGCCTTGACGGGATGTTTGCCTTCGCGCTTTTCGATCCCCGGAACTCGCTTGCTCTCATCGCCCGAGATCGTTTGGGGGTAAAACCCCTTTACTACACGATCTGCGATGTTGGCCTTCTCTTTGCATCGCAGCCGAACGCTCTCATTCGCTGGCCGGGCCTGATACGCGGACCCGACATCATCGGCGCGCTCAGTTTTCTTTCCTATCGCGCGGTTGTCGGTGCCAGGACGCTGTTCGCCGGGATCTCCAAGTTAGAGCCCGGCCATCTCCTCGCAATAAGGAATGGGCGACACACGTCCGAACGTTGGTGGAATCTGTCGGAGCGCATTTCGCGATCGAAGCCGGACTATTCCGACATAAGGAGACTATTTGGAAGCGCCGTCGAACGTCAGCTGGTGTCTGACGTACCGGTCGCCGCATTGTTGTCCGGTGGACTTGACTCGAGCATCCTCGCCTATGAGGCGTCCACCCGCTCCCAAATCCGTCCGATCTGCTATACCGGCAAGGTCGAGCCCGCCGATTATGACGAGACGGCCTATGCGATGGAGGTCGCAGCAGAATTCGGGCTCACTCACCGGGTCGTCCCGATTGGAGAACCATCCGATGTCAACGCCGTAGCGGAGCTGGTGCGCCTGCGCGGACATCCGCTTGGGATGCATAACGAAACCGCAATGTTTACGCTCGCAAAGGCGATTTCGAAGGAGCATAAGGTCGTCCTCACCGGCGAGGGTGCCGATGAGATTTTTGCTGGCTACAGCCGATTGTTCCGTACGCCGTATGATTACAATCGAAGCAAGATCATCGCCGCATTGCCACCTGCTCTTGCCCAGATCGCACGCCGACGCCTCGGACTCGGCGTCCATTGCAGTCAGCTGCAGTTCTTCCTGGAGCGCTACAGCTACTTCCCGACCGATGAAATCCGCTCGCTTGCTATCGATGGGCGGATACGAAGGGAGCACGAGATGGCTCTGTTCGATCACTTCTCGACTCAATTTGCAGAGGCCGGCGGAGATTTCTTTAGCAAGATCTCATATGTTCTCGTCTCTACGCATTTGCCCGCATTGCTGGAAATGGTTGACAACACCACAATGGCAGCTGGGCTTGAGGCTCGCGTTCCTTATACCGATCACCAGCTCGTTACCGCCGCAATGGCGATGCCCGGCTCACAGCGGTTGAGGTGGAGGTCTCCAATCGCTTCGGTCCAGGCACTGTGGCATCCGGTTGCTTCCTTCAGCGAACGTCTCGATGTCTCAAAATTCCCCTTAAGAAGGGAATACCGGAGCGTCTTGCCCAGATCTGTTCTATCTCGCAAAAAGATGGGATTTCCGCTGCCACTGGGTCAGTGGGCCGTTGGCGAGGGAGCAACGGAATATCGAAGGCTGCTGTTTGATAAGGACTCTCCACTGGGAGATTTGTTCGATCCTGCTGCTTTGCGGCGTTGGTTCGAGGCCGGACGACGAAATCCTTCAGACTCGTTTGGCCGGAAGTTCTGGCTGTTGGCCAACCTTGGGATATTCTTCAAAGAGGTATTCTCATGACGAATATGCGAGCCCGCAGGCGGTCGCTTGCGGGCATTTTACAGAAGACCCTTTGCCGAAAACGGGGCGTCGGACAATCCCAAGATCTGAGCAATGGTTGGCGTGAACTCTTCAGCGGAGCCCCAGGCAATATTGCAAGGTTGCATTCCAGGGATGCTCAACAGGCATATCCGATCGTCCTCCGCGCTGCCCGGTCGAAAACCGTGGGTGGACAAGTATCGAGGTCTGCCCGTCGGGCCAGCTTCTTGCGTGTCTCCAACGGTCTCCTCGAAGGAGTGTCCAGGAGGTGCGACATAGGTCGCTATGCAATCACGTTCATTTACCGGAACATGGTCGCTCGACCACGGCTCCACTTGGAAGCGCGCCAACAGTCCGTCTGCGATTCTGCGGTCATGAGCTCCGTCAACCAGGACATGGAGCGTCGCTCCTTCACTTTCCCAAAGCAAGTCAGGGATGATCGCATCCGGATAAATGGTTGTGTGGACGGCGCTATGTCCATGGTCACTTGCGACTACGATCGCGTAATCGTCTTCCCGCCCGACTCGCCTCAGTCCTTCGATGAGAGCGCCAATCATCATGTCGGCCGCGGCGATAGACCAATGTGCCGCCTCGCTTTCGTATCCGAACTGATGCTGAATCGAATCCGTCATGTCGATCTCGGTCAAAATGAGATCAGGCGGGTTCTCCGAGCAAGCCAGCGCTCCTGCAGCCCCGATCATGAGATGATCCGCGGCCAGGCCCGCAACGAGAGCAGTGCTCGCAACGGTGTCACTACTGGACGGGAAGCCGAAGAGATCGAGCACGCCGGCGGCTCGCAACCGTCCATTTGGATCTTTGATCATGCGCGAGCGAGCGATGCGGTTTTCGGGCAGGCTCTTAAATGACCGGCTTCCCTGGAGAAACCCTCGTTCCCACCAGGCCGGCACGAAGACATCGCAATCGGCTGGGTCGATCAACCCAGCGCCGATGGACGCGACATCAAGCCCGCTATTTTTGGCAAGCTTTGCAATGGTCGGAACCCGCAGATCAGACGCGTCGGCGCAGACAAACGAGCCATCTCGCACAATGTGGTTTCCGTAGATCCCGTTCGCTTGAGGCGCCGCGCCGGTTAGCATGCTTGCGCGCCCCGGCATCGACGTTCCCGGCACCGTTGAGCGCAGGCGAGTGATGGACAGACCGTCTCCTGCCAAACGAAGAAGCGTCGGCAACCGATGTTTGTGCTTTTCGAAATAGTCCGCGCTTACGCCGTCCATGAGGATCAGAATCGCTTTCGTAGGAGCGCGCGGCTTTATCGAGGCAGGCGTCTGAAAACGAGCGGTAGGCCTGGATGGATTGGTGTGGGTCATGTTGCACCTGGAAGAGACCGATCGAAACCAAAGCCCCCTATAGGCTTCGGATGACGCCGGTATGAACGCATCACGGGATACTTCGAGCGCCAGTGGGTCGTTTTGATTTTGGGAATGGGCGCTTCTACGCGCTCTTTTTGTTTCCTTCAGAAGAAAGGAGTCCGAGATGGCCGATACGACCCGTGCTATTTTTATCCTCGATTTCGCAGGGCCAAAAATACATCTGTGGAGTGGCAGCTACGATGCACCGTTGGTTCCTATCAACGGTCAGCCGCTCTTGGACCGTCTCGTCAACGCCTGTGTCGAAAACGGCATTGAAGATGTCACTCTCGTTGAAAACTTGAGCAGCGGCACATTCGCTGGGTTCCGCCTGCAGGACAGCACAAATACGCTTTCGTGGCACGACGCGCATGACGGCGATCTCATTGAGAAGTTTTGCCAACATGATGGCGATACCCTCCTGATATGGGGAACGCCGCTTTTCGACAGTGAGGTTCTTGACGGTATCGATGTCAACAAAGGTTTGCGCGGCTCCGCTTGGCGGCCCGACGCTCCGACCGGGATTTATCGATTGAGTGCTGATGTTCTACGCAATCTTCTGGCCGAAAGCCGCGCCGCGGCATCTCTGCATCAGGCCTTGAGTACGTTAGTCGCGGGCCTGTCCCAGCTGGACGTAGCGTTGCCTGACAATGTGCTGAATGTTGGCTCCAAGCTGCTCGATATTTGCGACGGTGTCGACGCATCCATCGCGGAATTTCGGTGTGACAAGGAGAACGTGCTGCGGCGTCTGGAAACGAGCGTCGGAGGTTATTGGCGCAAGCCAATCGCCGAGCACATGCTTCTTTGCAATACCCGCTTCCCTCCCAAGACTTTTTACGATCGGCTGGCGGCGAGGCTCGAAGGCGTGTTGACATGCTATCCTTCTCAGCAGATCGATATCGCTTCAGTTGTTGGCACGATGACCTCGCAGCAGCCGGACTTTATTGCAGTCGGAAACGGGGTGACCGACCTCATCCAGGCGCTCTATTCAACGCTGAACCCAACAATCGCGATTCCCGTGCCGACGTTCGCCGGCTTTCAAACACCTCTCGATGACGAACAAAAGAACAACTTCGTCCTCACCCCGCCCTATTTCGATCTCGACGTTCGAGCTTTCCTGGAATTCGTACTGGCGACAGGCGCGGATACGGCAATCGTTGTAAATCCAAACAATCCGACCGGTCGACTTGTTGATCATGCTGACGTGGCATGGCTGGCGGAGGCCCTAGGATCTCGAGGGCGACGGCTGATCGTGGATGAATCGTTCATTGATTTTCCCGCTGATGGCCGACCAAACAGCGTTGAGACTCTGGTTCCGTCCTGTGCCAATTTGATCGTGGTGAAGAGCCTTGGAAAGGTCTTCGGACTTGGCGGAATCCGGCTCGCCTACCTCATGGCTGGCGATCCCACCCTCGTTGCCGCCGTGCGCCGGAAACTGCCGCTGTGGAACATTAACGGCATTGCGGAATACACACTGTTCCTGCTTCCCGAATTTGCAGAGGAATTGGAACACAGTCTAGACATGTTGCGAGAAGATAGAGAGCTGTTCATCGAGGAGCTGCGGACGGTACCGGGCCTCGACGTCGTACCTTCGCAAACGAATTTCATCTTGTGCCGGCTGCCTGAAAATTCGGTATCCGCTGCCGAGCTCAAGCGCCGCCTCGTTCTGTTCGAATCCGTCCTCGTAAGAGAATGCGGCTATCAAGCCATGAACGACGCAGATCGATATCTGCGCCTGACGGTTCGAAGTCGGACGGAAAACGAAAGGCTGGCAAAAGCTCTGCGGCGCACCTTAAGCCGCTCAACGGCCTGTGAGAGTGACGCCCTGACGTGACATTTGCGCAGCGAACTGAATAGTCTTTTTTCGAATGCCGCGAGAGAGAGAAGCATGTCGCTTAGTTACAATCGTCATAAAAGGCTCGTTGAAATCATCCAGGCGAATGGCGAAGTGCGCATCCGAGATTTGATGCAGCGGTTCAATATTTCAGAAGAGACTGCGCGGCGGGATATCAAACGGCTCGAGCAGGATGGCTTGGTCGCACGGGTCCATGGTGGCGCGGTCGCAACGCAACAGCCAAAGCTGCTGGCCATCTCATCGCGAGCTGTTTCCGAGCGCGCGGAAAAAAGCACCATCGCTGAGATCGCCCTGGGTCTTCTGAAGCCCGGTCAGAATCTCTTCTTCGGGGGCGGCAGCACCATTCTGTCGTTGGCCAGCCGCATATCGGCCCTGCCGGAAATGCGCGTCGTCACCAACATGGTCGATACTGCCATCGCCGCGGCCGAAGGCTATCGGCATCGCGTTGTCATGCTGGGGGGCGATTTCAATGTCGATTTCCGGACCGTAACCGGATTCACCGCCTTGCGTACACTCCGCGAACAGCAGATCGACGTCGCATTTATCGGCGTCAATGCGGTGCATCCGAATGGCGTCTTCGACCATGAACAGGTCGGACAGGAGCTTGCTGCGACGCTCTGCGAGCAAGCACGGAAAATTGTCATTCTCGCCGATCACAGCAAATTCGGCTTGTCGGCGCGTTACCGCATCCTGCCCCATTCGGCGATTACCGCGATCATCACCGACCGGAGGCCTGCATCGGACATGCTGGACAAGATCGAAGCCGCCGGTGTTGAAGTTCTATATCCGCAAAACCGTCACAACCCCGCACTGGTCTCTACTTGATCCTCTTCTTTCAGCCCTCACGGCTGCCCCAACCGTGAAACATTTTTTTCCTTTTGATTTCAAGAGCCAACACAATCCGTCTCAAACCTGCAAAAAACCGTCACATAACCGCGCTATGTCTCATCCCGTCTCGGGAGCGGATTTCATTCGCTCCGATTGTCATCCCGACTGAAAGAGAGGGGATTTTGATATGCAAACGACACGTCGCAGATTTCTCGGCATGACCGCCATGGCGGCTGGCGCAATAGCATTGCCGAACACGATCATGGCGGCAACCGGCCGGCGGCCGAACCTCAATATTGCCGTTCAGGACCTGCGCACAATTCTGGAACCGGTGGACGGCTCCTCCATCGCCAACGTTTCCTGGCGGGTGCAATACAGCATTTTCGATCAGCTTTTACGGACCGACTACAACGACAATTTTCGCCTGAATTTCGCGCTCGCGACATCATTGAAGCAAATTGACGCCACGATCCATGAGATCAGGTTGCGCGACAATGTGAAGTTTCATGACGGTTCCACAATGACGGCGGATGACGTTGTCTTCTCGCTCGGGCCGGATCGACTGCGCGGCGAAAAAGCGCCGGGCGCGGCCGTGTTTGCCAACTTCCTCTCCTCGCTCGCCGATGTGCAGAAGATCAATGATCGCACTGTCCGTTTGATCACCAGGACAGAGGATCCGGTCTTCGCCCAGCGGCTCGGCGCCTGGGGCACGCAGATCATCAGCGCCAGGGCACGGGCTGGCGCCAGCAGCTATGACGCCTGGGCGGCGAAGCCGATCGGCACCGGCCCTTACAAGATCGGCGAGGTCCGCAACGGCGACGAGATCACGCTGGTGGCGCACGACGAATATTGGGGAGGCCAGCCGCCATTTGCCTCGATCCGCTTCAAGCGGCTGCCGGAAATCGCCGCGCGCATCGCCGGACTGAAGTCGGGCGATTACGATATCGTCACAGACATCACTCCGGACCACATTGCCGAAATTGAGGGTGTCAACGACCTCTCGATCGTTGGTGGCGAAGCCATGTGGTTCCGCTTTCTCACATTTGCTCCGCTCAGGACTCCCATCCTGAAAGATGTCGATCTGCGTCGCGCGCTCGCTCTCGCTATCGATCGCGGTGCGCTGGCGGACGGCCTCTGGGACGGCCGGGCGAAAGCGCTGACCAGCTGGCAGCTACCGATCTTCGGCGAGATCAACGACCCCGACCGCAAGGGGGTGTCCTATGATCCGGCGCAGGTCAAGGAACTGCTCGCCAAGTCATCCTACAGAGGTGAGGAAATCCCATACCCTTCCGTCGGCACCTATTATCCGATGCAGCTCGCCGAGAACCAGGCGCTTGTCGAGATGTGGAAGGCTGCCGGAATCAACGTCAAGCTGATCATGTGTGAAAACTGGACGCAGGTCGGCGACATTGGCGGCATCAATGACACGTCCGGCGGCGCCTTCTACGCCGATCCCGTTTCCATGCTGTGGCAGATTATCGGTCCGACCAATGACCTCCAGTCAACAGGTGGCTGGACCAATGCCGAGTTTAACGCGCTCGGTCACGAGCTTGAAACGACGACCGATCTCGCCAAGCGCCAGGCGGCCTTCAAACGGATGCAGGACATTGTCGAGATCGAGGACCCTTGCATCACGCCGCTGCACTCCATGCCCTTTATCTATGGGCAGAAGGCGGATGTCAGCTGGCAGCCCAACCCGTTGCCGCAAATGTATCTCGGTCCGAAGATGCCGCCTGAGCCGGTGGCCTGAGTTCCATGCTGCATAAGTCTTTCCACAACAGCGCGGGCGCCGCGCTGTTGCCCGCTCATGGCATCGGGGCTTCCGCCACCAAACCTGCCATAAGCATTGCTGGCTTGAGGGTGGCGTTCGGCGATGTGCCTGTGCTGCACGGTGTCGATCTCGCTGTGAACAAAGGCGAGGCCTTGGGTATCGTTGGCGAATCCGGCTGCGGCAAGTCCGTGACTTGGCGGGCGGTTCTTGGCCTGCTGCCGAAATCCGCCGAGATCGGAGGCGAGGCCAGGATTGGTGATCTCGATCTTGTGGGCGCACGACAATCCGTTTTGGATCGGGTGCGCGGCGGACGCATTGCCATGATCTTCCAGGATCCGGCCAGCGCGCTGAACCCGGTGCATCGCATCGGCGCGCAGATCACCGAAGCGCTTCGCCTGCACCGTGGCCTTAGCGGTGCCGCCGCCCGTGCCGAGGCCTGCCGCCTGCTCGACCAGGTCGGGATAGCCGCTGCGGCAAGCAGGCTCAACGCGTACCCCCACGAACTGTCGGGCGGCCAGAACCAACGGGTGATGATTGCCATCGCGCTCGCCGGCCGGCCCGAACTGCTGATCGCCGATGAGCCAACGACCGCGCTCGACGCCACCGTGCAGGCGCAGATCCTGCTGCTGCTCAAAGATATTCAACGCGACACAGGCATGGCGCTGGTCATGATCAGCCATGATCTCGCCGCGGTGGCGGCCGTCTGTGACCGGGCGTGCGTCATGTATGCGGGCCAGATCGTCGAAACGGCACCGAAACACACGCTTCTGACCGCGCCGGAGCACCCCTATACACGCGACCTGATCGGTGCCATTCCGCCCTCGCACGGTCCGCGCATGCGGTTGACCGCCATTGCCGGCGCGCCGCCACAACGCAATCTGTCGCCGGGATGCGCCTATGCGCCACGCTGCCGGCACGCGATCGCGGTATGTCGCACGAGCCGACCGGAACCACGGCAGGTCGCCGCGCGGCACTCGGTGCGTTGCCTTCGTTTGGACGCCGGCACGTATCAATGACCCTGCTGCGTCTCAACAACATCACCCGTCGCTTTCCGCTCGGCTCGCCACTCTACGGACCGCGGAAATATCTTGTTGCAGTCGATGGCGTGTCGCTGGATGTCGAGATGGGCCGGACGACCGGCATTGTCGGCGAATCCGGATGCGGCAAGTCCACCACCGGCCGTATTGCGCTCGGTCTGGAGCCGCCGGACAGCGGAGGTGTGCTGTTTCAGGGTTTGCCGCTGCCGCGCATCGACAGCAAAAAGTGGCGCGCGCAGCGGCGCCAGATGCAGCTGGTCTTTCAGGACACCTTGGCAGCGCTTGACCGCCGAATGACTGTCAGCGCTCTCATCGCCGAGCCGCTGGCGATTCACGGGATTGGCGATCCGGCAAGCCGCAAGCAACGTGTGGCCGAGCTTCTCCACGGCGTCGGCCTCGGCGAAGGCCATGGCATGCTCTATCCGCATCAGCTTTCCGGCGGCCAGCGCCAACGCGTCGTGCTTGCCCGGGCGCTCGCGCCAAAACCCTCGCTTCTGGTTTGCGATGAGCCGGTCTCGGCGCTCGACCTGTCCGTCCAGGCGCAAATCGTCAATCTGCTCATGGATCTTCAGCAGGAGCTCGGGCTCGGCCTCTTGTTCATCAGCCATGACTTGCGGGTCGTTCGCCATGTCAGCGACCGGATCGTCGTCATGTATCTTGGCCGCGTCGTCGAGCAGGGGCGCGCCGACGCCATTATCGATCAACCCGCCCATCCCTATACGCAGGCGCTCGTCTCGGCCATGCCGAGGCTTCCGGGCGGATTCGATCATTATGTGGCGTTGCCAGGCGAACCGCCGAGCCCCACCGATCGGCCGTGCGGATGCCCGTTTCATCCACGCTGTCCACTTGCGCGCGATGTCTGCCGCCAGAGCCTGCCCGAACTCCTGCCGCTAGGACCGGAACGGCAGGTCGCCTGCCATTTGGTGAGGCATTGATGAGTGCGGTGTTTCGTTTCGCCGGCCCCAAGGTCCTGCGTGCCGGCCTGTCGATCCTGATCGTGGTGACCTTTACATTCGTGGTGCTGCGGGCCTCGGGAGACCCGGCGCTGCAGATACTCGGTCCCAGCGCCCGCGCCCCGGATCTTGAGGCGTTTCGCCGGCATTGGGGGCTCGATCAGCCTCTGTATGTGCAATATGTCCGCTATGTCCTGGCGGCACTTCACTGCGATTTCGGGAATTCCATGCTGGCTGGAAAACCGGCCCTGCAGCTTGTGTTCGAGCGCGTGCCCCTGACATTGGCGCTCATGCTGCCCGCACTGGCGCTCACGATGCTGATCGGCATTCCGGTCGGCGCCTACGCCGCCATGCATCGCGACACCTGGGTCGACCGATCGGTGATGATGCTGACCGTGTTCGGCTTCACCGTGCCAAGCTTCGTGCTCGGGCTATTGCTGATCCTGATCTTTTCCGTGACGCTCGGCCTGTTCCCGTCCGGCGGCGCGGATCGGCCGGAAAGCTTCGTACTGCCGGTGCTCACGCTTGGTTTGGGCGGGGCCGCCATTATCGCGCGCTTCACGCGTAGCGCCATGATCGAAGTTCTGTCGCAGCTCTACATCGTGGCGGCCAGCGCCAAGGGCGTGACGTGGCGGCAGGTGGTTCGCCACCATGCCTTTCCGAATGCGATCATTCCTGTGCTGACGCTGTTCGGCCTGATGCTCGGCGGCCAGGTCGCGGGTGCCGTACTGGTGGAAAGCGTCTTCGGCTGGCCCGGCATCGGCCAATTGCTGGTGGTTTCGGTTGCGAACCGTGATCTCGCCGTGGTGCAGGTCATCCTCCTTCTCGTGGCGCTGACCATGACGTCGGCCAACCTGCTGATGGACCTGCTTTATGGCGTGTTCGATCCGCGCTTGCGTGGAACAAACTCAGGATCGCAATGAAAACGGCAACTGTAGAAACCAACCGTCCGCCGCCTCGCTCGGTGGACCTGCCGACACTCCTTGCGGGCGGCTGGGTTCTCCTCATGCTCTTCACGGCGCTCGCCGCGCCGCTGATGGCTCCCTATGAGATCACTTCCATCGACCTGCGCCATCGCCTGGCGCCGCCCGTCGGCTTTGGTGGAACGATGCTACACGTCCTGGGAACCGACGATCTGGGCCGTGACGTGGCCTCGCGCCTTTTCTACTCGATCCGCACCAGCTTGCTGGTCGCCTTCGGCGCCACTGCGATCAGCGTGTTGGTCGGTACCGGGATCGGTTTCATCGCGGCGTATTTCCGCGGGCTCGTCGAGCATGCCCTGCTGCTAATGATCGACGTACAGGCTTCGCTACCATTTCTAATCGTGGCGCTGGCAATGCTCGCCTGTTTCGGTAATTCGCTGACGCTGTTCGTCGCCCTGATGGGACTTTATGGCTGGGAGCGGAATGCGCGGCTGGCACGAGGACTGGCAATCACCGCCAGCGCGCAGGGCTATGCGAGCGCAACGCGCCAGCTCGGCGCCCATCCGCTGCGTGTCTATCTGCGGCATATCCTGCCCAACAGCGCGGCGACGCTTCTCGTGGGGGCGACGGTGACCTTTCCGGAAATCGTCCTGGTGGAAAGCGGACTCTCCTTCCTCGGCCTCGGCGTTCAACCGCCGATGACCAGTCTGGGTGTCATGGTCGCGGCCGGCCGCGAGTATATCACCCGCGCCTCCTGGATGCTCCTCGCTCCAAGCCTCGTCATTGTCATCACGGCCGTTGCCGTTAGCGTCCTCGGCGACTGGTTGCGCGATAAGCTCGACCCGACCCTCAAATAACGGTTTCCCAATGCAAAGGAGCTGATCTCCACACTTGTCGACGGCTACGCTCTTGCACGGGACGGGGTGCCGAACCTTCGCCCGCGGCCGGTATCGACGTAACCGGAATACAGCATATGGATCTCGTCGCGGGCCCGCGTCAGGCCAACATAGAACAGCCGTCGGCTTTCGCGTCGCGCCGCCGGCTGCTCGTTGCGCCAGGGCAAACCGCCCAGATCGAGTCCCACCATGATCACGACATCATATTCGCAGCCCTTTGCCGAGTGCGGCGTCAACAGATTAAGATGGAGAAGCGACGCGTCGCGTCCACCGAGGCTCGCCAGATCCAGGTCGGCGAGCGGCCCGCCGACAGCGAGCGCCGCCGACACGCGCACCACCTGTTCGCGCTGATCGGCGAGGCTTGGCTCTACCGCCATCAGCGCATCGAGCATTCCCGCCCGCAGCGCGCCGATTGGCGAAGTTTGTAATTTTGATCCGCGAAATTCGCACGGCGCCGTCCCCCCCAGTTTTTTCTATTCGCGGATGCTATTGGCTCGCTCGGCGATATCGGCACATCGCGCCATCAGCGCTTCGAAAGGCTCCGCGTCTTCCAGAAGAAGCCCGTCGTCGACCATGCGGGCGTAGTCCTCTTCAAGCGCCTTCAGACCATCGCCTGCGGGCACAAGCCGCAGACCGCCGTTGACAGCCGCCACGTAATCGATGGGCGTTCGATCGGGCGCTTTCTCGGCGAAGAACATGGTCTTGTGGCGCGCCACTGCGTTCGCCAGATCGCGATCAGCAAAGGCGGACGGGGTAAAACCGGTTTCGTCCAACCGCGCGACATCGTGCCAGTGACGAGCAAAGCGATCGCCGCGCCGGCGCTCCTGCAGGCAGAAGACATGGATGGCCGTCGCCTTCTCCCAGAAGGTTCGCTCCGCATGCATCACGCATGTGACGAGCCGTGGGTAAGGTCACACCCTCGATCAGGCCAGACGCGTCGCAGGCGATGTCGCGCAAGCTCGCGGGCTCGCCCGTCGATCGTGCTCCGAATTCGAGCATCACGCTCCGCGCCACATAGCCGGAGCCAGCCGTCGCGGCTTCGTAATCGATGAACAGCTTCTCGCCCTCGACGCGGATGGCGGCCGCCAAAGCTTCAGCCGCGAGCGCATCTGCGATGATCGGCTGAACGCTTCCTTCAACCCAATTGGGCAGGCGCTTGCGCACCTCGCTGGACCAGCGTTTTTCCTCGCTACGGGTCTCCGGCAACGCTTCGCCGTCGTCGCCCACCAAGTCGGGTGCAATCGCCCGGATGTCGTATGTCAGGTCGACGTCCTCGGAAAACCGCCGGATGACCTGATAGGCTTTGGACAGCGACGTGCCGCCCTTGAACACCAGATGTTCGCCGAGCGCCGAGCCGTAAAGGGTGGCGAGCGCCCAGACCACCCACACGTCCTTCTCGAGGAGATGCGCCGGCCGGCCGGACCGATCGGCCGCGACGCCGAGCGCCTCCCGCCGATCCTCGATCGGGAGGTGGAGAAAGAGATCAGCCATGTGCGGCCTTGCCTAAGCTGCGCGCCAGCCAGGTCGGAAGCTGCGGCGCTACCGCGACCAGCTCGCTGAAGGCGCCCGGCGGGAGTTTCCGCTTCAGTGTCTGGAGGGCGGCCCCAGCCTTCTCCGGCCCAAGCCAAGCCAACGCTCGCACCGCCTCGCCAGCGGGCCTATGCGCCATGGCGAGCTGCCAACGAGGCGCGTGGCGAAGCTCGACGACCTGCTTGCCGAGGCTCATCTTCCGGGTGCGGCCGGAAGTCAGATAGACCGACCGGACCGGCACCTGTGTCGTGAGACCGAGGGTGTTGGCGGCAGCGGCCCCACTCGGGACGATGGTCTCCCCGCGCTGGCTGGCAAGCGCCTCGACCGCTTGCTCCACGGAGGGAGCCCGGGTGCCGAACCTGCTCGTGACCGGAAGGAGATAGACGCCGCGACCCGCCCGGATCAACTGCGTCCGCTCGGCTAGACGCGACAATGCCTGATCCACCGCGGCGCGATTCCCGAGGTGAAGCAAGCTCTTAGCTGCGACCGGCGTGCCCTCTGGCAGCCCTTTCGCGTGCGCAAGAATCTGTTCGGTTAACCGTTGCATGGCCATGGTCCTGTCAGAAATATATGCGATTTTCTGACAGTTTTCAAGGCGGGGCAGCGGCGGCAGAGGTCGCGCGTGCGGAAGATCATCGACCGCGCCTGTTGCTCCTCGGTTTTGACAGCCACGAAGCGCATTGTCGGCCTGGAGGCCGCTTCCGCGGTCGCCTCCGCGTCAGCCAAGTTGTTCTTCTGCCGCTTTGCAAAGGACTTCACATAGACCGGCGGCAGGAGCCGGACGGCATGCTCGAGCCCGCCGATCGTACGCACCCAGTCGTGGGCCGTCGCGCTTCCATCGCCACCGTGCACCGGGGCTGTCCGGCGAGAAACGGCAGCAACTGCGCGCGACAGCTTCTTTTCCCGACTCACCGCGCCGTGAACCTGGAAGACCTGCTTTGCGAGATCGATTCCAATGATGGTAACTTGTTCCATGGATGCCCTCTGTGTCTTGGTCGATTCTGGCACCAAACTGGCACATTGCGATGGCATCGGGAGAGGGCATCTATTCCATCAGATTTTGACGACTAGCTTCTTTCCGTGCTCCGCGGCCGACGTCTCACTCAACGCCATCCGACATCTCCTGTCGCCTTTGTCAGGCCCGCGACACAAGTTTATTTAGCCAATTTAATATTTTTGCCAAATGTTAAACAGCTGAAAAGCAATCATAAAATTTCTTCTTCGATCCAGCCGGCCAAATTGGCACGAGTTTTGAAACGATCGGTGCGAGGCGGCGGGATCTGCCGACCGGCATTGAAGTCGCGGTAACCGCTATGGATGGAAAGAAGGAAGGAAGCAACATGTCAGGTCTGCGTCAGATCGCATTCTACGGAAAGGGAGGCATCGGCAAGTCCACCACCTCTCAAAATACGCTAGCCGCCCTGGTCGACCTCGGACAGAAAATCCTGATCGTCGGCTGCGACCCCAAAGCCGACTCCACCCGCCTGATCCTGAACGCAAAGGCGCAGGATACCGTTCTGCATCTCGCCGCCCAAGAAGGTTCTGTGGAAGACCTTGAACTCCAGGACGTGCTCAAGATCGGCTACAAAGACATCAAGTGCGTGGAGTCCGGCGGCCCCGAGCCGGGTGTCGGCTGCGCCGGCCGCGGCGTCATCACCTCGATCAACTTCCTCGAGGAGAACGGCGCCTATGACAATGTCGACTATGTCTCCTACGACGTGCTGGGCGACGTGGTGTGCGGCGGCTTTGCGATGCCGATCCGCGAAAACAAGGCCCAGGAAATCTACATCGTCATGTCCGGCGAGATGATGGCGCTCTATGCCGCCAACAATATCGCCAAGGGTATCCTGAAATACGCCCATTCGGGCGGCGTGCGGCTCGGCGGGCTGATCTGCAACGAGCGCCAGACCGACCGCGAGCTCGATCTCTCCGAGGCGCTGGCCGCCAGGCTCAATTCCAAGCTCATCCACTTCGTGCCGCGCGACAACATCGTCCAGCACGCCGAACTGAGGAAGATGACGGTAATCCAGTATGCGCCGGACTCCAAACAGGCAGGAGAGTACCGCGCGTTGGCCGAGAAGATCCATGGCAATTCGGGCCAGGGCACCATCCCGACCCCTATCACCATGGAGGAGCTCGAGGACATGCTGCTCGACTTCGGCATCATGAAGACGGACGAGCAAATGCTTGCCGAGCTTCAGGCCAAGGAAGCGAAATTGGCCGTCGCTCAGTAACCGCCGCTACCGACGGGGGGCGCCGACCGTGACCTGGCGCCCCTTTCTACGAAACAAGGCCTCGTTGGCGAGGCGTTACCCGAACCTTGAAAGGGGCAGGTCCCATGGGCCTCGACTATGAGAATGACGGCGCTTTGCATGCGAAGCTTATCGAAGACGTGCTGTCCCAATATCCAGACAAGGCGGCGAAGCGTCGCAAGAAGCACCTCAGTGTCGCAACGAGCAAGGACGAGGCCGGAGGGGAGGACAAGGGCCTTTCCGAGTGCGGCGTCAAATCGAACATCAAATCCATTCCGGGCGTGATGACAATCCGCGGCTGCGCCTATGCCGGCTCCAAGGGCGTGGTGTGGGGTCCGGTCAAGGATATGGTCCACATCTCGCACGGGCCGGTCGGCTGTGGGCAATATTCCTGGTCGCAACGCCGCAACTATTACGTCGGCACGACGGGCATCGACACGTTCGTGACAATGCAGTTCACCTCCGACTTCCAGGAGAAGGACATCGTTTTCGGCGGTGACAAAAAGCTGGAAAAGATCATCGACGAGATCGAGGACCTGTTTCCGCTCAGTGGAGGCATCTCGGTGCAGTCCGAATGCCCGATCGGCCTGATCGGGGACGATATCGAGGCAGTGTCGCGCAAGAAAGCCAAGGAGCACGAAAAGACGATTGTACCGGTGCGCTGCGAAGGTTTCCGCGGCGTTTCACAATCGCTCGGCCACCACATTGCCAATGATGCGATCCGCGATTGGGTCTTCGACAAGGGCGATGTCGCGTTCGAGTCCGGCCCATACGACGTCAACGTCGTCGGCGACTACAACATTGGCGGCGATGCCTGGGCCTCGCGAATCCTGCTCGAAGAGATTGGGCTTCGGGTGGTCGGCAACTGGTCGGGCGACGCCACGCTCGCCGAGATAGAGCGCGCGCCCAAGGCCAAGCTCAACCTGATCCACTGCTACCGGTCGATGAACTACATCTGCCGGCACATGGAGGAAAAGTACGGCATCGCCTGGATGGAATACAATTTCTTCGGCCCCACCCAGATCGAGGCCTCCCTGCGCAACATCGCCAAGCATTTCGGCCCGGAAATCGAGGAGAAGACCGAAAAGGTCATCGCCAAGTACCGGCCCTTGGTCGATGCCGTCATCGCCAAGTACCGACCGCGCCTCGAAGGCAATACGGTGATGCTCTATGTCGGCGGGCTGCGTCCTCGTCACGTCATCACTGCTTACGAGGACCTCGCTATGGTGATCGTCGGCACCGGCTACGAGTTCGCCCACAACGACGACTATCAGCGCACCGGCCATTACGTGAAGAATGGCACGCTCCTCTATGACGACGTCACCGGTTACGAACTGGAGAAGTTCATCGAAGGCATCCGCCCTGATCTCGTTGGCTCCGGTATCAAGGAGAAATACCCGGTGCAGAAGATGGGCATCCCGTTCCGCCAGATGCACTCCTGGGACTACTCCGGCCCGTATCACGGCTATGACGGCTTCGCCATCTTCGCCCGCGACATGGATCTGGCCATCAACAACCCGGTCTGGGGTCTCTACCGCGCGCCGTGGAAAAAGATGAAGGACGCACCGCTGAGGGCGGTCGCCGCCGAATGAGGACTGGCCTCCCTGCCAGGCAGAGAGGCCGATAAATGCTCGGGGCGCTCGATCCGCGGAGGCCCTTCAAAGTTTCGATGTCCCTGTGCTGCCGCTTGCCGCGGCCAGATGGAAAAGGTGACCACCATGCCGCAATCGGCCGAAAAAATTCTCGACCATGCTCCCCTGTTCCGCGAGCCGGAATACAGACAAATGCTTGCCGAGAAGAAACTGAATTTCGAATGTCCGCACCCTGATCAGATCGTCACCGATCAACGCGAATTGACCAAGACTTGGGAATACCGTGAAAAGAACCTCGCTCGCGAGGCGCTTGTCATAAACCCCGCCAAGGCCTGCCAGCCGCTCGGCGCGGTGTTCGCGGCCGCGGGCTTCGAGAAGACCATGTCTTTCGTTCACGGTAGCCAGGGCTGCGTTGCCTACTACCGCTCGCATCTGTCGCGACATTTCAAGGAGCCTTCGTCAGCGGTTTCCTCCTCGATGACCGAGGACGCGGCAGTGTTTGGCGGCCTGAAGAACATGGTCGACGGGCTCGCCAATACCTACAAGCTCTACGACCCCAAGATGATCGCCGTCTCGACCACCTGCATGGCCGAAGTCATTGGCGACGACCTGCGCAGCTTCATAGAGAACGCCAAGAACGAAGGCTCGGTCCCGAGCGACTTCGACGTGCCTTTCGCTCATACGCCTGCCTTCGTCGGCAGCCATGTCGATGGCTATGACGGCATGGTGAAGGGCGTGCTGGAGCATTTCTGGAAGGGCAGCGAGCGCTCGCAAGCCGCTGGGACCATCAACATCATTCCAGGCTTCGACGGATTCTGCGTCGGAAACAACCGGGAACTCAAGCGCCTCCTCGACCTGATGGGTGTCACCTATACCGTCATTCAGGACGCCTCAGACCAGTTCGACACTCCGTCGGACGGCGAATACCGCATGTATGACGGTGGCACCAAGATCGAAGACGTGAAAGGGGCACTCAACGCGGAGACGACGCTGTCGCTGCAGCATTACAACACCCGCAAGACGCTGGAATATTGCAACGAGGTCGGGCAGGCGACGGCATCCTTCCACTATCCGCTGGGTGTCCAGGCGACCGACGAATTCCTGATGAAGGTCTCGGCAATTTCCGGCCAAGAGATCCCCGAGACAATCCGGATGGAGCGCGGCCGACTGGTTGACGCCATGGCGGACAGCCAGTCATGGCTGCACGGCAAGAAGTACGCAATCTATGGGGATCCGGACTTCGTCTACGCCATGGCCCGCTTCGTCATGGAGACCGGCGGCGAGCCGACACATTGCCTCGCGACCAACGGCACATCGGCCTGGGAGGCCGAGATGAAGGAATTGCTTGCATCCTCGTCCTTCGGGCAGGATGCCCAGATCTGGGCGGGCAAGGATCTCTGGGCGATGCGTTCCCTGCTGTTTACAGAGCCGGTGGACCTGCTAATCGGCAATTCCTATGGCAAGTATCTGGAGCGCGATACCGGCACGCCGCTGATCCGGCTGATGTTTCCAATCTTCGACCGGCACCATCACCATCGCTTTCCCCTCATGGGCTACCAGGGTGGATTACGCGTGCTGACGACGATCCTCGACAAGATATTCGACAAGCTCGATCGCGAGACGAGCGAAACGGGCGTGACGGACTATTCCTATGACCTCACCCGCTAAGCCCGTACCGGCTTTTCGTCGAGGCCGTCCATTGCCCAATGGACTTCGGAGACTGACGCAATGACCTCGCTCAGTGCCAAGATCCAGGACGTTTTCGACGAGCCCGCCTGTGATACCAACCGCGGCAAGGATGCCAAAGCGCGCAAGCAGGGCTGCTCGAAGCCGCTGACCCCCGGGGCGGCAGCCGGCGGCTGCGCCTTTGACGGCGCCAAGATCGTCCTGCAGCCGATCACCGACGTTGCGCACCTGGTCCACGCGCCGCTCGCCTGCGAGGGCAATTCCTGGGACAACAGAGGCGCAGCTTCGTCCGGGCCAACCCTGTGGCGGACAAGCTTCACAACCGACCTCACCGAACTCGACGTCGTGATGGGGCAGGGCGAGCGGAAGCTCTTCAGGGCGATCCGCGAGATCAAGGATACATATGCGCCGCCGGCAGTCTTCGTCTATTCGACCTGCGTGACGGCGCTGATCGGCGACGACATCGAGGCCGTGTGCAAACGCGCGGCCGAAAAATTCGGCTTGGCCGTGGTGCCGATCAATGCGCCGGGCTTGGCCGGCTCCAAGAACCTCGGCAACAAACTCGCCGCCGAAGCGTTGCTCGATCATGTCATCGGCACGGTGGAACCCGACGACGCCCGGCCCTACGACATCAACATCCTTGGCGAATTCAACCTCTCCGGCGAATTCTGGCTGGTGAAGCCGCTGCTTGATCGGCTCGGCATCCGGGTGCGCGCCTGCATTCCGGGCGATGCGCGTTACATCGACGTTGCATCCGCGCACCGCGCCCGGGCGGCTATGATGGTGTGCTCGAGCGCACTCATCAATCTGGCCCGCAAGATGGAGGAGCGTTGGGACATCCCGTTCTTCGAGGGCTCCTTCTACGGCATAACCGATACCTCCGAAGCACTTCGCAACATTGCTGAGCTGCTGGTGAAGAAGGGCGCCGATGCGGAGATCCTCGATCGCACAGAGACGCTGATTGCCGAGCAGGAGGCGATTGCGTGGAAGAAGCTCGAGGCCTACCGCCGGCGGCTTCAAGGCAAGCGCGTGCTGCTCAATACAGGCGGTGTGAAGTCCTGGTCAGTCGTCCACGCGCTGATGGAGATCGGCATGGAGATCGTCGGCACCTCGGTCAAGAAATCCACAGTCGAAGACAAGGAGCGGATCAAACGGATCCTCAAGGACGAAAACCACATGTTCGAGCAGATGGCAGCGCGCGATCTCTACGCCATGCTCTCAAAACACAAGGCCGACATCATGCTGTCGGGCGGGCGTACGCAATTCGTCGCCCTGAAGGCCAAGACACCCTGGCTCGATATCAACCAGGAGCGCCAACATCCTTATGCCGGCTATGACGGCATGGTGGAACTTGTACGGCAGATCGACCTCGCCATTCATAACCCGATCTGGGGCCAGGTGCGGGAGCCGGCGCCATGGGATTGCCAGCCTGCCGGGGAGGACGATCTGGCGAGTAGGAAGAACGGGACAGCGACTGTGAACGCTTTCAATGAATTCGCCGGCGCGACGGCTCACCGCTTCAGCGACCGATGAGGAAATCCGATGGTCCGCATCCTTCGCAATACCAAATCAGCGGCCGTCAACCCGCTGAAGTCGTCGCAGCCGCTGGGTGCCGCCTTCGCTTTTCTTGGAGTCGAGGGTGCGATGCCCCTGTTCCACGGCAGCCAAGGCTGCACCAGCTTCGCGCTCGTGCTCTTCGTGCGGCATTTCAAGGAAGCGATCCCCTTGCAGACAACGGCGATGGATGAGGTGGCAACCATACTCGGCGGAGCGGACCATCTGGAAGAGGCGATCCTCAACCTCAAAACCCGCACTAAGCCAAAGCTGATAGGAGTGTGCACGACCGCGCTGGTGGAGACCCGTGGCGAAGACTGCGCGAGTGATATCGCCAACGTCAAGCTGAAGCATGCGGAAGAGCTCGCGGGTACGGAGGTTGTGCTGGCCAACACGCCTGATTTCGGCGGCGCTATCGAAGAAGGCTGGGCCAAGGCTGTCGCGGCGATGATCGAAGGGATTACACGGTCGGGCGCACGGACCCGGCAGCCGAAGAAGATCGCGATCCTGCCCGGATGCAACCTCACTGTCGCTGACGTCGAGCATTTGCGTGACATGGTTGAAAGTTTTGGGCTCAAGCCGGTTATCCTGCCGGACGTCTCCGGCTCACTCGACGGCACGGTTCCTGACCGCTGGGTAACCACCACCTATGGCGGCACCAGCGTCGAGGAAATCCGCGAGCTTGGCACGGCCGCGCAATGCATCGTCATCGGCGAGCACATGCGCCACCCGGCGAAGACGCTGCACGGGTTGACCGGCGTGCCTTACGCGGTGTTCCAGTCGCTGACCGGATTGAAGGCCGTCGACCGGTTCGTCTCGCTGCTATCGGCGGTTTCGGGTGCGGCGGTGCCGGACGGGGTTCGCCGTCACCGGGCGCAATTGGAGGATGCATTGCTCGACGGACATTTCCATTTCGGAGGCAAGAGAATTGCGATCGCTGCGGAACCAGACCAACTCTATCAACTCGCAACCTTCTTCACCGGCATGGGCTGCGAAATCGCAGCGGCGGTCACGACGACCGATATGTCGAAGATTCTGCAAAAAGTACCGGCGGACTGGGTTCAGATCGGCGATCTCGGCGATTTGGAAGTTCTTGCAGCGGGCGCGGATCTTCTCGTTACGCATTCCCACGGTCGCCAGGCGTCGCGACGCCTTGGCATTCCGCTCATGCGCGTCGGCTTCCCGATCTTCGACCGGCTCGGCAGCCAGCACAAGCTCACGATCCTCTATCGGGGGACGCGCGACCTGATCTTCGATGTTGCCAACATCTTCCAGGCCAATCAGCACGCGCCGACGCCTGAGGCGCTTGATCCATTCCGGAAACGAGAAATGCCAGATGAGCTCCGTTCGTCGCCTCTCACTCGTCACTGACGAGGTTCACGCACCAATGCCGGAACGACGAGTAGGCGCATTGCGCGTAGCCATCGCCACGCAAGACATGAAGAATCTCAATGCTCATTTCGGGTCGGCCAAGCGCTTTGCTGTCTACGACGTGACGCGCGAGGAGTGGCATCTCGTGGAAGCCGTGGCCTTCGATGACGTTTCCGATGAGAGCGGGAAGCGTCGGACCGAGGGCGATGACCGCGTCACGCCGAAGGTGGAGGCGCTGAAGGGCTGCCATCTGCTGTTTTGTCTGGCCATCGGCGGGCCTTCGGCAGCCAAGGTTATTTCGGCAAAAATCCATCCAATCAAGGTGCCGCAGCCACAAACCATCCAAGAGGTGCTGTTGCGCACGCAGACGATGCTGAGGACATGTCCTCCGCCCTGGCTGCGCAAGGTGCTGGCCGAAGCTGGTGTCGCCGAAAAGAAACCCTCCTTCGAGGATGAGGACTGAAACAAGGAAAGAGCAAAATGTTTGAAGTCGCGATCAGCCCTGCTGTCAACGATGACGAGGCGGCCCTTGCCAGCCCTTTCGTCAAGTGCCTCGTGCGGCTGATCCTTGCTCAAGATTCGCACGGGTCGTGGGACGGCAAAGCGGACACCGAGTTGCTGGCCGACTTCATCGTCAGCAAGGAACGGCGTCGTACGATCCCGATCATCGGCGATCCCGATCCGGACGTGCTGTGGAGGCTCGACAAGTTTTACACTGCCGTCGCCCTTGCGATCGAGGAGCGCTCCGGCCTGATGGCATCGCCGATGATCGAAATGAGCCATGAGGGGTTCGGGCGCGTGCTTTTCACCGCCGGGCGGCTGGTCGTTCTGTCCAAGACCGTGCGCGACGTCCATCGATTCGGCTTCGAGACGTTCTGCAAACTCGCCGCGGCCGGTACGAAACTGGTCGACGATGCCATCGCAGCCATCGACGCCTATCCCGAGGTGGCACGGGCATGAAACCAATTTTCGAGCAAGAGGATCATGTCAGGCCTTGAGGAGCCGCGATGGCCAGCCCACGCGGCCGACGCGGTCGAGGCCAATGTGGTTCTCGGGGTAGCGCTGATGAAGCCACTCGTCCTGATCTGTTCGCAAGATGCGGAGTTCTATCTGTTCCTCAGCCACATACTGGGGGTGGACGGCTTCGTCAGTGAGCCGGCAGGCGGCGCCAAGGAAGCACTTGCAAAGGCCGACGAACGGGAATTCCAGGCCGTGGTGCTGGACTGCGGTCCAACGAGCCTTACCGGGTCCGCAATCTGTGCTCGGCTCAAGCGGGAACCCCGGACCGGCGGCCTGCCCATCATTGCCCTGATCGCGCCCGGCGCCGAGAACCAGCACCTTGATCTGTTGAAGGCCGGCATTGACGAGAGCTTTGTGCGGCCAATGGCGCCGGCCAAGCTGCTCGATTATCTGCGGACGAGGCTGGCGCTGCCGAAGCCGGGTTCAAACGGGATTGAAAACAGCAGTTGGCTTTCCTTTGGCAGCCTTGAGATGAAGCTCGATGCCCACCGGGTTTGCAGCAATGGCCATGACATCCATCTCGGACCGATCGAGTTCAATGTGCTGCGGCATTTGCTCGAGGCTCCCGGCAAGGTCTTCAGCCGGGACGAGCTGATCGGCGCGGCCTGGCCGGCCAATATCCATGTCGGTGAACGCACAGTCGATGTCCATATCAGTCGGCTCAGAAAGGCGCTGGAGACGGCCTCGCCCGGTATCGTCATCCGCACCGTCAGGTCGGCCGGCTACTCGCTCGAGAAACTGGACGGCTGAATTGAGTGCCGAGTGTGGTGTGAGCCGGTCTTGCGGCCCGAAACGCCCTTATGGAACACTCGGGAAGAAGCGGGAAAATGGGCTTTAAAACGGTACTCTGTTTGACCGGCGCTGACCATTCCGATCAGGACGTCAGAACTGCTGCCAGTTTGTGTGCGGAAATCGGCGCGCACCTCTCCGTACTGATTATACCCCCTCCGACGCTCCTTATGTCGCATCGGCGGATCGGAGATCGTGCCCCCGAGTGGCCGGTACGACATGGACAAGCAATTGCCAAATTGAACGACCGGTTTCGGCAAATCGATCGATTTACACAGGACGCGGTCAGACGGGAAAAGCGCTGCGGAGATATCGAGAAACTGCTGGAATCCATGTCGCTCGCCTATAACGTTGACACCGACTATTACGATCCGGCCAGCCTCGGTGAAGTGGCACGACAGCGCGCTCTCTGCGCCGACATCACGATCATCGGACCGGGGCTCCTCAACGACGAGAATCTCGGACCTCCTGTGGTCAACGGCTGCTTGTTCGATACGGGAAAACCGGTGCTCGTTGTGCCGAAGGGTGCTGAGGCGACGCTGTGGCCACGGCGTGTCCTGGTCGGTTGGGATTCGCGAGTCGAGGCGTCCCGTGCGGTTCGGGAAGCGCTGGGTCTCCTATGCGCTGCTGAGGAAGTTCATGTCGCCCTGGTCGATCCGAAGGCCAACTACAACGGGAACGGGGCGGAGCCCGGAGCCGACATCGCTGCCTATCTCACTCGGCACGGTGCTCGGGTGTCGGTTGACGTACTGCCAAGTGCCGGCAAACCGGCGGCCACGGTGCTTGCTCAGCACGCAACCGACATTTCTGCCGACATGATAGTCATGGGCGCTTATGGCAACCGCCGGCTGCGTGAGCGGATCTTCGGCGGTGTGACCAGATGGATCTTTGAAAAGCCGACATTGCCGCTGTTTTTGGCTCGATGACGGTTCCGGACCCGCACCGATGCTGTTCAAAGCTCTACTGTGACGCCTGCATCCATACGTAGATGGGCTCCATCGAAATAATCGATCTTACGAAGAGTAACGAACATGAAAAGCATTGCTCGGGAGGCGACGCCCGCCGGAAATCTCTCCAGTCATGCGCAAGGCGGAGGTGGAACGGCCAGAGAGTGACCAGTGTCAGCCTCGACAATGGCGACAGGCTGGAAGTCGGCATCGTCGTCAACTCAGCCGGGCCGAATGCCGGCACGGTGGCTGCCATAGCGGGGCTGGTGTTGCCGGTCGAGCCGCGCAAGCGCAACGTCTTCGTCTTCGAGGCGCGCGACAAATATGCCGACATGCCGCTTCTGGTTGATCCCTCCGGCATCTATGTCAGGCCGGAAGGCTCGGTCTATCTCACTTGCGGCGCCGAACCGGAAGAAGGCGACGGCCCGGCCGACCCCACCGATTTCGAGGTCGACTGGCCGCTTTTCGAAGAGGTGATCTGGCCGGTGCTGGCGACCCGCATTCCCGCCTTCGAAGCGATCAAGCCGACACGCGCCTGGGCCGGCCACTACGACTACAACACGCTCGACCAGAACGCGGTGATCGGCCCGCATCCGCAGGTTAAGAATTTCCTCTTCGCCAATGGTTTTTCCGTTCACGGCCTGCAGCAGGCGCCGGCGGTCGGCAAGGCGCTGGCCGAGCTGATCGTGCACGGCGGCTACCGCACGGTGGACTGCTCGGCGTTTGGGTACAGCCGTGTCGCTGAAGGGCGGGCGTTCAGGGAATTGAATGTGATCTAACGCTGGCGGGACAGCCCCCCTCTCTGGCCTGCCGCCCATCTCCCCCGCAAGGGGGGAGACCGGCAGCTTCCCTGGCGGCTCCAAACTTCTAGCCTTGGAGATTGGCGAAGGCAGCGATGACGGCCAATTTCCCCCCCTTGCGGGCGCGGTCAGCGGGGTCCTTGCCTTTGGCGATGCATGTCGTGGCTGGACCGGGTGAGGTGAGTCCGGCCCGTCTACCCAGCCTCTGCGCCCGCCCCGAAGCCGCTCGCCCGAACGCTGCGCTACAGCACGCGCAGGGACGCGACCCCAGTGAAGGCATACTCCAGCGTGGCTTCGCCAATTCCGTTTCGTTGGCCCCCTCAAGGCGGTCTTCCAACCGAAGGCCGAACGCGCCAATTCGCCAGCCAACTCCATCAACGACTGTCTAAATCCGCAACCTGGGGCGGTTCGCTCGAGCTCGTTTGCTTGAGCACGGCACAGACGGGATCGCGAGTACGATGCCGCGGAATGGGAATGCACCCATGCTTGGGCACGAGGGCCCCGAGCCAACGCGCATCCCGCCAATCGGCGTCGTCACGTTCGAGATACATCACCGGCTGCTCGGCGCTTTTACGCTCGCATATGCGCCGGCACGCCGCTGGCGATCGATGACGCATCTGCCGACGAGGCTGCTCGTTCCACGAAAAAGCGATAAGCGCGAGATCAATGGGCAACCTCGTCGGGATCGAAAAGAGCGCTAAACCGGGTTGCTAGATCAATCCAGGGTGCCGCGTCGCCGCTCTCTGAAGCTATTCGAACGACCGCCGCCAGATAATCGGTAAAAGCCTTCAGTCTTATGGCGCCTTGCTCTGAGAGGCAGTCAATGGCGTCAAGCCGCTGGTAAACGGCAGCGAGCATATGTTGCACCAAAAGCAGGGAGGATGGGCAAGGGCAATCGCTCTTACTCGCGAGGCGCTTGCACTCGCTGCAAAGCGGCGGAATGTCCTCTAAGGCTAGGTAGCTGGAAAGACGTTGTATGAGATTGTCAGTGGCGTTCCTTGTCGAGAAGCCGTCCACCAGCTCCCCATCGCGTTGGTTCAATGAGATATCACTATAAAAGTTCATGGTTCTTCCTTTCCGATGGCGAGGCTAGGCTTCCGCGAGATAGTCGTGGACGACCTTCCCGAGCGCGAGCGTGAGATCTGTGACGAGGTGTACTGCCGAGACTACTTCCAGCACCGGCAGTTCGGCGACGGGGGCAAGCGCATGCGACCAGAGGTTCAGGGCTGCCGGGCCGGTCCAGGCGCCCCTCAGATGGACGTCCTCTAGATGATATTCCACGAGCTCACAGATGCGCGGCGTGCCGTCGACATGCGGGATAATTTTGAGGAGGAAGTTCGGTTCAGCGAGCGAGGCCCTCACGCTCGCGAGGTCGGCGGCTCGGTGCTTGTAGCCCATGGTACCCGTCGCGACGCGGACCGGGCCGTAGTCGAGCGTGCCAACAAGGGTATCCGTCTCCGTTCGGAGCGTTGGGCTAGCGAGCTTCTTGGGAAAGCCCCACAACTCGCGTCCGCCCGCTATCGGCGGATGGTCGTCGAGAAACATGCAGTGGGTATAGCTCCCTCTGCGGCCACAGAAGGAGACAGGGATGACCTGTCCGCCTTCCGTGTAGTCGCCGAAGCCCGTCGAGTCCGGCATGCGAATGAACTCGAACTTGACCATAGGCTCGCACACCTGAAGCGGCTCCGGCACAAGGTCGCGCAGTTTCTGCGGATCGGTGCGATATGTGATGATCAGATACTCCCGGTTGCGGAAGCGATATGGGCCGGCCGGGTAGGCCGGGCTGGTCAGGGGCATGGCGAAAGCTTTCCCACGGACGGTATCTTGGTGCATGTTTGAAATTCCTTTGTGCTGGATCAGGTGGGCTTAGATCGGTCTGCATGATGGCGGCGAGGCCCTCCGAGGTGCTGTCGCAGCCATCGCGGACGCGGTTCCAGGGCTCCGGTTGTGATCGAGAGGCAAGATTCGAGGTAAAGTGATTTTGTTCCTTATTTGAAGGCGCTGCTTCCCGTCTGCCCTCGTGGTAGGAGGAGGTGGAGTGGTGGCCAGCTCCGATTTGTCCTCATGACGGGGTTTGCGGATCGACGCGCATGCGCCATGCCAAATGAGAAATCGTTCGGTGCCCGCAGGACAGACGGCCTCGGCGAGCCAGTCGAGAGAGAAGGTCTTCGCCTCACGCGGATCAGATACGAATTCCCGAGCACTGCGGTGATGTAGCAGGAAGGCCTGCGACGCCACCAAACCTCTGTCGCGAAAATATGGAGGTGACGCGGTATCCGCCGTCTAGCCAAACAGCATACGCAGCATCCGGCAGCACGCACTCGACGGCCTAGCCCCATCGCCGGCTTCAGGAGAAAAGATCAGCTATGAGCCGGCAGGCAGTCGCTGCACGCGGCGGTCAGGTCGTGTAGATCTTCCGCGCACACAGCCGGCGCCGAAATGATGCTAGATGATGAGCCGACGCCAACATTACCGCAGGGGAGACAGCCAAGTCTGTCCTCAAGCGTCTGAAATGCATGTCCAAAAGCTGACAGCGACAAAAAACATGTCTGGTCCAAAACAACCGGCCGCCTTGGGCGTGAGGTTTCTCGAAGCCTACTCGTGCAGTTGCTGCGGCTAAGCGCGCTGGCACGGCCTTTGCTGGAGATGCGGCAATATTGAGTCGGGGCTGACCGCATAAGAACGCGAGACGATTGATGCTGCGCCATCTCGGCGGCACGTTCGCTCAACGGTCACGGCTACACCTTGGCAACGGCTGACGCGCGACTTTGCGGTTGCGCCGCCCTGCCGCGCCGATGCGCCCAAAGTTCGTTGATAGTCCGCTCGGCCGATTGAGGAAACCGGCTGTTGACTGCTGCCAAGGCGGAGATGGCTGGGCTCATTCGGACTGTCTTGACCGTCGGTGTCATGAAGCCAAAGACACCATACTGGACGTTATGCATGACCAAGACGAGTGGGAGTCACAACGAATGATTTTACCGGAACTGCGCTCTGCTATCCCAGCCGGCAGAGTTTTGGAGATAACGACGACCACAGGATGCATCGTGGGATGTTCATATTGTCCGCAGGACAAGTTCGCTGACCGGCAAAGAAAGGTATCTGATACGAAGCATCTTAGTCTTGGAGATTTCAAGCGCTGTCTGGCGCGCGTACCAGCCTCCGTCGACATTAGTTTTGCCGGGTATTCTGAGCTATGGCTCAATCCGGATTGCACCGAAATGGTCGAGCACGCTTCCGCCAAAGGCCACGGCATCAGGATTTTCACGACGCTTGTGGGAATGAAGGGGCAGGATCTACAACGCTTGCAGGCGCTGCGGTTGGGGGTATTCGTGGTTCATGTTTTTGATGATGGCGCCCACATGAATAGCCGCCTTGTCGGAGCCAAGTATCGCGATTTGGTTGGTCAACTCGTCGACGCCGACATCCCTTCGATCCGATTCGTGGTTTTGGGTGAGCCCCATCCCGATATCGCCGACATTATCCCTGCCCAAGCCCTAGTTCGCGCGCGACCGGTGAGCAGCAGGGGTGGAAGCGTTGACCCTAAGATTGTAGAACCACGGCAGCCATTCGTCGGAGCGCTGATATGCGTGGACGAACGGCAGTATCGGAATGTACTCCTTCCAAACGGCGAGGTCACTCTCTGCTCCATGGATTTTGAGCGGCGTCACGTATTGGGCAACCTTCTATGCGACGAATATGGCGATCTCTTTGAAAGCCCAGTTTTTTGCGAAATCGTCGATCGCATGAATGGAGCGGCTGGTTTTCTGCTTTGCAGGATGTGTGAGTTTGCCGATCCAAGCGATAGAACTGACTGACGCCGGCTGACCGCGGCGGGCCTGAAATGCCGACGTCCCTGAAACGGCAAGATGCACATGCCCGCGAAGTCATCGTGTTTTCACGTCACGCTAACACGATCCCGTAGGCGCGGCAGTCAGCCTCGACCATTTCCGAGACGAATTCATCGAAAGTGGTCTTCGGCTTCCAATCGAGTTTTGTCGGCTGCCTTGGAGGCATCGCCGATCAGCAGGTCAACCTCGATTGGCCCGAAACAGCGTTTGTCGATCCGGATCAGCGCTTGATTACTCATGCGTTCACGGCCCACCTCGTCAACGCCTTCGCCCTCCCAGGCGATCTCCTTTTCGACTCGCCTGAAGGCAAGCCCCGACAAAGGTGCGGACCGTGTGTGTCTCGCCGGTTGCCAGCACGAAATCGTCCGGTTGATGCTGCAAGATGCGCCACATGCCCTCGACATAGGCGCGCGCCGAGCCCCCGTCGCGCTTTGCTTCCAGGTTTCCGAGATAGAGACAGTCCCGTTTGCCGGCCATGATCGAGCCACCGCACGCGTCACCTTGCGCGTGATGAAAGTTTCGCTGCGCGTCGGCCCTTCGTGATTGAACAGGATGCCATAGAGCCCGTATACCTCGCGGTAGTTCATGGTGATCCAGTAGGCGTAGACCTTCGCCACCGCATAGATCGAGCGTGGATAAAACGGAGTGCTCTCCTGCTGCGGGATGCCCCGGACCGAACCAAAGAGTTCGGAAGCTGACGCCTGGTAGAACCGCGTTTCTTTCTCGAGACGAAGAATGCGGATCGCTCGGCAGCAGCAGCGTGCCGAGCGTATCGGCATTGGCGGTGTATTCCCGGTCCCGAGGGAGACTGCACGTGGCTTTGCGCAGCCGGTGCAAGGTTTCGGCCTCAATGTCGGATACTCGACAGGATCGCAAACCTGCTTCCGTTGCTTTGCTCATGTTTTGCTCTGGCACGTTCGATGCAGGGGACCCTCCCGAACGCAGCAGCGGATGTCTTCTATGATCAAACCCACGGGAAAATGCTGTCGCCGCACTCATGACCGCGCCCTCGCTGGTCGCCAAGCAGGCCGAAGGTCGGCTCATCACGGTCGAGGCGGGCAACTGAGCCCAATTGCAATGAGGTATAGGCTGCGAAAGCATGTCACTGACCACGCGGGGGTCATCGAGGCGGGATTCTCGATGCCAGCCACGCGCAACATATCGCCGGCATGAGTGCCGATCTCATCACGGAGCCGGCATCCGCGGGCGTCACACCCGATACTACGAACGCGCGGACAAACTGTTGCAAGTCCTGCGGTGTCGACGATGCGTGCGGGAAGGGCAAGCCCAGCGGCCATGGCCGACATTCGCCGCATATAGCGCCTTATTGGGAGGCGTCAGCAGGAGCAGGACAACTGGATCTCTCTTGCATTGGGATCGGTGCTGGCCCGTCCAATTTGAGCCTTGCGTGTCAGATACACGAGCAATTCGGGCACGGGGCATTGTTCTTGGATCGGCAAGTTGACTTTCGCTGGCATCCAGGCAGCGCATTCGACTCTTCAGAACTCCAGGTCAGCCACGTCAAGGATCTGGTAACGCTGGTGAATCCGCGATCCGCCTACACTTTCATAAACTACCTGCACGAGAACGGGCGTCTGTACCACTTCCTGAATGCACAGTTCGATGCTGTGCTCAGGGCTGAGTTCGAGCAATACCTGAACTGGGCGTTCCGCAGGAACCCACTTGTGCGCGGCGGCGAGACCGTCCGCGAAATACGCTATGATGGCGAGTTTCGGGTGCGGACGGACGACGCGGTGCTTAGTGCCAGAGACCTGGTGGTCGGCATCGGCAAGCAAGCGTGGATTCCACCTCAATTTCAGGGCTGGATCGGACGCAACCTGTTCCATTCATCCGATTTGCTGCACATCCATCCTGAGGTGCGGCAAAAACATGTTTGCGTCGTTGGTGGAGGCCAGTCGGGAGCCGAGGTGCTGTTGCATTTGGTCGGTGGGCCAAGAGAACGGCGGCCTGCCTCGATCACCTGGGTCTCGCAGCGCGAAAACTACCTGCCCCTCGACAACAGCCCGTTCACAAACGAGTTGTTCATGCCCTGTTTTTCGGATCGTTTCGCGGCAATGAGCGAGCCGCAGCGCAAGCTGTTCCTGCGGCGTTTCGTGCTCGCCTCGGATGGTATTTCGGATCGCACTTTGCGCGCCGTCTACCAGGCGCTGTATCGCCACGAATTTCTTGAGCCAGACCTATGTGACATCGCACTGCGGCCGGGTTGCAACGTTTCGCGCTGCATCAACGCCGGCGCGGGTCACAACTTGACGCTGCAGCGCGGCTTGGGCGACGTCGAAGAAGTCACGGCCGACATCGTCATCCTGGCCACCGGTTACGAGAACGCCGTGCCAAGCTTTTTGGAACCGATGGCGGATCGGCTGCAACAGACCGACAATGAGTTGGTCATCAACGCGGATTTTTCGGTGTGCTGGGACGGACCGCGTGACAGACGCATCTTCGTACAGAACGCCAATCCCGGGCAGCGCGGGCTGGCCGATCCGAACCTAAGCCTGCTGGCCTGGCGAGCTCGCCGCATTCTTGACAGCCTTCTACAGCGCGCGCCGTGCGCGAACCCTGAGCATCTTGGCTTTATCAGCCGTACCACCGTCGAGAGCTGGCCCGACCCGGTAGCCGAAGAAATGGGCAGCGGGATATGACTCAGCGACTACTGATCATCGGCGGTGGCATCCAAGGAATGATGTCCGCCTCCGCTGCGGCGCAGTCCGGAGCCCGCTCCGAACTCATCGTGACTGAACATGCCCTTGGACCTATGGGCGCATCGCTTAATTCTGCGGGCGAGAATTTGCCCCACGGTCGTCGAAACCGTACAAGGTCGCTCACTCGAAAGTGCCCAGTGGCCCTAGTGGCCATGGCTGCGTTGGCCGTTAGCGGAGGCCTCCCGCCCGTAGCGATGCGTGTGGTGGCTGGACCGGGTGAGGTAATTGATCGGGACCAGCTTAGGGAACCCGAGGACCCGGCTTGGCCTCGGATGGGCAGTCTAGCGCCGAACTTGTGCGGACAATACTCGTTTTTGGAGCATCGATGGACCCGATGCCAGCGACGTGCCTCCCTGATCGCCCGACCGGAACGGGAACTTGTCGCAAAAATTTTCGCGGCGCACGACTTGCGTTGCGTCAGGCTGCACGAAAGGTCGTCTTATCGGGCAGTCGCACCATCAACAGCATGCTCGGCCGTGACTACTATGCAGACGTACCGGATCGATAGATCTTTACGGGCCTGGGCGATCTCTCCATTGAGGAGGGACAACAAAGCCTTGCAATCCACCCGGAGCGGAACGCACTTTGCGTCGCCGTCTGCATGCCGTGGAGTATCGTCTCCGTGGGCCCACACCCTGACGGCGCCCGACTGCCTCTAACCGGAATGTTTGACCAACCACTCTTTCCAACAGGAGGCTTTTCGCATGTTGACCGATGCACAAAGAGAAAAGTGGAAGAAAGACGGATACGTCAGGCTCGAGAGGTTCTTCGATCCCGCGACTCTGGAAGGTATTTCCAGATCTGTTGAAGACATATCACGCTGGGATGTCAGCGACGATAAATGGCTCATGTGGTTCGAGAAAACGACGGACAATCGGAAGATCATCTCCAAGGTCGAGAATTTTCTCGACTTCCATGACCCATTGCGTCGTCTCCTCCTAGAAGATCAGCGCATCAAGTCTGCGGTCGAGGATTTGCTTGGCGAAGATTCGCGCAGGCTCAAGGAATTGCTGATTTTCCACTATCCCGATACCGGCGGCTATCGCCCGCATCAGGACATTTATCACATTCCACACAGGCTGCCCGACCGGATGGTTCATGCGGTCGTTGCCATAGCCATTGACGACTCCGACCCGGACAACGGCGGCCTTTTCTTCAGTCCCGGCAACCACAAGAAGGGGGTATTTCCCATGGATGCCGGCGGGGTGATCGATCCTGAAGTTGCCGAAAGGTTTTCCTGGGAGCCCATAGTATGGAAGGCTGGAGACGTCTTCATCTTCGACGATTACGCACCGCACTACTCACAACCGAACAAAAGCAATCGTTCTCGGCGGACACTCTACTTGGTGTTCCAGCGTGCTTCAACCGGTGGACCGACCCGCGCTGAATATAACGTGCTTAAGCGCGCCCTTAATCCGCCAGAGGGCAAAGTGGCCGATCTCGACAACCTCAAGCCCCCAAACGGCATTTTCTATCGGGATTGAGCTCACGGAACCAGGCGAGGCGTGCACACGAAACTGATCGACCGCTAAAAAATGCGCGCAGAGCAGGACGTTCTGATTGCCGGCTACTGGACCCCGCCCGCAGTCCGTTACAACACTTCGGTATGTCGATTGTGCAGGTGTCGCCGGGGGTCTTCTGTAACGCCTAGAGCCCCACTGGCGCTCGTCGTCGCCCGCCTGGGCCCCAGAGCCGGATTATTCTGACGGAGCCGGCCAACGTGTCGGGCTACCGCCTCTCTTCGCAACTTGCAGCAGAGCCTGTTGCGTTGGCAGCCGAAGATACCACTGCTTCAACATCTGAGGTTCGTCATGCGCAAATCCACGTTTTCTCGAACGGAGCTGTCGCGGGCGTTCGGCATCGACATGGCTACGCTTGGGACGGGAAGCGCGGGCACCGGGTTTTCATTTGGCAAGGTGGCACCAGGCGTCACATCCGAGCCCCATCGGCACGACGAAATCGAGGCCTTCGTGGTCCTGTCTGGAGCGGGCAAGGTCAGGACCGACCTTGGGGAAAGCTCGGTCGCAACCGGCGATGTCGTTCTGTTCCATCCTTTTGAAGCGCATGTGCTGCACAACGATGGGGTCGAAAACCTAAACTTCGTCGATGTCTACTGGCGCGACGGCAAGGCCGCCCTCGCAGCTGCTGCACAGGTCGCGATTCCCCGCGGGCCGATCTTCGTCTTCTCCACGCCGCCGACGCCTAATGGCGATCTGCATCTGGGGCATCTTTCTGGCCCTTATCTTGGCGCCGATGTCTACACGCGTTTCCTGCGCATGAAAGGGGTCGAAGCCTATCACCTGACTGGAAGCGACGATTGCCAGAGCTACGTGGCCACGCGAGCCGATGCCGAGCAATCGACGCCCGCAAAGGTGGCGCGCCACTACGCCCATGAGATTCGAGCCACGCTTGCGCTTCTCGACTGTGAGGTCCACAGCTTCCTCCCGACTTTGGGCGATAGCGCTTATGCAGAGTTTCAAGCCGCGTGTTTCGGTAGTCTTCTGAGCAGCACGGCGGTAGATCTGCGCCAGAGCCCTGCGCTCTTCGATGCTGTGACAGGCGACTACCTTTACGAGCCGGATATAAGCGGCCTCTGCCCCGATTGCGGCAGCTCCGCTGGTGGCAACATCTGCGAGGAATGCGGCGCACCGAACCTATGCCATGACCTAGATGCAGTCCGGTCGCGGCACTCGGCCGAGGCGCCGGTGGTCGGCTCCGTGCGCCGTCCCGAACTTGCGCTGGAACGGTGCTACGACAATATCGACCGGCATTTAAGGGCGTCGGGCGCCCCCGTTCGGATCATGGACCTCTTCGCGCGTCTACGCCAACGTGGCGACTTTTCCGTGCCCATCACCCACCCCTCGGACTGGGGCCTGCCAGCCGAGGGGCTCCCGGGGCAGGTGATCTGGGTCTGGCCAGAGATGGCGTTTGGTTTTCTTTACAACATCCAGGCGTTAGCTACATCGCTCGGTCGAGACTGGAATGCGGCCCTGCCCAGCAATGACTGGCAGATTGTCCATTTCTTCGGCTTCGATAATTCCTTCTATCACGCCCTGCTTTATCCGGCGCTTTATGCTGAGGTCTTCTCCCACTGGACCCCGCGCATCCGGTATCATGTGAACGAGTTCTACCTGCTCGACGGCCAGAAGTTCTCGACCAGCCGCGGTCATGCGGTCTGGGGCAAACGGCGCCTTGCGCCAGGAACGACCTTTGATCTCGGACCCGTGCTAGGCTTCTACACCAGAGCAGAGCTTCCTGTTCTCAATGAGGAGGAGGCATAATAGCCTATCGTGATTTCGACCAGATTTGGGCGGCAATCAAAGCCGAGGATGCCGAAGCTTTACTCGCTACCACTGGCTGCCCGAAGGCCACTCCCAGACCATAGGCACAAACACTGGCCGGGCTTAACCAACATATCGTCGAGACGCCGGCCCGCGCCCTGGAGGATCGCTCGGTTGACAGCTTTCGAGCGCTTGCCGTTCGTGCGCCAAATGCCGAGCGGGCTGCACTGCGCTGACCAACTTTTTCGGAATCGCGGAATTTCCGACCTATAGCCAGCCGATCAAGAAGGTCATGCGGTTCGGGGCGCTGGGTCGGCCTAGCTGTGCGCGCCCGCGCTTCGCCGGCGGCGAATGATGCTAGATGAGCCGACGCCAACATTACCGCAGGGCAGACAGCCAAGCAGCTCTCGCCCTCAAGCGTCTGACGCATGATGCGTGTCCAAATGCTGACAGCAGCAGAAAACATGTCGGGTTCAAAACAACCGGCCGTCTTGGGCTTGTAAGGTTTCGAGGCAGAATCATGCATTTACTGCGGGGCAACGCGCTGGCATGACGTTTGCTGCATGACGTTTGCTGGTTGAGATCGGCAATACTGAGTGAGGGCTGATCGCATGAGAACACTTTGATGGTCTCCTAACCGGTGTGTTCCGTTCTGAGAGAACCAGCTCGCGCATAAACGTCAGGAAAGGTGTGGGAATGGAGAACAACATGTTGCGTAGAGAGTCCCCGGCTCCTCTGATCAAAGTGGACGACTGGCTGCGTGGCTAACCTCTCACGAACTTTCAGCCCGGCAAGGTGTCTGGATGACAAGTGGAATGGAACCCTGATCAATTCGCCCATTTTCTGCGGCGCGCCCGCAGTAACTGTGTTCATGGAGCACAGGGTCGACGGTTTGGTCCAGATCAGGGCTCGGACCTTAGACTTCCAACCGAATAGCCGCGGCGGCGATATTCGACGCGAATTTGGCCCGTCGTTGAAGACGTCACAGTCCAGGACCTGTTCAAGGTCGGCCATAGGGGCAGCATTTACGTGGAATCGGCCTGGCGAGGCCGGACGTCGGCTGCGTAAGCGAGCCCGAAGTCGGCGTTACCAAAAGCAGAAATTCTCCGTTGAGGACGAGATCTGAAATTGAGGAAACGAAATGTCTCACGCAGCGCTTGGCCCTGCCGTCAACAAGGATGGCGAGGCCCTTGCCCGCCCGTTCGTCAAATGCCTCCTGCGGCTGATCCGTGCTCAGGATTTCCACGGCTCATGCCAACGGAAATCGGACACCGGGCTGCTGGCCGATTTCATTGTCACCGAGGAACTGCGCCGGAATATCCACTCATTGGCAATCCGGATCCGGACGTGCTGTGGAGACTCGACATGTCGGAGCTGGCGATCGAGGAGCGCTCAGGCGTGATGACATTGTCAACAACAGGAATCAAACGTCTGTCGAGACGTCTACCGATTCGGCTTCGAGACTCTCCGGAAACTCGCGGATACCGGCGCGAAACTGGTCGGCGATGTGACTGCAGCTATTGCCTATCCCGAAGTGGCGCGGGCGTGAAGAAACCCATTTTCGAGGAAGGATCATGTCAAACCTGGATGAGATGGCGAAGAAAGTCCGAAAGCTTCAACTGCGCGCGGCAATTGCCAAGACGAACTTGCGCGACCTTGCCGAGGGTCTCCCGGTCAAATGGATTGAGATAGAGGAAGTCGCCGAGAAAACGCATGCCGTTTATGCCGAGTTGGATGGTGCCAGGAGAGAGCTTGCCAAAATGAAGACTTTGCGATGAGGAGCACATTCATCAGCCGCGACGGCTCCATATGGGTGCCGGAATATCTGATCGCTATCGATGGCAAGATCTGTATCGGCTGCGGCCGCTGCTTCAAAGTCTGCTCGCGCGAGGTCATGCATCTTTACGGCGTCGATGACGCGGGTGAAATCCTCGGCGCCTGCGACGCCGATGACGACGATTTCGACGGTGAGCTCAATCGTATGATCATGGTTGTCGACCATGCCGGCCGCTGCATTGGCTGCGGAGCCTGCGGCCGCGTCTGCCCAAAGAACTGCCAGACCCATGTCTCGGCCGACCAGATCGCAGCATGAGCTGCATGATTTGACGAGACAAAATCAGGAGAACGGCATGCGCTTCATCATCTTTTGTCGGCTCCTCGGGCTGGTCCTGTGCGGCAACGCTGTGACGGTTTACTTCGCCTCGCATTCGTTCCGTCTAGCAGTCGTCACGACGCTGGGCTGTTCGCTACTTCTTCAGCTGGGCTATTTCGCAAGTGTGCTCTTTCTGATTTGGCGATCCAGCTGCGCTGGCAAAACCGGGCAAGAAGCTGAGCTTGTCGATAGGTCCCAGGAAGTTCGGTACCAGTCGAGCGACGATGAGCATTGGAATGAAACTCAAGATGTGCCACAGCGCAATCTAACGCTGGGCATATCGCTGCTCCTCCCTTGAGGCGCCGTGACAAGATCAGAGCTCAGATTCGTCACTTTTGGAGTCCAATTTTGACTCGCGGTTGGAGATCTGCGACCATCCGCTTGTCTCGGCGAGCGGATGGAGGGGGATGAATTGGTGGATACGATTGCCCGTATTCGGCGCGCTTTTTATGTTCCGGGGTGGTCGGTCAAACGGATTTGCTGGGACCTTGATCTATCGCAGTGCGCAAAATCCTTGCCAGCGACGCATAGATGACGACGGCGCTGCTCGACTGGCCCACCCTATCACTACGAGATCGAGACCGGAAATGAGTCTTCGCGCTTCAAGACCCCGCCTGACGCGCCCCCACCGCCAAACAATCTGCACTCGCCCGGCTGCGCAACCCCGACCAGCTCCGCCCGGCGAGCGCTCCTCGTCGCGCCTATGCAAGGGGGGTCAATATTTGACGCTTTTGGGGAAAATTCGAGCGGCATTGACAGTTCGAGGCCAAGACCCAGTTCGCCGTCGTCTTCGGCGAAAGGTTCGTCAGCCAATGACGAGATCGGCCTCGCGCACAGAATTCCTGACAGTCCCTTCGTTCGCATCCGACGCAAACTGCATTATCTCTGGCGAGCTATAGCGCGACGATCAGCATGGCAACGTGCTCGACGTCTTGGTCCAAAGTCGCCGTAACACCAGGGCGGCCAAGCGCTTCTTTCGCAAGCTGCTGAAGAGTTTGTGCTACGCGCCCAGAGTGATCGTGACAGATAAACTCGGGTCCTATGGTGCCGCGAAACGTGAGATCCTGCCGGGCGAGGAACATCGGCAGAGCCGGTTGTCAACAATCGCTGTGAGGTATCGCACCAACCGACCCGGCGGCGGGAACGCCACATGAGGCGGTTCAAATCAGCCGGACATGCGCAGCAGTTCCTCGCCACTCACACTCCGATCCACAACTACTTCCAGCTCTGCCATCATCGTCTATCGGCCTGTGAGTACCGAGCTGCTCGTGATCGCGCCTACCTCACCTGGCGCGATGCGACTGGTGTTGCCCTCGTGGGCTGATGTGTACTCGCGTGACGGCTTCTCCCGCGGCAGCTTTGCCTCGCCGTCGCCAAGGTGACAGTATCGAGCCTTGCCCAAGATTGCTGGGTTGAACCCATCTCGTTCATTGCGTTCCGAACGAAAGCTCCATCGACACCATTGCTTCGTATTGCAAACTGGCAATCGCGCCGACATCCGACATGGTGCTCATTCATGAAGTCTGGCAGCTGGGTTCATCGAAACCCAGATCATTCGTCACGAAATGCGCGCTCGATCTGATCCACCAGTGGCTTCGTAAGATAGCTCAATACCGTTCGGTCTCCTGTTTGGATGAAAGCTTCCACGGGCATGCCAGGGATTAATTTTTGTTCCAGATTTCCGCTTTCGCCATCGGCGAGCGAAATCCTCGCAATGTAATAGCCCTGACCAGTTCGAGGCTCGGCAATCAGGTCTGCAGAGATTCGGGAGACAACTCCCCGCAATTCAGGCGTCGTACGTTGATTGAAAGCAGAAAACCTTAAATGCGCCTCTTGCCCTACATGGATTTGATCAATGTCTTGGGGAAGCAACCGTACTTCCACCACCAAGTCATCAGCATCCGGAACGATCTGCATCAGCGTTTCGCCCGGGGCGGCGACACCATCGACCGTGTGAACCGCAAGCTCGTGGACGTACCCTGCTTGGGGAGCCCTTATGTCAATTCTGCGGAGTTGATCTTCGGCTGCAATGCGTGCTTCCAAAAGTTCGGCGACTTTCGAGCGAACCTCAGCAAGCTCTCGCGCTGCTTGTGTCCGAGCTTCATGGTCCACTTGAGAAATTTTTAGCTCGGTTTCGGCAATGGCGCCCCTGGTGCGCGCTATGTCAGTGATAATGGATGCGGTTTCGCCTTCCAGACGCGCCTTTTCACGCTCCAGAGGAACCATCTCCTGAACAGTCGTCAGCTTCTGGTCGAAAAGCTTATGCTTGCTTTCAAGCTGCTTCTCCAAGTAGTTAATTTGTTTTTTGCTGGCAGAGGCTCGCTCTTTCAGCCCTTGTATCTGCTGTTGCATCTGCAACTCCTGCTCGAAGAGCTGAGCCTTCATGCCCTTATCGCCATTCGTGCGGGTTTCGAAGAGCTTCAGCTCTCCTGATAGGAACGCCTCCACCTCTGGTTCTGATACTCGTACGCGGAGGTCAGCAGGTATCACAATCTCTTTTTGGCCCGCCAGTTCGGCTTCCAATCGAGCTCGCCGAGCTGCAAGTTCGTCAAGCTGGTTATTAATAATCGCCAGATTTCCCCGTGCCTGCGTCCCATCAAGGCGTATTACGATGTCACCCGCTTCTACCCTGTCGCCGTCTCGCACACGTATCTCGCCAATCACTCCGCCAGCGGGATGCTGAACTTTCTTTATACTGCTATCCACAACGAGAACTCCCACGGCGATTACGGCCCCCGAGAACTCTGTAGTAGAGGCCCATCCACCCACGCCGCCCAAAAGCAGCACGATCGCCGAGAACCCAGCAATTAGATGTCGCTTGATCGATTGCGAGGTTTTGCCCCATGGCCTGACCATCAATGGGCCCCACTCTCTGCGACCACTCTAATGCCGCCCTCGGGTCGGTACCGCCGCCGCGTCACCAGCAGGCGCACTCAGAACATCGCTTTTGAGCCCGAATGCGTGTTGTCGACCTTCCATCATTATTAACACGTGGTCCACACCAGCCAAGGCGCTCGGCCTGTGAGCTACGACGATAGCTATGCCGCCTCGTTCTTTAATCTTCAGAATGGCCTTGGTAAGAGCCTCGTCACCCTCGGCATCAAGGTTTGAGTTCGGCTCATCTAAAACCACCAAAAATGGATCGCCATATAGAGCGCGGGCGAGACCAATCCGCTGCCTCTGTCCGGCAGATAGGCCGATCCCCGCAACTCCTATAATGGTTTGGTAGCCATCCCCCAGGCGAAGGATCAAATTGTGCACGCCCGCGGCCCGTGCTGCTGAAATGATTGCCTCATCATCGGAGCTTTCAGCGAACCGCGAGATGTTCTCGGCAATCGTGCCCGCAAATAGTTCAACCTCCTGCGGAAGGTAGCCAATATGCTGCCCCAGCGCCTCTGGTGACCACTGGTCAAGTGCTGCTCCATCAAGACGAATATCCCCGCGCATCGGACGCCATACACCCACAATCGCCCGAGCCAGTGAGGACTTGCCCGAAGCGCTAGGGCCGATGATGCCCAATCCTTGGCCCGCTCGTAGTTCGAAACTAGCTTCCTGGACTGCTAGTCTACTGGCTCCAGGAGGCGCCACAGAAATCTTTTGTACCGACAAAGCCGTCACAGGTTTCGGTAACCGGGTGGGCTGAGGTTTCAGGGGAAGAGCCTGCAAGAGGTGGGAGAGACGCTGCCAGCCTTGCCGAGCCCCTACGAAACCTTTCCAATTTGCGATTGCACGTTCGACGGGAGCAAGTGCTCGGGCGCTCAGGATTGATGCGGCAGTTATTATTCCAACACTTGCTTGGCTATTGACGACCAGGTAGGCGCCCAAAGCAAGCACGCCCGACTGCAGCATCATCCTAAGAGATTTCGACAGCCCCCCTAACCCTGTCGCAACATCAGAGGCGCGCTGCTGGAAATCCATATAGCTTTCATTTGCAGCGCTCCAACGGCTTCCTACGCGCTTGGCCATTCCCATCGCGCGAACGACTTCAGCGTTGCGCCTGTTTGCTCCTGCAATGGAATTTCTGATGGTTCCGAATTCGGCTGTCTTGCGCGATGGCTCTCGAGTGAGCCGCTCGGTCATAAGCGTGACAAACACCAGAAGCAGAGCCCCGACCAGGACCGCGCTGCCTATCCACGCATGAAACATAAAGCAGATGCCAACGTAGAGCGGCAACCAAGGCAAATCGAATAAAGCTCCCGGTCCCCCACCGGAAAGAAAGCCGCGTATTTGATCCAGGTCACGAAGAGGCTGAAGACCATCTCCCGTCTCGCCGTTCACGAGCGGCAGGCCAATCAGCGTCTCGTGCACCCTCCCACTCAACCTCTCGTCAAGAAGTCGGCCGACGCGCGTAAACAGGCGTGCGCGGACCACATCCAGCCAGCCTTGGAAAAGGAAAAGACCGCCAGCAAGAATTACGAGACCAACAAGCGTTGGCACGCTACGACTTGGCAGAACCCGGTCATAAACCTCGAGCATGAAAAACGCGCCGGTCAAGTGTAGCAAGCTGATGACTCCGCTCATCGCCGCAGTGCCTGCCAATGCCCAACGACAGGCGGCGATAGCTTCGCGAAGCTGCGAACCGGTTGCATGCTTGTTCGGCATTAATGGTATCCGTCGACGCTGGAGAAGGAGTGCGGCGCTGAGGGAAATCCCCTTGACATTACCCTCCAGCCCAGCAGATGGCGCTGACTCAGATGAACCTGCAGCTCCAGCGCGTGGGGACCGACAGCTCCGGCCACGGGGCTGCGCAGCATCCAGATCAGGGTTGCACCGCCCCGGCAGCCCCTGATCGATATGGGACCTATGGCTCGCGCCAACGCGAAACCTTTCGTTGATGCGAGCCTCGTGGCAACCCCTCCAGAGTCGCCATGGCAAAGGCATGGCCTCCCGACGCACGTCCGTCCACGATGGACGACTGGGCCCGGAGGCCGGAGCCTCCTCCTTGCGCCGTCAGAAGAGCAAGAAATAAAGTTCTGGGTGGTCGTGAACGTCCTCAGCCTTGACATCGAAGAGCCGGATCGAGTTGTCATTGCCGAGGTCGACAACCGTGTCGCCGTGGTCTTCGTGACTGGCGTAAGCGAGGTCGGCGAGCGTCTTGATGTTGGTGCCGTTGATCCCCTTGTTGACCTTGAGGATGTCCTCGCCAGGCTTGAAGTCCTGAACTTCATCTTCTTTGCCGCTGCCGCTCAGGAATATGAACTTGTCGTGGCCCAAACCGCCATTGAGCTTATCGACTCCGTCGCCGCCCAGCAGCAAGTCGTCGCCGTCCGCGCCAGAGAGCGCATCGTCTCCGCCGCCCCCCAGCAGGATGTCGTTCCCTTGGCCGCCAAAGAGATTATCGTGTCCGCCGTCGCCAAACAGGCTGTCGTTCCCCCCGGCGCCGGTGAGCACATCGTCCTGGGCGCCGCCCGTCAGGACGTCGTCCCCTTTTCCGCCCGTCTTAACCATCCCGGGTTGGGGTTCATGTCCAGGGTCGATGTCGGGATCAGGGTCAGGGTCAGGGTCGGGATCAGCGCCCCCGGAAAGGTCAGGGCCAAGAACAAGTTTAGGGTCCCCGGGACCAACAAATCGTTCAGGGTCGGTCTCGGGATCAGGGCCGCCTCCCGTGACCAACTGGGGGACGACGGCATCTCCACCGGCATGACGGTCGAGAGCGTAATTGCCGAAGATCACGTCCGATCCAAATGTCGTGCGCAAGATCTCGCCAAGGTCTGCGCCATTAATCGTAGCCATGCCTATCTCCTTGTTAGGTCCGCCAGCCGAGAGGCCGCACTGTTTACGGCCGGCCCCGGAGGGGCGGACGGATCAACCATTGAGGACGCTGTGAGCGCGCCAAGGTGGGAGCCATCACGAACTCCCATGCAGCCCTGATGGAGTATTCCGGAAGAGGGGTAAAATTGATTTGTTCGATGGCACCATCCACGCTATGGATGAGCTATAGCGGAATGGGTACTGTCAACTTGGCGCCGGCGAGGCAAAGTTGCCGCGCGCAACTCACGTGGTACTGTCAAGTTGGCGAGAGGCGGCGATCTGTGGCACCGTCTCAATCCCTCCTGGGGCTTCCGCTATCCGGCCGAGATCGTCAATCAGGCCGTCTGGCTGTATCACTGCTTCAGCCTGAGCCTGCGTGACGTTGAGCTGATTCTTGCCGGACGAGGTGTCGTGGTCAGCTACGAGACTATCCGTGAATGGAGCCTGCGCTTCGGGCGCGCCTATGCAAAGTTGCGGAACAGCCCTTCCGACCAGAGCACGTCAGCAAATTCCGGTCCGATGCCCTTGATGTCCAGCAACATCGCCGCGGAGGCGGGTGTTGCCGCGTCTCGTGCCTCAACGATCCTATGGTGCCGCGAAACTTGAGATCCTGCCGGGCGTGGAGGGCATGGACTGGACGCGCGTCAAGGCTGAACGGAGACGACGGCCGACCTCGGCCGGATAGACCCGTGACCAGGTGAACTCAGGTGGTCGAAAGCGGGGCCTCGAATCGGGCAAATGTGCTTCTGTCGAGCCATGACGCGCAGTGTTTCTGCCCTTCCCAACGATACCGGCACGCCGAAGGCGATGCTTGCGGCCGTGGCCTCGGAGAGGGCGGCCCAGTGGATCGCCGGCCGCGCTCAGCCGGACATAGCGCTCGTCAATATCCCAGAACCCAGCCTGACCTCGCATCCAACGCCTCCGTGCAAATCACCAGGCGAAGTGAATCAAAATGCGTTCTCGATTGCCAGGTTTTTCGAGGTGTCCAGTCGGAGGATGTCGATGCGGCACTCGCGGCTTGGGACGAAACTTTCCACATCGACCGCGACGACCTCGAGAGGCTGCTGCGGCAGGCCGATCTGCAGGCGATGGTGCGCTCGCATCGCACGCTGCTGTGCCGGAACATCATGTCCCGCGACGAGATCTCGGTACCGGAAAATGCCACCGCCGACGACGCCCGAAGCTGCTTCTCGACCGCAACATCCGCACCTTGCCGGTGATCGGTGCGGACGGCCGGCTGGCCGGCGCCGTTGGGCCCCGCGAGCTGACGCAGGCGACCGAAACGGTGAAGGGCTTGATGTCGAAGGCGGGCGTCGTTGTCGGTGCGGAGCGGCGCATCCTTGGCCTGATTACCCAGACCGACCTGCTGGCGGCGGCGGGGCGCCTGCAAACGGCAGACACAGGGCTTTCTGCGGCGTAAAACATATTCTTGATTTGCTCAAATCTGAGCCCCCTTTTGCCGGAGTGGCACCCTGTTGCCGGATGCAACGCCTGTCCGAGAGATCGGGGCGCAGAGCGCCAAACCCGCAAGGGCGCTTCGAGCATGGGATGCCGCGTCGGACGCTATCGCTATGGGCGGGCATGCGAGCGAAATCGAAATGGTCGCCCGGCCCAGGGGTCAGAATTCTGGGTGTCGCGCTCACTGATGATCACAGTTGGGTTGTTTCCGCTGCCTGACCAGCGATCGGCATTTGCCCCGATTGTGGCCGGCGAAGCCGAAGTCGGCATGGCTGGTCCAACCGCAGCCTTCAGGATCTGCCGGTCCAGGGCAACCCCGTGACGGTGAAGCTCCTGCTGAGCCGCTGGCGATGTGCACATCAGAAATGTGAGCGACAAAACGGCTTGCTCGGCCATAGCACGGGTGGACGTCCTGGCGAACGCCTCATGCAACGGCTCGGCATGAAGGTCAGGTGACGACACCATCCTGCGGCAACTGAAGCGGGATGCCGCGGTTACTCACCGCGCCTCCGAGATTCGGGCGGTTGGCATCGATGACTGGAGCTGGCGGCGAACGACGCTATACGGCACTATCATGGTTGATCTCGAGCGTCACTCGGTCGTCGACATTCTCGATGATCGAGTGTCGATAGCGCAGCCAGGTGGCTGCGGAATCATCCCTCCGTCGAGGTCGTCAGCCGAGACGGCTGCAGCCTGTATGCGCAGGCCGTCCGTGAAGGCGCACCGCAGGCTCGCCAGGTGGCCGACGGGTTTCATCTGTCCAGAATCTTCGTATGGCAATCGAGGAACAGATGAGCCTTAGGTCGTGTGGACTCTTGGGATTCCCAAAGGTGAGCAAATCAGATTGAAGGCTGTCTTTTGGAAACAGCCATGGGTGTTCTCGATCGTCTGATTCTTTGCGACGACCAGTGGGGGCGGATGTCGGCCAACATCATCGGTGACGAACGGACGCGGGGTTTTTCGGGCCGCGACAATCGCATGTTCGTGGAAGCGGTGCTTTGGATCGTGCGCACGGGCTCGCCCTGGCGCGACCTGCCCGATGCGTTCGGGGACTGGAACAGCGTCTTCCGCCGTTTCAGCCGGTGGAGCCACAAGGGCGTCTGGTGGCGCATCTTCGCGTCGATGTCGGACGATCCCGACTTCGAGTATCTGATCATCGATTCCACCATCATCCGCGCCCACCAGCACGCTCCGGGTGCCAAAAAAGGGGGTCTGAAGATCAGGCCCTTGGCCGTTCGCGCGGTGGCCTGAGCACCAAGATCTACATGGCCGTCCGAGGCCTTGGGTGCCCGGTGCGCTTTACCCTGACGGCCGGCCAACGCGGCGACTGCCCGCAAGCATACACCTTGATCGAGGGATTGCCCGCAAAGGTCGTCATGGCCGACGCCGCCTACGACGCCGATCCCCTGCGTCGGGAAATCGCAGACAAGGGCGCTATCGCCGTTATTCCCAACAACCCGTCACGCGCGCGCAAATACCCGATGACAAGCACCTTTATGCCCAACGTCATCTGATCGAATGCTGCTTCTCCAAGCTCAAGCAGTTCCGACGCGTCGCTACACGATTCGACAAGACAGCCAGAAACTATCTCGCCGTCGTCACCATCGCGGCAACGGTGCTCTGGCTAAGGTAAGTGTCCACACGACCTAGTGGACGTGCTTCAGGAAGCCCCATCCTGTCCGAGGACGCTATTGTCGACGCTGCGACACTTCGCCGGCGTGCCCGTCTCGCGCAGAGACAGTCTCGCCAGGAGATATTCGAGATGCTCCACGCCTTACGCTGCTAGCTTACGCCACCTCCCAAGGCGAACCCGGCTCGGCAGCGAGCTCAGTCTCTGCCGGGCATGCCTTTTTAGACGTACTCGCGTTCAGAACTTCAAATTGGGCGGCGTATTGCCCGGCTGAAGAGGATTGCGTCGAATGAAATATGAGGCCGTTTCGAGGGCTCTCCGATGGCACCTGGCCGGAGCGCGAAGGGAGCGTTGCTGTGCCCATGCGGGTGGGTTCACGCTAAGCGTGTTCGTCGACATCCGACAATTGTGTCGGCTTGTCGGTTTGACGACACAGCCATGTTTGGCCGGCGCCTTGGACGTTTTGGCTAAGCCGCTGAAAGCAAACATACAATGCCTTCCCTGTCGCCGTCATAGGAAGAGCGAAGAGATGGCTCGGCAAAATTGAAGGACGGAAGATCACAGATTTGTTGCGAATGAACACGTTGGCCGCTGGCGGCCATGCGTCTGCGGCTAGAGCCTCCGTGGGGCTTGAAGATGCGGCGAGGGACTGCAGTACGCGTGTCGATCACATGATTTGCTGGCGGGTCCAACAAGGGGCGTTGTAGATGTGCATACGGTTGGCGGCGGGTTACGTCCTGTTCGTGATGGCATTCTTCGTCAGCGCTATGACTGCGAACGGACAGGAGACCAGCCTTATCGGCATTTATCAAGGTTCGGGGCTAACCGCGGCCGCCAACCATCTGGGACAAGGCGGATACGAGCTGTCGGGTGGTACCAAAGTGTCTTTCGACAAGTGGTACCATAGCAAATGGATCGACATGCGATTTGAAATGTTGACGCAGCTCTCGGATGATTTCGGCCTGCTCTGGGGCGCGAGCACCGGCCAACATGCCGAAAAGGTCCGAATCGACCCGGGTGTGAAACTCGGCTTTATTCTGCAAAAGCGACCGACACCGTCCACGCCACTTTCTCTCACCGTCAGTTCGATTTTGGGTGGGAACCTGACGGAACGACCGTGCACGGCTGACTACGGCCCCGTCGGCGGCTTCCAGACAGTGAATTGCCGTCTGGCCGCGTCGCAACTCCGGCCTGCGGACACGTTGAAATATATGGCAAACATCAATCCAAGCCGATTGAAACTCGATCTCCGGTTCAGGGGTGAATTCTAGAGATAGTGAAAGGCATAGGCGGTACATTTCGTGATGAAGAACAATCCAGACAGGAAGTCTATTATGCACAAAACACAATCGTTCCCGGTAGGACTCGTTGCCGGTCTTGTCGTGTGCCTGTTCGCGGCACCCGGTTTTGCTGGTGATCTCGATGCGGGGGTCAGCGGCAAAGGGAGGGCCGGGACGCCAACCACGGAAAGCAGTAGCTCGGGCTGCCCACAAAATGCCGACGGGACCTTTTGCTGGATGAGCCCGGATATTGGTGAAGCATGGGCATCGGGCTATACCGGTTCCGGGGTATCGGTGACTGTCGTAGATGACTTCATGGTACAGGGCCTAGTCGATGCAGATCTCGGTCGCGGTACGCAGAGGCTGCGACATGGGGAATGGGTCGCGGAAAGTGCCGGCATGGTGGCCCCTGGTGCAAACATGTTCAAGCATGACTTTTCCGACGAGTCTTCGATCAGGCTGCAGGATGGCCTCAATGTCATCAATGTGAGCTACAGCGTTACGCAGCCCCTGAGTCAGCATCCGCTCGAGCAGTTTGTCGATGCGCCCCGGGTGGGTACTGCTGTCGTCACACAGGCTGCCGGCAACGACCGCATCGCAATAGGTGCCCCGAAAGAAGGGGATGTCGATGAGCTAGCTGTCGGGCTGATCGGGGCGCCATCGGCAATCTTTGTTGGTGCGCTCGACCACAATGGCACTTCCGGGAACAAGGCAGGGCTGGCCCGATATTCGAATTATGCCGGCTCAAACCCTGAGGTGCAGAACCAGTTCCTAACCGTGGGGGTCGAGGGTGACAAGACTGGCCTATACGGCACGTCTTATGCGGCACCTGTGATCTCGGGCTATGCTGCCATCCTCGGCAGCAAGTTCACATCGGCAACGCCCACGCAAGTCACAAATCAGTTGCTGGATACCGCTAGGACCGACACGCTCGTCAACTACAATCCGGCGACTTACGGCCGCGGCGAGGCCAGCCTTTCGAGGGCATTGGCACCCGTTTCGATCAGGTAGACGAGCCCTTCGATCGAGCAGCTGAAATTTCTGTGAGGCGTTGAGCGCCACAAAAATCGCCTCCCAGAATTCGCCTCAGCAAGTGTGCGGTTCTGCCGATCCAATCGCAAACAAGAGCCACTGCGTTTTTATCGAAGCATGTTGCTTTGGCGGTCTGGCTGCGCTCGCAAAGCTGGCAAAAACGCAGATGCCGACCGCGTGTCGTCTTTGGTCCTAGGGGTGGTCGCCTCATCGCAGCATGCCGGCATGTGGATCGCTTCGTTTCAATCGCAAGGAAAGCGCTGGAAATCCCCAATTCTCTGATGGGAGGTCGAAGAGCGCGGCCGACCAATCCAAGCAGCGCTTATGGAACGAGTTTTGCGTGGCTATTTCAGCTGAATGATCATCGCCGGAGAGAATATGCTGGAAAAATTCGAGCGTTACCCGCTCACCTTTGGACTCACACCCATCGAGAAGCTCGACCGGCTCGGCAAGCATCTGGGCGGCAATGTGGAAATCTACGCCAAACGCGAGGACTGCAACTCTGGTCTGGCGTTCGGCGGCAACAAGCTGCGCAAGCTCGAATACATCATCCCCGACGCGATCGCGTCGGATGCCGATACCCTCGTCACCATCGGCGGCGTGCAGTCCAACCACACGCGGATGGTCGCCGCCGTTGCCGCCAAGATCGGCATGAAATGTCTCCTGGTCCAGGAGAGCTGGGTTCCACATGAGGATGTGGTCTACGACCGGGTCGGCAACATTCTCTTGAGCCGCATCTTGGGCGCAGAGGTGCGCCTGGTCGACGAAGGCTTTGACATCGGCATCCGGCACAGTTGGGAAAAAGCGCTCTATGAGGTCAAGGCAAGGGGCGGCAGGCCCTATGCGATACCGGCCGGGGCGTCTGTTCACCCGAATGGAGGCCTCGGCTATGTGGGGTTCGCGGAGGAAGTGCGCGCCCAGGAGGAACAACTTGGGTTTGCCTTCGACTACATGGTCGTTTGCACGGTCACCGGTTCAACGCATGCCGGCATGCTCGTCGGATTCGCCAAGGACGGTCGGCAGCGCAACGTGATCGGTATCGATGCCTCTGCTACCCCGGCCAAGACCAAGGCGCAGGTGCTTAGCATTGCCCGACATACAGCGACCCTCGTCGAGCTCGGATCGGAACTTGCCGAGGATGACGTGGTGTTGATCGAGGACTACGCGCACCCGCGGTACGGCATTCCATCCGAGAAAACTAAGGAGGCGATCCGTCTGTGTGCGCGGCTCGAGGGTATGATTACCGATCCCGTCTATGAGGGCAAATCGATGCAAGGGCTGATCGACCTCGTCCAAAAAGGCTTTTTTCCAGAGGGCTCGAGGATACTTTACGCGCATCTCGGCGGCGCGCCGGCCATCAACGGTTATGGCTACACCTTTCGCAATGGCTGATGCTCGACAGATCTCCACGTGCTGTGCCTGCCGTAACAGCGCTGCGCCAAGTTTGACCGAAGGCCCGTTGGCAAACTCGGCGGGCAGTTGTTAACTGCCGCCACGACGTGGGGTCGTGGTGCTGGCATGCTTGGCAGCATTTGCCTGTGCTCAATGTGTCCTGGAGCCGCATAAGAAGGGAGAAGACATGGCCATTTGACTTTTTTGTCATTTTGCGATGCGGCGATAATCGCCGTAAATTTGATAAATTGTAAGCCACCGAAGATGTCGCGCAGGCGCGGAGGTATCTACTTGAGCAGGTATGGAAGCTGTGACCAAGCGTGCTCGAGCGGGTCGTCGTCGGCGAGCACATAGAGGGACACCCCCAGCGCAGTGGTGAGCTGGGCCAAGCATGGCGAGGGAAGAGCCGTCCCCCGCGAGCGTGACAGCATGCAGTCGGTATTGGTTTAAAGAGGTCATACCTATTGCGAGCGTCGACGAGACCATCGTCCCTTCCACAATTTTGACCGAAACGGCGCGTCCAGCCGGCGCTTTGCCTTCGGGCGGGTTGGTCCACCTGGCCCTTTTCGCACTACGTGCGGAGGGGATTGGGGGCTACGACGGCGCTGAGCCGCTCTATACGGAGGGGCGCGCGCGAGGCGAGGCGACGATGAGGTCGAGTTGTCCCCCCGATCGCCTCTACGTAGCTCTAAGTGTCGATAGATACATATCGGCCTGTTTCTCGATCTTCGATACAGAGGGCTGGTTGATCTTGAGGGTCGAGGCAATCTCTGCCTGAGCCTCCCCAGCAGCACGGCGCAGCTCGCCGAGGCTCTCGAACTCCGTCCTTTAACTCTTCGAAACGTGCGTCGACACGCTCCCGACGCTCCTCAGGGAGGGCTGCGATCAGGTCATCAAGCTTGCGTTCCATCAGCTCTTCTAGCCGCCGCCCGGCGGTGGGCCCTTGATGGCATTTGTCCAATGGCGTGTTGATTGGTGGGAACGGGAAGTCGCATCTGGCCATTGCCATCGGGCGCGCATCCGCGACAGCGGGCGCGGCCGCTTCTTCGACGGGATAACGACCGCACTGCTCGAGCCTCTCACGCATCATTGCGAGATCATCGAAATCGGACATGAATCCTGGCGCTCCAAGAACCGCGCCTGATCAACACATCGCCCAAGACGATCCGCGCTCGCCGGCTTCGCAACCCGGACCAGCTCCGCCCGGCGAGCGCTAAACGCGATGCGCTGCCGCCAATTTTTACCGGGATATTCGCTGCGGCCAAGCAAGAGGACATCTTCTCAAAAAAGCAAAACTGGGCTCATTATCGATGTAGCACCGCCAAAGTGCTCTACTGGGTGCATTTGCAGAGCGCGATTGACGAGTACTGGGAGGGTTTTGCGCCGAGCTGGAACGGTCCGTGCAGTCCAAAATGCGTTCATAGGAAATATGATCACTTGGCGAAAACGGCTGTTTGTGTCAAGCGAAGTGAGGATTTGACCCCTTTGGCGAAGTGAGGAACTGACCCCCTTCACTGGTTTGCTGTTTCGTTTGGTTCAACCGTCGGTCCGGTCTTCTGCAGAAGGCCGGACCGACGCTTTTCGCGGAGACGGTAGCTGTCGCCGCGGATGGTGATCACCGTGGAGTGGTGAAGCAGGCGGTCCAGGATCGCCGTGGCCACAACGGGGTCGCCAAAAACACTTCCCCATTCGCCCACGGAGCGGTTGGAGGTGATCAGGATCGATCCCTTCTCGTAGCGCCGTGACACGAGTTGGAAGAACAGGTGGGCGGCATTGGCCTCGAAGGGCAGATAGCCCAGTTCGTCGATGATGAGCAGTTTCGGTCGCGACAGGATCGCCAACTGCTTGTCGAGCGAGCCGTCGCTGTGGGCCTTGGCCAGCGTCGCCACCAACGTAGCAGCCGTGATGAACTGCACGTTGTAATTCTGGCGGATCGCCTCGCGGCCGAGGGCCACGGCCAGATGGGTCTTGCCCGTGCCGGGCGGGCCGAGGAACAAAAGCGTGTCGCCGTGCGCAATCCAGCGGCAGGTGGCGAGTTCCCTGATCTGCCCCTGATCGAGCGATGGCTGGGCGTCGAAGTCGAAGCCGTCCAGCTCGCGCACGAAGGGGAACTGGGCGATCTTGCTCGACATGGAGATGCGCCGCTCGTCGCGCCGGGCGATCTCGCGCGACACCAGGAAGCCCAGGGCCTCGCGTAACGTCATCTTCGAGCGGGCAGCTTCGTCCAGCAACGTGTCGAGCTGGTCGCGGATCGCCGTCAGCTTCAGCCGATCGAGCGTTGCGATGAGCCTGTCATGATCCACGTTCGTCATCACCAGCCCCCTCCGACAGCCGCCTCGTATTCCGCAAGCGGCCGCAGCAAGGCGGCTGGAGCGATCTCGATGGGATCCGCGCGCACCGGCCCTTCAAAGCCGGCGACGCCGACAAAATGCGCACGGTCCACTATCCGTTGTCGTCGCCCCCGGCACAGGGCATGATCGCCTACCACCTGGCCTGCATGACGGATGATCACACGGCCAGCCTACACCACGACCTGGACGCTCTCGCCGATTAGGCGCCAGGGCACCGAGTAGCTGTTCGTATCCAGATCGATCGCACAGTCGGCCTGGACCTTGCGGATCAGGTCCCGCAGTTGCCCGAACGGCGCCCTGCCGGAAAGCGGGCGGAGCGCTCGAGCTTCAGCGGCAAAACGTTCCACGGGCGCAACGCCGGTGGTGCCGTGTTCACGCCGGTCGGCAACCTCGCGCGTCCACCGATCCAGATGCGCCTCGAACGCCACCCAGCTCTCGAACCGGCGGCCAGCGATCGCGTTCTTCTTGACGTAGCCGACGCCGCGTTCGTCTTTCCCCTTCGTCCTGGCCCGATAAGGGGCACAGGCCCGCGGTGTGAAGCCCAATATCGGGCAAAGGCGTGCAGCCGGGCGTTGAATCTTACCTCGCGCGTCACCGCGTCGTGATGCTCAACCAGCGCCTTTGCATTATCGATCAGAACTTCCGCCGGCACGCCCCCAAACCGCAGGAAAGCGCCTTCCATCCCTTCGAACCAGTCGGTCTGGCGCTGCCTCGGCGAGGCCCGGATGTGCATCCGGCGCGAATAGCCGAGCGTTCCGACAAACACATGGATCCGCACCCGCTCGCCGCCGATCCATACCCGCGTGTCGCCGAAGTCGATCTGCAGCTGATGACCAGGCGCCGTCTCGAAGCGCACCGTCGCCCGCTTCTGCGCTTTCAACTCGCGCCGCCATTGTCGAACCCGAAGTTCTACCGAGCGCAGCCCGATGACGATACCATGCTCGCTCTCCAACTCCTGGCGAATGACGTCCGCGTTCCCGTCGTGGCGAAAGAAACGCTCCCGAAGCCAATCGTCCAGACCATCAAATGCTGTCCGACGCTCGGGCTGGCGATACGCAACAACGCCACCTTCACGAAGATATCGGCGAACCGTGTTGCGCGCGCATCCAAACTCCTGCGCAATTCGTTTCGCTCCCCAGCCTCGTTCGTGAAGGCCTACCATGGCCAAAACTTCTTCCCCCGATCGCATTTCCTCAACCCGCATCGTTCCAGACAATGCAGGGTGCGATGAAAACTCTCTCGTCATCGATTTTTCCTCTCAAAAGAGAGGGGTCAGTTCTTCGTTTCGTTCGGGGGTCAATTTCTCATTTCGCCCGACAGTTTGACCCGAATCTTTCTTTCAGTGGCTGAGCGGAGTCAGATTGGTCGATGTCTGCATCGTCATGGGTGTTGCAATTACCGATGCCCAAAATGGCGAGCAGCATCTGGCGGTCAAAGCCCTCAAGGGATTTGGCGGCCGCATCCTTGCGGTGGTCGACGACTTAGACGGGATACTTATCGCGCCGCCATGCCGTCGCTTCGCTGGTGTGATTACCATCCTTGCTTCCAGAAGAAGGGCAGGGAGACGCCCAAGTGCGAAGTCGATCCCGTTACAGTGATTGGAGGTGGCCTATGGGAAACGAACACAGTCATGACCGAAGACATCACCGACCAATGACCAGCGGCAGTGTGTCTGCGGATTGGGCTTTGACAATCCCGAAGAGGAATTGCGGAAAGCCAAGCTCGCCCGCGAGCTCCGCGCCACCATTATACGTCGGCGCCTCACTCAAGCTAAATCGGCTTAGGGCGTGGTGACGATTTAACTATCTGAGCCATATGGCGATGGCGGCGAGTTTGACGAAGCCCATGAAGTTGGCGAGCAACTTGTCGTAGCGTGTTGCAACCCTTCGGAACTGCTTGAGCTTGTTGAAGAAGCGTTCGATGAGGTTACGCTCCTTGTAGAGGTGGGCGTCGTAGTGACGCTGGACTTTGCGGTTCCGCTTGGGCGGAATGACGATTTCGGCCCCTGTCTGGGCGATCTTTTCGTGCAAATGGTCGGCGTCATAGCCCTTGTCGGCGATCGTGGCGCCAGCCTCGAAGCCATCGACGAGATCATGGGCAAAGGCGATGTCGTTGCGTTGCCCGGGGCTGGCGATCAGACGAACCGGTAGCCCGAGCGCATCGCCAGCGGCATGGATTTTGGTGCTTAGTCCGCCTCGAGACCGACCCAGGCCTTGGGCATCCGCCCCCCTTTTTGCTTGCGGGCGCCGGCGGCATGCTGATGCGCCCGTACGATGGTCGAGTCGATCATCAGCCATTCAAGATCGGCTTCGCGTGCCAGGACCGCCAACATGTCGTCGAGCACAAGGGCGAGCGAGGCGAAGAGGCGCGGCACACGGTGGTACGCGACCGAGAGATCCTCGCGGCATGCCTTGTGGCCGAGCGCGCAGGCCAGCCAG
>NZ_QGGH01000016.1 GCF_003148495.1 Mesorhizobium loti
AACGGCCATCCGCAGAGCCAGATCGAGGAACTCATGCCCTGGCGATTCCGGAAAACGTCAAGCCCAAATCCATAGGCGATCGGCAAGGCGCTTACTAACGGAAGCGCCTTGGGCCGCAATAACGGACAAACCAATTGGACAGGTGTTGCCTAGGCGGTTACGCCGGCGCAGCTTGAGTATCCGCGAAACGGGATGGAGAGGACCCGAAATCCTCGTCCCGAGCGATCTGACTATCAGCTTAAAAGTGCGGTTCTCAACTCTCTGGTAAGTTGCCTGAGCCAGCCCAATGTACGATAATCCTCCTCGGGCAACTGCCTTTCGTCGAACAATTACTTCAGCTCCGCCCGTGACTAGGTCAGCAAGTTCCGCCTTCGGAAGACGATATCGAGAGCCTCCAACCAAGGCAGAGCGGCTCGCCTCTCGGCGAGGTGCTCCAGCCCCACTTTTGTGTAGGTACCTTCCGTCGCGATCCCGTCAGAAACGACCTCAAGTGGGACATCCTGCCGCGCCAGCGCGTAGCCAGTCGCTCCCGCAACATTCCCTGCCACAATTAGCCGGGCATGGGCCGGCGTGAGCCCGCGCTCCAAGAACCAACCTTCAAGCGTGGCGAGAAAACGGTACGTCCACCCAGCGAGGCAAGCACCGAACATCGCAAGTTCGAATTGATCTTCGGTATCGAACGTCACGACCTCACCTGCATAATTCAACACCGCGTCGAGGCCGTGAGACGCAGGAAAAACCGGAATAATGCCATCGTTGATCGTATCAATGTAGCTCGACGGCATGATGCGCACCACCGATATGCCTTTGCCCGTTGCTGCCCTCAATTCTGCGATGGTGACGCCGGCGACGGCCGAAATTAATACCTGCTCTGGACGCATAGCCAGACTGGGCAACGCATTGGCAAGCTGTTCGGGCCGCACCGCCAAAAGGATCCAGTCGGCTTTGGCGAACATGCTCGCATCATCCGCGGCTACCGTGCAGTCGTGGGTGGTGGCAAGCCGCTCTGCCTTAACTCGGCTATAGGGCGAGAGAAGAATTCGACCGCCAAACCCACCCCTTCGCAGGGCGGCAATTAAGTAGGCGGAGAAGTCGCCGGTTCCAATAAACCCAATTGTCGGCATGTTCATATGGTGACTCCAATATCGAATGCCGCCCGAGCTTTCAAAATTCCGACCGGTTTGCGCTAGCTGCCTCCATGGCGTCGAGCCTGGATAACACCATCGCCAGATGGGACTTATGAACCGTCGCGACCAGACGTACATCCCGAAGCTCCAGGCTTCTTCGTATCACGCGCAGCTCATCGATAAGGTCTTCCACCTGCTGCCGAAAATCCATTTTCTCAAGAAGCAGGAACCAAAATCTAGCTGACTGGAAGAAAAGGATATCGTTGAAGTCCCTCAGAGGGCCATTGCTACTCAAGCCATGCAGAACTTTATGCAGTCGGATAATGATTTCGGCAAATTGCCTTTTATCCTTCATATCTAATAGATGTCGACAGGTTTGCTCCAAGTCTTGGATTTCGCAAAGGATATCGTCTGTCACGGGAAGAGGTGAAGACTCGGCCATAGCGTCCATCAATCGCATCCGAACGATGTATATATCGCGCATAGTGCTCAGATCGATCGATGTGACTTCAGTTCCGTTGCCGTGCTGGCTTACGATCAGACCGTCGTACTCCAGGCGTTGCAAGACTGTGCGAAGGGGGGTCCGACTGACACCAAATTCCGATGCGAGCTCCCTCTCATTGAGCCGGCTACCTGGCTGATAGTCGAGCAGGCATATTCGGCGCCGTAATTCGAGGTATATTTCCTGTTTGCTCATTTTTCCGGCGGGTTGCCTCTCGCCGTCCATAACCCCGTCTTTGTCTTCAGGAGCAGTCAAGGTGGTTTCGTTCGTTGGTACCAGGGAGCCGTGGCGTGTCATCGCTAGCTTTCTCTAAGCTGCAGCAGGGTATGAACGGCATCGAGTCACGTTCCAACGCGCAAAATCGAGTTCATTTGACGTAAGTACGCGATTACGCTCTGCGCGGTGATACGCCCTGTAGCCGGGTTCTCGTCGCTTGGGCGGTTCTGTATCGACATGGAAAAGTTCGAACTGTCGGATTCCACATCTACGTTGTGGGTGTTGAACATTAGACTAGGATCTGCCCAAATCTCCATCTGCGTTCGGTCCGGTCCGAGACCCGCCAGGCTTAGAGCAGCAGCGACATTCACGTTGGCGGGGAATTCCTTCGCCACGTCGCTCACGGTGCCTCTTAAAACGCAAACTGCTTCTTTAAGACTTTCCAAGTTCAACCCGTTGCGAACGACATAAGGTGCGGTTGCAAGGCTCCTTGGCGGTTTGCGGGTGCGGATCTTCACCTTGCGGATCTCACCAACTGCCGCGGCTTTGATGGCGTCGAGCCCAAGCATCGCCCCGGATGGGACCACAATTCGCCCTCCCATGCGGCGCGCCAACTCCACCAGATCTTCTCGACCGAGCAACTGGCTCGCTGACATAGCTATCAGGGTCTTGCCGGCGCTCAGGACTGGCAGCGCGATAGCGTCGAACATCTGTGGCGGGAGACCCTCCAAAACTGTATCACACTCTCTAGCCAAATCTTCAAACGAGAGGCAGGACACACGACTGTTCAAAGTGGCATTGAACTCTGCGGCCCGATTTTGGCTGCGGGCCGAGATAGCCACCAGTTCGCACCCAACTATTTCCCCCCGATCCAATGCGCGTGCCACGGACGAGCCTATGGCGCCAATCCCAGCTATTCCAATTCTGACAGGAGTCCCGACCATCAATCTGCCGCTTTGACTGCGCTCAAAAATTGTTGCGTTCGTTTGCTTTTGGGATTGGAAAACAGTTCAGCAGGACTGTCTTGTTCTTCAATCTTTCCACCATAGAAAAAGCAGACGCGATCGGAAATATCACGAGCAAAACCCATTTGATGGGTCACCATAAGCATCGTCAGCCTGTGCTTGAACACCAAATCCTTAATCACATTCGTGACTTCGCCAATTACCTCGGGATCAAGGGCCGAGGTAACTTCATCAAACAACATAACCTTGGGCCGCATCGCCAGGGCGCGGGCAATCGCCACGCGCTGTTGTTGGCCACCCGAAAGCCGGGAGGGATGTTGGTCCTTCTTGTCGATCATGCCAACCATCAGGAGAAGCTCTTCGGCACGTTCTCGAGCCTCGCGGCGCGAGAGACCCAACACTAAGACCGGCCCCTCCATACAGTTCTGTAGCGCCGTCATGTGGGGAAACAAGTTGAAATGCTGGAAGCACATTCCTATCGAGGAGCGTGCTTTTCGCAGGTACTTTGCATCTGCCCGCACCAGTACGCCGTTTTTTGGCATGTGGGTGAGGGGTTTGCCATCCACATAGATGACGCCGCCGTTGATCGTCTCAAGGGTCATCAGCATGCGCAGCACCGTCGTCTTGCCGGATCCCGACGGGCCAATGATGCTCACCATCTCACTTGGTGCGACGTCCAAGTTCAGGTTGTCCAGAACGATAAGGTCGCCATAGCTCTTACGGACCTTCATGAACCGTACCATCGGTATGTCTGGACCGACGAGCTCGAGGGGATATGACGAGAGATCTTCCATCATTGCATTCCTAACTTACGGCGAACGGTCGCTTCAAACCAACGAATGGCGCGCGCGGCGGTCAGTGAGATAACCAGGAAGATAACGCCCACCATCGTGTAAGGCTCAAGGTAGCGATAGTTTTGCCCGCCTACGGCGTTTGCTGCCTGCATCAATTCGGCAACACCAATTACAGATAGCATAGGCGTATCTTTGAAAATGCTGACCAAGTAGTTTCCCATCCCAGCAATTGAAGGGGGAAGAGCTTGCGGCAAAACAATACGCCTATAGGTCTGCATCGTCGTTAGATTGATGGCCGTGCATGCTTCCCATTGCCCCTTCGGGACCGACTCAATGCCACCCCGATAAACTTCAGAGAGATAGGCAGCATAGTGCAGGCCGATGGCGATCATGCCTGCCACCCAAGGGCTCAGAAAAATCCCGTATTCTGGCCCGACGTAATACACAAAGAAGATCTGCAGGACGAGGGGAGTTGAGCGGATGAACTCGACGATTTCCCGGGTAATATACGTCAAAATACGCAACGGTGTTCGCTGAGCAAGTGCAAACAAGAGACCAATGACAACGGCAATGGCGTATCCCATGCCCGCAGCCAGAAGAGTATTGCCCGTAGCCCAAAGCATCTTGGGCAGGATTTCGGCTGTGAATGCGAAGTCCCACTGCATCGCTCAAGCCCTTCCTATCCGCCGAGCCATGATGCGCTCGGTCCAGCGCATGCAAGGCGTGATGAGAAATCGAGAGAAGACGTAGTAGATGATCAGGGCTGTTCCAAAAGTCCACGTAGAGAGATAAGTTGAACTGTTCAGCTGACGCGCCTCAAACATAAGATCAGGAACTGCTATCAGCGCCACCAGCGCGGTGCTTTTGAGCAGCTCGACCACCAAGTTTCCCCAGGCCGGCAGCATAATTACAAAGGCCTGCGGGATGATAATCTTTCGCATTTGTTGGGCTGGCGACATCGACAATGCGTAAGATGCCTCCCACTGACCGCGCGGCACCGACTGTATGGCGCCCCGAACCAGCTCGGCGCCGTAGGCGCCAAGGTTCAGGCCGACTGCAAGAAATCCGGTAAGAAAATTATCCAATGTGATGCCAAACAGCGGCAACACGTAAAACAACCAAAAAAGCTGGACCAGCAGTGAGGTGCCGCGAAAAAACTCGACGTAGCCTACTGCGGCTCTCCTCACAACCGGGTTTGAAGACAGCATCATCAGGCCGAAGAGGTTGGCCACTAATACGGCCAGCCCCAAGGAGCAAAGGAATTGGATGGCGGTCACGAGCGCGCCGTCTACAAACCGGCTACCATAATCCGCAAGGAACGAGGTGTATGTCATAGGAGCTCGCTTCGGCAATGCTGACGAGCTGCCTCACGCAGCTCGCCAGCCAACTCATTGTTACCGATTGGCGCAGATCCATTCGCTTTTTGCATCGCCCGGAAGCTGAGCTTTCGTGTATTGAAACTTCCCGACTGCCTCAAGCATTTCCGGCGAACCGAGGTACTTTGCCTGGGCCTCGTTGTACGCCTTCAGAAAGTCCTTGTCCTCAGGCTTGAATGCAATCGCTACCCAATTATTCGTCCAATCGGGTAGAGCGGCCGGGTCAGTCACTTCGATTTCGTCGGATGCGCTAGCGGCCAGATTTTTGGCGTCGAAATAGTTACTAGCTCCGGCGTCCGCTCGGCCCGCGCGAACGGCAGCAAGCAGTTCAGTGGGGCCTGGCACCTGCATAATTTTGCTTTCAGGGACTCCTTCCTTAAGGGCCTCGTCAACATTGACGTAGCCGGACACAGTCACCATCGTTGCGTCCTTCTCCTTAATGTCCTTATAGTTCTGAATCCCCTTCGGGTTGCCTTTTTTGACAATAAACGCGTTGCCAAATTTCCCCATTGGTTCGGCAAAAGCGACGTTCTTGCAACGCTTGCCGGTGATGTACATTCCGCCGGTGATAATGTCGAAGCGCCCTGCCTGAAGCCCCGGTATCAAGCCACCCCAATCGGTCACGACCGGCTCGATATTAGTGTACCCCATAGACTTTAGGACGCCGACCGCCAGTGCGTTCGCGAATCCCAGCGGTTCGTTTTTATCCCCCGGATAAGCCCATGGGATTTCATGAGCGAAACCAATGCGTATTGGTTTTCCCGCTTTAGCGCTGTCCGTCAGTCCGTCAGCTTGAGCGACGCCGATAAATAGAGCAGCAGTCGCGGCGATTGCAGCCAAGATAGCTTTCATTTTCATCCGTTCCCTCTGTTTTTGGGTTTATGCAAAATTGCCTGAGAGGTATACCATTGTCCCAGAGGGGCCGCAAGGGGATGTTCCTGCTCGTCGCAATTTTCCGCTAAATTGGGGCCTATTGCGTCGACCCTAGAAAATTGCCCTTGTCATTTTTCTCGAGTGGCGGTACCAGAGGTATACCTATCTGCAATGTTGCAAACTGGATACAGCACCTGAGGGCGTCCATGACCTACCTTTCACCCTTTCCAAAAGATGAGCTTGATCGTCGCATATCGAACGCGCGTAAGGCGCTCACAGAGAACAACCTTGATGGCATCTTGATTGCCGTTCCTGAGAACATTTATTATCTCACCGGGCTTGATCACTGGGGATTCTTCGCGGCGCATGTGCTCGTTCTGAATCAAAGTGGAGAAATGGGCCTCTGCTGCCGCGCGATGGAGCAGATAACGGTAGAGAACCAGGTCCGGAACGCCCGGTTCTACGGGCACAAGGATCACGAAGAGCTTTCAGACTACGTCCATCAGGCCATCAAAGACCTGGGTCTGTCGGGTGGCCGCGTCGGGATCGAAAAGCGTAGCCTTTTCCTTACAGCGCGACACGCTGAGCGCATTCAAGACGACCGTTCCGGCGTAAGTTGGGTGGACGCTTCCGGGATTCTTGACGACCTACGTCTTGTGAAGTCCCCGCTCGAAATGGAATACACACGGAAAGCGGCCCACGCCGTTGATCTAGGTACATTGGCTGCGGTCGACGCGGTGCGCGACGGCGCAACCGACTACGAAGTTGCCGCGGCTTGTCACAGCAAGATGATCTTAGAGGGAAGCGAGTATCCCGGTTTTGGCCCATTCATTCGTCCGACTAGTCGGCTAGGTGAAGAACATACCACCTGGCGTGGCGAGGTGTTCCGAAACGGCGATGCAGTTTTCCTTGAAACCTGCGCTTCATATCGCAAGTACCAATCTCCGATGGGCCGGCTTGTCTATGTCGGTAGCGCGCCGAAGGGTGTCGAGGAGTCTGCCGAGCTTGCAATTCGCGGCATGAAGGCAATTTGCGAAGCCCTTCGGCCGGGCGCGAAAGCAGGTGATGCCTATGAGGCCTGGCACGAAGTGGCAGCGAGCGCGGGCCTCGTCGACTACCACCGTCATCACTGCGGCTACCTCGTCGGGATTGGCTTTCCTCCGAGCTGGACAGGCGGCTCCATGGTCACCAGCCTTTTCCCGAAGTCGACCCGTAAGATAGAAGTCGGCATGGTCGTCCATGCACATTCCTGGTTCACCAACACGAAAGTCGCGGACTATTTCATTTCCAACACTGTGATGGTGACCGAGAACGGTGGGGAGATCCTCACAAACAAAACACCCGAAACTCTGATCATTCGCTGATTACCATGGGCCGTCACTGGCGACCCTAGTTGCGCAGAACGCTCTTCGCGATCGTTGTTCGAGGATTCTCATGCAGAAACTCACAAAAGCTACGCTAACCGGCATATGCACCCAGATGGCATCGCATTGTTGGTCAGACGACGAAATAAACGAATTGGTCGATCCCCAACTGGGGATCATCACCGGGTTTCAGGATCTCCTGAATGAGCTTGAGCAGCTGAGGAAAATCGACTTGGGGACCACGCCACCGGCTATGAGCGTCCAAGGTGCAGACAGGCATGAGTAACGATATCGCATTTCAGAGCGTCAAGACCCTGAGGTCGATGCTTCAGCGCGGTGAGGTAACCCCGGTCGAGCTTGTGGATACATTCGCCGAGAGGATCGAACGACACAATCCACAATCAAAGGCTTTCATCACGACGACGATTGATACTGCGCGAGAAAAGGCGTCGCGGCTCACGCGTGATGATTTGACCGGCTCCTCGTTCGCCGGAATTCCCTATGCCTCGAAGGATTTGTTCGACGTGCAGGGTGTTCGAACGTCCGCCGGGTCGCGGGTCTTCCACGACAGGATTGCCAAAAAGGATGCGTTTGCAATCGCCAAGTTGCGGGCAGCCCAGGCGCTTAGTCTTGGCAAGACGAACCTGCATGAATTCGCATACGGCGCAACGGGCGAAAACGAGGTTTATGGGACAGCCGTCAACGCTTACGATCCGACGCGTCTCGCGGGTGGCTCGTCGAGCGGCTCCGCGGCCGCGGTGGCTTTTGGTCTCGTGCCGGCAGCACTTGGAACGGACACCGGTGGCTCCGTCCGAGCGCCCGCTGCGTTGAACGGGCTTGTCGGCTTTAAGCCTACGATCGGGCGGGTCCCCACTTCGGGGGTGGTGCCGTATTGCTGGACGCTGGATCACGTCGGGTTGATGACGCGCACGATTGCGGACTGCGCCGATCTGCTGAGCATCGTGTCGGGCTACGATCCCAGCGATCCCGCTTCAGTCAATCGGCCCGTTGAAAATTACCCTGAAGCGCTTGATCAGGACGTCTCAGGATTGCGCGTCGGTATTCCGACCAACTTCTACTACGAGCGTGCTGACGACGAAATCCTGGAGGCGATTGAACGTGTAAAAGAGTATCTTGTCGCAAACGGCGCAAAGCTTGTGCCGGTGACATTTCCGGATATGGAACATAGCCGTACAGTCTCGCTCACCGTGCAGATGCCTGAAGCGCTCAGCGCGCATTCCGCTTATTTGCAGGAGCGCGGCGACCTTTATTCCGCGGATTTCCGTGCTGGTTTGGCGTTGGGACAGTGCATTCTGGCGGAGCACTATGTCAAAGCGAAGCGGTTCATCGAGATCTACCGACAGCAGACGAATAGGCTTTTTGACCAAGTCGATCTGATCCTTACCCCGGCGACGCCCGAAATCGCCCAGAAAGTGGGCACCGTCAAGGTGACACGAAACGGGGTAAACGAAGCGATCGGCAACGCGATCACCCGGTTCACGACATTCTTCAATATGACCGGTCACCCGGCGCTGACAATGCCATGCGCGATGCATACGCAGGGTCTCCCGATCGCACTGCAATTGGTGGGCCCGTATTTTGACGAGATGACTGTCTTGCGTGCCGCACACGCAATTGAGCGAAGCGACCAGTTCTCAATTCCGCTACCGAAAGTAGACGCCTGAAATGGCACATACGTCCCCAAGATATGCCTTCTCACGACGTTTTGCCGAACCTGGAAGGGCGGCGCGGATGCGTATCGCATCGCGTGTGATTGGACCCCGCTTTGACCAAACGACGGTATTGGCATCGCTCCTGCAAGCGAGCAAAGCGCCCATTTCCCGGCCGCGCTCCTAGAGGGAGAAATTTGGTGTTTGCGCTTCTAAAGTACGGCTTTTCAAGACGTTATCCCGAACGCAATGAGATACCGCGCACTCCAGATCTGCGATCCCACTACGACGTCGTCATCATCGGCGGCGGTGGTCACGGAGCCTCATTGGCTTACCACCTGGCGAAGCACCATGGGATTACCAACGTTGCGATTCTGGAGAAGGGCTATCTTGGAGGCGGGAACACCGCGCGCAACACCACGGTGATCCGCTCCAACTACACGGATCAGCGCTCGATACGGTTCTATGCGAAGGCCCTGAGACTTTACGAGTCCCTGGCCAATGAGCTCGACTACAACATGATGTATTCGCGCCGGGGGCAGCTCACGTTGTCCCACTCGGACGGAGTTTCGCGATCGCTTCGCCTGCGCGCCGACGCCGGCGACTTTTGTGGTGAGGCTAACGAGATTGTTGATCGCCAGCAGATCAGAAGCTTGGTCCCCTCGCTCAATCTCGATATCAAGGGTATGCCGGTCCTTTGCGGTCTTTGGCACCCAAGCGCAGCCATCGCGCGTCACGACGCAGTCGTATGGGGATATGCTATCCGCGCGTGTGAGCGTGGGGTCGAGCTTCATCAAAGGACGGAAGTTCTGGGGATGGAAGTCTCCGGAGATAGAGTCACGCGCCTGCGCACAAATCGCGGTGATGTTTCAGCCGGGACCGTGGTGCAGTGCGTCGCCGGGTACTCCTCAGTCGTAGCAAAGATGGTCGGTTTGAAGCTGCCGATCCGCAGCTATCCACTCCAGGCAATGGTGACGCATCCTGTCAAACCCTTCCTTAATCCGATGGTGTCGTCAACCGCTCTGCATTGCTACGTTTCGCAATCGGCGAGAGGCGAACTCGTCATCGGAGGCGGCTCGGACCCATACGAGCTCTACAACACTCGCTCGACACTGGAGCTCAAGGAAGGTCTTGCTGCTTCGGCATTGGAAATGTTCCCGTTCATTGGAGAACTCAAGATCTTGCGCCAGTGGGCCGGGATCACCGATATGACGCCGGATTACAGCCCGATCATGGGTCAGGGTCCGCTCTCGAACTATTGGCTGGACGCAGGTTGGGGCACCTGGGGTTTCAAGGCGACCCCGGCCAGCGGATTCTTCTTAGCGAAGGCCATTTCGGAAAACCGCATTGCTGACGAAATCAGGCCATTTCAGTTGAGCCGGTTCCACAGTTTCGATCTGGTCAATGAGATGGGCGCTACCGCTGCAAGCCATTGAGGACCCTAACGTGAAGTTGATGACATGCCCTCTGAACGGGCCACGCAACATAACCGAGTTCCAGTGCCATGGAGAGGTGCATCGGCAACCTGAGCCATCCGGCGCGAGCGACCACGAGTGGGCCGAGTACGTCTGGATGTCCAACAATACAGCGGGCGTCGTGCGTGAGTGGTGGTGTCACACACCGACAAACTTCTGGTTCCTTGCGGAACGGAACACAGTGACCGATGAGATTCTGGCGACATTTCCTGTACCGGCAGATGGACCTTTGGGAGAAGCGTCATGACTAGCGCGACGCCACGCAAGGGGCTGCTAATCGACGCATCGAGAAAACTCAAGTTCACGTTCGACGGGCGAGAGTATGAAGGCTTAGCCGGGGATACAATCGCGTCGGCGCTTGCGGCTAACGGCGAATGGATATTGTCACGGTCATTCAAGTACCACCGACCACGCGGTATCCTGACCATGGCCGCTCAAGACGCGAACACCCTTGTCCAGATCGGAAACGAGGTAAGCGTCTTTGCCGATCGTCATCCTATATCGGACGGTCTGGCGGTACGGGCCCAAAATGTTGGCAATTCGGCACGCAGGGATAGCGGGTTCGTCATGAACAGGCTTTCGCGCTTCATGCCGGTCGGATTTTACTATCGAACCTTCTATAAGCCCAAAGGAATATGGGAAAAGGTGTGGGAGCCCATCATTAGGGCCAAAGCTGGGCTGGGTAAGCTCGACGTCACAAAACCCACCGAAGGGTACTACGACAAGGCCTATGGTTGGTACGACGTGGTCGTCGTCGGAGCAGGGCCCGCCGGTATGGCGGCGGCGATTGCCGCGGCTGATGCGGGCGCATCAGTCTTGCTGGTGGACGAGAACCCACGGATAGGCGGGGCGCTGAACTATGCGCGACTGGCAAGCGAAAGGGACCTTGTCAACGAGGTCAGGGGCCACAGCAAAATCGAGATCTGGACCGACGCGATCTGCAATGCGTGGTATGCTGATAACTGGCTGCCGGTAATTCGCGGTAACCGACTATACAAGCTGCGGGCCAAACAGGTCATTTTCGCGACCGGGCTCATAGAGCAGCCATCACAGTTTCGAAACAACGATTTGCCCGGCATCATGCAGGGTTCGGCGGCTCAGCGGCTCATTCGGCTGTTCGGTGTAAAGCCTGGCAATCGTGCAGTCATACTCGCTGCCAACGATGACGCATATGGCGTGGCGCTTGACCTTTTTGAAGCCGGCGTCGACCTGGCGGCAATTTGCGATCTCCGTAAGGCCGGCCACTGCGGACCATTGCGTTCGGAGCTAACGCAACGAAAGGTCTCGATTCTGGATGGATGGTGCCTCTATGAGGCACGACCGGAAAAGGGGGATTTGCACGTCCGTGGGGTGGAGCTTGCCGAAATTGATGCGGAGGGCACTGCAGGCAAACGGCGCCGAAAGATCGATTGTGACCTGGTCTGCATGTCCGTCGGCTATGTTCCCGCCTATCAGCTGCCACTGCAAGCGGGTGGCAAGCTCGCTTACGATGATGAGGCCGTGCAGTTCACTATCGATGGGCAGGACAAAGGCGTTCTGCTTGCCGGATCCGTCGACGGATTTTTCGACCTGGACGATTGCGTAGCTCATGGCGCGGCTCAGGGCTTAGCGGCCGCGATCAATTGCGGCTATCAGAGCAAACGTCGGCCCGCGCTTCCGGCTCGGGATCGAGGTTTCCCAAATCATCCTTGCCCGATCTTCCCGCATCCGAAGGGAATGGACTTTGTCGACTTTGACGAAGACCTTCAGGTCAAGGACATCAAGAACGCCATTGCGGACGGGTATCGCGAGCTCGAACTCGTAAAGCGGTTTTCGACCGTCGGCATGGGGCCAAGTCAAGGCCGGCATGCTGCTCTGGCGACTGCAATGCTCGTATCGAAATACACAAATCGGACAATAAGTGAGGTTGGCGTCACAACCGCCCGGCCGCCGGTCACAACGGAAAAAATCGCGACTTTGGCGGGTCGAAAGTTCACGCCATTTCGCCAAACACCGATGCATGAACAGCATAGCGCTCAAGGAGCAGCATGGCTGCTTGCGGGAAATTGGCTGCGCCCCGCCTACTATGGTCATGAACGCGATGCCAAGAGGCTCATTGGCGAGGAGGTTGTGAACGCAAGAAACAACGTGGGCATGATCGATGTTTCGACTTTGGGTGGGTTAGATGTGCGGGGGCCCGATGCGGCCGAATTTCTAAATCGAATGTACACGTTTGCCTATGTGAAGCTGCTCGTTGGCAAGACCCGCTACCTGCTTATGACTAATGAGGCGGGCACGGTCATTGATGACGGTGTCGCGTGTCGGCGCGGCGAAAACTATTTCTACGTCACCGCGACCACCACCGGCGTGGATAGAATATACCGCAACATGCTGTGGTGGAACGCCCAGTGGAGCCTCGACGTGGATATAGCGAATGTCACGGCCGCTTATGCGGGGGTCAACCTGGCAGGACCCAACGCCCGCAAGGTACTTGCACAACTTTGCGATGACATTGCCTTGTCGCCGCAAGACTTTCCATACCTGGCTTACCGTGAAGGGACGGTAGCGAGCATCCCTGCTCGAGTATTTCGAGTGGGTTTCATCGGCGAGCTTGGTTACGAAATACATGTGCCCTCACGCTTCGCATCAGAACTCTGGCGCGCGATTGGGGAGGCGGGCAAGGCTTTCGGTATTCGCCCGTTTGGTCTTGAAGCCCAGAGGCTCATGCGCCTCGAGAAGGGGCACGTAATAATCGGCCAGGACACTGACGGCATGACCACGCCCGAAGAGCTGGATATGAGCTGGGCGGTAGCCAACTCCAAGCCGTTTTTCGTTGGAAAGCGCAGTTTAGAAATTCGGAGCAAGACATTGTCGAGCCGCAAACTTGTCGGGTTTGCCCTCGATCGGATGCCCACGGCTGGGCTCCAGGAGTCTAATCTGGTTGTGAAGAATGGTTCCATGGCAGGGTTCATCACCTCAATCGCTTTTTCGCCGACTTTGGGAAAAGTCATCGGTCTGGCCTATGCCGACCGCTCGGACGCCGATCTTGGAAGCCGAATTGTGCTGCGTGCAAGTGACGGAAGCGAGCACCATGCGCAAGTTGCGTCTCCTCATTTCTACGATCCCGAAAACCTGCGGCAGGAGATGTAAGGTGGGCGCTATTGCTAGAAGTCCGTTCGCTCATCGCTTGACCGGCGCGAGCCAGACTCCGCAGAACGAGAATGTCGTCATCCGTGACCTGTCGACGCTGCCGCGGATCGGCTTCAAGGGTAACGGGACGACGAAATGGCTGAGCTCGAAGGTCAGCGCCGTCCCGGACGTTCCAAACAAAGCGATCGCCCTGTCCGATGGCTCTCTCATCGCGCGGCTCGGAAAGGAAGAGTACCTCGTCCTGCCTGACCCAGACGCGGTAGGTAATGTGTGCAGCGACCTAGAGGCAAGCTGGAATGCCGACGATGCCAGCGGTGAGCGCCGAATAGGGTACCCGCTTCCCCGTGCCGACAGCCATAGTTGGCTCCATCTAGAGGGCAGGTGTATTGCGCAGATGATGGCGAAGATTTGCGGTGTGGATTTGCGCAGGGATCGGCTTCTCCAAGGTGAGGTCGTACAAACGGTCGTAGCGCGGATCAGCGCCGTATTGATCCGCGAAATGAAGGACGGGCCCTACGGCCTGCACATGCTGACTGATTTCGCCTCAGCCGACTATCTATGGGATGTGCTCCAGGATGCTTCCACTGAATTCGGCGGCGGTTTTTCCTGGAAACGGGAGGATCTAAAATAGCAACTTATCACTTCAATTCAGACAATGGCGCGCCGGTCTGCGAACAGGTGATGAATGCCCTCGTGAACTGCAACCGAGGCGTCGAGGTGGCCTACGGAGCAGATCAATTCACCGCAACCTTGGCACAGGCCTATTCGAACTTTTTTGAGCGTGAAACCTTCATTTTTCCGGTGTCTACCGGCACTGCGGGAAATGGTCTTGCGCTCGGCGCCATCACGCCGCCATATGGCACGATCTTCTGTCACGAGAGCGCGCATATTGTGACGACCGAAGCTGGTGCGCCGGAATTCTATAGCGGTGGCGGCCGCATGACTTTGCTGGCAGGTGAGCACCATAAGATATCGCCTGCCGTGTTAGAGGACGGTCTGCGTCGTCACGGCATAGGCAACGTGCATCATATGGCGGTCAGCGCGTTCAGTCTCACCCAAGCCACAGAGGCAGGAGTTGTTTATGAGCTGGATGAATTACATGCGCTGAGTGAAATCGCGCATGCGGCAGGCATGAAAGTCCACCTTGATGGGGCACGCTTAGCGAACGCAATAGTTCGTTTGGGCGTAACGCCAGCTGAAATGACCTGGAAAGCTGGCGTGGATATTCTCACCTTCGGCACTATCAAGAATGGAACCATGAATGCAGAAGCGGTGATCACCTTCGATCCGGAAATCGCCAAGGTACTGAGCGTCATGCACAAACGTGCCGGGCACTTATGCTCAAAGATGCGCTACATGTCAGTGCAGCTCTTGAGCTATCTGGAGGATGATCTGTGGCTGCGAAATGCTCTGCAGGCAAACTGGAACGCCGAACACATAGCCGGTGTGTTAAGACCGTGTGCGGGTGTTGAGCTGGTTCATCCAGTGCATATCAACGAGGTGTTCGCCATTCTGCCGGCGAGCCTTCTGGAGGCACTCCGGAACAAAGATATCCATCTAAGGCCGTGGAATTTTGGGAGCAAAGGTCAAGGCGTTCGCATAGTGATGTCCTACTGCGACAGCACAGAGCAAATTCAGCGATTTGAACAGGCTTGCCGCGAGCACGGACCTTCCGAGGCTTCGAGCCTCCGGGTTCACCGCTGATTGCGTGCAGTGAGCCGCAATGAGATTTTACTAGGTCTAAGTTGGAAAGCAGCGCGATGCTCGAATACGAAATGATCGTCCATGCCGCGCGGGTCCTCGAGGGCGTAACACGAGTTACGCCTTTGCTCGAATCCGAACTTCTCAACCGACGTCTTGGCTTCCGCTTCCTCGTAAAAGCCGAGTGCTTGCAGCGCACCGGATCGTTCAAGATTCGTGGAGCTTACGTCAAGATCGCGTCGTTGAGCAAAAAGGAGCGCGCGGCGGGTGTCGTGGCTTTTTCATCCGGCAACCATGCTCAAGGGGTCGCCGCCGCGGCGGCGGAAATGAATGTCCCATCTACCATAGTCATGCCGCAGGATGCGCCGGCCGTGAAACTGCGCAACACCGCCCAGTGTGGGGCCAAGGTGATCACATATGATCGGGCAACCGGCGACAGGGCCAAGATCGCACGAGATGTGGCCGAGCAAACGGGAGCGACTTTGATTGCTCCCTATGATGATTATGTTTTGATGTCGGGGCAGGGAACCGTTGCACTGGAAATCGTCAATCAACTGGCGAAACTGAAAACGTCCGCAGACGCTCTGGTGTGCCCCGTTGGTGGTGGCGGGCTGATCGCTGGCATCGCCACCGCCATGGCGGAGTTGTCCCCAGCGACCACCATCTGCGCGGCTGAACCGGAACATTTCGACGATACAAGGCGATCGTTGATCGCAGGCGAACGTGTTGGAAATGAACCTGGGTACAACTCAATCTGCGACTCGATCGTAACGCTAATTCCAGGTGAGAAGACCTTTCCGATCAATCAGAAACTTGTCTCCCACGGCTACGAAGCGTCAGAAGCTGACGTCATTTTCGCGATGCGATTATTGGCGGATGAGATGAAGATCGTTGCCGAACCCGGTGGAGCAGCTGCGGTTGCCGCGGTCCTGCGGCACCCCGAAATGTGGAGCGGCAAGACCGTCGTTGCAGTGGTATCCGGGGGGAACGTGGATCTGAGCGCCTGGCGCGAATTTCTGAGTTAACCTCCTCGCCAAATCGCAACGTTTGTCGTGGTCGGATGCAAAAGGCCGGCCCGAAAACCCTCTAGCCACTTTTGCGGCCAACTTCCCGCTTCACGAATTAACCGGACCTTTCCCGATAACCTGTAAAGGCAACGAATGACCACTTTTATCCTGACAGCAACGTGTCAATCAACGCGAGGCATAGTGGCCGCCATCTCCGGTTTTCTCTACGAAATGGGCTGCAATATCGTCGATAGTTCGCAATTCGACGATCTCAGCACTGGTCGCTTCTTTATGCGCGTCTCCTTCATTTCAGAGGACGGGAAAGGAGCCGAAGCGCTTGCCGAAGGGCTAAAACCAATCGCCGAAAAGTTTCAAATGGAAGCAGAGCTTCACATCCAAACGCAAAGGATGAAAGTGCTGTTGATGGTCTCGGCGTTCGGGCACTGCCTCAACGACCTTCTATACCGTTGGCGGATCGGGGCTCTCCCGATCGATATCGTCGGCGTCGTCTCGAACCACTTCGACTACCAGAAGGTAGTGGTCAATCACGATATTCCCTTCCACCACATCAAGGTGACGAAGGAGAACAAACCACAGGCGGAAGGGCAGCTCATGGACCTTGTCGAGCAGACAGGTACCGAGCTGATTGTTCTCGCCCGCTATATGCAGGTTCTTTCAGACGCAATGTGTCGCAAGATGTCGGGCAGGATCATTAACATCCATCACTCCTTCCTGCCGAGCTTTAAGGGAGCTAATCCCTACAAGCAGGCGTATGAACGCGGGGTGAAGCTGATCGGTGCCACGGCCCATTATGTGACGCCCGATCTTGATGAAGGGCCAATCATTGAGCAGGATACGGTACGCATCACGCACGCTCAAAGCGTGGAAGACTACGTCTCAATGGGCCGTGACGTTGAAAGTCAGGTCCTGGCGCGAGCGATCCACGCCCACATTCATCACCGTGTCTTCTTGAACGGCAACCGCACTGTCGTCTTCCCGGCGAGCCCAGGAAGCTACGCGTCAGAACGCATGGGTTAAATTTGGCCCGCCTGAGGACGCACACTTTTCGTGAGAGGCACCGTCTACCGCCTATTTTGCCTTCGATTATTCTTCGCACTCGGCTGTGCCTCTTGCTGCGTTACAGAGTGCGCCGTTATTGCTGATGCGGCGATGCTGTTCGCCAAGGAGGCGTCCGTTCAGACCAAACGTGCTCAAGAGCGAATGTCGTTCCACGTGCTTGCAAGTTGCCCACCTTGAGATTCCCCAGCCCCGGAAGTCTTCCAGCACAGTCCAGGTGAGCAGGCGTCAAAAGGTCTTGATTCCGAGACCCGATTGTATCGCAATGGTGGGCCTGGATCGGGACGGAAAACAGTTGTCGCTCCTGGCGTATTGTTCGAGCGAACAAATTCGCTCCTTAGATTTCGAACTGTTTCTTGCATCAAAGCGATCTCGTGGGAGGTAACAAGTGAGAGCGGGCAGCCTTATCCCAAAGAGTGAATTCATCGGACTTGAGAACGTGACCCACCTGGCCGCGGGTGGTGAAACGCCAGTTCTGATCAGCAATGCTGCAGCGGTGACACGATTTATGGTCGACAAGGGTGTTGGTATGCCGGGGCGCGATCGAATGTTTGCGACCGCGACTAGGGCAAGGGAGCGCCTGGCCAGGCTCCTCGGTGCTACATCGCAGGAGATTGCGCTCCTGTGGAATGCAACTGCGGGCCTCCACGCGGTCGCTGTTGGAATAGACTGGCGTCCGGGCGACAACGTCGTCGTCGGTGCAAGTGAATTCGCATCTCTTCTTCACATTTGGCAGGCTGCTGGGATCGAACTGAGGAGAGTTGGGGGGGGGCGTTGCGCCACATTGGATGAGGTTGCCGATGCGGTGGATTCACATACGCGAGCGATCGTAGTGAGTCATGTTAGCTACCTTACCGGTGCGCGAAGCGATCTTGCTGCTCTAAGAGAGATTGCCGACAGGTGTGGAGCGCGGCTCGTTGTCGATGCATCGCATTCGCTCGGCGTCGTTCCTGTAGATGGGTCGCTTTGCGACGTGGTTGTTTCCTGTTGCTATAAGTGGCTGCTGGGAACGCATGGGGTCGGAGTGTTCTTCGTAAACTCCAAACGATGGCACCAACTCGAACCAAAGGCAGTCGGTTGGAACTCGGTTATCCACGAGGCCGACTGGCGCCAACGGACCAGCTTTCACTTGAAGCCTACAATAGAGAAATTCGAAGGAGGCAACCCCAGCTTTATGAGCATCTACTATCTCGATAACGCTCTGGCAACGCTCGAGGAAATCGGAATCTCCAGGATTGAATCGCATGTTCTTGAGCTTGGCCGAGTGCTGCTTGACGGGCTTAATCGTTTGGACGTTGATCAGCTCACACCTGCGAGACCAGCGGACAGGGCCGGCAATATATCGATTGCAACGCCTCATTCCGAACAATTGGAAGCGCGGTTGCGCGAGCGCAGTGTTTTGACCTGGGGAGGCGATGGGCGACTGCGAATCTCGGTCCACGCCTATAACGACACGGCGGACGTGGATCGTGTGCTGGAGGAGATAGAAGCGCTTTCCTAAGCGCAAGCCAGCGTTGCAAATTGCAGCGAGCGCGTTTGTGAGGTCTGCAAGCTCGTCTCGGCGGGGACCTCGCCCGAGACGCATCCTAACAAGTCAAGAATACAGAATGGTGCGCGGGTAATCAGTGAGGTACTCGAAGCCGGTCTCCCTCACGACAATCGAATCCCCGATGCGGCCGCCAAATTTTCCGTCCACCGTGATGCCGCCGTCCACCGCGAATGTCATACCCGCTTGGAGCACTGTCTTGTCACCAATCTTCAGCTCAGGCGCCTCAAGATAAGCCACACCAATCGAACGGCCTGTGCGATAGCCGGTTGTGTATCCAGCAGCAGCGTAGGCGTCGTTTGCAGCGATAGCTACACTTTCTGCAGTGACTCCTGCGCGGATAGAGTGCAATGCGGCCTGTTGGGCGTCAATCGCCGCCTGCTGCACTTTCACGGCTTCATCGCTAGCTTCTTTCACGAAGAACATTCGGTCGAACCCAAGTTTATACTGCTTGAATTGGGCCATGTTGCAGAAGCAAAAATAAACCGGATCGCCTTTTTTTAGTAGCCGCGTGTTGGCCCGGCGATGCACCATAGATGTATCTGCTCCCGATTGCATTATTTGCAGATTGTAGATGAGGGGTGAGACAAATGCCTCCCATCCTTTCGGGGTAAGGAAGCTGGCCGCCTTGCGAGTACCCGCTGCAATGACGGCAAGCGCCGATTCGTATTCCGGCGCGCCTACCTCGAGCGATTGATGTGCGGCAGCCATCATTGCGCCAGCAACCTGTCCCGCCTGTTTCATAACTTCGATTTCCGCTGGGGACTTAATCGTTCGTATCTCGCCGAGAGTGCGCGAGATATTGTTCAGGGTCACCGAACTATACTGCTCGTCGAAGAAATTCCGGACGATGGCAGGGATGCTTCCTGCCTCGATCCACAGTGCATCGGGTGCGTCGCCGATGGCGTCGCCGAGAACCTTTTCCCATCGGTTTGGTCCGGAATCTTCCCAACCGCGAACATTTTTCACCCAGGTCATCTTTGACGCCATCTCACTTTCCATGAGCGGCGTGATGACTGTAGGCTCCTCGTCCGGCCGGACCAGAAAGAAGGTTGGTCGACCAAATTCGACCGCGAGATAGCCCCAGAAACCTGCGAGGTAGGCAATCGAGCTCTCGTCGGTGAAGATAGCAAGTTCGATTCCTTTTGACCGGAGGCGGTCCTGCAGGGCATGTGTTCTCGCGCGCGCTTCTCCAAGCATCGTCAAACTCTCTTCTATTTTGTGTCGCCAACAAGCGCCTTGCCACACTGTCAGAAGACCGGGTCGAGAGCCTTGAGATCGGGAACCAGGCGCTACGCGCCGAGAACCAGACCCTGAAGGATGAGATTTGCCCGGCTGAAGAACCTGCCGCTGCGTCCCCCGATCAAGCCGACCAAGCCATCGGGCATGGAGAAGTCCACGCAGCCGACATCTGGCAAGGGCAAGCGCCGCCGGCGCGGCGCCAAGCGCGATGGCGATCGCGCCTATCGGTCCAGCCTTACGCCTTTCGAAGCCATGCATTTGGAGCGCAAGTTAAATTGGTCCCGAACGCGTCGGTGTAATAAGTATCAATTAGAAATCCAGATTGCTCGACCAACGCCAAGCCATCAATAATCTCTCTATCTGCACGCATGGGGTCATCCTCAATGACATAATAATCTCCAGATACAAGAAATTGGCCCAAGTGGGAAAATATCGGAAATACTTGGATATGGGCATCATCGACTACGAGCCATGGGTGTGGTAGATTATTCAGTAGATTTTCATCGAAATTAGCAATGTTTGAAAGATCGACTTGATGAAAGTTAATCATTGGATGAGTTGCGTCTGGATGGATGCATTTTGTGTTAATATCGAAGGAATGAACTTCACCTTTATTTTCGCATAGCACCGATAATTGATCAGCAAACCACAATGCGCTGCCGCCCTGAAGAGAACCAAGTTCCAGAATTGTCCGCGGCTGAAGTTCCCAAATAAGCCTCGTATACAAATGTAGGTCAAAAGGGGACTTGATATTGAGTAACCCTTTGTACGTTTGTGCCAAGGCTCCCACTTTTGTAGATCGGTCAGGAAAAAGCTTTGCGTGAAAATACGAGTTCCATCCTCGTGCCGATGGCTTTGCAAAGCGGTCGGAACACTCAGCATTCACAACGCTGCTAATTTCGATTATCCAATCGAGATTTCCACCCGGTTTCGTTTGATCCGGGTAGTTCTTGTGGGCGGCTTCCCAAAAAGCCTTATATCCAGAAGCGAGTTTCATAGATCCATCTCCATACCGCGTCTGTTATTGTCTCGTAAGGGGGCAGCTCGAACGGTGTCTCCTATAACCAACCAAACCACGGCCTTCCTCCCTTGGGTAGCCACCTAATCAAGTAGGGCTAAAGCGCGTAAGGGCGTTGACGTTGTAGTACCGCCGCTGTCTGCAGCCGCGAACCAGATGGTCCGCGGTTCGTGGCGAGCCGTCGCAGTTGTGGCTGTACCAATAGCGCACGTAACTCGCTGAATGGAGAACAGGACTGTCGAACTTTCTGTCTGTCAGTGCGCGCTCCGCAAAAACTGGACAGCAATTCCGCTATCCCGGGTCGTGTCCCATTGGGTGGTGTAGCTCGGCGGTTACGAAGCCGCTCGCGAGCGCGCCGTTAGTAGCGCTGTAGATGCTATGGGCGGCGGCGAGCGTGTGGCACCCTCGGCGCTGTTGAGCAGCCAGCTAAGGAGCGCCCCCATGTCACCATCCTTTGATGCAAGCAAATCCCTTACCGCCCTTGATCGGGACAGGACGTTGGTCGCAGTGATTGAGATGAACCAGACAAAGTGGCTAATTGCTGCGACGATCCCTGGATTTGAACGTAACCCTCTCAAGAAGCTCGATGCCGACCCGGATTTGGTGCTCAGGCTGTTGCGCCGCTGGCGCAGCGAAGCCATCCAGGCCGGGCGTGAAGTCCGGCGCATCGTGGTCGCCTATGAGGCTGGACGCGATGGCTTTTGGTTGGCGCGCTGGCTCCTGGCGCGCTGTCGAAGCTTATGTCATACATCCATCGAGCGTCGCGGTTTCCCGCGAACATCGGCGTGCCAAGACCGATCGCCTCGATACCGAACTGCTGATGCACGCCTTTCTTGCTGGCTGCGGGGCGAGAAGCGCCACTGCAGCATAGCAGCCATCCCAACCATCAATGAGGAGGACGCCCGCCGTCGAACCGTGAACGAGACAATCTCCTCCGCGAACGTACACGGATCGCCAACCGCATCAAGGCAATCCTCGCGCCACAACCAGACGGTCCAGCATGAAGGCCTGGGTGATGAAGATTGCCGATCGGTAGGGTGCCGATGTGCGAAGGCCGCGCTCAGATGGCGGCCACACCCCGCCACGGAATGGCGAGCTCGATGCAGTGCGCGGTCCGGACGAGTTCGCATGATCGGAAGCCGGCGTTTCGGTCGCCGATCTGTGCCGCAAGCACGGGGTGAGCGATGCCTCGATTTACAATTGGAAGCCCGCTTCGGAGAACCAACTACCACCCAAACGCGACGACACCTTCAATGTGACGTGAGTTCGCTCCGTGTCCGCCCTAGGGGCGGGCCGATCCGGTTTAAGTCGTAACCTGAAGCCACCGCCTTCAGGCGTGGGAAAATTCACCCTTTATCGCTATCCATAGCATTTAATCGCGATAGAACTATTGCCAGATGCGCCTTGTGAATGGTCGCGACCAGTCGCACGTCCCGCAATTCAAGGGCGGTGCGGATCATACGGAACTCATTCAGCAAATCACCAACCTGTTGCGCGAAGTCAATCCGTTCGAGCAATTGGAACCAGAATTGTGCCGACCGAAAAAACAAGATGTCGCTAAAATTCCTAAGGGGTGCGCTGCGGCTCAGGCCATGGAGGATACCATGCTGGCGAATGATAATGTCGGCGAACTGCCGCTTATTTCCCTGATGAAGAAGCGCACGACAAGATTCTTCTAGTTCGTTAAAGTCTCGAAGAGTTTGGCTAGTAATAGGAAGCGCTTCGGACTCCGCCATAGCGTCCACCAATCGCATTCGGACGACGTATATATCGCGGATCGAACTTAAGTCGGTGGATGTAACCTTCGTTCCGGTCCCATGCTGGCTTACTATAAGGCCGTCGTACTCGAGGCGTTGTAGCACGGTACGCATAGGCGTGCGGCTGACTCCGAATTCAGCCGCGAGTTCGCGCTCGTTCAACCGGCGGCCGGGCTGGTAGTCGAGAAAACAGATCCGGTGCCGTAGCGCACGGTAAATATCGGTGTTTGTCATTCGGGCGCTGCTTTTGCTCTGATCTAAAAATTCCGGAACCTCGATAATGTTGTGCCCGCTCACAAAGATACCTCCGAAATAACTAGCGCACTATGTACGACATAGTAACTTCCTGGATATTGAGGCTACGGAGCGTGACGCACGCGGTTTTGATCAGATCATCAACATGAAGCATTAGCTAGTGCCGCTGGCGCAGGCCTTATGCTCGCGCAGATCCGCGATGATGCACTCTTCCGTAAACCGCCTTTTCTTCAAAAGTTCGTCCTTCAATCGAAGTCGAACACTCAATTTAGTTTCAGATCGAGGGAATTAACCGTGTCAGGTCATGGCCACACGCGCTCGTCATCTCGAATGTAAAGATCATCGGCAACGAGATCAGCCGAGCCCTGCCGGCGCCGTCTATCTCAGCCATTACGGGCCGCAGAATCAAAACTTGGAGTCTTCACCAACGGCTAGAAATGCCGCATCACTCCAGCCATCAAGCGCTAAATGCACCGCCGCTCCGCCTCAGCGGCCATATCGAAGTCGAGCGACGCATGGGCCGCAGTCGCCTCGACGGGCAGCAGGGAGACGGAGCCAACGCATTGTCGGCGGCGGCCGGCTTCGTTCACAATATACTAAAACTGGTTCAGTGTTTTGTGGCTTCGCGTCGCCGCAATGCAAGGTTCGCCGATGGAGCTCGAAACCCGCTCCTCATTGTTCAAGGTCGAGCCTTTCCAAATGTGGAAAGGTCTTTACGAACCGTTTGAATTTATGCTTTCCGCAGGTGACGGGCAAATAGCGCGAGGGGTTCGATGGAGACACGTACCTCTCAAGCGGCTCGACCACGGCATCATAATCTGCGTCGATAAAGAACGGAATCGAATAACGCTCGCGCCCGGACGTGTTCACCACCCGATGAAAGTTGGCAATGTACAGGTCGTTGGTTAGTATCTGCAAAAGCTCACCGATGTTGATGACGAAAGTCCCGGCAATAGGCACTCCTTCAACCCAGACCCCTTCACGATTCATGACCTGGAGCCCTCCGACACTGTCCTGAGTAAGTATCGTGAGACTGCCGTAATCGACGTGCGCGCCAATGCCAATGACTTTCTCCTCCACCCGTCCCGACTGCGTCGGGTACCGAAGCAAACGTTGATAGGTGATCGGATCGGTTACCCTGGAATCAAAAAAATCCCGGGGAAGGTCGAGACTCAGCGCGACTCCTCTTAGAAGTTTTGTCGCGAAGTCCTTCATTGCCTGGTGATACGCAAACACAGTCTCACGAAACCCCGGTAGCGCCGCCGGCCACTGGTTCGGACCGAAGAAGGGGCGTTCAAGGGTAGGTCGCTCAGGGCCGATGTCAAAACACTCTTTCAAATCTTTTGTGTTCGTCGGATCTGTGTTTTCGCCAAAAATCTCTACGTAACCGCGCAATGCAACTCCCGAATTGACCATGTGAAGTTTCATCTTCTCTTCAAGCGGCTGGTCGAAGAACGCGCGGGCTTGCGCGAAGGTTTCGTCCGCCAATTGTGCTGGCAGGCCGTGGTTTTTTACGTACATAAAGCCAACGTTCGCAAGGGCCCAGCGGATTTCCTTTGCCACGCCCAGAACGCCGCTGTTATCCAGAAGCGGCCCTATATCGACAATAGGTATTTTGTCGAAGGATTGGCGTTGCGCGCGAAGCCTGTCGTCGAGATCGGGTTTGGTCATGGACATTCTCCAATATTTTTGGGGCAGTTAGCACCGTCCAAATAGCAAAAGTCGTGCCAGGTCAAAAATCGGTGTTGTTTGAATGGCTTGCAATTACATGCCCGTTCCTGCCGGCATTGCGGCGAAAATTTGTAACGCTTGCGACAAAGAGAGCCATGTGGTTTTCGAAAGGCGTCCGTGCCCGAACTCAGATGTTTTGATCATGGATTGTCCAAGCTCACGAATTCGGTGTTCGGACAGGCCGCCCGCACGGCACTGCCATGGCGCTTAAGCACCTTGCGTCGAAACCCTTTGGCCTCATATGTCATCCCACCGCGCTGACCAGAGTTCGACCATAGGGCACTTCTCCGGGCGGTGCGGAGATGTAGCAGGATGCGAAGACATAGCCCGTCGTGCGTTCCAAGCGATCCTCTATGCCGAGCTCGGCCATAGCAGTCAGGATCGCCTGCCGTTCCGTGATTGTGGAGAAGCGGCGCTGGCGCTGTCTGAACCGGTCTACGAGCCTGGTTTCCAATGCATAACCTCGAAGAGCGGCGGCGATGTCGTCATAGCAGAAAGGGTGCATTGCGAAGACGACGACCCACGGGCGCGATGCCGCCGAGGCGTCATACACGCGCGCAAAGGTTCGCTCCGTGGCGTAACCCACACAGCCTGTGCTGATGATGATGTCTGCGTCCGCCAGGGCGCAACGTTCCTTCACCGTTAACTCCCGGGTTTCCAGATTAGCTGGGATACCGGCCTCCAGTAGGCCCTGGTTCCGCGCATAGCGAACAGCCCGGAACGATGGGTCTACGCCGACGAACTGGATGTCGTCACGAAGGCCGCGATTGCGAAAGAAGGCGCGATGCTCGATTTCATGTCGGCCCGAGAGCGGACCGCTCGACCCCAGGTAGGCAGCATACAGATCGTCGAGATCGAGATCGGTGCGCAGTAAGGTAGCGTTGACGCCATAGGAGCAACCGATATCGATAATCTTCAATTTGGTCTTGTTTCGACGGCGTCGATAATCGGCGAAGATCCTTTCGAAGACCGGCTTAGCCCGATCTGGGAGCATATAGTCCAAGGCCAAATGTGCGCGAAAATAGGCGTGCGGCCACTTGCGGTTATACGCTCCGGAGAAGTCGTGCTTCACCCACTGAATGCTGTTGCGCACTGCGCGTGCCATCACCTATTGTCCTTCTCCCTGCCCTTGCCTTTGATATCGCAAGCAAAGATCTTCCCGCCCAGATCGACAAGCGCGGCGAGCGCCCTTTGGAAGCTCATGGACTTGCCGATGCCATTTCAAACAGAATGCGCTCTGGCGCAGACCTGACTTGTTCCTTCCTTCGCTCTATCGATCGCGGTTAGCCGCGACGTGAATTCAGTCCGGCGGTTGCTGGGCCTCGCAGCGGGAAGCATCAATATTCGTGCCAGTTGCGCGGGAAAGAGCAGCAGAATTGATTTGTTGCATATGTTTCAAGGACTAAATGGGAGCGCGGCGAGAAACTAGGCCGACTATCACCGTGCCGCGTATGCGACTCGAGGAATGGGCGGACAGCATACTTCCGAAAAGCGTTCCGCATTGTCAGTTGTTCGACAATTTAGGGCAGGCGACAAATAACAGTGCCAGTAGGGAATCTCGGTGCATCCTGGCGGCGTCCACCTCTCCCGCCGACCCGGTCGGCCGCTCACATTCCCCGGTCTGTATCAAGCGAATGAACCTTAATGTATCGAGTTCGCGTTCGAGCAGGCGCGATATTAGAGCGCGCTGGCAACTGGCAATATGATACGTTCGATCTCGAGAAACTCTGTGAGCGTCCGGCGAAAGCGTTTTCGCTTGGTCGAGCGGCCGACGCTATAGGACGCGCTTCACCTCATCTGCCATGACGCGCTCGATCATCTCGGGATCGCATTGTTCATCGACGAGGAACTGGCGGATGCAAGCATCCCACGTCCGTATATCGGCGAGGAGATTTTGAAGGTCGTCAATTCCATTTTCGGTCAGGCCTGTTGTGCCATCTTCACTGCCATCGCGGACATAAACCAATTCGCCCTCGGCGATATTGTCAGAGTTGGCGGTCAGCTCCTCGACTAATTCGAGGTTCTCGCTGATCGTGCTGGCGACGTCTTCAAGCGTGTAGACGAACCTCGAGCGTGCCATTACCCAGCCTCGTATCGGTCTTTCGCCGGCGAAAGCGTCTCTTCTATCCAGCTCTTGAGGTCCGCCAGAATGGGCTTGGCGTGTTGCTGGCGCAGTGTACGCCGCTCGTCAGCCGACATGCCGCGGATACGACCCTCGATATCGTGGAGCACACCGGTGCGCAACAGCGTTTCGTCAGCGATCGGAGATGGCTCCAGCTTTGATCCGGTCGGCGCGTTTTCCGCGGAAGCCGAAGATTGCGCCGGAGCCCGCCGCCTCCTTGATAGCCGTCTCAACCAGCGCCGACAGTCCATCAATGCCGCGCCGCATATGCGTCACTCCGCAGGCCAGATGGCCGCGCACCTTCCTAGAAGGCCCGATCATGCCGCCTCCACACAAGCGACCAGCGACGATAGCACCTCGAGATCCATGTCCGCTGCAATCCTCAGTAGGCGACCATTCCTCTGGACGATTCCAACGTCTTTGCGCCTCGACCGCACACTGCTCCTCGTGGAACCATCGCTGAAGCTCTCCGACTCGTGGAACCATCGCTGGAGCTCTCCGACGCTCCGATAAGAGAAACCGGGATGAGCGTACGGTCTCTGGAGACTTCAATTTGGGTGGCGAGAACTTCTTTCGCCACGCGTATATCTGTTGCGGAAGAACGTCGTGCCGGCGCGCTACATCGGAAACGCTCCCATCCGCGCTGAACGCTTCTTGCAATATCGCTTCAGTGCACCTTGTCGCTCAGCACACCCGTCAGGATCTCAAACTTGGCCATTCATACCCTGTTACGTCACAAATGAATTATCCGTGTCGTAACTTGCGCTAATTCCGCACCTAACCGGCTCACCGGCAGACGATTTAGCGCTGGCCGGAGAGCTTGACCTGTTTGACGAACAGCTGGGTCTCGCCCTTGACCCTCTCGACTAGGAGCGGCGTAAACCGCTGCTCGTCGTCATCACCAGATCGCGCACGATGACGCTGGAGCGTTCGCGGGCGCCGAGGATGTATTCCAACTTCCGCGCCTCCAGCGCCGCGATGCCCGCCGCCGAGATCATGCCGAGATCGGCCACCACGCAGGCCCGTCCCACCTTGAAGCGGTCGCGCAGCCGATCGACGATGGGCAACAGCACCGTGAGGTCGGCGGTGTTTCCAGCAACCATGTGCAGATCGGACGGCCCTGGCCGTCGATCACTGCGCGGGATAAGGCAAAAGTGCGTGTCCATTTCATGAAGAGCGAACTTAACCATGCCGGCAATAGCGGCCGCTGAATTGTCTCAGCCTTTATAGCCACCGCTTTCCCGTGAGATCCAGCACGCCGCATTAACGGCCGTTTGCAATAGATTCACACAACTTCACAACTGCAAATCAGCGACGATGATACCTTCATGGCGCGTCTTAGGCTAGGCCCGTCAAAAAGCCGGACGTCGGCTTACATTGTGGACTGGGGCACGGCATGAACCACGGGATGGCAAGAAGAGCGTTCATTCTAGTTGAAGGCTCTGGAACTGATCTGCCGTACGGCGGGGCGGCCCAGCGTCTCGGCCTCCATCCAACTATACTCACGGCTTATCGGGGGCAGCACGACTACATTGCGGGGACGGTCGCAAGCAATCTAGCGGCTACGTTGTGCCCAGATTGGTACCCTCAACCCAATCGCCAGCGCACGGCATCGCGATGTATGCCAGCGGTGTGTTCGTCTTCTGCGTCATGGACGCAATAATCAAATGGTTGTCGACCGACTATTCGATCGCTCAAATCGTGTTTTCCGCGCCGTTATAGGTCTTGTTCCGACGTTGACGATACTATCCAGGCCGCCCGGACTGTTGTGGGAAGACCGCAGGGTCGGCGCGCATCTGCTGCGTGGGGTGGTCGGCCTAATCGGCACGTTCGGCTTTTGCTGGGCCCTCGGGGTACCCGCCGGCAGCTTTTTCACCAGGGACGGCATCCGATGCAACAGGCTGCAGTGAGTCAATATGGAACATCCGTGGAAGACCGCAGTCACTCAACAGTGGCGAGTGACTACCAGCGTGTCCGGTCGACTTCGTTGGTCCCGTCGATGCATTTCCCGAAGGAAGTGTTTGCGGCCGAGTTCGGCCGATTTCTCGACCAGACCGATGGTGCTGCTCAATCCGAGCAGTTGTTCGAGCTATTATCTGCTTTTGCCCAGAATTTTGATTGCCCGTGGGTCGCCTATCGCTCTCGCTCAAGTGTTCCGAATATAATGCTGAATTATCCCGATGAATGGCAGCAGCGCTATTTCGAAATGGGTTATGACAGGATAGATCCCATTATCAAGACGAGTCGAAAGCGGGCAAGCGCCTTTCGATGGAGCGAGGTGTACAATGACGCGCACACGACTAAAGACGAACGACGCGTTTTCGATGAGGCTGCGACTTTCGGCTTGAGGTCAGGCATTAGCGTTCCACTGCACGGCTCGGATGCCAGTTTTGCGATCATGAGCTTTGCACGGCCCGGGGGGAGCGAATTCCAAAATAAAGCAATCACCTACTTGCAACTTGCTGCATTGCATTTCCATTGGAAGGTAGCAAAGTTCGGGACTCCGATTGGCTTTGAGGAAGCTCTGGAGCTTTCCTCAAGAGAGAAAGAGTGTATTCTGTGGACAGCAAGAGGGAAATCGTCGTGGGAAATAGGACTCATCCTGGGAATAACCGTGAATACGGTCAATTTCCATATAAAAAACATACTGAAAAAACTGGATACGTCTAGCAGAACGGTTGCAGCTATAAAGGCGGTAAAATCCGGAACTGTCGAGTTGTAATAGACTATAAGCGAATAAGTTGGTATTCTTTCCATAAAATCAGGCACTTCTAAGTCTACGCCGGTCGGAGCGCCACTGAGCCCGCAAAAAGGCGCCAGCGGCTTGCCAGCGCAACACTGTACCATCGTATTCGACGCGGCAGTGAAATGGTTCGCAAGCCCTCGGCAGCGGACAGGATACCTTCCGCGCACCGTGATGGCTGTTTTCAGATGCCGAATCTCGATCCGACCAGACATCGGCGACCAAGCCTGCTGTGACAGCTGCCGAGGCGGCACTGTCCAGCCCCCTCGGTAGACCATGCCTTGCGCAGCCATCGCTGCCGTAAGCTCTAAGCTTCATCGGTGAATCATATTTAAGCGGCAAGGGATCCTTCCCGAAATCGAGCGGCAGCGCGGATTTTGCCGGCCGGCCGCATCGACTCGCCACGCCTCCGCTAGATCGAGCGGCGTAGCGCCTCCAACATTGAGTTCGCGGTGCCGCTGTCCTAGCCGGCGAAGATCGTGTTCGTCATCCCCGCGGTTCGGACGCCGATGCACCCGCCGCTGGCCCTCATCTGATGCGCGCTTCGCCCTGCGGACAGCAGAAAGCGAAGCCGCCACGGCCGCGAAAATCTCGCAATGTCGGCTCGATTCCAGGTCCCGTCCGCCACTTTTGCGGGGTGATCTGTGCAGGCGCCTGGCGTGGATCGTGCCAACCATCCCCTGACCGCATCATTGCCAGCGTCCCTTCAGCCGGCCGAACCTCGCGACGCCGGATCGATCATAACGATACTCTTCGAAGAACATTCTCTTTGTAGCAAGCGTGACGGTCTGCGCCGTCTTACCGAGTTTCAGCCTTTGCCATCCCCTCCTGTCCTCCCTGCCGCGCGTCACTCTAACCTGCTCTCATCACCTCATGCGGGAAAGAGTGTCGTTAACGTCATCCTGTGCGGGAAATGTCACAGCGATAAGACAGAACGCAGAACAGCCATAGTGGCGTCGTGCCGAGCGATGGGCATCGAGGATGCCGACGCCTCAGTCATCCATGAGTTCGATTCCTGCAAGCGGGCCGGCTCTTTAACCGGCCTTTCCTGGCGCTTCGCGCGCAGGCGGGGCTGACACCGTCAAGCTCGCAGGGCACCCCTAGTCAAGTCGTTGCAGCTCCCGTCGGCTTTCTGAAGTCGGTGACGGGCTTAAGAAGGTTCCTGATCGCCGTGCTGGGACATTATTCCTGACCCGCTCAAATTGGATCAGGCTGCCCTAACGACGGAAAAAGACTCGGCACAATCTGGGTGCCGGGTCTTTAAGGTCAAATGTGATTGGGCAGGTGCTGTGATGCTTCTTGGCTACGCCCCCGCATGATTAACGAGCCGCTACCTGGGGGGTCATTCCTCAGCCTCTACTCGGCGACAAGAGCGTCCCGATTGGTCTCTTGGCGCCGGAAATAAACAATATGGCCCGGACAGTGTGCTGGCGTTGTTGCGTTCATGGGTTCAATGGATGATTGATTTCGCTGTTTTCGGTGTCGGTCAAGAGGGCGCCTCCATTTTTGCTTTCGCAAGCTGGGCGCCCGTCAGCGATGTGATGACGGAATATCCTATGAGGAATCAACGCCCTGTAGCTCTCGAGATCGCACAAACGGGAGTCGGCTTCCGATTTGCTGTCCGCCTTCGCGGCGATCTTCGCCACCCGGCCGATTGCCGCCGCAAGCCTGCGCGTGCGACCGCTCGACTGACCAGAAACTCGGGAGGGCTTATGGATGATGCTGGGGACGCATTGGCAGGGCTCGCTTGGCAACCCTATTGCAGAGTCCACCGGGCCCGCCGGCGACATAATCAAGGAGCTCTCGCATAGGACAAGCCGGTGTTTGGTTTCTCCCGCGATTTAAATCAAATCCGTCTGTGGATATTGACGATTGCGTGACCCTCACCTCGTAGACGGCTAACGCGGGCGGCAACTGAGAGGGTCATATGACAAGCGATTTTTCCGCCGCGCGAGTGCATCTAGATCGAGCATATCATTACCTGCGAGGCGATGACCCGATCAGCCAGAGGGGGCGCGAAGCCTTGGATCTGCTAATTGAGGCAGTTGCCGTCGAGGAGTTCAAGCAGCCGAGCCAAAACGCGGAGGTGCTAATGTTTCCGATTGGGCGCCGCTTCTGAGGCGATCTCCATGGTGGCAACCATGAACGTGATGTGCAAACATCCTCAGAATATTGTCCGTCGAGGCATGAGCCGAGTCGGCAATCGAATGGGAGTCCGAAGCCTGTCGCCCACAACCTTCTGAATTTCGCTGCGCCTATTGTCATCGGCGGCAGCTATTCCGGAATGGCCGCCGCCCGGCAGTTCCGCCGCGCCCGCGCCAGGTTCTGGTGATCGACGCCGGGTTGTGGCGGAACGCTTTTTGCCAGCCATTCGCCTGCCTTCCTGTCCCAGGACGGCGTCGATCCGGCCGAGATCACGGAACGGTCGCCTGAGTAGCTTTCACGCTACGCGACGCCCTGGTACGACGGAACGGCCGAACGGGTGAGAGGAGCCGCGACGGTTTCGGGTCCTACTCGCTGACGGCCTCCGCGGAGGCCGTCGAGTCTTTTTCGCTGCCGGCGTTTGAGATGCGCTGCCAAGGGTCAATGAGCTGGCGGAGATATTGGGGAACAGCATTCCACCGACCCTGATGTATGGCTGTGAACTCTATCGGGACGGCTCGGCGTGATTGGTGCCGATCCTGCTCGGCCCACCAGGCACTTCGCCTGTCCGAATGAGGAGGCGCCCGCTGCTTGCCCTGCGGGGCGAATGCTCATTTTTCCAAATCATTGCATATATCAGTGCTAGGAAGGTCCGAATTGGAAACGAAAACAATGGGGCGAGGCTTATGAGCTGTAGCCGAGGCAAATCGCCTGCACAGCTTTTCCGCTATCTATCGGCCAAGTGGCCTGCGGCGTTCAATCCGAAAGCGCCCAGGCCGCTCAAGATCGGCATCCATCATGACATTCGGGTGCTCGACGGCGGACTGTCCGATGATGAATTGAGGAGAGCCCTGCTGGCGTATACCAAGATGGCCAAATACTTGGCGAGACTGGATGCCGGCGCTGCACGGGTCAATCTCGATGGCAAGCCAGCCGGCGTGGTCTCGGATGCGGACGCGGCGACCGCCAAGGCTTTGCTTTGCGCCCGCAAGGACAAACAAAAGGGCAAGCAAACGCCAGAGCCAAGGGTAGAGCCTCAAGCGCCACCCAAACCAAAACCGAAGCGAACCGCCGTGTTCAAGGCGAAGAATACGGCCGACAGCCCGACCGGCCTAATCGTTGAGACGAGGCGTCGCCGGTCATTCCGAAAGCCGATGACTTGATCGCCGCTGAGCGATAGCTCGCGAGGACCGGGACAGCCCTCAGGGTCGGAGCACATGGCGCCCGCGCCAATCCGAATTGCCGCGATCGCAATGGAGCTGCCGCATTCGCGCGCGAAAAACGGACTGGTCGGTCATCCCTTCTTCGGGATGAACGAAGGCCAGACGCTATTCCGATGGTCGTTCTGGCCACCGCTGCGACTGTGATATTTCGGGATGGCAGTCAGATCGATGCCGGCCCAGATTGACTGTGGCCATACTGCTGCTCAACCTCCTCTCAGTTGATGACGTTGGAAAGAATGGGAAGCAGATTGGGCAATTCAGCGCGCAGGCCTGACGGCGCCAGCTTCTGCCGGGCGATCGCCTTCAGGCGTGGCGGCAGGTGAACCCGAGCAGGCGGCAAAAAGCGGCGCCGACGGCGCTCTGGCCATGGCCGCTGTCGAATATTGGCCCTGAATCTCCACGTTGGTGCAGTGTCGCAGCACGCCCTTGATCATCGCGGCGACCTCCGAAGACGAACAGCGCTTGAGTTGCGAGAAAATGCAGGTCGAGCCCTTTTCGACATGCCAGTAGGTCATCACGCCGCGACCGCCATAGCGGACATGCCATTCCGTCATCAGGTTGCCGTCCCAAGCGCCGAACTTCTTGGACTCCGACGCGCAGGCCGTGCCGGCTTCGCCCCAGATGGCGGTGTTGCGGATAGCCAGTGTTGCATTGGCAACGCGCCCGCAAGCCGCCTAGAGCGCGCCCCTTAGCAAGCAGGTGAACCCCTGAGCCAACCTCCTATGGGTCAATAGGGTCAGGTGGCCTGCCATCATTCCAGGACAACTGACAAAGAAGGTGTCGCCTATCCGACACTCTTCTGTCGTCTTTGTTGGGTCCGCGACACCGGCCTATTTCGCCAAGCTCTTGTCTGGCCTCAGGCTAATCCGCTGAAAAGTAATCACAATGTTTTTCTTCTGCTGGGTCGGCCAAATTGGCACGAGTTTTGAAACTCCTTCTTGGGAGCCGGGAGCCGCCGACCGACCTTCATTTCGTGGATGACACCGCGATCGATGAAACGGAGAAAGAAAAGCAAAATGTCAAATCCGCATCAGATAGCATTCTATGCAAGGGGGCCTCGGCGAAACCGCCCCGTACCCAAACAGGCTGCTGCCCTTGTCGACCCTTGCGCAGGAAATCTTGATGGCCGGCTGCGACTCAAAGGCCCACCACTCGTCTTATCCTGAACTCGAAGGCGCAGGATAAAGTTCTGCATCTTGCCGCGCGGTATGCCTAGGCAGTTACACGTTGGCCGATCTTGATAATCGAGTAGGGCTACGCCGCGCAGGACGTTCAATTGCCGTCCTACGTCATTCGCTGCCCGCAGCGCCTTCCGCCCCTCCATCGCTTAGAGAGTGAAGTGCCACCATGTCCGAACAGCCCTTGCCGACGCTGCCGATGTGGCGCGTCGATCACATCGAGCCCTCGCCCGAGATGTTGGCGCTGCGCGCCAACGGTCCGATCCACCGCGTGCGCTTCCCCTCCGGGCACGAAGGCTGGTGGGTGACAGGCTACGACGAAGCCAAGGCGGCGCTGTCCGACGCGGCGTTCCGGCCCGCGGGAATGCCGCCGGCGGCATTCACCCCGGATTCGGTGATTCTCGGTTCGCCGGGGTGGCTGGTCTCGCATGAGGGGGGCGAGCATGCCCGGTTACGCACGATCGTGGCGCCTGCCTTCAGCAACCGCAGGGTGAAGCTGCTCGCGCAGCAGGTCGAGGCGATCGCCGCGCAGTTGTTCGAGACGCTGGCGGCCCAGCCCCAGCCCGCCGACCTGAAGCGCCACCTCTCCTTTCCGCTGCCGGCCATGGTCATCAGCGCGCTGATGGGCGTGCCTTACGAGGATCACGCCTTTTTCGCCGGGCTGTCCGACGAAGTGATGACGCACCAGCATGAAAGCGGCCCGCGCAGCGCGTCGCGCCTGGCCTGGGAAGAACTGCGCGCCTACATTCGCGGCAAGCTGTGGGACAAGCGCCAGGATCCGGGCGACAACCTGCTGACGGATCTGCTCGCGGCGGTCGAGCAGGGCAATGCGACCGAGGAAGAGGCGATCGGCCTGGCGGCGGGCATGCTGGTGGCGGGGCACGAGAGCACCGTCGCGCAGATCGAATTCGGCCTGCTGGCCATGTTCCGCCATCCGCAACAGCGCGAACGCCTAGTCGGCGATCCATCCCTGGTGGACAAGGCGGTGGAGGAAATCCTGCGCATGTACCCGCCGGGCGCGGGCTGGGACGGCGTCATGCGCTATCCGAGGACCGACGTGACTATCGCGGGGGTGCATATTCCCGCGGAAAGCAAGGTGCTGATCGGCCTGCCGGCGACGTCGTTCGATCCGCGCCATTTTGACGACCCGGAAATCTTCGACATCGGACGCGACGAAAATCCGCACCTGACATTCTCGCACGGGCCGCACTACTGCATCGGCATGGCGCTGGCCAGGCTGGAACTCAAGGTGGTGGTCGGTTCGATCTTCCAACGCTTTCCCGCGCTGCGCCTGGCCGTGGCGCCCGAAGAACTAAAGTTGCGCAAGGAGATCATCACTGGCGGGTTCGAGGAGTTGCCGGTGCTCTGGTGATGCACGGAAGCCGCCGGGAGTCGCGATCTTCTCCGCAATTTGCCGGCGCACCTAGCACGCGCCGGTCAGATCGGCCAGCCAACAGGTAACCAAGATGGACGTGCAAGAAACCACGGCAGCATGCCGGGACGCCTTCGCCGAACTGTCGTCGCCAGCGTGCATCCACGACCCGTATCCGTTCATGCGGTGGTTGCGCGAGCACGATCCGGTGCACCGCGCGGCGTCGGGCCTCTTTCTGTTGAGCCGCCACGCCGACATCTACTGGGCACTCAAGGCCACGGGCGATGCGTTTCGGGGACCGGCGCCGGGCGAACTGGCGCGCTATTTCCCGCGTGCGGCGACCAGCCTGTCAATCAATCTGCTGGCGTCCACGCTAGCGATGAAGGACCCACCGACGCATACGCGTCTGCGCCGGCTGATCTCGCGCGATTTCACCATGCGCCAGATCGACAACCTGCGGCCGAGCATCGCGCGCATCGTCGCAGCGCGCCTGGACGGCATGGCGCCCGCGCTGGAGCGCGGGGAGGCGGTGGACCTGCATTGGGAATTCGCGCTGGCCTTGCCAATGCTGGTCTTCGCCGAACTGTTCGGCATGCCCCAGGACGACATGTTCGGGCTTGCCGCCGGCATCGGCGCCATTCTGGAAGGCCTGAGCCCACACGCCAGCGATCCCCAGCTCGCCGCGGCGGACGCGGCCAGCGCCAGGGTGCAGACCTACTTCGGTGACCTCATACAGCGCAAGCGCACTGATCCCCGCAACGACATCGTGTCGATGGTGGTCGGCGCACACGACGACGATGCCGACACGTTGTCGGATGCGGAGTTGATCAGCATGCTGTGGGGCATGCTGCTGGGCGGCTTCGCCACCACTGCTGCGACCATCGACCATGCGGTCCTGGCGATGCTGGCGTATCCCGAACAGCGGCACTGGCTGCAGGGAGACGCCGTGGGGGTGAAGGCATTCGTCGAAGAAGTCCTGCGCTGCGACGCGCCTGCCATGTTCAGCTCCATTCCGCGTATCGCCCAGCGCGACATCGAACTGGGCGGCGTGGTGATCCCGAAGAACGCGGATGTGCGCGTGCTGATCGCGGCCGGCAATCGCGACCCGGACGCCTTCGCCGATCCCGACCGCTTCAATCCCGCGCGGTTCTACGGCACCACTCCTGGCATGTCGACCGATGGGAAGATCATGCTGAGCTTCGGCCACGGCATCCACTTCTGCCTCGGTGCGCAACTGGCCCGGGTGCAGTTGGCCGAGAGCCTGCCGCGGATCCAGGCGCGGTTCCCCACGCTGGCATTGGCCGAGCAGCCGACCCGGGAGCCCTCCGCGTTCCTTAGGACGTTCCGCGCGCTGCCGGTACGCCTGCATGCGCAGGAGGGCTGAGATGCGCGTCGTGGTCGACCAGGATCTGTGTGGAACCACCGGGCAGTGCGTGCTGACGCTGCCGGGCACCTTTCGCCAGCGCGAACCGGACGGCGTGGCCGAAGTGTGCGTGGCGACGGTCCCGCAGGCGCTGCACGCCGCCGCGCGGCTCGCGGCCAGCCAGTGCCCCGTCGCCGCCATTCGGGTCATCGAAAGCGACGCTGGCGAGCGCGCCAGCGCCGACCCTGCGCCTTCTCCGGCGGAGGCTGAGCGACATGCCGCGAAAGACCAACGCAACCCAGGAGGACGGTTTGAAGGCAAGGTGGCCGTGGTGACCGGCGCCGGCGCCGGCATCGGCAAGGCATGCGCCCTCGCCATCGCGCGCGAGGGCGGCAGAGTGGTGGTGGCCGACATTGATGGCTCGGCGGCCATCGCCTGCACCGCGCAGATCGCGGCCGAAGCGGGCTACGCGCTGGCCCTGGCCATGGACATCGCCGATGCGCAGGCGGTGGCAGCGCTGTTCGAGACGGCGGAGCGGCACTTCGGTGCGGTCGACCTGCTGGTGAACAACGCGAGCGCCATGCATCTGACCCCGCGCGACCGCGCGATCCTCGACCTGGACCTGGCGGTCTGGGATCAGACCATGGCGACCAATCTGCGCGGCACGCTGCTCTGCTGCCGGGAGGCCATCCCACGAATGATCGCCCGCGGCGGTGGCGCGATCGTCAACATGTCGTCGTGCCAAGGGCTCAGCGGTGACACCGCGCAGACGTCCTACGCCGCGTCGAAGGCAGCGATGAACATGCTATCGACCTCGCTCGCCACCCAGTACGGTCATGCGCAGATCCGCTGCAACGCGGTTGCGCCGGGTCTCATCATGACCGAGCGTCTCCTCGCCAAGCTGGACGAGTGCATGCAACGGCATCTGAGCCGGCACCAGCTCCTGCAGCGCGTCGGCCGCCCCGAGGACGTGGCCGCGCTGGTGGCGTTCCTGCTCTCCGACGATGCTGCGTTCATCACCGGCCAGGTCCTGTGCATCGACGGCGGCATGCTGGCGCATGTGCCGACGTACGCCGACGGTGGCAACAGCCGCGCCTGCGCCGACACCGCCGAAGCGGCCGCGGCGCCGCGCTGCTGATGGACATGCTGCTCAACCCGCTGGACCGTCGGCACCGGCTGCGGGACGACATCCCGGTCGTGCCCGGCGCTTTCCCCCTGGTCGGGCATCTTCCCGCCATCGTCTGCGACCTGCCGCGCCTGCTGCGGCGCGCGGAACGGACGCTGGGCAGCCACTTCTGGCTGGATTTCGGCCCTGCCGGACACCTGATGACCTGCGTGGATCCGGATGCGTTCGCACTGCTCCGGCACAAGGACGTGTCCTCGGCGCTGATCGAAGAGATTGCGCCCGAATTGCTTGGCGGAACGTTGGTCGCCCAGGACGGCGGCGCGCACCGGCAGGCGCGCGACGCGATCAAGGCGGCGTTCCTGCCCAAGGGGCTGACCCAGGCCGGCATCGGCAACCTGTTCGCGCCCGTCATCCAGGCGCGGGTGCAGGCGTGGCGCGACCGCGGCGACGTGACCATCCTGCGCGAGACCGGCGACCTGATGCTCAAGCTCATCTTCAGCCTCATGGGAATCCCAGCGCAGGACTTGCCGGGATGGCATCGCAAATACCGGCAACTGCTGCAGTTGATCGTCGCGCCCCCGATCGACCTGCCCGGACTGCCCTTGCGGCGCGGCCGCGCCGCCCGCGACTGGATCGACGCGCAGTTGCGCCAGTTCGTCCGCGACGCGCGCGCGCATGCCGCGCGCACTGGGTTGATCAACGACATGGTGAGCGCCTTCGATCGCAGCGACGATGCGCTCAGCGACGACGTCCTGGTCGCCAATATCCGCTTGCTGCTGCTTGCCGGTCACGACACCACCGCCTCGACGATGGCCTGGATGGTGATCGAGCTGGCGCGGCAGCCTGGGCTGTGGGACGCCCTGGTCGAGGAGGCGCAACGCGTGGGCGCGGTGCCGACCCGGCACGCGGACCTGGCGCAGTGTCCGGTCGCCGAGGCGCTGTTCCGCGAGACGCTGCGCGTGCATCCGGCGACCACGCTCCTGCCCCGTCGCGCGCTGCAGGAATTGCAACTCGGCCAACGGCGCATTCCTGCGGGCACCCATCTGTGCATCCCGCTGCTGCATTTCTCGACCTCGGCGCTGCTGCACGAGGCGCCTGATCAGTTCCGCCTGGCACGGTGGCTGCAACTCACGGAGCCGATCCGGCCGGTGGACATGCTGCAGTTCGGTACCGGCCCACACGTCTGCATCGGTTACCACCTGGTATGGCTGGAAATGGTGCAGTTCTGCATTGCCCTGGCACTGACCATGCACAAGGCCGGGGTGCGGCCGCGGTTGCTGAGCGGCGTCGAAAAAGGTCGGCGCTATTACCCGACCGCACATCCGTCCATGAAAATCCGCATCGGATTCTCATGAGCTGGCATCGCATGCCCCGTGTGGCGAGGCAGCTGCGCCGGCGACGCGCGGCAATGCTGCACTCGGCGCGCGCGCTCGGTGCGACGCCGCCAACACCGCGGCGGCTCGGACGCTCGCCGTGGCTGTGCCAGGTACAAGGACATGAACGACATGCAGACCGATTCCACGCTACACGACGACGCGCAGGCGCGCGGCGCATCCGGCAGGCTGCCGCCGGAGATCTGGATGCAGGACGGCGCAAGGCGGGTCGAACAGGCGCTGGCGCGTCTTCTCTGCGCCGAAGACGACGGTGAGACCGAGCTGATGGCGGCGATGCGCTACGCCACCCTGCATGGCGGAAAGCGCACCCGCGCCTTGCTCTGTCTGGCTACCGGCGCACTGGCCGACACGCCGGCGCACATGCTCGACTATGTCGGCGCCGCCATCGAGATGATGCACGCCTGTACCCTGGTCCACGACGACCTGCCCGCAATGGACGATGACGTGCTTCGCCGCGGCCTTCCGACCGTGCACGTCAAGTTCGGCGAAGCCACTGCGATCCTGGTCGGCGATGCGCTGCAGGCGCACGCCTTCCTGACCCTGGCGAGCCTGGATGCGCCGGGCGACAACCGTATCGCGCTCGTGCGCGAACTGGCGCAGGCGGTGTCCGCCGAGGGTGCCGCAGGCGGGCAGGCCATGGATCTGTCGCTGGTAGGAAAGCACGTCGAGCTGGACAGGATTGTGGCGATGCACCGGATGAAGAGCGGAGCACTAGTGCGCGCGTCCGTTCGCATGGGCGCGCTATGCGCCATCGCGGAGGATGCCGCCCACGCTGCGCTGTACTGTGCGCTCGATCGCTACTCCGCCTGTTTCGGCCTGGCGTTGCAGGTGGTCGACGACATTCTCGACGCGACAGCGGATACCGCGACGTTGGGCAAGACCCCCGGCAAGGACGCGGCGGCGCAGAAGCCGACCTGTGCGTCGATCATGGGGCTTCAGGCAGCGCGCCAGTTGGCGCTGGATCTGTTGCGCGACGCCGGGGAGGCCATCGCCCCGCTGGGAACGCGTGCGGAACGGTTGGCGCAGATGCTGCAGCGGGCCAACGCGTATCTGTTCAAGCACGCGCCATGCGCATGAGCGCGCCCGTCCGCATGGAGTCGCCCCTGTGCCGCTGCGATCGATCGGCCGGCGTGAGCGGTGCATGCTGCACTGTGTCCAAGTCGGCGGCGGCGATCGCAGCGGTTGCCCAGCACGGCCGCGGCGCACGCGGCGCGCTGGGCGCAAGCCTATGCGGCGGACCGGCCCCAGCATGGGGCGCGTCGCCGCGCCGGAGCAGGGCGGCCGTCCGGCGCTGCCCGCGCGCCGGGCCGCGACGGGCCTGCGGCGACGTGCGCGGCGTCTGCCCGATCCTGGTTCCGTCAACTGTCTGCAGAAGGAACATACCGCGTGAACGCGCTGTCCGACCAGATCCTTTCCGAATTGCGCCACCTGCTGATCGAGATGAGCGACGGCGGCAGCGTCGGTCCGTCCGTCTACGACACGGCGCGAGCTCTGCAGTTCCACGGCAAAGTCGCCGGTCGGCAGGACGCATACGCGTGGCTCATCGCGCAACAACAGGCCGATGGCGGATGGGGAAGCGCGGACTTCCCGCTGTTCCGCCATGCGCCCACCTGGGCGGCGTTGCTGACATTGCAGCGTGCCGATCCTCTTCCCGGCGCTGCCGACGCAGTCCAGGCTGCAACCCGGTTCCTCGAGCGCCAGCCCGATCCCTACGCGCATTCGGTGCCGGAAGACGCGCCGATCGGCGCGGAGCTGATCCTGCCGCAATTGTGCGGCGAGGCCGCATCCTTGCTGGGCGGCGTGGCGTTTCCGCGCCACCCGGCGCTGTTGCCGTTGCGGCAAGCGTGCCTTGTCAAGTTGGGGGCGGTGGCGACGTTGCCGAGCGGCCATCCGTTGCTGCACTCCTGGGAAGCCTGGGGAACCTCGCCGACCACTGCATGCCCGGACGACGACGGCAGCATCGGCATCAGTCCGGCGGCCACCGCCGCCTGGCGCGCGCACGCCGTAACACAGGGGAGCACGCCGCAGGTCGGGCGCGCCGACGCATATCTGCAGGCGGCATCGCGGGCGACGCGCAGCGGCATCGAAGGTGTCGTTCCCAACGTCTGGCCGATCAATGTGTTCGAGCCATGCTGGTCGCTGTACACCCTGCATCTGGCCGGGCTGTTCGCGCATCCCGCGTTCGCCGATGCCGTGCGCGTGATCGTCGCGCAGCTCGACGCCCGCATGGGCGTGCGCGGTCTGGGCCCGGCCTTGCACTTCGCGGCCGATGCCGACGACACCTCCGTTGCGTTGTGCGTCCTGCGCCTTGCAGGTCGCGACCCGCCGGTCGATGCGTTGCGCGATTTCGAAATCGGCGAGCTATTCGTCACCTTCCCCGGCGAGCGCAATGCCTCGGTGTCGACCAACATCCATGCCCTGCATGCGTTGCGACTGTTGGGAAAGCCCGCCGCCGGCACCAGCTACTACGTCGAGGCCAATCGCAACCTGCACGGTCTATGGGACAACGAAAAATGGCACGTTTCGTGGCTGTATCCCACCGCGCATGCGGTCGCTGCGCTGGCGCAAGGCAAGCCCCAGTGGCGCGACGAGCGCGCGCTGGCGGCGCTGCTGCAGGCGCAGCGCGATGACGGCGGCTGGGGCGCCGGTCGCGCATCCTCATTTGAGGAAACCAGCTATGCGCTGTTCGCGTTGCACGTGATGGACGCGAGCGAAGAGCCGACAGGGCGCCGGCGCATCGCGCAGACGGTGGCGCGTGCGCTGGAGTGGATGCTCGCCCGCCATGTGTCGCATGCATTGCCGCAGACGTCGCTGTGGATCGGCAAGGAACTGTATTGCCCCACCCGGGTCGTGCGCGTGGCCGAACTCGCCGGGTTGTGGCTGGCGCTTCGTTGGGGGCGGCGCGTCCTGGCCGAGGGAGCAGGAGCGGCGCCATGATCCAGACCGAACGCGCGCTGCAGCAGGTGCTGGAGTGGGGGCGTTCCCTGACAGGGTTCGCCGACGAGCATGCCGTGGAAGCGGTCAGGGGCGGCCAGTACATCCTGCAGCGCATCCACCCGAGCCTGCGCGACACCTGCGCCCGCACTGGCCGCGATCCGCAGGCCGAAACGCTGATCGTGGCGTTCTATCGCGAACTGGCGCTGCTGTTCTGGCTCGACGATTGCAACGACCTTGGCCTGATCGCGCCGGAGGAGCTCGCCGCGGTGGAGCAGGCGCTGGGGCAGGGCGTGCCGTGCGCGCTCCCCGGATTCGAGGGCTGCGCTGTGCTGCGCGCTTCGCTGGCCGCGCTCGCCTACGATCGTCGCGACTATGCTCGGCTGCTCGACGACACCCGGTGCTACTGCGCGGCGCTGCGCGCCGGACACGCGCAGGCGGTAGGGGCGGAACGCTGGTCCTACGCCGAGTACCTGCACAACGGCATCGATTCGATCGCCTACACGAACGTGTTCTGTTGCCTGTCGTTGCTGTGGGGGCTGGACATGGCGACCTTGCGCGCGCGTCCGGCGTTTCGCCAGGTCCTGCGGCTCATCTCCGCGATAGGGCGCCTGCAGAACGATCTGCATGGACGCGACAAGGACAGGTCGGCGGGCGAGGCCGACAACGCGGCGATCCTGCTGCGGCAGCGCTATCCGGCTATGCCTGTGGTGGAGTTCCTCAACGACGAGTTGGCCGGCCATACGCGAATGCTGCACCGGGTGATGGCGGAAGAACGCTTTCCCGCGCCGTGGGGAGCGTTGATCGAGGCCATGGCGGCCATCCGCGCGCAGTACTACCAGACCTCGACCAGCCGCTACCGCAGCGACGCTGCGGGGGGAGGCCAGCGTGCGCCCGCCTGAACGGCGGGATGCGGCTGCGTGCGCGCGCTGCCGTCGGTCCGATCCGATGCAACGCCGTCCCCCGATGCGACGGATGGAGCGAGCATGAGCGATAGCGACAACATCCCGGGCCGGCGCAAGGACGACCATCTGGACATCGTGCTGGATCGGCGAACGGCGCCGGCCACGGTCGCCGCCGGCTGGGAGTACATCCGTTTCGAACACTGCGCATTGCCCGAGTTGGACCTGACGCAGATCGACCTGCGCGCCTCGCTGCTGGGCAAGACCATGCGCGCGCCGCTGCTGATCAGCTCCATGACCGGCGGCGTGCCACGCGCCGAGGCCATCAACCGGCATCTGAGCGAGGCAGCACAAGCCTTGGGGATCGCCATGTGCGTCGGTTCGCAGCGCGTGAGCCTGCAATCCCGCAACTCCCAGGGGCTGACGCGCGCGCTGCGCCGCATGGCCCCAGACATCCCCTTGCTGGCTAATATCGGCGCCGCGCAACTGCGCGAGGCCGACGGCCTGGACCTGGCGCGCCGGGCGGTGGATGCGCTGGAGGCCGATGGACTCATCGTCCATCTCAATGCGCTGCAGGAAGCGGTACAGCCGGAGGGCGACCGCGACTGGCGCGGCGTCCTGGCGCAGATCGCTCGCGCCGCGCGCAGCGTGGACGTGCCGATTGTGGCCAAGGAAGTGGGGTCGGGCCTGTCCGCCTCGGTGGCCTGCGCGCTCGTCAAGGCGGGCGTGGCGGTCATCGATGTCGCCGGCGCCGGCGGCACCAGTTGGGCCGCGGTGGAGGGCGAGCGCGCCCGCGATGCCGACCGTGCAGTGGCGATGGCGTTCGCCGACTGGGGGATTCCGACCCCGGCCAGCGTGCAGGCGGTACGTCGGGCGCTGCCAACTGTGAAGCTGATCGCGTCGGGCGGGATCCGCGACGGCGTCGACGTGGCCAAGGCCATCCGCCTGGGCGCGGACATCGCCGGGCAGGCGGCCGGCGTGCTGCGCGCGGCGACGGTGTCCACCGAGGCGGTTGTCGCGCATTTCGAGATCGTCATCCGCCAGTTGGCCGTCGCCTGCTTCTGCACCGGCTCGGCTGATCTGGCGGCGTTGCGTCAGGCGCGGTTGTTGCCCCCGGCGCATCTGCCCGCCGGTTGATGCCGGCGTCGCCCGCACGTGGCGGCGGGCGCCTTAGCAAGCTGCTGAATACCTACGCCAAAGATAGACTATTGATCCCTCTTGGCGAGGCGGTTCAATGCGCGGGAGCTCGTGATCACCAGAAGGGAAGTCGATGCCCAGGACGTGGCTTGGTTGGAGACGCCAAGGATCGTCAAACTGACGATTCTTGTAACGTGGTCGGGGATCGACAACGACAGGATCGAACCGGTCTCGTCCCGCATAGCGGAACGATAGCTCCACCGGAAGCATTCGGTTCTGCCACAGCATCGGCCAGGCAAAAATAACTTGCGTTGCGCAGATAAAATGCCCTGATCCTGCCATTCCTCCATGGGCACGTGGGCGGGGAGAAATCTCATACAACTGGCAGCGAAGGGAGGCTCGGCCCAATGAGCGGGGTGGCGCGTGAAGAAGTTAATCCGGTGTCATCGGCAACGTTCGCGCCGCTCGAGAATTCAACTTTCCGTCCGATCTGGATTGCCACACAGGTATCCAGTCTAGGGTGGCTGATTCAAATGGTTGCCATCAGTTGGCTGATGGCGACCATTTCGACATCGGATGTGATGGTCGCCTTGGTGCAGGCTTCGACAACCTTGCCCACATTCCTCCTGTCAATTATCGCCGGCGCCCTAGCGGACAATTACAGCCGCCGCAATCTCATGTTCGCTGGCTGGTGCGTGATAGCATTGTCCTCGACGATGCTGACTGTTCTTGCAGGTCTCGGAATTTTCAATCCATGGATGGTTCTTGCATTCAGCTGTTTGGCCGGAGTAGGCGCCGCTTTCACCGACCCCGCCTGGCACGCGTCGGTTGGCGATATCCTGCGAAAGCGCGATGTTCCGGCCGCCGTCACGCTTATCTCGGTCGGATATAACGCCGTCCGAAGCATCGGTCCCGCTCTCGGTGGCGTCGTCGTTGCTTCCTTTGGCCCTTTGACGGCTTTCGCAGTGGCGACGCTTACATATCTGATGCTGCTGTGGACCATAGGGCGCTGCAAATGGCATGTTCGCTCGTCACCGCTGCCGAGTGAACCATTGACCACGGCGATCCATGACGGAGCGCGCTTCACTGCCCTGTCATCCGAAATCAAGGCAGCAATTGCCCGCGGTGCCCTTTTTGGGCTGACGAGCATCTCTATACTAGCGCTCTTGCCTCTCGTCGCACGCGATCAGCTGGGGGGAGGGCCAGTCGTTTACGGCATCCTGATGGCCGGCTTCGGGACCGGCGCCTTGTTCGCCGGCATCTGCAACAACATTCTGAGACGGAGGCTGTCCCAGGAACGTTTGACGACACTGTCGTGCATCGCCTGTGCGGCTTGTTGTCTATCGCTTGCTTTCACCCCCTCGGTGGCGGTGGCGGCTATCGCGCTGGCGCTCGGCGGCGCGGGCTGGGTCGTGACCTGGACCGGGCTGGACGTAAGCGTCCAGTTGGCGAGTCCAAGGTGGGTCGTTGGTCGCACGCTCTCGATCTATTATGCCCTTTCATCCGGCGGCATCGCGGCTGGCAGCTGGCTGTGGGGTACGGTGGCCGAGAGCTATTCGCTGAGCTCGGCTCTGGAGCTTTCAGGTGGCGCGCTGGTGCTGGTCGCTGGCACCGGCTTCCTGCTGCCCATCCGTCAATGGAAAGATTCCGATCAGGCTCCTCTTGGCTTCGAAACGCCTCAGGTTGCCCTGGATTTGAAGCCCCGAAGCGGGCCGATCGTCGCCAAGATCGAATATTCAATACCCGAAGCAAATGTCGAAGCGTTCCTGGAGCAGATGCGGGAACGGCGGCGAGTACAAAGCGGCGTTGGTGCGCGACACTGGAATCTCCAGCGCGACCTCCAGCAGCCTTCGCGTTGGACAGAAACCTTCCGCACCCCGACCTGGATGGACTACCTTCGTCTGAACCACCGCCTTACGGCAGCCGACAAGGAGTTGGACCAGCGTCTCCTCGCATTGCACCTGGGAGATCTTCCTCCTCGAACCACGCTTGCGATCGAGCGGCCGACTGGAGCTGGCCGCAAGCGGGACCAATCGATGCGGTTCTTTTTCCGGCGTTGACATCCGTCCAGGCGTCCGCGCTGGTGAGACAGGATGGGTTGGAAACGAGCCAACGCTCTCACCATCCGTTTTGCAGATCGGCTTCGATCCATTCGGGTGGTTGCCGAGCCGGCATTATGGGCGGCTCAGACGTATCCTTGTCGGAGAGATTCCTCGGCACTCGAGCGTCTTGCAGCGCGTTGCGCTCAAGCTCACCGGCACCTGTTCGGTGCGTTCCCAAACAGAGCAATGGCTTTTCGCGCCGCAACCCCGAGGTGGGCTTGTAATTTTCGTTTTTGCTGGGTTTAACTCTACGAAATATGAACAGGATCGGCTTCACGGCCCGTCTGGTTCGCACTGGCCACAGGGAATACACAGATATGGCGACCGGAACAGTGAAGTGGTTCAACAGCACCAAAGGTTTTGGCTTCATCCAGCCCGATGACGGCGGTCAGGACGTTTTCGTCCATATTTCAGCTGTAGAACGGGCTGGACTTTCAAACCTCGTTGATGGGCAGAAGATCAAGTACGAGATCGAGCAGGACCGCCGTAGCGGCAAGTCCTCCGCAGGTAGTCTCAGCAAGGTAGGCTGATTTTCTCGTCGGACCCGCAGAGCGCGAAGGATAAGTCAAGCCGAAGGTACCATCGTCATTCGCGGGGCGTATCGCGACGGACTCTCTTATATGAGACGATCCTGATGCGTCACGCAAACGGTGAATCACGAACGCTCTCGCCGCAAACCCTTCCGCCCGGAAATCTGCCCCGGTTACGGCTCGCGGCGTATCCCAGAGTTGGGAGAAGCTTCTGCCAGACTACAACTGTAACCTCATATCGGTTTAGCAGGTCAAGCGTCGGTGGTACCCTGATTGGGTAACTTAACGACTTTGGAGGCCGAGCAATGGATCGCGATAACAAACGGGCACGCGCAGCTGCAAGTTCATCCCAAGACGTGGGGAATCGCAGTACCCTCCGTGACCTTCCATACGGACCATTGACCGATGTTGCAGAACGGCTGGTAAGCGCTAACCCGCGCGATACAGCGCGAAATCTTGGGACCTTCAAAGAACTCGGGAGGCGAGAGCGCATAGCCGTTCGGGGCACTCGAACCGAGCCAGAAACTGACCTCGCGAAGTTTGAAACGCGGACCAATCAGCTTGGACGATCAGCCGTCGATCTGGGGGATAAATTGACTGCCGGGTTGGGACACACCCCGGATGAAGTAGCATTGGAGCAATTCAGAGCAGTCAGTAACGTGTCTCATTACCTTCGGCCAGAGACACAAGATAGTATTGTTAATCGCATTGGCAACATGGACCCACCTTCGCAAGCTATCGGAGCGCTTTACGCTGCGCAAAACTTCAGCAAGTTTAACGCTGAAAATAAAGCTCGCATTTTTGATCAGGCCGCTGAATTGGCTACCGATCCGGATGGCCACGTCAGGTCGACAGCATCCAATGCTATGTACGCGATGTATCACCAGTTGGATCCAAATCAACAGGCCCAAGCTCACTCGATTCCCGGCATGCAAGACATCTTGCCGCAGATGCCTCCTCCGCGGCATGCAGCAGAGGAACGCAGTGCGGATCTGGACGCCCACATAGCAGGTATTGGGGCTGCAGTCCGTGATACAGTTGGCCCGCAAACCTCCCACGAACAGCTGCAGCGGGGTGGTCAAGTCGGCCGGGACATAAGCCACTCCTACAATCACGCCCGAGAGGATCTAATGGAGGCTAGGAGAAGCAGAGATCGCACCGGCCGTTGAGGTCTCGGCCATGGCAGTAACGCTTCCTCTCCCGAATTCCGTTCACGGCCTTGCTGTTTCCAATTCCCTGGCCGTCGACGTAGCTGCCTAGTGAAACTTTCAAAATCCACGTCTGCCGGGTGGCGCGATGCAAGCATCGCACCACCCGCTGCGGCATCGATCTGTCGAGCGTCGGCATCGCGCGACCTCGGTTCGGTGTCAAAAGCAAGCGCAGCATCAGCACGGCTAATTCGGCCATGGAACAATGTCTTCTACAAAAACGACGTCCCCCAACATAGCCATTAGCATCGCGTGCTCACTCGCCTTGGGGTTCTGTGCGGCAAGTCTGTACGCAACCTTCCGCCACGGGGGTAGCGGCGAGGCTCTGATGGCGTTTGATGTCCGTGCCTTTTGGTTTGAGACGCCCTTCTATTTGGGTTTCGCAACCCCCGTTTTCTATCAGGGCGCGGCTATCGTGCTCTCGACATCCGCGGTTGTCTTGCTGATTCAGCAGTTCGTATTGCGCCGCAAGCTCGAACACCACGGGACCGCTCGTTGGGCTCGAGTGGATGAAATGCGACGCACGGGATATCTGCGACGATACCGTGGCGTGACAGGGCCGGTCTTCGGGAAGACGAGTGGTCCTTTCTGGCCTGGCTATTACCTGACCAATGGCGAGCAGCCTCACAGCCTCATCGTTGCGCCGACCCGCGCTGGCAAGGGTGTCGGCATAGTCATTCCAACGCTACTTACATTTAAAGGCTCTGTGATAGCTCTGGACGTCAAGGGGGAGCTCTTTGAGCTCACATCGAGGGCGCGTAAAGCCGCAGGCCACGAAGTGTTCAAATTCGCGCCACTGGATTCAGAGCGGCGCACAAACTGCTACAATCCACTGTTGGATCTCATAGCACTGCATCCACAGCAGCAATTCACCGAAGCCCGCCGCTTGGCCGCGAACCTGATTACGGCCAAGGGGGAGGGGGCGGAAGGTTTCGTCAGCGGCGCGCGAGATATCTTTGTCGCGGGGATCCTTGCCTGCATCGAGCGGGGCACGCCAACAATCGGCGCCGTCTATGATCTGTTCGCTCAGCCGGGGGAGAAGTTTAAGCTCTTCGCGCAGCTCGCCATGGAGACCCGGAACAAAGAGGCACAACGCATCTTCGACGACATGGCGGGGAACGACACGAAAATCCTAACCTCCTACACGTCCGTGCTCGGCGATGGCGGGCTCAACTTGTGGGCGGATCCGGCTGTCAAGGCGGCTACAAGTCGCTCGGACTTTTCGGTCTATGATCTTCGCCGTCGCAGAACGTGCATCTATCTTTGCGTTGGTCCGAACGACCTTGAGGTGATCGCGCCTTTGATACGCTTATTTTTTCAGCAAACCGTTTCAATTCTACAGCGGTCGCTGCCCCGCCAGGACGAAAAGCACGAGGTTCTCTTTCTGCTCGATGAGTTCAAGCACTTGGGGAAGCTGGAGGCGATCGAGACCGCAATTACGACTATCGCGGGCTACAAGGGGCGTTTCATGCTCATCATCCAAAGCCTTTCGGCACTAACGGGGGCTTATGGAGAGGCTGGTAAGCAGAATTTTCTCAGCAATACCGGACTGCAAGTGTTCATGGCCACGGCCGATGACGAGACTCCAACCTACATTTCCAAAGCCATCGGTGAATACACGTTTGAAGCCAAATCGATTTCCTACAGCCAGTCGCGAGCGTTCGACCGGAACATTCAGAATTCGTTTCAAGGTGCGCCGCTGCTGCGTCCCGAACAGGTTCGGCTGCTCAATGACGAGTACGAGATTGTTCTCATCAAAGGTCTGCCACCATTGCAATTGAGGAAGGTGCGATATTTTTCGGACCGCATCCTTAAACGCATCTTTGAAAGCCAGACAGGCGCCCTCCCGGAGCCGGCACCCTTGATGGAAGCTCATCCAGATGACACTGACGGTTAAGCGCCCGTCTCGCGTATCCCGTCCCTCGGCGATCAGAAACTCCACTACAGGTGAACGGCTATGGGAATTTGCATCTCCAAATCCTCCGGATCGACTCGACATGCCACATATGACACGGAAGAGTCGCCGCGAGAATCCACGGCAGCGCTGAAGGTCTCCGTGGGCACGCCTGCCGACAGGTTGCGACGGGGCGGAGATGCGCCTCTGGAGCCACATCAGATCCAGCAGGCCGCCTATCATATGGGAGCGTGTGTCGTCGGTGACGACGTCACCAGCCCGATAAGACTCGCGACAGCGGGGCAAACAGTTCACGACGTTCGCCTGCTGCTCAAGCATGGCCGGGGAAACGTTAAGGTGGACGACATTCCCTCTCACGGCCACAACAGCATCGGATCGTCGGTTGCAATGATGGGAGCAGACGACAACATTAAGGTTGCAGTGGCCGTAGTCATGGGAGCGGCGTGCTGCAATCAGACCGCTCCCCTTTCCGCTATCGTCCACGCCCCACACATGGCGGCCGACGAGCGGAGTATGACCTCTAGTGCTTCCGTGTCAATGAAAGAGATAACCGACGAAGGTGATGAGATCCCAGTCAAGGCGGGTCACATTTGGAACGAACTGCGGCGCGGAAGCCGCGACCCGAGGTCGACCGTGGTTATGGATGCCTGGGCCAACGGTCCCGCTGTTCGGTTGAAAGACAGCGCATGGAGCGGAGTGCCGGTCAAGGAAGGTCATTGGTCGATGGACAAAAGCACCGCCGAATTCCTGAAAAACCGTGTTGAGGGGTTGATTCCGTTCGTGCATCCGGACACAAATGAACAGACTGCCAACGATTTGCGCCGGAAGCAAAACGCACCCGTATCGTGGAAAAAATATGCAGAAGTACAAGTGATCTCACCCGAGTTCGCTGATAGTGTACGCAACGCATTGTCCCGTATTCCTGAAGACCAACAAAAGGAAATCGCATCACTGATGATTCAGGGAGCCTACGGAATGGATCCTTCCTCGCGCACGCACCAAGACGCAGTGGAATCAGTTCTGGTGGCCGCCAACCAACTGGACTCGCTGCCCCGGCCTCCTGTCGCGCCGCCGGAATTGGCGGTGTATCACCAGTTCGACGCAAATCAACAGGCCCAAGCTCACGCAGTTCCCGGCATGCAAGATATCTTGCCGCACATGCCTCCGCCGCGGCATGCAGTAGAGGAACGGAATGCGAATTTGGACGACCACATAGCAGGTATTGCGGCTTCAGTCCGTGATACAGTAGGCCCGCAAACCTCCCGTCAACAGCTGCGGCGGGGTGGTGAAATCGGGCAGTCCCTAAGTCACCCCTATAATCACGCCCGCGAGGATCTAATGGCTGCCTCCAGAAGCAGAGATCGCTCCGGCCGTTGAGGTCTCGGCCATGGTAAGTGACGGTTTCTCCTCGAATCCCGTTCACGGCCTTGCCAGCCAGGCGCGAACGTTCGATTGGAACATTCAGAATTCGCATCAAGGTGCACCGCTGCTGCGTCCCGAACAGGTTCGGCTGCTCGATGAAGACTACGAGATTGTTCTCATCAAAGGCCTGCCACCATTGCAATTGAGGAAGGTGCGATATTTTTCGGACCGCATCCTTAAACGCATCTTCGAAAGCCAGACAGGCGCCCTCCCGGAGCCGGTACCCTTGACGATAGCGGACGAGGGGCTCTCGGCAGAATCTCAACTCGATGACCCGCTGCGTGAATTGGCGCAGGATTTTTGACGATACAGTTTGATGCGAGGCTAATGTGGACCAGCGAAATAGTAATCCATCCCGTGTAACAGCTTTGCCGCAGGTGCAGGACGCCGGCTTGGAAGAGGATCAAGCGGTCCAGGCCAGGCAAGTGGGCGTTGAGCAGCACCTTGCCGAGGCCCGGAGGCTGTTCGATCAAGCTGACGAGTCGCCAACCAATCCAGAGGAGCTTCAGCGACTGGACCAGGGGCTCCGCGAAGTGCTTCAGCAATGGCAGGATGAGCAAGCCGCCTCGCCTTCTTTCAGCGCTGAGGTTCCCGAGGCGCTCCGGCCGCTGTTCGATGATCGAGCTCACCAGCCGCCAACCAATGCAGAGGAGCTTCTGCGACTGGAACAGGGGTTCCGCGAAGTGCTTCAGCAGCGGCAGGATGATCAAGCCGCCTCGTCTTCGCTCAGCAACCCAGGGATGCGTGCTGGACCGGAGGACCCCAATAGAAGCGTGTCGGAGGCTTTCGCAACATCTGGGCACGCCGGAGTTCAGGCCGCCGCCCCGCCAGTCTTGGCTGCCAGCCAACAGCAGATCCGGCCCTCGCCGGATGCGCTCGACCAGGGCAACCACCTGCCACCCCAGGGGGGCATCATCAACAATGAACATTCCACACCGCTGTTGCGGCCAGCGGAGAGGCAGAGGGCCGTGGATAGGCCGCAAGCCGTCGCCATTCAGCAGCAGCCGAGCGAAATCGGCAATTCAGGCGGCCGCATGCCGATGCAGCCCCCCATGCAGCAATTGGGTGAATTGCCATTGCAAGGGGTACCGGTTCAAGGGACAGGGTCCGAACACATCGGAAGGCTGCATGCGGGAGCCGCGCCCTCAGCAAGGTCCGAGGCGCCCCCGGCTGCGATCGAGGACTCCATAAACGTTTCGTTCGCCGTCCCCAAAGACTTCTCCCATGGGACTCAACGCGTCCCAGACGCAATGCTCTCTTTCTTGGACCGCCCTGGCCCCTTGCCGGATGCTAGCCAAGCGCGGCAAGCGGGCTTTGAGCAGCACGTGGCCGAGCCGCGCCGAGCCGACCCTTTTGCGAGTGGCGCCCGTGCTTCCCGCTATCACCATCTGTCCGACGAACACCGGGACCTTATTGATAGAGCGATCGCCCACTCCCAGGAAAAATATGGCGAGACCACGGCCCGAAAATACACGTTTGCACTTCGCCGGTTGGCGAATGATCTCAGCGCTCGTGGCCAAGCGACCGATCTAAGAAATCACAAATCCCTGGTCGATCACGTCGGTGCCTTCTTTCCGAAAGACGTTGATATGAAGAGCGCGTTGAAGGCCCTGCGTGCGTATCATGAGCCGGGCTATTCAGCGACTGCTGGCGGCCCTGCTGCCAGCTATCCCCATCTGTCCGCCGAACACCGGGATGTTATTGATAAGGCGATCGACCGCGCTGCGGCTCAGCAAAACCAGAGCGCGGACACGCTGCGAATATACTCGAATGCGCTTCGCCGATTGGCGAATGATCTCGGCGCTCGTGGCCAAGCGACTGATCTAAAAAATCACCAATCCCTGGTCGATCACCTCGATACTTTCTTTCCGAATGACCAGAGCATTAAAACGGCGTTGAACGTCCTGCGTGCGTATCATGATCCGGGCTATGCAGCGACTGGCTGGTGGCCAGCGGCGGTGCCTTCAAAGCCAGATGCGCGTATCTTGGAAAAATTAAGCAGTGACAGCGAGTTGGCCTTAAGCACCCGTGTCGTCTATGGTCGTCTTCTTCGCAGATTTTCTGAGCAGCTTGAGAGTCGGGGCCAGACGATCTCTGGGATGGATCACAATTCGCGGACCGAACTCGCCGAGGCGTTGTTTCCAGGCAACAAGAAACTCCGCTTGGCGCTGCAGCGGGTTCACAATGCGGAGATTCCCGAGGCCTTGCGGCCGCTGTTCGATAATCGAGCTCACAAGCCGCCAACCAATCCAGAGGAGCTTCTGCGACTGGAACAGGAGTTCCGCGAAGTGCTTCAGCAGCGGCAGGATGATCAAGCCGCCTCGTCTTCGCTCAGCAACCCAGGGATGCGTGCTGGACCGGAGGACCCCAATAGAAGCGTGTCGGACGCTTTCGCAACATCTGGGCACGCCGGAGTTCAGGCCGCCGCTCCGCCAGTCTTGGCTGCCAGCCAACAGCAGATCCGGCCCTCGCCGGATGCGCTTGACCAGGGCAACCACCTGCCACCCCAGGGGGGCATCATCAACAACGAACATTCCACAGCGCTGTTCCGGCCAGCGAAGAGGCAGAGGGCCCTGAATACGCCGCAAGCCGCCGCCATTCAGCAGCAGCCGCGCGAAATCGGCAATTCAGGCGGCCGCGTGCCGATGCAGCCTCCCATGCGGCAATTGGGTGAATTGCCATTGCAAGGGGTACCGGTTCAAGGGACAGGGTCCGAACACATCGGAAGGCTGCATGCGGAGGCCGCGCCCTCCGCAAGGGCTGAGGCACCCCCCGCTGCCATCGAGAACTCCATAAACGTCTCATTCGCCGTCCCCCAAGGCTTCTCCCATGGGACCCAACGCGTCCCAGACGCGATGCTCTCTTCCTTGAACCGCCCTGGCCCCTTGCCGGATGCTGGCCAAGCGCGGCAAGCGGGTTTTGAGCAGCACGTGGCCGAGCCGCGCCGAGCCGAACCTGTCGCGAGTGGCGCCCGTGCCACCGGCTATCCCCATTTGTCCGACGAACACCGGGACCTTATCGATAAGGCGATCGCCCACGCTGCGGCTCAGCAAAAATATAGCGAGAGCACGGTCCTAAAATACAGGTATGCACTTCGCCGGTTGGCAAATGATCTCGGCGCTCGTGGCCAAGCGACCGATCTAAAAAATCACCAATCCCTGGTCGATCACCTCGATGCTTTCTTTCCGAAAAGCGATGATATGAAGAGCGCGTTGCACGTCCTGCGTGCGTATCATGAGCCGGGCTATTCAGCGTCTGTTGGTGCCCCGGCTAACCGCTATCCCCACTTGTCCGACGAACACCGGGACGTGATTGATAAGGCGATCGCCCATGCCGAGGCTCAGCAACACCATAGCGCGCCGACGCTCCGAATATACTCGTATGCGCTTCGCCGATTGGCGAATGATCTCGGCGCTCGTGGCCAAGCGACTGATCTAAAAAATCACCAATCCCTGGTCGATCACCTCGATACCTTCTTTCCAAAAAACACTGACATAAAGGATATAAGGCCGGCGTTGAACGTCCTGCGTGCGTATCATGAGCCGGGCTATTCAGCGACTGGCCGGTGGCCAGTGGCGGTGCCTTCAAAGGCAGATGCGCATGTCTTAGAACAAGTGACCAGTGACAGCAGCTTGGCCCCAAGCACCCGTGTTGCCTATGGTCGTAGTCTTCGCAGATTTTCTGAGGCGCTTGAGAGGCGGGGCCAGACGATCTCTGGGCTGGATCATGATTCACGGATCAAATTCGCCGAGGCGTTGTTTCCAGGCAACGATTTTCTCCGCTTGGCGCTTGAACGGGTTCGCGATGCGAAGCCTGCGTCAGACAGGATCGTGGCGGACGCTTTGGCAGCGGCCGGCTCTGGGCACGCCGGAGTTGAGGCCGCCGCCCCGCCAGTCTTGGCTGCCAGCCAACAGCAGATCCGGCCCTGGCCGGATGCGCTTGACCAGGGCAACCTCCTGCCACCCGAGCGGTTCATCATCAACAATGAACATTCGACGGCGCCGTTGCGGCCGGCGGAGAGGCAGGGGACTGATAATCCGCAAAGCATCGCCATTCAGCAGCCGCCGAGCGAAGGCGGCCGCGTGCCGATGCAGCCCCCCATGCGGCAGTTGGGTGAATTGCCATTGCAAGGGGTACCGGTTCAAGGGACAGGGTCCGAACACATTGGAAGCCTGCATGCGGGAGCCGCGCCCTCAGCAAGGTCCGAGGCGCCCCCGGCTGCGATCGAGGACTCCATAAACGTTTCGTTCGCCGTCCCCAAAGACTTCTCCCATGGGACTCAACGCGTCCCAGACGCAATGCTCTCTTTCTTGGACCGCCATGGCCTCTTGCCAGATGCGGAAAAGCCGGAATGGCACTTCGATATTAATGGTCACGGCTACACCGCCCGGAGGCCGGAGGGGGGCAACGACGTTTGGCTCCTCCATCGCGGAGCGATAAGGGAAGCTGGAGCGGCAGCAGTACCGGCAAGGGCTCCGGGACCCGCCTTGCCAGCGACCGCCAGGCTCTCAGACACCCATCTCGGGGTTCCGTTGGTCGATCTGACCACCTCCTCCGATGCACACATCGAAGCCCTTCCGTCAGGCTCGTCCAATCTCCCCCGGGGGGCGGTGCTCGGGGCCACCCAACTGCTGGGCGACGAACATATCCAGAGGGATTACGAATTCCTCGAGCAGCAGCTGCAGCAGGCCGATCCAGCGCTCGCCGCCCGGACGCGGCTGGTCGATCCGTCGGTCTCCCATCTGCTGCGCCACATGGAGCAGCAAGACGCGCGAGGCACATTGCAGTCGATTTATAATCGAAACGCCGGCCCATCCGACTTCCTGTTCGTGCCAGTGAACGATGGGGTGGGTATTGACCGCGGCACCCATTGGTCGCTGCTCCTCGTAGATCGCCGCGATCCGGAAAGAGCGGTCGCCTATCACTACGACTCCATCCAGCAAAATGAACAGCGATACAACGACGCGCCTGCACGAAAGCTCGCTACAAGACTGGACGCGACCCTGGTAACACCCGACATGGCGCAGCAGAAAAACGCTGTTGACTGCGGCGTCTTCGTGGTGGACGGCACGCGCGAGCTGGTTCGTCGATTGGCGAACGAAGAGCGGCCAGACCAGCAGCTGCCGCTGCACCTCAACTACCTCGTCGCCGATCGGCAGGCGCTGCAAAACCGACTGAGAGAGGGCCGCTTGCCGCACGAGCTTGCCGCAAGCCCCGCCGAAGCTTTGGCAGCAGCCGGGTCGCAGGTGCAACACGCCGCGTTGCAAGAGCAGCAAGCCAGACAGGTCGCGCCAGCGCCGTTGGAACGGCACTTGGGCCAGACGCGCGAGGCCGAGGACAAGCTGACGAGTACACTGCACAGGAGCAACCGCGTGAACAGCGGGGGCGTCATCATCAACACTGAACGTTACACAGCGCCGTTGAGACCGGCGAAAAGGCAGAGGACTGACAATTCGCAAAGCCTCGCCATCGGGCGGCAGCCGAGCGACGCAAACACAACGTCCATCGGCCAAGCCTCCGATCAAGCCCGAGCGGACCTCATGGCTTCCTTCAGGAGCAGAGAGCGCTCCGACGCTGGGCGTTGAGCTCGACGGCTAAGCAGAACAGCTCTTTTGGCGACGGAGAGGCTGATGCGATCTCCGGACCGGTAGCTCTCGCCGCAATTGATCAGACTGGCACTGTTGGAAGGCGATGTAGGCCTGGAACTCGCCGATCGCCAGCGAGGCGCTGAGACGATCGCCCACCTCAATAAGATCGAGGACGATATCCGCGGCCGACCGGCCGATGAACGCCGTGCGACGCGTCGGGAAAATAGCCGCGCTATTGTCGCCATCTTGAACCTTGGCTGCGTGAAAGCTCGGCCTGATCGGTCAGAAGACCAAGGTCGCCAAGGCAATCCGCTACACGCTCTCACGCTGCGAAGGCCTCTCGCGCTTCGTTGACGACGGTCGCACCGAGATCGACAACAACACCGTCGAGCGCTCAATCCGTCCGCAAGAACGCGCTCTTCGCCGGCTCGAACGGCGGTGCCGAACACTGGGCGGTCATTGCGTCGTTGATCGAAAGCTGCAGGCTCGATGGTGTCGAGTCACTCGGTTATCTCGCCGACGTCCTCACCACCAGGATCGTCAACAGCCATCCCAGCCAGATCGACGAGATGCTGCCTTGGGTCAGACATCCAGGCGCCGAGCTAAGGGCCGCCAGAAAACACCGCCACGCTTCATCAGCCAATCTCCAGAATAGCTCCTGTCACGCGGCCAAGGTGCCTCCGTAGCTAACGTCTACGTCAGCGTTGAAGAAATACCCTGCACCACGGCATGTCTTGACTAGCCTTGGATTGGCCGCATCAGCCTCCAGCTTTCGGCGCAAGCGCAAGATTAGGACATCGATACTTCGATCGTAGACCTCTTCTCCACGCACACGGCTCGCGAGCAAAAGCCGTTCTCTGGATAGGACATTGCGGGGGTTCTCCAGGAACGCGATCAGCAGGTTGAACTCACATGCGGTAAGCTTGACTTCGCCACGCTCCGCACAGATCAGTCGCCGCTGCTTGACGCTGAGCTTCCAGGCTCCGAACCGAAATGAGCGATGATCTTTCGTTCGCGGACTGGAAATGCGCTGGCGTAGCCCTACTCGAATGCGGGCCAAGAACTCGCGCAGCCCGAAAGGCTTGGGAATGAAATCGGTTGCGCCGAGCTCCAGCGCAACGACTTTTTCCGCCTCATCAAGCCGGTCGCCGCTGATCACTATGATGGGTAAATCCGATTTCGTCGCGAGGTTGCGGACGATGGCAAGCCCATCCTCCCGGCCGAGGTTGAGGTCAACAACCACGAGATCGACTGGCTCATGCGATAGAACGTAGTTAAACTGCTTGCTATCGTTGACTGCGGTCACCTTCAAGGCATGCATCATGAGATACTGGGAGATGAGGCGTCGCATTGCGGCATCATCGTCAATGACAAGAACATGTTTCAACGGCTCACCTTCAATCTTGAATCCCCTTGTCTAAAGCTGTTGCCGAGCAACCCTTGGGGCACCGACGCAGGACAGCTGCCCCTTGCCACTCGCCGGTGCGTGCGGCCAATGTGAGGCCGTTGCTCGGCCTGGTCTTTTCATCCACAGCGAATTGACCGCATCCAGGCAGCCGGTGGCCACCACACAGCTGCAAGCGCCGGTATGACCCTGCCGAGTGGTCCTTCGCTTATTCGCGAGCTCCGCCGTTGGTGTAGGCCTGCCAACACCACTTGATTACGACGGCACGGACGCCCGGTCGCTTGCCATGTCCTTGCATCTTCTTCGCGTTTCTGGCGCTTGCGGACCTGGATCACCTCGAAATCCTCCCGCTCGTGCGTGCGGCTCCGACGCGGTGGAGCACCGCGGCGGTTGACTGATCGCAGAGGCGGTTGGCCGAAGAACGGCCGTGATTCGCTATAGTGGCCTTGTGCCACCGGTATGTCTCCTGCCCAAGGCAGGTCATTGGGAGGTGGCCGGCGGCGCCAATCCTGTTCCCGGCGATCGGCAGGTCCGGTTACGGTTACGGTTACCTTGCGAGCTAACATTTCTCAGTTGATGCAATACCTTCCTTTTGAGCCTGTCACTGTACTTGTCGAGAGCGCTGTCGGACTGCGTCAATCCGCCTGCGGTTTCTGCCGATGGGACTGTGCGTGACCCACCAGTTCGCGGCGCGGCCGAACAGCTGAACCAGGTCTCGCACCAGGCCGGCTGCGCCGCCACGTCTTCCCAGTTGACCCTCGTCCCCGCGTATTTTGCGCCTCCGACGAGCTTCGCGGACGAACTCGCGGTTTCAACCAATGCCTGAGTATGCAGGGCGCATGGCTGTCTCTTGCAACAACGGCAGCATGCCGCAACATTGGGCAGCTCGGCGCCCTAGTCGGTTCTCGCGTTCGATCGACCCAAGCTTCCGCAGCCTGAGATGAACCCGCCAAGCTCCCCATTTTGTCCTTCGGCCAGGCGCTGACACAAGATTCCATCACCGCCCATGCCAAGTCGCAGTTGACGCTGCAGGAGCAACGGACGGCCGGGGCGGGCAATCCCGCGCAGGAATGGTCCACCACGATGGTCGAGATGTGCCGGCTGATCGCGCCCGCGCAACCCGCGCATGCGCAAGGTGCCCATGCACCCGGACATGAACAAGCTCTTTGCTTCAGTTGAAACCGAAAAGCTGAACTTGAACATCACGCAGTAACAAACCTGCCCGATAAGCGCGTGCCGGACAGGGCCAGAACCGGTCCGGACGCTTGGAAAGGTAGGGGATAGGAATGTTCATTGCAGCTTGGCCGCTGGCCATCGCCCTGTTGACATCCATGTCATTCCCCGCCGAGCCCGCGCCACTTTCGCCCCGTGAATTCCACCGCCTGTCGCGCAAATGCGCTCCCTGGGTTGCGCCGTCCACGCTCGCCGCGATTGCCAAAATTGAAAGTGGCTTTGAAACGCTGGTGGCTCATGACAACACCACAGGTGAGCAGCTTCGCTGGATAGACCGCCTGGAAGCGACGCGGGGCATCAAGAACCGCCTCGAAGCACAACATTCTGTCGATGTCGGATTGATGCAGATAAACAGCAAGAACTTTTCCTTCCTCAATCTCACGCCGGAAAAGGCTTTCGAGCCCTGCGCCTCGCTATCGGCCGCCGCCCACTTGCTTGAAAGCCGGTATGCCGGCGGCACGACTGCTCCGGCGCAGCAACTGGCGCTTCGCCGTGCCATCTCGGCCTACAACACGGGCGACGTCACGCGTGGCTTCACCAACGGTTATGTACGCAAGGTCGAGTCAGCCGCAAAGGACATCTCGAGTCACCCCGAGCCAACCCTGGAGCCGACCGCTCAAGATGCGCCACACCTTGAGGCACCCGGTCGGAAAGCCGTGCCGCCTCTGCTCCAACAGAGCCAACAGGCCAATGGAAAGCAGCCCAAACGAAATTCTTGGGACATCTGGGGCTCGTATGAGTCAAACCGCTCCGGGGCCGATCCCTCCGGTCCGACAGGCAGCCAGGCTGCGGAAGAGCGGGAATCCTCGAACCCGAACAAACTCGTATTCGATTGAACCATGGAGATACAATGATGACGCCACTCAAAATACTTCGTGCGCTTAAAACGCGTGTTCCTTCGCCTTTTTCCATGCTGCGCACGGCGGCTGAATATGTACCGGCCGCTGCTGCAGGCGCCGCGTGGACGGTCTTCTCCATCGGGCCAGCCTCGGCTCAGGTGACCGGAGGGACGGATCCCGCCAAGATGGTCCAGAATATCTGCACCTTCATACTTGGCCCCTTCGGACAATCACTGGCCGTGCTCGGACTCGTGGCCATCGGCATCTCTTGGATGTTCGGTCGTGCTTCACTTGGCTTGGTTGCGGGTGTCGTTGGAGGGATCGTCATCATGTTCGGCGCCAGCTTCCTGGGCAAGGCGCTCATAGGCGGTGGCTGATGAGCGACCGGTTGGAAGTGAGCACCCTCTATGTGGCGGCGACACGCCCCGCACTGTTTCTGGGGGTGCCGCTGACGCTGGCCGGATTGCTGATGATGTTGGCTGGTCTCGTCATCATTGTCCTTCAAAACCCACTTTATGAAATCGTGCTCGTGCCACTCTGGTTCGGGGCACGGCTGGTGGTTGAGCGTGACTATAACGCCGCAAGCGTCGCGCTCCTCTATTTGCAGACTGCCGGCAGAAGCGTGGACGGGCCGGTCTGGGGTGGCGCGAGCGTCAGCGCCAATCCGATCAGAGTGCCGAAACGCGGAAGAGGAATGGTGTAATGTTTGGCGCCAGTGGCCGGACCGAGAGATCTGGCGAGATCTATCTTCCGTATGTCGGTCATCTCAGCGATCAGGTTGTCCTGCTGGAAGACGGATCGATCATGGCCATGGCACACGTGAACGGCCTGCCCTTTGATTTGGAAGACGCAGAGATGCGCAATTCGCGCTGCCGCGCGTTCAACACTCTCTTGCGCAACATCGCGGATGACAATGTCACGCTATACGCTCATCTTGTGCGCAATAACGATGTGCCGGAGCCGGCATCGCGCCAGTTTCAAAGTGCATTTGCTGGCAGTCTGAGCGAGGCCTATGAGCGCCATGTGCTGTCGGGCAAGCTCTTTCGCAACGATCACTTCCTCACTATCGTCGTGTCCCCCCGCACCGCAATCGGCAAGATAGGCTGGCGCATTGCCAAATCCCCCAGACGGAATGACAACGATCTGGCCACACAAATGCGAAGCCTGGAGGACCTCTGGCAGATCATTGCTGGCTCACTCGGCGGTTACGGTCTGCGCCGGTTGGGTATTCGCGAGAAAGGCAACGTGCTCTTCACGGAAATTGGTGAGGCGCTTCGGTTGATAATGACTTGCCGGTTTCTTCCGGTTCCGATGGTTACCGGCTCGCTTGGCGCCTCGATCTACACTGATCGGGTCATCTGCGGGAAGCGGGCGCTTGAGATTCGAAGACCCGGGGATAGCTCCGTGGGATCATTGTTTTCGTTCCGTGAATATCCGGCGACGACGCGGCCAGGCATGCTAAATCCCTTACTGTCCGCCAACTTCCCGCTTGTCCTGAGCCAGAGCTTTTCCTTCCTCACTCGGCCACAAGCTCATGCGAAGCTTAGCCTTAAATCCAGCCAGATGACGAGCGCCGGCGACAAGGCTCTCACCCAGATCAATGAACTTGCCGAGGCAGAGGACGCACTGGCAAGCAACGAGTTCGTCATGGGTTCGCATCATCTGAGCCTGTGCGTCTATGGCGACAGCCTCAATAGCCTTGCAGATCGCGCAGCAAATGCGCGCGCAAGGCTGGCCGACACAGGCGCCGTTATCGTCCAAGAGGGTATCGGCATGGAGGCCGCGTACTGGTCCCAACTCCCGGGGAACAACAGGTGGCGCACGCGCCCCGGGGCGATCACCTCGTACAATTTTGCCGGGCTTGTCTCATTTGAGAACTTCCCCAGCGGTTCCAGCTCCGGCCACTGGGGCAAAGCTGTTGCGCGCTTTCGCACAAACGGTGGAACGTCTTTCGACTACATCCCCCATGAGAATGACGTCGGCATGACGGCGATATTCGGACCCGTCGGCAAAGGCAAGACGACGCTGATGACCTTTATCCTCGCGATGCTTGAGCAAAGCGTGGTCGATCGCAATGGTGCCATCGTCTTTTTCGATAAAGACCGGGGTGGTGAACTGCTGGTGCGAGCCACGGGAGGGACATACCTTGCGTTGCGCAGAGGCGCTCCGAGCGGCTTGGCCCCTCTGCGCGGACTGGACAACACCTCCGCCTCGTTGGACTTTCTGCGCGAATGGCTGATGGCCCTCATCGAGAGTGACGGCCGTGGTCCGATCTCGCCGGAGGAAAGCCGTCGACTGGAACGTGGCATTCTTCGTCAACTTTCGTTCGAACCCGCCATGCGCTCACTTGCGGGCCTGCGCGAATTCCTGCTGCACAGCCCCTCGGAGGGCGCGGGAGCACGGCTGCAGCGGTGGTGTAGAGGGAATGCGCTTGGATGGGCCTTTGACGGCGATGAGGACGAAGTCAGGCTGGATGCCTCCATTACCGGCTTCGACATGACGCAGCTCCTGGAATTTGAGGAGGTTTGTGCGCCGGCCGCCGCATATCTTCTTCACCGCGTGGGCGCTGTTGTCGATGGCCGTCGGTTCGTCATGAGCTGCGACGAATTTCGCTTCTATCTGCTCAACCCGCAGTTCTCGGCTGTTATCGACAAGTTCCTGCTCACCGTCCGCAAGAACAACGGCATGTTGATACTCGCAACGCAGCAGCCTGAACACGTGCTTGAATCGCCCCTCGGAGCCAGTCTCGTTGCACAATGCATGACCAAGATCTTCTACCCATCACCGACGGCCGACCGGGCCGCGTATGTCGATGGCTTGAAGTGCACCACGCAGGAGTTCGAGGCAATCCGCCAGGGAATGGCAATTGGCAGCCGCAAGTTTTTGCTCAAGCGCGAGAGCGGGAGTGTTGTTTGCGAATTCGATCTTGGCCAGATGCGCGAGTATGTAGCCGTACTCTCGGGGCGGGCCAACACCGTGCGCTTTGTCGACCAGCTTCGTGACCAGCACGGAGATGCCCCAAGTGCGTGGCTCAACAAGTTCATGACTCGTTACCACGAAATTCAAGACTGACGGAGGAATATTCATGAGATTTCCCACGCTTGCAGCAACGACGCTTGCCGCTTCCTTTCTACTTAGCGGACAGGCCCGGTCGCAATTTGTCGTCATCGACCCGGCGGTAGTAACACAAGCGGGATTAACAGCGGTTTCCACCGCGCAGATCCTGATAAAGTCAGCCCAGACGCTCGCTTCCACGATGGAAATGGTGGAGATACTAAGTTCGTCATTCGGTGTCACGGGGCTGCTAAGTTCACTGAACCAAGGAAATCACTACCCGTCGGGCAATCAGCTTGAGAGGCAGATGTTTGAGGGTCAGGCGCCAACTTCGATTAAAGCGCGTGCAATTGCGGACAACCCAAACCGGAAAGTCGACGGCACGGATTCGGAAGCGAAACTGTTACAGGGACAAATCGCTGGTGCCATCAATGCCGCAGCTCTTGCAGCCGACACTCTGGGCGTAATGGACAAGCGCCTTAAGGCCAATGACAACACGCTTGGTCAGCTTTCCCGCTCGGGAAATATTGTGCAGGCCACCGTCACCAACGGTCTGGTCCTCAAGCAGATTCATGATGCGATTATCCAAAATGTCCAGGCCACGAGTCTGCTGACGATGGCCACTGCACAAGCGAGCCTTCACGCCGCAGAGGAGGCCGCGATGCAGCGTCGCGAACGCCAGGACACCGCCAGAATGTTTGAGTAGCGACGCTTAGTTCATCCGGCTCATCTGCGCTGATCAGGGGCAAATAAGGTTCACGCAATGGTTTTCAGAATTCCTGCGCCATTCACGGCCATACACGCGATCTTTCATGGGGCCTTTACGGTGGGGCTGCACAAAGTGATTGGAAACGTCCAAGAGGCGGTCAGTGCGCCTCTGGTTGCGTGCGTCACGCTCTGGATCATAATCCAAGGCTTTCTGGTCATGCGCGGTCAAGTCGACGCGCGCGGAGGTATCTCGCGCGTAGTCACGGTATCGATTGTCGTCGCCCTCATCTTAGGGCAGGCCAACTATCAGCTGTACATTGAATCGGTCTTCGACGACACGATTCCAAAGCTTGCCCACCAGATCAGCGGAAGCACCTTGCCCTTCATCGGTATCCCCCAGAAGCTCGACGTAATGTTCGCTGCAAGTCAGAGTGCCTTTCAGCGGATTGCTTCCGAAATTGGGCCAATGAATCAGCAGGACATACTTGCCTTCCAGGGAGCGCAATGGATTTTGTACGGCTCGCTCTGGACAGCGTTCGAGATCTATGATGCCGTTGGAATTCTGACGAAGGTGCTCCTGGCGATCGGCCCCCTCGTTCTTGTAGGCTATCTTTTTGATCACACTCGAGACATGGCTACCAGATGGATCGGCCAACTGCTCTCATACGGGCTGCTGCTTGTCCTCCTCAACATCGTTGCAACGATAGTTATCGCGGCCGAATCAGTCGCGCTGGGAGTCATGCTTGCGGTGATCAAATACAAGGGTACGACAGCAGCCAAGATCATCGGGCTTTACGAGCTCGATATGCTTTTCCTAGCTGGTGACGCTTTGATCGTCGCGCTTCCGACGATCGCCAGCAGCATAGCCGGCGGTTCTTGGGCAGGTGCGAACCAATCTCTTAGCAGCCTCAATCGCCGCATTGCCAAAACGGCAGGTGGTTAATCAATCGACAAGCGCGGTACCTCAACATGAAATACTATCTACTTTTGTCAATACTGGCTTTGGCGGCCTGCAAGACAACCGATAAGCTTGCGACCTGCACGGGTTCGCCATTCCAACTGAACGTGGGACAATGGGAAACCTCCCCTGAAGATCTTCAAGTCGAATGTGCGAAAGAGCCCAAGTGAAATTTCCTGAACATGCCCTTCTGGTGGAGAGAGAAACGCTAGCCGCCCACTATAAGAAGGTGGAAGCGTTTCAAACTTCACGAGCGAAGTCTGCGCGGCGCCTGTCAAAGGCCCTCATAGCCTTTGCGGCAGCGGCGGTCCTAGGAAATGTTGCGCAGGCATTTACCATCGCTGCCATGGTCCCGTTGGCCAAGCTCGTACCTGTGTTCCTCTGGGTACGCCCGGATGGAACAGTTGACAGCGAAGTGTCAGTCTCTCGACTGCCGGCAACCCAAGAGCGAGCCGTCATAAATGCTTCGCTGTGGGAATATGTACGCCTGCGCGAGAGCTACACAGCCGATTCCGCCCAATACGGCTATGACCTCGTATCCAGTTTCAGCGCACCGGCTGTGCGGCAGCAATATCAAGATTTCTTCAATTATCCGAATCCCACCTCGCCGCAAGTCACAGTCGGCAAGCTCGGCAAGCTCGAAGTCGGGCATATTTCCTCAAACGACATCAGTCCGGACGTTCAACAGATCCGATACAAACGCACCCTTTCCATCGATGGGCAGATGCCGCTGGTGACCACCTGGACAGCAACCATCCGCTACGAGCGCCTGACAGATCTGCCTGCCCAATCAAGGCTCACCAATCCGGGAGGTCTACTCGTCACTTCCTATCAAACCTCGGAAGATAGCGTGTCGAACCTGGGTGACGTGCAGCCATGACAAAAAGAGCGTTTCTCGCCCTGGCCTGTTCACTACTCTTAACGCTGGAGGCTTCCGCGGAAGACACCCCGCTTGCCGGCAAGCATGATGCGCGGATGCGCTACTTGGCTTACCGTCCCGACGAAGTGGTGCGCCTGTCGACCGCGGTGGGGGCAACGCTGGTCGTCACATTCGCGGCCAACGAGACCGTCGCAGCCGTGGCCGTTTCCAATAGCAAAGACTTGGCTGCGCTCCCACGCGCCAACTACCTGTTCTTTAAGGCCAGCCGGATCCTGCCGCCGCAGCCGGTCGTCGTTCTGGCCGACAGTGAGTCCGGTACCCGCAGATATGTCTTCAGCATTTCAACGAGAGCGATGCCAAAACTAGATGAGCAGCAACCTGACTTATACTACAGTGTGCAGTTCACTTATCCCGGTGATGAGGCCGCTGCTTTGAGACAGGCAGCAGAAAAGCGCTCGATTCTTGGTCAGGCCCGGGCAAAGGTGCTGCAGGAACAGAGGGTTCAGGATTTGTTGAATCGGCCCGGTACAACTGCCAGTTCCGACGAAAGCAATTTTCACTACGTCGCAAAGGGCGATCGATCGCTGGCGCCGCTGCAGGTTTTCGACAATGGCTTTACCACCGTATTTGGCTTCGCAAGCAATTCCCGTATACCCTCCCTCTACATTATCAATCCCGACGGCAAGGAAGCCGCTGCCAACTTCACAGTCAAAGGCGACTATGTTGAAGTATCCGCAGTCGCCCGGGAATGGCGTCTGAGAGATGGCAATACGGTATTGTCGATTTTCAACAGGGCATATGATCCTGTTGGACAAGCGCCGGGGACCGGTACAGTGAGACCCGACGTGTGGCGCGTTTTGAAAGGCTCGGGCCGATGAATGAAACCGGCCCACAGTCGGGACACGATGTAAATGCATCCGGATCGTTGGTCTCGGAGCCGGCCCGCCGGCATGTTTCGGGATCACAGAAATTGGCCGTCGCCGGTCTTGTTCTCATCTCATCTCTGTCGCTCATCTGGCTCGGAAGTCGTCCCAGCACACAAGACGAACCATCTCAGCCAAACCCGCCAATTTCCCCGAACGCCGAGCCGTTCCGCCCCGTGCCTATTGAGCTTGCTCCCGAACCTCCAGCACCCGCAAAGGCGGCGCAGGCGGCAGATCCTGCGCCATCCACGCCGCAACCCGCGGCAGCTGAACCGCCGCCCGAGGAGTCACCAATTTTCGCCTACAGCAGCAGCAGTCAAAAGCCCGACGTGGCTCAGCGGAGCGAAGACGACCACAAGGATGCTCCCGCGACCGCGGATGAGATTTCGATCGGTGGCGACCTGTCGGGCCGATTGAAGCCAGACATACAGGAGCCGAGCCGGGCCACACTTTTGCCGCACCCTGATCTCGTGATTACTCAGGGAACGATCATTCCTTGCCTTTTGCAAACGGCAGTCGACACAAATTTACCCGGTTATGTGAAGTGCGTCTTACCTAAAGACGTCCGCGGCGCCACCAACAATGTCGTGCTCTTGGATCGTGGGACGACCGTGATTGGCGAGATCCAGCATGGTCTCGAACAGGGGGATGCGCGTGTCTTCGTGCTGTGGACGCGCATCGAAACACCTGACCATGCCCTCGTTTCGATAGCATCGCCGGGCGCTGACGAGCTCGGCCGCTCCGGAGTGCCTGGCACGGTGGATAATCACTTCCGGGAACGCTTTGGCGGAGCAATGCTGATGAGCGTCCTTCAAGGCGCGTTCCAGGCGGCCGGTCAATACGCGGCGAGCTCTGGCGGAGGAAGCGGCATCAACAGCTTCCAGAGCAATGGCGGACAAGCCGTCGAGACGACACTGAGAGCGACGGTCAACATCCCGCCAACCCTGAAGAAAAACCAGGGAGATGCTGTATCCATCTTTGTGGCTCGCGACCTCGATTTCTCGGATGTATACGGTCTCACGGCAACCGTCGTGGCGCCAGCCCCCCAACATCGCCAACGCCGGAGAGACAACAATGCGATCGGAGGCTGACCCTCAATTGCGTTTGCTTCTCGACCCCGTTCTGAAATGGCTTGAGGAGCCGAGGACCGAAGAGGTCGCTATCAACCGGCCTGGGGAAGCGTTTGTGCGACAAGCCGGCGTCTTCACGAAACATCCGCTACCACTAGGTTATAACGATCTGGAGGACATCGCGATTCTCGCTGGAGCGCTGCGCAAGCAAGATGTCGGACCGCAAAGCCCCCTCTGTGCGACTGAGCTGCCGAACGGAGAGCGGCTGCAGATCTGTTTGCCGCCCGCTGTTCCCTCAGGAACAGTAAGCCTGACGATACGGCGTCCTTCAAGTCGTGTGACCGAACTGAAGGAAGTTTCTTCTCGCTACGAATACTCACGCTGGAATCAATGGCGGTCACGAAAACAGCGCCAAGAGCGGCAGGACCAAACTATTCTTCAGCAATACGACGATGGTGACTTGGAGAAGTTTTTGCAAGCGTGTGTTTCGGGACGGCTCACGATGCTGCTTTGCGGACCTACTGGAAGCGGCAAAACGACAATGAGCAAGACTTTGATCAACGCTATACCCCCGCAAGAGAGACTGATAAGTATCGAGGACACGCTGGAGCTTGTAATCCCGCACGAGAACCATGTCCGGTTACTCTATCCGAAGGACCGAGCCGGCGTAGGTGCGGTGACAGCCGAGCAACTGCTGCAAGCGAGCTTGCGCATGCGCCCTGACCGAATATTGCTCGGCGAGATGCGCGATGATGCTGCATGGGCCTACCTTAGCGAAGTCGTCTCCGGCCATGCGGGATCAATATCAACGATCCATGGGGCTGATCCGGTCCAGGGCTTCAAAAAGCTCTTTTCCCTCGTCAAGAGCAGCCCGCAAGGAGCCGCTGTGGAAGATCGAACGCTTCTTGACATGCTGTCGGCTGCCGTTGACGTCATTGTGCCGTTCCACACCCAAGGTGACCTGTACGAGGTGGGAGAGGTATGGCTCGCCGCCGATGCCCGGCGACGGGGAGAGACAGTAGCCGACCTCCTTAACAAGCACTAAGGCTAGAACAACGTCTCGGGATCGATAAGTCCATTGTGATGCGACGCGTCGTTTTGTTCTGCTTCGATGTCTTTTGCCAGGCCTTCTCACACTTGCATAGAATGAGCGAGTCGGCGGCATCACGCCATCATCATTATACGAATCGCATGCTCTATTGTCCTGGACGAGACCGGTCTCGCTAGCCGAAGGACGAAGGCCTGATTGTCAGATGTGACCGGCGTGGGGTCGATGTCACCGATGACTATGAAAGGCACCGTCATGATGGCCGGGCATACGGACTCTGCCCGTCCTCGCTCGAGGAAAGGCGTCTTCGCCAAAATCAGCAGGTCAGCTGCCTTCCCGCTCTCGATCCAGCCGCAAAGACTTTCGAAGGTCGCGAAGCCGATCGGCTCATAACCCAGCGCGGCGATATTGTCCTTGTGAATCTCCAACTCTGCTGGATCGGGCTCCACGACTGCAATGATTCCGCCGTTGGCCGGTGATCCGCTGTATGGGCCGAAAGTGACGTCAGCGCTGACTGGCTCCTCCTCGGAGGCTGGCAAGTAGATATCAAAGCGCGTACCTCGGCCAACAACCGAGGTGACGTCTAGGTATCCTGCGAGCGCGCTCACGTGCCTGTCAACTGCAGCAAGACCTAGCCCGGTCCCGCCGACGAGAGAGCGCGTGGTAAAAAAGGGCTCAAAGACATGCGGAAGTATCGAACTTGCGATTCCTGGGCCATCGTCGCTGATGGAGAGGAGAACGTAATCTCCAGGTCTCAAGGTGCCCTGAGCCAGCGGCTTGGTTTGGCACACCTGGGCGCGAGAAACGCTAACCTCGACGCGGCCCTCGTTCAAGACAGCCTCCGACGCGTTCTTGCACAGGTTCATGAGAATCTGCTGCATCTCGGTTGGGCTGCCCTCGACCACCGTTTGCCACTCGTTGATCCTGAAGTTCAACTGAACACCCGCACGAACTGTAACCCGCAGCAATGGCGCAAGATCCATGACAATTTCGGAGACGTTGAAAGGCACTGCAACGCGCTTGCGGTTTCGGCTGAGTGACAAGATCTGGTCAACGATCAGCTTGGCGCGGTGTCCAGCTAAGATGATTTGGTCGATGTGGTTCCGTATTCTGGAGGGGCGACGCACCAGACCTTGGGCAATTTCTGAATATCCGATTATTGCGCCTAAAATATTGTTGAACTCATGTGTGGCGCCGCTTGCGATCGTGCCGACGGTCCTCAGCCTTTCCACCTGCTCCCATCGACTCACCAGAAGGTCGCGTTCGGCATTTACACGTTGCATTTCAAGATGGTTGCTCAAACGCACAATGGCACTGGCAAGAACCCACAGGTCGCCTGCTGAGGGGAGTGAGCGATCTCGTTCAAAAACAAGGATGCAAACCACAGCCTGCTGATCGGAGGCCCTGCAAGCAACAATTTGACAAACACCGGAAGTGTCTAGGGCGGTGCGAACCATTTCCGCCGCCGGAACGACGCGAAACACTGGCCGTCCGGCGCGGACAAGTGAAACGACTTCATCAAGAAGCGCGACGTTCCAGACACGCATGCACGTGTTCGTCACAAAGCACTCGGTATGCCTGCTGAGACTCGGATCCACCTGAGCAAGCGCGCAGTGATCCGCGTCGAAAGCGCGTTGAACAAGTCTAAGCGCTGCTTCCGTTGAAAAGCGCGGCGACGCGTTCTTTGCTTTACTTTCGTTGAAGCGAGCTTCGATCTCACGCATTGCCTCTTCAAGCTCCAGCCGCCTTTCCAACCGGTTCGTCCGCACATGCAGCCTGAAGGCCCGAATGATCGCAAACAAGCAGAGGCATATGGACACCGAGCCAAAGAAAAGTCGTGTGCGCTGCGCTTGCGCGCTGGCCAAGCTGTAGTCTTTCAGATATTCGCGCTCCAGTTCGGCGGCCTTGGCGAACGTGTTAAAGGATGCGATCCGATCGGCTGCGCGGTCCACTCTCGACAACGCGGACAGGATAGCGCGGCCGTTGCGGACAACATCGTGGGTGGCTTGGTCCTGGCTCGGAGGAAGTCGGCTGAGAGACTGATCGATCTGTGATGCGAGGCTGAATCCCGGTAGTCTGGCCGAAAACTGAAGGATCAAATTGGAGAGTTCAAGCCTGTTGGACGGCGCCCCCTCAAGGCGATTAACCGAGCGAGCAAACCGTACGAGAGAGCTTTGCAGAAGCTCATTTTGCGCAGCCGCTGCCGAGATGGCAGCCTCCGTGTTCTCGACGGACTTTTTGAGCTGTGCAAGCAACCTGGAGTGCGCTCCGGAGCTCTCATCCGGCGAAATCCCGGCAAGGCGTTGCAAGTTTGTAACGTTCCTTTGCAATGCTTGGAGGGTAGAATCAACGGGGCGGAAGTCCAATACCATGTCGGTTCGAGCGCGGGCGACATCGCGCTGGAGCAATGCGTAGTTGATCTGAATCGTTCGCAGTTCACTTAGGACCGCCTCGTCGACCTGTGGGTCCTGCCTCTGTATCCCGAACAAGAGCGCAAACGAGGCCGCCAGGGCGATTACAAAAACGTTGTCGGTACTGAGCCTTTTTTCACAACGAAACGGCGTTTGATGCGCGGTGCGCGCCTTGCGAAAGTCCGATCTGAATTCTAGCTCCTCATTGCTTCGATGTGCGGCCGGATGCTGCTGGAACAGGAAAACCATGTGTACCTCTCCCCTCATAAAGACGGCTTAGACACCGTCGCACTTTGCCCCCGTGGCCCCGCTGACCCTCCGTTGAATTTCGCGGCGATTAGACTTCGACCGTTCTCCGAACTCTGGCCACTCGCGAGCTCGACGCGAACGTGGAAACTGAAGGCACGGCGTTACGGCACGTGAGAAACTGGGCTATCCGTGAATGCTGATTTGATAGTTGTTGAGAAGGGAAGGCACCAATGCCAGGCTGACACCGCGTGACGGATTCAATCGAGATTTGCCTGTTTTCGCGCGGCGAGTCGAACCACGCCGATGTTGAAGGTACCGTTGAGTCTCGTCATAATGACGGCAGGAACCGAATACTCGTGAGCCTTCGTTGCGTCAGTCCGCTCAAGCCATCACGCACGCGGCAGAGCTAACTTCCGGCAAGAGTTTCATAGCTGGGCCAACAAATTGCGCTCTATGCCTGACCAGAGTAAGCAGGACGTACGTACGATCGGCATGATCCCCGAGGAGCGTTCGCACTTCATCTCTTATCCGGTGAAGGATAGCCCATTGAGCAGCTCACCATCGGTTATGAGATCGAGGCGACACACAAGGCGGGCAACCGGTCGCAGTATTCGGAACTGTCTTCCGAGAGATCATGGAGGGACAGACAAGCCGCACGCTGCAGCAGCCTGGGGATGACACCGGTCGGCCAGCCATTATGCCGCTAACCCGCTTGCGATCTCTGTGCATTGTATCTCCTGCGTGCAGCCCCTGCATTAAGCCAGCGTCGACGACCAGAGCCCATGTTCCACCAAACAAGGGTTAGCTTTCAAGAAGCTGATTGAACAAATTGATTGTTTGGATCGCACGCATCCGAACAATGGATGCAGCTAAATGCAGCGGCGGTTTTCGTTAGATGCGAGCGAGCGTCTCTTGGCAAGAACCACCGCGGGGCGCGGGCGAGGTGAGGGGCTGCACGCCAAGCGCGTCGGGACGGTCATCGAGGATCTGCGTGCGGGTTTGCAGCAGAAGATGTGCGCCGATCCTGCTCCACTGCATCTGCCGCTTGTTGGCGACCCGCTTGGAACGGCGTTGACGGTGGCCTTGACGAGGGCCGAAGAGATGCGATCTCCGGACCGCTAACGCTCGCCGTAATTAATCAGGCTGGCACTGTCGGAGGCGATGTAGGCCTGGTGAACTCGCCGATGGCGGTCAGGAACTTGCGCATGTTCGGCTAGCCTGTTTCGAGACCTTCCGCGTCGAATTGCAGGTCGGCGATTTCGTGACGGGCCCGATAGACGTCAACATGCCAGAGATGCCATTTGATCCTGCGCAGAGTTTCGAGCAGGTCCTGTCCGGTCTGCTCGTCCTGGTTGGAGCCCTTGCACGAACTGCCGAAGGACCCTGATGCGCACGGTGATATGGAACCAGTCGGCGATTCTTCCCCACCGTCGGTGATGAGGGTGATATCCTGATTGGCTTGGACGGGCTGCTTCTTGAGATGGTCGAGAATGCGCCGTTGCGGCTCGCGATCATAGCCATAGACGAAACCGATGTAGCGCGGAGCACCCTCTTCAGGCAGCGAGCGGCCTACGATCAGCTCGAAATTCTACTTCCGGTCGTTTGGTCGCGGATGAAAGTTCGATGCGGCTGCAGAACGCGTTTGCGATGGCCGCCCATCTTCCCGGCGCTACCGGAGCACGATAACGTTGCGACCATTTCACCACCGAAGAGACCGCAAAGCCAAAGCGCGACCAACCCGATCCAATTCTGCGCCGCCTAACTTCCATCTCGAACGGTGCGCGGAACGCCCGCGCGGCGGGTGCCTAACTAGCAGTGGCACTGGGCATGCCCTGTGCTCGGCTATTCGAGCTTCTCCAATGCCTGCCTAATGTCATCTCCGGCGTCCTCCGGCAACGGCAAAATAGGGCGCGGTGGCTGGACGTGCGCCAGACCGAGGTAGTCGGCGATGACGAACATAACGCGGAAGCTGCCGTAGTGTTTGAACAAGGTCCAGAGCGGCCCGAAAGCGCGGTTCAACCGACTGGACTCCACCGCGTCGCCGGACTGCGCTGCACGCGTCAGCGCAAGCGCCGGGACCGGCAGCAGACCTGCCGCAACGCTGTACCAGGTGTCACATCCGGCAAGCAGGGCATCCGCCGCGCCCCAATCGCCGCTGTATCCGATTGTGAACGTGTCAGGCGTCATCGACCGCAAACGTGCCAGTTCCCCCGCGTAATCGTCATTTGCCGCCAGAGGCATTTTCACCGCGACGATGTTGGACACCTCCGACAGCCGGGCGATCAATGCGTCGCTGAATGTGAAGCGCGTGGTGCTTGGATTGTTATATATGCACAAAGGCAATTCCCCCGCCTCGGCCACCGCGACGAAGTGCTGGAAGACTTCGTCCTCGTTCAGGGGAACGTAGGACATGGGTGCCAGGAGCAGGCCGTCAGCGCCAGCGGATTTGGCATCGCGCGCCAAAGCCTGAGCTTCATCGGTACGCAATGCACCCACACCCACGACAAGAGGCGTTTTGCCGCCGATGCATTCCACGGCAGCCTGAACGGCACGCTTGCGTTCTTCCCTGGTGAGGTAAGCATAACCGCCCGTGCTCCCCAGAAGGCCGATGGAGTCCGCTCCGGCGCGTTGAATACGCTCGAGAAAACGAGCCAGACCCTCGGTGTCGACATGCCCTTCCGCATCGGTTGGCGTAAGGGGGAACGCCGACAGGCCGCGAAACAAAGTCATCATCCATTCCTTTCGAAACTACATACGGGAAAGCAGCATACGCAGCCCGGCGAACGCGAAGAACATCGCCAACAGACTTTCGATCCAGCGGCGGCAGCGGCGATATAGAGCCACCATAGGCGGTGTGGAGAAGACAATGGCGTAGCCGCAGAATATCGTGACACTTAGGATGGCGCAGCCACCCAATATCGCCGCGATGCTTTGCCACGATGAATTCGGGCCGATCCCCAGCGTGACGAGCGCGATCCATGCCAGCACGGATTTTGGGTTCGCCAAATGCATCAAGAGGCCCTTCCTATAGAGCTCACCCCGCGAAAGAGCGACTTGGTCGGTCGATGCGCGCACCGCCAGCTTCTCGTCCGACGTAAGCGCCGACCGTCCCGCCCTGAAGGCGAGGAATAGCAGGTAAAGCCCCCCGAAAACCTGCAGAACGAGCAGTGCCTGGGCGTACCTGGCCAACAGGGCGGAGATGCCGGTGGAGGCCATAAAACCCCAAAAGATCGAGCCGCTGACGACGCCGGAGGCAAGCATGAGCGCAGCACCTCTGCCGCGCGCCATCGCAACCCCCATAATGCGCATGTTGCTCGGGCCGGGGCTCCCCGCGGCAATGACATATGCAGCAAAGACGATGAGCAACTGATGGAGATCGACATTCATTCTCTCAGCCCTTGATAATCTCGATCGGATCGATCGCGCCGGATGCCCCGGGCGGCCAGCGATCCGCTCGCTCGACCGGAAACCTCATCCGGCGATGGCAATTTCTTGGCTCGCGATTTTGCAGCCAGGCATCAAGGCATTCAGCCCTCCGACCATGGCATCCGTCGCCTCTGCCAATGCATCGTCCGGCATGGTCTCCAACGCCTCCAGTACGAACCACATCCGGCCTGTTAGGGTCTTCAGGCGGGTTCGAGTGCCCTGTCGCCAGTTCCAGCGTCGGCAGGTGACGCCAATGTCGTCGCGCCAGATGACCTCACCGGGCAAGGGAGGATCGTTGACCGCCTCTCCATTCATCATGGTGTCGAACGTCTCACTCCCGTCAGCGATCGTCAGGTGGGGTCTTCCGACATAGGCGTCAAAATTCTCTCCACCCACCGGGACTGCGTATTTCAGGCTGATGGCGTTGTAGAGATCGACGATCGGGTTGATCGTCGAAAGAGTGCCGTCTTTCAGAACCCGCTTTCTGAGGGCCTGGGCTGAGCACGGCGTACGGTTAGGCTTCGCGCCAAAGACGACGTAGGCGTCGGACCAACTCGCCAGATGAGCTTCTGCCCAAGCCGGGCCATCCGCCAACGCGCAATCGCAGGCTTCACCAAGCAATCGGGGATCGAAACGTCCTTCTCCAGCTGAAGTGGCATCGACGTAGACGCTCACGGCTCTAAATCCCGATGCAATATTCTTAATTCGACCGTCGATGATGGGACCCTCAAACATCCAGGCAACTCCATCAGTTCGAGCGCAAGCAATCCATGACCGGCGCGACCAGTCACGATCGCTTCCCTGACTGCAAGCCAATATTGCAGTTCACTGGTCCAAACTAAACTGCCACTTTTGGAGATTTTAATTGGTCCAGTATAAGGAGGGTTCTCGCAGCACGGGAGCGACGCGTCGAATTTATCAATCCCTGATCAAGCAGATCCAGGCCGGAGTGTACGGGTGTCGGTGACGCCACCCAGTTCTCCGCAAGCAAGCGGCCCACAAGTTCCCATGATCCGGTCATGCTGTTGTGAACCCTAGGGCATTATCGTGATGCCAGCGCCACCATGGTGGCGTCGTACTGTTTGAAACCCCCCGATTGTTACCGCGGTTTTGCTTGACGCGCGCGATGACCTTAGCTGAGGCCTAGAATGAAGCGCCGATTGGAGGGACGGATCGACCGCGCGTTAGATGCGTAAAGCGTCGTAAACCGCTTGATGTCTGCGGTGTCGACCTCGACCGGTTCCATTGCAACCATCCACTCCACGTTTTCGGTGCAGGGCGGAGTCGTTAATGATCCCTCATAGGTCCAGTAGCCGAGCGAGGCTGGCAAAAGCCCGTTGGGATCGAACTCGTCAACTGCCATCTCCTCGCCGGGCCGGGCCGGAAAGACCTTGGCGAGACCGGCAAAGCTGATATTTGTCGCGCCAGGCGTAAGAAGGCCGCTCAGCACACCCAGAGTATCGCTCTTTGTGTCTTTATGGACAAAATGCGCTTCCATCGGGAAGCTCATGCCCGCCACGTGATGCTCGCTCGGCGCGTGGAAATGCAACTGTGCCAGTTGGTAGACGCGATCCCCGCGGGTCAAGGTGCTGCCTTCCGGCATGTTGATTTGAATGGTGTGGCCGTTGTTCACCATCCTGCCGCCGCCCTTGAGCCAACTGATGTCGATGCGCGGTATATCCGCCTTTACCGTGCCGGCGATGTCGATGGGTGACTGCTGCCTGCCCGCCGAACAGGCGAAATTTCTCGTGTCCAGATCGGCCCAATGCTCCGGCCCGACCGAGCCGCCATATCCCCAATGGGCGCTGGCCGCACGCGCGGTCTGGGCGCAGATCGGGCACACGCCCAGCGCGATGAATGCTCTAATCAGGTTACGACGATGCATATTGCCTCGCTCCTTGATGCGAACCTTATGTCCTTGCTTCCAATTGGTGCAGTCAAGGCACAGCCGCAAGGGCGGGCGTAGGTTGAGCCGCGCCACCAGCGTACACGCCAGCCAGTCCTCGTCGAACTGGTAAACTGGAAGAAGCGTCGCCGCCGGCGATCGTTGGAGGCTACGCTCGCCGGTCCGTGGAAATGGCTGGCGACGTGGCTCAGATTCACCGTGCCGCCGCTGATCAGGCCAACAACCAGCACAGCCGGCGTCGCCGGTCCGGCTGTTACTCGGCGGTATGTGGCGCGTAACGTTGAAGCGGGAATGTCGGGCAGGCAGTGCATTGCAAAGGATCCCCTCTTTGGCGAGACGAATTCCTCCATTCCAACTGATTCCCGACCTCTCGGCCACCCACTGTGTAGCCTGCCCGCCACGCTCTCCAAGACCATAAAGGCATGGATAAAACGCGCGAATACGCCTTGGAAAGCAGGTCTCAAAGGGCAAGGGGGCCTTCCATCTGGAAAATGCCAAGCAAAGCTCGCGTTCGGACGATCCATGCGGTTGCCAGGCTGGCTGCCTCCGGTCAGGCGAGATCCGGATCCTTCCGCGAGGATAGCTGTAAACGTCCACAGGCTGCATCGCTGTGCGCTTTGCCCTTCGATGGCGGGAACACAACCCGCACGGAGGCGACGAATGATTCAGCTGATCACACCTGGCCTCTACAGCGAATTCGCAGGCGAGCTCAAAGAGATGCACGGGCTCAGATATCGGGTTTTCAAGGAGAGGCTCGATTGGGAAGTTCAGACCGGAGGCGAAATGGAAACAGACACCTTTGACGACTTGAAGCCTGTCTATCTGCTGCTCAAGGGATCCGATTGGCGAATTCGTGGCTGCGTGCGCCTCTTGCCAACCACTGGGCCGACCATGTTGCGCGACACATTCCCGGCGCTGCTGGGTGAAGCTGTGGCGCCCGCGAGTCCCGACATATGGGAAAGCAGCCGTTTCGCGCTCGATTTGCCCCCATCAACGCCCAAGGCGGCAGGCGGCCTTGCCCAAGCAACCTACGAGCTCTTCGCCGGCATGATCGAATTCGGCTTGGCTAACAATCTCACCCGGATCGTGACGGTGACCGATACGCGTATGGAACGGATCCTTCGCCTCGCAACGTGGCCATTGTCGCGTATCGGAAAGCCGCAGCCCGTCGGCAAAACGGAGGCGGTGGCCGGGTTTCTCGAGATCTCTCACGCCAGCCTGTTGCGCATCCGCTGGAGGGGACGTCTGAATGGGCCGGTACTGTGGCGACCGATTCTCGGCCTGCCGCACGGCCCATGCGGATAGCTAAGACGTGGTGCGTGGCCCCAGGGATCGGAAGAGGGTTTGCTTCTCGTCGCCGAAAGGAGTCATTGCGTCCGGCCTGGAGAAGCAAACCGAGGAATGATGCATGAAGCAGCGTCCGCACAATTGAACGGCGAGATCAAAGAGTGCGCTGGGACTACCCATTCGCACTCGGCCCAAGTATTCCCCGTCTCCTCCGGCCGGCTTGCATGCTATTAACGCAGGTGAGGGCGCCGGCCATGATATGCGCAGCCCGTTGAAGGCGGAAGCGTACGCCCCGGTTCACATCACCCGCATTGGACTGAGGTTTAGTTCATCCATGGCGTGGATGATGGCTATCCCAACAATCAATTTTACCGAACTGACTGGATTCCATTAGAAGAATCTAACTGAGCGCATGCCGGGCGGCGTCCCTCGTCTGCGTCGGCTAAGGCTGCCGGGAAGAATTCGGAGAAGAACATGTGCGGAATTGTTGGCATCGTTGGGCAACAGCCGGTGTCGGAACGCCTGGTCGACGCATTGAAGCGTCTGGAATACCGCGGCTATGACTCGGCCGGCATTGCGACGATCACCGAGGGCACCTTGCACCGCCGGCGCGCGGAGGGCAAGCTCGTCAATCTCGAGAGGAGGCTCAAGGAAGAGCCGCTGGGTGGTACCATCGGCATCGCCCACACCCGCTGGGCAACCCATGGGCCACCGACGGAACGCAATGCACACCCGCACTTCACGGATGGTGTGGCCGTCGTCCATAACGGCATCATCGAGAATTTCGCCGAACTGAAGGACGAATTGGCGGCGACGGGAGCCGAGTTCCAGACCGACACCGACACTGAGGTCCTTGCGCATCTCTTGGCAAGGCACCGCCGGGAGGGCATGAGGCGTGGTGAGGCGGTGCATGCCATGCTGAAAAGCGTCAGGGGTGCCTACGCGCTTGCCATCCTCTTTGAGGATGATCCGTCGACCATCATTGCGGCGCGCAATGGACCACCGCTGGCGATCGGTCACGGCGACGGCGAGATGTTCCTGGGCTCCGACGCGATCGCGCTTGCTCCATTCACGAATGAAATCACCTATCTCATTGACGGTGACTGGGCCGTTGTCGGCAGGACGGGCGCTGATATCTTTGATTACGACGGCCACCCCGTCGCGCGTCCGCGCCAGACCTCCGTGGCCGTGGCCACTCTGGCCAACAAGGGCAGCCATCGCCACTTCATGGAGAAGGAAATCCTCGAGCAGCCCGAGGTCATCGCCGATGCGCTCGGTCATTATATCAATTTCATCGAAAATGGTGCCGATGCGGTTTTTGGCATCGACTTCGCCAAGATCCCGAGCTTGGCGATCTCTGCCTGCGGCACCGCATATCTCGCCGGGCTGATCGGAAAATACTGGTTCGAGCGCTATGCGCGCCTGCCGGTCGAAATAGATGTTGCATCCGAATTCCGCTATCGCGAGATTCCGTTGTCGCCGCAGTCTGCGGCTCTGTTCATTTCACAGTCGGGCGAAACCGCCGATACGCTGGCATCGCTGAGGTACTGCAAGCAGCTTGGGCTGAAAATTGGCGCTGTCGTCAATGCGCGCGAATCGACCATGGCTCGGGAGGCCGATGTGGTCTTTCCGATCCTTGCCGGCCCAGAGATCGGCGTCGCCTCCACCAAGGCCTTCACCTGCCAGCTAGCCGCTCTTGCCGCACTCGCCATCCACGCAGCCAAGGCCCGCGGAACCGTGACCGAAGATGAGGTGCAGGCGCTCGTCGAGAGCCTCGCCGAAATGCCGGGCCTCATGAGGCAGGTACTGGACAGCATCCAGCCGGAGATTGAGCTTCTGTCGCGCGAACTGTCAAAGTGTCATCATGTCCTTTATCTCGGCCGTGGCACAAATTTCCCACTGGCGATGGAGGGTGCGCTGAAGCTCAAGGAGATTTCCTACATCCACGCCGAAGGCTATGCGGCGGGTGAATTGAAGCACGGTCCTATCGCATTGATAGACGAGAACATGCCAGTGATCGTCATCGCGCCACATGATCGCTTTTTCGACAAGACCCTCTCCAACATGCAGGAAGTGGCCGCCCGCGGAGGGCGCATTATCCTCATCACCGATGGAAAAGGGGCAGCCGCATCGAAACTCGATACGATGCACACGATCGTGCTGCCGGCCACCGACGAGATTATCGCGCCGATGATCTTCTCGCTGCCGATACAGCTTCTTGCGTACCACACGGCGCTCTTCATGGGCACAGATCTCGACCAGCCACGCAACCTGGCAAAATCAGTCACCGTCGAATGATGTGACGCCTTCATTAGTCGCAACGCTCGCCCATTCGGAAAAACTCCAAGCACTTCAACCGGGGCTCAAGCGCGCCGCTACCGCCTTGCCGTTATTTGCTGGAGCATGCCGTTTAGCGACGATTGGTTATCCCTTTGGCCTCCCCTCACGCTGCTTGGCTGTGCCTACGGGCAAACCCGGTCGAGAAAAGCATCGAATACGCAGCAATAGCGCTAACCACAAAGCGATCCTCCTGCCGCATGCGGATAAAACCCTTCGCTGTCCACTATTTCGTCCTCGCTCGATGATTGCGGCTCGCCGCGGTCTTCGTCGGTGAGACGGTTGCCCTTTGACTTTGCCAGGCGGCCAGCTGCGATGTGCGGGCTGTAGGAATCCCGTGTAACCTCGTTCTGGATCTAACGCTCACCGATAGGCCCGGCCAGTCGCAAGAGGACCGGGCGATGATCGACACTTCCTGGAACCGCTCGATGGTTCGGTCGAGCGCGAGGATCGTGAAATCGTGGTCGCACGGCACGAGATTGGGCGAGATAAAGACATGGTCGATCAGCGACTTGAAGGGCGCCTTGACGCAGGTGATTTGCTTGTCCGAAGCATCCTGCGCGGCGAGCGCGGTCAGGCCGGCGGCGGTCAGCGCGGTCTCCGGAAGCCAAGGTTGCATTGAGTCGCCGCCGATTCAGTCGTTTTCGAAGCTGGGATACTGGGCGAGTTCGGCGATTGCTTCGGCGATCACGCGCCCGCCAGCAAACCTGCCGCAACGCTTTACCAGCTGTCACATCCCGGCAAGCGGGGCATCGGCCGCGCCCTAATCGCAGCTGTATCCGATTGCGAACGTGTCAGGGCTTATCTGCCGCAGGCGTGGCAGGTCCCCCGCATAATCGTCATTCGCCGCCTGAGGCCACCGAGATGAAGCTCTTCCTCCCGTTAGAATGAACGTTCGAAACGGAGGATGCCGCCGACACTGCTCTTTTTGTTGGCATTAGCCCAGCTAATGGAAGGGTCGACCTTGCCGACGGCGAAGTCGCCGTAGCGGTCATAGTCGAGTTCGGCTGTAATTGTGAAATCTGCAAGAAACGCATAGGCAACGTTTGCAGCGACTCCATAGTTCCTGAGCTGATCACCCGAGAGCTGAAGATTCAACGAAGTTGTCTCATTGAGCTTGTAAGTGGCGCCGGCCCAGAAAGCCCAGTTACCGCCCCAACTTTTGTAGAACCCGCGACCATGAGCGTCGATTGCGTTAGTGACGTCATCGTTGAGCTTGCCGCTGGAGCCGTAGCCGAACATTCCGAATAGCGAGAGTTGGTCGGTAACATCGACGTCGATGCGGACCTTGCCGGCGACCGATTCGTAGTTGCTATCATAAGCGACAACGCCGGTGATCGCGCCCCAGTGTTGTGTGTATTTCACTCCTTCGACTAGGTGCGGAACGTAGCTGTCGATGGTGCCGACCAGGCCCGAGCCTTCTTCGAGTGAAACCACAGCCGAAAAGCCGTTACCGGCGTCAAAGTAGTACTGAACCACATTAGTATCGAAGGCGCCGTACGGGATAAGCATCTGATTGAGCACGTCGCCCGCGTAGCCAATAAACATGTCGAAGGCGGACCAGTCCTTGCCAACTCGGAGGCCACCAAGCTGAACCCAGGCGAAAGTCAACGTGATGCCTTGGCTGAAGGCATAGTATCGAGGACTGTCAGAACCGGAATAGGCGGTGTGCTTGCCGTAGTTCATGCGGGTCTCGATGTAGGTCTGCAATGTACCGAGTTCGGTCTCTTGCCCGGTCCAAGTTTTGAATGTGAAACGCGTGTGGTTTTGCCATATGCCCTGGGCCGCGCCAGTCTTCACATCCGTGGTTCTAGCTTTGTCATACGATACGACATCGCCGAGGCCGATGTCGTAACGGATATAGCCGCCGATGCGCAGGCAGGTCTCGGTGCCGGGGATGTAGTAGTAACCAGCGCCGTAAACGTCGCAGATCTTGACGTATTCAACGGGCTCAGGCTCGGCCAGGACGATGGCGTCGGCGGCTCGGGCACAGGAAACGGCGATCAGGGCCGCAGCTGAGCCGAGCAGGAGGCTCCTGATGTTCATTCTTGATCTCCGTTCAAATATTGAAGAACGGGACGTCAACGAACGAGCCAGCCCTTCCTGTCCCCACAATCGAAAACGATGCACATCGCTGCGCCTATCGCAGTGTGACACACGGATCATAATAATTATTCAACAACAGGGGCTCTGAAGCTGAATCATACTTTAACACGATAAGTTGTTGTTCTCATATCACCTGCTTGAAATGCCCGGGGAGGAATCAAACACTTCCGAGTCGATCGCCATGATTATCTCCGATAGCTGCGGGCGTACCGTCACAACGGCTTCGAAAATCACTCCGCAAATGACGTGCCAACCTCACGACCAAGCTACGATTGACACTCAAGTTTGCCGTCGGACCTTGGTTTGCGTTTTCCTTTTTTGCTCTGAGGGTCAAGCTGAGCACGAAAAGCAAATGTTTCGGACATGGTTCGTCTGTTCGCTTCGCGACAGTATCGTTCAATGGCGATAGCTTTTGTTTGTTTTGAGCCTCGACATTGTTGACATCATGCGAGTGCACCGCTCGGTACGTCAGCCGAGATGCCCCACTGATGCCGACATGCCTAGGCGTAAGCGTCCTCGTTAGGGCGAAGGGCCACACGTCGGCGGTGGCGAGGTGCACCAGCTTTCCAGCTAATCCGGACAAAGTGGTTCCGAAAGGCGGGAAGGTCGAGACGAGCCGTTGTAAGCCCCTCTCTGAATCGGAAGCCGTGCACGGGCCATTTTTGTTTTTACGGAAGCACATGCGAATTCGCTCGATTGTCAGTTGCGAGCGATGCTTGAGTTGCGCTTCACTCCGGCGCTTTGCCGGGCCACAGGAGCGCGATTTGTCGGTGATCATGCGCCTGGCGTAGCGCTACTTTCTAAATTGGTTCATCAAGCTTGCAGCCTTGGCAGGGGCGGACCTGGACGATCTCCTCGAGCACAATTCCCGCTCTGACAGACGGTGCGCCACGGCCAAAGCCTCGTGCCGGCAATTAATACGACGAACTCATCGAGATGCCAGGTATCGCTACGTGACGCCGTCTTACGCACCAGCCGGCGAGCAAAAGTCTGGTCCCAACGCCGAATCGACTGGTCGGATGCGGCATGCTGCGTTCCATCGGACGCTGAAGGGATAGGATAGGATAGGATAGGATAGGATAGTAACACCAAACGGTGTGCGGGAAAGTCTCGACGGGAAACCCATGGCGCTTGTCCCTGACCAGCGCGTGCTCATACCATCGCTGTCCAGCCAAGGCTGAATGGGGCTATCGCTGCGAAATAATCGGGCCCAAAGCGGACCGGACTGATATAGCGCAAAGACACAGGAGAGCGCAGTGGTAAGGATGGAAGGCAACAACATGGGACGGTAACTGTTGCAGACCACAAAACGTCGCGAAGCCCGCCTGCCTTGGTACACCATCTATCCGACTGTCGCGGAGTTCTCTGGGGCGGTCGGCGCCGACGCTTATGAGGAATGGCTCAGGAACCTACCGGCTAACGATCCGGCGTCACTCTACTTGCACGTTCCGTTCTGCCGATCAAAGTGCTGGTATTGCGGCTTCCCCACCACCATCACCCGCCATGATGCGCCGATCGTTAAGTATCTGGCGGCGCTGCGTGACGAGATACGTTTGGTCTCGAAGCACGCGCCACAGGCGCTGCCCGTGAGCGATGTGCATTTCGGCGGCGGAACGCCAACTCTCATGGGGCCAGTTGAGTTCCTCGCCCTGACGGAATTCCTGCGCCGCCACTTTGCGCTTGCGGAAACAGCTACGATCGCCGTCGAGATCGATCCACGCACGTTCACGGCCGATATGGCCGAAGCCTTGCAAGCAGCCGGCGTGAACCGCGCGAGCCTCGGCGTGCAGAGCTTCGATCCCATTGTTCAAAAAGCGATCAACCGGGTCCAGAGTGAGGCGCAGACGGCGGCTGCCGTCGAAATGCTGCGTCGGCATGGAGTGACAAGCATCAACTTCGACCTCATCTTTGGTCTCCCGCATCAAACGGTGCAGTCTTGCGTCGAGACCACGAGGGCGGCGGTCGCCATGCGCCCCAACCGGCTTGCGGTGTTCGGCTACTCGCACATTCCGTCCTTTATTAAGAATCAGCGCCTCATCGAGGAGGCATCGCTTCCGGGCAGCGCTGCCCGCGCCGAACAGGATGCGGCCATTGCCGTGACGCTGATTGCCGCCGGCTACCGAGAGATCGGGCTCGACCATTTCGCCTTGCCGGACGACGATCTCGCGCTGGCACAGAAAACCGGTCGCCTGCGGCGCAACTCGCTGGGCTACTCGGCCGACACCTGCAAAACCCTGATCGGTTTCGGCGCGTCGGCTATCGGGCGTGTCGGCGAGGGCTACGTCCAGAACGAGGTTACACGGGATTCCTACTGCCGTCACATCGCAGCTGGCCGTCTGGCGACGTCAAAGGGCTACCGTCTCACCGACGAAGACCGCGCGCGAGCCGCAATCATCGAGCGACTAATGTGCGATCTCGAGGCCGATGTGCCGGCAATCTGTGCCGCCCACGGATCTGATCCGATCCATTTTCTCGATTCAGCTGAACGCTTGGCGATGCTTGCCAAGGACGGGATTGTGGACATCGAAAAGGGTTTTGTCCGCGTACGGCGGCAGCATCGCTTTGCGATGCGCGTTGTCGCTGCCGCATTCGACGCTTTTCTCGACCGGGTTGCCCGCTGAGTCAGCCAACCAAGTGTGAGGAGGCCAAGGCGACGCCGAAGCGAAATTTGACGCCCATGCGGTTTCCTTTCTTCGAGGTCAGGATTTCACAGCCTTCGCCGGCGTAGCAGGCCTCAAGCGGCTTCCCGCCCTCGAAGAAAGCCACGGTGTCGCCATCGATCGTGATCCGCTCGAATTGGTGCGATAGCCGATCTCGTAGTAGGCGCGTACTCATCTGCGCTCTGGTCGCCGCTCTCCGCCTTATAAGCCATGACTGGATCGAGCGTTCCATCGTCAGGAAGGGATAGACCAACTGCCAATCCCGGACCCAAATTCGACAGGGCGCGCTGCTTGATCTGGTCGTCCTCAAATGTAGATCGGCTGGACCACGGGATCGTGGCTATATGCGTGATCTTTCTCAGCTGCTTGATCGTGGATCTTGCCGCTCCCGCCGACGGCCACGATGTGGAAGGGCTTGCCCTCCACGGCGATCTCGCCGTTCCTGGTGAACGATCCCGCCGACACGATATAGGTCTTGAGGGTCGGTCACGACGATGTTGTCCCCTGCCGCGGCGATGCGCGGCCGTGCCCGTCCATCGAATAGAGGTCGTGAGCTTGAGCGAGTTGGCGATCTTGCCAGCCACGAAGCTTGGCGTTCTGGTGACGCTCAACAAGGCGACCGCAGCAATGGAACGTGCTGCCAGAGAAGCCGAATCCGTTGAGGCGGGCGGCAAGCTGCGGCCGCGCGTGCAAATCTGTAGGGTCAGGGAACTATTGAAGGGCAGAAAGCCCACGCTTCCACCTGTCTATGACATTATCTCTGCCGCTGCCGCCCGGCAGGTGGCCGCCGCGGTTGCCAACGCGACAGGAAATACGGGATCCGCCGTCCTTCAAATATTCCATCGCCGGCAGCGGACAGAAAGCCACGAACGATCAGTCGCCGACACCTGTGAACAAGCCGTGTGCGACATTGCAATCATCCATTTATTGGCTCAACTGCCCACATGGCCGTGAATGAACTGGATTTGTTGGTTTTCCAGATGGCAGTGGAAAGCGTCCGCTCACTCTGCTTGAGCTTCAATGACAAAGCGGCGGAGATAGCCGCGAGGAGCCGCGGAAACCTGCTTTTCGATGTGCGGATCGATGATGACGCCGAGGTCCAACGGCTCGCAGCCATCCGATATCGAGGTGGGCAGATTGGTGTGCTGGCGTTGGACAGACAAGGCCTTATTAGCCGCTACTGCGTCGTCGACGGTACCTTCTCCCGCTTCATTGCACCGTTGGAGAATTGGACCAACATGCCGGTGTCAATGCAGGCCAAAATCGATGTCACTCACCATGCCGGCCTCTTCCTAGGCGCGTTGCGAAATGCCGGTCATATGCTTCGCAACTAGGGCGGAACGCGTCTGTGGATCTTTGCACCCGCCTGGGCGTTTGAGCCGGCGGCTCATCGAGGTTCTGCAGCGCGCGGATGTGCCACGGCCGGGGTGATAGCCGCCTCTGCCCAACAGATCGCCGGCGAGGGCTTGTCGGACAATGAATGTCGTCAATTCACCGTCCGAGAAATGGTGTCTGGCTCACAAGAAGCACAGCGAATGGGACTGAAACGCAGTCCAGCTGGGAAACCCAGCGCGAAGGCCGGAAGGTAACTTATCTGCGATAGAGGCAACGGGAAGGCGCCTTCCACTTATAAGGCAGCGCCCAATATGTCGGTACTCGCCTGAGGAATTCCCATGGCGGGCAGGGCTACCTTGCGATCCGATCTCGATAGGCTTGTTGTACCTCAGACCGGACTCGATGTTCGGAATTTCCTCAGCGGCTTGCCCGCACGCCACCGCCAGCTCGCCGACCACGTGCTCACGATAGGCACGACCGATATGAGTCCCCTCCGACTTAGCAGTCCTCGGGAATGCGCGAATATTGATACACCTCGAAGGTGAGCAACGGCGCGCCAAACAGCCTCTCATCGCACCAAGTCGTACATAGGGCGCATTCCTGTTCCGGCCGTCCCGGGCGATGCTCGATCCATCTCTCCAGAACAGCGGAGCAAGCCAGTGACGCCCACGAAGCTTCTGATTGGGCAGATCGCCATTGTGTTCGCCATCGTTCTCCTCGGCGTGTGGGCTGCCACGCAATGGTGCGCTCATATGCTAGCCTTTCAGGAACAACTCGGCGCGCCATGGTTTTACGCGGCTGGCTGGCCGATCTACGAGCCGTGGAAACTGTTGGAATGGTGGTTCCAATTCGATGCCTATGCGCCCGAGGTATTCGACAAGGCGGGCATGCTTGCGGGCACCAGTGGATTCATGGGCTGTGCCGCTGCGATCGCTGGTTCCCTCTGGCGCGCGCGCCAGCGCGGCTTGGTCACCACCTATGGCTCCTCTCGATGGGCGGCGACGCGGGAGATCGAGAAAGCAGGGCTGTTTCAGCCGGCAGGCGTCTTCCTCGGCAAACTGAAGGACCGGTATCTGCGTCATGACGGGCCTGAGCACGTCATGGCCTTTGCGCCGACACGTTCCGGCAAGGGCGTCGGACTGGTTGTCCCAACCCTTCTCTCCTGGTCCGGCTCGGCCGTCATTCACGACATCAAAGGCGAGAACTGGCAGCTGAGCTCCGGCTGGCGGTCGAGGTTCTCGCATTGCCTTTTGTTCAATCCGACTGATCCGCGATCGGCCCGCTACAACCCGCTGCTGGAGGTACGCAAAGGTTCGGACGAGATTCGCGATGTCCAAAACATCGCCGACATTCTAGTCGATCCGGAAGGCGCGCTGGAGCGGCGGAATCATTGGGAGAAGACCAGTCATTCACTCCTGGTGGGCGCTATCTTGCACGTGCTCTACGCCGAAGAGGAAAAGACTCTTGCCCGCGTCGCCACCTTTCTCTCGGACCCGCAACGCTCGTTTGCCGCGACTTTGCGGCGAATGATGACGACCAACCATCTCGGCGCGGCCAATAAGCCTCAGGTCCATCCCGTCGTGGCCTCGGCGGCACGAGAGGTGTTGAACAAATCGGAGAACGAACGTTCAGGCGTCCTCTCGACCGCCATGTCTTTTCTCGGCCTCTACCGTGATCCGACCGTGGCGGCGGTAACATCGGACTGCGACTGGCGCATTGCCGATCTGATGGATGCGGAGTGGCCGATGTCGCTCTATCTGGTCGTGCCGCCATCGGACATCTCGCGCACCAAGCCCTTGGTGCGACTGATCCTGAACCAGATCGGCAGGCGGCTGACGGAGCGCCTCGAGGGTGACCCAAAGAAGAGCCGCAAGCATCAACTGCTGATGATGCTGGATGAGTTTCCGGCGCTCGGTCGCCTCGACTTCTTTGAGACCGCGCTCGCGTTTATGGCCGGTTACGGAATTCGTGCCTACTTGATCGCGCAATCGTTGAACCAGATCTCCAAAGCGTATGGCGACAACAACGCTATTCTGGACAACTGCCATTTGCGAATTGCCTTTTCCTCCAATGATGAGCGCACGGCCAAGCGAATCTCGGACGCGCTTGGCACGGCCACGGAACTCAGATCCATGCGCAACTATGCGGGCCACCGGCTGGCACCTTGGCTCTCGCATGTCATGGTGAGCCGCCAGGAAACCGCCCGCCCGCTGCTGACACCGGGCGAGGTGATGCAGTTGCCGCCCGCGGACGAACTGGTGCTGGTTTCGGGATTGCCCCCCATCCGGGCCAAAAAGCTGCGATACTATGAGGATCACAATTTCACCGAGCGGGTGCTGCCTTCGCCGGTGTTGCGCGACGGACCCTACGCGGACTGCCCGATGTCGCGGCCGGACGATTGGACTGGGCAAGTACGCGGCGTCGACCGTCGTCTTGCGTCCGACGATGAAAGCGCTGGCGCCGCGCATGCGGACGAGGGAGGTGTTCAGCAGCAGCGCCATCCTGGCCTACCCGAAGAACATACCGCCGTCACCCAGGAACCGGACCAGGACGATCTGTCCAGACCCGCAGACGATGATAGCGAGGCGATGGCGGACAAGCGCGTCATGGACCGGATCTCCACCGTCGCAGGTGCCTATGGCATCAACGAGGGAAGGGGCGATGATAAGGATATCGTCCCCGGCTTCTGAACGCTTTCCGCAGCTCGAGCGTATCTCAGCGTAGATAACGGCCGTAAGCAATTTTGGGCATCTCGATAATGCTTGTTCCGCCGCCGGCCCGCCAGCGCCGGCCAGTTGGAACAAGCGCATGAAGCCCCACCGCATTCGTCACCAGTTTCTGCTCGAACCGGAATTGAGCGAGAAGCTGGACAACCTCAGCCGCGATCCCTCGACCACAAAATCCGCGGTCGTCGCGAAGGCCGTAGAAGCTTTCATCGAGCGGCGTGGCGAGAATGAACTCGATCGGCGCTATGGCATGAGGCTGGACCGTCTTTCCCGCGACCTCAGTCACGTCAGGCGCGATGTCGACATGACATTGGAAAGCTTGGCGCTCTTCATCCGCTTTTCGATCACGCTTCATGCCCACACGCCTGTTCCGGACAAGGCGACACAGGCGATTGCTCAGGAGCGTTTCGACAAATTCGTCGAGCAGGTCGGTCGCCAGATCGCATCGGGGAAACGCTCGCTTGGCAAAGACAATGGCGGAGGAGGGGAAGGATGAGCGCTCATCCAGAGGCCGACCACCGACGCCGCGCCATGCTGCGCACCGCCATGGGTCCGACGATCACTGAGGCGCTGGCCGATCCATTGGTCATCGAGGTGATGGTCAATCCCGATGGCGCGCTGCGGCTCGACCGGCTGGGAGAAGGCCGAATCGATACGGCCGTGCATATGCATCCTTCCGAGGCGGAACGCATCATCCGCCTGGTCGCTTCCCACGTGCGTGCCGAGGCGCATGCGGACAATCCGATTGTCAGCGCCGAATTGCCGTCGGGCGAACGCTTCGAGGGACTGCTGCCGCCTGTCGTGCTGGCGCCTTGCTTTGCCATCCGCAAACCAGCCGCAAAGCTCTACACGCTGGCCAACTATGTTGCGGATCGCATCATGTTGCCGCTGCAGGCCGATGCGTTGATAAAGGCAGTCCGAGAACGGCGCAACATCCTTGTCGCCGGAGGCACGTCGTCGGGTAAGACGACGCTTGCCAATGCGCTGCTGGCCGAAGTCGCCGAATGCGACGAGCGAGTGATCCTCATCGAGGACACCCGCGAACTGCAATGCGCAGCAAAGGACTGCGTTGCCCTGAGAACCAGGCGGGGCTCGGTCACACTCGCCGATCTCGTGCGCTCGACGCTCCGGCTCCGCCCCGACCGCATCATCGTCGGTGAAGTCAGGGGCGCGGAAGCGCTGGACATGCTCAAGGCATGGAACACCGGGCACCCCGGCGGCATCGCCACGGTTCATGCCAATTCGGCGCGCTCTGCCCTCTATCGCATCGAGCAGCTTGCACAGGAAGCTGTCGTCACCGTGCCGCGCCGCCTCATCGCCGATGCCATCGATCTCATCGTCTTCATCGCGGGGCGCGGCTCGTCGCGCCGCATCGATGCAATCGCTGAGGTCACAGGTCTCGACGGCAGCGGCGACTACGCCGTCACCCCACTCACGCCTCCGCAACTCCAGCAACTCTGAAAGGCCCCTTATGCGCAAGAAGCTCCGCTTTCTTTCGTTTGCCGCGCTCGCGTTTCTTCTCACAGTTCCGGCGCACGCTGCCGGCTCCGGCATGCCTTGGGAACAGCCGCTGCAGCAGATCCTGGAATCGGTGCAGGGACCGGTCGCCAAAATCGTCGCGGTGATCATCATCATCACCACCGGCCTGACCCTTGCCTTCGGCGATACTGCAGGCGGTTTCCGCCGGCTGATTCAGATCGTCTTCGGCCTGTCGATCGCCTTCGCCGCATCGAGCTTCTTCCTCTCGTTCTTCTCCTTTGGCGGCGGGGCGCTCGTCTGATGGCCGCCGGAGTGCAACATATCGAGGGCTTCGAGGTTCCCGTTCACCGGGCATTGACTGAACCGATCCTGCTTGGCGGCGCGCCGCGGGCGGTGGCGATCCTCAACGGCACGGTGGCTGCGGCCATCGGACTAGGCTTGCAGCAATGGATTGCCGGGCTAGTGCTCTGGCTTGGCGGCCACACGCTCGCGGTCTTTGCCGCAAGGCGCGATCCCGACTTTGCCAGCGTGCTTGTCCGTCACCTTCGCCTGAGGGGATGGCTCGCATGCTGAACCTTTCGGAATATCGCGGCAAGGCCGACCGGCTTGCCGACCATCTGCCCTGGGCAGCACTGGTGGCGCCCGGCATCGTGCTCAACAAGGACGGCAGCGTTCAGCGGACTCTTCGGTTTCGCGGGCCCGATCTGGAAAGCTCGACCGAAGCCGAACTCATCGGCATCTGCGCCCGGGCCAACGATGCGCTTAGACGCCTTGGCTCCGGCTGGACATTGTTTTTCGAGGCCGAGCGCATCGAAGCGCTGGGCTATCCGTCCTCGCGTTTCCCGGACGCGGCGTCATGGCTGGTTGATGAAGAACGGCGTGCTGCCTTCGAAGGCAAGGTCGCGCATTTCGAGAGCCGCTATCACCTGACCTTGCTGTCCATGCCGCCACCGGACGCCCAGGCGCGGGCGGAAAGCGCGCTCGTCGACTCGCATCATTCAGAAGGCGAAAGAGACTGGCGCCAGGAGATGGCGCGGTTCCGTGACGAGACCGACCGTGTGCTGGATCTTCTGTCGGGCTTCATGCCCGAAGTGCGTCCGCTCGATGACGCCGAGACGCTGACATACCTGCACGACACGATCTCGACCCGCCGCCATCCGGTCGCCGTGCCGGAAACGCCAATGTATCTGGACGGCATCCTGGTCGATGTGCCGCTTACCGGCGGCTTGGAGCCGATGCTGGGTGAGCAACATCTTCGCACACTTACCATCCTCGGCTTTCCGAACCTCACCCGGCCCGGAATCCTCGATGCCCTCAATCATCAGGATTTCGCCTATCGCTGGATGACGCGCTTCATTCCGCTCGGCAAGACCGAGGCCACCAAGACGCTGACCCGCTTGCGCCGGCAGTGGTTTGCCAAGCGCAAATCGATCGTCGCAATCCTGCGCGAGGTTGTAAGCAACGAACCCGTTCCGCTCATCGACAGCGACGCCGACAATAAGGCGCTCGACGCCGATGAAGCACTTCAGGCGTTGGGCGGCGATCATGTCGGCTTCGGGTATCTCACTGCAACGGTGACGGTATGGGACGAGGATCGCCAAGCCGCCGCTGAGAAACTTCGCGCGGTCGAGCGCATCATCAATGGGCTCGGGTTCACCACCATCCGCGAAAGCGTCAATGCGGTCGAAGCCTGGCTCGGCTCGCTGCCGGGTCATGTCTATGCCAACGTTCGTCAGCCGCTCGTTCACACGCTGAACCTTGCCCATCTCATGCCGCTTTCCTCGGTGTGGGCCGGTCCTGCGGCGAACGAGCATCTGGCTGAATTCACTGGACGAGAGGCCCCGCCGCTCCTCATCGCCGAAACCAGCGGGTCGACTCCGTTCCGGCTTTCTTCCCATGTCGAAGATGTCGGCCACATGCTGATCGTTGGACCGACCGGCGCCGGAAAATCGGTGCTGCTTGCCCTGATCGCCCTGCAGTTTCGTCGCTATGCCGGCGCGCAGGTCTATGTCTTCGACAAAGGCAATTCGGCGCGCGCGGCAACGCTCGCCATGGGTGGAGAGCATCATGTATTGGGTTCGGACGGTGCGCTTGCCTTCCAGCCACTGCGCAATATCGGTGATCAGGGTAGGCGCAGCTGGGCAGCTGAATGGATCGCCGGCCTGATTGCCCATGAGAACGTCACCCTCACGCCGGAGGTGAAGGAGGCGATCTGGTCGGCGCTCAACAGCCTCGCCACCGCGCCGGCGCAGGAGCGCACGCTGACCGGTCTGTCGGTCCTGCTTCAGTCCAATGCACTGAAGTCCGCCTTAATGCCCTACACGCTCGACGGTCCCTTCGGCCGATTGCTCGATGCCGACGACGATCGGCTGGCCTTGTCGGATGTGCAGTGCTTCGAGACCGAGGAGCTGATGCATAGCCAAAGCGCTGTGCTGCCTGTGCTCACCTATCTCTTCCATCGCCTTGAGGAGCGGTTCGACGGGCGACCGACGCTGCTCATGCTCGATGAGGCCTGGGTCTATCTCGACAATCCGCTTTTTGCTGCCCGCATCCGCGAATGGCTGAAGGTGCTGCGAAAGAAGAACGTATCGGTGATCTTCGCCACGCAGTCGCTTGCCGACATCGCCGGCTCTGCAATAGCGCCGGCGATCATCGAGAGCTGCCCACAGCGCATTTTTCTCCCCAATGATCGTGCCGTGGAACCGCAGGCACGGACTGCCTATGAGCGCTTCGGTCTCAACGACCGGCAGATTGAACTGATCGCCCGGGCCACGCCGAAGCGGCACTACTATTTGCAGTCGCGCTGCGGCAACCGTCTCTTCGAGCTCGGGCTCGGCCCCATCGCGCTTGCACTTTGCGGCGCCTCGGGTCCAGCCGAGCAAAGCCTGATCGACAGGGTCCTGTCCAAGCACGGGCAGGACAGCTTTGTCTTTCGCTTCCTCGGCGCCCGCGGCCTGGATTGGGCGGCCGAGCTTCTCCAGCAATTCCCTCAACCAACCAAGGAGCAATCGTCATGATGCGGCGCCGCTTTCTCTCGGGCCTGATCACCCTTTCGTTGATCGCCAAGCCGATGGCCGACTACGTGCAGCCGGCCTACGCGCTCATCGTGTTCGATCCGTCGAACTACGCACAGAACGTGCTCACGGCGGCGCGCTCGCTGGAGCAGATCAACAACCAGATCCAGTCGCTCCAGAACCAGGCGACCGTGCTGCAGAACATGGCACGCAATCTTCAGAGTCTGGATTTTTCTTCCGTGGGTCAGCTTACCGGCTCGCTCCAACGGATCGACGGTCTGATGGACCAGGCGAGTGGCCTGAGCTTTGATCTCAACAAGCTTCAGGACCAGTGGCGTAATCAATATCCGGAAAGCTACGACGCCACGATCAAGGTCAGCGATGTGGCGAGCGCCGCACGTGACCGCTGGCAAAGCGCAATGCAGGCATTCCGTCAGACCATGGGTGTTCAGTCGCAGATCGTCGAGAATGTTCGCGGTGATGGCGACCTGCTTGCCGATCTCGTCAACCGCAGCCAAGGCGCGGCCGGTGCGCTTCAGGCAAGTCAGGCCACTAACCAGCTCCTTGCGCTTTCGACCAAGCAGCAGATGCAGATCCAGACGCTGCTCGCAACGCAGTTCCGCGCTGAGGCCGAGGATGCGGCGCGCAAGGCGCAGTCCGAGGAGGCCGCGCGCGAGACGACAAAGCGCTTCCTCGGCACAGGCACGGCCTATCCCGGCAACTGATCACCAATCTCTTGACGACGAGGAAGGCGGCATGAACGACCTTGGGGTCATTGATCGCTTCATGGAGACCTTCATCCGCTACATCGATAGCGGGTTCGGTCTGCTCTCGGGCGATGTCGCCTTCCTTACCACGACCCTGATCGGCATCGACGTCACACTTGCCGGCCTCGCCTGGGCATTCGGCGGCGAACCCAACATATTCGGCCGGCTCATCCGCAAAGTGCTCTATGTCGGCGTCTTTGCCTTCATCTTGAATAACTTCAAGAACCTCGCCGATATCATTTATCGGTCCTTTGCCGGTCTCGGCATCAATGCGTCATCCGGCAACCTATCTGCCGACAATCTCCTGCATCCGGGCCGCATTGCCGCAACCGGTTTCGAGGGCGCCTGGCCGCTTCTCGGTCAGGCAAGCCAGCTTCTCGGCTTCCCAGAAATCTTCGGCAACGCGCTCACCATCTTCGTGCTGCTCGTGGCCTGGTTCCTGGTCATCATCGCCTTCTTCATCCTCTCCATCCAACTCTTCATCACCATTCTCGAATTCAAACTCACCACTCTGGCCGGATTCATTCTTGTGCCCTTCGCGCTTTGGAACCGGTCAGCGTTTCTCGCCGAGCGCGTGCTCGGCAATGTCATCTCGTCGGGCATCAAGGTGATGGTGTTGGCCGTCATCATCGGCATCGGCTCCACGCTCTTTGGCGAGTTCGCTTCCGCGCTGCAAGGCAAGGAGCCGGATCTGGCCGCCGCCATGTCACAGGTCCTGGGCGCCTTGGCGCTCCTTGGTCTCGGCATTTTCGGACCTGGGATAGCCTCCGGTCTTGTCTCGGGCGCGCCGCAGCTTGGCGCGGGCGCCGCACTTGGAACCACGGCAGCCGCAGCCGGTGCATCGCTCGTTGCCGCAGGCGCAGCATTTGCCGGCGCGCGCATGGCAACCGGCAGCGGTCTCACCGCACTCCGTGCCGGCACGACCATGGGGTCAGCGGCTTCTACGGCCTGGCAGATGGGGCGCGCAACATCGCCCGAGTCCGGCCTGCCCGGTGTAGCTGCTGGAATGCATGGTGTGACCAGCGCCGCCGGCGGCGCCGCAATGCGGGCGGCACGATCTGCCGCAGGAGGCTTCGGGCGCAGCGTTGATGCCGGGCGCGAAGCTGCCTGGACCGCGACCGGTGGTGCGCCGACCGCATCCATGACCGGAAGCCCTACTGGTCCGGTCGCTGATGCCGCGCCCGGCTGGGCCAGGCGCCTGCGTTCCGAACAGACAGCCCGTGCCCACCGTCACGCCGCCATGCAGGCCGTCCGTGAAGGCGACAGGCCGGGAGGCAGCGCCAATCCCTCTCTCAACGACAAGGACGACTAAATGCTATTCAAGCGACCCATTCAACGTTACGGCAAGACGCCCGAGCCGGTCACGCCGTATCAGAAGGCCGCGCAGCTCTGGGACGAGCGCATAGGCTCATCTCGAGTGCAGGCCCGCAACTGGCGGTTCATGGCTCTTGGCTGTCTGACCTTGGCGGCCGGACTTTCCGGCGGACTCGTGTGGCAGTCGATCCAGAGCCGCGTCGTGCCTTACGTCGTCGAGGTCGACGGCTTCGGCGAGGCACGCGCCGTTGCGCCGGCAATCCGGGACTACGAGCCCTCCGATGCCCAGATCGCGTGGCATCTCGGCCGCTTCATTCAGAATGTCCGTTCCGTTTCCACCGATCCGGTGCTGGTGCGGCAGAACTGGCTTTCGGCCTATGACTTCGCCACCGACCGCGCGGCGCTCTTTCTCAACGAGTACGCCAAGGCGAACGATCCTTTCGGTCAGATCGGCACACGCAGCGTGTCGGTGCAAGTGACCAGCGTGGTCAGGGCTTCCGACAGCTCGTTCCAGGTCAAATGGGCCGAGCAGGTTTTTGAGCGCGGCAGCCTTGCCAGCACGACGCGCTGGACCGCGATCCTCACCATCGTGATCCGCCCGCCAAGCAATACTGACCAACTGCGCAACAACCCGCTCGGCGTCTTCATCAACGCCATCGATTGGTCGCGCGAGCTCGACAGTGCTGCGCCGACGTCCGTTTCCCCAAAAGGAGTCCACCAATGAAGAATAGAATGTCGCCGGTCCGTGCCGTGCTGATCCTGTCGGCCTCTACAGCGGTCCTCTCCGCCTGCGCGTCGAAGCCGGTACCGCCGCCTGAGATTTCCTATGATGCTGCCGATTTCAAACCAGCCGCAATCGAGAAGCCGCCGGAGAAGCCGGTCAAGATAGTCGAGGTGCCAAAGCCGCTGCCGCTACCCGGTCAGTTACAGCCCAATCCGGGCAGGGTGGCCGAAGACAAGCGCTCTCCTGAAGAACGGGTCTCCGATGCCAATAAAGCAGCGACGCAGCAACCTACCAGGTATGGGTACATGAATGCGGTTCAGGTTTATCCATTCGCCGATGGCGCGCTCTATCAGCTCTACGCCGCACCGGAGCGCGTCACCGATATCGCACTCCAGCCGGGCGAGAAGCTAACAGCCGTGTCGGCCGGCGACACGGTGCGTTGGGTGATCGGCGATACCGTCAGCGGCACCGGTGACAATCAGCGCACCCATGTGCTGGTAAAACCCTTCGCGCCGGGGCTTACCACCAATCTGGTGATCACCACAGAACGACGCACCTACCATTTGCAGCTTCAAAGCACCGAGAAAACCTCGATGGCGGCGATCTCTTGGACCTATAGCGAGGACCAGATCATCGCGCTACGCCAGCGCAACGCTCAAGCCGAGGGTGCCATGCCGGTAGCTTCGAATGTGGCGCTCGAGAATATCCGCTTTCGGTATTCAATCACCGGCGACACACCACCCTGGAGGCCGACGCGCGCTTTCGACGATGGCAGCAAGGTCTATATCGAATTCCCCCGTCGCATTGATCAGGGTGAAGCGCCTCCTCTCTTCATCGTCGGCGCCGATGGCAATGACCAGCTCGTCAACTTCCGTATGCGCGGCAACTATTACATCGTCGATCGCCTCTTTGCTGCCGCCGAACTGCGCCTCGGCGCCAAACAGCAGCAAGTGGTGCGCATCACCAGGACTGACGGCCGGCAACCGCCGCGGCGGATTCCGCTCTTTGCGCGGCCCAGCAGGTGAGGGGAGCGCTCATGACCGACACTTCCCGATCCGATGCGCCGCCGAAACTCGATCCCGAGCAGCTGCAATTGCGAGCCTCGCCCCGCCGCGCTGTCCGATTCAGGCGCGGTGTGATCGTCGCCATCGCTGCAGTCGGATCCGGTGCCATTCTGGGCGTCACGATGATGGCGCTTCAAGGACCGGCATGGCGTATCAAGCACCAGGCAGAGGACCGCTATAACACCGAGCGCAAGCCACCCGCCGAGGGACTAGAAGCGCTTCCCAAGGACTATACCGGGATCATGCCGAAGGCCCCTGTGCTCGGACCGCCACTGCCCGGCGACCTCGGTCGCCCCATCCTTGAACGCCAACGTCAGCTCGGCATCGCGCCAGGGCAGGATATCTCCGCCGAGGAGCAGCGCCTTGCCCAGCAAGCAATTGAGGCGCGCGAGTCGCAAGTCTTGTTCCGGATCGACAATCGACCCAGACAGACAGATGTCGCCGGCGGCGGGCCGAGTGCGCAGCAGCCGTCTGAGGCGCTTCCGCAATCCGGAGCGACGCGCGCGTCAGCTTCCGTTGCCCCAGCCGAGGGTGACCAGAACAACCAACAGCGCAAGCTCGATTTTATCAGTCAGCGAAACACAAGCGGGATCTACAATCCGCATGCGCTGCAGACGCCGGCCTCGCCCTACCAACTGATGGCCGGCAGCGTGATCGCGGCCAGTCTCGTCACCGGCATAAATTCCGACTTGCCTGGCCTTGTCGTCGCGCAGGTCACCGAGAATGTGCTCGACACAGTCACCGGCAGCATTGTGCTCATTCCGCAAGGCTCACGCCTCATCGGCACTTATGACAGCGTCGTGGCTTTTGGGCAGAGGCGCGCATTGCTGGTCTGGCAGCGAATAATCCTGCCCGACGGTTCCTCGATCGAAATCGACAATCTGCCAGCGACGGATACTGCCGGCTATGCCGGGCTTGAAGACAAGGTCGATTTTCACACCTGGCAGCTGATCAAGGGAGTTGCTCTAGCGACGCTACTGGGCGTTGGTACCGAGTTGAGCTTTGGGGAAAACGAAAGCGACCTAGTTAAGGCAATCCGGGAATCCACTCAGCAAAACATCAGTCAAGCCGGCCAGCGCATCACCGAAAAGAACCTGAATATTCAACCCACCATTATCGTCCGCCCCGGTTGGCCCCTACGCGTGATTGTACACAAGGATCTTGTGCTGCGCCCATACCCGACTTGAACAGGAGTAATCATGGCAGATCTGAAACTTGGAAAGCTTCCAGACCGGACACCTTCGAAGATGACCATCACCGTTAGCGCGGACCTGAACCAAGCACTCAAGGACTATGCGGCGCTTTACCGCCAGACCTATGGCGAGTCTGAAACGGTAGCGGAACTCATACCTTTCATGCTGGCAGGGTTTTTGGAAGGTGACAGAGCGTTTGCCAAGGCCAGAAAGGAAAGCTTGCCTGCCGCCGGCATGTCAGAGAAATCGCGACGCGTGTCAGGTTCAGATTCCGAGTAATCGAAGCATAAAGTTGGTCAATTGGCGCAGCCGCCCGGGTGCCTAATTTCCCAGCGGTCGCGGCCTACCGATCCGTCATGTAAGGCCTATGCGCGAACTTCGAGCAGCTCGAGGTCAAGTAAGTGCCTGGGCGGCCCGGAAACCGCGAACAGGCGCAGGGCGTGCTAGCCGCACTGATGCATGGTTTCAGACACGTGGGAACGCCGTGCGGTTGTTACTCAGAATGAGCTCATCTCAAAGGGGCATTCAAGAGCCGCAGCGCTGAGTAGCGGAAGCCGCAATGGGGTGCGTCGTTGACATTCAGTGAAAGACTGGGCCGAACAATCCAACCTGCTTGGGCGGATACGAAGTGGAGCCCTGCCTGCAGGGTTAAGGCGGGTCCCAGCCCTCTGCCATGCGACCCCCTTTGGGAAATACCCGCGTCGTCACAGCATCGTAAAGTGGCGCCACATGCACTATCGAATTGTTAGCTGCTGGTTTCGGCGATTTTGAGGAGGTTCGCGATCGACTGAAGACGGTGACGTTCGTCTGTGGCACTCAGACTGCCACTGAGTGCCTGGCCGTTCCACTTTCGAAATATTTGTCGAACTTCGCTGCAATGCTCCTTACAAAGGGACGACTTTCCGCCGATACGACGTAACTGTCACCTTGGAGTTCAAGCGGTCGAGCAGGGTCGCCAATGGCGATGGAGCTTGCTTGGAAAAGAAGCTTTTGTCCGGCTTCCCCGAAGCGTTCCACCAGATCGGCTGCTGAAAAGCCGAAATCGCACATCAAGCGCTCGATGATCCAGCCGCGAACACGGTCATCTTCGGAAAACGCGATGCCGCGGACCGTGGCCAGATGTCCCCCCTCGACCATGCGTCCATATTCGGCTGTCGACGGCATGTTCTGCGAATAGCCCTGTCGAAACCGGCTGATCGATGACGGCCCGAGCCCGATCAGTGTTTCGCAGCGATCCTCGGTGTAGCCCTGGAAATTGCGGCGGATTGTTCCCGCGCGAGCCGAGACTGCAAGCGCATCATCCGGCTTGGCGAAATGGTCTATTCCAATTGCCTCGTATCCGGCGCCCATGATCAGACGGGCGGCAATTTGCCACTGAGCGAACCGTTCGGCCGGACCCGGCAACCATGCCTCGTCGATCATAGTCTGATGCTTCTTGAACCAGGGCACATGCGCGTAGCCGAACAGCGCCATCCGGTCCGGCTCCAGAGTCAGCGCCTGCGCCACGGTGGAACAGACGCTCTCCCTGGTCTGATGCGGCAGGCCGTAAAGCAAATCGAGGTTCACGGACCCCACGCCGCGAGAGCGAATGCCGTCGACAACCGCCTTGGTCTGCAAAAAGCTCTGCTCGCGGTTGATCGCCTTCTGCACCTTCGGATCGAAATCCTGAACGCCGAGGCTCGCCCGCGCCATGCCGATCTCGGCAAGTGTATCAAGGCGGGCTTCGTCCATGTCGTTGGGTTCGATTTCGACGCTGATCTTCGCATCGGCAAGAAAATCGAAGCTATCCCGCAGGACAGTTCCCAAGGCTATCATATCCTCGGGCTTCAGCATGGTCGGCGAGCCGCCGCCGAAATGCACGGCGCGGACATGGGCCTTGCCGCCGACAAGACCGGCGACAGTCGCGATCTCCGCGTGAAGCGAGCGGAGATACGAAGCCACCGGCTCGTAGCGGCGGGTCTGCTTTGTATGGCACGCACAGAACCAGCACAGCCGGTCGCAATAAGGGATGTGCAGGTAGAGCGAGACCTCGTCACCGCTTTCGAGCGCCTTCAACCAGCTTCGATAGACATCAGCGTCGACGCCAGGATGGAAATGCGGCGCGGTCGGGTAACTGGTATAACGCGGGACGTTCTCGCCAAGCCTGGCAGCTAATTCCGGTCTCATTTGGTGGTCCGCCGTTTTTGCCTCGCCGGAAGTCTGGACGCGTCGAAGAGCCAATGCCCTGATTTCGGTCAGCCTCCAGCACGGACAAACTGCCGCAAGGATTTCTCTGCCATCGCTTGCTATCCTGTCGAAACTTGGGATCGGTAGCGCGAGCGTAATGACAGTACGGCAAGACATTCACAGTTCCGGCATTCCCGTTCTTTGCCTGTCTTGCGCAGCACGACATCGCGGCGTCTGCGGTGCGCTCGATCCAAACCATTTGGTTGGGCTCGCCAAAACTTCGTCGCGGCACAAGATCGAGCCGGGGGTCGAACTGATCACCGACGCCGAGGCCGTCGACAGCTATTCAAACTTGCTTTCAGGCGTTGTGAAGCTGACGAAGTGCCTTTCGGACGGCCGCCAGCAGATTGTCGGTCTTCGGTTCGCACCGGATTTTCTGGGACGGCCCTTCAAGGTGAAAAGCACGATCAATGTGGAAGCGGCAACCTCCGTCTCGCTGTGCTCGTTTCCGAAGGCGGCCGTTGAACGGATAATGAAGGAATCACCGGGACTCGAGCATCGCCTGCTCAAGCAGACGCTGGACGAACTCGACGAGGCACTTGAATGGATGGTGACTCTCGGGCGCAAGACCGCACCGGAGAAGGTGGCGAGCTTTCTCCTCATCATCGCCCAGAATATGGATTCCAGTATCGACCCGGCGGCTGGGTCGGCATGCTTCGATCTGCCGCTGACACGTGCCGACATCTCTGATTTCCTTGGACTGACGAACGAGACCGTGAGCCGCCAGCTTACGCGATTGCGGGCTGACGGCGTGATCCGGATCGAGAACAAACGCCATGTAACGGTCGACAGCATGAGCCGGCTGGAGCAGCGCTGCGGCGGCCGAGGCGCGCGGCAACCGGCCTTTGTGAATGAGACCTAAGCGTCGGGGCCTTCGTCGCTTATTACGATCCGCGGCAGGACATGCTCGCGTTCGAAAGCGATGTGTCGCCGCAAGCCTTCGAAGAAGCCACGTAGCATGAATCCGACAGCTTCCGCGCTCTCTATCGGATCACCATGACCGATCGCTAGGAGCGTTTCGGCCACCTCGCCAGCGAAGCATTGATCCTCAAGGTGCTCGATGCGCAACCGGCTGGTAGAGGCAAGTTTGGCCTCGGCCGGAGTCAAGTGCGCCTCATACGCAGGGAAAATCACCCTCTCCTCAAACCCATGAATGTCACGGAGCAGCGGAACGATCTTCTTGGCCGTTCCAAGACATTTGAGGCGGTCGACGTTCGGCAGTGCATCGGCAATGCTTTCCAGGGAGAAGCAGAGCTCCAGCTTTTCCCGATGGGCAAGCTTCATGACCTCGCCCGGAATCGCCTCTGTGCCGGCCTGGCGCGAGAAAGCCGCACTTGTCCATGAGCGGGTTGGCCCGTGCTGCGTTTCCTTGTTCAATTCGCCACCTTCTGATTGCACCGAACTCGATGCTGCCCGAAGCAAAATCGTGCGGCTCTGACATGGATCAGGGCGAGCAGGCGGCAACTACGGAATTAATGCACCGCGGATTTGGCGTCCGCGCATTGGAATCCTGGTCGGGGACATGTCATGAAATTCGGCACGGAGATCGTCGTTCTAAGCCTGTTTGCTTTTGCGGCCCTGGTGGCTGCCGGCTTCGGCGTAGAAGGACCTTTTCGCCAGCATATGGGGGTTTTGTTCTTCGCCGTGGCTGGCTTTACCGCGATCCTGCTGCGCAACACAGATTTCAAGCCGGCGGCTCCGATCGACACCTCCGCCTACATGGATGGCCCGATCCGCTACGGAGCCATTGCAACGGTATTCTGGGGCGTCGTCGGCATGCTCGTCGGTGTGATCATTGCCCTGCAGCTGGCATACCCTCACCTCAACATCCAACCCTGGTTCAATTTCGGCCGGCTGCGGCCGCTGCACACATCCGGCGTCGTCTTCGCCTTCGGCGGCAACGCTTTGCTTTGCACGTCGCTCTATGTCGTGCAGCGCACGTGCCGCGCCCGGCTGTTTGGCGGCAAACTGGCCTGGTTTGTGTTCTGGGGTTACCAGCTGTTCATCGTCATGGCCGCGACCGGCTACCTGCTCGGCATCACCGAAGCCCGCGAATACGCCGAACCCGAATGGTATGTGGATCTCTGGCTGACCATCGTCTGGGTCGCCTATCTCATCCTGTTCCTCGGCACGATCCTGAAGCGCAAGGAACCGCATATCTACGTCGCCAACTGGTTCTACCTGTCCTTCATCGTGACAATCGCGATGCTGCATGTGGTCAACAATCTGTCGATGCCGGCGTCGTTCCTGGGCTCGAAGAGCTACTCCGCCTTCTCCGGCGTCCAGGACGCCTTGACGCAATGGTGGTATGGCCACAACGCCGTCGGTTTCTTCCTGACTGCCGGCTTCCTCGGCATGATGTATTATTTCGTGCCCAAGCAGGCGAACCGGCCGGTCTATTCCTACCGCCTGTCGATCGTCCACTTCTGGGCGATCATCTTTCTCTACATCTGGGCCGGCCCGCACCACCTGCATTACACCGCCTTACCCGACTGGGCGCAGACGCTCGGCATGGCGTTCTCGATCATGCTGTGGATGCCGTCATGGGGCGGTATGATCAATGGCCTGATGACGCTGTCTGGCGCCTGGGACAAGCTCCGCACTGATCCGATCATCCGCATGATGGTGATGGCAGTCGCCTTCTACGGCATGTCGACCTTCGAAGGTCCGATTATGTCGATCAAGACGGTCAATTCGCTGTCGCACTACACGGACTGGACCATCGGCCACGTCCATTCCGGCGCGCTCGGCTGGGTCGGCATGATCTCGTTCGGCGCGATCTACTACATGGTGCCGAAGCTGTGGAACCGCGAGCGCCTCTATTCGCTGCGGCTCGTCACCTGGCACTTCTGGCTGGCGACGCTCGGCATCGTTGTCTACGCCGCCGTGATGTGGGTGTCCGGCATCATGCAGGGCCTGATGTGGCGCGAATACGACGAGCAGGGCTTCCTGGTCTACTCCTTCGCCGAAACCGTCGCCGCCATGCATCCCTTCTACGTCATGCGCGCCATCGGCGGTGCGATGTACCTCACCGGCGCCCTGCTCATGGCCTGGAACGTGACCATGACCATTCGCGGCTACCAGCGCAAAGAGCAGCCTTTGCCAGGTTCCGAGCCCGCCCTCCGGCCTGCCGAATAGGGAGCCAGATAATGGGCTTGATGGACAAACACGCGATCATCGAGAAGAACGCCACGCTTCTTCTCGTTGGCTCTCTTCTTGTCGTGACCGTCGGCGGCATCGTCGAGATTGCGCCGCTTTTCTATCTCGACAACACGATCGAGAAAGTCGAAGGCATGCGGCCCTACTCGCCACTGGAACTCGCCGGACGCAACATCTATGTGCGCGAGGGCTGCTACCTCTGCCACAGCCAGATGATCAGGCCTTTCCGGGACGAGGTCGAGCGCTACGGCCACTACAGCCTGGCCGCCGAGTCCATGTACGACCACCCCTTCCAGTGGGGCTCGAAGCGCACCGGCCCTGACCTTGCACGAGTCGGCAACCGCTATTCCAACGAATGGCACGTTCAGCACCTTATGGATCCACGTTCGGTGGTGCCGGAATCTATCATGCCTCGCTATGCCTTCCTGAAGGACGCTCCGATCGAGGTGAAGGACTTCTCGACGCATCTGGTTGCGAACGCGCGTGTTGGCGTCCCGTACTCCGATGACATGATCGCGCATGCCAATGCCGATCTGATGGCCCAGGCCGACCCGAATGCCGATGTCTCCGGCGTCGAGAAACGCTATCCGAAAGCCAAAGTCGGTGATCTGGACGGCAATCCGCAGCAGGTGACCGAGATGGATGCCCTCGTCGCCTATCTGCAAATGCTGGGAACACTGGTCGATTTCAAGACCTATGACGATGCAGCCGGCTACCGCTGAGGGGGGACGCAATGAGCTATAATTTGATGCGGGAATTCGCGGACAGCTGGGGTCTGCTTGCCATGGCGCTCTTCTTCGTCGGCTGCATTGCCTTTGCCTTGCGTCCCGGCGGCAAAACACAGGCCGATCAAGCCGCCCAGATTCCACTCAAGGACGACTGATCATGAGCAGCGAGCATATCGATGAAGTCTCGGGCATCTCAACGACCGGTCATGAATGGGACGGGATAAGGGAACTCAACAACCCATTGCCCCGATGGTGGGTGATAACCTTCTACATCACCGTCGCTTGGGCGGTGGCTTATACAATTGCGTATCCGGCTTGGCCGATGCTGTCTTCCGCGACCAAGGGTGTGCTTGGCTATTCCAGCCGCAACGCTGTCAAGATTGAGCTGGCGGCTGCCGAAGCCGCCAAGGGCAAATATGTCGCGGCCATCCAGCAGAAGACCGTATCCGAGATTGCAGCCGACGACGCGCTGCGTGAATTCGCGGTAGCGGCCGGCGGAGCTACCTTCAAGGTCAATTGCGTGCAATGCCACGGCTCGGGCGCCCAAGGGTCGAAGGGCTTTCCAAACCTGAACGACGATGACTGGCTGTGGGGCGGCACGACCGAGCAGATCCAGCAAACGATCGCGCACGGCATCCGTTTCGCATCCGACCCGGATACTCGGCAGTCGGAAATGCCCCCCTTCGGTGACATCATCACGCCCGAACAGATCGCACAGGTCGGCGCCTATGTCGCCAGCCTCTCGGGCAAGGTCCAGGATGCAAGTCTTATCGAGCCCGGCGCCAAGGTATTCGCGGAAAACTGCGTCGCCTGTCATGGCGATAATGCGAAAGGCAACAAAGAGCTCGGCGCGCCCAATCTGACCGATGCGATCTGGCTCTACGCACCCGGCGAGACAGCCATCGCCGTCCAAGTCCGCGCGCCGAAGCACGGTGTCATGCCGGCCTGGATCGGGCGTCTCGGCGAGACCAAGGTTAAGGAACTTGCGGTTTATGTCCATTCGCTTGGCGGCGGAGAATAGGAACGGAAGCCTATTCTCGGCCCTCCCCGCCAAGCGACGGGGCCCGGCACGAGTCGGGCCCCGACACCATTCCGGCATGCGGCGATTGACCTGCAGCAAGGCGGCGCGGCCCACACGGCGAAGCGGGCTCACTGCAGACCGGACGTCTGTCGAAGCAGTCCGTCGCACAACGATGTCATAGGCCGCGCGCGAGTGGAGATGCACGTGCTGGATAAAACGCAGATGGAGCGGCTCGAGGCAAAAGCGGTCAACTCCGCCAAGACACGACAGCCGCTCTATGCTCCGCGCAAGAAAATCTTCCCTAAACGCGCCTCGGGCAGCTTTCGCCGCTTCAAATGGCTGGTGATGGCGGTCACGCTGGGCATCTATTATCTGATGCCCTGGTTGCGCTGGGATCGAGGTCCGTTTGCTCCTGATCAGGCCGTGCTGATCGATCTTGCCAACCGCCGTTTCTACGTCTTCTTCATCGAGATATGGCCGCAGGAATTCTACTATGTCGCCGGCCTTTTGATGATGGCCGGCATCGGCCTCTTCCTGATCACGTCCACCGTCGGCCGCGCCTGGTGCGGCTATACCTGCCCGCAGACGGTATGGGTCGATCTTTTCCTAGTTGTCGAGCGGGCGATCGAAGGCGATCGCAACGCTCGCATGAAGCTCGACGCCGGCCGCTGGACCGCGCGCAAACTGGTGCTGCGTGTGTCGAAACACGCCATCTGGCTGGTCATAGCGGCAGCTACCGGCGGCGCCTGGATCCTCTATTTAGCCGATGCGCCGACGCTGATCGGCGACGTATTCAACGGCACCGCCGCTTCGGTCGCCTACGTCACCATCGCGGTGCTGACGGCCACCACCTACACATTCGGCGGGCTGATGCGCGAGCAAGTCTGCACCTACATGTGCCCGTGGCCGCGCATCCAGGCTGCCATGCTCGACGAGAATTCGCTCACTGTGACCTACAATGACTGGCGTGGCGAACCTCGTTCGCGGCACGCCAAGAAGGTCCAGGCTGCGGGGCAGCCGGTCGGTGACTGCGTCGACTGCAATGCCTGTGTCGCAGTCTGCCCGATGGGGATCGACATTCGCGACGGCCAGCAACTCGAATGCATCACTTGCGCGCTGTGCCTTAATGCCTGCGACGGCGTCATGAACAAGCTCGGCAAGGAGCGCGGGCTGATCTCCTATGCGACGCTGTCCGACTACAACGCCAACATGGCGGTGGCGACCGCAGGCGGCTCCGGTCCCGTGAACCCTTCACTCGTCAGAACGGCCGACAGCACATTCTCCGCCAGGTTGGCGCATTTCCATATTCGCAAGATCTTCCGGCCGAGGACCTTCTTCTACATGGGCGCGTGGACGGCGGTCGGGCTTGCCTTGATCTATTCGCTGCTGACGCGCGACCGACTCGAGATCAACGTCCTGCACGACCGCAATCCGCAATTCGTGACCCTGTCCGACGGCTCGATCCGCAACGGTTACACCGTCAAGCTGCTTAACATGATCCCCGAGCCAAGGACGATCGTCGTCACGATGCAGGGCTTGCAGGGAGCCGAAATGAGCGTCGTCGGCAGTGATCTGCCGGCAGCTCGCTTCTTCGCCATCGCGGTCCAACCCGACCGGCTGAACATGCTGAAGGTCTTCGTGCGCCAGCCAGCGGGTGAGGTTCGGCACGCTGCACAAACCTTCAAGTTCCGCGTCGAGGACAGAGCGAGCTTCGAATCGGACGAATACACCGCCACCTTCAACGCCCCGGAGATCGCCAGATGAGCACCAATACGCAAAAGACGCGTGAGTTCACCGGCAGGCACATGCTGCTCACCATTCTCGGCTTTTTCGGCGTGATCATCGCGGTCAATCTCACGATGGCGACACTCGCCAGCACGAGCTGGACCGGCCTTGTCGTCGAGAACACCTATGTGGCCAGCCAGCAATTCAACCGAAAGGCCGAGGAAGGGCGCGCGCAGGCGGCACTCGGCTGGACCGGCAAACTGACGATCGCTCGGGGTGAGGTCCGCTACAGCTTGAGCGATACCACCGGCAAGCCGGTCCCCTTGCATGGCGTCAAGATACTGTTTCGTCATCCCGCCTACGAGGCTGGGGACAAGGCCGTCACTCTCGCCCTCGTCTCGGACCAGGAATTTGCCGCGCAGCACTTGCCAAGGGATGGCGTCTGGATCGTCGAAGTCGACGCCGATGCCGGTCTGACAGAGCCCTATCGCGACGTTCGCCGGATCATGATTTCGCAAGGAGCGCTGCAATGAGCTGTTGTGCACCCAGCGCGGAACTGGCGCTGGATCTGACCAGTACCACATCGGTCCTGCCGTCTAGCCAGGAGATCAGGTTGGCGAGCCGATCGCTTGGCGACAATCTTTGGCAGACCGACCTTTCAGTGCCGACGGTTCACTGCGCGGCCTGCATCCAGGCCATCGAGACGGCTCTCGGAAGGCTCGATCGCGTCGAAGGCGCTCGTGTCAACCTGTCGACGAAACGGGTCGCGATCCGGTGGCGTGGGGACTCTGTGCCTCCGTTTGTCGCCGCGCTGGGACGGCTGGGCTTTCAGGCGCACCTGTTCGAAGCCGACGCTGATAAGAAGGACAAGACGCTTGCCGAGTTGATCCGCGCCGTCGCTGTTGCCGGCTTCGCGGCAGGCAACATCATGCTGCTTTCGGTCTCGGTCTGGTCCGGCGCCGAAGGTGCAACCCGCGACTTGTTTCACTGGGTCTCCGCATTGATCGCCATCCCGGCGCTCGCCTTCGCCGGCGGCATCTTCTTCCGCTCGGCCTGGAATGCACTGCGCCACGGCCGCATGAACATGGACGTGCCGATCGCGGTTGGGGTGTCGCTCGCTTATGCCATGAGCCTCTATGAGACGATCAACCATGGCGACCATGC
>NZ_QGGH01000017.1 GCF_003148495.1 Mesorhizobium loti
TGCGCATTGGTCTCGTTGGGCACGCCATGCGTCGCCCAGCGTGTGTGACCGATGCCGATCGTGCCAGCGAGTGGATCGTCCTTGAGCCGGCGCTCGAGATTGATCAGCTTGCCTTCGGCGCGGCGGCGGCCAAGCTCACCATGCTCGATAGTGGCGACGCCGGCCGAGTCATACCCGCGATATTCCAGCCGCTTCAGCGCATCGACGATGAGCGGCGCAACCTGCGAATGGCCGACGATTCCAACAATACCGCACATGCAGACAGTCCCCGATTCCCCGTGGAAAACCAGCGCTATTTAGGGATGGCCGGCCTGCCGCGAAAGTCACATTGCATTTCGTCCCGTATAACGGAACGATTTGTGCACGCATGCACTATGACAGACCGCTCTTGCAATCGGGTTACCCAAATTGTTCGGCTTTTCACCGCTGCGGTGGTCGACCATTCATCTTTTGCGGTAGCCTTGCTCGTCGTCTAATGGTCGGAGCCGGTAGCCTTCTTCTTCGCAGCCGCGGCCGAAGCAAAGCGCTCGCGCAATTCTTTGCCCTTGCCAGGAATTGTCTTCTGGCGGGCACGGCCGAAGGCCAGCGCGTCTTCTGGCACGCTCTCGGTGATGACACTGCCCGAGGCGATGTAGCCGCCCTTGCCGATGGTGACAGGCGCCACCAGCGACGAATTCGAGCCGACAAAGGCGCCCTCGCCGATGTCGGTGAAGAACTTTGAATAGCCGTCATAATTGCAGGTGATGGTGCCGGCGCCGATATTAGCGCCCGCGCCGACGCGGGCGTCGCCGATATAGGTCAAATGGTTGACCTTAGCGCCCTCCTCGATAACAGCCTGCTTAACCTCGCAGAAATTGCCGACCTTGGCCTTCCGCTTGAGATCGGCACCCGGCCGCAGCCGCGCGAACGGCCCGACATCGCAATTCGAGGCGATGGTGGCGCCCTCGATATGGCTGAAGGCATGGATCTTGGCTCCCGTGGCGATCTTTACCCCCGGACCGAACCAAACATTGGGTTCGACGATCGTGTCGGCGCCGATCTCGGTGTCGTGCGAGAAGTACACGGTCTCCGGCGCGATCAGCGTCACGCCCGATAGCATCACTTCGTGGCGGCGGCGCGCCTGCCAGATGCCCTCGGCTTGCGCCAGTTCGGCGCGGTTGTTGATGCCGAGCGCGCTCTCGAAACTGGCTTCGGTGGCAATGACATCGAGGCCTCGCGCGCCGGCGATCTCGACAATGTCGGTGAGATAATACTCACCCTTGGCATTCTTGTTGCCAACCGCGTCGAGCAGCTTCAGCGCGTGGGCACCGGCCACCGCCATCATGCCGGCATTGCAGAAGGTTATTTTCCTCTCCTCCTCGGAGCAATCCTTCTCCTCGCGGATGGCGACCAGCTTGCCGTCCTTCTCGATCAGCCGGCCATAACCGGTCGGACTGGGCGGGCGGAAACCGATCACCACGACGGCAGCGCCTTCCGCCAGTTTCAGCCGCGCCACGGTCAGCGCATCCGCGTCGATCAGCGGCGTGTCGCCAAACATGACGAGAATATCGTCATAACCCTTTGATATCGCATCGTGCGCGGCCAGAACGGCGTGCGCAGTGCCAAGGCGCTTTTCCTGCACGAAGGTCTCGGCCTTTGGCGCAAACTTTGCCGCCGCCTTGCGCATCTCGTCCGCGCCATGGCCAATCACCAGCGCCTGGCTGCCGGCGCCGGCTGCTTCGGCTGCCTTCACCACATGGGCGACCATCGGCAGGCCGGCGATCTGGTGCAGCACCTTCGGCAGCACGCTCTTCATGCGCGTGCCTTCGCCGGCGGCGAGGATGACGGACAGGCAGGATCTCTGGCTCATGGATGGACAACCATATGAAAGGGTTGGGAATCAAAACATGCTAGCAGTGGCGCCATGCTGCACCAATGCGGTTAAATTCCGATGAGATCGGATGAGCAACTTACTTTTAATCAGTAGTTCAACGATCCATTCGAACGCAGAAAATGCGTTCGGCATCCGAAAAAAAGCTACCCCAGCCGCCCCAGCACCGGAAAATTCTCCAGCAGCCAGTAGGACACGGTCTGCACGCCACCGGTGAGGAAAAACACGCCGGCGACCACCAGCAGCGCACCGATGGCCTTTTCGACGCGGCCGAGATGGACGCGGAATCTGCTGAGAAAGCGCATGAAGGCGCCGGAAAACAGCGCTGCGATCAGGAACGGGATGCCCAGCCCAAGCGAATAGGCGGCTAGCAGCAACGCGCCCTCGCCCACCGTCTCGCGGCCGCCGGCCAGCGTCAGGATCGGCCCCAGCACCGGGCCGATGCAGGGCGTCCAGCCGAAGGCAAAGGCCAGTCCCATGACATAGGCCGCGATCGCACTTGCCGGCTTGCCTTGCGACTGGAAGCGCGCCTCGCGCGACAGCAGTGGGATGCGCAACACGCCGAGGAAATTCAGGCCCATCAAGATGATCAGCACACCGGCGCCCATCGCCAGCGGCTCCTGCCAGACGCGCAGCAGCCGGCCGATGGTCGAGGCGCCGGCGCCCAGCGCGACAAAGACGGTCGAGAAGCCGAGCACGAAGGCGATCGAGGAATAAAGCAGCGCACCGCGCGCGCCTTCCCTCGCCGTAGTTCCCGCATTGCCGCGGAAATCGTCGACCGAGACGCCGGCCATATAGCAGAGATAGGGCGGCACCAGCGGCAGTACGCAAGGCGACAGGAACGAGATGGCTCCCGCCCCGACCGCGCTGACATAGCCGATGTCCAATGCCATTTCCAAGAACTCCAATACCGTTACGCCGATATAGCGACGCGCAGCCTTGTCCACCAATCACCATTGTGTTGGCAAGATCATCCCTTGATCATCCCTGGCCGACGCACCTGCCGGGGAAGAAACGGCAGCCCGCAGGCGTTGATACAGTGAGGCCGCGATTTCCCGCGCGTCTCCAGATATCAGTCAGGGAGATTTCCATGAAAACCATAACCGTAGGGCTGGCAGCGCTTTTGCTCAGCACCGCCGCATCTTTCGCGGCCGACGCGTGGAAGGAAGCCGAGGTCAATGGCACCAAGATCTACACCGATGCCAACGGCATGACGCTTTATACTTATGACAAGGACGAGAAGGGCAAGACCAATTGCTACGACAAATGTGCCACCAATTGGCCGCCGCTGAAGGCCGAAGCCGGCGCCAAGGCGGACGACGAATGGAGCGTTGTCGACCGCACCGACGGCACCAAGATGTGGGCCTATGACGGCAAGCCGGTCTATACCTTCATCAAGGACAAGAAGGCCGGCGACGTGGCCGGCGACGGTGTCGGCGAGGTCTGGCATATCGTCAAGGCCAACTAAATACGCCATTCCCGCATGGTGGCGGAACAAGGGCTGGTCGCCGGGCATCGCTCCATGCAGCCGGCGGCCAGTATCAATCAGCCTGTTATAATGTCGCCCGTTACGGATCGGGGCAGCATTTCAGCGACTCGGTGGAAAAATGAATCGGGTCGTTTCCGCTGGTTCAGGCCCACCATCTCCCTTTCCCAAAATTCTGTGATTTTCTCCATACACTCTAAGAGTGTATTGCTGCGGACAGCCTCGCAATTTGGGCGCTTCCCCTTGACCGGATGCAAAAGCGCGGCCATGTGAGCAACAAATAGAACGAGATTTCGTCGCGCGCAGCGGAATTCTTCTGCCGCACCACAGCTGATATGAGACCTCATGGACGTCGTCGTCGTCGAATCGCCGGCCAAGGCGAAGACAATCAACAAATACCTCGGCAAGAACTACAAGGTTCTGGCCTCGTTCGGCCATGTCCGCGATTTGCCGGCCAAAGATGGTTCGGTGCGTCCGGATGAGGATTTCGCCATGTCCTGGGCGGTCGACACCGCCTCTGGCAAGCGCCTCGCCGACATCGCCAAAGCGGTCAAAGATGCGGACGGCCTGATCCTCGCCACCGACCCGGATCGCGAGGGCGAAGCCATTTCCTGGCATGTGCTGGAAGTGCTGAAGCAGAAGCGCGCGCTGAAGGACAAGCCGGTTAGCCGCGTCGTCTTCAACGCCATCACCAAATCGTCGGTGCTGGAGGCGATGGCCAATCCGCGCCAGATCGATGCGCCGCTGGTCGATGCCTATCTCGCCCGCCGGGCGCTGGATTATCTCGTCGGCTTCACGCTGTCGCCGGTGCTGTGGCGCAAGCTGCCGGGCGCCCGCTCGGCCGGCCGCGTCCAATCGGTTGCGCTACGTCTGGTCTGCGACCGCGAATCCGAGATCGAGCGCTTCATCCGTGAGGAATACTGGCAGATCGCAGCTCTGCTGGGCACGCCACGCAACGAGAATTTCGAAGCGCGGCTGACCGCCTTCGATCGCAAGAAGCTGCAAAAGCTCGACATTTCCAACAAGGCACAGGCCGACGACATCAAGTCGATGCTTGAAGGCGCGACCTTCAAGGCAGTGTCGGTCGAAGCCAAGCCGACCAAGCGCAATCCCGGCCCGCCCTTCACCACCTCGACGTTGCAGCAGGCCGCCTCGTCGGGCCTCGGCTTCTCGGCCAGCCGCACCATGCAGGTGGCGCAGCGGCTCTATGAAGGCATGGAGATCGGCGGCGAGACCACCGGCCTCATCACCTATATGCGAACCGACGGCGTGCAGATGGCGCCCGAGGCAATCTCGGCCGCCCGCGACGCCATCGCCAAAGAATTCGGCGCAAAATACCTGCCGGAAAAGCCGCGCCAATATACCGCCAAAGCCAAGAACGCCCAGGAGGCGCACGAAGCGATCCGCCCGACGGATTTCATGCGCACCCCGGCATCGGTCAGGCAATATCTCGATTCCGACCAGATGCGGCTCTATGAATTGATCTGGAAGCGCGCCATCGCCAGCCAGATGCAGTCCGCCGAGATCGAGCGCACCACCGCCGAGATCGAGGCGGTCAATGGATCGCGCACCGCTGAGCTTCGCGCCATCGGTTCGGTTGTCCGCTTCGACGGCTTCATCGCCGCCTACACCGATCAGAAGGACGACGATGCGGAAGACGAGGAAAATCGCCGCCTGCCCGAAATCCGTGCCGGCGAACAGCTTGCCCGTCAGTCGATCAACGCCACCCAGCACACCACAGAGCCGCCGCCGCGTTATTCCGAAGCCTCGCTGATCAAGAAGCTGGAAGAGCTCGGCATCGGCCGGCCTTCTACCTATACGGCGATCCTGAAGACGCTCGAAGACCGCGACTACGTCACCATCGACAAGCGCCGGCTGGTGCCGCAGGCTAAGGGCCGGCTGCTGTCTGCTTTCCTCGAAAGCTTCTTCAAGCGCTATGTCGAGTACGACTTCACCGCATCCCTCGAGGAAAAGCTCGACGAGATTTCCGACGGCAAGCTCGCCTGGAAGGACGTGCTGCGCGATTTCTGGAAGGATTTTTCCGGCGCCGTCGCCGACATCAAGGAACTGCGCGTCACCGATGTGCTCGACGCGCTGAATGAAGAACTGGCGCCGCTGGTGTTTCCGGCGCGCGAAGACGGTTCGAACCCGCGCATCTGCCCGAAATGCGGCTCCGGCAACCTGTCGCTGAAGCTCGGCAAGTTCGGCGCCTTTGTCGGCTGCTCCAACTATCCCGAATGCTCCTTCACCCGCCAGCTCGGCGACGCCGCCAACCCGAATGGCGAGAATGGCGGCGGCGAGGACGGCACCAAGGTGATCGGCAAGGATCCCTACACGTCAGAGGAAATCACGCTGCGCAGCGGCCGCTTTGGCCCCTATCTGCAGCGCGGCGACGGCAAGGAAGCCAAGCGTTCCAGCCTGCCCAAGGGCTGGACGGCAGAGTCGATCGACCACGAGAAGGCGCTCGCCCTGTTGTCGCTGCCGCGCGATGTCGGCCAGCATCCGGAAACGGCCAAGATGATCTCGGCCGGGCTCGGCCGCTACGGCCCGTTCGTGCTGCATGACGGCACCTATGCCAATCTCGAAAGCATCGAGGATGTGTTCTCGATCGGCCTCAACCGCGCCGTGTCGGTGATCGCCGAGAAGCAGCTGAAGGGCAAGGGCGGCCGCAATGGCGGCACTGCCGCTGCGCTGAAGGAGCTTGGCGACCATCCCGATGGCGGCGGCAAGATCGTCGTGCGCGACGGCAAATACGGGCCTTACGTGAATTTCGGCAAGGTCAACGCCACCCTGCCCAAGGGCAGGGATCCGCAGTCGGTGACGATCGAGGATGCGCTGGCGCTGATTGCCGAGAAGGAAGCCAAGGGCGGTGGCGGCAAGAAGCCGTTCCGCAAGGCGGCAGCGGCTAAGGCACCTGCTGCCAAGAAAACCACAGCCAAGAAAACGGCGGCCCAAAAGCCGGCTTCGAAGAAGCCGGCCGCGAAGAAAAAAGGGTAGGACAGCGTGGCGCGCAGGATCACCGGTAGGAGCCACGGCGATCCGCGCACCGCCGACACGAGGGCCAAGGTCAAGGACGACTATCGGCCATCGCGTGACGAAATCCTGCGCTACATCGCCGAAAATCCCGATCGCGCGGGAAAACGCGACATTGCCAAGGCGTTCGCGCTGCGCGGCGACGACCGCATCTGGCTGAAGGACATTTTGCGCGACCTGCAGGACGAAGGCGTCCTGACCAAGGAGCGCAAGCAACTGGCCCGCGTCGGCGCCCTGCCCCATGTCGCCGTGCTCGACATCTTCGGCCGCGACGGCGATGGCATTTTGCTGGCACACCCGGCCGAGGCCGTGGGCACGGGCGAACCGCCCGTCGTCTCGATCCGCGTGTCGCGTGGCGGCAGCGGCCCGGCGCCCGGCATCGGCGACCGCGTGCTGGCAAAAACCTTTCCGACCAACGAAGCGACCGGCCCCGCCTACACCGGGCGGGTGATGAAGATTTTCGAGAAGCGCACCGATGCCGTGCTCGGTGTCTTTCGCATCCTGCAGGACGGCACCTTCCGCATCGAACCGGTGGAACGGCGTCAGCCCGAACTGATTGTCGACAAGGAATTCCAGAACGGCGCCAAGAACGGCGACCTGGTCGAGGTCGAGCCCGCAAGGGCCTCCCGCTATGGCTTGCCGAGAGCCAAGGTGCTCAACGTGCTGGGTTCGCTGACCAGCGAAAAGGCGGTCTCGATGATCGCCATACACGCGCATGACATTCCGCATATTTTCCCGACCGACGTCATCGCTGAATCCGAAGCCGTCAAGCCGGCGACGCTTGATCACCGCGAGGACTGGCGCGACCTGCCGCTGGTCACCATCGATCCGGCCAACGCCAAGGACCATGACGACGCCGTCTTCGCTACACCCGATCTCGACGAGAAGAACCCGGGCGGCGTGGTCGCCACTGTGGCGATCGCCGACGTCGCCGCCTATGTGCGCTATGGCACGGCGCTCGATCGCGAAGCGCTGAAGCGCGGCAATTCGGTCTATTTCCCCGATCGCGTCGTGCCGATGCTGCCCGAACGCATCTCCAACGATCTCTGCTCGCTACGCGAGGGCCAGGACCGGCCGGCGCTCGCCGTGCGCATGGTTTTTTCGGCCGAGGGCCGCAAGCTCAGGCACTCCTTCCATCGTGTCATGATGAAGTCGGCGGCAAAGCTCGCCTACCAACAGGCTCAGGCGGCGATTGACGGCGTGCCTGACGAAAAGACCGGTCCAATCCTCGACACGGTGCTGAAGCCGCTGTGGGACGCCTATGCGATCCTCAAGCGTGGCCGCGATGGCCGCCAGCCGCTCGAACTCGATCTGCCGGAGCGCAAGATCCTGCTCAAGCCGGACGGCACCGTCGATCGCGTCATCGTGCCGGAACGGCTCGATGCCCACAAGCTCATCGAAGAATTCATGATCCAGGCCAATGTTGCCGCCGCCGAGACGCTGGAAGCGAAGAAACAGGAACTGGTCTACCGCGTCCACGACGCGCCGTCGCTCGCCAAGCAGGAATCGTTGCGCGAGTTCCTGCAGACGCTTGGCCTGTCGCTCGCCCGCGGCGCGCAGATGCAGCCAAGCCAGTTCAACGGCATCCTGGAGCGCGTGCGCGGCGCCGACAATGAAGGCTTGGTCAACGAAGTGGTGCTGCGCTCGCAGAGCCAGGCCGAATACTCGCCCAAGAACATCGGCCATTTCGGTCTCAACCTCAGGCGCTACGCCCATTTCACCTCGCCGATCCGCCGCTATGCCGATTTGATCGTTCATCGCGGACTTATTGCCGCACTCGGCCTGGGCCCGGGCGGGCTGACGCAGGACGAAGCGGCACGGCTCGAAGATGTCGCGGTGCTGATCTCAGGCACGGAACGCCGCGCAATGGCGGCCGAGCGCGACACGGTCGACCGTCTGATCGCCGCCTATCTCGCCGAGCGCATCGACGACCGGTTCGATGCCCGCATCTCCGGCGTCACCAAATCAGGACTATTTGTCCAATTGCCGCAGTACGGCGCGGATGGTTTCATCCCGGTGTCAACATTGAACGGCGATTACTATATATACGACGAAACGGCCCGCTCCCTGTTCGGAGAACGCTCGGGCAAAGGCTACCAGCTCGCGGACCGCGTCGAAGTCCGACTCGTCGAGGTGGCACCGATGGCCGGCGCGATGCGCTTCGAGATGTTGACCGACCCGAAGCCTTTGCCGGGCTCCAAACGGTCGTTTCACAAGGCCAAGGGCCGCGCCCGCGCGTCGCAATCGCGACCGGGTTCGCGCGGCAGGAGACGATGATGACAACAGCCATTGAAGAACAGGTTTTCGGCGGAGAACATCACTCGGGCCGGGTCGCCCGCCCGCTGTGGACGGCGATGAAGCGCGGCCTGCTCGGCCGCTGCCCGCATTGCGGCGAAGGCAAGCTGTTTCGCGCCTTCACCAAGACCGTCGACACATGCAGCGTCTGCGGTGAGGAACTGCATCACCACCGCGCCGACGACCTGCCTGCCTATCTCGTCATCGTCATCGTCGGTCACATCGTGCTCGGCGCTTTCATGGGCGTCGAGGCGACCTCCACCTTGTCCACATGGCAGCACATCGCCATCTGGGTGCCGCTGACCATCCTTCTGTCGGTCGCACTGCTGCAACCGGTCAAGGGTGCCGTCATCGGACTGCAATGGGCCTTCTATATGCACGGCTTCGGCGACGAACACGACGTGATCGAGCCGCATCCCGGAGCCTGAGTCGCAGCCAAGAATGCGCCCTGGCGCAACATACCGACCGTGAAAGGCCACTTTCGCTTGCCAGAAGTTTCCGCTAGGTCCTGCGCATGGACGGTATGACCAAGGCGGAAGTCGACAAGATCGAGCGGAGCATCATCGCTCATAGCGACCGGCCAATTCGGCCGCGCGACGCGGCAACCCTGATCCTGCTCGACCGCAAGGGCGATGACGTGCTGGTTCTGATGGGCCGCCGCCATGCCGGCCACGCCTTCATGCCGGGCAAGTTCGTCTTTCCCGGCGGCCGCACCGATCCGGCCGACAGCCGCATCCCGGTCGCCGCTGCATTGCACCCGGAGCAGGAAGCCAGGCTGATCGCCGGGCCGGGGCGCATAAGCGCCGCACGAGCCCGCGCCATCGCCTTGTCGGCCATCCGCGAGACCTATGAGGAAGCCGGATTGCTGATCGGCCGCAAAGGCGCTTTCGCCACCGTCAGGCCCGATTGGCAAGGTTTTGCCGAACACGGCGTGCAGCCCTCTCTGGACATGCTGCGCTTCGTCGCGCGCGCCATCACGCCGCCCAACCGGGTGCGCCGCTTCGACACGCGCTTCTTTAGCGCCTGGCGCGACGACGTCGCAGTCGAACTGCCCGGTGGCGGCCCGACCAACGAACTCGAAGAGCTGGTCTGGTTGCCGCTTGCCAAGGCCAGGGAAGCCGACATACCCGACATCACCCGAATGATCCTGGACGAGCTGCAAAAGCGCCTCGCCCATGATCCGCTGTTGCGTCCGGGCGGTCCCGTGCCCTTCTACCGGCTTGTCCGCAACCGCTTCACCCGCGAACTTCTGTAGAGTATTCAGCATCCCCATGACGGTCGATACCCAACCACAGGGCGACGAACGCGTACACTGGCTGCCGATGGTGGCGGCGATCTCGTCGATCAGCGTCGTCGGCATCGCCATCGGCCTTGGCATGCCGCTGCTCAGCGTCATCCTGGAAACACGCGGCCATTCGGCCTCGATGATCGGCCTCAACACGGCCGTCGCCGGCCTCGCCTCGATCGCCGGCGCGCCGCTGGCGACGCCACTCGCCATGCGCTTCGGCGTTGCCTGGACCATGATTGCGATGATCGCGACCGGCGCGCTTGCCTTTGTCGGCTTTCATTTCGCGCCCGATTTCTGGATGTGGTTTCCGCTGCGCATCGTGCTGCACATCGCGCTGACGGTGCTGTTCATCCTGTCTGAATTCTGGATCAGCACCTCGGCGCCGCCGCACCGGCGCGGCCTTGTGCTGGGCATTTACGCAACGGTTCTGTCGCTTGGCTTTGCCGCCGGGCCGTGGCTGTTCGCCCATCTCGGCAGCTCAGGCTTCAGGCCGTTCGGCGTCATCATCGGTCTGGTGACGCTGGCAGCCATACCCGTGCTGGCGGCGCGCAACGAGAGCCCGTCGATCGCCTCCGACGGCGAGACCAGCAATTTCCTGCGCTACATCTGGCTGGTGCCGTCGGCGACCGCGGCCGTGCTGGTGTTCGGTGCGGTGGAAACCGGCGGCTTTGCGCTGTTTCCGATCTATGGCAGCCGCATCGGCTATTCCGAGGCCGACGCAGCCCTTCTCCTGACCATGATCGGTCTTGGCAACGTGCTGCTGCAGATCCCGATCGGCATGATCAGCGACCGCGTCAGCGACCGCCGCTATCTGCTGATTGCCTGCGCCACGGTCGGTCTTGTCGGCACCGTCTTCATGCCCTTCTTCGCCCAGAACTGGCATTTGATGGCAGCACTTCTGTTTGTCTGGGGTGGCGTCGTCGCTGCCATGTACACGATCGGCCTTGCCCATCTCGGCTCGCAGCTTTCGGGCCACGAACTGGCGTCGGCCAACGCCGCCTTCGTGCTGTGCTACGGCGTCGGCATGGTGCTCGGCCCGCAAGCGATCGGCATCGGCATGGATGCGTTCGGTCCGTCCGGCTTCGGCTGGTCGCTAGGCCTGTTCTTCGCCGCCTACATTGCTTTGGTCGCCGTCAGGCTGGTCCGCAAGATCCTCCTGTAGCGCGACTGCTACCGGCCCTGCATTCGCATTGGCCGATGACAGGCTGCTGACAGAACCGTGTCAGGAGCACAGGGCTAAAAGGGTGTCCCAAAACACTTGAGGACACTTCCATGATCGACAGCGGCTTTGAAACCACATCGCTACGAATGACACTGCTTCTGCTTGTGACCTTCCAGGCCCCGGCCGCCGATGTCGACCGCATCATGGACGCGGTGGTCGCGATCGCACCGCTGGCCATGGGCAAATATGACCGTAATGCCTATCAGTCGGCGCACGGCATCGAACGCTACAGGCCGCTTGACGGTGCGGCCGCCAGCGCCGAAACGGAATTGCGGCGGCGCCCCGGCACGGTTGAGGTTTCCTTCGAACTGCCGGACGACCAGACGCTGGCCGCCCGCGTCGTCGAGGCGATTTTCCAGGCCCATTCCTACCAGGAACCGGTGATCCGCATTCAGCCGATCCTTGCCAGCCGTTCCAAAGGGCTGGACGACCGCGCCAATCCGAATCGCTGGTGGAACACGACCGGCGACTGGAAGAAGGTTGCGGCATCGGCGACAGAAACCGCATGATTTCCGCTCACCAGTCGGCTCAGGCGGGTCGCACAGGACCTACCGGGCTTGACTTTCCGGGCGCGTTCTTTATGTGTCGCGCCAAGTTTCCCGCGTCCGGGTGTTTCCCCGTGCTCCAGCGGCCAAAACCCCACGAACAAACGGACTGATATCATGGCCAAAGCCGCAAACATCAAGATCAAGCTTCTGTCGACCGCCGACACCGGTTTCTTCTACGTGACCAGCAAGAACAGCCGTACCAAGACGGACAAGCTGTCGTTCCGCAAGTACGACCCGGTCGCCAAGAAGCACGTCGAATTCAAGGAAACCAAGATCAAGTAATCTGGGTTTTCCTTCTGCAATGCCGAAACGCCGCCCAGTGGGCGGCGTTTTTCGTTTATAGCCAATTGATGTCATTGCATCCGCGCAAAGCCTCCAGCCAAAAGGATTGACCGTCGCCATGGTTGCGGCACCCTCGGTCGTGTGGGCTGGCAGGGTGTCATGAACAGGGCCCCTACGGATGTCGAAGAAGTTGAAAGCTGCAATCATTGCAGCCCTTGTTGCTCTGGCTGCTGGCTTCGCTGTCAGCAACGGGCTGATAAGCAGCAGACGGCCGACGAGATCAAGGCCAGGACTGACCAAGTTCTGACCGAGGAGGCAGCCCAGCCTGCACCTCAGCCTGCCTCCGATAATCCCCCTGCACCTTCTACGGAACCTGCGCCGCAAGCTCCGAGCCCGCTTGCCGCAGCACAGCAGCAAGAGTCTCAACAGGGTCAATGAAAAAGCCCCCCGCACGAGCGAGCCTCTCTCGCAATCACCACACCTACGGAGTGTATCGTTTTAATACAATCGCCAATTGGTAGACTCGCACGATGGATAGGCAGTTAGTTTCAGCGTCAGGCTAAAAGGGGGAAATGCCTCGACCTGGGAGAAAACGATGTCCATTCAAAAAGGTGACTATCGAACAAACAGAGCCGACTACGCGATTGCCGCGACGCATGGCGATGTGCTCGCCGAAGACAGCGTTCGAGACGAGATTCTGGCAAGAAGAAAAAAGTCCCTGTGGCTAAAGGAGCGGCGATCAGCCAAGTCAGCTGAGAACCCAATGGACAGCTCGCCGCTGCCTAGAAGAAACCCTCGCGGTTAGACGCCACGGCCACCTTCCGCGATCGCACCATACCCGCACACCACCGATTCGCCCATATTTCCGGAGGCAGCCGCCGGTATTGACCTCTCGTATGGCGGCCCTACTTCGTGACGAAATGGCTTCCGTTCTTTTTAGAAGACGGCGGGACTAAAGTCTTGTGCCCTACACGCAAAGGTCTGAGGGGTCCTGTTCGGTTCCGGAAATGTCTGCTGGACGTTCCATTATTTTAGTCAATCGAGATATAACCTTCCCTTCTACTTCCCACCCGACATCCGCGCCTGATGCGGCCGTTCGTATCCGCAGGTCCTGCAGTTCCGCAGATTCAGCGCCTTGTGTAGACATGCAACTGGTCGATCGCGTCCCGAGTGCCCTCAGCCCGGGCCGAGTTCCCTCAGCCGACGCGATCACCGTTTTTCGGATCGAACAAATGCAGCGACTCCGGATCGGCCGCCAGCCGCACCACGTCGCCGGGCTTCACGCCGGCGCGGCCCATGGCAAAGACGCAAAGCTGCTGGCTGGCCAATTTGACGTAGAACTGCGTCGAAAGCCCGAGTGGCTCCACCACCCCCACCTCGCCCTTCAACGCCCCGTCATCCGCCAGCCGGATATGCTCGGGCCGCAGACCGACGGTGATGGCGTCACCGTCCTTCAGCGGCAGGCCTTCCGGCAGGCGCAGCGCCTGGCCATCGGCCAGTACGGCCTCCGACGTACCACGCTGACGAACCGTCGCCGGCAGAAAATTCATGCCGGGTGAACCGATGAAGCCAGCGACGAACATGTTGGCCGGCCGGTCATAGAGATCGAGCGGCGCGCCGACCTGCTGGATCAGCCCGTCATGCATGACGACAATCCGGTCAGCCATGGTCATCGCCTCGATCTGGTCGTGCGTGACGTAGACCGATGTCGTCTTCAGTTGCTGGTGCAGTGCCTTGATCTCGGCGCGCATATGGACGCGCAGCTTGGCGTCGAGGTTCGACAGCGGCTCGTCGAACAGGAAGACCTTGGGGTCGCGCACAATCGCACGGCCCATGGCGACGCGCTGACGCTGGCCGCCGGAAAGTTGCCGCGGCAAGCGCTGCAGGAACGTGTCGAGCCCGAGCCGCTTGGCGGCGCCGTCCACCCTCGCGTCGATCGTCGCCTTCTCCGCCTTCTTCAAGAGCAGGCTGAAACCCATGTTCTTCGACACGTCCATATGCGGATAGAGCGCGTAGGACTGGAACACCATGGCGATGTCGCGGTCCTTGGGTGCTACATCATTGACCAGCCGCTCGCCGATGCGGATCTCGCCGCCGGAAGCCTCCTCCAGCCCGGCGATCATGCGCAAGAGCGTGGACTTGCCGCAGCCTGACGGCCCAACCAGGACGACGAACTCGCCATCGGCGATTTCAAGGTCGACCGCGTGCAGGACGCGGACGGCGCCATAATCCTTGCGGACTTTTTCGAGCGTAACAGAGGCCATCGATCTATCCTTTGACGGCGCCGGCGGTCAGGCCGGTGACGAGATAGCGTTGCAGGAAGGCGAAGAAGATGCAGACCGGGATCAGCGCCAGGACGGACGCGGCCATCATCTGTCCCCAGTCGACGGCGAACTTGCCTATGTAGGTGAGCAGCCCAACCGCGAAGGTTTTCTTGTCATCGCTGGAAATCAGCATCAGCGCGAACAACAGCTCGCTCCAGGCAGCTGTGAAGACGAAACCCAGTGTCGCACCCATGCCGGGCAGCGTCAGCGGCACGATCACCTTGCGCATGGCCTCAGCGCGCGTGCAGCCGTCGATCATTGCCGCCTCTTCCAGGTCCTTTGGGATACCATCGAAGAAGGACTGCATCAGGAAGGTGGCGAAGGCTGTGTTGAAGGCAGTGTAGATGATGATCAGCCCGATCAGGCTGTTGGTGAGGCCAAGCTCGCCCATGACGCGGTAGATCGGCGGAATGACCATCACCAGCGGGAAGGTTTGGGTCAAAAGCAGCATGATGGCGAGCGCCGCCTTGCCGCGGAAGGTGAAGCGCGACATGGCATAGCCGGCGAGCGTGGCAATGACCGTCACCAACGCCGCCGTCGCCATCGAAACGATGACACTGTTCAGGAAATAGCGTGGGAAATCAGAGACTTCCAGAACGGTATAGAAATTCTGAAAGGTCGTCTGCGACGGCCACAAGGTGATGCCTTCGGAATAGAGCAATCGCTCCGGCGTGACCGATATTTTCAGTGTCCAGAAGATCGGGAACAGCGCGAAGATCATGTAGGTCGCGATGGCGCCGTAGAGGCCGATACCGCTGAGAAAGCGTGAAGAGGTGGAGCGCCCGGCGATCATCAGACGTGCCTCACGATTGAGCGCCGAATGCCGATCAGCGCCACGGCATAGACGATGAGCAAGACGAGCAGCAGCACCGCCACCGCCGAGGCGTAGCCCTTGTCCAGGGACTTGAAGGCGCTGACATAGATGTAGACCGGCACGGTGCTTGTCGACCCGGCGGGACCGCCTGCCGTCATCACAAAGATCAGGTCGGCAAATGTGGCGATCCAGATGGTGCGCAGCATGACGGTGATGGCGATGGTTGGCGCCAGGAACGGCAGCGTCACCTTGGTGAAGCGCTGCCACGGCGAGGCACCGTCGATGGCAGCGGCTTCATGCAGTTCCGACGGGATCGACTTGAGCGCCGCGAGCAGCGTGATGGCGAAGAACGGGATGCCGAACCAGATGTTTGCGATGATCGGCCCCCACATCGCGGTGGCCGGGTCGGACAGGATGCTGGTGGTCGACTCAGCCCTGAGCCCCAATGCGAAGAGCCAGTGCGGCAGCGGTCCGATGATCGGGTTGAACAGCCATGCCCAGGTCAGGCCCGACAGGAACGAAGGCACGGCCCATGGCAGAAAGACCACAGCCTGGACAAATTTGCGTCCGACGAACGGTTTGTCGAGAAGCAGCGCCAGGCCAAGGCCAAGGAAGAACTGGAAGAAGAGGCTGGCGACTGTCCACCACAGCGTGTTGACCAGCGCCTGCCCGAGCACCTGGTCCGACAGCATCGCCTGATACTGTCCGAGCCCGACATATTCCGATTTGAAAGCCGAGAATTTGCGGAAGGAGTAGCTGATGCCGATGATGAGCGGCACCAGAAGCACCACGACCAGCAGGATGATCGCCGGGCTGAGATACAGCCATGGCTCGATTGCGGCGTTCGAGAGCCGCTTGCGACGCGGCTTGCCGGCGGATCGTATTTCGGACACGGCGTAGGTCATTGGGTGAGGATCGGCTCCCTGGAGCGGCGTCGGGGACAGCGTCCTTCTCCCCGTCACTATACGGGGAGAAGATGCCGGCAGGCAGATGAGGGGCAGTGCTGAGCTGACAGAACTTGGCGCCGCCCCTCATCCGGCCCTATCGGGCCACCTTCTCCCCGTGAAACGGGGAGAAGGAAAAAAGGCGGCTACTTCTTGTTCTTGGCCAGCCAGTCCTGCTGTTCCTTGGTCAGGAACGTGGCCCATGCGTCGGCCGCTTCCTTGGCCGTCTTCTGGCCAAGCAGGACTTCCTGAAAATTCTTGATCGCCACCTGGTCGACGAAGTTGCCGAGGTTCTCCAGATGCGTCGGCGGGGTCACCATTTCATATTTGGAGGTATCGCTGAGCTCCGTGAACCAGCCCTTGAACTGCTCGGTCTTGAAATGGGCATCCTGGTCGGCGCCCTTGTGGATCGGGACGACGCCGACTTCCTTGGCCCATTCGAGATTGTCCTTCGGCGACAGCAGCGTCGCCATCAGCTTCCAGGCATCGTCCTTGTGCTGCGAGTTGGCAAACATCGCCCAGCCGGCATAGCCCAGCGTCGGATAGGACTTGCCGCTCGGCCCGACCGGCATCGGCGCCACGGCGAAGTCGTCGGCGCTCATCTTGTCGGCGATGCCGAGCAGCGCGTCCGGATCCTGGTTGAGCATGGCGCAGGTGCCGGAGTAGAAGCCGGTGACCGTTTCGTTGAAGCCCCAGCTCACCGCATCTTTCGGCGCCAGGCCGTCCTTGTACATGTCGGCCAGCATCTGCAGGCCCTTGACCGAGCCTTCGTCGTTGATCGTCGAGGTGCCGTCCTCGTTGAAGTAGCCACCCTTGCCGGCGGCGATGTTCATGAACATGTGCATGCCGTTGAAGGCGCCCGGCCCGCCGCGCAGGCAGTAGCCGTACTTCCCCGGGAGCGCGGAAATCTTCTTGGAATCGGCAATGAAATCATCAAGCGTCGCCGGCGGGCCATCGAGGCCGGCCTCTTTGAACAGTTTCTTGTTCCAGAACAGCGCGTTCACATAGTAGCCGTAGGGGATCATGAACTGGGTGTTGTTGACGGTCGAGCCGAACTGCTTGGCGCGGTCGCCGAGCGTCTTGGCGTCGTCCCATTTGGCCATATACGGGCCGAGATCCTCCAGCTGGGCATTGTTGGCATAGAGGCCCATCCAGCGTTCCGGCATCTCGACGATATCGGGCGTATCGCCGGCCTGCACCATGGTGAGGAATTTCTCGAAAGCCTGGCCCCAGGGCAGCGAGATCAGCTCGACCTTGACGCCCGGATTGGCCGTTTCGAACTCGGCAATCTGCTTCTTCAGGAATTCGGTGCGTGGCGGGCTGGTGATGACTTCGACCATTTTCAGGGTCGAATCGGCCATAGCGCTTCCGGCGAAAATCGCCAGCCCCGCAACGGTGGCAAGCATGACGGTCAGTTTTTTCATGTTCAAGACTCCCATTTTGAACCCGCTTGTTATTTTCTGGCTTTTTCGAAGGCTTGGGCGACATCAGCCCACAGGTCTTCGACACTCTCCAATCCGACATTGAAGCGGATGGTTCGGGGGCTGACGCCGAAGCGCGCCATCGAATTCAGGCCCGGCGTCTGCTCCAGCGACGCCTTGGCCGGCACGACCAGGCTTTCATGCCCGCCCCAGCTGACGCCGATGCGGAAATATTTCAGCGCATCGACGAAAACGGGGATGTCGATATCGTCCGTCACCTCGAAGGAGAACAGACCGGCATAGCCGGCCAGTGTCGCCTTGCCTGGATGGTTCGAATAGACGGGATGGTTGACCCGCTCGACATTGGCATGCGCCTTCAGCCGTTCGGCGATGGTCAGGCCGCTCTTCATGTGGTGCGGCAGGCGCAGCGCCAGCGTGCGCAGGCCGCGCAACAAAAGCCACGCCTCGAACGGTGACAGCTTGCCGCCGAGATAGGAATAGGTCTGCTCGTTGATGTGCTTGATATGGGCGGCCGAACCCGCCACGACGCCGGCGACGGTGTCGCTGTGGCCGCCGAGATATTTCGAGGCCGAATGCAGCACGAGGTCGACGCCATGCGTGATCGGCTTCTGGAACACTGGCGTCGCCCAGGAATTGTCGATCGTGGTGACGATGCCCTGCTCCTTGGCCAACCGCGTCAGATGCGCGATGTCCTGCAGCTCGAACATCATCGAGGTCGGGCTTTCCAGGTAGAGCAGCTTGGCGCCGGGAAGTGCCGCCGCAACCGCGTCCGGGTCGGAGCCGTCGACATAGTCGACCTTGATGTTGAGCCGCGGTAACAGCCGCTCGAACAGCCGGTAGGCATCGCCATAGCAATTGCGCACCGCCACAATGCGCTCGCCTGCCCCAACGAAGGCAAGCACCGTGGCGCTGATCGCCGCCATGCCGCTGGAAAAGCCGCGCGCTGCCTCGGCACCTTCGAGCGCGGCGACACGCGCCTCGAACTCCATCACCGTCGGATTGTCACCACGCGAATAGATCGGCTGCCGTCGTTTGCCGGCAAAAGTGTCTGCCATCTCGGCATAATTGGCGAAGGTGAACAGCGAGGTCTGGTAGATCGGCGGCACCACCGCACCGCCGGGAAACGGTTCGTCATGCGCCAAGAGTGTCGCCGCCTCGGCAAGATAGTCGTGATCGAAACCGGATGGATGCTCGTTCATGTCTGGCTCGAAAGTTTGAGTTTGGCGGCACCGCGCTTGAGGTCGTCCTCGACGGTGGCGATCAGCTTGAGCGCCTCGTCGCGGGCTCCCTGCGGGTCACGCGCGGCGATGCATTCGTAGATGGTGCGGTGGTAGGGAAAGCTGGCGTGGCCAAAATCGCGCACGCCGAGCGGATGCTCCCAGAAGCGATGGAACAATTCGTACATGGCGGCGATGATCTGCTCGAACAACGGATTGCCCGAGGCCCGGTAGATCGCCTGGTGGAACTCCCAATCCTCTTCCGACGACATGCCGTCGCGCGTGCGGAACGCCTGCTCCATGATGTCGAGCTTGCGCGCGATTTCGGTGATATCTGCCTGGCTGGCGCGTTCGGCGCAAAGAGCTGCGGCCTCCGCTTCCAGCGCGCGGCGGATCTCCATCGTCTGCATCAGGCTGGTGAAATCATTGCCGCCCGCCAGCGTCAGCGGCATGTGCAGCATGTCTGGCGAGACGGCAACCTTGAGATAGGTGCCGCTGCCTTGCCGGCGCTCGACGAGGCCAAGCCCTTCCCAGCGAGTCAGCGCCTCGCGCACCGTGTTGCGACTGACTTTCAGCCGCTCGGCCAGAATACGCTCGGTTGGAAGCCGCTCGCCCGGCTGCAAAGCCTCGGCGCGGACAAAGCCCACCAACGCCTTCAGCACGGCGTCATCGCGCGCCGTCGTCTGAATGGGTGGCAGGCTGTTCTGGTCCACGTCACCTCCAAGTGGTCCAATGGTCCAACCAATTTCTGCATAGATGGAACCTCCTGTCAATCGGTTGTCAGGAGAACTGTCGAAGGTGGCGACGCAATGCGTTTCGGGCGCTCGTGTGAACCAGCATCGACCGTGTCTGCTAATCAGCGGCAGCGGGCGGTCCGAACCAAGTGGTCAGCGCGTCCATCAGGCCTTGTTGGGTTCCCACCCCAACCCAAGCCACATAGCCATCGGGCCGGATCAAGACGGCGTCGGTCGCGGCGACCGTCCCCAAGACCGGGAGCTTCCAGGCACCGGCGTACCCGGCGTCGATCTGCCGGACCCGATCGGCCCAGGGGGCGATGTCCAGCCTGCCGGGCTCACCGAGGTTGAGGAGCACCGGCCGCGCGTCGTGCAGCAAGGTGAAGAGCCGCAACGGCCCGTTGGCGGTGATCAGATCGAGGTCCGGCATTCGCCGCCCAAGCAGTGGGTGCCCCTCGCCGAGGTCGTAATGGACACCCAGGCCGGACATCTCAGCGGCGATCCGTTTGCGAGGCTCTTCCATGCCGAGCAACTCGGCAAAGATGTCGTTCAATGCCTTGGTGCGGGCATCCATGCGACGAAGCGCAACCTGTGCCATCGCGTTGCGCAGTACGCGGGCGGCAATCGGATGACGCTCGGCGTGATAGCTGTCCAGAAGGCTTTCCGGTGATATCTGCTTGACCACCTGGGCCAGTTTCCATCCAAGATTCACCGCGTCCTGCACGCCAATATTGAGCCCCTGTCCGCCCATCGGCGGATGCACATGCGCGGCGTCGCCGCCCAGCAGCACGCGTCTGTCGCGGTAAGAGGCAGCCTGTCGCGTCATGTCCGTGAACCGGGAGAGCCAGGTCGGGTTGTGGACCCCGTAATCGGTGCCGTAGACGGCGACCAGCGCCTCGCTGAGATCGCGCAGCGTCGGTTCGCCTCCGATGGTCAGTTGCCTCTCGGTCAGCACGACACCGATCCGGCCGCCTTCCTCGATCTTGCCTATCGCATGGATACCGTAGGCGTCGCTGCGAAAGCCCCATGCCGGCTCCTGCACCATCTCGACCTCGGCAATCATCCAACTCATCGTAGGATCCTGCCCAGCGAACTCGATGCCCGCCGCCTTTCGGATCACGCTGCGTCCTCCGTCGCAGCCAACGAGATACCGCGTCCGCAATCGTTGGCCATCGGACAGCTCCACATCGACGCCGCCATCGTCCTGTGCGAAACCCGTAACGTCCTGTCCGCGATAGATCGGCACCTGCAACCCGCTGATCCAGTCGGCCAATATCCGCTCGATATGGTTTTGCCGCAGCGCCAGCAGATAATTGTGCCGCGTGGGAAAATCGCTGATGTCCAACCGGATCATGTGGAAGCCCACGGACGGCGATGGCTGTCCCTGCGAGAGGAAACGATCGGCGATTCCGCGCTGATCGAGCACCTCGATCGTGCGTGCGTGCAGGCCGCCTGCGCGTGAGCCAATGAGTTCCTGAGTATCGCGCCGCTCGACAATGGCGACATCGACGCCCGCCAATGCGAGCTCGCCTGCCAGCATCAATCCCGTCGGACCGCCCCCGGCGATCACCACTGCATGATCCCGACGCGATCCGTCTGCCGGCAACATCACACCCATTCTCGTCACTCCCGTTTCCGTTGGCCTGGACCGCGGTTTTACGGGAGGAGCCGGGTCTTGCCGCAAGCCCCTTGTGCGCCATATCTATGAAATGGAGGGGTACTCTTCCTAATCGTTGGCAGCCACGTGACAGCGCACGGAACGTGCCGTCGCCGTCGCAGTCCTAAAAACGATATCCGGATTTTCACATGCAAAAAACGCAGAGTCTTCCGTGCTTTGGCACGGAGCTCTGATGCTCATTGGAAAGAAGGGGGCCGGTCGGCGTTTGGCAGCGGTACGAGGAGGCCACTATGTGCCAGCGCCGGCCGGCCGACCCCACGGACCCAGGAGATGCGGCGGACCTGAGCATCATGGGGTATTCTGGGGATCGAGCCGGCTGTCTATCCTCGTGCCGGCTTCGTCTTGGCCTGCACACTTGCGCAAGAGCTTATGAAAATCAACAGTTTCTTAACCAAGGCTCGCGAATCGCTTGGATTAAGGTAAACGGGTAACCCTGTCGGGTTGACAGGATAATCGGGTCTGGACCGGTTATGCCGCCTTGGCGACGACGCGGTTGCGGCCACCGCTCTTGGCTTCGTAGAGTGCGAGATCGGCACGCTTCATCAGCGCCGCCACCGTATCCACACCCTTCAGCACCGACGACACCCCGACGCTGACCGTGACTTCGATCGTCTTGCCGTCCTGGCCGATGGCAAAAGGCGCCTGGGCAATTTCGGCGCGAATGCGCTCGGCCACCTTCTCGGCAACCGCACCTTCGGTGTCCGGCATCACCACGACGAACTCCTCGCCGCCAAAGCGGCAGGCAAGGTCGATACCCCTGACATTCTTGCGCAGCCGTCGCGCAAATTCCCGCAACACTTCGTCGCCGCCGTCATGGCCATGCGCGTCGTTGATGGCCTTGAAGCGGTCAAGGTCGGTGATCATCACCGACAGCGGCCGGCGCCGTGCCACGGCGCGATCGAACAGCGTCTGTAGATGGCTGTCGAGATAGCGGCGGTTATGCAGCCCGGTCAGGCCGTCGGTCACCGCCATTTCGATGGTCTGGGTGACGCTGGCGCGCAGCTGGTCGTTGTAACGCTTGCGGCGCACCTGGGTACGCAGCCGCGCCGTCAGTTCCTGCTGGTCGATCGGCCGCATCAGATAGTCGTTGATGCCGAGTTCGAGGCCGCGGATGATGCGCTCCTCCTCGCCCTCCTCCGCCAGAAGAATGATCGGCACGAAGCGGGTGCGATCCAGCGAGCGCAACTGCGAACAGAGCCTGAGCGGATCAAAATCGGCGAACGCAGTCGAGATCATCACGCATTCATAGGACGTCTCGGCGGCCTGGAAGAAGCCGGCATGCGGATCGCTGGAGACATCGAGGTCGGCGCGGTCGCGCAGCATCTTCTGGATGCGCTCGACGGATGATTTGCGCTCGTCGATCAAAAGCACTTTCGGTGTCGTGTCCTCGGACGCGAAATTGCGGCTCAAAAGCTCTTCGATGCCGATGTTGCGCGTCGTCGAGGCACGCAGCCGCAACTCATCGGTCAGTGACTTTAGGCGAACCAGGCTCTTGACGCGCGTCATCAGCTGCAGGTCGTTGACCGGCTTGGTCAGGAAGTCGTCGGCGCCGGCCTCGAGCCCGCGTACGCGGTCGGAAACCTGGTCGAGCGCGGTGATCATCACCACCGGAATGTGCGATGTCGCCGGATCGCTTTTCAGCCGCCGGCAGACCTCGAAGCCGTCCATGTCAGGCATCATCACGTCGAGCAGCACGACATCGACCTTGCCATTCTCGCAGGTTTCGATCGCATCCGGCCCGTTGGTGGCGGTCAGCACCTCGAAATATTCGGCCAGCAGCCGGACTTCCAGCAGCCGCACATTGGCAGGGATGTCGTCGACGACGAGGATCCGCGCAGTCATTTCACAAGGCTCCGGCTCGGCTGAAAGGGTACATCACGCATCACCCAAATAGGATTTGATGGTTTCGATAAAACGCGGCACCGAGATCGGCTTCGAAATATAGGCCTCGCAGCCACCCTGGCGGATGCGTTCCTCGTCGCCCTTCATCGCGAAGGCGGTCACCGCAATGACTGGGATGACGTGCAGCTCGTCGTCCTCCTTCAGCCATTTGGTCACCTCCAGCCCCGACACTTCAGGCAGCTGGATATCCATCAGGATGAGATCCGGCTTGTGCAGGCGCGCCAGATCGAGCGCTTCCAGACCGTTGCGGGTGCGCACGGTCTCGTAACCGCTTGCCTCGATGAGGTCCCGAAAGAGCTTCATGTTGAGCTCATTGTCCTCGACGATCATGACCTTCTTCGGCATCGATATCCCGTCCCGGTCGTCCTTCCGCTCGAAGGCGACCGTCATGCGCCCATGTCTAGACGCACCAAACCCTGCTTCACTTTACGGCAATATGATTGACGAAACGGAAATCCGCGGCTGGAAAACAACGCAAATTCCACCTCGTTCCCCTGCGCGTCCAAAGGGCGCGCCACGCTCTAATGGCTTGCCGCAAGCAATTCTTGCCATTACTGCGGGAGAGACTCATTCCACACACCGAAGGTAGTGATGGCAAACGCAGCGTCAATGCGTGAAGAAGCGGAATCGATTGCCGTGAAGGCCCTGGGCTTCGTCGCCTCCGATCCGGAGCTGCTGCCGCGCTTTCTGGCAATCACCGGCATAGAGGCGCATTCTATCCGCAAAGCCGCCAGCGAGCCGGGTTTTCTGGCCGGTGTCCTGCAGTTCATTCTCGCCCACGAGCCGACGCTGATGCGCTTTGCCGAGGAGACCGGCACGCCGCCGGCTGCCGTCGGCAAAGCCTTGCGGGCGCTGCCGCTGGGCGACGACAACCATGAGCATTCGATATGAGCGATGACCCCGAAACCGCGCGCCAGATCGCGGAACTTGCGGCCGACGACCGGCCGCTGCTGGTGCTCGACGTCGACGACGTCGTGCTCGAATTCATCCGCCCGTTCCCGAATTTCCTCAAGGCGCGCGGCTTTGGCCTGACGCTGGCCTCCTTCCGGCTGACCGGCAACATTGCCGAGACGGCGAGCGGCCGGCTGATCGAACAGCCTGAAGTCACGGCACTCCTGGGCGATTTCTTTGACGCGCAAGCCGATTGGCAGAGCATTACCGACGGCGCAGCAGAGGCCCTGGCAGGGCTCGGCGACCGCGCGGAAATCATCTTGCTGACGGCCATGCCGCACAGACACCGCGCCGTGCGTCGCGCCCATCTCGATGCCCTCGGGCTGAGCTACCCGCTTCTGACCACTGAAATGGCCAAGGGACCGGCAGTGGCCAAACTTCGCGGCAAAGCCGGCCGGCCGGTGGTCTTCGTCGACGATCAGCCGCACAATCTAGCGTCGGTGCGGGGATCGGTCGCCGACGCCGAACTGTTCCATCTGATGGCCGACAATTCGCTGCGCGCATTCCTGCCGCCGGTGACGGACGACATCGTCGTCGTCCAGGACTGGCACGAAGCCGCGCCGAAGATCGCGAGCGCGCTGGGGCTCTAAAGCCCTAGCCCCTCAAGGGTTCAGTTTCGCTCCCGCCCCGCCATTGTCGCTACCGCCACTGGCGTCTCCACCGTCATCATCCCCGCCGTCACTATCATCCACGCTGTCGTCCACGGCCGGATCGGCGGGCTTCAGCATGACACCATTGACGGTGACCGAACCATCGGCCTTGGCGTTGACGACCCATTCCAGCCGGCCATCGGGCAGCGTCTTGCCAAAACCTTTCGCCATGAGGGCGACAGGCACATATTGCGCCACCTCCGGCTCCGACTTTGCCGCCTCCTGCAGGCCTTCGACAAGCTTGTCGAAGCCGGCGACATCGACCGACACGTTTCCTTCGGGCTTTTCGCCGGGGAACGTCATCTCGCCTTCCAGCGCGATCTCCGTGTCCTTGTTCTTCACGGTGCTGTGGCCAAGGACGACCTTCGGCGTCTTGGCCATGAAGTCGACTTTGAGCTGTTCGCCGAATTCGGCCGACAGCGGCGGATCCTGATTGAGATCAAAGGCTTCGATCGCCTTCTTCGCCATGCTGTCGAGGTCGATGTTGGCGCCGCCGAAGTTCAGGTCGATGTCGGTGGGCAGGAGCGCGACGCTCCAGCTCGGCACGAGCTGCTGCGGCACGGTCAGCCCTGACGCCTTGATGCCATAGGTGATTTTGCCATTCTGGGCGACTCCGTCGGCGCCGAACGCAGTGCTGAGTTGCGTGGCGCCGAAATTGCCGACCGGACTTTCCACCGCGAAATCCTTAAAGCCGTAGGTTCCCTCGACACGCTCCCAAAGCGGCAATGCGGCGAGCAGAAGCGATTTGAGTTGCGCCTGGTTGGCCTTCAGCGTCGCCTCGTCTTCATTGGCCACGCCAAATGCCAGCAAATCGAGCAACGGCTTTGTCCGTACGCCCTTGCCGCTGGCTTCGACCGACAGTTCCGGCGACCTGACGGTGACCGGGAATTTCAACCCGCTCTCCGGATCGTCGAAGTTGATCGCTTCGACAAAGCTCGACACCTTTTGCGAGGTGGTGAAATCGACGCCGCCGGTCGCGGACTTGGTCGCGGCAATGGTCGCAGTGCCAGCCCCGGTGCTGGCCTCCATGTGCTGCTTGGCATCCTTCGATGCCATGGTCATGCCGGCCATTGAACTGGTGCCGCTGGTGAAGGCCGCCAGATTGGGATCGTAGACGCCGGAGCCCTTGCCATCCTTGATCGAAAACTGCGTGCTTTGCAGCCCCTCGGGCCCGTTGAACTCGACGGAGGCGCTTTGCGAAAAATCCATCGAGACATCCCAGGCCCCATCGCTGCGCGGCTTCACCATCAAGGCATAGGGCGCAAAATCGAGCTTCAGCAGCTTCTGGTCCGGGAATGATGCGGCAAGTGCCTTGAAATCAAACAGGATCTTGTAGGCGCCGCCTTCGAGCGAAACCTTCAGGATGCCTTTGTCGATCGCCTGCTTGCCGACATAGCGGGACAGGTCATCGGACAATTGCTTCGCACCATGGCTGTCGACGGTCTGACCGAAAGCAGGTGCACTCAACGCAAGAAGGAACACGAATGGCAGGGCACGGTTCACGCGAATTCTCCGTTTTGGCCTTGAAGGAACGCTTCGTTCGTCTGGTATGAAATTACCACTGCAACCGCAAGGTGAGATCAACAAGGCTTCCAGTGCGAAAAGACTCGTCAAAGTACCAGCCGCATCAACGGCCGGCCCGCCTTGCGTTCCACAAGCCTCTCGAAACCAGCCTTCTCGAAAACCCGCGACGAGCCGACGAACAGGCCGATCGAGCGCGAATCGCGCGACAGGTCTATCGGGCAGGCCTCAACCAGCCGCGCGCCGTTCCGGCGGGCGAAATCGATGCCGCCTTCGACGAGGCGATGCGTGATGCCCCTGCCTCGCACCTTGCTCCGGATGAAGAAGCAGGAAATCGCCCAGACGGCCGGATCGGCGGCGTCGGCGGGATCGACCGGTGCCGACCCCCTGCCCTGATTGTTCCATTCGGGCACGTCGGCGCGCGGTCCGATCTGCATCCAGCCGACCGCCTGACCATCCTCGAATGCCAGCAAACCCGGTGGCGGACCGGCTTCGATGCGCGCCCTGATGTGGTCCTTGTTGCGTTCTCGGCTGCTCTCGCGGCGCACCGCCGGAGCCAACCGGAAATGCGTGCACCAGCAGCCGTAGCAGGCGCCCTGCTTGCCGAACAGGTCCTCGAATTCAGCCCAAAGCTCAGGCGTAAGCGGCGCTATGGTCGTGCTCATGAGTTCTCCCCAGGCCAGCCTTGTCGCTGGCCTTGCACTGTCGTACCATTGCCTCTGTTCTCTTTATGTTCGCAGCGATGGCGGCCCCTGTCAACAATCCCGATCACGGTTTTTGCCGCGACTGCCTGACGTTTCAGCGCAGCCAGACGCGCCGCTGCGAACACTGCGGCAGCCCCCGGCTTGCGCGTCATCCCGAGCTCTACCGGCTGCATCTGGCCCATATCGATTGCGACGCCTTTTATGCAGCGATCGAAAAGCGCGACAATCCGGCGCTCAAGGACAAGCCGCTGATCATCGGCGGCGGCAAGCGCGGCGTCGTCTCCACCGCTTGCTACATCGCGCGCATCCAGGGCGTGCGCTCGGCAATGCCGATGTTCAAGGCGCTCGAAGCCTGCCCCGAGGCGGTCGTCATCAGCCCCAACATGGAAAAATACGTGCGCGTCGGCCGCGAGGTGCGCGCCATGATGCAGGCGCTGACGCCGCTGGTCGAACCGCTCTCGATCGACGAGGCATTTCTGGACCTCGCCGGCACCGAACGGCTGCACGGCCTGCCGCCGGCGGTGGTGCTGGCGCGCTTTGCGCTGGCGGTCGAGAAGGAGATCGGCATCACCGTTTCGGCAGGCCTGTCCTACTGCAAGTTCCTCGCCAAGATAGCCTCCGATTTCCGCAAGCCACGCGGTTTCTCGGTCATCGGCGAAGCCGAGGCAGTCGGCTTCCTGGCGGCGCAGCCGGTGACCATGATCTGGGGCGTCGGCAAAGCGTTCAACGCTACGCTTGAGCGCGACGGCATCCGCACCATCGGCCAGTTGCAACAGATGGATCGTGGCGACCTGATGCGCCGCTACGGCACGATGGGCGACCGGCTCTACCACCTTTCGCGCGGCGAGGACGTCCGCCGCGTCGATCCGGACCAGGATGCCAAGAGCGTATCGGCCGAAACCACCTTCGACACCGATATCGCGTCGCTGGACGAGCTGGTCGCGGTGCTGAGAGGGCTTTCGGAAAAGGTCTCGGCGCGGCTGAAAAAATCGGGCATTGCCGGGCGCACCGTGGTGCTGAAGCTGAAGACCCAGGATTTCAAGCTGCGCACGCGCAATCGCCAGCTCGGCGACCCGACCCGGCTCGCCGACCGCATCTTTCAGACCGGGGTGGAGCTTCTGCGCAAGGAAACCGACGGCACCAAATATCGGCTGCTCGGCATCGGCGTCAGCGACCTCTCGGACGACGACAAGGCCGACCCGCCCGATCTGGTCGACGTCCAGTCGCGCAAGCGCGCCATGGCCGAAGGCGCCATCGATGCCCTGCGCGACAAGTTCGGCCGCAAGGCGGTGGAAACCGGCTACACCTTCGGCAAGGGCCGCGATGCCCACCCGCCTGAGCCGCTTGAAGACTGATCTTCGCTAAGTACGCTGCAGATCGATCCTGCTCGTCACCACGCTCTTGCCGGTTTTCGGATCGGTGTCGATGACCGTCAGCCGGATGCCGTTCTCGCCTCGCTTCTCGACCGTCATCTGGGCCTTGCGGTCACCATTGACCTCTTTGGCCCAGCGGATGCCAAGATTGATCGCGTTGCCCGAACGACTGCCGGTCAGCTGTGCCGGCCCGGTACGGGAGCCGACATAAATGCCGCTGTATTTCGCACCCGTGACCTTCAGATTGGCACTGATGGCCCGCGACACCACCACGAGACCGCGGCAATTGCCATCCAGCGAGAGCGAGGTTGAGGTCGCGTTCGACTTGAAGCTGCAAGATACTCCGACGTTCGGCACATCCGTGGTCACCTGGACAGTGCCCTTGCCGGCGAAATTGCCCTTGAACGACTGGAGAAATTTGGTCTCGTCGGCATGCGCCGCGCCTGCCCCAACCAATAGAACGCCAGCAAGCGCGACTAGCGCGAATGATCTCATCGAAGCTCTCCTTGTTGATTTTGAAAAGGCAGGACGGCCTGCAACGCACGGCTGACTATCGGGACTCAACGCCCCTTGCCGTGTCAGGTTCCGCTCGCCACATGACTGTTTTTGCGGCGTCCAGTAGCTGCGACTGGCCCAGAAGAAGGCAACGGCTAGCGATTGCGGCAGAAGCCCTGGCCTGCGACATAGCGCGGATGACACCTACCCCCTCGATTCCCAAGGCCGCGTTCTGGATGGCGCTGTCGATTGCCTCGTTCCTGGCGATGTCGGTCGCCGGCCGCGCGACGACTGCCGAGCTCAACGTCTTCCAGGTGCTGGAACTGCGCTCGGTGATTGGCTTTTTGATCCTTCTGCCACTGGTGATGATGAGCGGCGGCTTTGCAGCCATGCGCACGCAGCGCCCCATCGCCCATATCGCCCGCAACGTCATCCATTATACCGGCCAGGCGGCCTGGCTCTACGCGCTGACGCTGATCCCGCTGGCCGTGCTGATCTCGATCGAATTCACCACGCCGATCTGGACGGCTATCTTGGCGGTGATTTTTCTCGGCGAGAGGCTCTCCCGGCCAAGGCTTGCAGCGATCGTGCTGGGGCTGATCGGCGTGGTCATCATCGTGCGCCCCGGTATGGGCTCGGTCGATCCGGGACATCTCGTCGTGCTCGGTGCCGCAGCCTGCTTCGGCATCTCGGTGGTCACGGTCAAGTCGCTGACGCGGACGGACAGCGTCGTGAGCATCATTTTCTGGATGCTGATCATCCAGTCGGTGGTCGGCCTCGTGCCGGCACTCTACACTTGGCGCAACCCGCCGCTGGAGCTGTGGCCATGGATCGTGCTGATCGCCTTCACCGGCATGTCTTCGCATTTCTGCATGGCCCGCGCGCTTGGCTATGCCGACGCGACCATCGTCTCGCCGATGGATTTCCTGCGCGTGCCGCTGTCGGCGCTGATCGGCTGGCTGCTCTATAGCGAGCAGATCGACGCCTTCACCGCCGGCGGCGCGCTGCTGATCCTGATGGGCAATCTGCTCAACCTTCAGCGCAGGCCGATAAAGCCGGCTGAAGTGGCAGCGTCGTAACCCCGCCGCGGGTCAGTTCCCTTCGTCGGGTATGTTGAGAAGATGGCCGCAGGCCTTGCAATGCACGGCATCCGGCTCATGCCGCTGCAAGCCGCACTGCGGACAGGGAAAGAACACCTTGGCCGGCCGGAAGATCGCCTGCGCCAGCCTGACGAACAGCGATATGCCGATGATCATGGTGACGATAGCCGTCAGCTTGCCAGCCATGCCCGGCAGCACGATGTCGCCGAAGCCGGTCGTCGTCACCGTGGCGACGGTGAAATAAAGCGCGTCGATATAGTTTTCCAGGCCGGCGCCGGTGCGGAAGAAGAACGTGTAGACGAAGCCGGTGATGACGAACAGGAAGGTCAAAAGGTTGATGACCGCGTGGCTGGCCTCTCGCCATGGCCGCAGGCCGCGCATCTCCAGATGCCGCCAGAGCGAACCGCTGCGCGACAGCGACCACAGCCGCAGAATGCGCAGGAAGGCGAGATTGGCGAACGCCGTCGGCATCAGCAGCGTCAGCAGGATGAAGACATCGACCCACGACGTCGGCTGCTTCATCAGCCGCAGCATGTCGTTTGAGGCGAGCAGCCGGGCAACCAGGTCCGCAGCGACGAGAGCCGCCGCCGAATAGTCGAGCCAGAGGAATGACGGCTTGTCCTGGAGAACCGGCGTCGCGATGAAGAAAGCGATGATGGCGAGGTCGATGACGACAGCCACCAACTGGAACCGGAAAGCAGCCGGCGTGCGCCCGTGATAGAGCTTGCGCAGCCGGTCGCGCAGCCGCGCTATCGCCGAATTCTCCTGCAATCCGTCCTTGCCCGCCGTTTTCATGACGATTGCGTAGCGTCCGCAGCCAAGGCCGTCCAGTGGCTTAAGTTGCCGGAGCTCTCAGCTTTGCACCACTGTGCCGTCGGGTCCGACAAGGCCCCAGGCGGTGGCCGTATCATAGAAGAACTGCTCCTTGGCAATGCGGTCACCGCGCCACTGCTGAAGCGCCACCTCTTCCAGGCGCCGGACAGTGCCGTCCTTGTCGATCCTGTCGAATGTCCAGCGGATGGCGACGTTGTCGCCGTCGACCAGAAAGATCTGGACCGGATGCGTATGCATCTTCTGGATTCGTTCCAGAACCGATTGTTCGCGTGCCATCAGCGCTTCCCTGCCGCTACGCGGAACGCCGAGGTTCTCCTGCATGGTCGCATCGTCATGGTAGAAGTCGGCGATCGCCGTAACGTGGCTGCCTTCGACCACTTCCTTGAGGAAGGCTTCAACGCGTTCGCGGCTGGGCATGATGGCGAATTCCTGTTTTTTGACCGCGGCCGCATCGCCGAGGCTCGGATTGGGGCTGATTTCGAAATGGCGAGTTCATTTCGAGCGTGCTCGCTGCATGTGGTTCAAGCGACAACAACTTCAACCGCAGCTAACATCCTGGCCCTATCGGACAGGATGCCAGGCCTAGCGCGAACTCAATCCGCGATGTGCTGGCCGACAGCCGCGAAGATCGTCTAAGGTGTGTTGAGATTCAGGTCAGGCCGAGTCGAAAACGGTGGGTTTCGAGAACCGGAGCGGAGCGGACATCTGGGTCCGTGAGCACCGGAAGCGCAGAAAACCATCGTTTGCAGGCCGGCATCACCTGATTATCAACGCAACTTAGACCAGTTCCACTTCAACCACGCCCGGCACCGCGCGCATCGCCGAGGCAATCTGTGGCGAAATCCGGTAGCGGTTGGGCAGCTCGATCTCGATTTCCCCCTCGCCTTCTTCCTTGATCAGGACGAAGCTGACCTGGCCCTCGCCCCTGACGGCCAACTGGCCGGCCAGCGTGTTGATCGGCGCGGCGTTGCGCACGAAAATGCGCAGTGCCTTCTGGATGCGACTTGCCTCGTCCTCCAACGATTGTACCGAGTTGATGCGCAAATTGACGCCTTCCGGCCTGTCCTCGGCCGCAACGGTGATAACGACGGAGCGGCCGGCCTCGAGCAGGTCGCGATACTGCGCCAGCCCTTCCGAAAACAGCACGGCTTCGTACTGGCCGGATGTATCGGAAAAGGCGATAACGCCCATCTTGTTGCCGGTGCGCGTCTTGCGCTCCTGCTTGGATGTTACCGTGCCGGCCAGACGGCCGGCGGCGGCACCGCGCTTGACGGCCGCCGAAAACTCGGCCCACGTCTGTACCCGCATCTTCTGCAGCGCCGCCTTGTACTCGTCGAGCGGGTGCGCCGAGAGATAGAAGCCGACCACCTGGAATTCACGGTGCAGCCGGTCGGCAGCGAGCCAAGGGTCCGTCGCCGGCAGATTGAGTGCCTGCGACTGGGCGCCGAGCGAGGCGCCGAAGATATCGTGCTGGCCGGAAACAGCGTTCTGTTGCGCCAGCGATGCCAGCCCCATCATGCGTTCCACTCCCGCCATCATCGATGCGCGGTCGTGGCCGAAGCAGTCGAGCGCGCCGGCCATGATCAGGCTTTCGAAGACGCGCTTGCCGACGATCTTGGGATCGACCCGCTCGCAGAAATCCGCGAGGTTCTTGAACGGCTTTTCACCACGCTGGGCAACGATGTGCTCCACTGCAGCATCGCCGACGCCCTTGAGCGCGGCCAGCGAATAGTAAATGCGGTTCTCACCGACCTCGAAGGGACGAAAGCTCGATATCACCGACGGCGCCAGAACCTCTATGCCGAGACGCAACGCATCCTGGCGGAAATCGGCGAGCTTGTCGGTATTGCCCATGTCGAGCGTCATCGACGCCGCCAGGAATTCGACCGGATAGTGCGCCTTGAGATAGGCGGTCTGGTACGAAACCACCGCGTAGGCGGCGGCGTGCGATTTGTTGAAACCATAGTCGGCGAACTTGGCCAGCAGGTCGAAAATGAAGTCGGCTTGCGGCTTGCCGACGCCACGCTCGACCGCGCCGGAGACGAAGCGCTCGCGCTGCTTGTCCATCTCGGCGCGGATCTTCTTGCCCATGGCGCGGCGCAGCAGATCGGCTTCGCCGAGCGAATAGCCGGACAGCTCCTGCGCGATCTGCATCACTTGTTCCTGGTAGACGATGACGCCCTGCGTCTCCTTCACCAGATGGTCGATCTTGGGATGGATCGAGGCCATCTCCTCCTCGCCATGCTTGCGGGCATTGTAGGTCGGGATGTTCTCCATCGGCCCCGGCCGATACAGCGCCACCAGGGCGATGATGTCCTCGATGCAGTCGGGCCGCATGCCGATCAGCGCCTTGCGCATGCCGGCACTTTCCACCTGGAACACGCCGACCACCTCGCCGCGCGACAGCATCGCATAGGTGTCGGGATCGTCGAGCGGGATCGTCGCCAGGTCGATCTCGATGCCGCGCCGGCGGATCAGCTTCACCGCCGTCTCCAGAACGGTCAGCGTCTTCAGGCCGAGGAAGTCGAACTTCACCAGCCCGGCCTGCTCGACATATTTCATGTTGAACTGGGTGACCGGCATGTCCGAGCGCGGATCGCGGTACATCGGCACCAGTTCCGACAGCGGCCGGTCGCCGATGACGATGCCGGCGGCGTGTGTCGAGGCATGGCGGTAGAGGCCTTCCAGCTTCTGCGCCATGTCGAGCAGCGTCTGGACGATCGGCTCCCTCTCGGCCTCTTCGGCAAAGCGCGGCTCGTTGGCGATGGCGTCGGCAAGTTTGACCGGATTGGCCGGATTCTGCGGCACCATCTTGGAGAGCTTGTCGACCTGGCCGTAGGGCATCTGCAGCACGCGGCCGACGTCGCGCAGCACGGCGCGGGCCTGCAGCGTCCCGAAGGTGATGATCTGGCCGACCTGGTCGCGACCGTATTTCTGCTGGACGTAGCGGATGACCTCCTCGCGGCGATCCTGGCAGAAGTCGATGTCGAAGTCGGGCATCGACACGCGGTCGGGATTGAGGAAGCGCTCGAACAGAAGCGAGAAGCGCAACGGATCGATGTCGGTGATGGTCGTCGAATAGGCGACCAGCGAGCCTGCGCCCGAACCGCGTCCCGGCCCGACCGGAATGCCCTGTGCCTTCGCCCATTTGATGAAGTCGGCAACGATCAGGAAGTAGCCGGGAAACTTCATCTTGGTGATGATGCCGAGCTCGAAATTCAACCGCTCGCGATACTGCTCGACCGTGTAGCCGGCTGTCGGGCCATGCGCGGCCAGCCGCGCGTCGAGCCCCTCATGCGCCTGGCGGGCCAGTTCGTCGGCTTCCGCCTGCACGGCTGCGTCATTGTCGGCGACATCGCCGCCGGTGAAGCGCGGCAGGATCGGGTTGCGGTTCTTCGGGTAGTAGGAGCAGCGCAGCGCGATCTCGACGGTGTTGTCGATCGCTTCCGGCAGGTCGGCGAACAGCCTGGCCATATCGGCCTGGCTGCGCAGGAAATTGTCCGGTGACAGCCGACGACGATTGTCGGCGGCGACGACCGAACCCTCAGCAATGGCGATCAGCGCGTCATGCGCGTCATAGTCGTCGCGGGCCGAGAAGAACGCCTCGTTGGTGGCGACCAGAGGCAGTTCATGGGCATAAGCCAAATCGACCGAGGATTTCTCGATCACGCGATCATAGCCGGATACCCGGTCCAGCTCGACATAGAGCCGGTCGCCGAACATCGCCTTGAGGGTCAAAAGCCGTGCCTCAGCTAGATCGCGGCGGTCTTCCTTGAGCGCAATGCCGATCGGGCCGCGCGGTCCACCGCTGAGGCAGATCAGCCCGTCACAATAGCCTTGCATCATTTCGGTGGTAAGGTGCACGGCCTCGCCGGGCGGCGTTTCGAGGTAGACGCGGCTGACCAGCCTGACCAGATTGGAATAGCCGGCTTCGGTCGCGGCAAGCAGGACGACCGGCCGCATATCGGGACCTTGCCGCCTGCGATCACGCTGGCCATCGATGTTTTCGCCGGAAAAGGCGAGCGCAGTCTGGCAGCCGATGATTGGCTGGATGCCGTCCTTGACCGCCTTCTGCGCGAACTCAAGCGCGCCGAACAGATTGTTGGTATCGGTGACGGCAATGGCCGGGGCTTCGTCCTTGACCGCATGAGCCACCACCTTGCCGATCTGCAAGGCGCCTTCCAGCAGCGAATAGGCCGAATGCACGCGCAGATGGACGAAGGGCCGCGCCGGCGCCTCCGGCCGCGCGGCTGCTATCGCGGCTTCGCGCTTCAGGGGGTCGCGGGGAAGTTTTTCGTCGGCCACCGGGTCCTTGCTTTCAATCTGATCCGCGAATCTTGACTTGCCGCCCTAATCTAGGCTCCCGCGCTTTGACCTGCCAGCGTTCTCGGTCCCGCCGCCTTGCCCATACCCGGAAACCTCGTGGCCGCCGGCCGCCAGGCCGATCCGGGACCGGTGTGAAGCGCTTCATGGTCGACGGAGCGCGCCAATCGCACACTGCCATTGTGAAATCGTCTTTCAACAGGGAAATTCTCATGGCTAGCCGTTTTGTCGGGATGATGTGCTGAACATGTGGCGCGCTCTGGCAGATATGAAACCGGTTCCAATCAGCCCCAAGCTCGTCGACGGGGGCGAAAAGTCCTGCCCGAGCGCTCGCGCCGAAGCGGGAGCGCTGCTGATCGGCGTGGTCGGGCCGGACGGCATCGTGCGGCCGATCCCGAAGCGGTTCGAAATCGACGCCGAATTCGTCGAACAGGCAAGCGAGGCCGGCGCCCCGGAAGCGCGCTTCCGCTTTGCCAGCCGTTGCGTCGAGGGCAAATGCAAGCAATGGACCGGCAATTCCTGCGGCGTCATCGAAAAGGTGCTAACCGGCATGGCCGAGCAGATGATTGCGCCGGCTGAAAACCTGCCGAGCTGCGCCATTCGCGGCTCCTGCCGCTGGCACAGTCAGCACGGCGCCGACGCCTGCCGCGCCTGCGTCTACGTCATTACAGACCAGAGCATGGTGACCGCGCCCGCTTGACCCCGAGATCGAGGAGCGGCTGCCTGCCCGTCCTCGATTGCGGCGCAAAAAATCAGGCGAATTCCATGATCACCGCGTCAACCGCCAGGCTGTCACCCGGCCTGGCGTTGAGTTTCGAGATCACCAGATCGCGTTCGGCGCGCAGCACGTTTTCCATCTTCATCGCCTCGACCACCGCCAGCGTCTCGCCGGCCTTGACTTCCTGGCCTTCGGCAACGGAAATCGACACGACAAGGCCAGGCATCGGACAAAGCAGCAGTTTCGACGTGTCCGGCGCTATCTTTTCGGGCATCAGCCTTTCCAGCTCGGCGGTGCGCGGCAGCATGGCGCGCGCGGTCACCGACATGCCCTTCCAGGCAATGCGAAAGCCATTGGCAACCGGCCTGATCTGAGCCGTAACCTTGCGCTTGCCGACCTTGCCGCGCCAGATCAGATCGCCCGGCCGCCAGTCGGATGCAACGGTCAGCGCCTTGCCGCCCTCAATCGACAGATCGATTTCCATCGGGATGGAAATCATGCCCTCGAGGATCGACGCCAACAGATAGTCATCGCCGATCTTCACCACCCAGTCGCGCTTCAGCGCTCCCGAATGCGGCGCCAGCCGCCCGCCCAGCCGGTCGAGCCGGTCGCGGCGCAGCAGTTCCACCGCGGTCGCGATCGACGCCAGCACGGCTTTCTCATCGTTGTTCGGTACGACCGGCGCGAAGCCGTCGGGATATTCCTCTGATATGAAAGCGGTCGATATCTGCCCTTCCCGCCAGCGCGGATGCTGCATCAAGGCAGCCAGGAACGGAATGTTGTGCTCGATGCCGTCGACGACGAAGCTGTCGAGCGCTTCCGACATGGCATCGATCGCTTCCAAACGCGTCGGCGCCCAGGTGCATAACTTGGCGAGCATCGGATCGTAGAACATCGAGATTTCGGAGCCTTCGGTGACGCCGGTGTCGTTGCGGATGACGACATCGCCGAATTGTCCTTCATCCGGCGGCCGGTAGCGCGTCAGCCGGCCGATCGAGGGGAGGAAATTGCGGTACGGATCTTCGGCATAGAGCCGGCTTTCCACCGCCCAGCCGTTCAGCTTGATATCACTTTGCTTTAAGGCGAGCTTTTCGCCGGCGGCGACGCGGATCATCTGCTCGACCAGATCGATGCCGGTGACGAGCTCCGTCACCGGATGCTCGACCTGCAATCGTGTATTCATTTCAAGGAAATAGAAGTTCTTGTCCTTGTCGACGATGAATTCGACCGTGCCGACGCTCTGATAGTCAACGGCCCTAGCCAGCGCCACTGACTGCTCGCCCATGGCCTTGCGTGTCTCGGCATCAAGAAATGGCGACGGCGCCTCTTCCGCCACCTTCTGGTTGCGGCGCTGGATCGAGCATTCGCGCTCGCCGAGATAGAGCGCGTTACCATGCGCGTCGGCCAACACCTGGATCTCGATATGGCGCGGATCGACGACGAATTTCTCGATGAAGACGCGGTCGTCGCCGAACGAGCTCTTGGCTTCCGAACGGGCTCGGTCGAAGCCGTCGCGCACTTCCGACTGGCTCCAGGCGATACGCATGCCCTTGCCGCCGCCGCCGGCCGAGGCCTTGATCATCACGGGATAGCCGATCTCGCCGGCGATCTTTTCGGCATGGTCGGCATTCTCGATGACGCCGAGCCAGCCGGGTACCGTGGAAACCTTGGCGGCGTTGGCGAACTTCTTCGATTCGATCTTGTCGCCCATTGCCCTGATCGCCTTGGGCTTCGGGCCGATGAAGGTGATGCCTTCCGCTTCCAGCGCCTCACAGAAGGCCGCCCGCTCGGACAGGAACCCGTAGCCGGGATGCACAGCCTGAGCGCCTGTCTCCTTGCAGGCGGCGATGATCTTTTCAGGGATGAGATAGCTTTGCGCCGCGGGCGAAGGCCCGATATGCACCGCCTCGTCGGCCATCTCGACATGCACGGCATCGCGGTCGGCATCGGAATAGACGGCAACCGTGGCGATGCCCATCTTGCGCGCCGTTTTGATGACGCGGCAGGCGATCTCGCCACGGTTGGCGATCAGGATTTTGGTGAACATGCGGAATGTCATCCCTCGGGTCGGCCGTTCCTTTTATGGCCTGTGCTGGCGTGGTCAAGCCGGCCGGGTCAATCGCGGTCTTTCAATCGATTTGGATTAGAATTCTCCATGCTGGCCCAAGCCTGGAACCAGCTAGCTGTTGATCGCCAAGGCAAAACCTGAAAGCTTGCGCAAAAATCGCCTCTGGAGGAATTGCCTGATGAAAACCCGCGCCGCTGTCGCTGTCGCCGCCGGAAAGCCGCTGGAGATCATGGAGGTCGACCTCGACGGTCCGCGCGAGGGCGAGGTGCTGGTCGAGATCAAGGCGACCGGCATCTGCCATACCGACGAATTCACGCTGTCGGGCGCCGATCCCGAAGGCCTGTTCCCGGCCATCCTCGGCCATGAGGGCGCCGGTGTGGTGGTCGATGTCGGCAAAGGGGTCACCTCCGTCAAGAAGGGCGACCATGTCATCCCGCTCTATACGCCGGAATGCCGGCAGTGCCCGTCCTGTCTGTCGCGCAAGACCAATCTGTGCACCGCTATCCGCGCCACGCAGGGCCAGGGCCTGATGCCCGACGGCTCGTCGCGCTTCTCGATCGGCAAGGACAAGATCTTCCACTATATGGGCTGCTCGACCTTCTCCAACTTCACCGTGCTGCCCGAGATCGCGCTGGCCAAGGTCAACCCGGACGCACCCTTCGACAAGATCTGCTACATCGGCTGCGGGGTGACCACTGGCATCGGTGCGGTCATCAACACTGCCAAGGTCGAGCAAGGCGCGACTGCCGTGGTCTTCGGCCTCGGTGGCATCGGCCTCAACGTCATCCAGGGCCTGAAGCTTGCCGGCGCCGACATGATCATCGGCGTCGACCTGAACAACGACAAGAAGGCCTGGGGCGAGAAATTCGGCATGACGCATTTCGTCAATCCGAAGGAGATCGACGGCGATGTCGTCCCCCACCTCGTCAACATGACCAAGCGCGGCGCCGACCAGATCGGCGGCGCCGACTACACATTCGACTGCACGGGCAGCACCAAGGTCATGCGTCAGGCGCTGGAAGCCTCGCATCGCGGCTGGGGCAAGTCGGTCGTCATCGGCGTCGCCGGCGCCGGCCAGGAAATCTCGACGCGGCCGTTCCAACTGGTCACCGGACGCACCTGGATGGGCACCGCCTTCGGCGGCGCGCGCGGCCGCACCGACGTGCCGAAGATCGTCGACTGGTACATGGACGGCAAGATCCAGATCGATCCGATGATCACCCATTTGCTGAAACTGGAAGACATCAACAAAGGGTTCGACCTCATGCATGAGGGCAAGTCGATCCGAAGCGTCGTCGTTTACTGAGGAAAGCCACAAGCCGCCGACCGACCGGCCAGCGACCTCTGTGGTTCACAACTGGGAGGAGAAAAGAATGGCGGAGAAACTGCATCCGAAAATCGACAACGGCCTGCCCAAGGAGAGCGCGAGCTTTGCCGGCGGCACGCTGGTCTGCGCCTGCACGAGCAAGCCGGTCAAGGTGAAGGTCAAGGGGCAGATCGCCCACAACCACGCCTGCGGCTGCACCAAATGCTGGAAGCCGGAAGGCGCGGTGTTCTCGGTGGTTGCCGTGGCGGGCACCGGCGACGTCACCGTCACAGAGAACGGCGACAAGCTCAAGGTGGTGGACCCCTCGGCGTTGATCCAGCGCCATGCCTGCACCGGCTGCGGCGTCCACATGCACGGACCGGTCGAGCGCGACCACCCGTTCAAGGGCCTGTCCTTCATCCATCCCGAGCGCTTCGAGGAGGACGGCTGGTCGCCGCCGGGCTTCACCGCTTTCGTCTCGTCGATCATCGAGTCCGGCGTCGATCCAAAGCGGATGGACGGCATCCGTGCGCAGTTGAAGACAATCGGACTGGAGCCCTATGACTGCCTCAACCCCGGCCTGATGGACTATATCGCGACCTGGACGGCGAAGAAGTCCGGCGCACTGCCGGCCTGACAGTCGTGAGATTTCAGGTATGGGGCCGGACAAGTTTCCGGCCCCTGCTCGTTCTGGAGAGACAATGCCCTCACCCGCCATTCTCGTCGACGCAGACGCCTGCCCGGTCAAAGCCGAGGTCGAAAAAGTCGCCGAGCGCCATGGCGTCGTCGTCACTTACGTCTCCAATGGCGGCTTGCGCCCCTCCCGCGACCCGATGATCCGCAACGTCGTGGTGTCCAAGGGCGCCGACGCCGCCGACGACTGGATTGTCGAAAACGCAAAATCCAACGACATCGTGATCACCGCGGACATTCCGCTTGCCGCCCGCGCGGTGGCACTCGGCGCGCACGTGCTTGGACCGACCGGGCGCCCCTTCACGCCGGAAACGATCGGCATGGCGGTGGCGATGCGCGATCTCAAGCAGCATTTGCGCGAGACCGGCGAAAGCAAGGGCTACAATGCCAGCTTCGCCCCGCAGGACCGTTCGCGGTTTCTCGGCGAACTCGACCGCATCTTGCGGCGGGCGCTCAAATCCGCCACACCGCAATAGAAACCGAGCGCCATCCAAGGTTGGAACCGCCATGGCTGCCGAAACCCCGATGAAGCCTCCCATGCAGCGCCACATGCTGTTCGCAGTATCGGCCTGCTTCGGCGTTTTGGCGCTCCTCACGGCGTTGCTGCTGCACGCCCCGCTCGCCTATTCGATCGGCGCCAACGCATTCTTTGCCGCCTACGTCATTCTTGTCGTTGCCCAGATGCCGAAATTCACCGGCAGGTATCTGAGCAAGAATGCGCGCGCCACCGACCAACCGGTGCTGGTCATCTTCGCCGTGACGCTCGTCGTTGTCGGTTTTGCCACCTTCTCGCTGTTCCAACTGATCAACCAGAAAGACAGCGCCCACCCTGTCGAACTCACCTTCGCGCTGCTGTCGATCCCACTCGGCTGGTTCACAATCCATGCCATGGCCGCGCTCCATTATGCCCATGTCTACTGGATGGACGGCGATGCGGTCGATGCCGAGACCAAGAAGAAGATCCCGGTCGGCGGACTGCTGTTCCCAGGCGACAAACGGCCGGAAGGCTGGGATTTCCTCTACTTCTCGACGGTGATCGGCATGACGGCGCAGACCGCCGACACCAACATCTCGACGACGCATATGCGTTGTGTCGTGCTGGTCCATTCGATCCTGTCGTTTTTCTTCAACACGGTCATCGTCGCAGCCGCCGTCAATCTCGCCGTCAGCTTGGGCGCTCCGTAATAAATCCGTGATCGGATGAAACATTGGTTTGGATCGCGACGTATCAGGAGGACAATGAACGCGCAGGCCACGCCGCGAGGTCGGGAGACGAGACAAGATGGAATCCGTTGCCAGAAGCCAATCCGCCGGCCCAGGCGCTTCTGCGTCGAACGACACAACGCTGATCTACCGGCAGTCGCGCTGGACCCGGCTGACGCATTGGCTCTGGGCCATCTCGCTGTTCTTCATGCTGCTGTCCGGCCTGCAGATCTTCAATGCCCGTCCGCAGCTCTATATCGGCAAGCAGTCGGGCTTCGACTACAACAACACCATCTTGGCCATCGGCGCCGAGAACACCAACGCCGGGCTACGCGGCTACACCGAAATCTTTGGACATCGCTTCGACACCACTGGGGTGCTAGGCTGGTCGGGGCCGGCAGGCCAGGAGACGTCCCGCGCCTTTCCGTCCTGGGCGACGATCCCGTCCTACTATGATCTCGGCACCGCCCGCGTCATCCATTTCTTCTTTGCCTGGATACTGACCACGACCTTGATCGTCTGGCTGGTCGCCAGCACTGTGAACGGCCATCTGCGGCGCGATCTCGCGCCACGCCTCGATGATCTCAAGCGGCTGCCGCAAGACATCATCGACCACGCAAAGCTCAAATTCCACCACACGCGGGAATACAACACGCTGCAGAAGATGGCCTATGGCGGTGTGCTATTCGTGCTCTTGCCGCTGATGATCATCACCGGCCTGGCGATGTCGCCAAGCATGAATTCGGTGCTGCCGTTCCTCAACGATCTGCTCGGTGGCCGGCAGACGGCACGCACCATTCATTTCACCGTCATGGTGCTTCTGGTCGCCTTCTTCGTCGTCCATATCCTGATGATCCTGGCCGCCGGCCCGATCAACGAACTGCGCTCGATCATCACCGGCTGGTATCGCACCGATCCTCCCGCACAGGACGACAAACCCGTCGAGAGGAGTGCCTGACATGGCGAAGTTTGAGATCAGCCGCCGCAAATTCCTCACCGGTGCCAGCCTCGGCGCCTCCGGCATCATGCTGTCGGGCTGCGACGCTTTCGACAGCCAGCTGAGCATCGGCAGCGGCCTGCGCAGTTTCCTGGAAAACGCCAATGGCCTGACATACCGGGCGCAACGCTTGCTTGCCGGACGCGATACGCTGGCGCCCGAATTCACCGAGGCCGACATCCGCCAGCCGCAACGGCCGAACGGGGTCACGGCACCGGACGACGATATCTACAAAGGTCTGCTCGCCAACAACTTCGCCGACTGGCGGCTGGAGGTTACAGGCCTGGTCGAAAAACCGCTGTCGCTGAGCCGCGAGCAGCTTCAGAACATGCCGAGCCGCACCCAGATCACCCGCCATGACTGCGTCGAAGGTTGGAGCTGCATCGCCAAATGGACCGGCACGCCGCTGTCGCTGGTGCTGGACCAGGCGGTGGTCAAACCGCAGGCGCGCTATGTCATGTTCCATTGCCTCGACACGATCGACCGCAGCCTCTCCGGCGACATCAAATATTACGGCACCATCGACCTGATCGATGCCCGTCACCCGCAGACGATCCTCGCCTATGGCCTGAACGGCAAGCCGTTGCCGGTCGAGAACGGCGCGCCGCTGCGTGTCCGCGTCGAGCGCCAGCTCGGCTATAAGATGCCGAAATATCTCTACAAGATCGAACTCGTCGACGGCTTTGCCACTGTCGGCGGCGGCAGGGGCGGCTATTGGGAAGACAATGGCTACGACTGGTACGGTGGCATCTGAACCGCAGCCGCAAACGCTGCGCCTCTAAAGATGGCCAGGCCTACAGCGAAACAGCTCGCCTTTTCCGGCAATCTGCTCGCCAATGCCGCCAAGCCGCTGCGCCTCTAAAGATGGCCAGGCCTACAGCGAAACAGCTCGCCTTTTCCGGCAATCTGCTCGCCAATGCCGCCAAGCCGCAGCATATGCCAGGCAAGTGCATGGTTGCTCGAGGTGACCGGTTTCCCCAATTCCTTCTCGACCTCCTCGATGATCCGGGCAACGCGCATGCTGGTGCAGGAAACGAACACGGCCTCACAGTCGCTCGACGCACCGATCTCCAAGATGGCCTGCTTGACCGATGCCGGCGTGATGCGTGCAACGACATTGTCGTCCGCCTCGTTGAAGGAGCCCATGACCGGGATATCCATTCCTCGCGCCATCAGCGATGCACGCAGCGAGTGATTGATTTTCGCCAGGTAAGGGGTGAGCAGCGCGATCCGCGAGACGCCTAGGGCCTTCAGCGCGGCCCGTGCCGCCGTCACCGGGTTGGTCACTTGCACGCCTGGCAGCACCTCGTGAACGCGCGCGGCGACCTTGTCCTCGCCGATGACAAGCGCTCCCGAGGTGCAGGCAAAGCCGATCACATCGAACTTGACGTCGGGCAGCAGCCCGACCGTTGCCGGGATCACGGCCGACATCTTCATCAGGTTCTCCGGCGTGATCTCGACATCGCTGTAGAGCCGCGCCTCATACAGCGCGATGTCGCGTGCGGGCAGCGCATAGCGGAATTCATCCTCGATGGTCTGGTCGGTCCGCAGCACGAGCAGGCCGAGATTGGCGCGGGTGCCAATACCGTCGTCGGTCTTGAAGGGAATGTGTTCCTTGTCGAGGACAAGCGTTTCGTCGGCGCGGGTAACCGGGGCGTCCATGGTGTAGTCCCCTTCCTGATGTCAATCAGAATTGTCGACAATAGAAAACGGCAACATTGCCGAAGGTGTCAAGGGCTCCGTGCGGATTTTGGAAACCGGAAACGCCTAAATTCTACGCTTAGGTGGATCACTTGTCAGTCGCCGCCCTTGCGCCGTTGACAAGGATCGGCGTCTTCCTATTGAATTGTCGACAATAGGAACGACAGCCATTGGAACGGCAATGCGCGTATTGATCTTGGGCGGGGGCGTGGTCGGGATCACCACGGCCTATCAGCTGCAAAAGGATGGCCATCAGGTCACCGTTCTCGAGCGGGCACCGCAGGTGGCCGAGGGCGCAAGCTGGGCAAATGCCGGCATGATCGCGCCCGGTCACTCTTTCGTCTGGTCATCGCCAGCCGCCCCAAAAATCCTGCTGAAGTCGCTGTTCCAGAAAGACCAGGCGCTTCGTTTCAAACTCTCCGCCGACCCGCATCTCTACTCGTGGTCGCTGCGCTTCCTGAGGGAGTGCACGGCCGCAAGGGCGCGTCGCAACACGCTGCTCAAACATCGGCTTGCAGTCCATTCCCAATCGGTCCTGCAGGCGGTCGTCAGGGAGGAAGCGATCCAATACGACAGGACCTCGGCCGGCATTCTTTACTTCCACCGCAGCCGTCAGGCGCTCGACAAGGGCGTTGCCAACATGTGCCTGCTGGAGGCCGACGGCCAGGAGATCCGCATTGTCGACGCGCAGGAAATCGTTGACCGCGAGCCGGCGCTGACTTCGTCGCGCGGCGGCATTGCTGGCGGCATATTGTGTCCGACCGACGAAACCGGCGACGCCGCCAAGTTCACGCGCGCACTGGCGGCCATCGTCGAAACGAGGGGCGGCAAGATCCTGACAGACACCAGGATCGTCGGGATCGAACGCAGGAACGACGCGATCACCCGGGTCGTCACCGACAAGGGAGAGGTGTTGGCCGACACCTACGTTCTGTGCCTGGGCGCGGAAAGCCCGATCCTTGCCCGCAAGATCGGCCTCGGTCTGCCGATCTACCCGATCAAGGGATATTCGCTGACCATTCCCATCGTCGACCAGGCCCTGGCTCCAAAACTTCCCGTGATCGATGAGCACAACCTCGTTGCCATCACGCCGATGGGCGATCGCATCCGCGTCACCGCCACCGCAGAGTTTGCAGGCTATGATCTTAGCCACAAACCCTCCGATTTCGCGTTCATGAAGCGTGTCACGCAGAATCTTTTTCCACGCGGTATCGCCTATGATCGTGCCGAGATGCGGGCCTGTCTGAGGCCAATGACGCCCGACAATCTGCCGATCCTCGGCCGGCGCAACATCAAAAACCTCTGGCTGAACACCGGCCACGGCCATATCGGCTGGACCATGGCGCATGGATCGGCCCGCATCGTCGCCGATCTGATCGCCGGCCGGGCCGCGCCAATCGCCCTCGATGGTATCCTTCCCACACAGGCGCGGTTCGCCGAACCAAGCGCCGCAAAGGCTTGACCGACGCCATGCTCCGACCCACCAGGCAAAGCAACCAGGACAACAATGCGGCGTCGGCATCCAAGCCAATCAAGACCGGCCCGCGTGTCTATGAAGAGATCCGTCGGATGGCGATGGACTATCGCTTCAAGCCGAACGAACGCATCAACGAAGTGGCGCTTGCCGCGAGGCTGAACGTCAGCCGCAGCCCGATCCGGGAGGCCCTCCAGCGGCTGGTCACGGAGGAACTCATCACCTTCCAGACCAATCGCGGCTTCTTCTGCCGCGGCTTCGATGTCGACGAAATCGTCAATCTTTCCGATGTGCGGGCCGTGCTCGAGGACCGCTCCCTCAGGCTGGCAATCCAGCGCGCGACCAATGAGGAACTCGCCGCGCTCGTCGACTGGTGGACGCTGACCATGGCGCGAGCCGACTCATTTTCCAGCGCCGAACTGACCGCCAGGGACGAGGAATTTCACATCCGCATCGCCAGGCTGTCAGGCAATCCCGAACTGGCGCGCATGCTCGAAGGCATCAACACGCGCATCCATTTCGTTCGCAAGATCGAAGTGGAGAAGCACCGGCGACTGTCGACGACTTACACCGAACACAGCGAGATCGCCCGGGCCATGGTCGCCCGCGATGCCGACAGCGCCGCCAGGCTCATGCATGACCACATCGCCATCAGTGTCGCCGATGCCATGTCGACCGTTCGGGAAGGCCTCGCCCGGATATACATCGATGTAGGCCAGATCTGATCAGGCAACCTTTGCCGGTCAGGCGACCTTGTCGAGCAGCGGCCTCAGCGCCGGGTGGATTTCCGGCGAGGCGTGCTTGATCAGCGTCAGCAGCGCGCGTTCGTTCTCGTACAGAGGCCGGTCCGCGCCGATATGCTCGATCAGCCAGCCGGCTTCGCCGGCATCGATCGTCTCGGCGCGGCGGGCCAGGGCCTCGGCCGCCCTGTTCTTGGCTTCCCACTCGGCCTCGATGTCGCCTGGAGACCGATAGGCTTCCATGATGCCGGCAAGACCGCCGGAGATCATGCGGCTGAAGAAACCGCCGATTTCCGGATCGGCGTGTTCGAGGAAGACATCACGGCGCAGCGCCACATCGCGCGTCGGCGCTTCATAGCCGGCCGAGCACATGACGAAATTGGCGATCGCCTTGACGAACAGGTCGTTCCAGGACGGATCGTTGTGTCCTTGAGCGGTCCGCTCATTGATCCTGAACAGCACTTCGGCCTCGGCGCGGGTGATGGCGATGTTGCCGTCGCCGCCATGGGCATGGAGGATCCGGCGCAGCAGCTCGACCTCGGCCTTGGCGATCAAACCGGGAACCAGTGCGCCGCCGAGCATCAGCGGCCCCTTGCCGTCGATAACGGCATGCGCCACCTGCTCCAGCGCATAGACGCAAAGCTGACCCGGCGACGATCTCGCCTCTTCCAGCACATGGACCAGCAATTCGAGTTCGGTCCGGCTGTCGACCATGCCGTCACGCGAGATCGTACGGATCAGCCAGTCGGCATTGTCCTGCGAGATATAGCCCGACGGCTTTTCCTGGTGGACGATGTAGTCGGTGACCGCCTCGATGAAGAAGGGCGGCCATTCCTGGCATTTGTCCTTGGCCGTGGCGTCGAGCGCGAACAGCGCCTCGGCCTCGCCGCGCGTCACCACGCCATCGCCGAACACCTCATGGCGCAGCATCGCCACATCCTCCGCGGCGATGCTGCTTTTCGAGGTCAGCCCGGCCACCGGCGCACTCATGATCAATTCGCCCATTTGTCGTCCCCGTCCGCCGCCGGCAATACCAGCCCCAAAGCGTCATGCCTGCCACCATATCAGCAGTGTCTTGAAAAACCGGCAAACGGCGTGGTTAGCGAAGACTTGTCGGCCAATGCATGTCGCCCAAAAGTGTGCCGCGGGTTTGGGCGAACGACATGCATCAAAACAGAGAGCTAAAGTGCGTCGCCTGACTCCGTTTCAGCGCGACGCGCTTTAGATGTCGCTGACAGGTGACAAGCCGTCGCGCACAAGCTATGGATGGCGCGTCGAGGACTCAGGGTCCGAGTCCTACCTGTTTGCGGGAGAGAGCAGCGAAAGCTGCCGCCGAAGGGGAAATCGCCCGAAATCTCTCAGGCAAAAGAACCGTAGACGGGAAAGACACTCTGGAAAGTCGGGGCTTGCCCCCGCGCCGAAGGTGTAAGCGCCGCTGACAGAGTTCCGGCAGCGCGAGTCTCTCAGGCTTCAGACAGAGGGGCACGGACTGGTCGCCATTCGCGACCGATTGCGTGCGACTCTGGAGACGACATGACGGGCGACACAAAACACCTCCCCCTAGAAGATATCCACATGGCCGCCGGTGCGCGCTTTGGCGCCTTTGCCGGCTGGTCGATGCCGCTGACCTATCCGGCCGGCGTCATGAAGGAACATCTTCACACCCGCGAACGGGCAGGCCTGTTCGACATCTCGCATATGAAACTGTTCGAGGTCAGCGGACCGGAGGCGGTTGCGCTGCTCAACCGTGCTTGCCCGCTGGACGCCGGCGCGCTCGAGATTTCGCAGTCCAAATTGTCCTTCTTCCTGAATGAGGCAGGCGGCATTCTGGACGATCTGATCGTCACCAGGCTTGGCGATATCAGATTCATGGTGGTCGCCAATGCCGGCAACGCCGTGGCCGACGAAAAGCATTTGCGTGCGCTTGCCGCGGATTTCGACGCCAAGGTCGAGCCGCTCGACCGCGTCTTTCTCGCGATCCAGGGTCCGGAGGCCTGGGCTGCTCTTTCCCGCGCCGGCATCGAGACCGGCTCGCTGCTGTTCATGCACGGTGTGGAACCGCGGAAGAACTGGTTCATGAGCCGCTCGGGCTATACCGGCGAGGACGGTTTCGAGATCGGGCTGCCGGAGGCCGATGCGCGCGATCTCGTTGCGAAATTGCTCGACGATGAACGCGTGCTGTGGATCGGGCTGGCTGCCCGCGACAGCCTGCGGCTGGAGGCAGGGCTCTGCCTGCATGGCCAGGACATCACGCCGGAGACCGACCCGGCCAGCGCCGCCTTGATGTGGGCCATCCCGAAGGACATCCGCGCTTCCGGCGCTTTCATCGGCGCCGATGCGCTCCGCGCCGCCGTGGAACGAGGACCCGCGCAAAAGCGAGTTGGGCTTAAACCGGAAGGCCGCCAGCCGGTGCGCGGCGGTGCCGCGCTCTTTGATGCCGACGGCAAGCCCGCTGGCCATGTCACATCGGGCGGCTTCGGCCCCTCGGCCGGCCATCCGGTCGCCATGGGCTATGTCGCGGCACCGCTGGCCAAGCCCGGAACGCGGGTCTTTGCCGATGTTCGCGGCACGAAAATCCCAGTCGACATCAGCTCCCTGCCCTTCACTCCGCATCGCTACCGCAAAGGATGATTTCCATGGCAACGACCTATTTCACATCAGATCACGAATGGCTCCGCGTCGAGGGCGGCATCGCCACTGTCGGCATCACCGACTATGCGCAGGAACAGCTCGGCGATCTCGTCTTCGTCGAATTGCCGGAGACCGGAAAGAAATTGACCAAGGGCGATACCGCCGTCGTGGTCGAATCCGTCAAGGCGGCTTCCGACGTCTACGCGCCGGTCGATGGTGAGATCACCGAAGCCAACGGCACGCTGTCGTCGGACCCGTCACTGGTCAATTCGGCGGCAACCGGCGCCGGCTGGCTGTGGAAGATGAAGCTTGCCGACGAAAGCCAACTCGCGGGCCTCATGGATGAGGCCGCCTACAAAGCCCATATCGGCTGATATCAGGACGTATTGACATGACCGCAGCACTCACTCCCTTCTCGGCCCGCCATATCGGTCCGAGCGTCAACGATGTCAGAGCCATGCTTGCCGTGATCGGCGTTCCGTCCGTCGAGACGCTGATCAGCCAGGCCGTGCCGCAGTCGATTCGCCTCGACGTGCCGCTGGCCCTGCCCGCGCCGGCCAGCGAAGCAGAAGCGCTGGCCGAATTGTCGGCGACCATGGCGAAAAATACGGTGCTGAAAAGCTTCATCGGCGCCGGCTATCACGGCGTCCACGTGCCGCCGGTCATCCAGCGCAATTTGTTCGAGAACCCGGCCTGGTACACCGCCTACACGCCCTATCAGGCCGAGATCAGCCAGGGCCGGCTCGAAATGCTGTTCAACTTCCAGACGCTGGTCACTGAACTGACCGGCCTGCCGGTGGCATCGGCCTCCTTGCTCGATGAAGCGACCGCCGTCGCCGAAGCCGTCGGCATTGCGCTGCGCCACCACCGCGACAAGCGCACCAAGGTGGCGCTGGCCGGCACGCCGCACCCGCAGACGCTGGATGTCGTGCGCACCCGCGCCGAGCCGCTCGGCATCGAGATCGACGGCGAGACGATCGACGACAACACCGCCGCTTTGCTCGTCTCCTGGCCGGATACGTTGGGCGTCTATGGCGACCACAAGGCGGCGATCGACAAGGCTCGGGCGACCGGTGCCATCGTCGTCTTCATCGCCGACCCGCTCGGCCTGACCTTGACCGATGCGCCGGCAAAACTTGGCGCCGACATTGCCGTCGGCCCAATGCAGCGTTTTGGCGTGCCGATGGGCTTTGGCGGGCCGCACGCCGCCTATTGCGCCGTCTCCGACAAGTTGACGCGACTGATGCCCGGCCGTCTGGTCGGCCAATCCACCGATAGCAAGGGCCGGCCCGGCTACCGGCTTGCCTTGCAGACCCGCGAACAGCATATCCGCCGCGACAAGGCGACCTCCAACATCTGCACCGCGCAGGCGCTGCTCGCCAACATGGCGACCGCCTATGCCATCTGGCACGGCCCCGCCGGGCTGCAGGCGATTGCCGGGCACATCCATGCGCTGGCCAATCGTCTGGCAAGCGGCCTCGAGGCGGCAGGCGTATCGGTAATCGGTGCCAGCCGTTTCGACGGGGTGACAGTGGAGACCAAGGGCAAGGCGGCGCAGATCGCCGCTGCGGCTGAAAAGACCGGTCGCCTGCTGCGCGTCATCGATGCGGACCATGTCGGCATCAGCTTCGACGAGACCTCGACGTATGCCGATCTCGATGCGATCGCGGCCCTGTTCGGTGCCAAGGCTGGTTCCTCAGCCGGCAGCACAGTGCCCGGCAAGCCGCGCGGCAAGGAGTTCCTGACCCAACCTGTGTTCCATGAGAACAAGTCGGAAACCGACATGATGCGCTTGCTGCGCCGGCTGGCCGACAAGGATCTGGCGCTCGACCGCAGCATGATCCCGCTGGGATCCTGCACCATGAAGCTCAACGCCGCGGCGGAAATGATGCCGGTAAGCTGGCCTGAAATCGCCAATTTGCATCCCTTCGCGCCGGCAAGCCATTCGGCCGGCTATCGTGCCATGATCGACGAGTTGGAAGGATGGCTGTCGGAGATCACCGGCTTCGATGCGGTCAGCTTGCAGCCCAATGCCGGCAGCCAGGGCGAGTATGCCGGCCTGCTCGCCATCCGCGCGTATCATCGCTCGCGCGGCGAAGGCCATCGCACCGTCTGCCTGATCCCTTCCTCCGCGCATGGCACCAATCCGGCGAGTGCGGCGATGGCCGGCATGAGCGTCGTCGTCGTGCGCTGCCTGGAGGACGGCAATATCGACATGGACGATATGAGAGCCAAGGCCAACGAGCATTCCAAAAATCTCGCGGCGCTGATGTTCACCTACCCCTCGACGCATGGCGTCTACGAGGAAGGTGCGCGCCACCTCTGCGCCCTCATCCACGAGCATGGCGGCCAGGTCTATTTCGATGGCGCCAACCTCAACGCCCTGGTCGCCTTGGCGCGACCCGCCGATATCGGCGCCGACGTCTGTCATATGAACCTGCACAAAACTTTCTGCATTCCCCATGGCGGCGGTGGCCCGGGCATCGGCCCGATCGGCGTCAAGGCCCATCTGCAGCCCTATCTGCCGGGACATGTCACCGAAGGTTCGGCGCACGCCGTGTCGGCCGCACCATTCGGCAGCGCCTCGATCCTGCCTATCACCTGGATGTATATCCGCATGATGGGCGCGGCCGGACTGAAGCAGGCGACGGAGACCGCCATCATCTCGGCCAACTACGTGGCGACACGGCTCGCGCCGCACTTCCCGCTTCTCTACAAGGGTAGGCACGATCGCATCGCGCATGAATGCATCCTCGACACCCGCGTGCTCAAGGACAGCGCCGGCATCAGCGTCGACGACGTCGCCAAGCGTCTGATCGACTACGGCTTCCACGCGCCGACCATGTCCTTCCCGGTTGCCGGCACGCTGATGGTGGAGCCGACCGAATCCGAGCCCAAGCGGGAACTCGACCGCTTCTGCGAGGCGATGATCGCCATCGCAGGCGAGGCAGCGAAAGTCGCCAGGGGCGAATGGCCTTTGGCCGACAATCCGCTGGTCAACGCGCCGCACACCGCCGCCGAGGTGTTGGCCGCCCAGTGGACCCATCCCTACTCGCGCCTGGAGGCGGCCTATCCCGCCGGCGACGCCGACACGGCAGCCAAGTACTGGCCGCCGGTGTCACGCATCGACAATGTTGCCGGCGACCGCAACCTGGTCTGCTCGTGCCCGCCCCTGTCGGACTATCTGGGTGCAGCGGAATAATTAAGCGGAGCGCAAGGCCGGCTTGACCGGGTCGGCCTTGTCTAGTGCCGTCCGACCGATGACGCAATTTCGACCGGCGCGCTTGGCGGCGTAGAGCGCCGCGTCGGCCTCGGCAAGCACGTCATCGAGGGTGCGGCCGCTTGCCTCGCCAAAGCCGATGCCGCCGCTGACCGTACTGCGCAACTTGCCGAGTTGGGTGGCGACGATCTCGGTGCCGAAGGCCACACAGATCTTGCTGGCGAGATCATGGGCCTTCTCTTCCGTCATTCGCGACATGACGACGGCGAATTCCTCGCCGCCCAGGCGAAAGGCGTCGACGCCGGTCCTGGCATATTTCTTGATCACCGCGGCGAAGCGGCACAAGACCTGGTCTCCGACCGGATGACCATAGACATCGTTCGTCCGCTTGAAGTGGTCGAGGTCGAACATGACGACGGACATGAACGGACCGAAACTCCGCTCACCGTAGAGCGACGTCAACGCCCGGCGGTTCATCAACCCCGTCAGCGGGTCGGTCATGGTCTCGGCCTTCAGCTCGATCTGCGCCTGCAGATGGTGGAGGGAGAGCGTCAATGCGCCGAGCCCGGTCATGCAGGCCACCGCCACGACGGAATTCAGTCGTTCGGCCCAGTTGTCGGGCGCGGTCGCGAGCGTCCATTGCCCCTTGGTCAGCAGAACCATGCCGCAGAGCGCAAACGACACCGCGCAGGTGCCGCTCAGAAACGAAACCACCAGCAGGATGCGGCGATCATGGCTGCCGTTGATCCAGAACATGGCGCCGATCGCCGACAGCAGCGCCGTCACCGTGGTGTAGGTGATGATGAAGCCGACGCCATCAAGGCCCAGAAGGGTCACGGCGGCACAGATAGCCATGGCGGCAAGCGCCGGTGCAACGGCACGTCTGTAGCCGTGCACGCCCAGATATTGCATGGCCGACACGCAGAGGATCAGGAACCCTAGAGTGAGCAACGCAAGCACGATCTGACAGAGCAGCGGATCGGGATCCTTGGTGTATCGCCAGAACAGGATCACATGCGCGACGAGCACCAGAATGCCGCACGCCACCGTCAGCACGAAGCCTGCCTTGGGCGCGGTGAACCAGATCGCAAACATGGTGACGCTGAGGCAGATGCCCGACAGCGCGGCTGCGAGCAGGAGCGAACTGAAGTCCAGCATATCGGGCAAGGGCCTCTCGAGCGTCGGCGGTTACGCCGCATTCTAGGTCAGCGGCAGCCCTCAGGCATGGTTTTCAGCCGATCTTTCGACGCAACCTGCCGATAGGGTTTACAAAGCGTCGATGTCTTATGTCCCGAAACCGACCCCTGTGGCGCGACGACCGGATCAACCCTTGTTCAAGAGAGCGAGGTTGGCGTTGACGACAGTGGGATCGGCCATGCCGGCCTTCGCTTCGAGCAGCAGCGCCTTGGCCTTCTTGCGATTGCCGCGCAGCAGTTGCGAATAGCCCATGTTGTTGACGATCTGCGGCTTGCGGCCGGCGACTTTCAAAAGCTGGCCGTAGGCACGGTCGGCGAAGTCGAAGCGGCCGAGCTCATCATAGGACGCAGCGAGCCCCATCCAGGCCTCGGCATTGTCGGCCTTCAACTCGACGGCCTTGCGAAAGTGCTTTTCGGCGAGGCCGTAATTGGCGTCGCGAAACTGCGCCTTGCCTTGCGCCAGATCGGAGGTGTCGATGCCTTTTGCCGCCGGTTGGATAGCGGTGGTCTTGGTCGTGTCGACGCCACCCGTCGTACAGCCAGACATCATCAAGACGGCCGCCAGCGCGGCCATTGCCGTGAACTTACTGTGACGCATGCCCCTGCCTCATCGCCCGATTTGCCGGGTCGTTCTTCAGGAAACACATTACATGAGCGGCGATTAAACTTCGGTGCCGAAACGCCGCTAAAATTTGGTTTCGGGCACACCAGCCATTAACCACCAGGCACAAGACGAAGACTTATTCCCGAGCGAACCCCTGCAGCAAGGGCGTGAGCGGCCTTTTCACGGTCCCATGACCTTGAGCGCTTCCGGAACCGGGTAGCGGCTGCCGTCATAGCGCAGCCGGTAGGTCCGGTTCATCGGCTTGCCGGGATGGGGTTGGCACTCGCCATCCTTATCGGGAGACGGGTTGTCCGTATCCGTCCGCTCGGCCACCGAGATATCGTGATAGCCGCGATGGCTCACCGGGCTCATCGCCAGGCTGACCTGGCTCGAATGGAAGGATCCCGCACAATTGGCATCGCCTTCGCCGCCATTGCCGGCCACGACGAGGCCGTCGAGAACCAGCCGCAAGGTATCGCCGGCGAGGGCATAGAGCCGCAGGTCGGTTTCGCTGAAGGGGTTGGCCTGCGAATGGTTTGCGATTTCGATGCGCAGGCCGAAGGCGGAGACCTCGGGCGCCAGCCTATAGCGGCCGGTATCGAGGTCGATCTTGCGGATGGCTAGGGCATCATCGGTGATCAGCCCTGGCTGGAGCAGGCGCTGGCGCACCTGCAGGCTGTTCCTGTCGACGACCAGAAGCTCGATATCTCCGACATGTCCGTCGTCGCTGGATTGGGCGCTGTCGGTCAGCGGCACTGCGACCAGCAGCAGGTCGTCATGGGCGGGCCATATCCTGCAGACCAGGACAAATGGCGAATCGGCATCCGCCAGGGCGATGCTGATATGGGGTTCAAGCGTGAACGAGGCGCCGTCGGCGCTCTTTCGAGCCTTGGGATAGGCCTGCTGCACCAAGGCGGCAGCATCGCCGCAATCGCCCGCCGCGGCCCAGGCGGGCGACAAACTGACCGCTGCGAGGCCAAGGAAGAGGGTGCGCAACAGCATTCGCATGGGCTTCTCACGTCGCAGGGGCAGAGTGCAGGCAGAACAATGGGTTGTCAGCCCCTCGATGGGGCTTTCGTGGGGCGCTCGCTAGTGCGCCGTCATTTTGACGATGACTGGAATCGCCGCAATCATCAACACCACCGGCAGGATGCACACCACCACCGGCACCGACATCTTGGCCGGCAGGGCGTGCGCCTTTTCCTCGGCCAGCGACATGCGCTTGTGGCGCATATCGTCGGAAAAGACGCGCAGCGCTCCTGACAGGCTGGTGCCGAGTTCCTTGGACTGTTGCAGCAGCGTGGCGAAGGAACGCACCTCGTCCAGGCTGAGGCGGTCGGCGAGCGCCTTCAGCGCATCGTCAAGGCTGCGCCCTGCCCTCAGCTCCAGCGACACCAGCTGCAGGTTCTGGCTGAGCGCGGGGTAAGTCTTGGCGAGTTCCTTCGAGACGCGCTCGATGCCGGCCTCCATGCTCATGCCGGCATCCGAGCAGACGATCATCAGGTCCATGAAATCGGGAAAGCCGTTGCGGTACTCACGCCTGCGTTCCCGCACTTTCTGGCTCAGCACGAGGCCGGGCAGGAAATAGCCGGCCGCTCCCGACAGGATGACGAATGTCCAGCGGCTGGCCATCGTCGCGTCCGGGCTGGCCATCCACCGGTTGAGCACAAACACGCCGATTGCCGTGCCGATCATCGCGGTGAACCGGATCAGGAAGAACATGCCGACAGCGCGCGGCTCCATATATCCTGCCTGGATGAGCTTCATGCGCAGCCGGGCGACATTTTCCGGATCGCTCCTGGCGTAGAATTCCTGCGCCCGCTTCACCGCCTTCTCGCGCACGACGCCGGTATTCTTCTTCTGTACCGGCTCGGGCTTTGCGGCCACGGGACCGTTGTCGACCCTGAGCCGGCGCATGACCTCATTGCGATCGCCCTTCGCCGCCATCATAGGCCATGCAACAGCGGCAGCGCCCGCGGCCAGCAGCAGGATGGCCACCGGCATCAACGAGGTCGGGGCGAGCGAGGCGAGGAATTCGATGAAGCCCTGCATGTCAGAACTTGAAATTCGACATCTTGAACATCATAAAATTGCCCAGCATCAGCCAGGTGATCGACCCACCAAGCAGGTACCAGGTCTTCGGCTCACCCCAGACGTCGCGGTAAAAGCTCGGCATCAGCGCCATGATGGCGGCAAACAGCAAGGCCGGCACCGCCGTCAGGATGTAGGCCGACATTCGGCCTTCTGTCGCAATGGCGCGCACCTTGCGGCGCAGCTTGCCACGCTCGCGGATTGTCGTCGCCAGGCCGTCGAGGATCTCGCGCAGATTGCCGCCCGAACTGGTCTGGATCGAGACGGCGGTGACGAACAGCGGCAGATCCTCCTGTCCGACCCGGTCGAACAGCGAGTTCAGCGCCGAAACCAGATCGGAGCCATAGGTCACTTCGTCGGCGATGACGCCGAACTCGGTGCCGATCGGGTCCGGCATCTCGCGCGCGACCATGGCGATCGCCACCGGCACTGGGTGGCCGGCCTTCAGGCCACGCGTGATCAGTTCCAGTGCCTCCGGCAGCTGCATGCCGAACCGCTTCAGCCGGCGCTTGCGCTTGAAACGCAACGTCAGCACCGGCAGCACCGGCACAAGCACCACAAACAGGACAAATCCCATCAGCGGTGGCAAGCCGTACCAGATGGCGACCAGACCAGCGGCGAATGCGACACCGCAGGTGATCATCAGGAATTTCGACAGCGGCATGATCATGCCCGACTGGGTTCGCAGAGCGCGGAACCGGTCCGGCGAAAACAGCGGCGTGCCAGCGTCAAGGCCCCGCTCCTTGCGCAATTGGACGAGCACCTGCTCCTGGCTGATCTTGTGTTCCTGCAGCTTCATGCGCCGGTTGATGGCGGTGCGCTTGTCGCTGCGGCCGGCATAAAGCAGGTAGCAGGCCTCGGCGATCAGGATGCCGGTAAGGGCAGCCGCGGCATAGACGATGTAGATCGCGCTGAGCCCGTCGAACACTTCGCTACTCCTGCGGCCGACCGGGTTCGAAATATCGTCCGGGGAACTCGATGCCCATGGCGCGCAGATCCTCGAGGAACCGCGGCCGGATGCCGGTCGCCTCGTAGTAGCCGAGGATCTTGCCGTCGGCCTCCATGCCGGTACGCACGAAGCGGAAGATCTCCTGCATCTGGATGACATCGCCTTCCATGCCGGTCACCTCGGCAACGCTGGTCACCTTGCGCTTGCCGTCGGACAGGCGCGTCAGCTGGACGATCAGGTCGAGCGCGCTGGCGATCTGGCTGCGGATCGACTGCACCGTCATCGGCATGCCGGTCATGCCAAGCATCTGCTCAAGCCGCGAGATGGCGTCGCGCGGCGTGTTGGCATGGATGGTCGCCATCGACCCTTCGTGACCGGTATTCATCGCCTGCAGCATGTCGAATGCTTCCTCGCCGCGGCACTCGCCGAGGATGACGCGGTCGGGGCGCATACGCAGCGCGTTCTTGACCAGGTCGCGCTGCTTCAGCTCGCCATGGCCTTCGATGTTGGCCGGACGTGTTTCCATGCGCGCGACATGCGGCTGCTGCAATTGCAGCTCGGCCGCGTCCTCGATGGTGATCAGCCGCTCATCTTCCGGGATGAAGGCCGACAGCGCATTGAGCATGGTCGTCTTGCCGGTACCGGTACCGCCCGAAATGATCGTCGTCTTGCGGGCATGCACCGCCGCCGCCAGCACTTCGGCCATGTTCTGGGTGATGGCACCGAATTCAACCAGTTTGTGCAGGCCGAGCTTGTTCTTGGAGAACTTGCGGATCGACACCAGTGGTCCATCGACCGCAACCGGACGGATGGCCGCGTTGAAACGCGAGCCGTCCAGCATGCGAGCATCGACCATCGGCTGCGATTCGTCGACGCGACGGCCGACCGCGGCAACGATCTTGTTAACGATGCGCAAGAGATGCGCCTCGTCCTTGAACGGAATATGGACCGGCTGCAGCTTGCCCTTCTTTTCGACAAAGCAATTCAGGTGGCCGTTGATCAGGATGTCGTTTATGTCGGGGTCCTTGAGCAGCGGCTCGAGCGGGCCGAGACCGACCATCTCGTCGACGATGTCGTCGACCAGCGCATCAAGTTCGACGGTGTTGATCGCCATCCGCTCCTGCTTGGTCTTTTCCGACACGAAATCATGCACTTGCCGGCGCATCTCATCCTTGGGCAAACGCTCCAGCGCGACGAGATTGATCTCCTCGAGCAGCAGCCGGTGGATGCGCACGCGCGCATCGAGCACCTTGTTGGCATTCTTTGCCGGTGCTGCTTCCGGCTTTACCGGCAAAGCCTTTCGGCTCGTCGGAATGACGACGGCATGATGGGCGACCGGCATTGGCTCGGCAGTCCGCTGCGGACGCGCATCGCGGTTCTGCAAGGTGGAGAAGCGGCTGGTCATCCGGCTTTCCTCTTCAGCAATCCACGGCCCATGCCAAACAGCGAGCGTGATTTCGCTCGGGTTGGGACCGCTTCCTCCGGCAGGATGATCTTCTTCAGATCATTAATGACATTGGCGTTCGGATCGATCTCGTGCAGCGGCACACCGCGATCGACCGCCTCACGCACCAGCCTGTAGTTGTTGGCGATGCCGCCGACGAAATGCTCGCCGAGAATTTCCTGGACGTCCGCCTGCTTGATGCCGTTGTCGAACATCTTCTGTTCGAAGCGGTTGACGATGACGTTCGGCTTCACCTCCTTGCCGGCGGTCTCGTAGACCGCCTGGATCAGCCGCTGCGTATGGCGCAGGCACGGCACCGTCATCTCCGCGACGATGTAGAGCTTGTTGGAACCGAGCAGCACCGTCTCCGTCCATGGAAACCAGGTGCGCGGCATGTCGATGACGACATTGTCGAAATAGGCCGAAACGAGATCCAGCATGCGCACCACGACATCGGTCTTGAACGAGCGCATTTCCGACGGATGCGTCGGTGCCGCCAGCACGCAAAGTCCGCTGGCGTGCTTGGACAGCATCACATCGAGCAGTTGGCGATCGAGGCGCTCGGGCTGGTTCTCGATCTCGGTGATGTCGAAGCGCGGTTCGAGGTCGAGATATTCGGCACAGGCGCCCTGCTGGAAATTAAGGTCGACGACGCAGGTCGAGGCGCCGCGCGTCACCGAATGATGCAGCTGGAAAGCGGTTTGCAGTGCCAGCGTCGTGGTGCCGACGCCGCCCGCGGCCGGCATGAAGGTGTAGATCTGCGACTCGGTGTTTTCCTCGCGCCCGGGTCCTTGCAGCGCTCGCACCACGGAGCGTACGAGATCGGCGGTGGTGATCGGCTTGACCAGGAAATCCGCGACCTTGAGCTGCACGAGAATGCGCACCGCGGCCGCGTTGAACTCCTGCGTGACGACGACAACCGGCACCTTGTCCTCGAGCCGGCGCATGACGCGCTGCAGCGACTCGACCTCCTCCAGTCTTGCCGCATCCATGTCGACGATGATGGCGCCGAAGTCGGCTTCCTGGATCTCGCCGCGCAGCTCCGTAACACTCTTCTCCACTGTCGAGAGCTGGATGATCTCGGAGGCGGCGAATGCGGTCCGCGTGTCCTGCACAAAGGTCCTATCGGTCGATACGAGCAGGATCTTCCTGGTCTTGATGCCGTTTGCCATTCTGTCAGCCTGTCAGGTCGCCATTGGACCAGTTGCCCGTTGGATCAATTAGTCGTGCTGGACTGCGACGCCTTCGTTTCGGCCGCCTGATCGGGGGTGACGGCCGCAGCGGCGCCTCGCTGGGCCGGCACCAGAAGTCTGGTGTTCTGGACTCCGTACTTCCAGGGATCGACCATCTGCATGACGGTGTTGGCAGCCTGCGCTTCGCCGGCGCCGATCGTCGGCCCTTCGCTGCGCACATAGTCGTCGCTGGTGCAGCCGGCGGCAAAACCTGCCAGCAGCAAGGCGATGCTCGATCTCAAGACCAGGCGCATGACTTCAGTCCTTCGGCAGGTCGAGGAAATGCCCGACCGTGGTGACGGCAGCCGGCTGCGCGACGCTGCCGTCGGCCATTGCCAGCGCGCGGTTGGCGTCGGACGTCTTCACTTCCTCGGTGTTGTTGAGAAAATAGTCGGCGTTGCTGGCCGGCTGCGTGCCGTCGGTCGGCTCGACGAGCTTCTTCGACGGATCGACCGGCTTGACCAGATAGGGGGTGACGATGATGACTAGGTCGGTCTCACGCCGCTGATAGGATTTCGAGGAGAACAGCGCTCCAAGCACCGGCATCTTGCCGAGACCGGGAATGCGCGACGTGGTGATGTCGTTTTGCGACTGCAGCAATCCGGCGATCATGAAGCTCTGGCCGTTCTTCAGGTCGACCGACGTCCTGGCACGGCGCACGATGAAGCCGGGAACCGAGATGGTGCCGATATTGTAGGAGGCCGAAGCGTCGATCGAGGAGACTTCCGGCGCGATGTCCAGGCTGACCAGCCCGTCCTTCAGGACGGTAGGCGTGAAATCCAGGCTGACGCCGTATTTCTTGTAGCTGACCGAGATCTTGCCGTTGTCCTCGGAGACCGGGATCGGGAACTCGCCGCCGGCGAGGAAGCTCGCCGTCTGGCCGGACCGGGCGATCAGGTTCGGCTCGGCCAGCCGCCGCGCCAAGCCGCGCTCTTCCAGCGCCTTGATGGCGATATCGATCGACACACCGCTCGACAAAAGCCGGCCGATGATCTCGCCGGTGCCGGCGGTCGGTACTGAACCCGGATCGATCGTCACGTCGCGTCCGCCGATGCCGTAGGCGAAATTGGCGGCGTACTTGGCACCCAGCTCCTGGCCAGCCTGGCGGTTGATTTCGACGAAGCGGACGTTGAGCTGGACCTGCTGCGACGACGAGATGTTGACCGAGTTGATCACCTCTTCGGTGCCGGAAAAGCGCGTCGCGATCTTGTTTGCCTTTTCGGCGGCGACGGCGTCATCGGCCTCGCCCGACAGCACGACACGGCCATTGGCCGAGCCGACCTTGATCCTGGCATCCGGCACGCTGGCGCGAATGGTGCTGGCCAGTTGGTCAGTGTCGAGCGTCACCTCGATGTCGATGGTGCCGACAAGCTGCTTCTTCTCGTCGAACAGCGCGATGCCGGTGGTGCCGAGATTGTTGCCGAGCACATAGAAGGACTTGTCGGTCAGCGGATTGACGTTGGCGATCTCCGGATCGCCGATGACGATCTGGTAGAAGGCGGCACTTGTCATGATCGTCTTTGGCTTGCCCTTGGCAACCTTGATCGACGCATTCTTGGTCGACGACACATAGACGATGTCGTTGTCGGCCTTGGCGCAGGTGCCGAAGGCCAGCATCGTGGCGGCAGCCAGCGAAGCCGCGACAGCCACGGTGCGCAAAACGCGCAACCGTCCCATGACCCTGTATGTGATCAGCCCGAACATTGTCCCGTCCCTCACCCAGTCCCCACTGGCTTCTATTTCTGGTCCGGCGAAGGAACCTGGTATTCCTCGGCCTTTGTGCCGCGCGTTACGATGACCGTCTTGAATTTCGGCTTCTCCGGCTCCTTGGTGACGGCGTCGAACAATGAGCCGGCCGCGGCCTGCACATTCGAGGCGACGGATCCACCGAAGGAAGAGATGGTGGTGACGCCGTTCTTGTCGTCTCCGCCTTCGCTGGAGGACCGAAGCGACAAGGACAAGGTGCCGACGGTGCGGGCCAGTGCCACTTTCTGCGCGCCGTCGGTCGTCACCTCGATGGTCACGGAATTGGAAATCTGCGGCGTCGTCTGGCGCTCGTCGGCGCCCTGCCCGACGCTCAGCACCTTGGCATCGGCAACGACGATCTCGGAAGTGATGGTGGAACCGGCAGCGCCCTGAGCGTTCTTGGCCACTTCCTGGATTTCGCCGGCATCGCGTGTCAGCACGACATCGACCCGGTCGCCCGGCGTGACGAAACCGCCAACCCCGGCGATCTCATCGGTACGGATGGTTACCGCCCGCATTCCGGGCGTCATCATGTTGGAGAGCGTCGCGCGGCCATTTGGCCCGGACAACTTGGTCAGCAGCACCGGTTCGTTGACTTCGATCGGCGACAGCACCACGCGGCTACCGTCGGCGAGCAACGCATTGATAGTGGTGAAGGCGCCCTGCGGCACGGACTCTTCCGACCACGGAATTTCGCTAAGCTGCGCCCGGTCGAGTTCCATGCCGTAACGCAGCGGCGCATTCGCCACCACGATGGTCTTGAACTCTACCCTGGGCACGACAGGTGCCGGGATCGACGCCGTCTTCTCTTCGGAATCGGCCTTGGCCTGGCTCTTGACCCAGAAATCCGCGGCAAAGATCGAGATCGCGCCAAAAACGGCGGCGATGCCGATCATCGATATGGCCTTGCCCCTCACGCCGAAACCCCTGATGCCCGCAGTTTCTTGTTTTGTTGGGCTTAACCCTAGGCGGCATTGTTAAAGAATCAGGAATTTCGCACGGTGGTATCCGACCTATTTCCGCCGACTTGGTTATCGAATGGTTTTGGGTTAAGAAGGACCATATCCCCGAACGGAACAGGAACCTCGGTCGCTTGGCGCTGAAAAGCGTGGCAGTATCGCGAGGTGATTCGCAGCATCGGACCCTATGGCAGGCATGGACGACAACAACGATCTCTTCGGCAATATGGACAAGCAGCCGCAGCCGGTTCGCACGCCGGCGCGGCCGGCGGATCCGCTGGTTCAGGCCACCAAGCGTCCTGCCGCGACCAAGGATGGCAGCGAAGGCTATAGCGCCGCCGACATCGAGGTGCTGGAAGGGCTGGAGCCGGTGCGCCGCCGGCCAGGCATGTATATCGGCGGCACCGACGACAAGGCGATGCACCATCTGTTCGCCGAGGTCATCGACAATTCGATGGACGAAGCGGTGGCTGGCCATGCCACCTTCATCGATGTCGAACTCTCGGCCGACGGCTATCTCGCCGTCACCGACAATGGCCGCGGTATCCCGGTCGATCCGCATCCGAAGTTCAAGAAGCCGGCGCTCGAAGTGATCATGACGACGCTGCATTCGGGCGGCAAGTTCGACTCCAAGGTTTACGAGACATCGGGCGGCCTGCATGGCGTCGGTGTGTCCGTGGTCAACGCGCTGTCGGACCATCTCGAGGTCGAGGTCGCACGTGGCCGCCAGCTCTATCGCCAGCGCTTTTCACGCGGCGTTCCCGTGACCGGCCTGGAACAATTGGGCGAGGTCCACAATCGGCGCGGAACAAAAATCCGCTTCCACCCCGACGAGCAGATTTTCGGCAAGGGCGCGGCATTCGAACCGGCGCGGCTCTACCGCATGACGCGTTCGAAAGCCTATCTGTTCGGCGGCGTCGAAATCCGCTGGACCTGCGATCCGTCACTGATCAAGGAAAAGGATCCGACACCGGCCAAGGCTGAATTCCATTTTCCCGGCGGCCTGAAGGATTATCTCAAGGCATCGCTCGGCGACGACTTCCAGGTGACGCGCGAGATTTTCGCCGGCAAGAGCGAGAAACAAGGCGGCCATGGCTCGCTCGAATGGGCGGTGACCTGGTTCGGCGGCGACGGCTTCATCAATTCCTACTGCAACACCATCCCGACCGGCGAAGGCGGCACCCACGAGGCCGGCTTCCGCAATGTACTGACGCGGGGCCTGCGCGCCTATGCCGATCTCGTCGGCAACAAGCGCGCCTCGATCGTCACCTCGGAAGACGTCATGATCTCGGCGGCGGGCATGCTGTCGGTGTTCATCCGCGAGCCGGAATTCGTCGGCCAGACCAAGGACAGGCTGGCGACGATCGAGGCAATTCGAATTGTCGAGACCGCGATCCGTGATCCGTTCGACCATTGGCTGGCCGACAATCCGCAGGAAGCCTCGAAGCTACTCGAATGGGTGATCGCACGTGCCGACGAGCGGGTGCGCCGGCGGCAGGAAAAAGAGGTGTCGCGCAAGAGCGCGGTGCGCAAATTGCGGCTGCCGGGCAAGCTCGCCGACTGCACGCAAAATGCCGCGGCCGGCGCCGAACTGTTCATCGTCGAAGGTGACTCGGCCGGCGGATCGGCCAAGCAGGCACGCGACCGCGCCAGCCAGGCCGTCCTGCCGCTGCGTGGAAAAATCCTCAACGTCGCCAGTGCCGGCAACGACAAGCTCGCCGGCAACCAGCAGATATCCGACCTGATCCAGGCGCTCGGCTGCGGCACGCGATCGAAATATCGCGACGAAGATTTGCGCTACGACCGGGTGATCATCATGACCGACGCCGATGTCGATGGCGCCCACATCGCTTCGCTGCTGATCACCTTCTTCTACCAGGAGATGCCGGCGCTGGTGCGCGGCGGCCATCTCTATCTTGCGGTGCCGCCGCTTTACTCGATCAGGCAAGGCGGCAAGGTCGCCTATGCCCGCGACGACGCGCACAAGGACGAACTCCTGCGCACCGAGTTCACCGGGCGCGGCAAGGTCGAACTCGGCCGCTTTAAAGGTCTGGGTGAGATGATGGCCGCGCAGCTCAAGGAAACCACCATGGATCCGAGGAAGCGCACGCTGCTTCGGATCGATGTGATCGATGCCGAGGCGGCGACCAAGGACGCCGTCGACGCGCTGATGGGCACCAAGCCGGAGGCCCGCTTCCGCTTCATCCAGGAACGCGCCGAATTCGCCGAGACGGAAGTGCTGGATATCTAGCCGCCAGCCAGTCCATAACACGAGCTCCAGTTGCGGAGACGAGCATGTGACCTGGGTGCGGCTGAAAGGCTATTTCGAAACCAGTTTAGCCGGGTTGACCCAACCGACGCGCTCGGACTGGATTTTTGCCCTGCGCACCGTTTCGGCCGGCCTGATCGCGCTGCTGGCCGCCTACGCGCTGAAACTCGACCACCCGCAATGGGCTATGATGACGGTGTTCATCGTCGCTCAGCCGGTTGCCGGCATGGTGCTGGCGAAGGGCTTCTACCGGCTGCTCGGCACGCTTGCCGGCGGCGTTGCGGCGATCGGCATCACCACGGTTTTCGGCACCAACCCCTGGGTGCTGGTGACGGTGCTTGCCGTCTGGATCGGCATTTGCACCTTCGTCTCGTCGCTGCTGCGCAATCCCGAAGCCTATGGCGCCGCCCTTGCCGGCTACACCGCGATGATCATCGGCCTGCCCGCCTTCGGACAACCGCACCTCGTCGTTAACCTCGCCGTCGCACGCTGTGCCGAGATCGTGCTCGGCATTGTCTGCGCCGGCCTGACCAGCCGGCTGATCCTGCCGAAACTGGCGAGCGACGCCATCATCTCGCGCCTGAAACGCTGCATCCTCGATCTTGCCACCTATGCCGGCGGTGCTTTCTCCGGCGGCGATCCCGCAACGCTCTCCGGCCTGCATCGAAAGCTGGTCACTGACACCCAGACGCTTGGCGAGATGCGCGCCTATGCCAGGCTCGAGGCGCCGAGCTTCGCACCGCGTGCACATCCGGTCCGGCGCACCATAGGACAGCTGCTCTCGGCCCTGTCGGCGGCACGCGCGCTGCATTCGCACGCTGCCCCGAAGAACGCCGCACTCATTCCGGTGCGCTCGGAATTGCAGGCTCTTGTCGGCGAACTGGCAACCAAGTCAGGCGCGCTGGATGACACCGCACCCTGGGTGGCGCGGCTCGACGCCATTTCGGCCAAGGCCCGGCAAATGCCCGATGCCTCGACCGACCAGGGCGACGACAGGGTCGGCACCATCACCCGCCTCACCATCGCCGCCGATTTCGCCGAGGCGCTCAAGCAGGTACTGCGCGGCCTCGACGCCTTGCGCGCGCCTGCCACGCGCCCGGTCCGGGGCAGCAGGCAGCCTGCGCTGGTGGTGCATCGCGATTACCCCGGCGCGTCGCGCAATGCCGTGCGCGCTGCCCTTGCCACGCTGCTGGTCGCGGCCTTCTGGCTGACAACGAAATGGTCGGAAGCGGCGGGCACGGTCATTCTCGTTGCCGTCGTATCGAGCCTGTTTGCCGCTCGCCCCGACCCGGTACAGGTGGCCTGGGGCTTCTTCAAGGGAACGCTGCTGGCGCTCCCCTTTGCCTTTCTGGTCGGCCAGATCGCGATGCCTGCCCTGCCCGGCTTCGGCTGGTTCGTCCTGTTTGTCGTGCCCATCCTGGTGCCGACGGCGCTGGGCATGGCCAATCCGCGCTATGTCGGCGTGGCCACGGCCTTCGCCATCAACTTCCTCGCTTTCCTCAGCCCGCATCAGGCGATGACCTACGATCCTGGCCCGTTCTTCGCCGGCTCGGCATCGGTGCTGGTTGGTATCCTGCTGGCGATCGGCGTTTTCATCCTGGTGCTGCCCGCCGATCCGTGGCTGGCGGCCAATCGCATCGTGCGCGCCATGCGAGAGGATCTGGCGCGGCTTTGCCTGCATGAGCGGGTGCCGAGGCGTTCGGCCTTCGAGAGCCTCGCCTATGACCGCATCAACCAGTTGATGCCGCTGGTGCAGAACGCCGGCAGGAAGGGCGATGCGGTTTTAGGCGGCGGCGTCGCCGCCGTCACCGTCGGCCTGGAGATTCTGCGGCTGCGCGACGCAAGCCAGGGCCATGCCATCCCATCCGAGACCGCGCTTTCGATTGCCAACTTCCTGAGGGGGCTGGCGCGCGAACTGCTCTTCCGCGCCCCCGGCGATCCGCAGACCTCGACGGTCACCGTCGCCCGCCAATATGCGGCTGGTATCGCCCAACGAAACGGTGCCGGCGAGATGCTGCAGATCGCGGCATCACTGCGTATCATCGCCGCGGCGATGGAGGATTTTCCGGATTTCTTCGCAAGGGATAAAGGTTAAGCGGCAGCGATCGCCAGCGCGTGGCCCCGCGCGTTCTCGCGCAGCGCATCGAGATGGATCGACTTGACCAAGGCGGCGAGATCGCCTTCGGCGGATTGCCCGCCCACCTCCTTTAGCATCAGCCAGCTGACCTCCTGCACTCCGGCGACGCGCTTGCCGTTGGCGACCTCGCGCCAGGTCTTCAGCGCGCGCAGGATAATGGCATGCGTGGCAGCGGCGAGGCCGGCGCTGCGGAACAACGCCTGCAAGGCAACGTCGTGCCCGCCGGCCAGAAGCGCCCTCACCCTTTGTTCGGACTGCTGGCTGAGCGCGACCAGCGCCGAGCCGAAGAAGTCGACCTTGCCATGCGCGATGGTGCGGATGAGGAAGCTCGCGGTCAGATCGCCGCGCAGCCTGAGATGCTCGATCAGTGCGGCATGCTCTTCCTGGCGCGTGCCCTCGATCAGCGTCACCGAAGCCTTGACGCAGGCGTCGTGCATGACGCGGTCGGCTCGCGCCGCGCCCATCAGTGCCATCACCAGCGGCGACGTTTTCAGCATCTCTCCGAGCTTGACGAGCAGCATATGCCGGCAGTCGGCAGGCAGGCGGGCGTCCGATATCAGCGCCTCGCGCACCAAAGGCAGATGCCCGTGCCGTTCGGCCATGCGGCGGAAACTGAGCGAAGCGATGTCGGCGCCGCTGTTGGCGAGCAGCACGGCGCAGGCTTCCGCCTCGCCGATCTCGGCGATGGCCGCCGACAGCGCCATCGAGACGAGCGGCCGGTCGGCGATCAATTTTTGCGTCGCCCTCGGACTTGAGGCCACGCGGTTGATGAGATCGGCGTCGGTGAGCAGCGGCGAGCGCGCCAGCACCACGCCGGCGACTTCCGGCTGGTCGGAGGCAAGCACGCTGATGATCTGCAATGGCGCGTGGTGGCTCATGGACAGCGCCTCGGCCATCGCCAGACGCACCTTCGACGAGGCATCGTCGAGCAACAGCGTCAGCGCTGCCTCGGCGGCGCAACGGTCCTCGAATGGCAGGTCGGAATTTACATAGGCCCGGGCCAGCGCGCTGGCCGCGGCGGCGCGCTCCGACACCCTGGCGGTGTAGATCCATTTCAGGAAATGCGAAACAACAACCATGCCCGCCTGCTTACGCCCCTTGCCAGAAGGTTTCTGGCCCCAGTCAGGACCGTAGGCAGAAATGGTTTACGAACGGTTCACCATGTTCATTAACTGGCTTGCGAGCCCTGAATGCAGCGCCTATCAACCGTCAAACAGTGGAGGAGAGAGAAAATGGCCGGGCTTTATCTCGAAGAGTTCGTCGTCGGCCATGTCTTCCAGCACACGCTGCGTAAGACCGTAACCGAAAGCGACAACATGCTGTTTTCGGTGATGACGCTGAACCCGCAGCCGCTGCATATCGATTTCGATTTTGCCGCCAAGAGCGAATGGGGCAAGCCGCTGGTCAACTCGCTGTTCACGCTCGGGCTGATGATCGGCATTTCGGTCAATGACATCACCGTCGGCACCACGGTGGCCAATCTCGGCATGAAGGAAACCGTGTTTCCGCATCCGGTCTTCCATGGCGACACCATCCGGGTCGAGACGACAGTCATCTCGGTGCGGGAGTCGAAATCGAAACCCGATCGCGGCATCGTCGAATTCGAGCATCGCGCCTACAACCAGCATGGCGATCTCGTCGCCAAATGCACCAGGCAAGCGATGATGCTGAAGAAGGCGATCTGACGCATGCGTTCGCTGCTGTTCGTCCCCGGCGATTCCGAGAGGAAACTGGAAAAGGGTTTTGGTGCCGGTGCCGACGTGGTCATCGTCGATCTTGAAGATTCCGTGGCGCCGCACAACAAGGCGCTGGCACGCGAGGTGGCGGCGCGCTTCATCGCCGAGCGCAGGGCGCAAACCAGCTCGGCGATCTACGTCAGGGTCAACGACCTGTCGACGGGGCTGACGGATGACGATCTGGCGGCACTCGTTTCAGCCAAGCCCGACGGCATCATGCTGCCCAAGTCGAACAGCGGCCAGGATGTGCAGCACCTGTCGGCAAAGCTCAGGGTTCGCGAGGCTGAAAACGGCCTGGCCGACGGCGCGATCAAGATCCTGCCAATCATCACCGAAACGCCGGCAGGCGTGCTGGCGGCGGCCACCTATGCCGGGACGAGCGCGCGGCTTGCCGGTCTCACCTGGGGCGCGGAAGACCTGTCGGCGGCGATCGGCGCACGCATGGCCCGCGACGAACATGGCCGCTACACGGACGTGTTCCGTCACGCCCGCACCATGACAATACTTGCCGCTGGTGCGGCGGAGGTCGCGGCGATCGACACCGTCTTCCCGAATTTTCGCGACATGGCGGCCTTCCAAGCGGAATGCATGGAAGCCGAGCGCGATGGCTTCACCGGCAAGATGGCGATCCACCCCGCTCAGGTGTCGGTCATCAACGCCGCCTTCACGCCGTCGGGCGAGGCCGTGAGACAATCGGCGGCAATCGTCGCCGCGTTCGCGGCAGCGGGAAATCCCGGCGTCGTCGGCATCGACGGCAAGATGTACGACCGCCCGCATCTGCGACTGGCCGAACGACTTCTGGCGCGGGCAAAGGCGGCAGGTGTTTCCGCCTGAGCGCCCGAATCGCTACCAGACCAATGGAATCAGGCGGTAGCGAACATGGGCCGCATAGTCGTCATAGCCTCGCAGGCCAGTCCGAAGCGTGCTTTCTTCGATGAATGTGCGGATGGCCAAAAGAATGATGAACACGAGCACCGATGCCAACCCCCACCAGGAGCCAAGCAGGAGTGCCGTGCCGGCAAAGAAGAGAATGGCGCCGGCATACATCGGATGGCGGATGTAGCTGTAGGGACCCGTGGTGATCACGCGCTGTCCGCGCTCGTCCTGGATCTTCACAACGGGCGCCGCGAAACTGTTCTCCAGCATCGTCAGATAGCAGATCCAGATGCCGAGCAGCAGGACAGCCGCGCCTATCACCTGTACCCAGACGGGAACCGCCGACCAGCCGAAACGGATGTCGAGCCCCATGAGGGCCTGCCAACCGAAGATAGCGGCCAGCAATACGCTCAACAGCACCTTGTCAGCTGCGGTCTGATTCTTCTGGATGGGAGGGCTCAGTCTCTCATTCATCAGGCCGGGATCGCGCCGGGCCAGCGCTACGCCCAAGCTGAGGCTAAGCCCCACCATCACCACCAGGAACACCCAGGCTCCCGGCCAGTGCAGCGTGCCGGCCGACAGGAAGAGCAAGGCGCCCATGACGCCGAACCACACGAACGTCTGGAGAATCAACTTCGATATCATGACAAACCTTCCGCGATATGCCCCCGCCAGCATTGGCCTGACTAGACCACTGGTCTATTATACCGACCGACGGTCTACCATTCAAGTGGATCGAGGACCATCACGCATCTGGACGAGAGCGGCCATCGCGTGCAGAAGCTTTTGTCATGCCCCGTGTCATCAAGCATCCTGAGCTCAGGCGAGAAGAACTTCTGGATCATGCCCAGGCCCTGTTCCTGACGCAGGGCTACGACAAAGCGAGCCTCAACGACGTGATTGCGGCTGCCGGCATCTCGAAAGGCGCCTTCTATCATTACTTTGCCTCCAAGGACGCTCTTCTGGTGGCGCTGGCCGAGCGCTTCGCGAGACAGGCATTGGCTGGAGTCCAGGACATACTCGACGATCCCGATCTCGATCCGCTCAGCCGCCTGAATGGCCTGCTTGCCCAGTCGCGGCGGGCCAAGATCGAGACTGCACCGGAAGCCTGGGCTCTTTTCGAAACGCTGTTTCGGCCGGAGAACCTGGTGCTTTTCCACCGCATCAACCTGGCCGCCAGCGCGTCGTTTTCACCCTTGCTGGTCAAGATCATCAGGCAAGGCATCGAAGACGGCACCTTCAGGACATTCGACCCGGAGGGTGTCGCCGACATCGTCATGCAGTTCGGCATGGCCACTCACGACATCATTGCCAAGGCATTCGCCGGCGGCACCGACGCCGACATGGACGTCGCCATCGAAGCCCTGGAGACACGCGTCAGGCTCTACGAGATCGCTCTCGACCGCATACTCGGCCTCCCCGATGGGAGCATTCGCATCGGCGAGCCCGGCTACGTGCGCGCCGTCATGACAGCCAGGCGGCGGACGAGTGCCGGCACGGCCCTCAGTCCCGCGCCAGCACGATGATCCGGTCCTCCGGCAGATAGGCGAGTGCTTCCGACCTCAGCGGGTTGACGGTGACGCCGCCCAGCGCCCGCTGGTCGGCCTCTCCGGCGCGGATGCGCCGGTAACCTATGGCGATTTCGCTGCGCAACCGCGCCGATTCCGCGATCGTCCAGAAGGTCACCGGCCGGTCGATGGCGACATAGTCGGCGACCGGACGCATGTAGATTTCAGAACCCTTCTCGTCGAGCAGGTCGTCGAAGATCGCAGCGAGATACTGATTCTCGGATGCCTGCGCCAGCATCAGGCTGACCAGCCGGTTGCTGACGACGAAATCATCGGCCTTGGTCACCGCCGCAAGCTCTCGGTTGCGCACGTCGATCATCTCGCTGACGATGCTGATGTGCATGCCGGCATCATCTGCGATCTTGCGCAGATGCAGCAGCGTCACCAGCGTGCGCGTATCGGCCGGCTGTGCTGCCATGGTTTCGCTGTAGCCGAGGACGAGCACGTGGTCGTAGGAAGGCACGTCCAGGCTTGCCAGCGCGGCGCTGCTCGACGTGTCGGTGACGCGGCAGGATACCGACAGATTGTCGCCCGCGACCGGCAGTTCGGCAACTTCCTGTTCGAGGCCGGGCGTATCGGCGGCGATCGTCAGGATCGACCCAGGCGCGACATAGCGCGACAGTTCATAGGTGATGATTGGACCGCGCCGATTCCAGCCGAGGATCAGCGTGCGCTCCGGCTTCGCCTCGATGGATCGCGGGCCGAGGATCGCTGCTGCGTCGATCTTGATCCCAGCGCTTCCCAGCTTTATCGCGGCATCGTCCTCGGCGATGATAATGGCGCGCATGTCCTTGCCGATCACCAGATCCGACGGCGGGTTGAGATTGACGCGGCCCTCGCGGTCGCAAAGCCCGATCAGCGCGCAGTGCTCGTACGCCATGACCGCCTCGCCGAAGCTTTTGCCGGTGAGGTCCGGCTGCTCGGTCGTGTAGATTTCACAGCCGTCGAAATCGAGCAGCTCCGAATAGACGCCGCTGAGACCTGACTGCCGGCTCGAATGCACGACGATGCGCGAGATCAGCTGGTCGGCCAGCACGAGTTGAACCTCGGCTCCGCCGACGACCCGGGCGACCTCGGCATTCTTGCCATCGCGAATCTCGGCGGCGATGTTGTAGGGGGCGGTGCGCCGGTTTGGATCGTTGACCAGCGCCAGCACCGTCTTGATGACCTGCGAATCCGGGTCGTCGCCGTCCGGCGACAGCACGATGACCGACCGCGAGGTCTGCGGATTGACGATGACCAGATCATAGAGATCGGTCGGGTCGCCGCTGCGGCAGATGATGCGCGTGTTGCCCAGTTTGCCGACCTTGGCCGCGATCTCGTCCTCCATCTCGACCTTGTCCATATTGGCCATCACGACGATGCGCGGACGGCGGCGGCTGGCATTGGCAATGACGAGTTCGGAGATGACGTCGAAGATCGACGGCGACCAGTTGAGGATGATGGTGTGATCGGTCTCCAGCACCCGCGAACGGCCCTTGCGCAGTTCGTCGAGCTTGCTGTCGACGCCGGCGCTAAGCACGCCGATGAGGGCCGACACGACGAAGATACCGGCAAGCGTGACAAACAGCATAACGAGGCGGAAGGCCCAGCCTGTGTCTCCGCCCATCGTGCCGGAATCGAGCGTGCGCATCAGCGATTCCCAGAACGCTTCGACGAAGTTCAGCGGCTCGCCGCCTTCCGGCGCGATGCGGGTCACCGCAAGGAAGCCAGCGGCGGCGATGATGATCAGCAGGGAAACAACGGCGAGCCAACCGATCAGCGCGATCGGGCCGGCGGCCATGCTCTTGTCGAACCAATAGCGCAGCCGGGTTCCCAGCGAGTCTCGTTTCTTCATGTCGCCCGCGCCCCGCAATATCCCCAAGGTCGATGCGTAACCCCAACGCATCGCCGAAGCCGCTCTCTTAGCGTGTGTTCAGATAAAGGGGAATCGCTTTCGCGTGCCCACGGCTATTGAATCCGGCGACGCGGCGGACGGCGGCCGAACCTAAGACTTAGTCCTTGTCCCAGCGCGGCCTTCGCATCGAAAACACCTCGTCGACGCTGGCATAGTCCATGTAGCCGAGACGAGCGACATTGCCGGCTTTGGTGATGTCGAACAGGCCGTCTGTCAGGAAGGCGTCGTCGATATGCACGCCGACCACCTCACCGGCGACGACGACGGCACTTGTCGGCGATCCGTCCAGCGCCTTTGGCCGAAAGACCTCCGTCACCCGGCATTCGAGCGCTGCAGGCGCTGCCGCCACGCGCGGCGGCGCGACCAGGCGCGACGGCGCCATGGCAAGATCGGCGTAGACGAACTCATTGACGCCGCGCGGTGCGCTGACGGATGTGCGGTTCATCTTCTCCGCAAGATCGCGACTGACCAGATTGGCGACAAACTCGCCGGTTTCCTGGGCAAAGGAGGCGCTGTCCTTCTCGCCTTCGGAGGAGAACCAGACGATGAACGGCCGCGTCGAAACGGCATTAAAGAAAGAATACGGAGCGAGGTTGATCTCACCAGCCTTGTTCAGCGTCGAAATCCAGCCGATCGGACGCGGTGCCACGATCGCCTTCGACGGGTCGTGTGGCAGGCCATGGCCCTTTGAAGGCTCATAAAACATTCAGCCGTTCCATGGTCCCGAATAGTCGCCGTAAAGCTTTGCCGGATCGGGCCGCGGCCGCTCCGGCGCCGGGCCGGCATAAGAGCCGATATGGATAAAGCCGATGACCCGCTCCTGCGGCGCCAATCCTAGCAGCGCCCGGCCCTCCGGTACATCGGAATACCAGTTGCTGATCATGTTGGTGCCATAACCCAGCGCGTTGGCTGCTATCATCAGGTTCATCGCCGCCATACCGCCCGACAGGAACATTTCCCATTGCGGGATTTTTGGATTCTCCCTGGGGATAGATACAACGCCGATCACCAGCGGCGCGCGCGAGAACCGCGCCAGTTCCTGGTTGCGGCGGCCTTCTGGCAAGGGCCCCTCCCGCTGCTCGGCAAGGGCTGCCAGTTGCCTGCCGATCTCGACGCGCGCTTGGCCACGGTAGACGATGAAGCGCCAGGGCTCCAATCGGCCATGGTCGGGCACCCGTGAGGCAGCGGCGATCATCGTTGCGATTTCCGTATCGCTCGGCGCCGGCTCCTTCAGATCCGGAATTGGCGCGGAGTTTCGGGTCAGCAGGAAATCGATGATCGGCGACGCCATGGGCGCAAGTCTCCTAGACATTCTGTTTTGAGCTGAAGCGCACCATCGGGAATTCGGGCGGCTCGGGCATTGGCGCGGGATACGCCGGACGGAAGAGTCCTATCGATCGGACTCTTAAGCCTTGAAATTGCCACCGCCATGGGCTTCAACGCAAGGCATGTTTGAGGGGACTGTCCGTCTTTTCCTGATCTGGCTCGGCGCCCTGCTGTTGATGGCGCCGGTTTCGTTCGCCATAGCGCAGAACGTCGACGGTGTCAGTGACCTGAAGCTTCCGGGAATTTCAAGCTATGCGACGCCGAAAGGCGAGACATCGCTGGCGTTGAGCGGCGGCGGCGCCATCACACTGTCCGCCCAGTTGACCGACAAGGGTTCCGACATCACGCGCGGCATCGTCTGGCGGGTCTTCAAGCCCGAAGCCGTCAACGGCAAATTGCCGATGGTCGCTTCCTCCCATGGCGGCACCGCCGTCTTCCAGCTCGAACCCGGCAGCTATCTGGTTCATGCCTCCTACGGCCGGGCCGGCGCCACCAAGCGCATCACTGTCGGCAAGGATGCCAAGCGCGAAAGCCTCGTGCTCGATGCCGGCGGCCTCAAGCTCGACGCCGTGCTGTCCGGCGGCGTGCGCATTCCACCGAAGAACCTGCGCTTTTCGATCTACGAGGGCACCGCCGAGGCCAATGGCGACCGCGCGCTGATCATTCCCGACGTCGAGCCCAACAGTGTCGTGCGGCTCAACGCCGGCATCTACCATGTCGTCTCGACCTATGGCGCGGTCAATGCGGTCATCCGCTCCGACATCCGCGTCGAGGCCGGCAAGCTGACCGAAGCCACCGTCGAGCACCATGCCGCCGAGATCACGATGAAGCTGGTGCGCGAAACCGGTGGCGAGGCGATCGCCGATACCTCCTGGTCGCTGCTCAACGAATCCGGCGATCCAATCAAGGAAACCGTCGGCGCCTTCGCCTCGATGGTGCTGGCCGAGGGCGACTACACCATCATCGCCAAGAACCGCGACCGCATCTATCAGAAGGATTTTACCGTCGTGGCCGGGCAGAACCAGGAGATCGAGGTTCTGGCCACCGAGGCTGCGGCGATGGATCCTGAAGAAGGCGCGGACTAACCGCTTCTGACTTCAGGCCGCCAGCTTGGTCCGCGCCGGCAGGAACGGAATGCGCCGGCGCGCCACGACTGGCGCCAGGTCGAACACGCCGCGATAAAGCCGGTCGAGCAACGCCTTGCGGTCGCGCAACGGCTCCAGTTCGCTCCAGTTCAGCACATCGCCGACGCGCACGTCGATCGCCTTGCCGGACAGCCGCGCGAATTCATGGATTAGCAGCGACGTGCGCAAGGTCAGCGAGGCCTTGCCGACGAATTTCGCCACCCGGCCGTCGCGCTCGGCCATGTTCATCGGCCCGCTGACCAGATGGAACAGCCTGCCGTTCTGCCCGGAAAAATGCATCGGAATGACCGACGCCTTGGCGTCCTGGACGAGACGGGCCGGAAACATCTTCCACGGCAGGTCGCGCGCCCGGCCAAAGCCCTTCGGCGCGGTGGCGACACCGCCGGCCGGAAACACCACGATGGTGACGCCCTCTTTCAGCAACCGCACCGCTTCATGGCGCACGGCCATGTTGTTCTTGAGCGCGTCCTTGGTCTCGGAGAAGTCGATCGGCAGCGAGTAAGGCTCCATCTCGCGGATCTTGAGCAGATCCTTGTGGATCATCACCCGGAACGGTCGTCCGAGCTGCTCGGCCAGCGACAGCACGGCAATGCCGTCACCGATGCCGAACGGATGATTGGCGACGATCACCAGCGGCGTATCCGGCAATTGTGCGGGCGGCCATTGATCTGATGTCCGCACCCGGACGTCGATCAGGTCGAGCATGCGGCTGAACACGCGTTCACCGGTCGGCACGACCTGGCGGCGCCAGAAATCATAGAGCGCGGTGTAGCGGTCGCGGCCCGACAGGCCCTCGACCGAATGAATGAACCAGCGCGTCAGCGCCGGCTGGCGCGGATTGGCATAGGAAAGCTCGGGAAAGGGTCGTTCGCGAAATTTCAGCTTGAGCATAGGGGCTCGTTACAAGGTCGGCGTGACAGGGATATGAAAATGGCGGTGGATCGCTCCACCGCCATGTCGTCGGAACTGTGCCGATTACGCAGCGCGTTTGCGGCGGCGATCAGGTGTCATGGCCTCTTCGGTCAACTGCGCGATCGCCTGGTCGAGGCCAAGCGATTCCTGGTCGCGTGAGCCCAGCCGGCGCATGTTGACCGTCTGCTCTTCCGCCTCACGCTTGCCGCAGACGAGGATGACCGGAACCTTGGCCAGGCTGTGCTCGCGGACCTTGTAGTTGATCTTCTCGTTGCGCAGATCCGCTTCCGCCAACAGCCCGGCGGCCTTCAGCCTTGCCACCACCTCGGTCGCATAGCCGTCGGCGTCCGACGTGATCGTCGCCACCACCACCTGCAGCGGCGCGAACCACAGCGGGAAATGGCCGGAATAGTGTTCGATCAGGATGCCGAGGAAGCGCTCCATCGAACCGCAGATGGCGCGGTGCACCATGACCGGCTGCTTCTTCTCGGAATCCGAGCCGATATAGAAGGCGCCAAAACGTTCTGGCAGGTTGAAGTCGACCTGCGTCGTGCCGCACTGCCATTCGCGACCGATGGCATCCCTGAGCACATACTCGAATTTCGGCCCGTAGAAGGCGCCCTCGCCCGGATTGATCGAGGTCTTGATCCGATTGCCGGACCTTGCCCTGATCGTCTCCAGCACGTTGCCCATGATTGCCTCGGCGTGGTCCCACGCCTCGTCGGTGCCGACGCGCTTGTCCGGTCGTGTCGACAGCTTGACGCTGACTTCTTCAAAACCGAAATCGGCATAGGTCGACAGGATCAAATCGTTGATGCGCAGGCATTCCGCTGCCAGCTGTTCCTCGGTGCAGAAGATGTGCGCATCGTCCTGCGTAAAGCCGCGCACGCGCATCAGCCCGTGCAGTGCTCCGGACGGCTCGTAACGGTGCACATTGCCGAATTCTGCAAGCTTTACGGGTAGATCGCGATAGGACTTCAACCCATGCTTGAATATCTGCACATGGCCCGGACAGTTCATCGGCTTCAGCGCGAAGACGCGGTCGTCATCGGTGTCGTCGCCGGCGACCGTCACCTTGAACATGGCGTCGCGATACCAACCCCAGTGGCCTGACGTCTCCCACAGGCTCTTGTCGAGAACCTGCGGTGCGTTGACCTCCTGATAGCCCTGCTCGTCGAGGCGGCGGCGCATGTAGTTGACCAGATTCTGGAACATCTTCCAGCCCTTGGCGTGCCAGAAGACGACGCCCGGTCCCTCTTCCTGGAAATGGAACAGGTCCATCTCGCGGCCGATCTTCCTGTGGTCGCGCTTCTCGGCCTCCTCCAGCATCGTCTGGTAGGCTTCTAGCTGCGCCTGGTCGGCCCAGGCGGTGCCGTAGATGCGCGTCAGCATCGGATTGTTCGAGTCACCGCGCCAATAGGCGCCGGCCACCTTCATCAATTTGAAGGCGTTGCCGATCTGCCCGGTCGAGGCCATGTGCGGGCCACGGCAAAGGTCGAACCAGTCGCCCTGCGCGTAGATCTTGAGATCCTGATCCTCGGGAATGGCGTCGATCAGCTCGAGCTTGTAGCGTTCGCCCTTGTCGGCAAACACTTTTTTCGCCTTGTCGCGCGGCCAGACCTCTTTGGTGAACAGCTTGTTGCGCGCAATGATTTCGCGCATCTTCTTCTCGATCACCGGAAAATCGTCAGGCGTGAACGGCTCGTTGCGGGCAAAGTCGTAGTAGAACCCGTTCTCGATCACCGGCCCGATGGTCACCTGCGTTCCCGGCCATATCTCCTGCACGGCTTCCGCCAGCACGTGTGCGGTGTCGTGGCGGATCAGTTCCAGCGCGCGCGGATCATCGCGGGTGACGATCTCGACCTTGCCGGACTTACCCAGCGGGTCACTGAGGTCGCGCACGGTCCCGTCGATGGCGTAGGCGACGGCCTTCTTGGCCAAGGACTTCGAAATCGATTCGGCTAGGCCAGCACCGGTCATCGCCGCGTCGTATTCGCGAACGGAGCCGTCGGGAAATGTCAGGGAAACGGAATTCAGCATGTGTATCTCCTATCCAGTCCCGCAAACGAGCGCGGGTGGTCGTGGGAAAAGCCGGATGCGTCCGGCGGCGGCTGTCTTTTATGGACAGATTCCGCCGCCGTAAAGCCCGGCTCAGGTGTCAGGCCTTCATTTGATGAGCAGCGGCAGATCCTTCAGGAACGCGGCCCGGGTCTTGAGGCCCTTCGGCATATCGGTGCGGTTGGTGTCGACGACAAGCCGCGCAAAGACGATCTGGCGGCCATCCTTGTTCGCCCAGCCGACGAACCAGCCGAGCGAGCGCTTGTCCTGGACCTTGTCGGCGTCGTTACGCAGCCTGGTGCTGCCGGTCTTGCCTTGCACCGTCCAGCCTCCGGCCTGGAAGGTCGGGATAATGGCTGATGTCATGTCGTAAGCCTTGGCCGAGACCGGCAGCTTGCGGGCCAGTAGCTTGCGCAGGAAATCGACCTGCTCGACCGGCGTGATCTTGAGCGAGGAATTCACCCAGGACTGGGTCAGACCATCATTCTTACCGGGATTGCCGGAAACATCGGCGTTGCCGTAGTCGAATTTCGAGACGTAGCCGGCAAAACTCTGCTGCCCGAGCCGGCGGGTGATTTCCCGGGAGAACCACAGGATCGAATCCCGCTCCCAGACCACCGGGTCGACTGTCTTCTGATCCCGCTTCACCGCGTTGAATTCAGGCTTGTAATCCCAGCTCGGCGTGTGCTCGTCGTTCAGGATCCCGCTGTCGTAGCCGATCAGCGACAGCGGCACCTTGAACGTCGAAGCCGGGCTGAACCGCTGGTCGCACACACCATCCTGGTAAAGCGTCGTGCCGCTCGCCGCGTCAGCGATCACCGTGCATTCGACGTCCTTCAGCGGCGCCGATTGCGCGCGCAACGGAAATCCCAGCAGCCAGGCGAGCAGGAACAGGATTCCGGCAAAGATGAAGGGAAGACGGTCGAAATTGCGCATTGATGCTCGCTCCAGAAGGGTGTTCGCGAGCGGCTTAGCGAGGTCTCTTGTCTCGATTTTGTCTCAAATGCGCAGTCTTTGTGCAGGCTTGTGTTAACCCTACCAGATCGTAAACGCGCAGTGCCGCCGGAACATGACCGGCGCCATCAGCCCTGCGCTTCGCCACGCTTGCTGCCGATCCGCCAGTACCGCCAGGGCATGAACCAGACGTAGCGCTCCGCCAAGGCTTCCGGCACGCGGTCGATGCCGTGCGTGCCGAATGGCCCGCAGCGCAGCACGCGGAAAAACCCCATCCAGCCGCCGGCCCACAAGCCATGGCGGGCGATCGCCTCATGCGCATACTCCGAACAGGTCGGCAGATGCCGGCAGGAATTGCCGACAAAGCCGGACAGCGTCAGCTGATAAAGGCGCACGAGCGACGTACCGAGCAGACGGCCGGGCGTCTTGCGCCACGGGCCGGGCCAGTTGCGGCCGCGCCCCGACGGTTTGGCAATATGGGCATGCCCATGCGGATCCACCGCGGTCTCCGTATCACGTTCCAGCTCGATAGATGTGGGCTTCGGCGGAAGAACGCAATCCCCGCCTGTCTGCCTGTCGTCATGGGCGGGAACGGCGAAACGGCTGCCTGTCAACCGAAGGCGTCCAGCAGCCGGGGCTGGCCGGCTCTTCGCCGCGCTTTCCATGCTGTCTTTCGTTACGCCATTGGAACGTCGCGATCCGCATGACATCGCCGAAGATGCTCAGGAACTGGATCATGGTCGTATCTCCTTTGACGCGATTAGACCGCCGCTGGCCTTCGCCTTCAAACGAGTATAATTTCCACTTCGGATAATCCTGGGTTATGCGAATGAAACGCGGACGCTTGCCGCTGACGGCATTGAGAAGCTTCGAGGCGGCCGGCAGGCATCTGAGCTTCAGCCGGGCCGCCGAGGAGCTTTTCGTCTCGCAGGCGGCGATCAGCCGGCAGATCCGCGAGCTCGAAATCTTTCTGCGACAACCCCTGTTCGAACGTCACCATCGCCGCGTCGAACTGACGGATGCAGGCCAGCGTCTGCTGGATCAGCTTGTCAGGAGTTTCGACGCCATCGACACCTTGCTTGGGGAACTGGTGGCGACGCCGATGCAGTCCGTGGTTCGCGTCAGTGTCGAGCCGTCGCTTGCATCCGTGTGGCTGGTGCCCCGGCTCAATCGATTTCGCCAATTGCGGCCCGATATCGACGTCTCTCTCGAAGTGGACCCAAGGCTGATCGAGTTCCGCAGCGATCAGCCCGAACTCGCCTTGCGCTTCAGCGCACATGCCAGCTCGTGGCCGCGCAGCCAGGCTGAGCGGCTTGCCTCGACAGTCGATTCGCCGGTTCTGTCGCCGGCGCTGCTAGCTTCCGGCCCTGCCCTCGAGAGGCCGATCGATCTTGGTCGCTATACGCTTTTGCACGAGGAGAACCGTCAGGGCTGGGCGCGCTGGTTCGAAGCGGCCGGCGTGCCGGCCGACGCCGTGCCCGCGCGCGGTCCGATGCTGGCGGACGCGTCGCTTTCAAAGCAGGCCGCCCTGCTCGGACATGGCGTGGCACTGGGCGATCTCCTGCAGATCGGCGGGGAAATCAAATCCGGCACGCTGATCAAGCCGTTCGACATCAACGTCGCATCCGGCGCCTATTGGCTGGTGGCCAGAAACCTGCGCGATCTGCCGGAACCTGCCGCCGCGTTCGCCGACTGGGTACGCGGCGAATTTGCCGAAAGCAGACGTGCTCTGTAACGGTCGGTTATCGGCCCTCAGGCCGCTTCTTCGGCGCGCTTCTTTTCGATCTGGCCGATCGCGTCGACCACGGCATCGAAAGTCAGCATGGTCGAGGCATGACGCGCCTTGTAGTCGCGCACCGGCTCCAGATATCTGAGGTCCGCGAAGCGACCGTCCGGCGGGGCGCCATTTTCTTTCAGCATCTTCAGCATGGTGTCGCGCACCGCGCGCAATTCCTCGGCACTGGCACCGACGACATGCTGCGCCATGATCGAGGACGACGCCTGGCCGAGCGCGCAGGCCTTCACGTCATGGGCAAAGTCCGTGACCACGCCATCGCGCATCTTGAGGTCGACGGTGACGGTCGAGCCGCAAAGCTTGGAATGCGCCTTGGCGGTCGCGTCAGGATGATCGAGGCGACCGATGCGGGCGATGTTTCCGGCAAAACCGAGAATTTTCGTATTGTAGACATCGTTTATCATTATTTTCCAATCCGTCGCCGCCAAGCGAACAGCGATTGCCGCTGTCGTGTCTTCCTTTCGCTCATCGTGACCATATATAATGCTGGTAGTCCGGTATCGACAAGACAACGAAAGCCAATGTCCTTGCCGGGAAGTTCACGCCACTTACGGGGCTGGAAACGGGGCGAGTTTCCGAAACCGAAAGGTCGTGGTCCGTTCAACTCGTTCCTCCGCCGAGAGGGACTACGGGAGACGCCTTTTATGGATGCCGTCATCAAGAAACTCATGCCCCAGTCAGCCTATATGGAGAAGCCGGTTACCGACCGGCCGAGCGAAGCCGAAGTCGAGGCCGCCGTGCGCACGCTTTTGCGCTGGACCGGCGACAATCCGGACCGCGAAGGGCTGATCGACACACCGAAGCGGGTGGCCAAGGCCTATCGCGAAATGTTCGGCGGCTACGACATGTGCCCGGCCGAGGAACTCGGCCGCACCTTCGAGGAGGTCGCCGGCTACGATGACCTGGTCATCGTCAAGGACATAACATTCCATTCGCATTGCGAGCACCACATGGTGCCGATCATCGGCAAGGCGCATGTCGGCTATCTGCCGGACGGCAAGGTCGTCGGCCTTTCCAAGATCGCGCGTGTCGTCGACATCTTCGCCCACCGCCTGCAGACGCAGGAGGCCCTGACGGCGCAGATCGCCGGCGTCATCCAGGACGTGCTCAATCCGCGCGGCGTCGCCGTCATGATCGAGGCCGAACACATGTGCATGGCCATGCGCGGCATCCGCAAGCAGGGTTCCACAACGCTGACCTCTACCTTCACCGGTGTCTTCAAGGACACGCCCGAAGAGCAGGTCCGTTTCGTCACCATGGTGCGCGGCGGCGGGGTCTGATAGCCCCACCGACTTCGCTAGATAAGGACCGGCGATGTCGGCACTTGAATTCCCGAAAGCTCCGTCAGACAAGAAAGCGCTCGAGGAAGGCGCGGTGTTTTCACCGCGCTTCGACGCTGCCGGTCTGGTCACTGTCGTCGTCACCGACGCCCAAGATGGCATGCTGTTGATGGTTGCGCACATGAATGCGCAGGCGCTGGCGCTGACGCTGGAGACAGGCATCGCTCACTACTGGTCACGCTCGCGCAACGCGCTTTGGAAAAAAGGCGAAACCTCGGGCAATTTCCAGCATGTCGTCGAGATGCGCACCGATTGCGACCAGGATGCGTTGTGGCTGCGCGTCAAAGTGTTGGGCCACGACGCAACCTGTCACACCGGTCGGCGTTCATGCTTTTATCGGACGGTGGGGCTGGTCGATGGCAAGGGGACGCTTGCCGGCGACGGCAGCAAACCGCTGTTCGATGCGGAAAACACGTATCGGAAGCCTCTGTGAACCATTCAATATTCACAAACCACTCATGTTCACTATTCTCAAACGTACTTCCTGTAGAAAGGGAGTGGGACAAGGGAGATCATGATGCTCGAGTGGGCGTCATTGCGTAACAGACCAGATGTCAGGGAGGCCAACGGCCTGTCCTCGTCAGGCGGCGCGTCCGAAACGAAACCTCCGAAGAAAACAGGCATTTCGCTCGCCTTGGGCGGCGGTTGCGCCCGCGGTTGGGCGCATATCGGCGTACTGCGCGCGCTCGACGAAGCCGGTATCGAAGTGTCGATGATCGCCGGCACCTCGATCGGTGCTCTGGTCGGCGGTTGCTATCTTGCCGGCAAACTGGACGAACTCGAAGAATTCGCCCGCAGCCTGACCAAGCGACGCATCTTCGGCCTGCTCGATCTCAACCTGCGTGGCAGCGGCCTGTTCGGCGGCATGAAGCTCGACGCCCGGCTGCGCGAGCACATGGCCGGCATTCGTTTCGAGGATTTGGTCAAGCCGTTCGTCGCAGTCACGTCCGAAATCCGCACTGGCCACGAAATCTGGCTGTCGAGCGGCTCGTTGATCACCGCCATGCGCGCTTCCTATGCGCTGCCCGGCGTGTTCGAGCCGGTGAATTGCAATGGCCGCGTGCTGGTCGACGGCGCTCTGGTCAACCCGGTGCCGGTTTCGGTCTGCCGTGCCTATGAGCAGCCGCTCGTCGTAGCGGTCAATCTTCACTATGACTTGTTCGGCCGTGCCGCCGTTATCAAGCACAGCGCCGGCGAACTGGTCGTCGAAAAGGACGCGCCGAGACCCGGTCAGGTCGACGCCGAGCACCAGTCGCATCAGACGCGACTCGGCATCACCGGCGTCATGGTCGAGGCCTTCAACATCATCCAGGACCGCATTTCGCGCGCCAGGCTTGCCGGCGATCCGCCCGACATGTCACTGCAGCCGAAGCTCAGCCATATCGGCCTGACCGAATTTCATCGCGCCGACGAGGCGATCAACCTCGGCTATCAGGCGACGATGGCCCAGATCGGCGAACTGACCCGGCTGCAGTCCGTTCTGGCCTAGGCCTATCTGCCCCTTTCAACACATGATTGGTGCGTTCCGTCACACTGACGGAGCCATGCTGCCCCGCGACGCTGTTGCCCTCTGCACCGGCTAGTTGAGTTGGCCGCAGGCGACTATGCGCGCGCCGCATCGACAATGCGAAACTGCACCGTGCGGTTGCCGTTCCAGTAATTGCCCGACAGCGAACCGGCGACGTGGATAATCTTGCCCCGGTTCTTGAACAGGAACTCGCCAAGCGCGGTATCGACGGCGCGAAAGGCGATCGCCTGGATGCGACCGCCGCTCTCCGATTGCAGCTCGACGCGGATGTGGTTGGTGCCGACCGGCCTGGCGTCTGCCAGCCGATGGCGCGGCAGAGCGAAAACGGGTGCTGCATGCCCGGCACCGAACGGTCCGGCCTTTTCCAGCGCGTCGAGCAGTCCAAGCGTCGCGCCTTCAGCGGCAAGCGCGCCGTCGATCGCCAGGCTTTCCTCGCCTTGCAGCCGGAACACATCGGCTGCCGCCCGCTCTTCGAAAAACGCCCTGAGCTCGCCAAGCTTCGCCCGCTCCACGGTGATGCCGGCCGCCATGCCGTGGCCGCCACCCTTGACGATCAGCCCCGCATCGGCCGCCTCGCGCACCAGCCGGCCGAGGTCGAAGCCGGACACCGAACGGCCCGAGCCGGTGCCGACGCCATTGGCGTTGAAGGCGATGGCGAAGGCGGGTCGGCGGGCATGGTCCTTCAATCGTGAGGCGAGCAGGCCGACAATGCCCGGATGCCAGCTGTTGCTGGCGGTGACGACGATGGCGGGGCCATTGCCGCCGGCAAGCTCTGCATCGGCCTCGGCACGCGCTGCGGCGAGCATCTCCTGCTCCATCAGCTGCCGTTCCTGGTTGAGCCGATCGAGCGTCTCGGCGATGGTGCGCGCCTCGACCGGGTCGTCGGTCGCAAGCAGCCGGCTGCCGAGTGCGGCATCGCCTATGCGCCCGCCGGCGTTGATGCGAGGGCCGATCAGATAGGCCAGATGGAAAGTGCTGATCGGCTCGCCGATGCGCGACACCCGTGCCAGTGCCGCCAGCCCTTCGTTCTTCAGCTGGCGCGCCATCTGCAGCCCTTTGACCACGAAGGCGCGGTTGACGCCGGTCAATGGCACCACGTCACAGACGGTGGCCAGCGCTACAATATCAAGCAGTGAAAGCAGGTCCGGCGGGGTGGCATCGGCCATGCGGCCGCGCAGGATCTTGGCCGTCTGCACAAGGGCGAGGAAGACCACGCCGGCGGCACAGAGATGGCCCTGCCCGGAAAGGTCATCGTCGCGATTGGGATTGACGACAGCGATTGCCGCCGGCAAAGCACCGCCGACCTGGTGGTGGTCGAGCACCACGACATCGGCCCCGGCATCGTTGGCGGCATCGACGGAAACGGCACTGTTGGTGCCGCAATCGACGGTGACGATCAGTGTCGCGCCACGCGAAACAAGCTCGCGCATGGCATCCGGATTGGGGCCATAGCCCTCGAAAATACGATCCGGGATGTAGATTTCCGACGGCACCGAGAAATGCGTAAGGAACCGCTTCAGCAAGGCCGACGAAGCGGCGCCGTCGACATCATAGTCACCGAAGATCGCCACCTTTTCCCTGGCCATCACCGCGGCGGCGATGCGTGCCGCCGCCCTGTCCATGTCGGTCAGCGATGCCGGATCCGGCAGAAGATCGCGGATCGTCGGGTCGAGAAACCGCTCCGTCTGCTCGGCGGTGACGCCGCGACCGGCAAGCACCCGCGCAACGACATCGGGCACGCCATGGCCTTGCGCGATGGCGAGCGCGATCATGTCCTGCCGCTCGGTCAGCCGGTGCTCCCAGGAGACCCCGGTAGCCGACTGCCTGACATCGAGGAAGAGGCGTTTTTCGCCGGTCATACGCTTTGCCAACTCATGATTGGCCGCAGGATAGTGCATGTCACCCAAAAGTGCGCAGCGGTTTTGGGACAACGACATGCATGAAAGCGCGTCGCGTGAACGCGACGCGCTTTCGGCCAAAGGCAGGCAAAGCCAAGCGGTTCACGGGTGTTCAAGAAAACTACGCTTTCCGCTTTTCAGCCCGGCGCCGAAGCCATTCGTCGGCTGCATCGCCCATCGTCTTGTCCGCACCGTCCTTGAGCCAGGCCATGAAAGGCCGGTCGAATCTGAACGCATCGCCGCATTCCCGGGTGAGAAAACGGCGCACGTTCTGGGTGTTGCGATAGGACTTCGTGATGGCGGTGGCGCGCGAAATCGGATCCGCGTGCCAGTCGAACGGTTTCATCGTCAAATCCTTGCAGCCAGCATCGGATGCGCCCGAATGGCTAACAATTGCAAGGTGGCTTCGCAAGCGAGCGTCAGAACTTATCCAGGTCCTGATGCCTGGCCTTGATCTCCCGCACCGTCCGCGACGACGAGCGCAGCACGATCGTGTGGGTGGTGATGTAATTGCGGCCGAACTTGACGCCAGCCAGCATGTTGCCGTCGGTGACACCGGTCGCCGCAAACAGCACATCGCCGCGCGCCATGTCCTCCGTCCGATAGACCCGTTTCGGATTGGAAATACCCATCTTTGCCGCGCGAGCGACCTTTTCCGGCGTGTCGAGGATCAGCCGGCCCTGCATCTGGCCGCCGGTGCAACGCAGCGCGGCCGCCGCCAGCACGCCCTCGGGCGCGCCGCCAGTGCCGAGATAGATATCGATGCCGGTTTCTTCGGGATCCGTGGTGTGGATGACGCCGGCGACATCGCCGTCGCCGATCAGCCGGATCGCGGCACCCGTGGCGCGCACCGCATCGATCAGCTTGGCATGACGTGGCCGGTCGAGGATACAGGTGGTGATATCCGATATAGTGACACCCTTGGCCCTCGCGAGATTGGCGATGTTTTCGGCCGGCGAGGCATCGATGTCGATGACGCCGTCTGCATAGCCAGGGCCGATGGCGATCTTGTCCATGTAGACATCGGGTGCGAACAGCAGGCTGCCCTTCTCGGCGATCGCGATGACGGCGAGCGCATTGGGCAGGTTCTTGGCGCAGATCGTCGTGCCTTCGAGCGGATCGAGTGCGATATCGACGGCCGGACCTTTGCCCGAGCCGACTTCCTCGCCGATATAGAGCATCGGCGCCTCGTCCCTCTCGCCCTCGCCGATCACCACCGTGCCCTTGATGGCAAGGCGGTTGAGCTCCTGGCGCATGGCATCCACAGCGACCTGGTCGGCCGCCTTTTCGTCGCCGCGTCCACGCAGCCTGGCGGCCGCGACGGCGGCCCGTTCGGTGACGCGCACCAGTTCCATGGTGAGTATCCGGTCAAGACCGGCGACGATGTTCTGGGCCACATTCATCTGGTGATTTCCTCGTTGGCAATGCGGCCTCCCGCCGGAGGCGGGCCTGTTTTGTCAGGCGAGCATGACAACGGCAAGACCCATCCAAAACTTTATCGAATAGCCAGCAATATCAATCGATTAAACGCATTTTGAAACGACGCCGGCCCGGTCGCAAAGAACCGGGCCGGCATGAAAAATTGAACATCGGCGCCCTTCGCGGCCTAGAAAACCGCAAGGTATTTGAGCAGCGAAATGATGCCAATGATGATCACGATGATCTGGGCGATCTGCCTCATGCGGGCATCGAGCGGCAGACGCTGAACCAGATAGAGAACGAGGATGATGACGAGGAATGTGATCAGGATGCTGATCAATGCGGATGAAGCCATAGTGCCCTCCTTAAAGATGACGTGCTGAAAACAGGGAAATGAGCCGGAGAAACCGGCCCTATCGCGCCGTGGTCAATACCAGCGGCGCGACGTGTCGTTCATCGACTGGCCAATGGCGAAGCCGGCCAGAAAGCCGAGTAGGCCGATCACGCCGACCACGGCTGTCGTCGTACCGGGATTTTCGCGTGCGACTTCCGAAACAGCATGGGCCTGGCTGCGCAGCTGTTGGGCGGTTCGCGACGCACGGGCAGCCGCCGTGTCGTAGAAATCGGAAGCCTGTTCGCTGGCGTCATCGAGCATTTCCGCGCCCCGCGCCGAAATGCTCTTGTTGATCTTGGTGATCTCCTTGCGCAGTTCGGCAATCTGCTTTTCCAGCGTCTTCTGGATGTCGTCGATGTGCGGGGTGTCGGATTTGTTGGTGTCGGCCATGAAGCGGCTCCCTCTGGTTGCTGACCAAGAGAACGGCGGCGACGCGAATTCGTTCCGGCCGGAAGCGGCTGTTTGCCGTCAGGCCGAACCTCGATGCCTGCGGGATTCCTGTCCCACGCGGCTATCCCCAGGAAAACTACCCTGCCCGCTCGATGCGGATGACCTGAGGCTTGTCGGTCAGATGGCCGTCCTTGGTGATGCCGTCGACGGCCTTGCGCACGGCGGCCTCCGTCGTCTCGTGGGTGACGAGGATCACCGTCTTCTGAGCTGCCGCCTCGCCGTTGACCGCGTGCTGGACGATCGATTCCAGCGAAATGTCGTTGTCGGCCATGCGCTTGGCTATCGCCGCAAACACGCCGATGCGATCATGCACGGTCAGCCGGATGAAGTAGCCGCCGGCATGGCTGCGCATCTGCGCCTTCTTGTACGGTTTCAGCTCCTTCGCCGGCCGGCCGAAGACCGGACCGTGCTGGAAGCCCGGCCGGCTCTTGGCGATGTCGGCGATGTCGCCGATGACGGCCGAGGCGGTGGCATTGCCGCCAGCACCGGGGCCTGACAGCAGCAGCTCGCCCAGAATGTCGGTCTCGATCGCCACCGCATTGGTCACGCCGTGCACCTGCGCGATGACCGAGGCGGTCGGCACCATGGTCGGGTGAACGCGCTGCTCGATGCCGCTCTCGGTGCGCTGGGCGACACCAAGCAGCTTGATCCGGTAGCCAAGATCGCCGGCCGCGCGGATGTCAGCCTGGGTGATGTTGGAAATGCCTTCCATGTAGATGTCGTTGGCGGCGATCCTGGTGCCGAAGGCAAGGCTGGTCAGGATCGACAGCTTGTGCGCGGTGTCCTGGCCCTCGATGTCGAAGGTCGGATCGGCCTCGGCATACCCCAGCCGCTGCGCGTCCTTCAGGCAGGCGTCGAATGAGATGCCCTCGGCCTCCATGCGGGTCAGGATATAGTTGCAGGTGCCGTTGAGGATGCCGAACACGCGGGTGACCGAATTGCCGGCCATCGCCTCGCGCATCGTCTTGATGACCGGAATGCCGCCCGCCACGGCCGCCTCGTAGTTGAGCAGCACGCCCTTCTTCTCGGCGATCTCGGCCAGCGCCACGCCGTGCTTGGCGAGCAGCGCCTTGTTGGCAGTGACGACGTGACGGCCGGCTTCGAGTGCCGCCTTTACCGATGAGCGCGCCGGCCCCTCGTCGCCGCCGATCAGTTCGACGAACACGTCGATTTCGGCGGCCTGCGCCATCTTGACCGGATCGTCGAACCACTTTGCCGAACTCAGATCGACGCCGCGATCACGCTTCTGGTCGCGCGCCGAGACGGCGGTGACGATGACGTCACGGCCGCACTGGCGGGTCAGCTCCGCCGCCTTGTCGCGCAGCACGCGCGCCACCGACGCGCCAACCGTGCCGAGGCCGGCAATTCCAACACGCAATGCTTCAGCCATAGAAGGCAACGTCCCTCAAGTCAGATCGAAATGGTGTGCGGCAAGCTTACCGGTGAGCGGAAAGCGGCACCACATTGTTGGGTTGCTTGGCGCTGGTCGCCAGGAAGCGCTTGATGTTGCGCGCCGCCTGCCGGATCCGATGCTCGTTCTCGACCAGCGCAATGCGCACGTGATCGTCGCCATGTTCGCCGAAGCCGACACCGGGCGCCACCGCCACGTCGGCATGTTCGATGAGCAGCTTGGAGAATTCGAGCGAGCCGAGATGCCGGAACGGCTCCGGGATCGGCGCCCAGGCGAACATCGACGCCGCCGGTGCCGGAATGGTCCAGCCGGCGCGGCCGAAGGCATCGACCATCACGTCGCGGCGCTTGTGGTAGATGTCGCGGACCTCGGCGATGTCGGCGCCGTCGCCGTTGAGCGCGTGCGCTGCAGCTACCTGGATCGGCGTGAAGGCGCCGTAGTCGAGATAGGATTTCACCCGCGTTAGGGCCGAGATCAGCCGCTCGTTGCCGACGGCAAACCCCATGCGCCAGCCGGGCATCGAGAAGGTCTTCGACATCGAGGTGAACTCGACGCAGACGTCGATCGCGCCCGGAACCTGCAACACCGAAGGCGGCGGATTGCCGTCGAAATAGATCTCCGAATAGGCAAGGTCGGACAGGATGATGATGTCGTTCTTCTTGGCGAAGGCGACCACATCCTTGTAGAAATCGAGCGAAGCGACCAGCGCCGTCGGGTTCGACGGATAGTTGAGGATCAGCGCCAACGGCTTCGGGATCGAATGCTTGACACCACGCTCAAGCGCCGGGATGAAGCCATCATCGGGCTCCACCTGCAAGGAGCGGATGACGCCGCCCGACATGATGAAACCAAAAGCGTGGATCGGATAGGTCGGATTGGGGCACAGGATCACGTCGCCAGGCGCCGTGATTGCCTGAGCCATGTTGGCGAAGCCTTCCTTCGAGCCAAGCGTGGCCACCACTTGCGTATCGGGATTGAGCTTCACGCCGAAGCGCCTGTTATAGTAGGCGGCCTGGGCGCGGCGCAGGCCCGGAATGCCGCGCGACGAGGAATAGCGGTGCGTACGCGGATCGCGCACGACCTCGCACAGCTTGTCGACGATGGCCTTGGGTGTGGGCAGGTCCGGATTGCCCATGCCGAGGTCGATGATGTCGGCGCCGCGCGAACGGGCGCTGGCCTTGAGCCGGTTGACCTGCTCGAAGACGTAAGGCGGAAGCCGGCGGACCTTGTGAAATTCTTCCATGGCAGTTCCAGACAGCAAAGGGGGTATTGGGCGCGCGCTATATACTTATTTGCAGGTAGGGTCGAGGGCGGGATCGCATTTGGCTTCGATCTGCTTCAGCGTTTCGTCGCCATGCTTCTTGGCGAGATCCGTCAGTGCCGCCTGGTTGGCGACCTTCGGACCGCCGCCTTTGGCTGCCTGCGCGTTCTCGTCCGCCTTCAATTGCGCAAGCTTGGCGTTCTTCTCGGCTTCGGTGAACTGCGGCGCCGCCACTTGCGGCTTAATGTTCAGGTTTGGAAAGGTGCCGGTATCCTTCGGCCCCGTCCCCGCAGCAATAGGCGTCGGGCCGCTCGTGTTGGCGCTCGAGCACCCGGCAATCCCCATGAGGACGATCGACGCGCCGATGCGGCAAAAACGTCCGGCACCGAAAAAAACAGTCTCGCCAATATTAATCGTCATATTGTTTCCTTGGCAGCCGAGGTAAGCGAGATTGGACCCGGTCGGATGTCCCATGTTAATATGTCAAGAAAAGGCCTCGGGAGGAACCCCGCCAACCATGTCCAAAACACCCGATTCGGGCAAAGCGGAAGATGACGAGCCTTCGACCGTCGAGCAATATCTGGTGAAGGACCCGGAACGCTTCGCTCTGAACATGGCGCGCATGATCGAGCAGGCCGGCAAGGCGGCGTCCGCTTGGGCCGAGCCGCGCGAAAAAGGCGACGTGCGCGATCACGTCGCCGAGCCGGTTGTCGACATGGTGAAGACCTTTTCCAAGCTCAGCGAATACTGGCTTTCCGATCCGCAACGCGCGCTGGAAGCGCAGACGCGGTTGTTCTCCGGCTACATGACGGTCTGGGCCAACGCCATTCAGCGCACCAGCAACGCCGCGGAAGCCACCGAAGACGCCGTCAAGCCGGAGCGCGGCGACAAGCGCTTCCTCGACCCCGAATGGGGCCGCAACGCCTTTTTCGATTTTCTCAAGCAGGCCTATCTCGTCACCTCGCGCTGGGCGGCCGATCTGGTCGAGCACGCCGACGGTCTGGACGAGCACACCCGCCACAAGGCCGGCTTCTACGTCAAGCAGGTGTCCAACGCCATCTCGCCGTCGAATTTCATCCTGACCAATCCGGAACTGTTTCGCGAAACCGTTGCCTCGAACGGCGAGAACCTGGTGCGCGGCATGAAGATGCTGGCTGAGGACATCGCCGCCGGCAAAGGCGACCTGAAGCTGCGTCAGGCCGACTATTCACCCTTCGAGATCGGCAGGAACATCGCCACCACCCCTGGCAAGGTGGTTGGCCGCAGCGATGTCGCCGAGATCATCCAGTATGACCCGGCGACCGAGACGGTGCTCAAGCGACCGTTGCTGATCTGCCCGCCATGGATCAACAAGTTTTACATCCTTGATCTGAATCCCCAGAAATCCTTCATCCGCTGGGCGATCGAACAGGGCCACACCGTGTTCGTCATCTCCTGGATCAACCCGGACGAGCGCCACGGCGCCAAGGGTTGGGAGGCCTATATCCGCGAAGGCCTGCAATATGGCCTCGACACGGTCGAGAAGGCCACCGGCGAACGCGACGTCAACGCTATCGGCTATTGCGTCGGCGGCACGCTTTTGGCGGCGGCACTGGCGCTGATGGCGCGAGAAGGCGACGACCGCATCAAGTCAGCCACCTTCTTCACCACGCAGGTCGATTTCACTCATGCCGGCGACCTGAAAGTGTTCGTCGACGAGGAGCAGGTCGCCGCGGTGGAAAAATCGATGAGCGAAAAGGGCTATCTCGACGGCACCAAGATGGCGACCGCCTTCAACATGCTGCGCTCGGGCGACCTGATCTGGCCCTATGTCGTCAACAACTACATGCGCGGCAAGGATCCCCTGCCCTTCGACCTGCTCTACTGGAACGCCGATTCGACCCGCATGGGCGCGGCCAATCACTCTTTCTACCTGCGCAATTGCTATCTCGAGAACAATCTCTCGCGAGGCATGATGGAGCTGGCGGGCCACACGGTCTCGCTCGGCGACATCACCATCCCGATCTACAACCTCGCTTCCAAGGAAGATCACATCGCGCCGGCGCTTTCGGTATTTCTCGGCTCGAAATATTTCGGCGGCAAGGTCGAGTACGTGATGGCGGGATCGGGCCACATCGCGGGTGTCGTAAACCCGCCGGCATCCAACAAATACCAATACTGGACCGGGGATACGCCAACGGGCGACTTCGGCCAATGGGTAGCCAAGGCCACTGACCACCCAGGATCCTGGTGGCCGCACTGGCAGAGCTGGATAGAGGCCAAGGACAACACCCGCGTGCCGGCCCGCAAACCCGGCAAGCATATGAAAACCTTGGGGGATGCTCCCGGTACCTATGTGAAGGTGCGTGTGTAACGGACTGTAATGTCTGGTGAGTTGACGGGCCGTCAAAAGCGGGCGAAATGGTGTCGTCAACCATCAAGCAGCCGTAATTTGGCAATCACTGCAAAAATACTTTCAGGCTTGCGGATTTGACACAGGTCTCGTTTCCGGATCGGAGACAAAGGTCACCTTGACAGCGACGTATGCGTGCCGCGCCAAGGATATACCGACCGGGCATCGAGGGGGAATTTGACTTTGAAATCAGCAGGATGGAGCCTCGCAAAGGGAGAACGCCGCGCCATTGTGGCAGCGCTCTGTTCCTTGCTTCTGGCCTCCTGCACCTCGGCTGGTGATCCGACAATGTCGGTCGGAATGCCCGGCTACAATGCCACCGCATCGGACATAAGCGCGGCCTCCAGCGGCAAGGCGACCGTCACTTCCGATTCGACCGAGCAGACGACCGTGATGACGGCAAGCGATACGGCGCTGCCCGAGAAGGTCGCCTATGTGCCGATGGCCAATCCCGCAGCCGCCTTTCCGCTGACCACTCCGGCCGGCGCCGAAACGATCGTCGGCAACACGCCGCAGTCGCTGACGCAGCAGGCACAGACGGCGCAGCAGAACGACACGGTTGCTCAGCAGATCGCAGCCGCCGACGCCGGTGTAAACGCGCAGAAGCCGACAGCTGCTCCGGCCATGAACAACCCGGTCTATGTGACGGCTGGCGAGATGCCCCAGGCCGAAGCACCAAAGAAAAAAGGCTTCCTGGCCTCGATGTTCGGCGCCACGCCGGCCTCGGCGACGCCCCTTATCAACACCCGATCGGGAGAGCAGCCCCCTGAGCAGGCCAAACCGGCATCGGAAGCGGCAAAGCCGATCATCACGCTCGCCTCGGCCAATTCCACGGCAAAACCGGTGCAGCTGGCTTCGCTCGGCGGCGATACCGGCGGCCACATCACCGGTAGCGACGCCCTGCCCGGCGTGCGCCAGACAGCCCTGTTCGAAATCAAGCGCAAGTCCGGCATTGATGACGAAAGCGACGTCGACCTCAACGAGGATGAGGGGCCAGTCGGCGGCTCCTATCAGGTTGCGTCCGCCGCCGGCATGGCCCGGCTGGCGCCCAACGGGCTGCTCAAGCAGAACGAAAGCGTCGATGTGGCCTGCTTGAAGCCGTCGCTGGTGCGCGTGCTGAAGACGATCGAAGGCCACTACGGACGCAAGATGACGGTGACGTCAGGCTATCGCGACCCGGCCCGCAACCGGCGCGCCAACGGCGCCAAGAATTCGCTGCACATGTATTGCGCCGCCGCCGACATCCAGGTGCCCGGCGTTTCGAAATGGGAGCTGGCGAGCTACATCAGAAGCATGCCCGGCCGCGGCGGTGTCGGCACCTACTGCCACACAGAATCGGTTCACGTCGACGTCGGTCCGGAGCGCGACTGGAACTGGCGCTGCCGCCGGCGCAGCGGTGGTGGCGACGGCTAGCGGCAACTTCGTCATCCCTGGCCGGAGCAGGAGCGAAGCTCCGTCGCGAAGACCCCTGGGATCCATGCCAGGACAGTAGCCGACGAGTGCAGCAGAGCAGAATTCCGCACCTTGCCGGACATAGCGAAATCCTTGATTACAAGGCTCGGAAAAAAGTTGTCCAAGGTGGCACCTGACGGGTTGCCGGTTGCGCACAACGCCAGTATAAGCCGCTTCGTCTGAGCGCGCCCATCGTCTAGCGGTTAGGACACCGCCCTTTCACGGCGGTAACAGGGGTTCGATTCCCCTTGGGCGTACCAGGCTTTTCAATGTCTTAGTTAGTTTTGATACCGATGCGCCGAATAAACGCCGGCGGATTTCAGCGAACATTGGCTTTGAAGTTGGCCCATGAAGGTGATGCTGGACACAAATGTCTTCAACCATCTCGTGGAAGGTTCGATCGATCCTGCCTCAATCCCAGCAGAATGGGAGCCTGTGATCACGCATATCCAGAACGACGAAATCGAGCGGACATCCGATCCCACAAAGCGAAACGCTCTCCAAGCCATGGTCACCGCAGTTACGCATATTCGAATTCCGACCGAGACTGCGGTGTGGGGTATGTCTCGATGGGGTGAGGCGAAATGGACCGGCCCCGCATCCCTCTGTAGCGAACTGAAGGATCAGCTGGACCGTGAGAAGAAAAGGCCGAGCAACAGCGCAGACGCCCTTATTGCCGACACCTGCATCCAGAACGGTTTTCTGCTCGTCACCAATGACCAAGCTTTGAAGAAAATCGCTAGCGCGAATGGTTGTGCCGTACTTGACCTGCGAAAGCCATGAGGCTGTCGTCGCCCTAGCCGTCCGGTGCCAATTGCGGTGCCAGTTCTTTCCTGCGACGGTCGATAGTCGGTATGGCGGCGGGAAGATGGACTGGATCAATATTGCGGCTCTCGCAGTCGCCCTGATCGCCTTGGCGATGTCTGCTCATTTCTGGAGGCGTCAGTTTCGCCCACTCGTCACTGCGATGGTCAAAACCCATCGGGGGACGTGGTCATCCAGAACGACTAGCACCATACCCGGACCCAGCTCTGAGGAGGAGCCGGGTCGGGACCAAAGGGATAGGGCGTTCTCCTTTTGAGGGAATCGCGAACCGTGAAGAGGCGGCGTATAGGTGGCCATCGTACAGTGAGGAGCCGTCACGATGCTCTTTGAACCGCTCACCCTGGACGGCCGAAAGCGAAGCGCCGCCTACCACGCAACACGGCTTTCGACCCTGCGCGGCCGCCTGGCGAAGAAGCTCGACCAGGTCGACCATGCGGCCGATCGGGTTGAACAGGCAGCGGCCGTTTTGGTCGAGGCCACCCGTCAACCTGACACGGACGTGACGATCGCACCTTCGGTAGTTTTGATGCATCTGGAAGCCAGTCAGACGCTCGGTCTCTGACCTTTGGGAAGCGGCGAATGTCCTCGCGCGCGCGGCTTTGGCGCCAACACAAGGAAGACGTAGGGCATGAGGCCCCACACCCCCATTCCGTTCAGCTTCGCGGACGGGCATGCTCGCTCGACCGTTCATGCAGCTGAGTCGCATTCTGCTCATGGGGAGAAGAGCGTGGATAAACTAAACATAGGAGCTGATCAGGCTAAACTCTGGCGAGACCAGGCCCTGCGCGGTCGCCGGAGGCGTCTATCGCATAACGTCGTGTCGTGGGCGCTGATCCTGACGGCGATAATCATCCTCTGTGGTCTGATCGCGCTCAAGGCGTACAAGTAAGCAGCGCCCAGCGCGCGGTCTCGCCGATCGCTGTCCTGTCAGAGCCTAGCCGCCGACCAGCGGCACGGTAACGGTTGTCGCGTAGTTGATCGGGAAGGCGCTGAAGTAAGGGAAGTCGATGACAAAGGCGTAGGTGGCGGTCAGATGCGCCATGCGGAAGCCGCCGCTCGCCGGGTCGATGGCGATCGTGACGTTCACATCCTTCAAACCCAGGGCCTGCAATTTCTGCGTGGCGATCGATTGGATGTCGGCCTGGGTCAGCGTGTTCTGAAGCTGCAGCGAACGCGAGGACGTCTCCAGCGTATAGCGAACACTGGAGACCGAGTTCATCGACCAGCCGAAGGCGAAGATCCCGAACAGCAGCATGACGAGGAAAGGCGCGATCAGCGCGAACTCCAGCCCGGCCCCGCCCGATCGATCCCGCCCGAACGTGCTTGCCCTAGCGGACACGGATCATCTCCTGGTGACCGATGGTGGTGGAAGCAGCAAAGGCGCCGAAGGCAATGGGCGGCACCCAAGTGGCCGATGCCTGGATCTGGACATAGACCGATGGTGCTTTCGGCCCACTGCACAAGGTGGCAGCGTCGACGACGGTCGTCCCGCACATGTAAGTCCGGCTTAGCGTGACCTGGCCATCCTCCGGCCGATTCTCCCAGCTCGCAATGGCAACGGCCTTGGTCGCCGTATCATTGGTCGATCCGCCCATGACCAGGTTCGCGGCAGTCTTCACGCCGGCGCGCATCGACAGCGAACTCGTTACGTAGGACCAGCCGTCCAGAATGCCGAGCAGCACCAGGCACAGGATGGGCAGCACCATCGCGAACTCGACCGCCGCAACGCCCGCTTTATCGCTGAGGATCGGCGCCGATCGGCGTTCCACGGAGGCTACTCTACCAGCGCCACGGACAGCCCCGCCGGAATGTCGCGCATTCCGAGGCTCGTGCAATCCTGGTTGATGGTTGTGCTGCCGGACCATTGAATCGTATTGGCGACGACCTGGGTGCAGCCGCCGTTGCCTGAGAAGTTGCCAAGATAGTTTACTTGCTGTTTGGGGAAGTAGATGGCTCCGGTCAGCAGCGAGTCCGCTGTGCCGTTGAATGTGCTGGATGCGGGGGTACCGGTCCTGTCGCCGTAGAACAGCATACCGGAATAGGTGCCCGAGGTCGGCGCGCTGAGCTTCACAGAGGCGTTGCCATTCATGCTGACGGTCGAACTGCCCGACATGAAGATGGTCACACCGCTGCCGATAATGGCCGCGTTGGCGTTTATCTTAAGATCGCCCTGAACGACATAGACGCCAGGCGAAAGCGTGACATTGCCCTTCAGCGTCATGCCGCCGCAATAGGTGCCTGGGCTCAGCGTCGGCTTGTTGTCGTTCTGGCAAGGGTTCGAGGCCGCCGGGGCTGGCAGGTCGGCAAATGGATCGGCGGCAGGCAGCGCCTGGGTGATCGGGGCCGCGCAGACCGTAGTGACGGGATTGCTGAGCGAGACGCCGCCCGCCGAAATCAGGCAATCGATCTGGAGGCCCGCCGAGCCCTGAAGCTTGATGGCGTCAGGGGCGATCGAATTGGACATCACCACGCAGCCGGTAACCTTCACGATAGTATTGCCGGAAAACAGCGCTGCCTGCGGGGCGGCCGGATCGAGCGCGGTCATGCAGGCCTTCGAGGCGTTGGTGATGAGGGCGACCGCCCTCGCCTGTTCGGGAACCTGGGCCTGCGTGAAGATCAAGGTAAACATCCGGTCGAGCTTCTGGCCGACGATCACCTCGACCGCTTTCTTCGCCGTATTCGGTCCGGACGCTGGCGGCGTATTGACGACGATGGTGCCCGAGCCCAGTCCGTTCGTCGCTGCCGACTGGGTCGCGGCCGCGACGATTGTCGGCTTGTCGGAACCCGAGACCTGTTCAAGCGCGCCGGCATAGGCGGCGGCATCAGCCGTCGCCTGCAGTCTCAGGCTGTTGTAGTACCAATAGGAGGTCTCGACACCGAAGCCCGCGGCGCCGACAACGATCGGCAAGGTCAGGGCGAAAATGGTGGCAACATTTGCGCGGGTGCTCCGGCATATACCGTCCGCCACAAGCCGAATTCGGGTGAAGCAATTGGAGACCATGGCATAGATTAGAAAGCACGCATATATGAACGAACGGCTAAAAAGTTCCGTTCAATTTTGACCAGTGATCTATTGGCATCCAGAACAAGGGGATTCATGGCCGATCGACGGCATTAAAGGCAGCAACACGACCAAAAGCCCGCGTCCCACGTGGACGATTGCCGGCGACAGTTTACCGTTTGCTAACAATGCAATTGCGGAGATGGTGGCAAGTGACCCGCTATGGGGCAGGACTGCCATCCATTCGCGATGGGATTTATGCGCGGCAAACCGGGACCCACTCCATCGGATACCGAGCCAGCGAGCACTCCGTGCCCTTGCCTACCAGTTCACCCTGAACTCGATATTGCCGCCATGGTCTGCATCCGATCGGCGAACTTGCTGTCGAAGGTGGCGAACACCGATGTGTTGCTACCCCGGTTCAGCTTTAAGCGGAAAGAATTGGCATCGACTCCGCAGCCGTTTCGGCCATCATCTCTCTCTGTACGGCCAGGAAGAACCTGCGCACTTCATCGCTGGCTGCTGTTCTGTCCCTGCCGGATCCGACCACGCGATCGAGCAACTCCGACGCCTTGGCCCTCCAGAAGGAGGTGGCGGTCTCGCCATGCAGATTGCCGAGCTTGGCGGCAACTTCCCTGACCAAGAATACCTGACGGTCGATCGGGAATGCACGAACTTTTTCTAGGGACATCTTCCGAACCATGAGACTGACGCAACGAATCAACCATTGCCAACAAGCAATGGCGTAGCCGGGAAGGTGGAAACGGAAGCTTAACGGCGCTGACGTTGGTGCGCCTGGTGAGGTCGTCGGGGACAAAAGGCGCAGCCATACGCCCACGACATCGCCGTGTGCGTTCAAACGCCATCGTTGGCGTTGGGCAGGTGAAACGGGCGACGGCCCTCAGGCCTGGAGCGCCCTTGCCTCACCGCCGCGCTTGCGCGGCGTCATCATGTCCCTGGCCATCAGTCCGCTCGCCCGGCAAAACGCCATGAATGCCCGGCAGGCATCCTCGGTCTTGACCACGTCCACCGTGGCGCCAAAGCAGGCGTTGAACGCTTTCTGATAGATCGGGCCCTGACGGCGCGCAGGCCAGTCCTGAAGAAAATCGAGCGCCTGCTCGACGCCGTAAATCTCCTCGACTGGCAGGCCGGGCGCGGGTGCGATGCGCACCGGCACCTCGAATTGCAGTCTGTCCATTTCCTATCTCCCGAACCGGCGTCACCGAGGCAACGCCATTCGTCGTCAAAAGTTGCTTTGACGGGCTTTTGACCCAGAAATGTGTCGTCACTTGGGTCGCTGAACAGCCACGTCGCCCAAAACAATTGAGGATATACTTTGGGCGACTGCGCTCACTGGTTCGCTGGATCCGTCTCCGCGTCGAAAGCCATGCGAATCGCGGTGATCAGCACAAATATCGTCGGCACGGCGAAGATGCCGCCGAGCACAAGGGCCGACATCGGCGACAGGCCGAGTGTCTCGGCAACCGCCCAATAGACGGTTCCGATGCAGATGAGCGCCTGAACGGAGAGGAACGCGGCAGCCGAGGCCGCACGCGACAGGGTTTTGAAAGTCTTGATGCGTTGTTGCATTGAAATAGTCCGGAAATGCCGCGCCGCGCGACCGCGGCGCGGCCACAGCCGCCGCACGATCACGACGCGAACAGGGATAGCGATGAGGTGAAGGGTGCGGCTCTGGACCGCTTAGGCCGCGATGCCCGGCGGTGCGCGCGGCTGGTTGGTGCCCGCCCTCGGAGCCGAGGCCGCTCCGTATCCCGAAACAGCCGCTCCCGGCAGGGTGCGCTCGACCCCGGGGAAGACAGCGTCGGGGACCGGCAGGGCGGGGTGGCCGCCGGCGAACTTGACCAAGGCCGGACGGACGGCGCGAACTTCCAGCGCTTGCACCTTACCGGTGACACGCAGCAGCGCCGCCACCTCGCCAGACCGCTCGACACCGATGCTGGCACCGCTCGGCGCACTATCCGCGAAGGCTGGCGCCGCCGGCCGGCCGAGGCATAGCATCGCCAGCAGCACCATGCCCATCAGGCATGAGCAGGCTGCCGTCAGCGGCGCTTCAAGCCATCTGGCTTGCCTGGCCGTGAAGGGGCGCGATCTCGAAAACATCACCCGCCCTACCGCACGATGGCCAGAAAGGAAAGTAAACCGGGCAAAACCCGGCGAGACATTACCCCATGCAAGGCAAATATCCCGAATGCACGGCTGCATCAGGCAGTTCTTCCTTGAACCTTTTGCCCTCAAGTGCCAAATCTGGGGAGATTTTCACGTCGGCTCTCTTGCAGAGCCCTACCGACTACACGGACAAAATGGTCACCTATCTCGACGCCGCCACGGCACCGCTCAGAAATACCGGCCAGATTCGCCTCTATGGCGAGGACGGCTTTGCCGGCATGCGCAAGGCATGCGATCTCACCGCGCGCTGTCTCGACGAACTGGTGCCGATGGTCGAGCCCGGCGTCACCACCGAAACCATCGACCGCTTTGTCTTCGAATTCGGCATGGACCACGGCGCGCTGCCGGCGACACTCAACTATCGCGGCTACACGAAATCGTCCTGCACCTCGATCAATCATGTCGTCTGCCATGGCATTCCCGACAACAAGCCGCTCAAGGATGGCGACATCGTCAACATTGACGTCACCTACATCCTCGACGGCTGGCACGGCGATTCCTCGCGCATGTATCCGGTCGGCACGATCAAGCGCGCTGCCGAGCGCCTGCTCGAAGTCACGCATGAATGCCTTATGCGCGGCATAGCGGCGGTCAGGCCCGGCGCCCGCACCGGCGCCATCGGCGCCGCCATCCAGACCTATGCCGAGGGTGAGCGTTGCTCGGTGGTGCGCGATTTCTGCGGCCACGGCGTCGGCCAGCTTTTCCATGACGCACCGAACATCCTGCACTATGGCAGTGCCAATGAGGGCGTCGAGATGCGGCCCGGCATGATCTTCACCATCGAGCCGATGATCAATCTCGGCCGACCGCACGTGAAGGTTTTGTCGGACGGCTGGACCGCGGTGACGCGCGACCGCTCGCTGTCGGCGCAGTACGAGCACACGATCGGCGTGACCGACACCGGCTGCGAGATTTTCACCCTGTCGCCCAAAAAGCTCGACCGCCCCGGCCTGCCGGCTTAAAGCGCGTCGTCTTACCCGGCACGAGGCCGTCTAAGACGGTTGGGCACTTGGACCATTCGGCAGGTCGATGGTGACGACCAGTCCGTTGGGTTGATTGTCCTGCAATTCGATCCTGCCGCCGTGTCCCTGGACGATGTCGGCAACGATCGAAAGACCCAGGCCAAAGCCATGCTTCGATGCAATGCCGCGCGACGCATCTTCTTTGAAGAACGGTTCGAAAACACGAGCGCGCGCCGTCATCGGAATGCCCGGCCCGTCATCGCCAACCGTGATGCGTGCCACCGTGTCGGTCGCCGTCAATGCGACCGTGACAGTGCCAGCGAATTTGACCCCGTTGTCGCAGAGATTGGCGATCGCCCGCGCCAGTGCATTGGGCTTGCACCAGCCCAGAAGCCGATCCGGTCCGGAATATGAGACCGGAAACCCGACATCGGAGAAATCAGCACAGACGGTTTGCAGAACGCTGGCAATGTCGGCGCGCTGCAGCTTCTCCGTCGAAACGTCGTTGCGCAGATAGGTCAGGGTCTCGTCGATCAGGACTTCGATGTGCTGGACATCGGAGAGGATCGCGGTTCGAACGGGGCCATCATCCATGCGCTCGGCGCGAAGCCGCAGCCGCGTCAAAGGCGTGCGCAGATCATGACTGACGCTGCGCAACATGCGCGTGCGGTTTTCTATCATCGTTCGGATACGCGTTCTCATCCTGTTCAGGGCGCGCGCCAGCCCAACCATCTCAATGGAGCCGCGTTCGACGAAAAGCTGGTCGCTGTTCTCAATCTCGGTCGAACCGACTGCCGCCGAGATGCGCTTCAGCGGGTCCGTTACGGCCCATACCGCAAACAGCCAAATCAGGACGGGCAAGGCGACGAACGCCATGAACCTGTAGAACGAGGCACGCACGAGGCCAGATGTCAGCCAGGAATCGGGCATACCGAAATGAGCAAGGACGTCATGCTGGTCGAGGTCGATCACAAACGCGTATCGGCCGCCGATCCTTATCCAGCGCCCATCAACCGCCCCCCTGTCGATGCGGAAAAGCCATTCGATACTTCGCCACTGCAGATAGGAATAGGGAATGCTGCGGATCTGTTCCTTGGGCAGCACCTTGAGATCAAAACCAGCTCGCGCAGCTGTCGCCAGAATTGCGCCACGCGCTTCCGCTGGCGTTTCGCGCAACAAGGCAGCAAAAACGGCCGCTCGCCTGGCGCTATCTTCCACAGCGGGAAGGTCGACGTTCTCTATGAAACTCTCGACGACCGATCCGACGGACATGATCACAATCACCGCGATGAAAATGATTGCCGCAAACTGCCCGCGCACGGACTGGGGCAGAAAACGGCGAACGAAACCCCTCATGCTTCTTCCACCGTTGCGGTGAAGATGTAGCCACCCAACCGAACAGTCCTGAGAAGCACCGGATCGCGCGCGTCCTTTTCGATCTTCTGGCGGATCCGGCTGACATGCACATCGACGCTTCGTTCGATCGGTCCGGCGAGCCCGGCGTGGGTCACGCTGAGCAGTTCTTCGCGCGAGAGAACCCGGCCCGCATTGCGGCAGAACGCAAGCAGCAGGTCGAATTCATGCGTCGTCGTCGCAACCCGCGCATTGCTCGGATCATGCAATTGCCGGCGGATCGGATCGAGGCTCCAGCCGTTGAAGCGAAGCACCTTCGACCGGTCCCGCTCGTCGGGAGCATAGGTCGTGCGGCGCAGCAGCGCCCGTATCCTGGCCGTCAGTTCGCGCGCGCTGAATGGTTTCGTCACATAATCGTCCGCGCCGATTTCCAGTCCGAAGATACGGTCGATTTCTTCGCCAAGCGCGGTCAGCATCAGGATCGGAATGTTCGTTCCCGCACGAAGACGGCGGCAGATGTTGAGACCGTTCTCACCCGGCAGCATGACATCGAGCACGATGAGATCGAATTTGTGATTGCGAAGCGCGGCATTCATCTGGACGCCGCTCTCAGCAATTTCCACGATCATGCCATTATCGGTGAGCGTCTCACCCAGCATGCGCGCGATCTCGATATCGTCTTCGACAATGAGGATACGCGAATCCTGCCTTGCCGATTTGAACTTGGCGTTCAAATCGCTCCGGCTCGCGTTTGCCGCAGCCTGCATCGTTACCTGTGTGGGCATTAAAACCTGTATCCGACAAGAAGCATCCCGGAAGGCTGGATCTTGTCGACGACAATAGGGCTGTCGGCGGCGTCACCCACAAGAATGCCGACCCCCGCCTGGCCACGCACCATCCAGTTCTCGTTGAGCATATATGTGGCGGAGACGGAAAAATCGGCGCGCTTCAACCCGGCGCCGGCATCATAGCGCGCCAGCCCCGAACGAGCCGACTGTTCCGGCGTGACGCCAAAATAGGCCTGCATGTGATTTTCGTCGGCGAAGACAACGGATGCGCTGGCGCCGATCATCAACGATTGCGACAGAGGCTGGGTCACCTCGATCCCGATCGTGCCCAACAGGCCATCGCTGCCGCCGATGGTCTTGTCCAGTTGTGCGAAGATTTCAGCCGGGCCGAACTTCACCGCGGCCTTCGCGCCGACTGTCGCGCCCATGTCGACATCGCCCAAGCCGCGCAGGTGATCGGAGTCGTCTTCCTTGCGACCCATCTCATAGCCAAGCCGCGCACTCAATGCGAACGGCCCTTGGTCATAGACGGCGATGTTGGCACCTGTCGGATCGATCGTCACCGTGTCGCGGAATGTGGCCGTGACGAAAGGCACCGGCATGATCTTGAACTCGTCGCTGCCCTCGTATTTGGGGACGATGATGGCGCCACCGCCAAGCACGACGTGCCAGTCGGCCAGTTTTTGTTCGATGCGCCCGAAACGGGAAGGTTCGGGCGGCGGGGTGAAATCGTCGGCATCGACTGCAATGGCGTCGGCCGCCAGCACGATCCCCGAATGCGTTGAAAACAGGATTGCCATCGCCGCAAGAGAGGCCCGGCCAGTGAACATTCCAGAATCGATCTTGGCGAACATGCGTGCTCCAGAACAGCGAGGCGGTGAGCCCCTGATGCTCTGACTATTTCAGGTGAAAGTGGCTGCATGCGTGAAGTGATGTTAAGTTTTGTTGCGCAATCTTGGTCTCATCTTGGCGCCTGCACGAGAGAAGCCGGAAGTTGATGGCAAAAGCTGGCATGCCCCCCGCGCCGGTCATCTCACGCTCGCAGAACAGAACGGTTTTCAATCCAGTCCAGAACGGTTTTAATGTTCGCATCGGAGGAGTGTGGGCGGCATATGGGGAACATCAGCGACGACGACGAGCGGAGTTTCTTCGCCGAAGTGCCGATGCGGCCAGCGGCGAAAGCCAAGGCGGCAGACGAAAAGCCGCATTATCTCGGCCATCGTGACCGCTTGCGCGAGCGCTTTGCCTCGGCAGGTCCGGACGCCCTGCCCGATTACGAACTGCTGGAACTTCTGCTCTTTCGCCTGATCCCTCGCGCCGACACCAAGCCGGTGGCCAAGGCGCTGCTGGCGCGCTTCGGCACGCTGGCCGAAGTGCTTGGCGCGCCTCTTGGCCTGCTGCAGGAGGTCAAGGGCATCGGCCCGGCGGTGGCACTCGACCTGAAAATTGTCGCCGCGACGGCGCAGCGCATGGCACGCGGCGAGGTCCACGGCCGCGAGATCCTCTCGTCCTGGCAGCAGCTTCTCGACTATTGCCGTTCAGCCATGGCCTTCGAGGCGCGCGAGCAGTTTCGCATCCTGTTCCTCGACAAGAAGAATGCGCTGATTGCCGACGAGGTGCAGCAGACAGGCACTGTCGACCACACGCCCGTCTACCCGCGGGAAGTGATCAAGCGCGCGCTCGAACTCTCGGCGACCGCCATTATCCTGGTCCACAATCATCCCACTCACCTCTTTTCAATCACGCACGATCACTCTTTAGCACATTGATATATATTGTTTTTTCGACTTGTCGCAGAGTCGGATATCGTGGCATATTGGGGTCGGTTTTAGGGGGATCGAAGCCCGTCTTGAGCCCAACCACAGACCCCTATTACCCGTCAGCCGATCCCACTCGAAAGCCTACGGGAGACCCCAGTGCCAAGCCTTACCGATGGAGAGATTCGCCGCGCTTTGAAGCAGGTCGAGGAGACCAGAAAGCAGCAGAACCTTGTCGATGGCGAGGGCCACGGAACAGGCCGCCTCGTTCTCGTGATAAAGCCAATGCCAACCCGGGTAACGGCGGACTGGATGGCCCAGCAATGGCGAGACCAAAAGCGTCTGAAGAAAAAGCTCGGCTCGTATCCGTCAATGGGCCTCAGCCAAGCCCGCGAGATTTTCAAACGCGACTTCGCCGACATGATCCAGAAGGGACGGAGCATCAAGATTGCGGGCGACACGCGACCCGGCACGGTCGCCGATCTGTTTGAGGCTTACGTCGCGTCGCTCAAGGCAGATGGAAAACCGTCCTGGAAGGAGGCCGAAAAGGGATTGAACAAGATCGCCGATTCGCTCGGTCGCAACCGCCCTGCCCGCGACGTCGAGCCTGATGAGATCAGGGACATCATTCGCCCGATCTATCAGCGAGGCAAACGGTCCATGGCCGATCATGTTCGCAGCTATATTCGATCCGCCTACAGTTGGGGGCTGAAATCCGAGCACGACTACCGCTCGACCTCGGTCCGTCGCTTTCGTCTCATCTACAATCCGGCTGCTGGTATTCCGACCGAACCAAAGAAGGTTGGAACGCGTTGGTTGGACGAGGAGGAATTTATCCGTCTCTATCGCTGGCTCGAATCTCCCGATGCACCGGTCCACCCTCCTTATACGCGTGCCGTAAGAATTCTTATGCTGACCGGCCAGCGCGTCGAGGAGATCGCTAGGCTACACGTCGACCAATGGGATGCGGCTGAGCGCATTATCGATTGGTCCAAAACTAAGAATGGAAAGCCTCACGCCATCCCCGTGCCCAAGATCGCAGCCGAGCTTATCGGGTCGATCAAGCCGAATGATTTTGGCTGGTTTTTTCCATCCGCAACCGACCCGTCCAAGCCGGTCAGCCATGGCACGCTCTATTCGTTCATGTGGCGCCAACGCGATCGCGAGGTTATCCCCGTCGTGACAAATCGCGATCTCCGGCGCACCTGGAAGACGCTTGCTGGAAAGGCAGGGCTCTCGAAAGAGATCCGAGACCGATTGCAGAACCACACTCTCCAGGACGTCAGTTCCAAGAGCTACGATCGCTGGAATTATATGCCGGAAAAGCGTGCTGCCATGGCGCGGTGGGACAACTTTGTCCGCGAGATCCTGATGAAGAAGAAGCGTAAAGCGGCACTCGAGGAAGCTGCATGACCATCTGTATCGCCGCAGGGGTAGAGCTTCCCTGGGGAACAGACTACGGATCTGGGGGTCAGGAGTTCGAATCTCTTCGGGCGCACCATTCCATCCAATTGATTTCCCTGCGCTTTTTGACACATGAGGTGAGTCGGTACCGGCTTGATTTTTGGAATTCAGCCGGTTTTTCAGCCGGTTTTGGAAGAACGGGCATTCCTTCGATTGATGTCGCAGCTTGGCGTATGCGCGGCTGGGAGGGGAAGAGAAGCATGCCATCGTGATTCCCTCGAGAGGCCGCGTTCGCATGCACCAACTACTCGCCAAGTCGCAACCGATAGAGCGTTGCCCTCCGAAGGCAGAGGTCACAGGTTCGAATCCTGTCGGGTGCGCCAAGAAAATCAAGCACTTAAGTACCGTTTTTTCCGATATGCGGCTCGGTCCCACACAACCTTCCCACATAGTCGTCGCGCTTCACGGAATCGAGCTACATTTCCCTATGGTGATAGCAGGGGTATCTTGTGTGGAATCGCCATCGATGAAGCCGAAGCCATAGGTTTCTTGGAACCGAAGAGTGGCCTCATTGAACACGAACCCGGAACCGAGCCCGCCGCAAAGGAGATGAATCGGGCCTCCTGGAGGCAGGTCGTTCGTGCACCGGTGCGTCGGATAGGCTTCACCAAGCTTGGTCACTGTATACGTGCTGCCGCTACTGTCGGCAGGCGCGATAGTGAAGCGCATGTCCGTGACAATGAAATTCGTCGACAACCATCCGGTGCCCGTGAACTTGAACCCTGTGGAGAGATCGGCGGCGCAGAAGAACTGACCGGCTTCCGCGGGGAGCGACTGGCTAAGGAGTGCAGCTAAAATAGCATGTCGGACGTGCAGGGGCATATGTCGCCACTCTCAGAGGAAGCTGACCCAATGGCTTTCGGCGACGATCGAGATCGGCAACCCTTGGTCGCGCCAGCCGGCTGCCTTGACGATTTTGTCTCCGAACGACGAATGCTTCCACGATTCTGTGGCGTAGGCCCCTATCACCAAGAACTCTGTTTTCTGGCTGAGACCACCCGAAAAGCCGCCGCGATCGGCGATCGCCTGTTCGCAATATTTTCGCTGGCCAAAATTGAATGTGCCTGTGAAGCAGTAAAGTCGCCCGGCGAACGTTAAGGTCGGGGCGGGATCGGAGAGTGGAAGCGAAGTCGGCTTGAGCACTTCTCCTAGTTCGAAATCGCGATTAGAGAAGCTGTTTAGCGTATCCAAAAGTTGGGCGTGTTCATCTGAATCGAGCACTCCGTCCTCGAGGATTTCATTGACCCGCTGGTATAAGATTCGGATGATTGGTTGAGCGCTGATCTCTGCATTCGCTGCCAGCCACTTTTGAAGAAACTCGACCTCGGTCTTGGTGATAGCCCCGTCCGCAGCCAGGCCGCGCGCAAGCCCTATGAGTTCATCGATCTGACGCGATGAAATCCGATCACCGCCGACACGATTGTAAAATTTCTCGTCCATTTCTACTTCCCCCAAGCGACCTTCGTCCGAGCGCTAACACAGGCTCTCACAAGGTATGCCGTCCTTGTCGCGGTCGAGCTTTCCGCCCCAGGGACGGTTCTGCAGATACCAGTTGGCTTCCTCGCACGAGCCGATCTGTTTGCACGTTCGCCGCGGCTCGCACGAATAGCCGCTCTGCGCGACGAGCCGCCGGCTGATGATCCCTAACGGTTTGCTGGCAGCCGGCTTCGCGCCGTTCGCATGCCCGGCGCGCCAGTCCCAAGGCGCCTGAAACGTTCCGGCCCACAGACCGACCTTTGCCGCCTCGGCCTTTGCGTGCTGCCCTGCGTACGCGCCGTGGCTGTAGCGCGGCCAATCGAGCGCCTGGCCGTGCTCGACCATCCACGCAGCAACGCTGGTGCCGTCGGCGCGCCGGCAG
>NZ_QGGH01000018.1 GCF_003148495.1 Mesorhizobium loti
CGGCGAGATCAGAATAGCCACCGTGATGTCGGTGACGCTGTCGACCGACCATCGCGCCGTCGATGGTGCGCTTGGTGCAGAACTGCTGGTCGCCTTCAAGCGGCTGATCGAAAATCCGATGGGCATGCTGGTTTAGGACGGGAGAGGCAGCGAAACCTTCGGGTGGGGCGGCCAGTTGCATCGAAGGATCGCCAGCCCGCCAAAGGGCCATGAGGCTCGTGGAACGCCGGTTCCGCGGGCCGTAACTGTTGTGCCGTGAGAGCATTTCGCGCGAAGCTGTTGCCTGATCGGGTCGCACACGCGCTGTGTCATCCACCAGTCATATGCGCCGTGCAGGGAGGACGGGACGGGGAGCCGGCCAGGAGCCGGACCGGTCATGCACAGACAGGACAGGAGGTCTCATTGAAGACGCACTTCATCAAGCTGCTGGTCAGCCAGCTGGCGCTCGCGGCAACTTTGTTTGCCGGCGTGGCAAACGCCGAAACGCTGACGCTCTATACATCACAGCCGGAAGCCGACGCGGCCAAGACCGTGGACGCCTTCAAGAAGGCGCAGCCCGGCATCGACGTGACCATCTATCGTTCGGGAACGAGCGACATCCTGACCAAGATGGCGGCCGAGTTTGCCGCCGGCAGCCCGCAGCCCGATGTGCTTTTGATCGCCGACGCGGTCTCGATGGAGCTGTTGAAGAAGGACGACCGGCTGCTGCCTTATCCCGAGGCCAAGCTCGATGGCATCGACGCGGATGCCTATGACGCCGACAAGACCTATTTCGGCAGCAAGCTGATCACCACCGGCATCGTCTACAACACCGCCGCAGCCGAAAAGCCGGAGCATTGGGCCGATCTCGCCAAGCCGGCCTATGCCGATGGCCTGGTCATGCCGAGCCCGCTCTATTCGGGTGCGGCCGCCTACCTGCTTTCGGGCTTTGTCGGCGACACCAATTATGGCTGGGATTTCTTCCAGAAGCTGAAGACCAACAACACCGTCAGCGTGCGCGGCAACGGCGCCGTGCTGAAGTCGGTGGCATCAGGCGAGAAGCCCTATGGCATCCTGGTCGACTTCATGGCGATGAACGCCAAGAAGAAGGGCTCGCCGGTCGAATTCGTGTTCCCCAGCGAAGGCGTGCCGGCGGTGACCGAGCCGGTCGCCATCATGAAGACCGCCAAGAATGTCGAGGGCGCCAAGAGGTTCGTCGACTTCATTCTCTCGGATGAGGGCCAGAAGCTGGCACTGTCGATGGGCTATCTGCCGGCGCGCGCCTCGGTCGGCCGCCCCGAATGGCTGCCGGAAGGCGTCAAGGTCAACGTGATGCCGTTCGACACCAAGGCAATCGTTGCCACGACCGACGCCGACAAGGCGAAGTTCTCGGACCTGTTCGGCGGCTGAGACGGCAATCCCGGCGGGATGCCGTCCCAGCGGCATCCCTGACCGGCAAAACCCGATCGCATCGGCTGATCGATCCCAGGAAACGCAATCATGTCAACACGGATCAGGGAAAGCCGGGGGCAGGAAATGGCCCTGACGGCGGCGGTAGCCGTCGTCATCGTCCTGCTATCCCTGCTGCCGATGCTGCGTCTTATCAAGGAGATCGTGGCACCTGGCGGCACGCTGTCGACCGTCGCGATAAAGGCCGGGCTCGCCAGTCCCGCAACCTGGATCGCAACCTGGCATACGCTGGTCATCGGCGTTGGCGGCACCCTGCTTGCGGTGCTGTCGGGAACGCTGGTGGCCGTCCTCATCACGCTGACCGACATACGCAGCCGCAGCGCCCTGGTGCTTTGCTATGTCATGCCATTGATGATCGCGCCGCAGGTGACGGCGCTGGCCTGGCTGCAATTGTTCGGCCCGGCAAGCCCGTTCCTGAAGCTCTTTGGCGCAGCACCGCCGCTCGGCACCAAAAACCCGCTCTATTCCACGTCAGGCATCATCCTGCTGCTCGGCGTGCAGTATGGTCCGCTGGTCTTCCTGCTGGTGCGCGCCGGCCTGCGCAAGCTGCCGCGTGAACTGGTCGAGGCGGCGCGCGCCGGCGGCGCCGGCTGGTTCACCGTGCTGGTGACCATCGTGCTGCCGTTGATGACACCGTCGATCATGGCGGCCGCCGCACTCGCCTTCGTCTCCTGCGTCGGCAATTTCGGCATTCCGGCCTTTCTCGGCATTCCCGCCAATTATCTGGTGCTGCCAACCTTGATCTATCAACGGCTGGCAGGCGGTGGCCCCGCCGTGCTCGGCGAAACCGCGTTCCTGTCGGTGCTGATCGGTGTCATTGCCATGGCGGGCATCCTTGCCCAGGAGGTCATGAGCCGCCGCCGCGACTATCGCATCAGCTCCTCCTCGCTGGCGGCCGAACCCTATGAACTCGGCCGCTGGCGGCCCACCGTCCAGGCCGGCATGTGGCTGCTGATCGTGGTGGTGCTGTTGCTGCCGCTGTTCGGGCTGGTTTTGACATCGCTGGTGCCTGGCTACGGCATTGCGCTCACCGCCACGACGGCGACGCTCGATAATTATCGCTTCGTGCTGTTCGAGCATGACGCGGCCGGCCGCGCCTTCTTCAACAGCTTCTGGCTGTCGATCGCGGCGGCCTTCTTCGCGGTCCTCGTCGCCGTGCCGATCGGCTATCTGATCGCCTGGGGCAAGCAGCGCTGGGTGCGGCTGCTCAATCTGTCGGTCGAACTGCCCTATGCCTTGCCCGGTGTGGTGCTGGCGATCGCCTCGCTACTGCTGTTCCTGCGGCCAATCCCGCTGATCGGCATCCAGCTCTACAACACCGTCTGGATCATCCTCTACGCCTATCTTGCCCGCTTCCTGGTGCTGGCGCTGCGGCCGACCATCAGCGGCTATCACCAGATCGATCGGGCGCTGGAGGAAGCAGCGCAAATGGCAGGCGCCGGGCTGTTCACGCGCATGCGCACCATCATCTTCCCGCTCGTCGCGCCGGCGGCGATCGCCGGTGGCCTGCTGATCTTCATGACGGCGCTCAGCGAGCTCACGGTTTCGGCGCTGCTGTGGTCGTCGGGCTCGGAAACGATCGGCGTGGTGATGTTTTCCTTCGAGCAGGGCGGCGATTCCAACTACGCAGCGGCGATGTCCGTCATCACTGTCGCGGTCACCTTCGTGCTGATGCTGGTGACCAATCTGCTTGCCCCCTACCTTCCCAGCGGAGTGCTGCCATGGCGCGATTGAGCCTGGACAATGTGACCAAGAGCTTCGCCAATTTCGATGCCGTCAAGGACGTGTCGATCGATGTCGGCGACGGCGAGTTCCTGGCGGTGCTCGGCCCCTCCGGTTGCGGCAAGACGACGTTGCTGCGGCTGGTGGCCGGATTCGAGAAAGTGACGTCGGGCGAAATCCGCATCGGCAGCGAGGTCGTATCGGGCAAGGGCGGCAGCGTTGCGCCGGAAAAGCGGCGGGTCGGCATCGTCTTCCAGAATTATGCGTTGTGGCCGCACATGACGGTCGCCGAGAACATCGGCTATTCGCTGAAGGTCGCGAGGCTGGACAAGGCGGTCGCGCGCCAGAAGGTCGAAGATGCCCTCGCCCTGGTCAATCTGCAAGGGCTGGGCGACCGTCGGCCGGCCAATCTTTCCGGCGGCCAGCGCCAGCGCGTGGCGCTGGCGCGCTGCCTTGTCGCCACGCCCTCGTTGGTGCTGTTCGACGAGCCGCTCGCCAATCTCGACGTGCATCTCAGGGCCTCGATGGAGGACGAGTTCGCGTCCTTCCACAAGCGCACCGGCACGACCATCGTCTACATCACCCATGATCAGGCCGAGGCAATGGCGCTGGCCGATCGGATCGCGGTTATGGACAGCGGGCGTCTCGCCCAGCTGGCAACGCCGCGTGAACTCTATCATGAGCCGGCAAATGAAATGGTGGCGTCCTTCATTTCGCAAGGGATTTTGCTGCCCGCCGATGTGCTGAGCGCGGAGCAGGCGGGCCACTGCAAGGTCCGGGTTCTAGGCGCGGAGCTGGTTGTCCGCTGCCGGCCTGGCGAGCGGCCGCGCGCTGGGGCAAATATCTGCTGCCGGTCGGCCGATCTCGACGTGTCGCCGGATGGCCCCGGCTTCGATGGCCTGGTCAAGCGGGTGATCTACCAAGGCGGCTCGGCGCGCATCGAATTCACGCCTTCGACCAGTCCCGACCTTTCCTTGCATTTCGAACAGCCCGACCCGGTCGTGCTGGAGAGCGGAGCCAGGGCGCGTCTGCGGATACGGTCCGGCTGGCTGATCCCGGCGGCGGGGGCAGCATCGTGATGATGCTCGATCTGCTCGGTGGTTTTGGGGAAAAGGGCCGCACCAGCCTCGCTGTCAGCAGCGGCAACGACCGCATCCTGCTCGACGTCGGCCTCGGTAACACGGCCCTGCGCGTGGTGATCCAGATCACCAACCTGTCAGCGGCTAAATTGCGCCAATCCAGTGCTTATGCTTGAAGCCGCCGCCATTTCATTCCACATCGGTCAGGATGAAGGGCAAGACAGGAGAACGGCGTCGGAATCTGTTGTGGGGCTTGCCCGCATCGCTGATCATGCATGCGCTCATCGTAGCGCTCGTGGTCTACGGCCTGCGGAGTCCTCCTCAACAGCCGCAGGAGGAGCAGCCGGTCAATGTCGCGCTCGTGCCTGCGTCCGATCAGCCAAAACCGAAACCAGCTCCTGCACCACCGCCAAAGGAACCCAAAACCGAAAAGCCGCCGGAACCGAAGGTTGAAAAACCGCCCGAGCAGAAGGTTGAAAAGCCACCTCCGCCGGAAAAGCAGCCGCAGAAGCCGTCGCCAATCGAGGTGCTGAAACCTGTTTTTCAGTTCGGCGAGAAGGATACCGGCCCGAGGAAATCCCTGGATGGGGACAGCGCTCAGGACAACTCGCCATCACCGACCAAGGATGACGCGTCGAAGCCGCCTGTCGTGCCGAAGCAGGCAGAGAACAAATCGGCCGAGCCCACACAGGATGCGGAGAAGCAGGAAACTCCGATCCAGGAGATGGACAAACAGCAGGCAGACAAACAAGAGGCGGAAGCGCACGACGCCGACAAACAAGAGCCGGAAGCGTCACCAACGCCATTGGCTGCCGGCGAAGGTGAGATCGAGCTTCCCACGTCGGCAGAAGCGCCGAAGCCCAAACCCGCAAATACGCCGAAACCCGGCCCGTCAAAGGTCTCGAAATCCGGAAGCGGGGGCGCCGGGAAGCCAAGCTCGAAGGAGGTGGCCGTTGCCAAGTCGCGGACTTATTCCGGACTTCCGGGTGTTCACAGACTCTATTCGCAAGGCGCGACCGGCGATGCGTCGGCCACGACTTCGATGGCCGGTGTGCCTCGCGGCAAACGGGCAGCCCAACTTTGTGCCAGCGCGTTGCAGCAGCAATTGCTGGACGCCTCCTATTTCCCCGAGTTGATCCCAAGTGTTCCGCTGAAGGCCGGCAATATCCTTGACGCTCCGGATGTCGCCTTCCGCACCACAACCACATGGTATCATCTGGGCTTCCGGTGCGAGGTCGACACCGATGCGACGAAGGTCTTGTCCTTCAACTTCCGTGTCGGGCCAGTGATCCCGCCCGACCAATGGGTCCGCCTTGGACTGCCTGTTCGCTAACAGCCTAGGCGGGGACACCGAGTCCAGCCAATTGCCGGCTAACTTCTTGCCAGTCGGCGCAGATGAAATCGGCACCGGCCGCCGTCAGCCGCGCACCGTGCTCGCGATAGGTGTGACCGCCGCCTGTGTAACCGATCGCCGTCATGCCGGCGGCGACCGCGCCCTGGATGCCGAAGGGCGAATCCTCGATGACGATGCAGTCAGCGGGGTTGGCGCCCATCTTGTCGGCCGCAAACAGGAAGATGTCCGGTGCGGGCTTTCCGTTCTTGACCATCGAGGAGCTGTAGATCGCGTCGCCGAAAAACCGCGCAAGTCCGGTCACGGCCAGGCTGTGGTTTATGCGCTCGACGGAGGATGACGAGGCCACGCATCGGTCGCCCACAAGCGTCTGCAGAAACGCGGCGATGCCCAGTGTCGGCTTCAATTCTTCGGAGAACAGCGCCTTGGTCTCGGCCCAAATGTCGCTGTCTGCCGCCGCCGGAAACTGGTGGCCGGTCAATTCCCTGATCTTGGCGATGATATCGGACTGCTTCATGCCGATGCATTGGGCGATGATGCTGGTGTTGACGCCGGGCATGCCGTGTTTTTCATAGACGCGCTCATAGGCCCGGGCGGCCAGAGGCTCGCTGTCGACAAGAACGCCGTCGCAATCGAAAATGATAGGCCTTGGTCGAGCCACGAGCTTCTCCATCGAGTCAATTCCGCACATCGCTATCGGCAAAAAGTCAAATGTTCAATAGCGCGGGTGTTTTGGGGAGCGCAAAGCCGGCGCGCGGTCAAAGCTGGCGCAGCGCATCGCTCGCACGGGAAGACCCGAGCGCCCGCTGCATGGCTTGCCGGGACTGTGCGCGATCCGGCGTGATCCAGTTCGGTTCGGCGCCGAGGAAGCGGTCGAGGAAGGCCACCGCATAGGCTGGCATCTCGGTCACGTTCTCGCGATAGGACCACCATGTGCGCAGGTCGTCGGCGCATTTGTCGATGCTCGGTGCGCTGCCGAATTCCTGCTCGTGGATCGCCGAAATCACCGAGACGCAGTAGTTGGTGTAGAGGAACCCTTCCGGCCAGAAGCGGACGATTTCCAGCGTGCCGGCGTTTGTTTCCGTCTCGATCAACTGAGTGAGGCCGGAGACTTCCCTGGCCGGCGCCTGTTTTATCAATTCGCGCAGCACGAGGCCGGCGGCAAAGACGATGAAGTCGGCGCGATCGATCGCGGCGAAGCGCTTCTGCGCCTCCATGATCTCGACCCAGTCGAGAAAGGCCCTGGTGAGCTTGGCCTCGTCGATCTCGAAGCGCACGCCGAATGTGTCCGAGACCACCTTGGCGCTGCCGCGAAAGGTGGCGCGGAACCAGCGCAACTGCCGCAATCGATGGCGAAGGTCGGGCATCAAGGCCAGTTCGTCCCTGAAGGGCAGATCCATATTCCTCGTATCCTGTTTCCCGGTCAGGCTAGCACAATGGCGCCGTCGCCGAAATCTGTCAGCGTCCCTGTGGATGACGACAGCTAAGGCCAATATCATACATATTGACATTCTCGGAAACAAATGTTCTCACTTTGCTGTTGTCACGCGCCGGTCCAAGGTGCGGTTCAACTGAGGCTTCGGGAGGAGAACCGAATGGCGATTTGGCAGTGGGGACTGCTTCTGCTGGTTATCGTGTGGGCGTTGCAGTCGCTCGGCGTCTGGCTGCAGATGCGGCACTATTCGGATGTCTTCAGAGGCGTCACCGACCAGTACAAGGATGGCTTTGTCGGAGCCGGCAATTTTCGCGGTCGATTGGCCAAGGGCACCATCGCGCTCGTCGTGGTGACACCCGATCTGGTCGTGCGCCGCCTGATGGTGATGAGCGGCCGTTCCGTCTTCACCAAATTCAAAAGACATGAAGAGTTCGAGGGCGTTCCCCTCGATCGACTCCGGTCCAACCCTGCAATCATGGGGGAGGGGGAATCCGGTGTGGCCGAGGCCGTGAAGCGGGCGATCGAACAGATCGACAAAACACGGTCGGAGCCGGGGAAGAAGCCGGGTCTGTCCGGCTTGAACATAGCAAGGGCCTAGAGGACGAGAGGACGCCGCGCACCGACTGGGATCAACCGGCGGGCGGCATAAGGAGGAGAAATGTCTGTATTTTCGTTGTTGGCGCAGCATGCCGACATGGCCGTGCACAATCTGCATGTCGCAGGTGCCATGGTCTCGGATGCTGCATTGCATGGCAAGCTCGCCGTCGAGCATGCCTCTGACCATCTCGTTGTCCTGGCGCAAGCGGACAGCGGACCGATCACCGTCGATCAGTTCAAGGAAAAGCTGAAGGACGTCCAGCAGGAAGAGCAGCTCGGCTGGCTGACCGCCATCGGCAAGTACTTCATCGGCATCTTCCAGAAGGGCGGCGAGGTGTTCGCCGGCTTCGTCACCGGCATCATTCCGACGCTGGTGGTGCTGATGACGGCCTTCTACGCCGTCACCGAACTGGTCGGTGAAGAGCGCGTGCATGGCCTGGCGCGCGGCGCCGGCCGGATCGCGCTGACGCGCTATACGCTTTTGCCGCTGCTGGCGGTGTTCTTCCTCACCAATCCGATGGCCTATACGTTCGGATCGTTCCTGGAAGAGAAGCATAAGCCGGCCTTCTATGACGCGGCCGTGTCCTATGTGCACCCGCCGCTCGGCCTGTTCCCGCACATCAATCCCGGCGAGTATTTCGTCTGGGGCGGCATCCTGGTCGCGCTGCTGGAGCTGGAGAAGAAGGGCGTCGTCGTCGCCGGTTACCACGTCAAGGTGGCGATCTGGTACGCCATCGTCGGTCTCGTCGTCATCCTGCTCAAGGGCATGCTGACCGAACGCATCACCGCCATCATGGCACGCCGCCAGGGCGTCGAGCTGTAAGGGCGGGGAGGACATCATGGCCAAGACATACAAAGCCGTAAGGATCTCCCAGGGCAAAACCGGCTGGGGTGGCCCGCTCGTAATCGAGCCGACCGAACAGCGCAGCAAGGTTGTTTCCGTCACCGGTGGCGGCATCCATCCTGTGGCGCAGCTCATCGCCGATATGACCGGCGCCGAAGCCGTCGACGGCTTCAGGGCGCCGCCGATCGAAAGCGAGATGGCGGTGGTCGTCGTCGATTGCGGCGGCACCGCACGATGCGGCGTCTATCCGCGCAAGCGCATCCCGACCGTCAATCTGACGCCGGTCGGTCAATCCGGGCCGCTGGCCCAGTTCATCACCGAGGACATCTACGTTTCGGGCGTGAAGCCGGCCAACATCACAATGGCGGACGGATCCGAAACGGTCACGACTGCAGGGGGAGCAGCAGCGATGAGTTCGAGCAACAACAATGCGGCCGCGGCACCACAGCCGCTGCCGAGTGAAGGCGGGCTCATCGGCCTCATCAGCACGATCGGCCGCATCATGGGGCGTATTGTCGGCATCTTCTTCAATGCCGGTCGCCGCACCATCGACCAGGTCATCCGCAACGTGCTGCCGTTCATGGCCTTCGTGACCATGCTCATCGGTCTGATCCTCTACACCGGCATCGGCGATGTGCTGGCGCAGCCGATGGGTCCGCTGGCCAACAACATTGTCGGCCTGCTGATCATCTCGGCGATCTGCGGTCTGCCGTTCCTGTCGCCCATCCTCGGGCCAGGCGCTGTCATCGCGCAGGTTATCGGCGTCGCCATCATCGGCCCGCAGATCGCCAACGGCACGATTTCGCCGGCGATGGCACTGCCGGCGCTGTTTGCCTACAATACCCAGGTGGGCTGCGACTTCGTCCCCGTTGGCCTGGCGCTCGGTGAGGCCAAACCTAAGACGATCGAAATCGGTGTTCCGGCGGTGCTTATCAGCCGCCAGATCATGGGCCCGGTCTCGGTGCTGATCGCCTGGGTCGTCAGCCTGATCGTGTTCTAAGACAGATACAAAAATGAGGTTCGCCATATGACGGTTCTGCTGAGAACACGGGTCACTGCCATCGGACCCGAAGTGGCGGACCTTGCCGAAGGGGGCGTGGTCATCCTGTTCGCGGATGGCTCGCCACCGGAGCTTGCCGAGGTTTCGGTGCTCCACAAGACGGAGCAGGGACCAAGTGACGGAGCGCCCGCCAAGGGCGCTTCGATCACCCTCGGCCCGGTTGCCGCAGTTATAACGGCGGTCGGTTCCAGCGCCTGGAGCAAGGTGCTCGAAATGGGCCATGTCGTCATCTCGTTCAACGGCGCCACCGAGGCCGAGAGACCGGGCGAAATCTGTGCATCGCAAGTCGATCCGCAAGCGCTCGTGGCCGCCCTGAAGACCGGCGCGATCATCACCATCGCCGCCTGACAGCATTCGCGCCGCGATCTATGTTGGGGGCGGCGCCCAGAACCAGAGTATTTGCCATGGAACGCTCGACCATCGTCAGAGTGCATGAAGGTTTGCACGCCCGTCCCGCGACACGGTTCGTCAAGCTCGCCAAGGGTTTCGAATCCGATGTCGAGCTGGTCAAGGACGGCAAGGCGGTCAGTGCCAAGAGCTCGGTCAAGCTGATGCTGCTGGCGGTCAAGGAGAACCAGGAAGTCACGGTGCGGGCGAATGGCGCCGATGCCATCGAGGCGATCGAGGCGCTGATCGGCTATCTCGAAAATCCGAGAGCTGGCCTGGATGATGAAGCCGAGGTGCAGAGCCCGGCGCATGATGCCGGGCAGGAAGTAGCACCAGTGCCCGAACCCTCGCCGGCGGCGCTTGGTCGAGCAAACGGCTTGCGCGGCGTGGCGGCAAGCGAAGGTTTTGCCATCGGCCCGGCCTTTGCGCATTTCCCGCCCGATATCGCCGGACAAGGCCGCATGTTGCAGGCCGAGGAGATCACCGGCGAGATCGACAGGTTCCGCGCCGCGGTCCGCGCGGTCCAGGCACGCATGGACCATGCGTTGGCGCAGGACAGTCTGTCGGCTGGAGACCGCGGTATCGTCGCCGCACTCCGGGACATTGCCGCCGACGACAGTCTGACTGGCGAGGCCGAGGGCCTGATCAAGGGCGGCAACGATGCGATTTCAGCGGTCATCACCGCAGCGTCCACAATCGCCGCCGATTTCAGCGCCGTCGACGATCACTATCTCAACGCGCGGGCGGACGACGTTCATGCGGTCGGACGGCAGATCTGCCTGGTACTGCTCGGGCAGGATGATGTCAGTCTCGAAAACATTCCCGAGGGCGCCATTCTCATCGCCGACGATATCGGCGCCTGGGATCTGGCGCGCGCGCCGCTGAAGCGCATCGGCGGCGTGGTGTGCGGCCATGGCGGCGCCACCTCGCACATCGCCATCATTGCCCGCTCGCACGGCATTCCGGCGGTGCTCGGCCTCGGCGCCCAGGTCAATGCCTTGCGCACCGCGCGAGAAGTCGCACTCGACGGCAATGGCGGCCATGTGATCATCGACCCCGACGCGGCGACCCGCGCCGATTTCGCCGGCCGCGTCGAAGCGGCGGCAAAGGAGCGCGCCGGCTTGACCGTCTTCAAGACGGTGACGCCGAAGCTCGCCGACGGCAGGATCATCGAGGTCGCGGCTAATATCGGCTCGCTGGAGGAGATCGAGGCAGCGCTAGAGGCCGGCGCCATGGGCGTCGGCCTGTTCCGCACCGAGCTTCTGTTCATGCGCCATATGCACCTGCCTTCGGAAGACATGCAGGCCGAGACCTATGCGGCGCTGGCCAAGGCCTTTGCGCCCTACCCGGTCATCGTGCGTACGCTCGACATCGGCGGCGACAAGCCGATTGCCGGCATCGAATTTCCCGATGAGGAAAACCCCTTCCTCGGCTGGCGCGGCATCCGCATGTGCCTCGACCGGCCCGACATCTTCAAGCGCCAGCTCAGGGCGCTGCTGCGAGCCGCCGTGCACGGCAACATCAAGGTGATGCTGCCGATGGTGTCGGATATTTCCGAAGTCACGCGCACCCGCGCACTGGTCGAGGAATGTGCCGCCGAACTGAAAGCCGAAGGCGTGCCGCACGCAACGTTCGATCTCGGCGTGATGATCGAGACCCCGGCCGCCGTGCTGATCGCGCCGGCACTGGCCAAGGAGGTGGATTTTTTCTCGATCGGCACCAATGATCTCACCCAGTACATCATGGCCGCCGACCGGCTGAACCCGACGGTGGCCAAGCTCAACGATGTCACCAATCCAGCCGTCATGTCGGCGATCGAAATGACGGCAAAAGCCGGGGTCGCCGCCGGCATCATGGTCGGCATGTGTGGTGAGGCGGCCGGCCGCCCCGACCTTATTGCGACCTTCGTGAAGATGGGGCTGACCGAGCTCTCGATGAGCCCGGCCTCGATCCAGCGCGCCAAGAAGACAATCATGGCGATGGCTTCTGGAGACTAAATCTGAGTGACCGCTACCGTCAGTTACGGCAGATGGGCAAGCAAAGTGGCGAAAACGGGTGTCAACTCAGCGATCGGGCTCGCCTTGGCGCAGGCCTGAACGATGCGGTCATGACGGATGTCGGCGGCCAGGATAGCGATCTCCAGCATGTCCGGCTCCGGCGCGCCGTCCCTGCCGGTGGTTGCCAGGCCGCAGGCCAGAGCGAGCGGCGCCAGGCAGCTTATGTCGAGCGCCCGGCCGCCCACCGGCGTTTCCGGCGCGGCCTCGGCAAAGCGAACGGGACGCTGATTGAGGCACTCGACCAGCAGCGCCGAGCAGCTGGCCGCGATTGCCTGCAGTCCAGCACCCGGCGCGGCCAGTGCGGCCAGGAGATCGCCATGCCGCTTGTGCATCGTGGCATGGACGGCCGCGAAATCGGCTTCGTGGATGCGGGCATTGTCGATGTTCAGGCCGGCAAGCACCGCCTTGGTCAGATAATACATATCGCGCCGGAACAGGCGCTCAGCGCTCAGCTGGCGATCCTCGCTGCCGACCGGAAAATAGGTGCCGAGGCCCTTTACCGTCGTGCCGTCCACCTTTATCGGGCGCTCATGCGGGACAAAGGATTCGGCGATCGACAGCGCTTCGTCGACGGCACTCGCGGCATGGCTGAGCAGGCCTTCGATGCCCTTGCCCGGAAATGGCGGCAGATGGCTGGTTGCTTCGCGCAGGACACTGGCGTCGCCGCTGCCGTCGTGGCGGCTCTGACGGATGATTTCGCGGACTTCCCGCAACCGGTCCTTCAGATTGACGCGGACATCTTCGGAGATTTGTCGGAGCATCGCGGATCGCCTCGAAATTTGCTGCGGATGGCCGCCAACAGGGGGTGGCCGCCACCTCTACATTGTTCCTATCGATTGGTAGATCAATAGGCGATACTAGACCAGCATGCAGAATCGGCGACGGCGCGCTCGTCCGTCGCCGCAGGGGGAGAGACAGGCGTGGGCAGGCGACGACAGGGCGAAAGCGAAGACGGGCGAGGCGGAAGTGCGGCAACCGAGCAGGTCGCCAGCGAAAGCCGGACGGATCGCCTTAGGATTCGCGCCGCCTGGATGTATTTCGTCGAGCAGATGACACAGAACGAGATCGCCGATGTGCTCGGCGTCGGCCGCGTCACCATCGTGCGCATGCTGGCGGACGCCCGCGCGCGCAACGAGGTGAAGATCAGCATCGAGAGCGAATTGTCGGAGATCGTGCGGTTGGAGCGCGCGCTGGAAAAGACGTTCGGGCTGCAGCAGGCGCTGGTGGCGCCGCTTTCCACGCCCGACGCCGATCCGATACCGGCAATCAGCGCCAAGACCGGCAGTTTCCTGTCGGACACGATGAAGTCCGGCATGCGGGTCGGCGTCGGCTGGGGTCAGACGCTGTTCTCGAGCCTGCCCTTCATCAGCGCCAAGTCGCTCACCGACTTCAAGGTCATTTCGCTGCTTGGCGGTGTCGGCGTCGTGCGCCGATACAACCCGGCCGAGTTCGCCTGGCGCTTCGCCCAAATCTTCCAGGGCGACGGCTATCTGATCCCGACGCCGGCCGTCGTCGACAGCGTCGAGACCAAGATCGCGCTGGTCGAGCGCTGCGGCCTGCAGGAGGTTTTTGAAATGGCCAACGTGCTCGATGCCGTTTTGCTGAGCGTCGGTGGCATCGCCTCGGCCACCACCTTCTCTCGCGGCGGCTTTCTCAAGGAAGCGGATCGGGAGGCCCTGCTTGCGCGTGGCGCGGTTGGCGACCTTCTGTTCCATTTCTTCGACCGCAATGGCGATCTGGTCGACCATCCCGTCAACAGCCACGTGATGTCGGTGGATGTCGACCGTTTGCGCGCGGCGCCGATCCGCATCCTCACCTCCGGCGGTGCGGAGAAGACCGAGGCGCTGCTCGGCGCCATGAACCTCATCGCCCCGACCATCCTGATCACCGATGAGGAAAGTGCAAGGCGCATGCTGGAAGCGGTCAGCGGAAGCTGAAGCTGTCCGTGATGTAGTCCGGCCATGCCTGCTGTTCGTTGAAATCAGCGGCGAGATCTGATGTGTCCGCCAAAATTCCGCTCAGAACCAGCGCCGTGGCGATGCCGGCGCCATTACCACCGGCAATGTCATGCTCGACACTGTCGCCGACGCAGACCACGAGACTACGGTCTGGCTTGCCCGCCATCTCCAGTGCCGCGTCGAAAATCGCCTTGTAGGGCTTGCCGATGCGAGTGACGCTGCCGCCAAGGCTTTCGTAGAGATCGGCGATCTCGCCGGCGCCGAAGCGGGGGCCGACAGCCGTCAGCATGATCCTGTCGGGATTGGTGCAGAAGCACGGCACCTGTCGCGCAGCTGCCGGGGCAAGCAGCCTGATGTAATGGTCGAGGTCGTAGCGATCGCCCTCGCTGGCCGAGATCAGCACCAGTTCGGCGTCTTCACCGGCCTCGGTCAGCACGAAGGGCAGGCCTTCGATCGCGGTGCGGTCGTTGTCGCGGCTGATCAGCAGGCATTCTGTCCCCGGGCGCAGTTGTCCCGATGCTGCCATGTCATTAAAGGATCGCCACGCCACCTCGCCGGAGGAGACGAAATGGTCCCAGCTCCCCGGTTCGAAGCCGAGTTTCATAAGCCGGCTTTCATTGGGTTGTGCCCGCTTGCCGGAATTCGAGATCAGCACGACGGTCTTGCCGGCGCGTTTCAGCGCGGACAGGGCCGCCACCGCGCCCGGATAGGGTCGCGTGCCGTCATGCAGAACGCCGAACTGGTCAAGCAGGAACACCGCATAGCGCTCCGCCAGCGGCCCGATGCCGTCGAGACGTTCGACCCGTTTCGCGCTCATAGGAGCCCCGCCTTGCTCGCGCCCATCAGCGCCAGCCGCGCCGTGCCGGCGGCAGCCTCGTCGGAAAGCGCGGGTAGGAAATCGACGCCGAGCTTGCGCTGCCGGATTGCCGTCCAGGTCGGGTTTGCGGCGCCGCCACCGACGCTCCTGACCGATGTCAGCGCAGGCGCGCCGAGTTCGGCAAGCCTGTCATAGCCAAGCGCTTCGATCGCGGCGATGCCTTCGAACATCGCTTTCAGATAGTTCGCGTCATCCGCTGGCCGGGGCGTGAGGCGTGGCGGCAACGCCGGATCGGCGATCGGGAAGCGTTCGCCTGAAGTGCTGAGCGGGTAGTAGTCGAGGCCGGTCGTGGTCTTGGGGTCGATTGCCGCGCTGAGTTCGATGATGCGCGCCAGCGGAAAATGCTGGGCCAGCACCTTGCCGCCGGAATTCGAAGCGCCGCCCGCCAGCCAGGCGTTGCCGAGCCGATGGCTGTAGATGCCGAAGCGCGGCGCGGAGATCGGCCGGTTGGAGAGGATCTTGATGGTCAGCGACGACCCCAGCGCGGTGACGCCGTCGCCGATGGCCGCCGCGCCGGTCGCCAGGAACGAGGCGCAGCCGTCCGTCGTGCCAGCGACAACGACCACATCGCGCGGCAAGCCGAACAGCTCCGCGGCGGCAGCGGTGAGAGCGCCGGTGACATCGCCCGGTTCGACGACGCGCGGCAGCAGTTCCATGCGCATTCCGGCCGCCGCGATCCAGTCCGGCCAGCGGCGGGCTTCGACGTCATAGCCTGTCTTCAGGACATTGTTCTCGTCGCTGACATCGAAGCGACCGGACAAATTTCCGGCGATCCAGTCGGCCTGGTGCAGCACCATTGCAATGCCGGGCATGCTCTGGAAGCGCAGGGCCTTGGCGAGGCCGGATGTCGCTCCGTGCGCGGCACTTGCGGCCGGGGCCTCGCGGGCAATCGCGGCCAGGATGTCGCCGTCGGCGACCTTGTCGTTGTACATCAGTGGCTCGGCCAGCGGCCGTCCGGCGACATCGACCGGCAGCAGCGTGCCCGACGTGCCGTCGATGGCGATGGCGCGGACCGCCGCGCGGTCGATGCCGGAAAGCAGCTCGGTAAGCGCTGCGCCAACCGCCGACCACCACACAGCGGGATCGCGCGGGTTCCGGCCGAACCTGTCGAGCGGAACGGCCGAATGCCCGGCAATGGAGAACTCCGGCCGCATGGCGACGGCGCGCGCACCCGATGTGCCGATGTCGATGCCGATGACGAGTGGCATCATGTCATCCGTCCTTTGCTAGCCGCCGGCCGCGTTGAGCTTCTGGCGATACTGCTCGGCGTCCCAGTTGACCAGCTCGTCATTTTCGGCGGCGGTGAGATAGTTCAGCCGCGCCGCGATGTCGATGCGCGCCGTCACGTCGGCAAGGCAGCGTTGCATGGCGTCGGCGCCGGCACTGGCGTCGCCGCGCATCAGCACGCCTGCGCCGGGAAACAGGATCGCAGCCGGCGGCGTGCCCAGACGTGCGATGACATCGGCCACGGTCTCGCCAGGCCTCGCCGCGACCGAGCCCTGGCCGAGGAAGATGACGTGGTCCGGATAGAGGCTGCCGGCCTGCGCCATGCGGCGGCTCTCCGGGTCAAGCGCAACCGCATGCGCTTCGACATCGGCCGGAAATCTGTAACCGCTGTCGCCGGCAAGCGCCGTCAAGGCGGTAAGGTCGGGCGCGGCGGTCGCGCGCGCCGGCCGGGCCAGCAGCGACCGGACGCGGCGCAGCAGAAGCTCCGCTCCGGCGACGGTTTCAGCGGCGACGACCAGCCCGTGATTGCCAAGGATGAGAACGTCGACATCAGGCCGCAGTTTTTCGGCAATGCCGCGGGCAAGCGGTAGGCCTGGCCGGAAATAGGGCACATAGGCCCATTCGATGCCATCGAGCCGCCTGGCGACCTCGGCCTCGCCATCGGCCTGCACGGCAAGCGAGATGGTGTCGACGCAATGGACGTGCAGAACGACGCGCTGCGGCATCAAGGCGTGCACTGTGGTCTCGATCGACGGACGTAAGCCGCGCGGGTTGAGCGCTGCAACGGTGAAACCCTGCGGCTGGTCGGCGGCGCGATCGCGCCGTTCGACAGCCCGAAGCAGCGGCGCCATCGCCACCGGCACCATGATGTCGTCGGTGAGCGCGTCCTTCAGCCAGGTGCCGGAAGCCTTGATCCACAACGTGTCGCCGGCCTTCAGCGAGGTGTTGCCGCCTGCCGCCTGGGTCAGATGCGGACTCTGCCCGATGCTGGCCGAAAGCGCCCGCAAGGCCGCCAGTTCCTGCGCGTCAGCTTGGGTCGCCATGGCGCTTTTCCTCCAACGGCTCGGCCGTGTCCTGCGCGAAATCCCGTTGCAGGGATCGAATCGGCGCTGATATCGCAGATACGAGTGATCTACGTCAACAGTGATCTACTATCATCAAAACACGCTTGCAATCCGCCTAATGTTGAGTAAGTTGCGCCAATTGCCATGGAAAAGGGCATCCGGGAGGAAGAGTTGAGCGACTCCGGCCGTCAGCGTCAGATCGTCGAATTGCTGCGGGATCGCCCGTTCGCCTCGGTGCGCGAGCTGCAGGAGCGGCTTGGCGTTTCAGCCGCCACGGTCAGGCGCGATATCGACAGGATCGATGAAGCCGGCGAAGCACGGAAGGTCTATGGCGGCATCTCGGCGCTCGACGGCGCCTCCCAGGCCGGTGTCGCCTATGCCAGGCCCTATGACGAGAACCGCGACCTTGCGGTCGAGGCCAAGCGGCAGATCGCCTCTCTCGCGGCGACCATGGTGCGCGACGGCGATGCGGTCATCGTGCATGGCGGTTCGACCTGCTTCCATCTCGGGGTCAAGCTCGCCGAGCGCAACATCCGGCTCTACACCAACTCGATGCCGCTGGCGGCCTATCTCAGCGACCACGGCCATTGCAGCCTGACGGTTGCCGGCGGCGACCTGCATCGCGAACCCGGCATCATCCATTCGCTCAGCCAAGCCGTGCCCTTCTACGCCTCGAAATTCTTTCTCGGCGCGCAAGGCCTTGGCCAGGAAGGTGTGCTGGAATCGCATCCGCTGCTGGTGCGCTCGATCGTCGACCTAAGCCTTTGCGCCGACCAGATCGTGGTGCTGGCCGACAGCCGCAAACTGTCGATCCATGCACGCAACGTCGCGCTGCCGCTTTCCCGCATCGGGACGCTGGTCACCGATGACGGCCTCTCCGACACCGATGCGCGCATGCTGGAAGATGCCGGCGTCATGGTGCGGATAGCCTCATCCTCGGGAGCCATCCAGTGAAGGTGGCAGTCCTCGATTTCGGCAAGACCAATTCGAAGCTGTTCGTCTTCGGTCAGGACGGGCGCATTCTCGACGAGCGTCGCACGCAGCCGAAATGGGTGCGCCAGGGCGGCTTCAGCGTGCTCGACGAGGCATCGCTCCACGATTGGGCACTCGGTGCTGTAAACGCTGCGGTCGACAGCCACAGCGTTGAGGGGCTGATGGTGTCGGGCCATGGCTGCACCTTCGCCTTGATCGACGAGGCGGCGCTGACGCATCCGATCCTCGACTACGAGCAAGAGCCGCCGGCCGAGATTGCCGCGCGGATCGATCGCCGCATTCCGGATTTTGCCGAGACGTTCTCGCCGCGACTGCCGCTCGGCTTCAACTACGGTCGCCACATGCTGTGGCTGCAGGAGGTCGATCCCGACGCATTCGCGGCGTCGAGATCGATCCTCGGCTATCCGCAATACTGGAGCTGGCGCCTTGGCGGGCGGGCGGTTTCGGAGGTGTCCTATTTTGGCTGCCACTCGCATCTGTGGGCGCCGCGCAGCCAAGACTTTTCCTCGCTGGTCGACGCGCAGGGCTGGCGGGACCGGATGCCTTCCTTCGAGCGCGCCGGCGCCGTGACCGGCGAACGGCGGCTTGGCGGTTCGGCACGGCCGATCGCCATCCACAACGGCGTCCATGACTCGAATGCGGCGCTGCATGCCTATCGCCGGCAGGAACTCGGCCCAGTCACCGTCGTTTCGACCGGCACCTGGGTCATCGTGCTCAATCCGGACTGCCCGCTCGACGCGCTCGACCAGGGCCGCGACATGCTGGTCAATGTCGATGTCGATGGCGGCCCGGTGCCGACCATCCGCTTCATGGGGGGACGCGAATTCGCTGTCATCAGCGACGGCTGGCAAGGCGTGATCGCCCCATCCTCGATCCAGCGGGTGATCGACGCCGGCATCATGGCGCTGCCGAGTTTCGCGCCGGGCGGGCCGATGTCCGGCCAGTCCGGCCGGCTGGTCGGGCGCACGCCCAATGCCGAGGAACGCGCGGCCGTGGCGCTGCTCTATGTCGCGCTGATGGTCGATCTGTCGCTCGACCTGATCCATTCGGACAACACCGTGATCGTCGATGGCGGGCTGAACACGGGCGGCCTGCTCGCCGGGCTGTTGGCGCAATTTCGTCCTGGCCAGGCTTTCCTGCAGGGCGCCACGCTGGAAGGCAGCGCCACGGGCGCCGCGGCGCTCGCCTTTGAGAGCGTCGGGCGCGAATTTGCCGCGGAAGTGCCGGAGCCGGTGCGTGCGTCGCGTTTCACCGGATTGGCCTTCTATCGTGATGACTGGCGTGCGCGGGCCATGGACCGTGGCATCACCGGTGCCGTGGCGGGAGGCGCGCGATGAGTGCGGCCGCCAAGGTCGAGACGACGCGCCAGCCGGTGCTGGAGATGCGGCACATCTCCAAGACGTTCGGCGCTATCCGCGCCTTGCAGGATGTCTCGCTCAGCGTCCATGCCGGCGAGCTGCACGCCTTGATGGGCGAAAACGGCGCCGGCAAGTCGACATTGATGAAGGTGCTTTCAGGCGCCTATCGGCCCGATCCCGGCGGCGAGATCCTGATCGACGGCATGCCCGCCGCGACCGGCGATCCGATCAAGGCGCGCGCCAGCGGCGTCGCGGTGATCTATCAGGAGCTGTCGCTGGCGCCCAATCTGACGGTGGCGCAGAACATTTTCCTCGGCAACGAGCCGCGGCGCTTCGGCATCGTCGACCGCGACCAGTGCACCCGGCGCGCCAGGGAGATCATCGCGCGTCTGGGCGTCTCCTTCTCGGCCCGCGACATGGTCTCCAGCCTGTCGCTTGGCGAGCGCCAGCTGGTCGAGATCGCCCGCGCGCTGTCGACCAATGCGCGCATTATCGTCATGGACGAGCCGACCACGTCGCTGACCTCGCGCGAGACCGACCGGCTGTTCGAGGTCATTGCGACGCTGAAATCGCAAGGCATCGCCATCATCTACATCAGCCACCGCATGGAAGAGGTCTACCAGCTTGCCGACCGCGTCAGCGTGCTGCGCGACAGCGGTTATGTCGGCACGCTCGAGCGCGCCGAGCTCAGCGCCTCGCGCCTCGTCTCGATGATGGTCGGCCGCGATTTGTCTGCCTTCTACAAGAAGGACCATCGGCCGCCGGACGAAAAGCGCGCGGTGGCGCTTTCGGTGCGCGGCATGTCCGACGGCCGTCTCCTGAAGAACTGTTCGTTCGACCTGCACAAGGGCGAGGTGCTGGCGTTGGCGGGCCTGGTCGGCTCCGGCCGCACCGAGCTTGCACGGCTGATCTTCGGCGCCGACAGGCGCACATCAGGCACGCTGGAACTCGACGGCAAGCCTGTAACCATCGGCTCGCCGCGCGAGGCGCTGGATGCCGGCATCGCCTATCTGACCGAGGACCGCAAGGAACTCGGGCTGTTCCTCGACATGTCGATTTCCGACAACATCAGCATGGGCGTGCTGGCGAGGGATTCCCGCGCCGGCGGCTTGCGTGACTTCGCGGCCGCCGAAGGGCGCGCGTCCAAGGCTGTTGCCGATCTCTCCATCCGCACCAGTTCGGTGCAGGCCAATGCCGGTTCGCTGTCGGGCGGCAACCAGCAGAAGGTGCTGCTCGCCCGCCTGCTCGAGACCGAGCCGAAGGTCGTCATTCTCGACGAGCCGACGCGCGGCGTCGATGTCGGGGCGAAGTCGGAAATCTACCGGCTGATCGACAATCTCGCCAAGCAAGGCATCGCCATCCTGATGATCTCCAGCGAACTGCCGGAGGTGATCGGCGTCGCCGACCGCGTGCTGGTGATGCGCGACGGCACGATATCGGGCGAGGTGACGGCATCCGAAGGCCAGCCGCTCAGCCAGGAGAAAATCATGGAACTTGCAACGGGAGCGGCTCAGCAATGACCGACAAGGCGACCGAGATCAGCGCAGGCGGCCAAGCCACCGGCACGAGCCGGCGGTTGCGCACCGCCTTTGCCGCCCTTGGCATGCTGCCGGTCCTGATCCTGCTGGCGGCCGGCTTCCAGTTCATGAACCCGCGCTTCCTGACCGAGACCAATCTGCTGATCGTCACCCAGCAGTCGTCGATCAACATCGTGCTGGCGGCCGGCATGACCTTCGTCATCCTGACCGGCGGCATCGACCTGTCCGTCGGCGCCATCCTTGCCGCATCGGCGATGGTGGCGGTGATGGTGTCGCTGGTGCCGGACTGGGGCCTGCTCGGCGTGCCGGCGGCCATTCTGGTCGGCCTCGGCTTCGGCCTCATCAACGGGCTGCTCATCGCCTACATCAAGCTGCCGCCCTTCATCGTCACGCTGGGTTCGCTGACCGCGGTGCGCGGCGTCGCCCGCCTGCTCGGCCAGGACACGACGGTGTTCAATTCGGACCTGCCGTTCGATTTCATCGGCAACGGTTCGCTGTTTGGCATCCCCTGGCTGGTGATCATCGCGCTGTCGGTCGTCGTGCTGTCCTGGCTGGTGCTCAAGCGCACCGTGCTCGGCACCTGGATCTATGCTGTCGGCGGCAATGCCGAGGCCGCCCGACTGACCGGCATCAAGGTGCCGCTGGTGCTGCTCTTCGTCTATGGCGTTTCCGGCATGCTGGCCGGCCTTGGTGGTGCCATGTCGGCGGCCCGGCTCTACGCCGCCAACGGCCTGCAGCTGGGGCAGTCCTACGAGCTCGACGCCATTGCCGCGGTCATTCTCGGCGGCACCAGCTTCGTCGGCGGCGTCGGCTCGATCTGGGGCACGCTGATCGGCGGCCTGATCATCGCGGTGCTCTCCAACGGGCTCATCTTGGCCGGTGTCTCGGACATCTGGCAGTACATCATCAAGGGATTGGTCATCATCGTGGCGGTCGCCCTCGACCGCTACAGGCTCCAGGCAGGAGCAAGAACGTGATTGACCTTAGTCGCCGGCGTAAACGACCGGTTTGTGTAACGCACCGTGAGAGGCGCGGGGCAATCGGAGGAAAGCAATGAAGACCATCGCCAAACTGCTCTGCGGCGCCGCACTCGCGTCGCTCGCCATCGCGCCTGCTTCGGCCAAGGACCTCAACAAGGTCGGCATCTCGGTCGGCCTGCTCGGCAACCCCTTCTTCGTCGCCACCATCAAGGGCATCGAGGACGCGGCCAAGAAGATCAACCCGAAGGTCGAGGTGACCTCGGTGTCGGCCGACTATGACCTCAACAAGCAGGTCTCGCAGGTCGATTCGTTCATCGCTGCCGGCGTCGACGTGATCATGCTCAATGCCGTCGACGCCAAGGCGATCGCACCGGCGGTGAAGAAGGCGCAAGCCGCGGGCATCGTCGTTGCTGCCTTCGACGTTTCAGCGCCGGGCGCCGACGTCACGGTGATGACCAACAACGTCAAGGCTGGCGAAGAGGCCTGCCAGTACCTGGTCGACCATACCGGCGGCAAGGGCGGCTACGTCATTCTCAACGGGCCGGCATCGTCGTCGATCCTGGAGCGGGTGAAGGGCTGCAAGAACGTGCTGGCACAGCATCCGGACATCAAGATCCTCTCCGACGACCAGAATGCCGAAGGTTCGCGCGACGGCGGCCTGAAGGTGTTCCAGTCGCTGCTCACCCGCTTCGACAAGATCGACGCGGTGTTCGCCATCAATGATCCGACGGCGATCGGCGCCCAGCTCGCCGCCAAGCAGCTCAACCGCGCGGAGTTCATCTTCACCGCTGTCGACGGCGCGCCGGATATCGAGAAGGAACTCTCCTCCGGCACCTCGATGATCAAGGCTTCGGCGTCGCAGGATCCTTATGTGATGGCCGGCCAGTCGCTGACGATGGCGGCTGAATTGCTGGCTGGCAAGAAGCCGGCGGAGCCGACCGTGCTGCTCGACCCGAAGCTGATCACGGCCGAGAACCTGAAGGACTACAAGGGCTGGACCGCGGCCCGCTAAACGTCCCTCAGCAGCGTGCGGCCGGGATCACCGGCCGCACGTTTTGTCCAAGCATCGGCTCGCTTATGGGTCCGATGCGCAGAAGCCGGAGACGATGATGTCGCGCATTGGAATCCATTCTTTCGTCTGGTCGGCGAGCTCGGCGCAGGCCGATCTCGAGCGGACGTTGGCCAACACCAAAGAGGCCGGCTTCGACCTCATCGAATTCTCTTATCTCGACCCGGCCGATGTCGACATCAGTGGGCTCGCCAGGCGCATCGCCGATCTCGGCCTCGGCGTCGCGATCAGCATCGGATTGCCTGGTGATGGCGACATTTCGAGCGCCGACAAAGCGATTGCCGCGCGCGGCGTCGAGATACTCAACGACACCATAGCGCTGACGCGCGACCTGGGCGGCCAGAAGATTGGCGGCATTCTCTCGACCAGCCACGGACTGCAGACGCTGGCGCCGACGCGCGATCAATGGCAGCGCAGCGCCGGCACGCTGGCCAAGGTCGCCGAGACGGCCAAGGCGGCCGGCGTCACGCTTAACCTCGAGATCGTCAACCGCTTCGAAAGCAATCTGCTCAACACCGCCGCTCAAGGGCTGGCGTTCATCGAGGATACGGGCTCGGACAACATCTTCTTGCATCTCGATACTTTCCACATGAACATCGAGGAGGCCGATGTCGGGCTGGCCATCCGGCATGCCGCAAGCAAGATCGGCTACGTCCATATCGGCGAGAGCCACCGCGGTTTCCTCGGCACCGGCAATATCGACTTCGCCGCGATCTTCGATGCGCTGACGGCTATCGGCTACAGCGACGACCTCAGCTTCGAATCCTTCTCGTCGGAGATTGTCGATGAGAACCTGTCTAAGAAAACCGCCATCTGGCGCAATCTATGGACAGACAATCTGGCGCTCGCCAAACACGCGCGCGCCTTCATCGGGCTTGGGCTGGAGACGGCGCGGCGCAAGGCCGAGCTTGTTTCTGCGCGGCACAAACCGTAGCCCCCGAGCTGGATGGCGGCATTGCCCACGGCAGGGGCATCGGCTATCTGACCGTCCAGGCACATAACGCCGGCACAACGACTAGACGGAGCCCAGGACATGACACGCAACACGATCCTCAAATTCGGCGCCGTCGAAAACGCGGAAGCCGGCGATCTGGCCGGCTGGGTCGTGGTCGAGGGCAAGCCGACCATGAAAACCGCCGTCCAGCACACGACCGAGGACGGCAAGGTGCTGTCGGGCACCTGGCAGGCGACGCCCGGCACGTATCACGCGACCTACACCGACTATGAGTTCGTGCACATGATCGCCGGCCGCATCATCATCACGCCGGACGGCGGCGCCCCGGTCGAAGTCGGCCCCGGCGACGCCTTCGTGGTGGAAGCCGATTTCAAGGGAACCTGGAAGATCATCGAGCCGGTGACGAAGCATTTTGTCGTTAGGGTTGGCTGAACGGGCTGATCGCGTGGGCCGCTGTCGGTCGGCGCCCATGGCGGGTCTTTGGCGCGATGGTTGCCTTTCCAGCGGCCATGATGCCAGGCCGATCAGGCGGCCTAAACGCCGCATTGACCTGGTTGGGCTTCGGCAGTCTTCTTAGGATCGCCCCTGGCGTTCATGGCTGATCGAGGAGACGACAGATGCATCGACGTGGTTTTCTGGCGGCAGGTCTTGCCACGGTTCTCGTGAGCCCCCGCGCCATCGCCCAGATGAAGATGGACGACATGCCCGGCATGGATATGGGCCACGACATGGGGGCGGCGCCAAAAAGCGCAGCCATGCTGCCTGAGGGCGAGGCATTGCGCGAGTTGCCGCTGCTGGCCAGTGAAACCGGCACTGCCGGGCTGTTCAAGGCTAAGCTCACGGCCCAGTCCGCCACGGTGCGTTTTGCGGAAGGGCTGGACACGCCGATCCTCGGCTACAACGGCACCAGCCCCGGGCCGCTGATCGAGGCGGTCGAAGGCGACCGCATCGAGATCACCTTCGCCAACCGGATTGCGGGCGAGGCAAGCACCATCCATTGGCACGGCATGCCGGTGCCGGCCGACCAGGACGGCAATCCGATGGATCCGGTCGCGGCAGGCACCGATCGCACCTACAGCTTCGACCTGCCGGAAGGCAGCGCCGGTTCCTACTGGTATCACCCGCATCCGCACGGCAAGACGGCCGAGCAGGTCTATCGCGGCCTTGCCGGCGCGTTCGTGGTCAAGCCGAAGGCCGATCCGATCCCGGCCGCCTATGGCGACACCGTGCTGATGTTCACCGACCTACGCCTCGCGGCCGATGGCACCTTGCCCGACAACACGATGACGGACCTGATGAACGGGCGCGTCGGCGACCATGTGCTGGTCAACGGACAGAAGAATCCCACGCTGACGGTCCGCTTTGGCACGAAGCGGCGTTTCCGGTTCTACAATGCGACCAACGCACGCTTTTTGCGGCTCTCCTTCGATGGCGCGCCGATGACGATCATCGGAACGGATGGCGGTCTGCTGGAGACGCCAGTCGCGGTCGACGACATCCTGCTCAGCCCGGCGGAACGGCTTGAACTGATTGTCTCCTTCGACAGGCCTGGCGCGGCCATGCTTACCACGCTCGACTATGACCGCGGCTGGATGGGCCCTGGGCGGCCTGCCGATGCTGGACTGACGCTGCTGACGGTCAATGTCTCGCAGACTCAGGCGGACCCCGTTCCGCCATTGCCCGACCGGCTGCGGCCGATCGTGCAACTCGGCGCTCCTGCCGTCAGCCGCCGCTTCGTCTTTACCGAAACCATGACCATGAACGCCAGCGGCATGGAGATGGGGTTCCTGATCAACGGCGCTGCTTTCGACATGAAGCGCACCGACGTCGTCGCCAAGGCTGGACAGGTCGAACTCTGGGAGATCGTCAACAAGGCGGACATGGATCATCCATTCCATGTGCATGGAACGCAGTTCCAGGTGGTCGAGCACGAACGCGGCGGCAAGATATCAAAGCCGGCCTATCGCGCCTGGAAAGATACCGTCAATGTCGCGCGCGGAGAGACGGTGCGGCTGCTGTTGCGGCAGGACCGGCCGGGGCCGAGGATGTATCACTGCCACATCCTCGAGCACGAGCAGCTCGGTATGATGGGCATTGTCGACGTGCAGGCCTAGTCCGGCGTGATGGCACTCTATGGCGCGCTGTTCATCAGCGCGTTCTTCGCCGCAACCGTGCTGCCGATCTCGTCGGAGGCGGTGCTCGCTGGCCTGATCGTCTCGGGCCGCGGTGATCCTTGGCTGCTCCTTGCGGTCGCCACGATCGGCAACACGCTCGGCTCCGTGGTGAACTGGATTCTGGGGCGTGGCATTGACACGCTGCGGACCAGACGCTGGTTTCCTGTAAGTCCTGAGCGCTATGAGCAGGCAAGCCGGACGTTCCGACGCTTTGGCGAATGGACGCTGCTGTTTGCCTGGCTGCCGGTGGTCGGAGATGCTTTCACCATTGCGGCTGGCGCGGCACGTGTGAACCTTGGCGTGTTCGTTGCTCTTGTCGCAATAGGCAAGGCCGCGCGCTATGCGGTGATCGTCGCGGGAGGATTGTGGGCGATGGCGTGAGCAGCCGTCTCATCGTCGACCGCAAGCGGCATTTTCTATTCCCGCGAGTCGATGTTCGACCGGCTGAAGAACATGCTTCGCATGACACCATCGCGCAACAGCACGAAATGCACCATGGCGGCCAGGATGTGAACAGCGGTAAGTCCAAGCAATACCCAGACCAGCTTTGCATGGATGAGCGCGAACCCCCTTGCCGACAGCGTGCCAACGGATGGCGCCAACGGCACAGGCAAGTTTCCGAAAAGCCGTGCGGGAGGCATGAAAGGCATTGGCCGGTAGCCCAGCCATCCCGTTATCAGGACGGCGAGGATCGCAACGTAGAGAAACATGTGGAAGAAAACCGTCGCAAACCGCATGAACCGTGGGGTTTGCCTGACAGGGGCCCGGGTGAAGATGCGCCAGCAAAGCCTGAGGACGATGACAGCAAGGATCGTCACGCCGACCGACATGTGAAACGGAAGCCAGTTCATTGTCGCCATGCCCGGCCTGTCCATCGGTCTCAAGGCAATGGCGATTTGCGCAGCGAGCGCGACCACGGTCAGCCAATGCAGCAGACGAATGCCGAAATGCCAGCGCAGGCGAGGATTCTCTTTCACATCCGAGGCCCGGCTGTTGTCAAATGCGCGAACGAGGGCGTGATGGTTCATCCACTCCAACGGGCCCAGTTTCGCAAAAAGTATGGCGGCTCGCTAAGCCTTTGAAATGCATGGTGATCCCGACAGGAATCGAACCTGTGACCTACAGATTAGGAATCTGCCGCTCTATCCTACTGAGCTACGGGACCACGCGGCCCGACACATAGCCGCTTCGGATCGTTTCGCCAAGAGGCTGGCCGAAGGCAATTCGGCCAGCCCTTTGTGCTGATGCTATCAGGCCGCCAGCGCGGTTTCCGCCAGTTTCACCCAGTAGCTCATGCCGTGCGGGATGACCTCGTCGTTGAAGTCGTAGGCGGGATGGTGGAGGCCGGCGGTGTCGCCATTGCCGATGAAGATGAAGGCGCCGGGGCGGGCTTCCAGCATATAGGAAAAATCCTCGCCGCCCATCACCGGCTGGATGCCGCGGTGGACATGGGCGTCGCCGGCGACGCCGGCCGCGACATCGCTGGCGAAAACCGTTTCTTCCGCGTGGTTGAAGGTCACGGGGTAGTTCGCCTGGTAGTCGACCTCGATCTTGGCGCCGAACGCGGTCGCCAGCCCGTCGCAGATGGTGCGGATGCGCTCTTCCGACCTCTTGGCGATTTCCTTGCGCAAGGTGCGCACGGTGCCGGCGATTTCAGCGGTTTCCGGGATGATGTTGTAGGCATCGCCGGCGTGGAACTTGGTCACCGACACCACCACGGCCTCGACCGGATCGGTGCTGCGCGAGGCGATCGTCTGCAAGGCGCCGACCAGCTGGCTGGTGATGACGATCGGGTCGATCGTGCCGTGCGGCATCGCCGCATGGCCGCCCTTGCCGCGCACGGTGATGGTGAACTCGGCCGTCGCCGCCATGATCGGGCCCGGGCGGATGGCGAACTGCCCGACAGGCAGGCCCGGCATGTTGTGCATGCCGAACACTTTGGAAATGTCGAAACGCTCCATCATGCCGTCCTTGACCATCTCGTTGCCGCCGCCGCCGCCTTCCTCCGCCGGCTGGAAGATCACCGCCACCGAGCCGGTGAAGTTGCGTGTCTCGGCGAGATATTTCGCGGCACCAAGCAGCATCGCCGTGTGGCCGTCATGGCCGCAGGCATGCATCTTGCCGGGGATGGTCGAGGCGTAGGACTTGCCTGATATCTCGTTGAGCGGCAGCGCGTCCATGTCGGCGCGCAGGCCGATGGTCGGGCCTTCGCCCTGGCGGCCGCGGATGATGCCAACCACGCCGGTCTTGCCGAGGCCGGTGACCACGTCGTCGCAGCCGAAGGCTTTCAGCTTCTCGGTAACGAACGCAGCGGTCTTGAAGACATCGAAGTTCAGTTCTGGCGTCTGGTGCAGATGCTGGCGCCAGCCGGCAACTTCGTCCTGCATTTCGGCGGCACGGTTTAGGATTGGCATGATGGTTCCATCTCGCTGTTGGGACAGGCGGGTGTTGTCCGCTGCCTTGCAATTGTGATCGCCAGGCACTTTGCCATGTTGGCGTCACATAGAGTAAATAGCACCGCAACAATACGGTCCGGTTTTTGAGGGTCGGACCTATCATGCTGGCGATCGCGTAACGAAATCTTACGGAGCCAGGGGCGACTACGGCAAGAGGCGATTTCGGATTTGATCATGCGGCACAGGCATTTCCTCAAACTATTCTCGGCTGGCACAATCGCGCTGTCGGTCGTGGCCGGGCCGGCGCTGGCGAATCCGGTGGTTGTGTTCGACCTCAGCAGCGGCAAGATCCTGCAGCATCAGGATGCGTTCAAGCGCTGGTATCCGGCGTCGCTGAGCAAGCTGATGACCGCTTATGTGACCTTTCGGGCGCTTGCGGCCGGCGAGGTGCAGCTTGATTCGCCGATCAAGGTGACCAAACACTCCGCCGCCGAGCCGCCAAGCAAGATGGGTTTCAAGCCGGGTTCGGTGATGCGGCTCGACAATGCGCTGAAGATGATGCTGGTCAAATCAGCCAACGACATCGCCATGGCCGTCGGCGAAAATGTCGGCGGTTCGCAGGCAGCCTTTGCCGAGCGGATGAATGCCGAGGCGACCCGGCTCGGCATGAATGGCACGCATTTCGTCAATCCGAACGGGCTCTATTCGCCGGACCAGTACACGACGGCGCGCGACCTCGCCGTGCTGGTGATGGCGATCCGCCGCGAATTTCCGCAATATGTGCCGTGGTTCTCGATTGAAGGCCTTGCCGTCGGCAAGAAGGCGATTCCCAACTACAATCTCTTGATCGGTCGTTATCCCGGCGCCGATGGCATGAAGACTGGCTTTGTCTGCCCCTCCGGCTTCAACATGATCGGCTCGGCGACCCGCAACGGGCGCACGCTGGTCGCGGTCGTGCTTGGCGAGAAATCGGCGGTCACCCGCGCTGAGACTGCCGCAAAACTGCTCGACCAGGGTTTTGACACGCCTGCCGCCGGCTCGGCCACCGTCACCACGCTGGCGCCCTACGGCGATCTGGTCTCGCCAAACGACATGCATGACGAGGTCTGCAAGAAGAAGACGCCGCAGGAGCAGTCCGAGGCACCACCGGTCGTTGCCAAGGACGTGCCGAAATCGCCCTATCAGGAAAAGCTCGACCATGTGCCGACGCTGGTTGCCGTCGGCCTCGGCGGCGCCACAGGTCCGGCGCCGAAGGCCATGCTCGACCAGGGTGCGCAGGAATATACCGACGTGCCGATCCCGAGCTGGCGGCCCGACAGACCGGCGCCGGCAGGCACCGGCCCGAAGATTGCCGGCTCCGCCGCGCAAGGCGACCAGCCGGCCAAGGTTGCGAACTAGAGCATGATCCCGAACCGAAGGTCCGCGTCAGCGAAACTTGGATACCGGTTTTCGCTGGAGATCGTGCTCAAACAGACAGATAGAGTTCGATGAACGGCTTCCCGATCCCCGTCTCGGTGCTGACCGGTTTCCTCGGCGCTGGCAAGACGACGCTGCTCAACCGGCTGCTCAAGGATCCGGTGCTGGCCGACACGGCGGTCATCATCAACGAGTTCGGCGAGGTGGCGATCGACCATCTGCTGGTCGAGCAGTCTTCCGACGGCATCATCCAGCTTTCCGACGGCTGCCTGTGCTGCACGGTGCGCGGCGAGCTGGTCGATACGCTGGCCGATCTGGTCGACCGGCTGCAGACCGGCCGCATCGCCCGTCTTGCCCGCGTCATCGTCGAGACCACGGGGCTGGCCGACCCGGCGCCGGTGCTGCAGTCGATCATGGCGCATCCCGCACTTGTCCAGGCCTTCCGGCTCGACGGTGTCATCACGCTGGTCGATGCGGTCAATGGCAACGCCACGCTCGACGCCCATGTCGAGGCGGTCAAACAGGTCGCCGTCGCCGACCGCATCGTGCTCAGCAAAGCCGATCTGGTCACCGACCCCGGCGATCTGGAAACGCTGCGGGCACGCCTGCGGCAGATCAATCCGGGCGCCGAACTGCTCGATGTCGCCGACACGGGGACAGGCGTGGCGGCGCTGTTTGATTGCGGCCTCTACAACCCGGCGACGAAATCCGCCGATGTGCGGCGCTGGCTTGGCGAGGAAGCGGCGCATGATCACGACCACCATCATCATGACCATGATCACGAACATGGCCATGACCATGGTCATCGCCACGATCAGCGTGTGCGCTCCTATTCGCTGGTGCATGACGGCCCGGTGCCATTTTCGACCATCGAGATGTTCCTCGACTTGCTGCGTTCGACACATGGCGAGCATCTGCTGCGGATGAAGGGCGTCATCGAACTCAGGGAAGACCCGTCGCGGCCGCTGGTGATCCATGGCGTGCAGAAAATCCTGCATCCGCCGGTGCAATTGTCGTCCTGGCCCGACGGCCAGCGCGGCACGCGGCTGGTGCTGATCACGCTCGACATGCCGGAAGATTATATCCGCCGGCTGTTTGCCGCCTTCACCAACCGGCCGTCGATCGACACGCCCGATCGCGAGGCGCTGGAAAACAATCCGCTGGCCATCGCCGGACGTTGAACTCTACGATTACGACACGCCGCGCTCGACCAGAAAGCGGTGGCCGCCCGAGACCGCCGCCGTTTCAATCAACTGGTGGCCGCTGTCGAAGCAGAAGGCCGGAATATCGATGACGGCGAGCGGGTCGGTGGTCTCTAACCACAGCCGGTTGCCTGGCTGCATCCCGGCCAGGCGCTTCTTAGCCTTGAGCACGGGCAAGGGACAGTTCAGTCCCTTGAGGTCATAGACAGCGGCGCGGTCAGCCACGAGTGAAAATCAACCGCCGAACATGCCGAGCAGCTTGTTCTTCAGCTTCGTCACCCTGCTCTCGTCGGCACTTGCTGCTTGCGTTTCGGCCACTGGCGCGGCTTCGGAAGGGGCCGCGATGGTCGCGGTGGCGACAGGGGCTTCCTTGGCGGCCTTCTCGGCCTCCTTTTCAGCCAGAGCCTGAGCCTTGGCGGCTTCCTTGGCTTGCTTGGCCGCCTCTATGGCAGCCAGCCTCTGCTCCTCGGCCTTCTGCTTGGCGGCCTTTTCGGCGTCGAGGGCGGCCATCTTGCGGCCGGCAGGCGAATCGATGCGGCCCATGCGCGCCGTCTCGGTCACCGAGCCATCGTTGTTGAGCGACGGCGGATCGATCGGCACGCGCTCGCCGCGCGCCCGGCGCTTGGACCAGTCGGAGACGATGCTGGCTTCCTTGATGCCGGCGATGGTCGGCTTGGGTGGGGGCACGCTGGCCTTGACCGCGCCGTTGAACGCCGCGTCATAGGTGCTCATGTAGGAATTGTAGGCACTTTTCAGCGAATCAGGCTGCGTCGACGCCGGGCAGGCGCCGGTCGGGTTGAATGTCTCACCGTCGGCGGCGACCTGGTTGAAGACATAGCGCTTTTCGCAGACATCGACTTTCGGCGGCACCTTGGTGATCTCGAAATTGTCGTAGCCGACCTTCAGCATCTTCCAGAACTCGTAATTCGGGTCATTGCGATAGCGCGCCATGTTGGCGGCGGTCATGCGGAATGGAAAGGCCTCGACCTGGAACTCGGTCTGCCCGCCCTGAAAGGCGTCGCGGCCAAAGGCATAGATCTGCTCGATCTGCGCATCGGTCATCGAATAGCAGCCCGACGACGAGCAAGCGCCGTGCACCATCAGGTTCTGACCGGTGCGGCCATTGGCGCGGTCATAGGCATTGGGAAAGCCGATGTTGAAGGACAGATGGTAGTTCGAGCGCGGATTCATCTGCGACGGCCGCACCGTGTAGAAGCCTTCCGGCGCCTGGCGGTCGCCCTCGGTGTATTTCGGCCCGAGCTTGCCCGACCATTTGCAGATGTCGTAGCTCGCCACCATGTCGTAGCGGCCGTTGGTCTTGGCCTTCCAGATCTCGAGCTTGCCCTCTTCCTTGAAGATGCGGGCCATCACCGATGAGGTGCGGACCATGCCCTTGGCTCTCATGTCGGCGAGGATCTTGTCGGGCAGCGGCTTGTTGGCCTCCGGGGCAAAATCCTTCATCGACGAATTGTTACACCCGGCAACGCCGAGGGCAGCGATCAGGATTCCGGTGCGGGCAAGCTTGACAAACATGGCTGCGGATATCGTCTTTTCTCTGGCGCCGGACGTTTCTTTGCCCCGGCTACTGCACTGCGCATCGACGGACCCTAAGCCCGTTAACCTTGAAAATTCCTTACCGCAAGTGTCGACGCGTCCCCTGACGGCAATCCCATTGAGCCGAATGCAGCGGCATTTTTGTGGCAAAAATGCTCCGCGCCGCCACATTGTGGCGGGCAAGGCTGCCTGCGGTCAGAGGCTGCGGCCCATAGCCAGGTATTTCTCACGGCGCTGCTCGCGGAAATCGGTGTTGGCGCCGGCGAACTCCTTCATCGTCCTGGCGATGAGGTCGCCGGTCGCGGCAATCACGGTTTCGGCGCCACGATGCGCGCCGCCGAGTGGCTCGGGAATAATGGCGTCGATGATCTTCAGCTCCAGAAGATCCTGCGCGGTGATCTTCATGTTGGTCGCCGCGTCCTTCGATCGCGTCGTGTCGCGCCACAGGATCGAGGCGGCACCCTCCGGCGAAATCACCGAATAGATGGCGTGTTCAAGCATGTAGACGCGGTTGGCGGTGGCGATGGCGATGGCGCCGCCCGAGCCGCCTTCACCGATGACCACCGAGATCGACGGCACTTTCAGGCCAAGGCAGGCCGAAGTCGAGCGCGCAATGGCTTCCGCCTGGCCTCGCTCCTCGGCGCCGACGCCAGGATAGGCGCCGGCGGTGTCGACCAGCGTCAGCAGCGGGATCTTGAAGCGGTCGGCGAGTTCCATCAGCCGCACCGCCTTGCGGTAGCCTTCCGGCCGCACCGAGCCGAAATTGTGCTTCAGCCGGCTGGTCGTATCGGAACCCTTTTCCTGGCCGATGATGGCGACAGGCTCGCCGCGAAAACGGGCGAAGCCGCCGACGATCGCCTGGTCCTCGCCGTAATTGCGGTCGCCCGCCAGTGGCGTGAAATCATTGAACAGGCCCTTGATGTAGTCGACGCAATGCGGCCTGTCGGGATGGCGCGCCACCTGCACCTTCTGCCACGGCGTCAGCGCCTTGTAGGCGTCGCGCAGCGCGTCGCGGGAGCGCTTCTCGAGACGGCTGATCTCGTCGCCGACATCGACCGCCTCGCCGTTCTCGGCAAGCTTCTTCAGCTCGAGGATCTTGCCCTCGAGGTCCTGCACCGGCTTTTCGAAATCGAGGTAATTGTACATGCGTGAGCGGACCGATACGTCGGAAGGCAATGGCTGACGGAACCCTTGAATACAAGGCTCCGGGCGGTGGAATGTCGTCCTCACATAGCGATATGAGGCCTAGTCGGCAAGCGGATGATGATCGTTGACCAACCGCACCAGTCGCTCTTCCAGCACATGGGTGTAAATCTGTGTCGTCGATATGTCGGCATGACCGAGCAACTGCTGCACCGCCCTGAGATCGGCGCCGTTCTGCAGGAGATGGCTGGCGAAAGCGTGGCGCAGCACATGCGGCGAGATCTTCGCCGAGGCGATGCCCGCCCTTGCCGCCAGCCCTTTCAGGTCACGGGCAAAGACCTGGCGCGAGAGATAGCCGCTGTCGGAGGCGGCCGGAAACAGGAATGGACTGTCGGCGAAGGCAGGCACCTTGGCGCGGGCGGCAAGCCAGGTCTTCATCGCCGTGCGCGCCTTGGCCGAGAGCGGCACCATGCGCTCCTTGTCGCCCTTGCCGCGCACCATGAAGAAACGGTCGTCGCGCTGCGCCACCGTCACCGGCAGGCCGACCAGCTCGGAAACGCGCAGGCCGGTGGCGTAAAGCACCTCGACCAGCGCATGCAGGCGCAGTGCCGCCAGCCACTCACTGTTGCCAAGCGCGGCATCTTTGCCGAACCTGGGATCGTCGGCCTCAAGCGCTGCGCGGTCGATCAGCCGGCCAGTATCGGCCTCGCTCATCGTCTTGGGCAGCGGGCGGCCCTTTTTCGGGCTGTCCAGCGTGCCGGTCGGGTCATCGCTGCGCAGGCCCTCGGCGTAGAGGAATTTGAAGAACTGGCGGATCGCCGACAGTTTGCGCGCCTGCGATGTGGCGGCAAAGCCGCGAGCGGCGATGTCGTCGAGATAGGCGCGGATATCGGCGGCGGCCGCGCCGGCGAGCCCGCCATCGATCTCGCTTGAGGCGTCTTCGAGGTCGCGGCGGTAGGAGGAAAGCGTGTTTTCGGCCGCACCCCGCTCGGCGCTCATCATTTCCAGGAAGGCTTCGATGCGGGCGGCGCTGTTCATTCAGCTTGCCTTGTCATTCAACTTTTCTTGGGATTGAGCTTTTCCGGAGGGATGCGCACGGTCATTTCCCCCTTCTTGGGCTCGACGAACATCACCAGTGCGAACATCGTACCATAGGCAATGCCAGCCAGAATCGCGAGCGTAACGACAAAGCGAAACAGTGTCGGCATCAATTTTCGCCCGTCTTCTTGTTCTGCGTTTCCAAACCCTGTCCCCTTATGGGACGCCAATCCGGCCAATTCAAGGAAGAAGCTGAGGCCTGTTAGCAACTTCTGATGCAGAGGTCAGCCAGCCCATATCGGGCTTGAAGTGCTCGCTACGCTTGACGCAAACGGGCTTTTCATGTCGATACGCCGGCAAAGAGGGTCCTAGAAACATCCGATGAACGCGCTGCCAGCAAATCCTCCAGACGAGACCCACGCCGCGCTGCTTGGCCGGCTGGGCAGCCGTTCCGTCGTCTTTGTCGGGCTGATGGGCGCCGGCAAGACGGCGATCGGTCGCAAGGTGGCAACGATGCTGGCGCTGCCCTTCATCGACAGCGACCAGGAGATCGAAAGCGTCTCGCGCATGACCGTTCCGGAGTTGTTCGAGCGCTACGGCGAGACGGAGTTCAGGGCGCTGGAGCAGCGCGTCATCCTGCGCGTGCTGGAAAACGGCCCACAAGTGCTGTCGACGGGCGGCGGCGCCTTCATGAACGCGCAGACGCGCGAGGCGATCGCAGCGCACGGCGTGTCGGTGTGGCTGAAGGCCGAGCTCGGCCTGTTGATGGAGCGCGTCTCCAAGAAACAGAACCGGCCGCTCCTGAAAAGCGCTGACCCGCGCACCGTGCTGGAGCGGCTGATGGGGGAGCGCTATCCAGTCTACGCGACATCCGATGTCACCGTGCCGACCCGCGACGACCGTAAGGAGGTCATCGCCGCCGAGGTGGTCGACGCGCTGTGCCGGCATTTCGGCATCGATGAGACTGCCGCGACAGGCGAGGTGGAATCGTGAGCGTCGATGCACCCGTTGTTGTCGAAGTCGGCCTTGGCGATCGGACCTACGACATTCTGATCGGCTCCGGCCTGCTGTCGCGGGCCGGTGCGGAGATTTCGCGTCGCCTGCCGGGCACACGCGCCGCTGTCGTCACCGACGCCAACGTCGCGGCAGTGCATCTCGATGCGCTGAAAGTCGGCCTCGAAACGGTCGGCATTCAACCCGCCGTCATCACGCTGCCGCCCGGCGAGAAGACCAAGAGCTTTGCCCATCTCGAAGAGGTGGTCGACGGTGTGCTGGCCGCCAGGCTGGAGCGCGGCGACATCGTCATCGCTTTCGGCGGCGGCGTCATCGGCGACCTCGCCGGCTTTGCCGCCGGCATCGTGCGCCGCGGTATGAATTTCGTGCAGATCCCGACCTCGCTGCTGGCGCAGGTCGATTCCTCGGTTGGCGGCAAGACCGGCATCAACAGTGCGCGCGGCAAGAACCTTGTCGGCGTCTTCCATCAGCCGAAACTGGTGTTGGCCGACACCGGAGTGCTCGACACGCTGCCGATCCGCGAATTCCGTGCCGGTTACGCTGAGCTTGCCAAATACGGGTTGATCGACCGGCCGGAGTTTTTCGCCTGGCTGGAAGAGAACTGGGCAAAGGTTTTTGCCGGCGGGCCGGAGAGAGCGCAGGCGATTGCCGAAGCCTGCCGCGCCAAGGCCGACGTCGTTGCGCGCGACGAGTTCGAGACTGGCGACCGCGCATTGCTCAATCTCGGCCACACGTTCGGCCACGCGCTGGAAGCCGCCACCCAGTATGACGGAACCCGCCTCGTCCATGGCGAGGGGGTCGCTATCGGCATGGCGCTGGCGTACCGGTTCTCGTCGCGGCTCAACCTGGCCAGCCCCGACGATGCCGCGCGCGTCGAGGCGCATCTGCGCGCCGTCGGCCTGCCTTGGCGGATAGTCGACATTCCGGGTGATTTGCCCGACGCCGAGGCGCTGCTGGCCTTCATCACCCAGGACAAGAAGGTCTCGCGCGGCGCGCTGACCTTCATCCTGACGCGCGGCATCGGCCAGGCCTTCATCGCCAAGGATGTGCCGGCTTCGGAAGTGCTGTCGTTCCTCAGGGAGAACCACCCAGGCCCGAAGGAAAGCGATCGGAGATGAACGAGACCGGCTGGATCGTCGTCGCTGTCCTCGCCGCCCTCGTCCTGCTGGCCGTTGCCTTGCGCACGCGCCTGCTTGCCGCTTTCGACTACGAGCTGTCTCGCATCGAGCCGCAGCGTTCGACCCAGGACGAGTTGCGCGGCGCGGTCGACGATTTCCGCCGCGACGGCCAGGTGGTGCGCGAGGACCGCGACCGTGTCGGCGGCCTGTTCGATCTCGCTGAGCTCGAAGTCTCCGATATCATGGTCCACCGCACCAACATGCGCTCGGTCAATGCCGACAATGCACCTGAAGCGGTTGTGCGCGAGATCCTGCAGAGCCCGCACACCCGCATGCCGCTGTGGAAGGGCTCACTCGACAACATCGTCGGTGTGCTGCACGCCAAAGACCTACTGCGCGCGCTCAACGAAGTCGGCAACGATTTCTCCAGGATCGACGTGATGAAGATCGCGTCGAAACCCTGGTTCGTGCCCGACACGACGACTTTGCAGGAACAGCTCAACGCCTTCCTGCGCCGCAAGGCGCATTTCGCTATCGTCGTCGACGAATATGGCGAGGTCGAAGGGCTGGTGACGCTAGAGGACATTATCGAGGAGATCGTCGGCGAGATCGCTGACGAGCACGATGTCGACATCCAGGGCGTCAAGCAGGAGGCCGACGGCTCCGTCGTCGTCGACGGCACGGTGCCGATCCGCGACCTCAACCGGGCGCTCGACTGGAACCTGCCGGACGAGGAAGCAACCACCATTGCCGGCCTCGTCATCCACGAGACGCAGTCGATCCCCGAGGAGAAACAGGCCTTCACCTTCCACGGCAAGCGCTTCATCGTCATGAAACGCGACAAGAACCGGATCGCCAGGCTGAGGATCAGGCCAGCCGGCGACGCCTGAAGCGCGTTGAGGAGCTGCGAGGACCAGCGCAGCTACGGAGCCTCATTCCGCGATCTGGCTCGTCGAGCGTTCGTGGATCGCCACACCCGTCTCAGCGTCGACAGCCGCCAAGCTGACCTCATAACCCCAAAGCCTGCGGATGTGACGAAGCGTAGCGTCGCGGCTGGCATCATCGAGAAGGATGCCGTTGTTGACCTTGTGCTGCAGTCGCAAATGTCGGTCGCCGAGCAGATCGACATCCACCACCTGGATGTCCGGTTGGTTCGCGCCGACCTCGTAGCTGTGAGCGAGCGCGGCGCGTATCTCGTCATAGCCGCGTTCGTTGTGGATCGAAGCGACTTGGCAGTGCGGTTGGTCGGCAGCGTCGCCGACCACAAAGAACCGCCATTTCCGGATCAAGGCAGGACTGAGATACTGGCGGATAAAGGACTCGTCGCGGTGATCCGCCCAGGCGCCAAGTAGGACCTCGCGCCAGTTGCCGTGGCCGGCGATGTCGGGAAACCAGTCCCGATCCTCGGCCGTCGGCTTGGTCGAGATGCGCTGAATGTCCTGCATCATATCGAGGCCGAGAGCGTAGGGGTTGATGCCGGAAAAGCGCGGATCGTCGAACGCCGGCTGGAAGACCACGTTGGAATGATTGCGCAGGATTTCGAGCATGGCGCCTTCGCTGATCTGGCCGCGATCGAACAGCATGTTCATCAGCGTATAGTGGACGAAAGTTGCGCAGCCCTCGTTCATCACCTGTGTCTGCCGTTGCGGATAAAAATATTGTGCTATGACGCGAACGATCCTGATGATCTCACGCTGCCAAGGCTCCAGGACCAAGCTGTTCTTTTCCAGGAAATAAAGCAGGTTTTCTTCGGGCAGGTTGAGCGATTTCTTCCGCTCCGGGTCTTGTCCCTTGTCGTTGGCCTTTCGCTGCGACGGCGGCAGCGTGCGCCACAAATCATTGTAGGACTGCTCTTCGTATTCGAGGCGCTCGCGAAGCCCTTCGCGCTGCCGCTCCGACGACAGCTTCGGCGGCCGGTGATAACGGAACACGCCCTGCGCCATCAGCGCGTGGGCGGAATCGAGAACAGCCTCGACGGCGGCGAGGCCGTGCCGCTCCTCGCAACGGACAATGTAGCCCTTGGCGAAATCGAGGTAGCTAAGGATCGCCCCAGCGTCCGTCCACTGCTTGAACAACTGATTGTTCTTGAAGAAATGGTTGTGCCCGAGCGCAGCATGGGCCGTCACCAAGGCCTGCAAGGCCATGGTGTTTTCCTCCATCAGATAGACGATGCAAGGATTGGAATTGATGACCAGTTCATAGGCAAGCCCTCGCCCACCTTTACGATAGAGCAGGTCCTGGTAGAGGAAATGTTTGCCGAAAGACCAGTGACGGTACATCAGCGGCATGCCGACCGACGAATAGGCGTCGAGCATCTGCTGGGAGGAGATGATCTCCATCTGCACGGGATAGGTATCGAGATGAAGCTCTTCGACGGCGATTGCCTCGATCGCATCATAGGCCCGCGACAATGTCTTGAAATCCCAGTCGGACCCCGAAAAAAGCAGGCTGGATTTACTGGCTTGTCGGGCCATCGGACACCTTCACGCTCTCTTAAGGGGAGCCGGCTGTCTGCCGAAGAGCTGGCGGAAGACCGGATAGATATCGGCGGGCGTGGCGATGCGGCTCATCTGGAAGTTCGGCCATCTCTGGTCGACTTCGCTATAGGCACGCCACAGCGATGTCCCGTTTTCAGTCGCGCCGAAGATATGGGCTTCACGCTCGTCGATGATCTCGACATAGGCAAAATACTGGCACAACCGCATGAGCTTGCCGTTGAGCAATGCTATGCATCGCTCGGAATCGCCGGCGAAATTGTCGCCGTCCGAGGCCTGGGCGGCGTAGATGTTCCATTCGTGGACGGGGTAACGTTCGTCAATAATGCGGTGCATTTCCTCCAGCGCGGTGGAAACGACAGTGCCGCCGCTTTGCGTGTTGTAGAAGAATGTTTCCTCGTCGACCTCCTGGGCCAGATGCGTGTGGCGGATGAAGACGATTTCGATGCGGTCGTACCGCCGTTTCAAGAACAGGTGCAGCAGTACGAAGAAGCGCTTGGCCAAGTCCTTTTCGCGCTCGCCCATCGAGCCAGACACATCCATCAGACAGAACATGACGGCATTGGCGTTCGGCACGGGTCGGGGATCGAAGCGGTTGAACCGGATGTCGACCGGATCGACATAGGCAATTCGCCTCCGCCGCCGCTCCAGCCGGTCAAGCTCTTCGCGCAACGCCGCAACGCGCTGATGCGCCGCTGCACTGGATGGCACCTCCTCAAACGTTGCGATTTCCCGGAGGATCGCGTCCAACTCCTCCTGCTTAGGACGCCTCAACGCAATGCGGCGGCCATGGCTGTTACGCATCGTGCGCCCAACATTGATGTTTGTCGGTGAACCGGTGGCGGCGAAGCCAGCCCGGCGCGGCTTGTAGGCAAGGATCTCCTTGAGGTTGAGCTTGACCATATCTGGGAGTTCGAGATCCTCGAAAAAAAGATCGAGCACCTCCTCGCGTGACAGCACGAAACGAAAGTCGTCTTCAGACGCCGTGTTCCCCGGGGACGACGCTCCCGCGCCTCCGCCGGGCTTGGGGATCAGGTCTCCAGGGGAGAAATGCCTGTTGCCCGGCAGGATGTGCTGGCGCCTGCCGCTGTTCCAGGCGTTGTTGAAGCTCGGCTCGGCCGTGCCTGTTTCAGGCATGGGTACGGCGTGCTCGGCATCCACGTCGGCGATCCTGCCGGTGCGGATCTGATCGCGTATGCTCCGCTTCAGTTCCTCGCGCGCACGCTTGAGAAAGCGCTGGCGATTGCCGAGGCTCTTGTCCTTTGGATTCAGGCGACGGTCGATGAAGATCGGCATGGACCCATCCGGGCTCTCTCAACCCGCCTTGTTCACTCGCATATACCAATCCACAAGGCGACGCACCTGCCGCTGGGTGTAGCCGCGCTCAACCATCCGCTGCACGAATTCATTGTGGCGTTTTTCCGTGACGCTGTCCTGCTTGGAACCGAAGCTGATCACGGGCAAGAGATCTTCGACCTGTCCGAACATCCGCTTCTCGATCACTTCGCGCAGCTTTTCATAACTCGTCCATGACGGGTTGCGGCCGTCGTTCCTTGCGCGAGCGCGCAGCGTGAACTTCACAACCTCATTGCGGAAGTCCTTGGGATTGGCGATGCCGGCCGGCTTTTCAACCTGGGACAATTCCTTTTCCAATACCTCGCGATTGAGCACCTGGCCGGTATCTGGATCCTTGTAGTCCTGATCCTCGATCCAGGCATCGGCATAGGCAATGTAACGGTCAAAGAGGTTCTGGCCATACTCGCTGTACGATTCCAGATAGGCCTTCTGGATTTCGTGGCCGATGAACTCGGCATAGCGCGTTGCCAATTCCGACTTGATGAACTCGAGATAGGCAGCTTCCATCTCCTTTGGAAACTGCTCGCGCTTGATCGCCTCTTCCAGGATGTACATCAGATGCACGGGATCGGCAGCCACCTCCTTCGTGTCGTAGTTGAATGTCTGCGACAGGATCTTGAAGGCGAAGCGTGTGCTGACGCCGGTCATGCCTTCGGCGACGCCGGCGGCGTCGCGATATTCCTGGACCGACTTCGCCTTGGGGTCGACGTCCTTCTGGTTCTCGCCGTCATAGGCGCGCATCTTGGTGTAGAGCGGCGAATTGTCATGCTCGGCAAGGCGGGTCGAGACGGTGAACCGGCTGAGAAGGTCCAGCACCTCGGGGGCGCAGGGGCTGGCGGCCAATTCGCTCTCCCGCAGCAGCTTTTCGTAAATCTGCCTTTCTTCGGTGGTCCGCAGGCAATACGGCACCTTGACCACGAGGATGCGGTCGAGAAAGGCCTCGTTGTTCTTGTTGTTCTTGAACTGTTGCCATTCCGATTCGTTGGAATGGGCCACGATGATCCCCTGATAGGGAAAGGCGCCGAAATTCTCGGTACCGTTGTAGCTGCCTTCCTGGGTCGCCGTCAGCAACGGATGCAGAACCTTGATAGGCGCCTTGAACATCTCGACGAATTCGAGCAGGCCCTGTGTGGTCCGGTTCAGTCCGCCGCTGTAGGAATAAGCATCCGGATCGGACTGGCTGAAATTTTCCAATTGCCGGATGTCGACTTTGCCAACCAGGGCCGAGACATCCTGATTGTTCTCATCGCCAGGCTCTGTCTTGGCAATGCCGATCTGGCGTAGTCTCGAAGGCATCAACTTGACCACGCTGAATTTGGAAATGTCGCCGGCCAGTTCGTCGAGGCGCTTGGCCGCCCATGGCGAGATGAGCCCGTTCAGTCGGCGTCGGGCTATGCCGTATTTGTCCTCCAGCAAGTCGCCCATGCGATCGGGATGGAAAAGGCCAAGTGGCGATTCGAAAACCGGGCTGATCTGGTTACCGACCTTCAGCGTGTAGATTGGGCGCTGCTCCATCAATTTCTTCAGCCGTTCGGCAAGCGAGGATTTGCCGCCACCGACCGGGCCTAGGAGATAGAGGATCTGCTTGCGCTCCTCGAGCCCTTGGGAGGCATAGCGAAAATAGCCGGCGATGCGCTCGATCGTGTCCTCCATGCCATAGAAATCTGCAAAGGAGGGGTACACCTTCACGGTCCGGTTGGAGAAAATGCGGCCGAGCCGCTCATCCTTGCTGGTGTCGACCAGGTTCGGCTCGCCGATCGCCTCGACCATCCGTTCAGGCGCCGAGGCATACATCGATTTGTCTTCCCGGCAGGCAAGGAGATATTGCTGGAGGCTGATCTCCTCCTGCGCCACGCTCGTATAAATTTCCGAAAACAGATCGAAGACGTCAGACTGGTTCTCTCGCATGATTCTGGTCCTCGGAGCCGTTCTGGGTGCCAGACGGCTCATCACAGATTCAACTGCTGGAAAGCATTGTGGTTCCCTTCACATGAAGGAGAGCGCGTGCATCTGGCATTGAAACCCGGGACACTACCCATGTGGCTGGAATGCTTGCCCAAATACTTAGGTGGTGATGGCCAGATGAGACCGTCAAGGGGTAGATATTGATTTCGTGAACTGAACTGCAAGGACGGTGCATTTGATGCAGCCTGATGCTCCGAGAGTTGCGACCCGATGCGAGTTCGACGAAGCCCGGTTTGAACCGGCCTCCTCTGCCGCGGATGAGTCCCCAAAAGCTCGAGTGTCATTCGCGGGTCGGATCGATGATCGATCGCCGAACCAGACCTTAACGGGACGCTCGTGGCGCCTGCGGGCACTGTCGGCACCCACACGGTCGGGAGAACCATGATGATCGATCGACGAAGCCTCATTCTGGCCTCCATGGCGGCGATGCTGCCATTGGGAGCATCGCCGGCGCGGCGCCCGCGCCAATCCGCGCCAAAAACCTTCGACTACGGGCCGGCCAAGCTCGACATCTACGCGCCCGATGGTGCAAGCGGCCTGCCGGTCGTCTTTTTCGTCCATGGCGGCACCTGGCAGTTCGGCAAACGCAGCCAGGTTGATGCCAAGCCGGCCTTTCTGCTGGCCAACGGCTTCTGCTTCGTCTCCATCGATTACCGCATGTTGCCTAAGGCCGATGTCGCCACCCAAGCGGATGACGTCGAAAAAGCCTATGCCTATATCAGGGCCAACATTGCCCAGCATGGCGGCGACCCCAACCGCATCGTCGGTATGGGCCATTCGGCCGGCTGCCATCTGATTGCACTGACCGGCATGCGCGGTGGGCTGCCCGGCGTCGCGGCGTTCATTCTCGACGATACAAGGGCCTACGATCTTGCCGCGCTTGCCAAAAATGGCGGCATGGTTCGGGCCTATGCACGGGTCTTCTCCGATCCCTCGCAATGGGCAGCACTTTCGCCGGCCAGCTATGTCGGCGGCCACAAGCATCCGCCGACCTTGATTGCCTATTCGCAGGCGTCTGGCCGTGGCGAGGCCTCGAAGGCCTTTGCCGAGCGTCTGCGGGCCACCGGCGCCATGGTTACGCTGTTCGACGGCAGCGCCTATACGCACATGTCGATCAATCGTGATTTCGGTGAGGATGGCGACGCGCTGACCGCCGCCGCGCTGGCATTTCTCAAATCGACGGTCGGCTGATCCCGAGGCAGCGGCGCGGCGCGACTGGATCAGATCAAAAGCACCGGCAGGATATTGCCGCGCGGGCGCCCACAGGTGCAAGTGCTCTCTTCGATCGGGAGAGAACTGCATGAACGGCGCCGATGTCCTGTGTGACGTGCTTCTGGCCAATGATGTGACGGTCTGCTTTGCCAACCCCGGCACGTCCGAAATGCATTTCGTTGCCGCACTTGACCGCAAACCGCAGATGCGTTGCGTGCTCGGCCTGTTCGAGGGTGTGGTGACCGGGGCCGCCGACGGCTATGCGCGGATGACCGATCGGCCGGCCGCGACGCTGCTGCACACCGGTCCCGGCCTGGCCAATGGTCTCGCCAACATGCACAATGCGCGGCGCGCCTTCAGCCCGATGATCAACATTGTCGGCGACCATGCTTCTTATCATCTGCCGCTCGATGCTCCACTCACCAGCGATATCGAGGGCCTTGCGAGACCGATGTCGAACTGGGTGCGCCGCATCGGCGGCCCGGACGATGTCGCGCCGGCGACCGAGGCGGCCTTGCGCGCATCGCTGACACCTCCCGGCGTCACGACCCTGATCCTGCCGGCGGATGCCGCCTGGGGTGAAGTCGGGGCGGTCTCGGTTGGCAAGGTGAGGCTGGCGCCGCCGCCCGCCGTCGACATGGACGCGGTAAGAAAGATCGCTGCGGCGATCCGTGTCGCTCCGGGTCGGGCGGGCATCATCGTTCGCGGGAAGGCCGCCCGCGCCGATGCGCTCGCCATCGCCGGGCAGATCTCGACGGGCAGCGATGTCCGCCTGTTCAGCGAGGTTCTGATCGCGCGGATGCAGCGCGGACGCGGGCGTGTGGCGCCGGCTCGCATCCCTTATCCGGTCGATACGGCGACAGCTGTGCTCAGGGACATCGACTTTCTAATCCTGGTCGGCGGGAAGGAACCGGTTGCCTTCTTTGCCTATCCGGGAAAACCGGGACGGCTTGTCCATGAGGGCTGCCAGGTGCTGACGCTGGCAGCCCATGGCGACGATCTGCATGCGGCGCTGGAGGCGCTTCGCGACGAACTCGGCATAAAGCCGTCGCAACAACAGGTGTTCGCGACCGCCTTTCCCGACGAGGCAACGCCGAACGGCAGACTGACGGAAGATGCCATCGCATTGTCAGTGGCGCGCAAGCTTCCCGTGGATGCGATCGTCTGCGACGAAGCGATCACTTCGGCCAGGCGTTTCTTCGCACTGTCGGCCTTTGCCGCGCCGCACGACTACATGATGGGCACAGGCGGATCGATCGGCGGCGGCATTCCGATGGCGACCGGGGCGGCAATCGCCTGTCCCGACCGCAAGGTGATCAATCTCGAGGCCGATGGCAGCGGCATGTACACGGTGCAGGGGCTGTGGACCCAGGCCAGGGAAAAGCTCGACGTGCTGACGATCGTATTTTCCAACCGAACCTATGCGATCCTGCATGGCGAGATGAAGAATGTCGGTGTCGAGGCGATCGGCGAGAACGCCAGGCGCATGCTCGACCTCGACCATCCGTCGCTGGACTGGGTCTCGTTGGCCAAAGGCATGGGCGTGGAGGCGGCCCGCGCCGATACGTGCGAGCGGTTCGACGCGCTGCTGGACAGTGCGCTGTCGCGGCGCGGGCCGTTCCTCATCGAAGCGGTGCTCTGAGTGCGGCGGAGGTGAGGGCGGGTCTGGCCTACCAGCGGGTCATTTCGCCGGGAGCCGCCGGTTCGATCGCCAGCGCGTGCACGCCGGCCTTCAATTCGTCGGCAAGCAATTCGTTGACGGCGCGGTGACGGTCGATGCGGCTCATGCCGGCAAAGGCGGAAGCGACGACGCGGACGCGAAAATGTGTCTCGCCGGTGCCGTCATAGGCACCGTGATGGTCGGAGCCGTGGTGGTGATGGCCGGCATGGAGATGGCTTTCGTTGATGATGACCAGCCGGTCCGGCGAAAATGCCTTGTTGAGCTTGTCTTCCATGGTCGTCTGTATGGACATCGCTGTCTCCCTTCACCACATATGGCTGGCGCGTCAGCCTTGAAACCGAAAATCGGTCTCTGCAAAAGCCGCAGCCGCGTAACAAAATCCGCCATTCGCCTGCTTTATGCCGCGATTCAGCGGTTAGGGCGATGATCTCGAAAATGTCAATTCTTGTTTCGCATCTGCGAACGCCCCATAAATGGGTCAGATGAAGCCGTACCCCAAATATTTCGAGAAGATTCGCGTCCGCCCCGACAAGGACGCGGAGCTGAAGTCGCATTCGCCGATTTGCCAGTGGGACGGCTGCAAGGAAGCGGGCACCCATCGCGCGCCGGTCGGGCGCATGAAGGAGGGCGAGTATTTCCGTTTCTGCTTCGACCATGTGCGCGAGTACAACAAGGGCTTCAACTATTTCTCCGGCGTGCCGGACACCGAGGTCGCGCGCTTCCAGAAGGAAGCCATGACCGGTCATCGGCCGACCTGGAAGATGGGCGTCAACGGCGCCTCGACGCGTTCGTCGCCGGATATGGCGCAGCTGCGTTCCGGCCGCGCCGGCTATTACAACCGCATGCGTGACCCGTTCGATCTGTTCAAGGGGCCGAAGGATCCGCGCGAGGCGCGCGAGCGCAAGGCCAAGCCGCTTGAGGCCAAGGCGCTGGAAACGCTTGGCCTTGATACAAAGGCGACTGGCAAGGAGATCAAGGCGCGCTATAAGGAACTGGTGAAACTCCACCATCCGGATGCGAATGGTGGCGACAGAGGTTCGGAAGACCGGTTCCGCGATGTGCTGCAGGCCTATCGCGTGCTCAAACAGGCGGGCCTGTGCTGAGCGACCATACGGTTCGTGTCGTTTTCCAACTTTCATAAGGTTGGAAAACGCTCTAAGACCGCCCCCGGACAAATTCGATTGCCGGCGAAATCAGGGGTTTCGCCCGTGGAGACGTTGAGAGATATGAACAAGGTCGATCGTGACATCGCCAACCTGCCCGACACAACGGTGTCGGTGAAGGAAAAATTCGGCTTCGAGTCCAAGATGGTGGTGCCGGCCTATTCGGTGACATCAGAGCATGTGCCCGACATCGATCCGGACTATCTGTTCGACAAGAACACGACGATGGCGATCCTTGCGGGCTTTGCCTATAACCGCCGCGTCATGGTGTCGGGTTATCACGGCACCGGCAAGTCGACCCATATCGAACAGGTCGCCGCCCGCCTCAACTGGCCCTGCGTGCGCGTCAATCTCGACAGCCATGTCAGCCGTATCGATCTCGTCGGCAAGGATGCGATCGTCGTCAAGGACGGGTTACAGATCACCGAATTCCGCGACGGCATCCTGCCCTGGGCCTACCAGCACAATGTCGCGCTGTGCTTCGACGAGTATGACGCCGGCCGTCCGGACGTGATGTTCGTCATCCAGCGCGTGCTGGAATCGTCTGGCCGGCTGACGCTGCTCGACCAGAGCCGGGTCATCCGCCCGCATCCGGCGTTCCGGCTGTTTTCGACCGCCAACACGGTCGGCCTTGGCGACACCACCGGCCTCTATCACGGCACCCAGCAGATCAACCAGGCGCAGATGGACCGCTGGTCGATCGTCACCACGCTGAACTATCTGCCGCACGATAATGAAGTCGCCATCGTGCTGGCCAAGGCCAAGCACTATCGCGACGCCAAGGGCAAGGAGATCGTCAACAAGATGGTGCGCGTCGCCGACATGACGCGCTCGGCCTTCATCAATGGCGATCTGTCGACCGTGATGAGCCCGCGCACAGTCATCACCTGGGCCGAGAATGCCGAGATCTTCGGCAATATCGGCATGGCGTTCCGGCTGACCTTCCTCAACAAGTGCGACGAACTGGAACGCTCGGTGGTTGCGGAGTTCTACCAGCGCGCCTTTGGCGAGGATCTGCCGGAATCAGCGGCAAACGTGGTGCTGGGGTGACACCACTCCATGGGAACAATCCGCTGGACGTTCCTATGGAGTTTTTCAATCCTCTGCTTTTGTGTCAGTCAGGCAGCCTTGGCTCAGAACGAACCATTCAAACCTGGGCAGACCTGGACGTATCGCGGCGCGACACCAGTATCATCGCGGGTGATCATAGGCGCTGTCGACAATCTGGAAGGCGAAAGTCAGCCGATCGTGTCGATTTCAGTCTCTGATGCGCCGATACCTAATGACGGAAAGCAGCTGCAAACCATTCCTCACCTCCCTGTAGCGGCCGACGTACTGAGAGAAAGTGTGGTTGAACTTGAGGGTGTTCGTCCAATTCCCGATGGGTTTGACCACGGATACAGCCTGTGGAGACAGGCATATGACATTGGGAAAGGCGGCTACTTTACAGTCTCGGTGGAAGAGATTGTCGGTCTCCTACGCACTCAGCTTGGCCAGCGGCCGGCGGTACAATAGAGATAGATGATGGCGGGTCCGGGCGACAACACGCGCAACAAGTCGAAGACGGGGTCTGAAGCCGACAGCTTCAAGCGCGCCGTCACCGTCTGCATGCGCGCCATTGCCGGCGACAAGGAACTCGAAGTCGGTTTCGCCAAGGACAGGCCGGCTCTCGCCGGCAGCCGGGCACGTTTGCCCGAATTGCCGAAGAAGGCGTCGAAGACCGACATAGCCATCACCCGCGGGCTCGGCGATTCCATGGCGCTGAAGCGTGCCTGCCACGATGTCCGCATCCACACCAAGCTGGCGCCGGAAGGCAAGGCAGCCCGTGCCATCTATGACGCGGTCGAGCAGGCCCGCGTCGAGGCGATCGGTAGCCGCGCCATGCAGGGCGTCGCCGACAACATAGGCTCGATGCTGGAGGACAAATACGCCAAGGCCAATCTCGTCGACGTCAAGGACAAGGCCGACGCGCCGATCGAAGAAGCGCTGGCGCTGATGGTGCGCGAGAAGCTGACTGGCCGGCCGGTCCCGAAAAGCGGCGAGCGGCTGGTCGAACTCTGGCGCCCCTGGGTCGAGGAAAAGGCCAAGGCCGATCTCGATGGTCTTTCGGCCAAGCTCGGCGACCAGCAGGCCTTCGCCCGCGTCGTGCGCGAGATGCTCGCCTCCATGGAAATGGCCGAGGAGCTCGGCGACGACCAGGAGACGGAAGACTCCGAGGACAATGACGACAACCAGCCGCAAGGCGAGGAACAGAGCGAAGAGGGCGGCGAAGAGGATTCCGGCTCCGAGCAGTCGCAGTCCGAGGATGCCGAAGCTTCGGCCGACGACGAGCAGTCGGCCGAGACAGAAGCCTCCGACGCCACCGCCGACGACCTGTCCGACGATGACGACGCCGATGCCGAGACACCCGGCGAGGCGCGCCGCAACGACAATCCCTTCACCAATCTGCCGAAGGAAATCGACTACAAGGTCTTCACCACGGCTTTTGACGAGACGGTCGGGGCCGAAGAGCTTTGCGAAGAAGAAGAGCTCGACCGGTTGCGCGCCTTCCTTGACAAGCAGCTTGCCAACCTGTCCGGCGTCGTCGGGCGGCTGGCCAACCGGCTGCAGCGCCGGCTGATGGCACAGCAGAACCGGTCCTGGGATTTCGATCTGGAAGAGGGCTACCTTGACCCGGCACGGCTGGTGCGCGTCGTCATCGACCCGATGCAGCCGCTGTCGTTCAAGCAGGAGCGCGACACCAAATTCCGCGACACGGTGGTGACGCTGGTGCTCGACAATTCCGGCTCGATGCGCGGCCGGCCGATCACGGTCGCCGCCACCTGCGCCGACATTTTGGCGCGCACGCTGGAACGCTGCGGCGTCTCGGTCGAGATCCTCGGCTTCACCACGCGGGCCTGGAAGGGCGGGCAGGCGCGCGAGAAGTGGCTGAAGGACGGCAAGCCGCCGAATCCCGGCCGGCTCAACGATTTGCGCCACATCATCTACAAGTCGGCCGACCATCCGTGGCGGCGGGCACGGCGCAATCTCGGCCTGATGATGCGCGAAGGCCTGCTCAAGGAAAACATCGACGGCGAGGCGCTGCTGTGGGCGCACAACCGGCTGATCGCCCGGCCGGAGCAGCGGAAGATCCTGATGATGATCTCGGACGGCGCGCCGGTTGACGATTCAACGCTGTCGGTCAATCCGGGCAACTATCTCGAACGCCATCTGCGCGCCGTCATCGAGCTGATCGAGACGCGTTCGCCGGTGGAACTGCTGGCCATCGGCATCGGCCATGACGTCACGCGCTACTACCGCCGTGCCGTCACCATCGTCGATGCCGAGGAACTGGCCGGCGCCATGACCGAGCAGCTGGCTTCGCTGTTTGCCGAGGAAAGCGCGAAGGATACGCGGCGCGGCGGCATGCGGCGCGCCGGATGATCTCTTCGCGCGGCGGTTTTCGGCAGACGCTTTTCGCCGCCATCGCCCTATTTGCCGGCGTGGGTTCGGCGGCGGCCAGTTCGGCTGGCTCAAGCTTGGTCGAACCGGCCGAGGTGTCGGCTCGCCCGATCACCGAATTCCACATTGGCCATGCCGACAAGCAGTTCGGCCCGCTCGAATTCGTCGGCGGGCTGGAGATGACTTCGCCGATTCGCGATTTCGGAGCGCTGTCGGCCTTCCGCTTCCTGAAAGTCGGTGGTGACTTCATCGGCGTTGCCGATACCGGCTTCTGGTTCTTTGGCACGGTGGTCCGCGACGCCGACAAGCGGCCGTCCGGCATCCAGAATTTCCGCATGCAGCAGATGGTCGACGAGACCGGCCGGCCGATCGACAAGAAATGGGAGGTCGATGCGGAAGGCCTCGCGGTCAAGGACGGGATTGCCACCGTCGGCTTCGAGCGCAACCACCGCGTCGCCCAGTTCAAGATCGACCCGGCCGACATGAAGGCGCCGTTCAAGCAGCTTGATTTCCTGGTTCCGGCCCGGGAGCTGCGCCAGAATCGCGGCTTCGAGACCGTCACCCACGCCAATGCCAACGGCCAGCACGAGGGCGGGCTGGTGGTGGTCTCCGAGAAGAGCCTCGACAAGGCCGGCAACATCTATGCCGCCATCATCGAAGGGCCGCACAAGGGCGTCTTCACCGTCAAGCGCAATGGCGATTTCGACATCACCGACGGCGCCTTCCTGCCGGATGGCGACCTGCTGCTTCTGGAGCGCAGCTTCTCGATGGCCCGCGGCGTCAAGATGCGGCTGCGGCGCATCTATGGCGAGAGTGTCGAAAAGGGCGCCGTCGCCGATGGGCCTGTGCTGCTGGAAGCCAACATGGGCTACCAGATCGACAATATGGAAGGGCTCGACGTCTGGACCCGTGACGACGGCGCGCTGATGGTGTCGCTGATCTCCGACGACAACCATTCGATCCTGCAGCGCAACCTCTATCTGGAATTCATCCTGCACCAGGATTGAGCCCCGCCACTGCCGGCTTACGTCCTGGTGGCTATCCAGATGACATGGCGCGCGCCGCGTCTGCCGTTGGCACGCGTGTTGACCTCTTCGACCGTGAAGTCTGCCTGCTTCAGCCGCCGCGAGAAGCCGCTGTCGGGGCCCTGCGACCACACCGCCAGCACACCACCCGGCTTTAGCGCGGCGCGTGCGGCGCTAAGGCCCTGCAGGCTGTAAAGCGCATCGTTGGATTTGTGGACGATGCCTTCGGGACCGTTGTCGACATCGAGCAGGATGGCGTCCCAGGCCGCGGGCTGCGAGCGTATCAGCTGGCCGACATCGGCCTCCTGGATGGTGACGCGCGGATCGTTGAGACAGCCGCCAAAGATTTCGGCCATTGGGCCGCGTGCCCAGGCGACGACGGCAGGCACCAGTTCGGCGACAACGATTCCGGCATCATTGCCCAGTTCTGTGAGTGCGGCGCGCAAGGTAAAACCCATGCCAAGCCCACCGATCAGGATTCTTGGCTGCCGATGACTGGCAATCCGCCCGCATGACAGTTTTGCCAGCGCTTCCTCGGAGCCGCTGAGGCGGCTGTTCATGAGCTCGTTGGTGCCGAGCATGATCGAGAATTCTGACCCGCGCCGCTTGAGGCGAAGTTCCTGCGCGCCATCCGGGGTCCTTGCCGAATCGAGCTGGACCCAGGGGATCATGTTCTAAGCCGCAATTGCCGGCTGGCTCCAGCGGGCGGCGAGCAGCCGGTAGGGGATGAGTGCGACGACGGCGATGATCAGTTTCACCGACAGATCACCAAGCGCCCACGAAACCCAGCGCATCGCGTCGACATGGAAGACGCCCATCAACGGTGCGGTTTCGAGCGCAAAGCTGTCGTTCGGACCAGCGAAGGCAAAGGCGGCCGAGAAAGCGACGGTGAAGAACACGGCGGTGTCGAACACCGATCCGACCAGCGTGCCGATGATCGGCGCCCGCCACCAGCTCTGCCGGCGCAGCCGGTTGAAGACGGTCACATCGAGCAATTGCGCGGAAAGGAATGCCGCGCCGGAGGCCGCCGCGATCCGCACCAGCCGGTCGGCGGCGGTCTCGAATTCGATCAGGCCGTGGCGGAACAGGAAGGGCGGGACAAGGATCGAGCAGACCACCGCCGTCATGAAGCCGACAAAGACGATCCTGCGCGCCACAGTAGGCCCGTAGCGGCGGTTGGCGAGGTCGGTGACCAGAAAGGAGAAGGGGTAGGTGAAGGCGCCCCAGGTCAAAAGGTCGGCCAGCGACAGGCCGCCGACCTTGCCCTGCATCGGGAACTGCACAAGAATGTTCGACGCCACGACGACAAGCGCCATGGCGGCCACGAATGGCAAATATCGCGAGAAGGAAGTCATTTTTTTATCCTGGGTAATGGAACCAGCGGAGCGTCATGCCGAAACCGGATCACGCTCGCTTCGTATTTTGAGCATCGGGTTGCCGAAACCTTGCGGATTCGATCCGATGCCAAAGGCCAACAAGAGGTTGGCCAGGGCGGTCGTCCCCCGCCTTTAAACGATGTCAGGCAGCAGGCTGCTCGGCGATCTTCTTGGCAATCTGCTTCTTCAGCAGACGCGCGCGCTGCGACAATTCCTTGACGTCGGCCTTGGCCAGGAAGGCGTCGAGGCCGCCGCGATGTTCGACCGAACGCAGCGCGTTGGCCGAGATGCGCAGGCGCACATTCTGGTTCAGCGCTTCCGAAATCAGCGTCACATTGACGAGATTCGGCAGGAAGCGACGCTTGGTCTTGTTGTTGGCGTGGCTCACATTGTTGCCGGACATGACTGCCTTGGCAGTGAGTTCGCAGGTGCGGGACATTGTTCTAACCTTCAGTTCTCGGGGTCTGCCAAACCTTTGTGCCCACGCCGGGTGGCGCGCGGTTCTGGTCAGGCGGCCTTATGGAAAAAGTTGGCGTTCCATAGTTGCATTTCGCCGGGGCGTCAAGCTCCGGCTTCCCCACGGACGCGCCCGGCATTTTCATATTAAGGCCGGAATTCATCCTATAAGCGGTCTGATAGGGACATGCCAGACCAGAGTTGCCCGCCTCCGGCCGAAAATCAAGGACCCGATCCCGCCATGCTTCGTTCGTCACATGCCCTTGTCGCCATGCTTGCCATTGCCTTGCCGTCCGCCGCGTCTGCTGCCTCGCCGCAGTCGTTCAAGGGCGAGTACACGGTGTCGTTCCTTGGTCTTTCGATCGCGAAATCAACGTTTTCCAGCCGCTATGAGAACGGTGCCTACGCGATCGAAGGCAGCGTCAGCGCGGCCGGTCTCGCCAAGTTGTTCGACGACACGCGTGGCACGATCTCCTCCAAAGGCACGATTGCGGGCAAGAAGATGGTGCCGCAGGTGTTCCGTGCCGATTACACCTCCGGCAAGAAGGCGTCCGTAGTCGACATCCGTTTTGCCAATGGCACGGTCACCTCGACGCAGGTCATCCCGGCGCCGGGCAAGCGCGATCCAAAGAGCTGGGTGCCGGTCAGTGCCGGCGACCTGGCATCGGTGCTCGATCCGATGGCCGCCACCGTTGTCCATGCCGACAGTCTCGACCAGGTCTGCGGCCGCACGGTGAAGTTCTATGACGGCGAGATGCGCGCCAACCTGGCGCTGACCTACGCTTCGAAAGGCACGATCTCGGTGCCGGGCTACAAGGGCGACACCATCACCTGCCGGATGGGTTTCGAGCCGGTGGCGGGTTATCGCAAGGGTCGCAAGGCGCTCAACTATCTGAAGAACAAAAGCCGCATGATGGTGACATTTGCACCGCTCGGCCAAACCGGCGTATATGCGCCGATCCACGCCACGGTGGGCACGCAGATCGGCACCTTGACCATCAGCGCCGGGCGTTTCGAAGCGGTACGATAGGCCAGGCGCGCTACTGGAGACAGGGTGGGGCGCGCCACTGGAGACAGAATGGGGCGCGCAACACTGATCGGCTTTTCGGCGGTCGCCATGTGGGCGCTGCTGGCGCTGCTCACGGATGCCTCGGGCCAAGTGCCGCCGTTCCTGCTGTCGGCAATCACCTTCTCGATCGGCACCGGCGTCGGGCTTGTCGCGCGACTATTCATGCCGGCGCCTGACAAGAGCCAGAAGATACCGCCGCAGGTCTGGCTGATCGGCATTGCCGGGCTGTTCGGCTACCACTTCTTCTACTTCACCGCGCTGCGCAATGCGCCGGCGGTGGAGGCGAGCCTGATCGCCTATCTGTGGCCGCTGCTGATCGTGCTCGGCTCAGCGCTGATGCCGGGCGAGCGCCTGGCCTGGAACCATGTCGTCGGTGCGCTGCTCGGCCTTGCCGGCACCGTGCTGATCGTCACCAAGGGTGGTGGCCTCGCCTTCGACGCCCGCTACGCCTTCGGCTATACCATGGCCGCCGTTTGCGCCGTGCTGTGGTCGTCCTATTCGCTGTTGTCGCGGCGCTTTCCGTCGGTGCCGACCAGCATCGTCACCTGGTTCTGCGCGGCAACCGCGGTGCTGTCGCTCGCCTGCCACCTGGCGCTGGAACAAACCGTGCTGCCTGACGGCGCCGGCCAGTGGCTGGCCGTGCTCGGCCTTGGCCTGATGCCAGTGGGTGCTGCCTTCTACGCTTGGGACATCGGCGTCAAGCGCGGCAACATCCAGGTGCTGGGTGCTGCAAGCTACGCGGCACCGCTGTTGTCGACGCTGGTGCTGATCGCGGCCGGCGTCGCCGAGCCGTCGCTGCGCATTTTCGCCGCCTGCGTGCTCATCACCGGTGGCGCGGCGCTGGCGGCAAAGTCGCTGTTCCTGCGCAAGCCGGTCGCGACCGAAAGCGGAGCCGGGGCATCCGAAAGCGGAGCCGGGGCATCCGAAGGCGGAGCCCGGGCATGACGATGCCGTTTGCGGGCGGCATCGACGCCAACGCCAATGCGACACTGATCTTTTCGCTGGCGGCGGCGGTCATCTACGCCTTCACACTTGGCATGCCGCCAACGCTCGCCCGCTCGGCGGCAAAGACGCTCGCAGTGGCGATGCTTGCCGTGCTGGCGGCGCTGCAAGGCGGCCCGCTGCTGCTGGTCGCCGCCCTTGCGCTCAGCGCCGTTGGCGACGCCTTCCTGTCGCGGGACGGCGAAAAGGCCTTTCTCGGTGGGCTGGCCAGTTTTCTCATCGCCCACATCGTCTATGTCGCGCTGTTCCTGCGCAGCGGCGGCGGGTTGAGATTACTTGGCGCCGAATCCTGGCGCGGAGCGATCGCGCTCGCCATGGCGGTGTTCGCGATCGCCATGCTGGCGGCGCTGTGGCGTCGCGTTGGTCCCGGCCTGCGTATCCCGATCACCGTCTATGTCGCTGCGATCCTGGCAATGGGCGTTTCGGCGCTGACGACAGGCAGCATCTGGATTATCGGTGGCGCGCTGTTGTTCATGGCATCGGACGGGTTGCTCGCCACGGAGAAATTCCTGGTGGCTGCCATCTCGCCGCATCGTGCCTGGATGCGTTTTGCGGTCTGGGTGCTCTACTACGTCGCCCAACTCGCGATCACGCTAGGCTTCCTGCTAAATCAGGCTTCTTATTGAGTTAGGTTTGTTTCGGCTGCCAGCCGGGTGCTGCCAGTTCGAAGGCGGCAAACTCGAAGCCCGGTGCGACGGTGCAGCCGACCAGCGTCCATTCGCCCAGGCTGCGCGCCGATTGCCACCAGCCTGCCGGCACGACGATCTGCGGCCGCTCGCCGGCTGCGAGATCGATGCCGAGCACCTGCTCCACAACGGCGCTGCCTTCTTCCCACATCGCCAGCGCCAGCGGGGCGCCGGCGTGGAAATGCCAGACCTCGGCGGCGTCCTTGACCCGGTGCCAGGCCGAAACCTGATGCTGTTCCAGCAGGAAGTAGATCGCGGTCGAATGGCCGCGCGCGCCGCCCGCGCCGTCGCGAAAGGTCTCGGCGTACCAGCCGCCTTCCGGATGCGGTTTCAAACCGAGCGTCGCGATGATTTCGGCGGAGCTGGTCATGGTCGATGCTCTAGAAGTTGTCCTTGCGCTTGCGGATTTCGGCAAAAACCTCGGCGTCCGAGGCTTTCTCCAGCCCGAGATGCTTACGGATCGCCGGATCGTGCCAGCGCAGGAAGGGATTGGTCGACAGTTCCTCGCCGATCGTCGTCGGCAGTGTCGGCTTGTCGGCGGTGCGCAGCGCCTCGATCTTGGCGGCGCGTTCCTTCAATGCCGAATTGGTCGGGTCGATGCTCAGCGCGAAGCGGGCGTTGGAGAGCGTGTATTCGTGGCCGCAATAAATGACCGTTTCAGCCGGAAGTGCAGCCAGCTTCTTCAGCGAATCATACATCACCGGCGGCTTGCATTCGAACAGCCGCCCGCACCCCAGCGCAAACAGCGTGTCGGCGGTGAACGCCACACTCGACGCCGGCAAATAATAGGAAACGTGGCCGGCGGTGTGGCCGGGCGTGGCGATCACCTCGATCCGCTCATCGCCGAGATGAACGACGGAACCCTCTTCGACGGGTTCGTCGATGCCGGGGATCTTTGCCTTCTCCGCTTCCGGGCCGACGATGCGCAATTTGAAGCGCTCCTTCAGCGCCAGATTGGCCTCGACGTGATCGACATGATGATGCGTGGTCAGGATCATCGTTGGCGTCCAGCCGGTGCGCTTGAGCGCGGCCAGGATCGGTGCCTCCTCGGGCGCGTCGATGATCGCGGTTTGGCCGCTTTTGGGATCATGCACCAGCACGCCGAAATTGTCGCTGCGGCACATGAACTGTTCGATTTCGACCGGCATCGCATGTCTCCATTGTCGCCGCAGACATAGGGTGCTGGCGCGCGGATGTCATCCCAGGATGTTGAATGTCATTCCCGGAATGTCGGGCCCATCGAGGCCTTTTGTTGAAACCCGCCGATATCGCGGCTACATCCTTGCCATGCATTCCGACATCGTCGATCTTCGCTCGTTCTATTCGACAACGCTCGGCCGGTTCGCCGAGCGTTCGATCACCATGGCGTTGTCGTCGATATGGGCAACCGTACCCAACGAGCGGCTGGTTGGTCTGGGTTACACCTTGCCGTGGCTGGAGCGGTTCGGCACCGACGCCGAGCGGGTCTTCGCCTTCATGCCGGCAACGCAAGGCGCCGTGGTGTGGCCGGCGACAGGGCCGACGGCGACGGCATTGGTCTTCGACGAGGAACTGCCGCTGGTCGATTCTTGCATCGACCGCATGCTGCTCGTCCATTCGCTCGAACATGTCGAAAACCCGCGGGAGACGCTGAATGAGATCTGGCGTGTGCTGTCGCCGGCCGGCCGGGTGGTCATCGTCGTGCCCAATCGGCGCGGCGTCTGGGCGCGCTTCGAGCACACGCCGTTCGGCAATGGCCGGCCTTTTTCGCGCGGCCAGCTCACCGAATTGCTGCGTGAGGCGAATTTCACGCCCGCCGCCTGGTCCGATGCGCTGTTCTTTCCGCCATCGCGGCGCCGTTTCATGATGCGGTTCCACAATGTGCTGGAGCGCGCCGGCCGGCGGCTGTGGCCGATCTTTTCCGGGGTCATCGTCGTCGAGGCGCAGAAGCGGCTCTATCAAGGCGTGCCGGTCGCCCAGCGCGCCTCGCGCCGTGTCTTCGTGCCAGTGCTGTCGCCGCATGGCGCCACCCGGCTTGGCCGTCGCAATGAGGCCGGGGACACCAAGCCATCGGTTGCGCGGGTGACGGCTTCGTGATCGCGGCGAGAGTGCCTGAGGCCATTTCCCTGCCTATCTGTCGCAAGCGGACTGACAGCCTATTTGGCAGCCCATTTGAACGACGGAGGCCTTCAAGTCTCACCAACCGGCTTCAGCACTGAACGCAAGGATCTCGGCCATGGCTGATCAACCGGGCAATGCCGCCGCCGCTCAGCCGGTTGCCGTGGCGGTCGAAGCCAGCAGCCTGAGCGATCAGGTGGCGACGATCAGGCGGGCGCTGGCGGGGTCGCCGGTTCGCAAGTGGTTGCTCTGGACATCGGTCGGTATCATGGCCGTCATCATCGCAACGTCGATCGGCCAGGTTCTGCTCAACCGCTGGAATCAGCCTTTCTACGATGCGCTTGCGCGCCGCGACATGGCGGCCTTCCTGCACCAGCTTCTCGTCTTTGCGGCCATAGCCGGTGGACTTCTGGTGCTCAACATCGGCCAGACCTGGCTCAACCAGATGATCAGGCTCAAGCTGCGCGAGGCGCTGACGCTGGACCTGATCGACCAGTGGATGCGGCCGGCGCGCGCCTTCCGGCTGGCCAATGCCGGCGCCATCGGCGTCAATCCCGACCAGCGCATGCAGCAGGACGCCGCGCATCTGTCCGACCTGTCGACCGATCTCGGCGTCGGCCTGCTGCAGTCGTGCATACTGCTCGTGTCCTTCGTCGGCGTGCTGTGGGAGCTGTCCTCGGGCTTCGTGTTCCACATCGGCGGAACGTCGCTCGCCATACCGGGCTACATGGTCTGGGCCGCCATCCTCTATGCCGGCATCGCTTCCTGGCTGAGCTGGCTGGTCGGACGCCCGCTCATCCGCCTGAACAGCGACCGCTATACACGCGAAGCCGAGCTGCGCTCCTCGATGGTGCGCGTCAATGAGAATGTCGATGCCATTGCGTTGTATCATGGCGAGGCCGACGCCAGGCGACGGCTTGAACTCGACCTCGGCACGGTGCTGGGCGCCATGCGACGCATCTACACCGCCCAGATCAACCTATCCTGGGTGACCGACACCTATGGCTGGATCACCGTCGTGGCACCCATCCTGGTCGCCTCGCCGGTCTATTTCGCAGGGGATATCAGCTTTGGCGGGCTGATGATGGCGGTCGGTGCCTTCAACCAGGTCCACTCGTCCCTGCGCTGGTTCATCAACAACATCGGCAGCATTGCCGATTGGCGCGCCACGCTGATGCGCGTCGCCGACTTCCGCATCGCGCTCGATGAAACCGATGTGCTGCACGACACGGAAAAGCGCATCGTCTTCGGTGAAAACGCCAATGGCAGCATGACTTTCGAGACGCTCGAAGTGGCTTCGCCGGAGGGCTGCACCAAGCTCGCCGACCAGCATGTCGAAATCCGTGCCGGCGAGCGCGTCATGATCACCGGCGACCGGGGCGCCGGTAAGACGCTGTTCTTCCGCGCCATTGCCGGCCTGTGGCCATGGGGAAGGGGGCGGATCGGCCTGCCGGCGGGAGAAACCCTCATATTCGTGCCGCGCGTCCCTTATTTCCCGGCCGGTACGTTGCGCGAGGTCCTCGATCACCCGAACGGAGCTGCGCCGGCGAGCGATGCCGACATTTCGGCGGTGCTCGCCGAGGTTGGTCTGGAACGGCTGTCGTCGTCGCTCGATCGCGCCGGACGCTGGGATCACGAACTGGGCGATGACGAACAGCGCTCGCTGGCCTTCGCCAGGCTCGCCTTGCGGCAGCCGAAATGGGTGATCATCGACGAAGCCATGGATGCGTTCGACGGGCCCTCCCTGCGGCGCGTGCTGTCGATGCTGGAGAAGCGTTTGCCTGACGCCGCGATCCTCAACATCGGACGCGGCCTGCACAACAATCAGTTCTTTCCGCGTGCGTTGACGATCGTCAACGATTCCGGCGCGCCGGCGCTGAAACCTGCTCGCATCAGGGCGGGTGCTATCGAACCGCCGCCAGCCGGCGCCCGCCGCAAGACATAGGCCGATATCCGGATTGCCGGCGCAAAGCTTTATTTTGCCGTGATCGCGAGGGAAGCTCTCCGGGAGAAACAACCCTGCGACGGCCATGCTTGATGCTCTGCGCCTGCTTGCCTGTCTTGCCTGCGCCCAGGCCGCGCCCGCCGCCTCGCCGACGGATGCGCTGCCTGTGGACGTCGAGCTGGTGCTGGCGGTCGACATCTCGCTGTCGATGGACGAGAAGGAGTTCGCCCTGCAGCGCGCCGGCTATGTCGAGGCGCTGCGGCATCCCGATTTCATCCGGGCCGTCCGCGCCGGCGCCACGGGCCGCATCGCGCTCACCTATTTCGAATGGGCCGGCACTGTGCGCGATGACGCGGTCATCGGCTGGCAGATCATCGACAGCGCCGAGAGCGCCAACAGCTTTGCCGACAAGGTCGCGGCCCGCCCGTTCCGGAGCTTCCGCGGCACATCGATTTCCGGTGCATTGGTCTTCGGCACCGAGCTTTTCGATCGCACCTCTTTCGAGGGCGAACGCAGCGTCATCGATATCTCCGGTGATGGTCCAAACAATATAGGGCCGCCGGTCACCGCGACGCGTGATGCGGCAATCGCCAAAGGCATAGTCATCAACGGACTGCCGATCCTGATCAGCCCGTCGCCAACCTTCAGCCATCTCGACCAGTATTATGCGCAATGCGTGATCGGAGGACCCGGTTCCTTCGTGCTGCCGATTTACGCGGCGGCCGAATTCTCGACAGCCATCCGGCGCAAGTTGATCCTCGAAGTGAGCGGCATCCGGGACAGGATCATCCCCGTCGACGCGGCCGCGCCGATCGATTGTCTGCAAGGCGAGCGGGACAGGCGGTTCTTGTCCGATCCGTATTTTCCCGAACTCGACCGGTGAGCCTTGCCGGACTGTTGGTGCATGTCGTTGTCCCAAAACCGCTGGACACTTTTGGGCGACATGCAATTAGGCCGGCCGGGCGCCAAACTTGTCGCGGAACTCATTGTAGAGATCGCGGCGCCAGCGTCGACCATGGACATAGCCGTGCATCAGCTCCGGCAGCGAGTAGCCGAGCGCTTTCGACTCGCGATTGGCCATGTAGCCCTTGAATGCCTCTGGTATCCGGCCTCTGAGGATATCGGCGATGATCTGCCGCGAGATCATGTAGGGCGGAATGTGCGGGTAGGCGTGGGCAATGTGCGGGTGTTTGCCCATCAGGTTCGCATAGGCTTCGACATAACCGTCACGGCGGCCCGAAATCGAGTTTTCCGAATTGTATTTCGTCCAATCGATGTCCTCGGACAAACGCGCGCCATAGCGACGGGAAAGCCGCAGCAGCAATTCCCGATCCTGCATCCGGGTGATGTCGCTATCGTAGCCGCCAATGCCCAGCAAGGCTTCGCGGCGGGCGGTTATCGCGGAGCCGGCGATGAAGATCGTCTGCGCGACCAGCGTGCGTTCCAGCATGGTCGGGCTCACGAATGCATCGCGATTGACGCAGTTGGTGGCACGGTTGCCCTTCAGGGAGACAAAAGAGCTGATCAGCACCTGAAGTGCGGGATTGTCATCGAACAAGGCCAGGGTCCCTTCAAGTCGGTGCGGCAGGTAGACGTCGTCCGAATCGAGGAAGGTCACCACCGGCGCGCGCGCTCGCTCGATGCCGGCATTCCTGGCGGCGTTGGCGCCTCGCCATTTGGCGCCGACATAGATAAGCCGCGGATCCTGGATGCGCGCCAGCGCCGCCTCGGTCCCATCGGTCGAGCCATCGTCGACGACAATGTGCTCAAGCCTAGGCATGCCCTGGGACAGCACGCTTTCCACGGCGCGCAACACCGTCTCGCGCCGATTGTGGGTCGGCGTTATGACCGTGATGAGAGGTGCGTCTTCGATGATCCCGGCCATGTCGTGTCAGCTGTTTCCTGCGCAGGACTGCGCGTCTATCCAGGACTTTTCGATTTTCAGAACGGTCGAATGGATCGGACTTTTCCTTTCCGGTCATCATCTTCGACGCGACGCTACAAAAAACAGCTTCCTGTGTCACCCACCGTGCCAGCACTCAACCCGCGCGAGATAACGAATTCCCGTTGCTAGCGTTCCAATTGCAACAGCACTGCCGCGCAGACTCGCGAATCACCATGGAAGCGACCCGCCGCGACAGGATAGCATACACTCCATTACCTCAGACGTAATCGCTTTGCACTCGGCGTTTGGTCAGATTGCCCTTGCGAGGCCGGCAACTCGGGCTTCGATGACAAGGGAGTACAGTCATGACCGCCTACGCCGTTGCCCATATGCGCCAGGCCACAATGGGTCCGCAGATCGTCGAATATCTGCACAGGATCGATGCCACACTGGAATCTTTCGGCGGCCGTTTTCTGGTTCATGGCGGCGATGTGGAGGTGATCGAGAACGACTGGCCGGGCCACCTGATCATCATCGAATTTCCCGACCGGCAGCACGTGCATGGCTGGTACAATTCGCCAGCCTACCAGGCGATACTGGCGCTGCGCACGGGTATTCGGTGTCCGATGTGGTGTTCGCTGACGGCGTCGAACATCCGCACAAGGCGACGGATGTTCTGGAAGAGTCGACGGTCCCAGACCAATTGAGCTTAGAAGCGTGATTCAGGGATCGGGAAAGGCGCCTAGCTGTGCCCGACATAGTCAGGCACGATCTCGATTTCGTCACGAACAATGCCGGCGGCGAAACTGAACTGGCCCCAAAACGCCAGGGCATAAAATGCCTGACCGACAATCAGGGAAAATGGAATTTGCCAAGGCGGCATCCCTGTCTCTCGGGCATGGCCGACAATCCGTCGTGTCGTGCGCCACGACATGGTGAACCATCGGACTTGGCCACCCGTTGCGTACGGCCAGCCGAATTGAGCGCCACGAACTTCCGGTCGGCGTCGCGGCCGGTAACCAAGGCACGCCAGTAAAAGAACCGCCAGCCCCGGGGTGAGTAGTGGTAGACGCGTGCGTTGACATTATGAATTTTGTGGCCTTCGCGCAGCAGTTCGCGCATCAGCAACGTGCAGGAAACCTTGAAGCCATTGTGTTTCGGGAAAGGATGGCTGACGATCCATTCGCGTCGAAACCCTACATTGTTGGCGTTCATCGCCCGCTTCGAGGCAAATCGCCCATCGCCATGAGCCATCGGGAAAAACCAGATCAGGGCAAACGTTCTTGAAAAGAAATCATCGTGCGAAAGATATGTGTATCCGTTTACGCAAATGATTTTTGGATCTTCAAATGGCTTCAGCAAAGCTGACAGCCAGCCTGGTTCCGGCACGACGTCGGAATCGGTCAAGATGACGATGCTTCCGTCCGTTGCCAGTACGCCATTGTTCTTCAGGTCGTAGTATCGGCCGCCAGGGAACGCTGTGAAGACGAGGTCGGAAACTTGACCCAGCTGCGGTGCTTCAGCCGTGATTTTATGAAGCAGCGCGTCTGCATCCGACTCATGCCCACCATGAGAAATAACAACTTTCGGTCGCGCCAGGCCGAGATCAGTGACAGCTACGATTTCCCGCGCCAAGGCCTTCAGTCCAACGCCGATCTCGTCCCAGTCGATGGACTTGGCGTTTTCCATTTCCACAACGAGTGAATATCTTACGCGTTCTTCAACCATCTCTGCACTGACCATTCATCGTCTAGGTGGCTATATCCGCCGCAACCTAAAGTAAAGCAACCTCTGCCTATCGAGCGACAGCCTTTCGTGAAACGCTCCATTGTCCCACATAATCTTGCATGTTGCCTCTTTGATCAAATCGGAGCGCCAGCCCGGATTTCAAAGAAAGCCGGACCCGCGGTGATTTCTGGCCTGGAACTTTGAGGTGTCGGAATACTGCGACAAGAAGCGTTCCCTCCATTCCGTATTGACGGTGTCCCGTTGGATCTCGAGACCAGAATTGGGGCCTGATGTAGATTCAAATGTGATTTCGGCGTCAACCAGATGCGCGACCTTTACAAGGCTGGCCCGTGGGTTTGCCAAGAGTTCCTCATATGTCAATGACAGGAAAGACAATCCGTTTCTTGCTAGCCAAATGTCCCAGGCCAGATTTTCCAGCATGATTTTTTCAAGCGCCTCCGCGATCGCCGCGCCGTCATAGCGTGGTGAGTTCTGAGCAGCCTCAGTGGAGCGAAATCGACCGGTCTGACGAGCGCGTGCCCAAGAAATTGCCTGACCAAGGAGATCGCGGCGGGTTAAGCGGACATAGCGCAGTCCTGGAAGGCTGGCTGGGAGGTCCACAGTCTTGGCCACCTGGGAAAACTGGCTTGCAAAGAGTTTGACTGCATAAATTCCGGAGGGAGATCGCCCATCCTTTAATGCACGCAAAACCTGAGCACGGGGATCGCGAGGATAGTTCGGCAATTCGAGAACACGGCGGCCGCCGAACCATTCCAGAGGATTGCCAAGCCCGGCGGTTGCCATCAACCCGGCGAGATGGTTGCTGCCACTGCGTGGTGAGGTGCAGATGAGAATCCCGGCTTTTAACCCAGCCAGGATGTCGGAAGGGATTTCAACAGGCAAAGGGCGCCTACGAAAGAGATGCATGGCGAACACAGCTACCGCTTCAGCAAGAACACGGCCTGCTGGCCGAAGAAATTCCAGAACCACCACGGCATCGACAGGCCGATCTTCTGGCCATTGGCGTCGAGCGCCGTCGCCTTCTCCACGGTCGCGCCGAGCTCGTCGCACAGATTGACGAAGTCGCGGATGGTGCAGAAGTGGATGTTGGGCGTGTCGTACCAGGAATAGGGCAGGTCCTTGGTCACCGGCATGCGGCCCTGGATGAACAGCGACAGGCGCACCCGCCAATGGCCGAAATTGGGGAAGGACACGATGGCGCGGTTGCCGATCCTGAGCAGTTCGTCGAGCACCAGCTTCGGATTGCGGGTTGCCTGCAGCGTCTGCGACAGGACGACGAAGTCAAAGCCCTTGTCGGGATAGAATTCGAGGTCCTTGTCGGCATCGCCCTGGATGACCGAGAGGCCGCGCGCCACGCATTCGTTGACGCCGCGCTGCGACAGCTCCAGTCCACGGCCGTCGACCTGCTTGGTGTCCTGCAGCAGTTCGAGCAGCGAGCCGTCGCCGGAACCGACGTCGAGCACGCGCGACTGCGGTGGGATGAGGTTGGCGACGACCTCGAGGTCGACGCGCTGGTCGCGGTTGACACTCATGGCTTCGCCTCCTGCCTGGCGCATGATCCCGATCCGAAAAGTCTGCAATTTTTCGGGGTCATGCGCTGAGCCCTCTCGCCCGGGCCGCCGATCCGATGAAGCCGTTGATGGCGGCAAACAGTTCCGGCTCGTCGAGCAGGAAGGCATCGTGGCCGCGGTCGGTCTCGATCTCGACGAAGGAAACCGACGCGCCGGCCGCGTTGAGTGCGTGCACGATCGAGCGACTCTCCTCGGTCGGGAACAGCCAGTCCGAGGTGAAGGACACCAGGCAGAAGCGGGTTCTGGTGCCTGCGAAGGCATCGGCCAACCGACCGCCATGATCGGCGGCGAGGTCGAAATAGTCCATCGACCGCGTCATGTAGAGGTAGGAATTGGCGTCGAAGCGATCGACGAAGGTCATGCCCTGGTGGCGCAGATAGCTTTCGATCTGGAAGTCGGCGTCGAAGCCGAAGGTCAGCGCTTCGCGATCCTGCAGATTGCGGCCGAACTTCCGGTGCAGGGCGGCTTCCGACAGATAGGTGATGTGGGCGGCCATGCGCGCCACCGCCAGGCCCTTTTCCGGGCGTTTGCCGTGCTCGAAATATTTGCCGCCATGCCAGTCCGGATCGGCCATGACAGCTTGCCTTCCGACCTCGTGGAAGGCGATGTTCTGCGAGGAATGGCGCGCGCCGGTGGCGATCGGCAGCGCCGAGAAGACGCGCTCCGGATAGCTCGACGCCCATTCCAGCACCTGCATGCCGCCCATCGAGCCGCCGAGCACGCAAAACAGTTTCTCGACGCCGAAATGGTCGATCAGCATCTGCTGCGCGCGCACCATGTCGCGGATGGTGATGATCGGCAGGTCGAGCCCATAGGGCTTGCCGGTGGCGGGGTTGGTCGAGGCCGGTCCGGTGGACCCCAGACAACCGCCGATGACGTTGGAGCAGATGACGAAGAAGCGGTTGGTGTCGATGATCTTGCCGGGGCCGATCAGCACTTCCCACCAGCCCGGCTTGCCGGTCACCGGATTGGTGCTGGCGACATGCTGGTCGCCGGTCAGCGCATGGCAGACGAGGATGGCGTTGGAGCGAGCGTCATTCAGCGTGCCGTAGGTCTGGTAGGCGATCTGGAACGGCGACAGCAGTGTGCCGGCATCCAGCTTGAGCGGCTTGTCGGAGCCAAAACGCAAAACCGGGCTCGACGGTTGGTCGGCCTCGTTGTTGGTTTTGCGGGCGCGCAGAACGGCCATGACATCCATCTCACACTTTGAATCCACGGCACCGCGCTTTCGAAAATCGATGCCGATGTCCGGCCGGTCGCGGACAACAAAAAACCGGCATTGCAGTCGCAAAGCCGGTTACAGGATGCAAACGGCCCTTTAGCAAGTTGTTTAACGTGGCTGCAAGCCGACCGGCCAAATCACCACGGAAGTTCGCACCTCTTCTACGGCTGTGGCGCGCCGGCGTCAACGGCCAGCCTTGGTCCGGTGGCTGTCACCTCTCGACATTGCGGGCCACGGCTTGTATTTCCGCTGCGGCTTCCCTCAGGAAGCGTTCTCGACGGATTTTGCGACATGAGCCAGACACCGGACAAGGCACGTCCAACCCCGCGCGCGGGCATCATGGACATCGACGCCTATGTGCCGGGCAAGAGCACGGCGCCTGCCGGCGTCGCCAAGGTCTACAAGCTGTCCTCGAACGAGAACCCGCTCGGTCCGTCGCCGAAGGCGATCGAAGCCGCGCGTGAAATTGCCGGCAAGCTCGACGTCTATCCCGACGGCACCGCCAGGCGGCTGCGCGAAGCGATCGCCGAGGTGCACGGCCTCAACCCGCAGAACATCATCTGTTCCAATGGCTCCGACGAAATCCTCGGCCTGCTGGCACAGACCTATCTGGCGCCCGGCGACGAGGCTGTCATCACCGAACACGCCTTCATGGTCTACAAAATCTACATCCAGTCGGCTGGCGCCGTTCCGGTGACGATCAAGGAAACAGACGAGCGCGCCGATATTGACGCCATCCTGGCCGCCGTCACGCCGCGCACCAAGATCGTGTTCCTCGCCAACCCCAACAACCCGACCGGCACCTATGTGCCGTTCCAGGAGGTGCGCCGCTTGCATGCCGGCCTGCCCAGGCACGTGCTTCTGGTGCTCGACGCGGCCTATGCCGAATATGTCCGCCGCAACGACTATGAAGCCGGCATCGAGCTGGTCAGCAGCGCCGAGAACGTGGTGATGACCCGTACCTTCTCCAAGATAGGCCTCGGCGGTGCGCGGATCGGCTGGATGTATGCGCCGATGCACATCGTCGACGCCATCAACCGCGTGCGGGGGCCCTTCAATGTCAATGCGACGGCGATCGAGGCCGGCATCGCCGCGATCCGGGACCGCGCTCATGTCGAGCGCAGCGTGACGCACAACGAGACCTGGCTGGCTTGGCTGAGCGAACAGATGACAGGGCTCGGTTTGCGGGTGACGCCCAGCGTCGGCAATTTCATCCTCATTCATTTTCCCGAGGACAAGAAACATTCCGCAGCGGCGGCGGACGACTATCTGACGGCGCACGGCTATATATTGCGGCGCGTTTCCGGCTACGGCTTTCCCAACGCGCTGCGCATGACCGTCGGCACTGAAGAGGCCAATCGCGGCGTTGTCGCCGCTCTCACGACATTCCTGAAAAGCTAGAACACCATGACATCACCGATGTTTGAAAAGATCGCGCTGGTCGGCATCGGCCTGATCGGCTCGTCGCTGGCCCGCGTCATCCGCCGCGAGGGCCTCGCCCGTCACGTCGCCATTTCCACCCGCAGCGCCGCGACGCTGGCGCGGGCTGAGGAGCTTGGGCTGGGTGATTCCTACACGACCGATGCGAGAGAAGCGGTCCGCGATGCCGATCTGGTCATCGTCTCGGTGCCGGTTGGCTCATCCGGCGCGGTCGCCGAGGAAATCGCGCCGGCGCTGAAGCCGGGCGCGATCCTCACCGATGTCGGCTCGACCAAGGCATCGGTCATCGCGCAGATGCAGCCTTATGTGCCGGCCGGCGTCCATTTCATTCCCGGTCACCCACTGGCGGGCACCGAAAAATCCGGCCCCGATGCCGGTTTCGCCGACCTGTTCGACAATCGCTGGTGCATCTTCACGCCGGTGCCCGACACCGATCCGGACGCGCTGGAGAGGCTGTCGGAATTCTGGCGGCGCTGCGGCGCCAACATCGACACGATGGACCCTCAGCATCACGACATGACGCTGGCCATCGTCTCGCACCTGCCGCACATCATCGCCTACAACATCGTCGGCACCGCCGATGATCTGCAGTCGGTGACCAAATCCGAAGTGATCAAATATTCGGCTTCGGGCTTTCGCGACTTCACCCGCCTTGCCGCTTCCGACCCGACCATGTGGCGCGACGTGTGCCTGCACAACAAGGACGCCATCCTCGAAATGCTGGCGCGGTTCTCGGAAGATCTGGCGTCGCTGCAACGCGCGATCCGCTGGGGCGATGGCGAAAAACTCTTCGACCTGTTCACCCGCACCCGCGCCGTGCGCCGCTCGATCATCGAGGCCGGCCAGGACATCGACGTGCCCGATTTTGGCCGTCAGGCGGTCGAGCACCCTAAAGGGAGCTGATATTCAGGTGAGGCCGGCCTGCAAATGGCGGATACCTGCGCTTCCCCGTTCCACCGCGTCGCGGTAGAACTGTGCTCACGTACTTCAAGTACGCTCCGCTCCGGTTCTCGGTCTCAGCCATTTTCGACTCGGCCTGACCTGAATCTCAGCTCCCTTAGCCTTGTCGGGATGTCGGCCAGGTCGCAGCGACCATGGCCAGAGTCTCGGCGCGGTCCGGCGCGCCCAGCCTGCCGCCGAAGCGCAGGCATTTGAGCGCGGCGGCCGCACTGGCAAAGCGCAAAGCCTGCTCGACCGGCATGGCTTCCGCCAGCCCGACGGCGAAGGCGCCGTGAAAGACATCGCCGGCGGCCAACGTGTCGACGGCCTTGATTTTCGGCGCCGCGACATGGCGTACACAGCCTGCGGAACGGTCGTGCCACCAGCTCCCCGCCGCGCCGCCGGTCACCGCGACAAAGGCGTCGGTGCGGCTGGCGAGATCGGCGCAAGCCGTTTCCGGATCGAGCGCCTGGCCGCAGACAATGCGCGCCGCCGGCTCCGAAGCGACGATGTGCGTGGCGAGCGGCAACAGCTGTTCCAGGACCTCCAGCCGTGCGGTGTCGGCATCGAGGATCGCCGGACGGCCCATGGCGCGGGCCGCCTTCAGGGCAAGTGCTGCCGCACCCGGCCAGCGGACATCGACCAGTACGGCGTCGAATGCCATGAGGTCAGCGACCGGCAAGGCTTCGGGATCGGCGTGGGCAAGTCTGTCATAGAACGGCACGATGATGCGCTCGCCATGCGCGTCGACCAGGATCGAGGCCAGCGCCGAGCGGGCGCCTCTGACGCGGCGCACAAAGGTGCAATCGACGCCCTCGGCCTCGATGCCGGCGATGAGCTGGTCGGCGACGGCATCGTCGCCGGCACTCGCCCACAGCGATACCTCGGCACCCAGGCGGTGGGCCGCGCAGGCAGCGCTCGTCGCCATGCCCGAGGCGATCTGGACGCCGTCGGAGGCGATGAACTTTCCTTGATGCATGGGCAGTGTCTCGACACGCAGGATGGTGTCCAACGTCAGTGCGCCAACACTCAGCAACCTCACGGGTCTTGCCATGGCAACGCTATTCCACCGGCTTGATCTTGCCCAGCGGAATGAAGCCGAGCGAGGCCTTGCCCTTGACCACCTTCAGCGGCATCGACGGTTCGTTGCCGAGCACCGCCAAGGCAGCAAAGCCCTGCTCGATCTGGCTTTTCTGCTCGGGTATGGCGGCGCCGAGGATCGCCGCCACCGCCTTCGGATCCTTCAGCCTGATCATCAGATCGGCGTTGATAAGGCCCTCGGCATCGACCGACAGCGGTCCCGAAACGGTGATGCGCGCCGTGCCCGACGACAGGTCGAGGTTGCGGATTTCGATCGCCTGGCCGCGCAGGCTTTTCACTTGCGTGCCGATCAGCGCGACGCCGTTCTTCAGCGTGACGTCGCCGCTGGCATCGAGCGCCGGCAGCACGCGCCCGCCGATCGCGTCGGGATCTATCTCGAGATCGCCAAAACTGCCGATATAGTCGATATCTCCGCCGTTCGGCTGCAACTGACCTGATGCCTTGCCGGCGCTGAACAGTTGCATCGGATCGGTGTCGTCGGCTGGATCGGTCTGGCCGGACAGGCCCTCCGCCTCCAGAGAAATCCGCTGCGGTAGCGGCCACCACAATTTGACGTTGGCTTGCAGATTGTCCCAGTCGATCCAGAGCGGCACCATGTCCGGAACGGAGGTCCTGAGCGGACCGCGCAGATTGGCTACCGGTGACAGAGGCTGGATGATCTGGGCGGCTGCGTTGAAGCTGCCGGCCGAAGCGGCGATGTTTTTGGCATCGTCCTCGTAGGCCAGGTTGTCGCAGGAGACGCTAAAGCTCAGGGGATAGCCGCTGACCTGCAGGTTGGCGCAGCCGGCTTCGACGCCAGTCTTGTTCAGCGTGGCGACCGCCTTGTCGGCCTCGGTCCTCACCCGGTCAGCCAGATAGAACCAGCCGCCGCTGTAGACGGCGAACAGCACGACGATGAACGCTGCAAGCCAGAACAGGCGGCGACCGTTGTTACTCGGCTGGCGTTCGTCACTTGACGTCATGCTTTGGCTCTCGTTAACGCAAGGGTGTTGCGGACGGACAGTCGATTCCGCCAACAACAGGTAGACAGAGACGAATAGGTAGACAGAGAAGGGCGGAAAAAACACCGATTCCCTGTGGTGCTGCCATTCTTTTGCAATCAGGCGCGGCGATATGGGCGATTTTTGGGTGTTTGGCTATGGTTCGCTGATTTGGCGGCCGGGTTTCGCGCATGTCGAGACACAACGCGCCCGTCTGCACGGCTATCGCCGGTCGCTCTGCGTCTATTCCTTCGTGCATCGCGGCACGCGTGAACGACCGGGGCTGGTACTCGGCCTCGACCGCGGCGGCTCCTGCATCGGCCTGGCGTTCCGCGTTCCCGGCGGCTTGCGCGACGAGGTCATCACCTATCTGCGCGAGCGCGAGCTGGTCACCAATGTCTATCTCGAGCGTATGCTCAAGGTTCGCCTCGACAGCGGCCGCACGGTCGAAGCGGTGACCTACATCGTCGACCGCCAGCACGAGCAATATGCCGGCGCGCTCGATGCGGCACATGCGGCGGCGGTGGTGCGCGGTGCCGTCGGCCAATCCGGCATCAACGAAGATTATGTGCTCAGCACGCTGGAGCATCTCAAGGCGCTGGGCATCCGCGACCACTGGCTGGAGGATGTCGCCAGGCAGGTCGCGCCTTTGTGAAGCTGGCTCTGCGGAAAAAGGCGGCCAGGCCTTTGACCTCGATCAGGCAAGACCTAGTTAGGCTTCGAACCTCAGCCAGTGGGCCGCATTCGCCCACCCCAATCATCCTGGAGATACGCCTTGCAGAAACGCCGTCTCGGTCGCACCGACCTGTCCATCGCGCCGCTGGTTCTGGGCGGCAATGTCTTCGGCTGGACCGCCGACGAGAAAACCTCGTTCGACCTGCTCGACCGCTTCGTCGGGGCCGGCCTCAACGCTATCGATACGGCGGACGCCTATTCGCGCTGGGTCTCTGGCCACAAGGGCGGTGAGTCGGAAACCATCATTGGCAAGTGGATGAAAGACCGGGGCAATCGTGACAAGGTCGTGGTGATCACCAAGGTCGGTTCGGATATGGGGCAAGGACACAAGGACCTGTCCGCCGCCTACATCGAAAAGGCCGTAGATGCATCGCTGAAGCGGCTGCAGACCGATGTCATCGACCTCTATCTGTCGCATTGGCCGGACCCGACGACGCCCTATGAGGAAACCCTTGGCGCCTACGAGAAGCTGCTCGCCAAGGGCAAGATCCGCTATGCCGGCTGCTCGAACCTCGACGCCGGCCAGTTGCGTGCCGCGTTTGATGTGGCGAGCCTGCGAAGCCTGCCGCGCTACGAGGTGCTGCAGCCGGAATACAATCTCTACGATCGCTCGTCCTTTGACGGGCCGCTGCGCGATCTGTGCGTGGCCGAGGACATCGGCGTCATCACCTATTTCAGCCTGGCCAAGGGTTTTCTCAGCGGCAAATACCGCAGCGAGGCCGATCTCGGTCAAAGCCCGCGTGGCGGTGGGGTGAAAGACTACCTCAACGCGCGCGGCATGCGCATCCTTGCCGCACTCGACGCGGTGTCGACCAGGCATTCGGCCAAGCAGGCGGAGGTGGCGCTTGCCTGGGCAATCGCGCGGCCGGGCGTCACCGCACCGATCGCCAGCGCCACCAAGCCCGAGCAGATGGACAGCCTGATCAAGGCGGCGTCGCTGAAGCTGAGCGGCGCCGACATGGCCGAACTCGACAGAGCGAGCGGCTGAGGTTTTCGGCGGCCGCTCCTCGCACGAACGTCCAAGACGACCCTCTTGTCTTGCCATAGCCTCCGTCGCACGGGGCAAGGCAGAGGGTGAGATGACTGAGCCGCTTCTTTCGCAGCCGGACCTTTGGCGTCAGCTGCTCGCTCTGGTGCTTGCCTCTGCCGTCGTCATGGGCAGCCCGGGACCGGCAACGATAAGCGTCACCGCCGTCGGCGCGGCGTTCGGTTTGCGCCATTCGCTGGGCTATGCCTGGGGGATCATCCTGGGCACGATCGCCGTGCTTTTGGTCGTCGCGACAGGGGTCATGGCGGTGCTCCATTCGGTGCCGAAGCTGGCGCCGTTGCTGGCTGTCGCTTCCGCGGCCTACATCCTCTATCTCGCCTTCAAGATCGCCACGGCCCCGCCGCTGGCGGCGCGCGCCGCCGAGGCTTCGCGACCAACATGGCTGGCTGGGTTTCTTCTCGCGATCGCCAATCCAAAGGCCTATGTGGCGATCGCCGCGGTGTTCGCCGGCGCCTCGTCGAAACAGGGCGCCGCTGAGCTTGGTCTATGGCTGAAGCTGGCGGTTCTTGCCCTGATGATCGTTGCCATCCACGCTCTGTGGCTCGTCGCGGGGGCTGGGTTCGCGCGCTTCCTACGCCGGCCGGCGGCATCGCGGATCATCAATCTGGTCTTTGCCGCAACGCTGGTGTTGACCACCGCGCTGGCCGTGTTCGGCTGAGAACTGCCGGCCGGAGACTTCCGGTTCAGACTTTGGTTCTTGCAGCCGCGTCCAACTCTTGCAGCCTTTTCATCGCTGTCGGCGGCAAGGCAGGTGGGTTCGGGCCGCGTGCCGCATCAATCAGGAACTGGTCGCAGGCAGCCTCGGTTTCACCGATCAGCCGGGCCATGAATTCGTCCTTGCCCAGTCCCGGTGGGATCGGCGGCAGGAAACGCGCCTTCACGGTGCCGGGGTAGCGCAGAAATTTTCGACGCGGCCAATAGAGACCGGCAACATGTGCGACCGGCACCACCGGAATGCCAAGTTGCGTGTAGATTTCGACGATACCGTATTTGTAGGCCGGCTCGTCGCCCGGCGCCCGGCGTGTGCCCTCGGGATAGATGATGAGCTGGCGGGGATTGCGGGCCATCTCCTCCTTGGTCGCGGCGACCACGGCCTTCAGCGCCTTCGAGCGGCTGCCGCGGTGAACCGGGATCATGCGCATCTTCATGATGTACCAGCCGAAGAACGGGATCCAGGTCAGCTCGCGCTTCAGGATGTAGAGCGGGTCCTGAAGGAAGGGGAAGAAGGCGATCGCATCCCAGAACGACTGGTGCTTGGGCGCCAGGATGAAGGAGCCTTCGGGAAGGTTTTCCTGGCCGGTGATGTCGTTCTTCGTTCCGGCGATCTTGTCATAGAGCCACATCGAGGTGCGCGACCAGAATTTCGGCACGAACCAGGCGCGGTGACGGGGCGACAGGAAGTAATAGGGGGTCCAGAGGATCATCTGGACGATCAGGTTGACGTAGAAGACGAAATTGAACGTCAGCGATCTGAAATAGAGCATTTGGGGGGAGGCCCGGTGAGGAGGTGTGCGTTGGTTACACCAAGCAGGCGCAAAAAGGAAACGGTACAATGCGGCTCATCTACCAGGTCGCCTGCGCCAGACGTTCCCTGAGGCGCGGGCCGGCAAAGTCCAGGAAGGCGCGTAGTTTCACTGGCAGCCGGCCCTGGCCGGCATGCACCAGGTTCACCGGCCAAGGTTCAGGTTCGAAATCCCTGAGCACGGGCTGCAATATCCCTGAGCGTACGGCGGCGACGATCTGGTAGGAGAGCACGCGCGTCATCCCGACACCTGCGGTCGCCGCATCAATCGCTGCCTCGGCGGTGTTGACCCGGAGCCTGGAACGGACAGGGACAGGAACGTCAGCTTTGTCCACCGCGAAAGTCCATGTGGCGAGCGAGCCAAGGCCCTCAAAGGTGATGCAGCTATGCGTTTCGAGGTCTTTCGGGGTTTTCGGCGCCCCGTGCTCGGCCAGATACGCCGGACTTGCGCACACGACATGCCCGATCGAACCGACCCTGGTCGCGATCATACGCGAGTCAGGCAACCGGCCGATGCGGATGGCGAGGTCGATATGGTCCTCGGCCAACTGGGCTATCCTGTCGCCGAGCGTCAGGCGGATATCCACCTTCGGGTACGCGGCGAGGAAGGCAGTGACGACCGGCAGCACGTGAAGGCGGCCGAAAACGATCGGCGCGGTGATGATCAGCTCGCCTGTCGGTGCGCTATACTCGCCGCCCGCGGTACGCTCGGCCTCTCCGACGTCCTCCAGGATGCGACGACAGGCGGCAAGATAGGCGTCGCCCGCATCGGTCAGCGTCAGGCGCCGTGTCGAGCGGTTCAACAAGCGTGTCTTGAGATGCCGTTCCAGCTCGGAGACCTTGCGGCTGACGGTCGCCAGCGGAGTGCCCAGACGACGCGCAGCAGCGGAAAGGCTGCCGGATTCCGCTGCCGCGACGAAAAGGGACATGGCTTCGAGGCGATCCATGGTTTTCCCAGAAATTGGAAGGATAGGTTACAATTATGGCATCTACATCCGCAAGATGGAAGGGCTCATATAGGACTGGCAAATCCAGAGGAGTTCTCATGCCCCGCATCGCCACGCCTTCGTCCATCGCCGCCGCTCCCGCAGCCGCGCAGCCCATGCTGCAGGCCGTGGAAAAACAGCTCGGTGTCGTGCCGAACCTGTTTCGGATGGTCGCCAACAGTCCAGCCGCGCTTGAAGGCTATCTCGGCATGTCGGGTGCGCTGGCCAAGGGCCGGCTGCCGGCGCCGACGCGCGAGCGCATCGCGCTGGCGGTCGCCGAGATCAACGGCTGCAGTTATTGTCTTTCCGCGCACAGCTACCTCGGCAAGAATCTCGCCAAGCTCGACGACGCCGAGATGATCGCCAACCGCCATGGCGGTTCCACGGATCCCAAGGCGGCCGCGGCGGTGCGTTTTGCCGCCAAGGTTGCGCAAAGCCGCGGGCACGTCGGCGATGAAGACCTCGCCGCTGTAAGGCTGGCGGGCTATGATGACGGGCAGATCATCGAGATCGTCCAGCACGTCGCGCTGAACGTCTGGACCAACTATATCAACGAGGTTGCCCGGACCGAGATCGATTTTCCGGTTGTTTCCGCCCGCGATGCTGCCTGAATGCGGACAGGGCCGGTGGTGTCCGCCGGCCCCCGTCCGGCACGGGTCGCGCTTGCCTCTGCGCATCGCCAGCATGGACGACCTGCCGATCGGTGCGGCTGATCGCAAGTATCACTGGCCGCACGGCCGGCGGCCGGACGATCACCTGACATTGTCGGAACTCGGGCTTTAGCACCTTTCCGCAAGGAGGATTTTGATGAACGCGCATGCTTTCACCAGCGACGTCGCCTTCACGCCGACGGTCAAGGCGATCCAGGCCCGCAAGGGCTCACGCCAATCCTATGCCCGAGTCGAGGAGCGTGGCGGCTGGCAAGCTGTCATCACCCCTGACCTTGCCGCCTTCATCGAGATGCAGACCAGCGTCTTCCTGTCGACGGCCAATGGCGATGGCCAGCCCTATATCCAGCATCGCGGCGGGCCTGCCGGCTTCCTCAAGGTGCTGGATGAACACACGATCGGCTTCGCGGATTTTGCCGGCAACCGGCAGTTCATCACGCAGGGCAATCTGGCCGACAATCCGCAGGCCTTCCTGTTCCTGATCGACTACATGCACCGCCAGCGCATCAAGCTCTGGGGTACTGCGCGCGTCGTCGAGAACGATGCCGAACTGATGGCGAAGCTGATGCCGCAGGATTACAAGGCGCGCCCCGAGCAGGTCATCCTGTTCACGGTCTCGACCTGGGACGCCAATTGCCCGCAACATATCCCGCAACGGTTCGAGGCAGCCGACGTGGCGGCCGCACTCGGCGAGAGGGACAAGCGCATCGAGCGACTTGAACAGGAGATCGCACGTCTCAAGGGGAATTCAGGCGCCGCCGCAGGGGAATGATCAGCCGCCGGCCGCGGTTTCGGCCAGCGCGATGCCGTTGGGCGTCGGCTTGACCGGCACGATGCCGCGCGCCAGCGCCAGCAAATATTTGTTGTATTCGGTGAACAGCACCCGCAAGGCCCGCGGCTTGGTCAGCCAGCCGCCATTGTCGAGGTTGGAATTGACCACCGGATAGGGCTCGAGCTTGGCGCCGTGCAGCAGCCGGCCCATCTCAAGCAGGCTGCGCGGCATATGATAATTGTTGGTGACGAGGATCACCGTGCCATAGGCATGGCTCTCGACCCATTTGGCGCTTTCCTCGGCATTGCCGATCGTGTCGAGCGCAGCGCGGTCGATGTCGACACAGCAGGAGAACAGCCTGACGTCACCACCGGTCGCCGCCTGCAACTGGCGACGGCTGGCGGAAGGATGCACACCGCTGATCAGCAGCCGCTCGCCCTTGCCGGACGCCAGCAGATCCATCGCGGCATCAAGGCGGGACTGGCCGCCGGTCAGCACGATGATCGCGTCTGCCTTGGCCGGGTTGGCGGGCGTTGTCAGGTGACTGACCTTGTTGGCGAACCAGCCGAAGCCGCCGGCAAACAAAGTTGCGAGGATGAGCACAGAGAGAGCGGATAGGCGCAACGCGGCCCTTAGACGGCTCACCGTGCTACGGTCATGCGAACGGGCAACCACCACTGGCATCTGCCCAGCCGTACCGGTCGATTCCCGCGCGTCCATAGCCATATGGTTAGTCCTGAAATGCGCCCTTGGGTAGGTAAAAGACGCACTTTGCGTTACGTGAATTCTCCATCCGTGATCACCCTGTCTTATCCATGCCGTTGTCCCAAAACCGGTTCCCACTTCTGGGCGACATGGATCACCCTGCATCCGGTTGGCGGACATCGATGTCGCTGAGATAGGCAACGACGGTGGCGTGGGACGTCGCAGCCGTGAGCCCGCCGATCACCAGCACCATCAAGACGACACCGAGATAGCCTGCCGAACCGATGGCGAAATTGCCGAATAGGGCGGTTGCCTGGTCGGCCTGCGGTGTCGCCATGTTGCGCGACGACCACCAGGAAAAGACGATGAAGACGAGCACTGCCGCCGCCCCGCCGGCCGCCGCGCCCTTCATGCCGGTGACCAGGAAATGACGGCGGAATTCGCGTGCGATGAATTGTGCCTCGGCGCCGACGAAATGCAGCACCTCGATGATGTGGCCGTTACCGGCCATGGCGCCGCGTGTGGCGAACACCACGGTCAACACCGTCGCCGACAGCATCAGCGCCAGCACGGCGATGCCGATGGTCACCGTGGTGCGGGCCATGGCGACCAGCCGGTCGACCCAGGTGCGGTGATCGTCGAGCGATGCGCTCGGCAGTCTCGGTGTGATCGCGGCGCGCATGGCGGCGAAATCGGGCGGGCTGTTCTCATCGATGGTGACGATGATCAGGCGCGGCACCGGCAGCTCGTCGATGTTGAGGCCTGAACCCAGCCATGGCTCCAGCAGCCTCGCGGTCGCCTCGCGATCGATGATCTTGGTTGCTTTGACGCCGGGAAATTCGCCGGCGATCTGCGAGGCCTGGGCAAGGGCTGCCTCCATGTCTAGGCCGTCGACCGGCTTGACCTGGATCGTCGCCTCGCGCGAGATCTGGTTCTCCCAGACAGACGCGGTGTCGCGCACCAGCGTCACCGCGCCGAAGGTCAGGCAAGACAGGAAGGTCATGATGGCGATGACCAGCACCAGCGCCCGGCCGGCAATGTTCTGCGCCGGCACGATCGGCGCCATCCTGCGCTGGGCGCGCGGCTTTGCCTCGGTCGCCTCGGCGTCCTGCTCTCGTTCCACAAGATGGTCGGCGGACAGCTCAGTCATAGATGTCCAGCCTTCCGCCGGCCAGGATCATGCGGCGCGCGTCGACCTGTTCCATCAGTCCGAGGTCATGGGTGGCGATCACCACCGCGGTGCCCAGACGGTTGAGCTCGATGAACAGCCGCAGCAGGCGTCGCGCCAGCGGCGGATCGACATTGCCGGTCGGCTCGTCGGCCAGCAGGATTTCCGGCTGCTCGATCAGCGCACGCGCGATCGCCGCGCGCTGCTTCTCGCCGCCGGACAGAACCGGCGGCAGCACATGCATCCGCTCGCCCAGCCCGACCCATTTCAACAGTTCGGTGACATCGGTGCGGTAGCTCGCTTCCTCGCGCCCGCGCACGCGCAGCGGCAGCGCGACGTTCTCGTAAGTGGTCATGTGGTCGAGCAGGCGAAAATCCTGGAACACGACGCCGATGCGGCGGCGCAGATGCGGCAGCTCGGTGCGCGAGATGCGCGAGCGATCCTTGCCGAATATGGTGATCAGCCCGCGCGTCGGCTTCAGCGACATGAACAGCAGACGCAGCAACGTCGTCTTGCCGGCGCCCGAAGGCCCGCTGAGGAACTGGAAGGAGCGCTCCGGAATGTGCAGGGAGATGTCGCGGAGGATTTCCGGACCCATGCCATAGCGGAGGCCGACATTTTCGAAACGAATCAATTTCGGCGACCTGAAATTCGGCGCGGCAGCGAGCCGGCCTGTTCTGGGTAAAGACCATCGGCTGGCATGGTTAACCGGCGGTTAATTCCTAGGCTCTTTCGGCTCGTCACGAGGGCTCCGGTGGGGAAGCGTTAACCATTTGTGTTTACGCAAAAGAAACGAAAAGCGAACACGTGCTGCAATGCTGGGGCCATGATGCCTGACGATCGAACCGCGCGCCCGGTTTCCGGCGAAATCATGACCGATCCGGCGGCAATTGCCGCTACGGACCGGTTCATGCGTGGTTCGGCTGCCGACATCGTCGATGCCGACTACGTGGTGATGCCACGTCTTGTCCCTGCCGTGGAAAGCGTTTCACCGCTGCCGCGCGCGATCGTCACACCGCCCATCGAGGGCATGGACATGCTGCGCAAGCCCGAGGCCCCGGCGGAACGGCCGCCGGCCTCGCGCGGCGGGCCGATCTTCTGGATCGCCGGCATCGGCGCCGCGCTGGCCGCCTTCTGGGTTTCCGGCGGGCACGCGCTGGTGCGCCAGGCGCCGTTCCTGTCGGGTGCGCAGGCCTCGGCGCTCAGCATTTCGGGCGTCACGTCACGCGTCGACGCCTCCGGGCCGAACCCCGCGCTGTTCGTCGATGGCGAGGCCGTCAATGATGGTGCCAAACCGGCGCAGTTGCCGCCGCTCGAAATCCGGGTGACCGGCAATGACGGGCGCACAACCCGCTATACGTTGGGGACATCCGGCCGCGCGCTGGCGTCCGGCGAAAGATTCGGCTTTGCCAGCCGGCTCGACGTGCCTAAGAACGGCGTAAGGACCGTTTTGGTCACTTTCGCCCAATAGGCGATCACCGGGGAAAGACCACCAATGCCCATCGTACGCGGCAAGGACATCGAAGTCCTGTTTTCGGCATCGGCGATCGCGCGGCGCAATCTCGAGCTTGCCAAGGAGATCGCCGGCCACGATTATCACGATTTGCTGGTGATCTCGGTGCTGAAGGGCTCGTTCATCTTCGCCGCCGATCTCATCCGCGCCATGCACGATGTCGGCCTGTCGCCCGAGGTCGAATTCATCTTCATCTCCAGCTACGGCGCCGGCACCACCAGCGGCGAGGTGAGGGTGCTGCGCGACATCGACAATGAGGTCGCCGGCCGTGACGTGCTGTTGATCGACGACATTCTCGAATCGGGCAAGACGCTGAGCTTCACCCGCGACCTGATGCTGTCGCGGGGCGCCAAGAGCTGTTCCATCGCGGTGCTGCTCGACAAGCGCATGCGCCGCCAGACCGCGCTCAATGCCGACTATGTCGGCTTCGACTGCCCCGACTATTTCGTCGTCGGCTACGGCATGGACGTTGCCCACGCTTTTCGCGAGTTGCCGTTTGTCGGCGTCGTCAAAGGGGACGTGTGAGCGACATCAAAAATGCTTGGCGATGCTGCGCGCTTTCAGGAAAAGTCAACTTTTCAGCGCCAAATATGCCGGCCATGGCAAAGCTTCTGATCGTCGAGGACGATGAGTCCGTCCGCACCCTGGCAGCCCGCGCGCTTGAACGCGCCGGGCACACAATCGATATCGCGGCGGACGGCGCGCAAGGGCTTTCGCTGATCCAGGCCGCGCGTGGCGGCTACGATCTTGTCGTCTCCGACATCCGCATGCCGGAGATGGACGGCATCGAGATGGCGATCGCGGCGGCAGCGCTCTTCCCATCGATGAAGATCATGCTGATGACCGGCTATGCCGACCAGCGCGAGCGTGCCGAGGAATTGAACGGCATTATCCTCGATGTCGTGCAGAAGCCTTTTACGCTGGCCGAAATCCGCTCGCGCGTCGAACGGGCGCTGATCTGCTTCGCCTGATCAGGCTGGATCGGCAGCAGTGAGCACGGGTGCAGCGCTCTTGCGCCGTTCGGTGTTGAGCGCCATCAGGCCGGCGCCGATGATCAAGGCAGCACCGATCACGGTTGTCGACCGTGGTACTTCGGCGAAGAACAGGAAACCCCACAGCGGCGACCACAGGATGCCGGTGTATTCGAAAGTGGCAACGCGGTTGGCCGGCGCCATCCGGTAGGCCTGCGACAGCAAGATCATACCTGCCGAAGCGACGAAACCGCAGGCCGCCATCTTGAGAAAATCGGGCAGCGTCGGCCACAGCCAGGGCCGCACCAGGAATTCCAGGCTCGGGTGGACGGCGTGAGTTATGCCAGCAAGGTGAAACGCGCCGGCCACCACGGCGGCGCCAACCAGATAGGCGCCGTTCTGATAGAAGGCCATGACGGTGGACGATTCGGTATCGCCGATCTTGCGGGCCATCAACTGCGAAAAACCATAGAGCGCCGCCGAGCCCAGTGACAGCAGCGCCGCCCAGTCGAACAGCCCGGCGCCCGGGCGCAGCATCACGAGGACGCCGAACAGCCCGATCAGCACGGTCGCCAGCGTCCGCCAGGAGACGCGCTCGCCAAGATACGGCCCGGCCAGCGCCATGATGAACAGCGGCGCCATGAAGTAGAGCGCCACCGCATCGGCCAGCGGCAAGGCAGCGATGGCCAGATAGTACACCGTATAGGAGGTGAACTGGATGAAGGCGCGCACAGTAAGCATGCCGAATCGCCTCGACAGGATCGCCCGCAAGCCGACATCGGCATGGACCAGAAAGATCAGGATCGGCAGAGCGACGATCGAGCGGATCGCCATCACCTCGGTCACCGGATAACCGCTCGACACGGCTTTGACGAGCGGATCCTGCAGCGAGAAGACCAGCACGCCCAGACACAGGCTCAGGATGCCGCGCACCATCCGGTTCTGCATGAGGGTTCCAGGCTCCAGTACCGCGACCGCAAGCACGCTTGCTGCAAGCTAAAAAGAACCCGCCACCGTTTCGGGCAGCGGGCACGAGTGAGGACTCTTGATTGGTCCGCGGCTGATTTCGCAGTCGCATATCCAATGGGTGTGGCCACTATCATCCTGCGTTTGACATGTTGCAAACGAATTGGAATGATACCAGCGATCAAATTTCCTTATGGCGGATTTCATGCGACCGACCCTCGACAGCGACCTCCTGCGCACCTTCGTGGCGATTGCCGAGACCGGCAATTTCACCAAGGCGGCGGAGCAGGCCGGCCGCACCCAGTCGGCGGTGTCGATGCAGATGAAGAAGCTCGAAGAGCTGATTGGCGACAGTCTGTTCGAGCGCGGTTCGCGCGGCGTCGCGCTGACGCGGCGCGGCGGCGAACTCATCGTCAACGCCCGCCGCATTGTCTCGCTGCTCGACGAGACGTCGGCGTCGATGGCGGCGCCGCCGCTCGGCGGGCCGGTGCGCATCGGCATTCCCGAAGAGTATGGCCACGCCATCCTGTCGCGCGCGCTCGGTGCCTTTTCGAAGCGCCATACACAGGTGGAGGTCACCGTGCGCTATGCGCATTCGGGGGCACAGATAGCCGCGCTTGCCGCCGGCGAACTCGATCTGTGCGTGGTGTTTGAATGGCAGGATCCTGCCGGCGGCGAAGTGCTGATGCACGATCCGACCGTGTGGGTAACGTCGACCCTGCACCATATGCATGACGAACAGCCGGTGCCGATCGCACTCTACAACCGGGCCGGCTGGTGCAAGGACTTCGCCATCAAATCGCTGGAGCAACGCGATCTTGCCTATCGTGTCGCCTATACCAGCGACACCACCGGCGGCCTCAAGCTCGCCGTCACCTCCGGACTGGCGATCGCGCCGATTTCACGCAGCAACATTCCCGACGGCTGCCGTGAACTGACGACCGCGGACGGGTTCGGCGCCATCGATTCCTCGAATGTGGTGATGCACCGCAACCCGAATGCGTCAGGCGAGGCGATCGACGGTATGCAGGAGGCAATCCGCGAAGCGTTCGTCAACAGGCTCACTCAGCCGGCGGCATCTTCATAGAAATGCAGGCGGTTGCCGAATGGATCGGCGACCGATACCTCGCGGGTCTTCCACGGCGTCTCTTCCAGGCCCGGCTTGGCGAACCGGTATTTCTTGCCGATCAGTTCGCCATGCAGCGCGGCGATGTCCTCGACCTTGATGCGCACGGCAATGCCGGGTGCACCGTCGCCGTGATGTTCGCTGAGATGCAGGACGCAGCCATCGCGGCCGATCGCCATGTAAAGCGGCGCGTTGTCGTCGAAGCGATGCTCCCACTGCACCTCGAAGCCGAGGAAGCCGACATAGAATTCACGCGCCTTGGCAATGTCGAAGATGCGCAGGATGGGCGTGACGGCGCCAAGTCTAGGCATGGTGGTGCAACCGTTGAAGAGGGTTTTCGGGCGGGGTGGGAGGCGGGCAATCCTTACTTCAGCTCGAGCAGCCGTTCGAGATAGCTGCGTTCGATATCGGGGCTGAGCGCATTGCCGAGCCGCTTGCGGATTGCTTCCAGAATCTGACGGGCGCGCTGCACGTCGATCTCGTCGGGTACCTTCACCGAATCGCCGAAATCGGGACCCTGGCTGGCGCGCGGCCGGCCGAGCGGATCACGATCGGCGTTCTGCTGACGGCCGCCTTCCTCGCTGCCGCCCTGGTCGCCCTGCATGGCCTGCATCTGCTTCATCATGTCCTTGGCGCCTTTGCGCAGCGCTTCCAGCGCCCGGCCCTGATGGCCGACGGCCTCGTCGCCTTGGCCCTCTCCGAGGGCCTGTTCGGCATTGCCCATGGACTTGCCGGCCTCGCCAAATCCTTCATTGGGCTCCATGCCCATGCCTTCGAGACCCTTCTTCAGCTGCTCGAGGTCGCTTTTCAGCTGGCCCTGGCCTTGCTGCAGCTGTTTCAGCGCGTCGGCGAATTCTTGCGGCGTCATCGGCTTTTGCCGGGCGAGCGGATCGCGGTCCTCGCCGACCCCTGGCTTGTCCCCATCCTGGCCGCCGCCTTCGCCGAGCTGCTCGTCGCGGTTCTGTCCGCGCTGGCGCTCACCGCGCTGCATCTGGTCCATGCGGAAGGTGTCGTTCATCATCTCCTGCTGGCGCCGCAGGATCTCGCCCAGCTTGTCCATCTGCTGGCGCATCTCGCTGTCCTGTTGGCCGCCTTGCTGCTGACGGCCGGCCTGCAGATTGTTCATCATGTCCTGCAGTTGCGACAGCAATTGCTGGGCCTTGTCGCGGTCGCCCGACTTCGCCAGATTCTCGATCTGGTCCATCATGCGGTCGATGTCGCTCTGGCGCAGTTCCTGGCCGTTCTGCTGCATCTGCGGTGCGCTGGGATTCTGCTTGGCGCGTTCCGCGAATTCCTGCAGGAACTGGTTCATCGCCTCGCGCAGTTCCTTCATCGCCTTTTCGATTTCAGCGTCGCTGGCGCCATTCTTGATGGCGTCCTGCAGCGCCTGCTGCGCCTGGCGCAGCCGCTTTTCCGCGGCCGAGAGATTGCCTTCCTCGATGCCAAGCGCGATTTCCCAGAGATAGGAGACCTCGCTGCGCAACTGATCGTCGCTGTCGGCCATCTTCAGCCGGCTGCGGGCGCTCACGATGGCGAGGTAGTGGGACATGTTGTCGAACGTGTCTTCCGGTCGCAGCGTGATGGCGTCCATCAGGTCGAGCACGCGGGGCTTGGCGTTGGCGTCGAGCGCCAGCAGGCGGCGCTGCTCGATCACCGCGCGCGCCAGCGGATTGGCGAATGGCCGCTCCGGCATCAGCAGCGTCTTGGTCTCACTCGATGCAGTGTGCCCGGCATCGTCGGTGGCAACCAGCGTCAGCTTGATGCTGCTGCCGGCCCAGACATGTTCGGTCAGGTCCTTCGAGGTCCTGGCGGCGTTCGACTTTCCACCACGACGCGGCAGCGACAGCGGCATTTCAGGCGGACCATAGAGCGGGTGTGCATTGGGCGCCTGCGGATCGGCGAGCGCGAACACCGCCTTGGCGGTGGCGGCGCCATAATCGTCGTCGATCTGGTAGTTGAGTTCGAAGGCGCCGTTGGCGGCGCGCTTCGGCTCACCGACGAAGCGGATCTGTGGCGGCTTGTCGGATATGACCGCGAAGGCCCAGCGCCCTAGCTGGTCCTCGCCCGACGTCAGCGTCAGCGTGCCGTCACCGGTCAGCTTGCCGGTGAACTGGCGCACTTTGGATGGTGTCGCCGGCGTTGGCGCCGGCTTGGCGGCGGCGGCCTGGGGGCCGGCCGGGTCGATGGCGCGGGAATTGCCCTGCTTGTCGGCATAGGCAAGGGTTTCTTCGCCCGAGCCGCCGGTCACACGCAGCGAGACGTCGCTGCCTTCCGGAATGGTGAAGGTCGGCGTCGCCTGGTTGGCGTCGGCGGTCAGGAAGATCGGCGGCTTGCCGGTGTAGGCCGGTGGCGTCACCCAGGCGTCGATGCGCGGCGGCACGGCATCATGCGCCCCATGGGCATTGAACCCGTCGCTGATCCTGCCGCCTGTTGGCCCGAAGGAGAAGGCAAAGGCGGTAACGAGCAAAAGTGCCGCCACCGCGCGCAGCCCCCAGGGGTCGTGTTCCGGCACGCGTGTACGCGGCAGGTCGGCGCCGAGGCTGTCGAGCTTTCCGGCCATGCGCTTCTGGTGTTCGCGCCACAGCGCCTGCGAAAAGCTGCTTTCCCGGCCGCTTGGCCGGTCGGTCTGCACCAGCACCGGGCTGTGCAACAGTTGATTGGCCGCCTCGATCCGGCGGTCGATTTCGGCAGCGCCCGGCAGGCGGAAGAAGCGCAGCGGATAGAGCGCGGCCAATGCCGCGATGGCAAAGGCGGCGACGAGGCCGATGCGCGCCATATCCGGCACCCGGGAGAAGATGCCGAGCCAAGAGATGCTGAGGAACAGGCTGGCGACGATGACGAGCGGAAGCAGCAACGGCCAGCCGCGCTCGACCATCATCGAGACCCGCGTCGCCAGCCGGCTCAAGGCAAGGCGCCCGGCCAGGCCGCGATCGCTGCTGAAGGTGGGTCGTTGCGTCATCGGCCCTTCCTAGAGCCTATTCCATCCCGAAAGAACCGGGATGGGGCTCTATCTCCTTGAGCATGATCTGTTCCGAAAACCGGATTCCACTTTTCGGAATCATGCTGTGGGGCGGGCAGGATAGCCCAAGCCTCACGACTCGAAGAATACCAGCAAACACGGCAAAGGCGAGGCGCTTTCAAAAAACGTGAAGCCCATCGCTATAGTTGCAGTCAGAAGGTCGCCGGGTTGGCATTCGCCCCGCAGACCAGCACGGCGACGCGTTCGCCCGGCGCCGGCGTATAACGGCCGGACAGGACGGCGGCAAAGGCCGCGGCGCCACCTGGCTCGGAGATGATGCGGACCCGGTTCCACAGCGCCTTCTGCGCGGCGATGATGTCGTCGTCGCTGACCAGGATCGAGCGTTCGACAAAGGCCTCGGCGATCGGGAACATCATTTCGCCGACGCGCTTTGGCGCCAGCGAATCAGCGGCGATGCCCTCGGCCGGCGCGTCGACGGGGTGTCCGGCCTCAAAGGCACGGTGAAGCGTCGGCGCCCCCTCCGGCTCGACGGCGATGATGCGGATGCGGCCGGCAAACCAGGCGGCGATGCCGCCGATCAGGCCGCCGCCGCCGACGGCGACCAGCAGCGTGTCGATCCCAGGCAAATCGCTCTCGATTTCGAGCCCGAGCGTGCCTTGGCCGACCAGCGTTTCCTCCTGGTTGAAAGCATGGATCTGGAGGGCGCCGGTCTGCTCGGCGAAACGTTCGCTGGCGGCCAGCGCCTCGGCGTAGCGGGCGCCGCCGACGATCAGCTCGGCGCCGTAGCTGCGGATCCGCTCCAGCTTGGCTGCCGGACTCACTTCGGGAACGAAGATGGTCGCCTTGTGGCCAAGCCGCATGGCGGCATAGGCGACGGCCGCACCATGGTTGCCGCCCGATGCGGCGACGACGCCGGCTTCGGGGACCGGACGCTCCAGCAGGTTGGTGAAGGCGCCGCGCGCCTTGAACGAACCGGAATGCTGCAGGCATTCGAGCTTCAGGTCGACCGTCAGCGGCGTGCGGTCGAAGTCGGCCATGTCGACACGCAGCACCGGCGTGTGCCTGATATAGGGGCGGATGCGCGGTTCCATCGCGGCAATGCGCTCGCGTGTGACGGTGTTGCCCTGCGACATGTGTGATCTCCTCGGGATTGACAGCAATTAGTAACTTGGCAAAATGGCTAAATGCAAGAGGTTGATGTCTTCAAGGCGATTGCCAACGAACGCAGGCTGCAGATCCTCGACTGGCTAAAGGATCCGCGCGCGCATTTCCCTGCCCAAGCGGATGGCGATCTGGTCGAGGACGGCGTTTGCGCGCTGCTGATCGCCGAAAAGCTCGGCATCACCCAGGCGACGCTGAGTGAGCATATGCGCGTGCTCACCCAAGCCGGCCTGCTGCGCGTCAGGCGCATCAAGCAATGGACGTTCTACCGTCGCGACGAGGACAGGATCGCCGACATCAGGGCGCTCGTGCAGAACCGGCTATAGCGCTTCCGGCCGGCATCCAGGCCGGGCAGCTTCTATGCAAGCCAGTCGGGCACGGAATCAAGCCCGATCAGGTCGTCATAGGTCAGGCGCGGACGCACGACGTGGAACCGGTCGCCGTCGACCAGCACCTCCGGCACCAGCAAGCGGGTGTTGTAAGTGCCGGCCTGCACCGCGCCATAGGCGCCGGCGGTGGAGACGGCAATTAGGTCACCGGCCTTCAGCCTGGGCAGATCGCGATCGAGGCCGATGTAATCGCCGGTCTCGCAGACCGGGCCGACCACATCGACCATCATGCGCGGCGTGTCCGCCGGCGGCTGCACGACCGGGCGGATGTCATGGAAAGCATCGTAGAGCGTCGGCCGGATCAGATCGTTCATGGCGGCGTCGACGACGAGGAAGTTCTTGGCGTCGCCTTCCTTTACGAAGATCACTTCCGAGACGAGGATGCCGGCATTGCCCACGATCAGCCGGCCCGGCTCGAACATCACCTTCAACCCGAGCTTGGTGACATGCCTCCTGACGATCTGGGCATAGGCATCGGGCAGCGGCGGCGGGTTGTTGTCGACGCGATAAGGGATGCCGAGGCCGCCGCCGAGGTCGATATGCTCGATGGCATGGCCGTCGGTGCGCAGCGCGCCGACCAGATCGACAAGCAGAGCGAAGGCGTCGTCGAAAGGCTGCAGTTCGGTGATCTGGCTGCCGATATGGGTGTCGATGCCGGTGATCTTGATACCGGGAAGCTTTGCCGCGCGGGCATAGACCTGGCGGGCCTTCTGCCACGGGATGCCGAACTTGTTCTCGGCCTTGCCAGTGGAGATCTTCTTGTGGGTCCTGGCGTCGACATCGGGATTGATACGTAGCGAGATCGACGCCACCTTGCCAAGTGCGGCGGCTCGCGCCGACAGCAGTTCGAGTTCAGGCTCGGATTCAACGTTGAAGCAGAGGATGCCGGCGGCAAGGGCAAAGTCCATTTCACGCGCGGTCTTGCCGACGCCCGAAAACAGGATCTTGCCGGCTGGGATGCCGGCGGCCAGCGCCCGGCGCAATTCACCTTCCGAAACCACATCGGCGCCGGCGCCGAGCTTCGCCAGCGTGCGCAGAACGGCCTGGTTGGAATTGGCCTTCATGGCGTAGCAGACCAGCGCGTCGAGCCCGGCAAAGGCTTGCGCGAACACCCGGTAGTGTCTGGTCAAGGTGGCCGTCGAATAGCAGTAGAACGGCGTGCCGACCTGTGTAGCGATATCGGGGATCGCCACGTCCTCGGCATGGAGCACGCCGTCGCGGTAGTCGAAATGGTTCACTCGAGTGGTTCCGGAAAATTGGGGCACGATGAGACCGGGTTTGGAAAGACCAACCCCGGTGTCATCGGCTCTAGATCAGCGGGTCGAGGATGAATTTCTTGTCCACGACCGGTTTTTCCGGCTCCGGCGGCACAGGCTGGTGAGCCTTCGAGGCGTCCTTGCGCGCTTGCACGGCTGCCTCATAGGGCGTGTCGAGACCGCCCCTCCTACCGCAGGCCGAAACGGCCGCGATCGCAACCAGCAGCGTCAGCGTCACCAAAATCCTGCTTCCGGTCATCGATCCATCCGTCCGAAACGTTTGCCAGCCGCCGCTTTTAGCCGAGTTCTCAGCGTATTGCACCCCGGATATTGCTGGTCGCAATATCTGGCATCACGCTTTCGCCAGTCGCTTTTTCCAGGCTCGGATCTGCTTCCTCACTTCCGACGGCGCGGTGCCGCCGAAACTGGTGCGGCTCTTGACCGAGTTCTGCACCGCCAGCACCGAAAATATGTCCGCCGTGATGCCGGGATTGATCGACTGCAAATCCTCCAGCGAAAGCTTCTCCAGCCCCACCTTCTTGTCTTCGGCCAGTGCCACCGCCCGGCCGGTGACATGATGCGCCTCGCGGAACGGCAGGCCGAGCGTGCGCACCAGCCAGTCGGCGAGGTCGGTCGCTGTCGCGTGGCCGGAGCCGGCGGCCTTCTTCATCGCGGCTGCGTTGATCGTCATGTCCGAGACCATGCCGGTCATCGCGGCCAGCATCAGGTCGAGCGTCTCGGCGGCATCGAACGCCGATTCCTTGTCTTCCTGCATGTCCTTGCCATAGGTCAAAGGCATGCCCTTCATCACCGTCAGCAGGCCGACCAGATGGCCGGTGACGCGGCCGGTCTTGCCGCGCACCAGTTCGGCGGCGTCAGGGTTCTTCTTTTGCGGCATGATCGAGGAGCCGGTGGAAAACGAGTCCGACAGCCTGACGAAGCCGAATTGCGGCGTCGACCAGATGATGATCTCCTCGGCCAGCCGCGACAAATGCGTGGCGCAGATCGCGGCAAGAGCGAGGAATTCGAGAGCGAAATCGCGGTCCGAAACGCTGTCGAGCGAATTGCGCATCGGCTCGCGGAAGCCGAGCGCCTTGGCGGTCTGGTGACGGTCGATCGGGAAACTGGTGCCGGCGAGCGCTGCGGCACCGAGCGGGCTTTCGTCCATCCGTTCGATCGCATCGCGCACACGCGACAGGTCACGCGAAAACATTTCGACATAGGCCATGCAGTGATGGCCGAAGGTCACCGGTTGTGCCGCCTGCATATGGGTAAAGCCCGGCATCACCGTTGCCGCATGCTCCTCGGCCCGCTCCAGCAGCGCTTTGATCAACCCTTTCAGCGCCTCGGCGACGCGAAAGCACTCGTCCTTGACCCACAGCCTCAAATCGACCGCCACCTGGTCGTTGCGCGAGCGGGCGGTGTGCAGCCGGCCGGCGGCCGGGCCGATCAGATCGGCAAGGCGTGCCTCGATGTTCATGTGGATGTCTTCGAGCCGGGTCGAGAACTCGAAGGTGCCGGCCTCGATCTCTTTCAGGATCGTGTTCAGCCCGTGAGCGATTTTTTCTTGATCGGCTGCCGAAATAATGCCCGTTTGCGCCAGCATCTCGCTATGGGCGATCGAGCCTTTGATGTCCTGGGCATAGAGTTTACGGTCGAACGAGATCGACGCGTTGATGGCTTCCATGATCGCGGCCGGACCCGAGGCAAAACGTCCGCCCCACATCTGGTTGCTGGTCTTCTTGTCGCTCATGGCTATAACCCGTGCTTCGGAGCAGTTTTGAGAAAATGGCAGACGGTAATAGATTCTTCCCGGCCCCGCGCCTGATCTTCGCCGCCTTGGTGGCAGGCGCGCTGGCCGGCGCGGTCGCGGTATATGTCAGCGAGAGCCGGTCTGGCAACAATGCACCGGCACAAGCGGCCGTCGGCGAGAGCAAGGACGACGTTGCCTGCGCGGCCAAGAGCGACCGCGCCAAGAAGGTCGCGGCCTCCGCCACCGGGGAGGTCGCCGCGCTTTTGCCGGCCGATCCGCCGCAATCCTTGAAGAGCCTCGCCTTCAATGGCCCGGACGGCAAGCCGATGACGCTTGCCGATCATGCCGGCAAGACGGTGCTGCTCAACCTGTGGGCGACATGGTGCGCGCCGTGCCGAGCCGAAATGCCGGCGCTCGATGCACTGCAGAAGGAAAAGGGCAGCGATGCCTTTCAGGTGGTCGCCGTCAATGTCGATGCCGGTGACGATACGAAGCCGAAGAAGTTCCTCAGCGATACCGGCGTCAAGACGCTCGGCTATTTCAGGGATTCGACGATGGGGCTGTTCAACGACCTCAAGACGCGCGGCTTGGCGCTCGGCCTTCCCGTCACCATGCTGATCGACGGTGAAGGCTGCCTGATCGCCCATATGAATGGCCCGGCCGAATGGTCGGGGCCGGATGCCAGACGACTGGTCGAGACCGCACTCAAGCCCGAAAGCCTCTAAAAGGGCGTCGTTGTCCCAAAGCCGCTATACCCTTTGGGCGATCAGGCCCTGTTCAGACCGAGCGCGGGCGCGGGCGCGAAGGCGTGTTTTTCCGGAGCAGGGGTGTTTGATTTCTTCTGGTGGAAGCCGGCCGCCCGCGCTCGTCAGGCGATGCGGACCGTCACGACAAGTGCCTCGTGATCGGAGCTCGGCCTGCCGTCCGCCAGCACAGCCGGAAGAACGGCAGGAGCCGTTGCGACAAGGCCGCGCGTGAAGAACCAGTCGATGTGGCCGATCGGGGTGGGATCGCCGGCCTCGCGTCGCTGCGTGGGCAGGTCGAGCTTGTTGGCGGGCTTCCAGTCGTAACCGCGCCCGGCGAGGACCGCGAACAGTGGTTCATGGCGTTCGACATCGATCAGCCGGTCCGGCTCTGCCGCGATGCGCGCCGCCCAGGCGTCGGGATCGTCATTGCGCTCCTCATGGGTTGACGTCAGCGTATTGAAGTCGCCGCCAAGCAAGACCGGCGCCTGCGAATCGTATTTGTCGATGGCATCGAGGAGATGGCTGGTCTGGATGGCACGGCCGGCGGGATCTGTCCGGTTTTCAAGATGAACCGAGACCACCGTCACCCTGCGGTCACCGATCCGCACCTGGCCACCGATGGCCATGCGTCCGCCGATGCGCGGCTGGCCGCGTTCCGGCCGGAACCAGCCGCCAGCCGCCTCGATGCGGACCAGGAAAGGGCGAAGTAGTGGGATCGCGCTGGTCACGGCATTGCCATGGAAGCCTTCTGTATTCTGGGCCGTGCCGGTTGCGGCCTGCTCAGCCTCGTTGCCGCCGCCGAGCTCGACGAATTCGACACCATAGGCGAAGGCATGGCCGAGCCGGTCGGCAAGAACACGCAAAGGATGGCCGTTGCCTGAGCGCACCATGCCTTCGTCAACCTCGGACAGCAGCACGACATCGGGAGCCTGGCCGGCAAGCGTGGCCGCGATAGCATCGCCATGGCGCAGCCGTTCGACGTTCCAGGCCACGACGGTGAGCGTTTCGCCGCCGCTTTCGCGTGAAGTCTTGCCGCCGATTTCGATCTGGCCAAGTGCCGGCGTGGCGGCAGCTAGGCGCAGATGGGTAGCGCTGTCGCGTGGCCCGTCGCGCATGGCCTGGCGCTCAGCGAGTGGAACATGCGTCAGCTGTGGCACCAGCATTTCATTCATCCCTTAGCCGGGTAATCATGACAGCTCTTCAGGGTCTTTACGTCCTCGGCAGCCGCCCTAGCTACCTAGAGCGCCGGCATGACATTTTCATGCCGGCGCAACCGCCGGAGGGGAGGAGAGACGGGCTGTCCACAGGCCTGAAGGGCCACAGCAGAACTGTCACATACCTTCTCTAAGAGAGCGGGCAAGGACTTGCGCAAGACCCTTGTCAACAGCCACTCAAGAGGGAAGAAATCATGACCATCATCAAGCGGGGCTTCGCCGCCCTTGCCGCTGGCGCGCTCAGCGCAGCGCTTGCCATGCCTGCCGTCGCAGAGCCGGTAAAATTCGATTTCTGGTTCGGCCTTTCGGGCGATCTCGCCCGCGTCGTCGACACGCTGTGCAAGAACTTCAACGCCTCGCAGACCGACTATGAAGTCGTCTGCACCAGCCAGGGCAATTACGACGCCACGCTGCAGAACACGATCGCTGCCTTCCGCGCCGGCAAGCAGCCCGCCGTCGTCCAGGTCTATGACGTCGGCACCGCCACCATGATGCTGTCGGGCGCCTACAAGCCGGCCGACAAGCTGATGGAAGAAAACGGCTACAAGATCGACTACGCCGACTATTTCCCCGGCATCGCGCGCTACTATGCGACCTCGAAGGGCGAGATGCTGTCCTTCCCGTTCAATTCGTCGACCCCGCTGATGTACTGGAACAAGGACGCCTTCGCCAAGATCGGCAAGACCGAGGCGCCGAAGACCTGGGAAGATGTCGCAGCCGACCTCCAGGCATTGAAGGACGTCGGCTACGAGTGCCCGATGGCGATCAACATCTCCGCCAATGAAAGCTGGCAGCTGATGGAGCAGTTCTCGGCGCTCCACAACCAACCAGTCGCCACCAAGAACAACGGCTATGACGGCCTCGACGCGCGTCTGGAAGTCAACAAGACCAAGTTCGTCCAGTACGTCACCGATCTCAAGAAGTGGTATGATGCCGGCCTGATCAAGATCAAGTCCAAGGACCTCGGCCAGGATATGGTCCAGGCCTTCGCTTCCGGCACCTGCCAGGTCATCCTGACCTCGGTCGGCGATCACGGCACCGTCGGCAAGACCCAGAAGGAAGGCATGAACTGGGATGTCGCTGAACTGCCGGTCTATGCCGGTACCGAGCGCAAGAATTCGCTCGTCGGCGGCGCTTCGCTATGGGTTCTCTCGGGCAAGTCGGATGCGGAATACAAGGGCGTGGCCGCGTTCCTCAACTTCATCCACGACCCCAAGACCGCATTGTTCTGGTCGACCAACACCGGCTACATCCCGGTGACCAAGTCGGGCTTCGACTACATGAAGTCCACCGGCTTCTACGACAAGGCGCCCTACAAGGGCCGTGAAGTCGCGATCGCCAGCCTGACCGCGTCCGAGCCGACCGAAATCACCCGCGGTGTGCGGCTGGGCAATTTCACCCAGATCCGCGCCGAGTTCGGCACGCAGATGCAGGCGATCTTCGCCAACAAGGTCAGCGTCCAGGAAGGCCTCGATACGCTGGTCAAGAATGGCGACGCCATCCTCGACCGCTTCCAGCAGACCTATCCGGGCAAGACCCTGCCCTGATCTCGGAATCTACGCGGCCGCCCGCCGGTCTTCTCCGAGCATGATCCCTGGACAAACGGAAACCGTTTGTCCGTGAAAACGGGTTTCCACTTTTCGGGATCATGCTTGGGTCGACGGGCGGCCATTTCGTTATTAATCTTGCTCTAAGTGGCCGTTGAGCGGCATCGGCGGACGGATGGAAAAACGCGTTACCTTTGGCAGCTGGACGATCGGCATCCTTTTCGCGGTGCCTCAGCTCCTCTTGATCTTCACGTTCTTTTACTGGCCCGCCGGTCAGGCCGTGTACTGGTCGCTGACGCTGCAGCAGCCCTGGGGCGGCGGCAATGTCTGGGTCGGGCTCGACAATTTCCGCTCGATCCTGTCCAACGCCGACTACTGGAATTCGATCACCGCCAGCCTGGTCTTTGCCGCGATCAGCACCGGGCTTGCGATGTTCGTCGCGCTGGTGCTCGCGGCGCTGACCGACCGCCAGCTTGCCGGCTCGCGCTTCTATCGCGTGGTGCTGATCTGGCCTTACGGCATCGCGGCGCCTGCGCTGGCGCTGGCGTTCCGCTTCATTCTGGCGCCGGAGGCGGGGTTCCTTTCCGTCATCAACCGGATGTGGCCAGGGATCTGGGATCCGGGTCTCGATGGCGCGGATGCCATGGCGTCGATCATCGTCGCCTTCTCGTGGAAATATGTCGGCTACAACTTCATTTTCTTCCTGGCCGCGTTCCAGGCCATCCCGCGTTCGCTGATCGAGGCAGCGGCGATGGACGGCTCCGGCGTCGTCAGGCGCTTCTGGGATATCCAGTTCCCGCTGATCACGCCGACGATCTTCTTCCTGCTGGTCATCAACATCACCGAGAGCTTCCAGGATTCGTTCGGCATCGTCGACATCATGACCTCGGGTGGGCCGGCGAACGCCACCAATTTGATGGTCTACAAGATCTATTCCGACGGCTTCAAAGGCCTCGATTTTTCCGGCGCCGCCGCGCAGAGCATCATCCTGATGGTGCTCATCATCGTGCTTACCATCTTCCAGTTCCGCTTTATCGAGCGGCGCGTGCACTATCAGTGAGACGGTCATGGTAGAGCGCACCCCCATCCTGAACTTCGTCACGCACCTTGTGCTGTTCATCGGGTTTTTGTTGGCGATCGCGCCTTTCGTGATCGTGGTGATTGCCTCGTCGCACAATCTGAAGGACGTCAACGACGTGCCGATGTCCCTGCTGCCGGGTAGCGATTTCTGGCTCAACATCAAGACGGCGTGGACGACGGCCGATCTCGGCCCCAAGCTGCTCAACAGTTTCATCGTTGCCACGGGGGTCGCGGCGGGCAAGGTGATAATTTCGGCGCTTACGGCCTTTTCGATCGTCTATTTCCGCTATCCCGGCCGCACCTTCATCTTCTGGCTGATCTTCGTCACCCTGATGCTGCCGCTGGAAGTGCGCATCGTCCCGACCTACGCGGTCGTTGCCAATGTGCTTACGCCCTATCAGGCGATTCTCGACGTGACCGGCATAAGCTGGCTCATAGAAAAGGTTTCAGGCGTTCAGGTCTCGCTGAACCTAGGGCTGCTCAATTCTTATCCCGGGCTTATCCTGCCGCTGGTCGCGACGGCCACCGGCACCTTCCTTTATCGGCAGTTCTTCCTGACGATACCGGACGAATTGACCGAGGCGGCGCGCATGGACGGTGCCGGCGCGCTGCGCTTCTTCATCGATGTTCTGCTGCCGCTGTCGCGCACCAACATGGCGGCGCTTGGAACCATCATGTTTCTGTATGCATGGAACCAGTATTTGTGGCCGCTGCTCATCACCACGGATCAATCCCATGCGATGGCGGTCACCGAACTCAAGCAACTCATTCCCAACGTCGGCGGCATTCCCGAATGGAACATCGCCATGGCCGGCACACTCATCGTCATGCTGCCGCCGCTGATCGTCGTCGTGGCCATGCAGCGCTGGATCGTGCGCGGCCTGATCGCCACCGAGAAGTGACTTCAGAAGGAGAGAGCCGATGGCCTCCATCACCATTCGCGACGTCAAGAAGAGCTACGCCAAGTTGCAGATTGTGCACGGCGTCGACCTCGACATCGCCTCGGGCGAATTTGTCGTCATTCTCGGGCCTTCCGGCTGCGGCAAGTCCACGCTGCTCAGGATGATCGCTGGGCTGGAAGAGATTTCCGGTGGCGAGATCGCCATCGACGGCACCGTGGTCAACAAATTGGAGCCGCGCGAGCGCGGCTGCGCCATGGTGTTCCAGAACTACGCGCTCTATCCGCATATGAGCGTGGCGCAGAACATCGGCTATTCGCTCAAGGTGGCCGGCGTCCCCGCCGCCGAGCGCCAGCTGCGCGTCCAGGCGGTTGCCCGCACGTTGGAGCTCGAGCATCTGCTCGACCGCAAGCCGATGGCGCTGTCCGGTGGCCAAAGGCAGCGCGTCGCCATGGGCCGGGCGATGATCCGCGAGCCCAAGGTGTTCCTGTTCGACGAACCGCTGTCCAACCTCGATGCCAAGCTGCGCGTTCAGATGCGTTCGGAGATCCGCAAGCTGCATCGCCGGCTGAATGCCACCTCGGTCTTCGTCACGCATGACCAGGTCGAGGCGATGACGCTAGCCGACCGGCTGGTGGTCATGAATGGCGGCCGCGTCGAGCAGGTCGGCACGCCGGCCCAGATCTATAGCCGTCCGGCCAGCCGCTTCGTCGCCACTTTCGTCGGTGCGCCGGCCATGAACATCCTCGAAGGCACAGTTGATCTCGACGGGCTGTCGCTGCTTGGCGGCAGCCGGCGCCTAGCCATGGCACGCGCGGGGCTGCCGGTCGGCACGAAGGTAGCGATGGGTATCCGGCCTGAAGCCGTCCGCCTGGTGGCGCCGGGCACGGCAGGCGCGCTCGATGCCACAGTCGATCTCGTCGAGGAGCTGGGCGCGGGACGCGTCATCTATGTCGATCTCGACGGTGCGTCGTTCTCCGTGATGACCTCGGAGGCCGTCCACCCCGAACCGGGCAGCGCGGTCGGCCTGAAGATTTCGCCGGAGGATATGCATTTCTTCTCGTCGGATACGGGAACACGTCTCGAGGTCTTCAAGGCTTCGGTGCCGGAACCGGCACTCTAATTTCTGAAGCCGCCAGTCATCGCCGATGACGGGCAGGCACCACCGACAAGTCCAAGAAGCGCGCAATGAAAATTATCCAGGTCACCGATGTCCATCTTGGCCGGCAAGGCGAGCGCCGCTATGGCGCAGATCTGCATCAGCGGCTGGCTTCATGCATCGCGCACATCAATGCGCATCACGCCGATGCCACGCTTTGTGTCTTCACCGGCGATCTGACCGAGACCGGCGCGCCCGAGAGCTATGCCGATCTCAGGGCAGCCCTGAGCACGCTGTCGGTGCCCTGGCGGCTGCTGCCGGGAAACCACGATCGGCGAGCCAATCTTGTCGCGGCGTTTCCCGAGATTCCGCTCGATGAGAACGGCTTCGTGCAGTCGGCCCATCAAACGGCCGACGAGGTGCTGCTGTTTCTCGACTGCCTGGCGGAAGGTCGCGTCGAAGGCGAATTGTGCGACAGGCGACTAGCCTGGCTCGAAGCCCGCCTCGAAGAAGCGGCCGGCCGGCCGGCCTATGTCTTCATGCATCATCCGCCGGTCGCGCTCGGCCTGCCGCAGCTCGATCCGCTTGCCCTTGAGCAGCCCGAACGGTTGCTCGGTCTGCTGCGGCGCCATGGCAATGTCCGCCACATCTTCTTCGGTCACGTCCATCGCGACATTGCCGGCACGGTCGCCGGCATTGCGTTCTCGGCGCAGCGCGGCCTGCATGCCAGGTTCGAGCTTGCGCTTGACAGATCGAGCGAGATTGTCGAGCAGGCGCCGCCTTCCTACGCGGTCGTCCTCATCGACAGCGCCAACGAGCACGTGGTCGTGCACGGCTGCGATTTTCTCGAACGATGGCCGATCTATTCCGGCGAAACCGGCGAGCGCCTCACGGCGTGAGCCGGCCACCCCGCGTTGAGGCGCGGTGCGGCAGCGCCTTCGATCAATCAGGCGAAGACATGCGCCTTTCCCGATACGGTCAGCCGGACGATCTCGCCGACCGCCGGCGCGTCCATGCCCGGTTTGCGCAGGACCAGCGGCGTGTTGCCGATCGCGGCCGCATCGGGCGGATCGGCATTGTTCAAGAGCCGCACCGCGATCGTGCACATAGAGCCGGCGAATTCCGATTCCGTCACTTCGCCGAACAGCATGTCCGAGGTGCCCGACATGCCCTCGCGCGACGTTCTTTTCAGCGCGATCTGCTCCGGCCGCAGCATGATGCGGGCGATATCGCGGCTGTCATTGGTATCGACCGCGATGCGGCCAAGCGGCGAGTTGGCGAAGCCGCCTGATATCTTTGCCGGCAGGATGATGGCGTCGCCGAGGAACTCGGCGATCATCCTGTCCTTCGGCTTGAGATAGAGGTCGCGCGGCGTCCCTACCTGCGAGAACTTGCCGTCGCGCATCACCGCGACCTGGCTGGCGAAGGACAGCGCTTCGGCCTGGTCGTGCGTGACCAGGATGGTGGTGATGCCGGCGGCTTCCAGAAGCTCGGCCACCGCCTTGCGCATCGAGGCGCGCAGGCCGGTATCCAAGGCCGAGAACGGCTCGTCGAGAAGCATCAGCCTGGGCTTCATCGCCATGGCGCGGGCGAGCGCCACACGCTGCTGCTGGCCGCCGGAGAGTTCGTGCGGGCGGCGTTTGAGGATCGCCTTGTCGAGGCCGACGATATAGGCGAGCTCGACGATGCGTTCGGTGCGCTTGTCCTCGCCGCGACCCATGCCGAAACCGATATTGTCACCAATGGTCAGATGCGGGAACAGCGCACCATCCTGCGCCACCACGCCGATGCCGCGGCGATGCGCCGGTACCGCAGCGCCGCCATTGGCCAGCACCTCGCCGTCGAGCATGATGCGGCCCTGGTCCGGGGCCTCGAAGCCGGCGATCAGCCGCAGCAAGGTCGTCTTGCCGCAGCCGGACGGGCCGACAATCGCCGTGCGGCTCCCGCTGGCGACGTTCAGGTCGACGCCGGCAAGGGCGGCCACCGGGCCGTAATGCTTGTGCAGGCCGCTGATTTCGAGAAAACTCATCGTCCGGCCATCCGTTTCGACTGGACATAGAGCAGCCAGGTCAAGGGAAGCGACATCGCCACCATGATGAAGGCGTAAGGTGCCGCGGAGGCATAATCAATCTCGCCGCTATAGGACCAGAAGGCCATCGCCAACGTGCGGGTGCCGTTCGGCGCCAGCATCTGGGTCGCGGTCAGTTCGTTCATGATGCCGAGCGCCACCAGCGCCATGCCAGCCGCGGCACCTGGCGCCGACAGGCGGATCGTCGTTGACCACAGCGCCTGCAGCGGCGGCCGGCCGAGGCTGGAAGCGGCGCGTTCGAGTTCGACCGGTGCCTGCGCGATCGACGCCCGCAGGCTGACCAGCGCGCGCGGCAGGAACATTAGCGCATAGGCAACCAGGATGGTGAACAGGGTCTGGTAGAGCGGCAGCGCGATGCGCACGGTGATGGTGACCAGCGCCAGCGCAATGACGACCCCCGGCAACGAGCCGACGATGTAATTGCAGCCCTCCAGCAGACGCTGCAATGGCCCCGGCGCGCGGATCGAGATCCAGGCCATTGGCATCGCGGCGACCGTGGCGAGCAATGCGCCGGCGAGCGCCAGGAACAGCGTCTGGCCAAGCGCCAGGCCGATCTCGTCGAAGCGCCAGACATCGGCGCCACCGGCGGCAAGCCAGCCGCCGATGGTGACGAACGGCACGCCGAGCGCCAGCAGCGTGGTGATGACAAGCAAGAGCAAGCTCGGGATGGTGGCGCGTCCGAGGCTTGTGCGCTGCTGATAGCGCGCGGCGCCGGAGCCGACACGAGCATAGCGTTCCTCGCCGCGCACCAGCACTTCGAGGCCGAGCAGCACGAAGCAGCAGCTCACCAGCACGCCAGCCAGCATGTTGGCGGCCGGTCCGTTGAAGGTCGACTGGAACTGGTCGACGATCGCCGTGGTGAAGGTGTCGAAGCGGATGAAGACATAGAGGCCGTACTCGGCCAGCAGGTGCAGGCCGACCAGCAGCGAGCCGCCGCAGATGGCGAGCCGCAATTGCGGCAGCACGACACGCCAGAAGACGCGCCAGGGTCCAAGGCCGAGTGCGGCGGCGGCGTCCTCCAGGGCGGGATCGAGACGGCGCAACGCCGCCGACACCGGCAGATACAGGAACGGGAAATAGGCGATCACGGAAACCAGCACGCCGGCCCACAGGCCGTGCAGTCCCGGCACCATGGTGATCCAGGCATAGCTGTGCACGAAAGCCGGTATGGCGAGCGGCGCCACGCACAGCCAGGCCCAGAGCCGGGCCGCCGGCAGGTCGCTGCGCTCGGTCAGCCAGGCCAGCGCAACCGACAGCACGATGGTGATCGGCACGGAGAGCGCGACCAGCAGGACAGTATTGACCAGAAGCTCGCCGACACGCGGCCGGAAGACCAGCGCCGAGACGGTCTCCCAACCGGTCTGCACCGCGATCCAGATGATGAAGGCAAGTGGCACCAGCGCCAGCAGCGCAACGAAGATGGCGGCGACGACCAGCCAAAGCGGTGCGCGTCGGCGCGCCCTTCGGCCTGTGCCCAAAGGCAGGCCCGAGCGCGCGAGATCGACCGCAGACTGCATCAGGTCAGACGCCGTGCCGTTGCCGTCCAGCGGCAGCAATTGAAGGGACGCGATCGCGGTAGGGAACACAGCGTGTCGTCATCGACGAATGCCATCTCGAAAAACAAAATCACTCCCGCGGAAGGCGAATTTCCGCGGGAGCGTGGTCGGTTGTCCTTTTAGGAGGAATGACAACTAAAGCAAGCCGGCTGCCGTCATCAGATCGGTGACCTTCTTGGAGTTCAGCGTCGTAGCATCGACCTTCGGTGCCTGCAGATCGGCGAGCGGCACCAGCTTCGGGTTAGACTTCGCACCCTTGCCGACCGCGTATTCGAAGGAATCGCCAGTCTTCAGCACGTCCTGGCCGCCCTTGCCGGTCACCCATTTCAGAAAGGCCTGGGCTTCCTTAGGATGCTTGCTCGAGGCCAGCACACCGCCGCCGGAGATCGAAACGAACGCGCCCGGATCCTGGTTCTTGAAATAGTGCAGCTCGACATTCTTGCTGTTTTCACCGGTCTTGGCCTGATCGCCGAAGTAGTAATAGTGGTAGATCACGCCTCCTTCGATCTCACCGGCATTGACCGCCTTCATCACCGTGCTGTTGCCCTTATAGGCGGTGAAATTGGTCTTCATCGCCTTCAGCCAGTCCGCCGTGGCGGCCTCGCCCTTGAGCTGAAGCAGCGCGCTGACGATGGCCTGGAAATCGGCGCCCGACGGGGAGGCGGCCCAACGGCCCTTCCAGCTCGGATCGGCGAGGTCAAGCATCGACTTGGGCAGCTGGTCGGCGGTCAGCTTGGTCTTGTTATAGGCAAAGACCGTGCTGCGCGCGGCGACGCCGACCCATTTGCCGCTGGCCGGCTGATAGTCCTGCGGAACCTGTGCCAGCGTGTCGGCGTCGACCGGTGCGAACAGGCCTGATGTCTCGACCAGCACCATGGCCGGTGAATTTTCGGTCAGGAAGACGTCGGCCGGCGAAGACGTACCTTCGGCGACGATCTGGTTGGAGAAGTCGCTGTCGCCGCCATTGCGCACGGTGACCTTGATGCCGGTTTCCTTGGTGAAGCCTTCGGCCCACGCCTTGGCCAGGTTTTCATGCTGGGCGTTGTAGACAATGATGCCATCATCTTCCGCCATCGCCGGGCCGCCGATCAGGCTGATTGCCAGCGCGGTGGCGCCGACGAGGGTGGAAAGAGCGTATTTCATGGCATTGTCCTCGATCTCGGGGAGTCTTCAGTCTGTCACGGCTGCACCTATCGATACATGACAAGGATAGTCAACATTGTCTTGCGGATTTTAATCAGACGCCGAGGCACAAACTTTCGTGATTTGCCGGTAATTTGGCTTGGACATTATTTCGCCGGCCACGTAACAAATCAGCGCCGAGACGCGAAAATCGGGGGAGTAACTCTTGTGAGCGGCAAGGATGAGGCCGAGCTTTCCCGGCTGATGCGGGCCGCGATCGCGGGAGACGAGAAGGCCTATGCCGACTTTCTGCACCGGATTGCCGCGCTGGTGCGCGGTTTTGTTCGGCGCAAGATCGTGCAGGGCGGGGTCGATCCCGAGGATGTCGTGCAGGAAACCTTGTTGGCCATTCATGTGAAACGGCATACCTGGCGCCAGGACGCGCCGGTGTTGCCATGGATCTATGCGATTGCCCGCTTCAAGCTGATCGACGCGTTTCGGCGGCGTGGGCGGCGCATCGAGATCGATGTCGACGATATCGCCGAGACCTTCGCCGAGCCGGAAACCGAGACCGTCAGCGAACGCGACATCAATCGGGCATTGGACGGCCTGTCGCCGGCGCAGCGCTCCGTGGTCTCGGCCGTTTCGGTGGAAGGGCGGTCCATCGGTGAGACGGCAGCAAAGTTCGGTATCAGCGAGACGGCGGTGCGTGTGTCGCTGCATCGGGGACTTGCCGCGATAGCCAAGCGATTCGGGCAGGGGCGGTTCGGGCGGGAATGACATGAGGACGGACGATCTCATCAAGGCGCTGGACGCCGATGCAAGCAGCAAGGCGATGCCGCTGCAGTCGGCGTGGTGGATGGCCGCCGGTGCGGCCGTTGTCATCGCTGCAGCCGTTTTCCTGCTGACCATCGGCCCGCGCCCTGATTTCATGGCGGCCGCGCACACGATGCGCTTCCTCTCCAAATTCGTCTTCACCATCGTGCTTGCGGTCAGCGCCTTTGCCTTGATCCGCGCCTTGTCGACGCCGGGTGCCTCGACGGGCCGGGCGATGGCCTGGATGGCCGCGGCTCCGGTGCTGGTAGCAGTGGCGGTGATTCTGGAGCTTTTCATGGTGCCGGAGGCGCTGTGGGGAACAAGGATGGTCGGCTCCAACATGATGATCTGCATGGGCTTCATCCCGTTGATCGGCCTCGGTCCGCTTGCCATCTTCCTGTGGATGCTGCGCTACGGCGCGCCGACACGGCCGGTGCTGGCCGGTGCGGTGGCGGGTCTGCTCGCCGGCGGGCTGGCGGCGACCTTCTACGCCGCGCACTGCTTCGACGATTCGCCGCTTTTCGTCGCCACCTGGTACACGATAGCGATCGCAGCACTCGCGTTGCTCGGTGCGCTCGGCGGACGATTTTTCGTGCGCTGGTAGCGTTCCGCCACGATCCCGAGCCCATGCACACCGATCCTTAATCATGCCGGCAATTGTTTGCCGGTTAGCGATGGCGCCGGTATGCCGGACGCAACCTTTCCTTAAAATCGATCCGTCAAGGTTGATGCGAGAACATGCGTTTGCGCACGGGGGTGGCACGTATCGTGATGTGGCGAGGATTGACCAGCCGAAAATCTCTTGGGCATGCAGGCTTGGCGTTGCTCGTGGCCGGCCTGGGCGTCCTAGCGGCTTCGATCCTGCTGTCGCGCCTGGACCTCGGCACCGAAGCGCTGAAACTCTGCATGCAGATCTCGGTGGCGGTGGCGGCGGGCGCGCTGTTCCTCGCTGTCATGTCCACCCGTCGGATCAGCGAGGATCGTCAGCAGATCGCCGAGAGCGAGATGCGCTTCCGCCGCGCCATGGCGGATTCGGCGATCGGTATGGCCGTTGTCGGTCTCGACGGGCGCATTCGCGAGACCAATCCGGCCTTCGCCGCCATGCTTGGCTACAGCCGTGAAGAGATCGAGGCGCTGACCTTCTTCCAGATCACGCATCCCGACGATCTGCAGATCGGGCGGGAGACGATGGACGATCTGAAGGCGGGCACGGTCAATTCCTTCCACTTCGAGAAGCGCTATCTCAGGAAGGACGGAACGCCGGTCTGGGCCCATCTTGCGGGCTCGGTCATTCGCGACGAGAACAGCGGCCGCCCGCTCTATCTTGTCTCGCAAATCGAGAACATCGACGCACGCAAGCAGGCCGAGGCGCGCATTGCCGAAGCGGAAACGCGTTGGAATTTCGCCCTGGCCGGCGCCGGCCAAGGTGTCTGGGACCTCGACATGCGCAAGGGCGGCACGACCTATTCCTCGACCTGGGTCAAGATGCTGGGCTATGCGGATGGCGAGCTCGATGGCGACACCGACCGCTGGCTGACGATGATCCATCCCGACGATCGCGAGATTGTCGCGGAAGCGGATCGCGCCCATCTCGAGGGCAAGACGCCGTTCTTTGAAGCCGAGTTCAGGATGCGCCACAAGGATGGCCACTGGATGTGGATCCTCGACCGCGGCAAGGCCATCGAGCGTGACGAGGATGGCCGGCTGATCAGGGCCATTGGCAGCCTGACCGACATCACCCGACGCAAGGAGGCCGAAGCACGCCTCACCGTATCGGCGGCAATGCTTGCCGATGAAAAGGAGCGGCTGAGGGTGACCCTGCAGTCGATCGGTGATGCCGTCATCTGCACCGATGCCGCAAACCGCGTCACCTTCATGAATCCGGTCGCCGAAAAGCTGACCGGTGTTGCCGGCGGCGAGGCTCTCGGCAAGATGCTTGGCCATGTCTACTGGGCAGTTGACGAGGAGACGGGGCACCGGATCGGTGTGATCCGACCGGCGATCGGCGGCCTGGCGCCCGCAGATCAGAACAGCCGCGCCGTTCTCATCCGGCGCGACGACACACGCTGCAGCATCCGTCAGGTCGTGTCGCCGATCATCAACGAGCGGAACGAATTCTGCGGGCTGGTCATCGTTTTCCAGGACTTTACCGATGCGCGCGCGCTGCAGCGCCAGCTCGCCCATGCCGCCGCGCATGACGCGCTGACCGGCCTTGCCAATCGCTCGAGCTTCATTCGCGCCATGGAGGAACTGGTCGGTCAGGCCCGCAAGGACGGTACCTCGGGCAAAGGCGGCGGACACCAGTTCATGTTCATCGATCTCGACCATTTCAAACTGGTCAACGATACGGGCGGCCACGCGGCGGGAGACGCGCTGCTGAAACGGGTTGCCGCGGCGGTTCGCGGCGTGCTTGGTCCAGAGGACATCGTTGCTCGTCTGGGCGGCGATGAATTCGCGGTCATTTTGAAATCGGGTTCGGCAGCCGGTGCCAAGATCGCTGCGCGCTCCATCATCGATTCGATCGGCGGCCTGGACTTCACCTGGGACGGCCGTCCTCACGTGATCGGCGCGAGCATCGGGCTGGCCGCGATCAGCGCCAATTGCGGCGAGGTCGACGAGATCATCGCTAGGGCCGATGCAGCTTGCTATGCGGCCAAGGCGGCCGGCCGTGGCTGCGTTTGCGTGGCGCCGGAAGGGGAGATTGTGGACGGCAAGGCAGTGCCGCCCGAGCCGCTGGCTGCGGCCTCCTGATCCGGGTATCAACCTCTGATCCGAGAGGCTTCGGGTTTCCGCTGACGCGGATCTGATCAGCGCGTCGGGACGGGATGCTCGCCGCGATAATCGTAGAAGCCACGCCCGGTCTTGCGGCCGAGCCAGCCGGCCTCGACATATTTCACCAGCAGCGGACAAGGGCGGTACTTCGAGTCCGACAGGCCGTCATGCAGCACCTGCATGATCGACAGGCAGGTATCGAGCCCGATGAAGTCAGCCAACTGCAGCGGTCCCATCGGATGGTTGGCGCCGAGCCGCATAGCGGTGTCGATGGCATCGACCGAGCCGACGCCCTCATAGAGCGTGTAGATCGCCTCGTTGATCATCGGCAGCAGGATGCGGTTGACGATGAAGGCCGGAAAATCCTCCGAGACCGTGATCGTCTTGTCGAGCTGCTTCACGTAGGTCTTGGCTGCCTCGAAGGTCTGGTCCTCGGTGGCGATGCCGCGCACCAGTTCGACCAACTTCATCAGCGGCACCGGGTTCATGAAATGTATGCCGATGAACCGCTCCGGCCGGTCGGTCTGCGCGGCAAGCCGCGTGATCGAGATCGACGAGGTGTTGGTCGCGAGGATGGCTTCGGGATTGAGCTGCGGACAGAGCTGGGCGTAAATCTTGCGCTTGACCGTCTCGTCCTCGGTCGCCGCCTCGATGACCAGATCGGCGCCGGCAAGATCGGCCATCGCCGGGGCGGCCGAAATGCGGCCCATCGCGTCGTTGCGCACCTTTTCGTCGAGCTTGCCCGACCCCACCTGGCGGGCCATGTTGCCGCTGATGGTGGCGATGCCCTTCTCTATGCGGTCGGGGGATATATCGTAGATCAGTACCTTGTAGCCCGAAAGCGCGGAGACATGGGCGATGCCGCCGCCCATCTGGCCCGCGCCGATGATGCCGATCGTCTCGATCTTGCTCATTACACCGATCCCGTCCTGAGCCCTTCCGCATGAATTGCGAAAGCGCTCCACCTTTTTGTTTTCCGCAATTCCGGACGCAAAACCGCTGCGCACTTTTGCTGGAATTGCTTTTGGCCTTTGCGGCCTGGTTTTTGTGCAGTGCAAACTAAAAGGGCGGGGCGACTTCGTCTACCCCACCCCTCACTATTTAATACGCTTTGGCAGAAAGCGTCAAAGCGCCTTTTGCAGCTCCGGCAGAATGACGAAGAGATCGCCGACAAGGCCGTAGTCGGCAACCTGGAAGATAGGCGCCTCCTCGTCCTTGTTGATGGCGACGATGACCTTCGAATCCTTCATGCCGGCGAGGTGCTGGATGGCGCCGGAGATGCCCACCGCGATGTAAAGATCGGGGGCAACCACCTTGCCGGTCTGGCCGACCTGCCAGTCGTTCGGCGCATAGCCGGCGTCGACCGCCGCGCGCGAAGCGCCGACCGCCGCACCGAGCTTGTCGGCGACCGGCAGGATGACCTCCTGGAACTTCTCCGCCGAACCCAGCGCACGACCACCCGAGATGATGATCTTGGCCGAGGTCAGCTCCGGACGGTCGGTCTCGGAAAGCTTGTTCTCGACGAAGGTGGACAGGCCGGGATTGGCTGCCGCCTTGATACTCTCGACCGCCGCCGAGCCACCCTCGGGGGCTGCCTGGAACGAGGCCGTGCGGACCGTGATCACCTTCTTGGCGTCGCTCGACTGCACCGTCTGGATGGCGTTGCCGGCATAGATCGGCCGCTTGAAAGTGTCGGGCGACACCACTTCGATGATCTCGGACACCTGCGCGACATCGAGCAGCGCTGCCACGCGCGGCGCGACATTCTTGCCCGACGAGGTCGCCGGCGCGATGATGGTGTCGTAAGCGCCTGCCAGCGACACGACGAGCGCTGCCGTCGGTTCGGCAAGGCGCTCGGCAAGCTCGTCGGCTTCGGCCAACAGCACCTTGCTCACGCCCTTCAGCTTGGCGGCGGCGTCCGCTGCCGGCTTGGCGCCCTTGCCGGCAACCAGCACATGCACGTCCGAGCCGATCTGCAAGGCGGCCGACAGCGCCTTGGCGGTCTGGTCGGAAAGCGTTGCGTTGTCGTGTTCTGCGATGAGGAGAATAGCCATTTTTCTTGTTCCTTTCCCGATCGCTTACAGCACGCCGGCTTCGTTCTTGAGCTTGTCGACCAGCTCAGCGACGCTCTTGACCTTGACGCCTGCCTTGCGGCCACTCGGCTCCTCGGTCTTGATGACCTTCAGCCGCGGCTTGACGTCGGCGCCGTAGTCGGCCG
>NZ_QGGH01000019.1 GCF_003148495.1 Mesorhizobium loti
AGCAGCTTGCGGAACATCTCGACGCCGGTGCAGGTCGTCTTGGTCGTCGGACGGATGCCGATGATCTCGAGTTCCTCGCCAACCTTGACAATGCCGCGCTCGACGCGACCGGTCACGACCGTGCCGCGGCCCGAGATCGAGAACACGTCTTCGATCGGCATCAGGAACGGCTTGTCGAGCGGACGAACCGGCGTCGGGATGTAGGCATCGACCGCAGCCATCAGCTCGCGGATCGCGTCCTCGCCGATCTTCTTGTCCGAGTCTTCCAGAGCAGCCAGAGCCGAACCCTTGACGATCGGAATGTCGTCGCCGGGGAATTCGTTCTTGGTCAGAAGCTCGCGAACCTCGAGCTCGACCAGTTCGAGCAGCTCGGCGTCGTCGACCTGGTCGACCTTGTTCAAGAACACCACGATCGACGGCACGCCGACCTGACGGGCAAGCAGGATGTGCTCGCGGGTCTGCGGCATCGGGCCGTCGGCGGCCGACACGACCAGGATCGCGCCGTCCATCTGCGCGGCACCGGTGATCATGTTCTTCACATAGTCGGCGTGGCCGGGGCAGTCGACGTGAGCGTAGTGGCGGTTGGCCGTCTCGTATTCGACGTGCGCCGTCGAGATCGTGATGCCGCGCGCCTTTTCTTCAGGGGCAGCGTCGATCTGGTCGTAGCGCTTGTATTCGCCAAAATACTTGGTGATCGCCGCCGTCAGCGACGTCTTGCCATGGTCGACGTGGCCAATCGTGCCGATGTTCACGTGAGGCTTGTTACGCTCGAATTTACCTTTTGCCATAGTCTCTTTCCTTGGACGGCCTGGACCTTCAGTTCAGTCGAATGCGGGGCGATTAGCGACAAAGGCCAAAAAACACAAGCGTCTTTTGGCTGGGTGCCGTGTCACTCAGTCCGAACCATCGATCCGATTGCGGGGATGTGGCGCTGATATAGGAAGGCCGGAGACGAAATGAAATGGGTGACAGACCGATGCATCGAAGCCGCGATAGCGCGGCCTTGCTTGCCCGCCCTGTCTGATTCAAGGCCAGGCCATGGCCCATTGCGGTCGTAACCGGGGTCTGATGTTGTGACCGAATGCATTTCATCCCTGCCTCCGTCCGCGGCCCGCTGTTCATGATCGTCTCGACGGGGTCGTATCTCGTCAACGACACGATGATGAAGCTCGCGACGGCGGGCCTGCCGTCCTATGAAGTGCTGTTTCTGCGCGGCGTGGCGGCAGCGCTCTGGGGCTTCCCGCTGTTGTTCGCGCTGGGCTACGGCAAGCAGATCCCACTGATCTTCGACAGGCGCGTGCTGCACAGGAACCTGCTCGAGATGGCAGCGATCCTTTGCTATGTCGTGGCGCTCGCCAACATGCAGATCGCGGATTCCACCGCGCTCGGACAGATCACGCCGCTCTTGATGCTGGTCGGCTCCTCGATCCTGTTTGGCGAACGGATCGGCGGCCAGCGCATGGCGCTGATCGGGCTCGGCTTCATCGGCGCCCTGATGGTGGCGCAACCGACCATGCAAGGCATTTCGGTCTACGCACTGCTGGCGCTCGGCAACGCCGCGCTTGCGGCGGCGCGCGACCTTGCCGGCAGACGGGTCGCGGCCGAAGTGCCGGGGATGATCGTGGCGATTTCCGCCGTCGTGGTGGTGCTGATCGGCGCCGGTGCCGCGCATCTGGTTTCCGAGCGCTGGGTCGTGCCCGGGACGCACCACCTGCTGCTGATGGCCGGCGCCGGTTTTTTCCTGATCTTCGGCCACTTCTTCATCTTCATGGCCTATCGCGTCGGACCGACCAGCGCCGTGGCACCGTTCTACTATTGCTTCACCGTCTGGGCGGTCATTTCAGGCCTGCTGGTGTTCGGGCAATTCCCCAACACGCTGGCGGTCTGCGGTATCCTGCTGGTTGTCGGCAGCGGGCTGACCATCGTGTCGCTGGATCAGCGCCAGCGCCGGCTGGCCGTCGTCGCATAGCCTCACCACCCAAGCAGGCGCTCACGCACGAGTTGTTGCCGAGCCGAAAAAGATTGTCCAACCGGCAAAGACCCGTCGAATCGACGACGGCATGATCAATCAGGGGAGTTCCCATGACCGATTTTGACCAGAACAAGAACTCCGACGCCGAGCACAAGGCCGCTATCCGCAAGTCGCTTGTCGGCTGGGCGGTGTTCATCGCGGGAACGCTGATCTTCTTCGCCGCCGCCGACACGGTGTTGATGCCATAGGCGAGCCGCTGCTGGGTATGCCGGCCCTGAGCCGTTCTCCTCGCCTCCCAGCAGCAATAGTTCGAAACTTCAGACGATCCGGCTAGCGCCTAAAGCGTCCGCTTTGCGCTGAACTGATGGTAAGCCCACAGGACGACCACCGCGCCAACCACCGCGACGATCAGGCTGTAGATGTTGAGGCCGGTGACGCCCGACGCGCCGAAGGCACTGAAGATCAGGCCGCCGACAATGGCGCCGACGATGCCGAGCACGATATCCATGATCATGCCCTGGCCGGTCTTGTTGACGATCTTGCTGCCGATGAAGCCGGCGACCACGCCGAGAATGATCCAGCTGATGATACCCATTTTTTTCCTCTCCATCCCCCGCCAGCCGGACATTTTCATATGATTGTCAAAACCTCAAGCCAGCTTGAAATTCCGCCCGAATGCTCCATTGTTGAGCAGGGTCGGGCTTGGTCGCTATGGAGGATCCACTATGGGACTTTTTGACAATGCCGTTCCCGGCGGCAACATCACCAAACCACTGATGATCGCGCTCGGCGCATTGCTGGTCGGAAAAATGCTGAGCGGCAGAAGTGCCGAACAGCCCGAGCAGTCTCCCGCTCCTGCTCCAACCGGCCCCGCCCCGACGGAAACCACGTCCGCCGATGGCGGCCTGGTTGGCGGATTGGGCGGCCTGCTCGACAAGCTCAGAAATGCCGGCCATGGCAATGCCGCGGATTCCTGGGTCGGCACCGGCCAAAACCAGCCGATCAACGCCAATGATCTCGGCACTGCAATCGGACCGCAGATCATACGCGAGATCGCGCAACGGACCGGAATGGACGAGCAGGAACTGCTCAAGCAACTGTCCACGGCCTTGCCCGGCATCGTCGACAAGCTGACGCCGAACGGCCAGGTGCCGCAGCAGCACCAGGTCGCATCCGCGTTCAACAGCTAGCGCGTCGCGGACACCGCGATTGGAGCACTGCGCCTGGTGCGCGGTGTTTCGGTTTGCCGGGGATGAGTGTCTGGAGCGGGTAGCGGGAATCGAACCCGCATATTCAGCTTGGAAGGCTGCTGCTCTACCACTGAGCTATACCCGCACCGTTCCTGAAGTACCGGATTCACCCGAAAAGCGCCATGCACTTTTCGGTCCGATTCTTTTCGCGTTTCAGGGCTTCCGGGCCGGCAGTGGTGGAGAGGGTTGGATTCGAACCAACGTAAGCTAAGCTAACGGATTTACAGTCCGTCCCCTTTAACCACTCGGGCACCTCTCCAGTCTGCCGCCGGAGCCATGCAACGAGGCATTCGCGCCAATCCGGACCCGAGTTATGTGTTCTCCGAAACCAGCGCAGCGCCTTATGGCGGCAAGCCCATTGGGTGTCAACCGCGCAACAAGGGTTTTTCGATGTTGTTCGCCGGCTGCGACGACGGGCCATATCCATGGCCGGAGGACACGGCTATAGAAGCCAGCCATGAGCGATAAAACCAACACTCCCAAAGACACCCATTACGCCAAGCTGCGCCGCGCCTATCGCGACGAGAAAAGCGGCGGCGCGCCGGCGTTCAGGCCACGACAGCCGGTTCCGCCGGGCGAAAATGCCGCGGACGGCCTGGTGCGGCTCTATGGCCTGCACACGGTGCGCGCCGCACTCGACAATCCGCGCCGCAAGATCAGAAAAATGCTGGTGACGCGCAACGCGGCCGAGCGCCTGGAAATAGCCGATCTCGCCGCGCTGCCCTTCAAGACGGAACTGGTCGAACCCAGGGACATCGACAAGATCACCGGGTCGGACGCCGTGCATCAGGGCGTGCTGATCGAGGCCGAGCCGCTGAAACCGAAGCGGCTTGACGCGCTTGGTGATGCAAGGCTGGTGCTGGTGCTCGACCAGGTCACCGATCCGCACAATGTCGGCGCCATCCTGCGCTCGGCGGTCGCCTTTGGCGCCGGCGCGCTGATCACCACGGCCCGCCACAGCCCGCAAGAATCGGGCGTGCTGGCGAAATCCGCCTCCGGCGCGCTGGAGCACATCGATCAGATCGAGGTGAAGAACCTCGCCGACGCGCTCGGCCAGCTGCACGAGGCGGGCTTCCGCACCATCGGGCTTGATTCGGACGCGCCGGCCGAACTCGAAAAGAGCTTTGCCGGAGAAAAGATCGCGCTGGTGCTGGGCGCCGAAGGCAAGGGCCTGCGCCAGAAGACACGCGAGACGGTGACCACGCTGGCGCGGCTCGACATGCCCGGCGCGATCCATTCGCTCAACGTATCGAATGCCGCGGCGATCAGTCTTTACGTGGCGCGGACATTCTTGAAGCGCGGCTGACTGGGAAACGGCAGGCCGCCTGCCAGGAACCACTCGAAACGAGAAACGGGTTCCGGCGACAGACGCCGGAACCCGTTCTTCGATGGGCCAAGAGTTGGCGGCTTGGGAACGTTGCGCCGCCCTCTCCTGACCTATGCCGCTTTGCCCTGGGTGCCGGCAGCCTCGCTGCCGACCTCGAAATTGGCCATCCGCTCCAGCGCCCTGACCAGAGCCGAATGATCTTCCTTGGCGCCGCCATTGGCCGCGCAGGAATTGAACAGCTGCTGCGTGGTCGAGGTGTTGGGCAGCGACACGCCGAGCGCTTTCGCGCCTTCCAGCGCCAGATTGAGGTCCTTCTGGTGCAGTTCGATGCGAAAGCCCGGCGCAAAGGTGCGCTTGACCATGCGCTCGCCATGCACTTCCAGGATGCGCGAAGCCGCCAGGCCGCCCATCAGCGCCTGCCGGACCTTGGCCGGATCGGCGCCGGCTTTCGATGCAAAAACAAGCGCTTCGGCGACGGCTTCAATGGTCAGCGCGACAACGATCTGGTTGGCCACCTTGGTGGTCTGGCCAACGCCGTTGAGCCCGACCAGGGTGATGTTCTTGCCCATCTTCTCGAAGATGGGTTTGGCGCGGTCGAAGGGTTTCTCCTCGCCGCCGACCATGATGGTGAGGGATGCCGCCTTGGCGCCAACCTCGCCGCCCGAGACCGGGGCGTCGAGATAGTCGCAGCCCAGACCGTTGATTTTCCCAGCAAAAATCTTGGTCTCGATCGGCGAGATCGAGCTCATATCGATGACCAGCTTGCCCTTCGACAGGCCGGACGCGACGCCATTCTCGCCGAACAGCACATCGGCCACCTGCGGCGTGTCGGGCACCATCAGGATGATGATGTCGGCAGCCTTGGCCACGGCGGCATGGCCGGAAACTGACTTCAGACCCTTGGCGACGAGATCGGCGGCGGGTTTCGATCGATGGTTGCTGGCGATGACCTTGTAGCCGGCGTCGAGCAGATGCCCCGCCATCGGCGCGCCCATGATGCCGAGGCCGATGAAGCCGATGGTTTCCATTGTGGTTCTCCAAATGACTGTGTGAAACGCCCCCTCATCCGGCCCTTCGGGCCACCTTCTCCCCGAGGGGAGAAGAGGTCGCCAACGGAGGTGCCTGTCTCTTCTCCCCACCGGGGAGAAGGTGGCCCGAAGGGCCGCATGAGGGGGCCTCTAGCGCTTACGCCGCAGCACTTCCCTGCCCGACCAATTCCCGGAACCATCCCAACCCAGCTTCCGTACCCGCCTTCGGCTTGTACTCAGCCCCGACCCAGCCGGAATAGCCGATGCGGTCGATGTGCTCGTAGAGGAAGGGATAGTTGATCTCGCCCGTCCCCGGCTCGTGACGGCCGGGATTGTCCGCAAGCTGGATATGCGCGATGCGGCCGAGGTTTGCCTCGATGGTACGGGCGAGATCCCCCTCCATGATTTGCATGTGATAGATGTCGTATTGCAGGAACAGGTTCTTTGAGCCGACGCGATCGATCAGCGCCAGCGCCTGGTCGGAATAGTTGAGGAAGAAGCCTGGAATATCGCGCGTGTTGATCGGCTCGATCAGCAGTCTGATGCCGGCCTGCTCCAGCTTTTCCGCCGCGAAGGCGAGGTTTTCGGCAAAGACATCCTCCAGCACCTTGCGGTCGGCGCCGGCGGGCGCGATGCCGGCCAGGCAATTGACCTGCTGGCAGCCAAGCGCTTGCGCGTAGGTGATCGCCTTGGCGATGCCCTGGCGGAATTCCGGCACCCGGTCCGGCAGCACGGCGATGCCGCGCTCTCCCTTGCCCCAGTCACCCGCCGGCAGGTTGAACAGCACCTGGGTCAGGCCGTTCTTCTTCAGCCGGGCGGCGACGACATCGGGCGCATGGTCATAGGGGCCGATATATTCGACGCCCTTGAAGCCGGCGCGGGCGGCGGCATCGAAACGGTCGAGGAAATCATGCTCGCCAAAGAGCATCGACAGATTGGCTGAAAAACGCGGCATTCTTTTTGTCCTTCTTAGTCCTTAGTCGAGCATGACGATCGCCGTCGGCGCGTCTTCCTGATGTTCGGCAAGGTCCTCGAATTCGGTCACCTTGTCGATCTCCGTGCCCATGGAGATGTTGGTGACGCGCTCGAGGATGAATTCGAGCACGACCGGCACCTGATGTTCTTTCATCAGCCGCTGCGCCTCCTTGAAGGCACCCGCGAACTCTTCCGGCTTGCGCACCCTGACCGCCTTGCAGCCCATGGCTTCGGCAACGGCGACGTGGTCGACGCCATAGCCGGCCTCGGGATCGCCTGAGCGGTTGATGTTCTCGAAAGCGAGACTGACCTCGAAATCCATCGAAAAACCGCGCTGCGCCTGGCGGATCAGGCCGAGATAGGCGTTGTTCACGACGACATGCAGATAGGGCAATTTGTGCTGCGCGCCGACCGCCAGCTCCTCGATCATGAACTGGAAATCATAGTCGCCAGACAGGGCCACGATGGTGCGGTCGGGATCGGCGGCGCGAACGCCAAGCGCCGCCGGCAAGGTCCAGCCGAGCGGGCCGGCCTGGCCGCAATTGATCCAGTTGCGCGGCTTGTAGACATGCAGGAACTGCGCGCCGGCGATCTGCGACAGGCCGATCGTGGTGACATAGGTGACGTCGCGACCGAATGCCTTGTTCATCTCCTCATAGACACGCTGCGGCTTCAGCGGCACCTGGTCGAAATGCGTCTTGCGCTTCATGGTCTTCTTGCGGTCCTGGCACTCCTTCGCCCAGCCCGACCAATCACGCAGCTTGCCGGCCGTCTTCCACTCAGTGGCGACGTCGAGCAACATCTTCAACGCCGCCCCGGCATCCGACACGACGCCGAGGTCCGGCGCGAAGACACGGCCTATCTGCGTCGGCTCGATATCGACATGGATGAACTTTTTCCCCTTTGTGTAGACATCGACGGAGCCGGTGTGGCGGTTGGCCCAGCGGTTGCCGATACCGAAGACGAAGTCGGCTTCCAGCATCGTCGCATTGCCATAGCGGTGCGACGTCTGCAGCCCGCACATGCCGGCCATCAGGCGGTGGTCGTCGGGGATCGCGCCCCAGCCCATCAAGGTCGGGATGACCGGCACGCCCGAAATTTCGGCGAATTCGATGAGCAGATCCGACGCATCGGCGTTGATGATGCCGCCGCCGGCGACGATCAGCGGCTTTTCCGCCGCGTTGAGCATGGTCAACGCCTTTTCGGCCTGCGCGCGCGTCATGGCCGGCTTGAACGGCGTCAAAGGCTCATAAGCATCGATGTCGAATTCGATTTCGGCCAGTTGCACGTCGACCGGCAGGTCGATCAGCACCGGGCCGGGACGTGACGAGCGCATCAGATGAAATGCCTTCTGCAGCGCCATCGGTACGAGATAAGGCTCCATGACGGTGACCGCCCATTTGGCGACCGGCGCGGCGATGGCTGATATGTCGACGGCCTGGAAATCCTCCTTGTTCAGCCGCGCGCGCGGCGCCTGGCCAGTGATGCACAGGATCGGAATGGAATCCGCCGCCGCCGAATAAAGCCCGGTGATCATGTCGGTGCCGGCCGGACCCGAGGTGCCGATGCACAGGCCGATATTGCCTGCCTTGGCGCGGGTATAGCCTTCCGCCATATGCGAGGCGGCCTCGACGTGGCGGGCAAGCACGTGGCGGATCGTCCCCCTCGCCTTCAGCGCCGAGTAGAATGGATTGATCGCCGCGCCCGGCACGCCGAAAGCGCAGGAAATGCCTTCCTTTTCGAGAACGAGAACCGCAGCGTCGACAGCGCGCATCCTGGCCATTTTCCAGCCCTCCACGGGATTTGTCATTGTTGGATTGGCTGAGGATGCCAGCAAGCCGGCTATTTTTCAATTTTTTCAGAATATTTTTTCATTTCTAGAAAATAGCGTCATGCTTCTGATTTTATTATATTTTCCGTTTTCCAGTAATTCGCCCGGCCGTCCGAATGAAAAACTTTTTCATTGTGCGTTTGGCGAAATCGGTCGAGAATGGCGCCATGGACATGACCGAAAAACGCCAGCGCGGCCGGCCGCGCGCTTTCAACGGGCCATCGGAGGCCAGTTCGGTGCAGTCCCTCGACCGGGCACTGCGCATCCTGGCTATTGTCGCGGAAGGCAGCGGCCTGTCGCTGAGCGAGATATCAGCGCAGAGCGGCCTTGCCGCCTCCACCGCCTACCGCATGCTGACGACGCTGCAAAACCACGGCATGGTCGAATTCGACACATCAGACCAGCTCTGGTCGATCGGCGTCGAGACCTACCGCATGGGCGCGGCGTTCCTGCGCCGCCGCAAGCTGGTCGACCGCGCCCGTGTCGTCATGCAGGAGCTGATGGAGAGAACGGGCGAGACCGCCAATCTCGGCGTCGCCGAGGATGATTGCGTGGTCTTTGTCAGCCAGGTCGAGACGCATCAGGCGATCCGCGCCTTCTTCCGGCCGGGCACGCGCAGCCCCTTCCATGCGTCGGGCATCGGCAAGGCGGTGTTGGCGCATCTCGAGCCGGAGCGCGTCGCAACCATCCTGCGCAAGGCAGGCCTGCAACGCTTCACCGACAGGACGCTTTCAGACATTTCGGCGCTTGCCCACGACCTGGCGCGAATAAAGCTGCGCGGCTGGTCGGTCGACGACGAAGAGCGGCATCCCGGCATGCGCTGCGTGGCATCAGCCATCTTCAACGAATTCGGCGAGCCGATCGGCGGCGTTTCGGTGTCGGGACCGACCGTGCGGGTGACGCCGGAGCGGCTGGCCGAGATCGGCCCGCTGGTGCGCGATGCCGCGGCCGAAGTGACCAGGATGATCGGCGGCGTCAGCTCGGCTTGAGATCATGCGGACAGCGAAAAGAGGGGCGGTGGGGCGCCCCTCATTTCAGCTGATTGAAACGCCACCTCCTCTCAGAGCCGGCAGTAGTGACGATAGCCGTCGTGGCCGACATAGGTGTCGGAGTCCACGTCGTAGCTCGCGTAACGATCGTAGCAGCGGCGGACGTGCCACGAACCGCCGTCTTCGTCGACATAGACGGTACGGGGCTGCTGGGCGAGCAGGCTGCCGAGGACGAAGCCGCCGACGCCGGCGGCAATGCCGATGCCGAGGTCGTGGTGATGGCTGTGAGCAGCCGAAGGCTGGACGGTGCCGACCAGCGTAGTGGCGGCGACTGCGGTGGCGATGAGGCCAGAAACGAGTGTGTTCTTGAACATGATGATCTCCTTGCTTCGTTGACCGAGGCGACATCCGCCTCTTGATCATCAGTCGTTGCGGCCAGGAAAAAGGTTCGAATCTTTTTTCGATTTTTCTGGAGCCGAGGAAATCAGCCAGTTGCAGGTCTTTCGACGCGATGCCCCTGGACCGCGTAGCGTTCGAATTTGGACCTTGATATCGAACTTGCAGGCGGGTCCCGGGGCTTCCGGCGTCAAACGCAAAAAGGGCGGCCGAAGCCGCCCTCTTGGGAGAATGGGTCCCTCCATCAAAGGAAAATGATCACCCTGCCGTGCCTGTGGTGATGATGGTTGTGCTTCCACCAGAACTTCTTGAAGTGCTTGTTGTGATGGTGGTGATGATGATGGCCGTGCATGCCGTGGGCCGACGACGTGCCCACAGTGCCGGCGAGCGCGCCGGTGGCGACGAAAATGGCGACGAGGCCTGAGGTAAGAGTGCGCTTGAACATGATGATCTCCTGGATCCTTGATCGAGGCGACCCATTCGCCTCTGGAGATCAGTCGGCGCAGCGCGGGAAAAGGTTCGATAGGTCGAGGAGATTTTTCGAGGGGGGAACCCCTATTCCCCTATTCCCCTATTCCCCTATTCCCCTATTCTCCTATTCCCCTATTCCCGCTCTCTCACCCCATCCCCGTGACATGGCGAAGCCAGAAGGCCAGCGCGATGAAGCCGATGATGGTGGTGACGCCGGTCCAGTCGACATTGGCCTTCTTCACATCGCTGATGATCTTCACCAGCAGCATCCAGGCCACGAAGATGATCGGGAGAATGATGACAAATCTGATCATGCGACACCCCTGCTCGAAGCGATTGCACCTTCCACCTATGTAGGAAGCAATCCGGTGCTTTTCAGGATGCTCCTCCCCGGCGGTCCATACGACATGCCGGGGAAAAACGGAGTTTTGTCTTTACTGGCGCAACAAATATGCTAACGGGAGCGCCGTGCCCTTGTAGCTCAGCTGGTAGAGCAGCGGTTTTGTAAACCGAAGGTCGGCGGTTCGATTCCGTCCGGGGGCACCAGCAAAATCAACTACTTAGATCAGTTCCAGCGCTCAGCAGAATGGAAGATGCTCGCCTCGGGTAATCCGAGGGGCAAAGTACCGCCTTCACGCGGCACCATTCCATGAGCGCTTGACGACATACGGCCGATAAAACGGAACCCCGTTGATGCCCGGCCATGACCCCAAATGTTTGACCGAATAACCTAGAAGGAAGCCGGGACGCGCCACGTAATCGGGGTGTGCTGCGGCGAAGTTCGCCGCAGATTGCGATACGAAAGCAGCTATCGCGAACGATTGTCGGAATGTTGCCCAGTAAGCCGTCACACCGTCAGGGCTGGAGGCGAACGCAAAGGCAAATTGGCCCTCAACGTTTTTGCGGCCTTGGCTCATCGTGTAGTCAGGCCCCAACGTTGCAAGAAATTCTTGGGGTAGGTTTCCCTCAAATCGCTGCGCATTTGAATACCAATTCACAAACGCACCTCCCGCCGGGCCGATGATCTCGCCCGTCAATCGGTAGTGCAGTGCGAACCCGATACGCGCCCCGAATGTTGCCATTATCGACGAGAGGATGGGACCGTTCGCGACGAATGTAGCGGCACCCGCTGCATGTTCATCTGCGGGTTCTGGCGGCCCTAGCTCTTCTACAAGACGCGGATAGTTTCGGGCAAGGGATGCGATTGATCGGACTACATCGTCCCTCTGTTCGTCGGTTTGAGGGTTGGGAAAAATTCTGCTCAGGAAGCCAGCTACATCGTCCATCTCGCGCGTGCCGGCATGGCATTCCTTACATGCGGTAACCTCCCCGCCTTTCGGCCTCCATGCCCCATCAAACAGGCCCTTAGGCGGCACATGATCGACGCTATCACCAAGCACAAGCCCGCCGCAGTAAATGCAGTGCGGTTGTTTGCTTCTTATCTTCTTACTAAGGCTCACCAATCGGGCCGAATTCCTTGTTGCCGCTGAGCGCTCATTCTATGGCATCATTGATTGTTGAATTTATTGTAATTTCTAACCGGCATGGTGACGCCAGCGCCTGTTCGAGTAACCACTGCTCCGGTCGCTAAAGCTGCATCATCATTGTATCTTAGCCGTGCAACTCTGCGAGGCTGCGCCCGACAATGCCGGGTCTACGACGCGCTCGCGACCTGGGCGGATGCCCCAACTCTGATGAACGTATTCCGGACCCTGACAGACTTGTAGACGTAGGCGACCCAGAGCCCTGTCAGCACGAACGAGACTATGGGGGCCACCAGCGCATCGCCTGCGAGCACCTGATTCACCGAGACCCCCAGAATTGATGAAATCCAGATCGTGTCCAGGATAAACACGACAGGGATGGCGAGCCACTGGAGCAGAAACAATTGCGGAAAGCGGTGGCTTCGCCGCAGCATCGAAACGAGCACAACCAGCTGAGCGCCAGAAATGCCAGATTGAGGGCAACCTCGCCATACACCGCCAGCGGGCCATTTGAGAGGGTCATGAGTTGCTGGTAGCCGTCCGCCGAATTGGCGAAGTCGGCGAGTGTGCGCAGCGGTGACAATGTCTGACCGATCGCCAGCAGCATCAACCAGCCGCCGAAGCCCACAAGAGCCTCAGGATTGCGTGACGGCTTCGCGGCCGATCGAACCGCAAAGAAAACAGGCACGCCGATCAACAGCAGCACGATCGCCCAATGCCAGATGGAAAACGCCCCCATTTACCCCTCCCCCTATTTATGCCCTCCTAGGTTGTACCAGATTTCAAACTCAACTCAAGAGGTGAGCCTCGTCTGAAACCAGATCTTATGCGGAAGCGACGAATTCTCCTGCCTGCTCCTGACTTTCTCACACCGCAATCGCCGCCACCAATATCCGGTTCTGCCTCCGGATCGCCGCGCGCAGCTCGGCGATCTTCGCCGCGTCGCGCTTCACGAATTCGATGAACATCATGTTCATGTTGTTGAAGATCAGTTCGCCGAGCGCTGCGCCGTCGATGTCCTGCCGCACCAGGCCGAGCGCCTGCAGCCGGGCGATCAGGGCGCGGATCTGTTCGGTCAGGGCGCGGTCGAGCGCGGTGTAGGCCTGGCCGAACGGGCTGTCGGGCAGTTGCGTCGAGATCGCCATCGCCTGCCGCCACATCTCCTTGCTGAGATAGTGCAGCGAGTGCTCGATATAGATGCCGATCAACGTGTCGAGCGCATCGCCGACATTGGCCGGCGGCCTGGCGACGACGCCCTGCCCGGCATTGAGCACCTCGTTGACCTCCAGCGAAACGATGGCGCCGAGGATGTCGCCCTTGTTCTCATAGTAATTGTAGATCGTGCCGACCGAGACTTCGGCCTGCGCGGCGATCGCCTCGATCTTGGCGCCTTCATAACCGGCCTCGCGGAAAAGTTCCGCCGCCGCCTCGATGATGCGCCTGTGCCGGTCCGCCTTTTGCCTTGCCCGCAATCCGCTCATATCAGCCTCTTGCCACAAAAACAGAATTGACTCAATTTTAGAATTGGTTCAATTTTTTGCAAGAAGCCACAAAGGCAAGGGAGAACACTCGATGTCCGCACAATCCGCATCCAGGAATCCGCTTTCCATCCTGAAGAGCCATCTGCATGCCGCGTGCGCCGCCACGGCGCTGCTGCTCGGAGCCGGCAGCGCTGCTGAGGCCGCCGACCTCAACGCGCTGATCTGGTGCGATCATGCCGACCCGGCTCTGCTGCAGCCGTTCGAGGAGGCCAATGGCGTCAAGGTCAACGTCAAGGAGTTCGAGGGCACCGGCGCCGGCCTCGCCATCGTCGAACAGTCGCAGCCGGGCGACTGGGACGTGATGGTCATCGACAGCATCGATGTGCCGCGTGGTGTCGAAAAGGGCTTGTTCGAGCCGCTGCCGGAAGACAAACTGCCGCTGGCCGACCTGTTCCCGCAAGTGAAGATGGACGGCTCCACCGTGATCGGCGGCAAGCGCTACGGCATCACCGAAAAGTTCGGCTACAACACGATCGGCTACAACAAGACCAAGGTCGATCCGGCCGACATGCAGTCGATGGCCGCGCTCACCGGCGACAAGTACAAGGGCAAGGTCGCCATCTACGACTATTACCTGCCGGTCATCGGCATGGCCGCGCTCGCCATCGGCAAGAAGACGGCCGACCTAACCGAAGCCGATCTGCCCGCCCTCAAGGACGAGCTTCTCAAGATGAAGGCCAATGCCAAGCTGGTCGGCGAAGTGACCGCCAGCCAGACGGCGCTGGCGACGGGTGAGGTCGACATACTGGTCGGCGGCGGCGAATGGGTGACGGCGGGGCTGGCCAAGGAGAACCCGGCGCTGGACTTCTCCATCCCCAAGGAGGGTGCGGTGCTGTGGTCGCAGTCGCTGGCCATGTTCAAGGACTCCAAGAACAAGGACATGGCGCTGAAATTCATCCAGTACATCATGAGCCCGGAAGGCCAGGCGCGGCTTGCCACCTCGTCCTGCTACTGGGGCATGCCGGCGAACACCAAGGCAGCACTCACCGACGACCAGAAGAAGGTGTTACGCTTCGACGAGCAGCCGGGCTTCCTGGCGCGCGCCCAGGCCTATCCGGCGCCGAACGCCGATCTCGACAAGAAGATGCAGGATATGTGGACCGAAATGCTGCAGGCAAAATGAGCTGATATCGCTCATGAGCCCTTCGGGAAACACCCCCCTGCCCCGGGCGGGCCGTGCCCTGCCCCGGGCGGGCTCTGCCCTGCCTTGGGCACTGGTCACGCCGGCGCTCGGCTGGACGTTGCTGTTCTTCGTGCTGCCCTTCATCGCCATGGGTTTTTCCAGCCTGACGGCGCATGAGGGCGGCGGCTTCACGGCGTCCAATTACAGCCAGTTCTTCACCAACCCCTCCTACTGGCAGGCGATGGTGAATTCGCTTCAGGTGACGGCGATAGTCACCGTGATCTCGGTGCTGCTCGCCTACCCCTTTGCCTGGATCCTCGCCGAACAGGTGCCGGAGCGCTGGCAGCGGCTGGCGCTGATGCTGGCGGTGCTGCCGTTCTGGACCTCCTATGTCGTGCGCTCCTACTCCTGGCTGCTGGTGCTGGCGCAGAACGGCGTCATCAACCGGGCGCTGACCGGCTCCGGCCTGTTTGCCGAACCGGTGCAACTCGCCAACACCCGTTTCGCCACCGTCACCGGCTTCGTGCATTTCTTCGTCATGCTGTTGACGCTGACGATTTTTGCCAACCTCAAGCAGTTGAGCCCGAGCTACCGCAAAGCGGCGGCCGATCTCGGCGCCGGGCCGGTGCGCACCTTCCTGCATGTCGTGCTGCCGCTGACCTTGCCCGGCATCATGGTCGGCGCCTTCCTAACCTTCGTGCTGTGCATCGGCGACTACATCACGCCGCAGATCCTGGGCGGCAACAACGAGCTTCTGATGCCGCAGCTGGTGATGATGCAGATCGGCCGACGCGGCGATTTTCCACTGGCCTCGGCGCTGTCGATCATCCTGATGGCGGTGGTCACCATCGCCTACCTCGCCTGCGCCCGCTGGCTGAAGATCGAGCGGGCCTGAGATGCGCCAGCTCGTCCGCATCGCCTCCTGGCTCTACGCGCTGGCCGTCTACGCCTTCATCTTCCTGCCGGTTGTCGTGCTGGTGCTGTTTTCGCTGCAGGCGACGTCGTTCCCAATCCCGCCCTTCACCGGCCCGTCGCTGCGCTGGTACGATGCGGTGCTCTCCGATGTCAGGCTGACCTCGGCGCTGGTCAATTCGCTGCTGGTGGCGTTCATCTCGTCGCTCGCCGCCGTCACGCTCGGCTTCCTTTCCGCCTGGGGTTTTGCGCGTTTTGTCCTGCCCGGCTCCGGACTGCTGCGCGGCCTGATCACCCTGCCGCTGACGGTCAGCTATCTCATCATCGGCATGGGGCTGCTGGTGCTGTTCAACTGGGCAGGCGTGCCGAAATCGCTGCTTGCCGCCGGCATCGGCCACGTCGTGATCAACCTGCCGCTGTGCTTCGCCATCATCTACAGCCAGATGGGCGACCACCAGATCAACATCGAGCGCGCCGCGCGCGACCTCGGCGCGCCGGAATGGAAGGTGCTGCTGTTGATCACCGTGCCGGTCATGGCGCCCGCCATCTTCGCCGGGTTCTTCCTGTCGATGACCTTTTCCTGGGACGAGTTCGTGATCTCCTTCCTGCTCACCCGCTTCGACACCACGCTGCCGGTCGAAATCTGGAACCTGCTGCGTTCCGGCCTCAACCCCAAGACCAACGCCGTCGGCTCGCTGGTCTTCGCCGTGTCCATCGTGCTGGTGGTGTTTTTTGAACTGACATTGCTTCGGAGAAAGCCGGCATGAGCGCGCCCCTTGTCGACATCAGCAGCGTCTCGCATCGCTTCGGCCAGCACACCGTGCTGAAGGACGTTTCACTGAAGATCGAGCCCGGCAGCTACACGATCCTGCTCGGGCCGTCCGGGTCCGGCAAGACGACGCTCTTGTCCATTCTGGGCGGCTTCGTCACCCCCAGCGAAGGCAAGGTGTTCATCCGTGGCGAGGACTGCACCTCGGTGCCGCCGGCGAAGCGCCCGACGACGACGGTGTTCCAGGACTATGCGCTGTTCCCGCATATGAGTGTCGGCGCCAATGTCGGCTTCGGCCTGCGCATGCAGGGTGTCGACGGCGCGACACGCGCAGCAAAGGCGCGCGAGGCGCTGGCGCTGGTTGGCTTGGCTGCCGCCTTCGACAAGAAGCCGCACCAGCTCTCGGGCGGCCAGCGGCAGCGCGTGGCGCTGGCGCGGGCGCTGGTGATCGAGCCGGCGGTGCTGTTGCTTGACGAGCCGCTCGGCGCGCTCGACCTCAAACTGCGCCGGCAGATGCAGGACGAATTGAAGGCGATCCAGAAGCGCGTCGGCACCGCCTTCATCCATGTCACCCACGACCAGGAAGAGGCGATGGCGCTGGCCGACCATTGCGTGGTGATGAATGACGGGCGCATCGAGGACGAAGGTCCGCCCGAGCGCGTCTATGCACGGCCGGCGACGCGCTTCTCCGCCACCTTCATGGGCGAGAGCACGATCCTCGCCGGCACGGTCACGGAGGCCACGGACCGGACAAGTACTGTCGCGACGCCGGTTGGGGCGGTTTCACTGCCCGGCGCGTTACCAGTAGGCTCCGCCGTTGCGCTGGCCATACGGCCGGAGCATCTTGTCCTCGGCACAGCTGCAGGCGGTGTCAGGCTCGGCACGGCTGGGGTGAGCGACGTCGTCTTCCAGGGCAGCTTCAAGCGCGTGCTCGCGGCTTCCATCGAAGATCCTTCGGTGCAATTCATCGCCAAGCTGCCCGCGACAGCGACCGTCCAGCCGGGCGACACGGTCGCGATTTCCTGCGATACCGACCGGATCATCCTGCTGGCGGATTGAACATGGCAACGCTTCCGCTCATCGAGGCACCAGACTGGTACGAGACCATCCGCATGAGCGATGGCGTGACCTTGATCCACGAGCCGTGGATAAAACCGTTCTTCCGCTGCAACATGTGGCATGTGCGTGGCCGCGACCGCGACCTTCTGTTCGACACCGGGCTTGGCCATTTCAGCCTCCGGCGTCACGTGCCGCTGGTGAGCGAGCGCAAGCTGACCTGCGTTGCCAGCCATACGCATTTCGACCATATCGGCTGCCACCACGAATTTCCCGACCGCTGCGTGCACGCGGCCGAGGCCGACATCCTCGCCGATCCGCGCAATGAATGGACCGCCGCCGGCACCTATGCGACCGACGAGATGTTCGACGGCATGCCACAAGGCTGGGATACGGCTCGCTACAATATTCTGCCCGCACCTGCCGGTCGCCTGCTCGCACAGGGCGATGTCGTCGATCTCGGCGACCGTGCCTTCGAGGTGATCCACACGCCCGGCCATTCACCCGGCGGCATCGCGCTCTACGAAAACAGGACGGGCATCCTGTTGTCCGGCGACATCATCTATGACGGCCCGCTGATCGACGATGTCTACCACTCGGATATATCAGACTACATGGCAACGCTCATGCGCCTGCGCGACCTCGACGTCTCGGTCGTGCATGGCGGCCATTTCCCGAGTTTCGGCAAGGTGCGCTACCGCCAGCTTGTCGACGAGTATCTGGAACAGAAGCGGCAAGCCGGCTGCCATCTGCGGCAGCCCTGAAAGCGGTTAGCGCATCAGTTCGAAATGCCGCGGAAACGCCTGATGCAGCAGGAGCAGCATGGTCTTGCGCAGCACGTTGGTGTCACGACCGCGAGGGTTCAGGTGATCCCAATACCAGGCGCCATGAACCAGATAATTCAGGCTCTCTGACAGGGTGTCTATGTCGACGCCGGTATAACCGCCGCTGCGCGAAATCTCGATCAGCAGCTCGCGCGCCTCGGCGGTGTAGGCAAGGTCGCTCGGCAGGCCGATCTCGTTGTAGATCTGCATGCTCTTGCGGTCGCTGGAGAACACGACAAAGACCGAAACCCATTTCGGATGCTGCCGGGCGAAGTTTTGCGCGCAGTTGACCGCCCCGAGCAGGCGCTCAACCGGCGACAAGCCGGGCGCCCGCACCAGCGACACCCACAATTCATCGTATCGATCGCTGAGATACTGCAGGACGGCGCGAAAAAGGTTCTCCTTGCTGCGAAAATGGAAGACGACCAAGGCGTTGGACGAGCCGACATGCTCGGCGATGCGCTGCATGGTGACGCTTGCCAGCCCCTCCTCCGCGATGAGTTCGATGGTGGCGTCTATGATCCGCTGCACGCTGGCTTCGCCGCGCTCGCGCCGACGGTCCTTGGGCGGCGCGGCATCATTTGCCGAAACCCCGTCCTTGGCCATTGCGCCTTTGCGTTTTGTCGCTGCAGCCTTTTGTTGCGCCATCTTCGTCCAGTTCCTTTCGGACCTTGTGGCGGCGATCGCCGGCGCCGCCACGGATCCGTCTATTCGAGGTGCCCGGCGTCGGCTCACCACAAGCGAAGCCGGAGATCAAGCACCATCGCGGCAAGAGCCGCATCGCCCGATCAGAGCGACGGACGCGTTTCGGTGTTTGTGTACCATTGCCCCTTGGCCGTCTCATAGGCCATGGCAGCGCGGAAAACATCGGCGTCGCAATAGGTGCGGCCGACGATCTGGATGCCTGTCGGCACGCCGCTTGCCGCCCGGCCCGATGGCACGGACAGAACAGGACAGCGGCTCATCATGTTGAACGGCGTCGTCATCACCCAGCCCAGCGACGGGTTCACCTGCTTGCCGTTGATCTCAACCGTACCCGTGGTCTGATCGAACTCCGCCGGCACGGAGGGAAGCGCGTTGGTCGGGCAGATTAGGACATCGTAGGTCTCCAGCAGCGGCCCCAGCGTCTGGTACATCCTGGCCGCCACGTCGAGGGTCCCGACAAAATCCGCGGCTTTGGACTTCTGCCCGTCCTCGGCGAACTGCCTGGCATAGGTCGTCATGTCCTTGCCGTGCTCCTTGAGCAATTGCGACAGCGAGGCGCCGAAGAGATGTTCGAGATAAGCCATGCCGGCCTTGAGCACGTCATCGCCCCAGCCCAAATCGACTTCCTCGACCGTGGCGCCAAGCGAGCGGAACACATCGCAGGCCGCAAGCGTGTTCTTGCGCACATCGGCATCCACTTCGAAAGAACCAAGGTCCATCGAGAAAGCAATCTTCCAGCCCTTGATCGGCTTGTAATCCAGCGGCAGGCGCAGTTTTGGGCGCAGCGTGGCGATGTCGAGCGGGCTCGGTCCGGACATGACGTTCTGCAGCAGGATCGCATCCCCGACGTTTCGCGCCAGCGGTCCGGTATGGCAGTAGAAGTCGAGGTTGAACGGCGGCTCGTCCGGATTGCGGCCATAGGGCGGCTTGAAGCCGACAAGACCGCAGGCCGACGCTGGAATGCGGATCGATCCGGCAATGTCCGAGCCGGTGGCGATCGACGACGTGCCGGAAGCCAGCGTCGCCGCGGAACCTCCCGACGAACCGCCAGGGGTGAAATCCGGATTCCACGGATTGCGCGTCACGCCCCAGCGTCTCGACCAGGTGTAGCCGGCGCAGCTGAATTCAGGCGTCGCCGTACGGGCATGGACGATGCCTCCGGCCTTGATGATGCGCTCGTTCATCGTCGAGGTATGACCACCGATGGCATCCTTCGACAGCAGCGAGCCGTTCGATGTCGGCTTGCCCTTGATATAGCTCTCGTCCTTGATGCCGATGGGCAGCCCCTCGAGCGCCCCGGTGCGGGCGCCCTTGGCGTATTTCGCCTCGGCTTTCCTGGCTAGATCCATCGCCTCGTCGAAATGTGTGAAGGTGAAGCAGTTGATCGTCGGCTTGGTGGCCTCGGCGCGGCGGATGGTGGCCTGCATCAAGTCGACAGGCGAAAGTTTCTTCGCCTTGAACAGCCGCAGCGCCTCGCTGGCCGGCATGTAGCAAAGGTCGAGATCGGTCATGGGAAGTCTCCTGCGATCGGCGGATCGCGTTTGGCATGAATAGACAGGAGGTGGCCGCGCCGCGTGTGCGACGCGGAGAACCCGGATCAGGTCATTTCTGAAGGTCGGTCCAGATTTTCGTGTAGAGCGCCTGCACATCCGGCGGACAGGCCTGCATGAACTGGCCCTTGGCGGCGAACTCGGCGGGAACATCGACTTCCGGCACCCCTTTCATGTCCGCGGGCATGAAGGCTTCCGAGCCCTTGATGCCGTTGGCATAGCGGGCAAAGGCCGAGATCAGAGCGGCATTTTGCGGATCCATGACGAAGTTCTGGAAGAGCTTGGCATTTTCGACGTTTTTGGCGTCCTTCAGCACCGCGACATTGTCCATCCAGATCGGATAGCCTTCCTTGGGATAGCCATAGGCGATCTTGTCGTTCTGCAACCGCTGGCGCAGCGATATGCCGTTCCAGTTGACCCCGGCGGCGATGTCGCCCTTGCCCAGGCCATCGACGGCGCCGTAGTCGAAGGACAGCCATTTTGCCTTGGCCTCGACCAGCTTGTCGCGCACCTTCTTCAGCACCACCTTGTCGGCCGTGCAGTACTGGCCGCCTTCATAGGCGATGGCGAGGAACATGATGTCACCCATCTCGGGCACGACATTGATCTTGCCGACGAGCTCGGGCGGCGGGTCGAGGAAGATCGCGGACGTGTTGATGTCGCCGGAATAGACCGACTTGTTGACCGACACGCCGGTCGTGCCCCACTGCCATGGAACGGTGTATTTGCGGCCCGGATCGAATGGCACGTCGACCCATTTCGGGTCCATATTCTTGAAATTCTCCATGTTGTTGGGATCGGTCTCCAGCAGCAGGCCTTCGCTGATCCAGATCGGAACGACGCTTGCCGAAGGCACGACGATGTCGAAACCGGCGCCGCCCTGGCGGATCTTGGCAAGTGCAGTGTCGTTGGAATCGAAGTCGGTGACGGTGACCTTGACCTTGTAGGTCTCCTCGAACTTCTTGATCAGGTCGGGGCTGGTGTAGTTGCCCCAATTGTAGATGTTGAGCTCACCCTCGGCACGGGCCACGCCCGTGACAGTCAGCAACGACAGCCCGATGGCCGTCGCGGTCAGTTTCCAGTTCATGCTCCATGCTCCCATTGTTGGGACCGGCGGCGTTACGGCCTCAGGTCCGTTTCCGGCTGACGAAAAAGAAAGCGGTGACGATGCCGATCGACAGCACCAGGAAGGCTGTCGAGATTGCATTGATCTCGCGTGTGACGCCGCGGCGGATCTGGCCGAGCATGTAGGTGGGCAGCGTGTCCTGGCCACCGGATTTGACGAATTCGGTGATGACGACGTCATCCAGCGAGACGACGAAGGCGAGCATCAGCCCGGCCAGAATGCCCGGCCAAAGCAGCGGCAAGGTCACGTGCCGGAACGTCTTCCATTTGGTCGCGTAGAGGTCGGCCGCCGCGGTTTCGAGCGCCAGGTCCATGCTTTCGAGTCGCGCCCGGATCGGCAGATAGGCAAAGGGGACGCAGAAAGCGGTGTGCGCGGCGATGAGGTAGCCGAGGCCGGAATAGCCGGTCCAGATCTTGATGCGCGAAAACACGATCAGCAACGCCACCGCGGTCACGATCTCCGGCACCATGAGCGGCTGGTTGATGAAGGCGTATTTGAAGGTCAGTCCGCGATAGGGTTTGGTCCGGGTCGTCGCCAGTGCCGCCATGGTCGCCGAGATCGTCGCCAGCAGCGCAGCGACGGCCGCGATCTGGAACGAGCGGATCGACGATTCGATCACCAGCCCGTTGTTCCAGGCCACATGGAACCAGCGCAGCGAAAAGCCCTTCCAGATCGCCAGGGAATCGTTGTCGTTGAAGGCGTAGACCACCAGCGTGGCGATCGGCAGGTAGAGCAGGAAGAAGCACAGTATCGCCAGGCTGACGAAGCCGTTCTGCCGCCGGACGTCGAAGCGCTTAGCCATGGGCGCCATCCGACCTGGTCGTGTTGCGGACATAAAACAGCAGCGCCACCATGACGATCACCATCAAGGTGATCGACAGCGCCGCGCCAAGCGGCCAGTTTCGGCCCTGGCCGAACTGCAGCTCGATCAAATTGCCGATCATCAGGTTGGTGCCGCCACCCAGCACGCGCGGCGTCACATAGGCGCCAAGCGAAGGAATGAAGACGAGGATCGAGCCGGCGACGATGCCCGGCGTGACCAGCGGGATGATGATGCGCCTCAACACCTCGAACCGCGTCGCGTAGAGATCATAGCCCGCCTCGACAAGGCGGAAATCGATCTTCTCCATGCTGGCGTAGAGCGGCAGCACCATCAGCGGCAGGAAGACGTAGACCATGCCGGCCAGGACGGCGAAATTGGTGTACATGAGCTGGACGGGATGGTCGGTGATGCCAAGCAGCTGCAGCGCTGAATTGATGATGCCGTCATTGCGCAGCACTTCCTGCATGGCGAAGGTGCGGATCAGAAGGTTCGTCCAGAACGGTATGGTGATCAGGAACAGCCAGATGTCGCGCCGGTGATCCGGCCGCGTGGCGATGAAATAGGCGGTGGGAAAGCCCAGGATCAGGGTCAGCACAGTGGTTGCCAGCGACAGCGACACCGAGCGCCAGAAGATCGACAGATACGCAGTGGCGAAGGACAGCGTGTCGTCAAAGACATCGCGCTCGAACAGCACGCTCACCCAGGCGTCGGTCGAGAACTGCCATTTCACATCGCCGTAATTGCCTGGCGTCAGGAAGGAATAGACGACCACGATCAACAGCGGCCCAAGGGCCGCTAGGAAGACGATCAGCAGCGCTGGGGCCGAAAGCAGCCAGCGCAACCGGATATCGTCACGTTCGGCCTGTTCGGCGACCTCTTTCGCGGTTCCCATCGCCCTAGTCCTTCAGCAACTGGGCGGCGTCATCGCCGATGGAAATGCCGACCCTGGTGCCGTTTTCGAAACCGCAGCCGGCGCTGCGCGAATTCTGCTGGCGCACCATGAAGACATCGCCTTCGTCCAGCCGGACATGGATATGCGTGTCGGTGCCGAAATAGACGATGTTCTCGATCGTGCCGCTCAGATCGCCACGACCTTTGACGAGCTTCGCATGTTCAGGCCGGACCATCAGCGTTGCATTGCTGCCGGCGCGGAAGTCCACGGCGGCGGTCGCACAGATCTTCGCACCCGAGCGCAAGGCGACCTGCGCCTGGCCATTGCCTGCATTTTCGACCGTGCCGGTCAGGAAGTTCGTCTCGCCGATGAAGTCGGCGACGAACCGCTCCGCCGGGTGGTCATAGACATCCCACGGCGTGCCGACCTGCAGGATGTTGCCCGACGACATCACCGCGATGCGATCCGACATGGTCAGCGCTTCTTCCTGGTCGTGGGTGACGAAAATGAAGGTGATGCCCGTCTCATGCTGCAGCCGCTTCAATTCGATCTGCATTTCCTTGCGCAGCTTGTAGTCGAGCGCCGACAAAGGCTCGTCGAGCAGCAGCACTTTCGGCTGCGGCGCGAGCGCCCGGGCCAGCGCCACGCGCTGCTGCTGGCCGCCGGAGATCTGGCTGGTGCGCCGGTTCTTCAATTCCTGCATGTGGACGAGTTTCAGCATCGCGTCGACACGCGCTTCGATCTCGACCTTCGGCCTGCCCAGCATCTTCAGACCGAAGCCGATATTGTCGGCGACCGTCATGTGCGGGAACAGCGCATAGGACTGGAAGACAGTGTTGACCGGCCGCTTGAAGGGCGGCAGCGGTGCAATGTCCTGGCCATAGAGCAGGATCTCGCCGTCGGTCGGAAAGTCGAAGCCGGCAATCAGCCGCAGCAGCGTCGTCTTTCCGCAGCCGGATGGGCCAAGCAGCGTGAAGAATTCATTTTCGCGGATCGCGACGGAGACATTATCGAGCGCTCTGACCGAATCCTGGCCGGTTCCCCGAAAGACCCTGGTGACGCCCTTCGCCTCAACGGCGGGCCGCATGGCTGTCAAGATATTCCCCTCTCCCTGGTGGCCATTCACCCGCTAACGCCGGCTGGCCAACTCAATCCTCGACCTCAGGAATAACTGTGACTAAACATACAGTCAATATCTTTTTGCCGGCATGACCACGGCATCAACCAGTGATGCTGTGGCCGATGCGCCGGTGAACCCGTCATGAGATGGTCAAGGACGAGGCCATTGATGAATTGGGGCAAGTTTGCGGCGCCAACCTGCAGGTGGTGGCGCAGTGAATGGACGTTCTTTGCGTCAGATCCTCAGCCGCGCAGGCGTCGTGCCGCTGGTCATCAGGCCGATGATCCATATGCCTCGGGAGTTACAGCGCCCTTTGTGGGCATGGCGCTCCGGCGGCGTCACCACAGCGCGACGCCGTGGGCTGAGGTCGGAAGCTCGTCTCTTCGGACTGGCGCACCAGTTCGGCAAAGAGAAGCGCGAAGCTTCCCAACATCAGGAAGACGATGATCAGGCGTGTTACCGGCAATAGGTCGGCCTCGACTGGCTAGCCCCCACGCCACCCATCCACTGCCGGCTAACATGGCCGACCTGGCTTTACGAGAGCTTAAGCCCGGTCTTAACCATCACATTCGCGTAGCCTTTGACATGATGCGCGAACGGCAAGTCCGCATCCCGCCGTTGCGCGGCCGCCTTGCCATCCGGGATGGCTTGTCACGGAATAGCGGCTCCCTTTGCAGACGCACCCCGCCCATGCTACCCCGGCGCTGGCGCGGCCCAGCAACCGGCCGCTGCCAACCGGTCGTCATCGGGGAGCCATGAGCAAAGCCGCCAGCCGTATCGCCTTCGTCTCGTCCGACACCACTGACGCCAAGACGGCGCTGGAAAGCCTGTCGGCGCGCTATGGCCAATCCTCCGTCGAGGATGCCGAGATCGTCGTTGCGCTTGGCGGTGACGGCTTCCTGCTGCAGACCCTGCGCGACACGATGGGGACCGGCAAGAAGGTCTATGGCATGAACCGTGGCACCATCGGTTTCCTGATGAACGAATACCGGTCCGGTGGCCTCACCGAGCGTATCGCGGCCGCCGTCGCCGAAACGATCCGCCCGCTGGAGATGCTGGCCGTCACCTCGGACGGCGAAACGGTTTCGGCGCTGGCGATCAACGAGGTGGCGCTGTGGCGCCAATCCTACCAGACGGCCAAGATCCGTATCACCGTCGACGAGCAGGTCCGGCTCGAGGAACTGAGCTGCGACGGCGTGATGATCGCGACGCCTGCCGGATCCACCGCCTACAATCTTTCGGCGCACGGGCCGATCCTGCCGCTCGATGCGCCACTGCTGGCGCTGACCCCGGTCAGCCCGTTTCGCCCGCGCCGCTGGCGCGGTGCGCTGCTCTCCAACAAGGCGACCGTGCGCTTCGACATTCTCGAGCCGGAAAAGCGGCCGGTGAACGCCGCCGCCGACCATACCGAGGTCAAGGCGGTGACCTCGGTAACGGTACGGGAATCACCAACGGCGACAGCAACGTTGCTGTTCGATCCCAATCATTCCTGGAACGAGCGCATTCTGGCCGAGCAGTTCCGCTACTGAGCCGGCGCAGTGACCAACACCTCGATTAAGCATCCCGATTAAGGTTACAACTTCACAATCGCACCAATGCCGCCCGTTTCTGTTGACAAATCGCGGGCTTGCGCCTAATCGCAATACCAATCTTGCAGGCGCGTGGCGCTTGCCGCGACAGACGCCGTTGCGCTTCCCCGAACCAGCCAAAGACAACAACACTTGTCCTCAGACACCACGACCGCTCAAGAAGCGTTGACCTTCGCAGACCTCGGCCTGTCGCCGAAGGTCCTTTCCGCAGTCACCGACGCCGGCTACACCCAGCCGACGCCGATCCAGGCTGGTGCCATTCCGCACGCCTTGCTCGGTAAGGATATTCTGGGCATCGCCCAGACCGGCACAGGGAAAACGGCTTCCTTTGTGCTGCCAATGCTGACCCGCCTCGAAAAAGGCAGGGCTCGTGCCCGCATGCCGCGCACGCTGATCCTGGAGCCGACGCGCGAGCTCGCCGCACAGGTCGAAGAGAATTTCATCAGATACGGCAAGAACCACAAGCTCAACATCGCACTTCTGATCGGCGGCGTGTCGTTCGACGAACAGGACAAGAAGTTGGAGCGCGGTGCCGACGTGCTGATCGCGACGCCCGGCCGCCTGCTCGACCACCGCGAACGCGGCAAGTTGCTGCTCAACGGCGTCGAGATCCTCGTCATCGACGAAGCGGACCGTATGCTCGACATGGGCTTCATTCCCGACATCGAGCGCATCTGCGAGATGATTCCGTTCACCAGGCAGACGCTGTTCTTCTCGGCGACGATGCCGCCCGAAATCACCAAGCTCACCGAAAAGTTCCTGCATGCGCCGGTGCGCGTCGAAGTCTCGAAGGCCGCGTCCGCGGCGACCAACATCATCCAGCGGCTGGTCAAATCCGGCTCCAAGCCATGGGACAAGCGCGAGACATTGCGCAACCTCATCAAGGCCGAGGATGCGGAACTGAAGAACGCCATCATCTTCTGCAACCGCAAGGTCGAAGTGTCGGAGCTGTTCCGCTCGCTGCTGAAGTATGATTTCGACGCCGGTGCGTTGCATGGCGACATGGACCAGCGCGCGCGCATGCAGATGCTGGCCAATTTCCGCGACGGCAAGCTGCGCTACCTCGTCGCTTCCGACGTCGCCGCGCGCGGCCTCGACATCCCCGATGTCAGCCACGTCTTCAACTACGACGTGCCGATCCATGCCGAGGATTATGTCCACCGCATTGGCCGCACTGGCCGCGCCGGGCGCTCTGGAAAATCCTTCACCATCGCGACCAAGTCGGATACCAAGTACATCGACGCCATCGAGCGGCTGATTGGCAACAAGATCGAATGGCATGACGGCGACCTGTCGACAGTGGTCGCCAGCGAAGGCGGCGAGGACGACGCTCCGCGCCGTGGCAAGGGCGCCCCGCGCCGTGCCGGCCGCAAGGACGATGACCGCAAGGACCGGGGTGAGCGCAAACCGCGCGAACGCCACGCCAGGCCAAGCGAAGATGCGGCACCGGCAATGGTACGCGAGGAGCAGCCTGATGTGGTCGAGACCGCAGTCGCCGACATCGGCGAACGGCGCTCGCGCAAGGAAGCGATCCGTTCGGAAAACACCGAGCGCAAATCATCCGATCGCAACGAGCAGCGCGCACCGGAACGCGGCGACACCAGGCCGCAGCGCGACAGCAACCGCCCTGCCCGCCAACGCCACCAGGAAGATAACGACTCCACCGTCGGCTTCGGCGATGACATGCCGGCCTTCATGCGGATCGTCGCCAAGGTCTGACCCCCGAGCGCTTTCGAAGGCAAGCCAGCCATCCGGCTTGCCTTCTCGGCAAGGCTCCCAAAGCGTGTCGCGTCTGAACGGGTTCAAACGACCCGCTTTAAGTCTCTGTTCATGTCGACATGGATCAGCCTGGTTCGCCCGTTACATTGGCCCGGGCATCATCTTGGTCGGCTTTTCCAGCATCGGAAACTCGGCCTTGTTGCATTTCACGTTCGGGTTCGTCGGACTGAACATGCCGTTCGGGTTGTCCCCGAGCCAGGCGTGAAGATCATAGTGGACGAACTCTTTCGGGATGAGCGGATAGTGTCCCTCCATCGGGCCCATGAAGGTTTGGCCAAACAGCTTCGGCGGTGCCTTGATGTCCGGCGTCAGCGGCACGAGCCATTCCACGCCCACCAGGCGCAGGCCCTTCTTGGTTGGTTCGTAAATCAGCACATTGGGGTGCATCGGGTCGAGTTTCTGGCCGACACTCGGGACATTGACGAAATGGATACCCATGGCGCCCTTCGGGTAATCCATCGCGCCCGGTATCTTTTCTCCGCTGTAATAGACGCAGCCGACTGTCGACAGATAAAGGTCGCGGACGGCGGCGGTGTAGTCCTCATATTTGGCGAGCGACTTTTTCAAGGCATCGATGTCGGCCTTGTTGGCGTCCTCGGCCAGGGCCGTAGCGATGCCCAACCATGCGCTTGCGAGACTTGTTAAAGCGAGGACGCCGCAGCGCCCAAGGGTGGCTGTTCTTGCCATGCATTCCTCCCAGACTTTCTGATCTGGCCGTGCAAGACCGAGGCGGAAAAATGCTGATTGCGCGGCCAGTTTGTACCGCCTCATCCCCTCCGGAACAGCGATGATGCTATTCCTTTGCATGGCTGCGCGAAAGCTCTTATTTTAGCAAAGACTAATCCTATGGTGCTCCATCTGAAGAGCGCCGACATCAGCTCAAGCAAAAACGGCCCCCACGCGGGGGCCGTTTCGCATTGATTTGCCGAACAGCTCAGGTGAGCGGCGACAACTGAATCTCGACACGGCGGTTCTGGGCGCGGCCTTCGGCTGTCGCATTGGACGCGACGGGACGCGTCTTGCCGAAACCGGTGACGGCGAAGCGGCGCTGATCGACGCCCTGGCCGGACAGATAGTTGGCGACGGCCAGCGCGCGGCGCTGCGACAAGTCGAAATTGTGCTGGTCACCGCCGGTCGAATCGGTGTGGCCGAAGACGTCGACCGTGGTCTGCTTGAACTTCTTCAGCACCAGCGCAACCGAGTTCAGCACCTGGTAGAAGCCGGGCTTCACCGCATCCTGATCCGAGTTGAAGGTGATGTCCGACGGCATGTTGAGGATGATCTGGTCGCCGCTACGGGTGACGCTGACGCCGGTGCCCTCGAGCTGCCGGCGCAGTTCGGCTTCGTTCTGGTCCATGGTGGCGCCGATGGCGCCGCCGGCCAGCGCGCCGATGCCGGCGCCGATCAGCGCGTTGCGGCGGTCATTGCCGCCAGCAAGCAAGCCAAGGCTGGCACCCGCCAGGGCGCCAAGGCCGGCGCCGGCCGCCGTGTTGGAAATCTTCTGGTCGCCGGTATACGGATCGGTGGTGGTGCAGGCACTCACGAGCACAGCCGTCGCCACGACGACGAGCACAGTCTTTTTCATAGGATCGTCCCTCTCCAAGTCACGCCTTGCGGTGGCGCCAAATCAGCCCTTCCCGCGACTTGTACCATGAATTGCGGCGAAAAGCGGAACGGCAAAAGCGCCGCCCATGGCTTTTCCCGGAGGACTAATGCCCGACGAAAGCGCCGCATCGCCGTGCCGGAATGGCCTGATCAGGCTACCAGAGATTCTTGCCGTCAATGATCACCACTTCGACCTTGTCGAGATCGAAATCGTCGAACAGTCGCGAGTTGACGCTGATCTTGGGATTGTCGAAATCCGGCTCGCCGGTCGACCAGTCCGGCGTTTCGGTAAAGGTGCCGCAGCCGCAGGTGGCGCAAAAACCGTGCCTTACGGTTTTCGACCCCCACTCGTAGACAGAAACGTTCTCCGGCGGGCTGGTAAGCTTGAATTGCGATGGAACGTAGTAGGCCCAGAGCGAGCCGCGTTTCGAGCAGAACGAACAGGTGCATTGCGTCACCGTCCGCGGTGCCTGCGAAACCTCGAATGTCGTCGCCTTGCAATGACAGCTTGCCTTGATGGTCATCAACGAACTCCTTCTGTCGCCCGCCGCCCTGTACGGCAAAGGCAGCATAAGGAGGTGCTCCTGACAACTGTCTGTCAGCAGGCATCCACCGAACCGCGGAAACCCGGCCTGTCGTCAATAAGAGCGCGGCGGCACGAACAGGCAGATTGTCTTGCCAGCGTCGAGACCGGCCTGATGCGCGCACCAGTGAAACTCGCCGTCCGGGCTGTCCTTGACGCGCTTGTCGCTCATTGGAACGACCTCACCCGTTCCGGCGATGACATAGCCCTCGGGCTTCTCCAACACTTCGCCGGTATGGGTGGTGCGACAATCATAGTTGGCGCAGCATGCGAATGGGTAACTCCAGCCTTGCGGCTTTGCCGCCGTGGGCGTGGCGTCATGTGCGAAGGCAGGTGCCGTCAGCATTGCGGTCGCGCCGATTGCGAGCAGGGAAAACAAAAGTCGGCCAGCCGGTTGAACGGCATTGGCCGATCTGGATGTGGCAGCAGACATGGAAACGTTCCTTTCAAACGAGCGTCAAGCGTTTCGCTTGCCCGTTCCCGGAACGTGTCTTCCCAGCGGCCAGATCGTCAGCTTGCAGATATGCCGCGACCGGCCATAAATGCTTTTTGTCTCCCCTCAATGCCGTGAATGGTGAGCGCAAATGTGAGTCGACGCAAGAAATTGCTGCGTGGCCGGCCGAAGCCTATTCGTCGACGGATCCAGCTGCCACGACGTGCTCTTCATACTGCGGCAGATCGTCAGCGATGGTGAACCAGCCGGCCTTCGAGCCGACGAAAATATGCGCGGTCGGACGGATGGCCGGATCGTCGACGAGGGTTCCCATGGCGACATGGACGTAGGCGCCATCGCGCACGAGCGAATAAAGCAAGGAGCCGCACCGGCCGCAATGCGCGTCATGGCCGCTTTCGTCGCCGAAGATCAGGAGCTTGTCTTGCCCCGCGGTGAGGGCAAACTTGCCGCGTTCGATGCCGGCGAAAGGCTTGAAGGCCGAACCGGTGGTGCGCCGGCAGTTCGAACAATGGCAATTCCCGGCATAGATGAATTCGTCGGCGACCTCGTAGTGAACCGCGCCGCAAAAGCACTTTCCGGTGAGCTTGCTCGGCACTCTCTCCTCCGTCGCTGTGGTGCGCAGGGTATGTTCAGATTCAGGTCAGCCCGAGTTTGCAGGCCGGCCTCACCTGAATATGAGCATACACTAGTCCAGGTCCGCCACGGCTTCACCGGCACCGCCTTCGATGCGCTGCGACAACGAGGCTTCCATGAAATCGTCGAGGTCGCCATCGAGCACGCTCGACGGGCTGGTGCTCTCGACGCCGGTGCGGAGATCCTTCACCAGCTGATAGGGCTGCAGCACATAGGAGCGGATCTGGTGACCCCAGCCGATGTCGCTCTTCGACGCTTCGGTGGCGTTTGCAACCGCCTCGCGCTTTTTCAGCTCTTCCTCGTAGAGGCGCGAGCGCAGCATTTCCCAGGCCTTGGCCTTGTTCTTGTGCTGTGAACGTTCGGCCTGGCAGGCGACGGCGATGCCAGTGGCCAGATGTGTGATACGCACCGCCGAATCGGTGGTGTTGACGTGCTGGCCGCCGGAGCCGGACGAGCGATAGGTGTCGATGCGGACGTCGGATTCGGAAACGTCGATCTCGATCGTGTCGTCGATGACCGGATAGACCCAGACGCTGGCGAAGGACGTGTGCCGGCGCGCATTGCTGTCATAGGGCGAAATACGCACCAGGCGATGCACGCCCGATTCCGTCTTCATCCAGCCATAGGCATTGTGGCCCTTGATCATCAACGTGGCGGACTTGATGCCGGCCTCCTCGCCGTCATGCACTTCCAGCACCTCGACCTTGAAGCGGCGTCGCTCGGCCCAGCGCGTGTACATGCGCAGCAGCATCGAGGCCCAATCCTGGCTTTCGGTGCCGCCGGCGCCGGCATGGATTTCGAGATAGGTGTCGTTGGCGTCGGCTTCACCCGACAGCAGCGTCTCGACCTGGCGCGCCTTCGCCTCGCCCTGCATCGAGCGGATCGCGGCTTCAGCCTCGGCGATGACGCCCTCGTCGCGTTCTTCCTCGCCGAGCTCGATCAGGCCGATATTGTCTTCCAGCGCCTGCGTCAGACCTTTCACCGAGGCGATGCCTTCTTCGAGGCCCTGGCGTTCGCGCATCAGCTTCTGCGCTTCCAGCGGCTCGTTCCAGAGGCTGGCATCCTCGGCGCGCACATTGAGGTATTCAAGCCGCTTTATGGCCTGATCCCAGTCAAAGATGCCTCCTCAGCAGGGTTATCGCCTGCCTGATCTCGTCGACAATATTCTGCGTTTCCGCGCGCATGGCTGGCTGTTCTGTCCTGTTTGCTGAAATCGGTCGGCGCGATACATAGGGAGGCCGCCGCCGGCTGTAAAGCAAAATGGGCTGGCGCAAGGCCAGCCCATCCGCTCATGAAAATCGTCAGTAGAGGCCGCCGCCGCCGGACTGGATGGCTTGATTGGCCTGCGGCGACAGCGCGCCACCGGTGGCATTGGAGCCGTCGGCGCCCATGCCGATCACCCAATAGCTGTCGGCGGGACCGGTGCCCGGCTTGAAGGCTTCGATGATGGTGCCCGGATCGCCCGATGCGGCACGCATGCCGGTCTTGCGGTTGATGGCGACCAGGTTCATGCCTTCGGGCACCTTGAAGTCGACATTCGGCGTGCCGTCCAGCGCCACCCGCATGAAGTCCTTGAAGATTGGTGCTGCGAGACCACCACCGGTGGCGCCATGACCCAGGCCGCGCGGCGTGTCGTAGCCCATGTAGAGACCGACGACGAGGTTGGGCGTGTAACCGATGAACCAGGCGTCCTTTTCGTCGTTCGTCGTTCCGGTCTTGCCGGCGATATGGCGGCCAAGTTCGCCGATGGTGGCACCGGTGCCGCGCTGCACGACACCCTCCATCATCGAAGTGATCTGGTAGGCCGTCATCGGATCGAGCACCTGCTCGGAATTGTCGACCAGTTCAGGCTCCGGCTGGTTCTGCCATTCGGGCGCATTGCAGCCCTGGCAGCCACGTTCATCCTGCTTGAACACCGTCTTGCCGTAGCGATCCTGGATGCGGTCGATGAGCGACGGTTTGATCGACTTGCCGCCATTGGCCATGATCGAATAGGCCGACACCATGCGCATCACGGTCGTTTCGCCGGAGCCCAGCGCCATCGGCAGATAGGGCGCCAGATGGTCGTAGACGCCAAAGCGCTCGGCATATTCGACGACCAGCTTCATGCCCATGTCATTGGCAAGCCGCACCGTCATCAGGTTGCGCGACTTCTCGATGCCGGAGCGCAGGGTCGCCGGACCAGCGACGGTCCCGTCGTAGTTCTTCGGCGTCCAGGTCGTGTTGCCGCTCTGGATGGTGATCGGCCCGTCCATGATCACCGAAGCCGGCGTATAGCCATTGTCGAGCGCCGCCGAGTAGACGATCGGCTTGAACGAGGAGCCCGGCTGGCGCATGGCTTGCGTCGCGCGGTTGAATTCGGACTGCGCGTAGGAGAAGCCGCCGACCATGGCCAGCACGCGGCCGGTATGCGGATCCATGGCGATCAGGCCGCCCTCAACCTCCGGAACCTGGCGCAGGCTGTAGGCATTGTCGGAGCCATCGTTCTTCTGCACAAAGATGACGTCGCCCGGCTTCAACACCTCCGCCGGCGACTTGGCCTTGACGGTCTTGCCGTCGACCACATGGCGCATGGCAAAACCCATGTCCTCCTTGCTGACGGTGCCTTCGACGCGTTCCTTGACGATGTCGCCGGATGCCTGGCGCGCGGGCTGCAGGCCGATCGACAGGCCTGTCGCCGAACTGTCGAGCACGACGGCGAGCGACCACTCGGGAACATCCTCCAGCCCCTTGACGGCGCCCAGCGGGACGCCCCAATCGCCGGACACGTCGATTGATTTCACCGGTCCGCGATAGCCGCGCAGCGTGTCGTATTTCATCAAACCGTTCTGCATCGCCGTGCGGGCAATGAGCTGGACCTTCGGGTCAAGGGTGGTGCGAATGGACAGGCCGCCCTCATAGAGCGCGTTCTCGCCATAGCGGGCGATGATCTGCCGGCGAACCTCTTCCGTGAAATACTCGCCGGCGAAAAGATAGGAGCCGGTGCGGCGCGGGGCAACGCCAAGCGGCTCGGCCTTCGCTTTCGCACCCTCTTCGGGGGTGACGTAGCCGTTCTCGACCATCTGGCCGATGACCCAGTTTCGCCGCTCAAGCGCGCGATCGGCATGCTTGAAGGGATTGTAGTTGGCCGGACCTTTCGGCAGCGATGCCAGATAAGCGGCCTCGGCCACCGTCAATTCGTTCACCGACTTGTCGAAATAGGTCAGTGCGGCGCCGGCCACACCATAGGCGTTGAAGCCAAAGAAAATCTCATTGAGATAAAGCTCAAGGATACGGTCCTTGGAATAGGCCTGTTCGATGCGAAACGAAAGGATGGCCTCCTTGACCTTGCGTTCCAGGGAGCGCTCGTTAGTGAGGAGGAAGTTTTTGGCAACCTGTTGGGTGATCGTCGAACCGCCCTGCATCGGTCCACCCGAAACGTAAGTGAGCGCCGCGCGGCCCAATCCCGTTATGTCCACGCCAGGGTGGGTGTAGAAATTCTTGTCCTCGGCCGACAGAAAGGCCGCCTTGACACGGTCGGGGATCGCCTGAATCGGCAAATACAGGCGCCGTTCGCGCGCATATTCCGCCATGAGAGAGCCATCCGAGGCATGGATGCGGGTAGTCACCGGCGGCTCGTACTTGGCCAGCACTTCGTAGTCAGGCAGATCCTTTGCCACATGGCCGATGTAGATCGCAACGCCCGCCGCGACCAGAAGGGCCAGCGTCGTGCCGATGCCAAAAAAATAGCCAATGAGACGAATCATACCCGCTCCAGTCCTTGGTTCGGGAATTTCCTAAACGAAGCCGCCTTTCGCGCAAGCTTTCGAGCCGGTCCCAATCCGTAATCGAAAACCCTTGTCGCCACCATGTGGACAAAATACGGCAATGCCGGATTTCGCGGCCGCGAGCCGGAAATAAAAGCACCGGGTGTTGTCGTCGCGCAACGCCGCCTCTGGTTGCAGGCGCCGCCAGGCATGTCAGCCTCCGGTTCCCGGTCCGGCCTTGGCTGAAGCAAAAAGCGCGACGGCATTGGTTATGCTCTGGGCGGCCTTGCCCCGCCAGTCGGCGTTGAGCAGCTGCGCCTCGTCCTTGGCGTTCGAGAGGTAACCGAGTTCGACCAGCACGGACGGCACATCGGGTGCCTTGAGCACCTTGAAGCCCGCCGAACGCTGGGGATTGTTGATAAGGCCGACGCTGGTCGACAGCTGGCCGACCAGCGTGTGGGCGAAACTCATCGAGAAATTGTGCGTTTCGCGGCGGATCAGGTCGATCAGGATGTCGGTGACTTCCTTTTTGTCGTTCTTGATCTCCATGCCGGCGAACTGGTCGGAGAGGTTTTCTCGGTCGGCAAGCGCCTGCGCCTCGGGATCCGAAGCCCTGTCGGAGACGGTGTAGACGGTGGCGCCGCGAATGCCCTTGACGCTGATTGTGTCGGCATGGATGGAAATGAGCAGGTCGGCCTCATGCTGCCGGGCAATGCGCACGCGATCGTCCAGACGTAGGAATTCGTCTGTGTCGCGCGTCATGAACACATCGTAATTGCCGACGGCTGCGAGTTTGTCGCGCAGCTCCGTGGCGAAGGCCAGCGTGACGTTCTTCTCGATGGTGCCGTTCAGGCCCTCGGCGCCGCCGTCGATGCCGCCATGGCCGGGGTCAATGACCACGGTGAAACGATGGCCCGGATTGGACACCGGTCCGGTGCCGACCCGCCCTCCCTTGTCGGTCGAAACCGTCGATCCGGTGGTCAGCGCCTGATTTGCAAGTGCGGCATCAAACTCGCGTGCGGAGACCGCCGACATGTCGATGGCAATGCGGTAGCCGGTTCCGTCCTCATTCTTGAGCACATCGAGCTTGTCGACGGCGAACGGTCCCTTGCCGGTGAGGATCAGCCGCGAAACGCCCTCGCCGAGTTCGCCCAGGCGCACACCCTTGACCAGGCCGCGTGCTTTCAAATCCTTGGCGTCAATGGCGAATCTCGTATTGGCGAGATCGATGACAAGGCGGTTGGGGCCGCGCAACAGGAACCATTTGATATCGGGTTCGCGATCGAAATCCATGACGATGCGCATCTTGGTGGCATCGCCGGCCATCTTGTAGCCCTTTGCCACCAGCGGAGCGTCGGCGGCATTGGCAATCGAGGAAAAGCCAGAACAGATCGCCAGCAGCAGCAAGAGGCAGAAGGCGCAGAGAATCCGGCCGCCAACACGACATCCCTTGTCTGTGAAGTCCGCCAGTCCCATCTCTCTTCCAGTCGCTCCCGGTTTGGCGCCAGGCGCCCGGTCGTTTTTGTCGAAATGCCGGTTAGGCCGCGAACTCGATTAACGATTGGTATCCAGAGAAGGTTAACCAAGCCTTTTCATGCAGGTCGTAACCCAGACTTACGTTACGGAACTGCTTTTTGCCGGCATCGGAAATCGGGGTTGCCTTCCACCCCGCCAAATCATAAAAGCGATGGTGGATCACTGCAATCCTGGAACCGCCCTCCTCCGCAGCTTCTTGCTACAGGGTCAGACGTAAAGGCGGCTCCTTTCGCTTCACGCGAAAAGGGTTCAGGTGATCGCGACGAATTTCGCAGGCGTGCGCCCGTGGCGGGGGAATCGCCTGCGTGAGGAAAACGGCCGGGTTTGTCCCCGTGCCGGCTCTGTATGAGCAAACAAGCTGGTCCGGTTCGTCCGGGCTTTGGTTCAAAAGGTTCTGCTGGTGACGATGGCTTCAAGCGCAATCATGGAAAGGTCCGCATCAAACCGCGCCATTATGGCTGCGGGCGGCACCGCCATGGCGCTCAAGCGGCGGCCGGCGGACGTTAAGATATCCGGCACCCACACTCCAGACACGCAGCAGCAGGCATTGCCTCGCAAGCTGCGGCTGACGGCTGCCGGGGGGAAACGAAATAATGCCCAACAAAATGCTGATAGACGCCTCCCACCCGGAGGAAACACGCGTTGTCGTCGTTCGCGGTAACCGTATTGAAGAATTCGACTTTGAATCCCAGGACAAGAAGCAGCTCAAAGGAAACATCTACCTAGCCCGCGTAACGCGCGTAGAGCCCTCGCTTCAGGCAGCCTTTGTCGAATATGGCGGCAACCGTCACGGTTTTCTCGCCTTCAGTGAAATTCACCCCGACTACTACCAGATTCCGGTCGCCGATCGTCAGGCACTGCTGCGCGCGGAAGCGCAGGAGGCTGAGGACGAAGAGAACGAGGACGGCGACGGCGATGATCGCCAGAGCCGCGATCGTGGGCGGCGCGGCCGCCGGCGCGGTGGCAAGCCCCGCGACCGCGGTGAGCACAAGCGCGATGCAGCCGATTCCGACGAGGCAGGCGAAGGCAGCGAAAATGGCGACATCGTTGTCGAGGAGATCTCCCACACCTCCGAGATCATCGAACACGCAGCCGATACATCGGAACATTCGGATGCCTCGGGGCATGCCGGCGCGTCCGAGCATGAGGAAGCTTCAACTGACCAGGACGAAGCAGAGCCCCGCGAAGGCGGCCCGACATCGATCGCCGCCGCGGTCGAAGGCGATGTGATTTCCGAAGCCGTTCCCCAAGCGGAACAGGGCAGCGAAGCCACGTCAGGCGACAATGATCGCGGCATGCTCGAGGAAGTGCAGTCCTCGCATCCGGACGATCACGAGGTCGAATCGGTCGGCGCCGAGGATGCGCTGGAAGAAGTGCGCAACCGCCGCAAGCCGGTGCGCCGCCAGTACAAGATCCAGGAAGTGATCAAGCGCCGGCAGATCCTGCTGGTGCAGGTCGTCAAGGAAGAGCGCGGCAACAAGGGTGCGGCCCTCACCACCTATCTGTCGCTTGCCGGCCGCTATTCGGTGCTGATGCCGAACACGGCGCGTGGCGGCGGCATTTCGCGCAAGATCACCAGCGCGGTCGACCGCAAGCGTCTGAAGGAGGTCGTTGCCGATCTCGAAGTGCCGCAAGGCATGGGCGTCATCCTGCGCACCGCCGGCGAGAGCCGCACCAAGGCCGAGATCAAGCGCGACTACGAATATCTGATGCGGCTTTGGGAAAATGTCCGCAATCTCACCTTGCAGTCCACGGCCCCTGCCCTGGTCTACGAGGAAGGCAGCCTGATCAAGCGCTCGGTGCGCGACCTCTACAACAAGGATATCGACGAGATTCTTGTCTCCGGCGAGGAAGGCTACCGCGAGGCCAAGGACTTCATGCGCATGCTGATGCCGAGCCACGCCAAGGTGGTTCAGCCGTTCCGCGACACGACGCCGATCTTCGTGCGCAACGGCATCGAGGCACAGCTCGACCGCATGCTGCAGCCGCAGGTGACGCTGAAGAGCGGCGGCTACATCATCATCAACCAGACCGAAGCGCTGGTTGCCATCGACGTGAATTCGGGCCGTTCCACCAAGGAGCACTCGATCGAGGACACCGCGCTCCACACCAATCTGGAAGCGGCCGAGGAAGTCGCGCGTCAGCTCAGGCTGCGCGACCTCGCCGGCCTGATCGTCATCGACTTCATCGACATGGAGGAGAACCGCAACAACCGCTCCGTCGAGAAGCGGCTGAAGGATCACCTCAAGAACGATCGTGCGCGCATCCAGGTCGGCCGTATCTCGCATTTCGGTCTGATGGAGATGTCACGCCAGCGCATCCGCGCCAGCGTGCTGGAATCGACCATGAAGCCCTGCCCGCATTGCGGCGGCACCGGCCATGTGCGCTCCGATTCGTCGGTCGCGCTGATGGTGGTGCGGGCGATCGAGGAATTCCTGCTCAAGGATTCGCGCAGCCACATCACGGTGCGGACGCCGGCGGCGACCGCACTCTACGTGCTCAACCACAAGCGCGGCACGCTGGTGGAACTCGAAAGCCGCTTCGGGCTGACGATCACCGTCGAGGCCGACGATTCGGTGGGTTCGCAGCACTATGCGATCTTCCGCGGCGCGCTGGCTGAAAAGCCGGAAGGCTTTGTCGAGGCGCGCAGCTTCCCGGCCTATGTCGAGCCGGAAGAGCCCGAGGACGAGATTGTCGTCGCCGAGGAGGAGGATGACGAGGCGCCGGTGCAGGCCGAACAGCCACGCCAGCAGCCGCAGCAACAACCCCGACCTGCTGCCGCCGGTGGCGAGGAAGGCGAAGGCCGCGACCGCAAGCGCCGCAAGCGTCGGCGTCGGCGCGGCGGCAAGGATCGCGATCGCGAACATGGCGCCCCTGCGGACGGTGCTTCCGTCTCGGCTCCGGCCGGTGAGTTTTCGGACTCCGACTCGGACTCGGCCGCCAGCGATGGCGACACGGAAGCGGACGACAACGCCCCTGTTGGTGTTGCCGAAACGTCCGAGACAGCTGAAGCTTCAGACGAAGGCCAGGGCAAGAAACGCCGGCGCGGCAAGCGCGGCGGCAAGCGCAACCGCCGCGAAGACGGTGAAGGCGAGGCTGAGGCAAGTGCTGGCGAAGCAACCGACGCGTCCGAAGTCGAAGTCTCGGCAACCGAGGTGATCGCCGGCGAGCCGGTGGTTGCCGCAGCGGCCGAAGAGCCGGTGGCGCTTGCTCCGGCCAATGACGACGCGCCGAGCACGAAGAAGCCACGCCGTGCCGCCAAGCCGAAGAAGGCCGCGGCCGAAATCGTCGCCGAAGAGCCGGCTGCCGAGGCGGAAGCACCGGTCGAGACGCCGGCCACGGCGTCCGACGAGGCGGTGGCTGTCGAGAAGGCTCCGAAGGCCCGCCCGTCGCGGCGCAAGCCGGCGGCGGTGAATGCGCCGGTCGAGCCGGTGGTGTCTTCGACCGTGGCCGAGGAACCGGCCGCGAAAACCGAGGACAAGCCGAAGCGCGGCGGATGGTGGCAGCGGAAGGGCTTTTTCTAAGCCTTTCAGTCACTTGAAGTGATTTTTTGATAAAAAAGAGTCCCGTGCCATCCTGAAAGATAGCGCGGGACTTTTGCTTCAAACATTGCCGAATTGAAACGGCGAATTCGCTGCTTCACCTGCTAGCGCAGTTTCAGCACCTCGCCGTCCCTGTAAACCAAGGACGCCTGGCGATTGGCTGCCATATGGGTCCGTGCGAACTTGCGGCAGCGTTCGTCAGCATTGATTTGGCGCTCTACCCAACGTCGCCAATGAGGATCGGACAAGGCAATACGCTCCGCCTCCAGAAGACTTACGCCATGGCGAGAGCGAACCTCCTTGATATGCAATATCCAGCGATTCCGATCTTCCATGGCTGCCTGCTCGATCCTGTTGCATTCCTAAGGAGCGAAGATCGACCAGTTCATCATCCTGGCCAGCTTTTCCAGCGCAATCGACCCCAGCTTGGAATTGCCGTTGGCATTGAGGCCGGGCGACCAGACGGCAAGCGAGGCCACGCCCGGCACGATGCCCAATATGCCACCGCCGACGCCGCTTTTGCCGGGGATGCCGACACGGAAGGCGAAATCACCGGAACCGTCATAGTGGCCGCAGGTCAGCATCATCGCGCCGATGCGGCGTGCTCGCTCGGCCGACACCACGGAATGCCCGGTCGCCGGGTTCTTGCCGCCATTGGCGAGGAAGCGGCCGGCGAGCGCCAGTTGCCGGCAACTCATGGCGATGGCGCAGTGGTGGAAGTAGACACCCAGCGCCAACTCCGGCGCATGGTGGAGATTACCGAAGGATTTCATGTAGTTGGCAAGCGCGAAGTTGCGGTAGCCGGTGGCCCGTTCGGACGCCGCGACCTCTCGGTCGATAATGATCGTCTCGTCATCGGCCAGAAACTGGATGAAGCGCAGGATTTCGCCGATCGCTTCACGCGGCTGGTGGCCGGCAAGCAGGATGTCGGAAATGACGATGGCGCCGGCATTGATGAACGGATTGCGCGGAATGCCGTTCTCATGCTCGAGCTGCACGATCGAGTTGAACGGGTTGCCTGACGGTTCGCGCCCGACCCGCTGCCACAGCGCGTCGCCGACATTGCCGAGCGCCAGCGTCAGCGTGAACACCTTCGAGATGCTCTGGATCGAAAAGGCCTGTTCGGCGTCACCCGCCATCAGCACGCGGCCGTCATTGGTGACCACCGCGATGCCGAATCTCTTCGGATCGACCTTGCCCAGCTGCGGAATGTAGGAAGCGACGTCGCCGCGATCGGTGCGCTCGGCCATTTCGGCTGCGACTTCGGCCAGCGCTTGTTCGAGTTCCGGCATGGCCCTACCTCAACCAGCGTTCGATGCGCGCCATTGCCTCGACCATGTCGTCGTGGCTGCCGGCGTAGGAGAAACGCATGGTCCGGTGGCCCGCCTGCGTGTCGAAGTCGCGGCCAGGCGTTGCCGCCACATGCGCCTCGGCCAGCATCTTGCGTGCAAAGGCCATGCTGTCATTGGTGTGCCTGGTGACGTCGCAGAAGGCGTAAAAGGCGCCGTCCATTGGCGCCGCCAGCGGAAAGCCGAGTTCCGGCAAACGTTTCATCAAGAGCTCACGATTCCAGGCGTAACGGCCTTTCACCGCCTCCAGCTCCTCAGTTGCCCTGAACGCCTCGATCGCGGCAATCTGCGATAATTCAGGCGGCGAGATGTAGAGGCTCTGGGCGACGCGCTCGACCGGCCGCACCAGGTCTTGCGGCAGCACCATCCAGCCGATGCGCCAGCCGGTCATGCAATAGTATTTCGAAAACGAGTTGATCACCGTCACGTCGCCGCCATAGGCAAGCGCCGTGGTGTCGGGTGCGGCGTAGGCCAGCCGATGGTAGATCTCGTCGGAGATGACGGCGACGCCGAGGTCTTGTGCCGTCCTCACCAGAGCCCCCAGTTCATCGGCCGGAATGACCGCGCCTGTTGGATTGGCCGGACTGGCGAACAGAACACCTTTCAGCGGCTTTCCACGATGCGCGGTCTCGAGATGGCCGGCATGCAGGTAGGCGGCGTCGCCGAGCTCGATCTCGACCACGTCGATGCCGAGTGCGGCCATGATGTTGCGATAGGCGGGATAGCCGGGCGCCGCGATGGCGACGCGGTCACCCGGGTCGAACATCGCCAGGAAGGCGAGGTTGAAGGCGGCCGACGACCCGGTCGTCACCGCGATCCGGCCGGGCTCAATATCAAGCCCGTAGTGATCAGCGTAGTGTCCGGCGATCGCCTTGCGCAAGGCGGCGAGGCCGAGCGCGTCGGTGTAGCCGATGCGTCCGTCCTGCAGAGCCTTGGCCGCGGCCGCACGAACCAGAACCGGCGCGGGATCGGAGGGCTGGCCGACGGCCATCGAAACAACCGGCACGCCCTCGGCCTTCAGCCGGTTTGCCTCTGCCAGAATGTCCATGGCATGGAAGGGTTCGACATTGCCACGGCGTGAGAGCGAAACGACCATTTAACCAGTATTCCCGATGACTGACGGCGCCAAGCACTGGCGCATGTGCCGCACAAATGCCCGATTGATGTGAGGATCACAAGTTGAGGAAGTTTCCGGCGCCGACTTTTCATCTTTCGCCCGCTCGTCTACCAGTGGAGCCATCATGTTGAGCCGACCCAGATCGACGATTGCCCAGGCAGCGCGCGTCTTCGCGACGCTTTCGCTTGGCGTAGCCGTTGCAATGGCGAGTTCGGTCAGCGCCTTTGCCCAGAACGTGCCGGTGGTGCGCGACGCCGAGATCGAGGCGCTGGTGCGCGATTACGCACGGCCGATCTTCAGGGCGGCGGGTCTGGCGAATGACGGCATCGACATCGTTCTGGTCAACGACCAGAGTTTCAACGCCTTTGTCACCGGGCGCCGGCTGTTCATCAACACCGGCGCGCTGATGACGGCCGAAACGCCCAACGAGATCATTGGCGTCATTGCCCACGAAGCCGGCCATATCGCCGGCGGCCACCAGCAGAAGCTGCGCGACCAGCTCGAACGCGCCAAGACGATGGCCATCATCGCGACATTGCTTGGCGCCGGCGCCATCGTCGCCGGTGCAACCACCAACAGCCGCGGCCTTGCCGGTGCGGGCATGGGTGTGGCTGCCGGCGGCGGCGAGATGGCACAGCGCAGCATCCTCGCCTATCAGCGCACCGAGGAGATGACCGCCGACCGCTCGGCGATCACCTATCTCAACGCCACCGGCCAATCCGGCATGGGCATGCTGAAGACGTTCCATCGCTTCCAAACGGCACTCTCGCTATCGGGCGCGCAGGTCGATCCCTATCGGATCAGCCATCCGATGCCGCAGGACCGCATCGCCAATCTTGAAGTGCTGGTGAAACAGAGCCCCAATGTCGACAAGCTCGACCCGCCCGCGCTGCAGCAGCGTCATGACATGATGCGGGTGAAGATCGCCGTCTATATGGAAGGCCAGGCCGCCGCGTCGCGTTTGATGCGCAAGATGCAAGGGACCCTCGCCGCGCAATATGGCGATGCCCAGTCGACCTACCTGTTCGGCAGTATCGCCGCCGCGCTCGCCAAGACCAATGCACTGATCAAGGCGCAGCCGAAGAACGCTTATTTCCAGGAATTGCGCGGCGATATCCTGATGAAGGCGAACAAGCCCAAGGATGCCGCGGACGCCTATGCCAAGGCGGTCAGCCTCGATCCGGCGCGGTCCGGATTGCTGCCTGTCTCCCTTGGCCAGGCACTGATGGCCGTCGGCACGCCTGACTCGCTCAAAAAAGCCGTCGTGCAAATCAACAATGGCCTCGGGCGCGACAAGGAAAATTCGGCCGGGTATCGCTATCTGGCGCAGGCCTATGGCGAGCTGGGCGACATACCGGGCGCCGAACTCGCCACCGCCGAGGGCCACTTCTATTCCGGCAACTACAAGGATGCGAAGATTTTTGCCATGCGGGCGCAGCAAGAGATGAAGCGTGGCGAGCCGCGCTGGCTTCGCGCCCAGGATATCATAAACTACAGGCCATCAACCAAGATCAAGTGAACCTTCCGGTCGCGCGCTGCGACATAGCCAGACCGGAAAACAGGTAGAAGGAACAGGAACGATGAAAAAGGCACTGCTGTTGGGCACCACGGGGGTTGCGGTCGCCCTGGCCATGCTGGCTTTCGGATTCGTGGCCGGAAGTCCACAGATTGCCAGGGCTGGTACCGCGCAGCCCGTCGAGACGGTGGCGGCCGACACCAAGATCGACCGCGCCGAGGTCGAAGGCATCATCCGCGATTATCTGTTGAAGAACCCGGAAGTCCTTCTGGAAGTTCAGGACGCGCTTGAGGCCAAGCAGAAGGAAGAGCAGCGCATCGCTCATCTCGGCGTGATCAAGAATGCCAAGGACCAGATATTCAACTCCGCCTTCGACGGCGTCGTCGGCAACCCGAACGGCAAGGTCACCATCGTCGAGTTCTACGACTACAATTGTGGCTTCTGCAAACGCGCCATCGACGACATGCGGGCGCTGACCAAGTCCGATCCGGACCTGCGCTTCGTGCTTAAGGAATTCCCCATCCTCGGACCGGATTCGCAGAAGGCGAGCGTCGTTTCGATGGCCTTCCATCTGATGAAGCCGGAAAAGTACGGCGAGTTCCACAATGCGCTGCTCGGCGGCCAGGGACGCGCAACCGAGGCGGCGGCCATCAAGGTCGCGCTGTCGCTCGGTGCCGACGAAGCGGCGCTGCGTGAGAAAATGAAGGACCCGACAATCAACGAGGCCCTCGCCAAGACCTACGATCTTGCCAACAAGCTGGCGATCACCGGAACGCCGTCCTACGTGGTCGGCAACGAGGTCGTGTTCGGGGCGCTTGGGCAGGAAGTGCTGGCTGAAAAGATCGAGGCGGCGAAAGCCGCGCTTTGATTTGCTCACCGGCATATTTCTCACGGCCACATTTCCACCCGTTGTGGACAGTGAAAGAACGCACTTGCGCTCTTTCCGCGGGCAGCTATGCCCATTATAGAGGGCCCAACGCGCCGGCTTGATGCCGGCGCCGGAAAAGGTCGGTTTTTTTGAAAACGGTTTTCGTCCTGAACGGTCCCAATCTCAACGCGCTCGGCAAGCGCGAGCCGGGCATCTATGGCGGCAAGACGCTGGCCGCCATCGCCGAGGACTGCAAGCAGGCCGGCACGGCACTCGGGCTCGAGGTCGATTTCCGCCAGTCGAACCATGAGGGCGACCTTGTCGACTGGATCCAGGAAGCCGGCGACAAGGCTGTCGGCATCGTCATCAATCCAGGCGCCTACAGCCACACCTCGATCGCCATCCACGACGCCATCCGCGCCATAGCGCCGCTGCCCGTCGCCGAAGTTCATCTTTCCAACATCCATGCGCGGGAACCATTCCGCCACGTCTCCATGGTCGCGCCGGTCGCCGTCGGCATGATCTGTGGCTTTGGGCCGCTCGGCTACACGCTGGCATTGCAGGCGCTGGCAGCACGCCTATGACCGGCCAACAAACAGAAGGCTCGAAAATGTCGATAAAGAAGACCGGTGTTGACCAGCAGCTGATCCGCGATCTGGCGGGCATACTGAACGACACCAACCTGACCGAGATCGAGGTCGAACTGGGCGACCTGAAGGTGCGCGTCTCGCGCCAGGCACCGGCCGTTCATGCGATCGCAGCGCCGCAGCCGGCCTATGCCCCGGCAGCAGCCCAAGCTGCCGCCATCGCTGTGCCTGTTGTAGCCGACCTTTCCAAGAATGCGGTCACCTCGCCGATGGTCGGCACCGCCTATCTGGCGCCGTCGCCGGATGCCAAGGCATTCATCGAGGTCGGCCAGAAGGTCAAGGAAGGCCAGACGCTGCTGATCATCGAAGCGATGAAGACGATGAACCAGATCCCCTCGCCGCGCGCCGGTACTGTGACGGCGATCCTGTTCGAGGATTCGCAGCCGGTCGAATATGGCATGCCGCTCGTCGTGATCGAGTAGAGCGGGCCTGATGTTCCAGAAGATCCTCATCGCCAATCGCGGCGAAATCGCCCTCCGGGTCCTGCGCGCCTGCAAGGAACTCGGCATCCAGACGGTGGTGGTGCATTCGACCGCCGACGCCGACGCCATGCATGTGCGGCTCGCCGACGAGAGCGTCTGCATCGGCCCGCCGCCATCGCGCGACAGCTACCTCAACATCCATCAGATCGTCGCTGCGTGCGAGATCACCGGCGCTGATGCCGTGCATCCGGGTTACGGCTTCCTGTCGGAGAACGCCAAGTTCGCCGACATACTGGCCGCGCACAACATCACCTTCATCGGCCCATCCGGCGACCATATCCGCATCATGGGCGACAAGATCGAGGCCAAGCGCACCGCCAAGCGTCTCGGCATTCCGGTTGTGCCAGGTTCCGACGGCGCCGTCACCGATCAAAAGGAAGCCAGGCGCATTGCCGCCGAGATCGGCTATCCCGTGATCATCAAGGCCTCGGCCGGCGGTGGCGGGCGCGGTATGAAGGTCGCCCTCACCGAAGCTGATCTCGAGATCGCCTTGCAGACAGCAAGCACGGAAGCCGGTGCGGCCTTCGGCGACGATGCCGTCTACATCGAGAAATATCTGGAAAAGCCGCGCCACATCGAGGTGCAGGTGTTCGGCGACGGCTTTGGCCGCGGCGTGCATTTCGGCGAGCGCGACTGTTCCTTGCAGCGCCGCCACCAGAAGGTCTGGGAAGAGGCGCCCTCGCCGGCCCTCAATGCCGAAGAACGCGCCCGTATCGGCGGCATCTGCGCCAAGGCGATCGCCGATCTCGGCTATTCCGGCGCCGGGACCATCGAATTCCTCTATGAGAACGGCGAGTTCTATTTCATCGAGATGAACACGCGCCTGCAGGTAGAGCATCCGGTGACCGAAGCGATCACCGGCATCGACCTCGTTCACGAGCAGATCCGCGTCGCCTCCGGCGGCGGCCTGTCGGTGAAGCAGGAGGACATCAAGTTCAATGGCCACGCCATCGAATGCCGCATCAACGCCGAGGACCCGCGCACCTTCACGCCCTCGCCCGGCACGATCACCCACTTCCACACGCCGGGCGGCCTCGGCATCCGCGTCGATTCCGGCGTCTATTCCGGGTACAAGATCCCGCCCTATTACGACAGCCTGATCGGCAAGCTCATCGTGCATGGGCGCAACCGCGTCGAATGCATGATGCGGCTTCGCCGGGCGCTCGATGAATTCGTCGTCGACGGCATCAAGACGACGCTGCCGCTGTTTCGTGATCTCGTCGGCAATGCCGACATCGCCAATGGCGACTACGACATCCACTGGCTGGAAAAATATCTGGCCAAGGAAGAGTAGCGCGCAGACGCGATGACCCGTCCCTACGCGCCCGGCTATCGCATCCCCACCGACCTTTTGCTTAAGGCCTATGCCTCGGGCGTCTTCCCGATGGCCGAAAGCGCCGGCGACCCGGAGGTGTTCTGGGTGCGCCCAGAGACGCGCGGCATCATTCCACTCGATGGTTTTCACGCGCCGAAAAGCCTGAAGAAAACGATCAAGAAGCACCCTTTCGACATCCGTTTCGATTTCGATTTCGAAGCCACGATCGACGGTTGCGCGGAAAAACGTGCGGAACGGCGGTCGACCTGGATCAACGCGCCGATCCGCGAAGCCTATGTCGAACTGCATCGGATAGGGCATTGCCATTCGGTCGAGGCGTGGCGCGAGGACCGGCTGGTCGGCGGTCTCTATGGCGTATCGCTTGGCCGGGTGTTTTTTGGCGAAAGCATGTTCGCCAGGGAGACGGACGCCTCCAAGACCTGCCTTTTCTATCTCGTCGAGCGGTTGAAGGCACGCGGCTTTGCTCTGCTTGATACGCAGTTTACCACCGAGCACCTCAAGCGCTTCGGCGCGATCGACGTGCCGCGCGGCAAATACGAGAAGATGCTGGCCGACGCACTGAAGGGCGAGGCCGTATTCTACCCCTGACGATTGAGCCCCTTATTTCCCGGCAGCGGCTTCCATCGGCGTATGCGCATGGAACATCATCTTCCAGCCATTGACGCGATGGACATAGCCGGTGCTGACCAGGGCCGCGTAGGGTTCGCCGTTCTCCCGCGTGGCATGCGCCTCGTAGGTCAGCATGACAATGTCGCTGCCCGGCTCGATGATACCCTTGAGGTCGATCTTCAGGTCCCGCCAACGGTTGGGCCTGGTTGCGGTCTTGGCGAGATCAGCATTGTCCATCGCCTTGGCCATCTGCGGAAATGCCACCAGGCATTCGGTGTCGGCATTGGCCGCATAGTAGGCCGCGTCGCCCGTCCAGAACCCCTTTTCGAGCTCCAGCAGCTCTTTCTTGCCGGCGGTGATCCGCTTGCTGTCTGACATCGGAAAATCCTCCCTGCGCATAAATGCACGGTCGTCAGGCCCAACGCATGGTGGCCAGGACGGTTCCGAAGGATCAGTTGGAGTCGGTCGTATCGGGTTCCGAAGCGTCCGGCTCAGCCACATCAGGCTCGGTCACGTCTGGAGTGGCTGCGGGCTTCGGTTTGGCTGCGGCAGGCTTGGGTGCCTCGGCTTTGGTTGCGTCGGCCTTGGCGCCGTCGGGCGCCGGCACATCCGACTTCTGCTTGCATTCCTTCAGCCAGACGTCATAGACGGCATGTTCGACGGCGTTGAGGCCGGGGCTTTCGGCAAACATCCAGCCGGTGAAGATGCGGCGGATCTTGCGGTCGAGCGTGATCTCGTCGACCTCGACGAAGGAATCCGTCTTCGGCTCCTCGGTCTGCGGCCGCGAATAGCAGACGCGCGGCGTCACCTGCAAAGCACCGAACTGTACGGTCTCGTCGATATAGACATCGAAGGTGATGATGCGGCCGGTGATCTTGTCGATGCCGGCAAACTCGGCGACGGGATTGGTGACCCGGTTCGCTCCCGCGGGCGGCGCCGGCGCCGGCGCGGCGGGTTCAGGCGAAGCCGCGAGGGCTGCGGTGCTGACGGCAAGGCCGGCGGCTACCATCAGGCCGCCCATCGATGTCAGGCTGAAAAAGCTCATATAGGGGTACCGGTGGTTCGCGCCCGGGTGATTCTGTCGATCGCCAAGGCTAGTCGCCGTTTTCTGATCAGCAAGCAGCTAAACACCAATTGTGGCGATAAAGGACCGGCTTGCACCTTGCGCCGTTACAAGTCGGGGCCGTTACGACCCGGGCGTCCAGGCGTCATAGTCGCCGGTGACCTGCGGGCGGTGCTGATTGGTCAGTACCGAACCCTTCGGACGATAGGCTGCCGGAGTGCCGGTCAGATTGGGCTGATGCGACTTCTGCCAGTCGCGCGGCTTGTAGTCTTCGCCGGACGGCGCGACGTCGACACGGTGATGTATCCAGCCGTGCCAGCCAGGCGGTATCGCTGAGGCTTCCGAATAGTTGCGGTAGATGACCCAGCGGCGCGTGCGGCCTTCCGAATCGATGCCGCCCTCATAATAGATGTTGCCCGTCTCGTCCTGGCCGACCCTCTTGCCATGCCGCCAAGTGTGCAGGCGCGTTCCCAGAGTCTGGCTGTTCCACCAGGTGAAAAACTGAGTAAGGAAAGTCTTCATCACAAAACCCTCGCGCCGACGGCGCCCGTTTCCTGCTTATGGCGTCAGGCCTTGCCGAAGGCAAGGCTTTTGCCACGTGGAGCGCGCAAATGGCTTGCCGGAAACCCGATACAAGCCTGTGATCTTTCCGGGCGACAGGATGGGCGCTTGCCAAGCCTTTGCGGTCTTTCTAAAGCTCTGCGCGCCCATGCGGGCATCCAGCCCGGCTTGAGGCCGAAGGAGGTGACGATTGGCCACGGAATTGCCGACCACCGATATCCGCATCAGCACTGAGGCGATTCGCCGCCGCAAGGCCGGCACGCCGATTGTCTGCCTGACCGCCTACACCTACCCCGTCGCCCGTCTGCTCGACGACCATGTCGACCTGCTTCTGGTCGGCGACAGTGTCGCCATGGTCCTGCATGGCTACAAGACGACGCTGGGCGCCTCGCTGGAGATGATGATCGCGCATGGCCAGGCGGTGATGCGCGGCTCGGCCAGGGCCTGCGTCGTCGTCGACCTGCCGGCTGGCACCTATGAGGCTTCGGCGACACAAGCCGTTGCCTCGGCGCGGCGGGTCATCGACGAAACCGGCTGCCAGGCGGTGAAGCTCGAAGGCGGCGTCGACATGACCAGCCAGATCGCGGCCATCGTCGCCGCCGGCATTCCGGTGATGGGACATATCGGCCTGCAGCCGCAATCGGTCGAGAAGGACGGCGGCTACAAGATCAAGGGCCGCACCGAGGAGGCTGTCGCGGCTTTGCTTCGCGATGCGCTTGCCGTCGAGAACGCAGGGGCTTTCTCGGTGGTCATCGAAGGCACGGTCGAGGCCGTCGCCGCCGATATCACCCGCCGCATCGCCATTCCAACCATCGGCATCGGCGCCAGCGGCGACTGCGACGGCCAGATCCTGGTCATCGACGACATGGTCGGGCTCACCGTCGACCGCGTGCCGAAATTCGTCAAGGAATATGCCGATCTGCGCAGCGTGATCTCGCATGCCGCCGAAACCTACGCGGCGGAAGTGCGAAGCCGGACATTCCCCGGCCCCGGCCATGTCTTTTCGGCGACAAAGAGCAGGGATGACGCATGAACCAACCCGTCGTCGTCGACAGCGTTGCCGCACTTCGCGCGCAAATCCGTGACTGGCGGCGCGATGGCCTTCGTGTCGCCATGGTGCCGACCATGGGCGCGTTGCATGACGGGCACATCTCGCTGGTCAGGATCGCGCTCGAAAGAGCCGATCGCTGTGTCGTGTCGATCTTCGTCAACCCGACGCAGTTCGCGCCGACCGAAGATCTCGACAAATACCCGCGCCAACTCGCCCGCGACCTCGACCGGCTGGGCGTGGCAAAAGCCGACCTTGCCTTCACACCGACAGTTGGCGAGATGTATCCTGCCGGCTTCGCTACAAAAATCTCGGTCGGCGGCCCCTCAGCCGGGCTCGAATCGGACTTTCGGCCGACCTTTTTCGACGGCGTCGCCACCGTGGTGGCAAAGCTCCTCCTACAGGCAACGCCCGACTGTGCGGTCTTTGGCGAGAAGGACTACCAGCAGCTTTGCGTCGTCAGGCAGCTCTGCCGCGACCTCGACCTGCCCGTCGACATCATCGGCGCGCCGACGATACGCGACGCGCATGGTCTCGCCATGTCGTCACGCAATGCCTATCTCAGTGAGGCCGAACTGACGATCGCCCGCCAGCTCAACGTGATATTGCGCAACACGGCAGTGGCCCTGGCGGCAGGCGCCGACCAGAGCGACGCAACCGAAGAGGCCCGCCGCGCCCTCGTCGCTGCCGGCTTCCAGAAAGTCGACTATGTCGAGGCCCGCGAAAGCCTGACGCTGGCACCTTGGCGTCAACACCGCGCAGGGCGCCTGCTCGCGGCCGCATGGCTCGGCAAGACCAGGCTGATCGACAATGTGGAGGTTGCCTCTACCTAAAGTGGATCGTCGATGCGGCGGCTTTCTGCCCGCGCCTACGGCTCTCCTATTCGTCCGCTGCTCCTGACGAACAATTGCCCCACGAGGATCCCGACAATGCCTGCGCAGGCTTTCACGACTGCGTCGGAAAGCTGCGCGTGGCGACCGGGATCAATGATCTGAAGCAGTTCCAATATGCCGGCGGTCACAGCCACGAAGATCACGGCTTGATACAGTCGATTGGGGAAGCCGAGCGCCAGGGCGAAGCCCAACAGGACATAGGCCAAGGCACGCTCAACATTCGCTTCGGCGATGTGCGGCCGCATCTGGATCGGCGACAAGGTCGCGAAAGTGATGATGGCGAGCAGCGCCAGCGCTAGAGTGCGGGACAGTTTGGTCATATCCTTGCATATCCGTCGTGAGCCGGCACAGCAAATGCCGGGATGACGCATGGCCGGATCGCTGCCGCCATGCCGTGCTGCCCGCCGGTGGCTTTCGTCGAACTATTCCTCGGTCGGCATATGCAGATACATAGACTGGATGCCGACCCGACCCGGCCCGGTGAACCGGTTGACGATAAAATTCATGTTGGCTCCGAAGAAGCCGCTCGACAGGCGGTCGATCTTGGTTTCCATCCTGACCGAGACATCCTTAAACAGCCAGCCACCCGGTTCGATGTCGATGGTTTCGCCGGCGGCGAGCGTCTTTTCGAAGACATTGCCATAGCCGTGCAGCCAGACGATGCCGTCGCCGGAATCGCCGCGAAAACGGTCGATGAAGAAGCCGCTCTGGCCAAACAGCATCGTCGCCAGGCCGCGCACCCGCTCGAAGGTGTAGTCGACATTGCCGGTGGCGGCGAGAAACTGGTGCTCGCGCACCTGGATCTCCTCGCCGTGCCTGAGATGGATCGGCACGATGTGGCCCGGCCCATCGCGGCTGAAGGCAACGATGCCCGCCCCCGACGCCTCGGTGACGAAGATCTGCATGCCGGCCATCATGCGCTTCAGCGCACCCTTCAGCGATTTCAGGCCGATGGTGATGGTGGAATTCTTCCACAAAAGGATGTGGTGCTCGAAATAGACCGGCATCCGCGTCACGTCGACCGACAGCACCGGCACCAGTTCGCCCGCAATGTGATAGGTGACGCCGCCAAAGGTTTCGTCCGACACCTGTGTCGGCATCAGTTCCGGCAAGCTTGGCATGAACATCCCCCTCGCGCCGTCGCGTCCCTTGGATGCGGACGCGGGCTCAGGAAGCGTTGATACGACTGCGGGGGCCGGTCAAATCAAAAACGCGAGACAATTGCCGGCCGGGCTGCCTATCCGAGCGGCTTCTCGAAACTCAGCGTCGTCGGCCTTGAGGTCTCATGAGTATCCGCGGCGGCGCTGACGGGCAAGAAACCCTTCGATCGGTAGAAAGCAATGGCAGCGCCATTGGCCTCCTCGACCTCGACACGCAGCGTTCGCGCTTCCGGGAAACTGGTTTCGACCTCGTCGAGCAGTGCTTGTCCAATCCCGCGCCTTTGGCAGTCCGGATGGACGTAGAGCTGGTTCAACAGAATGACCTTCGCATCGGCGGTGGCCGCGGCGAAAGCCATGCCGCCGATGCGCTTGCCATCATCGGCCACCAGGAACTCCGAGTTCGGCCGTGTCAGCCGCGAGCGGAGCGAGGCAATCGAGTGCCATTCATCGGTGATCTCGGTGACTTTGGCAGCGCCATAGATGGCGTCATAGGTCGCATGCCAGGTTTCCACCAGCAGCGTCCGCACAGCGGCAAGGTCGCGCTCTCCGGCGGTGCGGACGAACATGGATTCTTTCCCCGCCTATGCTGCGACCGGCTTGTGCCGGAAGTCGATCACGGCAAGCAGCACGACCCAGACCAGAAGCACCATGCTGCCCGGCATGTTGGCCGCCATGGCAGTGTCGGAGAAACCGGTTGCCGCGGTAGCGAAACCGCCGATCAGGACACCCACGGCGCCGGCGCCGCCAAGCGACGACAGCCACAACGGACTGTGCCTAGCCTGACGCAGGGCGACATTGGCGAGCAAAACCGTCAAGCCGAGCAGCATGGCACTGATCGCGGCAAAGCCGACTTCGATCTGGCGCACGGCGAAGGCGGCACTGAACAACGATGGTTTTGTCGCAGCATCAGCCATTGCCCAGGCATCGACCACCGCTTTCAGCGCAATGCCGTCGACGGCCTGCAAGGCAGCTGCCGCCGCCAGAGACGCTGCGCCGAATACGGTCGTCAGAAGCGCCCAGCCACGAAGCGGGCCGGCCGACGGACGGCCAAGGATGAGCACCAGGCCGGCGACCATAGACAGGACGCCGGCAAGCTGTGCCATGTGGCTGAACAGCCAGACAGGGTCGGCGGCATATTCACGGAAGGCGCGAAGCGCATCATTCGGGTCTTCATGCATCGGATGAAGCAGCGTGCCGCCAAAAAGCAGCACGGCGCCGGCAATCAACAGAGCCGACGAGACGCTTGCCGGGTTTCCCGGGTTCGGGTCTCCGCTCATTGATCCGCTATGCCGAGCTTAGTCTTCACCAGGTCGTTGACTGCTTGCGGGTTGGCCTTGCCGCCGGTCGCCTTCATCACCTGGCCAACGAACCAGCCGGCCATACTCGGCTTGGCGCGCGCCTGTTCGACCTTGTCGGGGTTGGCAGCGATCACCTCATCGACAGCCTTCTCGATGGCGCCGGTGTCGGTGACCTGCTTCATGCCACGGCTTTCGACCAGCTGGCGCGGATCGCCGCCCTCATTCCAGACGATTTCGAAAAGATCCTTGGCGATCTTGCCGGAAATGGTGCCATCCCTGATCAGATCGATGACCGCGCCCAACTGGTCGGGCGAAACCGGAGCGTTTTCAATGTCTTTTCCGGCCTTGTTCAGCTGCCCGAGCAGATCGTTGATGACCCAGTTGGCGGCCAGTTTGCCGTCGCGGCCGGCGGCCACCTTCTCGAAATAATCGGCGATCGGCTTTTCCGACACCAGGATCGAGGCGTCATAGGTCGACAGGCCGAGCGACGCGATCAGCCGCGCCTTCTTGTCGTCGGGCAGTTCTGGCAATTCCTTGGCCAGTGCATCGACATAAGCCTGGTCGAATTCCAGCGGCAGAAGATCCGGATCGGGGAAGTAGCGGTAATCATGCGCCTCTTCCTTGGAGCGCATCGAACGCGTCTCGCCCTTGACGGCGTCGAACAACCGCGTTTCCTGGTCGATCTTGCCGCCATCCTCGAGAATGGCGATCTGCCGGCGCGCCTCGTAGTCGATGGCCTGGCCAATGAAGCGGATCGAGTTGACGTTCTTGATCTCGCAGCGCGTGCCGAACTCGCCGCCCGGCTTGCGCACCGAGACGTTGACGTCGGCGCGCATCGAACCTTCGTCCATGTTGCCGTCGCAAGTGCCGAGATAACGCACAATGGTGCGCAGCTTGGTGACATAGGCCTTGGCTTCGTCGGCCGAGCGCATATCCGGTTTGGAGACGATTTCCATCAGCGCCACGCCGGAGCGATTCAGGTCGACATAGGACATGGTCGGATGCTGGTCGTGCATCGACTTGCCGGCATCCTGCTCCAGATGCAGCCGCTCGATGCCGACCTCGATGTCCTCGAATTCGCCCTGGCGGTCCGGGCCGACCGAGACGATCACGGTGCCCTCGCCGACGATTGGCTGCTTGAACTGCGAGATCTGGTAGCCCTGCGGCAGGTCGGGATAAAAGTAGTTTTTCCGGTCGAAGACCGACTTGTGGTTGATCTGCGCCTTCAGCCCAAGGCCGGTGCGGATCGCCTGCTTAACGCATTCCTCGTTGATGACGGGCAGCATGCCGGGCATCGCCGCATCGATCAGGCTGACATTGGCGTTAGGCGCCGCGCCGAAAGCGGTCGAGGCGCCCGAAAACAGCTTTGCTTCCGATGTGATCTGCGCATGGACCTCGAGGCCGATGATGATCTCCCAATCGCCGGTGGCGCCGGAAACAAGGCGCTTGGCGTCGGGCGTGCGGGTGTCGATGAGGGACATTTTGGCCTGCGTATTGGAACTACGGATTATGCGTTTACGCATATTTTGGTGTGCAACTTCGCTAGTGCAAACCGCCAAAAGAGACAAGCGCAAAGCCGCAGACTGGCCTTTTCAGCCGCTTTCGCCTATTGGATGTCCATTCCAATGGAGAGTGGATGTCCACTTACGCTCAGTCCCGGTAAGGCCCTGACCTCCTAGCGAGGCAGGGCAGAAAACCTGAAACCCCGCGCCGCGAAGCTTCGCGGCGGCGGCATTTTTTGTTTTCCCGGAAAAACTCTCCCATGGATATTTCGCGCATAGAACAGCGCATCCTGCACCTGCTCGCGCAGGGCGGACGCATTGAAATAGAAAAGAACGAGAAAAAGCGGATCGCCTCCGTCAAATGCCTGACCCGCGATGGCTGGCACTATCCGGGCGTCGATCTCGACATGTTTCGAAAACTGAAGCGGAAGAAGGCGGTTTCTTCGTCGGGAGGCGGACCCTACCGCATCACCCGGCGCGGGCTCGAACTCGTCCGTTCCGAACTCGACAACAGGTAGATACGGCTCCCGCCGGTCGGTTCTCCGGCCGGCGGTTCCCTTCACCGCTCAGGCGGTGGCGATATAGGCCCTGATCTCGTCGGCCTCGCGTTCGACATCCTCGATGCGGCGCTTGACCACGTCGCCGATGGACACGATGCCATCGAGCATGCCGTCCTTTTCCACCGGCAGATGGCGGAAACGGCCTCGGGTCATGATCTCCATCACCTCGTTGACGGTGTGGTTTTCGTTGCAGATCTTCACCTTCGGCGTCATCGCCGAACGCACGGCGATATCGAGCGCGGCTCCACCTTCGCGGGCGACAACCCGCACAATGTCGCGCTCTGAAAGGATGCCGACGATCTTGTGATCGCCATTGGTGATGACCAGCGCACCGATCTTGTGTTCTGCCAGGATGCGGATGGCTTCGCTAAGCTTTTCGTTCGGCCCGAGCGTGAACACGTCATGGCCTTTTTTCTCGAGAATTGCCTTAACCGTCATGGCGTCCTCCTCTGCTTTGCCTGCCGGTTCCTGCCCTGACCGGCCTTCACATAAGAGTGAACATCGTGCGCCGCGATCGGTTGCATTTCAAGTGCGGTCGTCGGTCTCCCATTCAGGCGCCTGCCATCGCCTGTCGAACCAGCGCAGGCCGAAGAAGCCCGCGACAAAGCCGCCAATATGGGCTTCCCAGGCGATCTGGCCGTCTACCCCCGGGGCAAAGCCGAGAAGGCCTGTGGCGAGATTGATGATCATCCACACGGCAAGGAAGATCACGACGCCGCGCAAGCGCAATACGAATGCGATCGGCAGCACAGGACCGGCGAAAGCCGCCTTGCCGGCCGAACGGTCGGTGCGGAAGCCAAAACGCGCCGCAGCCCCCATCATGCCTGATATCGCACCGGAAGCGCCGACCAGCGGCGCCTCTCCGTAAGGGTGCACCGCCCAGAAAAGCGCGACCGAAGCCAGCCCGGTCACGGCAAAGAACAGCGCGAACCAGAGCGTGCCGAGGCGATTTGCCAACGGCGAACCGAAAGCGGCGAGCCACACCATGTTGATGGCAATGTGGGCAAGGCCACCATGCATGAAGGCATAGGTGAAGGGTCGGGAAAACAGGAACCAGTCGAAGCCGTATTGGCCGGTGTAGAGAACAGGGATGAAGGCCCCGTCATACAGCAGTGTCATCTGCTGGGATTCGCTCAACACATACTGCTGCAGCAGATAGACGGCCACGCAGATACCGATCACCGCCAGCACGACGGGCGGCAGATTGAACACCGGCTCGCGCCGCTGTGGCGGCGCGTCCTGGACCGGGTCGGCATCCGAGGGCGTTACCGGTTCACTCATTTGAAGTTGCACTCACTGCGGGATTCGGGATTCGAGCATCTAGATCACCGCGGACCGAACAGCAAACCGCGAATCGCTGGGCGCGAATCAAAAAAGAAGCCGTTCAAGGTTTCCCTTGAACGGCTGGTCGAGCCCCCTGCTCCCCTAAAACTCTTGACTGAAGTGCTGCCGATCGTCGCGAAACGACCGCTTCTGGAGTGGTTTTTATGTGCCACGGGGCTCGCTTCGATGCAATGTAAACCACTTGTTAACCTTAACGACCCCGACCCGTGAACAAGTGTTAACGACGCTGGCACGCTTCCTGCTCCGCAACGCATGTAAGTCATCGGAGGGCGCCCTTCTGTTCACCGATGGGACATCAGACGACAGATTGCGCGGAGCAGCATAGCATGAACCAGAACGGATCGATCACGCTGTTCCAATATTGGAATCGCCTGCGTGACGGACGCCCTGCCCCGAAGCGTTCGGAGGTCGAGCCGGCGGACATCAAGTCGCTGCTGGCCGACACCTTTATCCTGGAACGGGACACGCGCGGGCAAGCCGTATTCCGGCTCGCCGGCACAAGGCTTTGCGCCTGCTATGGCCGCGAGCTCAAGGGATTTTCCTTTCCGTCGCTGTGGCGCGAGAAGGATCAGCGGCTCGTTTCGCGGCTGATCCACGGCGTCTTCGACCAGAAATCGGTCGTGCTCATCAGCTATGAGGGCTTCAGCCGCAACGGACGCTCCAACAAGTTCGAGCTGCTTGCCCTGCCGCTTGACGGCGGCGTCGAAAATCCGCGCTGCCTGGGCGTGATCAGCGCCGTGGAGAAGCCCTTCTGGCTGGGTGCCGACCCGATCACCGACGCGTTGATCGATTCGATCCGCGTCATCGATCCGGAAAAGGAGCTCCTGAACAACCGCCCGGCGATCGATGTTCCCTCGCTCGTTCCCGATGAACTCGGCGCACCCGAGACGATCTCGGCGCTCGGCCGGGCGCGCCGCATCCGCCATCTCGTCGTCTTCGATGGCGGGCGCGAGGAATAGTCCGGAATCTCGCGGCTTGATGCATAAAAACAAAACGCCTAGAGCGCCCGCTTTTCCCCTTTGTTAACCCGCTTTGTTGTACTTCTCTGATGAAGTTCCTCGCATCGATGCGTGGGATGCCAAACGGGGTGCAGGCAGTCATGAGGTCAGCGGCGGTCGACTACGCACCGTCCCAAGCTGAAAGGCGTAACTTTCAGCGCGTCCGGGTCAAGATATACGGGCGCTTCATGCTGGAAGACCGCACCGAGCACCCCTGCCAGGTCGTCGACATGTCTCCGGGCAATGTCGCGTTTCGCACCGACCGCATCGGCATGCCCGGCGAAAAGATCATCGCCTACATCGATCATATCGGCCGCATCGAAGGTGTCGTCACGCGCACCTTGCAGGACGGTTTCGCGATGACCGTCATTGCGTCGGATCGCAAGAAGGACAAGCTCGCCGCGCAATTGACCTGGCTTGCCAACAAGCACGAACTCGACCTGCCGGAAGACCGTCGCCACGAACGCGTCGCGCCGCGCAATCCGACCAGCGTGCTGCAGCTCACCGACGGCCGTCAGTATCAGTGCCGCATCATCGACCTGTCGCTCTCCGGCGCAGCCATCGAGATCGACGTCAAGCCGGCGATCGGCGTCCAGGTCATGCTCGGCACCATGCGCGGGCAGGTCGTGCGCCATTTCGAGGACGGCGTCGCGATCGAATTCGCCGTCATCCAGCGCCCCGAAACGCTCGATTCCGAATTCAACACGCCGCGCGCCTGACAAGGCCCGGCAGCAACACTGGGAAGCCGGCCCTCGCGGCCGGTTTTTTCGTTGTTACGTCCATGACCAGCGTGCTTCGACTGCTGCCGGCAAGACTTGCGTGACTATCAATGCACGAGGGTCAAGGCTTCAAAGCCAAACAATTTAATACTCAAATGATTCAAGTTTTACGTTTATTCTATTGGCGTTTTACTCAATATCTACTTCGCGCTTTTGCCTCAAATAAATCCACACGTGGCAATGTCTCCTTCGAACGGGGAGACTACAACAATGAAGAAAACGAGGGGCAAGCTGTTGCTGGTGGCAATGGCGATGCAGCTTTCCGCTTGGGGATCAGCATATGCCGCGGGACCGGCCTATATGCACACCGGCGGACGCACCACGCAGCCTGTTGGCCATTATGAATTCTGCCAGCGCATTGCTGGCGAATGCAGCGAAAGAACCGCGAAGGGCGCGCCGGTCGAGTTGACCCGCAAACTGTGGGCGACGATCGTCAACATCAACAATTCGGTCAACACCCGCATCAAGCCGCGCACCGACATGGAAAACTACGGTGTCGAGGAATACTGGGCCTATCCCGACAATGGCTATGGCGATTGCGAGGACTACGCGCTGGAGAAGCGTCGCGAATTGATGGATGCAGGCGTGCCCGCCGGCAATCTGCTGATGACGGTCGCGCGCCAGCCGAATGGCGACGGCCACGCGGTGCTGACCGTGCGCACCAGCCTGGGCGAGTTCATCCTCGACAATCTGGAGACCAAGGTGCTGTCCTGGACGGACACCGACTACACCTACCTCAAGCGCCAGTCGGATCAGAATTCCGGCGTTTGGGTGACGATCAACGACGGCCGCTCCGACGCGGTCGCCAGCGTCCGCTAAAACGCTAGAACAGAGATCAAGCGCATCGCATGAATGCGACCGCTTCAGGAGAAACCCGGTCGAGTCCCCACCCTCCCCGTCCCCAACGACCGGGTCAAAGGAGCCGGCCCCGTCCCCGGGCCGGCTCCGCCATTTCTGGCGGAGGCCGTTCGAAAACCAATCAGCTTGGAGTGGCTGAAAAATCGCAATCTCATTCAGTCGAATCGTCCCGTCTTTCCACGCGCAGGAGATCGGGGCACTATAGGCCGTCAGTTTAGCCTTCTGGATCACGGTGATGTTGGAAATCCCGGAAGATCGATGCGAGCGCCATCGTCTGTTCAAGGCTATCGACGATGCCTTCAAGGCCGGCGACTTCGACGGCCTCGGCGTGGCCTTGGGCGGCTCGCCCTGCTGGTTCGACGAGCGCATGCCGTTCGAATTCGGCCTTGGCCATCCGCTGGAATATGCGATCTATTGGAGCCCGGTCGGCTTCATCTCGACCCTGCTGGATGCCGGCTCGGATCCGAACTATCAGGATCATGGCGGGTTTCCGTCGATCATTGCGGCGCTGTCCACCGACCGGGCAGACAGGCTGGACATCGTGCGGGTGTTGATCGACGGCGGTGCTGACCCCGACATGCGGGGCGTCAACGACTGGACGCCGCTTCACTATTCGGTGGCCATCCGCAGTGTCGATGCGATCCGCCTGCTTTTGGCAGCGGGCGCCGACCCGGCGCTCGAAACCCGCATCGATGACTACAGGACAGCCATCGAGGAAGCCGAGATTGCCGGTTTTGAAGCCGGTGCTTCATTGCTGCGCGACGCGATTGCCGGGCGCAGCTCCAACGGACAGTGAGTTGGGCGCAGCGAAACCATCACCGACAGGTGGCCAAGCTGACCTCAGACCTTCTTCAACCCCGCTTTGAAGCGCTTGCCATTGGCAACGTAATGCGCCGCCGAGCCGCGCAACCTTGCCACGGCCGCGTCGTCCAGTACCCTGATCGCCTTGGCAGGTGAGCCGACGATCAGCGAATTGTCCGGGAATTCCTTGCCTTCGGTGACCAGCGCGCCGGCGCCGACCAGCGAATTCCTGCCGATTTTCGCGCCGTTCAGCACGATGGCGCCCATGCCGATCAGGCTGTTGTCGCCGATCGTACAACCATGCAGCAAGGCGCGGTGGCCGATCGTACAGCCCTCGCCAATGGTCAGCGGAAAGCCGGGATCGGTGTGCATCACCGTATGTTCCTGCACATTGGTGTCGGCACCGATGACGATGGGCTCATTGTCGCCGCGAATGACGGTGCCGAACCAGAAGCCGGCGTTGCGGCCGACCCTAATGTCGCCGATCAGCGTCGCATCGGGCGCGATCCAGTTTGACTCCGCATCCGCGAAGCTGGGCTCCGTTCCATCGATCGCATAAAGCGGCATTTTTCGGTCTCCGAATCGTCTCAGGCTGGCAATTCGGACCCTAGGAGACGGATCGTCCATGAGGCAATGGCAAGCACGACGACGCCCAGCGCCAAGGACCAGGCAATCGCCGTGCAGCCGCAAGACATCAGTGCCCACTTGGAAATGCGGCGCTCACGTCGGGCATCGATGGCATCGTTGACCAGCATGAAAGGCCCGGCACAAGCAGTCGCGAGCAGCGAGCGCAAGACATGTGACGGCGACACATAGGGTTCGGTGAAGGCGACCTTGCGGCCCGACACCAGTTCCATGGCCGATCCAGCCAACCCGCAGGCCGTCAGCCCGACGACAAAAGCGAAGAGTGTGAGTTCCAGCGGTCCCATCTTAACTTTCCATTTACCATGAAATTGCACAGTCGTTCCATGAAGGCTGCAAGGGCCATGCCGTGCGATGTGTGCCGCCCAGGGACAACAGAGGCGGACAGGCGGCTCGAGATCCGAGGACTGAGATGAAGCAGGCAGCGCTCGCCAACGGCCCCGAACTCACGGTGGTCGATTCCAGGCTGATGAAGCGGGTGTTCTACGGGTTCGCGGCGCTGGCGCTGCTGTCGGTAGCGATCAGCCTTGGTGGCAAATGGTTCGGCCATTCGATCGCCATGGCCGGATACACCGACGACGCAACGGTCCACCAGGTGGTGATCGCCAACAATGTCATTGCCGTGCCGGCCAACACCATCCGTTTCGCCCAGGCCCGGCGCGACGGCATCGCTTCGCGGCTCGACCTCTATCTGCGCTATCCCCAGATGGACGGCTACAGCGAGGCCGCGCGGGACGATTTCAACCATACGGGCACTGCCAAGAGCATCATCTTCCTGTCCTTCGAACAGCAGATGATGTCGCGTGACATGAGTGGCCGCTTCGCGCCGATCTATAGCGCGTTGATCACCCAGCCCGGCATTGCGGGACCTGGCGGCACGACGGTGTACGGTTTCAACGAGAAATCAGGCTATCTGAACGAGGTGCTGGTTGTCGGCAAACGCCCCGGCAAGGACCCGTTCGTAGCCCGTTGCCTGAGCGGGCCGAGTGCCGAGGAATCGCTGGCGCCCTGCGAGCGCGACATCCAGGTCGGCGACGAACTCAGCCTCACCTATCGCTTCCCAAGGGAGTTTCTGGGTGATTGGCAGGCGCTCGACGCTGCAATCGCCACCGAAGCCGGGCGCGTCCTGAAGTCAGGACATTGAGAACGCTTCGGGAGATCCGGCTGGCCGGCCGCATGAGGCGGAGCCGGCCCAGCGCTAAAGCGCGTCGCGTTCGAGCGGATTCAGGCGACGCGCTTTAGATCTTTGATTTCATGCATGTCGTTGCCCCAAAAACCGGGGCCACTTTTGGGCGACATGCATTGGACAGCTGGCTCAGGCCAGATCGATGTCGAGGATCGCCATCGAGAAATTGTAGTCGCCGTCGTCCTCGTCCTTGAAGACGATGCCGAGGAATTCGTCGTCGACATAGACCTCGGCCGAATCGTCCTTGCGCGGCCGTGCCTTGACCTCGATCTTGGGGTTCTGGAAGACGCGCTTGAAATAGGCGTCCAGCTTTCTGATTTCGTCCGGCTTCAACAGTCTTCTCCGATCATCGGGCTTGCTCGTTCGAACGCGCTTCTGGCACGTCGACAATGGCGATGTAAAGGCAAGCGGCCTGATAAGGCGAGACAACCACCCGCTCATGCAAGCGGCCGGAATCCGGCAGCAGGCGGCGGCCTCGTGAAAATCAGATGTCGAAGCTGACGACCTGATCCATCGTCTGCGACGGCAGAAGCTGGTCCATCTGGCGCGACGGTTGATCGCAGCCGGTCTCGCCGACGACACGGGCCGGCACGCCGGCAACCGTCTTGTTGTGCGGCACTGGCGACAGCACCACCGAGCCTGCCGCGATCTTCGAGCAATGGCCGATTTCGATGTTGCCGAGGATCTTGGCGCCGGCGCCGATCAGCACGCCGTAGCGGATCTTGGGGTGACGGTCGCCGCCGGCCTTGCCGGTACCGCCTAGCGTCACGCCATGCAGGATCGACACATCGTCCTCGATGACCGCCGTCTCGCCGACCACGAGGCCGGTGGCGTGGTCGATGAAGATGCCCTTGCCGATGCGGGCGGCCGGGTTGATGTCGGTCTGGAAGACCGATGACGAGCGGCTCTGCAGATAGAGCGCGAAATCCTTGCGGCCCTGGTTCCACAGCCAATGCGCCAGCCTATGCGTCTGGATGGCGTGGAAACCCTTGAAATAGAGCACCGGCATGATGAAGCGGTCGCAGGCTGGATCACGATCGTAATAGGCCTGGATGTCGACGCGCACGGTCGTTGGCCAATCCTTGTCGTCGGCCAGCATCGATTTGAACGTCTGGCGGATGAGATCGGAGCCGATGTCCTGGTGGTCCAGCCGCTCGGCCAGCCGATGGATAACCGCTTCCTCCAGGCTGTCCTGGTTGAGGATGGTCGAATAGAGGAATGCGGCGAGCAGCGGGTCGCGGTTGACCGCCTCCATCGCCTCGTCGCGGATCGAACGCCAGATCGGATCGACCGGCTGCAATGCGCTGTGTCGGGAAATGCTGATGCTGTTCATCGCCGTCTCGTCCTGCGCCCTGCCGGGCTTGCCTGTTGCGCTTGCCTGTTGTCTGGCCGCACATATAAGCCAGATCATAGCACGATTGAACTCAATTTTCCTTAGTGCTTTGTCAAATGGATTTGGTTCGCGGGAATTCAAGCAGCCATGGAAAACGAACCCTTGATCGACGACGCGCTGAAAAGCGAGCTCTCAGCACTCTACCGGGCCAAGAGCCGCCACTACCACAACCTTGCCCATATCGAGGCGATGCTGGGCCTGGCAGGCGACTATCGAGGCTCGCTCGGCGATCCCGAGGCGATCGAAGCGGCGATCTGGTTCCACGATGCCATCTATGACAGCAAGGCCAAGGACAACGAGGCGCAAAGTGCTGCCCTTGCCGAGAAAAGGCTGGCGAGCCGCTCGGATCCGTCACGCCTCAATCGTATCTCGGCGATGATCGTCGCCACCGCCACGCACCAACTGCCGCCGTTCGACGACGCGACGGCCACACGGGACGCAAGTCTTTTCCTCGACATGGATCTGTCGATCCTGGGTGCCGCGCCGGATGCCTTCGACGCCTATGAGCGCGCCGTACGGCGCGAGTACGCCTGGGTGGAGGAGCCGATGTGGCGGGCTGGACGCAGTGCGGTCCTGAAGAATTTCCTCGCCCGCCCACACATTTTCCACACCGAAGAGTTTCGCCAGCGCTTCGAACCGCAGGCCAGGCTGAACATGGCGCGGTCGCTGGCGGCCCTCACAAACAGCTAGACTAGGAGCAATCAGGTAAAGGCGCCTATTGTCGATGCCAGCATCGCCAGAATGGCCAAGCCTGCCATCAACGACAGCCCATTGAGAACGATCCCCGGAAGCCGTCCGCTCAGAGCGGATTCTCGGCATAGAACTCCAGCACGCGCTGCTTGAAGGTCTTGTCCCCGACGGCCAGCATATGGTCACGGCCCTCGATGTGAAAGGCCCTGGCGTTCGGCATCAATGCTGCAAGCTCATCGGGCGAACCGCCAATGTCGTCGGTCGTGCCGACAGCGACCAGCGTCGGCTGGGCAATGCGGGCAATATCCTGCTCGCTCAGCAATTCGCGCGATTTGGCGATGCAAGCGGCCAAGGCACGGCGATCGCTGCGGGTCTGGTCGGCGAAGGCGCGAAACGATCGGCCGCGCGGATGGCTGGTCGCGGCCGGATCATCGGCAAGCAGTGCGGCGGCGATCGGATCCCAATCGCCGACACCATCGATCATGCCGATACCAAGACCTCCGAAAACCAGCGTCGCCACCTTGTCCGGATCGGACAGTGCCATGAACGCCGCGATGCGCGCGCCCATCGAATAGCCCATGACATGGGCGCGCTCGATGCCGAGATGGCCAAGCAGGGCGGCGGCATCGGAGGCCATCTTGACCGGCGTATAGTCGGCCTCCTCATAACTCTTGGACGACGAGCCGTGGCCGCGATTGTCGAAGGCAATGGCGCGGTAGCCGGCATCGTTCAGCGTCTTGAACCAGCCGGGCGACACCCAGTTGACATAATGGTTCGAGGCGAAGCCGTGGATCATGAGCACCGGATCGCCATCGCTCGATGCCGGCTGGCGGTCGAGGAAGGCAAGGTCGAAACCGTCATGGGTGAAAAACTGCATGAGCGATCCCGCCTGCCCACTCAACCGGCACCGCCATTGGGCGCATCGCCATTGTCGGCGGGCGGCATGCCGGGGCCTGACACCGTGCCGACGGCCGGATGGCGCAACAGGTCGCCATATTCGATGCCGTTCCTGGCGGCAGTGCCGGCCTTGAGCTCGAGCACGAAGCGCACCGGTACACCGGGCGAAATAACGGCGTCGGATTGCGGCTCGCCATGCTTGACCGCCCGGACCTTGCCGTCCTGGCCGACAAAGATCAGATCAAGCGGCATCGGAGTGTTGTGCATCCAGAAGCCAACCTGCTGCTGGACCTCGAAGACGAACAGCATGCCGTGGTCGTCCGCCATGTCCTGGCGATACATCAAACCGGCCTCGCGCTCGGCGGCGGTGTCGGCGACTTCGATGGAAAAGGAGCGATCGCCGCCTTTCGTCACCGCGACCAGCGGCGCCGGATCGGTCGGAAGGATCATCGCCCGGCTGTCCGCCGAGGTTGGCTTTTCGGAATAGAAATAACCACCGGCAGCGGCGGCGACGGCAATTACGACGCACGTCACGCTCGCAGTCAGCCAGTTCCTGTAAGCCATTCGAGATCCTCGGCCGGAAATCGTCCTAGTGCGAGACCGGCAAGGTCCCCATATCAGGGTGAATTTCGGCGGCCATAAGGCCTTTGTCGCCGCGTCCGAAACGAACCAGCACGACCTGCCCAGGCCGAAGCTCGGTGATGCCGTAACGGCGCAAGGTCTCCATGTGGACGAAGATGTCCTCGGTGCCCTCACCGCGGGTGAGAAAACCAAACCCCTTGGTGCGGTTGAACCATTTCACCAAAGCGCGTTCGAGACCGCTCTCCGGCGTCACCGCGATATGGGTGCGCTGCTCCTGCATCTCGGCCGGATGGACCGCCGTGGTGACATCCATGGAGAGCACCCGAAAGGCCTGCAATCCGCGGTCGCCATGCTTGACGAGACAGACCACGCGCGCGCCCTCCAGGGCCGTCTGGAAGCCGTCCCTTCGAAGACATGTCACATGGAGGAGGATGTCGCCCGAGATTCCGTCATCCGGGAGGATGAAACCATAGCCCTTGGCCACATCGAACCACTTGATGGCGCCGGCTACTTCGAGCAGATCAGCGGCATCGCCGCCTTCGTCACGCTGCAAGGCGTCGCCAAGGGTTCCGTCCCGCCCCGTCAAAGAGGCCTTTTCCCCCATAAGAATGCCCCCTTGTTTCAAGAACACCGCAACTGATTCTTGACACCAGATTAACACCGCGGCTTCCGGTGTGTGCAAGACCTGCCGTGCCTTTTTTCACGGTTCATTGGGGGAATACCGGATTTGTTCTTTGCCGGCATTGCGCACTGCCGCATGATTGCCCTTTGACAGGGCCGACCCTATGTTGCACCGCAACGCAATTTATCGAGGAAATCACATGCGCTATCTGCACACCATGGTCCGCGTCGCCGACGTCGATGCCTCGCTCGATTTCTACTGCAACAAGCTCGGCCTAAAGGAGGTGCGACGCTACGAAAACGAACAAGGCCGCTTCACGCTGATCTTCCTCGCGGCCTCCGAAGACGAGCAAAGCGGCATCGCCGACAAAGCGCCGCTGGTCGAACTGACCTACAATTGGGATCCGGAAGACTACAAGGGCGGGCGCAATTTCGGCCACCTCGCCTATGAGGTCGACGATATCTACGCCACCTGCCAACATCTGATGGACAATGGCGTCATCATCAACCGGCCGCCGCGCGACGGCAACATGGCCTTCATCAGGTCGCCTGACGGCATCTCGATCGAGCTTTTGCAAAAAGGCCCGGCCAAGGCCAAGGCCGAACCGTGGGCTTCGATGGCAAACACCGGAAGCTGGTAGTCCATCACGCTGTCTTGAGCGGATAATGCTCGGCTGACAGGTCCGGTACCGTTTGGTATTTCCCGGGACGGCGCCTATCTGTCCAGCTGTGGCGCCTGCCTTTGTTTTATGCATGTCGTTCCCCCAAAAAGCGGGGGCCACTTTTGAGCGACATGCATCAGGTTGGCGCCAAGCCACACAAACAAGCGCTTGCCCAGGAGAGTTCATGCCGACCAGCCATGCCGACGTCACCACCGAACATGCCAGCCGCTACCTCCAGCAGCTCTGCAAGCACTGGGCGCACAAATTCCCGGTCGAGTTCGATCCCAATCATGGCACCATCGATCTCTCAATGGGCCGCACAGTTCTGGACGCAGACGCGAGCGCTCTTCATATCGCGGTGACGACTGACGAGGGCGGATCGCTCGAGCGCCTGGAAAGCGTCGTCGCAGATCACATCAAGCGCTTTGCTTTCCGCGAAGAACTGACCTTCGACTGGAAACCCGCTCCGGCAGCCTAGGCGGCGACTTACTTCTCACCAGCCTGGGCGGCCATCGCCAGCAGCGCCTGCACCGAGCGCCAGTTGCGCGCGGTGCCCGGCACTGTCAGCGTGCGCGGGATCAGCCCGGCAAACACCGATTTGCCCAGCCCGTCCGGCGCGCTGAGGTAGAGCACATCGCCCTTGATCTCGAAGCGTTCGGAGCCGGTGCACTTTTCGGCCAGCCGCGCCGCCTCATCGGCGGTCGGCTCGCGCTCCAGCACATAGGCGTGCAGCTTCGTGTGGTCCGCGGCAACTTCCGGATAGGGATTTTCGCTCACCAACCGCTCGAACCATGAGAGATCGCGCACCATGATGCGCGAATAGAAACCCCATTTCTTCTCGAAGGCTGCTTCGATCTGTTTCGTCAGCGTCGCCGCGTCGCCTTTGTCAGTCCGGAACACGGCATTGCCGCTCTGCACATAGGTGGCGACATCGGAAAAGCCGAGATCCTCGAAGAACGACCGCAGCTCCGCCATCTTGACGATGCGGTTGCCGCCGACATTGATGCCGGAAAACAGCGCGACGAAGATTTTTCCGGCACCGCTCATATGATGAACCCAGCCAATGTCTCGTTGTCGGTGATGTCCTGATACTGGACTCCCTCGGCCTCGAAGTTCGCCTTGAGCAAATCGAAATTGCGACGGTCCTTGGTTTCGATGCCGATCAGCACCGAACCGAAATTGCGTGCCGATTTCTTCAGATATTCGAAGCGGGCGATGTCATCGTCGGGACCGAGCAGTTCGAGGAAGTCGCGCAGCGCGCCCGGCCGCTGCGGAAAGCGGATGATGAAGTATTTCTTCAGCCCCTCGAAGCGCAGCGCCCGCTCCTTGACGTCCGGCAGCCGCTCGAAATCGAAATTGCCGCCCGAAACCACGGCAACGATGGTCTTGCCCCTGATCTCCTTCCTGGAGAAATCCTTCAGCGCATCGATCGCCAGCGCGCCGGCCGGCTCCAGCACGACGCCCTCGACGTTGAGCATCTCGATCATGGTGGCGCAGAGCCGGTTTTCCGGGATCAGCCGCACCGTGTCGGCCGGGAAATCCTTGAGATGCCGCAACGGCTCGCGGCCGATCTCTGCCACCGCCGCGCCATCGACGAAATTGTCGACCTTGGCGAGTTTGAGCCGTTTTCCCGCAGCGAGGCTCTCACGCAGGCTCGGCGCGCCGGCCGGCTCGCAGAAGACGAAGCGCGCTTCCCGGCCCTGATCGGCGAAATAGTGGGTGACGCCGGCGGCAAGCCCGCCACCGCCAACCGGCAGCATGATGATATCGGGCATGCGGGCGCCCGGCATCTGGTCTGCGATCTCATAGGCGACGGTTGCCTGCCCCTCGATGATGTCCTTGTGGTCGAAGGGCGGCACCATATGGGCGCCGGAGCTTTCGGTGAATTCGAAGGCAGCGCGATAGCAGTCGTCGAAAAAATCGCCGACCAGCCTGATCTCGATGAAATCGCCGCCGAACAGCCTGGTCTTGTCGATCTTCTGCTGCGGCGTCGTCACCGGCATGAATACAACGCCTCGTCTGCCGAAATGGCGGCAGACGAAAGCAAAGCCTTGCGCATGGTTGCCGGCGGACGCACAGACGAAGAGTTCGGCTTCGTTGCCGGCCGCCAGCGTTTTGCGGAAGAAGTTGAAGGCGCCGCGGATCTTGTAGGAACGCACCGGCGACAAGTCCTCGCGCTTGAGCAGAACCCGCGCGCCGGTCTTTTTCGACAGATAGTCGTTTTCCTGCAGCGGCGTTTCCGGGAAGATCTGGCGGATCGCGGCGGCCGCGGCAGCAACGCGGGAAGAGAAACTGTTCATCGCAAAACCACCTCGCGCCGCATGTTGTCTGCGGACCTCTATCATTGTTCGGGCCGCGCACCGGCTGTTTGTGGCGCGCCCGGCCTTCGCGCAGCCGGCTCAGCCTATTGCATATCCGTCCTCGTGGCGCCATTGTCCGGCCATTCATGCTCTCCCGTAACGGGCATTCGTAAAACCCTTGCAAACACTTGGAGGCGTTTGTTCATGTCTGTCGCATCGGTCGGCCTGAAATCCATGTCCTTGCCGGATTCGGCGAGCTGACGGTGAAGCCGCCCGTCGCGCCACCACGCAGGCGTTTCTCCCGCCATTTTGGCTTTCGCGCAACAGTGCGATGGCTGTAACCGGGCGCTGACCACATTTCGACTGGACACGACTTAGTTCTGCCGCACTCTGCCTGTCCGGGAGGTGTCGCGGGGGTAGACAGGCCTTTGGGCCAGAGTTGGAATTTCAAGCGTGCCTTTGAAGAAGATCTTTACCGTTGTCCTGGCCTTGTTCGTCGCCGGCTGCGCCGGCTCGCAAACACAGGAACTGCTGGGTAGCGCCATGGTGTCCGCTCCGGTGACGGAGATCGCAGGCAATCACAGTATCTTCATCGCCACGACGCGCAAGAAGTCCGACGATCCCAACAAGGTTTTCGACGGCGAGCGCTCGGCCACGCTGAACTACGCCCGCGTCAACGTCACCGTGCCAGGGCTCCACAAGACCGGCCAGATCGAGCGGCGCTCGCGCGGCAAGTCGGATGACCCGGCGAAATATTTCATGGCTTCCGAGGTCGTCGGCTACGACACACAGCCGAAATTCTCCAGCGCGCTCAACGCCGACATCGCGGCGCGTGGCGGCCGCGTCATGGTCTTCGTGCATGGCTACAACACCGGCTTCGACGCCGCCGTCTATCGCCTGACCCAGATCGTCCATGATTCCGGCTATCCCGGCACGCCTGTGCTGTTTTCCTGGGCATCGGGTGCCAGGACCACCGATTATGTCTATGACAAGGAAAGCGCCAGTGCTGCCCGCGACCAGCTGGAAGTGACGCTCAGGATGCTGGAGCAGTCGGGCGCACGGCGTATCGACATCGTCGCGCATTCGCTCGGAACCTGGGTCACCATGGAAACGCTGCGCCAGATGGCCATCACCGGCGACCGCGATCTCGGCGGCAAGCTGGGCGACGTGGTGCTGGCCTCGCCCGACATCGATGTCGACGTGTTCAAGAGCCAGATGCGGCGCTACGGCAAGCCCGACAAGCCGTTCATCCTGCTGTTGTCCGACGACGATCGGGCGCTCAGGCTCTCCGGCCTGATCGCCGGTTCGCGGCCGCGCGTCGGCGACTACAAGGATGCCGCCGACCTTGCCTCCTACGGCGTGACGGTCGTCGACCTCTCCAAGGTCAAGGGAAGCGACAGCTTCAACCATACGAAATTCGCCGACAATCCGACGCTGGTGAAGATGATCGGCCAGCGGTTGCGCGAGGATGACGGCTTTGCCAGCGACCGTGACGTGACGGATCGCATCGGCCTGCTTGGGCAATAGAGGCGGTCCCGCGGTTTTCGCCGTGCCTGTTCACCATCGCGGACATATGGACTCACTTTGAACTGGACCGCGCCGGCCTCTGGCTTTATCGGGATAGCCAGCGACGTCATGCGTTTGACGTCCCCTTTGCGGGAGCCGGCGTGTGACCGTGCGTTCGAAGAGCTACCTCGTCGTTGCGTTCGCGCTCGCTGTCACCGGCTGCGCCGGCCAGAACACGCATGACCTGCTCAACAAGACGACGATCGCGGTGCCCGCTTCCAACATCGCGGCCACGCATGAGATCTTCGTTGCCACGACCCGCCAGAAGGCAACCAAGGATCCTCGACAGGTGTTCGACGGTGATCGCTCGCCGACCACCAGCTTTGCCCGTGTCGACGTCACCGTTCCGAAAAGCCATCAGGTCGGCGCCATCGAGCGGGCCAAGGGATCCGCCAACAGCAATCCGGCCAAGGACTTCACCGCCAAGGACGTCGCCTTCTACGAAGGCGCGCCGCAATTCGCCAAGGCGGTCGGCGCCGACATCGCCATGCGCGGCGACCGCGCGCTGGTTTTCGTGCACGGTTTCAACAACGGGTTCGATGACGGCATCTACCGGCTGACACAGATCGCGCACGACACCAAGTATCCCGGTACGCCGGTGCTGTTTTCCTGGGCTTCAAGCGCCAAGACAACAGGGTACCTCTATGACAAGGACAGCGCCAATGCCGCGCGCGACGACCTTGAGGCAACGTTGCGGATGCTCGCCAAGACCCAGGTAAAGAGCATCGACATCATCGCCCATTCGATGGGAACCTGGGTGACCATGGAAGCGCTGCGCCAGCTCGCCATCACCGGCGATCGCGATCTCGGCGGCAAGCTCGGCTATGTTATCCTGGCCTCGCCCGACATCGATGTCGACGTGTTCAAGAAGCAGATGATCCGCTACGGCAAACCCACCAAGCCTTTCGCCATCCTGCTTTCAGGCGACGATCGGGCTTTGAAGCTCTCCTCCTTCATCTCCGGCGACAAGCCACGCGTCGGCGACTACGGCAACGCGGCGGACCTCGCCAGCTATGGCGTGTCAGTCGTCGACCTGACCAAGACCAAGAGCGGCGACCAACTGAACCACGCCAAATTTGCCGACAACCCGTTCATGGTGCAATTGCTCGGCGACCGGCTGCGCGCGCCCGCCGGCCTGGCTTCGGACGAGACAGCGCCCGCACAACTCGACAATCTCGGCCAGGGCCTCGGCAAGGCTGTCGGCTCGGTTGCCGAAATCGTCATCACCACGCCGTTCAGGGTGCTGACCATCGCCACTGGCGGGTGACTACCATCAACAAGCGCAAGGGTATGCCGAGATTCGGGTCAGGCCGAGTCGAGAATGGCGGCTTTCGAGAACCGGAGCGGAACGTACTTTAAGTACGTGAGCACCGTTCTACCGCGACGCGGTAGAACGGTGAAGCGCAGAAAGCCACCATTCGCAGGCCGGCCTCACCCGAATATCGATATACCCTAGACGAAGAGATCGACCTTCTGGAACGTCGTCACATCAATCAGGCCGACATCGGAAATCCTGAGTTCGGGAATGACGACCAGCGCCAGCAGCGAATGCTGCATGTATGCGTTGTTTAGCGAACAGCCCATCTTGCGCATCGCCTCGGTGAGTTTCTCCGCCTTGGCCGCGACGATTTCCGCCCGCTCGTCCGACATCAGCCCGGCGATCGGCATTTCGACCAGCGCCAGTTCCTTGCCCTTGGAGAACAGCACGACGCCGCCGCCCACCTCGCCCAGCCGGTTGACCGCCAGCGCCATGTCCTGTTTGTTGGTGCCGACGCAGATGATGTGGTGGGCGTCATGCGCCACGCTGGACGCCATGGCGCAGTCGCCCATGTAGCCGAAGCCGGAGACGAAGGCGTTGGTGACGCCGCCCGTGCCCCGGTGGCGCTCGACCAGCGCGATCTGGCAGATGTCGTTGCGACGATCCATGGCGACCAGTCCGTCCTCGACTGGCAGATCGGCCTCCAGCGCGCGCGTCGGCGCCTGGTTTTCGATGACGCCGATGACGCGCACCCGCACCTCGTTGGCGCCCTTGGGAGCGGCGATGTCGAAGTCGCCAGCCTTGAGCCTCTTGCCGAGCTTGACGGTGTTCTTCGCCGTCCGGGGATAATCATAGGCCGGAATATCGATTTCGAGCTTGCCGCCCTTGGCCAGCCTGACGCCGCGTGCATAGACCTCGTCGATGGTCATTGCGGCGAGATCCGAGACGATCAGCAGGTCGGCCAGCCGCCCCGGCGCAATCGAACCGATCTCGCGCTCCAGTTTGAAATGCTGGGCGGTATTGAGCGTCGCCATCTGGATCGCCGTCACCGGCTTCAACCCCTGTTGGATGGCGTGGCGCACCACGCGGTCCATATGGCCTTCCTGAACCAGCGTGCCGGAATGGCTATCGTCGGTGCACAGGATGAAGTTGCGCGGATCGATGCCGCTCTCGGTCACCGCCTTGATCTGCGAGGCGACGTCGTACCAAGCCGAGCCCAGCCGCAGCATCGCCTTCATGCCCTGGCGCACCCGGGCAATGGCGTCCTCGGCGCGCGTACCCTCATGATCGTCCTCGGGGCCGCCGGCGACATAGCCATGGAACGGCAGGCCGAGATCGCGCGAGGCATAGTGACCGCCAACCGTTTTCCCCGCTTTCACCGTCGCGGCGATCTCGCCCGACATGACAGGATCGTTGGCGACGACGCCGGGGAAATTCATCACTTCACCCAGTCCGATGATGTTTTCCCAGGTCATCGCCTCGGTGACGTCTGCGACCGTCAGCTCGGCGCCGGCGTGTTCCAGCCCCGGCGCCGAGGGCACGCATGACGGCATCTGCACATGCACGTTGATGGGCATCGCCACAGCCTCGTCATGCATCAGCCGCACGCCGGGCAGACCCAGCACATTGGCGATCTCGTGCGGGTCGATGAACATCGAAGTGGTGCCGTGCGGAATGACAGCGCGGCAGAACTCGGTCACCGTCACCATGCCGCTTTCGACATGCATGTGCGCATCGCAGAGACCGGGCACCAGGTAGCGCCCGCCGGCGTCAACCACCTTGGTACCCTGGCCGATGGCATGGCTGGCGTTCGGCCCGCAATAGGCAAAGCGGCCGCCGGCAATGGCGATGTCGGTGCCGGCGATGATCTCGCCCGAATGGACATTCACCCAGCGGCCGTTGCGCACGACGAGATCGGCGGGTTTGCGCCCCATGGCGACATCGACCAGATGTGTCGCCATCTCGGTCCAGGGTTTGGGTTTTGCGGGCCTTGCGGGCTTGGCTTTCGTCATTCGCGATTCCTCGGTTGCGGCCAGTGTCGCAAATGTAGGCTGGCGCCGCCAGAGCTGTCGGTCCGACATCCGGCGGCAGGCCAGGCTTGTTGACTAATCCGGCTAAAACGCGATGCTGACTGCGGATCGAGCTGCAAGAGGGAAACATGACCCGTTTTTGGAAAGCGTTCGCCATCATCTTGTTCGCAGCGTCGACCACTTTTGCCGCCGCCGAGGAACGTTGGCAGACCTTGCCGGAGCCGGCGGCCATGCCCAAACCCGATCAGAGCGGATATGCGCCGGTGAACGGCATCCAGATGTACTACGCCGTTTTCGGCGCGGGCGACCCGGTGCTGCTCATCCATGGTGGCCTCGGCCACGCCGACATCTGGGCCAGCCAGGTGGCCACGCTTTCCCAAACGCACAAGGTGATAGTCGCCGACAGCCGTGGCCACGGTCGCTCCACCCGCACCGAGCAGCCTTACGGCTACGACTTGATGGCGTCGGACTATCTGGCGCTGCTCGACTACCTGAAGATCGACAGGACCGCGGTTGTCGGATGGAGCGATGGCGGCATTATCGGTATCGACATCGCGCTGCATCATCCGGAGCGGCTGACAAGGCTCTTTGCGCAAGCCGCCAACGTAACCACCGATGGCGTCGATCCCGGCGTGATGACCAACAAGACCTTTGCCGCCTACATCGACCGCTCCGGCCGCGACTACAAGAAGATGTCAAAGACGCCGGACCAGTATGACGCCTTCGTGGCGCAGATGAGCCATATGTGGGAGAGCGAGCCGGCGTGGACCAAGGAACAGCTCGCCAAGATAACCACGCCGACGGCGATCGTTGCCGGCGACCATGATGAGGCGATCAAGCGCGAACACACCGAATACATCGCCTCCGCCATCCCGGGCGCGAAGCTGATCATCCTACCCAACGCCAGTCATTTCGCCATGCTGCAAGCGCCGGATGAGTATAGCCAGGCGGCGCTGGACTTCATCGACACCAAATAGGGATTCTGTGCGGCAGAAAGGGGATTGCGATTGTTGAGCAATGGGATTCCGTTTTGCGGCGAATGTGGTTATCCTCGCCGCAAGGATCTTTCTGAATCGTCATTTCGGGGAGTTCGATGCATCGCCTGATGGTCGCAAGTGCCGGTTTCCTCGCCGCTCTGGCCGTGCCGGCTTTCGCAGCCGACCCGGCGGTCGACCTGCCGATGACCGCGCCCGGTTTCGACTGGACGGGCTACTATGCCGGCATGCAGGCCGGCTATGGCTGGGGCCGATCCGATATATCAGGGACAGAAGGCGCGCCGTTTTCAATCTCGCCCGACATTGACGGCGGTTTCGTCGGCGGCCATGTCGCCGGCCTTTGGCAGTTCGACCAGGCGGTGCTAGGCGCCGAGGCAGATCTCAACTATTCCTCGATCGAAGGCACGACGGAATCGGGCCTGGGAAGCACATTTGGCACCGACGTCAAGTGGTTCGGGTCGGTCAACGCCAAGGCCGGCTACGCGATGGATCGCCTACTGGTCTACGGCGTTGGCGGCATCGCCTTTGCCGGCATCGAAACGTCGCAAGTCGCGGGGCCGGCGTTCACCACCACGCGCACAAATGTCGGCTGGACCGTCGGGGCCGGCGTTGACTATGCGCTGACCGACAAGTTCGTCGTCGGCGCGCAGTATCGCTACTATGATTTCGGCTCCGAGCATTACGACACGCCGGAACCCTTCAACGAACGCGATCAGAATGTGAAGCTGAACACGGTCGGCATCAATTTGAGCTACAAGTTCTGATCGCTCCCGTTCAGTGCCGGTGTGTTGCGGACGGGTTGCAAGCCGGAATTCCGATCGTTGCTCTTCCGAGAATATGGGGCGGACATTCGCCTCTCGATCCAGCCTTGCGCGAGTGTCAGGATGGAGACCATGACGAGATAATAGAGGAACGCGCAGGCATACCATTCGGTGAACCGGAAGCTCGCCGATATGGACAGGGAGGTTGTTGTCATCAATTCCCGCAGCGAGATCGTGTACGCCAGGGACGTCGATTTCAGCAAGGAAATGAATTCATTCATCAGAGACGGCAAGGCGATACGCATTGCCTGAGGCATGACGACCAAGCGAAAGGCCTGAAATTTGGTGAGCCCAAGTGCGGCAGCCGCCTCCCTCTGGCCAGCCCCCAAAGACCCAAGTGCGGCGCGCATGATTTCCGCGTTATAGGCCACACCGACCAGGGTCATGCCAATGTAAGCGGCAATGAACGGGGTGAACCACGACGAGCGGAATATCGGAAACAGTTGCGGCAAGCCGTTCCAGATAAACAACAGCACCAGGATCATGGGCGCACTTCTGAACAGCCAGACATAGGCCAACAGGACCCAGCGGACCGAAGCATGCTTGGAGCTTAATCCGATCGCCACCGGTAAACACAGCGTGAAGGCCGTCACCTGGACGCAGATCGAAAGGCCGATCGTTATTAGAGCGCCATGGATCAAGGCGGGGCTGACGAGAGCTTGAAGGAAAATGATCGGATCAAACAGCACGTCGGCCCCGCGCTTCTTGCCTACGAGTCAAAGTCTACGTCGAAACCAGACTCGGGAAAATTGTACTTCTTCGATATCTCGCCAAACGTTCCTTGCTTCTTGAGTGCCTTAAGCGCCGACCTCAGCAACGCCAGGTCTTCCGGCGATTTCTGGATGTATATGCCGAACTGGAACTCGGAGGGATAGGTGTACACGACCTTGATCTTGTCACCGGTCTGTTTGGTGCGAACGCCAGCTTCAGCCGCTTCGGTCAGCGTTGCATCGGCTCGCCCGATCATGACCTGCTGGGTCGCCGCGACCTGCGATTCATAGGTCTGGAAGGTGACAAGCGCCTTGCCCTCCGCCTTGAACTTCTTGTTCATCTCGTCGGGTGCATCGGCGTAAGACGTCCCGGCTTCGATCGCCAGCGACTTGCCGGCAAGGTCGTCCGGGGTCTTGATCGCATTGTTCGTCGCGGCAGTGACGATCACGGTCGACGATTTCAGATAGGGCACCCCATCATAGGATTGACGGCGCTTGTCGTTGAGATAGATGCCACTGATGACGAGCGAGCAGCGACTTGCCTGCAGCGACGGCAGAAGCCCGTCAAAGCCTGAGACCACGAATGTGATGTCGGCGCCCCAGAATTTGGCAAGCGCATCGGCGACATCTATGTCGACGCCGACCGGTCGCGTGTCGGTTGGCTTGTCCATGTAGGTGAATGGTGGAAAGCCGGCCGTGGTGCACACGGTGAGGTGTCCGTCGCGTATGAACGAGGGCGCAGCTGTTTGAGCAAGAGCGGTTTGGCTGAGCAGTGTTGCGCCCAACACAGAAGTGATGTGGCATGCACGTAGCATCGTTCGTTTCATGGCAATTCCCCTGTTGCAATTCGGCTTTTTATTGACGCCTCGACAATCGAGCTCCATGCCGAGGCGTCGAATGCACGCAGCACGACCGGATCGACATGCCCGTCCTGGCGGGCGACGAGCAGGTATTGCATCATCGCCGTTTCGCTCGGCATCTCGAAAATCTGCACGAAATCGTAGGCGCCCATTGTGGCGTAGAGGGCGACGCTGCGCCCACCGAGATCTTCGACTCGTTCACGACTGACCCGAGCGCGCTCCGGAGAATTGGCAATCTCGTCGAGCCCCCGCTGCGTGAGACGCATCAGAGAGATGAAATAAGGCATTGCACCAATCCAGTTGGTTTCGATCAGGTGTTGGCCGAGGACGCGTCCAATGCGCGAAGGCCCGCCATCACATCCGCCGCCCTTGAGACGACACCGTAGATGCCGTCCTCGACGGTGACCATGTGAACGGCGGCGTCATGGGCGTACTGGTCGCCGCTGGCGCAGGCATCCTCGATCAGCAGGCATTGGTAATTTCTGTCCGCCGCCTCACGCATTGTCGTGCTCACGCAAACGTCCGTCGTGCAGCCGCTGAAAAGCAGGTGGGAAATCCCCCTGGCCCGCAGGACATGATCGAGGTCGGTATGGGTGAATGCACCGTTGGCGGTCTTGTCGATGACGACGTCGTTGGCATGGACGGTGATTTCCGGGACAATCTCAAAACCTGGCGACGAGCGCAAAAGGACTTGGGTTCCCTCGAGCCCCGCACGTTTGCGACGCCAGCGCTCATAGGGAGTCATATCGGCCATGTCGGCGCGATAGCCCTGCCTGGTATGCAGGATCAGGCACCCCGCCGTGCGGGCGGCATGTATCAGAGCATTCACCGTCGGCAAAATCGCTCGCAACGGTGCGGGATCGTAGCCTTTTCTGGCGAAATAGCCGTCGGAAGACAGGAAATCGACCTGAAGGTCGATGACGAGAAGAGCCGTCACCTTGGGATCGAGATTTCCGTCATAGGGATAATCGAAAGGACGCGACCTGATCCACTTTGTTCCTGTCATTGGGCGCCCCGGCTTGTTGCTCGACGCCGAAGCTAGGACAAGCCAATTGTTTTGACAAACCAAATGATTTATACAATTTCAAGTTAGTACAGCTAAACAATAGAGATGAAGCACCCACACGGCCTGGCCTATCTTCGCGTCTTCGAAACGGTTGCTCGGGTTGGTTCCGTGCGCGCGGCTGCGACCGAGCTGAGCGTCACGCCCGGCGCTGTAAGCCAGCAGGTGCGCAACCTGCAGGACACCCTTGGTGTCGCCCTGTTCGTCAGGGACGGGCGGCGCCTGCGCCTGACGGAAGCTGGAAAGACATTGCAGCGCTCAGCGGCGATAGCTTTTTCCGAGATCGACACGTGCGTTGATGAAATTGCCAGGCCCGCACCATCGGCGGGACCTCGATCCGTCACGATTGCGGTGCCACCGGCTCTCGCGGTTTCATGGTTCACGACCCAGATGTTCGACTTTGCCCAGGTTGAAGGCCTTACGTCCTTTCGTATGATACCCGCGGTTGATTTCAGCCAGATCGACTGGCGCTCGACCGACATCGCGATCGTCTACGGTTCACCGCCCTGGAAGGGCTTTTCCTGGAGCCTCATGGCCAACGTCGCCCTGCGACCAGTTTGCAGCCCGAAACTGCTGAATGCCTCACCATCATTGAGATCGCCGCGCGACGTGACGGAACACTGGCTTTTGCACGAGGACGACGGCAGTGAATGGCTGCGGTGGCTGACAGCGGCGAATGTATCGCAAGTCACCTCGCGCAACGCATATTTCGGCACATTGATGATGGCGATAACCGCGGCTCTTGAAGGGCGCGGACTTGCTCTGGTCAGTGACTTCCTTGCGTCCGAATACCTTCATTCAGGACGACTGGTCAGGCCGTTCGAGACGGCAATCGAGGCTTCACGGAGCTACTATTGTGTCTGCGCCGACAGCCGCGCCGCCGATCCGCAGATCATGCGGATGACAGAGTGGATCATAGACCGATCGAGAGCACCGCAACGAGTTTGAACGGGAAAGCGTTCGGCACTTGTCTTGGCCTCGCCACAGCGTGATTTGAACCCTTGTCCGCCCAAGGCGCGTGGAACAAATGGTTCGGGTCGGTTAACGCCATGTCCGGCTGCGCCATGGACCGCCTGCCGGTCTATGGGATTGGCGGCATCGCCTCCGCCGGCATCGAACCGCGATCAGAATGTGAAGCTAAACACTATCGGCATGAACCTCACCAGCAGCGTAACGCTGCTGGCTAAGGCCGAGGAGCTATCTTGGTGGAAGGGAGGCGGCCGACGCTCCCAGTGGGCGGGGGGAATGGGTTGGGCCTGAGAGGCGCCGGCCTTGGTGGATCAAATCCACCACACAGGCATCCTACCAGCACCCGCGGCGCCGATAATTCCGTGATCGCGCCAGTATCATCAAGCCGCCCGGTCTGTTTGCACGTTCGGCCAGGACCCAAGAACACGACTTGACGGCCTGTGTCTGGCGTCTGAAAAGGGCTGGCCTGCGGACGTGGCGGAATTGGTAGACGCAAGGGACTTAAAATCCCTCGATCTCTGATCGTACGGGTTCGATTCCCGTCGTCCGCACCACTGCTGTGATTTGTGCAAGATTCGGCTTGAACCAGCCCGGAAACGACGGCGTTCCCAGCGCAGCCATCAAATGTCAGGCGTCGCGACACGAACCATGAACTGAAGGGGCAGCGCCGGTGTCCTGCTCACAGTGACGCCATACCGACAAGGGTTTGCGCGTGAGCATAGAGCTCGCGGCCGGCTCGCCGATATTCGATCTCCTCGCCGCTACAAACGACCATGAACTGCGCCACGAACTCATGGGTGGTTGTGGCCGGGGTTGCGAGCATGGTTTCCACGATGCTGGACATGTCAGCATACACGCGAACCAGATCATTGTCGGAAATGTCAAAGGAGATCGATTCCCTGAGCGCCACCCAACGCCGAAAGCTTGCCAGGATCGGCCTCTCGTTCAAGTTTGCAGCAGAAGCCCTTTCCACTGCAGCGGCTCCTATTGCTGGAATGGAGACGACTGTGCCGAGCACAGTGCGACTGGTCGTTGCATGAAAAGTCATGTCCAAGTCCCTACGGTTGCAGCCAACTTTCTACGGTCGACAACCCGAAGCTGCATTGCTCTAAATCAAAATCATTGGCAAACGAGCCGAACCGAAGGAACACGCGCCAGATGGCTGCGCGCCGCATAACAAACGGCCCGGCACGCTCGCAGTCGGGGGGACGTTGGGGTCGTGCCGGGCCGTTGCGGGTGGGCTTGGTTTGGGATCTTGCCCCGCACCGACCAGCGTATATCTATATTAGCCACGTCTCAATTAAGACTGAAGTCCTGCCGACCAAGAGCTCTTTGTTTTAACGCAATTCCGCACGGAGAACCGTTTCACACTTTTCCTGGAATTGCTCTAGCGGCCCAAGGGTTGCCTGGAAAGCGAAACCAGCTCTAGCTCGTCAGTTACGCCGGCCATGTAGTTTGCGATGATCCGAGACGCGAGCGCGCTGCGCGCTTCAGTCGATTGGCTGTTGAGCTTAAGTTGCTCAAAAACGCGCCCCAACAAGGCCAGTTCGGATGGATCAAAAATCCCTGCTTCCGTTGCTTTTCTCCGAATAGGCACGCGACCTCCCAACTCAGTATATTTGAATGCCAAGGCGCTCACGCCTTCGCCACCGCACCACAGCTCGATAGCTGGCGTCATCTTCAGGCACTAGAAGGACGAAACGGTCTGGAATTGTGACGCCGGGGTCCACCCGCAATTCCGCACCATGAGCGTGTTGATTTCTAACGGAGCAACCGATCTTCGCATCGTCCGTGATGATCGTCGCATCCTTCAGGACAATCCCACGAGCGTGAGAGCGTCGCTCCATTGGCGGATCAATGGGGGGCATGGTGTTATTCTTTCCGTAAATCCAGCAGTGAACGGTTGATGGACTTCAAACGCATGCTTGACTCGCAAAACCACGATTCAATTAGCTAGCACTAAAATGGTTCCCAAAACGCAAAGCCGACAGCGCTTCGTCTGTCCTGCCCTCGAGAAGCGCCCTCGCGGCCATCCATGACCTGCTTTGATGGCACCCATTTTCCAGCGCTCCGATGCCGGCAAGGCGCCGGATAGCCACAGAGGGTCAAGCAGGGATCGGGTTCAGCTTCAGATGCTGGATCAGAATAATCGTCTTGGCATCGATGATGCGACCGTCGGAGATGCTGGCCAGCGCCTCGTCGAGCGGCATTTCCAACACCTCGATGTCCTCGCCCTCTTCTGGCGCGCCGCCGCCGGCCGAGATGCGGTCGGCGGGCGAATAGCGGGCGACGAAGAACCAGAGCCGTTCGGTGACGCTGCCCGGGCTCATATAGGGCGAAAAAAGCCGCTCGACGTTCTGCAGCCGGTAGCCGAGTTCTTCCTCGGCTTCCTTGCGGATGGCGGTCTCTGGATCGTTCTCGTCGAGCAGCCCGGCACAGGCCTCGATCAGCGGCTCGCGATGGCCGGTGACGTAGGCGGGATAGCGGAACTGGCGCACCAGAAGCACGGTCGAACGCGAAGGATCGTAAGGCAGGATCACAGCGCCGTCGCCGCGATCATAGGTCTGGCGTACCTGCGTCTCCCACTCGCCGTCACGCCGGCGGTAGTCGAGGACGGTCTTCTTCAGGACGGCCCAGTCGTCGGAGAGTATCTCTTCTGAACGGATGCGAATGCGATCTTCCATCACGGTCTCCATGCTACCCGGCCGAGGCGTAGCCGCGAACCGGCATTTGCGCAATGTAGGCAATCGGTTCAAAAAAGCGCTTCACCGTCTCGTGTCTGGCGCGCTTCCGATCCATTGCCTAGATAGCGGCTTACCCCTCCCGGAGCCCCATTTCATGACAGCATCGCTTTTCCAGCCGATCACTCTCGACGGCCTCACCTTCCCCAATCGCATCGCGGTCGCGCCGATGTGCCAGTATTCGGCCGAAGACGGCTCGGCCAGCGACTGGCACCTCTATCACTGGATGAACCTTGCCATGTCCGGCGCCGGCATGGTCACGGTCGAGATGACCGATGTCGAGCGGCGCGGGCGCATCACGCATGGCTGCCTCGGCCTCTATTCCGAAGACAATGAGGCCGCCGCCCGCCGGACGCTGGATGCGGCAAGACGCGTCGCCGCACCCGGTACGAAATTCGGCTCTCAGCTTGCCCATGCCGGCCGCAAGGCCTCGAACCGCAAGCCGTGGGAGGGCGGCGGTCCGCTGCAGCCAAACGAGGATCCCTGGCAGACCGTGTCGGCCTCGGCCATCGCCTACGATACCGGCTGGAACGTGCCGCACGCGCTGGAGGACGAGGAGATCCTGCAGCTCATCGAACGATTCACTGATGCGGCGAGGCGTGCCGAACGCGCTGGCTTCGATTTCCTCGAACTGCATGCCGCGCACGGCTATCTGATCTTCCAGTTCCTGTCGCCCTTGTCCAACCAGCGCACTGACCGCTGGGGCGGCTCGCTGGAAAACCGCATGCGTCTTGTCGTCGAGATCGCCAAGGCGGTGCGGAAGGCAACGCCAAGGCTGATGCTCGGCGCGCGGCTGTCGGTGAAGGATTGGGTCGCTGGCGGCTTCGACGTCGAGGACGCGATCGAAGTGGCAAAAGCACTGAAGGATTTGGGTGTCGCCTATCTCTGCTGCTCGAGCGGCGGCAATTCACCGCTGCAGAAATTGCCCACCGGTCCCGGCTACCAGGTGCATCTGGCGGAAGCCGTGCGCAAGGGTGCGGATATTCCGACCCGTGCGGTCGGCCTGATCGACGACCCAAAGCAGGCCGAAGCGATCCTCGCCGAGGGTCGCGCCGACATGGTGGCGCTGGCGCGCGCCTTCCTGGCCGATCCACGCTGGGGATGGCGTGCGGCGGCGACGTTCAGCGAGACAATCCACCCGGCGCCACAGCTTGCCCGTTCGGTGACCACGATGCAGCACTGGATGAAGGCGGTGGGCTGATCGGCGCGTTCTCTACCGGCGCGGTGTTGCCTCCTAGCCCTGGACAGTTTGCCACAGCTTCGCTTCAATTTTACTCGCAACCTGTTACGTTGGGTGAGGCTGCGGCGGGCGTGGCCGGGCTTGGGAGGAGATCATGTCGTTCAGGGCATTCTTGCCGGTTGCAGCGCTGACCGTTGTGGCCGGACTTTGGATCGGCACATCGACGCCGGCCGGCGCACAATATTGCGAGGGCACGGTGCACGGCCTGTCCGGCCGCTACAATCTGGCGACAGGAAGCGGCTTTCTTGCTGTGCGGACACGGCCGAACTCATCGTCGCGGATGATCGGCCAGTTGTTCAATGGCGATCATACCGAGATCTTCGACCGACGCGGCAACTGGTATCAGGTCGAAATCGGCGGCCGGACCGGCTGGGCAAACGCACGCTGGCTGCGCAACGATTGCGGCTACTGAGACATCAGTGCATGTCACCCAAAAGTGGATCCGGTTTTGGGATAACGACATGCATCAAACAAAGACCTAAGTCGCGTCGCAAACGCGACGCGACTTTTGGGCGCAGGCTGAAGGCCATGGTTGCAACCAAATTGGCTGCTTTGCGTTGCGGCCATGATGGACAACAAACCTTTTGAAGTGCCGGTCGTCGTCGAACTTGGCCACGTCGGCAAATATCGCCATATCCGCAGCGCCCAGGAGGCGGCTGAGTGCCTGATGACCGTGTGGCCGCTCAATCGCGGCCCGCGCCATCGTGATGCGCTCGACACTTGCCTCAAAGTACTGGAAGGTTATCGTTCGACTGCAGATGCGCGCCGGGCGCTGATTGAAGCCGCCAAGGAATCGGAAGTGCTGGTGCCCGACGACAGACTGCCAGACGACCGGCTGCATTGAGCAGACGGACCTTTCAACTGGAGGTTTTCATGGCGAAGCTGACTTACAAGGTCGTCGAGCATGACGGCGGCTGGGCCTACAAGGTCGGAGCGACCTTTTCGGAGACGTTTCCCACCCATCAGGACGCCTTGCGCGCCGCCGAAATCGCCTCGGCCGAGCAGCAAGTCGCCGGAGCCACGGACGGCATCCAGTACGAGGACGCCGAAGGCAAATGGCATGAGGAACTGGCCGATGGCCGGGATCGACCGCAGACAGAGGTCTCCGACTGACCCTTCGTCAGGGAGTCGACCGCGGACGCCCGGAGAGAAGGGCGTCTCGCGGCAGTAGAAGCCTGCGGCTGACTATTTGCCGCAGTACTGGTCGTTGACGTTCCCCTGAGCATTCGCATCAGGACCGGCGGTGTTGGAGGCGCAGGGCCCGGCTGCGCCGGGGTTGCCGAGGGTGTTCAGCCCGGAGCTGTCGCCATTGATGCTACCAGTTGTGGTAGTGTCCACAGACGATGAATCCTCATTGCCGAAGAGCCAGTTGTGATGGAGCCAATCTTGATGATTGCCGTCCGACGACTGCGCCATCGCCGATGTGGCGAGACCGATCGTGAGAACGGATGCTGCGAGAAGTTTCCTGTACATTGAATTACTCCGTATCTTGGCCGCCTTGGGTGCGACACGGGTAAAACCCGCCAATGAGCCGAATGGTTCATTGAAATTGTTGTGAAGCCGGGTTGATGTCGGATCGGAAAGCACGGGCCGCAATGCGTTTGATGAACGCGATGACCCGTTCCGGCTCGTTGAATTGCGGCATGTGCCCGAGGCCGTCGACAGATTCGAACTCAAGCCTTTCGATCTTGTTCTGCATGGGCTCGCCGTGGGTACGGATATCGATAACGCGATCGGCCGTACCGAAAAGAATGCCGGCCGGCATGACGATCTCGCTATAACGACCCTCGATGCGGCCGAGATCTTGTTCTACCGCCACGACATCGGAGGACGTGGCGTAGAAATGGGCTGGTCTCAGCCCCAGCCACCCACCTCCGTCGACCATGTAGTCGGCAGGAGAAGCCTGTGGCGCGAAGATGAATTCCATTGTCGGCCGCGCATATCTAAGGCTCGTCGGTATCGCCAGCGTATAGCTCATGATCCGGCGCCACAGGCGTGACGGGATATAGAGCGAGCCCAGCTTTTCACGCGCACCGGCTTCCATGTGGGTCAATGGCGACAACAAGGCGATGCCGGAAATCACCTCGGGGTGCTCCACGGCAAGGGTCAGCGCGATGGCGCCGCCGAGGGAATGACCGACCACCAGCGGCCTTTCCAGCCCAAGCGCTTCGATGAAGCCTCGCACGATTCCAGCCTGTTCGGGCAGGCCACCGGAGGCGCCGCTGGCGCGCACCGAATAGCCCGCACCCGGTCGGTCGAGCGCGATCAGCCGGTAGCCCGGGCCGAATCGTCCGAACAGAGTGTGCCGGAAATGATGGAGCTGAGCGCCAAGCCCATGCACGAAGACGATCGGCCGCCCCTCACCCTGATCGACATAGTGGATGCGGTTGCCGTGGATCTCGATGAATTTTCCGACCGGCGGCACCAGCCTTTCGGCCTTGGCCGCGATCCACAGCGTCGCCAGCACCAGACTGGCGATCCCCAAGACTGCCAGCAACACCAGAACGACCAGCAGCCACGACAGAATCGACAGGAGCATTGTTCACCCGGATCAGAGCCTGGTTGAGCTTAGCCGCATCCGGTGCCGCTGCAACCTTGCATCGAAACGGGGGCGGCATTGCGGCCGCTGCCGCGCCGCGCTATCTCAGGCGACCTTTCTTGCCGGAGCTTCCCATGCCTGAAATCGTAACCGCCGCCATGCTCGTCATCGGCGATGAGATTCTGTCCGGCCGCACCAAGGACAAGAACATCGGCCATCTCGCCGACATCATGACGGCGATCGGCATCGACCTGAAGGAAGTGCGCATCGTCCCGGACGAGGAAGACGAGATCATTGCTGCGGTGAATGCCGTGCGCGTCCGCTACACTTATGTGTTCACCACCGGCGGCATTGGCCCGACGCATGACGACATCACGGCCGATTCCATTTCCAAGGCCTTCGGCGTGCCTTGTGAATACGATGCCAAGGCCTACGCGACGCTGGAGGCAAGCTATGCCGCACGCGGCATCGAATATACCGAGGCCCGCAAGCGCATGGCACGGATGCCGCGAGGCGCCGATCTCATCGACAATCCGGTGTCGGTCGCGCCCGGCTTCCGCATCGGCAACGTCCATGTCATGGCCGGTGTGCCATCGATTTTCCAGGCCATGCTCGATAATGTCGTGCCGACGCTGAAGGCCGGCACGAAAATGCTGTCGGCAACCGTGCCCTGCCCGTTCGGCGAAGGCCTCATCGGCGGGCCGCTGGGCGACATCCAGAAAGCGCATCCGGACACGATCATCGGCTCCTACCCGAAATATGGCGACGGCAAGTTCTGGACCGAACTGGTCGTGCGTGCCCGCAGCCAGGAGGCGCTGGACGCCGCCCGCGCCGATGTCGAGGCAATGGTCACCGGGTTCGCCAACAATCCCGGCTGATCCGGTCCAGACCGGAACCAAGCACGACGCTGCAACGTTTCCTCGGCGCGAGTTCGATAGCTCGTAGACTGAGGGATCATCATGCGATTCAAAACCATCGTCGCCATTCTGCAGAACGAGCAGGACGCGGAGCGGGTGCTCGACTGTGCCATTCCGCTCGCCACCCGGTTCCAGAGCCATCTGATCGGCATCCACGCCGAAACGCTTCCCGTGCCCTACACCTCTGCCACAGGCTTTCCGGACACCGAGTTCCTGCAGGTTTCGGCCGACATGAACCGGGAGCGGGCCGAAAAGCTGCAGGCCGTGTTTCTCAGGCATATCGAGAATTCCGGTCTATCCTTCGAGTGGCGAAGCCTGGAGAGTTTTTCGGGCGACAGTGCGCTGACCGGGATTTCAAGCGTGCGGGCCGCCGACCTGATCATAGCGGCGCAGCGCGAAACGGGCGGTGACCCGAGCGCGGATGTCGACACGCTGGTCTATGACGCCGGCCGGCCGGTGCTGGTGGTGCCGCATGCGGGTCCGCTGGTCACCACCTTCAAACACGTGCTGCTCGCCTGGAACGGCAGCAAGGAAGCGGCGCGCGCCGCCTTCGACGCGCTGCCCTTCATCACCGAAGCCGAGAAGACCGACATATTGGTCATCGACCCCCCTGAAACGCTCGACGACAGCCCAGAGGCCGCCGGGGCCGAAATCGCGTCCGCGCTATCGCGCCACGGCGCCACCGTGAGCGTCTCGGT
>NZ_QGGH01000020.1 GCF_003148495.1 Mesorhizobium loti
CGCCGACGCCAACACCGACGCCGACGCCGACGCCGACGCCGACACCGACGCCGACACCCACGCCAACGCCGACGCCGACGCCGACGCCAACACCGACGCCAACACCGCCGCCGCCAACGCCAACGCCGACGCCAACACCTCCGCCGACGCCCCCGCCGACGCCGACGCCGCCGACGCCGACACCGACGCCGACGCCGACTCCTCCAGGTCCTCCACCCGGGCCGCCACCAGGTCCTCCGCCTGGACCGCCTCCGGGACCAGGAGGAGAGAAATTGCCTCGCTCTCCGCGCCGGCCCGGCCCCGTGCCGAAACCGGCGGGTATCCGACCGGGCACGCAGGCCCCTCGGGGAAGAACAGGACGGTGAACGTGTAAGTGAGCGGGCCCGGTATTAAGCCGGGCTCGCATATAGGAGAAATGCCTTATGCCGCCGAATGCGAAGCGAAGTTCTGTCGATCCGGTTGGCCGCGAGACGTCTCAGCCCACCGAAGGCTTACCCGCGGTGGCCGAACAAACTCTGCCTATGGAGTGGCGGATTTGGATCGCGGAGAACAGAATTCTAGGAACCCCGCCAGATGTTCTCGTTGAAGCAGCCGTGAAGGCTGGGTACTCCCGTCACATCGTCGAAGAGGAGTTGCGCTCGGAACAGGATAACCCGTATCGCCGCGTTGCCGAACTCACGACGAAACGATATCTGAAGCTCAAGTCAATTCTCCAGGCGCGAAAGACATTGAGAAATCTAGGCTTCAACGCGCAAACGATAGAGCGCAGAAGCAAGATCTCACGCGGCGAGTTCCTTGATCGCTACTATGCCGCAAACAGGCCTGTTATCCTCACCGGGATGCTTGCGGGGAGTGTTGCGCGCCGTGACTGGACGCCGGAATATCTTGCGGAAATGTGCGGAAACGCCGATGTCCAGATCATGGCGGGGCGGGGCTCCGACCCTCATTACGAACTGAATTCGGATCTACATCGTCGTGAACTAAAGATGGCCGAGTACGTGTCGATGGTGACCGCTGGAGGGCCGAGTAACGACTATTATCTGGTCGCTAACAACCACTTTTTTGAAAGAGAAGAGTTTGCTAAACTCTACGACCAAATTCCACGAATTGATGAGTACATAAATCACGATGACGGAAAAAGGAAGACTTTCCTTTGGTTTGGACCGTCAGGAACGATTACGCCCCTACATCACGATCTGATGAATGTGCTTGTTGCCCAAATATTTGGCAAAAAGCGTTTCATATTAGTATCACCAGAGGATACTCCATTTATATACAACGAGTCTGGATGCTACGGGGATGTGAATTGTTCGCTTCCAGACTACGACAAACATCCGCTCTACAAAGAATCATCGCCAATAGCTTTGACATTGTTTCCCGGAGACGTTCTTTTTATACCTGTTGGATGGTGGCACTATGTTCAATCTATAGATGTCTCTATCATGGTATCCTATACAAACTTCCACTATCCAAACGATTTTAATTTGTACCTACCTCGCCCTTAAGAATAGAGAGAGGTCTGAGTGCATTCGGAAACCCGAAACGGGACGTTCGACTACAAGACGATGAATAGACGAGCATGGTCCCATCTTGCCAGGAGCGGATATGATTCGTCGCGTCCTCATCCACGACAGAGCGCCAACTGGGCAAAAGCGTGGCTCGATCCTAATGCTTGGATCGACTGGTCTGAAGTCCGTCATGTGCTTTGTCTCGGATCAGGTGGCGGTCAGCAGGCACCGATGCTCGCTTCGCTGGAGTGCCGCGTCACTTCCGTAGACCTTTGCCCTGAACAGATCGGCCTGGATGCCAGCGTGGCAACTGCCCTCGGCTATGATCTGGAGTGCGTAGAAGCAGATATGCTGGATCTGTCCATGCTTCATGGACGCGATTTCGACCTCGTCTATCAAGCGGTCTCCTCGTGCTATGTTCCAGACGTCCACCGACTGTATACCGAAGTAGCGAAGGTTCTGCGGCCGAATGGGTGCTACATGGCCGAGCACTGGAGCCCCGTGCATATGCAACTGTCCGACGACCGTCCTTGGACAGGTCGCGGCTATGAACTCGTGATCCCATACGTGTCCGGCTATGGCTGGGTCAGCCGCCATTCCACCGTCGATGGACAAAGCGCGGAGTGTGTCCATTACCTTCATACTCACACCGCCCTGATCGGCGGATTGTGCGACGCGGGTTTCAGCATTCGGCACTTCGCCGAGCGGAAGGCAGGCGGTCAGCCTGGTGGGCCGCAGATCGAGGAGCAGGTTCAGACCTTCGCGCCTGCATTTCTGTCGCTCTATGCACAAAAGATCTCAGCGCCCTGAATAAGGAAGTAAGTTGTGACGCCAGATACCAGTTATTTCATCTGCACCCTGCCTCGTTCGGGCAGTTGGCTTCTAGCGGAGTCCCTTGAGAAGACCGGTGTGGCCGGGCGTCCACGGGAATACTTCGAGCCGCAACTCTTTTCAGCTATGACGAATGACGCTCTGCCGTCGGCTATCAACCGCATAATACGCAAGGGTATGACCAGCAACCGCGTCTTTGGTGCAAAATTACATTGGTATCAATTCGAGCATGCGCCACGGATCATATCCCATCGACAGCCCGGAGAACTACCTGTTGCGCTGTTGATGGCTCGACGTTTTCCAAAATTGAAATACATCTGGCTGACCCGGCGCGATAAAGTCCGACAGGCAGTCTCCTACTACCGCGCAACTCGAACGGGCGTTTGGTGGGATATAGCGGGGATTTCCCCCCCAGTCGCACGATTGCCGGATTTTGATTTCCAACGCATTTTACAACTCGAGCGCCTTCTGCTTCGGCATGAGGCATGTTGGCAACGGTATTTCGACGAGCATGATATCGACCCACTGGTTCTCGTCTATGAAGAGTTCTGCGACAATCACGTCGAAGCAGTCGAGCTAGTTTTGCAGCATCTCGGGATCGAATATGCGAAGCTGGGGAAGATCCGCTCGCGGCTGAGGCGTCAGGCAGACGAGGTCACTGAAGAATGGATTGAACGGTATCTCGGCATGAAAGGCACTTTCGGGAGTATTTCTTCAGGGGCACCAACAGGTGTTCATTAAGCAGATGGACTGGGTCTTCGGTTGGCCGACATCACGGCGTCCTGACCGAACGACTAAGTCCTCCAGTCGCGTGAATGGCAGGTTCAAGAGGAGCGATCATGCTAAGCGAGTTTCGCCTCGAGGAGGTGCTCGACAATCGCGCTTGGTGCAGGACTTCGGCCCCTTTCCGTCATATCACGGCGACCTCGGTCTTCATCTCGGATTACTACGACCAACTTGACCAGGCGTTCCGTCGGATCCTGCGGGATGGGCTTGGCGAGCAGGCACGCGGCCGACGCATTTCGAGAAGTATGCCGGGGTACGACGCTTATGGAATGACGTTTCCATATGACTACAATGGGCCGTTCGCATTGTTCATGACGCGGCATTTTCACGACATGATCGCAGGGCTGTTTCAAGTGCCGTGTACCGGACATGTCAATTGCGGCATACATCATCACGCCCCTGGAAGCCTTGATGGGTGGGTGCATAACGACCTCAACCCTGCCTTCTTCGTAGACTACCGCAGCGATGATGGGATTAATATCGTGAGGCACGATCAATGCAGCTATGCTCGAGGTGTGGTGCCCAACGGCAAACCGCCGGGTCGCAAGGTGGTCAGAGCCGTGGCCATGATATTCTATCTCTGCAACGACGGGTGGGAGTGGGGAGACGGAGGCTGCACTGGCCTTTATCGATACAAGGACAGTCCCGTAGGCAGTCCCGATGTCACCATTCCGCCTCTGAACAATTCACTCTTATTGTTCGAATGTACGCCTTGGTCATTTCACAGTTACATGAGCAATACACGGGGTGCGAGGAACAGTCTTATTATGTGGCTGCATCGTAGCGTCGAGGACGTTGCCTCGCGCTGGGGTGAAGACAAAATCGTTAAATGGACCTGAGGCAATGATCGCATCGCGCGTGTGCCTCATCACCGGGGCAAGTGGCAGGCTCGGGGCGAAGTTCTGCGAGTTGTTCAGGAAGGAGTACAAGATCGCGGCTGTTTATCACGAAAACATTCCATTGCTCCCTTCACAGCACACCGAGATTTTTGATCCATGTAAGCAGATGTCCGGCGCCGGTGACCCCGACTCCCTGTTCGTCATCAAAGCTGACTTGTTCGACTCCGCGCAAATCGACCGAGTTGTCGAGCTCACCTTGGCGCGGTTTGGTAGAATAGACCTGCTGATCAACAACGCGGTCTTCTCGCATTGGGGGTCGGCAGTGGATGACAGGATGCTCGTTGACTGTGCTATGCAACAGTTTGAGATGAATGTTGTCGTTCCGCTTAGATTATCAGTCAAGATCGCAAGCGAATTCTGGCGCGACAAACTGCAAGAAAATCGCGAGGCAAACCGGAACGTAATTAACGTTTCAAGTTCGTCTGGAGTGTACATATACCAAAATTCGAAACAAGGCGTCTATAGTGCGTCCAAAGCGGCTCTCAATTACATGAGTTGTCACTTGGCGAACGAATTTCACGCATTCGGCGTTCGTGTCAACGCTGTCGCTCCAAATGCATTTCCCGGCATCGTCGCAACAGAGGATGTTGCTCGGCTGCTGAATCGAATTGATTCAGAGGCCGTTACTGGTCAGATAGTCGTATTCGACGCTGATGGAGAGCTGATGTATTCCCCATGACGTGGACGTAAGATATGGCTCACGGTCGATTTCCGATTGAATATATCAGAGATACCGACATCCGAAAATCGATATCTGAGATATATGCTGATATAGATTCATTTACGTGGGAATTGATGGATGACGACGCAGATGTCGCTGCTCGTGTAGACGTCTGTGTGGTTTTGCCCCCGATGATGTATGAAGGTGTTTTCGTTAAGGGGCTGTATTTCAGCAGGGGGGTCGATTTCCTTGCTCATGCTGTACCGAAACTGTCGGTATTTTTTAATTCGATGGCTTACAGCATGTTTTCTTCTTATCCTTGGTCCGAACAGGCAGACGGGTATCTTGCCTGTTATCGCAATGCAGCTCGGGAAAAATGGTTTCGCGAACGCAACCCCGAGAAGGCAAACATTCCCCTGATCCCGCTAGCGGAGACTGACTTCCTCGACGAATTTCGTTTTGCGCCAGTGCGAGGGACGGAACGGGACATCGATATCCTCTGCGTTTCACGTCTTCAAGATGTGAAGAATATCCAGATGATTGCCAAGGCACTCCTGGTTTACCGGGCAAAATATCGCTCGTCGCTGCGCATGACTTTGATAACCGGGCATAGAGGCGGCGTCACGGCGGAGTCTCTCGCCCCATATGCACGAGAGCAGCTTGCGATGCTGCAGCGGCTGCTCGGACGCGTGGAGGATTTCATTGACCTGATAGGATATGTGGACCACTGGAGCGAGTTGCCTCGATTTTACTCGCGTGCTCGGGTTTTCGTGCTCGGGTCGCTGATCGAGGGGAAAAATCGTAGCCTCGGGGAGGCGATGAGCTGCAATCTGCCCGTCGTCTGCTTTCGCGAGTTCAATCAGTACGCGCGCCAAGGTTTCGCGATTATGCCGGAGCGGGCCGGGGTCTGCTGCGTCTTCGACGCCGAAGCGCTAGCGGACGCATGGCATTTTGTGCTGCACAATGCAGACACCTTTTCTCCGCGACTTAGCTATCTGCGGCAGAGCGGCAGACGCAATTTCGTCAACGGTTGCCTCGACAGCATTCCCTACTATAGCCAAGCGCTGCCGAACTTTATCCCAGGTCAGAATACACAGAACCCGTGGCTAGAAGCGGCGATCCATCGTTCCTATGGTATGCAGCTCAATTCCTTCTTGTATCGCCCCGGCGCTGGGCTAGTCAGGGCTTGGGGATTGGAGCAAATCCGCCAGTTGGCGGACCGCTATGAGAAACTCGTCGGCCCAGTTCAATAGTGTAGCCGGAGAAGACTGCACTGTTGCTCGCAGCGATGGACCTTGCTGCAAGAATCAACACCGAAGCCGGATCTGCGCGCCTTACCTAGGCTCAGGACTCATTGATCAGAGCCAGAAGATTACGGCTGCGGCGATACAGATCGCGGACATGAAGGTGTGGGCGCAGCGGTCATAGCGGGTGTGGATGCGCCGCCAGTCCTTGAGCCTGCCGAACATGTTCTCGATCTTGTGGCGGCTTTTGTATAGCACGGTGTCGTGCGGGATCGGCAGGTTGCGATTGGCTTTGGACGGGATGCAGGCGGCTATGCCGCGATCGGCCAGGGCCGTGCGGAACCAGTCGGCGTCGTAGCCTTTGTCACCAAGTAAGGCTGCGGCTTTCGGGAAGGCGTCGATCATGAGCGCGGCGCCTTTGTAGTCGCTCATCTGCCCTTCGCTGAGCAGCATGATCAGCGGCCGGCCATGTCCATCGCATACAGCATGCAGCTTGGAGTTCAGGCCGCCCTTGGTTCGCCCGATACGTCGGGGAACAGCCCCTTTTTTAGCAGGCTGGCGGCCGTTCGATGTGCTTTCAAATGGGTGGCATCGATCATCAGTTGATCGGGCTTGCCGCCTTTTGCCGCCAATTCGGCGAATATCCGATTGAATACGCCAAGGCGGCTCCAGCGGATGAAGCGGTTGTAGATCGTCTTGTGGGGACCATACTCTTTGGGTGCGTCGCGCCACCGCAGGCCGTTCCTGATCACGAAGATTATGCCGCTGACGATCCGCCGATCATCGACCCTCGGCACACCGTGAGACAGCGGGAAATGCCGCTCGATCCGATGCATCTGCGCCTCCGACAGCCAGATCAAATCACTCATTGCAGCGCCTCCTCGCACCGCAAATGAATCAGCCGTTTGGCGTCGCCGCAAGAGTTTTAATAGGTCCTGAGCCTAGTGGTCACGACATCGCTTCCAACTCTAGACTGGTACGGAGTCTGCATCCCGGCATGACAAGCTGCACAAGCGGTTCGTTGTGTTTCTTCGCAAGCTACATCGGGCGACCCTGATCCAGGAACATCCGAAGAAGGACCCGTTCATACAGGCGCAGGGCCTGACGGTTACTGCACGACCGAGGGATTGCGGCCCGTAATCTGCAGGTCGCTCCTTCATCTTCCAAGCCCGCGCCGCACGTCCCGCTGGATGCTCAGAAACCTGCTGTCAAAAACGCAGGAGGCGGTTGATGGATTGTTTTGTGGGCTGGACGTGTCGATGGACGAGACTGCGGTTTCAAGCAACCTTCTGACTTACTTACTGAATCGGCGGCTGCAGCTGCTTCGAGCGATTGCACTAAGACGAAAATATTCACAGGGCATATTTGGCTGGGGCTCATGGAAGCTTTTCGAACTTTCTCCCTCGCGCCGCCAGCCGAATTGTGGGTGCTTGTGGATGGGGTCGGAAAGGATGGGTCCGGTGCGGAACACACTTGATGGACGCGCTCACGTATAGCACGAGCGGGCCGTTCTGGATTGGCACACACGACGTCCTCGTGCATGTCGCTGTGCGGTGGGGCGAGCGCCTTACAAGTGGCGAGAGCCGATTTGATTTCCCCATATCGGCGAAGTCTGAAATCGCGCGTGCAAAGCTGCCATTGCTTTGTAGGGTTGAACGAGTCTACGGTAGGCGCCCAATTATTGTTAAAGTGCGCGTAACCAACGGTAGCTTTTTCGCGCTCTGTCCCATATCGCGCCTCAACCTTAATAGTCATATGCTGCTGAGCGTATGCTTCGGTGACGAGTTGTCCAACGCTCACGTTCAAAACAAATATGGCGGTCAGTGCTATCTGCTCAAAACGATACCCTCCACCAAACCCATCGATTGTGCGCGCGGTCGTCATGCGGTGAACTCATCAAGGAGGGTGGCGGCTGACCACCTGCCGTTCTTTTGTGCAGACCGGCCATCGGAGAAGCTTGCTCAGCTAGGCTGAAATTTAAAGACTTCCATTGGTCTCGTACTGCTCTAGTCCCGAAGCATGTCCGATCATCTCGTACCGAGTTTCGCAGGCACCGGTTTGCGCATGAAGGCTAAAACAGATATGATATGGTTTATCAGTGGTTAGCTTGTAATTCGTGCGAATTGCAGTCGGGTCGCTCATGCTTCTTGTCACGAATGCAGCTGACCTTGGGACAAATGTACCTCCGTGCAATGGAGATATACAGCTATCCACGTCATGATCTTGGCAGCCGGGGTTAGGTTCATCACGACCCCCTGACCAAGCAGTTCTATCTTCATCCTCGACAAGTTTTGTGATTGTTTGTATCGCTTGTGGCGTTACTTTGGGATTTAGATCGCCGCCAGCCTGTGCGCCTTCATAGACCGCCGCGGCAATAACAAGCACAATCAAGGCGGTCAGAATTGTCAAAATGGGGCCAGATACGGGTGTTTGTGGGCCTGTCGTTCGTGCAATCAGCCATGCAAACACTCCGATTGCAGCTACGCCAAAAGTAAGCAGCATCAATGACATGATGACGGCAAACGCGTGCGACGAATCAAGCCCGGTTCCCGGCATGAACTTCTGTTGAAGCACACCCTGAAACAGCAGAAGAAAAATGCCGAGGGCTACCCCGCCAATCCCAGCGATTTTTCCCAAAGAACTAAGGAGCTTTCCTTCCACAGTCGATGCGCCCCAGCCTGTCCAGAACCAACAATCTATAGGCGAGGTCGTCGCTTGCATAGCATCAGCCGTTCAAAGATTTCGGCTGGAACCGGCGGCATGTGGCGGGCGTTGCACGAAGAGGAGCCGCAAGCATGCCCTTCTGAGCCAAAGTGGCTCTCGGCAGGCAGATTGAGGCCCCCAGCAAGGTCGAACTGGTTCTCATTTTGTCAGCTTGGCCTTTCCAGGCGCTATCTTTGGATGAAGCGGATTGTGCGGTGGGCAAAATCGCTCAACTCTGCATCGTTGATGAGTTCGGGCGCGAAGGCCGGATTGGAGTCGTGATGGATGGGGCAGATACCTAAATATAATCAGTTAGTTACGAGATGCTGTGTGCAAAAATCGCACACGAAAGTTCTTCTTCTCTTCTTTTTTCGTTCCCACGAGGGAGCTGCCGACAGGCCTCTTCGGACGCTCTTTTGCCGACGATGTTGACCGCGCATTGGTGGCTGCTGCTCCGCTGGGCGCACGTCCACGTGGGCCGCCTTTCGGCTGAGCCAGGCCGGCAAGAGTTCTTGGAGAACCGATTTCAGGTAATCGACCATGCAAGGGCAACGCATGTTGCCTTCTGCCGGTTCCACGGCCTGACCCGGCTCCTTTTGCAGCGCCGGGTCTGTGATCCGAGATTAGTCCTCGCTGTCGTCGCCCTGGTCGTCCTGAATCACGATGTGGCGGTGGCGATGCATGGGGCGATCGTCGGCGCGCCTGATGACGATGGTATCGGGGCGGTGCTTCCGATGCCAATGGCGCTTGCCGTTATCGTAGAACGCCTCGGTTCCATGCTTGCGATGATGGAGGCGCTGTCCGTCCTCGTTGATGACGGCAACGTGGGTATTATTATCCAGATTGCGGTGATGATGGCGGTTTGTGGTGATGACGATCGCATCCGCCGAAGCCACCGTAGGCGCGGCCAAGCAAAGCGCCATCGCGCCCAGAATGAGGGTGGTTTTCATTATCAGTTCTCCGAGAATTTAAGGTGCCCTTCGCCACCTAAACATCGCTGCCGGGGTTTTGTTCCTGTGTCGAAGAAAGTTGGTAACGGCTGCGGACCAGTTAGGGGAGCAGAATGACGCTAGCCCAACAGGATCCCCACTTGGCGAGTCTAGTGGCGGAGATCAAAGCGGCTGAGACGGCACTTGCCGCCAGGCTCGCCGAACTGCACGGCTACATCGGGCATGGCCTTCAGCAGGCGTTACCTTCACCCAAAACATCTGCTGTCGAGCCAGAGAGGCGGACAGACCTTATCGGCAAGGAGTGGATCGAGACGGGAGCGGCGGCAAAACGGTTCGACACTTCGAAAGTGAGGATCCTCGCCTAGTGCCAACGCGACGACAACTTCGCGTGGAAATGCGGCGGGCGCTGGCTCGTCTCGATATCAAAAATGCAAGCAAAACTCGGCATCAAGTAAACTGTCGTGTTTGTCGCGTTTGTCGTGTTTTGAGCCCTTCGTTCGTCGTGTTTCGTTCGGCATCTTTCGTGCATGTCCACAGCCCGAAAGTTCGAACTCAGATGAACATCCAAACCATCGTCAAGTCGTTGCGAGGAGGTGGCAGCGACACGGCGCCGAGCCTATGGCTCGCTACAGGGCCAGTCTTCAGGCCTCGTCAAGCTAGAAGGCAACTCGGTCCGGGCGTCTCCGCAAGCCATGTTGAGCTGCCACTGGGATAGACCCGCTGAATTGGAAAGATCGAGGCCCTCGATACGGGTCAGGAAGAAAAAAGCGCGGTCAAAGTCTATCGGCGCGGTGAACGTCGCTCCTCGGAAGTCCGCCCGCGCGAGATTGGCAAACGAAAAGCGGCTGCCGCTGATGTCGGCGTCATTGAACTGCGCTCGCCCCAATTCCGCCTTTGTGAAATCAACATTGGTCAGATTGGCGTCCTGGAAATTCGAGCGGTGCACTTCCGCGCTCGTAAACACAGCGCCCTGCGCGTCCATATGGCTGAAGTCGGTCCTGTAGGCCTCGATTTTGTCGAACCGGGCGCCTTTGGCGGTCGAGTCGGCCAGGGAAGCACGCACAAGCGTTGCCTTCTCAAAATTTGCCGCAAGGAGATTGCTGTTACTGAGGTCGGTCGAAGTGAAATCAACACCGATCAGGTTCGACCCGCTCAGGTCCTGTCCTTTTAGGATGAGAAGCTTTTTGTCACAGTCCTGCCAATTGACGCCAGGCGTCGCGGCAGTGGCATTCTGCCAAGCAAATACAATGCAAACCGCTAGAACCAAGCCGGATGTGCCGTAAGCTCTGGTTCGTCTCAAAGTCATTGTTGCTGGACCTCTGCTCCTCGCCGACAATCAATCTTACCACATCTGCTGACACTCGAAAGCGACAGCATTTCCCCGATCTGCTGACACTCGAAAGCGACAGCATTTTCCCGCCAATCCCGCCTGGTCCCCACAGCCAAATGAAAAGCCCGCCACCGTGAGGCAGCGGGCCAAAATGCGTCGGCGTCGACGGGCCAGTTGAGGCCGGCCAGACATGCGCCTCCCATAAGGCCACGGGGCCGCCCTGGTGGCTGATGTCGGCCATCCAGTCATCCATCACGTGGCGCAATGGGTGAAGCCTGGTCTAATCGGCCGCGTGAAGCACTTGCGCGGCGAAGAGGATTTGCGACACGCTTCTCTGCAGGACTTCCGGGAGGATATCGATGCCAATACACACCAAGGCGAATGAGGCCGGCATTTTCGATCCATCAGAGTTGGCTTTGCTCGGCAGGGTCTATGAGCACTTGAAGCTTCATGACCAGTCGCCAGAGGCGCGAGACGCCATCGCCTCCAGGATCATCGCCAATTATATGGCCGGTATCAAAGACGAGACTGAACTTGTCTCGCTTTCAAAACGGCCCTTGGGGCGTTGAGGAGGAAGAAAATGGCGGTCGCTAAGAAGGACCAGGAGCGCGCCAACTACGCCCGGCTGTACGGCGCCCAGGCTCGCAAGGACGGCAAGGAGCGTGCGGTGCCGGATACTGGCAGGAATTTGTCGACGCCTAGCTGTTAGCGAAGCGGGTGGCCGGACGAAGCCGGAGTCGACAATCAGCCTACTGAGATTTGATGCACTCCCTTCCAATCAAGGCCAAATTTTCTGACTATGTCAAAGTTTAAGACACGCACTTCAGCTCGCTCTAATGAGGCCGTGCTTTCCTGGGGGGGTTGGGCAGGGGGCGAGGCCGTCGTTCGTGGGAAACGACGGCCTTTCTGCTTGATCTACCTCTTAAACGTGCGTCCGCTACCGGCGGGATGGCTTTATCCTTTATGCTCTCTGCCGGCGGCGCGACATTCCATTGTCGGTCGTGAGACCTCTATCGCCTTCAGGGCGGGCTAGCGACGGAGCGCCTTCGACGTTGAAAACAATTCCGGCGTCCTCCAACGCTTGGCGTATTGCAGCGATATTATGGGGGCGCGGTTTCCTAAAGCCGTTCTCAAAATCGCGGATCGTCATTTCGCTAAGATTAGCCTTTGCGGCAAGGCGCACTCGCGACCAGTTCAGTAGGGCTCGTGCTGCCCTTGATTGATCCGCTGAGAGTAGGTTTAGACTGTCCATAGAACTCGAAACATTCAATATGGCTAAAATGTTCCGGAATTGTTTTAGCGCGAGCTAATTGATCCGCATTATGCAGGTCAGTGCATGCGTCTGAAGTTCATCAAGCCCATGGAACCCGATCTGGTCGACACGCCGCCACAGGGCGGTGAATGGCTGCATGAGATCAAGTTCGATGGCTACCGGACGCAACTTATCAAGGATGAAGATGGTATTCGGCTGATCACCAAGAACGGCTATGACTGGACGAGCCGCTATATCCATCTCGCCGAAGAGGCGGAGGCGATCGAGGCTCAAAGCTTCATCATCGATGGCGAGGCGATAACGGTCAACGAGGCAGGGCTGTCCGACTTCCACGCCCTACAATCAGCCATGACCAGGCGTAAGCCGTCGCGCGACCTGTATTTGGTTGCATTCGATGTCCTGCACCTGAACGGGCATGATTTGCGCAACGTGCCGGTGGACGACCGTCGCAAGATACTACAGGAGATGATCCCGCTCGTCGGCCGCATTCAGTTCAGCAAAGCGATGCCTGGCACCGGCGACGCCGTCTATTGCCTGGCCGACAAAGCGGGGCTTGAGGGAATGGTCTCGAAGCGCAAGGACAGCACCTATCGCAGCGGGCCAACGATGAACTGGCGCAAGATCAAGTGCTACACCGAAAAGGAAATGGACATCATCGGCGTGCAGCGCGAGACCGGCAAGCCAGCGATGGTGCTCATGGCCGACAAGGGCCTTTATGCCGGCGGCGCCTTCGTCACCTTCAAGGCTGACATGCGCCAGCGCCTATGGGACCGCGTGCAGGGAAAGGTCGGTGGACCTGTCCCGATAGGGCTCAAGAACGACAAGGTCGAATGGCTGAAACCCGGTCTCGTCGGCCGCGTGCGGTTCCTTAAGGGCGAGGATAAGCTGCGGCACGCGAAGCTGCTGGATTTCCGGGATAAGCGATAGAGGCGCTTGCTGCCACTATCGATCTCAGGAATATAATCCTCCCGTTGCGGCGATCCCTCAAACGGAGTTCGTCACCATGGCTAGATCAAAACCCTTAAAGCAATTTTCTCAGGCCGAAATCGAGCGCTTTCTGGAGGCGGCGGAAGCGCTGCACAAGAGCATCGTGAAACCCTTCATATCGCCGCATTGCGACCACTACCGGGCAACGCGCGTCTTGCATGAAGTGCTGTTGAAAGCAGTGCGGGACGTGACCGGGAAGGAAGTTACCTTCATTCACTGGAACGGGACAGGTCCGTCTAAGGGCCCTACGGCTGGGTAGCGTCTAGGGACCGATGCTTGACGGAAGATTAGCAGCGTCGAATAGTTGAGTTCATGCTCGGATGTTGTCACTGGCATCCGGCAAAGGCTAGTGGGTCACAGCTCAGCCGGCCCGCGTCCTTGGTCCCTCCATGGCGCGGGCTTTTACCGATCAGGGGAAAAGATGACCGACAAGCCGGCCACAACCTATATCATCTCAGTTTTCGAGAAGCCGCATTGGCGTACGGTGCTGACCACGAAGGACAAGACTAAGGCGCTGGCCATGGCAAAGGAGATCGGCGACAAGGTGCGGGTCGAGGAGATCACGCCGAAGCCTAAGAGGCGCTAGACGGCTCTCGATGCCGCTGCAATCGGCGACATGAACTATGGTACCTGGGCGAGCTTTGAAGGTCTCGGGCTGCATGGGTGAAGAGCAGCACGATAAACAGAACGGCCGCTGCAAACGCAAACCGTGTAACGAGAGCCATACAGGCCAACGTCGCCAGCGTCGGGAAGTTCCGTGGGTAGAATGGCCGGCGCCATTGGGCTGGGAGCTGTTGTGCTGCGCGGCGCCGGCCAAGCGGACAATCAGGTCCGCCGCCCCTCAGGCGTGACGGATTCGCGAGCGTGTCGGTATGGTGCGATCACGTATCCGCTAGAGGCCGCAATATTCGCTTGCGCTAATATAAAAGTGACGTAACGTCACGCCCCAGCATCTTGGGGATGCGCAACCGTGGGGAAAGTACGATGAGAGTGGCTATGTTTTGCGCGGCGATCGTAATCGCTGCGACCGGGGTCGCTGTTGCCAAAGAGAAGAAGGTGGTGGTCAGTAATGCTGCGGCCCTATGCTCTACCAAGCATTCGGCCAAGAAGCCGGTGCCGGAGCTGGACTGCAGTATGACTGGAACGGCCAAATTGCCGGATGGAGCAACGCCGGAAAAGCCGCGCCTCGGATACGATACCAATCCTTGGATTGTCGTCGGGTTTTAAAGAAGCAGTAAGGCACCTAACGCGGCCATGGTAGGGCACTGATAGGCGGCCGCCGCTTGATCTTGGGAAGAATCGCAGATCCGGAACCTCGGCTTCGGATGTGCGGAGGGTGCTGAAACGATCGCCGAGGACGTCCTGGATTTAGCCGCCGCTCTCGAGTTCGCCGGGGGAGCCGGCGTGCGCCAGACCACCTTCCGCCACATGGCTGGCGGTAACGAGGTTCTGCATGGTGCTGGATAGTTTGCTTATCATTCTTCACATAGCACGTCGAGGCCGTTGAACCCCCAGCGGATTAGGCCGTACCGATGCAACCAGATCCTGGCTGAAAGGTTCTTGCTATTATTTTATACAGGCCCGGCGTCGATCGCCGGCTATGAGTGGTCATTTCATGGACATATCCGTTTCGCGAATTGCGGACTACAACATCGCGGCTGGCAGGAGTGGCTTGCTGCTTGTCCCGGACAATTATGACGCCTTCGCCGTGCGCGTTCTGGCGGCAAGAAGCGCCATTCGCACTCTCGACCTGATGTACTACCTTTGGCACGATGACCATACGGGTCGCCTGCTCCTGGAAGAGGTTTTCCGGGCCGCTGAGCGCGGCGTGCGGGTGCGCATGCTCCTCGACGACACCAATCCGCGCAAAAACGATTCCACCTATCTGGCGTTGAGCAATCATCCCAACATCGAAGTGAAGGTTTTCAATCCGAGCGGCATCAGGCCCGGCAGGATAATGCGTGGTGTGGAACTGCTTATGCGGCTTTTTGCGCTCACGCGGCGTATGCACAACAAGGCCTGGATCGCCGATGATACGATCGCCATCGTCGGCGGGCGCAATGTAGGAGACGCCTATTTTGATGCGGCGGAAACCAATTTCCGGGATCTCGACGTGCTGCTCCTCGGTCCTGCGGTGCAGCAAACCGCTCAAATCTTTGAGGCGTTTTGGGCTTGCAAGGAAGCAATACTGATTGGCGTCCTCGGTTCAGTTGCCGAGACCGCGCATGCTAATCTGTTTGAAAGAAGCGATGCTGATACCGCGTCAAAGCTTTTGAATGCCATCGGTGACCGCGTGTCGATTACAGAGTTCATCGCCGCAAGCAACGAGGTGCATTGGGTCGCTCAAGCGCGCGTGATTTCGGATCCTCCAGAAAAGGTGCGCGGCTGGAGACGGCGGAGCTGGCTCATGAGGGAACTGCTCCCAATCATTCAGTCGGCACGCAATTGCCTTGAAATTGTATCCCCCTATTTCATCCCTGGGAGAAGGGGTTCCGCCGTCTTACTGGACCTGGTGGCGAAGGGGGTCGATGTTTCCGTTTTGACCAATTCCCTGGCGGCGACAGATGTCGCAGCGGTCCATGGTGCTTATGCAAACTACCGCAAGCGCTTGCTCAGGAATGGTATCAAGCTTTTCGAGCTTCAACCTTTCAGCCGTCAAGCGGTGATCTCTGTATTTGGCTCCAAGGGTGCCAGCCTGCACACGAAAGCGTTCACCGTTGACGACAAGACCGGGTTCGTCGGTTCCTTCAATTTTGATCCACGGTCCGTGTCGTTGAATTCCGAAATGGGCGTGCTGTTTGAAGATGAGAAATTGGTAGCTGAGCTTCGGCAGCGCTTTCAAGCCGAGATAGCACCAGAAGCCAGCTATCGGCTTGAATTGAGAAACAATGTTTTGCACTGGCATGGGTGCGATGAAGGCGAGCTCCAGGACTATACCCATGAGCCAGAGGCCGGCGTTTTTCGCCGAATCCTGTCAGCCTTGGTTCGCCACTTACCGATTGAGTCTCAGCTTTAGCCAGCACCACAAGAACTTAGTGGCGTCAGTCCACGTTTCAGCGCGCCAACGACGCTGGTCGTGATGCCCGAGGAGTGCCAATCCGTCCCCATGACCGCGCCGAAGGATTGAAACCAGAAAGGATGGGCGAGCCTGCGCAGCGGTTCGTTGCGACCATAGTGATGGATGATCGCTTCGCACATGACGGCACCAAGGCGCGTCATGCGGTCGCCGAGCCCTTTCGGCACGCGCCCGCCATGAAGCGGAAGATCGGCACTTCCTCATCGTTGGGACAATTTGTGCGGCCTGTCCTGTTCGCTGCCTTCGACAGATAGTCATCCAACTGGCAAACAGGAAGCTGCCTTGGGCTATCAGTCGGCTACTTTTCCCAACGTATCGGCGACGACTGCACCACGCTTGCCCATGGGAAGCGCCGGACCCGTGGTCGAGTCGATCGCCGTCTGATGCTCCATCTCCGCATTGATTGCCGCACCAGCGATCAGGATGATGACCGAAATCCAGGTCCACATCATCAAGCCGACAACCGCACCAAGCGATCCGTATGTGGCGTTGTAGTTGGCGAAATGTTGCAGATAGAATGAGAACAGCCACGAGGCAGCGATCCAAACTGCAGTCGCCGAAAAGGCACCCCAGCTCAACCATCGCCATTTCGCACGCTCGCGGCTTGGGCCGAAGCGGTAGAGCAATGAAATTCCCGACAGCATTGCCACCATCAGAACCGGCCATCGCGAAACGTTCACAAGCGTCTCCGTCCAGGCATCAAGATAGAAAAAGCGCAACAGCGCGGGGACAACGCCAACCGTCAGCAGCAAAACGATGCCGATGACCAACGCCCCAACCGTGAACAGGATCGACATAAGATTCAGGGTGATGAAGGTACGTTTCTCGCTTTCCTCGTAGGCGATGTTCATTGCATCGAATAGCGCCTTCATCCCGCTGTTGGCACTCCAGAGCGCGATGGCCAGGCCGAAGAAAAAGCCGGTCCCGAGTGCTGCCGGTTTCTGTGTGGCAAGGGCATGCAGCTGATCACGGATGAGGTCGAGACCTCCCGATGGCAACAATCCGCCAAGATACGCGACATGGTCCGCAACGGTGACTGGATCGGCGACGAAACCATAGATCGAAATGAAGGCCGCCAGCGCCGGAAACAGCGCAAGCAGGAGATAGAAGGTGGCTCCGGCCGCGACCAACAGAACCCGGTCCTTATTGAACTCTTCCCAAAGGCGCCAGAAAATGTCCTTCCAACCGAGGGCCGGAATTTGCGACGGCCATGCTGCATCGCGCCCCCGATCCCCATGCTCTGACCTTAGCGCAGCCCTACTCGCTTCCGTCGTTGATTCCGCGCGACTGGCCGCTTCGTTATCAATTAACGAGGGCTTGTTGTCCATCGCGTGATGGCTCCGTTCCGTTGGAAATCCTGTCTTTGCTTTGGCAGAAAGCCTGCCGAGGCCGCGCCGTTGCGGGAAGTTGCTATGGCTGATCTACATTCACTTTTATCTCGAGTGCAGTCCTGACGACTACAGATCGACCTTGGCGACGTTGTCCTTGTAGCTCTCCTTAGGGTCGAACCCGAGCAGCATCTTGATGCCCGCCATCACGCTTGAGCCATCCAGCCAAATCTCTGCCTCCTGCGGATCGAACCGCAGCAACGCAAGCTTGGGGTCCTCTTTCCCGCCTTCAAACCAGGCAGCCACGAAGCGGTTCCAAAGCCGATCAATCGCCGCGCGGTCTTTGTCCAGCCAGAGCTTCCCTTGCACGGTAGCAAACAGATCATGGTTCTTGGAGGTGAAGGTAGCGGTTACCTGCCTGCCGCTCCCCAGGCCCTGAACAAGCTCGCTGTCTTTTGCGGTGAAGAACCAGATCGGACCGTTTCGGTCACCCTCTAGCTGCGCCGTCATCGGTCGCGGGATCACTTTCGATCCGTCGATGCCGATCATCATTGTCATGTCGGCCTTGAGGGTCTTCCAGAACTTGGCTTCGAGTTCGGCAGGGGTCGGCATATGCACTTCCTTTCAGCATTGCGAAAGAAGGCAAACGACCGCGGGTCATGTCTGTTCCATTCAATTGAACAAAGACGCATCTGAGGTCGGATGGTGCCGCCCGCCTGGTTAGCAAGTGCCTATGAGGTTGCTGAAACGAAGGTTATCAATGGATAAACAGGTGCAGCAACGATATTGCTGCAAGCGCGTTGTGTGCGACGCCATTCCGGAGAGCAAGGATATCGATTTGCGAAACATCTCAGATACGATCGCCCGCCTGAGCGCCATGCGCGGTCGACCGGTCGCTTCCGCAAAGCACCGTGACGATCGACTGTGCGATGTGACCGGCTTTGGTTCCAATCCCGGTGCTTTGCGTGCACGCCTCTTCGTTCCCGAAAATCTACAGGAGGATGCACCGCTTGTCGTCGTGCTGCACGGCTGCACGCAGATCGCAGCCGGCTATGATCATGGTTCCGGCTGGTCGCAACTGGCCGCCGAGCAGGGTTTTACGGTCCTATTCCCCGAGCAGCAACGCGCCAACAACGCTAACCTTTGTTTCAACTGGTTTGTTCCTGGAGATATCAGGCGCGACAGTGGCGAAGCCCTGTCCATCCGTCAGATGATCGAGGCAGCGGTGGTCGCGCATGGGCTCGACCGCAAGCGCATCTTTATCACCGGCCTCTCCGCCGGCGGCGCCATGGCGACAGTGATGGTGGCCGCCTATCCCGAGGTTTTCGCCGGCGGCGCAATCATTGCCGGACTGGCCTACGGTAGCGCGTCAACGATCCCCGAAGCCTTCGACCGCATGCGTGGCCATGGCGGTCCGTCCAAAGCTGAACTCCAGCGGCTTGTGCGCGAAGCCTCGCCGCACAAAGGTCCTTGGCCGAAGATTTCGGTCTGGCAGGGCTCGGCCGACAACACCGTGGTGCCGTCCAACGCGGATGCCATCGTCGCGCAATGGCATGGCGTTCACAACGTGGGCACCAGCCCGACGCGAGTCGAGACAGTCGATGGTCAGACACGACAGGTCTGGTGCGACAGCAGCGGCCGAGAACTGATCGAGAAATATACCGTTGCCGGGATGGGCCACGGCACACCACTGAAGACGGCCGGCGACGATGGGCTGGGCGGGGCAGGGCCATTCATGCTGGATGTCGGGATTTCCTCGACACGCCATATAGCCTGCTCCTGGGGCCTCGCGAAGCCACCTGTGCGGCGCGCGGAGAAGACAGAGGCAGCCTCCACGGCGCTCGCCTCCCACAACGCGTTGAAGACCTACAACATCGCTGAAAAGCCGCGCGCTGTGCGCATCGATCCCGCCGCGGAAGCGCGGTCGGGTGATGCGCGCGGTTCAGCCGCTGGCATCACCAAGGTCATTGAGGATGCCCTGCGCGCCGCCGGTTTGATGCGCTAGCCATCCGCGCGCGGACGTCGGAACGCGCCGCGATGGCGGGAGTTGTGTTCCAGCAATGGAGGACGAAATGGCGAAAGAGCCCACAACGAACGATTTGACCAAGCAGACACTGCACGGCAAAGCCTTCCAGGTGAACGAAAACAGCGTTGAAGGCGGAGAGCCGATCGGATCGCAAGCGCCGTTACAAGTGCCGCGAACCGAGAATTCCAGCAGCAAGCGAAATCGGACGAAGCTGCAGGGCAAAGCCTTCCAAGTTAACGAAAACACCGTCGAGGACGGAGAGCGTCGACGTCTCCCAAACGCGTTTGAAACCTCGTCGTTCCGACAGTGTGATAAGGGCGCCTTACCTCTGGAAGAGGGCAGGTCCAATGCGGTCGTGTCCTTTTTTTACTGAATCTGACCTTGGGAGCGCTGCTGGACTTACGACATTTTCACTTTCGGCTCTCGATCCCACAGGCGCAGTTCGCCGAGCTCGCCCAGGAAGCCGGCAACGTCTTTCGGGCCGGACAACGAAATGAGGCCCTTGTCCAGGCTGTCCGCGATGCCCGCCTTCTCCAACAGGGGCGTTGCCGCTTCGACGTAGCCGATGAACTTGCAACGCGCAAAAGCATCGGCGACGAAATCGCGAGCGGTCGATTCTTTCACAAGATCGGCGATGGCCGCCTGCGAGGGCAACAACGCCACCGCATCGTAAAGGACGGAGGGAGCGCCCGCGAGCATCTGATCCGCTTCGATAAAACTGCCGTCGCTGGCTTTGGCGCCGCCAACCTTGGGAGCGATGATCTCGAAACTGGAGCCGGCCTTGGCCAAGGCTGAAGTCAGTGCCTTCAGCAGTGCGGCGTCGGTACCGTCGGTGACGAGGATGCCGAGCTTGCGGCCCTTGAACTGCTGAGCCCCGTTTTCCAGGATGCTGAGCGATGGCGCGGCGCCGAGATCCTGGCGGGTGGCGACTGCCGCATCAGCGGGTTTTGGCATCGCCTTCAATCCAAGATCGGCAGCAACTTTTTTGGCAAGCCCATCATCGATGTTGAGAAGGTGCGCCACCATCCGTTCGCGAATGACCGGCGTTTTCACCTTGCTGAGTTCGAAGGTCAGGGCAGCCGCGATGTGTCCTTGCTCCGTCGGTGTCTGGCTGATGTAGAACTGCCGTGCCTGGCTGTAGTGATCGGCAAAGCTCTCGGCGCGAATGCGCTGTTTGGGACCTTCTTCGGGCTCGGCGAACGAGCGGAACCCGCGCTCCGGCGACTCCCGCGGCCCTTCGCCGAAGGAGTTCGGCTGGTAGTTCACCCGTCCCACGGGGCTGCGCATGGCCATGTGGCCGTCCTGCTGGAAATGATGGAACGGGCACTTCGGCGCGTTGATCGGGATATGCGTGAAGTTCGGCCCGCCGAGCCGCTTCAGCTGCGTATCCAGATAGGAAAAATTCCGTCCCTGCAGCAGCGGGTCGTTGGAGAAATCGATGCCGGGTGGGACATTCTGGGTCATGAACGCGACCTGCTCGGTCTCAGCGAAGAAATTGTCGGGCATGCGGTTAAGCACCAGGCGACCGACCGGGATCGGCGCCAGGATTTCCTCGGGGATCAGCTTGGTGGCGTCGAGCACGTCGAAATCGAAGCTGTCGGCAAACGCCTGATCGAACAGTTGCAGCTGGAGCTCCCACTCCGGAAAATTGCCGGCCTGGATCGAATCCCAAAGGTCGCGGCGATGGAAATCCGGATCAGCACCGTTGATCTTCACCGCCTCGTTCCAGGCCACCGACTGCATTCCGAGCTTCGGCTTCCAGTGAAATTTGACGAAGGTGGATTCGTCCTTGGCATTGACCATCCGGAAGGTGTGGACGCCGAAACCCTCCATGAAGCGCAAGGAGCGCGGGATGGCCCGATCCGACATCACCCACATGATCATGTGCATGCTTTCGGGGGTGAGCGAGATGAAATCCCAGAAATTGTCATGCGCCGACTGGGCCTGTGGAAAGGCACGGTCGGGCTCTTCCTTGACCGAATGGACGAGGTCGGGAAACTTGATGGCATCCTGGATGAAGAAGACCGGGATGTTGTTGCCGACAATGTCCCAATTGCCTTCCTGCGTGTAGAGCTTGACGGCAAAGCCACGCACGTCGCGCGCCAGATCCGCCGATCCCTTGCTGCCGGCGACGGTGGAGAAGCGCACGAAGGCCGGCGTCTTTTCACCGGCACGCTGGAAGATGTCGGCGCGGGTGTATTTGGACATTGATTCATAAGTTTCGAAATAACCGTGGGCGCCGTAGCCACGTGCATGGACGACGCGCTCGGGGATGCGCTCGTGGTCGAAGTGAAAGATTTTCTCGCGGAAATGAAAGTCTTCGAGGACGGTCGGGCCGCGTGCGCCGATCTTCAGCGAGTTCTGGTCATCCGACACCGGGCCGCCCTGGGCGGTGGTCAACACCGAAAAATCGCCTTCGGCCGTCACAATGCTGTGTCTGGCAGGCGGTTCCCCGCGGTTGCTGATTAACTTCGCCGAGATTGGCAACTGGTTTCGGCTGGCGAGCAACAAGCCTATGGGCGGTTGCAGAGCAATCGCAACAGGCCGTGCATGCGACGGAACGCGTTGCTGGAGCGCGCGAACCTACCGATCGTGGGGAATTGTTCAGCCTACGCAGCAGCGATCCGCTTTGCGCATAGAAGTTCACGTGGCCAGTGGCAACGTTATATCATCCAGCAGGCCAAGCGCAGAGCTGGGTTTGGCGGGCTGAAGGAGCCCCTGTGTTTGGGCCGCATTCTCAAATACTGCGAAGGCCACGGCTGGCTTGCAGACCCCCTCTTTGGCAGCTGACAGTAGACGCGCTGCTTCATTGTATGTCGCGGCTTCCTTGTTTCTCCATTGGCACGCCAGCGCTTTCTGGGCATCTGCGATGGAAGAAACGACCATCGTGGTTCCGTCTACAAATCGGATGTTGAGAGGAAGAAATATGCTCATGCCTTCACTCCCTTAGATGCCGACCGGGTGCCTACCAGCTGAACCACTCTCGGCTACGCCAGGGTCCGGCGAAAAGTCCTAGCAGGACAGTTGTTCTGTTCGAAGCGGATGTGGAGACATTCTCGACCCTTGATACAGAATAGGACGGGCCATTAACGCCGACTGCCCAAGCTGGTTGCATCATCGAAAGAAATCCAGAGTGGCAAAGCGGATCGCATGAGCCGGCCAGCAATATTGCTAAGCCGACCACCAGACATGAAGCCGTCCAAATCCATTCCTGTTGCGAGGAGGTTGATCGGTCGACAATCTTCGCCGCCGAGGAACTTCATCGACAGCGCAACGTTCTGAAAGGTTGATGAACCCTCCAAGGAGCGCGTACCGTTATGGGAAGCACAAGCGACAAAGCAGCCGGCCTTGCAAACCAAGCAGCTGGCAACGTGAAACAGGGCGTCGGCAAGGCCGTTGGAAATGACAGGCTGAGAGCGGAAGGCGCTGCCCAGGAAGCGAAAGGCAAAGTTCAGAAGGCCGTCGGCGACGCAAGGCCGCCGTGAAGGACGCCACGAACAAGACCGCGGCGGCGATCAACAAGAAGCTGTGAGCTTGAAAAAGGGTCGGCCAATGCGCTAGCCCTTTTTCCTGCACTCGCCTCTCCTGGGCGAGCGAGATGTCAGCCGAAATGGCCGACCCCGGCCAGGTTCCGTGGAACGAATCGCGCGGCCTTTGTTCCGGAGCAAATGCGATATCGCCGTTTGACAGATGGCAACTGGCTGAGCGTCAGCAGCGTGGTCGAAGTCTTAGGAGGTGACGATAATTTTTCAGGCGAAACGGGCCGCGTTTGCACTTGATGGCGTGGGCCACCGTTCCAAGCTGTTCTCGTCGGCGTCCTTCCTCGAGCGTGGTTCGGATAGTAATGGAGTGACCACCTTACGGGATAAAACAGACTGCATGCGGATCGGCGGATTTCATCAGCTTTGGATAGCTGCAGCGTTCCTCCTGGAACTGTTTTTTGTCCTTAAGTCAAATAGGGAAACTTTGTCCTGCCGTGAGGCAATTGCGCGGAACTTTTGTACACACGATTCGTTTTTCGTTTTGCTTCGATCGCTGCTTTGACGATCTCAAAATCAATCAGGAGGAATAATCATGAACATGAAAATGCTGTTAGGCGCGATGGCGCTTGCGATGACCACTGGTGCGGCACTTTCGGCCGGCAACACCTCGGCGCTCGACGATCCGGCGAAGATGTCGCCCTTCTTCACCGATGCCGGCATGAAGACGATGAAGGCGGCGGATGAATTCAAGGCCGCCTGGATGGCCATGACGGAAGAAGATCGTGCCGCGATGACCAAGGCTTGCGGCGACGAAGCCATTGCCAAGGAGCACGACAATTTCTGCAAGATGACCAAGCAGCTCGGCGGCGCCAACTGAGCGTTTCGCTTAATACAAACAGAAAGTGGCGGGCCGTCGAGTCCGCCATTTTTTGTTTCTCACACAGGCGAAATGGTTCTGTCGTGGGTTCTTGACCGCTACGAAGGGACGCCATGGCGCAAAACAGGGCTCAGACGAAACCTCTTCAGTGCAGCTTCAAACCCATCATATGAAGCTACCCGATAGCGCGCTGCGCCAAAATCGGGCAGGAGTAATGCGAATGCCCGTTTCCGGCCGCCACCTAGTCCGATTCACCTCTGCGGCCCTGCTGATCGGGTTCGTTGCGCTGATGGCTATCGTTGCCATGAACTTTTGGCTGGGCGTGAGGGCGCAATCCTATTTTGACGATGCGATCGCGGCGCGCGACACGCGGGTCGCGGCAGTTGAATTGAGAAATGCCTTGCAGACGGCTGAGTCGAGTCAGCGCGGCTTCATCATCACCGGGAACGAGATCTATTTGGCACCCTACCGGTCCGCAAAGACCCAGGCGCAGCGTCATTTGCAGGCCTTGCAGACCCTTCTGCTCTCCTATCCCAATTCAGATTTGGCTCTGGAACGGCTATCACAAATTCTCACCGCCAAATTTGAAGAGTTCGACAGCACAATATCTCTAAAGCGAGATCAACATGACGAAGAAGTCCTGGCAATTGTTCGAACCAACAAAGGGAAAGCCCTGACTGACGAAGCCAATGTCTTTTTCTCGGGCATCATTGGAAGCGCGGACGCCCGCCTGACGTCCGGCGTCGCCGAACAACGCGCCAACAGTGGATGGCTTCGGCTGGTGTCGGCCGTCGGCGCGCTTGTTATCGTCGCTGTCGTGGCTGGAGCAGCCTATGGTGTCGCTCGCTATACCAAGGAGTTGCGCAAGACGCGCGATCAGGTCAACCTGTTCAACAGCGAGCTTGAACAGCGCGTTGCCGCTCGTACAACGGATCTGGCCCAGGCCCGCGATCGGGCGGAAGTGCTGCTTTCCGAGGTGAACCACAGGGTGGCCAACAGTCTGGCTCTTGTCTCTTCGCTGGTGAATCTGCAGGCGAAGGCGCTAGGCGACCGTGCGGCGAAGGATGCGCTCGCCGAAACTCAGGATCGCATCTTTGCGATCTCGCTTGTCCACAGGCGGCTCTACGGCTCCAACGACGTGCGCACGGTTGCGCTGGAGGAGTACCTTACCGGACTCCTGGATCACCTGCGCACCTCGCTAAAAAGCCAAAGCCACGGCGTCAGTTTGGTGTTTGAGATAGAGCCGGTCGACCTCGAAACTGATGCCGGCATCAATCTCGGCGTGGTGGTCACCGAACTTGTCACCAACGCCTTCAAGTATGCCTATCCCGACGGCGTTGGAGTAATCCGTGTCCGGCTGCAGAAACTACCCGAAGAACAGGTGGAATTGGTTGTTGAGGACGACGGTGTTGGCAGGATCGATGATGCGCCCGCCAAGGGGACTGGCGTCGGCAGCAGAATCGTCAATGCCATGTGCGTCAGCCTGGGAGCCAAGATCGACTATCGACCTCGCCAGCCCGGAACCTCTGCCCATTTGCTGTTCTCGTCCAAACCACGACGTACAGCCGTTGGATAGTAGACGGCGCTCTGGCTAAATGGAAAACTACCCCGTCGGCAAAAGCCGGCGCCGTCATCATCGCTCTTCGCGTTTAGGGTCGGTAACACCGGGGAAACTGCATGCCGTCCAATCAAAACAAGCTCGCGGGGCAGGGGACACTGGCTTCGGGCATTCTTCTGCTGGCAATCGTGATGATGAGTGGCCTGACCTTGGCGACAGCGCAGGAAGGCGCACCGGGTATCACGCAACGCACCTTGTTCGCTACCTTCGACCCCAAAGCGCCGGCATGCAATCCGCCGCCAGGCCTGACCAAGTCGCTGGCCTATGTGCAGGAAAATGAGCGCGACTTCCTGCAAGGCGTCGACCACGGCCTCGCCATGGCCGCGAAGGATCGCGGATTGGAATATCATAGGGTCTTGGTGGAAAATGATGCTGCTAAGGCAGTTGAGCAGATACAGTCGTTGCTCGCCGCCAAAGTCGGCGCGTTGGTCGCTACATCGCCCGACCCTGCGGCCCTGAGCAAAACCCTTCAGAAGGTTATCTGGTCGGGAGCATTTGTTGGGACCATCGTGCCGCCACCGGCTACGTTGCTGCTCAATGCTCCGCAATACGAAACCGGAAAGGTTCTCACCGACGCTGCGATCGCCCATATCAACGCCAAGCTCGGGGGCAAAGCCAAAGTCGTCCTGCTGACCCAGGACACAATGGAGTTCCTGGCGCCCCGGTTCGAAGCAATGCGCGACGGTCTGAACCAACTGCCCGGGGTGACCATCGTTGCCGATATCGCGCCAAAACCTGTCACAAAGGAAGGTGGTTTGGCCACCATGAAAACCGTCTTGCTTGCCAACCCGGATATCGACGTCGTTCTCGGCGGCGACGCGGTGGTGCTTGGCGCGCTTCAAGCATTGCGCGCTGACGGCAAGGACAGGGCCGATCAGTTCCTCGGCGGTATTGACGGTGAGGCGGAGGCCGTCTCCGAAATCAAGAAAGGCGACAGCCCCTACAAGGCAAGCATATCTCTGTCGTCACCCGTCTTCGGTTATGCCATGGGCCAGTTCGGCGCCGATTGGCTCGAAGGGAAAAGTATTCCGCAGGCGATGGATATTCTCCCCATCGCCCTTACGAACAGCAACCTTGCCCAGTATGAGGCCGATCTGGCCGATCCAGCGGCCGTTTATGCCGATCCGGTGCGTCGGGACTCATACCTCAAGATGTACGGCAACATCTGCTACGACACGCGCGACCAATACGTGAACTTCCCCTGGTCGTCTGAGCAGAAATAGTAGCCCTGGCGCTGGCACCTTCGCGCGTAGGCCGAGCGACAGTTCTGCGTACAAGGTTCATTTCGATTTGGCTCCCCGCCCACTAGCTTTTGTGTCCGCTCATTTTCGTTCTTTTTTTGGGCCTATGCGACCGTCGATCCATATACTAGGGAACTAAACACTGCCTTGCCGTGTTCCCTACGGTTGCAATTGCTTAAGGGGCCAGCGTGACCCACATGAATCTTGTCAGCCGGGCAGAAGAGCCCAAATCAGCCGTCGCGGAGTTCGACTATAAGGATTTCTTCGAGAATGGCGGTATGGCTCTTCACGTCGTGGATGGTAGCGGAACTATCCTTCACGCGAACCAGGCCGAACTCGACCTTCTCGGCTATGAGGCTGGTGATTACGTAGGTCGCAACATCGGCGATTTTTACCCGGACACCGAGGTGATTGATGATATTCTTGCTCGGCTCAGCCGTGGCGAGAAGATCGATAAATATCCAGCACGCCTATGTGCGTCGGACGGATCGATCAGGCATGTCGAGGTCACATCAACCGCTCATTTCGAAGATGGAAAGCTTGTCGGCACGCGCTGCTTCACTGTCGATGTCACGGACTTGCACCTGGCGCGCACAGAGTTGCTCAGTCAGGACAGCCAGTTTCATCAGATCCTCGATAGTCTTCCAGTCGCCGTCTATACGACCGACGCGGCGGGCACGATCACCTACTTCAATCCTGCCGCAGCTGAGTTCGCGGGCCGGACACCCGAAATTGGCAAAGACAAGTGGTGCGTAACTTTTCGGCTGTTCAATCCTGACGGCTCCGAATTTCCCCACGATCAGTGCCCCATGGCTGTCACCCTCAGAGAAAACCGTCCCGTGCGCAATCAGCAGGCCTTGGCACAGCGTCCGGACGGTACCCTCTTTCCGTTTGAGCCTTTCCCAACTCCGATCCGTGATGAAGATGGCAAACTGATTGGCGCCGTTAACATGCTTCTGGATCTTACCCAGCGTGCGATTGCCGATGAGGCGAAGCAGCATCTGTCAGCGATTGTTGAGTCCTCGTTCGATGCCATCGTCAGCAAAAATCTGAACGGGGTGATCAGCAGCTGGAATGCGGGCGCGGAGCGGCTTTTCGGCTATACGGCCGAGGAAGCAATAGGCAATCCGGTCAGCATGCTTATTCCGCAAGACCATCAGGATGAAGAGCCTAACATCCTGAACCGCATCCGGAAGGGTGAGCGGGTGGAAAGCTACGAGACCATCCGCCAACGCAAGAATGGCAGCCTGGTGCCAGTGTCGCTGACCATCTCTCCTGTCCGCAGCGCCACGGGGCGCATAATCGGGGCGTCGAAGATTGCTCGAGATATTTCCGAAGCAAAGGAGAGTGAGCACCGCATCCGCATGCTCATGCGCGAAGTCAACCATCGGGTGAAGAACCAATATTCGGTCATTCTTGCGATGATCCGGGAGACCAACAAGCGGTCCGAGAGTCCGGCTGTGTTCGAGAAACAGGTACGCGAGCGCATCATGGCACTTTCGCGTTCGCACGATCTGCTGGTGTCGGCGGACTGGAAGGGCGCGACGATTTTCGAATTGTTGCTGGCACAGTCAAAGCCGTTCGGAAACGATGACCTGCTTTCAATGTCGGGACCGTCCATCACTCTCAGCCCAAATGCCGTTCAATATCTTGGCATCGCCTTCCACGAACTTGCCACCAACTCCGCCAAATATGGCGTTCTGGCCGGCAACAGGGGCAAGATCGCCGTAGCCTGGCACGTTGCCAAGGTTGCGGCAGGACCACCGTCCTTCAAACTCACTTGGGCCGAAACAGATGGTCCAAAGGTCCAATCTGTTGCCAATGGCGGTTTCGGCACGGTGGTGCTGGAACGTGTCACTCCGCAGGCTTTGAGCGGCACGGGCAATCTCGAATACAGCCAGCAGAGTGTCGTCTGGACGCTTGAAGCACCGCTGGCTTTTGTAGAAGCCGGCTTCAACGAACCCCAGTAGCTTGTGGCGGTCTCACCCGCTCACTTCTTCTTGGCGGCAGCCGCTGGGTTCTGTCCCGTCGGGGCGCTCGATTTGGCGTCCTTTGAGTGCGCGGCGAGTGCCGGTCCGGCACCCGTCGCCTTCCTCATGTCGCCTGCCTTCTTGTCATCTGCTTTCTTGCCCGCCGATCCAGAAAATAACTTTCCGAAGAAACCCATTTGAACCTCCCGATAACGGCGACCGACCATCCTGTCGCTCAGGTTCTAAATTGCGGGTCGACGAGTTTGTTCCTTACGCAGCCGATGAATGCAAGCACGGTCGCCGGTGAAGGGTCTCTTGCTATCGGGACACGGCGGCTGACCCAAGCCCCGGAGCCGCGCGTGAGCGTTCGCGATGGCGGGCGAGGGTCATCGCTGATACTGATGGCGCCAACGCAGAGCGCAGGTCCCCATATGATATCGGATTCCAAAAAGGCCGAGGCGGTCGAGCAACTGCTCGATACGCCTGACCTAGCCACCGCACTAGAAAGCGACCAGTTCAAGAAATTCCTTGATCAGGTGCCGATTGCCATTGCCGTTTCGGATCTGAGCGCAAAGGAGCGCCTCGTATACACCAATCCGGAATTCGAGAAACTGTCAGGCTTAGACGCCGCCAAACTTAACAGCCAGAACTGGGCGGCGCTTTCAGGCATCGGCATCCACCAGCAGAAGGATCGACCGCTTGACGAGGCCGTTGTCGAGGACACCGATTTCGTCGGCACATTTCGGCTGGAGCGCAAGGAAAAGCCTGCAATTGTCGACGTCTATTCCAATGTCATTGAGGATGACAACGGCAAGATTTGCTTCCGGCTGGTAGCGCTGATCGACGTGTCGGCCCATGGCGAGGCGGGGGACGCGCGCGCGGCGGAGGAGCGCATTCGTGAGAAGGATACGCTGCTGCGCGAACTGCAGCACCGGGTTAAAAACAATTTGCAGATGATTACTGCTTTAATTCGCCTTGAAACTCGCAACGCGACTGAGCCGGACCAGAAGCGCTTCGAGAGGTTGGCAGGGCGGGTGGACGCACTGGCTATCCTCTATCAGACGTTGTCTGCCGACGATCAAAAGGATGAGGTCGATCTCGGCGTCTATCTCAGCCAGATCGCGTCTGCTGTCATGGCCTCCCATGCGGTTGAAGGCATTCGCCTTGACCTGAAGGTTGATACCTATCCGGTGTCGATAAACGTCGCGATGCCGACAGGGTTGGTCGTCAACGAACTGCTAACGAATGCGCTTAAACACGCCTTCCCGGGGCGCGAAGGTGGCAATATCACGCTGCACAGCATTGTGAACGGCGACGGTTGCCGGGTTGTCATTGCCGATGACGGGGTTGGCTTGCCTCAAGGCGAGACATGGCCAAAGGCCGGCAAGCTCGGCGCATTGATCGCGCGCTCGCTGACTGAGAATGCAAAGGCAGAGTTCGACGTCAAATCAAGCGCAAACGAGGGTACCAGGGTGACCATTGTTTTCAGGCGATCGGCCGCCACCGCGAATTGAAAATCCACAACGGCCAAGTGAACGCTGCGAGCCGACTTCAGATCACCGCGCCGCAGTTGCCTGTCTGGCTCCACAGATACAATTGGCATCGTCCACACGGCAGCCTAAAGTCAAAAACGCCTATCAGTCGCCTCGCCAGGCGGCCCAGCCGCCGTCTGGGCGCCGGTCGTGCTCATACTGTCCAGCCCATCCAGGTCCAGAAGCCACGGCTCGCGCCGACCAATCCAAAGTTCGTAATCCGGGATAAGATCGCTTGGCGCTGATCTAGATTACCTATTGGCCGAAGCTGAACAGACGCGATCCGCAAGAGACAAATGCTTGCACTTCACGCACCCAGATTCACGCTAGCCTCGGATGAAAGCTCCGGCGGGCGCCAAAGCCGATTCCGGTCGGATCAAAGGGAGCCTTCAGGCTGTACCCGCGTTGAGGCGGTCAAGGATCATTTCATGAGCACTGACCCTATCAAGCGGAAAGAACTTGGAGCCGAGGAGCGCCGTGAACGGCGAAGGCTGCGTAGAGAGAAGCAGCGAATCGAAAATCTTGGACGGGCCGTCAAAATGCATGCCGCCCGCATAGCCGAGAGAACAGCAAATGGCGGGAACACCTCGTCGCGTTTGCATGCATCTGTCTATGTCGGCTGCGCGGGCTGGTTTTACTGGAAATGGCGGGGGCAGTTTTACCCTACAGATTTGCCGACAGGCGAATGGTTCGATCACTATGCGAAGCGATTCGATACCGTGGAAATCAATGCATCCTTCTATTCATGGCCGACGGTCACGAATGTCAAAAGCTGGCTCCGGCAAGCTGGTAACCGCAACTTCGTCTATACGGTCAAGGTCTGTGAGCTGATTACGCACATCAAGCGGTTCAAGAACACCAAAACCCTGATTATGGATTTTGGAATGATTGCCGATATTCTCGGCGAGCGAATGGGCTGTTTTCTATTCCAGCTGCCGCCGAGTTATCATTTCTCAAAGGCACGCCTGGGCGGCATTCTCGGACAACTCGACCCGGCCCGGCGCAATGTGGTGGAGTTTCGTCACGCCAGCTGGTGGAACGAGACTGTGTACTCGGCCTTTCGTGAGACAGGCGCAATCTTCTGTTCATGCAGCGGCCCTCGTCTTCCGAATGTGTTGGTGCGTACGGCTGATGATGTCTACCTGCGGCTCCACGGTCCAGAGCGCTGGTATCGGCATGATTACACCACAGACGAACTGACGACATGGGTCGACAAAATCCGAGCCAGCGGCGCAAGAAGAGTTTGGGTCTATTTCAACAACGACTATGAAGGTCTTGCGCCAAAGAATGCTCGGACAATGCGCCGCTTGCTGGTAAAACGACCTGCAGACGATCAACTAGCTCTGGCTGCCGATGCACAAATGCTTCCTGACTACAGGCGGAAGCGGCATGATTGTAGCCAGCCTGGTTGTCCACCTGATGAATAAACCTGGTCCTGCTGCCATTACTTGTTGGGATTCCTCACGCAACTGCCAATGCGGGTTCCTTGATCGTCAGACGATGAGTCTCGGTCGGAGAAGGCGGGGTTGAAGGCCCGGGGATTTGGAGCCTTGATCCGCGCTCTTTATGTCATGGCCAATTGGGGCTCCATATACATCATTTGTTGCTGATGGAACGGAACGCCACGCCCATGCTTAGCTGCCGCGCCAACCCGTCCTATAGAATATTCGCTGACGCCAGGAACCGCAGCAGGACCGCGGAGTTCACCTTGAACAACAGGAGGAAAAACACCGTGAACACCCCCAACGCCACGCCGCTCTCCGGATCCAAGCTGTCAGAAGACAAAGAATTCCAGAATCAGTCGGACGCCGAACGTGCCGGCAAGAGTGCCGAAGCTTTCAGCAAATTGAAGACCAGCGCGGCGGAAACCGCGACCCACCTGAAAGACACAGCGGCTTCGGTTTCAAGCGACGCGAAGGACTATGCCGGCTCTGTCGCGACCGATGCTGCCGGTGCATTCAAGGAAGCGGTCGAGACCAACAAGACCGCTGGCGCCGACGCAATCGCCAACATCGCGCACTCAGTCAAGGAGGCTGCCGACGGCATCGAAAAACAATCGCCTCAGGTGGCCGGCATGGTGCGTAACGCCGCCGAAGGCGTGGAGCGGATCTCGACAGACATCAGGGATCGCAACGTCGGAGAATTGCTCGACTCCGTTACGAAATTCGCGCAGCGTCAGCCCGCTGCCTTCTTCGGGGTCGGCATCCTGGCCGGCGTGATGCTCACGCGGATCATGCGAAGCTCCGATAGGTCCTGAAGAAGAGGGAACTTCCAGATGGAAGATGGTGCCGACCGCCGTCCCTTCAGCAGCGTCGTCAACGAAGCGATCGGTCACGTCGCTTCGTTGATGCGCTTGGACCTGCGCCTGCTCGAGGCGGAAATGAGGGGAAAGACCGCGACGATCCTCTCTTCCGGTGCATGTGGAATGGCGGCCGCTATTTTGTTCATGCTGGCAGCCTTCGCCTTGGTCGAATTTCTGATCCTGGCAATGATCCATCTTGGTGTCGGCTCAATGGTCGCCTGTCTGCTTGTCGGCATCGTCTTGATTGGCGGAGGTTTTTTCTCCCTTCATCTCGCCAAACAGGCCCTGGTCGGATGGACCATCACTCCCGTCGAGACGGTCAACCAGGTGCGCAGCGATGTGGCCGCATTGAAGCAGGGGATCCGCTATGGCTCAACTCAACAATGACATCCGGCAGATCATGGTGCAAAGCCGTGCCGAGCGGCAGGCACTGTTTGAGCCGGTCAGTGAGATCAGTCGTCGTGTACAACCGCGACATTTGGTCGAGGTGAGCACGCACTACGCCAAGCACAAGGTGGCAGGCGTGATCGGCGGCGTCACGGACGCCATCAAGAACAACGGCGGCATGGCGGCTGCGGTCGCCTTGGGCGCAGTCGCAGTCTTTGACGCCGGCAGGAGGAGTGCTGAAGGCAGCACTGAGACAGCGAACGCCAAGCGGCTCGAAACACCTTCTGGCGAACAGGATGCGGGAGAGGTGATCGGTCCTCAAATGGAGCGTCCACAACAGCACGTCACGAACCTGTCACGTGCAAAGGTATTGGCCGGTCCCGCCGGAGGATTGTTGCTCGGTCATATTATAGGCCGAGCGTTTGATCCAACCGCAAAAGAACAGGAACTGTTCGGGAAAGCTGCGGGCGAAGTCCATGACGCGGCTTCCGAATTCATTAACCAGCATTCGCATGGTGCAAAAGTGGCAGCGGCGCAGGCCTTTGGCTTCGCCAGATACACCGCGGCTTTCCTGGCCATTTTGGCTGCGGCCAGCGACTATCTGAAGCAGCCTGTAGAAGACGGGGGCGGCCGTTCGTCTGACGCCTAGAGCCGGAGCATTTCAACCAAGAAGTTCGACCGCGTCAACGCGACTTCGTAGGGGTGTTGTATTCCCTGTTCGCCGCATAGTCGATCTTGAATGTTTCCTCGGCGACGTGAATGTCCTCCTTCACGTTGGAGATTGTTATCGTCGTCGTTTGCCCCCTCTCGTCGGTAAGGCTCCATTTTCGTAGATCGAATGATTTCTTGTCAAACATCATAGAAATTTTCGCATTACCGAAGGCTGACCTATCGGCCAGCCTGACAATGACAAGATCGCCTTCCTCCGTGATACCTTTGAAGCGTCTGCCGGAGAACTCGACGTTGTTGTCGAGCAGCAGCTTCAGTGGTGTCTTAGAGAGGGCTTAGAGCCGCGATGTCTTGACCTTCTTGTTGTAAACGACCAACGATTTGCCGTCTGCAATCACGCTGACTCCTGATTGGCCTGCCTAGTTGAACCGGATCTTGCCAGGGCGTTGGAGATAGAACTTGCCACGGGTCTTTTCGGCCTTGGGGCCTGACTGAACGAAGTCCCCGGACATTGATTTTACCGATGAGAAATGATCGGCGATCGCCTGCGCTTCTACAGGAGCGGCCGAAACCGCGGGCGCAAGTTCCCCATTCACGGTGGCGCCCAGAACGAACCAAAACCCAATGATTTTGTTAGTCATAACAGCCATGCGGTTGTCCTGGGGCACTTGGGAAAGGCGCGTGACCGCAAGCGATCACGCGCCTCGATATCAATAGCCGTCTGGGCAGCGTGCAATGTAGACGCGTCCATTCCGATCGCGATACCGGCATTGGCCGGCCTCACTTGCGTGGCCGATCACAGCGCCGGCGATCGCACCGACTGCACCGCCGACCACAGCTCCCTGCACGGGGTCGCCGGCAACCGCGGCACCAATCGCGGCGCCGCCAAGGCCGCCAACTGCAGCCCCCTGTTCGGTACGGGAGCACGCTCCCAGCGGAATGAGCAGGCTCAAAACAAGTAGTGTCTTTTTCATTCGTTCTCTCCTGGGCTTTAATTAGCCGGAGATAAAATGCGCCAGTACGTCTTTTAATCCATACTGCCGGTCGTCTGGCCTCAGCGTTTGATCATTCTACCCACTGCAATCAAGATACACGCCCCGATGAAGCCTGCGACCAAGTAACCGAGCCAGCCGGCCAACGATATGCCGAGTACTCCGAGGAGGACGTTTGCAACAATGGCGCCCACAATCCCCAAAATGATGTTCATGAGCACGCCCATGTTGCTTTTCATGAACATCTCGGCCAGCCATCCGGCGATACCGCCGATGATGATCGCCGCGATCCAACCAACGCCAGGATTCTGCATGATTTCCCCCTTCTTCGAACCGCAATTGGTTCGATGAAGGGAACGTTCAAAAGCCAACTAAGTTCCAACGGGAAAGCAAGCTGCAGCTGCCGAAATGCCCGGTTTCCAACAACATGAAGCGTCATGGAACTTCGTCTCATAAGCCTCGTTGTGCAATCGCAAACGGTGCCGCGTTCAGCCTCCCTGCAAGGTTCAGCCGAACGCGGCGTGCATCAACACTAACGCACAAGGAAACGTATCATGATCCGCAAACTTTTGGCTACCACAGCAGTAGCTACGCTTCTAACCTCTGGCCTATGGGCCACAGGTGCCACTGCCGAAGACGCTGCCAAACCCGCCAACACGACCCAGACCACGGCCGCTCCTGCGGCGATGGCAGACGGGAGCCTGGTCTCGAAGATCATTGGCGCCGACGTCTACGATAGCGCGGCGGACAATGCCGAGAAGATTGGCGATGTGAAAGACATCGTGCTCACCAACGATGGCAAAGCCAAATTCATTATCATAGGCGTCGGCGGGTTCTTGGGCATCGGCGAAAAAAACGTCGCCTATGATTTCACCAAAGCCGAATGGGTTGAGAAGAAGGGTGAACGCTGGCTGGTCGCCAAGACCACCAAGGAAGACCTCGTGGCGCAACCCGATTTCGACCTGAAGGTCTACGACACGACTACGGCTTCGAACGCGACCAACAGCGAACCGGCTGCCACGACGGACAAGACAGCCACCGCAGCTATCGACAAGGCGGCGCTGACCGAACTGCCGCTGGACAAGATCAGCACCAAGGACTTCATCGGCACCACAGTCTATGGCGCCGACGATGCGAAGATTGGCGAGATCGGCGACGTCGTCCTGAGTGGCGACAAGAAGGTGGATGCCGTGGTTCTCGACGTGGGCGGTTTTCTCGGCATTGGCGAAAAGGAAGTAGCTGTCGGCCTGGAGAAATTGAAGTTCATGTCCGACAAGGACGGAAACCGCTATCTCTACACAAATTTCACCAAAGCCCAGCTCGAAGCACAGACCGCCTATGACAAGGGCACCTACGCTCAGAATCGCGACAAGCAGCGCATCGTTATTAGTCAGTAACCTTGAGATGGCCCGAGCCGGCAGGCCGGCGCGGGCCACACTCTTGCGGGTCTTTTGGAAATGTCATGAGCAAGACAACGTCTGGTGAACAGCATGGATAAGAAAGCAGTGCCAGAGGACCGAGCGAGTTTTCATATCGGAGAAATGAGCCGCTTGTCAGTACCGCGGCACGAGTTGGACTTCATCAGTAAGGTCGGTCGCATAGATCACCAGGAAGCCTTGGCTCTGCTCCAGAAGCACAAGGGAGACCGGGAAGCTGTCTTTTCGGAGCTGGTATCGCGGAAGAAGCGTTGACCTTCAACCGCGACGGGCTACCGCAACAGGCCGTCGTCCTCGAACGCGTGCCAGCCCTCTAAATTTGCTGCGTTTGTCTGCCGGGCGCCCCCCGACACCAGGCGCCTGCCTCTACCTTTCCCGCCCGGGTCTGTGCGGCCTTACCGGCGCCACGGCGCCTGTTCCGGGCAACTTCCTGCGCATCCTCTTCTCGCCAGACGGTTGGCAGATCGCGATCCAGAACGTCCTCGATGTGGCGCGGATCGAACACATGGAAGGAGACTTTCTTTGATCGGCCGCGCATCTTTACAGTGCACGTGCTTATGCTTTGCAGCCGCCCGTCCTTGACCCACTTGTGACGCTCGCGAGAAGAGATCGTCAGAACATCCTCTGCCTCGCGCGGGAGCACGGGCAGCGCTTCGATGCCCTCGAGCATTCTGGAGATGGTGGCCGAGGCGGTTTCGAATTCATGGGCGGCGTCGTCTCGCATTCGCAAGGCAATGCGACCCGTCTCAGCCTTGAGGTACTTGGGTACAGCCCATGGCAGGCGAGCCCGCAGTTCGCGTTCAATCCCTTTCGTGCGCACGGGAGGCCCAAGGGTCGCTGCCGGCTGCAGCGGCCATTCGGCGATCAAGGACATGCTCGTGCTTTCCCTGGGCGTCATCGCCCACCCTACGAACCGACTAATAGAGATTCAACTTGTCCCGGTCGCACAAGTTCCCTTCGCCCGTTCGCTTCATCGTCAGCCAATCTAGATTGCAGGGAAGTGCACGTTTTTCAGGAGGCGATGTCCGTGTTCGCCGGCGCGAACGGCAGCTCTGTGCCTCGAAACTGTAGTGGCACCAATTGGGGACGGTCGGCCCATGACAGAGGCGCGAGGCGCGGCCAGGATTTACATCGGTTTCGCGCAACGGAACGGAACCATTGGCTTCGCCCGCTCTTTCTCCCGAAGCCAATTCGGGCAAGGAGCATTTATGATGAAAACACTGGCCGATATTTTCGAGCATACCCTTCAAGACATGTATTACGCGGAGAACGCGATTATCAAGGCTTTGCCCAAGGTGGCAGGTGCGGCCAAGGACGCCAAGCTGAAGATGGCTGCGGAGGACCATCTTGAGGAAACGAAGGGGCAGATCAAGAAGCTGGAGCAGGTGTTCAAGTCGATAGGCAAGAAGGCCTCTGGCGAGAAGTGCGACGCCATTGAGGGCCTTATCAAGGAAGCCGACGGACTGATGGAGGAAGCGTCAGGAACGGCCCTTGATTCGGGATTGCTCGCGGCCTGTCAGGCAGTCGAGCACTACGAAATTTCCCGGTACGGCTCTCTGCGAGAGTGGGCAAAGGACCTAGGGCATGACGAGGCGCACAAGCTGCTCAGCGAAATCCTTGACCAGGAGAAAGCCACCAACAACAAGCTCACGAACCTCGCGGTCACGTCGATCAATAAGCCACATTGATCACCGACCTTAAAGTGGCGTGCGGGCAGTCATCCGTTCTTCTTGGTTCGTCGGAAGAACTTGGCAAAGAAGTCAGCAATCAAGAGGCCTGATTGAGCAACTTGTAAGCTCGTCGTTCTCGGGCGCATCTAGCCCCCGCTTGCAGCGATCGTTCGGCCCGCTGCGTCTCAGGCGCGGCGGGCTTTTCGTCGGAGCCTCCAGTTCGGCAACGGCGCCTCCAGGAGATTGTCATGCCCCGCAAGCTCGATCTCAGAAGCGGCCAGCCGGTCTGGTTCGCCTACCGGGCGCCTGCGGTGCCCGTCGAAAAACTCGCGCGCGACGTGACGACCGACGTGTTGATTGTCGGCATGGGCATCAGCGGCGCCATGATGGCGGAGGCGCTGACGCGCGAGGGCCATTCGGTGGTCGCGATCGACCGGCGCGGTCCGCTGAAAGGCTCGACCCCGGCAACGACTGCGCTCGTGCAGTTCGAGATCGACCAGCCACTGACAAAACTTTCGCGCATGATCGGCCGAGCCTCAGCGGAACAGGCGTGGCGACGCTCGCGGCTTGCCGTCGTCAATCTTCGCGGACGCATCGCTGAACTGGGCATCGACTGCGGCTCAACCGGCATACAGTCGCTCTATCTCGCCGGCAACGCGCTCGGACCTTCGCAATTGCACGATGAAACGGTGGCCCGCAGGCAGGCGGGCATCGGCGCAACCTACCTGAGCCATGAACCATTGGCGCAAAAATTCGGCATCGACCGCGCCGCCGCCATTCTCAGTCATGACAACCTTGCGCTCGATCCGCGCAAGCTCACCGCCGGCCTGCTGCTCAAGTCGCGGGCGCGCAAAGCACGGTTCTATGCACCGGTCGAGGCGACTACCATCGAGGACAGTCGCGACCAGGTCGTTGTCGGCAGCAGCCTCGGCCCGACCATCACGGCCAAACATGTGGTGCTGGCAACAGGCTTCGAACTGACCGACATCGTGCCGGCGACAGCACACCGTATCACCTCGACATGGGCGATCGGCACCCGTCGACAGCCGCGCAACATCTGGCCGGGCGCCGCCTTCATCTGGGAAGCATCTGAACCCTATCTCTATATGCGTGCGACAGCGGACGGTCGCGTTATCTGCGGCGGCGAGGACGAGGATTTCACCAACGAAGACCTTCGCGATTCATTGACGGCCGATAAGGCTGCACGCATCGCCGAAAAACTCGGGCGACTGTTTCCGCATCTGGACACCGGGCCTGAATTCGCCTGGGCCGGGTCCTTTGGCACCACGACCACGGGACTGCCCTATATCGGCGCGCTGCCGCAGCATCCGCGCCTTCATGCGGTGATGGGTTATGGCGGCAACGGCATCACCTTCTCGCAGATCGCCTCCGAGATCGTTTCCTCCGCAATTGGCGGCGCCGATGACACCGATAAAGAGCTGTTCGCATTCGATCGTTAGAAGGCGAGGCGCCAACGCCATTGAAATTCGAGAAAATGTAAAGCCAAGACCGATCCCTGTGGTGTCAGCACATTTTCACCTTCGGTTTCGCGGCTCCAAAACTTTGCCAGAAAGGTCGCGATATCGTTTGTGCCCGAGAGCACAAAGATTCTTTCGTTGGCCCGGATTCCGGCTTTGTCGAACAACTGTTTCGCCGCGTCGACGTAGCCGGTGAACTTACAATTGGGCGAAGGCATCGGCGTCGAAATCACGCGCGGCCGACTATGTCAGCAGATCGGCGATGACCCTTAAGGACCTTTAAAAGTCCCCGGCCGCCGATCACTTTTTCACCGACGACGTCAAATGCAATAGCGCGACAACCGCATAAAACATATCATGAACTTATGTCAGCAGTTCCTGTCCGCGAGAAGCTCGCAATCCTGTCCGACGCCGCCAAATACGACGCCTCTTGCGCCTCGTCGGGTTCGGCTAAGCGCGATTCATTAAAATCCGGCGGCATCGGCTCCACCGAAGGCATGGGCATCTGCCATTCCTACGCGCCGGATGGCCGATGCATTTCGCTGCTGAAAATCCTGCTGACCAATTTCTGCATCTACGATTGCAGCTATTGCATGAACCGCTCGTCCTCGAATGTGCGACGCGCCCGCTTCAGCATTGACGAAGTGGTTAAGCTGACCATGGATTTCTATCGACGCAACTACATCGAGGGCCTGTTCCTGTCCTCAGGCGTCATCCGCTCGCCGGACGAGACAATGGGCGAGATGGTGGAGGTGGCGCGGCGGCTGCGGCTGGAAGAGAAGTTTTCCGGCTACTTCATCTCAAGACCATTCCGGAAAGCTCGGCAGAACTGGTCGAGAAGGCGGGCCTGTATGCCGACCGCCTGTCGATCAATGTCGAACTGCCCACCGATGGAGGTGTGAAAAGGCTGGCGCCAGAGAAGAAGCCGGTAACGATCCGGCTTTCGATGGCGAGGCTGCGCCAGAAGATGGAGGAAAAAGCCGAACCGACGCTGAGGACCAAGAAGCGCGAGCGCTTCGCGCCAGGTGGCCAGTCGACGCAGATGATCATCGGCGCCGACAAGACCTCCGACGACGGCATATTGCACACCAGCGCACGGCTCTATGGCAGCTACCATCTGCGGCGCGTCTATTATTCCGCCTTCAGTCCGATCCCGGATTCGTCGTCGTCGCTGCCGCTGCAGAAGCCGCCCTTGATGCGCGAGCACCGGCTTTACCAGGCCGACTGGCTGATGCGCTTCTACGGGTTTTCCCAGCCGGAAATCCTGGCCGGCAGCAGCGACGGCATGCTGGACCTCGCCATCGACCCAAAACTGGCCTGGGCGCTGCGCAACAGGGGACAGTTTCCGGTCGACATCAACCGCGCCAACCGCGAAGCCCTGCTGCGCGTGCCGGGCCTCGGCACCAAGGTGATCGGGAAAATCCTGGAGACCCGCCGCCACCGGCGGCTGCGGCTCGAAGATGTCGGGCGCCTCTGTCAATCGATTGTCAAGCTGCGGCCATTCATCATCGCCGAAGGCTGGTCGCCGGGCGGGCTGACGGACAAGGCCGGGCTGCGCAACACCATCGTGCGCTCCTGCGAACAGCTGTCGCTATTTTGACCATGCAGCCGGCTCAGCTCAACCTCGCCCGATACAGCGTGCATCTGAGCAGCGAGACCGATTTTGCCGGCTGGCGCGATGCGGCACGGCGGTTGGCGCTGAACGAGGTTAGGCCCGAGGACATCAGCTGGCATGTCGAACTCAGTCGGGCTCTGTACGACAGTAGATTGCCCGCTATTTCCGCCAGTGCCCGGCTCGACGTTCCACGCGCGTTCATCGACCATGCCGAAACGGCCTTCTGCCATTCCGACCCCACCCGGTTCGCTTTTCTCTATCGGTTGCTCTGGCGACTGCGCACCGAGCCCAAACTGCTGGCCATAGCATCGGATGACGACACTAGGCGCCTCGAAACCATGGTGAAAGCGGTTCGCCGCGACATCCACAAGATGCGCGCCTTCGTGCGGTTTCGGAAGATCGGCGACGGCAACTGGGAGCGCTATGTCGCCTGGTTCGAGCCGGACCATTTCATCGTCGAGTGCAACGCGGCTTTCTTCGTCAAACGCTTCACCGGCATGCGCTGGACCATTTTGACACCACATGCGTCCGCCGACTGGGATGGCGAGAGGTTGGTCATAGGCCGGGGCGCTGCCCAGGGCGAAGCGCCGGCTGAAGACGATACCGAGAAGCTGTGGCGCACCTATTTCGAAAACATCTTCAATCCGGCACGTCTGAAGGCGAAGGCCATGCAGAAAGAGATGCCGAAGAAATATTGGCGGAACCTTCCCGAAGCGTCGCTCATTCCAGCTTTGATCGCAGGAGCGGACAAGGCCACCAAGGATATGATTGCCAGAATGCCGACAACGCCGGCGCCACACCACGCGAAGGTGCAGGCAAGGCATTGGCCGAAGCGTGAGCCTGCCGAGGTGATGGCGGACGGGGCCAGTACTCTTTCCGAACTGCGCGAACTGGCGAAGGGTTGCAGGCGCTGTCCGCTGTGGCGCGAAGCGACGCAGACCGTGTTTGGCGAAGGGCCTGGCAACGCGACGGTGGTTTTCGTCGGCGAACAGCCGGGCGATCAGGAAGATATCGCCGGCAAGCCTTTCGTCGGGCCGGCAGGCAAGGTGTTTAATGCGATACTGGACGATGCCGGGGTGGATCGGCAAAAAGTCTACGTCACCAACGCGGTCAAGCATTTCAAATTCGAGCCGCGCGGCAAGCGTCGCATCCACTCCAAGCCTAATGCCGGCGAGGTCCAAGCCTGCCGCTGGTGGATCGACCGGGAATTCGAGCTGATCAAGCCGGAGCTTGCTGTGGCGCTCGGCGCAACGGCGGCGTTGTCACTGCTGGGCAACGCGATCCCGGTCACGAAAATGCGCGGCCAGGTGATCGAGCGCGAGGATGGCTTGCGGGTGTTCATCACCATCCACCCTTCCTTCATCCTGCGCATTCAGGAGCCGGCCGACAAGGAAGCAGAACGAGAGCGGTTCCTAGACGACTTGAAGCAGGTGAAGAAGCTAATGACGGTTTGAGCCCCTTTGGTGCCGGCGGTGGCGGGCTCGGCGTTTCTGGCACGCTACAAGGGCTGCAGGGACAGCTTCCGCCGTTGCGATCGTTCTCGTAGTCATCGCAGTAGTAGTCCTGCTGTTCTTCACCGGCATTAACCTCCACGGCGGCGGGAGCGGACAGGACATCAACGTAAAGGTAGAAGCGCCGAAGGAGGCCCCCAAGGTGGAGGCGCCCAAAGTCGATGCTCCGGCGGCTGCTGTTCCTGCCAAACCAGCCGAATCTGCACCTGCCGCGCCGGCACCGGCTAGCGGCGGTTGAGGACCGCCACCCTGTAATAAACGACAAAGGCCCGGAACCATATATATTTGGCAGAGTTGTTTTTCGGCAGTGAAACACACTGCCTAACGGAGCTTAAGTAAAGAAAGGTTCGATCATGAAGAAGTATCTTGTCGCTACCGCTGCAGGTCTTGTGATGGCCGCCGGAATTGGTGCCGCCTTTGCGGAAGACGTGGTCATTCTCAAGCCGGAACAGCAGACGGTCGTTCGCGAATACGTCCACTCCCACAAGCTTGCCTCTGTGAGCCTGCTGGGTATCGAACTTGGCGTTGGCACCGCGCTGCCGGACACCGTCGAACTTCACACCATCGATGTTCCTGACGTGAAGTACAAGTATACGGTTGTCGGGGACCATGCGGTCCTGGTCGACCCTGATACCCGCAAGGTCGTGCAGATCATCGAATGAATCGGCTTTTCTGAAATCAATGCAGTGGCCCGCTTCCGCCTCTTGGAAGCGGGCCAATGCTGTTTGACGCTACACGCTTCGCTGTAGGCTTCGCGAGAATTAGATGCCCATCAGACGAAAAGCCGTGGATGCCGGGATCCTTGAACCTTCCGAATTAGCTTTGCTTGGGCGGGTTTTCGAGCAGCTCAAACTCGATCACCAATCAGCTGACGCGCAGGGCAGACTGGCCTCTCGGATCATCGCCAACTCTATGGCCGGCGTGGTCGATGAAGCGGAGTTGATTTCACTTTCACGGCTCCCACTGGGCCGCTAAGAGGGATTGCCGGATCGAACTGAAGGTCGCCGACAAGCGGGCATTACCTCCCGCGCTATTTTTTATGATGTTGCCGTGATTCAAGTCGAAGGCTTCGTGCGTCGCGCTTGCTTTTGAAAGTCATCCTGAAGCTCACCCCATTCGCCCATGTAGGCGCCGCAACTGCTGCAATGAATAGCGGTGTGCTCTTCGGCGTTTTCTGGGATACGGATTGTCCCACAGGCTTTGCAGTCGAGCTTGTGATCTAGCCGCTTGCTGTTCATTGGTTCTGTTTATCGATCGGCCGGCGAACCGTCTACACGCCTATTGTCCGATCTGCTTTTCTCGCGTCGACCGGAACGAAAACAGCGCTCCCCCGTTCGGTTCTGGCATTGCCCAGGGGGTATCCATGCACGACCCTTTTTTTGCAGTTCCAATTATCGTTGAGACCGAAGCGGTGGGCAAATTTCGTACTTTGAGCAGCGTGTCCGAGGCCGCCATCTTCATGATGGAGCGCTGGCCTGAATCGCACGGGCCAAGTTACCGGGCAGCACTGCAGGCTTGCACGGGCCCGCTGACTACAGCCGAGGACGTTGGGAATGCTCGGCGAGCCTTTCTGGCGGCTGCCAAGGAGGCTGGCCTGAATGTGAAAGCTGTTTCAGTACAAGACGACGCTCCATTGCCCCGCTCACTCGAGCAGCCCAAATCGTCCTACATCGGCGATGAGAAACGACGCGACCGCGGAGATAGGGAGGAGCAAGAGGATTTTCTCGTCCGCTTCCTTGCGCGGGAAACCGGCATCACCGAAGCGCAGGCTCGTGAACTGATCAATCTGATTGGCACGGATAGAGCATCATTGCTGCGAGAGGCCAGAATATTGAAGGCGCGGCAGTGATGAGCATGCGCGGCACCAACTTTCTTGACAAGTGGATTTGCAGCAACGTCCCGGAGACGGTCGGCGCCGACATCATCTCAGTCGACGAGCTGACGCAAAAGCTGTTCGCCGACGCCAAGGCGCTCGGGATCACCAGCTCCGAGATCGAGGAAGATATGGGCAGCGTCTATGAGACGATTCTCAACGCGATAGTCCACCATGATGCCGGCCGGTAATGGCGAGCGCCTAGCACAGGCGTCGGGCCTTACATGAGCCGCGCTGATCTTCGCGCCCGTGGCAATAAGAAAGGCGACGGAACATTAGCGAGTTCTAACAGTTTGTGCTTGCGACCTAGGAGATAAAAGCCAGACCATGTCCCAATCCTCCGTTGAACCACCGATACTGCCAGAGGGAAACCCAGACCGTGAGATCAACTGTGAAGTGGCTTTGGAAGCCGCGTTCGCGGCCTTGGTGACAGCCTCAGAGGCTCAGGGATGGACGTCTCAAGAAACGGCTACGGGTCTGCTTAAGATCGCTACGGAGCATGCCCAACGGATCGCAGCCACTGCCGCAGCTGCTGCGCCGGGGGCTACTAACCAGGCAACGAAGGACGTCAGCGAAAATGTGCGGGTCGAGACGATCACCCCAAAGATAAAGCGTGACGGGCGCGCGCTGAAGGGCACCAAAAAATGAGCGTGCGCGGCGTCAACTTCCTCGGTAACTGGATGGCCGATCACCTGCCCAATGCCTTCACTGATGACCCAGCCGCGATCAGCGATCTTGCCGACCAGGCGATGAAGGCAGCGGAAGAGCAGGGTATATTCCCGGGTGAAATTTCCGAAGACGTTGGCAGCGTATTCGAGGTCATTCTTGAAGCCATGCGGTACCGCGACGGGAAAAAGGGGGTTTACAGCCGCAGGCAGGAATAGGACTGATTGCCCTCAGTGGGGCGACCTCCAGCGGCTGGTCAAGAAGGAGCGCCTCTCTGGCATACGTACGGCCAACGCTCGTGAAACGCGAAGTGCTTGGGAAAGTCGTCGCATTCATCGGATCTCCGCCCGCTAAGAATTAGTGACAACTTGAAACCATCAGAAGGCCCCCTCACGGTGGCGGGTTTTTTCGTTTGCCCTCGGAACTTCCTTCGAAGCGGCCTGTTGATTCTGCGGCAGCTAGTCCTTGAAACCTTCGGGCTGCTGGCCAAGGGGTGTTCTTGGTCGGCCCGCGTTCTCCGCCAGAGGCGCGGGCCACAGGTAAGATACAGCCGGAACATTAGAGCGTTCAAAGAGTTCTAGATGTGTCGGCACCCCCCGGCATCGTATAGGCCCGCCGCTGCGTGAATGCAGCGGCGGGTTTCGGTGTGATTGGGGAATGGAATGGGGAATGGATGATAGCTGCTCACCGCATCAATTCATGGATCACTACTAGGAAGCCAATGGCTGTTTGCGATAGCTGCATCGTGGATGCGGTGAATGTAACTCCGGCTCAAGTTGCGCAGATCACAGGCGCACTCGGCACCACCTCCGATTTCGAGCGGGACAAGGGAGTCTGCGGTAGCTGCAGCCAATCCAAGACCGTCATCCGTGCAAAGTAGGGTAACCCCAGCCAGCCGTGAAGACTGTTGGCCGACCATCGCAAGGGTCACGTCGTAGCCAGAGATGACGAAAAACAACCAGACCCCCCATCCGAAGGGGAGGAGGTCGTTGTGGTGGGCTACCCACGGCCGTCATTACGAAACATCTTAGCGTGTCGATCGATCCGACGCGGTTGCTGCAGCAGCCGCCTAAGGCTAGGTAGCGCTAGCGGTACCTTTTCCTGCCAGCCCGTTGGGTCGCAAGGAAGGGACATCCGAATGGTTGATGGAGCAAGGCAAGCCGCACGCTGGCAACAGCCTTGTTGTGCGCCGACTTGTCGAAGATACCGGCATTACGGTCACTTGGCATCCGGTGCAAGGCTGGTGGGAGCCGTCATTGATCCCTCCATGGCGTAGCAACCGATCGCGCTCTTTTCGAAATGCAAGGGCCTGCTAAATTACCTTGAGGGAGGTGGGGCATCATGAAGCAGAAGCGTAAGAGGCCCCCTACGTCGTAACCATAGGCGGCGCCTCACTCGCTGCCGTTTTGGGCGTTCTTATGTACTTAATAGGCGCGGGCTAAACCCTGCCCGAAACGCGCTCCGGCGCCTCCACGCATATTAGACGGCCCTGCAACAAAAGCCGGGCCGGACCGTTTCCAATCTGCCAGACCCCAATCTGGCAGACCCCAAATTTCCGCTGGCTTCGGCCGGCGGGCTTTTTTGTTAGTGTCGGAACTTCGCTGACGATGGCCTGTTGAACCCGATGCGGAGGCGGGCTCTGCTTGGCAGACGTCCGAGATTTCCTCGCTTCGACGCGATCATCGCCAGCGAGGCGAGCTTACCCTCACTCAAGTTGCGGATGTAGTTTCTGCGGCGCTGCACGAACTCTTGACCGAGCACGATCTCGTTGGCCTGCTGTTGCGCGGGTGAGGGCACGATGCCGGCATTCGCCCGTTTCAACGCCAGTTCGATATGCTCGCCGGTTTCGTCGATCAAGTCGTCGACCAAGAAGCCGGCATCGGCAAAAAGGCTTTTCAGCGTGTCCCCGTCAACGAGGTGGCTGGTCGCGGGCGACACCGCCCAGGGCAGGGGATAATGGGGATCACCGTCCACCAGCACGGCCTCGGTCCATATCAATCTGCCCCTCGGCTTCAGCACGCGAAAGGCTTCGCCGATGACCGCTGCCTTGTCGGCGATGTTCATACCGACATAGAAGCAGATCGCCGCGTCGAAGGTGGCGTGGGCGAAAGGCAGCTTTGTGGCGTTGGCCTCGCGGAAACGAACCTTGTCGCTCAGCCCGCACAGTTCGGTTAGCCGGCGGGATGCCTCGACAAAAGCCTGTGTCAGGTCGACGCCGTCGACGCTGCAGCCATAGGTGTCGGCCAGGAACCGCGCCGGGCCGCCGATACCGCTGCCGATATCGAGGATCCGATCGGTGGACGAGGGGGCAAGACGCGCGGCATGATCCTGCGTCGCCCCCAGTTCGCGGCCGTGCAACTGGTCGAACGGATAGAGTTGCCTGGCAACGAGGGCGTTGGCATCCGGCACCGCGGCCAGAATGCGTTCGACGATGCCGTCGCTGCCATAGTGGCTTGTAATGTCGGTCAAATTGCACCTCACGCTTAGACATGCCTCATTCTTCCCCGCAACGAATGCGAAATCAATTCGGAGACGAAAAGGGCTGCTGGGGTGGAGCGCTAGTTCGGCAAGCCACCTTTCGCCCTCCCGGCCGATCGCGGCACCGGGGTGCTCTGTTATCGCGGCACCGGGGTGCTATATTGGAGCGGCCCTTTTTCCTGCTAGGCTGAAAACAACCGTGCCGTCTCGGGCGGCCATCTGAGCGTGGAAGGGAACCTTTTCAAAGATGCCCTGTTCCCGTACCTGACGCCCCATTGGCAGGTACACCCTGACGCTGCGTGCCTTGGCTAACAATTCGGCTGGCGCATCTAGCTCATGAAAGGCCACAGTAGCGGCCACCAAGCGTGACCGGCCCAAGCGGGAACGCCAGCGGCCTCAACGGCAAAGCGACGGACGACCGAGTCAGTGAACGCCTGCCAGACTGAAAACGACCGTGCCGTCATCTTTGCGAACTTCCACAGCCACGATACCATCGACCTCCTTGCGAATGGGAAATGTCGCGAGCGCTTGGTCGCGAGCAGCTTTCTCGGCGTCGAAGGGAATCTGTTCAACGATACCTTGCCTACCGTACCAGATCAGCGTGTAGGCCATTGTTAGGACACTTCTTTTCCAGGCGGTGCACCGCCAAAACAACCTCTATAACCTTAGCTCGTGCAGCCAGCCGGCTAATGGCTTTGCATAGCCGCAAGAGGACAACGGCTAAGTGATCTTCTAGCTTGCCATTGTGGTTCGCCAGCCCTGGTGTCACTGGACGCATCACTTCCGGATCATCCAGCGTCGCAGCGCCGCAGCGGCAGGAGTGTGCCCGTTGAGCGCGCATATCATCACGTGGGATGGGCGGGCCAGCCCGTTTTCGCGGGCCATCTTCGGCAACAAGCAGGCGGACGACCCTGCGCACCGCGCGTCGATGGGTATCTGAACAATTCGCTTTTGCCATCTGGATCACTCGCCCGCAAATAGGGCGGTCTTGATTCAAATTCTGAATTGGAGCCAAGAGGCGGCATACCAGTCCGCCGGGTGCATAGTCGATCTCGACGCGCGCCCCGAAATCTGCCGATAGGACGCGATTTACGAGGCGAGTCCCAAAGCCCTCCTTCACCGGTGCGGTGACCGGCGGGCCGCCTGCCTCAATCCACTCGAAGTGAAACGTGACGGCATCTCCCTCACGCTCCTCCCGCCAGGAAACGTGAACCGTCCCCCGGTTGTTGGAAAGCGCCCCATACTTGGCAGCATTCGTCGCCAACTCATGGGTGGCTAGGGCGAGCGACAACGCCTGTTTCGAGCCCAAGGTGATTTCTGGGCCAGATATGATGAACCTCCCTTGTCCGGTCCGGTGGGCTTCAAGTGCGTCGTGGACAACATTCCTTACTGACGCCGTAGCCCAGGTGTCTGCCGTCAGAGTGTCGTGGGCTTTTCCGAAGGCGGCCAAACGCCCGTGGAAGGTCGCCAGGGCAGCGGCGGAAGGAGTTCCCCGAAGGGTCTGTCCGGCGATTGCGCTGACCATTGCCAACGTGTTCTTAACTCGGTGCTTCAATTCCTGATTCATCAATCTCAAATGCTCTTCGGCCTGGACGTGGTCAGTGACATCGATCCCTTCGCAGAAGATTCCCGTGCTCTCCCCGGTTCTCAGGATGATCGGCTGATAGACAAAGTCGACCACTCTTGTCTTGGCAAGCGCTTCGGCGTCTCCAGCAAAGATGACCGGGACCCGCCTGCCAACATGAGCGACGCCTGTTCGATAGACCTCATCTAGCAATTCGAAAAAACCTTGGCCCTCCATCTCTGGGATCACATCGCGCACAGTTTTTCCTACGCATGTCCGATCCCCAACCAGGCGCTTGTAGGCAGCGTTGGCAATTTCGAAGACATGGTTCGGACCTTGGAGCACCGCTATGAAACCGGGCGCTTGTTCAAAGAGTTGCTCAAGGTAGCGAGTGTGATCTTCCAACGCCTCCTTTGCCAGATGCCTCTCAGTAACGTCATTGCAGATGACCAGGACCCCACCGACCTCGCCATCGACATCAATCGGCCCGTAACTATACGTCCACCAGACATCCTCGCGCTTGCCGTTGCGGGTCACGGGGACCAAGGCGTCCTCGTGCCAAGTCGAGCCTTTTCCGGCCATGACGTATTCGATTTGAGGACCGATGATGTGCCAGATTTCAGCCCAACAATCCTTGCCACGGTCTCCGAGGGCGGTCGGATGCCGCTCAGGTCCTAGTGTGGCCCGGTAGGCATCATTGTAGAATTGGATGAGGTCGGGCCCCCACCAGATGAACATGGGGTGACGCGACTGGAGCATCAGCTTGACGGTGGTACGCAAACTTTGGGGCCAACCTTGAGGTGGCCCGAGGCCGGTCTTGTTCCAGTCGTAAGCTCGGGTGAGCGAGCCCATTTCCCCGCCACCTGACAGGAAATTGGTATTCGACGGAGAATCACCGATCGGCGCAGTGTCTAGAAGGTCGTTCAACACGCATCCTCCCTTGCAGGCGAAAGCGCGAAGCATCTTTCAACCACCAGCTTGCCGGGGCGATGCTGAGGGCGCTCCACATTACTCGCTGAGGCAGGCTCTCACAACACACTTCGGATTGCCACAAGGCCGGATCCGCGTAAGCGCTCCCATCTATGTGCCAGCTGATGGTCTTCCCCCAGCGAGACTCTACCCGGTCCTGGCGACCCACCGTCTTCTGTACTAGTGGCAGGGGCCAAGGCCGCATCTTTAACTCGGACGGTGTTTGAATGGGCAGCGTGAGTTTCGCCGACTTTGAGACGGTCGTCGGTGGCCAGATGCTAGGGCTCCGTCAGACAGCGTGATCTCCTCGAATGGGGGCATGCACACTCGTTCCACATGACGCTACGTCAAGAATCAGCTACCGCTAAAGTTGCGGCGGACCTCTATCCCGCCTGGCCGGCGCTGCATTTCCCTCCCATTTGTGCGCGCCGGCCATCTTATTCCGCCGGCCAGCTATTCTTAGCGATCAGCGTTTTCGGGTGGCTAGAATGCGGGCCTCCCGCAGGAGCGCCAGTGTACCCCAAGAAGGCGATCAGCTCGCGAGTCTGCTCTTCAGCGATGTCCACCTCATTGACTAAGCAAAACCCATTTCATCCTCCTACGAGATGGCACCTTTGATGTGGGGTGAACCCTGGCGATCGACCACCAGGGCTCGCGAAGACGGACCGATGTGCCTGTCCTCGCTAGGCTGCCTCGGCAGCGACGTTGACCGCAGATTCCGCGAGTTCGGTAAGAGTCGCGTCGGTGTCTTTTTCTTCGCCCAGCGTCAGGTCCAACAGATTGACTGCCTCGGTCAGGCCGAGTTCCGCCGCCCAGGTCCGCATCGTGCCGTAGCGCGAGATCTCATAGTGTTCCACAGCCTGTGCCGCCGCGAGCAGGCCGGCATCGAGGGCAGGGGAGCCTTTATACTCCTCCATGATCTCGGCGCCTTCGTCAGTGATGCCGACGATGGCAGCACAGGTCTTGGCCGTAGGCTTTTTACCGATGACCTCAAAGACCTCTTGGAGGCGGGCGACGTGCTCTTCGGTCTGGCCGCGATGCTTCTCGAAGGCAGCCTTCAGGTCGGCACTCTGTGCGGCCTTCGCCATCTTGGGCAGGGTTGCGAGGATCTTCTTCTCCGCGAAGTAGATGTCCTTGAGGGTGTCGTGAAAAAGATCGTTGAGGTTTTTGGATGATGCTTTGGGTGGTCGCCATTTCTTTTGCTCCTGCCTGTTGTTGGGCCTCGTCAATTCGGGAGGCCCGTCGTTAACAGAGTGTCCACTTTCCCGTTCCCACCCCATACGAATAGTGTGGGGGCGCAGCTTTAAGAGCCGCGCCGCTGGAGTTCCTCGTAGGTGCAGGTGGCGACGATATCGCCACGATCACTGCGTGCGCGCACCGCCCATCCGACCGGCGCCTCCGACTTGTCGAGCGCGTCTTTCCACAGATCCCCGCTTGACCGATTGACCTCGTCCTGGACGGCGCCGAGATTGGGCAAGGAAATGCCCGGCACGATCCCCACCACGCCCTTGTCCTGGTACTCGAACGTATAGATGCCACTCTCACCTTTTGCGTGGTCCGCGTGCAGGTCCGGGCGGTCGAATGCTATAACCTGCACCATCATCTGCTTGGCCGTTTCTACCAGCTCCTCGTCAGTGCGTGCCGCCTCGCCTGAGACATTGCGAGAGCCTCCGCGTGGTCAATGCCGTTGATGCCGACCCTGGTGGACAAGCCGCCAGAAGGTGCGGACTGGATTCACGAGGTCAAATTCGACGGCTACCGATCCCAGATGATCATCGACAAACAGGGCACCCGCATCTTTACCCGGCGCGGGCTCGACTGAACTTCGAAATACCGCGACCTGGCCGCTGCCTCGGCCGCGCTCGACGTCGAGAGCCGCTGGAGGAGCGTCGCGAGATTCTGGAAAGCATGATTCCGGCAGGTCCCGTGCCACGATCAGCCAACAGCGCCCGGATCACGGTGCCGCGGCACGAGTTGGACTTCATCAGCAAGGTCGGCCATATGGGAGATCGAGAGGCGGTCTTTTCGGAACTGATGTCTCGGCTGAAGCGCTAGACCAGCATTGCCGAATGGCGCTCAGTTAATCCCATTCGCGGCGCCCCAGCCCGGCCTTCAATTGCGGTTCAGTAGCTCGGCACAAGGCGCGTGTTGCGCAGCGGCAGGGCCATGGTGAAATGCAAGCCGTCACGATGGTAGTTCAAGTCGAGTTTGGCGTTGCACTGCACGGTCACGACCTTTTCCAGAAGTGTCGTGCCAAATCCGCGGCGCTTGGGCTGCTCGACCTCGGGCCCGTCCCGTTCCCGCCAGTCGAGATTGACGATCGGGGTGTCGCCGGACGTGTCTATCGACCAGCGGACATCAAGGCGGCCTTGAGTTCGCGACAGCGCGCCGAACTTCGACGAATTGGACGCCAGTTCGTGGAAAGCCATCCCGACGGGAATCGCAATGTCGGCGACAAGCGCGACGTTCGGGCCTTCCAGAACGATACGCGGCCTGTCGCGTGTCTCGTAGTGGTCAAGCTCGCTTTCGAGCAACTTATGCAGGGAAGCAGTCTGCCAATAATCGTCGGTAAGCATCGAATGGGTGTCGGCCAAGGACACGAGCCTGGCCGAAAAATCACGCACGAAATCTTCGACGTTGCCGCTCGACCTGGCCGTCGCCCCCATCATGGCGCGAACGTTGGCCAAGGTGTTCTTGACGCGGTGATGCAGCTCGCGGATGAGCAGCTTCTGCCTGTCGGCGACTTCCTGCTTCTGTTCGATGTAGGATTGGACCTCCCGCTGGCGGGCGCGGGCGCGCAGGGCGGAGCGCACTGAGTTGGCAAGGCTCGAGGCCAGGAATGGCCGTTCAAGCACGATCAGATAGCGGTCCAGAAATGCCAGCCGCGTATCAACTTCGGCGCCCCGCATGGTCAGAAGCACAATTGGAAAATCCGACCATGCCGGTTGGCTTTCAAGCCAAGCTGCGAACCGGCTTCGATCGGAACTGATCAGTGCCTCTTCCGCCACGACAAGACACTGCGCTTCGTCGAGCAGGGGCACGGTTTCCTCCAGGTTGTCGCAGACATGTGCGGCAATCTGGTTTGTCGCCAGGATGGCGGCTGCGAGCTTCGCATCGCGGCCAACCGGCGCCAGCACGAGGACTGCGGCGCTCGACGACATTACGATGCCTTGTCTCTCAGAAGATCGGTCTGCTTGCCCTCAAACTCTGGAGATCCCATCAGAATGCCGCGGAACTGTTCCAAGGGCTCACCGACCGCCACGCCGGTGACGCCGATCTTGAACTCGCGAATGGTCTCCTCGTGCGGGCCGACGCGTTTCTTGATGACCGAAATGGCGCGTCGCAACCGGCCTGCGGTTTCGAAGAAACGCAGCAGCATAACGGAATCGCAGAGATAGGTCATATCGACGGGTGCTGCCATTTGACCAAACAAACCATGATTGGCTAACAGCAGGATCGTCACGACAGCCTTCTGATTGAGGTAGGTGAGAATCTCGTGCATTTGAAGCACGAGATGCTGTTCTTCCGACATGGCATTGAGATAGCCGGTGAGGCTGTCGATCACGACGATCCGGGCATTGGAGCCTTCCACGGCCGCCTGGATGCGCGAAGACAATTCGCCTGGCGAAAGCTCAGCCGGATTGACCGGCTCGAGCATCAGCATGCCATCATCGGCAAATGGTTCCAGGTCCATGCCAAGCCCTGCGGCACGTGCCAGGAAAATGCGCTTGGTTTCGTCAAACAATAGCACCAGTACACGCTCGCCCCGTTTGAGCGCGGCATGGCAATAGGTGCAGGCGATGGTCGACTTGCCGACGCCGGACGGCCCCATCAAGAGCGTGCTGGTACCGCGTTCCAGGCCGCCGCCCAGCAGGGTGTCGATCTGGTTGTTGCTTGTGGCCAGGATGCCGTGCTCGACCATCTCGTGCTCGGCTGCAACCAGCCGCGGAAAGGCGGTCACGCCACCTGGGCGAATGACGAAATCGTGAAAGCCGCCCCGGATCTGCACGCCGCGCATCTTGATCACGCGCAACCTTCTGCGCTCCCCGCCATAGATAGGCGACAGTTGCTCCATGCGAATGACGCCGTGACTGATCGAATGCAAATTGAGGTCGTCCTGCTCGGCAGTCAGGTCGTCGAGCATAAGCACCGTGACATTGTTGAGCATGAAGAAGCTCTTGAGCGCCAACACCTGACGCCGATAGCGCAGCGACCCTTGGGACAAAAGCCGGATTTCAGACAGCGAATCGAACACCACACGATCGGGTTTGATACGCCCGATCTCGGCCAAGGCAGACTGCACGGTTTCCCCGAGTTCCAGTTCCGAGGAGTGGACCAATGTCTGAAGCTGCGCCGGATCGAGACTGAGCTCCGGAGGCACAAGTTCAAGAATTTGCACGCCCTTCAGATCCCAGCCGTGACGGCCGGCAACCGAGAGCAGTTCGCGCTTGCTTTCTGACAGAGTGATGTAAAGGCATGTCTCGCCGTTCTTGGCGCCCTCGATCAGGAACTGGAGGCCAAGGGTCGTTTTCCCAGAACCTGGTTTCCCCTCGATGAGGTGGGATCGGTTCTTGGCGTAGCCGCCACGAAGGATGTAATCGAGACCGCTAACTCCAGAAGCGATCGCTGAGGCATCGTCTCTGTCCAATTGATCCCCCGAATTCCGAGAACGAGATAACGGCGGGAACCTTTGGCGGTTCCACGTCAAGTTGCGGGCATTCCGTTGCTTCTTAAGAGACGACTGGAAAGCGGAAGAGTTTCGGCGCCAAAAAGGGGCGCTGTGCCTACAGCGCCCCTTGCAGTTCAGTTGGGAATTATCTACCAGCCTTGCCGGCCGTACCAGTCATCGATGTCGCGCCGAGCGCGATCCTTTTCGATACCGTAGCGTTCCTGAATTTTGCCTTCCAGCTGATCGCGCTTGCCCGCGATACGGTCGAGATCATCGTCAGTAAGTTTGCCCCACTGTTCCTTGACCTTGCCCTTGACCTGCTTCCAGTTGCCTTCGACACGGTTCCAGTCCATGGCACCTATCCTTCACTGTTTGAGACAGAGCAAAAACGCCGTCAGGCGAGGGGAGTTCCCGTCAATTTTCAGCAGATCGACTGACGAAGCGTGGCGAGCTAAGCGGGTTCCAAAGCATGCCCTCTGACGCGATAGATCGCTCGAAGCGGCCGGTGTTTCCCACCGTCTCCGATACAAACGCTCGGGATCGAAGCTTCGGGGTAACGACATGGGCGCTGGGCCGGCACGTTCCAACTACAGCCCGCTTCCCAGCAGGGTGCGGGCCTCGATCCCCGCAGCCTTCGGGGGGAAGCGCCTGACGCTTGCCGCCCGCGAACTTTTTTCTGGCCGCGCCATCCGAGCTGCCGGGTCTAGCCGACCTCCAGCTTCTTCAGGTGCTACTTCTTGGTGATGTTGCCGTTGTTCAGATCGAAGGCTTCAGTGCCGCGCGCCTGGGCGTAGAAATCGTCCTGCAGTTCTCCCCATTCTCCAAGGAAGGCCCCACAACTGCTGCAGTGAATGCGGGTGTGTTCTTCGGCGTCTTCGGGAATATCCATCCGGACTGTCCGGCACGCTTTGCAGTCCAATTTGTGGTCGAGCCGCCTGGCACCCATGTTTGGTTTTCTCCGCGCCTCGCGCATTCAACTGGCCGCGATTTAACATGTGACATCGTAACAGAGGATTCTAATCGCTGCGACCTTTGACACGCGGATGAGGCGCGCACGCGGCAACGAACTTCCGAAAGATTGGCTGGAGGTCACGTCGGCACATTCACCCAGCTTTTGCTGACGCGAGCCGAGCCAGGACCTTTGAGGGGCGAGCGGAAAGCGAAGCGCCATCCTACGCGACCTTGTGTCGGCGCAACCATTCGGGGTCGCTGGCACCTGGACTGATAACAGCTCATCTGATTTTGTTTGCCCGACATCCGAAGGCGCGGTTCCCCGAGAACAAATCGGAGCGGCCTAGGTCCGCATAGCTACCCAATTGCCCGGCCCACCAGCAACACGGTCAGGACGACCACCCCACCCCAGACCGCAATCGTTGCCAGGGTCCGCGCGTTCAATCGGCCCCTGCGATGCCGTCTGGGTGGGTGTGATCTTGACATCGGTTAGTAGCGGCGCCAATCGCAAATGCGCACCTTCTTGATGACCCAGTGATGGTGACGCCACACCTTCTTGACCTTCACGAAGCAATGGCGATTGTGATGACGGCGCCAGTGATGCCGGCCCGTATTGCCATTGTCCGTTGTGATGATGACGCTTGCGGCTTGCACCGGTGCTACCGCTGCGGATGAAACGGCCGAAAAAGTAGAGACGGCGATAAGCGCCGATAGGATGAGGTTTTTCACTTGGGTTTCTCCCAGCTATTGAACTAAGCTTATATATACTCACGCCCGGCAAATTGCTCCGAGGGGCATCTACTTCCGCGTTGTGCGCTTGCAGCCGTTTTGACCTTCATGGCGAGCGACGATCTGGGGATCGTCTTTGTTGAGGTGGCCGCACTCTCCGACATATGGATCGAAGCCTGTCGCCCTTCGGTAGGGCAGACGGGCTTCGGCCGATTCTCAGTCGTAGACCTTGATGATCTTATGGGTCTCTGGATCCACGACCACTGTCCGGTTGTCGATCACCGTATACCGGTATTTGATATTGGGAATTTCATGCAGCTCGACCGTGTCCGGGAGAGCCGTGCCGAGATTGAGTTCCACGCCCGGCAGCTTCAGCGAAGCGAGAGGCTGCTTCTTTACATATTCGCGGATGACCGTATCCTGTTCCGGCTGAATGATGACGGTGTCGGCGGCGGCAGCACCGATACCGGCGAGCAGCAAAATCCCTGCTGCAACTGCGGTAAGATTTCTCATGATTGTCTCCTAGTAGGGTTATGTGCGCCAGTCGACGTTGCCTTGCCGCCAGCGACTATCGAACGTGAGACAATTGCGAACGTTCCCCGCCCGGGGCCTTGGTCGGAGGGGTATCGGACCAAGGTCTGAAGTTGAACTGCAATGATCTGACTAGCGTTGCGCGCAAGACCACGCGGCGGCAGCGGTGCCGACGCAGCACCGCATAGCACCGTCTGACGATTGCTTCGAAATGGCTGAAGTCGCTTTGACCTCGCACTTCGCCTCGATCCACGCGCTTCAGATAATGTTTGAATTTCAATCCGTTGTGTACTTGTTTGCACCACCAACTGTTCTAGTTGTCGGGAACTCATGCAGGGGCCGTGAGGACACCCCGCGTACTCAGACATCCGTGGAACCGTGGCATACCTTCAGAATTTCTATCAACGCTGGAACAGGCTTTCGCTGGCCGTGCAGTTCCTCATTGCCGGTGGTCTTGGTCTGCTGGCAGTGATGTTTGTGGTCGGCCTCTGGGTCACATCGCAGATCAACGTCATGGGCGCTCGCACGCGTCGCAGCGTGTCTAAGTCGGAGGGCGGAAACTCCCCAGGTTCGGGTTTCCGGTTACAGTTGCGATCTTAGCCAGCTGGCAAGCCAGTGACCTTTTCGCGCAAGGGACGCGCTTGCCATTCTTCAAGGCTGACCTGGCGCGATAGCCGCAAATCTTGCTCGAACACATCGATTTGGGTCTTCGCAAAAACTGTGCCGTAAACATTCAGCATGGCTTCGTCGTTGAGCCTTAGCGAGCGCTCGTCCAAATTGGCCGAACCAAAGCTCGCCCAGACATCGTCAACAATCAAGAGTTTGGGATGGTACATTGTGGGCTGAAATTCGAAAACTCGTACGCCGGCTTCGAGCAAAGTGCCCCAGAAGTAGCGCGAAGCCTTTCGAGTGAGCGGCACGTCCGTCAGCGAATTTGGCACGATGATGTCGATCGCCACGCCTCGGTTCCTGGCGTCAAGGATCTGTCGGAGGGCGATGTCATCGGGCACAAAATAGGCCATGCCGATCCGTAAGTGGTCTTGGGCTGCGGCTATCGCTGCCAACATCATCAATTCCATGTCCTCGGAACCATTCGGCTGCGAGGACAGGACCAGTTGGGCGTCAAGTTCGCCTGCGGGCACGGGCGGTGGATAAAAAGTCTCACCCTGCAATGTCTCACCAGTTGTCTCCAACCAGTTTTTCCCAAACGCGGCCTGGAAAGCTGGCACGGCAGGGCCTTCAATGCGGTAGTGCGTGTCGCGCCATTCATCGGGATTACGCGCCTGGCCGCGCCAGTTATCAGCAATGCCAACCCCCCCGGTGAACGCAACGCGACCGTCGACGACCAGCAGCTTGCGATGGGTGCGATTGTTTACGCGGTCAATGGTGTACCAGTGGATGGGCCGATACCGCTCGAACCTCACCCCAGCGCTTGTCATGATACGGATCAGGTCTTCATCGAACGGGAGGCTTCCGACCCAGTCAACCAGCACGCGGACCTCGACGCCTTCCCTCGCCTTGGCCGCCAGGGACGTTGCGAACTCATAGCCGACGGTACCGGACCAGTAGATGTAGGTTTCCATATCGATCGTCGAATGGGCCGCTCGGACCGCTTGCAGCATTGAGGGGAAGATCTGGTCGCCGTTGACCAAGGTTTGCACGGCGTTCGCCCGGAACATCTGGCCTTGCGAGAAACTGCTCATTGTCCTGGCGAATTGCGGATCCGACGCGTTGAAGCGATGCGGCACAAGCGTTCGCAAGACGCGCGGTTCGGGAGTCAGATTCACGGCCAGCATGGTAAGCAGGCTGGCGATGGCGGCAATGGCGGCATAGATGGGCCAGTTCCGCAGACGCCGCAGTCCGATCGCTGGCGCGCCTGCAGGTGAATTCATGAAGCCCGCTGACTGAACTTTTGGCCCTCTTTTGCCTGCGACCACCTCTAGGCCACCAGAATGAGGGAAGTCCCGGCCCGGACTGAGGCGAGTAGGCTTGTGATCGAGTGCATTGCCATCCCCAAGAACTCACGACGGTCCCGCAGGTTCCCGAGGCTCGTCGCAGATCATGAATCACATAACAGGGCGCTGCTGTTGGCTTCGTCCTGATAGAAAAGGTCGAGCCGGGAGGAGATGTTATAGCTCTCAGGACCTGTCGACGGCGCCAAAAGCGTCCTGATGCGGCGAAGCAATTCGGCGGTTCTGTCGTTCGGGTTCTGTCGTCACCGAGGGGAAACCCGCCAGCCGGATCACGTGAGCGAGCCAGATTTCTGCGCCGCTTCCTCCTCAAGGATAGCTAGCTTTTCCCGGATCTGTTCCGGTTCTGCGTGCTCAAGCCCGACAACGTCGTTTCTGGTCTCGGCCAGTGAAACGATGATCTCATCGAGTTTGGCGTGAATGGCGGCGGTGTCGCGATAGCCCTGTATCAGCACCACGCCGGTTATCACGATCGCCGCAACGGATAGGGCGTAGGTAACAACATTTGTCAGGCCGAAGGGCACGAGCGCTGTGCACAGCACCATGGCTATTAGCATCACATAAAAACCGGGTGGCCGGGACAAGAAATCGGCTGCGACAAAGAGAAACCGGTTCATATACTGACCAATGTGAAGAGCGCGATCACGGCGGTTATGGCCGCGCAAATGGGCACTGCTGCCAGAAGGGCCGCCTCTACAAACCTGGTCTTTGACACACATCACCTCTCCGCGTGAACCCGGCCGTAGTTGGCCGCGCCGTTGCATCAAGACAGGCAGGATCCGCTCGCTGATCTCCGCAGCGAGCGGATCCTACCAGCGCAGGAAGGGACACAGCTGCGCTGGTGGCAAAATTCTTTGAGTTCGCGTCAGCCAAGGGAAACTCCAATCACCAAGAAGGCGACGGCGATTGCGAAAACCGGCGCGAGCAACCACCGCGCTTGACCGACACTTCTATCCATTGTCTCCTCCTGCAATCTGCATCGGATAACTACGTCAGGTGGCGGCTGTTCCGAGCATCGGTGCTGGTTGGACTTTTGCGGTATGCGATCAGACTTTGGTCCAACACCACGCCCTACCGGAGTCCCACTCGGGGACGATGCGGGGTCTGCCCAAGTCGTGTCTGATGTCGGGGTGACTGGCGTCCTCTGTAACTCACACGGAGAAGTCGTGAGCCGTGGCTAGCCGATGCTGCCGAAGACGGCACTCCCGTGCTGACGACCGAGCTCTGTTCTGCTCGATCCCGCCGGGAGATTGGTGACGCGAACTATACTAGGCGGCCCTGCAACTCACACCACTCAGTTCCATTTCATCTCCAATCGGGCAGTCCAGCCAGCTCGCGCGTGCTTCCATGTCCTGAGCGGGAACGTCAGCTGGCTGTGTCGGTTCCTGCACAGGAACGAGTCCGCGCAAGTGACGTTTCGTATCGTTGATCGCCGCGAAGACACTGCTGGTCGAGGAGGCGCTGATGTCGATGCCAGGTCTGGCCTATGGTCCGTTGGGCGATCGGTGCATGCACATCTGCGTCGACATGCAACGCCTGTTTGCCGAACCATCACAATGGGCAACGCCGTGGATTACTCGCGTGCTTCCACAGATCGAGAGGCTGGTCGAGAGACAGGCGTCACGCATGGTCTTCACGCGCTTTTTGCCCGCTCAAAGGCCGGGGCAAGGTGTCGGGACGTGGAAGCGCTACTACAAGCGCTGGGCGTCGATGACAGTCGAGACGATCGGCCCCGAAATGGTAGAACTGTTGCCGGCCTTGGCCGGCTACTGCCCGCCGTCGGTCGTTATCGACAAGCACATCTACTCGCCCTGGTTCGAAGGTCGTCTTCGAGCCTTTCTGATGGAGCGGGATGTCGATACGCTGGTCATCACTGGCGGCGAAACCGATGTCTGCGTGCTGGCCACGGTGCTCGGCGCCATCGATTTCGGTTATCGCGTCGTTCTGGTCACGGACGCGCTGTGCAGTTCTTCCGATGCAACGCATGATGCGTTGTTGACCGTCTATCACCAGCGCTTCGCGCAACAGGTCGAGACGGTCGAGATGGAGACGGTGCTCTCGAACTGGACTTGAAAAACCGGCCGACCTAGTCGGCTGACGATCAGGCGCCCAGGTCGATCAAGGCGGCGCCCATTTCGGGGCGCTTGCGACGGCGCAGGTGACCGCGCGCTTCCACCAACGTGACCTCGAGCGTCGGCCGAACGATGCCTTCGAGCAAATGCCCGCCTCTGGTGGTGCCGTCGCTCAAGCCGAGCACCACGTGGACGTGGGCAAGGAGGACGTCGTCTATCCCAAGCCCGAGCTCGAAAAGGTGCTCGGAAAAACGCTAGGCGTCCCGCTGTTCCAGGAGCAGGCTATGCGGGTCGCGATTGAATGCGCTGGCTTTACGCCTGGCGAAGCCGATCAGCTTCGCCGCGCCATGGCCACGTTCAAGCACACTGGCGGTGTTTCCAGCTTTGGCGCCAAGCTGATCGGCGGCATGGTGAAGAACGGCTATGAGCGCGCCTTCGCCGAAAAGACCTTCAAGCAGTTGGAAGGCTTCGGCAGCTATGGCTTTCCGGAAAGCCATGCGGCGAGCTTTGCGCTGATCGCCTACGCGTCATCCTGGATGAAATGTCATCACGCGGATGTCTTCTGTGCAGCCCTTCTCAACGCCCAGCCGATGGGTTTTACGCGCCGGCGCAAATCGTTCGCGATGCCCGCGACCACGGTGTCGAAGTGCGGCCGGTCTGCGTGACGCGTCGCGCTGGGATTGCACGCTCGAGCCCACCGCGGACGAGGACCGGTTCGCCGTTCGCCTTGGCATGCGCATGGTTCGGGGCCTTGCCAATGCCGATGCTGCCTCCATCGTCACTGTACGCGCTGACCAGGCCTTTGCCTCGGTGGACGACCTCTGGCATCGCGCCGGCGTGCCCGCTGCCTCTCTGGTCGAACTCGCCCAGGCCGATGCGTTTCAGCCGTCGCTGTCGCTGGCTCGGCGTGAGGCCCTATGGGCGATCAAGGCGCTGCGCGACGAGCCGCTACCGCTGTTTGCGGCTGCCTCCGCTCGCGAGCAGCGCACGGTGGCGGAAATCGACGAACCGGCGGTAGCACTGCGTGCCATGACGGCAGGCGGCGAGGTGGTCGAGGACTACGGGCATGTCGGGCTGACCCTGCGCGATCATCCTGTGTCCTTCCTGCGTGCCGACCTGCGGCGCAAGCGCATCGTCTCTTGCCGAGAGGCGATGCAGGCCCGCGATGGGCAATGGCTGGAGGCGGCTGGCCTCGTGCTGGTCCGGCAGCGGCCAGGCTCGGCCAAGGGCGTGATGTTCATCACGATCGAGGACGAGAGCGGCATCGCCAACCTGGTCGTGTGGGTGAAGGTCTTCGAGAGATATCGAGGGGTCGTGCTCAGCGCCGGCATGATCGGCGTCTATGGGCGCATCCAGCGCGAAGGCGAGGTGGTCCATCTCGTCGCCCATCGGCTGAGCGATCTCTCCGCTGAACTTGCCAGCGTTGGCGATCGCGATGCTGCCTTCCCGCTGCCACATGGCCGCGGTGACGAGTTCCACCACGGCAGCCCGACGCCCGACCCGCGCGGGCTGCCGAAAGGGCCGCGGCCGCGCAACATCATCGATCCCAATCTGCACATCGACCAGATCAAGGTGAAGACGCGGGATTTTAAGTAGGACGCGAAGGTCGGACAGTTTCCGCCCTGAGGCCGACTGGACGCGGATCCAAGGTTTGTCGCATCAACGATCCTTTGCATTGGCCATGATTGTCATGCCGGCAAACGCGCTCGCTCTCCACGACACGCGTAGGTAGTAGGACCGTTGTCGGCAGCATTCAGCCTTCCGCCCTAAGCCAATAAGACCGTAGTCCCATAATGTGGAACCTACTGAGCTTGATCGCGTTTGCTGGAAGCTAGAACGCGGACACCACCCTCACAGAAAATCTACGTGTTCTTAGCGTAGGTTCGCTACCTCCAGGAGATGGACCATGAACAACATTATATGGTTGGTCGGGGCAGTTGTAATCGTAGTCGCTATACTTAGTTTCTTTGGCCTTCGTTGAAGCGTTTTTATCGACGCCTGACCGCAATCCGGAGGAGAGAACAATGAAAAATGCTCTAATCATATTGATGATGCTAGTTCCCCTGGCAGCCTGCTCGCGCACGGAACAGGGCGCGGCAGTTGGTGGCTTGGGCGGTGCTGCAATTGGTGCCGCGGTAGCTGGCGATCCGGTCAAAGGCGCCGTGGTTGGCGGAGCAGCCGGTGCCATAGCCGGCGCCGTAATCGGCCACGCCAGCGAAGCTGGTCAATGCAGGTATCGCGATCGTCACGGCCGCATCTACATTGAACAGTGCCCAGAGGGCTATTGATCACGCATCTTGATGCGAAACGTTGGCCGGCGGGGTCCGCCGACCAACTCGGCACTAGAAGACCATGAAACCGAGGATGCCAACGGAGTGTCGGAGGGGGTCTGTCGAGCTAGTGCCTTCGACCGACCCTCTCACAGCGGCGTGGACCGGATAGCGCTCGCGTCGAGCGTGCGCTGCGTGAGCAGTTCCAGGTCGAAGTCGGACGGGCCATGAAACCTTTTGATTTTTAAGTCGTTGTCGGCCGCATGTCACAAACCAGATCCAAGCCAAAATCCGCCAAAAGCGCCAAACCGCGCCCTATCAGGAAGTCGCGCAAGGAGCAGGCGCCGGCTGTCGAAGTCGTGTCCAAGTCGGTTGACGAGGCTGCGCCGCCGCCAGAAGCCATTGAACCCAGTCCCGGTGTGACGCCTGAGCAGGCAGAGCAGGCGCGCAAGAAATATCTCTTCACCCGCTTCTGGATCAGCGCGCGCGGCTACTGGAGCCGGCGCGGCGACCGGCTCGCCTGGCCGCTCACGATCGGGCTGTTGATCCTGATTTGCATCAATGTCGGCTTTCAATACGGCATCAATGTCTGGAACCGCTCGATTTTCGACGCCATCGAGCAGCGCAATGCCCGCAACGTGTATTTCCTGAGTGCTGTCTTCGTGCCGCTGGTGCTGGCAAGCGGTAGCCTCGTTGTTGCCCAGGTCTATCTGCGCATGACAATCCAGCGCCGCTGGCGTTCCTGGCTCACCACGGCGCTGATCAGCCGCTGGCTCGCCAATGGCAGGTACTATCAGTTGAACCTCGTCAGCGGCGATCACCAGAACCCGGAAGCCCGTCTCACGGACGATCTGCGCATTGCCGCGGAATCGCCTGTCGATTTCGTCTCCGGGGTCATTAACGCGTTTTTGGCGGCCTCGACCTTCATCGTCGTGTTGTGGACGATCGGCGGAGCGCTGACCCTGCCGATCGGTGGCGAGACCGTCACAATTCCGGGCTTCCTGGTCATCACCGCAGTCATCTATGCCGCCATTACCTCCACCTCGATGGTGGTCATCGGCCGCAACTTCGTCCAGCTCTCCGAGGAGAAGAACCAGGCCGAAGCCGAATTCCGCTACACGCTGACGCGCGTGCGCGAAAATGGTGAAAGCATCGCCTTGCTCGGCGGTGAAGAGGAGGAGCGCAGCGGCATCGACAGGAATTTCGGCCATGTGCTGAAACGATGGGCGCTGCTCACGGGCCAGCACATGCGCACAGCACTGGTATCCCAGGGGTCTAGCCTGTTTGCGCCGGTGGTGCCGGTTCTGCTGTGCGCGCCGAAATTCCTTGAAGGCTCGATGTCGCTCGGGCAGGTAATGCAGGCGGCATCTGCCTTTGCCATCGTGCAGGGCGCGTTCGGATGGCTGGTCGACAACTATCCGCGTCTCGCCGACTGGAACGCCTCTGCGCGCCGCGTCTCCTCGCTGATGATGTCGCTCGATGGGCTCGAGCGCGCCGAGCAGAGTGATGCACTCGGACGCATCAACCACGGCGATACAGAAGGCGAGGTGATGCTCAGCCTGAAAGATTTGTCCGTATCACTTGACGATGGCACTGCCGTGGTCAAGGAGACCGAGGTCGCCATCGAGCCCGGCGAGCGGGTGTTGGTGTCCGGCGAATCCGGTTCGGGCAAGAGCACGCTGGTGCGGGCGATCGCAGGCCTGTGGCCGTGGGGCGGCGGCAGCGTGAACTTCCACCCCGACAAGCGATTGTTCATGCTGCCGCAGCGCCCCTATATCCCAACAGGGACGCTTCGCCGCGCGGTCGCCTATCCCGGGGCGGCCGAGAGGTGGACGCTGGAAGAAATCAAGGCTGCCCTCGACAAGGTGGGCCTTGGTCACCTGAAGGACAGGATCGCGGAAGACGCGCCATGGGACCAGACTCTGTCTGGCGGCGAAAGGCAGCGGCTTGCGTTTGCCCGCCTGCTCTTGCACGCTCCCGATATCATCGTGCTGGACGAAGCCACGGCAGCGCTCGATGAGAAGAGCCAGGACAAGATGATGGAGACCGTCATCCGCGAATTGCCTGATGTCACCATCATAAGCGTTGCGCATCGGGCCGAGTTGGAAGCCTACCACAGCCGAAAGATCACTCTGGAGCGGCGCAAGGATGGGGCAAAGCTGGTCAGCGATATCGATCTGGTCCCGCGCAAGAGCGGCCGGAAATTGATTGCGAGCCTCCTCAGGCGCCGGCGCTCCGGCTGAAAGGCCGCGTTACTTTCACCAAGGCAACCGCTTCCCCGGGCATAAAATGCAGGCAGCTTCCCATCCATCAGGGCCGTGCCGAAAGGAATATTTGGCGGAGGTTTCGAAACGGGCTTGCGAATCCTGCCAAGCTCGACATTCCACGGAGATTTCCGGACGATCGATGCGAATTATGTTGAACGAATTTGCGGCTTTGCGAAGCCGCGACGAAACGGCCGTTCCCGCCTGAATAAGCAATGCGGCATAGCCGTCGATCAGGTAACGCCTGGCGCTCGAACTGGCGCGATGAAGATGCTGGTGCCCAGACAGTATGATGTCTACGCCACTGCGTGAGAATGCATCCATTGCAAGACTTGCCCGGCCGACGATACCATCGTCGCTCTCGAAATCCAGCCCTTCGAATGGATGATGCGTGACCACTATCCGCGTAACGTTATCTGACACGCCTGCAAGTTTGTTTTTTGTCGCTTCAAGCTGACGGACATTGATCCTGCCGTCCTTGATTGTCAGGGATCGCGCAGTGTTGATCCCGACGACAGCGAGTTCCGCATCGGCGTAGAATGGATCGGTGTTCGCGTCGATGTAGCGCTGGTAGCGAGACAGAGGCGTTAAGGCGCGCGCGAAGACATTCCAGAGTGGAACATCGTGATTGCCCGGCACCACAATGCGGGGGCCAGGAAGGGAATCTAGGAATGCTCGCGCCTGCAAGAATTCAACTTTGCGGGCGCGTTGGGTCAAATCCCCGGAAACGACCAGCAAATCTGGACCGACAGCGCGAACCTCAGCCGCAATGGCTTCCACAAGCTGGATCTCTGTTTTTCCGAAATGCAAATCCGAAAGATGGACGAGGGTCTTCACCAGATTGCTCCGCTGACCACTATTCGATTGCATTTTTGGCAGGTGCAAGGACCTGCAAGGCGGCCGGGCGAATTCGAAAGTTCAGGGGCATACCCATGCTGACGACTTCGCCATCCAGCGAGATCAGCATGGAGGTTCGATGCGACGTGATCTGGAGGGTTTTTGTTCTATACGTCTCTACATCTCGATCCGAGTCGATCATGCCCAACGCGATTTTGAACGGGAGCAACGCCAGGCCAAGCCACGATTGCTGTTTGACGACATAGACACACAGCTGCTGTGACGACAGGCCTTTGCGGCGACCAAGGTCGCCGATGTCGTAAAGATTGTTCCCGACAAACACGCAGGGCGTCAGCAGTCTCTTGCGTTCACCTTGAGCTGTAACACGGACAGCCTGCCATGACGCGGACCTTAATGTTCGCGCGAGCGCAGGACCGATAGCCGCGAACTTACCCAGCCCTCGACGCCGCTGCTCGGCGGAACGTTTTGCAACAAAGAAGGGATAGATGCCAATCGATGAGTTGTTGAGAAAAACACGGTCGTTGACCTCGGCGACATCGACTGCCACAGGCCTGTTCGCCGCGATCGCATCCATCGCCGCGTCGAGTTCGATAGGCAAACCCAGGTCCTTGGCAAAGTGGTTCAAGGTACCTAGCGGAAGGATACCGAGCACCAGATCAGTTCCCGCGAGAGCCGAGGCCGCGGTGCCAAGAGTCCCGTCACCACCACCAACGACCAATGTTGATCTAAGGCCGGATCTTGAGTTGTCAGCGACGAAACCACGGGCGATCTCGCCAATCTGGCGCCCAGCCACTAACTTCACATCTGCCTCGATGCCGCGTTTCGTGAAGCCGTCACGGACGAGGTTTTCAATGTCGCCGATGCGCGCAGCAGCGCCAGCGCTTTGGTTGATGAGCGCCAAAACCCTCACGTCTCTATCCCCTGCTTGGGCTGGTCTGCTGGAACCACAATGCGACCGTCCAACAAAGAATCGCCCAGCCGGAACCGATGCACCATCCTGCAAGGACGTCCGTGGGATAGTGAACCGCGAGATAGACGCGGCTGACGCCCACGGCGACTGTCAGGAAGACGGCGAGCGCCATGAAATATCCTTTAAGGCGTTGGTCCTCGTTTGCGCGGGCAAGCAGGGCCCCGATGGTGAGGAACGCAATCGCGGAAAGCATTGCATGTCCGCTTGGGAAGCTCGCCGTGAACACCCGCGTGACGTGGAGTATGTCCGGCCTAGGCCGATCGAAGCTCATCTTGAGGATCGTGCTGAGGAGTTCGCCGCCAACCACCGAAACAGCCATCAAGACGGCTAGGGCGCGCTTGTGGCTCAGAAGGAGGTAGCCGACCGCTGCCAGCAGCACGAATCCAAGGAACACCACGCTGCCGATCGATGTGACATCCCTGGCGGCTTCTTGAAGCCACGGCGGACCGATCGGATTGGCCGGATTTGCAGCACTGCGCAGGGCTGACATGATGGCGACATCAAAAGCCGTGGTCTCGCCTTCAAGGACCTCCTCAGCAAGCACGCCAAACACGAGACAAAGGCCTGCTACAAGCAGGCCCGCGCCAATAAACCAGTTTGCTCCATGCTTAAATTCGTCGCCGATCCGGGCGAGCGAACCTGTGTCGCTGCTCGCATGGCAATTGCGCTCGTTATTTGGGATTAATTCGTTCAAGCGCACGACCCCATTTTCGAGCTGACAACGAGCTTGTCAGGACGAAGTTCCCGCTTGACCGGCCGGGTACAAAATATGGCAACTTAGAGCGTGGTGGCGCGGTGATGTTCGGGAGCCGTATGACTGGGAAAACTCTGGCGATTGCCGTTCAAGCTCGCTCACGGTTGAAGGTCGTATTCGCGTCGAAACATCGCAATGAACGACCGGGAAATGGCGCTAGGCGGGGAGGCAAATGGCTCCTCGACGTTAGCAGTCGGTAGCAGTGTGTAGGCCTCACTGGCGCCTTTTTTAGCGCAGCAGTCCCTCGTCTTCGAATGCGTCCCATCCCTCCAACTTTGGCCGTAGGTCGGTTGCTGTTCGGGCGTCTTTCGCAACGACACCTTTGCCGTTGCCTTTTCCCGCTCTTGTCAGCGCGGCCTTCCCCGCACCGCGTCGCCGGTTCTCCGCAATCTCCTGCGCATCCTCCTCACGCCAAACGCTTGGCAGGTCACGATCCAGAACATCCTCGATGTGGTTGGGATCGAAAACGTGGAAGGTGACGGCCTTGGATCGGCCGCGCATTTTCACGGTGCGCGTGCCGATGCTTTGCAGCCGGCCGTCTTTGAGCCATTTGTGCCGCTCGCGCGAAGAAATTGTGAGCACATCCTCTGCCTCGCGGGGAAGCACTGGCAACGATTCGATCCCCTCCAGCGTCTTCGAGACTTTTGCCGAGGCAGCCTTGAACTCGTCTGCCTCGGCTTCGGGCATCTGCAAGATGATGCGCCCGGTCTCGGCCTTAACAAATTTCCTGACTGCCCAAGACAGGCGCGCACGCAGTTCGCGCTCGATCCCCTTCGTGCGCACCGACGAGCCGAGCGTCGCCGCAGGCGACAACGGCCACTCGGCAACCAGTGATGATGTCGTGCGTCGTTGGGGCGTCTTTGGACGCGCTTGGCGAGGCCTGAATGTGTGAAGCAGGCTGGCACCTGCTTGCGCTAATGCCTTGAGCGCCGGTGCCTTACGTTTCCGGACGCTCTTGCGTGCTTGCCCTTTCGTCGGTTTGTCCTGTTTCGCCAATGGATACCTCAACGGCGGGACCGGCCCGAACCTTAGTCGCTTCCTTGTCGCACGGTTTATACCGCCAACGACCCGGCAGGCAGGGCCTTCAACAGCTCCGCCTCGGGCTTGGTGAGATGGATCCAGGCCGCCCAGTCTTCCGGGCGCAGCACCACAATCTGTCGATTATGGATCGGCGCCACGTCAGGCCCGGGCTCGGTCGTCAGCATCGCGAATGTCGGCGACTTGTTGCCTTCGCCCTCGCGCCACAGTCCGGCGATCGCCATGAAGGACGCGCCGTTGAGCGTGAAGCGATGCTTGGCCTTTGGCGACTTCTTTCCGGTGAATTCGAAAAAAGCCGATGCCGGAATTAGGCAGCGCTTGCTGTTGGAGAAATTCCGTCCCTCGGAACGGAAGTTGAAGACCGGCCCGCCTTTAGGCCCGGACGGTGGAAAAGCAAACGTCATACGCGTCAGTTCGATCGTGCCGCCGGCGGCGCGCATGATCGGCGCCGGCTCGCTGATGCGAATGTCATCCGCCTGCGGCAAATCCAGTTCGGTTTGATGAGTGGGAATGTCGAGAGCCAGCGACTCCATCATCCAGCAATATTCGGCCCAAGCGATATGCTGCTCATAGTCGTTGCACATAGCTGCCCACGCTTTCAGTCAATTGATGACTTAGGACAAATAGCGCGGCTTGGCTGCGGCGCCAGCGTCCGGAGATATTCCGCTATGGCCCGAAAATCTCGCGCGATCTGCTTGAGCACTTCGCGCGGTTTGTCGGTGATGACATCGCCGTGGCTCACAATGATGCGCTCAAGGTCCGGCTCGTCCGACCATTTTCGGAAAGCAGCACCAAGCGCCTTGCGAAGCATCTTCCAACCATCAGCTTGCCGTGGCGATGCTGAGGGCGATCCACATTACTCGCTGAGGCAGGCTCTCACAACACACTTCGGATTGCCACCAGCTTGGAACCAAGTAGGCACTTTGTTGGGCTCGTTAATTCGGGAGGCCGTCATAACGGAGTGTCCATCTTCCCGCTCCCACCCCACTCGAATTATGGGGGCAGCTTGGGAAACGGCATCTGATTTCGTTCCGGAACCAAACCCTGCCCAACGCCGGTATCGTGCATCCTTCCGAAGGCCCTTAGGATCGTCGCATTTGGGCCGGAGGGGAATGGCGGCTCTCGGCCCAAATGCGACGTAAAACCCTGCATGGCCGCTCAATCCTGGGCGATGCGCCGGCCGGCTCGATCGCGCCGTACATCGGGCTACGTCGATGCCGATCGATCAAAGTCGACCCGCGCGACAGCGTAGGCGTCAAGCGAGATGAATTGGTCATCCAGCTCTACGGAACTTTCCATGAAGTTCGGATCGATTGCCGCCCGCTCCAAATGGTCAGCAGCAAGAAGAGCAATGCGGGCGTTGATCCTATCCGAAAGCCGCACCAACTGCGTTTTGGCGGTGAGATTTGAGAGCCAGAGGGTCGCGCGCCCGTCTGTTTCAGCCGCCATCACCGCGATGCTGTCAGCGCCGGGTGCCTCGACACACAACAATTTGGCATCCGCGAGCTGTGAGAGACCTGCCACCACATGGAAAGCGGGATACACCATTCGGCCATCCTGCTGGTCATACCACGGCTGAACGAATTCGGCCGGCCTGTACACGTGTCCGAACGGGCCGGTGACCTGGCCGAAGGCTACGGCCTCGGCCCCCTCGCGTGCGCAGGCCGCGAAATAGCCGAGTGTCCAAGCCGCATTGAACAGCCCGCGCTGCCGAGGATCGATGCGGCTGAGACAGACGCGAGCGTTCGCTTCGTTCGGCGCAGTGGATTTTCCATATGGGTTCTCGCGGCAGCCGAGCTGGATTGGCCCCATACGCAGGGGCAAGCGTTCCCCCATGAAAACACGCGCGGAGCGGATTAGATGGGGGATGGCCTGAAGCGTCTCCATCACTGAGACATCATCTGCTGCGTGCACGCTTGGACAGGTGGTGAAACTCCCGTAGTCGAGCGCTTCGGCCGGCGGACGCTTGCGATTGAGTTCGGTAAAGTATGCGGCCATGCCGCCGCCTAACGGTATACCCGGGAAGGCTCGGCGAGCGGCGGAATAGTTTTCGTGGAAGCTGGGCATAGCGGGCCACGAGGCTCCCGGCTGTACGGATTTCATGTCCTGCGCCGGAAAGACGCAGACAGCTTCCAGTTTAAGGCCGAGTCTATGGACGGCGTTCGCGACGGGCGCCAATTCGCCGAATGGATCGAGCGTGCCCTTGGTGATAATCTCGAGGACAACGCCCGCGCCGGTCAGCCGTGCAAGCGCGGCGAAGCCTTCTAGTTCATCCTGGCCGTGTCCTAAGCGCAGATCCACTTGGCAGACCATCCACTGTGGAGCCATTCGCCGAAAGAGTTCGGGGGTTTCAAGCGCGTGCTTTACCTCGTCGGCGGCGACGCCGACGCCAGTGCGGGGCACTCGGCCGACGGGTCCGCCGATCGTCAGGTTGACAGGTTGATTGCGGTTTTCAGACGTCCCGGCAGGGAGCGTTCCTGACACGTGAAGCCGGACCGCCTGCGTGAATTTCTGGCCCTTGGGCAGTCTGTAAGGCCACGGGCGACGCAAAGGGCGAACATAGGTTTTATAGGAGGCGTCGGACCAATTGCGTTGATCCTCCATCTCAAAGGCATCACCGTCCATGGTGCATGTGGCCCAGATCCCAGGAGCGATCTCGTGCGACAACGCCCGGATGTCTGTGAACGGACATTTTGGATCGATGTGGTCGGGAAAGAGCGATAGCTCTTCGTGACCATCCTCATGCAGCACCTTTATCGGCTTGCCGGCCAACGCCTCGATCGGATGCAAGACGACGAAGCCCGTCCTGTTCGTCAAAAGGTCGGTTTCCGGCTCTGCCTCCGCCACAAACGACAGCGCACCATCGCCGCTGCCCGAGATCCGGACCTGGTAAACCAGGCGACCGGATGTTGCGGAACATGTTCCTCGATATGCGACGGTGAACATATCCAGGCTTTCGTCGATGTGGAGATCATCGAGAACCGGCGTAGAGGTTCCCCAGTTTTCGTCGCGTACGAGGAATGAAATCCCGCGCAGAATCTCAATCCCGCCCATGCGGATATAGCGTAACGCCCCATTGTCGAACTCGACCGACAAGGGTCCCGCGCGAAGTGTGCGCAGCGGTGGCTCAAGCTGTTCGGTTCCACACAAACGGACGGCTCGAGATGCTGCCGAGGTCAAATTGCCTGCTCCGTCGTAGCGTCAAAAATCGAAGCCCGGTTCATGTTGATGTCTATCGGCAGCCTTTCCCCCGGACGGCTAACGTCGTGCGCCTGCAGCTCTGCCACTACTGGCGCGCCGGCAAGGCGGAAGGTCGCATAGCTGCGCGAGCCGGTCGGCTGCACCAGGTCGATGGTTGCGTCGTAGCGAAATGTGCCCGGCGCGGGTGTAGCAGCGTGCGCGCGTGTCAGATGTTCTGGCCGCAGCCCGAGCAGCACCGACTGCCCATGTGTAGCGCCATTTAGAGTCCGCCCGGGGGCGATCGGCAGCAGACCATCGGCCAGCCGGATGGCGGCGGCGCTGCCGTCCAAAGCCAGCGTGCCCGGCAGGAAGCTCATGCGTGGCGAACCGAGAAAGCCAGCGACGAAGGTCGAGACGGGCCGCTCGAATAGGTCGAGTGGCGCGCCCTGCTGCTCGATCAACCCGTCGCGCATCAGCACGATGCGGTCAGCCAGTGTCATCGCCTCTATCTGGTCATGGGTGACGTAGATCATTGTTGTAGCGATGTCCTGGTGAAGGCGCTTGATCTCGCCACGCATTTCGTCGCGAAGCTGGGCGTCGAGATTGGACAGCGGCTCATCAAACAGAAAGATGCGGGGGTTGCGGACTATGGCGCGGCCGATGGCGACGCGCTGGCGCTGCCCGCCGGACAATTGGCGCGGAAAACGCCCAAGCAACGGGACGATGCCAAGCATGCGCGCTGCCTCGGCAACGCGCGCCTCGATCTCTGGCTTCGGCATCTTGCGAGCCTTGAGACCGAAGCCGATGTTCTTGGCTACGCTCATATGCGGATAGAGCGCATAGTCTTGAAACACCATCGCCACGTCACGGTCGCGCGGCCGGAAGTCATTGACCAACTCGCCGCCAATCTCGATCGTGCCTTGTGAACTCTCCTCCAGTCCTGCGATGGTCCGGAGCAGGGTACTCTTGCCGCAGCCGGACGGGCCGACCAGAACGGCGAACTCGCCGTCGCGCACGTGCAGGTCAATGCCGCGCACCGCGTGGAAGGCGCCGTAGCGCTTGTGCAAGCCGGTGATCCTGACTTCGGCCATGCCGACCCTTTCTATCCGCGAACGGCGCCGAGCGTGAGCCCGCGCACGAGGTGGCGTTGAGCAAGTACTCCCAGGGCGATCGATGGCACGAGGGAAACAATGGCAAGGGCCGCGGCTTCGCCATATTGCGCGCCCTGAAAGCCGATGAAGGCGCGGAACACGGTCGGCAGCGTAAACGCGGTGCGGCTGGTCAGGATCAGCGCGAAGAAGAACTCCGTCCAGCAGGCGATGAAGGCGAAGACGGCGGCCGCGACGATCCCAGGGGCTGCAAGCGGCACAGCAACGCGCCAGAACGCCTCCCAGCGCGTACAGCCGTCGACCAAGGCCGCTTCCTCCATCGATTTCGGCATGCCGCGGAAATAGGCGAACATCATCCACACCGAGACCGGCAGCGTGAAGACCGTATAGGCGATGATCAGGCCGACATGGGTGTCGTAGAGCCCGACCTGGCGATAGATCAGGAACACCGGCAGCACGATGCCGATTGGCGGCAAAAAGCGCTGCGACAGCACCCAGAATGACAGATGCTTGCCGCCGGTGTCGTAGCGCGCCAGGCTATAGGCCATCAGCGTGCCGAGCAGCGCCGAAAGCACCGTCGCCGACAGCGAGATGATCAGACTATTGATCAGCCCGTCGAGGCCGCGATAGGTGAACAGCGCCGCCTCGTAGTGAACGAGCGTCGGGTGGGCGGGGAACCAGACCGGCGGCACGGTGAGATAGTCGTCGCTCGGCTTGATCGACGTGTTGAACATCCAGTAGAGCGGCCACAGCACGAAGATCAGGAAAAAGCCGAGCAGCAGGATGCGGCCGATCGGCACGGATCGGCGTTTCCTGCGGCGGACGGGCGCTGTGGTGGCCATCAGACCGGCTCCGTCTTCAACAGCCGCCGGACCAGCAGCGTGACGACAAATGCAGTGAAGATCAGGAACAGCCAGCTTCCGGCGGTCGCCTGGCTCAGATGGAACTGGGTGAAGCCGACCGTGTAGAGATAATAGGACGCCGTGTAGGTCTGCGTGCCCGGCCCGCCGCCCGTCATGATGAAGATGGTGTCGAACATGCGGATCGCGTCGAGCAACCGAAAGGTCAGCGCCAACAGCATCATCGGCGCGAGATGCGGCAGGGTGATCGCCCAGAAGGCCTGCCAGGCGCTGACGCCGTCGAGTTCCGCCGCCTCGTAGAGATTGGGGGGGATGGCGGTAAGCCCGGCGAGCAGGATGACGAACATGAACGGTGTCCACTGCCACACGTCGGCGACAATCAGTGAGATGTAGAGCCACGGCCTCTCGGTCATCCAGCCGATCGTCACCTCCTGGCCGAGAAGTTGCGTCAGAAGATAGTTGGTGGGTCCGAAAGGCCGCTGCAGCAGCAGCGTCCAGGCCTGGCCGACGATCACCGGGCTGATAAACAGCGGCACGATCAGTATCGACATGATCACGCCGCGGCCCGGAAAGCTCTTCACCATCGTGAGCGCCACCAGCAGGCCCAGCACGAATTCGATGGCGACGCTGATCGCCGACAGCCACGCGGTCAGGAACAGCGACCAGCGTGCGACGGGATCGAACACGACCCGCTCGAAATTCTTCAATCCGACAAAGGCGTGACCCGGCACCTGGAAATCGTAGTTGATGAAGGACACGACCAGCGAAAATAGCAGCGGGTAGATCGACAGCGCCAGGATTAGCAGCACCGCCGGCGCCACCAGCAGCCACTTGAAATGGCGGTCCGCCCATTGCCCGAAGCGCGACAGCCGTCGCGGGGGACCGGCGGCCTGCATTCGTGTGATGGTTTGGGTGGTCATTGCAATCACTCGGAAAACTGAGCAGGTGCGTCCTCAACGGTACCGCCAGTCCTCCCCCGCTTCGCAGGGGAGGATTGGTCCGTGCCGCCTATAACTTGACCGCCAAGCCAAGTTTCTCGACGGTGTTTTCCGCAGTCGCACCCGGCAGCTTCAGGAACTCAGTGTAGAACGCCTTCTGCGATTCCACGCCCAATCGGTCGGTGGTTTCGTTCCATTCGGTCGCCGCCGTTTCCAGCGACGCCTTCGGGTCGGCGCCGGCCCAGACCGCCGTGCACATGCGGTCGAGGCTGAGGAAATAATCCTGGGCGCCGGGCATGATCGGGTCGAGCAGGCCGACATTGGCCGAGTTGTTGAGGTTGATCAAATATTCCTTCGCGCCGGGGAACAGCCCGCCATAAAGGTCCGACTTGTAGTGCGAGATGCGGTACGGATCACGCAGCGCGTAGGGCAGCATGACGCGGGCCAGCGAGACCTCAGGCGAGGTGACCCACTGCATGAAAAGGTAGGACGCCTCGAGATTGGCCGAATCCGCCGCCAGCGCCTTGTTGTAGCCGACGGCATGTTCCGGATTGCCCGGCACGACGGCATAACCGACCTTTCCGGCAATCTGCGACTGCGGGATGAAGTTGATCGCGGTGGCCGACTGCGAGTAGTTACCGGCCATGCGGCCTGTCGGCGGCCACGAATAGATCATCGCCACCTTGCCGGTGAGGAACGCCGCCCAGAGCGAGACCGCGTCGAGCTCGTTGTTGCCGGGGATCGAGGCTGCGTTCGACGCCACCATGCTGGTCAGCGTCGCGACGCCGGCATCCGACACCAGTCCGGCCTTCATGTCGTCGCCGAACAATTTGCCGCCATTGGCCCGGAATTGCTGCAGGAAGTCGAACTGGTTGCCCGGGCTGCCCGCCTTGCGGAAATGGCCGGCGCCGTAGGTTTTCGGCGCCATCTGATCGGTGATGAACTGCGCGATCTGGTTGTACTCCGCCCAGGTCTTGGGTGCTTCCAGCTTGCCGTTGAACTTCGCCTGATAGGCCTCCATCATCTTCGGATCCTCGAAGATGTCCTTGCGGTAGTAGAGCGCAAAAATGTCGCCGTCGTCGAAGAAGCCCCAGATCTTTCCCTTGTAGGTCGGCAGCGCCTTGTAGAGCGGGTGGAAGTCCTCGAAGTCCTTCATGTTCATGTATTTGGTGATAAACTCGTCGAGCGGCGCGATGACCCCTCCATCGGCCAGTGATGGCGTCCAGGCCGGCGAGATATCCAGCACGTCATAGGCGCGAGAGCCCGCGATATGTTCGGCCACCGCCTTCGAATACTGATCGGGGTTGGACAGTTCGACGACGTTCATCTTGGTTCCGGTGAGTTGCTCCCACATCGGGCCGCTGAAATTGCGCGGATCGAGCGCCTGAAGTCCGGCCTCGGACGTCATGTTGATCGTCACGCCCGGGAACTGCTTGGCCGCTTTGGTAGCGCGGAAGGCCGAACCATCCGCCGGTCCCTCGGTCGAAGCTTTTAGCGCCAGGGCCTGCGCCTGGCCGAGCGGCGAAGCCGGGTCCGCCAGTTCGAGCTTCTGCTGCGCCACCGCCCAGTCGGTCATCATGCCGAGGACCGGTCCGGAGACCGCCAGCATGCCAGTCATCTGGCCAAAGCGGGTGATAAACGTTCGGCGGGTGGATTCACCCTTCAGGAAAGCGTCCACCTCGCTTTCGAGGCCGGCCTGAAAATCACGTCTCTCGCTGTCGTTCATGGTGCTTGCTCCTCCCATTCGGTGGCTGCGTTGATCGCGGCGACCGCTTCGTTTGTATATGCTCGACCGCGGCGCCACGGCTGAGCTTACCTAGAGAGCCGTCACTAAAACCCGCGGCGGCGCGCCAAATTCCTTGCTCCTACGGCCTTGAGTGGGCGGCCAAGCCGGCCAGTCGCTTCTTCCACGCCTCGGTCGAAAGCACCTCGCGATTGACCACGCCGCGCGGTTCGCGTCCGTGCTGCACCTCGATCGCCGCCGCCACGTCGGCCGCGCCATTGCCGGCAAAGCACTGGTCGGTCCAGCAGAGCGCGTGCGGCGCCAGGATGACGTTGTCGAGCTTGAGGATCGGATCGTCGGCATCGGGCGGTTCCTGCTCGAGCACATCCAGTCCCGCCCCGGCGATGCGGCGCTCCTGAAGCACCGTGGTCAGTGCCTTCTGGTCGACGATCGGCCCGCGCGCCGTGTTGATCAGATAGGCGGTCGGCTTCATCAGCGCGAGCCGTCCGGCATTGACGATATGGCGGGTTTTGGGCGTCAGCGGACAGCTTACCGACAGCACATCGGCGCGGCGGAACAAATCCTCGATCTCGACCAGTTCGATGCCGAGTTCGGCGGCGACTTGTCTGTCGGCGAACGGGTCGTGTGCGATGAACTTCATGTCGAAGGGCTTGGCCATGCGAAACATCTCGGCGCCGATGTTGCCAATGCCCAGCGATCCGAGCGTCCGGCCGACCAGGCCCACACCCATATGCTCCGAGCGCTTGTAGAACCCGTCGGGCCCCTTTCGCGTCAGCGCGTCCTTGGTCAGCAATTTGCAGGTCAGCGCCAGCATTAGCGTGATGATGGACACGGCGACGGGCCGCCGCACTCCGTCAGGTGTAATCACCAGTGCTATGCCCGCGTCGGTGCAGGCCTTGACGTCAACGGTATCGTAGCCGACGCCGAAGCGGGCGACGATGGCAAGCCGGCCGCTCCTCGGAACGCTCGTCGCATCGAAGCGATGGGCGAGCAGGATCAGCGCATCGAAATCCTCAAGCTGATCGGCCCGCAGCGGGTTGCTCGCCTCCAGGAAGGCCATCTCGACGCCCGACGCATTGCGCAGTGGCTCAAGGTCGAAGTCGGGATAGGTGGGCGAGCCGTCCGCCTTGCGGAAGTCGCCGGAGAGCGCCACCCTGAATTTTATGTTGGCCATCGTCTCCTTCGCCCTCACTTGCACCCGGCGCGGATTTTTGAGACCGCGTCGGCCATCGCGTCGTGCAGAACCCAGACATCGCCCGAATAGCAGATGAAGTCGAAGCCCTTGGCGTAGAAGTCGTGGCCCTGCTGGACGTTGGCCACCAGGCGGCCGAGCGACTTGTTGTGCTTCTTGGCAGCGGCCACGATCTTGTCCATCGCGGCGGTAAAGCTTGGATGGGCGAAGTCGCCCGGAATGCCGAGCGACACCGACAGGTCGAAATGTCCGACCCACAGGCAATCGACGCCGTCGAGTGCTGCGATACCGTCGATGTTCTTGACGCCGTCGGCAGTCTCGATCAGGCAGATGAACGCCGAGCGCTTGTTGGCGCCCGCGAATTTGTCGGCGACCGAACCCGGACGGTAGCGGTCATGCGCGATCTGCAACGCCACGCCGCGCGCGCCGGCCGGATGATACTTCATCGAATTGATGATGTGCTGCGCCTGTTCGACCGTACTGACCATCGGCGCGATCAGCCCCTCGGCGCCCATGTCCATGGCGCGGGCGAGGAAATGGTAGTCCTGCGACGGCACACGAACCATTATTGGCAGGTCCGCCGCCTCGAAATAGCGGATCGCGCTCTTCACCGTCTCCATGCTGAAGCCGGAATGCTCCATGTCGAAAAAGACGAAATCACAGCCGGCCGACTTGAGGATATGGCCGATTCCCGGTGTCGCGAACTCCGCGACGAGCGTACCGAGCTTGACCCCCCTGTGAGAGGCTAACGCCTTCAGACGTGGCTCCGACATACACTTCCTCCGTTCGTCCCAAGGGACGCAATCCGCTATGCTTTCTTCAAGTCGAAGCCTCAAGAACGAGGTCGCACCTCGTCACCACCTTGGTGTCGACGAGCGGCGCGCTTTGTGTGTTGAATTCGTCAAAATGAGCCGTCCGGCAGTGGTTCTCGAATGCGGCCTCGCTGTCATAAATCTCGTAGAGCAGCACCCGGTCAGGTTCGCCGCGCGCCTCCATCACATCGAAACGGCGGCAGCCGGCCTCGTCGCGGACCGATGCGGTCGCGTTGGCGGCAACGAGCGCTCGGAAGCTGTCGCGGGCACCACGCTTGAGGCGGAAATCGACCCAGACGACGAAGCCACTCATGACTTCGGGCCCGCAATTTCCAGATAGCGCTTGGCCACATATTCGAGATGCCGGCGCATAGCAGCTTCGGAGGCGTCTGGATCGCCCGCGGCGACGGCATCAAAGATTTCTCGATGAGCCTCGTAGGCCTTGCGGTCTTCACCTTTGGCCAAAGTCGTGCGCCGCTGTTCGAGCAGCCATTCGGCCAACGCCGCGTGGATAGCTGTGAAGATGCGATTGCGGGTGATCACCGCCAGCACGTAGTGGAAGTCCACGTCCGTGCGCTCGAAGCGCGCCAGGTCGCCGATCGACTGCCGGTTGATTTCGAGCGCCTCCTTGAGGCTTTCGATATCCTCCGGGGTGGCATTCACAGCGGCGTTGCGGGCAAGCCCGACCTCGAAAAACAAACGCGCGCTCTGGAAATCGTGAACCCCGCCCGGGGCCGAAATCATGTGCCGTGCCGGCCCTGAGAGGGCGTCGATCACGAATTGGGGGGTGGGCCGAGTGACCCGGGCACGCTCACCGGATCTCACCTCGACAAGGCCCATCTTGCTCAGACGCAGAAGCGCCTCGCGGATTGACGGGCGCCCGACCCCGAATTGCCGCATGAGTTCCCGTTCGGACGGAAGCCGGTCAGCTTCGGCAACCTCTCCCTTGCGGATCAGCCGCTCGAGGTGTTCTGCGACCTCTTCCGAAAGCTTCCGCTGTTTGATCAGAACTCCGATCACTTGGCGTACCTTTGATACCAGGCCATCAGGCTATTGCCTTCGGCCGCCATTTGTCAAATGCAGATATCGACAGACGCCCGCTTCAAGCGCAAAAAGGTGAAATAGGCCTGATCCACTACAACAGTCGGCATGTGATGGAGAAAATCCTGACACCAGGCGAGGTCAAGATCCCGCCACAGACCATCATTGATGGCAGCGTTCACGCCGGCCTCGATGTGGCGCTCGGCGACCTTCGCGAGTGGCATGTGTTGCGAGCCTGGTGCAAATCCTGTTCGCACCATGCAACGGCAAAACCCGCCGGCCTCATCAAGCGTTATGGAAAGGGCGCTCTGTTCAGTTCGATCGAGCGAGCGCTCTTCTGCACGAGTTGTGACAGGGGGGGCCGGTGAGGGGCGAAGGGGTGGAAGGCCTCATCGATTTCGTCCAGGCCACCCGGCGCTGGGTTGGACAATCCGATCGCGATCAGCATCCTTGACTGTAGAGAACCGGAAATGCGCCCGATCTCGGCCGGTCGGCTTCGACGCAAAACATGCGGACCACCGCGGACGGGGACAGTCGGTCCCGCGTCCCGTCCTGCGGCCGGCGCTATGCTGACGCTCCTACGGCTGTCCCGTTCACCGCCCGCGGCGGGGACGAATTTCCTCCGTCCTGCGCGCGACAATCGTCCGTTTTTGCGGACGCGCGCAGGACTGCGGCTTATACGCCGTTCTTCCTTTGAGCGCCGACGGTCGCCGGCGCGAGATGCTTGGGCATGGAACCGAATCCCAGGCTGGCTATTGAATCGGACTATCTATCCGAGTTCCGCATGTCGGCTGTAGATGGCACCCTCAGCATCAGCAAAAGGCGCACACGGCGCAGAGATTCAGAATCTATCCCTAAATATCCGCTGCCGGGGTTTCGGCCCTTCCAACTCTGCACATTGACAGACTATATACCGGTGGGCGGAGATTGGCTCTTCGAGATGAAGTTCGACGGCTATCGTGCCCAAGTCGCCATCTCCGGCTCGAACGTCGTCGTCTATACCCGCAATGGCCACGACTGGACCCGACAGTTCAAGGTCATCGTGCCGGCGCTTCAGAGACTGACCAAAGGCGCGGTTCTGATCGATGGTGAGATCGTCGCCATCGACAGCCAGGGCCGCACGAACTTCTCCATGCTGAAAACCGGCATTGCCGCGGGCATGCCCCTCAAGTTCTACGCCTTCGATCTGCTTGAATTCGATGGCGAAGATCTGTCGAACCAGCCGCTCCTCGAGCGCAAGGCGCGACTTGCGTCCCTGCTGGGCGCGCGCCGCCCTGACGACAGCCTGCAATTCTCCAGCCACATCGTCGACGAGGGCAAAAGGGTGTTCGACGCCATGTGCGAGGGCGGCCACGAAGGCGTCATCGCCAAGCGCGCCGACAGCTCCTACGTCGGCGACCGCACCCGGAGTTGGCTCAAGATCAAGTGCACGAAGCGACAGGAATTCGTTGTCGGCGGCTATCGCCCAAGTGACACAGGACATGGCATGGCCTCGTTGATCCTTGGCACCTACGAAAACGGCAAGCTGGTTTACCGTGGCCGCGTCGGCACCGGCTTCACCGAGGCGATGCGCAACGACATCCTCGCGAAGCTCGAGAAACGCCGTGTTGAGAAATCGGCTTTCGCCTCCGTTCCGAGAGACATTGCCCGCCGTGCCCGGTGGGTGAGGCCCGAGCTTGTTGCCGAGGTCACCTATGCCGAAGTGACACCGGACGGCAGCTTGCGGCATCCAAGTTTTAAGGGCATGCGCGAAGACAAGCGAGCTGACCAAGTGGTGATGGAAATGCCGAAGACTGTATCCCGGGACCAAGGTGACTAAGGCCACGCTCGCCGCCTACTACTGCCAGGCATGCCCAAGGCCATCCATGACGGCCAGTCGGCGAAGATGTCGGGTAAGGAAAGCCGCATCTTGTGGGTCGATGACCTGGCTGGGCTGATCGCAGGCGTCCAGATGAACGTTCTCGAATTCCACATTTGGGGAAGCCGTCGACAGCAGCCGGATCTGCCGCACCGCATGATCTTCGACATCGATCCCGACGAGGGCCTGGGCTTCGCTCCCGTCAAGCAGGCAGCCCTCGACATTCGGGACATTCTTGAAGCGCTTGGACTGCAGTCGTGGACGTTGCTGTCCGGCGGCAAGGGCGTTCATGTGGTCGTGCCGCTCGTCCCGGAGGCAGACTGGGACGAGGTCAAGAGCTTCTGCCAAGACTTCGCCGAACTACTGGCCCGTACAGATCCGTCGCGCTTCGTCGCCAACATGAGCAAGGCGAAGCGCAAGGGCCGAATGTTTCTTGATTACCTGCGCAACGGCCAGGGCTCCACGGCAATCTGTCCCTGGTCGACTCGGGCACGCGCGGGAGCGTCGTGCGCAGTGCCCGTCAACTGGGAGGAGTTGCCCACCTGCGAAAGCGCCAACGGTTTCGATGTTTTCGCCGCCGCGCGGGCTCAACTGCCCGAAGCCTGGGAGGGCTATTTCGGCGTCGAACAAACGCTTACCGACCGCATCCGCCACGCAGTCCGGTAGCAAACCACACTTAGATGTTCAGCGACATTTGCCGATTCGGCGCTGACCGCCTTTGCCCAAATTCGAGAGCGTCTCCCTTTCTGCGAGAGGCTCCCGCAACGCCGTCTAGAGTGAGAGTACGGACCGGTTTGCCGTGACGGGTTGAGAGCTGGAGGAGAGGCCTCCGGCGCCCGTCGCGGAGAACCGCAATGTCAAGACACTACGCTCGCGCCGGCGCCGACCGGGCAAGCCTCTATGACGATATCACCAACAAGATCATCGCCGAGCTGGAGGCTGGGCGCTTTCCCTGGGTGCAGCCCTGGGGCACGGCGGCGGCGCAAGCGCCCCTTGCCATGCCGGCCAATGCCGCCTCCGGCCGCGCCTATTCGGGGATCAACGTGCTGATCCTGTGGGGTGCGGTCGTCGAGCATGGCTTTCCCGTCCAGGGCTGGTTGACTTTCCGCCAGGCGCTATCGCTGGGCGGCCATGTCCGCAAGGGCGAACACGGGACCACCGTCGTCTATGCTGACCGTTTCATCCCTGACGACGAGAAGAATCGCGCGCGGGAAACCGGCGAGGCGGCACAGGCGATACCGTTCCTGAAGCGCTTCATCGTGTTCAACGTGGCGCAATGTGAAAATCTGCCTGACGATCTGGCCGCGGCTCCGTCTGCACCGGAGCCCGGACTGATCGAGCCTACAGTCGAGGCGCTGATCAAGGCCGCAGGTATCGATTTCCGCATCGGTGGCAATCGCGCCTATTATGTGCCGGCGCACGACTACGTGCAGGTGCCGCCTCCTCAGGCCTATTTCGAGACCATCGACTGGCACCGCACCGCCCTGCACGAGCTTGGCCATGCAACCGGCCATGCCTCCCGGGTCGGCCGTGACCTCGGCGGCGCCTTCGGCACCAAGAGATACGCCTTCGAGGAACTGGTCGCCGAGATGAACGCGGCCTTCTGCTGCGCCTCGCTCGCGTTCACGCCGGAAGCGAGGACGGCTTTGAGATTGGTGCCGGCTGGAAACGCTCCAGCGAGAAGGCAGGAGACTATGTCTCGATCCAGTTAGACGATCCGACCTTCGCGCAGCCGATACGCGCGAACCTCTTTCGCAA
>NZ_QGGH01000021.1 GCF_003148495.1 Mesorhizobium loti
CTGTCCGGGATTTAGCGGAATCGCTGTCCGCGAATTACTGAAATCACTGTCCGGGATTTAGCGAAAAGGGTGTCCGGGAATTACCGAAACACGCAAGCATCTGGTCGCGAATTCCTTTGGCATCAAGTGATTGGTCGAGCCCATCTCCAATCCGTTCAAAGAGAAAAAGACCCTGTTCGCGAGTGGCGCTTTCAGGGTGGTCTTGGAGGAAGATTTTGCGCTGCTGTTCGACCAATGCTTTCACACGATGACGCAATCGTTCCTCTTCCGCCGCGCGGCGCTTACGGTTCAGTCCTTTGAAGAGCGCCTTCATTCGATCTAGAAAGACGACGATGCTAGCTTCGAGCGCTTGATCCGCTTTCGAGGTCTCGCACAAGGCGACAATAGCGCGAGCGAGACCAATCTTATCGATATGGCTAGCATGAGACTCGGCCGCCACCTTCAGTGCGTCATAGATGCCGACCTGCTTGTTCAAGTGAGGTACGACTTCGGCGGGGGTCAACGTGATCGTCCCACCCTCGCGGAATTCAGCAACCTCTCTAAAATAGATATTTGCGGCAGCGACGGCGAGTTCGATAGGTAGGAGATCCTCCGGTTCTGTCATGGCATAGCTTGGATCCTGGACTATCCCGAAATCAGCGAACTGCATCACGTACTCGGGATTGAGGAGACGGCGGACTTTCTTATCATTCCTGCGTAGTTTTTCGGCGGCCTCATTGCCGCTTTTGTCGGAGTCGAGCAGAATGATTACTGCTGGCGCGTCGCTGTCGCGACCCCGGATCAGATAGAGCATGTATGGGACATGGCTGGCTGAGCCGCACGGCACCAAAACGGTCCGGTTGAGATCTAGCAACTCGCTCTCGCTCGCTGCGCCGCGGCGCTGGATCGCTCGTGAAAGGCCTGCGAGCAGGACCTGGTCAGCGGTCCCTTCGACCAGAAGATTGCAGGCGCCGATAAAAGCCGTTTCGCCTACATAAGAACCGAAGGCCGAGCGGAGAGGCTCGTAGTGATTCTGCGAGGCGTCTTTAATTACGCGAGTACCATCTGAACCCTTGCCCTTCTGAAGCACGCGAATGCGCTCGGCACGATTCTTGTCGAGCAGAAAGGGCGAGTGGGTCACATAGACGACTTGGACCGGCCGCGCATCTCCGTCAGGCTCTGCAAAGCCGCGAAAGATTTTGAGCAGATCTTGCTGGGCCTCGGCCGAGAGGTAGGCATCGGGTTCGTCCATAAGCAGGATTTCAGGTCGATCAGGATCGGGCTCGTGCGTTTGCGACTGGATGAAATAAGAGAGGAAGTATTTGAGTCCTGCGCTGCGCTCGTCGAACGTATATTGAGTTCCGGTCCGATCTCGGATTGTAAAGACGAGATCGGACTCGAGTGCAGTAACACGAAGTTGGAAGTCGCGATCTTGGACCCAATATTTTGGGAAATTGAGTCGTTTTTCCAATTGCTGATTGATGCTGTCGACCAACGCCGTCACGTGTCCATTCTCTCCTGCATCGATAAACTGCCCCAGCTCGACTAGGCGCTCAGGCTCAACATTGGCAAGGTGCAGCAATAGCTTACGCGCAAGCGTGTAGGATTTTCTGAGCTCACCCTGTGTGGCAGGGCTTTCATCCATCTCGGAAATAATTGGGCTGAGCTTAGGCGCGAGGCCTGGCAAGTCCTTCGCAAATCGCGTTTGGTCGGTAGAATAGATACCACGAAGGATGTCGGCGACCTGTAGTGAGAGCCTCCGGTTTTGCCGGTCACGCAAAACGCCACTTTGTCCAGAGATAAGTTCAGAAGTCGGTAGCGCACCAGGTAGCGCGACGTTTGATTGGATCGTGAAGACTCGCGGTAGCACGGACTTGCCGAAGTCGCGTGCCGCAGCACCGAGGAGCTCCTCACGATGAAAGATGCCCGTTGACGTCCAGAAGTATAGCTCGAGCTTGTCAGGACCTTGGCGGAACATCAGGAAAGACTGGAAGCTCTCAGGCGCGCCTGCTACCTCGGAACGGATCTTGCCGACTTCGTCCTCTGTCACGTCACTCCAAGCGATACCAAGATGAGGCCAAAAGTCGTTCCCTCTCTCGACATTGAAGAAGTCGCAATATCGGCACAGATCCTGGTGCTTGAAATCCTCTCCGCTAATAGCCTTGCTGATCGCGCCCAATAAGTGACTTTTTCCAGATTCGTTGGCGCCGACAATAGTAGTGATGCGAGCGTCGATCGGAACTTCTATGTAGGGGTACCACGACTCTCCGATCATTTCCCACGGGCGGGGTTCAGCGTCGCGATGCGCCTTGCGGTGATGATCGTAGTTGAAGGATTTATAAAAACGCGCGTAGACTTTGTTGATTTTCACGACAGATTGTGTTGAAAAAGTCGGCGTTGCTGTGAGCTTGAAGTCCTGATTCACTGGTTTGAGTGAATCGGAGGCGCTGCCGATGATGGGCGAACAGACGAACGTTCAGGATGCTCTGTTCTACGAGTTCAACCTCGAGCGCCATGTGCCGGCCAGTCACCTGTTGCGGTCGATAGACAGGTTCGTTGATCTGTCCGGCCTGCGCGCGCATCTGAAGCCATTCTACAGCGAATTGGGCCGCCCCTCGGTCGATCCCGAATTGATGATCCGGATGCTGCTGGTGGGCTATTGCTTCGGCATCCGCTCGGAACGGCGGCTGTGCGAGGAGGTCCACCTCAATCTCGCATATCGCTGGTTCTGCCGGCTCGGGCTGGAAGGCGATGTGCCCGACCATTCGACCTTCTCGAAGAACCGCCACGGCAGGTTCCGCGATAGCGGCCTTCTGCGCGAATTGTTCGAGACGACGGTGCGCCGTTGCATTGCGGAGCGACTGGTAGGCGGCGAGGGTTTTGCCGTCGACGCCAGTTTGATCCGTGCGGACGCGCATCGTCAGAACGGCGTGAAGGCGAAGGAAGAGCTTGACCCATCCGCCAAGCGGGCCGTGGCCGAGTATCTCGCTGTCCTGGACGATGCGGCGTTCGGCGCGGCCACGCCGGTTGAACCGAAGTTCATCTCGCCTGTCGATCCGGCCGCGCGCTGGACGGCTTCCTGGGGCGGCCCGGCCGTCTATGCCTATTGCGCCAACTATCTGATCGACGTGGAGCACGCTGTCATTGTCGATGTGGAACCATCGACTGCGGTGCGCCAGGCCGAGGTCACTGCGGCCAAGAGGATGATCGAACGCTCCCACGACGATCACAATCTGTGGCCCGAGCGGCTGATCGCCGACGCTGGCTATGGCTCGGCCGAGATGCTGGCCTGGCTGGTCCATGAACGCGGCATCGAGCCGCATATCCCTGTCTTCGACAAATCCGAACGCCGGGATGGAACCTTTGAACGGGCGGACTTCGAATATGACCGCGAGCGCGATCTTTACGTCTGTCCCGGCGGCAGGGAATTGCGGCAAAGACAGCGCAACTTCACAAATGAGCGTCCGCCACCGGTCGACGACATCGGCATGGTTCGTTACCGCGCTCGCAAGGCCGACTGCGATGCATGCGCCCTAAAGGCCAGATGCTGCCCGAAGGCGCCGGCCCGCAAAATCCTACGCTCCATCCACGAAGGCGCCCGCGACATGGCCCGGAATATTGCAACGACCGACGCCTACGTCGTCTCCCGACGACAACGTAAGAAGGTCGAGATGCTGTTTGCACACCTCAAGCGCATCTTGAGACTGGACCGCTTGCGCTTGCGCGGACCGAACGGCGCAAAAGACGAATTCCATCTCGCCGCCGCAGCCCAAAACCTTCGCAAACTCGCAAAACTGATACCGATGCCAGAGCCGATGCCGGTCTAACGGCCGAGCGCCCACATTCAGCTCAAAGATCCGAAAGTCGCCCCGATCAGAACATCGACTTCTTCAACACAATCGGCATAAAACGACCATACCAGCCGTCTCGGCTCTGGGGTGCATTGCACCGTTGCAGCCAGGGCCAGAAGCGGAAAGTCTGCAATTCGTCCGAGTGAGTGGTACACAGACATGAGCGCTCAACTAGCGGCTCGAATTTCAGCCTGGGAACGTCTAATGTAGCAGGTGATCGGAGACGAGACATGACAAAGATCAAAGGCAAGAATGATGGCCCCGGGGGCCGGAACGAACATTACGACATCGGCAATCGAAAAGATGTTCCTCGAAGAAGCGTCGTGGCCGAAATTAAGCGTGGCGAACACGAAGGCGCACACGTCGTGAAAATTAACGGCCGGGAATATGCGCGGGACAATCCTGATAATTCGAAGAAGGATAATGTTAATCGAGGAAAGTGACCACATTTCGCCTTTGGGCCGGCAGAAGACCGTCGGCTTTCGGGCAACCGATCTGCCAAAGCAGGAGCGCAGGTTAGCGACCCAGCCCAATCAAGAGCGCCCCACTAACGCTCTCACCAGCTTTTCACGTCGCTCATGGCAAGCCCCGATTCCATGTCGGAACGTTTTGCGATAAAAGGGCCTCGCGTCTGCACGACGCGATTTGCGGTTCTAGGGGAAATGAATATCTACAGCGCAGCGCAACTTTCTGTTTTGACTCGGCTGTTCTCCGCAACCGTTTTCCGCGAAATGGCGAAGAATGGCCGATCCGGCTTGTTCCGTCGGCTGCTCGAGCAGACCGATTTGCGCGAGCACGCGGGCACGCGCGCGACTGTCGGCGACATCTTCGACTTCGCGTTCGAGATTCTGAAGGTCGCAGGACACCGCGACGAGTACATCTATCGCGCGGCGATTAGCCACAAAGTGCTGTTGGGCACGCACTCGCTGCGTACTGCCTCGATGCTCAACGAATTCCGGGCTGGCAACTGCAAGGCGGACCTCGTCATCCTGAATGGCACGGCAACCGTCTATGAGATCAAGTCCGAGCGGGATACGCTCGCGCGACTCGCCAACCAGATTGACAATTACAAGCGCGTCTTCGCCAAGGTGAACGTGATCGCGAGCGAACGCCATGTCGAAGGCGTGCTGGCCACGGTTCCGGACGATGTCGGCGTAATGTGCCTGTCGAAGCGCTATCAGATTACAACCGTGCGCGACGCGATCGACTGCCCGGCGCGTATCTGCCCGGTCACCGTCTTTGAATCGCTGCGCACGGGCGAGGCTACGGCGATCCTCAAAGCGATGGGCGTGACCGTGCCGCAGGTCCCGAACACGCTGCGGCACGCCGTGATGCGCGATCTCTTCGCCGACCTCGATCCGGCGACCCTGCACGTCGAGATGGTGCGGACACTTAAGCGGACGCGTGATCTGGCACCGCTTGGCGAACTCATCGACCATCTGCCGGCGTCCTTGCAAGCGGCCGCCCTGTCGGTGTCGGTGCGGCGCGTCGACCATCCGCGACTGGTCGACGCCGTCGCGACGCCGCTGCCCGCGGCCATGACCTGGAACTGACAAGCGCATGTATCACCCATATTTTCGCGGCAAGCAGTTCGAACTTCTGACCATTCGGGAAACCGCCAAACTGATGGCGGAGCAGAATTTTGTGCCAGTCATCGAGCCCGTGAAGGAGTCGCTGGGCGGCCTTGAAAAGGCGCTGAAGGCGATTTGCGATGCAGAGGGCAAGGCGATCGTCATCGTAAACCCGTACCATGGCGACCATCAGGAGAACGGAACCGGGATTTCGCAGCTTCTGCAGCAGGGCCTGTTCGGAGGCGCGATCTCGGCGGGGATTCTGCTACGCGGCAACATAAACCTCGCCGATGCGGTCACATGTCACCAAGCCCATCTCGGCCATAATCCGACCTTCATCCACGCCGGATTTACCGAGCAGAAGGGCCTTGCCGGCTACTTGCACGACGCGCTGCCGCAGACACGGCATGTCTTCATCGCGGACCATGCCAATACGCTTTACCGCAAGCACTTCGAGGGCAGCACCCGCATCCTTATTCGCGACGGGTTCAAGCCGCGCAAGAACGCCGAGTTCGCCAAGATCCCTGTCGAGGAATTTTCCGAACTCCATCTCACCTTCCAGAGTGATCTTGGAATGAACGGCTTCGGCGATTTCCTGATGGTCGGCGACGTCTATTCCGAAGGGGGCGGCCCCGCCTACGCCGTCGCGATACACCTGACCTTCATCGACCCCGATGCCGACGAGGTCATGTACATCTATCACTTCGTCTCGACCACGAACGACACGCCGACGGACCCCGCAGGCAAGTTCGGTCAGGCACTGCAGAAGCTCATGGTCAAGCTCAACTCCGGAACGTCAAAGCTTCTGGAAACAAGCGCGATCAAAGAGTTTCGCGACCTCCACGCTAAGGGGCATTTTCCGGGCCTCGGCTATGTCAAAAAGCTCTCGATGAAGCACCATATCGAGACGCTCGCTGACTATCTTGGCTGAGCCCCATGGCACAGCGGTTCTGCTGCCCGGAGTGCTTTGACGATCGCGGTCTGCGCGATCAGCTTTTCCCGTCGCTCGACCCGGGTCGTGGCACCTGTGATTTCTGTGGGACCGCTGACACCCAGCTCCTCGAACCAGGCAAGCTAGCCAATTATTTCGAGCTGCTGGCCAACGTCTACGAGCCGAGTGACCACGGGAAATCGCTGGTCGAATGGATGAAGGACGATTGGCAGCTCTTCAGCCATTCGCGCATGGACATCGCACACGCCAAGGAATTGCTCGGCGAGATCCTCAATGATGGTGAGATCGTGCGGCGTGGCTTCGCCCCGTCGGCGAGCTATATCAGCGAAGGCCTAGCGCAGTGGGATAAGCTACGCGACGAGATGATGTATGCCAATCGCTGGTTTCTCGACGTCGCCATCGATTTGGACCGTCTCCGCCAGCTGCTCGACATGCTGTTGGCGCCGCCCTTGCCCCGGCTATGGTATCGCGCGCGAATTCGCACAGAGGATGAGGCGTTCCCGATTGAAAAGATGGGCGCACCGCCGAAGCGACGATCGTCACATGGCCGGGCCAATCCGGCCGGCATCCCCTATCTCTATCTGGGGTCGCTTCCCGGTACAGCTGCGGCTGAGATTAGGCCCCATACCGGCGAGGTTGCTTGCGTTGCGGATTTCATCATTCCCGAGATCAAGGCCGTGGACCTGCGCAATCCGCGCAAGCTCGTGTCACCGTTCATCCTGACCGACGCGAGCGAGATCGGCCAGTTGCGCGCCGACTTGCCGTTCCTTGAACGCCTGGGTGAGGAATTGACGCGGCCGGTGCAGCCGGCCGGCGCGGCGATCGACTATATTCCGAGCCAGTATCTATGCGAGTTCATCAAAAAGAGCGGCTTCGATGGCGTGGTCTATCGCAGCTCGGTCAGTGATGGCATCAATCTCGCCCTATTCACTCCCACCCAGGCTATTGGGGGAACGGTGGCGCTTTACAACGTGTCCAAGGTATCGGTCGAAGTGGCCGCCGCCTAATATTGGAAGTCCCGCGAACGGTAGCTTCCAGAACCTGCGGGCTGATTGTTGATTGTCCGCGATTAAGCGCGTTGTGGCCGCCCCAAGCATCGCGCGGCGAAGGGTGGTGCCGAGCCCGTAGTGGCAGATGCTGTGTGGACAATGAACTCAGGGACGCGCAGAAACGGACATAAAAGACCTCACATATGTGTTCGCATCAATTCTACCCGCTTGCCTCGCCCCCTCTGCGAATCTTCAGGGAAATCATATCTTTGTCCGTGATGTGCGTCATGGCTGCGTTGTTCCCCGATGCCCTCGCGGACTTGTGCATAAGATCGTTGCAACGTGCATAATGGTGGCGGATCACTTCAAACACATCGTGTTCCCGACTACCGTTCAAGTTTAGCGGGCGGAAGTAGCGGTATAGACCTGCCTCTTTTTGGGTCGGGACCACCCAGCCAAAGCGCTCTTTAAACTTGGAGCCGTACGGGCGCTTGTGCACGAGTTCGTTTCGGATCGAGGTTACTTCCTGCATCCATCCTGCCACCGCGAAATTTCCGGGTTTTTGAGGATGCGCGGCGATGTCGCCACCCGCAAACAACAGCTCCAACAAGGCATCTTTCGGCAAAGTTGCCTGCCGGAGTTGCCCGACGAGCCGCGCCATTGAGTCGATCTTTGCATGGTCGAGGCCAATGCGGTGGGCGATAAGCGCACCCAGGTAGTCTCGCGCCGCTCCAAGATGCAAGAAGAACGAGTGGACATGGGCATACAGTGTTTGGGACAACGTGTTTGCGGATCTTTGCCCGTCGACGCGCCCGGCGGCCATATGGTTCACAAGTTGCTCATGGTAGTGTTCTGCAATTTGCTCCACGCTGATGTCCATGCTCCGCAAACTCAGGCTGACGTAACTCGCCAGCGCTTCCACCGGGTGTTGATCGTCTAGGGCTTTCGCAATTTCTTCTTCGGCAGGATGCTTGGCAGATTCGAAAAGCTCTTTGGTGCGCGGGCGCGAGATATTTCCCGCAATGTTCCTCCAGAGCTCTGCCGGACCTTCGGAATGGTTGGCTTTCTCAGGAACAATCGGCGCCCAAGCGGAATGGTATACGCCATCCATCCAACCCAATCGTTGGAATGCAACTGCGCGGAATTTGTTCTGTGTCGTGAGCAATTGAAGCTGGGCCATTGTCAGAGGGCCCGTGGCACACGGCTTATCGTTGACGAAGACGGGTTCAATCCTCCAACCGCCTTCGGCGAGGTTGGCGGCGCGGAAACCGCCTGTGAAATGCAGATAGAAGCCTGTGCCATCCGATTGGCGTGGAAGTTCAATAGTCTCTGTCACAGCCTGCCCCATATGATATCTGGAATTAGGGTCGTGACGACGAACTGCACCCAGCGCCCTAAAGCTTACAGTATCAGCCGCCTTGTTCGCCAACGCTTTGGGCGGTCCGCCCATCTCTACATATCAGCATGCCGGTTTGAGGTTGAAAATAGCTCTTGAAACGTCTTCCTGGATCATCGCTTTGTCCACATCCCGAATCTTATGCCAAGCGCGTTGAGTGCCGGGCTAACGCTTAAAAGATGCAAATGAAAACCGACACAGAGACTGTCGACAAGGGGCGATTCGGAGCCACCGATAGAAGGGCCGCGGGGAAGCGATTTCGCGGATTCGCTGCTGGGGATGAGACCTACATATGAAACGGACCGACCATTCTGTACGAGGTGATCGCGCCCTGAGCGCCGGCGATGACGACAAGCTTGGTTTCCGCGAGGTTGCGAAACGAATTGCGGTATCACTTGTCGATCGAGCCTCGGAGGACGGACTGGTTGTGGGTTTGGAGGGGGCTTGGGGCTCCGGCAAATCCAGCCTGCTCTATCTGGTCGGTGAAGAACTCGAGAATCTGCCACACTCGCGACGGCCGACTGTTATTCATTTCCGGCCCTGGCTGATCGGCAATCGGGATGCCTTGATCAGCAGTCTGTTTACTGAGTTGTCCGACCAGCTGGATCAGGCTGCGCTGGCCGCTGGCGATGCAACAAAAATATCGATCAAAAAGGCCAAGGAGGCCGGCGAAGCCCTTCAAGCGTTCATGTCGGGGTTAAGCAAGGCTGGCGGTTTGGTTGAGTTTGTAGGCGATATCACGGGTGTCGGGCCACTCAAATACGCCGGCACAGGCATTAAGGTCGTGGGAGATGCTGTCGCCGGCAAGAAAGCGCCGCCGCAATTAGCGTCTCTCAAAGACAAGCTGGTTAAATCCCTGCGGGACCTCGGCCATCGCTTCGTGGTGACGATCGATGATATAGATAGATTGGAACCAGCCGAAATCCTTGAAACACTCCGCCTGGTTAAGTCGGTGATCGATCTCCCGAATATGATCTATCTGCTTTGTTATGACAGCGAGGTGCTTGCCCACAGCGTCCAAGAAGCCGCCAGCGTCCAGGACGGGGGTGCATTTCTGGAGAAGATTGTTCAGCTGACGGTCATGGTACCTAAGCCGGAAGCGTTTCAGTTGCGCCAGTGGTTTGCCGAGGAACTTCAGCAGATCGCCTCCGTAAAAGACGATGACGAACGCGAGCGCCTCCGTCAGGTGATAGATTATGAAGGTGGCCGCCGACTGCGCACCCCTCGATCTGTGGTCAGGACTCTGGATGCAATCCGCTTCTTTTGGCCTCCCTTGCGTGACATCCATGCCGATCTCGCCGATCTCGTCTGGCTACAACTGATAAAAGACGGAAACCCGTCCCTTTATCGCTGGATTGAAGCCTATTGTGGATCGGCCGCTGCGCTGTCTCTTGGCACAGCGCGCATCGAAGACGCCGAGAAAAACCTCCAATCAGCCTCGCTGGAAACGGCGGCTGGGAAGTCTGCGTTCGACGATCACATGTATCGACATGTGTTTGCTTCGCAGCTGCCGGGCCTCACACCCAGTTTTGCAAAGGACGATTCTCCATTCCAACTTTTCGAAAAAGTTGATGACCGGAAGAGAGACATCGCGATTCGAAAGCGGCGTTTGGCGAGTCCTGATCACTACAGGCTCTATTTTGCCATGGCGAGCCCGTCACACGCCCTTACACAAGCCGACTTCGATGCGATGTGGCGAGCGCTGGCATCCGGTCCGGAGGAGGCCTCTGCGTTGCTGCTGGCGCTGCATGCTCAAAAGGCTACGGGATTGCTCAGCAAATGCGATCTGATGGTCGAGCGGATCAAGGGCGGGGCTTATGAGATATTGGATGTCCCGCAGTCTCGCAACCTACTCCTGGCCCTCGGCAACAGCATGGACGAAGCTTTCCGGCTGCGCCCTTTTGATGGATTTGCTTTCAATTCCCTGTGGGACAGGACTCTTCCCCTCATCCGTCTCGTTTCCACTCGTCTCAAGCCAGCTGTGCGTGATCGTACAACTAACGAGATGTTTGAATCCGGCAGAGCGATTGGCTGGCTCACTTTCGTCTTCAGACGCGAGGTTTTCGCACACGGGCGGTATGGCGATCAGGATCGTCCCGCCGGCGATTGGCTGCTGGTTAGCGAGCGGCAGCTGGATGCGGCAACGCGCATCATGCTCAAGCGGTACAAAGCGATGGCCGTCGACGAAATCCTACAATCGCGCAGCCCATTAAGTCTGCTTTACGCTTGGCTTCAGGCGGGTGATGCAAAAGGACCGCGCAGAAAACTGGCTGCTCACATCAAATCGAATGAAGGGCTGTTACAGGTCCTCAAAGGGCTGACATCTCAGATCAACAGCAGTGATCGAGGAACGTTCGATGTGTTGAAGAAACAAGACATCGACCCGTTTATGGACTTCGAAGATGTCACAAGGCGGCTGACAATCCTCGCTTCAAAACCAAAATTCAAAAACAGCGCAACTGAGATGCTAGAGCTCGTCAAAGACGGCGATCGGTACTGAGCTACCGTTGCCACCTAAAACACGTCGACGAGGGCTCCCTGCGGACCGGTCTGAATTCGCACACGGCCATCCTTACGAGTGGTAAGCACGCGTCTGCGTTTACCGTTCAGATCGATGCCGCGGCATCGCTCCCGGTACCAACGCTGCGTCTCTTGGGTGGCGTATTCCTGTCCAGAATCGGATACGACGATAAAATAGGGGAACAGGCCAGTCTCGCGAAATAGGCGATCGCTGCAGCCGTTGCGCCTGCCGTGATGGGAGGCTATCAGAATATCAACCTGGCCCATCGCTGCCCGAAAACTTTGCCGCTGCAGCAGCCTCTCCCATCCCGCAACTTCCATGTCACCGGGAAAGCAGATGCGGATGCCGTGGCTCTCGATGATTGACACCAGGCTCAGGTTATTTTCGTCTTCGAAGTCGGAAGGGTAGTTGTTCCAGAAGCATCGAATCCTGAAATCGCCGTAATCGACATCGCCGCTGAGCGGTCCCGTATAGGTCGTCATCATATTTGCCAGCGTGTCGATGCCCCTGCCAATTCCGCCGATTTTTTTCAATCGGCGAAGGCTGTGCGCCGACACCGAGGGATTTTTGGTCAAGGTGCGTATGTCGACGACCCGCACCAGATTGTGGAGGTCGCTCGCATGATCCTCGTCAAAATTCGATATAATCAGCTTGTCGATATGGCGAATGTTCTTGCCGGGCAGATAGGTGGACGGCCGCCAGTTTGTCGTCGAATTATGACCGGCATCGATTAGGACATGCCGGCCGGTATCCGTGACAATATGCGAGCACTGCCCGTGCTCAACGTCAAAAATCCTGAGATCCATCTAGGCCGCCGTCGTCGATGCGTTGGGCAGCATGCGGCGCAGCCTGATCGTATCGCAGGCGGAAAGTAGCGCGGTCGCGTACTGCACCCCGGCCTCCCAAACCCATTGCCTGGTCACGACAAAGACCCAGATGATGATTGCGGCCGCATTGACGGCCATGGCCGAAAGCACGGCCGGCCCGAGCGGCACGAGCGCGCCGATTGCCATGCGCCAGTCGTGCTTCTGCAACAGATTGAAAAACCCCGGATTGCTGTAGACGATCGCACAGGCCGACGCGGCCAGCGTCAGCCCGCAGATGATGATGCCCACCGGCTTCAGGCCACGCAGGTTGCGGCGGAAGCCGTATTGCGCATTTTCCCGATGAACCATCGAAAAGTCTTTGCCCCGCGCCATCTCCTTGAGCCAGACAATCGCCGAGTCATAGACCGCGTCAGCTCCTGACGGATCGACAGCTTCCTGTTCGGCCGTGGGAAACGCCGGCAAGTCCGGCACCGCCGAGCCCAGGAAGCTGAGGTAGCGCTGGCGCGTGTGCTGATCGAGATGGCTGTCGCGGTGGCGCAGGATGATGGTCGTCGGCCACCCTCCCCATGCCTTCCGCAGACTCGGCTCAATGCGCCGCCCCTTGGTGCGGGCATAGGACCCGAGCGCGTAGAGGAGGCCGCACGAAGTGGCAACCGTCAATAGCGTCGCGCCGATACTGGACAGAAGCAGCCAGGGGAACCAGGCAAAGACCGCCAGCAGCGGCGGAAAGATCGTCAGTAAGCCCGGAAACAGCCGAGCCTGCCGGCCATAGCCGTCGAACATCTGAGCGATATCGGTGGTCAAGGGGATGGCCATAGCCTATTCCTCATACTCTTCGGGATAGGCAGCCGGCGTCGCGGGGCTCCACCCCTCCCGGGACGGAGCATTCCATGCTGTCCGGAAGCTCACCCCTTCCGTCATGTGTAGATTGGCGCCGCGATGGATCATTGCGCGCATCACCACCTTGCGAGGATGGTCTTCGTCTTCCTTGGCGGAGCTGATGACCGCGGTGAAATGACCCTGTTGAGGCTTGCTGTCCACCGGCTCTCCGAGCATCAAATTCAGCAGTTCTGTCGTTAGGTTGCGTCGGCCGCCATGGTGCGGGACCTGGAACCGGTCGACGCCCGGAAGCTGCAGGCCCGCAGAGGGCGCATAGGCGATGACCTCCGCCAGCCCGTCCCGCCCAGTGTCGGCGGTCAGAAGGATCTTCTTACCGCACAGGTTTGCATACTGCACGACGCTCATCTCGTTCTCGTTGCTGGTATCCTCCGCAGGGAACGCCTCGGCGCCCCACGCGGCCCGGATGTAGGCCACCGCGCTTTTGCCTTTTTCCACCAGCGTGGTCAGGAACCCGTCGAAGGCCGACGTTTCGGTCTTGCCTTCCGGAGTCTTGTCGGAGGTGACCACCAGGTCCAGGAACCGGTTACGCGTCGGCGCCATCACGCGGAACGCACCGATCGCGGCCCCCTGGAACGCTTCGCGGATCTCGATGCCCTTCCGCTCTGCGATTTCTTCCAGTGCTGCCAGGTTCGCGTACGCCGAGCGCAGCTTGGAGCGCAGCCGGTCGACGTCATTGTACGTCTCGAACCTGTCGATGATCTCCGCAGCATAGATCCAGGGCCGGTTCATCCACAGCACGCCGACATCGAAGTGCTCGAGTATCTCCACGAGGCCGCGGGCGTGGTCACCGTCATTGTGGGTGGCGACGACGTGGTGGATGAACGTCGGGTTTCCGTAGTGTGCAACGATGTGGTCACGCAACGACTTGCCGGTGTCGACGTAGCCGCCGTCAACGACATGGATATAGGTCGCGCCGTCCTTCTCGTACCGCAGCGCGATCGCGTCTCCGCTCTTCTTGGTTTCAACGCCAAGAAAATCGATCTCAAAATAGTCTGCCATTTTTTTTGGTTTCCTCCCGCCAGTAATTTGCATAATACAAATTTCAACTTCTCCGTCGAAGTGTTGGCGTCAGATGTGAACGCCAATGCTTTCTTACAAGAGAGGAGGCGAAGAAAATTTACGAAAAAGAAACCAGGTTTGGCGGGTCCTCATATCGGGTCGTGAAGCAAGGGATTTTCCCTCGAATTTATTCGACCAGCCGCGCTCGAAGTCCATCGCTGCCGGATCAGCGTATTCCGGCCGAACCTGGCGTCAACCTCATCAATGGCCCATTCACCGCCGACGTCCGTCGCAAGGCGACGTCTGCACCGCGAGTCTGGCCACTGCACAGCCGGCGTTGTTCGACAGGACGATCACCGATCGACCGCTTAACGACCGCGCAAAGGCATGCTCGCAACTGCGGTACACGTCATCGAGTGTCTTTCATGGTCTTAACGCCGCAACGCCCCACTTACGAGATCTGATCTCCAACGAAATCGTCCTCGCCTTCTCTGTTAGCCAAACCGGCAGGAATACCGCCGGCCAGCAGCTTTTCTTTCGACAGCAGCCCTGCGTCCTCCAGCGCCTCGAAATCCGGCAGCTGGCGCAGCGTGTCGAGCCCGAACTGCGACAGGAACGTTTTGGTCGTCACATAGGTGTAGGGCGCGCCGGGCTGCGGCGAACGCGGCCCCGAGGCGATGAGCCCCTGCGCGCGCAGGACGCCGATCACGTCGCGCGACACCTCCTTGCCGAAGAAGCTCGACAGTTCGCCACGGGTGATCGGCTGGAAATAGGCAATGCACATCAGCACGAGCGCCTCCGATTGCGTCAGCTCTTTTGGCCCCGCGCACGCTGCCGTGCCGAAGGCTGCGCGGATGGCGTCGCCAAAAACCTTTTTGGTCCGGTGCTGCCAGCCGCCGGCGACCGCGACCAGCTCATAGGGGCGGCCGGCGAGCTCGGCGCGGATGTCGTCGATGATCAGCTCGATATTGCAGTTTTTTCCCACCACCCGCGCGAGGACACTACGTGTCACCGGTTCGCTGGCCGCAAAAATCACAGCTTCAACGCGGCCCATCCACTCGCGCCAGCGCAGTTCTGGCGGCAGGTGCTCCAGCTCGGTATCCAGCAAAGCTGGCTGACCGTTTGGCTTGCGGCGGGCAGACGCTTCGCTCATCGCTACAACGCAAACAGCCGAAAGGTGGTGCGGCCGGAGAGCTCGCGCACGGCATCCAATTGTTGCAGCCGGTCGAACAGGCGCCGCGACGCAAAGCGGGACAGGTTTTTGGTCGTCAGCGAGCCCGAAACGGCGTCTTCATTGAGCAGCAAAAAAATCACGTCACCGGCGCCCTTGGCGCGCAATTTTGGTGCGATGGCGATGAGTCTTTTGGCACGACGCGACAACTCGGCGGCCAACCGACAAGCGTCGGCGGCGGCCGCAACGAGCGCGATGCAAACCGCCCGCTCAAAATTCTTGTCCCCGGGTCGGATGCGCTTGCCGCCGGCCTCGCCGCGAAAAGCCGGGCCAAAGGCTTGCGCCATCAGCAGCGGCAGCGGTCGCGGCCAGCGCAGGCCTTGCGCCAGCACCAGGTCGGCGAGCCACCAGCCCAAAAGCTCGGCATCGGGCCGCATGGCGACGACGTGAGCGGCGATCGCCGCGGCGGCGAACGGCGCCGGCCGCCCCGAGCGCGCCAGCTCGTCGATGTGTTCACAAAGCGCAGACAGCGCCTCGACATCCCAATGGAGGCCAAGCTGGTCGAGTATCTTGTCGAGCCGGTCGGGCGTAGCGGCGGGTGGCTGCCCGGCCAACTGCCGCCAGGCGCCAAAGATGCTGCCGGCGGGACCGGGATCGGCGCCGGCCGGACGCAGGTGCCAGGCGTCGCGCAAGGCGGCTTCGTCCTCGGCGCGGCCGGCCAGCCGCATGCTGGCGGTGGCACAACGAAGCGCCAGCCGCTGCCGCCAGGCTCCGGCCCAGCTGGCTTGCGCGCGGGCGAGCGTGTCGAGCGCGGCCAGGGCGGCGCCGGCCTGGAAGGCGGCGTCGGCGTCGCTGGGGGCGCCGACGGCGAGCGCCCAGACAGGCACGGCCGGCGGCAGGGCGGGGCTGGTCGCGGGATCGAGGCGAATCATGATGTGGAGGGTAAAACGCCCGTGCGCTTTGCGCCATGGTTTTTGCACCAAAACGCACAGCCTGTCGGAGCAACAAAACGAACGATAATCTTGCATTATCAGCCGTTTAAATCGTCACGATATCCATACCTCTAAGTAAGCCGGCTAACCATGCAGCTCTCGACGGAGCGCGCTTTCTGCTGCGCGGACGAAGATTCCGTGCAGCCATGTCACGAAACACTCGGCCCGCTCCTCTGCCGCCCGATGGTCCATGAAACCCCCTCCCCGCGCATGATCCCGGACACCTCCTTTCCGATGTACCGATCAAGCACCGGCCTCCATGGCACGAGCGTGAACTCGCGCGACTTATCGATCACGGCATATTTGCCGCTGGCAAGCTCGACCGATCGGCGCAGCGTGCCTTCTATTCGTTCTCCAGGCTGCGCTTCGGCATACGAGAGACCGAGCTGATCCGACAGCTGGCCGGCGACACGGTTCAGCTCGCGCTGGCGCAGGATCGAAATCATGTTGGCACGATAGACGACCCGGTCCTGTTCTTCGTGCGCGAGGCCTTGCGCGATCAGCCACTGCCGCCGACGGGCATGCGCCTCCCGCACCTCATGCCCGAAGCCTGAGTTGCGCAACGGCTCCGGTCTCTCGGCAACCAGGTTCCGGTCGAGCCAGGTGGCGCCTTCGAAGCTGACTTGGCGTTCCAGCGGCATTGATGAGAGCTTCTCGACTATCACAGGCTCGACCCTGGCCCGCAGGCGCTCGTATTCCGCGACACGATCGAGATGATCCGGCGCGATGATCCAGGTGCCATTCGGCTCGCGCTCCACGCCGCCGGTGGAGCGCCGGATCGCCTCCAGCCGGCGGATATGCGTCTCGGCAAAGCTTTCGGTGGCGAACGCATCATGCTTGAGGTGCATATCGACGCTGTAACGGCCGCCGTGTGCGGTAGCGATGTCGGCGATTGTACGGTCGACTTGCCTGGGCTTGGTATCCCTCGACGTGACACGCACGATGCAGCCGTCGGGCGTCGGTTCTGTCAACTCGCCTTTGCCGATGTCTATCCAATGGCTTTTGCCGTCAACGCCGTCGACGATGAGGTAATGCCGATCGTTGATTTCGTCGGCGAGCCCGCGCGCGACGAGGCGGCCGACGACCGGTGGGGAGGGCTCTTCACGTCGATCGTGGACAAGGTAATCGGCGGCACTGCGAGCGAGCCCCTTGCCAGTCAGTTCGCGGTGCATGGTCTTGATGATGTCGCCGCGTTCGCCGGTGCGGCGCAGCGTGGCTTCCAGCTCATCATCCAGGCGCCAGCGGACCGGGTCGACCTCCTCGGCTAAGCCCATCCGCTCGAGCTTGCGCAGACGGCCTTGATGCAGCGTCTGGCGAAAGGCGTCGCGGCCGTCCGTAGAAACAAGTCGGTCCTCATCGCGCATGCGCAGCAGCTGCCGGTCGATGCTGGTGAAGCGTTCCTGCTCCATTTCCTGGCGCAAGCGCTGTTCAATCTCGCGGTCGGTGCGGGGACCGAGGTCGAGGCTCACCAGTTCGGCCGCCCGTTCGCGGATGCCGCTCGAAATATACTCCCGCGCGATGACGAGGTTTTCGCCGCGATCATCCTTGCCGCGGACAATGATATGGGTGTGCGGATGGCCGGTGTTGAAATGGTCGACGGCAACCCAGTCGAGCCTGGTGCCGAGATCCTCCTCCATCTGCGCCATGAGCCGCCGCGTCAGCGGCTTGAGGTCGTCATACTCAATGCCGTCTTCCGGTGCGACGATAAAGCGGAATTGATGCCGGTCGCTATCCGCGCGATCGACGAAGGCCTTACTGTCGATGCGATCACTGCCGGGGCCATAGAGTTTGCCGGGTTCGCCTTCCCTGGTGACGCCATCGCGCTGGATGTAGCGCAGATGCGCACGCGCCCCGTCCGCACCCTTGCCGGCCAGCTTCACAATCCGCGCCTTGACCATCACCCGCCGCTGCCGGAAGGCGGCATACCGGTCGCGTGACTTGAGCAGCGCGGCCGCCGCCCCGCCGCGGCCTGTCCGGCTCCCCGTGAAGCGACCGCCGTGCTGGAGGCGGCCGCCGGCTCGGTTGATCGCTGCCTTGACCTGGCCGGCATAGCGCTTGCCTGCATTCGAGCCGCGCGAGCCGATCTTGCCGAGCTTCGGCCTGAACTCATCGTCCTGCATACCAGCCTCCGGGCAAATTCAAGCGAAACCTGAGTCTCGCTGGCCCACCCTCCTGGCGCCGCCGGCAGCCTCCGGCAAAAACGATGTGCAGACAAAGGCCTCGCCGCCTCATGGAGGCGGTGCCTTTATCTTGCCTTACGCGCCCCTCGCCTTAAGCGTCCCCGGCCCCTCCCGGATGCCCTCAACAACGCTAGCCATTGTGCTTCCTTGGCCGCGCGCGATCCCTGCCGAGCGGCACGAAAAGGCCGCCATTCGTTTCACCGGCGCGAACACCGTCGCGAAGGAAGAACAAAGAGCGTCCGGAGGGAGCGTTCCGCCCCTTTGAAGTTGTGGATTGGCCTTTGAATTCGTTCATGTCGGCCGCCGAAATCCCCGTCGCCTCAAGCTGTTTCAGATAGGCAACGGTCTCTTTCGGCAGCGGCCTTCGAAGCTTCAAATGGCCTTGATAGCGCTCGGGTCCAGCGTTGTAGGCGGCAAACAGGCCGGGGAATCCGAAACGCTTATACATGGCGCTGAGATAGGCGGTTCCGGCCAAGATGTTGTCGCGCGGATCGTGCGGGTCGGCTCCCAGACCGTGCTCGACGCGCATCTCCTGATAGGTGCCGGGCATCACCTGCATGAGGCCCATGGCGCCGGCGCGGGAGGTGATGGGACGGCCATCGAGGACGGTCTTGCCGCGGCTTTCGGCATCGATGACGGCGCAAATCCAGGCCTGGGGAATGTGGAAGCGTGCGCTTGCTTCCGATACGAAGTGCTGCCATCGTTGCAGCTGCGGACTTTGGGAGATGACGGCTGGCTCAGCGCCGGTCGAGGCGGAACAGGCGCATGGCGCGACGGCGATCATGCCGAGCATCAGGAGGGTCATTCGGTCCATAGCGGCACCAGCCTCCCGATGATGTTTTCGGCCGGCACCGGCCCGAAATATCGACTGTCGAAGGAGTGATTTTTCTCGTTGCCGAGCAGGAAAACCTCGTCATGGGCGAGCGCTCGGCAGCCGTTCCACCAGGGCAGCGGACGGCCTTGCGTGTCGATTTTGAGCCGACGGGCGACGATCTCGCCGCCGATGATGATGGCATTACTAAAGGCGCAGACATGCTCGTCCGGCAGCGCGGCGAGACGCTTCACCAGCGGTATATTGCGAGGCAGATAGCCGCGTTGGTCGGCGAGATAGGCAACGAAGCCAGGCGGGCGGGCGAGCACAAGATCGCCGCGCGCAGGCGTGCCAGACCCAACGCGATAGAGACCGACCGGCGCGCTAGCCGAGGCGTTCCAGACCAGCAAGGGAGACGGCTTTGGGAGCGCCGTGAAGCCTGTCAGGCTCAGGCCAATCGCGGCGATGGCGATTGCCTTGCGCGCCCGAACGCGCCGCAAACGGCTGCCGATCAGATGGATGGAAGGCCGCCGGCTCATGAGCGGTCTCCCTCGTCGGCTGAGCCGGAACCGCCCTTGTCATCGTCGGAGCCAGGTTCTGGCGGGCGGCCTTTCGACCAGTCGTCGAGTTCGTCGATGTGGTAGCGGACATAGCGGCCGTGCTTGCGGTATTTCGGGCCGCCGCCGGTCAGCCGCATCTTTTCCAGGGTGCGCTGGGACAGGCCGATATAGAAGGCAGCCTGCGCGGTGTTCAGAAACGGACTGCCCTTCTTGGCGCGGGCCGCGCGGTCGTTTTCGTCGTCCATGATGGTCCTCGTTTCGCTTCGGACAAGCGACCCCGAGGATCGGCGAACGAGGTCGTCGTGGGGACGGGCGAAGAGTCGGGTGGGAGTTTTCGCCGCCCCTTCGGGCGAGCGTCGGCGGGAAACCCCCGCGCCGAGTTGCGGCGCGAGGGCTTGAGCCGGCCGGTCAGTCGGCCGGGTTCCAGATGACGGCGTAGGTGTCTTGATCGTCTTGGCCGGCGGCGCGGCCGAGATTGGCGTAGAGCTTGCGCGGACCGAACTCCGGTGCGGCGATGGACAAGCTCACATAGTCGTTGCCGGAAGTCTCCCCGGTTCGGATCCAGCCGGCGCCGACCTCCACGCCCTGCGTCAGCACCCGGAAGTCGGGATGGTTGTCGGCGGACTTGCTCCGATTGGGCACGATGTCGATGTCGGCGCGGACGCTGAGTGTCCTGAGCTGGCCTTTGTAGCTGCCGTTTTCCTGCTTGTTGACGTAACCGATCGCGGTCATTTTCCTGTCTCCTTTTGCTGTCGCCGGGGACCATTCCCCTGCGATGGCGGACCGTGATGGGCGCGTCCGGACCGCCCGAACCCGGCAGGGCCGCAGCGGCAGCGAAGGACCCGAGCGGGCAGCTTTTTTGAAGCGAAGCGGGCGCGAGGAAGCCGCGTCATGCGGCGGGGAAAAAAGCTGGTGGCGAGGGTTTCGGGCGGGCTGGAACCGCCCATAGGTCAATGAGCCAGCCGCAGGGGAATGGTCCTCAAGACGTGTGGGGACAGGTCGCGTGATCGGGTGAGCACAACAAACGATCGGAACGCGTGCGGCGGGTTCCGCACGCTCAACACCGTGCCGGATCGATAAATGTGCCCGTGCACCGGAAGCTCCAGCAGGCATCTCGGCGTGGTAATCGAGCACTGGCAAGGGCGAGCTTTGGCGGCCGGATATTGTTGCCGGAGGCGGGGTCCAAGGGACGGAACGTGCAGCCAACGCGCCCCGGAGAGGCGCCAACCCTCGGCTATCGACGAGCCGCCTCGGCATGGCGGACTCATTCGAGGGTAAACAGCGACCGGGTCTTGGTCGAAATCCGCATCAGCAGGTTCCCGTGGAGCGAAACCGATCGTCTAGGCGTGATCGAGGAACTCGACCACATTGATACCGATTGCCTTCGCGAGGTCCGCCTGGCTGAGACCAGACGCTTTCCTTTGATCGACGCGGACATGCCCGGGGTGATCGGCCAGCCGCCATCCGCTAAGGTTAGGTCGTTCCTAGCGGCGCGGCGGGCACAGCTGAGCCCGCGTCCGAAGTGACGAGGAAAGGGTATTGCTCCCCCGATTTCCGAAGAAGGCCACTGGTCGCAATTGCCCCTGTGGGCCGTGGCGATCTTTTGGTCGCGCTTGCGACATTCTTGTCAGCCTTCGGGACACAACAATGTTTTCGGATAGGCGCGCACGAGGGGGCAAATCAAGGAATCTCAATCATGCAAACGCCGTGACGCCCAGCCGGACTCGATCCTCACGGCGTGGAGACCGGCGCGCCGTGCTGAAGAGCTCGAAGGTGTCAAAGGCCTTCCTCGACAGGGGGAGCAGCAACAGCGCGATCGTAGGCGCGACGGCCGCGTCTTCGCAGATCGCAGCCTGCGCACGCAATTACACGTTAGAGACAAAGCCTTACGCGGTCGATGCCGGCGTGCGGCAATGCATCGGCTCGGCCCGTCCGGAACGGTTTTCGTCTTCCCTAGCCGGTGCGGAAGTTCTGACTACTCCGACAGTATAGCACCTTTGCGGTCCGGGTGACCAAGCGATTGTGCGGCGCGCGCCGTCTCGGTCAAGGCACGGCGCCCTGCTCAAGCCGACAGGGCTTCGGCAAAAGATAGTCCGATTCGGTGCCCCCAAATGAAATGGCATAGCGCTTGCTGTTATCCGTTAGAGCCCATCAAAGCACGTCGAAAGCGATGAACAGAACCCTGGCAAAAACGCGAAGTTCCATACCAGCGCCCAAGGAGACCGTGCACGTTTGCGCCGAACGTCCCCTCCAGACGTCCCTGCTCCGGTATCTGATTTGCGATGGCTGGTTCGAGACTGACGGAGCCGTGGCGCTCGCCCAATTGTCGCTTACCCGCCTCCGGCAGGAGGATGCCTTTTTGGAACACGGCGTCGACCAAGTGCGGCCTCTCGGTCTCAGGACTGTCGCCGACGCGATCAACGTGCATCAGGCGACGGTAATCCGGGTGACGTCGAACACATACATGCAGACCCCGCGCGAAGTGTTCGAACTGAAGTATTTTTTCACCGTCGCGAGCGCGTCCTCCCAAGGTGGCGACGCGCGGTCCCCCCGAAGCTGTCCGCCATCGGATCATGGCGACAATCGCCGACGAATCGCAAGATGACGTGCTTTCCGACGACGACATCGTCGTCCGGCCCAAGGAAAGGGCGATCGATTTGCACGCCGCACCGTCACAAAAAATCGCGAAGCGATGAACATCCCCTCGTCCGTGCAATGCCGCAGGGAATGGCGCTTCTGGCGTTAATGCGGGTCAACGCAGCCACCCGAGTTTACAGCACATCCAAACTGGAGACCCTGTTGATGACCGAATCCGCTACGGGCTTCATGGACGGAGTTCTGCATGACCCAGAACAGCCAGATCAACGGTCTGGTCCCGCATGGGGTGCAGTCATTTCGCTTGCCTTAGGCACCTTCGGGCTTGTGACGGCAGAGTTTCTGCCTGCCTCCGTGCTGACGCCGCTCGCACATGATCTCTCTATCACCGAGGGTGCAGTTGGACAGGCGCTGACAACGACCGCCATTGTGGGGGCGATCTCGGCGCCGACGATGGCCGTCATCACAAGGCCCCTGGACCGCAGGATTGTCATATGGGCGATGACGCTGCTGCTGATCCTGTCGAACGTTCTATCGGCCGTCGCGGGGTCGCTGCCGGTTCTCCTGGCCGCCCGCGTCGTGCTCGGCATAGCGCTCGGAGGGTTCTGGTCGATTTCGGCAGCGCTGGCGATGCGGCTCGTTCCAAGTCACCTCCTGCGGCGCGCCATGTCGATCATCCTCACCGGCGTTACCGGCGCTACCGTTTGCGCGGCTCCAATCGGCGCCTATGTCGGCGACATCTGGGGATGGCGAACCGCCTTCATGATCGCTGCAGTCGTCGGCGCCGTTACGCTGGTAGTGCAACTCATAACCATTCCGAGGCTGCCTCCGATTGGAGTGACGAGCTTCCGCAGTCTGCTGGATGTGGCCAAGAATCCGATGATCAAAGTCGCGATCTTGGTCGTCCTGTTGGTCGCTTCCGGGCATTTCGCCAGCTTCACCTATATCCGCGCCTTCCTTGAGAAGTTTCCCGCGCTTGATATCGAGACGATCTCGCTCGTGTTGCTCGCCTTTGGCATCGGCGGCTTCTTCGGCAATTTGGCCGGCGCATTCCTGGCCGAGCACAGCCTCAAGGCAGCCGCGGCGCTGCCGCCCCTGCTCATAGCGATGGCCACTGTCTCGCTGCTGACGCTGGGAGCATCGGCTTGGGCCACGGCGATTGCGGTTACCGTATGGGGCTTTGCCTTCGGCGCGGTGCCGGTGGGACTGCAGACATGGATGGTGCTGCACGCCGCTCCCGAACAGGCCGAAAGCGCCGGTGGGCTGATGGCCGCAACGTTCCAGGTGGCCATCGCAGCGGGCGCGATTTTCGGCGGACTGCTGATGGACAATGCCGGCGTCGCCAGTGCCCTTGCGTACAGCGCCGTTGCCTCGTTCCTCGCCGCCCTGACAGTGTTCTTGCTCGGCCCGAAGCGCGAACCTCAGACCACCTGACAGAGAGGCCATCAGTGCAGCGCGGGAAAGATGCAATCATCAGCCGCGCTGTGCGATCCTACGCACGATTTTTGGCGGTTGCAGGCCTCGTCTCCGGGTGATCGGACGCTGTTGTCCGGTCGATTTCGACCGGCGGGGGCGTTTCGAATGATGGTGCCGACGAGAGAAACTAAGAGAGTGCCGAACCGGACCGCCTCGCCGTCGACCGCTCTGGCACGGCGACAATGTCGCTGCAGTGTAGGTATAACCACCTGAATTTTGAAAGATCCTCCAACAGGCGAGAACACGCTACGTGGCCACACGGCCGCTGCTAACCGTCAGAGCGTGCGGTCTATGCAGCTTTGTCTTGCGGCGAGCATCGGGCGGATCGCGCGCCTGATCTCTTACATGAAGCTCGGGGCCGAATATGCCCCGCGGCTTCTGATTCGGCCCGAAATAGTAGGATCGTTCGGCGATATCGTAGTTGTATTCACCAACTGTGATCCAGCCGCGATTGAACGTCGACAGACCCGCGCGGCGGCTTTCCAGCGGCGGAATCTCAAGCGCCGCCTGCCCTTGGTAAGGCGGCTTACCGGAATTCGGCAGGACGACGAGATGAGTTATCTCACGCTCAGGATCCCCGCAATTCGGTGCGGCGCATGGCGAAAACCTTCAGCCTCGCACAGCTTGCGGTAAAAGTACTTCTTCCACTTCACGTTTTTGGTGTTGCCGGCTGCCAGCGTGGGGAAACACGTGGCACGCGTCATGCAAAATCATCGAATTTGCGTCAGACCCAATTTTACACGCCGGTTCGCACCCGTATGAGGCGCTGAGTAAATCGAGACTAAGACCAGGAGTGCCCGCGACTTCACATGCGGGATGCCTCCTGCAACATTATCTGCCGCATCCAGATGCTTGCCGGATCACTGTTGTGAAGGGTGGGCCATTGGACGGCCTCGGTGAACGTGGGTAGTGGCCGCGGAAGTTCGATGATCCGCAGGGGAAAGGTTTTTTTGAAATGCTGAACCAGCCGGAAGGGCATGGTCGCTATACGAGCTGTGCCTGAGACCATCGGCGGAATCATGCTAAAGGCCTGCACGACGATCTCGACACGTCTCTTGAGACCATGCTCAAGCAAAAACTGTTCCTCGATGGAGGGCATCTGGGCACCGCCGACCCTGAACGCAATGTGCTTCATCGATACGTATCTCTCGAATGTAAGCTGCCGTGGCAACTCCTTGTTCGTGGGGCAGCCCACGCACACGAATGTCTCGTCGAACAGCGCCGCTCTTGGATGGGCGCTTGACATGAAAAATTCCGGAAGAATCAGAAAATCGACGTCACCGCGCCGGAGAAGCTCATCGGGGTCGTGGTCGAGCGGCCGCAATTCGAAGCTGACGGCGGGTGCTTCGCGTGCAACCCGCTCCACGACCTTTTCAAAAAACACGAGTGTGGCGAAATCGGAAAGAATGATCCTGAAGCGGCGATCGGATTGAGCCGGATTAAACGGATCCCAAGAAATAATCGAGCATTGGATGTGCAAGAGTGCGCCACGAACTGCGGGAGCGAGTGTTTCCGCACGCGGGGTTAGAACACGTTCGCGGCCGCTCATCGTAAACAGTTCATCGTTGAAATAGTTGCGCAGCCGGGCGACGGCCGCGCTCATGGCCGGCTGACTAAGGTTGATGCTGCTTGCCGCCGCCGTGAGGTTGCGCGCGGTCAGCAGTGCGTCGAGCACGACGAGAAGGTTCAGATCAAGGCCTTTGAAACGCATGCCTCATCTGTCCGTAACGTGGTTGTTTGTCATCGTGACCATTATGGGCGCTCGTTTACGGTCCCACTCAGAGGTGTTGTGTCCCGACCTGCCGCCCGCGCGCGTGGAGGACGTGCTCGTCGTAGTTATGGGGATAGCGCGGCCGATGAGCGAATGGCCGACCGGTACAACAGTCGATCGGATAGGTCCGGAGCTATGAAACATGTCGATTACAGATGCGAATTTTTCACGTGGCTAATTGATTACAGATTGAGATTTGAGCGGACTTGGGTGCGGCGGCGCTCCGACAACGATCCGCGACACATATCCGAGGTTGCGCGCAATACTGCGAATTGCCATCGCTATGACGACAATCGCCACTCCAAGCACAGTTGCGAAGGCGATTCTGGTCGTGAGATTCCAGACTTCTCCAAACTGTATCAAATCCATGAGGCGAAACACGGCACCCTGGACCAGGTAAAGCAGCAGCGTGCTCTGACCAAGCTGCACCGCGACAAAGCGAGCTACTCTAGTCGAATAGACAAGTCTCCAGCATTGGAACATAGACTGCATTGCTACCGCAGAAGCCGCCAAAGAGCCAGAGAACATCAGAAAAACTCGTTTAGCTGACTGTTCATCATGAATTAAAACGAGATTGTTGTAGGCATAAGTCTCCTTGCCCCATCCGAGGAAGCATATGAAAGCCGCTATCGAAAATAAGACAACAAAAATCGATTTGTAACGCCAGATGACACCATTCTGCCATCCGATCGGCTGGGCAAACAGGAACCCTAAACAATAAAATGGGTAAGTGTATTTTAACAACGGGGTTATTGATAACGTGATGGGTGCGAATGCGACCGCAATTGCAGATGCGCTTATGATCCACATCGATAGACGGTTGAACGTTGTAAGAACTCTAATCAGAATGAACGAAATAAATGCGGCCCATATGAACCAGTAAGTTCCAATAACTTCCGTCAACAAATCTAACAGAGTATCAGTCAAACTCTTCGTAGGAAAAATAACTGCGGACTTTAACGTCCAAATCAACGTACACCAAAATAGCATTGGCAGTAGTAGCTGCATTGCCCGCTCACCGACACCCTGGGTGAACGATTTTCGCAAAATTGCCCCAGAAGAAAGGTATCCGCTTATCGCCATAAATAGAGGCATATGAAACATGTAGATCGACTTGAAATACGGCGACAGCCAGAAAGCGTCGGTGCCCTGGTAGATTAAATATTGTAACAAGTGCCCAATTATCACCAAAGTAATGAGTATGCCTTTGGCGAAATCAAAGCTTAGGTCTCGGTTGTTTGTCCCTGCTGGGCACGAGCCGCGTCCCTTCGCTCCGGCTCTTATGTGATCAAGCATCAGACTCCAGCCTATCTGTTGCAGTTGCTACTTGCCGTTTCTGGGCACGGCGAGCGCGGTGCAAAGGATCGAAAATCACGCGGATCGCGGCGTGGTATGGAGGGCCGATTGGCTGCAACCGAGCGGACAAAATCCCAGTGCCTGATCGCAAACCTCGAGCGCATTGGCGGTCGCATGTGTGGCGATGCGAACGCCCGGCACTATGGTCGTCTGGCCGTCTCTGCAGAACCTCTCGAGATGGTTTCGCAACGGGTGCCGAACCATGCCAAAAGCGAATGGAATGCCACGCTGCTGCAGCACCGGCCGCATGATGCGGATAGAATGACTCATTCCGAGTCTCTCAAGATCCGGATGCATCCTGTACGATCCGAGCTCGCCTACCAAGAAATCAACCTCGCCAACCGTGAAGAAATGGCGCAGCAGGTCCGAGTGAGCTGCTACGCCGTGCACATCAGAGCCGATTGCGCGAACCTTCGGCCCTGCACCGGCCCAGCTACAACCGCCTGAAAGCCCCTGTCGCCCATAGGCCTTTTGGAAGAAGGCGGAGAGTTCGACATGATCGGCTACTTACAAGTCATTTCCCGGCACACGCTGCAGAAGCAGTGGCGTGATCGGGCGCATGTCAAGTGCGGTCATCTATGCAGCGCCCTGGAAGTTTGGTAAAATCGATTGTTTAGATCGCGAGCATCCACGCTATGGATAAGTGAAAGATGCGCTTCAAGGGCCTTGATCTGAACCTTCTCGTCGTGCTCGACGCACTGCTGACCGAGCGGACCCTCACGGCGGCGGCAAGCAGCATCAACCTTAGTCAGCCGGCCATGAGCGCGGCCGTCGCCCGGCTGCGCGACTATTTCAACGATGAACTGTTTACGACGAGCGGCCGCGAACGTGTTCTAACCCCGCGTGCGGAAACACTCGCCCCCGCGGTTCGCAGCGCACTGCTGAACATCCAGTGCTCGATTATCTCTTGGGATCCGTTTAATCCGGCTCAATCCGATCGCCGTTTCAGGATCATTCTTTCCGATTTCGCCACACTCGTGTTTTTTGAAAAGGTCGTGGAGCGGGTTGCACGCGAAGCACCCGCCGTCAGCTTCGAATTGTTGCCTATCGACGACGACCCCGATGAGCTTCTCCGGCGCGGTGACGTCGATTTTCTGATTTTTCCAGAATTGTTCATGTCAAGCGCCCATCCAAGAGCGGCGCTGTTCGACGAGACGCTCGTGTGCGTGGGCTGCTCCACGAACAAGCAGCTGCCACGGCAGCTTACATTCGAGAGATACATGTCGATGAGGCACGTTGCGGTCAAGTTCGGGCGGACGCTGAAGCCCTCAATCGAGGAACGGTTTTTTCTTGAGCATGGTCTCAAGAGACGTGTCGAGATCGTTGTGCAGGCCTTTAGCATGATCCCGCCGATGGTCTCAGGCACAGCTCGTATAGCGACCATGCCCTTCCGGCTGGTTCAGCATTTCAAAAAAACCTTCCCCCTGCGGATCATCGACCTTCCGCTGCCACTACCCACGTTCACCGAGGCCCTTCAATGGCCCGCCCTTCACAACAGTGATCCGGCAAGCATCTGGCTGCGAGAGATATTGCTACAGGAGGCGTCTCGAATGACTTCTCCGGGGGACGCCAAAAGGCGCCCCAGGCAGCCCTAATTTACTCCCGCGTCTCACGCCGGCACTCGCGTCAATAGCCCGTGTCGGAAGAGAGCGATGCTCGCGGCAAGTGCGCCTGCGAGGTCGTCCAGCGGGTGGGCTGCGTCGACAAACGGTGCGAATGAGAAGGGCCCCCCATAGCCGCCATCAAGCAGCGCCCGGATCTGGCTGCCATTGTCGGAACCGACTAGGACGCGATCCGGGTAAATCCAGTGGATCGGATCGTTCACGCTTGAAATGTGGACGAGACCGGTCAGCTCGGAGGAGAAGAACGTCTCCCCGGCAAGCGTGTGGTGGAACGTGTCGTGCACGAGGCGGAAGACGGATTGGCCATCAATGGCGGCAATGGCCTTAGCCGCTTCGTTCTTCGATCGAAGCGAGCAGGTCCGGAAGCCCAGCGGCTCGATGAGACCGATCAGACCGCGCGACTGGAGGATCGGCTTGAGCGCCTTCAAGGCGACGCGGAGATCGCCGCGGCGCTCGACATTGGCGGGCCAGGAGCCGTCGTTGACCGGCACCAGCATGAGCGTCTTGGCTCCGCAGGCCGCTGCATAATCGGCGAGCTTGCTCGCCTCGGCCCTGCGGGCGGGGGTCCACTCATTGAAGCGCTGGAGGGCATTGACGGAAATAATCCCAACGCCTGTGTCGGCGGCCGCAGACCGGACGTCCGCCGCCGGCATGCCGCGTGCAATAGCATTGCTGCCCGGTTGGCTGCGGATCTGGACATCGGTTAGGCCCTGGTCGCGGGCAAAAGCGAAAAGTGCCCTGACGTCAAGTCCGGGCGTCGCCAAATAATCGAGTGCAAAGCGGGGCGATGCTTGGCGCATGGCTTGGCTTTCCTTCCATGAAACGGGCGTCATTCTCGGCTGACTGGCTTCTACCGTGCGTTGATTCGCGAGGGCCGAAATGATGGGCATGAGCGAGGCGAGGCAGTCGTACTCACGTTTCTCTCACGCTATGTTTTTCTCTCATTTATGAGCCGACGTTCACCCAAACGGCGGTGCCGCGCCTCCTGAGACATGGCTTGAATAGGTGCAATGACCGAACTGGCTCGCAGCCATCCAACTGCTTCCGCAAGGTACCCGCCAACCCTGAAAGATGCCCAACCGATCAGATTCAAACTCAAGCAGCAGGGTGTTTCGCCAGAGCGAGGCAGACGCCCAGCGCGATCATCGCGCCGCCTGACGCCTCCCTCAGGCGGCGGATCAACCCGGGACGCGCTGCCGCGCCGTCTTGAATGCCGCTGGCCACGACGGCAACCACGATGTCGGCGAGCGTGTTGAGCGCAATGGACACGGAGCCAAGCACCACGAATTGCAGAGCTATGAGCCCTGCGCTCGGATTCGCGAACTGCGGAATGAAGGCGAGGAAGAAGATTGCCGTCTTCGGGTTGAGCGCCTCGACCAGTACCCCTTCACGAAACGCCCGCCGGGGTCCGACTGGACCCACTGCGGCGCCGTCATCGCCGCCAGTCGCTCCCTTGAGGCGGGCGGCTTGAAAGGTGCGAAAGCCGAGCCAGACGAGGTAGACCGCGCCGAACAGCTTTAATGCGGAGAACAGTTCCGAGCTTTCGAGCACGATCGCGGAAACACCTAAGCTTGCGGCGAGGACGTGGATCATGCCCCCCAACCCCGTGCCGAAGCTAGAAGCGATACCTTCCCGACGACCACCGGCGAGCGTGCGCGCGGCAACGTAGAAGATGCCCGGACCGGGGGTGATGGCGAGCACGGAGGCCGCGGCGAGGTACAGGGCGAATGGGGTCAGTTCTGGCATGATGGTCGATTCCGACGAAGATTATTTTGGGATGAGAGCGGCGACGTCGCGGTCAGATGCCCGCTCGCTCGCCGCAAGGCCCGCCGCCACGCCAGCGCGGTCGGCCGCGTTCCGGTTCTGGCTCATTTTGCGCTTGCCCTCCAGCCTCGTGATTGGCATGCGCAGGCCGACGATTCCCCGGAGTTGCGCCTGTACAAAATCCGGCGGCGCGTCCGACACGGCCCAAGGCGAGGCGCGCTCGCCCTCGTGGTGGTCGGTCAGCCGATTCACGACGTCCAGCAGTCTTCCCGCATCCTCGAAGAACTCGACCGGGCCATAGGCGTGGACGGCGACGTAATTCCAGGTCGGGACGACCTTCCCGGTTTCCCGCTTGGTCGCATACCATGCCGGCGTCACGTAAGCGTCCGGCCCCATGAAGATGGCCAAGCCGTCGCCCAGCGGCGGAACACGGCACTGGGGATTGGCCTTCGCCAGGTGCCCGTAGATCACGCCGTGCTCGCCCTCGCTTTCGTCAAGGAAGAGGGGCAGTGGCGTTGCGAGCGGCCCTTCCGCCGTGACGGTAACGAAGTTCGCCAGCAGCGCCGCGCGAATGGTCGCGCGCAGGCATTCCTTGTCGTCGTCGCGGAAAGCGGGAGGGATGTACATCGCGAAACTCCTTGCGTTACCAAGTCAGGTATCGGCAAGCTGGCCCGTTGGAAACAGCCAGTCAGAAGCTATTTAGGTAGTCCAGTTGGTGAAAGATGGCATCGCGCGCCGGATCAGAGCACCGGAATCCCCGGTGCCGGTCACGGTATGCGAATTGCTTGCCAAACCTTTTGGACGCAGCCAGCGATCCCGCAGGGTCGCGCTATGTGAGCCTGCGGCAAGCCCAATGAAATCGATCCAACGCGAAGTGGACCATACATTCAAACAATCGTCGAAGAGTGAACCTACCGGCGGTGCTGGGCCATGCCGAGAGCGTGCGCGGGTCCTCATCGTAGCAGGTGACAACAGACGTCTAGGCTTAGCCAACTGTCGGAGCCGACCAGTTCGTCCGATGTGCTTGTTCGCAGGGCGTAAACGGCCTGTAAGCCTTCATAAGCGAGACCACACAGGTACTGGCTGGGAAAGCAGGTCCATGCGATCTCGCATTTCAGTGATGTTCTGGAAGCGAGCGAATTTCATATCCGCAGGCATCTAATGCAGGAATCAGATTGGACAGCGCCATAACGGTCTGGTTGCGCAGACTGGCTTGAGTGCTCCGTGTCGACTCGTCGGGAGGGCATCCGTCGTGCAAGAGCACGATTGCGCCGGGGCGTACCGAGGCGAGCACTGCATCGACGATCGCGTCGGTGCCGGGGCGCGACCAGTCTCTTGGGTCGATCGACCAATGAAGGGCCGCGAGCCCCGCGATCTCTGAGGCAGTGAACACTTCTTCGCTCCAGGCGCCGTATGGCGCGCGAATGTAGCGGATCGAGGCCTGCGGGCATGCCAGCATGATGGCCTGGTTCGCCTCAAATACCTCACGTTGCACTTCGCCCAAACCGCATTTGGACAGGTCCGGATGAGACATCGTGTGGTTGCCTACCTCATGCCCTTCTGCGATCATTCGTTGGATGAGATCCGGATGCTCTGCGGCGTAAGCACCAATGACGAAGAATGTCGCTGGCACCCGATTTTGCGCCAGCACATCGAGTATCTGTGGTGTGAAACATGGATTGGGACCGTCGTCAAACGTCAGATAAACGCTTCGACGCCCGGTGCCGTCAGCGCATTCACTCTGCGCCTCCCATCTGTCATCGAGACGTCTCATAGCTGCGAACCCTTGCGGTCAATTGTTGTACCGGTCGGCCATTCGCAATCGGCATAACCCCGATCCTTGAGGTAGGGGCCTACGCTATCGGGGGGAGCTTGTCGCGAAGAGCCGACGCGATGCAGCTTGCGCCGATCACCGATGTACCTGGTCGAAAAGGGGATCGGCTCGCTCGATGTTCGGTGCAGACCAGGAGGGACACACCAGAAAATGCTCCTCGGAGCCAACGCATGCATCGACAATCTCCTTAGGGCTGCATCCTTGAATTCTTCCTATGGGACGTTCTGTCGAATCGGCAAAATCGATTGTTTCGATGACAAGCATCCACGTTGCGGATAGATGAGACAAAGGCTTGGATCGCGCGCAACCTCACGGCGGCAGCAGCATCAACCTTAGTCAGCCGGCCATGAGCGCGGCAGTCGCCCGGCCGCGCGACTATTCAACGATGAACTGTTTATGATGAGCGGCCGCGAATGCGTTCTAACCCGCGTGCGGAACCGTCAGCGTCTCAGAGTCGAGCGACGACGTCCCGCAGCATCTCGACGCCTTTTTCGATCTGCCGGATGCTCAGGGCGGAATAGCCCATGACAAGCCCGACGCGGTCGGCTTCGCCTGCTCCCGACTGCCTATGATAAAGCGGCGAAATCGGGTGCAGACCGAGACCGGCGTATTGGGCAGCTTCGACCAACGCCGTTTCACGCGATCGCGGCAGGTCGTTGAACCATATGACGACGTGCAGTCCAGCCTCTGCCCCCTGGACGGCGATCCGACCTTGAAAACTCCGCTTCAGGGCGGTCAGCAATGCCTCCCGGCGCTCGCCGTTGATGCGGCGCACGCGGCGCACATGGCTTTCATAGCCACCGCTCTCGATCAGAGAGGCCAATGACTCCTGCCCCGCCATCGGAGAATGCCGGTCGGCAAGCTGCTTGGCGGTTTCGAAAACCTGCAGGAATTCCGCCGGGACGACGAGATAACCGATCCGCAGCATCGGCGAGAGCGTCTTGGAGATGGTGCCGAGGTAGATGACGGCCCCATGATCCTCGAGGGTATGCAGCGGGGGAACGGGGCTGATATCGTAGCGATATTCGCTGTCGTAGTCGTCTTCGATGACATAGGCGCCCTGCTCCCGCGCCCATTCCAGAAGCTGATGCCGCCGCGGGATCGGCATGACGCCGCCGAGCGGAAACTGATGCGAGGGCGTCACATAGGCCAGCCGGGCCGCGACCCCCGCCAGTTGCTCCGTTTGCATGCCGTGATCGTCAACCTCGACGGGAACGGGCGTGGCACCTGTACTGGCAAAGACCTGGCGCGCCATCCTGTAGCAGGGGTCCTCGATGACGAAGCTGTCCCCGGGGTCGAGCAGCAGGCGCGCGCAGAGATCGAGGCCCTGCTGCGAACCATTGACGATGACGATCTGCTCGGGGTCGCAGCGCACAGTACGGGCGCGCCAGAGATAGCCCTGAAGCGCTTGGCGGAGCCGGCTCGAACCGCACGGATCGTCATAGGCGAGCCGTGCCGGCCGCTGCGCCATCGCCGCGTTCATCGCGCGCTTCCAAACCGATGCGGGGAAATCTGAGGGCGCCAGGACGCCATAGCGGAAATCAACCTTCAGCGTGTTCGGCAGGTAATCCGGCCAGCGCGGAGTACCACGCAGCCGTTCGCCATAGCTTGACAAGTGAACCGGGCCGAACCGTTTTGGGGGATTGGCGGTCAGCTCATGTCCCAGCAGTGAGGATGCGACACGAGGGCGCGCGCCTTGACGGATGTCGATGAAACCTTCCGCGGCCAGCTGCTCGTAGGCGACGGTGACGGTCGTTCGCGAGACTCCAAGTTCCTCGGCGAGACCACGGGAGGACGGCAGCTGGCTGCCGGTGCCGTAAACGCCTCTGAGGATCTGCTCGCGAAGCGCTTCGTAGATCTGGCGCGCGCCCATGCCATGCGAGCGGGTTGAAGCACCGGGACCTGGAGACTGGACCATTTCTTTTCCTGCCAACTGGACATTCCATATCAACCAGTTTGCAGCCACTCCTTCCGAAAGCCAAGAGCACGTCTGAAGCCGATGCCCGAGACCGCAATCCAAGACCGGAAAGTGGCACATCTGCGAACGATGCCAAATTCGGCTTCGCTACCCGCGCCATCCATCACGGCTACGATCCGGCTGGTTTTCCCAATGCCGGTCAACCACGCGTCTTCCTGAGCTCGACCTACGATCGAAAGTGTTGCGGCGAATGAGGCCGCCGCCTTTGCGGCGCAATCCTCGGCGACGCGGAAGCCCTCCACACGCTGTACGAAACGGGCTTGCGCTACATCACCGGCGCGGCGCTCTCGACCATGTCCTCCTTCCTGGTTCTGCGCGGGCTGAAAAGGACTCTCACGCTTCGCATGGAATGGCACAGCACCACGGCGCTTGCGATCGCGCAGGTGCGCGACGGGCATTCGGCCGTGGGTTAGGTGAGCTCCCCTTCCTCGACTCGCATCCCGATCAGGCGATTGCCCGAAAGCAGATGTCGGGCATCGCCAACGAGGGGGCCGAAGGGTCAAGGCGCGCTAAGACATGATCGTCGCCCCACCAACGCATTTTGCCAAAAGCATCTCAACGACGAATATGCCGGCTTGGCGCGCCGTAGGGCCGCCGCCTTATCCCGCGAGCCGCGCAGCCCGCTCGCACGTCCCGTCCGCTATGCGTAACACCAGGCTGATGCCGGAGACCATAGGCAGTCACCGAACCGGGTCCGCCGTCGAGAAACGACGAATTGGTGCTGTCTTGAGCCACCGGCAAGCAAATCCATTACTGATCCTCGACTGCCATAGGCGTTATGCATGCTCGCAGCCTGGGCACAGTCATATGAAGATGCTTGGACAGACCGGTGTTTCGGCAACTGCTATCTTTCGTCCAGCGATTGGCATCAGTTTTGATGGACGCGAGCAGCTTGCGAGGGACGCATGCGAACGCGGCGCTGCTCCCACAATCGTCGCAGTTCTCCTGTGAGAGTCTCGCGCTGGGCCTGATCCAGCGTAATTGTATCGAGGAGATCCGCGAGCACGGCTTCGCCTTCGATCCGCGTCAGCATATCGAACAACTCATGTGAAATACGCGCACAGTCACGGCTGGAGTGATCCGTTCGGATTTCGCAGACGGTCTCCTGGCGATCCTGCGCCGTGTATGCGCGGACTTTATGCAGGGATACATAAGGCGGCAATGAAACCGCGAGCGCAGTCCAATCCTGCAGCGTTGCGGCCCGTTTTTTGACGAGGAACGGCCCGACCACAAGTCCATCCAGCTCTGTCGTCAGGAATGTGGCAATCGAGTCTGCAACGGAATCAACGATTGGCTCGGCATTGTTGTTGAAGGACGTATTGAGCAGAATTGGGATGCCAGTGCGCTGCTTGAAGGCATTGATGACGTCCCAGTAGGCCGGACTGGCCTTGCGCGATACTGTTTGCAGCCGAGCCGTACCGTCGACGTGGGTGATGGCGCCGAGCAAACCACGCTTGGAGTCGCGCACACGGACCACGAAATTCATGAAGGGAAATTCGCACGCACTGCCTGGGAGGTCGAAAAATTCGCGCGCATCCTCCTCCAGCACTGACGGGGCGAACGGGCGATACCCTTCCCGCTTCTTGACCATGGCGTTGATCCGGTCCTTGTTTGTGGCGGGCCTGGGGTCGGCAAGAATGCTGCGATTTCCGAGCGCGCGCGGCCCGAACTCCGAACGACCTTGCACCCAGCCGATCACGGCGCCACCGGCCATCCACTCGGCTGCCCTATCCGCCACCTCCTCAGTGCGTTCAAACTCCAGGTGCCCCGCCCATGCTTTTAGTTCCTCTTCGACAGCATGATCGCTCGCGAGATCCGGCCCCCAATAAACCTCCTGCAATCGCGCACGCGGCGCGGGGCGGCCCAGCTCACCAGACACGATGAGTGCGGCGCCTAATGCGCAGCCAGCGTCATGCGACGCGGGCTGCACGAAGATGTCTTCGAAAAGTCCTGAATAGAGCAGCTTGCCGTTCACGGAGCAATTGTGCGCAACGCCGCCGGCCAGGCACAACCGCGTCATCCCGGTGGCCTCACGATGATGCCGAAGAATGTGAAACACGATGCGTTCGAGCGCTTCCTGCAACGACGCACTCACATCTTTATGCTGCTGGGTGAATGGCATTCCCTTTTGCCGGACCTGAATGCTGCGGAGCAAAGTCGGACCGATGCGGTCCAGGTGGACCCGATACTCGCCGTTTGCAGACAGTTCATAGAACTGCTCGAAAAGCTCGCGATAGGGAACGGGATCGCCGTAGGGGGCAAGCCCCATTACCTTATATTCATCGAACAAGCCGTAGCCGAGATACCGGATCACCTCGAGATAAAATAGCCCAAGGGAATTGCTCTCTGGGAAAGTCGCGAGTTGCGAAATTTCAGTACCAGATCCTACCGCCACGAGGCCCGACAGGAAATCACCAGAGCCATCGATCGCGAAAATCAGACTTTGCTCGAAGCCCGACATTGCAAAAGCGCTCACGGCGTGCGCCTGATGATGACTTACGAATGAGATACGCGAAGGGTCGAGTTCGGTACCGAACTCCTGCGCCAACAGCTGCTGCACCAAAAATTTGGCATCCAACGGAATGGAGGCGTCCGGCTCGGAAGCAAGCATGTTTTCGAGCATGGCGTTGCAATAGGCTTCGGTAGCGTAGTACGCCACATGATCGATTTCGCTGAGCTGAACCCCAGCGGCTGAAAGACAGTATTGAACCGAACTGATTGGGAGCTTGTTGGAGTGTTTGATCCGATTGAGGCGTTCCTCTTCTACGGCCGCAATGACCTGTCCGTCTCGGACGAGTACCGCAGCGCCATCGTGCATGAATGAGTTCGGAATCTGGAATCTGTTTTCATAGACTTTGTCTAATCCGCCGCTCAATCCTAGACACAGCATCTCGCTCTCCATTTGTCGTATAGGAAGACTGAATTGGCCTGTCTCAAGGCCGTTTGATCAAAAACACAGGCTGCGTTGTCGTTCGCCGGCGCGAACGCCAGTCAGACATCGCCAACCTCAAAGAAATTCTCTTCCGCCGGGGATCAACATGAGATCCTGTGATCGAGGTGCCGGGCGGCCCAGTTGATAGATTGAGTGGATGCCACCGAAGACCCTGGGTGGCATGCCGATTTCTGTTGGCGATGTCGCTTATTGGCAGCACGAAGTCCGTTGCGCATTGCTTATCTCCCTCTCTTTCGCGTCAGCGCATGAGTCGGCGGCGCAACAGCGCCATCGAGAGGAAGAATGGCAACAGCGCGTACAGGCCGAGCACACCGACATGCAGGGCAATGCCGCCGATCGGGCGATCAAGCATAACCGGACGAATGAGGTCGATCGCATGTGACAGCGGCATGCATCGCGCTATCTGCTGAAACGCGTGAGGCAGCTGATCCGATGGGAAAACGGCGCCCGACAGGAACATCATAGGTGTGAGGACAAGCGTCTGGTAAAACACGAAGTAATCGTAGCTGGGCGAAAGCGCGGTGACGACCATCGCGAGGCTCGCAAACACGCACCCAGTGAGAGCAATGATTGGCAGCGCATAGAGGACGGACGGCCAGGCTGCATAACCCAACGTTGCGGAGACAATGGTGATTGCCGTACCGGCCAAGAAGGCCTTGGTGGCTGCCCACGCCAGTTCACCCAGAACGATGTCGCCGAGGGTAACGTGCGTATACAACATTGCTTCCCAAGTGCGCTGAGAGTGCATGCGAGCGAAAGCCGCGTACAATGTTTCCATGGTAGAGGCGGTCATCGCACTTACCGCGACCATGCCGGCCGCCAAAAAGGCAATATAGGACGCACCGTCGACGCGGCCGACCATTATGCCGAGGCCGGTGCCTAGGCCGAAAAGATAGATCATAGGATCGGCAAGGTTTCCGAGAATCGTCACGAGTGAGACTTTCTTCCATGCCAGATAGTTGCGGCGCCACACCGCAACCCAGTTCCACGCATTGGCCGGCAGCGCCGCCGCAAAACCTTCAATCATCGTTCACTCCTCCATCTCGCGCCCGGTCAGCCGCAAGAAAACATCCTCGAGATTGGCTGGACGCAGAAGAAGACGCAGACCTGCTCGCCCCTGCAGTTGCGTGCGCACCTGGTCAGGGTCTGGCGCATAGCAATAAAGGGTTTCGCCGCTGACCTCGATGCGCTGGGAATGTGGCTTGACCAGCGACAGCAACTCGTGCGGATCGCCGCCATAAATCTCCATGACCTGGCATCCGATATGCTCGTCGATCAGCGCCTGCGGGCCGCCTTCGGCGATGTTGCGGCCCTTTTCGAGCACGCACAGCCGATCGCATAATCGCTCAGCCTCTTCCATGAAATGCGTCGTCAGGATAATCGTCTTGCCACGTGCCAACAGGGCGCGCAGCCGCTCCCAGATCAGGTGGCGCGCGTGCGGATCGAGGCCGGTGGTCGGCTCGTCCATCACAATGAGCTGGGGGTCGTTGATCAACGCCCGCGCCATTGTCAGGCATCGCTTCATGCCGCCGGACAGTTCCGAGACGCGCGCATTCGCCTTGCGCTCGAGGCGAGCGAACTCGAGAAGCGACGGGATGACCGCTTCGCTCTGACGAGTGCTCATGCCGAAGTAGCGTCCGAACACCAGCAAGTTCTCGCGTACGGTCAATTCCTGGTCAAGATTGTCGAATTGCGGGACCACGCCAATGCCCCTGCGTGCCAGCCGAGCGCGCGCCGGCACCGGGACGCCGAGCACCGTGATCGCGCCCGCGTCAGGGCATGTCATGCCGAGGAGCATACGCGCAATCGTGCTTTTGCCCGCCCCGTTTGGTCCGAGGAGGCCGAAACACTCTCCCGACGCAACGGAGAACGACAGTTCGTCGACAACGATCTTGTTCCCATACGACTTGGTTACGCCGGCAAAATCGACTGCCACGGTTGACGCAGAGTCAGGCACGGAGCTTTTCGCGCTTGTTTGCCCGTGAGACTCCCGTTCGATCGCAGGAGTCTCGAGCCGCCGCAATTCCTCTGGGCCCAACTTACGCTTCAACACTTGATGTTTCTGGTCCTGGCTCAAAACTCTTCCACCTAAGGTCACGTGACTATTGCTGTTCGCTGTAAGCTGCGTCAGATCCAACCAAGTCGGGCTTTGGAATGCTGCCGCCGGTGTCTGGCACGTTGGCCGCAGAGCTTCGCGACAACCAATCGCTATTGCTCAAAGTACACAGCGCGTATGCTTTCAAAGGGAGCAGGAGAAAGATGTTGATGACTGTGTGGAGCGAGAATCCGAGAAATCGAAGTTGGCGCGCACGAAACGCTGCCACGCTGCAGCGAACTATAGTCATGGCTGCAATCATCAGGCATGCCGTCCAAGGCGCAGTACCTGTCGTTACGAATTGCGCGAGCCCCGCCAGAATCGACAAAGAGAGCAATAATGGGCCAATATTCTGGCCAATCACGTCCAATGTGAGATAAATATTAAGGCCGCGCAGCAGTTGGAACGCCAGCAACGTGTCACGGAAAGTGCTCCGGGCCCAGCGAAGCTGTTGGCGCAGATAGGGACCCATGCTGTTGGGAACGACTGTTGCCGCGACGGCCTCCGGGACATACTCTGTTCGAAAGCCTGCTTTCAGCATCAGGATCGTAAGGTGGCGGTCCTCGCCGAAGTCGCTCGGCTTCCCTCGAAAGCGCTGCGTCTCGTACTGGTCCAGCAGCGAAACAAGCGCGGATCGCCGGTACATGGCACACGGACCGCAGCAACACATGACGGCACCGAACCGAGCCTGCGCTGCCCGCTCTTCGTTGCAGGCGAGCCAGTATTCCATGTCGATCAACCGCGTCAGCCAAGTTTCAGTGCGATTGCTAGCCGCCAACTGGCCCATGGCGGCGCCGACCGCTTGATCTTGCATCTTCAGCGCAAGCCTGGTGATGACGTCCGGCGCGAGGATCGTGTCCGAATCTACATTGAGCACCAAATCTCCGCACGAGCGGCGAATGGCGGCAATCTGCGCCTTGCGCTTTCCAACATTCTTTGGGAGCACAATGAAGTTGAACCTCGGGTCGCCCGCGTATTCCTCATGTACACCCACGAGGGCATCGCGGTTTGCAGAACCGTCATCAACAACATAGACCTGCAGTTTGCCGGCGTATTCCTGACTTGCAATGGAAGCCAGGCAGTCCGAGAGGGTGCGAGGCGCCTCGTTGTAGCACGGGATAATGACATCGACGCTCGGCCAAGGCTCACCGCCGGGCGGGTCGCCCGAGGTCGGCGCTACGTTTGTAGGCAGGGTATAAAACACCTGCGCGGTTTTGTAGACGGTCGACAGCAGCGCATAAGAGCAGATGGCAACAGTACTGGCTGTGGCAAACAGGGTCATGAGATGTCAGATTCTTCAGTGGATTTGAGGGAAGCGGGCGGATAACAGATCCGCGGTCATAGCTCTGGACCGTTCCGATCGATCAAAGTGCCGGCCGGCCACTCGCTCATCGAGCGTCCAATTGGGAGCACCATGAGGAGTACGTCGTCGTCGACTCGCGTCGTGTAAGGCAGATCGGGGTACACGTCCGGGAGGGTTGAACGCACGCGAACGCCCGTCAGAATGTTCGCCAAGCCTTTGCGGCGGAACCTCCCAACATGGTTCCGGAGCGCTTGCCGAACCGTGCCGAAAGCGAATGGAACGCCAAGCTGCTGCAGCACTGGATACATGACGCTAATCGAATGGCCGATTCCCAGCCCCTCAAGATCCGGACGCACCCCGTATAGACCGAGTTCAGCGACCAGCAGATCAACGTCGCCAACTTTGATGTATCGGCGCAGCACGCCCATGTGAGCCGCTACCCCGTGCACATCATAGCCGATTGCGCGGACCTCCGGCCTTGCACCGGCCCAACTTCGACCGCCTTCGAATTGCTTTCCATTGAAGGCTCCGGTCGGCTCATAGGTCTTCCGGAAGAACTCAGAGAGTTCGAGGTGATCGGAAAGCTGCAACTCATTTTCCCAGCATAACCTCCACTGCACGTCAGGGCGCATGCGAAGACTTCCTCTTTTTCGGGTTCTTTTGTGCACCTCACGCGGTAGAGCAATGGCGGTGCATGTCATGGGTCTATGAACGACCCTCCCGGATTGGTAAAATTGATTGTTTAGATCGAGAGCATCCACGCTATGGATGCTGAAACCATGCGTTTCAAAGGCCTTGATCTGAACCTTCTGGTGGTGCCCGATTGGCCCCGATAGCGGCGACGCACCGATGGCAGCTGGCGGTGACACAACCTGCCTCAAGAGCGGCCGCCAGCGGCGTGGCTGCGCCCGTGCCGAAGCAGCGATCAAGTGGAGGATGGCCCGACTGTTAGGCGTCAGCAAACGCGGCGACCGTTGACGCACGATCGCGCAGCTCTGGATCGCCGGCGGCAAACAGGTTCCGCGAAGCCTCTGGCTCGACAAGTTGCGGCAAGGCGGCATGCCAATGGCGCGATGGTCGCGCTCGCCAACAGCAATCGTCTGGTCAATGCTCTCGAGTGTCGCCTGTCAACCGGACTGTCGGCGAAAGCACCTGGAGCGGGAAGGAGGACGCGCCCGGATGGCGCTACTTCGAACGAATTGTTTGAGGTTTTGGCCGACTGAAGTGCGCGAAGGGGCTGGTCCCAAACTCTTAGATCCCGCGCCCCATCAAAGATCGCCGCACACAGAAAAGGCAGCCTAAGGAGCGTCAGCACTTGCGCCGGCCGAAGGGCCGGGACGCGGGACTGACTGCAACGACGAGATCGGTTAAAAGGGCAGCCGTAGGAGTGGCAGCATAGCGCCGCCGAAGGCGGGACACGGGACCGACGGCCCCCAACGAGGAGTGCCGCTTTCCCGGCTAGGGATCGTCAACCACCTGGGCCGAAACACCTTTGAGGTTCGGTGGCGGCAGCCGTAGAGCCCGTCCCGCATAGGGAGCCATGCAAAATAAGGACTTCGCTTCATTTCGGTATTTATGGGTCATTTATTGGGTAAACCCGTTTCTTGATTTTTTGGGTATTTTTTTATATGACGCTGAAGACAGATTCCGTGCAAATTGCCCCCCAAATCCTTACCCTCGTCTCGGAGATTGACGAATTCAAAGGGGCTTCGCGGGCTGTTGGCACGCTCGCGCCAGAGCGCCTATCGGCTTTGCGCCGTGTTGCGACCATCGAGAGCATTGGCTTTTCTATCCGTATCGAAGGAAGTAAGCTCACCGCCGTTGAAGTCGAGCGGCTGCAACAAGGATGAGCTCATCGCGGCGCCTACAAGACATTCGCAAACAATGTGAGTGCGTTCGATGCCGACGGGAACGAGATCGGCGTCATCTTCGAAACGGCGACGCCTTTCGATACGCCGAAGCGGATGAAGGAACTTATCGAGTGGACGCGTGGTACACTCAACGAGCAAAGCCTGCATCCCTTGCTCGTGGTGGCGATTTTCATCGTGGTTTTTTTGGAAATCCACCCATTCCAGGACGGCAATGGAAGGCTGTCGCGCGTTCTGACGCCGCTCCTGCTGATGCGCAGCGGCTATGCATATGTACCCTACTCTTCACTCGAAAGCGTGATTGAGAACAGCAAGGAGGGTTATTATCTGGCGCTTCGTTTCATCAGGAAGCGGAAATCGGCTTTTGGAAGCGGGCCAGCAGGCAGTCTTCATTGATCGACGCGCCCCGGCACTCGATGCACTCGATCTCGGTCAACGATTCGTTCAGCATGGCGATAGTGGTCTCTGCACCAGCAGCGTGCCCCCAGCGTTGGCAATTGGCGTCACGTGCCGACCCGAAGACCAGCTGCCCACCTGGCGCAAGCAGGCCTACCAGGTTGCGGACTGCCGCGCCGATCTGAACGAGGCCTCCGACGTAGTAAAGAACTTCCGCCACGACGATCAGGTCGAACAGTTCATCACTCGAAAATTGTTGAACATCGGAGATTATCCAGCTGATGTGCGGCGGCTCCTTCACGCGTAAACGTGCTCGCGTAATCGCTGGCTCGACGACATCGATCACAGTGAGCCGCTGGCAAATGGGGGCTAGCCGTTCCGTAAAAGCGCCAGCAGCGCACCCGACTTCGAGCGCATTTGCGACTCGACCTTGCGCAAGTGACAAAAGGAGAATTTGCGTGTGGCGCTCCCGCTCGAACGGGTTGCCATCGAGCCGCCATGGATCGTCTGCGGCCATTTCTCGATTCAGCATTTCATGATCGATTTTATGGGTCAAATTCCCACCTCGCTAAGGCAGCAATCACCGGCGCTGCAAATGCCGTCAGATGTCGCTAGCGTCGGGACCCGGGCACACCAATTCTGAGAAGCGGGGCCGCTTCCTGCACCGGGCAGACCTGCGGGCCGAGGCACTTGATTTCGGTCACGCTCCTAATAGGGTCCGCAGGATTGGCAAATTGATTGTTTGGATGTAACCATCCACGCCGTAAACACATTGAGGGCCGAATTGGGCGTGGCTGGGTCCACGTCTGGGTGGCGCCGGCCGACACACTGCTCACATCGAACCAAATTCGCCAGTCTGTTACGACGCCAGCACGCTGACGATGATCCTATGATGACTGCGGTTCACCGTCTCAGCATGGCCGCAATGCCATGACGGACAAAGGGAAGATGTTGGCCGAGGCGCAGCCCCAGATGCCTTGCAAGCCGTGCCGCCGGATGCTCGCTTGAGTAGAGCCCGACGAGAATATTCGTAGCATGGTAGAGCGGCGCCGCCGACAGGCGCAGTCGGCTTTCATATCTGTGGAGCATGTCGGGATCGGCAATGTCGCGACGGTCGCGCCATGCTGTCTGGATACCACGGGCGAGCTGCTTCTGGCCGCCGAGGCCGATGTTGAAGCCATGCGCGGTCACCGGGTGCATGCCGATGGCAGCGTCGCCGATCAATGCGGCACTCGGCGCCCGGAACCTGTGCGCCCAGGTCGTGGCCAACGGATAGATATAGCGTTGGCTTGCCAGGCTCATGGTGCCGAGGCGCCCTCGACAGCGCTTTGTCAACTCCCTCAGGAACAACTCGTCGTCGAGGGCAAGCAGTCCGTCGGCCTGGTTTGAGGGCAAAGTCAAAAGCAGCGACGACACGCCTGGCGCGAGGGGCAACATCGCTATCGTCTGATGGTGATCGAACCATTCGATCGCGATCTGGTGATGGGGGCGCTCGTGCCTCACCCGGCAAATCAGCATCGAGTTGCCAAGCCGATTGATATCGGCGCCGATGCCGAGCAGATTGCGGGTGGCGGAAAAACGCGAATCGGCTGCAACGAGAAGCCGAGCGCTCAGTTGCCTGCCATTGGAGAGCGTTATCACTGCTCTTTGACGGCTGTTTGTTGCACGCACGACCGAGTGGCCGCACAGCAGCCGGGCGTGGCCCTGCAAGCGGATGATCTTGAACAGGGCATCGCGGATCTGGCAATTCGGGACCAGAACGCCCAGCGGTTCCGCGGATCCGCCGGGGGAATCGAAACGCAACGCAAACGGGCTCGATCCGTTGAGGACCCGTGCGCCTTGAAGCGGTGACTTGTCCGAAGCGGAGATAACATCCCAGGCGCCGAGCTCGCGAAGGATTCCAATCGAGGCGTGGGTGAGCGCGATCTCGCGGCCGTCGAAAGCCGGACTTGCCAGTCTTTCCAGGGACTGCCCTTCCACAACCGCCAGTTTGAGCTGGCTATGGGCAAGCGATGCGGCGAAGGAAAGTCCGACCGGCCCGGCGCCCACGACAATAATGTCGAAGCTGTCGTCACAGCCGGCCATCAGCGTGCCGCCAGCGCGTCGGTTCTCTTCGCGAGACGCTGCTGGAGCCGAGCCGCATGTCGTGCATCGATTGCGCTGTGATCTATTGCCCGCCTCGCCTCAAGCGCGTTTCTCACGTCGGTTCCTGGCTGGTGAAGCGTCATTTGCCTGCTGTATGATCTGGATTGTCAAGACGTTGGGAGCGACGGCAGACTGTCGGTCAGCCCATGCGTTTTTCCCGTGAAGGACTGGGCGATCAAACCACGCCGACAAGGGCGTGGCCTTGATCTGGGTCAGTCGAGGCCCAACCGGCGTCAGATGACATCGATCCAATCCAGTCATGTGCCAGCTGATCCCATGACGACGCCATGGCACCAGCCAGCCCAAGGAAGAACCAGGCGTCTGATCTGGGGAAGGCTGTTTTAAGGACTTTTGCGAGATCAGCGAATAACCGGCTCGCCATGGAAGCGCCGGCGCGAGGGCGGCGAGACGCCGAAGCCGACTTCCATCATCAGCCGTGGCGTGCGCGACGGTACGGTGCCCATATGGAAGCCGAACGGATCCTCGACGAAACCGAGACCGGCTTCGCCGGTCAGCGTGACGGGGCTGTCATCGCCATAGACCTTGAGAACCTCCTGCGCCGGATGGCCGACAAGCAGCGTCAGCTGATGCTTGATGGCGCGGCGGTTATGACTGCCACGGACATAGACATGCGGGCCGGTGCCCTCGTCGACCGGCGTCAGATAGAAGAAGAATTTCAGCATCCTCCAGTCATCGAGATCGAAATGATACTTGCCGAGCGAGGCACGGTTCTTGTCGGCGTCGGAAGCCTCGCTGGTCGGGAAGCTCCACCACACGCGTGTGGTGATCAATTTCGCCTGAGCGCCCAGATAATGCGCGGCGATGTCGAGCAGCAGCGGGTCGTTCTGGATGGCGACCGCTGCCTTGCAGCCGAGGATGTGTTCGAAAAAGTGGCCGCTGAGCAGCGAGCGGCCGAAACGCTTCTCGGCCTCGGCATGGTCCTCAGCCATGAATTCGAGACGGCGATCGAAATTGCCGAAACAAGGCGTGTACCGGGCGAAGGCGGCGATCTCCTCATGGATGGAAGTCGGCAGGACGAGCCCGCAAAACAGCCCGTCCGAGCGCAGCGCCTCGACAATTTCCTGGCGATCGACGCCGGCAAACATGGTGTCGTGGGCTTTTTGCGACACGCGAACCGGCTTTGCCCCCCGCCAGTGCATCCGGCGCGCCGGCATGGTGCGGGCGAGCACAAACATCGGCAGCCATGCCGGGTTCTCGCGAATGTCCGACAGATAGGTCGGAATGCGCACGGCGATGCGGCGCAACACGCCGCCGTTTCGCGCGATGGCCTCGAGACTGGCGGCGCCGGATTTGTCAGGGCTCGAAAGGGTCATGAAGGTCCTCAGCTAAATGCGATATCGACGAAGCATCGATTCTCACTGCTTCGCCGCTGGTCCAAGCCCGATTCCCGCTGCGGAAGGACGTTTAGGCGCGCGTCGGATTTTGTGCAATGCACAATAGCCTTGCGCGTGGCAAATGCTGTTCGGACCGCCGTGCGCATCAGCCAATTATTCCAGCGGCAGGCAAAGTGGGCGGCGGCACCCGCAAGAGCCGCCGCCCGGCTTGGCACCTATTCGCGGACGAACAGCGGCTGGACGCTCGCCCATTGATCGGCGGTGCGGAAGCCGCCGCGTTTCGTGTAGCTTTCGACCGGGAATTTCATCCAGTTGGGCAGCCAGTTGACGATTTTCTCGCGGCCGTTCTCGCCCGCGAGGCAATCGCGGATGATCTTCTTTTGCGTCTTGACCTTCTCGGCGACATTGCCGTCGGCGACAGGCTTGCCGCCGAGGTCGGCCAGCATCGCATTGGCGATCTCCCTGTCGCGCAGCAGGTCGAAGAAGGCGTCGTCCGCTTGCCACCACGCGCCCATGTCGATGCCCAGATGGTTGCCGAGGGCCTCGACGACGGCGCTGCCGGCTTCGAGCGTCTCGGCCATGACAAGGCTGAGAACGCGCATGACATCGTCGTCGCAAAGTGCCAGCAAACGGGCGAACACGGCGGCAAGCGCAAAGGCGTCGCCACTGCCGCCGGCTATCGCACCCTCCTCGTCGGCCTGCCCAAGCAGCGCCAGCACCGCGCGCCGTTTTTCGGCGAATGCGGCTTCGGCCCTGGACGCGGCAATGCTTGCCGCCACCGCTTCATTGGCGGTGCGCTGCGGCTCGCGGCGAACCTGCCACAGGCCCGACCCTGTGATGGCATGCGCCACCATCAGGCGCAGCGCCACACCTGGATGGTTGAGCATGGCGGTTCGCGCGGCGCCGTGGCGGTGCAGATCGACATAGTTCTGCATCGGCCCGGTGAGTTCCGGCCGCGACGGCTTGGCGGGGGTTTCTTCGGGCTCGCCGCCCTCGCCTAGCGCGCGGGCGCGGCGGGCCTCCTTGCACGACAGCCAGCCCTCGTGGCATTCGACCGCACCGCGATGCGAGACTGATATGAAGACCTTGCCGCCCTTCTTCCTCGGCGTCTTTTCGTGCTCCCAAGACTGGAAATGCTGCCCCGGTTCGAGCACGGCCACCTCGGGCCAGCCGGCTTCCAGATAGGCATCCCGTCTGGCGGCGATGGCCTCGTTCTGCTTTTGCCAGAACAGGTCTGCGTCAGCGAAATAGCTGTCCTCGCCGAACAGGTCGCAGACGATCAGGCCGGGATAATCCTCGATGGCGAACAGCGCCACCTTGGTGGAAATCGACTGGCCGCCGAACAGCCATTGTTTCAACTGGTGGCCGCGCGGCGCGTATTGCTCGGGATCGGCATAAAGCGCCAGCCAATCCTTCTGCTGCGCCTTGGAGGCCATGGTCAGATGGCGCGCCGTCTCGGCGTCGATGTCCTCGCGCCGATAGGCCTCGCGGATTTTGGGCAGAAGATCGCCGAGCGCCAGAATGCGTTTGACCAGAAGCTCGGTGATGCCGAAGGTTGCGGCGATATCTGGAATGGTGCGGCCTTCCCTGATCAGCCGCGAAAACGTCTCCCACTGCGACACCTCGTCGGGATCGAGCCGGGCGAAGTTTTCGATCAGCGAGGCCTCGAGTGCGTCGGCGTCGTCGCCGTCCTCCATGATGGCGCAGGGCAAGGCATCGTCCTCGCCGCGCTCGTCGGCGAGCGATTTGGCGGCGAAATAGCGGCGCCGGCCGGCGACGATCTCGAAGCTTTCCGGCGTGCCGTTGGGCCGCACCAGAAGCGGCACCAGGACGCCGCGCGCGCGAACCGACGGCAGAATGTCCGACACGTCGGGCGCGCGTTTGGAATGGCGCATGTTGAGCGCGGAAATGTTGAGCTTATCAAGCGGAATGTGGGCAAGTTGCATGGTTGGTCTCCTTCGTTTCAGGGGTGGGATTGCCCCGCCGCAGAGGCTGCAAGCCGGCGCGGCGGGACGGTTTTCGCGCCTAGCGGCGCGTCTGTTCCGCCGTGTCGGGCGGAAGCTTGGAATGGGCGTTGCCAAGGGCTTCTGCCGCCTGTCGCAGCAGCCGGTCGGCTTCGGTGATGTGGCCGGCGCTGCACGCTGCCTGCGCGTAAACGGAGAGCGGAAAGCGCGGCTTGAAGCAGAGGTCGCGCTCGATGCCGAGGCCAAGCCGCCCCTTGATGCTTGCAAGCTCGGCAAGGCTGACGCTGCCGAGTTCGGGGAAGCCGAAGCCGAGGTCGCAAAGCCCGAACAGAGTGTCGCCGTCGGCGTCGAGTTCGGTGAGAAGCCAGGTTGCTGGCCCGGTCGGATCGAACAGTTTGAGCACCGGGACATGGTCGGTTTCAGTGTCGGTTGCGCCATTGGCGAGCAGCCGGGCGCGAAGGTCGTCGGTAATCAGGATCATGGGAAACTCCTCTCAAAACAGGTCGCGTTGATTTCTGGCGTCATCGAGCAGCCGATATCGAGCGGCTTTTGCGCCGCGGGCGGGCGCATCGGCGCGTCGGCCAAAAGGGCGAGGCGGTCGCGCTTGGTGACCGGCCGGACACCGGGGTGTCGGGATCGCGCGCGCTCATGCCGCGATCTCGTCTTGTTGCGCGCCTTCGGCCTCGGCGTTGAAGCCGAGAAGAAAATCAGCGGCTTTGGAGGCAAGGCTGGCGGCGCGGAAGATGGCGCGATTGTCCTCGCGCAGCACCTTCAGCCATGTGCCGATATAGTCGGCATGGCGCACGGTCGGCTCGATGCCGAGTGTCGAGCAGACAAAGGCAGCAGTGATTTCAGCAACCAATTCCTCGCGCGCATACGTCTTGGAACCGAAGGCGCCGGAGAGGTCGCGCGCCAGCCGCGCGGGGTGGCCGGTCCAGTGGCCAAGCTCGTGGAAGCAGGTGCGGTAATAGTCGATCTGCTGAAAGAATGCCGGCTGCGGCGGCACCTGAATGGAGTCGGTGCCCGGCATGTAGAAAGCGCGATCGCCGCCGATGCGGAAATCCGCGCCGCTTCCTCGAATAAGCGCCTCGGCTTGGGGGACGATCTCGCGTTCGGGCAGCGGTTCGGCGTTGCCGTAAAGGTGCTCGGGCAGGCCGTCGCACTGCGCGACGTTGAAGACGGTGAAGCGTTTCAAATACGGCACGGCCTGCGGCTCGTCGCCGTCTGTCTTGGCGCGCTCCTTCTCGTTTTTGGGGACAAAGCGGTCGGCATGCACGATGGTGGTGCCGCGCTCGCCCTTCCTGACATTGCCGCCAAGGACAAGCGCCTGCCGGAAGGTCAGCCAGTTCTGGCCGGGATAGCTGCGCTCGATGACGGCGCCCCACAGGATGAGGATGTTGATGCCGGAATAGCGGCGCCCGGTGGTCGCGTTGCTGGGCAGGCCGAGGTCGGCCTTTGCGCTGCCCCATGGCTTGACCCATGGCACGGTGCCGCGCTCCAGTTCGGCAATGATGCGGTCCGTGATTTCCTGATAAAGGCTGGCGCCCGTGCGCCCGCCCCTGCCCGCGCCAGCCTCTGCGCTGCCGGAACGCTGGTGTTTTGCACGCATCGTCTGGTCCTCCGCTCTTCAATCCCGCGCCTTTCCCCGGAAGCGGGGTGGGCGGCGAGACGCGACCGGAAAGGCCCGCCGTCGGAGGCGGACCGCATCCGAAGGACCGGAACGAAGAGGAGGACCCGAAGCGAAGCGAAGGGTTGCGGGATGCCGCGGCGGGCCTAGAAGGGAGTGCCGCCCACCCCGCGCCGCCGGGAACGGCCAACGAACAAACCGCGCCGGCCGACAGGGCGGCGACCGTCAGCAGCCGACAGGCTGCCCGCGCCAGGGGGCGAAGCCGGATGGCCGAGACCGCCTGAGCCTGGCGAAGAAAAAGCGGGCTCGGTTCACGAGCACCCGGCACGCGCCGTCAGGCGCGCGGGCGCCGTCAAAGCTTAGGCCAAATTGCCGCTTTCCGCGGATGCGTGGATGCATGCCTTGCGCTGCGGTTATCAGGTCGCAGGGCATCGGTGCCCCCGCCAGGCGTGCGGGCGAGAAAGGCGCTGAACAGGTTCTCGTTCCAGGAACGGTCGTTCCTGTTCCATAACGCGGTCGGCAGGTCGCCAGGGCCCCGTCGCTCGAGGTCCTATGCGAAGTGCGGTTACACATCCTGACGCAGCCAATAGAAAACATCCGCCGTTTTGAAGAGAAAGCCGGGATGCCTCCGTGCCAGCCGCTGCGCCATCTGAAACTCCCCGACCTGTTCGGCGCTATCGACCGCATGCCGACGCCTGGCACGTTGTTGGGTGAGCGAAAGTTCGAGGGTTTTTAATCCATCCACTGGCGAAGTGTTGGCAGAGCTACCCGACATGGACGCTGAGACGCGCACGGCGATCGACAAGGCCTTATACGGCGCAGGCTGGATGGGCGGCGTTGACTGCCAGGGATCGCAGGGACATGCTCTGGCGCTGGCATCAATTGATCATCGAGCACGCCGACGACCTCGCTGCCATCCTCACAGTTGAGATGGGCAAGCCGCTTGCCGAAGCCAAGTCGGAAGTCTCGCATGCGGCGGCATATCTGCAATGGTATGCCAAAGAGGCCAACCGCATCTATGGCGAGACGATCCCCCCGCCCTCGACTGACCGGGGCATGCTGGTGATCAAGCAGCCAATCGGCGTTGTTGGCACGATCACGCTAAGGAATTTCCCGGCTTCAATGGTGGCGCGCAAATCTCACCGGCACTGGCGGCGGGCTGCACCGTGATCTTGAACCTGCCGAACAGACGCCGCTTGTTGCAGGCGCAATGTGCGCGGCCGGCTTTCCCAAGCGTCGTCAACCTGATCCATGCTTGCAAAGGCGATGCCGTCGGCCGCACTCTGATCAACCGAAGAACTTGATCCACAGGCGCTTGAACCATGCGACGATGGCCTTGAGCCCCTTCGGCTGGGCGCCGCGCTTGAGAAGGCGGTCATAGGCACGGGCCGCTTCGATCTGCTCGCGAGACATCTTGCCGGCCCAATGGATCGATGATGACTGCCTGCAGGAACTGGGCTGGATTTTCCAAAGTGCGGCGCGACCTCGCCCAATGGCTGGCCAAGTGGGAAACGCGCTGCCCCAAACTGTGCCAGTGGGTGGAGGACAACATCGAGGAGACTCTCACTTCAACCGGCTGCCACGCCAGCATCACAAGCGCCTGAAGAGCACCAACATCCTGGAGCGGCTCAATCAGGAGATCAAGCGGCGCATCCATGTGGTGCGCATCTTTCCCAGCGCCGAGAGCTGCCTGCGGCTCGTCCGCGCGCTCGCCGTCGAAACAACACGAAAACTGGCTGGAGGCCATGCGAATCTCAACATGGAGCACCTGGCCGAGCACAAGAAGGAGATGCTGCGCAAGCCGGAGCAGCCCAAGGCCGCGGGCCGCGCCTGACCCGCCAACACCGGCGACCGTGATCGCAAATTTGCAGAAGACTCTGGACAGAGGTCCCCAACTGCATCAAAAATAGCCAGAGCTAAATTATGGAAGCCGATTGAGATGGAGGAGGAGGGCTTACAAGCCTTTGTACAGCTCTCCCAAACTTTTCGATATCGATGGGTTTACCTGCGGACCGTTTAGCCATCGATTCCGATCGTTTTAGCTTCGTCTCACGACGGGAATAGGCGCAGAGAGGTCTGGCCCTGGTGCAGAAATTACTGCCGGTACCACCGAAGTGAAGGAGTCGAACTGCTTTGTGTAGCGCCAAATTGCTGACCGAACGTCCGGCGCCCATTGTTGCTGCATGCCTCGATTCTTGGGGCGGTCTGGATGACGCTATCCACCATCTCACTCCAAAGGGCAGTGGAATCTGGAACAATGTCGCTTTTGTACGCAAGACATCCTTCACGCCGGATTGGCATATAATCTTTAACTCTCCTTCTGTTTTTGGACTTCCTGTCGATATCGAGGCGAGCCCGAACAGGACAATTTTTGCAATCGGCGAACCGCCGACGAAAGCTCATCGCGCCCTCCATCTTGGGCAGGGGGAAAATACCATCGTTCTGACGTCTGACGCAGAGCTGGTAGCTCGGCAGAATGCAGGGCGTCGATTCGTCTTGTCTCCACCTATCACTCGGTCTTGGTCTGTAAGAAAGACGTATGACCAACTTCTGGTCAGCGAAGTCGTTGACAAGCCGCATCGGCTCTCATGGATTACCAGCAACATCGCCCTGCTTAAAGGCCATCGATATCGGCTGGCGTTTTTGGAACGGCTGAGAGAGGAGATCGAGTTCGACCTGTTCGGCCGAGGTTTTCAACTGATTGGAGATAAATGGGACGCACTTGCTCCTTACCGCTACAGTATAGCTTTCGAGAATACTAGAGCTGATTACTATTTTACAGAGAAGCTTATGGACTGCTTCGTTGCTGAAACAATGCCGATCTATTACGGCAGCCCGGCAATCACGAGGTTCTTTCCGCCGGACTCAATGGTTCTGATTGATCCAGAGGACAAGAACGTAGGTCCAAAGATCCGAGAAATCATCAACTCGGACCTCTGGATGGAACGTCGCGATGCAATACGAGAGGCGAAGCGGTTGGTACTTGAGAAGTACAATATATTTGCTTATCTCGCGGGCTTCATCGAAAGCGTTCAGGATAAGCCTTTGCCGCCTAAAGTTATGCACATCGGTACGCCCGAGGTCGATTTTGGGGTAGACGAATGAACTCCAAAGTTCATTCGCTTCGCGCGCCCGGCGGTTGGTGGTCTGGCAGGGTCCGTACCGAACACTCGGCGGAGAATGCCTCAAGCATCTTTGATGAACACAGAGTCGGTTTGGGAATCACGCGATAGGTCCTGTCTGATTCACTGTCCCGGTGATTTGCGAGGAGGTGACGATGACGAGGAGCCTAAGGGCGGACCTTCGTGGGCGCGTGATTGCGGCCATTGAAGTAGGGGTTTCGACGCGGGAGGCGACGCGTCGCTTCCGGATCGGTATTTCGACGGCCGGGGAAGCGCGCAAGCAGGGCCAGCCGTCGCGTTCGAAGCTCGATGCGCATGAGGCCTTCATTCCTGGTCTCATCGAGGACGCGCCGGACATCACGCTTGCTGAGATCGGGGAGCGCCTTGCCGCCGAGCGTGGCGTGCGGGCAGCGTCGTCCACGGTCCGGCTGTACCTCGACCGGCGCGGCATCACGTTTCAAAAGAAGACGGCGCACGCCGCCGAACAGCAGCGCCCCAATGTCCTGCGCCGCTGCAGAACCTGGTTCGATGGCCAGATCGATCTCGACCCCGAGAGGCTGATTTTCATCAATGAGACCGCAGCATCCACAAAGATGGCGCGGTTGCGTGGCCGCAGCCTGCGCGGCGAACGATTGTCGGGCGGCCGTTCCTCACGGCCATTGGAAGACCACCACATTCACGGCCGGCCTGCGGCTGGGCGGCTTGGCGGCGCCAATACTGCTCGATGGCCCTATCAATGGTTCTGCCTTCCTCGCCTACGCGCAGCAGGTCCGCGCACCCGAGCTTCGCCCCGGCGACATGGTGTCATGGACAACCTACCCGCCCACAAGATCAGCGGCGCGCGCGAGGTGATCGAGCAGGTTGGCGCGGCTCCTGTTCCTGCCGCCATACTCGCCCGACTTCAACCCGATCGAGATGGCTTTCTCGAAGCTCAAGGCTCTCGTGAGAAAGGCTGCAACCCGAACCATCGACGAATCCTGGTCGGTCGTGGCCAACTGCCTCGCAGCTTTCACAGCCGAGGAATGCAGGCACTATTTCGAGGCAGACGGCTATGACCCGGAATAAGTCGAATCTGCTCTAGCTGCGCAAACGGGCCGAGATGGGCGCACGACATTGGTACGCCACCCGGCTGCTGCTGATCAGGCGAACTGGGGAAGGCCGGGAATGGAATTGAGGACCTCGTCCACGAGTTCGTCGCCGGCATGTTCCTTGGCGAAGGCGATCGTCTCGTTAGCAAGGCCGGCGATATTTCCCAGGCTGAGACCCTCGTTCATCAATTGCTGGCCGAAACCCACCACACCGCCTCCGGCGAGGACGCTGCCGCCCTCTGTGTCCTCACCATCATGCTTCGCCACTAATTCCGAAGCTCCGGGAATGGCCTCGATCATGCGCGTAGCGGGACCGTCGGCTGCCTCGCGTTGCAGGAAACCCAGCATCATGCCAACGGCCTTGTCTGCGAGAGCCGGGTCGACGCCGACATTGGTGGCGATGCGTGATACGAATTCTTCCAAGGCAGGGCACCTTTCGTTTTATTGAGGTCAGAATGATTAGCTATGTTTGTCCCGCTCAAATGGTTGAGCGCAGCGCCAGTCTACGCCTCCGCAGTCTTACGCAAAAAACCTCTCAGGTATTGGTCCACCCTCTTGGCTATTTCCATGGACTTCACGTCTACAAGGCGCTGAAAAGGCACCGCAGCAATGATGGTGGTTACAAGTACAATGAGGACAGTGCTACTGGCCGCAATGGCATGCCCCCATTGGATAGTCCAGAGATAGACAAAGCACCCGAGGGAGCAAAGGATAGGGAAATGAAGAAGGTAGACCGCGAACGACAATCGACCCAGGAGTGGGAAAAAGTATGACGAGAAGGCTCGCTGAAGCGATGGAAGCGCGAGAACGCTAGCGACAAGGAAGGTTGCACCGACGCAGTGCATTGCGTCCTTCAGGGGATTAAAGTCGATTGGGGAGAGTTTGATGATCGGCTCATACAAGATGTTGTTTGAGAAGCCGCCAAGATAGAGGGCAGCAAGAAAGATTGCGATCTTGGCTTTGTGAGGCCATTTCGCTGGAGAAACGCGAGTCAGGAGGACGCCGACCCCGAACGACAAGGCGAAGGGCAGGTAAGCTATATGGACCGCAAAAGAGAGAGCCGCGGCAAAAACTGTGACGAGGGCGAAGGTGAACCACCTCGCAGCGAAGGCGAACATGAAGGCTAAGTATGAACCGACGAGCTCAATGGACATCGTCCAGAGTGGTGAATTGAGTTTGTTCTTACCGAGAAATAAAGACTCATATAGGGCCTCCTTGGCGATGGTCGCGGCCGTAATTGAGCTAGGGTAATACCAGGTTAGCCAGATCGAGCCCGTGAGTGGAGCAACTTCAAGATTTCTCATCAGCCCCATGGCAAAAATGGTACCGGCAAAAACGATTGAAGCCGCGATTGGAATGCCGAGGCGGGGTATCCGTCGGATTGCCCTGGATACAAGCACCGACGCATTTCCAGTGTCAGCAAAAGACTTGGTAAGGACGAAACCGCTTAGAACGAAGAATACACAAACCGCAAAGCTTCCGTTGATAAGCATGCTGAATGGGGGGAAAGTTAGAAGCTGAGCAGGCCATCCGATTTCTGGCCACGCTGCTTGCGCCAACGGGTACATGGTTTTGAATATACCTGGCTCGACAGCGAAGAGGGCGTGAGACAAGAGGACGCCAACTGCAGCCAGCCCCCTCAACCCCTCTAAAGCAATAAAACGCCCAGATCTGGCCTGCCCTGCCGCCATTGCGTTCATGGATACTCTGCCCCTTATGATGCGCCGGTTTCGACTTGGTCTTCCTACAAAGTCCACGCTCGTGAACGTGAGCTGGAAAACACGGGACATTGGCTTTCCTGCGCTATGCAGCATCATGACTGATGGGTAAACTTGATAGTTTGGATATAATGCATCCATGGGATGGATATGGGGGCAATGCCCACCGGCGACAGCCGGTCCTGGATCTGAAACTCGGCCTGATCGTGCGAGAGACAGTAGAGCGCCTGAAGCACCATGATCTTCAACATCATCACCGTATCAAAGGGCGGCCGTCCGCCCTTGGCGCTTCGGAGGCGGCGAAGCCGGTTGGCCGAGGCCGCCTGAGCCTTGCGAAGAAAAAGCGGGCTCGGTTCACGAGCACCCGGCACGCGCCGTCAGGCGCGCGGGCGCGTCAGATTTCTGCGCCGTGCGGACATCGGTTTGGCGTTCCGGTCGAACTCGTTCAGAACGAGGTCTTGATGCCAACCATCACCGTCGCCGCGGCAAAATCGCCGCCGATCCAGTCGTCTTCGCCGCCAGTCTCCGCGCCGGTCGCAATGTCATAGGTGTTGTAGTCGCCGCGAGCGGTGAACACCTTTTCGTAGGAACCGGAGACGAAGAAGCTGGTCTGCTCGTTGTACTGGTAGCCGACGCTGCCGCCGACCATCAGAACCGGCGCCGCTTCGAAATCATCCTCGAAGCGCAGGTCACGCATCCAGTGATGATCGGTAGCGCCCGCCGAGAAGGTCGTGCCGCCCTTCAGCGCAAAGCCGAAGTTCCAGCGATCCTGGACATAGGTCGCATCGATGCCGGCGAAGGCGACCGGCAATTTCTGCTGGTAGCTGATGGCCTTTGCGTCTCCTGGGAAGTCGCCAACCGAATCCCGGAAGCCGGCAACGCTGTAGACATAGGAGCCGCCATAGGCAGTCCACTTGACCGAGGTGTACTTGAAACCACCGTTGACGTTGATCAGCAGCTGGTCGCTGAACTGGAAATCGTGGCCGAGCGCGACGGTTGCCGAATAGAAGTAATCAAGATCGGTGTCGGAATGGCGCGAACGGTCGCTCCAGTCGTTCCAGCCATCATTGGTCGAGAATGACGGGATCCAGTCATAGTCTTCCATGTAGCTGTCGCCGCTGAAGGCGATCTGGCCGGAAAGCTTGGCGGTCCAGCCGGCCTCGCTGCGCGCCGTCATCTTGGCTGAAATGACCGCAGAGGTGCTTTCCCAGATAAGGTGGCTCAGCTTCGAGCCGCTGTCGGGAGCCTGATAGACCAGCTCGTTGGCCTCGATGTCGATGACGCCGACGCCGCCAGCGAAAGAGAAATTGGGATTGTAGGGCGCCGGTTCGCTCGCCACCGCGTCGCTGGCCATCGCCGGCCAGGCAGCGAGCAACGCTGCCGCTCCACCAAAGACTTTCGCGTACAATTTCATAGGACTACCCTCATAGGAATCATCAGCCATTCGGCTATACGCAGTGTAACCGGGTGCACGTCAGGTGCGGTCGTCTATGCAGCGCCCCTGTAGGTTGGCAAAATTGCCGCCCTCGGCTTTGTTCCTCAACACTCAAGGAAACGTCGTTGGCGTGACCCGATTGACGGCGGTTTTTGCCGATGCGTCCGGGCAGCCGGCGTGACGGGAACCCTGCATTATCCGAGGCACACATTTGCGATGACGATGCTGGTACGATTGCGGCGTCAGGCAGCGACCACGCCGGACCTCAACCCGCTGAGATCGTGCAGGTTGCTTTGAGCAGCCCATAGCAAACTCTGAGTCTAGATAATCCGACAGAGCCGAGGGCCGAGTTCCTCGAACCCGTTGCGCAGATAGAAATCGAGCGTGCGCTTCCATTTTGGTTGCCTGGGCGCTGCAAGCTCAAGTCGCTTCCAACCACGCGCACGGCCTTCCCGCGAGGCGACCTCAAGCAGATGAGGGGCAATCCCTTTGGAGCGCTTTTCGGGTCGAACATACAGCTCCGAAATATAGCCGAACTTACCTCCTGCATAGATCGCCGTGCATTCATTCAGCACCATGATGCCGACCGGCTCGTCATCTGCACTTGCGATCACTGCGACCACGCCAGCGTCGGCAAGCATTATCTCCGCGCTTTGTCTCACGTCGTCGGGCGCGGGCGCTTTCCCGCCAGTGAGTTCATCGAGTAGCGCGTGAATAAAACGGACGACCGTCCCTGCGTCCGTTGCGTTGGCGCGGCGCGTAGATATGGAAGGCATATTTTCTCCTGCTAGTGGTCAAAATCCCGGTTCATGCTCTCATCAGCGCAGGTCCGACTCACACTTTTAAGTAACTCTGACCAATGGACAGCATTTTTCATCAAAAATATGATAAAAAATTGCAAAATATATATTACAAGCATGCAGTGTTCCGGATGACTTGAGGTCAATTGCGCAGATAGGGGACCTTCTTACAGAAAACCAACCCGGTCACATCGCAACTGCACGGTGAAGCCGCCTTGCTGAGGTAAGATGAAGCTGCAAGTCGAAAAGGGCCTGAGACAAAAGATACAGCCTGAGATGCTCGTGCGGCCAGAACGCTCGGACAATGCAGTCGAGCAAAGAGGACATTCGTGACGGGCGGCGAGAGCGCTCGACGGCGCCACACTCATTCGGCGCCAGCCGGAACACGAGCCGAGCCGATCGGTGCGTAGAGGCTGGTCGCCGCGCCGATCAAGTCGGACACGTCGGCCCCGGTCGTCGCGAAAGAGGTGACAAACCTCACGATTCCGGGCTCCCAGCGGTCGTGGTAGAAGCGGAATCCCATGTCGAGCAGCCCCCGGATCAGGGACGTGGGAAGTCGGCAGAACAGGATGTTGGCCTCGGGACGCTGCTGGATCTTCACGCCCGGCACCAGGGCCAACCCCCGTGCGAGCGCCGATGCCATCGCATTGGCATGGGTTGCGTTGCGAAGCCAGACACCGTCTCTCAGATAACCGTCCATTTGCGCCGCCATGAAGCGCATCTTGGAACTCAACTGGCCGGCCCGCTTTTGGCGAAAGGCGATCGTGCTCGCGAGATCTCTGCGGAACGAGACGACTGCATCGACCCCAAACGTTCCATTCTTGGTGGCGCCAAATGACACAAGGTCGACGCCGGCCTTCCATGTCATCTCGGCCGGCGAGCAGCGCAGAGTGACGAGGGCGTTGGCGAAGCGAGCACCGTCCATGTGGAGCGGCAGGTTCGCTGACCGGCAGATATGTCCGATTGCCTTGATTTCGTCGAGCGCGTAGACCGATCCCATCTCGGTCGCCTGCGTGATGCTGACGCTGGAGGGCTGGACCGAGTGGATATCGCCCGCCATGCGCGTTGCATTGGCCGCCAAGGCGTCGATGTCGATTTTGCCGGCCCCGCCTGGAAGCTGCACCAACTTCGCACCGGCGGTGTAGAACTCCGGCGCGCCGCACTCGTCGCGGTTGATGTGTGCGTCGGCGTGCGAGAGGATGCTGCCCCATGGCGGGGTAATCGCCGCGAGCGCCAGCGCGTTCGCTGCCGACCCCGTCGAAACGAGGAACACGTCGACCGCATGCTCGAACACCTCGGCGAGCTGGCGCTCGACGGTACGCGTCAGCTCATCGTTGCCGTAGGGAACCGCCTGACCCGAAGCGCACGCGGTGATGGCTGCGATCACCTCGGGGGAGGCGCCGGCGATGTTGTCGCTGGTGAAGCCGCGGGGGCGGGTCTGCTTGTCTTCGTTCATAGTCTTGACGCTTTCATCCATTGACCGTCCAAGCTAGACGGTTCGCCGCGCGCTTTATTGAACGATATTCAAACCGAGAGGTAACGCGCCGGCGTCACCCCCAACACCGCCTTGAAGTGCCGGGTCAGGTGGCTCTGGTCCGCGAACCCTACCGCGACGGCGACCTCGGCGACCTGCTGACCTCGCCTCAGCAGCCGTCGCGCCTGGTCGATGCGGACCTGGATCAGGTAGCGGGTGGGGGGCAACCCGAAATGCGCCTTGAAGCCATCGATCAACGTTGCCTTGGAGCATCCGGCGAGGGCGGCGAGAGCGGCGAGCTGCAGGACTTCGGCCGAGTGGGCATGGATGAAGTCACGCACGGCGCGGAACCTCGGCGGCACCAATTTTCGCTCAGCAACGCGCGACCCGCCGGCCTCTGCGAAGACATAACGCAGGAAACGGATCAGATACTCCTCGATTTCCAGTGCCGAGCTGTGCTCATGTTCTAGCAGGCGCCAAAGCGCGGTGAGGCCGTGCGCAACTGCGACATTCTCCTGGAACGGGCTCTTGAAGTCGATCGTTCCGGGTCCAATTTGGCCTTCCTCAAGGACTTGCCGGATAAGGCATTCGGGCACGTAGAAGATCTTCTGGCTCCAGCCAAGATCGTCACCTGCACCCCCGAAATGCGGTTCGCCGGGCGCGAAGGTCGCGACGGTGCCGCTACCGGCGTGCCAAACCTCACCTCGGCACCAGACATCATGGACGCCTCGCTCGATCAGCCCGATTAGATACTCGTTGTGGACATGCTTGGAGAAATTCTGCCGGTGATAATCCGCCGCCAGATAGTCGAGCCCGCCAAGGACGTCGGAGTGCTTCATCACCGCACGATTGCGCGGCGGCCGGCCCGGGGGCTCAGAACGACTACGCGCCTTTTCGTTGCATTTGATGGCGGTATCGGCCACTTGATGATCAATCCAGGTGGGTCATCACAACGATATCGTGCTCTCGTAGCGAATTTCAAACCGACGCAGGATTAATTGCCGCGCGAAGAGGAGCCTGCCGCAGTGCGGGCAGCGGATTGGCGGGATTGATCGTGACTGAAGCTTGGGATTTAGACCCGAGCGACGCGTGGCCGGATGGCCGATATCGAGAAAACCAAGCGCTATCCCCCTCCGATCTGACGGATGAGGAATGGTCGCGCTACAACCGTTCCTGGCGGGCGCGGCCAAGACCGGGCGGCGCGTGGTGACGGACCTTTGCGAGGGCTTGAACGCGATCCGCTACATGGCCCGATCGGGTGGCGGCTGGCGCATGCTGCCAAAGGATTTCCCGCCCATATCGGTCGCGGTCGAGACGCCTTACGGACACGCCCACGGACTGCGCCAACTGGCTGGAACGTCCCCCGGCCTGACGACCGAGCAGCAGGCGACGATCAAGGCGCTGAACGCAGGATACGCCAAACTCGAAGCCGAGTACGAGCATGCCAACGAACTGGCGGCCGATGTTGACGAACGGCTACCCGGGGCGGCTACGGCTGCACTCATTGTCGGAACTCCGACGAAGTCGGACATGAGACACAGCGCTAACAGAATGATCGCGTTGTTCTGCAATGATTTTCTCATTTGGCACGACATATGCGGGGGCTCTCCCGCATGAGCGCTCCGTCAATCTCGAATGATGCGGGCAGAATTCAATCAAGGCGCAGTGCGTCGCTTCTGAAGATCAAGGAGAGAAAAGTATGGCGAGAGCGCGAATTGGCGTGGCGCGGGCAATGACAGCGGCTGTCGTCCTCATCGTTGCGGGACAGGCTGACGCGGCAGATGTTCATCAAGCCGCGAGCGTCGCGCAGGCAGAAGCCGGGGTCGCGGAAGCGCCAAGCCCCTGGCAGATCCGCCTGCGGGCGTTGGGGGTGATCACTGAGGATTCGGGCTTCGTCAACGCGGTGCCCGGCTCCGGTCTTTCGTATTCGAACACCGTGACGCCGGAACTCGATATTTCGTACTTCTTCACGGACAACATCGCCGCCGAACTCATACTCGGCACCACCTATGCCAACATCGATGGCCAAGGTGCGATCGGCGGGCTTGGCAAGGTCGGCAAGGTTTGGCTGCTGCCGCCCACGCTCACATTGCAGTATCGTTTTACCGATTTCGACGCCTTCAAACCCTATCTCGGCGCCGGCGTGAACTATACGATCTTCTATCATCAGCAAGCCGGCAGCGCCGATGATCTCAAGGTCAAGAACACATTCGGCGCCGCGCTGCAGGTCGGATTCGACTACATGGTGGACCAGCACTGGGGCGTCAACTTCGACGTGAAGAAGCTTTTCCTTAAGCCCGACTTCGACGTCACTGTCGCCGGCGCCAAGCTCACAGGCAAGGCCAAGCTCGATCCCTGGTTGATAGGCGCAGGTCTGACCTACCGCTTCTAAGGACGAACCACACTGAAAGGGGACACTTTTCGAAGTCCGCGCGCGGATCATCCGTGCCGAGAAGTGGATCCGCGATGGTTCTTAGAGGAGTTGTTGGCATGCGCGTAGAAAACGATCATTGCGACGTGATCGGTGTGCCGGCCGCTCCCACGCAACTTGATCGTCTTTCTTCTGCGATTCTGCGGCAGGGGGGGATGGCGCGAGTGTCGCTGCCAGGCGATGTGGTGACCTGGGCGGCAGCCCGTCACGAGACGCTCAGGCAGATGCTTTCCGACCAGCGTTTCAACAAGGACTGGCGACAGTGGCGGGCGCTGCAGGACGGCGAGATTCCCGAGGATCATCCGCTGATCGGGATATGCAAAGTGGACAATATGACCACGGCGCACGGTGCCGATCACCGGCGCTTGCGCGGCCTGCTGTCCAGCAGCTTCGCGCCCAGTCGGATCGCCTTGCTGGCGCCACGGGTCGAACAATGCGTCGATCGACTCCTCGCCGAGATGGCGCAGCGCGGCGGCAGTGCCGATCTGATGTGCGAGTTCGCCGCTCCGCTGCCCACCAACGTGATCGCCGAACTGTTCGGTTTGCCGGACGAACAGCGCGAAGAGATCGTCGCGCTCACCTACAGCCTGGCAAACACCTCCTCCACAGCCGAAGAGGTGCGACAGACGCGGCAGCGCATCCCGGAGTTCTTCCGTCGCCTGATCGCGCTCAAGCGGGGCCAGCTCGACGATGATCTGGCTTCGGCCCTGATCGTCGCGCGTGACAATGGCGAGCTCGTTTCCGACACCGAGCTCATCGACATGCTGTTCATGGTGCTCTCTGCGGGCTTCGTGACCACCGCCGGCGTCATCGGCAATGGCGTGCTGGCATTGCTGACGCATCCGCAGCAACTGCACCTGGTGCGCAGCGGCCAAGTTCCGTGGTCACAGGCGATCGAGGAGATCCTGCGCTGGGGCAGCTCAGCGGCCAATCTGCCGTTCCGCTATGCCACCCAGGACGTGGAGATCGACGGATGCATGGTCCGCCGCGGCGATGCCGTCCTGATGGCGTTCCATGCGGCGAACCGGGACGAAAAGGCCTTCGGCCCCGGCGCCGACAGGTTCGATGTCACCCGGCGGCACAACCCGCACCTGTCGTTCGGCGAGGGGCCGCATTCCTGCCTGGGCGCTGCGCTGGCGCGCCTGGAATTGCGCTGCGCCTTCCCCGCGCTGTTCGGGCGGCTGGAGGATCTGGCGCTGACCATCGCTGCGGAGGACGTCGTCTACATGCCGTCTTACGTCATTCGCTGCCCGCAGCGCCTGCCGGTCAGCTTCCGCCCTTCCGTCGCTTAGAGAGTGCGGCATTCACCCCGGATTCGGTGATTCTCGGTTCGCCGGGGTGGCTGGTCTCGCACGAGGGGGGCGAGCATGCCCGGTTACGCACGATCGTGGCGCCGGCCTTCAGCAATCGCAGGGTGAAGCTGCTCGCGCAGCAGGTCGAGGCGATCGCCGCGCAGTTGTTCGAGACGCTGGCGGCATGAGGCCCAGCAATACCGGGCGTCGGGCTTGAACCTCGTCACCGCGGCGATCGTCTATTGGAACTCGATCGATAAGGCCGACGCGGTGGCGCACCTGCGGGCACAAGGCGAAATCGTCCCGGACGAGCCATGTAGTCGCGCGCGCCGCCGGCGCTGCAACTACTGAGCGTCTTTTCGCGCCGCCACAGGGCGTCAGATGCGCCAAAGCCGTACGGCGGAATCATCATCAAATCAACCGTAGCTGTCTTTGGTTGATAAAGGCCGCGTTGCTTCGCGGGCCTCGTCGCAGAAGGCTTTCACGAGCTTGCTCGGACGCGGAAATCAGTAATAGACGGTCGCATCAGGCGCATGGAACTGGGGCTCCAATGAAACCGATCGAGTCGTCTATTCTCGCAAACCACTGGCCTGATTTCGTCCCACCACGCTTAGAGTGTCATTTCGCCCTCAGCCGGACCCGACCCCTTGATGGCGAGGCGTGCAATTCGTCCAATGGGACGTGTCAAATTTGGAGAACTCGACTTCCACCATCAATCTCGGTCACCCTGTCAACACGCGGATACCACATCGATCGCAGATGTACACGGCCGCGCTCCAATGCGCTGAGGCCAGCCGGTCAACGTCGGCCGCATGCGCAACGCCTGTTGTGACAGGCTCTTTTTCGTGCTCATGGGGACAAGGACCTCTCCGAGCCTGCACTGATGAGAGGCCGCATCGTATGCGGCTTTTGGGCGAAAGAGACCGATCAGCGCGATGCATTATTCGCATCATCACATAAACATCTCGTTATATGGTATTGACAGGGAGCGAAGCGGCTGTGATTGTGCGCATGTCATGGTTCTCCGCGCGGCAGTGCCGTAGCGGAGCTAAGAGGGAAACCGGTGCGATGCCGGCGCTGCCCCCGCAACTGTTAGCGGCGAGCCAAGCCCATTGATGTCACTGAGGCGAACGGCCTCGGGAAGACGGGCAGAGGCTTTGACCCGCGAGCCAGGAGACCTGCCACGACGAACAACGTCCACGGGCGGGGTGTCTCGGTGGTCGCGGTAGCCCGGCTTCGTGCCGGCCTACTCGCGCGTTTCCTTGGCCCCACGCCCCAACCATCGGGGTATGGCATGACTGTCTCTCAACAAATTCCTGTGGCAACGCTCGGCGTGCCGCGTATCGGTCGACGGCGGGAACTGAAATTCGCGCTTGAAAGCTACTGGTCTGGAAAATCTCCCGCTGCCGACCTGCTCGCGACGGCGAAGGCGCTGCGTGCCGCCAGCTGGAGGGAGCAGCACGATCGCGGCGTATCGAAAATCCCGTCCAACGATTTCTCGCTTTACGACCAGGTGCTCGACACCGTCGCCATGGTCGGCGCCGTGCCGGCACGATACGCCTGGACTGACGGCGAGGTCCCACTCGACATCTATTTCGCCATGGCGCGCGGCAACCAAGGTCAGGCCGCGGATTGTGGACATGCCGGTCACGAGCATGCGGCCAACGGGCATGGCCTTGCCGCGATGGAAATGACCAAATGGTTCGACACCAACTATCACTACATTGTGCCGGAACTCACGGATGATCAGAGCTTTGCCCTCTCGTCGGCGAAACCGGTCGATCATTTCCTCGAGGCCAAGGCGCTCGGCATCCACACGCGCCCGGTCCTGCTTGGACCGGTTACCTTTCTCAAGTTGGCGAAGTCACCTGAGGAAGGTTTCAACCCTATCGCGCTCCTGCCTCGGCTGCTGCCCGTCTACGAGGAGCTCCTGCGGAGGCTGAGGCTCGCGGGAGCCGATTGGGTGCAGATCGATGAGCCGGCGCTCGTGCTCGACCTGATTCCCAACGAACAGGATGCGCTCCAATTCATCTACTGCCAGCTGTCGAAAGCAGCACCCGAGCTGAAGATCATGGTCGCGACCTATTTCGGATCGCTGGGAAACAATCTCGAGACCGCAATTTCTCTGCCCGTGGCAGGACTGCACGTCGATCTCGTGCGCGCTCCCGAGCAGTTGGAGGCCGTCGGCCGGCTCGCGCAAAAGGAACTTGTCCTCTCGCTCGGACTGATCGACGGGCGCAACGTCTGGCGCGCGAACCTGCCTGCCATACTTGACCGCATCAAGCCGATCGTCGCCGGCTGGCCGTTGGACCGCGTGGAGATCGCCCCGTCCTGCTCGATGCTGCATGTGCCGATCGACCTGGACATGGAGACGGCACTCGATGCGGATGTGAGGTCGTGGCTCGCCTTCGCGGCGCAAAAGACCGACGAGCTGGTCGTGCTCGCCCGTGCCCTGGCCGAAGGCCGGGACGCGGTCGCCGCCGAATTGGAGGCCTCGGCTGAGGCTGCCGCAGTTCGCGCGACATCCGCGAAGGTGCATGATCCGCTCGTCGAGGGCCGGGTCGCCAGCATCGAGGTCGGCATGACGCGCCGGAAGAGCGCATTCGCCGTGCGCTCCAAGCTTCAGGCCGACACGTTTGGCTTGCCTTCCTTCCCCACCACGACGATCGGCTCGTTTCCGCAAACAGCCGAGGTTCGCAAGGCGCGGGCAGCTCATGCCAAAGGCGAGCTGAGTCACGTCGACTATGAGGCGTTCCTGAAGAAAGAGATAGAAGCCACCGTTCGCTGGCAAGAACAGATCGGACTCGACGTGCTGGTCCACGGCGAATTCGAACGCAACGATATGGTGCAGTATTTCGCCGAGCAGCTCTGCGGCTTCGCCTTCACGCAACACGGATGGGTGCAGAGCTATGGCTCGCGCTTTGTGCGCCCCCCGATCATCGTTGGAGACGTGTCGCGACAAAACCCGATGACACTCCACTGGTGGCGATATGCCCAGTCGCTGACGCCAAAGCCGGTGAAGGGCATGCTTACCGGCCCGGTGACGATCCTCAACTGGTCCTTCGTCCGAGACGACCTTGCGCGCTCAGCCGTCTGCCGCCAGGTCGCGCTCGCCGTTCGCGATGAAGTGAGCGACCTCGAAAAGGCCGGCGCCAGGATGATCCAGATCGACGAAGCCGCACTGCGCGAGGGCTTGCCGCTTCGCGAGGCCGACTGGGAAACCTATCTCAACTGGGCCGTCGAATGCTTCCGGCTGGCTTCAACGGCCGTCGGCGATGCGACTCAGATCCACACCCATATGTGCTACTCCGAGTTCGGCGACATCGTGGACGCGATTGCTGCAATGGATGCCGATGTGATCTCCATTGAAACCTCGCGCTCGCAGATGGAACTGCTCGATACGTTTCGAACCTTCAAGTATCCGAACGAGATCGGTCCTGGTGTCTATGACATTCACTCGCCGCGGGTCCCGGAAGTGGGCGAGATTTCCAACCTCATCATGCTTGCGCGCGAGCGATTGTTGGATGGCCAACTGTGGGTGAATCCCGACTGCGGTCTCAAAACGCGCAGATGGGAGGAGGTCCGCCCTGCCCTGGTGAACATGGTGGCTGCGGCACGCGCAATTCGGGAAAAGGCGCAGACTGGGTGAGGCTTGGTTACACTCGCCGGCGGTGTGCGGCAACGGCACACCCGGCCGATCGGGGGAGTCTATCCGGTGCACCAAAGAAATCGAGCTGCCGGTGACGAAGCGCCTCGGCGACCTTGGCCTGGCAGGCCCTTGTTATGGCGCGTCGAAGTCAGCTGTTCCAGAGGCCGGCGTTGGCGGGCGATCGAAGGAGGCCGGCCCTCGAATGAGCCGGCCAGAGACACGACGGCTCACGTCAGCCAGTTCGGATTATTCCGGATTGGGATCATCCAGTGTCACTATCGTCTCCCCGACCTTGGTCGCCGAAACCCCGCTCCCGACCATCGGGAAAGGTATCGGCGATCACGCGGCGCCGGTCTGCGGAGCGTGTTCCGGGAACCGGATGCAGGGCCAAGCTGGGGAATGTTCAAACGGCATTCTGGAGACTATTGAGCGGCATCGACGCTCTGCCATCTGCAGCGGGCCAACTCCCGCTCAATGGCTTCGTCTGCCTCTGTCTCCAATCCCGATCGCCGCGAAGGCGAAGCCGAGCGGCCGCAGCTGACTGGCGAACCCCTTGCGTTTTGATGGTCAAGATCCGGGGCCGGACCAGGAAAGCCATCGCGGAAAGTGGCTCCTGGCGGAGTCGGCAGGGGTGTTCGAACCGCGCCCAATAGCGATGCGCAGATGGCCGAAATTCATGAGCGGCGTCCTAAATCTCAATAGCCGCGTAGAATGCGTGCTTCGAGCGCGGCCGCGACGAAAGCTCGTCGAGCAGCTGGTGGATGTGTCTTACCGCGTAACACCTGCAGACAGGTGTCCATCGCTATTCTGCGTTTATCGGTCTCATGATGCAGATCCCGCAGCAAGATAGCGGCCGCGTCGTTGACGTCGAACACGATACGCTCCGAGCTGCGGCGGCTAACCTGAACAACGACTGGCCTCTCAAATCTGATCAACCCGGTCATCCCCTCCTCCACAGCCACTATACGGCAAACAGCCGGCTCGCATTTATTTACTTAGCTGAATGCGACCGCTGCATCTGCGCCACCGAACCTGGGCATTGGCGACCAGCGATCGCCATGAGCAGCGTCTGGCCATGGTGAGCTTGCGTGCGATCTGCGGTTTTGCAGTTGGTCTGCTTCTCATTCGCGTGGTCTAGCTGTGAAACCTGAACATACTGCACTCTTTGATGCGCCTCGCGCCAGTCTCAAACACTTCGTCGAAGTCTACACCTGCACTTTTCCACTGCCCGATCTGCAGGCGGCGATCCACTGCATCGCGGAGGTTGAATCTTCCAAGATGGCGACCCGCTTCGCAAAGCCGAAAAAGGCATTGCGCGCCGTGCTTACCGGCTTGCGCCCATCGTATGCATCGTAGCATGCCCTAAGGGCGGCTTCGTGGATCATGTCTCTGCGATCTTCAGGCCATTCATTGAGAAAATCGATTGCATCCGCCAGGCCAGCAATCTCTTGGATGATGTGCGTTGCGCGCTTCACGAAAAGCGGGCTGCTGAAAGCCTCAGCGTTCATTAGTTCCTCCAACCTTCCAAATAGCCAATTTGTGTGAAGAGGCGCCGCATCGACGCGAGGCGACCCTGACACAATGTGTTGTCAGGGCGATGACGGTTCAAGCGGAACATCCGCGACCGGGGTGCGTAGCGATCCGCCACATCATGCAATGGCTTTGGTTGCCATCAAACGCGGTCGTCACTATTAAGCTACGAGAAGATTCTTACCCGCCTAGTCTAAGCCCGAAGGAGCGTTTTCATGACCGAAGAAACTGAGACCAAAGCTGAGAACCTCATCGAACTTACCGCCCATGTCGTCTCAGCCTATGTTTCGAACAATCCGGTTCCCGTCGGTGAACTGCCTGGGCTTATCGGCCAGATCCACATCGCATTGAAAGCCACTGCTGGTGGTGCCGCACCAGAAAAGTCAGAAGCTCTCAAGCCTGCCGTACCGATCAGAAAATCGGTTACACCCGATTACATTATCAGCCTTGAGGACGGCAAGAAGTTCAAGTCGCTCAAGCGTCACCTGGCAACCCACTATGGCCTTACGCCTGACGAATATCGCGCGAAATGGGAGCTGCCGACGGACTATCCCATGGTGGCGCCGAACTACGCTGCGGCGCGGTCGGCATTGGCCAAGACCATGGGGCTGGGCCGCAAGCCGAAGGAACCGGGAGTGCCGGCACCTGCCAAGCGTGCCCGCAAGAAAGCCGCAGCCTGACCTCACTTTTCTAAAGATCGACTAAGCGAACGCAGCATGATTTCGCACTTGCGAGATGAGATTGTGCGTTGCAATATCCGCGGCGATCGGTATGATCATGGGTGTCGGCCATCTACTCCTCCCAGATGTGGTGCCGACGCTGAATGGGGCGCACCTCCTCCCGCGTCGCATTCGAAATCGAGCCCGCTGCCACCTCCTCCCGGCAGCGGGCTTTTTCTTTGTTGAGCCAGGATTTCGGTAGGGCAAGCGCATTTGGCTCTAAAGGAGGCGAATGCTCCGGACTTCCAAGCCTTTCTTGCCCTGTCCGCATTGGACAAACACCTTCTGGCCCTCCATCAGCATGCTCAGTCCTGAGCGGGTTAGCGCGGTGGCATGAACGAAGATGTCCTTCTCACCGTTTTCAGGAGCAATGAAGCCGAAGCCCTTTTCGGAATTGTACCATTTAACGGTGCCCTCGCTCTCGAACCGGGCACTCGTCCCCGCGGTGGAGTCTCCAGTGCGACGCGTATGCAGCTTAGGTTTCGCGGTCTGATCGCCGACCTCCATCACTTGCGCGACCTGATGACCTCTTGGACTTTCTTCCGTTGTGACCTTGAGACGCGTTCCCTCGGAAACACCGCGGCTTCCGGCCGCCTCCAGCACCCGGATGTGCAGATAGGCCTCGATGCCCTCCGGCAATTTGACAAAGCCAAAACCCTTGCTGGTGTTGAACCACATCACTTCGGCGTCGACAGCGCGCGCGGTTACAGTGGACGAACGCTGAAAGTAGCTTGGCTCGGAAGGCCGTTCCGAAAAAGAAACCGCGTCATCGTCATGGCGACGCCGGCGTGGCTCGCGATGGTCTTTATATTTGCCCATGATCGTCTCGACTTACTGATCAACGCAGTGCGCTCCCCGGCAGGATAACCTCAATCGGCCGATACGTTCATGTCAACTCACCAGTTGGTCGCTTACCCGGTCTGTCGCATCACGACGCGGCCGACCTGGTGCGACACGAGGTCGACCACGGCGGGTGACCAAGATATGCGACAGGTCGAGCTGCTGATCGGAACGCTTCCTATATCCCACGGTAGCAAGTTCGCATTAGACGGCGACACCGCCAATCAAACTTCGATCGTGACATGCCGCAGGCTGCCGTCTCACGCGAATGCGCACCTCGTTGAGTCGCCTGGCTAGATCAATCCCGCCTGCCTGGCCTCGTGGCGCAAGTTCTGCCGCGGCCTTGGCCCGATCTGCTGGATGACGAGTCCGGCCGCCAGTGAGCCAAGGTCGCCGCAGATCTGCAGGTCGCGGCCTTGCGTGTAGCCGTGCAGGAAACCGGCAGCGTAGAGGTCGCCGGCGCCGGTCGTGTCGACCAATTCGTTGATCGTCGTCGCCTGGATGGTGACGGTCTCATCGCCGCGCACGATGACCGAGCCCTTCTCCGAGCGGGTGACGGCGGCGATCTTGCAGTCCTTGCGGATAGCAGCCAGCGCCTCGTCGAAGGAAGCGGTCTGGTAGAGCGACTTGATCTCGTGGCTGTTGGCGAAGACGATATCGACCGTGCCGGAGCGCACCAGGTCGAGGAATTCGTCACGGTAGCGGTCGACGCAGAACGAATCCGACAGCGTCATCGAAACCTCGCGGCCTGCCGCATGGGCCAGCCTGGCCGTCTGCCGGATGGCCTCCTTGGCGCGCGGCGGGTCCCACAGATAGCCCTCGAAATAAGTAACCTTGGCGCCCGACGCCTTGTCGGCCTCGACGTCCTCCGGCCCGAGTTCGATGCAGGCGCCGAGATAGGTGTTCATCGAACGCTCGCCGTCGGGGGTGACGAAGATCATCGAGCGCGCTGTCGGCGGCTGGCCTTCGAGCGGCCTGGTGTCGAAGGCAACACCCTGGGCATGGATGTCATGGGCATAGATTTCGCCGAGCGGGTCGTTCGATACCTTGCCGAAGAAGGCAGCACGGCCGCCAAAGCTCGCGACGCCTGCGGCCGTGTTGCCGGCGCTGCCGCCCGAGGCCTCGATCGCCGGGCCCATGCGGCTGTAGAGCAGCTCGGCGCGGTGGGTGTCGATGAGGTTCATCGCGCCCTTGATGATGCCGTTGGTCTCGAGGAATTCCTCGTCGCACTGGGCGATGATGTCGACAATGGCATTGCCGATGCAAAGCACGTCATAATCCGGCATCAATGTCTCCGCCAACTACCCACCGGCTTTCTGCTATGCCGGCCAGGCGCGGGTCTAGCGAGTTGAAATGGGTTGCCGCATGCGCTTGATCCAGCGGCCCTCACGCAGCTGCCGGTCCTGCTTCACGCAGCAAGTCGTCGGCTCTGTCCGTCTTCTCCCAGGTGAACTCAGGCTCTTCACGGCCGAAGTGTCCGTATGTCGCAGTCTTGCGGTATATCGGGCGTAAGAGATCAAGCATCTTGATGATGCCTTTCGGTCGGAGATCGAACAGCTCAAGAACAAGGCACTCGATCCTTTTTTCCTCAATCCTTGCGGTTCCAAAGGTGTTGACCATGACAGAAACCGGACTGGCCACGCCGATCGCGTAGGCAAGCTGAACCTCGCAGACCTCCGCAAGGCCGCTGGCAACGATATTCTTCGCGACATACCGGGCGGCATAGGCCGCCGAGCGGTCAACCTTGGATGGGTCCTTGCCCGAAAAGGCGCCGCCGCCGTGACGCCCCGTTCCACCGTAGGAATCGACAATGATCTTGCGTCCAGTGAGGCCGCAGTCCCCGGCAGGCCCACCGACCACGAACCGGCCGGTTGGGTTGACCAGAAATCTGATCTCCGAAGTATCCAGGTGGGTCGGCAGGACCGGTTTTATGATCTCCTCAATGACGCCTTCGCGGACTGTATCTTGGGAGACCGCCTCGTCATGTTGCGTTGACAGGACGATGGTGTCCAGCGCAACCGGGCGGAGACCCTCGTAGCGTACGGACACTTGGGATTTCACGTCCGGACGCAGCCAGCCAAGCTGTCCCGTTTTCCGGACCTCTGCCTGTCTTTTCGTCAAATGGTGAGCGAGTTGGATCGGCAAGGGCATCAAGGTTTCGGTCTCGTTGCATGCGAATCCAAACATGAGGCCCTGATCCCCCGCCCCCTGCTCGAGATCCTGCCCTCGTCCTTCGTCAACGCCCTGGCTTATGTCGGGCGACTGCTCGGTGAGAGCCAGAACGACGGCGCAACGTCGACCATCAAAGCCGATGGCATCGTCGTCGTAGCCAATGTCGAGGATCGTATCGCGGGCAACTTGGCTGTAATCGATCTCCGCGTGGCTGGTGATCTCTCCAGCCAGAACGACCATCCCTGTCTTCACCAACGTTTCACAGGCGACGCGCGCCTTCGGGTCGGTGCGGAGGATCGCATCGAGGATGGCATCGGAGATGTTGTCTGCCATCTTATCGGGGTGTCCCGCGCCGACGGATTCGGAAGAGAACACGAACTGCCTGGTCATGGAAATGTCCTCGCTTCAAGTGTTGGAGTTAGGTGGGGAGTTTCTGGATTCGGGCGGCCTTACCGGTCGCTGACGCCGGGAACATCGAACGCAGCGCAGAAGTCGGCAACGTCTCTTCGCACGTTCGCATGAACTTTCTCGTCGTCGGGCTGGCGGCAGACCAAATCAATAAAAGCGGCGATCTGCACCATTTCCTCTTCACGCATGCCCATGGACGTCACTGCCGGCGACCCCAAGCGGATCCCGCTTGTAACCGCCGGGTCGCGCGGGTCGCCCGGCACCATATTAAAGTTCGTAATAATGCCTGCCCTTGCCAGGCGCTCGGCATAGGCTTTCCCTGACAGCGGCCGGGCCCGCAGATCAAGGATCAGCATGTGATTGTCAGTCCCGCCGGTGACCAGGTCATAACCACGGTCCAGAAGCGCCTCGGCCAGCGCCTTGGCATTCCTGACGATCTGGTGACCGTAGGTGCGGAAAGCGGGGGTCGCGGCTTCCTGCAAAGCAACAGCTAACGCGGCGATGATATTCATGTGCGGCCCACCTTGCAGTTGAGGAAACACCGCGCGATCGATCCGCCTGGCGAGATTGTATTTACTAGTGGGATGATAGAGCGCCTGATAGCGATCTTCATTCTTCGATAAAATAAAGCCTCCACGAGGCCCGCGGATCGACTTGTGAGACGTGCTGGTGACGACGTCGCAATGGGCCACGGGATTCGGATGCGCTCCGGCGACAATCAGGCCGCTGATGTGCGCAATGTCGGCCACGAGATAGGAGTTCGCCTCCGCAGCGATTTCGGCCATTGCCGCGTAGTCAAAAATACGCGGATAAGCAGTTCCGCCTACCCAAATTAGCTTCGGCCGTTCCCGCCTGGCTGTCTCGCGCAAGCGGTCATAGTCAATTTGCTGCGTCTTTTCGTGCAGCCCATATGGGACGCGTTGATAGTCAGTGCCGGAAAAATTGACGGACCAGCCATGAGTCAGATGGCCGCCTTCGGGTAAAGGCAAGCCCATGACTTTGTCACGAGGGCTCAAAAGCGCACGATAGACGGCCTGGTTAGCTGGTGAGCCCGAATAAGGCTGGACGTTGGCGTGCTCACTACCAAATAGCGCTTTCAGGCGTTCGATCGCGAGGGTCTCAAGCTCATCGACGATCTCGTTTCCGGCGTAGTAGCGCGCACCGGGGTACCCCTCGGCATACTTGTTCGTGAAGATCGAACCGGTCGCTTCCAGCACGGCCGAGGAAGCAAAGTTCTCGGATGCGATGAGTTTGAGCGTCGTCCGCTCCTGCCGCTCCTGTCTTAGAAGCAGTTCGTGAACGTGGCAATCGACCGCGGCCAGGCTAGCCTGTCCGTTGGTGTCGAGTCGCGCGATGGCGCCGTCGGCGGAGTTGTCCATGGTAGTCGCGCTCCAGTTGGCTTGATCTATTTCACGATCAAGCAGCAGTCCCTTTCGACCACGCCTCCTGTACGGCCTCGAGCCGTTCCAGGTCCCGCTTATGGTAACCATCGTCGTGGGGCAGGAGATCGACCAGGAATTGAACCAGCCCTCCGTCCTTGCCCCCTGCATTGAGATGATATGAGGACCAAGGACGTTGTCCGTTGCAGCAAAGAAAGTCGGCTCTGGCCAGCATCCGGACGTGTCGCGCAACGCGCTCCCGACGAAGCTCGAGAATCGCCGCCAGTTCGCGGACAGTCAGGTCGGCATGCGCGCAAAGGCCCAGGATTCGAAGGCGATCAAGATGCGCTGCCTTCCTTAGGCGATTGACCAGTGTCATCATTGGTCAGCACGACGCCAAATAGAAGACCCGAACCTTCGTCCTGCTGGCTTTGTCATTTCGTTCCCAAATGTTGTTCGGCGGCGGACAATAAAACGACACTAGGTTTCTGCCGCCACTGAAGTCGGAATTTGTGGTGAGCCTACCATTGACAGCGATTTGCGATCGCAAAGATTGCGTGAATTTCCTTGAAGGATCTGTTGCAACGCCCAAACAAGAACGCAACGAGATTGGCGAGGCGCTGGTAAGACGGCAAGCTGGCGAACTGCTTGGCCAAGAGGGAGGCGATCGGCGCCACCTTGTATACTACACGAGAGAGATTTCGTGGGATTAAAGCGATTGAGCCAAGGTCCGGGTGGCCGCCCGGACCTTGGCTTGGCGAAGTCGCCCGTACCACCTGAGGTTACAGCCGCGGGAGAGCTTGGGTCCTTCGCCTTCATCACGCACGACCGAACAGTCGCTTGGTTCCAACCGTACGCACAAGGCAGGTTACCGTGAACAGGATTATTTGTGGAGTTTATGTTTCGAAAGATTGGCTGGACGCGCATGTCTGGCCTGGCGGAGCGGCAGCGCGCTTCGCCAACGACGCGGCGGGGATCGCAGCTCTTTGGCTGTTCTGCCGCAGCCATGGCGCAGCCCTTGCGGTGATGGAGGCATCGGGCGGCTATGAGCGGCTGGGGTTCATGCTTTTGTGGGCGCACGGCATGCCGTGCGGGGTGGTCAATGCCAAGAGCGTGCGCCGTTTCGCCGAGGCGATGGGCTATCTTGAGAAGACCGACAGGATCGAAGCCGCTGTCATCGCCCATTACGGCGTAGTCAAAAACACGGTGGCGACGCCACCGCCAAGCGCTGCCCAGCAACGGCTTGCCGCGTTGGTTGGCTGGCTTTGCCAGATTGTCGGCGATGCGACCATCAACAAGCAGCGCAGAAGTGCCGCACGCGACGCCGAGGTATGCGCCAGCGTCGAGGCGATGCTGGCCTTCCTCAAGCGCGAGCAACGGCACCTGGACGGCGAGATTGCCTCGATGATCGATGACGATCCGCTGTGGGCCAGGCTGGAGCGGACCTTTCGTTCAATCTGGCTCGCCACCCAGGTCTCTTCTCTCGGCTGGCTGATGCAGACTGTCGCCATCAGCTGGCTGATGGCAACGATCTCGAATTCCGATCTGATGGTGGCGCTGGTGCAGGCTACATCGAACCTGCCGGCGTTCATTTTGTCCGTGTTCGCCGGGGCTCTGGCCGGCAATTTCAGCCGGCGCCGGGTCATGTTCGCCGGTCTCTGCCCTATGGTGATAGCCTCCGCTGACCGCTGTTGTGGCGCTCGGCTTTGTCAGTCCGTGGATGATCCTCGGCTTCAGCTTCCTGATCGCATGCGGGGGTGCTCTCCACAATCTCGCCTGGCAGGCCTCGGCTGGCGATATCATGGACCGACGCGATGTTCCTGCTGCCGTGACCTCGCTCTCCGTCGGCTTCAATACTGTACGGACAGTGGACCCGGCACTCGGCGGCATCATGGTTGCATCGTTTGGGCTTTTAGCAGCTTTGCCGTTACGACGCTCACCTATCTGGTTCCCCTTGGCATATGGCGCTGCAAGTGGAAGGTGCGCTCGTCACCTCTTCCACGCGAGTCGATGAGGACGGCGATCCATGACGGGCTGCGCTTCACGGCGATATCATCGGAAATAGGCGGCAAGCATCCCAGTCTCGCGCTGCTGCCGCTGGTTGTCCGCGATCAGCCGGGAGGAGGGCCGCTCGCCTAAGGCACGCTCATGGCCGGCTTCGGGACGGGCGCCGTCTCGCCGGCATCTCCAGCAGCACATTCAGACGTAGCTTGTCGCAAGAACGCCTGATGAGGCTCTCCTGCATTGCTTGCGCGGCATGCTCCCTTTCTCTGGCACTGACCTCTTCAATTGCAGTGGCGGCAATTGCACTCGCCTTGGGCGGAGCGGGTTGGGTCAGTTGGTCGACCCGGACGAAAGCCTCTCTAACTCCGCCCTAATGCGATTCACAATTGTGAACTTGCCCACTAAAGAAATTTTATCGTTGGCGGCAAACTTGAAATATAAATGCAAAATGTCTTCATATATCTTGCCTTGATTCTACCGCAAATTCGGTTTTATATCATTGATAAGCTACTATTTGGCGCGCAAACCAAGAGACCAGCGCTACTGTACTTCTGAATGGAAATCTAGTGTCTGCCGCAGAAGCTGTAAGCGCCGCTCATTTCCGCAACGTCGAACGCATCGGATTCATCGGTACCGGCAGCATGGGACGACCGATGATCGCCAAGCTCCTGGAAGCCGGCTATCCGGTAGACGTCTACGACATCAAGCCCGCAGCCTCGAAAGACGTGGTCGAAAAGGGGGCCCGGTGGCATGACGCACCGCGCGACGCGGCCCGCGATTGCGAAATTGTCATCACCTGCCTGCCGCTGCCACACGACGTCTTTGACAACATGACAGGCGAGCAAGGCGTTTTGGCCGGAGTGGTACCGGGAGGCGTCTGGATTGATACGTCCACCACCGACTACCACAACACGATCGAGATCGCCCGCCGGGCCGCGGCAATTGGCGTGGATTCACTAGAAGCGCCCGTGAGCAACTTGTCCCACATGGGGGTCGATTTCGCCAATGTCAGCTTCTTCGTAGGCGGGCCACTAGAAGCCTATGTGCGTTGCGAAACGGTGTTGCAAATCATGGGAGCCGTCTCCTTCCATGTCGGAAACATCGGTCAGGGCCAAGCTGTCAAACTGTTGACGAACCTGCTCTTTTACACTGCAGCCGTCGCGAGCGGCCACGCCCTCTGCCGAAGTGTGCGCGAGGGCATTCCGGCGCAGCAGGCGTGGCGTGAGTTTGTCGGTTCTTCAGCGAACTCCGTTGCAGTCGAGCAATTCGCCCCGTTTCTCCTGGATGGCAGCTACGATCGCTCTTGCGCTCTGGAGATCACGGTGAAGGATATGGGCTTGACCGTCCAGCTGGCCGACGAACTGCGCGTGGGACTGCCGATCGGGCGCGCGGTCGAAAAGCGCTATAGCGAGGCGGGACGGAAGTTCAACCGATACGACAGCCATCTGCGAGTCGTCGAGTTGGCGGAGGCGGTCTTCGGCGTTCGATTGCAAGTGCCGGGCTATCGCGCACCATCCAAGTACGGTGCCAACCCCGCGTATCCACCAGACTGAACCGCACCGGGTTGATCGGAGGCTCCAATTCCTGAGAAGGTGGAGCCATGACAAGCAAGACGACCAACAAGTTCTCTCCCGAAGTCCGGACC
>NZ_QGGH01000022.1 GCF_003148495.1 Mesorhizobium loti
TTCAGGACCACGGACGGCGAGGCGCAGATCGTTGCTGTACGGCAAGGGCTCGGGATGACGACACTGCCGTGCTTCATTGGCGATGCCGACCCCCTACTGGTGAGGGTGCCGGGCACCGAGCTGCACATGTACGGAACGCTCTGGCTTCTCACGCAGGGGGAGACACGCAAGACGAAGCGCGTGCGGCTCTTCACGGAGTTCGTATCCCGTAGGCTCGCCGCGCACGCGCCGCTTCTCGCGGGGCTGTCCATATCGCGCGACTGACGCCCGGCAGGTCGCAGGCGACGCTTGCCGTAATCCGGTCGGAAGCCGAGCTGCGATCGCTTGAAACGGCGTCGTTCAATCCGCGGATGTTGCGCCGTGCGCCAATGAGGAGAAATAGGCATCGCCTGAAAACTCCTCTGCAGGATACTCATGATCCGCAGGCGGCAACCACCGAATCCTCTTCATGGTGCTCCTGAAACGAAAAAGGCCACCTCGCTTTGGAATTCTTACGTCATCTGGTAGTGGTGCTCCCAAATCGCCGGGAGATGGGCAATGCCAGACAATGAAATCGTGCGCGACAGCAACGGCGCTCAATTGAATGACGGCGATTCCGTCACGTTGATCAAAGACCTGAAGGTCAAGGGCACCTCGGAGACGATCAAGCGCGGCACGATGGTCAAGGGTATCCGCCTCAATGGAAATCCCGGGGAGATCGAGGCCAACACCAAGCAGGTGAAGGGCCTCGTGCTTAAAACCGAGTTCGTGAAGAAGGCGTGACCCCCCAAGGGGCGGGCCATCTCCAAAGGTGGGCCGTTTTGTGTGGATAGTTATCCATGACCTATTGGTCCCGCACGGCCTGCCGGGCACTCTCACGGCATGCAGGCGGAGTATGTTGAGCTGGTCTTACTGGAGCAGTCGCTCGCCAACACAGACGGCATGTATCGGCCGTTTTCGGATCGATTGGGTGACATTGCGGAGAAAACTGGCGGATTTGTCTTGTTCGATGTTCGCGTAGAGAGCGACATTCGAATTCAGAGAATGGCGGCCATCGGGTTTGGTGTAGACGGCACCGTCGCAATCATGATGGATAAGAACGGACAGCTTATTTCCGCGCCGATAAACGGAGACAACGCCCCCCTGGTTGCCGAACTAACCGCCTGGACTTCGCTGCCGATGGCCGAGCAGGTTTGTGTTGGTTACGGCGGGGCGGCAGCGAAGCTGCTTGCGGCGCTTCGTAAATCGGGCCGACCCGACCTAGTGAACCATGCATGTTAATGAAAAGGCCGCCTCGATGGGCGGCCAGCGTTGGATTCGAGGTCCAAAGCGGCGACATAGCCTTTCACCAACCGGATGCAAACCGCTGTCGCCTTTCGCAAGCACCTCCTCGGCCCGTCGCGTGGCATCGTCTGACAAGCCGTGCTCGGCGGCCCGTCTCGCAGCCAGCGACGTCGCATTGAACATGAATTCACTGCCGTATGCTGCCGGTGCGAGGCCATTGACGGGCCGCACAAGATGTAAGTGCCTTCACGGATCAAGTTTCCACGCTAGCCAAACAGGCGCTTTTCTCAAGCAAGGTGGCAAGAAATTGCGCAAGCTGTGTTGGCAGTTTGAGAATCGGCCGATATGCCGCACAACAATGCCGGCAGGACGAGCCGAAAATCGAGCCGAGAATGATGATCTGACGCAATGTCCAGGTCGCAGAAGGACAGTTACCCGTGACGCAGAAAGGAATCACACTAAAAGACGTTGCCGCAGCGGCTAAGGTGTCGCGCGCCACGGCCGCGCGGGCGCTCAACAGCTATGGTTACGTTGGCGACGAGACAGCGCTCCGCGTGCTTGAGGCAGCCGAAAGGCTGGGCTATCGGGCCAACCTCGTCGCGCAGGCGCTGCGCAGCGGACAGCTGCCGATCGTAGGCTTCGTGCCTGGCGACATCCAGAATCCGTTCTTCGCCCGAATCGCGCACGACATAGAGGTCGAGCTGCGCAAGCACCGCCACAATCTTCTGATCGCCAGCAGCGAGGAGAACGTCGAGCAGGAAAAGGAGTTGCTGGAGAGCCTGCGCTCGCTGAGCATCCGCGGCTTCATTCTGGCGCCGACATCGGCGACCGACAACCAGCACATCGTGCAGCTGGCGCACGAAGGCGCACCGGTCGTGCTGATCGATCGCGTCGTCAAGGAACTGCAATGCGATAGCGTCGTCGTCGACAATGAAGGCGGCGCGCGCGAAGCGGTCGATTACCTCGTTTCCAATGGACACGACCGTATCGGCCTGTTGCGCGATGACTCACGCATCTTCACCGCGCAGGAACGCCTCGCAGGCTATCAGAATTCATTGCAGTCGCATGGCATAGCGCTCGACGAATCGCTGATCAGCGTCGCGCGTTCGACCGTCGAGCATGCTGTCGACGCTACCATCCGCCTGTTCAGCCGCCGCAACCGTCCGACCGCCCTGTTCACGGTGGACAGCCTGATGACCCAGGGCGCGCTTCTCGGCCTGCGCTCAATGGGGCTTTCGATCCCGCACGACGTGTCGCTGGTCGGCTTCGACGACTTCAATCTCGCCACCTTCACCGATCCGCAGATCACGGTCGTGGCCCAGCCTATCTCCGAGATCGGTCCGCTTGCCGCCAGGTTTCTGCTTGAACGGTTAGCCGGCAAGAAGATCGCGCCGCGTCATATCCGGTTCCCGACGCGCCTGATTGTCCGTGGCTCGGTTGCACATCTCCGCGGGCGCTGACCGGGACCAGAATCTTTCAGCTTCGACAAATTTCATCGCGAAGGGACTTGCCAATCGCGAAAGTTCGTGCCCATTATCGCGATGTGAGATCGATCTCACATCGCGATTGATCGAAGACTGGTTAGACGGCGCATCGACGCTTGCGCCCAGGCAGAGGCTCTGCCGTATCCGAAATGCAAGGAAGAATTACATGCTGAACTTTGACAAGGACCGCTTCATAAGGATCCAGAGCGGTGCCGTTTCCATCGCCGGCGAGGCACGTTCGCTCATGCGCGCGCTGCTTTCGGAAGGCGTCGAGCGGCTGTTTTTCATGGGCACCGGCGGTGTGCAGCTTCTGACCCTACCCGCGATCGATCTGGCGCAGCGCTACTCCACCTTTCCGGTGAGCGCTGCATATCCGGCCCAGGTCGTTCTCGATCCGCCGGCCGGTCTCGATAACAAGGCCGTGGTCGTGATTCCCTCGCTGTCGGGCACGACAAAGGAAGGCGTCGAGCTCATGGCTTTCCTGAAGAAGCGGGGCGTTCGCACGATCTCGCTCACCGGCCATTCGGACACGCCGATCGCGCAGGAAGCCGACCATAACTTCACGAACTTCGCCGAGGACGATACCTCCTCGGAGTCGTTCTACCTGCAGACGCTGCTGATCGTGCTGGCACTGCTGGCCGAGCGCGGCGAGTATGACGGGTTCGACGCGGCTGTCGCGGAACTCCAGCTTCTTCCCGGCTTGCTTGCCGATGCGAAAGCCGCCTTCGAGGACAAGGCCGCCGAGCTGGCCGCTACCATCAAGGACGAGACCTATCACATCTTCACCGGCGCCGGCTCGGTGTGGCCCGAGGCCAACTACTACGGCATGTGCATCTTGGAAGAGATGCAGTGGATCCGCACCCGCCCGGTGCATGCGGCAGACTTCTTCCACGGCACGCTCGAACTGGTCGAGCCGGGCGTCAGTGTCTTCGTGTTCAAGGGCGAAGATGCGCTTCGCCCGCTGGCCGACCGGGTCGAGAACTTCGCCAGGCGCTACACCGACTGCGTCCGCACACTGGATGCCGCCTCGGTCAAATTGCCGGGCATCTCGGCTCAGGTGCGTAGCATGATCTCGCCGGTGCTGCTCGCCACCTTGCTTGAGCGGCTGAGCGCGCATCTCGAGGTGCTGCGCAACCACCCGCTGACGACCCGTCGCTACTACAAACGCGTTGAATACTGATCCCCTCTCAACCTCTGAAGGAGCTGCTTATGAAACGTTCGCTGCAAGTCGTGGCGGTCACAGTGGCCGCGGTATCATCATTGGGGCTGTCGATGTACGGCAGTTCTGCTGCTTCGCCGGCTGTCGCGGCCGATCCCAACGCCAAGGTCGAATACAGCGGCACGCTGTCGATCCTGACCAAGTTCGGGCTGCAGCAGCTGTCGCCCTATTTCGTCAATCTGGCGCAGGAATACGAGAAGCTCCATCCGGGCGTTAAGGTCGAACTCATCCAGGAAAGTGACGACAGCGTAAAAGGTAAGACGAAGACGCTGGTCGCTTCGAACTCGCTGCCCGATGTCTACTTCTCCTGGACGGGCAGCTGGGCTGGCAACTTCGTCCGCGGCAATCGCGCCGTCGACCTGAGCAAGGTCATCGGCCCCGATACCGACTGGGGCAAGACGCTTTCTCCGGCGGCCGTCAAAGCGTTCCAGTACAATGGCAAGCTCTACGGCATCCCGCTTTATCAGGATGCCAAGTTCATGGGCTACAACAAGCAGATATTTGCCAAGCTCGGATTGAAGGCGCCAGCCAATTTCGAGGAACTGCTGACGAGCTGCGATGCCATTCGCAAATCCGGCGCGACGCCGATCTCGCTGGGCAACAAGGAAGCGTGGCCGGCAATCCACTTTGCGGGCCAATTGCTCGCCTACAATGTGCCGCAGCCAACGCTGGAACGCGACTTCGATCCGGCCACGGCCGAATACACCGATCCGGGCTATGTCGCGGCGCTCAAGCAGTTCAGCCAGCTTGTCGAACGCTGCACCGACGGCGCCGGCGTCAATGGCACGTCCTATGCCTCGGCTCTCCAGGCCTTCACCAACGCTCAGTCGGCCATGTACTATCAGGAGATCATTGAGTTCGATCAGGCTGCCACATCGGACTCGGCGCTGAAGCCTGCCGATTTCGGCTTTTTCAAACTGCCCGTGCCCGATGGCGCCAAGGGTGATCCCAAGTCGATCGAGGGCGCACCAGAGGGCTACATGATCAATGCGGCGTCGAAAAACATCCCGCTGGCGATCGATTTCATGAAGTTCGTGACCTCGAAGGAAAACGCGCAGATCCTGTCCGCGCCGCCCTATGGTCAACCGAGCGCCACCATCGGCGGCGCCTCGGAATCGAACATGAGTGTATCGGTGGTCGACGGCCTCAAGGAGATCAATGCGGCTTCGTTCCTGATGCCTTGGCTCGATACGGCCAATCCACCGCGCGTCGCTGCTGTCTGGCTGTCCAGCCTGCAGGCGCTGGCGGGTGGCTCGATGACGCCTGAGCAAGTGATGGACGAGGTGCGCAAGGCCGCCTCCGCAGCCAAATAAAGCAGACAATGGCCAGGACATCGGACACAATCGGAAGCGGCGCCGCGGTACGCGGCGCCGCCAGGCCGCAAAGGCCAAAAAGCTTACAGACCCGCTTCGGCAATCTGTTGTCGTTCCGATGGGCCGCGATCGCGCTGATCCTCATCGGCTGGTTCGTCTACTATCCGATCGTCGACAACTTCATCGTCAGCACCACCGACCAGGATATCTATACCGGCGAGGTCACCAATGTGGGCCTCGCCAATTACGACCGGCTTCTGCATGACCCGGTCGTGCTACTCGCGCTCTGGAACAACTGCCTGTACGCCATCATCTCCGTCGTCTTTCAGGTCTTCGGCGCGTTTCTGCTGGCGGCGATCATCGAGGACCTGAAGAGCGAACGCTGGCGCCGCTTATGGCGCGCCGTGTACTTCGTGCCCTCCGCCATCTCGATCACAGTGACCGGCCTGCTGTTCTATTTCATCTACCAGCCGCAGATCGGCTTGCTGGATGCGGCGCTCAGTCGCGTTGGTCTCAGCCAGCTCGTCCTGCCCTGGCTCGGCAACGAGCACACGGCCATCTATGCCATCATTGCCATGAGCCAATGGCAGGGTTTTGGCTACTCGACGCTGCTGTTTGCCATCGCCATTCAGAAAATCCCGCGCGACCTCTACGACGCCGCCACGATGGACGGCGCCGGTCCGCTTCGCCGCCTGTGGAGCATCACCTTTCCGCTGACGCGGGAAATGACTGGGCTGATGATCATCGTCACCATCACCGGCGCGTTCCAGGTGTTCAACGAGGTCATGGTCATGACCGCGGGCGGGCCTAACAACAGCAGCCAGGTCCTGGGCACGTGGCTCTACCAGAAGGCCTTCATCGAGGACAATTTCGGCTATGGCGCCGCGATTGCCGCCGTCATCTTCGTATTGACCATGCTCACCGGTGCAGCCCAGCTCTGGTACACGAAACGTCGCCGGGTGCAGCTATGAGCGCGGCTGCTGCAGTTGGGCGGGCTCGGCGCGTGAATGTTTGGTCGGTCATCGCCAGGACGTTCCTATATTCCTTCCTCGTCTGCCTCGGCGTCGTCGTCATCTATCCACTGATCTGGATGGCGCTCAGCGGCTTCAAGGACAATGCGCAGATCTTCGGCGATCCCTTCGCCCTGCCTGCCCATTGGTCGTGGAACAACTATGTCCAGGCGTGGAACCAGGGGGTTCGCGGCTATGTCACAGTCTCTGTCCTTGTGACCGTCGCCTCGGCCCTATGCACGGTGCTGATCAGCGCCTGGACCGCTTTCGGCTTGACCCGGACCAGGATGCCGGCAAAGCCGTTGGTTATCGCCATCGTGCTGGGCGGATTGATGCTCAGTCCCACCGTGGCGATCATTCCGCTGGTGAAGATGCTGCAGGCGCTCGGCCTCTACAACACCTACTGGGCGCTGATCATTCTCTACACGGCTTTCCGTGTGCCGTTCACCACCTTTCTGATCCGCGCCTACATGCTGGATCTGCCGGGCGATATCGATGAGGCGGCGACGATGGACGGCGCCAGCGAAGGCCAGATCTTCTGGCGCATCACCCTGCCGCTGTGCCGGCCGATCATCATCTCGTGCGTCATCCTGCACGTTCTGTTTGCCTGGAACGAATATCTGTTCGCCATGATCTTCACCAGCGGCAGCGACGTGCAGACGTTGCCCGTTGGCCTGACGTCCATCATGGCAACGCACGGGACCAACTATGCTGTGGTCTTCGCCGCCATGACGATCTCTGCCCTGCCCATCGTCATCGTGTTCTTTGCCGCGCAGCGCTACTTCATTCGTGGCCTGTCCGAAGGCATCGGCAAGTAGCAATTCCCTGAAAGGACCCCTTCATGCCGCAGCTTGCTTTCCATCAGCTGATCGGAGCCGACATTTGCCTTCTGACCTTCCGGGTGCCGGCATGACGCAGCCAAAGCTCGTCGCCGTCGGGGACAATTGCCTCGACACCTATCTCACCAGCGGCCTGCTCACCGTCGGTGGCAATGCGCTGAATGTTGCAGCGCAGTGGCGGCGCAACGGCTGGACGGCACGCTATTTCGGCGCCGTCGGCGAGGACCCCGAGGGTGACGTGGTGCTTGCCGAACTGGCAGGTGTCGGCCTGTCGCCGGACGATGTCGAACGGCGCCCCGGCGACACCGCCGTCACCTTGCTCCGCGACGAATCCGGGGATCGGAAGTTCCTGCACGAATCGTTCGGGGTCGGTGAAAACTACATGCCGGCGCCGGAGCATTATGCAGTTATCGCCGGAGCTGACTGGGTGCATCTCGGCACCAACGCCAACAAGGACCTTGTCCGACGATTGGTGGCAGACCATGTGCCGTTCAGCATCGACGTATCGACGACGCATCTGGCGCTGCCGCTCGACGGTGTGCCACTGCTGTTTGCCTCAGGGCCTGACGAGGTCGATAAGCCGGTCGAGCCGTTGCTCACCGCACTCAGGGCCGCCGGCGCCCGGCAGGTTGTCGTCACTTGCGGACGCCGCGGCTCCTATTTCGATGACGGCAAGGGTGTCGTGCATGCGCCGGCCACACTGGTCGACGTGGTCGACACATGCGGTGCCGGCGACAGTTTCATCGCGACATTCCTGACCGCGCTCCGCTTCGAAGGCCGGGGGCCAGCCGAAGCGCTGCACACAGCTTCAGTAGCGGCGGCGCAGACCTGTACGCATCTCGGCGGATTTCCCCAGAAGCCCCGTCCCATACCAGAATGGCTGCCGGCCAAATACGCCAGCTTCATCACCGACGCGCAGGGAGCCTGACCGTGACGACACTTCGTCTGCGACAGCCGGCAGCAGCGCTTCCGTCCGACCGGTCGTTCTGGCTGCAGGATATCGGCGCCGGCGCGGTGACTGATCCATTGCAGGGCAATGAGCGCGCCGATGTGGTGATCGTCGGCGGCGGCTACACCGGCCTGTGGACGGCGCTGCGTATCCGTGAGCTTGCTCCCGAAACGCGGGTCGTTGTCCTTGAAGCGGACCTTTGTGGTTCAGGCGCCTCGGGGCGCAATGGTGGTCAGGTCCACTCGTGGTTCGCCGAGCTCGACCAGATCAGCACGGTCGTCGGCCTCGAAGAGGCGCGACAACTCTGTGCCGACACGGTGGCGTCGATTGCGGAGTTGAAGGCGCTGCAGCAAAACGGCACGATCGACATGGATCTGCGGCTGGACGGATGGCTGTGGACAGCGAGCTCGATTGCCCAGGAAGGCGCGTGGGAGCACGCCGTTGCCATGACGGCGGCGGTGGGAGAGAACCGTTTCAAGCCGCTGACGGCCGAGGACATCGAACGCCGCACCGGTTCATCCGCATCCTATGCCGGTGTCGTCGAGACCAATGCCGGTACGGTCCATCCGGCCAAACTGGCGATCGGATTGCGCAACCTGGCATTGGCGCGCGGCGTGATCATCCATGAGCGCAGCCCGGTTCTCGACTTCGAGCCAGGCAGGACATGCAAGGTGCGCACGGCGCGGGGCATGGTGCAGGCCGAGAAGGTCGTGCTCGCAGCCAATGCATGGCTCTCGGCGCTGCCGGAGCTGCGCCGCCATCTCTACGTCGTCGACAGCCAGGTGATCGCTACTGCCGCGGTGCCGGAATTGCTCGACATGATCGGTTGGCGCGACGGTACCTCGATCTGCGATTCCCAGAGCCAGGTTCTGTACTATCAGCGTACCCGCAAGGGCAGGGTCGTGTTCGGCCGGGGAAGCGGCAACGTGGCCTTCAGCGGGAACTTCGGCGCCAGCTTCAACCGCAGCCCGGAGCATGGCCGCGACAATGTGCGGGAGCTGCGTCGGGTCTATCCGGCGCTGCGTGATGTGCCGGTCGAGTATGACTGGGCAGGCCCCATCGACTGCGTGCCCGAGCACGTCCCGGTCTTCGATCACCTGCGTGGCCATCCCAACATCTTCTATGGCATGGGCTTCAACGGAACCGGCATCGCGCAGACGCCGATTGGCGGGCGAATCCTGGCCAGTCTGGTGCTGGAGCGCAAGGATCGCTGGAGCGCCAGCGGCCTGGTTGGCATCGAACGCCGGATGTCATTGCCGCCCGAACCGTTCCGTTACCTCGGCGCCAAGCTCGTCCGCAGCGCAGTCCGCCGCAAGAACGACGTCGAAATCCGCAACCGGAGGGCGGACAAGATCACCAATCTGCTGGCTGGGCTGAAGCCAGGCCACCGCAAGAAGTAGGCATTATGCCGAGCACCTTGCCCACCGTCATGCAATCGAGGAGAGCACAATGGCCGATCTGACACTCAGGCAGATCAGGAAGTCCTACGGCAGTGTCGACATTCTCCATGGCGTCAACCTCGACATAAAATCTGGCGAGTTCATAGTTTTCGTCGGGCCTTCGGGTTGCGGCAAGTCGACCTTGCTGCGGTCGATCGCCGGGCTGGAGGAAATCACCTCCGGTGACCTGTGCATCGATGGCGAGATAGTCAACGACGTGCCGCCGTCGAAGCGGGGCATCGCCATGGTGTTCCAGTCCTACGCACTCTATCCGCACATGACGGTCTACGAGAACATGGCCTTCGGCATGCGGATCGCCAAGGTCGGCAAGGCCGAGATCGACCAGCGGGTGAAGCAAGCGGCTGAAATCCTGCAACTGACCAAGTATCTCGATCGTCTGCCCAAGGCGATGTCGGGCGGCCAGCGCCAGCGCGTCGCCATCGGCCGCGCCATCGTGCGCAATCCCAAGGTCTTCCTCTTCGACGAGCCGCTGTCGAATCTCGACGCGGCGTTGCGCGTCGCCACCCGCATCGAGATCGCCAAGCTCAAGGAATCGATGCCCAACACGACCATGATCTACGTCACCCACGACCAGGTCGAGGCGATGACCTTGGCCGACCGTATCGTGGTGCTGAAGGACGGTCACGTCGAACAGGTCGGCACGCCGATGGATCTCTACAAAAGGCCCGGCAATCTGTTCGTTGCCCAATTCATCGGCTCACCGGCCATGAACATCGTGCCGGCCAGGATAGAGACCGCCGGTGCGACAACGGCGATCAGCCATATAGGCGCAAACAAGGTGACCGTGCCCCTGGCGACGCCAGCGTCCTCCAAGGGAACTGAGGTCAGCTTCGGCGTGCGACCGGAAGACCTGTTCGTCGTCACCGGGCCTGATTTTCTGTTCGAGGGGACAGTGGACTATGTCGAGCAACTCGGCGAGGTCCAGCTTGTCTATATCGACATCGGCCGCGCCGATCTGCCGCTGGTGACCAAGCTGCCTGGCAATGCCGCAGTCACCCGCGGAAGCGCGGTGAGGCTGTCAGCGCACCCGCAGGATCTGCACCTTTTCGATGGCGACGGCCGCTCACTCCGGCATCAGGAAGTAGCTCTCCTACTGGATTGATGACGGTCTCCGCACCATGCATCGCCTGAATGCCTGTGCGCATCGCGCCCACATTCTCAACACGTCAGGAAGCCACCGAATTTTGGAGACCGTCTGGCAAGGGTCGCGAGATCCAGTTTGGTCAACGGGATACAAACGGCGTCGACCGTCTTGCGCAGGTCGATCAACCGACGTGTCACATAATGCCGAAGGTCTTGTAGGCTTCCACCGCGCTCATGCCCTCGCGGATCGCGTTGGCGACAAGCCTTTCGCCACGTACTTTTTCGAGGGCCAGCCGAACGACGTCTTCCTCCACTTGCCGTGGAATAACGAGGACCCCTTCCTTATCACCGAACAGGAGCGTGCCCGGCTCGATCCGCACACCACCGATCTCGAGTGCGCAGCGATAGTCTATGACCTTGCCGCGCACGCCCTGGTCTTGTGCATAGTAACCGGTGCAGAAGCACGGGAATTCCAGCGCCTTGATGCCGTCGGTGTCGCGAGCAAAGCCGTCGACCAGCGCGCCATGCGCGCCGAGGATCTTAGCGCGGGTCGACATAAGCTCGCCCCAAAGCGCATAGCGCGGCGAAGCGCCACTGGCGACGTAGATTTCGCCGGGCTTCAGATCATCCAGCGCTTCGAACATCAGCCCGAACGGTTTGGTCATCAGCGGATTGCGGGTCGGTTCGTTGGACAGAAAGATGTCGGATTCGAGCACCGGCATGGCCCGACCGAGCAAGCGCGTCTTCTCGTCGACCGGCTTGAACACGGGCGGAAGGAACTGATGCTGCAGCCCCAGCGTATCCATTACGTCTCCGACCACCGCGACGAAGAGCTCTTTTTCGAATAAACGATACATTTCAGCGTCGTCGGCATAGAGGCGCGTCGATCTTGTCATGAGCCTTGCCTTTGGGTGCTCGTGGAATTGGCGGTGCGGGAAGGTCCCAGCGCTGCGGCGTTCTGAACCAGCGCACGCATATAGCCCAGGGCAAAAGCCTTTCCGGCGTGCCACGGTGCGTCGCAGGACATTTCCGGCGTATGATCGGGGATGATCACGCCGTCATAGTTTTCATCGCGAAGGATGCGGACGATCTCGGCCATGTCGATATCGCCGTCATCGACGAAGGTCTCGTGGTAGTTCGGCACCTTGCCGCGCACGTTGCGGAAGTGGATGTAGCCGATGCGCTGGCGTCGGGCGAAGCGCCGGACGTGCTCGTAAATGTCATCGGTATCAGGCATTTCCTGCAGCGAACCGAGACAGAGTTCCAGTCCATTGGACGGCGAGTCGACCATATCCATCAGCCGGTCGTATTTTTCCGGCCGGTTGACGAGCCGCGCAGCACCGCGCAGCGCCTCGGCCGGCGGATCGTCGGGGTGCGCCGCCATCACGACGTCGGCCTCTTCGGCCACCGGTACGATCTCGCGCAGGAAGACACCGAGCCGCTGCCAAAGCTCATCGGTGCTGACCTTCACCGGCTCGGCATTCGGCCGGCCGGCGCGGTAGCGCATGTTCCAGACAACGCCGTCGGGAACGGGCAGATCTGGATCAATGGCGGCAAGGTCCAGTCCTACCGACATGGCCTCACCGCGCGCGAACGGGCCACGCGACCAGCCCCAGACACCGGCAATCGAGAAGTTGTAGCCGATACATGGAATGCCGGCGCGCCCGGCATCGCGAACAAGGCGCTTCAACCCTTCTATTTGCGCCGGGCGATCGGGCCCGCCGAGCAGCACGTCGGACCAGAAGCGGGGTGAAAAATTCTCGATCGCCGCGATCTCCAGTCCATTGTCGCGCACGGTCTTCACCAAGCCAGCGAAGTCCTCGTAGCTCCAGAGTTCATCGGTGGAGCAGTCGCCCCAGCCTTCCGTTTCGCTGCCGGCCGACAGAGATGGGTCGCGACCGCGAAAATAGTTGGTGAGGTGGGCAACGATGTGGGTGGCGCCAGCCTGACGGGCGAAACGGAAATTGCCTGGTGTCAGCGACTCCCGGTAAAGGCCAAGACCGATCTTCATGATCTATTTCACGCCAATGCCGGCGGTCAGGCCGCCATCGATCTTGTAGTCGGCGCCGGTGCAGAAGCCGGCTTTCGACGAGCACAGGAAAGCAATGAGCTCCGCCACTTCCTCGGGTTCGCCGATGCGGCCAAGCGGATGGGCCGCGCCGAAACGCCTGTAGGCCTCATCGACATCGGCGTCGCTGCCATTGTCGCCGCGCGCTGCCTTCTCGAGGATCGGCGTGCGGATCGAGCCCGGACTGACCGAATTGACCCGGATGCCGGCCGCCGCGTAGTCGAGCGCCAGCGAGCGCGTCAGCGTGTGGATGGCGCCTTTGGTCGTGGCATAGGCGGCGACGTTTTGCTGGCAGGCGAAACCCTGCACCGAGGCGACATTGACGATGGCGCCGCCGCCTCGCTTGATCATTTCCGGGATGCCGAAATGCGCGGTCAGATAGATCGAGCCGATATTGACCGTCATCGCCCGGTTCCAGGTTTCCCAGTCGGTCGTCGTCGCGGTCCCGTATGGATGGATAGCCGCGGAATTGACGATGATATCGATGCCGCCGAACGTCGCAACGCCGGCCTCAACTGCGGTGCGCACCTGATCGGAGCCGGAGACATCCACTGTCTGCACCAGCGCTTTTGCTCCGGCTTTGACCAGGCTTTCCTGCATGGCGGCATTGGCCGCCCGGTCGATGCCGCAGGCGACAATCGCGGCGCCGCCTTGCGCCAGGCGCCTTGCGGTGGCGAGCGCGATGCCGGTCGTGCCGGTGATCAGCGCAACCTTGTTCTCAAAGTCAGACATGATGCAAATCCTTGGAAGATGTCGGGTCCGGTAACGCCGGCGAAGTGCGGGCGTTTTCGAGGTCGTCGGGGACGAAGCGCAGGCCGAAATCGAGATGCCGGCTCATCAGGTAGCTGTAGGCGATGCGGTCGCGCGCCCGCAAAGCCGCGATGATCTCGCCATGGGCGTGGCGCGTTTCGCTCAGCACCGGCCGGATGGATTTCCCGACGGTCATGATGTGCTGGATAACCGGCGACAGGAATTGATAAGTCTGCACCAGCATGCGGTTGCCGGCGAGCTTCATCAGCGCCATGTGGAAATCGAAATCGCGCTGCGCCGCTTCCTGGACATCCTTGCTGGTTTCGATAAGGCCGTTGACCTCGTCCAGGGCGTCGAGTTCGGCGGCGCTGGCATTGAGAATGATGTGGTCGCCGATGCTCACTTCGATGATGCGGCGAAACCCCTGGATATCGTTGAAGGACGTCCTCGAGATGTCCATCTGCGCGGCAAAGAAGTTCTGGATCGCGACATTCTGGCGATCGGCCAGCACCGCACCGACACGCGGCTTGGGGTCGATCAGGCCATAGGTGCGGATGGTGCGCAGCGCTTCGCGTATCGTATTGCGGCTGGTGCCAAACAGTTCGCAGAGCTCCCTTTCTGTAGGCAGGACGTCGCCGACGGACATGGCGCGATTGCGAATAAGGTCGAGAATCTGTCGCACGGTCTGGTCGACGGCCGAACTGCTGGGCCTAGCGTCTTCTGCCGCTCCCGCCGGGTCGTGATCAGCCTGCTCCAAGTGATTGCCTCCTGGTATTTGTTGGACCAAGATTAAAGCCGAGCAAATAAGAAATCAACCGAAAGCGCCTAAAAAAGTTGGAATGGCCCGATGAAAATCCAATTTTTGCTTGTTGACAGGTTTGTGGTCCAACAAATAAGATTGCCTTCTGACGTTTAGGAGGCTTCATGGAACAGTGTTGGCGCTGGTATGGACCGGGTGATCCGGTGACGCTTGAGCATGTCAGGCAGGCAGGTGCGACAGGCGTGGTGACGGCCTTGCACGATATCTATGACGGACGTGCCTGGCCGCTCGAGAGCATTCTGGAGCGCAAGCGGATCATCGAGGCCGCTGGCCTGACATGGTCGGTTGTCGAGAGCATCCCGGTCCATAACTCCTTCAAGATCGGCGCACCGGAACGCGAGCGCTATGCCGGCTTCTACCGCGACAGCATCCGCGCGCTCGCCAAGGCCGGCATTGCGACGATCTGCTACAATTTCATGCCGGTGGTCGACTGGACGCGCACCGATCTGGCCTATCGGCTGCCGACGACGGGTTATGCACTGCGTTTCGATGCGATCGATTTCGCGGCCTACGACCTGTTCGTGCTGAAGCGCAGCAATGCCGGGGCCAGCTACAGCGCCGCCCGCATCACTGATGCGGAAGCGCGGCTGAAGGGGTTGAGCAGCGAGGCGATCGACAGGATCGAGCGCAACCTGATCGCCGGCCTGCCGGCGACCGAGCGCAGCTACAACAGGGAAAGTTTTCGCGCGGCCCTGGCGGAATACGATGCGATCGGACCAAAGGAGTTGCGCGACAACCTTGCCTGGTTCCTGCGCGAGATCATTCCGGTGGCCGAAGAGGAAGGGGTGCGCATGTGCATCCATCCCGACGACCCGCCCTTCTCGCTCTATGGCCTGCCACGCATCGTTTCGACCGCCGAGGATGCGCGTTTCATCCTCAACGCCGTCGATAGCCCCGCCAATGGCCTGACATTCTGCACTGGCTCCTACGGGACACGCGCCGACAACGACATCGTCGCCATGGTCAAGGAATTTGCCGACCGCATCCATTTCGCTCATCTGCGCAACATCACCATCGAGGATGACGGCTCGTTTTATGAGGCTGAGCATCTCGAGGGCGGCACCGACATGGCGCATGTCATCCTGGCTCTGATGCAGGAAGAGACGCGCCGTCGCAGGGAAGGCCGCGCCGACTGGCGCATTCCGATGCGACCAGACCATGGCCATCTGCTCGCCGACGACATCGGCAAGACCAGGATCAATCCTGGCTATTCGCTGATCGGCCGGCTGAAAGGCCTCGCCGAGCTGCGTGGCATCATGCGCGCCGTGGAACGTTTCGATCTGGCTTGAAGCGCTGCTTTGGATCGCTGGGAGGTCATTTGCGCAGTTTGTGTAAGTGAAAATAGTTTGCACCAATGAAAATTAGTGCTATGTCGACGGCAAGGCTGGCTGTTGTCCGGCCGCCGGGAGGATTTGAAGAGCATGACGAAGCTACGCGGATTGGCGTGGGATCATAGGCGTTGTTGGGGTCCGCTTGACGCCAGCGTCGGACCCTATTGCGCAAACCATCCCGGTCTCGAGATCGAATGGGATCGCCGCAGCCTCTACGAATTTGGCGAAGGGGCGATCGACCGGGTTCTCGGCCAGTATGATCTCGTCGTCTTCGATCACCCGTTCATTGGCGAGATCGCCAGTGGCCGGCTCATGGTTCCTTTCGATGAGCATCTGACCGGCGAGCAGCGCCAGGTCTTCGAACGGGATACGGTTGGCAAGTCGTGGCAATCCTACGCCAGGGAGGGGCGCCAATGGGCACTCCCGATCGATGCCGCCTGTCAGGTGGCGTCTTTTCGACCGGATTTGATGGCCGCCTATGGCGATGCCCCGCGCTCCCATGGCGATGTTGTCGATCTCGGCCGCCGTACCCGCAAGGATGGAAAATGGCTCGGCCTGCCTCTGGTCCCGACGGATGCCATGTGCCTGCTGCTGACGCTTGGCGATCCGCAGGAAGAGGCCGACGATTTCATCAGCCGCGACAAGGTCGAACGAGCCATCGGCCAGCTGCGCGAGCTGTCGGACCTGTCGCATCCGGGCTCACGGCAGTGGAACCCCATCCGCTGCTACGACCACATGATTGCCAATGACGACGTCGTCTATGTCCCGTTCGCTTTCGGCTATGTGAACTATGCGTCACGCAGCGAAACACCGAAGCTGCGCTTCGCCGACGCGCCGACACGGGGTTCGGCCGGCGCGCTGCTTGGTGGCGCGGGCATCGGTGTCAGCGCCCAGTCGGGCAACGTGCAGGCGGCGATCGACTATGCCTTGTTTCTCTGCTCGCCAGACAACCAGCGTGGCCAGTATGTCAGCGCCGGCGGGCAGCCCGGCTCGCTATCGGCCTGGCAGGACAAGGCGGTCAATGCCACCTCGGGTGACTTCTTTGCCGATACGCTGAAGACGATACAGTCGTCTTATCTGCGCCCTACCCATGCCGGCTTCATAACATTTTTCCGCGAGACCGCGCCGCGTGTCGGGGCTGCCATCGCCGGCGAGCTGTCGATCACGGAACTGGCTGCCTGGATAAACCGGCGTTACCGCGAGACGCGGCCCTCGACGAAGTCGGTACGGAGCGTCGCGTGATGGCCACTGTCACCAGGGCATTTGATGACGGCGAAAACGGGCGCGGCGAATATCGCGCGCCGGCAGCTGAGAAGGCACTCGATATCCTGGAATTCATGGCCGCGCAGGGCGAGGCGCTGACCCAGACCGAAATTGCCAACGGCCTTGACCGCTCCATCCACGAAATCTACCGCATCCTTCTTTTGCTGGAAAAACGCGGCTTCATCTTGCGCACGCGCGGCGACCGTTTCCGTCTGTCGCTCAAGCTCTTCGAACTGGCCCATATGCATCCTCCCGTTAACCGGCTGGTGGAGTGCGCATTGCCGGTCATGCGGGAGCTTGCGGCCAATGCGGATCAAAGCTGCCATCTGGTGGTGCGGGAGGGCCAGAATGTCCTGGTCGTCCTGCAGATCGATTCGCCCTTGCCGATGCGCTATTCGGTGGCGCTGGGCTCGCATTTCCCCATCATGGAGACGAGTTCGGGCGCCGTGCTCCTGGCACACCAGAGCCCGGCTGATCGCGATGCCATCGTCGAGCGCATCGTCGCTGCCGGTGAAGGGCAGGGGTCGCGTGCCGAAATCGAGGTGCGGCTCGCAGAGGCGTTGGATCGTGGCTTCGAGATGCGCTCCTCTCTGGCCGTCGATGGCTGCATCAACATTTCTATGCCGGTTCGAGACCACACCGGCGCCGTGATCGCGGCACTGACGGTTCCCTTCTTGCCGCAGAAGGCCGCCCGCTTCGATCGCGAGACAGTGTTTGAGCGTACCATGGCTGCCGCCAACAAGGTTTCCGCAGCTCTCGGTGCGGGTGACGCCGCGACCTCACTTTGACTGCAACCCGGGACGGCGGGCCTACCGTTCTAAGACTGAACCGTACTGATGAAAATTGGGAGAAGAGTATGAACTGGTCTAAAACAATGCTGTTTGCCTCGGCGGCAGCCGTCGCCTTCGCCGCCGCCTCCGCCCAAGCGCAAAACATGCCGAAGAAGATCGGCTACGTCACCAACTACGCCACCCATGAGTGGTACCAGAATGTCATCAAGGGCATGAAGGCTCACGGCAAGGAACTCGGCATCGAGGTCGAGGTGCAGGACGCCAATCTCGACATATCCAAGCAGGTCGCCGCGGCCGAAGACTTCATCGCCAAGGGCGTTGATGTGCTGATTATCACCCCCGTGAATGAAGAAGGTGTGGTGCCGCTGCTGCGTCAAGCCAAAGCTGCCAACATCCCGGTGGTGCTTGAAGGCAACCCGGTCAAGGGCATGACGACCATGGTTGCCATCTGCGACTATGACACCGGCTATTTCTCCGGCGTCGAGGCCGGCAAATATGCCAAGGAAAAGCTGGGCGGCGTTGCCAAGGTGATGAATGTCGGGCTGCCGCTGCTTTCCGCCACGGTATTGCGCTCGCACGGCTTCATGGACGGACTGAAGACGATCATCCCTGACGCGGTCATGGTCCACGACCTTGACGGCGGCGGCAATCCGGACCGCGCGCTCGAAGTGTCGTCGGCGGCACTGGCAAAGAACGCCGACATCAACATCATCTACGGCATCAACGATTCATCGTCGCTCGGCGGCCTGCAGGCCTGGAAAGCGGCCGGCAAATCGCAGGATGGCCTGTTGACGGTCGGCACCGGTGGTGAGGGGCTTGCCTTCATCAACGCGATGCAGAACGAGCCTTCCTACAGGATCGAAGCCGCGATGTTCCCCGAGAAGGAAGGTTTCACCGCCATCGATGCCGCGGTGAAACTCTTCAACAACGAGGAAGTGCCTGAGCACATCGTCAGCCCGACCGCACCGATGAACGGCGAGGACTGGAAGAAGTTCTACGATTACGACGGCACTACCCGCACCATCAAATGGGATGCCGTCAACGCACTGCAGCCACCGGCAAAGTGCATGAAGACTTCGGCCGACCTGAAGAAGTAAGGCTGGTCGACATTGCCCTTCCCGCGTCGCGGGAAGGGCGGGCAGTCAGGTGCCGCTGGCGGCATGGACAAGGCGACGGGTTCCGGCGCCTGATGCAAAACGGCTCGGGAATGGACTGATATGAGCGAGCTTACACACGCTTCCGCGCCCAGGCGTTTTATCGGCGGCCAGCTTCTGGGCAGCAGCCAGCTCGTGCTGGGCGTCATCCTGGCGGTGCTGTGCATCGCCATCTCGATCGCGGCGCCACAGTTTTATTCGGAGGCCAACATCATCGCCATCCTGCGCCAATGCGCGCTGGTGTTGATCGTTGCCTCGGGCATGACGATGCTCATCATCACCGCCGAGGTCGATCTGTCGGTCGGCGCGTCGCTCGCCTTTGTCGGTTGCATCGGCATGGCCGTGCTCAATTCGACGCACAGCCTCGCGCTCGGCATGCTGGCGGCACTTGCCTTTGCCGGAGGGGTTGGCCTGTTCAACGGGCTGGTCGTCACCAGGCTGAGGGTGAACTCGCTGATCGCCACCATCGGCACGATGATGATGCTGCAGGGCGGCGTCTATCTGTTCACACGCGAAGCGGTGCAGAACCACAACCAACTGACCAGCTTCACCGATCTCGGCGCCGGCTATGTCGGCGCGGTGCCGGTGCCCGTCATCCTGGCAGCACTGATTTTCGCGGTCGCCTATGTGACGCTGCGCTTCACCACGCTTGGCCGCTACCTCTATGCGGTCGGGGCCAACGAAAAGGCGGTGAGGCTGTCCGGCGTGCGTTCGGAACGCCTCAAGCTGTTTGCCTTCATCGTCACTGGCCTGTGTGTAGGCGTCGCCGGCATGATCCTGTCGTCGCTGATGAATGCCGGCCAACCGACCGCCGGGCGCGGCTTCGAACTGACGGTGATCGCCGCCGTCATTCTCGGCGGCACCAGCCTGCTCGGCGGTCGGGGCTCGCTGTTCGGCACATTGCTCGGCGTGCTGGTGCTTAAGGTGATCGACAACGGTATCATCATTCTCGGTTGGAACCAGGACCTGCAGATGGTGGTCCCTGGCGTCGTCATCATCCTGGCAACCTATCTCGACATCATCCGGAACAGAGCCAATGTCCGTTGATTTCCTCCACCCTGGCGAAGGCGCGGCCATCGACACGAACGTGCCGGCGCTGGAACTGCGCGGCATCGACAAGCGCTTTCCGGGCGTCGTGGCGCTGGACAATGTCGACTTCACCCTGGAGCCAGGCAAGATCCACGCCTTGATGGGCGAGAACGGCGCCGGCAAGTCGACGCTGATCAAGATCATGGCCGGCGTCTACGGCAAGGATGCCGGCACCATCCGCATGTGTGGCCGCGAGGTCGACATCAAGTCGCCGCGCGACAGCCTGAAGGAGGGTATCAAGGTCGTGTTCCAGGAGATCGCGCTGATCTCCGAATTCACCGTCGCCGAGAACATCTTCCTTGAAGGCTATCCGACCGGCAAAGGCGGCTCGATCGACTGGAAGAAGATCCGCGCCGATTCAGCAGCACTTTTCGATCGCATCGGCTTCAACGTCGATCCGGCGGCGCGGACGGGGTCGCTGCCGGTCAGCCAGCAGCAGATGGTCGAGATCGCCCGTGCGCTCGCCCACGAAGCCCGCGTGGTGGTGATGGACGAGCCGACGTCCTCGCTGACGCCTAACGAGGTTTCGCTGCTGTTCACCGTCATCCGCCGACTGGCCGCGCTCGGCATCGCGGTGGTCTATGTCAGCCACAAGCTGGACGAGGTCTTCGAGATCGCCGATATGGTGACGGTGCTGCGCGACGGACGCCACATCTCGACCAAGCCGATCGGCGAGCACACCAACGACACGCTGATCCACGACATGATCGGTCGGCGCATCGACAATCTGTTTCCCCGCAAGCGCGGTGAGCCGGGCAGCAAGGTCGCCCTGTTCGTGGAAAAGCTCAGCACGGCGAGGAAGCTCAACGACGTGTCCTTCGAGGCACGCGCCGGCGAGGTTCTCGGCTTCTTCGGATTGATGGGTGCGGGCCGAACCGAGCTTGCCAAGGCAATCGTCGGTTACGACCCGATCACCTCCGGCATGATCGTCGTCGACGGTAGCCGCCTCGTGCCGCACGACACGCGTACCGGCGTCAAGCTTGGCATCGGCCTGCTTACCGAGGACCGCAAGAGTGAAGGGCTGATGGGCGAGCTGCCTGTCTACCAGAATGCCAGCCTCGCTTCGCTCGGCGCCTTCGCCCGCATGGGCTTCATCGACAAGGCGAAAGAACACCGAGCGGTGCAGGATTATGTCGACCGCTTCCGCATCAAGACCCCCAGCCTGTTCCAGCAGGTGAAGAACCTGTCCGGCGGCAATCAGCAGAAGGTGCTGATCTCGCGCTGGCTGATGCGCGGCCTGAAGGTGATCGTCGTCGACGAGCCGACCCGCGGCATCGATGTTGGCGCCAAGTCGGAAATATTCGCGCTGATCGACCGGCTCGCCGGCGAGGGGCTGGCGGTCGTTATGATGACGTCCGAGATGCCAGAGTTGCTCGGTCTTTCCGACCGGGTCGCGGTGATGTGCGAAGGCCGTTTGACCGCGATCATGTCGCGCGAAGAGGCCACCCAGGAGAAAATCCTCAATGCGGCGATCGGCTAAGACCATGACGCTTCGTGACATCGTTTCCTGCGATCCGGCCCGCCTCTTCGAAGGGAGCAAGCGATGAGCCTTGCAAGCACCGCTTCCGTGAAAGCCCCGCCATCCCTGCTGGCGCGGCTCTTCGCCCGCCAGGAACTGGCGCTGCTCGTGTGCCTCATCCTGGTGATCGTGTTCTTTTCCGTCACGGCGGAGAATTTCTTCTCCATGCGCAACATGACCAATGTGCTCGGGCAGGCCTCACTGGCGCTCACCGCCGGCATTGGCTGCGCCATCGTCTTCATTTCCGGCGAGGTTGACATCTCGATCGGATCGCTGCTCGCGACCATTGCCCTGCCGCTGATCATCATCATGAACGACACCAACTCGCTGCTGCTCGGTGTCAGCGGCGCGCTGCTGTTCGGTCTGATCATTGGTGCGGTGAACGGCTATCTCACCGCCTATGCCGGCATCAATTCGCTGATCGTGACGCTGGGCACCATGTTCATCATGCGGGGCGGCGTCTATCTCTACACCGGCCAGCGCGCGATCCCGGACGATGCGTCCCTCGACAGCTTCATCGCGCTGTCGGATGGCCGCTTGTTCAACATCATCCCGTATTCGGCGGTCATCGCGATCGTGCTGCTCGCGGCCTTCGCCTACATGATGCGGCATCGCCCGTTCGGACGGCAGATCTATGCCGTCGGCGGCAATCCGGAAGTGGCGCGGCTGGCGGGCTACGATGTGCGGCGCGTCAAGTTCATCTGCTTCATCATCAGCTCCCTGCTGGCGACGGTTGCCGGCATCATCTTGGCCGCCCGCGTCGGCTCGGCGCAGCATACGGCGGGTCTGAATTTCGAGTTCCAGGTCGTTGCCGCCACGGTGCTTGGCGGTGTCAGCCTCGCCGGCGGCATTGGCAGCCTGAGCGGCATGGCGCTCGGCGTGCTGATCTTGCAGTTCCTGTCCAACGGACTGCGCGGGCTCGGGCTGCCGACCGAATGGCAACTGGTCATCACCGGCATGATCATCATTGCCGCGGTCGCTTTCGACGAAGCAAAGCGCCGGCGTGCGATTGGAGGCTGACATGGCTCGTCTTGAAGGAAAAATCGCCGTCATTACCGGCGCCGCCGACGGCATCGGCCACGCGATCGCCGAGGCGATGGCAAGAGAGGGCGCGCACGTCTTCCTCGGCGACATCGCCGACAGGGCGGGGGAAGCGTTCGCTGCGGCGCTGCGCGCGGCCGGTTACCGTGCCGACTATGTGCATTGCGATGTGTCGCAGGAGGCCGACATATCCGGCCTTATCGACAGCGCCGTCAAAAAGACCGGACGCCTCGACGTGCTGGTCAACAACGCCGCCATCGCCATTGGCGGCATGCCGGTGCACGAGATGACCGACGAGCAGTGGCACCGGCTGATCGCCGTCAACCTGACCAGCGTGTTTCGCGGCTGCAAATACGCGCTGCCGCACATGATTGCGCAAAAAACCGGCTCGATCATCAACATGGCCTCGGCGCAGGGCCATATCGGCCTCGACGGCTGGACCGCCTATGCTGGCGCCAAGGGCGCGGTGATGGCAATGACGCGTCAGATGGCGGTCGAGTTCGGTCCGATGAACATCCGGGTCAATTCGATCTCGCCAGGCACCATCAACACGCCGATGAACGACAGGCTGATCAAGGAGATCGGCGGCAACCTCGCCAAGGCCTGGGTCAAGATGCATCCGCTCGGCCGCATCGGCGAGCCTTCCGAAGTGGCCGAAGCCGCAATCTATCTCGCCTCCGACGCCGCTGGCTTCACCACCGGCACCGACCTGCGCGTCGACGGCGGGCTGACCGCAGCACCCCGCTACGTGCCCGAACTGCTTTGACAACACGAAACGAGACATGAAATGAACAAGGCCCTCGAAGGCGTCCGCATCCTCGATTTCAGCCATCTGCTGCAAGGGCCGTTCGCCACCCAACTGCTCGGCGACATGGGCGCCGACGTCATCAAGGTCGAGCGCGCCGGCGCCGGCGACATGTTCCGCGGCATGACCTTCTTTGCCAAATGGGTGGGCGGCTCCGAGAGCCCGAATTTCCTCGCCTGGAACCGCAACAAACGTTCGATCGCGCTTAACCTGAAGAGCCGCAAGGTTCACGCCATCCTCATGGAGATGGCCAAGAGCGCTGACGTGGTGGTGCAGAATTTCCGCCCCGGCGTGCTGGCCAAGCTCGGCTACGGCTACGAGGACTTCAAGGCTGTCAATCCGCGCATCATCTACTGCTCGGGCTCCGGCTATGGCGAGGAAGGTCCTTATGTCGAGCGCCCCGGCCAGGACATGCTGATCCAGGGACTTGCAGGGCTGATTGCCAACACCGGTCGCGGCGACCAGGCCCCGGTTCCCGCCGGCGCCGGTCTCGCCGACCAGATCGGCGCCATGAACATGGTCTACGGCATCCTGTCGGCGCTCTACTATCGCGAGAAGACCGGCAAGGGCCAGAAGATCGAGGTCAATCTGCTGGCCGGTCTGCTGGCGCATCTCAATCAAGAGTATGTTGCCGTGCTCAATCTCGGCGAAGATTTCGTCCGGCCCAATTCCGGCATTGGCCATCCCGGTATGCAGGCGCCGTTCGGCATCTACGAGGCGAAGGACGGCGGCTACATATCGATCGCCATGAGCCCGTTCAAGACGCTCTACGAGGTGCTGGAGGCGCCGCAGCTTGCCGTCTATGACGACCTGAAAACCCTGTTCGACAAGCGCGACGAGGTGTTCGACAAGGTCAATGCCGAGACCAAGAAGTTCGCCACGCAGGATCTGTTGGCGCGGCTGCTGGCAGTCGACATCTGGTGCGCCGAAGTGAAGGATATCCGCCGCGCGGCGGAGGACCCGCAGGTCAAGCATATGGGGATGATCACCAGCTATGATCATCCGCGCGGCGGCAAGGTGCGGGTGGTGGCACCCGCGGTCAAGATGAGCGAGACGCCCGCAACCATCGAGCGGCCGGCGCCGCTGGTCGGCCAGCATGGCCGCGAGATCCTGGCCGAGTTCGGCCTGTCCAAGGACGAGATTGCCGCATTGGAAGCGTCCGGTGACATGACCGTGGACGCGGCCTGACGATGCGAGCCTATCAGACACTTACGGTCGAAACTTCGGGCCGCGTCGCGATCGTCACCTTCCGGCGCGCCGACCAGCTCAACGCCATGAACCGGGTGATGCAAAGTGAGATCACCGAGGCCTTCGAGGCATTGTCGGACGACTCGGGCGTCGGCGCGATCGTGGTGACCGGCGAGGGGCGCGGTTTCATGGCCGGTGCCGACATCAAGGAATATGCCGCCCAGACAGCATCCGAGTTCGATACTTTCCAGGCTGCCGGCACGCGCATGTACGCGGCGATCGAGAACAACCGCAAGCCGGTGATCGCGGCGGTCAACGGCTTCGCGCTGGGTGGTGGCATGGAACTGGTCTTATGCTGCGATATCGTTATCGCCAACCAGTTCGCGAAACTCGGCCTGCCCGAGATCAAGCTCGGGCTGATCCCGGGCGGTGGCGGCACCCAACGCAGCGTCGCCAAGCTCGGCCGCAACCGCGCCAACCTTCTGCTGATGACCGGCGCCATTGTGCCGGCCTCCGAATTCGTCGCTGCCGGCCTGATCAACGAGATCGTCGATGTTGATCGGCTGCTGCCGCGCGCGCTGGAACTTGCCGAAATGATCGCTGCCGAGCCCGCCGCCGCGATCGAGGGCCTGAAGATGCTGACCGCGCATGCTGTGTCCGGCAATCTGGCTGATGGTCTCTCCATGGAGCGCGATAGACTGGGTGACCTCTACCGCGGCGAGATCGGCCAGCAACGTGTCAAGGAATTCGCCGACAGGAGCACTGCGCGGCTGAAGAAGGCCGGGTCGTGAATGCCGGCGACGACCATCGCGAGCTGGGCTGGGCGCATGGCGCGCTGACCGTCCAGCGGCTTGGCGCGATGCTGGCGCCTGTCACGTTCTTGCTGGCGGATGGCCGGCAGATCTCGCCAATGCATATCGCACCCTGGGCGAACGAGCCGGAGGCGGAAGCGCTGCCGGGCATTCTGCGCCGGTTGCGCGGCGAATGGCCCTGCGTGCCCTTCGGCTATTCGGTGCCTGCGGAGGGATGGCCCGAGAGTTGGGCGCGCGTGATGGGTCCGCCTGAGCCTGGCGAAGAAATCCATGGCCATAGCTCCAATCATGACTGGACCTGGCGCGACAGTAAGAGCGGGTCATTGTCGCTGGTGCTCGACTATCCCCAGGGAAGCTCGGTCGAGCGCGTCGAGCGGACGGTGATACCCGATCCGTTGGCGCCGGCCATCGATATTGAATTCAAGATCGTCGTTCGTCGTGCCTGCCGCCTGCCGATCGGCCTGCACCCGGTGTTCCGGCTGCCGTTCGAGACAGGCGCCGCCACGCTGGAACTCGGTGGCTTCGACGAAGGCCGCACCTACCCGCACGATGTCGAACCCGGCACGGCGCTGTTTGCCAGGAACAAGACGTTTGCCGAACTGACCAGCGTGCCGTCGCGCGCCGGCGGCGTGGTTGACGTCTCGCGGCTGCCTCTGGCTGCCGACACGGAGGAACTGCTGCAGATCGAAGGCCTCGACGGCACGGCCGCGCTCACCAACCACGAGGACGGCTACAGGGTAGAGCTCTCGTGGCAAAAGGAGCATTTTCCAAGCCTTCTGCTCTGGTACTCCAATCGCGGCCGCAAGGCGGCACCGTGGAATGGGCGTCATGTCGCCATCGGCATCGAGCCGATCTGCTCGCCCTTCGGGCTCGGCCCGGCGACCGCGCTGGCCGACAATCCGATCGCGCAATCCGGCATTGCGACCGCGCTCGAATTCTCACTCGAAAAGCCTTTCGTGACCCGCTATCGCATCGAGGCGTCCGCGCTGTGACAGATCGTACGGCAACGTCTCTGGTCAAACCAAACCGGCCACACTTCACCGATGTCGAGGGACTGCGCGCGATGGTCGGCCAAGGCGACTCGTTCGGCGTCGGCGGCCACCATTTTGCCCGCCTGCCGATCGCATTGCTGCGCGCGATCGCCCGGTCCGGCATCAAGGACTTGCGTTATGTTTGCTGGGCCGGCGGCTTGCCGCTCGAACTGCTGCTCGAAGCGAATGCGGTGGCGGAAATAGACCTCTGCTTTTCCAGCCTCGACATTTTTGGCCTTCCGCCACGGTTCCGCGCCGCTGCCGAGAGCGGTGTACTACCGGTTCGCGATTGGACGGCACTGGCCATGATCCAGGCCCTGCGAGCGGCGCAGCAGAACCTGCCGTCAATGCCGTTCCAGTTGCCGGATGGATCCGACATGCTGGCGCGCGTGCCGGGTGCGAGCGGCGAGCCCGATCCGATTTCAGGGACCGCTACCGGATTCATCCCGCCGCTGCGGCTCGACACATTCGTCGTCCACGCTCAGCGCGCCGATGAAAACGGCAACGTCCAGATCATCGGGCCGCGTGCACTGGACTTCGCCATGGCGGGTGCTGCGCGGCAGGTGCTGGTCACGGTCGAGGAAATCGTCCCAGTTGGGGCGCTGCGGCAGGACGGGCGCCAGAGCATCCTCACTCGCAATCAGGTTTCGGCCATTGCAATGGCGCCGGGCGGCGCCTATCCGGCGTCCTGCCTGCCATTTTATGTCACGGACTATCAGAGATTGTCGGAAGCATTCGCGGTCAGGGAAACGCCTCTGGCGCACAATCTCCGCCTGCCGTTCGAAGGCGTGCCGGCTCCCGTTCGAGAAGCTGCGAAAGTCCGTGCTGAAACGGTTATCGCCATGCCCGCGATGGCGCCTGAGAAAAAGAACGCATCCGTCGACGAGATCATTGCCGCCCGCATCGCTGCCGAACTCGATAATGAGAGCTTTGCCAGCGCAGGCGCGGTGTCGCCGCTAGCCAACGTCGCCTACCGGCTGGCCAAGGCGACGCACGCGCCGGATATGATCATCGCGACGATGAGTTGCGGCCATCTCGACATTGAGCCGAGCCCGATGATCCTGTCGCTGATCGAAAGCCTCGATTGCGAGACGGCGGTGGCGCATGCCGGCGGCGACGACACCTACTCGACTTATTATCAGGCGGGCGCGGTGACGCATGAGATCGTCGGTGCCGCGCAAGTCGACCGGCGCGGCCGCGTCAACACCATCGCGCTACGCAAACCAAGCGGAGGCCTGATCCGGTTGCCCGGGCAGGGTGGCATGGCCGATGTCGCCAACATGCATCGCGACTACCTGCTCTACATTCCCCGCCATTCGGTCCAGTCATTGGTGGACGAGGTCGAGATTGTCAGTTCGGCTCGCGGGCTGTTGACGCCGGCCGAGCGCGAGCCGATGGGCTATCGCACCGGCAAGGCGCTGGTTTTCACCGATCTCTGCGTCTTTCGGCTCGATCAGACATCCAGGGAATTGACCGTCGTCGAAACCATGCCTGGCATCACGCACCAGCAGATCCGCGACGCCACAGGATTTGCGGTGACGTTCGATGCCGACTGCCAGCAGGTCCCGCTGCCTTCCAACGACACGCTCGCCATCCTGCGAAACCGCATCGACCCGCTCGGTCTGCGTCGTCTGGAATTTGTCAGCGCCAAGGAGCGTGGTGCGCTCATCGCCGAGATCCTTGCGGCCGACCGCGCCATGGTTGAACGCTGCATCGCCGAACAGCAGAGGCTGCAAATCGCAAGGAGCTGATCCATGGCAAAGCCGTTGCTCGACATGTCCGCCGCGCGCGTCTTTTTCGACGGCATCTTCACCAGCCCACGCGTCGCGCATCCGGAGGGCGTGGCCATCCACAGCGATGGGTCCATCTGGTGCGGCACTGAAACCGGCGATCTCTTGCGGCTGACCGCCGGTGGTAGCTCGGTCGAGCGCATTGGCGGCACGGATGGCTTTCTGCTGGGCATTGCCTTCGACAGCGCCGGCAACTGTTTTGCCTGCGACCTGAAGCATGCTGCGATCTTTCGTTGGGATGCCGCGACAGCGCGCATGGAGCACTTCGCGTCGTCTGGCATCCGTGTGCCGAACTATCCGATCGTCGACGAGGCGAGAGGCTGGCTCTACGTGTCCGACAGTGTCGGCGAGGACAATCGCTCCGGCATCTTCCGCTACGATCTCAAGACGGGCGAGGGCGGTCTGTGGTGCCAGGAGGCGATGTCGTTCGCCAATGGCATGGCCATGGCGCCGGACGGCAACGGCCTCTATGTCGTGGAGAGCAACGCGCCTTGCATCAGTTATGTACCGATCCGCACCGACGGCACGGCAGGGGCGCGCAAAGTTGTCGTCGAAGGCGTGCACAATGTTCCAGATGGCGTCGCCTTCGCGCCTGACGGCTCGCTGTTCATCTCATGCTACGAGCCAAGCCGGATCTATCGCTGGCGAAAAGACCGAGGTCTCGAAGTGCTGATCGAGGATCCAACGGCGACCACCCTGGCTCACCCCACCAACATCGCCTTCAAGGGCGACAAACTCTACACGGCAAATCTTGGCCGCTGGCACATTACGGAGATTGATTTGGCCGCAATTGCATAGCCGGCATCGACCGCCGCGCGGCCCGGCTCCCGCCAACGGTGGCGGCTAGAGGAGTTCACCGATTCACGTAGCAACGCTACCCTCGCCATCCAATGCCTCCAGCGTGGAAAAACTAATGCTTCCAAGAATAGGCGCTATTGCGCATCTCCACTGTCTTGGCGTTACGAGCTTGGCGCTCTGCCTCGATAGTAATTTTGAACGGCCGGCTCCAAGCTCTCTCTGTCGACGCGGCAGTGGGTCATGAAAGCCTCCCTTGGCTAACTGACTTTGAATGCCGATCGTATGAAAACGTTCCTGCACAGTATCAGGATGTTAGGTTCGACTGGGACGAATACTAGGTCGTTTCAGTGCAAACGACTCGCATGTGAGTGTACGAAAGCGTACAATACGTACGTCACCCGCCATTCTAGGCATACGGGTGCTTGGAAGCCAACTCAGGTGCTCCCGCCGCTAAGCGGAGGCTGAAATGGCAGCAGATCAATACAGGTTGACGGCCTTCGATTGCGAGGCCGTACGGAACGCCTTCAGAAAATCCGGCGTGGAAAGACGCATCTCGGGAAGAAATAGGCGCCAATACGCCAGACTTCTCGCGCTCGAACTCACCGAATTGGGTGAAATCGACCCCCACATTCTGAAGTGGATTGTAACGCGCGCGGCATGGAGTGACGGTCATGGGCACTTTTGTTGACCCTTCAAGGACGGTAGACCCGCCTCTTCAATCCTATATTCTTGGTAGCCTCGTACGGCGACGGCGGGGCGCCGTGGTGTCGACCAATGCGATTGTCGCGGAGATCAGATTCGCGCTTCCCGGGTGCCAGGTCGAGGATTCGCAGATGGCAAAGTTCATATCAGAGGCCGCCATGCTGCTCGGTCTGGTCCCGGTCTTCGACCCTGCGTGGAAGGGGGACGTCAGCCCTGGTGCGGACCAACGGCTCCCTTGGGTCCGCCGGCACAAAAAAGCCCGCGCCCGTGCGGCACCGGGCCTTGGTTCGCGTGACCAAAGCTAAAAGACTGTCGACGACGGGGAATGGCGATGATTTTTGAAGGCTTCTCATAGCTCTTCTTCATTGTGGCTCCTCGCTATCCCGTAAAAAGAGCCCGCCTGGGAAAAGGCGGGCTAGAGTTTGGAGCTGGGATCAACCAGCATAGGGCTAACGAGCGGGGGACGGGTTGGTTACGCTGGGAGGCGCGACCGTCTGCGAGGTGGCGCACCTTGTGGCAATGGCGTCTCAGTGCATCAGGTAAAACCGTTGACCCGTGTATTGAGCGCCCTCCACCCACAATGCGAGCGCAATGGCTGGCGAACGTCCCTTGACTTCAAAATTGCGGCCCCGATAGCTTCCTGCCGCAATCCATACTGTCTTTGAACGCTGGTAAATCGCGATGCCCCGTGCATTCGCCCAGGCGTAGAGTTCTGCACCATTTCGACCCTTTTCCCAGCCTGGGGCCGATGCTGTCTCTGTATAAGAAAGCTGCGTATCCATATTAGATTAGCCTCCCTAATCTTGATAACGTAAGCGCCGTCTCCAACATCACGGGATGAATGATCGGACTACTCCGTTTCGGTTATGTGTCGACCACTCCACGATCAGGTATCCGCCATAGACAAGAAGGTCCTTCGCCTTGGGTCAGGTGACGGGAGTGATCGCGTCTTGGTCCGATGTGGCTCTTGGCGCCAGCCGTATCGAGATGACCGGCAAGGCTGCCTGAGAGGGACGCTTAGCCGCCTGTCCCGGCCTCTGCGGCGGGAGCTTGGTGTTCCTCTCCGCACCACGCAGATTACGCTTATATTAGCACTCGCGCAACAAGGTTGGCTCTATGCAGGGAGGGTCAACAGACTGGATCTTGACCGTTTGGGCACGGACTCTATGTAGATTGAATTCTAGGATAATACGGGCATTTTTGTGCGATGAGCAGTTTCGAAAGCGGCAAAGTCGAGGTGGAGGTGGCGCCGTTCCGGCCGACTGACAATCGTCGCAAGCATTCCAGGAAAAGTGTGAAGCGGTTTTCCAGGGAAAAGGGCAAAGCACTTTCCCTTGGGAATTGCGTCAAGACAAACGGTTACATCGGCTCGCCGTTTCCGTGAAACGGTGGACTGCTCTAGGTCTTGCCGCGGCTTTATCTGGAACGAATGGCCGGTGGGGCTCGCTGCGTTGGACAGCTTTGCTTTGCGCCACACCGGCCATGCGGGTTGGATTGGGTGTCCCCGCGTTGATCAATTTATAGGCATATTAGCAATAGCGCAAATAAGACTGAAGTCCCATGGAAGTCCAATCGTGGGAATTGGTGGCGGCCAGCTATCTACAGGCAATAGGGGCTCAGCGACGCGGTCGCACGGGCTGTTTGGACGCGACGTCTGATGCGTAAAAGCAGGCATCTATGTCAAATGCAAAAGACAGCGGCCCAATATGAACATAGACCAGTATATCGCCTAGCGATGGCGAGCACCGTCGTCGGCAATTTTGGGAGCCAGCAGGCCAGAGCCAATGCATCGCGATCACGAAGAGATCTTTTATCGGGCGAATGCTCTTGGCGTCACGATCTTTCAACGTTCAAAAACGGTGTGGGTAGCCACCGGAAGCCACCGGGGTCGCCATTTTGAGGTCAAAGCGCGTTCTCCTGCGATCGTACTCGCATTGTGGATGGAAGCCGCTCAGTACACAGGTCAACGGATTTAGCGCCTCGCAATGACAGGCGCGCCTGGACAGCGATCGCATCTCAGGGATGTTGGAACTTGATCAACCTGCTGTCCTCAAAGTCCGTCCCGGCTCGTGCAGGAAAAATCGGGACGGGAAGTCGGAACCGGAATGTACCTTGCCCGAAGCGTCGAGCAACCGCGGAATCTACGCACGACAACATTGTCAGATGGTTAACAAATGGTTGCTTCTGAACTTTGGGATTTGTCAGGCTGGTGTCAAGAACGCAATGAACAGTCAGATCACACTGGCGATCGAACGCCCGACAATTCTAAATAGATATGCCAGTTTCTACTTGGCCACACAGCACGCTAAATGGCTCGCCGTTGCTGCCAATGCAGGCGACTGTTGTCGACTGCCGCATCGATTGGCAAGTTCTATGCAGATATCCAAGCAATAGCTAATGCTCCTGTTTTTGAAGGAGAGGTGAGTAAATTTTGATCGGAAATCGATTCAGAAATTATAAAACATGCCGACAGCCGTATCGTCAGACAAGACTCGATCTTCCGGAAAAAATAAACGACAAGATTCTCAGGGGCTGATTATCACCATGTTATGGAGGTCTATCATGATCATACGCGTTCTTACCGCAATTTCTCTTGCTGCATCTGTTGCCTCGGTCTCGACGACCAGCTTTGCTGAGTCTTCGACCAAAATTGTATCTGTGGAAGCAGGTAAGGCAGGTCGCGCTGCCGAACCCGGCAAGGCAGGTCGCGCTGCAGAACCCGGCAAGGCCGGCGGTGCTGGGGAAACCGGTGGCAAGGCTGGCGGTGCTGGCGAAACCGGCGGCAAGGCTGGCGGAGCCGGTGAGTCCGGAGGCAAGTCCGGCGGCACTGGAGAAGGTGGCAGCAAGGGTAGCAAGGGCAACTGATCGTCCTATCGATCCTGCCAGATCATTAAAGAGCGCACCTCGCCCGCGTATGCTGGCGGGTGCGTTCAACCTTTTCGAGCTTCCCACCCCGCATGCGGTCGGAAACGCAGGCTGATGCCTTCAAGGGGTGAGGTCGGGATCCTGTCAGGAAAAGTGGCGCAATCGAACGGCGATTGTCGTGCCGCGATTGCTGGAGGCTGGACGACCGCCGCAAGTCGAGCGTCTGCGGTCTTGCCAAAATGCAGCCGCTGGCTGGCGGCCCGGCGGCGAGAACTTCCCTTATGAGCCACTTCCATTCACCGGCGTGCATCACTCCGGATCGGGATCCGGCGATTGGCCTGCCGCGCCTGGAAGCGTCCAACTCGTGCTTTCGACCCACGCGCAGTGATTCAAGTTGGATATCCACATGCGTTCGTTCGCTCGTCGAAATGCCAACAGCGCCTGCAGTTCCACCCTGCCTCTCTCGTGTCTGGATTCTGGATTTCCGAGCGTAAGCTTGGCGGCGGCTAGAGAGCATAACTTCGCGTGCTGCAATCCCAATCGAAGGAATTGCACCCGCATGGACGCCTCCTGATCGCCGTTTGCAGAGGACGCTGCCCTGTCGAGCAATTCTTCGGCTGGTGCAAAACTCTCCTCTGGATAGATCGCATGCGCCGCTTTCGCCCAGCTTCGCCAACGCGACGCCCCAAGAGCCTCAAAGGTGTCATGCAGGCGGGCGCGCCCACCCGACGTATAGGCCTCCCAGAAATCAAAATATTTCCTCACGTCAGCCGCGGCCGGGCCGAAGGCTGAGTAGTATTCGGACAGGAGGGTGCTAGCGGGTACTTCGGGACGGATCTGCAAGCGCAGCAACAGGTAAAGATTTGGGCCCTGTGTCGCCCAATGGCCTGTCAGCGAATCGAAATCGGTCCCGACCATTCCGTTGTTCGCGGCGCTCTGAAATTCGTCGGCGAACTGGGTCGAAAATATGTGCGGCATACAATATCCGTCCAGAAAATAGTTCGCCCGCATGAAAAGCTTAGCTTGTGTGTCCGCCCAACCGCGCCACTGGGCCTTCATCCAGTCTTGCTCGTCGCCACTTCGAGGATAGAACCAGGATGATGGGCAAAATCCGATCATGATGTTCGGGCCCAATTTTACGCCCGATGTCGGAGCGGCGAAGTAGTTCATATAGGCGTAGCCCACGACAACCGCGTTTGAATTGTATTTCGCAGCGTTCTGCTGGATGGCTTGCCAGGAACGTGCATAACGGTCGGATACGAAAGGCTTGCTGGCAAGCTTCGACTTCGACGGGATGAATTTTCGATAGTTCGGCGGCTCGGGACCATCCAGCGCCTTGCACACATCGCATTCGCATTGGCCAGGGACGTCGTTCTCAACAGCGTTGACGAAGGTTGGAAGATGCCCCGGGCGATCGCCTCCATGCTGACGCCACTGCGAGACAATCTCTTCGTGCAGACCCGCATTGGAAATGCACATCGAGAAGCGCCCACCCAGCCGTGAGGGGCCTCGTTTGCCGTTGACCAGCTGGAACCATTCTGGATGCTCAGCGCCATACTGCCGCCACCAGTCGACGAAGGCATGGCCGTACTTCGCCGGGATTCGGCGACCCATGCGGTTGCGACGCAGAAATGCAGCCTGGGCGTTCATGTAGTCTTCAGCTGCTGCGGCGGTGAAGCCCATCTCGGGATGATCTTTGGCCCTCAAACCAGCACCCGTGCGCACTTGACGCTGCATGAATCGAGGCGTTACTACGCGATCTTGAAGAGGAACGACTACTGACTCTGCTTTTGGAACAAACGTTCCCAGTTCGCCCGGCCACAGCCACCGAACCGCAAAGTAGCGATCGAGAAGTTCGTAGACGCCGAAGAGCGTTCCCGCGGACGTGTTGACGTCAACAGGACTGCCGCTCGTGTCGTGCCCTGCGATACACAGGTGGCGGCCGACGGTGCGAAGCGCACACGACTCTGGCCCCAAGGCGTCGAAATCGACTCCGGCCTTTCGCGCAAACCGGGTATCGCCCAGAAAGATGTGGGTCTTGCCGAGCCCGGTCGACGTCACCTTGCTCTCGGTCACTGTGGCAGGTTGGAAGCCGGTGGCCTTTTCAATATGCCAGCTGAGTTCCACCGCAGCGTAGTGGACAGAGTCGTTGGGCGTATCGGGGGTGACCAGAGTGACGACGGGTCTGCCTTCCGCCACCAACGTTACACCATCGCCTGGCTGGTGGTACGCGTCAGCCGGCTTGCAAACGCCGAGCCAGTGCGACAGGCCTAACAGAGCTCCCTGCGCAAACGTCCTTCGCGACAGTGCAGGCATAACTAGACCCTACCTACGATCATCCAACTGGTGACTGCGCGAAGCGGCATGTGGAGTAGTGCAGGCATGGGCGCCATCCGAAGAAAATTACCCGCCGCAGGTTGGTACGGCGGGCGATCAAGCGTTGCATACCAAGCGAAGTGGCTGCCGTTGCACGCAGATCATCGGTGAATGGTATTGCCGCCGCTGTATTGATCCCAGATAGCCTTTGGACGTTTCCGCTAAACCTTTGGGCGGGGTGAGGGGACGTTCTTGTCCCTTGGTGGCTTGCTGTTTTTCGCGCCTTCCACGCTTGGTAGGATTCGACACGTACCCTCGTTCCGGGAGTTTGCTTGCGCCAAGCGGGGGACGAGATCGACAGTAGGGTGTTGGCAAAACCGGCATGGCAACCGATGGGCAAGTGTTAAAGTCGTCACATTCCGTGCAACTCTGGTCTGGCATTGTCGTTGTCATGTGCAGTTGCATGGCGACAGGGCTACAATTCATGGGGGGTAACGACCGGTGGCGAACTGTCGCCAGCTCTCTGGGCGTCACTGTTTATCAGCGCTCAAAGACAGTGTGGATCGTGGCCGGAAAATACAGAGGTCATGATTTTGAGGTGAAAGCTCGTTCGCCAAACATTGCGCTCGCTTTGTGGAAGGAGGCCGCGCGTTATACTGGTTCGGACTGGTGACAACCGACAGGACGGTATTTTGCGCATAGAACAGCGGCATGCTTCGTGAGAGATGTGCCGTGCCGGTCGGTGGCGGCGAAGGTGATATTTCCAACGACACAACCTCGACGATGGAGTTGGTTGTTGGACAAGCGGATGCCGGCAAGTGAATAGCTCACTTAACGGCATCCGACAGTCTCAGGCGTTTGTCAGTCTAGCCGGCGCCGCCGCTCTTGCCGCTTTCGCCTCCAGCCTTGCCGCCGCTTTCGCCAGCACCGCTGCCCTTGCCGCTTTCGCCGCCAGCTTTGCCGCCGGTCTCGCCAGCGCCGCCAGCTTTGCCGCCGGTCTCGCCAGCGCCGCCAGCCTTGCCGCCGGTCTCGCCAGCGCCGCCAGCCTTGCCGCCGGTCTCGCCAGCACCGCCAGCTTTGCCGCCGGCTTCGCCAGTGCCTCCAGCCTCGCCAGTGCCTCCAGCCTCGCTTGACGCAGTGCTAAGGGTAGCGCCACCGGTCTCGCCGGCGCCTCCAGCCTTGCCGCCGGTCTCGCCGGCGCCGCCAGCCTTGCCGCCGGTCTCACCGGCACCACCAGCGTTGCCGCCGGTCTCACCGGCACCACCAGCCTTGGCGCCGGTCTCACCGGACGAACTTACTAGGACGCCGGACTCTCCAGCGGCGCCGGCATAGGAAATCCCGACCGTGCCCAGAGCAAAGAATGCCCCCACCAGCAACTTCGCCGTCGTTGTAACTTTAGTGGTCATATCGTCTCCTGATATTCGAGCTCCCCCGCATAATTAATAATCGGATTCTCTGGGAAAGGTTATTCAAAATCACGTTTGCCTTGGACACATTTGATGACAGTGTGACACGAGATTACCGATGTATAAATAGGGGCTATCTTGAGTAATAAAAAATACAATGGTATCATGCGCCTAGAGTAATTTTGAAACAGTCGCCAAAAATTAGAAGTTAGGACTCCCCAATGGGGTGAAGCATATGCAGGATATTTAAGTGATATCGGGCAGGAGGTGCATCGAGTTCAGCGAATTTCAAGAAAACACCGAGCAAACGCAGCACGCGGACGCGAGGCCGACGAATGGGCGCACCTTGGCCATCACTATCGGTTACCACTTTTGGATGGATTCAGCGCCACCAAGGGCAATTGACAGAAGTGGCGCCTAGAGATGCCATTGAAGGGTTCCAAGCGCGGGGGAGATCAGGGGCGCGTGCTCCCGATTTGATGTTGGGCAGTTCGGCAGACGAGCGATCCAGACATGCTCCGCATTTGGCTACGGACGACAACCATCGTCAGCCGAGAGCGGATCCATGGCCCCTGACCCCGTCGATCACCTGGAATCAACTGTCAAGATTGTCTCGGCCTTTGTCAGCAGGAACCGAGCCTCACGTTCTGATCTGGTGGATCTGGTCCAGAATGTCGGCCGCACATTGCAGGCCCTCGCGGGAGGCACGGAAAAAACCAAACCGAAGCTTGTTCCCGCCGTACCAATCAGCAAATCGGTGACCCCGGATTTCATCATTAGCCTGGAGGATGGACGCAGGATGAAATCATTGAAGCGGTATCTGACCTCGATTGGAATGACACCGGCCGACTATCGCAAGAAATGGGGTTTGCCGCCCGACTACCCGTTGGTGGCGCCGAATTTCACCGCACTGCGTTCGCAAGCGGCAAAGAGGATCAGGCTTGGACAGCGGATCGCCAGTGATCAGACCTCACGAACCTGACCGCATTGCTCTGCGGCCATTCAACCTCAGTTCTCCCTTGCGCTGTTCGGGTGATGATTTTGCCGCGCCGGCCGCCTGCTCGCGATTCATGCCGCCATGATAGAGGATTGCGACAGCATTCCCCACGGTACGTGCCTGGAAGCAGATCTGTGCATTGTGGGGGCGGGCGCAGCCGGCTTGGCACTGGCTTCACAGTTTGAAGGAACGCGACATCGTGTATGCATCATCGAGAGCGGCGGGCTGACATACGAACACTGGCGCCAAAGACTTTCGCGCGGCCGCTCTGTGGGCAGACCCTACGAGGCGCTCGACCTTTGCCGTATCCGACAGTTTGGCGGCAGTACCGGCAGAACTGGTTGGGGCGGGTGGTGCAAGATGCTGGACCACGTCGATTTCGAGGCTCGGTCTTGGATCCCGATGAGCGGATGGCCCGTCGACCGTAACTCGCTTCTCCCCCACTATGAAACAGCGGCCGGTTTGTTGGGCATCGAGGACTTGCAAGCCGAATGGCCGGCCTCTGCAGTTCTGCCTATGAATGGGCCGCTCTTTTCAGAACGATGCTTTCTCAGTCCCATCCCGGATTTGGGGGCGACACTGCGCGCTAGGCTGCAAGCGGCGAAAAATGTGCAGGTTGTCCTGCACGCCACGGCCTTGCGGTTAGACACTGACACATCCGGAAGATGGGTTCGCTCCATCGAGGTGGCCAGTACGCCAGACAGGCGTTTCCGGATCGAAGCACGATCATTTGTGCTGGCCTGCGGCGGGATCGAAAACGCGCGCCTGCTCTTGGCTTCGAACCAACAGATGCCGAATGGGATAGGCAACCAGCATGACCTCGTTGGCCGCTATTTCATGGAGCATCCCCGCGTAAAATGGGGAAGCCTGCAGATCTGCCGTCCTGACGCCGCCATAGCCTTTCACGTGCCATCCGCTGAGGCTCGCAGGCCCTATCTGTCGCAGGCAAAACACTGTGACGTGACCGCTGCGTTCGGACTGGCGCTGCGCCCAGAGATTCGGGAAAGTGAACGCCTTCTCGGCTCCCGGACGTGGATCAAGCCGGGACCTTGCGCCAACGATTGGGATGGTTCCGAAGCGTTGCATTATCTTGCTTTTTGGCTGCGGAAGGGACGCCTGCATCGTGACCTTATCAAGAGTGGCCGCACCATCCTTCGCCATCCCGCAGGATCCATCGCGTCGGCTATCGACCGCATCGGGCGCTCACGCCGGTGGGCAGGGCACTTCCACTTTGATACCATCCTCGAACAGGAACCGGACCCGGAAAGCCGGGTCACGCTGGATACAAGGCTTGACGAATTCGGTCTCCCGCGCGTGAAGCTGGAATGGAGGGTGGGACCTCTCGTTCGGCGCACACTTCAGCGAGTGCAGACGATCGTCACCGACGAGATGCGGATGTTGGGGCACAGAAGCGATGTCCTGGCTTGCGCCCACGGGACCCCAGCCTACGGGGACGATATCCCATACCGATGGGTCAGGCACCACATGGGCACAACGAGGATGAGCAACGACCCGCGGACTGGCGTGGTCGATGCCACGTGCCAGGTGCACGGCCTCGCGAACCTTTTCGTCGCCGGGAGTTCCGTCTTTCCCACCGGGGGGAATGACATGCCCACCCTGACGATTGTTGCACTCGCCATTAAGTTGGGCGGGCACCTTCAGCAGTGGCTCGAGTAGGGATCAATTTCGCGTTCGCAGAGCCAAATTGACAGAGGCTGCGCGCGGAGGCGTCAGCCGTCTCTCGGCTCGTTGCTTGAAAATCGAATGCACGCGATTCCAAGGATAAACTTTCGTATCACAATGATACAACTGCAAGTTTACTTGATATACTTTGTAGGTGGATGCGAGCGTTTACAACTCTGAAACTCGCTTCGAGTGAGATACCTGCCTGCGGTTGGTTACAGACAGCATCGGGTGCAGCCCGGCACCCTTCTGGTTGATGGTACACCTTTTGGTGGAGCCGGCCACAACCTCACGACATCTGCCTTTCTCCGGTCTAATCCTATCAAAAATATGCGATTATATTCACGCTGTGCGTTTTGTCACACCGCCTCTGGAATCTGCAAGTTATTACTAATGCATTAAGGAGGTCATTAAGGAGGTGGGTTTTCGAGGGCGGATTCTCCGTTGGGGTGAATTCCGCTCGTGTTGAGTTGAACCTTTGGGTTGGGGATAAGCCATGACAATCCTGTCAAATACCGATCAGCCGGTCAAAATCGATCTGGCTGCCTATTCATCTGGTGCCAATGTCAATCATGTCGGACCTGCCCCCTTCCGGGGGGAGTTGGAGATCGCGATTATCGATGACAGGCCGCTGATGTGCGACTGCTTCGCCAGTAGCCTTGAGCTCATCGAGCCATCCTTTCGCATCCAGCGTTATCCGACCGTCGAAGCGTTCGACGCCGCCAGTCAAGAGGAGACCGAACGCGTTTCCACCGTCTTGCTCTGTGTCATGTGGTCGAACTCTCAAGCAGACTATCATCTTTCGCGGATTGCCCATCTCAAGGCGACGAGACCATCTCTGGGAATCGTGATGCTGTCGGATATCGAAAGCCTTGATGATATTCTCAAAGCAGTAGAAAGCGGCTCGCGCGGCTACATCCCAACGAGCGTCAGCTTGCAGGTTGCGGCAAAGGCGATTCAGCTTGTCGCCGCCGGTGGCACTTTCATACCGCCCAGTGTTCTCTTTAATTCGGGCCAGGCGATCAAGGACAGCCAACCAGCCAAGCAGCCGCAAGGCGACAATGTTTTCACGTCACGCCAGATGGCGGTGATCGAAGCGTTGCGTCGAGGCAAGGCCAACAAGGTGATCGCGTACGAGCTCAACATGTGCGAAAGCACAGTTAAGGTGCACATTCGCAATGTCATGAAAAAGCTTCGCGCGAGGAACCGGACCGAGGTAGCCTACATCCTTAACACAACGCCTTATGAGGGTGTGAGCATACGGAATTGAGGCATGGCTGCGCCTCGGTCAAGAAGTGATGAGTTTTTTGCCCGCGGCAACGATGCCGGTTGGCGTCAGCAGGCCCTCGATCTAGAGGGCCTGCGTACGACTCGACATTTTGCAGGGGGCAAGGAGAAGTGAAACAACCGTCCGATCGTTTTTCGGCTTCGCAGACGGAGAGGGAGGCCACTCCCGCAGCCGATAGAAACACGTCACAAAACCCGGATCTGAGCGATATCGAGCATTTCCACGCTGTTCGTCCTTCCACGCTGGCCGAGATGAACCGCCGCTGTCACTGGTTCCACCTTGAAGACGGTGATGTCTTGATCCCGGCCGGTGAAAGGGTCGATCGAGTCTTTTTTCTTTTGACGGGCGAGCTTCGCTTCCCTGTCTATACCCGTACAGGCAAGATAGTCTGGCTCCCGTCAGCCCACCAGGGATCCCTCGTCAATGGAGTGGCGTTAAGCGGTGATCTTCTTGTGGTGCCTTATTCGATTGAAGCCGCGGGACCATGCACCATCGCCTCCATCGGAAATCGGGCCTTCCTGGATATTGTCAAGAACGATCCCGAGGCGCTTCAGGCCATCGTCCAAATGTTGGTCGAACGCCAGCATGCGCTTGTCGAGCATATCGTCGAGCTCTCGACGCTCAGCGTTCGATCGCGCGTGCACAGCGAATTGCTGCGCTTATGTGTCGAACATATCGACAATGACGGTTCGGCTGTGATTTCTCCTATTCCCACGCATACGGATTTGGCCAATCGCATCGGCACGCATCGCGAAGCCGTAGCCCGCGAACTCAGCTACCTGCAGAGTGTCGGGATAGTGCTGCGCCGCGCAAAAGAGCTTTATGTGCCCGATTTGTCCCGGTTGACGGATTTGCTGTCCAAGTCTGACGATTAATCAGTTGTGCCATGGACTGCGCAGCGACGGCGTTACCCTCGCGGCCATGCGAATCGTTTGGTCCCTAAGCCAAGCCACGACCGGACTGCATTCGGCTGCGATGTCGAGCGGTAGATCTTCTGACGATAGACGAACTCATAGGGCCATAGCTCCAGGGTGCGGTTCGCGAAATGCGTGAGTATCCACGTGATCGCGCTCGCCACCACAACGAAGGCGCCCATCGAGACGACGACGTTGGCGGTGAAGAGGTGAGCGTGCGAAAAGATGGAGCGGGTCAGAAAATAGGTATAGGGGTGCACTAGGTACAGGCTGTAGCTGACCGTTCCGAAGTAGCGAAGAAGCCGATTGCCGAGAACCAGCGCCGTCAAGCTGTTTCGCGACACCGCAAGGCAGAAGTACAGCGCTGTCGCGGCGACCAGCACTGGCACTTCGGCATTCTGGAAATCGGACCAGTGATAATCGTAGTGGCCGCGGGCGGATAGAAGGACACAAGTTGCCAGGGCCGCGCTCTCGGCGAGCCGATGGTGACCAACACGCACCCATTCATATCGATCGAAGGCGAGTCGGATCAGCCCGCCCGCGACGAAATACAAGGCGATCGGGTATCTGGCGATAAAGAACGCTGCAAGCAGACTCAAAACGGCGATGCCGAGCTTGCTGGGGCGATGAATCGCGAGGAACACGAAGGCGCCGGTAAACACATAGAACCAGACCTCGAAGGTCAGGCTCCAGGCATTCGGCGTCAGCTGCTCTGTGTGGGTGAAAAGATTCAGGAACGTCAGTCCCGCGACAATTGCGGTGAAATTGTTGGTGTCGGGATAAAGGTTCGTTGCGGCGTTCAGCGCGACGTACAGCACGCTGAGAACGAAGAACAGCGGATAGACGCGCAGGAACCGTCGGGCAGCAAACTCACGCGGACTGTAGTGCAGCGCACTCGGAAGGATAACGAAGCCGCTGATGGCGAAGAAAAGGCACACCCCGAAGGTGCCGAAATTCCAGAAGGGGCCAATGGCAGCGACATAGGCCGAATTCGAGGCGTAGATGTGCTCCGCCGTGCCCCCTAGGAGATGCGCGAAGAACACCATCAGCGAAGCAACCCCGCGAAGCCCGTGCGCAGCCACATTGAATGACTTGTCGGAAGTTGGCTTCTCGGAGGCTTCGCGCAGAAAATGCTGCGCATCCGATGAATTCCGAGGATGGGGATGCACAACAGCCATTTGAGCCTCAAATTGGACCCCGCAGACCGCTACCCTACATCAATCCAGGTTTCGCACTGCTTGGGAATTCGAAGGACACCCCTGCCCAAAAGTAGTGGGCTGCCACAGAAACCTTCACCGGATGATCAAATAGCGGCCTGCGGCACCCGACGCCGACGCAGGCGTCATCCTCGTTGCTGGAGAGAGCCGAACCGCAACCCAGGCACCCTGATTGCCTCGAACAGTTGCGCGCGGGGGAAATTCTTCGATCTGCTCGCATCCTGCTGTTCCAGGCGCAATTTAGACTGCAAACCTAGTACGATTTAAGCCGCAGGCTACCCCTTATGGCGGGCGCACATCGGCGCAAGAGTGCCGTTATACAGGATCGGTATGTCACACTCTCAGGCTCATCCGCACAGCCTCGCTGCAGGCGTGATGTTGGACTGTCGAAAACCCTCGCGCCCAGCACCGCACCATACAGCATTGGCGACACCAACCTATCGACCCGACATCGATGGTTTGCGCGCCATCGCCGTCGTTTCGGTTGTGCTGTTCCACGCCGGTTTCACCATGTTCAGCGGCGGGTATGTCGGTGTCGACATTTTCTTTGTCATCTCCGGCTATCTGATCGCCCAAATGATCGCCAGGGATCTGCAAGCGGGCGAGTTCTCGGTCTGGCACTTCTATGAGCGGCGTATACGCCGCATTTTTCCCGCGTTGTTCGTCATGCTGGCAGTCTGTACGCTCGCATGCGCCTTCATCTTCTTGCCCGACGACTTCAGACGCTTCGGTCGCAACTCCGTCGCGACGGCTCTCTTCTCGTCCAACATCGGGTTTTGGCTGAAGACGGGCTATTTTGACGGGGAAACCTACGACCAGCCACTCATCCACACCTGGTCACTGGCGGTGGAAGAGCAGTTCTACATCCTGTTTCCTCTGTTTCTGGCGTCCATTTGGTGGTTGGGCCTTCGCAATGTCCGCTTTCTCCTGGCGAGCGCTGCAGGAATTTCGTTTCTCGCAACTGTAGCGGTGATGCAGTACGACGCTGCCGCCGCCTTTTACCTCACTCCGTTCAGGGCGTGGGAGTTGCTGTTGGGCAGCCTTCTGGCACTTGGAGTCTTCCCACGCCTCGCCAAGCGTTGGCAGTGCGAAATGGCGACGGCGGCCGGATTGCTGCTGATCACGATTGCCGTGCTGAGCTATTCCGATGTGACTTCATTCCCCGGCGTCGCGGCACTCCTTCCATGTGTTGGCGCTGCCCTTGTCATTCACGGAGGCAGTGACGCGAGTTGCTCGCTCACGCGGCTGATTTCAACGAAGCCATTCGTCGGTGTGGGGCTGATAAGCTATTCCCTGTATCTTTGGCATTGGCCCCTGATTGTCCTGGTTGGTTATCTGGCAATCAATGAGCTCGGTTCTCTTCAGTCAGCCGCTCTGGTGGCTGTCTCGTTCATGATGGCGCTCATATCCTGGCGATACATCGAGCTCCCGGCGCGGGCAGCCCGCCGGTTACCGGTCCTGGCTGGGGGCGCTTTGGCCATCGTCGCCGTGGCGATCACCGGCGCAGTCATCTACCTTGATAACGGCTGGCCGACGCGCTTTTCCAAAGATGTGAATGTGTTGTCCAGCTATGCTTTGTCTGCCAACCCTGAAGCGGATGAATGCGCGAACGTGTCGCTTCAGCTCGCTGCAAATTCCCCCTGTACGATAGGCTCATCCGCAAATGCCCGGATCTTTCTATGGGGAGATTCTCACGCGGGGGCGATGTTCGGTGCGATGTCCGACCTGGCCGCACACGGCGCCAGCACGGTCTATGGCGCGACCCCCCGCTGTCCTCCTCTCCTGGGCGTCGGAACGGACCAAAATTGCATCCGAGGAAATGATCTGCGGCTTAGGTACGCACTCAGCCGTCCCGAGCTGAAGACGGTCATAATCGCTGCCAGATGGTCTCTCTACCTCGAGGGGCGCGCGATCGAACTTGGACCAGCAGAACGAAACGGCAATCTGCCGCAGTTGCAGGATCGGGATGGCGTTCAATTCGACCGATTCTCCACCGAGGCGCGCCACGCGTTCGAAACATCTCTAAGGAGAACCGTGGGTCGGCTGCTGCAGGCCGGGAAAAAGGTGGTCATCGTCTATCCTGTCCCGGAGGTGGGTTATGACGTCCCCTCTACGGCTGCCCGGCTCGTTGCGCAGGGCCATGACCTGTCCAGCTTCAATATGCCCGAGGGCCTCTATCGGGAACGACAGCAGATCGCATTTGGCATCTTGAACAGGCTCGGCCGGCATGTCGGCCTCATTCGCATATATCCGACACAGGCACTTTGTCCGCACAATCGGTGCGTTGCCATGATGGATGGCAAACCGCTGTATTTTGACAGCCATCACCTTAGCATTCCGGGTTCCATGACGCTCGTGCCGTTGCTCGCAAGAGCTCTTCGACAAGGCGTCTGATACCGCGATGGGATCTAGCGGAGATGTCGGCGGCCCTGAGCGTCAACGATGGTATCGTCTCCGACATTCGCGGTGATGTGCGCGCCATTGTGGATCAGGCAGCCGGAGCCGATCTGGACGCCCAGCAGCACCGTAGCGCCCATTCCCACGACAGTCATGGTCCCGACGCTCACCGCGCCGGCGAGGATGGCGCCCGGAGTCAGGTGCGCATTGTCCTGCACGATGCTGTCGTGGCAGACGATACTCCCCTGATTGACGATGACGTTGTTGCCGATCGTACAGCGCGGACCGATGCTGGCGCCGGCCAGGATATGGCAGCCATGCCCGATCCTGGTCGCCCTGGAGACGATCGCGGATGGATGGATCACAGGCGGCAGAACGAAGCCCATGGCCGAGGCGCGTTCAAACATTGCTCGCCTCGTCTCGCTTGACTGGGCTCCGCCGATGCCGATGAAGGCGTACCGCGTGCCTTCGGCAAGCAGACGCTCCAGGCTCTCTTCCGTACCGATCACCGAAATGCCGCCGCAGACCTGGTGGCCAACGGGCAGAGCCTGATCGGTACAACCGAGGATGTCGTATCCGGACCCATCGAGAGCATCGATCAAACAGGCGGCGTGGCCGCCGCCGCCGATGATAACAGCCCGCCGCATGGACGCGGATGGGACGACGGACTGCGCTCCGTCCGATCCTGCGGCTATGGCCCCGGATCGGCGGCTGGCCGCCGCGCGCACCTCGGCTTCGCCGATGCGGCCGTTGGAGGGACTGACATCCGCCAGGTCGACCCCGAGTTCGGACGCGGCCTTGCGGGCCTTGGCCGTAATCGCGATCTCGTTGACCGCGATGTCGGCCGGGCTGGCCATTCCGGATGCGGCGTCCGCATTTTCGTTGACGATTTCGCACAGTGTTGAGCCGACAGCGACGAAATCGCCGACGTTGACGTCGAGCCGGCCGATAACCCCTGCCTGGGGGGCCTCAACCTCGACGGCAGCCTTCGTGGTCTCAACGACAAAGAGAATAGCTCCTTGCTCTACGCTCTCACCCTGCACGACCCTGATCTCGATCAACTGAAGATTGTCCTCGTTGGCGTTAACCCGCGGGGCTTCGACAAGCACACTCATGAAAGCTTAGCCCTTCTTGAACAGATCGATGCAGGCCGCCTGGATGGCGTCCACGCCTGGCAGCAGATCATCCTCCCATTCGCGGCTCGAGGGAATGGGGTGGTCCGGTCCGGCCAATGCGCTGAAGTGCCTGACCCGACCGATCAGAGCGCGAGCGCATTCGGACGCGAAGCCCCAGCCGGGAGAGCCTTCCTCCACGGCGACAACGCGGCTGCAGCGGCCGACCTGGCTTAGGACATCCTCGCAAGGAAAGGGCGACAGCTGTTCAACGGCCACCACGGTGGTCGCAATTTCCTCCTCTTCGACGAGCTTTTTTGCGGCGGCAACCGCGTGCTCGACGCAACCCCCATATGTCAGGATCACGATGTCTGCATCCGGCGGGCGTGGAAGGGCGGCTGCGCCGAAAACAGGCCTCGAATACATGACCTTGTTTTCGATAATCAGGTGAGGGGACCGAGACGCGAGGGCCCGATGCAGAAGCGCACCCGGATCCGCATACTCGTGCGTTGCAGACACCGTGAGGCCTGGCACGCCGCAAAAATGCTTTTCCAGACTTTGCGAGTGCGTCGGCCCGTAGCCGCGCCGTCCACCCATGGGCGCGCGAATAATGATGGGCACCTCAACCTGATCGTTGTACATCCAGCGAAACTTGGCTGCGTGGTTGATGATCTGGTCGGCAGCAAGGGCGATGAAATCTCCGAACATGAGTTCGACGATAACAGGCCTGCCCTTGAGGGCCATGCCCGTCGCCATGCCTACAATGCCGCCCTCGCTGATCGGTGTGGTCCAGACACGATCCTGATAGGCCGTGGACAGGCCCTTGGTGACTTTGAAGGCACCGCCATAGGGATCGAGGACGTCCTCACCCATGACCACCAGCTGGAGATCGGCTTCCATAAGATCGTGTAGCGCGCGATTGATCGATTCGACGACGCGCATGGGTCAGCCTCTCGCCATGGCAGCCGCAGCTGCCGATTCGACTGCGCGGTCCACGGTAGATCGACAAAAGGCGTCGATCTCCTCGAAATCCGCGACGCGCTGGCGCATCGGGGGGATCGGATCCCGGGCTCGAGCCTGCTCAAGCCGCAAGGCCGGCCGGGTGTCATCTCCCTTGCTGTGGGGACCAATCCGTTCGGTCCGCAAATAGAGCCAGCACGGGCGGCCCTCGGCGCGGACATAGCCCACAGCCTCTTGGGCAAGCTCACATATTTCGACTGGATCATTGCCGTCATAAGCGAACGTGCGGATGCCGAAAGGTTCAGCTCTGGCGATGATCGACCCGGAAACGGTGAGATTCTTTGGGGTGGTTTGGGCGATTTCGTTGTCCTCGACCACAAAAAGCACGGGGGCACCGAAAACCGAAGCGAGGTTCAAGCTCTCGTAAACGGCTCCCTCTCCCATCGTGCCGTCGCCAAGGAAAACCACTGCCACGGCGCCTTCATCCTTTCGTGCCAGCGCGCAGCCAACCGCCACGGGTGCTATGCCTCCCTGGATCCCATTCGAGTGGAAGTTGCGGAAACACAAATGCTGACTGCCGCCGCGTCCTCCGCAAATACCGGTTACACGCCCCATGATCTCGGCGATCAGGCCTTCGACTTCACCCGAGTAGGCAATGAAATGACCGTGGCAGCGGTGGTTGCTCCAGACAATGTCGCGATCCCGGTCAAGAGCGTTGATCACCCCCACCGCATTGGCTTCCTGTCCAATGGATGTGTGCGTCGTGCCGAACAGGAGACCTTGGGAAAAAAGCTCGAGCAGGCGCTCCTCGACGAGCCGGATGAGGATCATCTGCTGATAGAGTCGGGCCACAGTCGGCAATTCGAACCCGAGCAGCGTCCTTTCTGCTTGAGGGAGGGTAAGGTTCTGTAGTGCTGAAGGCGGCACCAATTTCAGCTCTCCAAAAGAAGACGCTGGAATGTCTCCATCTTTCCGGATCGCAAGCTCGTTCATCAAGCCGCCTCGAGCTGGCGCGAAGCCGCAACAAGGATGGAGCGCGTCGTCGACGCTGCCGCCGTAGTCTCCTCGATCGTCCAGGACGGGTCGACCAGGAACGCGATGCTCGTTTCACCCATCTGCCGCGCGACTGGCAGTCGTTCGGGCGGCGCTACGCCGGCATCCGCGAAGGCATGCTCCAGATAAATCTCGGAGCAGCTACCCGAGAAGCATGGAACGCCGGCCGCATTGACGGCCGCAATCAGCTCGTCCCGCGACCATCCCGAAGACAACATCTCCGGCTTGATATAGAAATAGCATCGGTACCAGGCATGCCTGTGAGCCGGATCGAGCTGGGGCGTGTGTAGCATCGGCAAATCGGCAAGCGTCCTTATCCAGATGTTGGCGTTGCGCTCGCGTTGGCGAACCCAGTCTGGCAGACGTTCGAGCTGCCGCAAACCAAGCACGGCCTGGATGGACGTCATGCGCCAGTTCGTGCCGACGCTGTCGTGCAACCAGCGGAACCCGGTCGGCCGATGAGGGGCAAAGACCACATTGTAGTTCTTGCCGTGGTCCTTCAGGCTCCATGCGGCGAGCCACAATTTCCTGTCGTCCATGGTGACAAGTCCGCCCTCGCCGCCGGTCGTGATGATCTTGTCCTGGCAGAACGAAAACGCCGCAATATCACCGAAGGAGCCGATCGGTCGTCCGTTGTATTCGGCTCCATGCGCCTGAGCGCAATCCTCGATGACCTTGATGCCAGTGCGCTTTGCAAGCTCCATGATCGGCGCCATGTCGCACGGCCATCCGGCGATATGGACGACAATGACCGCCCTTGTTCGCGCTGTTATCTTCGGCGCGATCGTTTCAGCGGAAAGATTGCCCGATGTCGGGTCGACATCCGCGAAGACAGGTGTTGCGCCCGCGAACATGACGCAAGCGGCCGATGCGACGAAACTGCGGGGCGTTACGATGACCTCGTCGCCGGCGCCGATATGGAGGATCTTCATTGCAAGATCGAGCGCGAGGGAACCATTGGCCAGCGCCACCGCATGGCGTCGGCCGAGGCTGCGCGCGTAGGCTCGTTCGAATGTCTTCACATGGTCGCCGGTCCAGGCGTTCACCCGGCCAGACCGCAGAACATCCACAACGTCGGCTATCTGTTCTTCATCGTAAATCGGCCAGCGTTTCATCTTGGAGCACTCCTAGAATTCACATGACATTTCTCAGAAGGACAAAGGCCTCGGCCGCCCTCAGATGGACAGCCGTGCCCCTGACAATCGCCAGCGCCCGTAATGTTTCGATCGAACGCTCGTGCGGGAAATTCTTCATCTGCGAACCGAACATCGACGCAGCTTCGAGTTTGCGGTCGAGTGTCGATTCGATGTCTATGAAGACATTCGGCACGAAGGTCGGCGTGACATAGGGTGCATTCCAGTTCGTTTCCGACACCGTCTCGTAGGCCATGATCGTCCGTGGGTAGTGAGCCTGGGTGGGACGAGCCGCGACCAGCGACGACAGGAAGATCAGTTGGTGATCCATATGCACATCGCCGACGAAGGGGATCAGCAGCGTGTCCGGCTTGACCTCCTGCAGCAGAGCCTGCAACGCCGCGTTGACGGTCGAGTGTGGTGTCTGGGCGATCTGCGCCGCAGGCAGATCAAGCCAATGCGTCTGTCGTACGCCCAAACAGGCATGGGCCGTTTTTGCCTCACAGCGAACCCGTTGCGTCATCTCTTCCGTGAAGGCAGGCGGGCAGCCTCGCGTAACCACTGCAACATGGGCTTCCCCGCCTTCGGCAGCGATCCGGGCTATCGTGCCGCCACACCCCAGGACCTCATCGTCAGGATGCGGCGCGATCACCAGGATTCGACCAAGGGCTGGGCTCATGACCGAACCGTCCCGGCGGGCATCGCCTTCAGAGCGTGATCGACATGGCGGCGGTCAACATGTTCGCCCAACAGTGCCACCAGGACGGTCAGAACCAGTATCTGCAGATCAAGCCACAGGCTGCGGTTGCGCACATACCAGAGGTCAAGCGCCAGCTTTTCATTGTTGGTGAGGCGAGTGTTGCCGTTCACCTGTGCCCAGCCGGACAGGCCGGGCCGGACCGTACTGCGAATGCGCCCCAACTCGCCGAACTCGGCGACGGTGGCCGGAAGCAACGGGCGCGGTCCTATGAACGCCATATCGCCTGTGGCTATGGAGAGAAGTTGAGGCAGTTCATCGATACGGATGGCGCGCATCAACCGAGTGGCAGATGTCTCACGCAAAGCGTCAGGGAGCAGCGCGCCATCTGCATCTCGCCTCTCGTGCATCGTTCGAAACTTGCAGATGACAAAGGGACGAGTTCCCAGCCCGCTGCGAGTCTGCCGGAAGAATAGCGGACGGCCCACACTCAGCCAGACAACCGCGGCAGCCACGATCCATAGCGGCAGGCTGAGAACCAAAAGCACTACCGATGCGATCCTGCTGGGCATCGCCCGGCCGAGCGGCACTCGCGCAGCCCGATCGGCGGGCCGGGCTATCGGATTGCTCAAGCCGATCATTGGGACGGACCGGCCTGGATGGGAGGGGTAGCCGCCAAGGTTGCGACTGGACGGTTTGCCATGTTCAAGGCGTCGTCCACACGGTTTATCGACACCAGGATCGTGTCTCCGGCCGCGACCGGATCGTCGAGGGTGACAACCTTTGTGGTGGTCTGGCCATTTGCCTTGCGGCGGATCTGGTACGTGAACGCGATGGTGTTGTTGGTGCGTGGCTGGTCCAAGGCCAGCGAACTCAATAGCAGGATCTGTTCCTCGGTGGACTCGCGAACCGTGATCAGGCGCTCGATCTCGGAGTTGTGGGTTTGGAGCTCCGTCAGCGCCGTATGGGTCCAGGTCAGGGTGGCATCGTCCAGGTCGCGCTGTAGCTGGCTCAATTCCCGACGCGTCGTCGATGCCTGATTGTAGATTTCGAGCAGATGCGACTGTTGCGTGGTCGTCTCGCGCTCGGCGTTCGACAGGTCTGTAATTGTGACGAGACCTTTTTTGTTGAGCGCCCTGATGCGATCGAGATCAGTTTGCGCCGAAGCGATCACCGTCTTCTGGATTTCCGAAAGCTGTTGAATATTGGCGAGGGCGACGTTCACTTCGTCGATCCCCGCCGTGAGCTGCTTGCGACGTGTGGTCAGCGCGTGTTGGTCTGTTTCAAGTAGACGCTGGTCCGTAGGAAGCAACGTTGCGATCAAACTGGGAGTCAGGAGGCCTTTGACCTTTGGTGGCAGGTCCTGTTCCGAAATCTTGTCGTTGTTTGCCAACTGGGCCTTGATGCGCGCAGCAGCGATTGCTTCCTTGGCGATCTGGACCACGCTTTCGTCAAGAGTTCCGCGCAACCGGGCGCGCGTCACGACGCGGTCCTCGGCAGTGGCTCCGCCAGTCGATTGGCCGCCGGCAAGCGCCACTGCCTGCTCGACAGTCAGTGCTGGTTGATATGGAAACGAGCCCGGCGCCTTGACGTCCCCAAGGACGAAAATTGGACGGAAGCTGACCACCGCCAAGGCTATATGCGGGTCATTGAAGAACTCGCGATCGATGAACGCCTTACGGATATGGTTCAAGGCGTCGGGGACCGTCAGGCCGCCAACCTCGAAGCTGCCGATCAGCGGAATGTTGACTGCGCCATCACTGGCTACCGTCAGCTGTTCGGCAGGGAGCGAATCGTCGATGAAGTCGAACGACACCACATCGCCGACCGAGAGCTTGTAGTCATCGTTCGCCGCGGCCCAGGCAGCACTATGGCAAGCCAGGATCGTTGCAATCGCGGTAACCGCAATCCCTGCAGTCCCTAACGCCTTCACAAGGATACCGACCCAGGCGCCTATCGATCGCCCGCTCCGCGCCGCATTGCAACAAGACGCCATGGAAGCCCACCACAGTAATTTCCTGTGAAGACCCTAGCGACACCTGCGCGAGGACCATGAGTCATACCTTTGGTGGAGCAGTGATAACCTTCGGTCTCGTGCCCACCCAATTTGGCTAACTGGATGTCGGCCGCAACCAACGTATGGTGCGGCTGGATACTGTCGGCCGATTGAACGCTTCCTCGTGACGGAGCGCCGCAGGCAGCTGGGAAGCTTTGCGTGCACACAAGTGTTCTACACACAATCACCAGTCTCGACGTTGGCGGCGCCCAGGTCATGCTCGCCCGCTTTCTTGGCCGGGTCGACCAAAACCGCTTCTCGTCTTCGGTTCTATCGCTGCTTTCACCCGGGCCGTTGGCCGCACAGGTGGAGCATACAAAATCGGGGCTCGTGTCGCTCAGCATGACGGAACGACCGCGGCCGCGCGATGTCGTTCGGCTGACGCGATCAGTAAGCAGGGCCGCCCCTGATCTTCTTCATGGATGGATGTATCACGGCAACCTCGCGGCAACGCTCGGCTCGGTGCTGGGGCTCAATTTCTCGCCGGTAATCTGGAGCATCCATCACACAGTTCGCGATCTCGCCGACGAGAAGCCGTTAACGCGCCATCTGATCCGGCTCTCTGCCCGTCTGTCGGGTCGCGCCAGCGCGATTTCATATTGCTCACGCGTGGCCGCCGACGATCACGAGCGTCTGGGCTTTGATCCGCGTCGGAGGGTGGTTATCCCGAATGGCACGGACTGTGATCAATTCTCTCCCTCGGCCGATGCCGGTTCGAAATTGCGCCGCCTGTTTGGCTTGCCGGCCGAACGGCTGATCATCGGCCACGTGGCCCGGTTTCATCCCATGAAGGACCAGATCAGCCTGGTCCGGGCCATCAGCCGTGTCCTGGCGCAGGGGTACGATGTTCAGGGCGTGTTTATCGGGGAGGGGCATGTCGACGGCCCGGTGCGGGTTGCTGCCCGCGAGCTCGGCATAGACGACCGGATTACAACGCCGGGCATCCGCAGTGACGTTGCCGACCTCATGCCGGGCTTCGATGTCTACGCGCTTTGCTCAGCCTGGGGCGAGGCCTTTTCCCTTGCCGTCGGCGAGGCGATGGCAAGTGGCGTACCGGCGGTGGTCACGGCAGTCGGCGACTCCGGCTGGCTGGTCGGTGACAGCGGAGTGGTCGTCCTACCGGGGGATAGTGATGCACTGGCCGCCGGGCTGATCAGCCTTGTCCGCCTTGAGCCGGCCGAGCGCCGCGCTCTGGGCCAACAGGCGCGTCGCCGGGTCATGGAGAACTTCTCGCTGTCGCTTTACGTCGATAGGCACCTGGAACTCTACGGAACGGCTCTGGGCCGTCGTCGCCATATCTCGGTCCGATAGGAGCGACTGGTGGTTGTTACGCATGCGAATGGAAGAGATCATTTTCCTGCTGCCGGGGATGGTGCGATGCGCCGCAAGCGGATCGTCGTCATCGCCAGTCTGACGCGTTCGCTCGTCAATTTTCGCCTCGAATTGTTGAAAGCCATGGTCGCCGCCGGGCACGAGGTCATCACACTCGCCCCCGATAATGACGAACAAGCCATCGCCAGGCTGGGTGCTATTGGCGTGAGCTTCCAACAGATTCCAATGGCCAGGACAGGCACCAATCCGCTGGCAGATCTGCAAACGCTCAAGGCGCTTTACAGGCTAATGCGCCGCCTGGCTCCGGACATCGTCCTGCCGTACACGATGAAGCCTATCATCTATGGTGGACTGGCGGCCCGGCTCGCAGGAGTACCTCGGCGGTTTGCACTCTTTACAGGGTTCGGCTTCATATTCAGCGGCAGCGTCACCGGATTGCGCGCAACTGTTCTGCGCCGGTTGAGCATTGCTCTCTACCGCTCGGCCTTGATCGGTTGCGAAGCTGTTTTCGCCTACAACGAAGCCGACGCTTCCGACATCCGACTCCATAGGATGGTTTCTGCGAAAACGCCGGTGATCAAGGTTGCAGGTTCCGGGGTCGATCTGACGCTGTTTGCCGCCAGCCGTCCACCGCCGGGGCCGCCCGTCTTCCTTCTGATTGCCCGCTTGCTTCGTGAAAAGGGGATTGCCGAGTTTGCCGCCGCCGCTCGCATCCTGAAGACCAAGCACCTTGCCGCGCGTTTCCAGATTCTCGGGCCATTTGATCCCAGTCCTCTCTCCATCTCGAAAGCCGAAATGGACCAGTGGACCAAGGAAGGAGCCGTGGAGTATCTCGGCGAAACGCACGATGTCAGCCCCTATCTGACCGCATCGACGGTGTTTGTACTGCCTTCCTACTATCGCGAGGGCATTCCTCGCAGCGCGCTGGAGGCCCTGTCGACAGGGCGGCCGATAATTACGACCAACGCACCTGGCTGCCAAGAAACCGTCATCGACGGGGAGAACGGTTTCCAGGTCAATCCGCGAGATGTAGATGCTCTGGCCTCGGCGCAGCGCGCCTTTCTTGAAGATGAGGAGCTCGCCGTGAAAATGGGCGCCAACTCAAGAAAGCTCGCGGAAGAACGCTTCGACGTTCACAAGGTAAACCATACCCTGCTCGAGGCGATGGGACTATAGCCGGTCGGGCCTTCACGACAGTCAAACGGGGAAATAGCGCCGGATCTGCTGCCGTCTCAGATAGGCTTTCCGGAACGCACCATGAGCCTGTTGGAAAGGGTCCACCCGGTTGAACACCCAGCCGATCGATGGGCCGCCGGTGAACCGCAGACGCTCGACGACCTGGGAGAGAGCCTCTTGCGTTGTGCTGTCGCACGCGGCCACGACCACGACAGTGTCCACAGAGGCAGCAATCCTGACTGCGTCCTCCAGAACGAGCATAGGCGGTGCGTCGATGATCACCACGTCGTACTCCAGCCGGAACGCTTCCAGTAATTTGGCAAGCTGGCTGGAGTTGAGGAATTCCGGCGAGGTCTGGTCGTCGGTACGCGGCGCCATCACATCGAGCTGCGGAATTTCAGGCAGGGTTTGGACGATTTCCGCCAGACCGCAATCTCCACGCAAATAGTCATCGAGTGTCTTGCTGGCGGAGCCGAGCCCCATGGAGGTGTGGAGGTGGCGGGTTCGCAAATCCAGATCGATCAGCGCAGTCAAGGCGCCATCCATTCCAGCGGCCATGGCAAGGCCCATCGCTGTCGTTGTCTTGCCTTCCTGGGGCAGGCCGGAAGTGACCAGAACAACATGTTTGACCCGCCCGCCGTTCATCCTGGTGCAGGCACTGTAAAGCGATCGGAAAGCGTCGGAAAAAGCCGACCGTGGTTTTGACAACAGGGTTTCGAGAGGGGGCAGGGCGGGACGCAGGAACTTCCGGGGCAATAGCGGGATCGACGCCAGCAGGGGAACGCGGATCAGCTTCGATACCCGTCGCGAATCCCGTACCCGCCCATCCATGCTTTCAAGTGTCAGCACAAGAATAAAGGCCAGAACAAGCGACGCTGCGAAACCGCCTGCCAGCATCAAGCGAAGCTTGGGAAAGGTAGGGGACGTCGGGATCTCCGCTGTGGAGACGGTTCGCACGCCGGGCTCGACCGCGTCGGAAAACGGGTCGAGACTGCCAAGCTTGCCGGACACAAGGTCGTTGAGTTTTTGCTCGGTCAACAGGTCGTTGTTCAGTTCACGCAACTTGGCTTCAGCCAGGCTCCTTTGACGCAGCTCTTCGTTGGAAGCCTGCAGGCTCTTGGTGAGCTGGTCCACCCGGCCTTCGTCGACGCGCACCTCATTTTCCAGGATTGCGATCGTCCGCAGCATCTCTTGAGAAATCATCGCACGGACGGCGGCAATTTTTGCATCGGCCTCTTGCACCAAAGGATGATTTCGACCGTAGTTGCCGGCAAGTTGCGCGCGATCCCTCGTTGCCGCCGCTTCGTCGTTGCGCAGGGTCGTCAGGAAGTCGGATGAGAGCAAGGGATCGACGCCGGCCCCTGTGTCGCCGTTCTTGGCCGCAAGCCTGACCTGGGCGAGGCGCGCCTGCGCTTGCGTGTACTCACCTCTGGCGGTGCTGAGCTGATCGTTGGCCTGCTGGATCGAGGCGCGCAGCAGATCATCGCGCGGATCGCTGGAAACGCCGTGTTCGCTCGCATATTTGGCGATCTGGCCTTCTATCGCAGCAATCCGCGACGCAAGCTCGGTCGATTGCTGTCGCAAAAAGCCGACGGCGTCCTTGATGTCCTGCCGCTTGTTGTCACGAGACCATTCCACAAACAGCCTAGCCGTCGCATTGGCCACATTGGCTGCCTTCACTGCGTCATCGTTGACAAACGAGATTGTCATCGCCGCGCTATCGCCGGAGCGCTGGAGTGACAGGCTTGCCAGATAGGAGGTAATTGCGCGGTCCTGCTGAACAGCCTTGTCCGGGAGAGACGTATCCTGCGCGTTGGCGCCGGTGACAACAGCGAGCATCTTTTTCGGTATCGAGACAATCAAGCCGACCGCTTGTGACAGCACTCCGGTTCCGGAAGTCCCACTGGCGGCTGGCGGTAGATAGGTGTTGAAGTCCGAATCCTCGATCAGGTCCAGCCTGTCGACGACCAGGCCGGCAAATACGCGAGAGGTGATCAGATCCTGTTCGGTGTCCATTCGCGACTTGTCGGGCTGTTGGTTGGGCTGCGTCTGCGTGCTGCTGTCAAGCGGGTTGGCATCGCCGGTTTCGACAACGATCATGGAATTAGCCGTATACGTCTTGGGAAGTTCGAGGGCGGCGACAAGCGCAAGTGCGGTGACACCAATGATGATCGCGATGATCAATCGGAGGCGTCTACGGAACAGATCGTAGAGCTCACGAACGCCGAATGATCGTTCCTCCAACGGCTCGGGCGAATCCTGAAGGGATGGTCCCAGTCGGTTCCACACACTGTTTTCGTCTATCAAGCTCACAGATCGCGCCCCTTAGATTTGTCTTTGTCGGTCTCGCCAGGTCTTCCAAAGCGGAGTTTCGAGACAACCCAAGCGACAAGTTTCTAACATGGATGCGCGGATGCCAGCGCGTTCAAGAGGCTTAGCCGCGGCAACGCTATTATCCGAAAGGATAGCGTGATTGGCCGGGCGCCCATCTTGGCAGATACACCGAACTGCCTGTCGATGAGGGCTGGTGAAAAGAAACTCTCAAGTAGATTTCAGGAGTGAGGATGAATCACGCCGGGGTTCCTCGCGGGTACTGGCCAAAGCCCGACCGCAGGCCGGTTGCTGCGTCGTTGTCAATGGCGACCGGAAGAGTTGAATTCTGGCTGGCCATGGCCTCCGTCTTTCTCACTCCCTTCAACATCCTCCGTTTCAACGCATTCTATTTTACCGCCAGCGATGCCTTCGCTCTCGCGGCTGTTTTTGCGGTTGTACTCGGAAAATCCTTTCCGCTTGCCCCCCTGGCAGCCGGGACGTTTCTGTGGAACACCGGGATCGCGCTGTTGTGTGGCATGCTGCTGCTAAGCAGCATGCTCGTCGGAGATCCCCAGCGAGGCTTCGTCATCTCGGCGCAATATCTATACGCCTACTTCCTCCTGACCTTCATGCTCATGTCGCGCCCCTGGGCCGAAACCGTTCTCTTGATAAAAGCGTTTATCAGTTCGATCGGCTTGATGTGCCTGCAGGGCATAGTGGTGATCAACGTCCTCAAGGAGGGACATGGCTCGATCTACGTCAGCGGCAATGGCCGTTTTGTCGGATGGGTCGAACGCGAAAACGAGTGCGCGTCGCTGATTGCGCTCGCGGTTCCCCTGTTGTTGTGGCTGGTGGTCTCGGGATGCGCGCGGCCTCGCTGGGCCTGGATCGGAGTGCCGCTCTTTGCCTATGGCATTGTTCTGACTGGATCCAATACCGGCCTGATTGGCCTCGTCTTCGCGCTCACCGTCTTCGTTGTCATGACGGGCTCGTGGCGCCGGATCATCTTGTTGACGGTGTCGTCACTCGCCACGTTCTTTATCGCCGTCACATGGGGCAGCGACTTCCTGCCGCCCATCTTCCAGCGCCGCGTGCTGAACGCATTGCAGAATGGCGACATTGATGAGGCTGGTACATTTGCGGACCGTATGCGGCTTATCAAGGAGGCCATTGGAAAAGCGGACAGCAATTCGCTGCTTGGTATAGGTGCTGACCAGTATCGATGGGTCAGCGAGCTGCATGCTCCTGTCCACAACACCTTTCTCTTGATATGGGTCGAGGCAGGGCTGCCTGGGTTGATCGGCTTTCTGCTCCTGCTGGTAGCCGGCATAATGGTCGGGATGCTCGCCGCCCGGGTTCGCGAAGGACGGGTATCCGCCATTTGCACGCTGACGACAGTCCTCCTCTTCGCGGCGTTGGCCAATGCGCTGCCACATCTTTACGGTCGTTTTTTTGTCGTGCCCCTCCTGCTTGGGATAGCGCCCAGTGTTGCAATTTTGCGCGAGGGCCCAGCTCCGCGAACGGTCGCACGCTTCCTCAAGCAACTTCGACGTGCTCGCTCGGGGCGGAGTCTTTCGCAACCCAAAAGTAGAGGCATCTAGGATTTCGGGTCGCTCTTCACATGGCGCCAAATGCCCCGAAAATTGTCCATCAGCTCAGACCAAATGGGCGCTGTCGGCAGACCTGGTCAGGATCTCCCATAGCAAGAGCGAGCGACGTGCAGAAGCTACTTCCCCGATGCTGACGCTTCCGGGGAGATAAAACGAGCGAGAGCGAACACGCCGTCGACAAAGTCTTCTCCTTGGATAAACCGATCCTCAACCCAGCGTCCCTGGTCATCCTGGCTATCGATGAGTTGACGCACCTTCGAACTCAGTTCGTCAGCGCTCAACTCATCCGCGGCACTGATCCACAGCTGCTGATGGGAAACTGTCAAGCCGTGCTTGGCAAGCTCCAGCCGGGCGAACACCGGCTCGATCTCGGCACCAGTTTTCATGCCGTAATGTTGCCAGAGGTTCTTGTAATCGAAGGTCACCTGGCCACCATCATCAATGTAAAGCGGCCGATTGGTGTTGAGTTCGTAGAAACGTGCCCATCTGCCGTCGGGCAGGCGCGCCGCTTTCAGCCAAATGGCCGCGGACACCGCCGCGTCAAGCAACCGCGCATCCTTGTCTTGTTCGTTCAACTCGATCAGGTAATCGATATTGCCGGCGGTTTCGCGCGAGACGACGCCTGGCGGCTCGAACTTGCGGCCCCAAACCGGCTGCATGGAACGATCGTACTCCTGAGCCCAACCCTGTTGTGGCGCGGGCAACTGGGCTGCAAGGAGAAAATCACCGACCTTCTCCGCCGCCTTGAGATATGCGGGATCATGATATGTGCGGTAGGCGTTGAGAAAGAGACGACCCATATCGCGGGGGAGATTGTCGTTGACGATGAAGTAGGGCGGGCGATCAGGCTTCTGCCACTCGTGCGACCAACTGGCGGGGATACTCGCCTTGGCTGCTGTCTCTACGTCCGCACCAGGCGCGGATCCTGTGAAGAAGACTGGAAAGGCCCCATTCGGGTACTGCACTTTCATCAGTCGATGGAGCGCCTTGTCGATGCAGGTACGGACGTCCGGATCCGAACCGCCGCTCGTCTGGTCGAACCACATCAGGAAATTGAGCACGCTCTGTGTGTTGTTGTCGTCGAGTACGGTCTCGTTGCGATGCGGATTGTCCTTGATATCGTGACAAGACTTCCCGCTCACCTTCAGTGCGCGGTAGCACCATGTCGCCGCCTTTTGCGGGTCGGTCTCGATCTTGTAAAACCATCCGCCGGACTCCAGCTGCGTATTCACCAGGGCCGTTGCCACAAGCTGGGCAGACTGAAGCCATTGCTTGTCGCCGGTAACCTCGAAAATGCGCAGGAAGGCAGCTCCGACTGCCGGTGTGCCGGGCGGCTGCACCCAGCCGATGCTTGCGGGCACGGCCCCGCCTTCGCCCACCCTCTTTTGGCCATCAAGCGAATATTTCCATACATAGGTTCCTGCCACACCGAGGTGATCGCGGAAGTAGGCGCCCGCGCGCTCGATCGCGCCTCGTGCCTCGACCACGGTCGGTTGAGGTCCGCCAGCCAGTGCAGTACCGCACGACAGCGCGACAAACAGAACCGGGGCAAGATGTTTTAGCACCACAGCGCCTCCACCGGCATCAAGCGGCCGCCTCGCGTGGAGGCGGGGTCGCCTTGGGCGAACCGACTATCACATGAGGCACGAATGGCGCTGACGTCGCCACCACAGGCCTTGCTTCTTCTCTGCGGTAACTGGGAAGCAGCTCGGCAATAAGGCTCAGCACGCCCCCAGTGTCGCCAGCTCTCGCCAGGCGGCGCAATTGCGAAAATGCCTTGCGAAGCGTGTCAAGCGGCACCGGGTTGGGCACAGCACCCAAGACCCCGGAAATCGGGACGTCGACACGCCTTTCCCTTTCGTCGAAAAGTTCCTCGAACAGCTTTTCTCCGGGCCGGCATCCCACAATCTTGATCTTGATGTCTTCATCCGGCCGAAACCCCGCGAGCTTGATCATGCGGCGCGCCATGTCGATGATCTTGATTGGCGCTCCCATGTCGAGAACGAAGATTTCGCCCTGTCCCAGGCTCTTTTCCAGGCCATGGGCCGATGCCTGCAAGGTGAGCTCGACCGCCTCCCTTATCGTCATGAAGAAGCGCTTCATCTCCATGTCGGTTACAGTCAGCGGGCCGCCGTGGGCGAGTTGGCGCTTGAACAGCGGGATCAGCGATCCACTTGAGCCCAGAACATTGCCGAAACGAACGGTCATGAAGCGGGCGGGGGTGTCGCTGGCGACAAAAGCGAGGTCCAGGGACTGGCAATAGAGTTCAGCCAGACGCTTGGTGGCGCCCATGACGTTGGTCGTGTTCACAACCTTGTCCGTAGATATCTGGACCATTGCCTTTGCACCGCAAAGGCGAGCCGCCTCTGCGACGTTCATTGTCCCGATGACATTGGTAAGAACTCCCTCACAGGGATTCAGTTCGACCATCGGCACATGTTTGAGCGCCGCCGCATGGAAGACCAGGTCGACGCCATGCCGTTGGAAGATCTCGCCCAGGCGAACAGGGTCGCGCACGTCACAGATATATGGCTTCCGGCGCACATTCGGGAATTTCTCCGCCAACTCCAGATCGATGGCGTATAAATTGTATTCGCTGTTATCGATCAGGATCACTTCAGCCGGACCAAGCGCGGCAATCTGCTGTGTAAGTTCGCCACCGATCGAGCCGCCGGCGCCAGTCACAACGATGCGACTGTTTTCGATCATGCGCGACAACGCCCCCTTATCAAGCACCGCCTGCGGCCTTTCCAGCAGGTCGGTAAGTTCGATCGGGCGCAATTCGAAGCGACTCTCGTGTTTGGGATTGCGCAGTTCCAGGACGGGGGCAGGGCGAGAGACAGCGATGCCCAGACGTTCGGCCCGGTCGATCAGCGCTTCGAGCGTCGGATCGACAAGACCAGGCACTCGTTCAGTGAAGATCACGTGCCGGGGCTTGATACCGCGGCCCTCCAGATCGCTAATCACCGCGTCGAAATCAGCGATGTCGCCCAAGATCGGCACGCCACGTAGAAAATAGCCCTCCGTGGCCGCACCTTTTTCGAGCAGGCCGACCGGCCAATGGCGTGCATCCGGGTCCCGCTGCAGCGCGCGAATGTAAAGATCAGCCGCATCGCCTGCACCGATCAGCAGGACAGGGACCATGTCGCGTCCATTCTTTGCTCTGCTCGCGGCCGGGCCAAAGCGGCTTACTTCAAGGAGCTTGGATCGGATTCGAACCGAGATGAGCAGCGGCACGAGCAATAGAACCTCGATCACCATCACCGAGCGCGGGATCGAATCGAGCCGTGTTGCCACAAACATCACAAACACGAAGGCGAGCGATGCGACTATTACCGCGCGAAGGATACCGAGCATGTCGCCGACGGAGGCATATCGCCAGTTGCGCGTGTAGAGGCAAGTCACCGGGAAGACCACGGCGCATGTAAGCAGGAAACAGGGGAGGGCGAAAAGCAGCGAATGGTAGCTTTCCGGACTGGTCGCTTCTCCGTCAAGGCCCAGTCGCATGAATGAAGCAAACGACAGGGCCGCGACCGCCATCGCCAGATCAAAGACATAGAGATGAAGATTCTTGCCAACGGCCTTGGCGCGCCCGATTACCCGTCGACGCAAGTACGACAGAACATGAACAATTGTGCGCGGTTTGCTGACAAGACGGCCGAGAGCGATCACGGTGGCTATCAAGAGGGATTGGCCGCCGAGTGGACCTACTGCCTCAAACGGCTGATCTAACTGACTCATCCTGGGACCTCGACAAAGCTTAGCCGCCGCGCACCAAGAGGGCGCGTCAAGATACGCGGCTGTTTGAACTCGTAGACATAAATCCACGCCTGCCGCTCCCTTGTTCATTCAAGAACAGGTTGGCCTGCGATCGTTCGGACTAGAGGCTACGATGTTATGGTTGCTATGGAGCGCTTTGCTCGCTTTTGACGCAACACATGCTTTTGTGCATGGAGTACCTATCAGAACCGCAAGCGGAACTTTTCCGAGTTAATCCAAAGAGGTACTTCCGCCAGTCTGGACCAGCCAGCCGGACAAGTCCCGCCGCACCAGTGTGCCAAGCTGCTCGACATCGGCTGCATAAAAGTCAACAAGCTGGGATCGCAGCTTTGGGGTGAAAGGCGGATAAGCAATCCTTCCGGCCAGGGCACCCCGTGCTGCTCCGAAGAGCGAACTGTTCCGGAAGGGGCGAACCAGAGGTTTCAACGGCCTCATCATCTTGCGCAGTTGCGGGCCAACCATAGCTTCGCTGCGGTCCTTCACCTTCTTGGCCACAGGCGGGGCAATTTCGCTCGCCGGGAGGCCTAAAAACTCCCTAACCCTGCTTAACTGCTCAGCAGGCTTTGCGACCGTTTCCTCGAAAAACAAAACAAGGAGCCGATCCTTCGGATAAAGGTCCAAATACGCCTGCAACTGTGCGCAGTAGAGGCCGCCGGCGAGAAAACGCCCAGGCGAACTCCTCCCCACGTCAAGGTAAGAGTCTATGTCGCGGTCCACCTCGCCGCGGCGGAAGAGCATGCAGTAGTCCGAGTATGCACGTTCGACCGGATTGCGAAGCTGCACGATCAGCCTGACATGAGGGAGCAGTCGGTGAACACGTTGCGGTGCCGATGGCGTATCCAGGTAGGAGTTCGACTTTTCGCCGATCAACTGTCCAGGACCAGTTTTGTCAAACTGGCGGAAATACCAGTCGTCACCACGGTCGTAGTGGCGACTGAAGTAGTGCAACTCCGGGTCCGGCATGCTGACGGCCGGATCGGCCTGTAGCGACTGCTGCAGCCAGGTCGTGGCGCATTTTGCAGCGCCGATAATTAGGAAGTCGATATCCTCTGCCTGCATTGTCGAACCCTCTTGGATCACTTCTCACCTATCGTACCGCACGCCAACCTGGCCGTTGCCCGGGCGTTCAGCGCTTCCCCGTAGACTTCCATGACCCTTTCGACGTGTTGCTGCGTGCCATAGGAAAAGCAGGCTTGCTTCCGGGCTGCCTGGCTGATGCGTGCCCACAGTGGCGGGTCCGAGAGCAACCGCCACAGCGGCTCCATGAAAGCTTTGGTGTCTTCCGGAGCGACCAGAAATCCTGTCCGCCCATTCTCGATGGCTTCCGGATTGCCGCCATGATTGGTCGCAACCACCGGCGTGCCAAGAAACATCGCTTCGATCAGCGTTCTTCCAAAGGGCTCCCCCATCGCGGGAACGACCAGGACATCCGTTGCCGCCAAGAACGGCTCGATGGGGCTACGAAAACCCATGAAACGCACGGTTTGATCCAGCCCGCGCTCGACGCAAAGCGTGCGAGCAGCCGATTCAAGATCAGGCGAACCTGCCGGCGAGTTGCCGAACACGCAGCCGACGATCGGAATTTGCGGATGCTCGCGTAGGAAACGTTCAATGATGCTGATGAAGAGAAGTGGCCGCTTTCGTTCGATCAGACCGCCAATGAAACTGAGAACCCGTGTGCCTGGTGCGAGGCCGAGCTCTTCCAGAAGCGTGGCCTTGGCTGCGGCCCTGTCAGGAATGACCGATGGATGATCGAAGGGACTATGGATAACGCTGAGGCGCCCATTGAAGGATCTGATCGGATGCTTCGGCCGCGAGAATCGCGACACTGTCACCATGCGATCTGCAATCAATGGCCCAAGAATATTGGCACCCTTTGCATCGGGATCGCCGCGATGATGCCAAACCAGCCTGGCGCCCGCAAGCCGTGCCGCAATGCCCCAGTTGATATGCGTTCTCCCATCATTGGTATGGATGATGTCGAACCTCTGCTCTCTGATAAAACGGCTCAACTGCGGTAGCGTGCTGGTCAGATAGGTGGCGACACCGCCCAAGGTTGTTCCTTTCGCGGGCAATGTTGTCAAAGGAGGTAGACCCATGAAGGGTTGGCTCTCCCGTTTCAGAAAGGCTGCGAGCGGCCCCATGGTTTCCTGCAGCACCAAAACCGGAACGACCCTTGAGGTGTCGAGATTCTGGACGAGCTTAAGTGCTGAGATGTGACTTCCGCCGACATCGTCACCAACAAATGGAAAGCAAACCCGTATCGGCTCTTGGCCAGTGCCGTCACTCATCGCCCACTACCCGGTTGCGCTTCCAAGATAGCTGCCGCGGTCGAGATAGCTGACGATCAGTTCCGCAGCCTCCTCGGCGCTCAAATCTGGAGTGATCGTGACATGAGCAGCCTCGGGACGCTCATAGGGACTGCCAATGCCAGTGAAATTCTGGATCAGTCCGTTTCGGGCGCGTTGATACAGCCCCTTCGGGTCACGACCTTCTGCCACCTCCAGCGGCGTATCGATAAAGATTTCGATAAACTGCCCCTCGGCAAAGAGGTCGCGCGCCATCCGGCGTTCCGCCCGGAATGGTGAAATGAAGGAAGCCAGCGCAATCAACCCCGCATCGACCATCAGCCTGGCGGCTTCAGCCACACGACGAATGTTCTCGACGCGATCAGCGTCAGTAAAGCCGAGGTCCCTGTTCAGGCCGTGGCGGACATTATCGCCATCCAGAAGGTATGTGTGCTTGCCGATTGCGTGAAGGCGCTTCTCCACGAGATTTGCGATCGTCGACTTACCGGCACCTGAGAGGCCTGTGAACCACAGCACCACCGGCTTTTGGCCTTTGGCGATCGCTCGCGCGTTCATGTCCACGTCCAGCGCTTGCCAATGAATGTTGCTTGCCCTGCGCAGACTGAAGTCGATCATTCCGGCACCAACCGTGTGATTGGTCATTCGGTCGATGATGATGAACGCACCGGTTTCATGCACCCGGGAGTAGGGATCGAAAGCAAGAGGCGCCTGTGTCATCAGGTTGATGAAGCCAACCTCATTCTTTTCGAGAGTTTTTGTGGCGAGCTTTGCAAAATTATTGATATCCAGCCTGTGTTTTATGTGGGTGATGATTGCACCGACGACGCTGGTGGCAAGCTTGATCAGATAGGGACGACCGGGGATCAATGGCTCGTCATGCATCCAGAGCACATGCGCCGCAAACTGATCGGAGACTTCCGGTCGCTCGGCTGCGGCTGCCAGAACATCGCCGCGGGAGACGTCAATCTCGTCTTCGAGCGTCAGCGTGATCGCCTCGCCGGCCCCGGCTTCGGGCAAGTCTCCATCAGCGGTGACAATTCGCTTCACCAAGGTTGTGACGCCTGAGCGCGCCACCGCCACGCGGTCGCCCGGTCTCACCACCCCGGCTGCGATTGTGCCGGCAAATCCGCGAAAGTCGAGATTGGGACGATTGACCCATTGCACCGGCATGCGGAAGGGGGCCGTACGGCGGTCACTCTCCACCTCGATAGACTCCAGATACTCGATGAGTGTCGGGCCTTGATACCAGGGGAGTTTCGCGCTTCTGGAACGGACATTGTCGCCATAGCGAGCAGACAAGGGGATGGCCTGTAACGAAACGAAGCCGAGCGGTTCCGCAAAACTTCGATAGGACGCCTCGATCTGATCGAACACGGCTTGCGAATAGCCAATCAGGTCGATCTTGTTGATCGCGAGAACGACATGCCGGATTCCGAGCAGGGAAACGATGAAGGAATGCCGGCGGGTCTGAGTGAGGATGCCCTGCCGTGCATCGACAAGGATGACCGCGAGGTCGGCGTTGGATGCGCCGGTGGCCATGTTGCGGGTGTATTGCTCATGGCCGGGCGTGTCGGCGACGATGAACTTGCGCTGCTCGGTGGCGAAGAAGCGATAGGCCACATCGATTGTAATGCCTTGCTCGCGCTCACTGGCGAGGCCGTCAACCAGAAGCGCGAAGTCGAGATCGTCGCCAGTCGTGCCGTGTCGCCGTGAATCGGCCGCAAGGGCCGCAAGTTGATCTTCCATCAGCAACTGGGTGTCGTAAAGCAACCTGCCGATCAGTGTCGACTTGCCGTCGTCCACGCTGCCACAGGTGAGAAACCGCAACAGGCTTTTCCGCTCATGGGCATTAAGGTACTGCGAAGTGGTCTCGCGCTCCAAGGAAGCTTCGAGGTCCGCGGTTTGAGCAAAACCCAGCATCAGAAGTACCCCTCACGCTTTTTCTTTTCCATTGACGCCGCCTCGTCATGATCAATCAGGCGGCCCGATCGCTCGGAAGTCCGAGTGGCAAGCATTTCCTGGAGCACTTCGGGAAGAGTTGCAGCCGTGCTCTCGGTGGCCGCGGTCAGTGGATAGCAACCAAGGGTGCGGAAGCGGACCGAACGCATTTCGGGCACTTCACCCGGGCGTAGCGGCAGACGATCGTCATCCACCATGATCCACTGTCCGCCGCGCTCCACCACCGGGCGCTTTGCGGCAAAGTAGAGCGACACAATGGGGATTTGCTCCCTCATGATGTATTGCCAGATATCGGTTTCGGTCCAATTCGAGAGCGGGAAGACGCGAACGGATTCTCCGGGCCTCAGCCGGCCATTATAGAGGTTCCACAACTCCGGACGCTGGTTCTTCGGATCCCAGCCATGGTTCTCGCTGCGAAGCGAAAACACCCGTTCTTTCGCGCGGCTTTTTTCTTCATCTCGCCGCGCCCCGCCAAAAGCGGCATCGAAGCCGAACGAGGACAGTGCCGATTTCAACGCCTCCGTCTTCATGATCTGCGTGTAGATCGATGAGCTGTGCGTAAACGGTGTGATGCCCTCGGCAAGACCAGCTTCGTTGCGGCGCACCAGAAGATTCAAACCAAGCCGCGCAACGGTTTCATCGCGGAAGCGGATCATTTCCTTGAACTTCCAGGTGGTATCGATGTGGAGCAGGGGAAACGGCAGTGGCGATGGATGGAAGGCCTTCATCGCGAGATGCAACATCACCGCCGAGTCCTTGCCCACGGAATACAACATCACAGGGTTACGCAATTCGGCTGCGACTTCTCGAATGATATGGATCGATTCAGCCTCGAGCCGCTGCAGATGAGTAAGGGACGGCGATGAGGGACCGGGGCGTCGCGACGCTATGGGCACGGTGGCTAGAGCTTGGGGTGCAAGGGTCATCTAAATTGCCTTTGAAGGGGAAAGACTTGCCTGATCGAGGCAGTCCACTGGCCGTGTCTGCCTGTCGGGTTGGGTGGTCTTCAACGCTTGTTTCAATGAAAACGCCAAGCCTGCGGTCCACAATATGCCCAGCACGATGTGGGCGATGTTACCGCCCATTGCGCCGATCCGGGGGATGAGCAGAAGTGCCGTCACGTGGAAGGCGGCTGTCGCAACGACAACAATTCGCAACACCTCGCGTTGTTTGCCCATGGCCAGCAGTGCGGACCGGGCAGCAGAGCCCGAAAGCACGAACGCGACCGCCACCATCTGCACGATGACGAGGTTGGCCGCGCCGAGAAAATCAGGCCCTGCGGTCCAGATGAGCAGCGGCCGAACGAATGCGGCGACAATCAATATGCAAAGGATGCCAAAGCCGAGCAGCATGGCTTCGGCTTGAAAGATCGCCCGTTTGAATTTTCTAACGCTTCCCTGCGCCCAAAGCCGGGCCACATCAGGATAGAGGACATTCTGCACCTGGGGACCGACCTGCTGGCCGACGCGTCCTATGCGCTTGGCGATTTGGTACAAGCCCGCTGAAGCCGGGTCGGCGAGCAATCCGACCAGCAGCGTATCGAGTTCCTGCGCACTCACACGCAATGTAAGCGAAATGTTTGAAGACCAGGCGAAATTCCAGATGCCGGGAAAGCGGCTTGTGATTCCAGCCAGAGGCGCGCGCAGGATATTGCGGACGCCCTGCCTGTGCAGCGCCCGCATCGTCAACGTCAAGAGTGTCAGCGACCCGAGTATCTGCGTTCCTGCCCAAACCACGGTGAAATAGGCCAGATCAGCCTTGAGCAGCACCCCGAGAAGGCACAGCAATACCCGCAAAACCGCATTGAGCAGCTGCCCGTAGGCGAGGAGGCGGAAGTTGCCGGCCATGCGCTGCACCGCGACCGGAACGCCTGAGATCTGGAACAGCAGGACGCTGGAATACAGGACAAGAAGTTGCACGATCTCCGCGGACCAACCGAAGAATGGCGCCACGAGAAGTGCTGCGCCCATGGCGATGACCCAGGCGCAAACGGCGGCGCCAACATCGATAAGCAGTCCAAATTTCATGAGCATGCGCAGGGCATCGCGGTCCGAGGACGCGTTCAGGCCCGCCGCATATTTGATGATTGGCTGCCACGACTGGAAACTGACAACGCGCTCGACGACCCGCGTGAACGCGATGATCAATGCAAGCTGGCCATAGTTGGCCACGCCAAGGGCTCGCGCCGAAAGCGCAAAGGCCACAAGCCCAAGCAATGATCCGAGGAAATTGCCCGTCACAAGGTGTGCGATGTTGGCCAGGCGCGTGCGGCCAGCGCTCCTGCGTTTGAGGGCCTCCATCGCACGTCTGGTCAGTCCTCTGGTCATCGCAATGGTTGCCAAACTCACCCACTCCCCGTACTTGCGGAGCAATACAGATCGTATCCGCGCCAGATCGCTGCTGACGTCATCCATCATCGGCGGAAAAGAAGAGCCCGCCACAACCAAGTTTGGCTCTGTTGCAACCTCAATCAGTCAGGATCTGATCGCTGCTACAACTGATGGCCTAGCCCATTAGCGGTAAGGAGTTCACGGCGCGCCGGGCCTGGCCACGCATCTGCCTTCGATCGCGTCTGTCACCCGCGCGGCAGTCTGTCTGCGCGCCGCTTCAAGAACAAAAGAAGTGTTTGCATGATGCGCGCACGATGCTCCCTCGGAGCTTAACTGCGATGGCAGATCTTTAATTGTAACGCGAGAAGTGGGTTCCGCCGCGGCAAAGCAACTCCTTGGCAGCCGGGGTCAACCACTCGGAGCAGGTCCGCTCGATCAGTTCAGCTTGCGCGTCACTGAGATAGTCGGCGAAGCCACCGACCTTGCCACGACGCATGCGACGGCTTTCCGCATCCGCCCGATCATATGAATGCGCCGGCAGGCCCCCCGCCACCTCATGTTCGCGCATCGCTTCAAAACGAGAAGCTTCGATAGCCCCCTCAAGATCTCGCACCGATGGGGCGTGCCCCAGAAATCTCAAAATACGCGAGGACGTACCGACTGGGTCGTCGGTCAGTTCTTCATAGCTCAAAACTTCATGCCGGTGATGCGTCAGGCCTTTCGCCCAGCTGTTCAGATGCATGATAAGGGCCGGCAGGCCTTGATGATAATCGTAGATGAACGCATCCATATCGCCTTCGAAGCGATGCTTGTGGCGTGTCGCGTGGAAGTACGCCGACACGACCACGTCGCGCGGATCGCGAACCATGAAAATGACCGGCCGGTGCAAGAACAGCATTTGTCGGTAGCCAAGGTGCGAAACGAGGATAAGCGGCACCTGAGGGCGCTGTTCCGCGTAACGGAAAGCAGGAATCCCACGTTCGGGATCAAGGTCGAAGTTTGGAAGAACACCGAACATGCGGAAGAGATCGACATTTCCGTCGTGAGCCGTCCGACTGAAGTAATCCGCCAGGATATGCCTGAACCAGGTTCGCCCCGACTTCGGATAGGAAACCAGGAACGCATCTGCCCCGGAGGCGGCCCAGGTCATCTTGATGCGTGTTTCCATTTTGCGCAAAGCGCGATGGGTGGTCAGCATGCGATGGGTGGTCAGCATGGCAAGAGCTCTTCATTGTCGCGCGCTGCCAGGGCAGCATGAATGACTTGGTCCCAGTTTTGCATCACATATTCAGGCGTGAACCTCGCGGCACTCACCCCTGCGGCCGCGCCCAGCCTCTTGCGGAGATTTTCATCGCCAAGCAGTCGCCGCAGGCCTGCCGCGAGCGCATCGACATTCCCGTCTTCGACGAGAAGTCCATCCTTCTCATCTTCGACCATCTCCCGAGGGCCCCACTGACAATCGAAGGATATGACGGGCAGGCTGGCTGCCATGGCCTCCAGCAGCACAATCCCCCAACCTTCGTAGCGGGACGAAAGTACAAAGGCGTCGGCGGTCTCCACCCAGATGCCGGGCTGGCTGGTTATCCCGGGCATTTCAACGCAACCCTGCAGGCCCAGGCGATCCCGCTCGGCTTCCAGCTCGGCACGATCGGGACCCTCGCCCCAGATGACCAACTTCCATTCGGGGAAATCGCGGCGGACACTGGCGAATGCCTTTAGCAGAAGGTCGAAACCTTTCTGCGGGACCAGCCTGCCGACAGCGACAAGCACGTTACCGCCTCGGCGCGATTTGCCTGTTGCGGGAAGATCGACCGCGGGAAGATCGACCGGGTTGGGGATAACCCAGCTTCGCCTGCGCATGGCAGGGCTGAAGTAATTCAGCGCTCCGTTGGTCATGGTGACCAATCCGAAGGCGAATGGATAAAGCTTGGCCCGAAGAAACCGCCAGATCGGGCCTACGTCCTGCAGAGCAGGATTGTTGCGCTCCGAAACCACAACGTTGAGGCCGAGTCCTCGACTTGCCGCCAGCGACATCACGTTGGTGCGCGTGAGAAAGCTCAGGGTCACATCCGGAGCCAATATCTTGAGCGTTCGACGCAGAAGAAATATCCGACGCACGCCTGCAACAATTGCCCTTGTTCTGGACCTTTTCACCTGCGGCAATCCCAATCGCACGATCCTGACCGCAGGATCGAAATGGTAGTAGGGCGGGGGCCCCGGTGCCTCGAATGTAACCAGGGTCACCAGCCAGCCTCTTGCGGCCCACTGGTTGGCGAGGACATTGACGACATGTTCGGTGCCGCCGGCGCCCAGTCCAGGCAGCACGATCAACACATGCGGCCGGCGCGAGCCAATGCGCGGATGTTCAGCCGTAATGGCATCGCGATCCAGAAGTGCCAAGCCGACGCCATCCATCGACCGTTCCAATCCCACAGCCCCGATCCGTTAACTATCCAGCTTTTTGCCGCTCGGAAGAACTGCACATTTGGGATGCATCGAAGACGATCGATTACCTCTAAAGGTGGACTTGGGCGTAGAATTGAACCGAACAATAGAAAAGGTCCGCGTCTCGCTGTCGCTTGCGGCACTTAAGCTGGAGTTCGAATTTGATGCGCATAGCCTTTGTCGGTGCGGTGGAAGGATCCCGTGTTGCTTTCGACGCCCTCGTCGAAGCGGGTATGACGCCGTCGCTGCTTGTCACCCTTGCGGCCGACGCCTCCACACGCCATTCCGATTTTGTCGATTTATCGGGTCCGGCGCACGCTGCGGGCGTTTCGGTCCATCTGACCAAGAACATCAACGCGCCTGATACAGTCGCCTGGCTCGAACAAGGCCGCCCCGATTTGACGCTGGTGATCGGCTGGTCGCAGATCTGCCGAACCGAATTTCGTTCGGTCGCCCGCCTTGGGTCGGTAGGCTTCCATCCGGCGCCGTTGCCGCGCTTTCGGGGCAGGGCGGTGATCCCTTGGACGATCATCGCGAACGAAAAGGAGACTGGATCGACATTCTTTCGGCTCGATGAAGGTGTCGACAGTGGCCCGGTTATCCTGCAGAAGCTTTTTGCCGTGGCGCAGGACGAGACCGCGCGTTCGCTTTACGAAAAGCACAAGCAGGCCCTGCGGGAAATGACACCGCTCGTTGTGTCAGCGATCGCCCGCGACAACAGCGTGGGCGTTGCGCAGGACGACTCCCTCGCCAGCTACTGCGCCAAGCGCTCGGCGGATGACGGATCGATAGACTGGACGCAGCCGGCTGAGACCATTCTTCGCTTTGTCCGCGCTGTCGGCGATCCCTATCCAGGCGCCTTCACTGTAGGCGAGGGCCGCAAAATCGTCGTCGACAAGGCACGCATGTTTGCGGAGCGAGGGCGCTACATAGGGCTGACTGGCCAGGTCCAAGCGCATACCGACAGTGGTTTTGCCGTGCTTTGCGGCGACGGAGCAACCATTGAGGTGACATCCTGGCGCGGCGCCAGGCCTAAGATACACGCCAAGCTGGTGTCGGCCTGAGAGGGCTATGCTGGCCCGCTCTGTGCCACAGTCAGGGGCGTTGGCTTGCTTGGAAAGGGATCTGCCGCTTCAGCTATTTGTTTGGCCGCGTTTGAACGAAAGAATGCTCAGGCGGCGATTGTCGGCCGCGATGAGGGTCGTTCTTGCAGATACCAGCGTACGAAGGCAGCCACCCCGTCCTGGATGCTGGTCTTGGGGCGAAAGCCTGTAAGGGTCTCCAGGAGACGAGGATCAGCATAAGTCGCCGGCATGTCGCCTGATTGCATCGGCAAAATCTTCCGGATGGCACGTTTGCCGAGGCAATTCTCGATTGTCTCGATGAAAGACAACAGCTCCACCGGCTGACCGACGCCTATATTGACCACACGCCAGGGCGCCACGGGTGACAGCGTATCAAGGACACCTGGGCCAGACACCGGCCGGCCGGCCACGGGCACGCATCCGATGAGCCGAACGATGGCTTCAACAAGGTCATCGACATAGGTGAAATCGCGTTTCATCAAGCCTTCGCCATAGACTTCAATTGGACGCTCGTTCTGGATGGCGTCGACGAACTTGAAGAGCGCCATGTCGGGTCGGCCCCATGGGCCATACACGGTGAAGAACCGGAAGGATGTCGTTGGAATCTGGAAAAGATGCGAATACGAGTGTGACATCGCCTCCGCCGCCTTCTTGGTGGCCGCGTAGAACGTTAGTGGCCAATCGGCCTTGTCAGTCTCAACGAACGGGATCGTTTCATTCGCGCCGTAGACCGAACTGGTGGAAGCAAGCAGCAGATGTCTGGGCTTCAGGTCACGGGCAAGTTCAAGGACGTTGAAAGAACCGACCAGGTTGCTGTCGGTGTAGCTTCGCGGATTGTCGATCGAGTACCGCACACCGGCCTGCGCGGCCAGATGGACAATCACATCGGGCATGGCCGATTCTGCCGCCCGCCGGAGCGCGTCCATGTTTTCCAACTGTCCGATGTGGAAGCGAAAGGTGTCGTATCGCTGAAGCAAGGCATTTCGGGATTGCTTCAAGGCAACATCGTAGTACGGCGTCATGCCGTCGAAGCCGGTCACGGAGTGACCCTCATCCAGCAGGCGGCGCGCCAGATGAAATCCGATAAATCCGGCGGTTCCGGTGATGAAATACCTCATTCGGCGGCCGCGGCAAAAACAGATCTCTCCGCTGCCACGCCCTCGCCGACATTCACATACTCAAAACCATGCTTGCAGACCTCTTCGCGCCTGTAGATGTTACGAAGGTCGACTACTACCTGCTTCGACATGCAGCGCGACAGCCGTTCAAAATCGAGAGCGCGAAACTGGTTCCACTCGGTGACAATCACCAAGGCATCGGCGCCCTTGGCGCATTCGTATACGCCTCTCGCATAGTCGACGCTGGCGCCAAGCATGAGCTTGGCCTGTTCCATGCCCTCAGGGTCATACACTCGAACAGACGCCCCAAAATCGATCAAAGCCTGGATGATCGAGAGGGAAGGCGCGTCACGGACATCATCCGTGTTGGGTTTGAATGTGAGACCCAGTACGGCTATCGTTTTTGCTCGCACATTGCCGCCGCAGGCGAGCACGATCCTGCGGGCCATAGTGCGTTTTCGCTGGTCGTTCACGGCGACCGTCGTTTCGACCAACCGCAGCGGCGCGCCGCTATCTTGCGCCGTCTTGACGAGAGCCAGTGTATCCTTCGGAAAACAGGATCCCCCATACCCGGGGCCTGCATGCAGGAATTTCGAACCAATGCGGTTGTCGAGCCCGATGCCTCGCGCCACCTCCTGCACGTTCGCACCTACGTTCTCGCAAAGATCCGCAATCTCGTTGATGAATGTAATCTTGAGCGCCAGGAAGGCATTGGCTGCGTACTTTATCAGTTCTGACGTGCGACGTCCGGTAAACATGATCGGCGCTTGGTTGAGATAGAGTGGCCGGTAGACTTCCGCCATCACTTCGCGGCTGCGTTCGTCCGACGGTAGACCGATAACGATCCTGTCGGGACGTTTGAAGTCGTCGATGGCTGCCCCTTCGCGAAGGAATTCCGGGTTCGACACAACTGCTACATCTGCCGCCGGGTTGCAGCTGCGAATAATCCGTTCGACTTCATCTCCGGTCCCCACTGGCACCGTGGATTTGACAGAGACCACCGTGAAACCGCGAACCGCAGCCGCTATTTCCCGCGCCGCCTCGTAAATATAAGAAAGGTCTGCATGACCGTCGCCTCGCCTCGAAGGCGTCCCGACAGCAATGAACACCACATCCGCGTCTGCGACTGCTGGCCCAAGCTCGGTGCTAAAGGCGAGCTGCCCCGTCGCAGAATTCTTGCAGACAAGGTCTTCGAGACCTGGCTCATATATCGGCATTCTCCCAGCTTGAAGATCGACGATTTTTGCCTCTGTCTTGTCGATGCAGACGACTTTGTGACCAAAGTCAGCCAAGCATGCCCCAGACACGAGACCGACGTAACCTGAGCCAACAACCGCAATGCGCATGATCTCGCCACTCTGATGATGATTTTGTTCGATTAAGCCAGCGGCGATCAAGAAATTGGAGCGCGAAATCGGACATGGCATTACCTCTTCCGAGACCCGCCGCGTTCTGAACACCTCAGCCGGCGCCATTTGACTACTCTAAATGTTGATAGCCTCCCCACGGGATTAGACCTGAGCGATACCTCCTCGCCAAAACGACGGCGAAGGATCGGTTGCCTTCGGCGCCCGTTGGCAAACGCTATTGGAACGGATTCACTGCCGTCCGTTTCCGTCCAGCGCCTTTACGAGCGTGCATTGAGACGAGCGGAACTTCGCGGTTGATGCGGCGGCGAACGCTTGGTCTATGGCTGCTTTCCGGCTCAAGCCATTGTGCAGGAACATCTGACCTTTCCTTCGAAACAGACCTCGCTGCTCGCAAAAGACGGCAGCTGACCACCCTGGGCCGCTCCGATCGACGGAATTGGACACGTACGAACAATCGTCGGGCCGAGACGACTTCTTCTGGCATCCAGCCAAAGCCTTTTTTGCTGCGTCTACCCCAGAACTATGTCCCCAAACCGCGATCCAGATCCCGTCTATTGATCCGGAGATCGCTTCCCAAGCGTGTTTGCCAGGATCAAACCGCATCAACTGATCGAACTCCTTCTTCGTCAATTCTCCGGTCTGCGGCCGCTTCGTTTGTCGTTGCCAGGCTCTTAAAGCGTCCAATGTCCGCTGACCAATCCTGCCATCCGGAATGCGTGTCAGGAAATTACTCTCGAATAGCCTTGCCTGGGCTTGATAGACTTCTGTTTGACTCAACTGGGACTGCGCAACGGAGTGTTCCGACATCATCATTAGGGCCAAGCACAGCGCGCCGACCCCAGCACGGTGACTTTCCATCGCTCTCTCCGCTCTGGCTGTAGCTACCCTCATTTCCGGTGGCCGCAATGGAGACCTGCCGTCAGGCGCGGCTCAGGCATCGAAATCAAAGCGCGTAATTGGGCGCCCGGTTTGTCTTCGGACCACGACCTGCAGCGGTGGCTGGTTTTGCGAAGAGGAAAGCTCCATCCTGGGAGAACAGATCCGCAGGCATCATTTGGAATTCACGCTGCGAATGCGGTACGTCCAATTCCCTGTCGACGATACGCCAGAGGTTGTCGAAGAACGATCCGTCGGCAAGCCGTACACTTCCCCCCTTTAGCGGCTTCGTGGAACAGAAAACTGTTGCGGGATTGGCCCACATGTCGGCAATCGCCACGTCGTAGTAACCAGGATAGGCGGCGTTGGGCTTGATGATGGCAAAGGGCGTGTTCTTTTCAGGCCAGCCTATCCGTCCCACAGTCAGGCATTCGCCTGGCTCGGGCAATCTTGCCTTCACCAGATAGGCCAGTGCCGCATCGATGCCACCGATTTGCGAAACGACGTGTGCCGTCAATCCCGCGCGGGCCAGGTGCATCAATTCTTGGGCCTGTCGCTCATAGATATCAGCCAATGTCAGGAAAGCCTGCCATTGCTGGTTTGGGCAGTCATTCTTGGCCTGGCAGAGAAGCCGCCCCGCCTCCAAAGCGGCTTCGATCCTCCTTTTATCCGCTTCTGCGAACGCTTCGCGCGCAGGACGGATGTGTTCGGCCAGTTTCATCAGCTCTCTTGAAATGGTCTCCATATCTTCTACTCCCCGATCGATATCCGGCCAGCATCTTATTGTTACGCCGGTTTGGCCCCACGCAGAACTCCCCCAAGGGTATTGCACGAGATGCTATTGAGACTCATCACACCTATTCTGTTGGGGATGGCTCTACTTTCGGCTGCATCTGCCTGTTGGCTTTCATGCTGACATTCGACAGCGGAGCGCTGCATATCGAGCATGGTGAGGTCCACGGCAGGACGTTTCTTGAGACATCGCACCTGCATATGCAGGCACTTGTTCCAGCGGCGGAGTATGAGCCGATTGAAAAATGAGGCGACCTCATCATTTCGGGGAGGGTGCTTACCCGACCTGATCCAAAGTCCGCCCTCTAAGTGGTAGCTGCACGACCGCAGAATTCCCGAGTGGCGACGAAGGATGAAATTCCACTGAGCGAATAGACGTAGTGGGAGGGATCGTTCAACCAACTTGCGCACTCAGACCTCTTCGCGCCATAGCGGAGGCAAGCTTGGTTGAGTGGGAGGGACTCCCCTGAACTCCATGACCGCAACATTCGCGACCACAGCACCCGCGCAGGCTGGGTGGCGGTTCAGACAGCCGAGTGTCATTCCGGGTTTCGGATTGACGCTCGGCTTCTCGCTTGCCTACCTCA
>NZ_QGGH01000023.1 GCF_003148495.1 Mesorhizobium loti
CCGGAAGGCACCGAGATGGTGATGCCGGGCGACAACATCACGGTCGATGTCGAGCTGATCGTGCCGATCGCCATGGAAGAGAAGCTGCGCTTCGCCATCCGTGAAGGCGGCCGCACCGTCGGTGCCGGCATCGTCGTCACTATCAAAGAGTAATTTGGACTTAAACCGATCTGTCGCGGGCGCGGGAGTTGCCCGCGCCGCGCCAGAACAAGGAAGTGACGCATGAACGGACAGAATATCCGCATCCGCCTGAAGGCGTTTGACCACCGCGTGCTCGACGCCTCGACGAAGGAAATCGTGTCGACGGCCAAGCGTACCGGCGCAAACGTCCGCGGCCCCATTCCGCTGCCGACGCGGATCGAAAAGTTCACGGTCAACCGGTCGCCTCACGTCGACAAGAAGAGCCGCGAGCAGTTCGAGATGCGCACGCACAAGCGTCTGCTCGACATCGTCGATCCGACCCCGCAGACGGTCGATGCTTTGATGAAGCTCGATCTGGCCGCCGGCGTCGACGTCGAGATCAAGCTCTAAGGGAATGAGAGCGCGGTAAGGGGCGGTGCCCCTGGCCCGGAACTCTAAAGGAATTGAACCGATGCGTTCAGGTGTGATTGCAAAGAAGGTGGGAATGACCCGCATCTACAACGATGCCGGGGAACATGTTCCCGTCACCGTTCTCCTGATGGAGAACTGCCAGGTCGTGGCCCAGCGCACGCAAGAGAAGAATGGCTACACCGCCGTTCAGCTCGGCGTTGGCCTTGCCAAGGTGAAGAACACGTCGAAGGCGATGCGCGGCCATTTCGCGACCGCTTCCGTCGAGCCGAAGGCGAAGGTCGCCGAGTTCCGCGTCTCCGCCGACAACATGATCGATGTCGGCGCCGAGATCACCGTCGAGCATTTCGTCGCCGGCCAGAAGGTCGATGTGACGGGCACGACGATCGGCAAGGGTTTTCAGGGCGTCATCAAGCGCCACCACATGGGCGGTGGCCGTGCAACGCACGGTAACTCGGTTTCGCACCGTACGCACGGTTCGACCGGTCAGCGCCAGGACCCGGGTAAGGTGTTCAAGGGCAAGCATATGGCTGGCCACATGGGCGACACCCGCGTCACCACGCAGAATGTCGAGATCGTATCGACCGACGCCGACCGCGGCCTGATCCTGATCCGCGGTGCGGTTCCCGGATCGAAGGGCGCCTGGATCCTGGTCCGCGATGCGGCCAAGGTGGCGCTGCCGGCCAATGCGCCGAAGCCTGCCGCGATCCGCGCCGTCGCTGCCGAAAGTGGCGCCAAGAACGAGGCTCCGGCCACAGAGGGAGCGGAATAATGGATCTCAAGATCACAACGCTGGGCGGCAAGGACGCCGGCAAGGTGGAACTCTCCGACGAGATTTTCGGCCTTGATCCGCGCGAAGACATCCTGCAGCGCGTCGTGCGCTGGCAGCTTGCCAAGAAGCAGCAGGGCACGCACAAGGCCAAGGGCCGCGCCGAGATCGCGCGCACCGGTGCCAAGATGTACAAGCAGAAGGGTACGGGCCGCGCCCGTCACCATTCGGCACGCGCTCCGCAGTTCCGCGGCGGCGGCAAGGCCCACGGCCCGGTCGTTCGCAGCCATGAGCACGAACTGCCGAAGAAGGTTCGCGCGCTCGGCCTCAAGCATGCTCTCTCGGCCAAGGCCAAGAGCGCGTCGATCATCATCATCGACGAGCTGAAGCTGACCGAGGCCAAGACGAAGGCGCTGATCGCGAATTTCGCGACGCTGGGCCTGACCAACGCTTTGCTGATCGGCGGCGCCGAGCTTGACAAGAACTTCAAGCTGGCGGCGACGAACATCCCCAACATCGACGTGCTGCCCATTCAGGGCATCAACGTCTACGACATTCTGCGCCGCGGCACGCTGGTCCTTTCGAAGGCCGCCGTCGAGGCTCTCGAGGAGCGCTTTAAATGACCGACCTTCGTCATTACGACGTGATCGTCTCGCCGGCGATCACCGAAAAGTCGACCATGGCCTCCGAGCAGAACCAGGTCGTCTTCAACGTCGCCAAGAAGGCGTCGAAGCCGGAAATCAAGGCCGCCGTCGAAGCGCTGTTCGGCGTCAAGGTGATGGCCGTGAACACGCTTGTCCGCAAGGGCAAGATCAAGCGCTTCCGTGGCACGGTTGGCCGCCAGAGCGACGTCAAGAAGGCGATTGTGACGCTGGCCGATGGCCAGTCGATCGACGTCGCGACGGGTCTCTGAGCAAGGCCGCGAGGACAGAAACATGGCACTGAAAAAATTCAACCCGGTAACGCCCAGCACCCGTCAGCTGGTCATCGTCGACCGCTCGGGCCTCTACAAGGGCAAGCCCGTCAAGGGTCTGACCGAAGGCCTGACCAAGTCGGGCGGCCGCAACAACCACGGCCGCATCACCGCCCGCTTCATCGGCGGTGGTCACAAGCGTTCGTACCGCATCATCGACTTCAAGCGCCGCAAGTTCGACGTCGTCGGCACGGTCGAGCGCATTGAATACGATCCGAACCGCACTGCCTTCATCGCGCTGATCAAGTACGACGATGGCGAGCTGTCCTACATCATCGCTCCGCAGCGTCTGGCTCCCGGCGACAAGATCGTGTCCGGTGAATCGGTCGACGTGAAGCCGGGCAATGCGATGCCGCTGGCTTCGATGCCGGTCGGCACCATCGTCCACAACATCGAGCTGAAGCCGGGCAAGGGCGCTCAGGTCGCCCGTTCGGCAGGTGGTTACGGTCAGCTGGTCGGTCGTGACCAGGGCATGGCGATCCTGCGCCTCAATTCGGGCGAGCAGCGTGTCGTTCACGGCTCCTGCATGGCCACTGTCGGCGCTGTGTCCAATCCGGACCACGGCAACATCAACGACGGCAAGGCCGGTCGCACGGTTTGGCGTGGCAAGCGCCCGCACAATCGCGGCGTGACCATGAACCCGGTCGACCATCCGCACGGCGGCGGCGAAGGCCGCACCTCGGGTGGCCGCCATCCGGTTTCGCCCTGGGGCAAGCCGACCAAGGGCAAGAAGACGCGGTCCAACAAGGCGACCGACAAGTTCATCCTGCGCTCGCGCCATCAGCGCAAGAGCTAAGAAGAGGTAACGCCAAGTGACTCGTTCGATTTGGAAAGGCCCCTTCATTGACGGCTACCTTCTCAAGAAGGTGGACAAGGTTCGTGAAGGTGGTCGCAATGAGGTGATCAAGATGTGGAGCCGTCGCTCCACGATCCTGCCGCAGTTCGTCGGCTTCACCTTCGGTGTCTACAACGGCCAGAAGCATGTTCCCGTCTCGGTGAACGAGGACATGGTCGGTCACAAGTTCGGTGAATTCGCTCCGACCCGGACCTATTACGGTCACGGCGCGGATAAGAAGGCGAAGAGGAAATAATCATGGGCAAGGCCAAAGCTCCGCGCAGGCTTGCTGATAACGAAGCGCGCGCCGTATTGCGCACGATCCGTATCAGCCCGCAGAAGCTGAACCTCGTTGCCGCGCTGATCCGCGGCAAGAAGGTCGCGACAGCGCTTTCCGATCTCGAATTCTCGGCCAAGCGGATTTCCGGCACGGTCAAGAAGACGCTGGAATCGGCAATCGCCAACGCGGAAAACAACCACGACCTGGATGTCGATGCACTGATCGTGGCGGAAGCCTATGTCGGCAAGTCGATCGTCATGAAGCGGTTCCATGCCCGTGGCCGTGGTCGCGCCAGCCGTATCGAGAAGCCGTTCTCGCACCTCACGATCGTCGTTCGTGAAGTCGAAGAAAAAGGGGAGGCCGCATAATGGGCCAGAAAGTCAATCCGATCGGTCTTCGCCTCGGCATCAACCGCACCTGGGATTCGCGCTGGTTCGCGAACACCGGCGAGTACGGCAAGCTGCTGCATGAGGACATCAAGATCCGCAAGTATCTCGAGAAGGAGCTCAAGCAGGCTGCCATCTCGAAGGTCGTGATCGAGCGTCCGCACAAGAAGTGCCGCGTCACCATTCACGCCGCGCGCCCAGGTCTGATCATCGGCAAGAAGGGCGCCGACATCGAGAAGCTTCGCAAGAAGCTGATGGAGATGACGAAGTCCGAGACGCACCTCAACATCGTTGAAGTGCGTAAGCCGGAAATCGACGCGACCCTGGTCGCTCAGTCGATTGCCCAGCAGCTCGAGCGTCGTATTGCGTTCCGCCGCGCCATGAAGCGTGCCGTTCAGTCGGCGATGCGCCTCGGTGCCGAAGGCATCCGCATCAACTGCGCCGGCCGTCTCGGCGGCGCCGAGATCGCGCGCATGGAATGGTATCGCGAAGGCCGCGTGCCGCTGCATACGCTGCGTGCGGACGTCGACTACGGCACGGCCGAAGCGCACACCGCTTACGGCATCTGCGGCGTCAAGGTCTGGGTGTTCAAGGGCGAGATCCTTGAGCATGACCCGATGGCTTCGGAGCGTCGGGCCAGCGAAAGCGATGCAGCGCATGGCGGTGGTGGTGATCGCGAACGCGGTCGTCGTCGCGAAAACGCCTGAGACATTTAGGAATTTGGAGTTAGAACGATGCTGCAGCCAAAGCGCACAAAGTTCCGCAAGCAGTTCAAGGGCCGTATCCATGGCACCGCAAAGGGCGGCACCAACCTGGATTTCGGTGGTTTCGGGCTGAAGGCGCTTGAGCCGAACCGCGTCACCGCACGTGAGATTGAGGCGGCCCGCCGCGCGATCACTCGTGAAATGAAGCGCGCTGGTCGCGTCTGGATCCGTATTTTCCCGGACGTGCCGGTCACTTCGAAGCCGACCGAAGTCCGCATGGGTAAGGGCAAGGGCGCGGTCGATTATTGGGCGGCGCGCGTCAAGCCGGGCCGCATCATGTTCGAGATCGACGGCGTCAACGAAGAAACCGCCCGTGAGGCACTGCGTCTCGGCGCGGCCAAGCTCTCGGTCAAGACGCGCTTCGTGCAGCGCATCGCAGAATAAGGACGGGCTGATATGAAAGCCGAAGACATCCGGACCAAGACCCAGGACCAGCTGACCGACGACTTGGCCAGCCTGAAGAAGGAGCAGTTCAATCTGCGCTTCCAGAAGGCCACCGGCCAGCTCGAGAAGACCGCGCGCGTGAGACAGGTCCGTAAGGACATTGCGCGTATCAAGACCATCGCTGCGGAAAAGTCCGCGGCTAAGAAGGCTTAAGGACGAAAACCATGCCAAAGCGCATTCTGCAGGGCACCGTCGTCAGCGACAAGAACGAGAAGACGGTTGTCGTCAAGGTCGAACGGCGCTTCACGCATCCCGTGATGAAGAAGACCGTGCGCATGACCAAGAAGTACAAGGCGCACGACGAGAACAACGCCCACAAGGTAGGCGATCAGGTGTTCATCCAGGAATCGAAGCCGATTTCCAAGGATAAGCGCTGGATCGTCGTGTCTTCGGACCAGGCGTAAACAACGAATTTTGGACAGACCGGGGAGGGGCTTTGAGCCCATCCCGTTAGAAAAGAAGAAGGCGGCCAGTCATGATTCAGATGCAAACAAACCTCGACGTCGCGGATAATTCCGGCGCCCGTCGTGTCATGTGCATCAAGGTGCTGGGCGGCTCGAAGCGGAAATACGCTTCTGTGGGCGACATCATCGTGGTGTCGATCAAGGAAGCCATTCCGCGCGGCCGCGTAAAGAAGGGCGATGTGATGAAGGCGGTCGTGGTTCGCACGGCCAAGGACATCCGCCGCCCGGACGGCAGCGTGATCCGTTTCGACAAGAACGCGGCCGTTCTCGTCGACAACAAGAAAGAGCCGATCGGCACGCGTATCTTCGGACCGGTTCCGCGCGAACTCCGCGCCAAGAACCACATGAAGATCATCTCGCTCGCGCCTGAAGTGCTGTAAGGAGCCGGACCAATGCAAAAGATTAGAAAAGGCGACAAGGTCGTCGTGCTGGCCGGCAAGGACAAGGGCCGTTCGGGCGAAGTCCTCTCGGTACAGCCGAAGGAAGACACCGCGCTGGTGCGCGGCGTCAACATGATCCGTCGTCACCAGAAGCAGTCCCAGTCCCAAGAGGGCGGGATCATCACCAAGGAAGCGCCGATCCAGCTGTCGAACATCGCGCTGGCCGACCCCAAGGATGGCAAGCCGACCCGCGTCGGTTTCATCTTCCAGAAGGACGGCAAGAAGGTGCGCGTCGCCAAGCGCTCGGGAGAAGTCATCAATGGCTAAGGCTCAAACCACGAAGCCCAAGGCTGAAAGCAAACAGTCCAAGGCTCAGAACACGCCGCGCCTCAAGCAGGTCTACAATGAGACCATCCGCAAGGCGCTGCAGGAACAGTTCGGCTACGACAACGAGATGCAGGTTCCACGCATCGACAAGATCGTGCTGAACATGGGCGTTGGCGAAGCGACCGCCGATTCGAAGAAGCCTTCGATCGCGGCCGAAGACCTGGCCATGATCGCCGGCCAGAAGGCCGTCGTCACCCGCGCCCGCAACTCGATCGCCGGCTTCAAGGTCCGCGAGAAGATGCCGATCGGCGCCAAGGTCACGCTGCGCAAGGAACGCATGTACGAGTTCCTCGATCGCCTCGTGAACATCGCACTGCCACGCGTCCGCGACTTCCGCGGACTGAATCCGAAGAGCTTCGATGGCCGTGGCAACTATGCCATGGGCATCAAGGAACACATCGTGTTCCCGGAGATCAACTACGACAAGGTTGATCAGATCTGGGGCATGGACGTCATCGTTTGTACGACTGCGAAGACGGACGACGAAGCCAGGGCATTGCTCAAGGCCTTCAACTTCCCCTTCCGCCAGTAACGGCAGCGAGAAAAGGAAAAATCTGAAATGGCAAAGACCAGCTCAGTCGAGAAGAACAACAGGCGCCGCAAGCTTGCCGACCAGTACGGTCCCAAGCGGGCTGCCCTGAAGGCGATCATCATGGATCAGTCCAAGCCGATGGAAGAGCGCTTCCGCGCTCAGCTCAAGCTTGCTGCCATGCCGCGCAACTCGGCCAAGATCCGCATCCGCAACCGCTGCGAAGTCACCGGCCGTCCGCGCGCCTACTATCGCAAGCTCAAAGTATCGCGCATCGCGCTTCGTGATCTCGGCAATAACGGCCAGATCCCGGGCCTGGTCAAGTCGAGCTGGTAAGGAGGACATAACATGTCATTGAGCGATCCTCTCGGCGATATGCTGACCCGCATCCGCAACGCGTATGGCCGCAAGAAGTCGAGCGTTTCGACGCCGGCTTCGCGTCTGCGCACCCGCGTCCTCGACGTGCTGAAGGCTGAAGGCTATATCCGTGATTACAGCCAGACCGACTTCGACAACGGCAAGTCCGAAATCGAGATCGAGTTGAAGTATTTCGACGGCGCGCCGGTCGTGCGCGAAATCGCCCGTGTCTCGAAGCCAGGCCGCCGCGTCTATGTTTCGGCCAAGTCGATTCCGCAGGTTGCCAACGGCCTCGGCATCGCCATCCTTTCGACACCGAAAGGCGTGATGGCCGACCACGAAGCACGTGAACAGAATGTCGGCGGTGAAATCCTCTGCCAGATCTTCTGATCTGGCAGTTGACCGCAAAGTGGAATCCGGTCTTCGGATCGTTCCCGAAGACAGAGACCTGAAACAAGAGAAGTGACGAGGACAACAAAATGTCTCGTATTGGAAAGAAACCCGTTTCGCTGCCGCAGGGCGTGACCGCGACCGTCAACGGCCAGACCGTGACGGCGAAGGGCCCCAAGGGTGAGCTGAAGTTCGTGGTGAACGACGAAGTCCTGGTCAAGATGGAAGGCAGCGAGATCGCTGTCCAGCCGCGCGACCAGACCAAGACCGCCCGCTCCAAGTGGGGCATGTCGCGCACGCAGATCGTCAACATCCTGCAGGGCGTCAAGGACGGTTTCGAAAAGAAGCTCGAGATCACCGGCGTCGGCTATCGCGCGGCACTTCAGGGCAAGAACCTGCAGCTGGCACTTGGCTTCAGCCATGACGTCGTCTACGAGACGCCGCAGGGCATCACCATCACGGTGCCGAAGCCGACTGAAATCACCGTGGCCGGCATCGACAAGCAGCAGGTCGGCCAGGTTGCGGCCGAGATCCGCGAGTATCGTGGTCCCGAGCCCTACAAGGGCAAGGGCGTCCGCTATGCTGGCGAGAAGATCGTCCGCAAGGAAGGCAAGAAGAAGTAGTGGGCTTGGCCCCGAAAGGTCGAAGACTTTTCGAAAAAGACCAAGCTAAGGAAGTGCAACGCCGCGGGGAGCGGTCGCGGGAGGCGCATTCGCCTACCGCACATGGCGGCCCCCGTTTTTTGAAGGCAAGGAACTATCATGGCTACCAAGGAATCCATCCAGCGCCGCGCGCAGCGCGTCCGCCGTCAGATCAAGAAGGTCGCTGGTGAGCGCCCGCGTCTGTCGGTCCACCGCACGTCGAAGAACATCTACGTGCAGGTCATCGACGACGCCAAGGGCCACACCATTGCCGCCGCTTCGACGCTCGAGAAGGACCTCAAGGGTTCGCTCAAGACCGGTGCCGACACCGCCGCTGCCGCCGCGATCGGCAAGCTGATCGCCGAGCGCGCCACCAAGGCCGGCGTCAAGGAAGTCGTCTTCGACCGTGGCGCCTACATCTATCACGGCCGCGTCAAGGCGCTCGCCGAGGCTGCCCGCGAAGGCGGTCTTAGCTTCTAAGCATGATCCCGAAAAGTTTCAGACTTTTCGGATAAAGATTATGCGAAGGAAATGATTTCGCCCCCGGTGACCCACAGAGGCGCCGGATCTTATCAGCAACCGTGCTTCCGGAAAAAAACAAGGAACAGGATATGGCACAGGAACGTAGGGATGGCGGCCGCGGCCGCGATCGTGAAGAACGCGATGACGGCATGGTGGACAAGCTCGTCCACATCAACCGCGTCGCCAAGGTCGTCAAGGGCGGCCGTCGCTTCGGTTTTGCAGCACTCGTCGTCGTCGGCGACCAGAAGGGCCGCGTCGGCTTTGGTCACGGCAAGGCGCGCGAAGTGCCGGAAGCTATCCGCAAGGCCACTGAATCGGCCAAGCGCGACATGATCTTCGTGCCGCTGCGCTCGGGTCGTACGCTGCATCATGACGTCGAAGGACGCTGGGGCGCGGGACGCGTGCTGCTGCGCGCTGCCAAGCAAGGTACCGGCATCATCGCCGGTGGCCCGATGCGCGCTGTCTTCGAGACGCTCGGCATGCATGACGTGGTCGCCAAGTCGATGGGTTCGTCGAACCCCTACAACATGGTTCGCGCCACCTTCGACGCGCTGAAGAGCCAGATGCATCCCAAGGATGTGGCTGCTGCTCGCGGCATCAAGTATTCGACCCTTCAGGCCCGCCGCGGCACCGCCGTTGCGGCTGAAGAATAGTCGATCTGACCAGGGATTTTGACCATGGCCAAGAAAGCAACCAAGACCATCACCGTTGAGCAGATCGGTTCGCCGATCCGCCGTCCGAAGGAACAGCGCGCGACGCTGGTCGGCCTCGGCCTCAACAAGATGCACAAGCAGCGCACACTGGAAGATACGCCCTCCGTGCGCGGCATGATCGCTGCCGTCCAGCATCTCGTCCGCGTCGTGGACGAGGGCTGAGCCAGAGCGCAGGAGAACTCAGATGAAACTCAACGATCTGCGTGACAAGGACGGCGCGACGCACTCCAAGAAGCGTCTCGGCCGTGGTATCGGCTCCGGCTCCGGCAAGACCGGCGGCCGCGGCGTCAAGGGCCAGAAGGCACGCTCCGGCGTCGCCATCAACGGCTTCGAGGGTGGCCAGATGCCGCTCTACCGGCGCCTGCCGAAGCGTGGCTTCAACAACATCTTCGCCAAGAGCTTCACTGTCGTGTCGCTGGCCCGCATCCAGGTGGCCATCGACGCCAAGAAGCTCGACGCCAAGGCAACCGTGACGGCTGAATCGCTGGTTGCCGCCGGCGTCATCCGCCGCGTCAAGGACGGTGTGCGCATCCTCTCGGACGGCGAGATCAAGGCGAAGCTGGCCTTTGACGTTGCCGGCGCCTCCAAGGCCGCGATCGAGAAGATCGAAAAGGCCGGCGGTTCGGTCAAGCTGCCGCAGGAAAAGGCAGCTGCTGAGTAACGGCAATTTGAAGCGCGATCGGCCGGAGCGGGATCCGTTCTTGCTCACGATTGCGCTTTGATCTGCTCGATTAGGCGGCCGCGTCAACGCGGCCGCTTGCATGTTTAGAGCCCGGAGCTTATCTCGTGAGCTTCGGTGAAACGCACCGCCTGACCTCAAGGGCCATCAAGCGTTACCAAGCGGAGAATCAGGCATGGCTTCGGCTGCTGAACAATTAGCCTCGAATCTGAATTTCTCGGCCTTCGCCAAAGCGGAGGACCTGAAGAAACGCATCTGGTTCACGATCGGCGCGCTGCTCGTCTACCGCCTCGGCACTTACATCCCGCTTCCCGGAATCAATCCCGACGCCTTCGCCCAAGCCTTCTCCTCGCAGAGCAAGGGCGTGCTTGGCATGTTCAACATGTTCGCCGGCGGCGCCGTGCAGCGCATGGCGATCTTTGCGCTCGGCATCATGCCTTACATCTCCGCCTCCATCATCATGCAGCTGATGACCTCGGTCATCCCGTCGCTGGAAGCGCTGAAGAAGGAAGGCGAACAGGGCCGCAAGGTCATCAACCAGTACACACGCTACGGCACCGTGCTTTTGGCGCTGGTTCAGGCCTATGGTATTTCGGTGGGCCTGGAAGGCGGTCACGGCATCGTCAACGATCCAGGCATGTTCTTCCGCCTCTCGACCGTCGTCACGCTGGTCGGCGGCACCATGTTCCTGATGTGGCTGGGCGAACAGATCACCGCACGCGGCATCGGCAACGGCATTTCGCTGATCATCTTCTCCGGCATCGTCGCCGGTTTGCCGCGCGCCATTTCCGGCACGCTGGAGCTTGGCCGCACGGGCGCCTTGTCGACCGGCCTGATCCTGGCGATCATCGTGCTCGCCATCGTCGTCATCGCCTTGATCGTGTTCTTCGAGCGCGCCCAGCGCCGCTTGCTGATCCAGTATCCGAAGCGTCAGGTCGGCAACCGCATGTTCCAGGGCGATACCTCGCATCTGCCGCTGAAGCTCAACACATCGGGCGTCATCCCGCCGATCTTCGCCTCGTCGCTGCTGTTGCTGCCGGCAACCGTCGCCGGCTTCTCGCAGACGACCAACATGCCGGCCTGGGCAAGCACCGTGCTCGCCTCGCTCGGCCACGGCCAGCCGCTCTACATGCTGTTTTATGCGGCGATGATCGTGTTCTTCGCCTTCTTCTACACTGCGATTGTCTTCAACCCGAAGGACACCGCCGACCAGCTCAAGAAGCATTCGGGCTTCATCCCCGGCTATCGTCCGGGCGAGCGCACTGCCGATTATATCGATTACGTTCTCACCCGCATCACCGTCGTCGGCGCCATCTATCTGGTGCTGGTGTGCTTGCTGCCGGAGTTCCTGATCTCGGCGACTGGCGTACCATTCTACCTTGGTGGCACATCGCTTCTGATCGTGGTCAGTGTCACGCTCGATACGGTTGCGCAGATTCAGGGTCACCTGATTGCGCACCAGTATGAAGGCCTGATCAAGAAATCGAAGCTGCGCGGGGGGAAGAAAGCCAGATGAGGTTGATATTGCTTGGGCCGCCAGGAGCGGGCAAGGGGACGCAAGCACAAAGACTGGTAGAAAAACACGGCATACCCCAGCTTTCGACGGGCGACATGCTGCGTGCTGCCGTCCAGGCAGGCACCGAAGTCGGCAAGCGCGCCAAGGCGGTGATGGATGCCGGTGAGCTGGTCTCCGACGCCATCGTCAACGCGATCGTCGCCGAGCGTATCGATCAGGCAGATTGTGCCAAGGGGTTCATCCTCGACGGATATCCGCGGACCCTGGTGCAGGCGGACGCGGTCGAGCAGATGCTTTCGGATCGCTCCCAGGGCCTCGACGCCGTCGTTGAACTCGTCGTCGACGACAAGGCGCTGGTTGGGCGTATAGTCAAGCGCGCCAACGAGGCACAGGCCGCCGGTCTGCCCGTTCGCAAGGACGACAATCCGACCGTGTTCGAAGAGCGTCTGAGGGAATACTACAAGAAGACGTCGCCGCTGATTGGCTACTACTACGCCAAGGGCAAGCTCCGGAGCGTCGACGGCATGGCCGATATCGATGCCGTGACGGAACAGATCGAAGCGGTGCTCAAGGACGCAACGCGGGGAAATTAACGATTGCACTTGACGGAAGCGGTTCGCTGCGGTATGGCGGCCCGTCTTCCTATCAGGCATGAGCTTTGCTTGTCCGCAAGGGCAAGGCAGCTGCTTTGAACTGGAAACTCCCGCATGGGCCGGCCTCCACCGGACGCGGGGCAACTTAAGATAGCGCCGGGCCTGCCTTGTTTTTGAGGATTGGCCGGCCCACATGGAGAAGGGAAGAACATGGCTCGTATAGCCGGCGTCAATATTCCGACCAACAAGCGCGTTGTCATTGCGCTTCAGTACATTCACGGCATTGGCAAGAAGTTCGCCCAGGAGATCGTCGACAAGGTCGGCATCCCGGCCGAGCGTCGCGTCAACCAGCTGACCGACGCGGAAGTGCTGCAGATCCGCGAAACCATCGACCGCGACTACCAGGTCGAAGGCGACCTGCGCCGCGAAGTCTCGATGAACATCAAGCGGCTCATGGACCTCGGCTGCTACCGCGGCCTGCGTCACCGCCGCTCGCTGCCGGTCCGCGGCCAGCGCACGCATACCAATGCGCGCACCCGCAAGGGCCCGGCCAAGTCGATCGCCGGCAAGAAGAAGTAATTTAGGGCAGTAAGGGAGTAGGGCGGTAAGGCAATAGGATCGGCAGACATACTGCCTACTGCCATATTCCCCTGCTGCCTTTCTCCTAGGTGGAGCCGCTGGCATTACGGCGGTGTAGAGATCAACTGAAAGGACTGTCATGGCCAAGGAAGCCGCTCGTGTTCGCCGTCGCGAACGCAAGAACATCTCGTCGGGCGTTGCCCACGTCAATTCGACCTTCAACAACACGATGATCACCATCACCGACGCGCAGGGCAATTCGATTGCCTGGTCGTCGGCCGGTGCCCAGGGCTTCAAGGGGTCGCGCAAGTCGACCCCGTTCGCTGCTCAGATGGCTGCCGAGGATGTTGCCAAGAAGGCCCAGGAACACGGCATGCGCATGCTCGAAGTCGAGGTCTGCGGACCTGGCTCCGGTCGTGAGTCGGCACTGCGCGCCCTGCAGGCGGCAGGCTTCACCATCACCTCGATCCGTGATGTGACGCCGATCCCGCACAATGGCTGCCGCCCGCGCAAGAAGCGTCGCGTCTAAGCAATTTACCGAACGTCGCGCGAGCGCCCCTTGGGCGCTCCTCCACGGCATTCCAGGTCGCCCGCCACGATTGGATGGTGGCGGGTCAACGGAAGGAAAGCATCATGATCCAGAAAAATTGGCAGGAACTGATCAAGCCGAACAAGATCGAGTTCTCGTCGAAGAAGAAGACGCTGACCACGCTGGTCGCCGAGCCGCTCGAGCGTGGCTTTGGCCTGACGCTGGGCAACGCGCTGCGCCGCGTGCTTCTGTCTTCGCTGCGCGGTGCGGCTGTCACCGCCGTGCAGATCGACGGCGTTCTGCATGAATTCTCGTCCATCGCCGGTGTGCGCGAGGACGTGACCGACATCGTCCTCAACATCAAGGAAATCGCCATCCGCATGGAAGGCGATGGCCCCAAGCGCATGGTCGTTCGCAAGCAGGGACCGGGTGCGGTTCTTGCCGGCGACATCCAGACGGTTGGCGACGTCGAGATCCTCAACCCCGACCACGTCATCTGCACGCTGGACGAAGGCGCTGAAATCCGCATGGAATTCACCGTCGACACCGGCAAGGGTTACGTGCCGGCCGACCGCAACCGCGCCGAAGACGCGCCGATCGGCCTGATCCCGGTCGACAGCCTCTATTCGCCGGTCAAGAAGGTCTCCTACAAGGTCGAGAACACCCGCGAGGGCCAGGTTCTCGACTATGACAAGCTGACCATGACCATCGAGACCGACGGTTCGATCACCGGCGAGGACGCGGTGGCTTTCGCCGCCCGCATCCTGCAGGACCAGCTCGGCCTGTTCGTCAACTTCGACGAGCCGCAGAAGGAAGTCGCCGCCGAGGCCGTCACCGAGCTCGCCTTCAACCCGGCGCTGCTCAAGAAGGTCGACGAACTCGAGCTTTCGGTGCGTTCGGCCAACTGCCTGAAGAACGACAACATCGTCTATATCGGCGACCTGATCCAGAAGACCGAAGCCGAGATGCTGCGCACCCCGAACTTCGGCCGCAAGTCGCTGAACGAGATCAAGGAAGTCCTGGCGGCGATGGGCCTGCACCTCGGCATGGAAGTGCCGGACTGGCCGCCGGAAAACATCGAAGACCTCGCCAAGCGTTACGAAGACCAATATTGAGCATGAATTCCAAGGATCGGCGGCGTGGGCCGCTCGATCCGACGGTCATGCGGAAAACCATCAGAGGCCTCGGCCTCTTGAACAACTGAAGAAGGAAAAGAGCCATGCGCCACGGTTTCAAAGGCCGTCGCTTCGCCCGAAGCATTAGCCATCGCAAGTCGATGTTCGCCAACCTCGCCGTGTCGCTGCTCGAGCATGAGCAGATCGTCACCACCCTGCCGAAGGCGAAGGATTTGCGTCCGATCGTCGAGAAGCTGGTGACGCTCGGTAAGCGCGGCGACCTGCACGCCCGCCGCCAGGTGATCGCGCAGATCGGTAACGAAGGCGTCGTCAAGCGCCTGTTCGACACCATCGCTCCGCGCTATGCCAACCGCAACGGCGGCTATCTGCGCATCATGAAGGCCGGCTTCCGCCACGGTGACAACGCCGCGATGGCCGTCATCGAGTTCGTCGATCGCGACACCTCGGCCAAGGGCGCCGGCGACCGCGCTCGTATCGAAGCCGAAGGCACCGACGCGGACGCCGCAGCCGCATAAGGCTCGGTTCTCCGGATTGAATTCAAAGGGGCCTGCGGGCCCCTTTTTTGTTTTCTGGAAGCAGTAGATTGCGGCCAAAGCCGATCTTTTGGCCAGAACCAAGGGTGTTTGCCCAAAATAATCGGATTTCAGCGGCTTAGCCTTTCATTTTGCACAATCGTCGGGACAATGCCCCCGAACTTGCCTTGGAGGATTCGCGAATGCGCGCCAACCGACTGTCCCTTGTTCTGCTCTTCGCCATGATGGCGTTTGCGGCCGCGCCGGTGGTCAGGCAGGCGTTGGCCGAGGAGACCAAGACCGATCCCGGTCTGTCCGATGTGCTGACCGATCTGCTGCATGGCGTCGAAGGCGAGAACGCCACGTCTGGTCCCGACAAGCGTGTGCCGTTCGGCCGCGAGGAGGTGCAGCTGTCGTTTGCGCCGCTGGTCAAGCAGACGGCGCCGGCCGTGGTCAATGTCTATGCCTCGCAGACCGCCAAGGTGACATCGCCTTTCGACGGCGATCCCTTCTTCGAGGAATTCTTCGGTCGTTCGCAGCCGCGGGCGCAGTCTTCCCTGGGTTCCGGCGTGCTGGTCGACCCGACCGGCGTCGTGGTCACCAATTACCACGTCATCAAGGATGCCGATCAGGTCAAGGTGGCGACCGCGGACGGGCGCGAGTTCGACAGCAAAGTGCTGCTCAAGGACGAGACGCTCGACCTTGCCGTGCTCAAGATCACCTCGGACAAGCCGTTTCCGGTCATTGCCATCGGCGATTCCGATGCGCTCGAGGTCGGCGATCTGCTGCTGGCCATCGGCAACCCCTTTGGCGTCGGTCAGACCACCACCAGCGGTATCGTCTCGGCACTTGCCCGCAGCCATATCGGTGTTTCCGACTCAAGCTTCTTCATCCAGACCGACGCCGCAATCAATCCGGGCAATTCCGGCGGTGCGCTGATCAACATGGGCGGCCAGCTGGTCGGCATCAACACGGCCATCTACAGCCGCAGCGGCGGCTCAATCGGCATTGGCTTTGCCATTCCCTCGAACATGGTTCGCGCCTTTGCCGACGCGGCCAAGGCCGGGCTCGACTTCTTCGAGCGGCCCTATATCGGCGCCGAGTTCGAAGCGGTGACGCCGCAGATCGCCGAATCGCTCGGCATGGAGAAGCCGACCGGTGCACTGGTCTCGTCCGTCGAGGCGACCGGACCGGCCGCCAAGGCAGGGCTCAAGCCCGGTGACGTCGTGCTGCAGCTCAACGGCAAGCCGGTCGAAAGCATCGAAGCTCTGGACTACCGGATGGCGACGCTGTCGATAGGCACCACCGCGAATTTCGCGGTTCTGACCAAAGGCCAGCAAGCGGCGATGGACATCGCGCTGGAGCGCGCTCCGGAAGGCATGAAGGCTGCCGAAGTGACGCTGCACGGCCGCAGCCCGTTCTCAGGTGCCAAGGTCGCGGAACTATCGCCTCGGCTCGCCCAGAAGCTTGGCCTGCGCACCGACATCAAGGGCGTCACCGTGGTCGACATCAACCGTGATTCGCCGGCCGCCGATTTCGGTTTCCAGCCGGGCGACATCGTGCGCGAAGTGAACGGCACCACCATCGATACCGCCGCGACCCTGGAGCAGGCGGCCAAGACGGATACGCGCTGGTGGCGCTTTACCGTAGAGCGTGGCGGGCAGATACTGCGTCAGGTGTTGCGTTATTAGAGCACGACCCATGAATTCGGGCTCATGCTCCAACGAAAAAGAAGTGCATGGCCGATCTGTTCAGCGTCGATGAACCGGAAAAGGTGCCGCTTGGGCGGCCGCTGGCCGACAGGCTGCGGCCGAAGAATCTTGGCGAGGTCGTCGGCCAGGAACATCTGACCGGCCCTGACGGCGCGCTGACCCGGCTGATCGGTTCGGGTTCGCTCGGTTCGATGATCTTCTGGGGGCCGCCCGGCACCGGCAAGACCACCGTGGCGCGCTTGCTTGCCGGTGAAACCAGCCTTGCCTTCGAGCAGATATCGGCTGTCTTTTCCGGCGTCGCCGATCTGAAGAAGGTGTTTGAGGCAGCCAAGCTGCGCCGCACCAATGGCCGCCAGACCTTGCTGTTCGTCGACGAGATCCATCGCTTCAACCGCGCCCAGCAGGACAGTTTCCTCCCTGTCATGGAAGACGGAACCGTCGTGCTGGTTGGCGCCACGACCGAAAACCCGTCCTTCGAACTGAATGCCGCTCTGCTGTCGCGCGCGCGCGTTCTGGTCTTCCATTCGCTGGGCGAGGAGAGCATCGCCAAGCTGATGACGCGGGCCGAGGAAACCGAGGGCAGGGCGCTGCCGCTCGACGACGAGGCGCGCGCCATGCTGATCCGCATGAGCGATGGCGACGGCCGTGCCTCCCTTACCCTGGCAGAGGAAGTCTGGCGGGCAGCAAAGCCTGGCGAGGTCTTCGATCCTGAGGGATTGCAGCGCATCGTGCAGCGCCGCGCGCCGATCTACGACAAGGGCCAGGACGGCCATTACAATCTGATCTCGGCGCTGCACAAATCGGTGCGTGGTTCGGATCCCGACGCGGCTCTCTACTATCTTGCGCGTATGTTCGATGCCGGCGAGGATCCGCTCTATCTTGGCCGCCGGCTGGTGCGCATGGCGATGGAGGACATCGGCCTTGCCGACCCGCAGGCGCTTGTCGTCGCCAACGCCGCTAAGGATGCCTACGACTATCTCGGCTCGCCCGAGGGCGAACTCGCCTTTGCCGAGGCCACCGTCTATCTCGCCACCGCACCCAAATCCAACGCCGTCTACAACGCTTTCAAAGCGGCCACGCGGGCCGCGAAGGAACATGGCTCGCTGCTGCCGCCCAAGCACATCCTCAACGCGCCGACCAAGCTGATGAAAGAGGAGGATTACGGCGCCGGCTATCGTTACGACCATGACGAGCCGGATGCCTTTTCGGGGCAGGATTACTTTCCCGAGAAGATGGGCCGCCAGACCTTCTATGATCCGCCCGAGCGCGGCTTCGAGCGCGACATCAGGAAGCGGCTCGATTATTGGGCGAAGCTGCGCAAAGAGCGGGAATAGCGGGTTTGCGTGACCCGGTCGTCGTCACGCTTCGAAACGAGGCTTCGCCTTGGGGCATTTCCGCCGCGGTCGCTCTCCACGCGCTTCTCGCTGCGATGCTGGCCGTGATGCCGTTGCCGAAGCCGCCGAAACGGCTGGAGGAAGAGCGGGTGTCGGTCGACATCCTGACGCCGCAGCAGTTCGAGGCCTCAACCAGGCCGCCGCCTGCTCCCGTCCCGCCGACAGTGCCCGAAGTGCGGGCAGCGGTGCCGCCGCCCGCTGCGAGCCCGCCCATACCCCAACCGCCCACCGCGCCGGCCATGATCCGGCCGACCGAAATGCTGTCGGCCAAGACGCTGGCCGATCCGCGCAGCCGGCAGGCGCGCGCCGATCTCGCCACCTTCGCGTCCGACGAGCGCATGGTGCAGTTGTGCAATCTCGAAGCCATGGATCAGATCCGCCGATGGCGCACGGATTATCAGCCGGAGCGGGTGGTGCCTTACGCAACGGCGGAGGAAAAAATCACTGGAACCACGATCGCCGCGAATGGTGCGGCTTTCCGCAGTCGCAGAAACTGGTATGGTCTGAAGTTCAGGTGCCAACTGGCTGGGGACGGTGAAAGCGTCGTCGGCTTCGAATTCCTGGTTGGCGATCTGGTTCCCAGGGAAAAATGGGACGAGCTTGGCCTGCCGGCGGTGCATTGACCTGATACCGGCAGGCTTCATCAGGCAGCCAGCCGGCCGCGATACCGCGGCCGTTGTGTGGTGACCCAAAAAACCTTATCAAGGCGCACGGCCGGGCGGTGGTCGTTGCCGTGATTTGGGCACCTCATTCGCAACAGGATCGCGCTTCGCGCGTGGAAAAATGACAAAAAACCTTCGCAAATCCCTTCGCAAATTCGCCATTGCCATCCCGCTTCTTGCCCTTGGCTTCTATTTCATCCCCATCCTGACGACGATCTTCATCGTTTGCGGCCTGATCGACGTGCTGCGCAACGACAGGAAGGATTTGTCACTGTTCAGCGGTTATTTCCTAGGCAACGGCCTGTTCACCTGGCTGCTTTCGCCTTTCAATCTGCTGGTCGACTTGCTGTGCTACAGAAATCCTGGCGTCTGGAAGCTGGAGCAGTTTCCCGCCGACTATCAGCGCGAGGTCAATGAGGTCCTGGACATCTTCAAGGCGCGCAAGGACGAGATCATCGCCGACATCGACGCCAATTTCGGCACCGGCCGGCGCGGCATGTATGTCTACCAGTGGTACGGTAAGCACAAGATCGACAACGTTGCCGAGTTCAACAAGGATTTCAAATACATCAAGACCATCGCCGTTTCCGTGTTCAGCAAGCGCGAATCAACGTCCTGGCACTTCGGCCCGCTGCGGCTGAGCCTGCGCATTCTCTACAATCTGATCCCGGTGAAATCGGAGATTTTCGTCGAGTGCGGCAACGTCAAGAACTACTGGTACGACAATCCGCTGTTCATCTTCGACGACACGCTGCTGCATCGCTCGGTCAACGAGTATGACGGCCGTCGTTACTGCGTGTTCATGGACATCATCCGTCCGTCCCCGGTTCCGGGGCTGATCGCGGGCATGCTCGCAATCGTCTCGGTAAGCGTCGAGCGCATCAATTCCATGTTCTACAAGAACTGGAAGATGATCGGTTCGACCAAGCCGAAGAAAGCCGGGACGACCTGAGCTTTAAACTCAGAGCAGTCGGTTCTGCCGGCAGCATTTGGGTGCTCTGAATGTATGAGACTTGGCCATCCTTGTCGGCCGCTCATGCGCCGGAACGGCTCCTGGCTGCATAAACGGTGTCTTGGGTTGGCTTTGACAGTCCTACTTCTTCTCCTTCTGGCGGCCGCAAGTGACGAAGAATAAATCTCTCGGATTTTGGACAGGAACGTATCTATGCACCGTCTTGCTGGGAGTTGCTCTTGCAGTCATTTACGTAAGCCTTGAAGAGCCTGTCTATTATTGGGACTTCGCTGCCTATTTCGACACGTTCAATCGGCAAGGCACGCTCTTGGTCCAGAGTCCTCTCGAGTGGCTCAGCCACTTGAGGGCCTCAATCGCAACGGATGACTACAGTGCGGCAATCCTGGTGCCGCTGATGCCGTTTCACATCGTCTTTGGCGATTCGAGGTTTTCATACATCGCCGGAATAGTCGCTATTTACCTGGTCCCGACCGCCCTTTTCATCGGCAGAATGAGCTATCTGGAGGCGGCGACCGAGACATCTTCATCCCGAAGCTGGCTCGCGGTATGGATTGCGGCCTTTCTCTACACGCCGTTCTGGGCGGCGACGCTTCGTGGATTGCCTGATGTTGCCGGCTGCCTCGCGCTCTCCGCGGCAACCTATTTTCTTTGGAAATCGAGGTTCCTGACCCATGAACCGGTGATCAGCGGAGTACGCGTCGGCATATGTCTGTGGTTGGCGTTCGTGCTGCGCCGCTGGTATGCCTATCCTGTCGTCGGGGTCGGAATTTCCGCAGCCTTGTTCTGTCTTCTGCAGGTCGCAAAAGACCGGGACTTTCCGGCACTCCGGAATGCCGCCGTCGGAGGTTTGTGTGCGGTTCTCGTTGTCGTCGGAGCCGCATTGACCTTCCAGCAACCCTTGATCCTCAAGATCCTGGGAACCAGCTATGGCGACCTTTACAGCGGATACAAGACGAGCTTCGTTTCGCAGGTTGACCAGATAGGATCCCGGCTCAGCTATGTGAACTGGCTGTTGATCGTAGTTGGCCTTTACATCTCCGTCATACGCCGAAACAGATTTTCCCTGTTCTGTGCCGTTGCCTCGGCTCTCACCTTTTTCCTCTTCACCCGGATGCAGGATCCGGACCGTCATCATTCAATGCCGATGTTTCTTTGGCTCTTTCCTGCCTATGCCCAGGCAATCGTTGCGATCGTTTCGATGCCGGCGCTGAGATCGCGATGGTCGACTGCCGCGATATCGGTAGCCACTGGACTTGCTTTTTTTGGCACCTTTTTTCCGCTTGGCCGCCAGATGCTATCGCCGATCAGCGACGTCTTTGCCAGGGAAGCCACGCTCCCTCTTCACCTCGACAATCTCTCTGAATACAGACGCCTCATCGATGATCTTGTTGGAAGAATGCGACCCGAGGACCGTTTTTCGGTATTTGCCTCCGGCTCGATCATGAGCGACTCGTTGTTGTATGAAATGGATAAAGATCTTTACCCCCGTATCGAGTGGACCTGTCAGGTCGATAGTCGCGATCAATTCAGGCCGGGAGTGCTGAAATCCAGATATATCGTCGTAACCGACCCGCCCGTCACCCATTTGCAGTCGGGCGCGCAGCTCTGTGTCACGATACCGGACCAATATATTGTCGAAGGCAAAGGCATCGGCGCAGCCTATAGGCGCGTCGCGGCTTATCAGTTGTCCGGCGACGTCATGGGCTACCTCTATGAACAGGTGCGCCCGGTCAGCAAAACGGAAATAGATGCCCTCTACGCCGACCTCAGGAAGAAGTACCCAGGCTGGACAACACCTGAGTGGTGATGACAGCGTTTGGGCAGGGCTCCAAGTCACTCTTCGCGGCTGTTATTACACCATCGTCTTATAGCGCCGGCGAGCCTCGTTCCTCTACAACTTGATGCAGCGGATATATCAGGGAGGATATAACGCTGCTGTTGAGTTGGAAGCGACAGTCGCCTTGGGAGGATAAGGTGAACGGACGGCAGCCGACGGGTCATCATTCGGATTTTATCCAGGCCTCAATCGCCAGCAACGATGCGGCGCGCTCGGCGTTGGTTGCTTCTTGGCGGCGTTCGCTCACATTGCACGGTCTCGATCCAGCCGAGCGACAGGCGCCACGACGCTTGACCGAAGGCGAACTGAGGCAAGCCAGGCAGCGTATGGAACCGTTGCGCCGTGCCGCCGATGCCAGCCTTGACCGGCTATACATGGCTGTCGGCGGGGTTGGTTGCTGCGTGCTACTTGCCGACAGTGAAGGCATCCCGGTCGACCGCCGCGGCGCTGTTGCCGACGACGACACGTTCGACGAGTGGGGCCTGTGGACGGGCACCGTCTGGAGTGAGGACTCCGAAGGCACCAACGGCATCGGCACATGCCTTGCCGATCAGCGCGCCCTCACCATTCATCGCGACCAGCATTTCTTCGCGCGCAACACACTGCTCAGTTGCACCACCGCGCCGATCTTCGATCATGAAGGCAATCTGGCGGCGGCACTCGATGTCTCGTCATGCCGGTCGGACCTGACCGAAGGCTTTGTCAACCTGATCGCCATTGCGGTTGGCGATGCCGCGCGCCGCATCGAGGCCGAGAATTTCCGCCTGGCGTTTTCCAATGCACGCATCTTGCTGGCGCCGGTCGCCGAGCGCAGTGCCGGTGCGCTGATTGCTGTCGATGCCGACGATCTGGTGGTGGGCGCGACGCGCTCGGCGCGCCTGGCTCTCGGCATCACCCAACAGACCTTGGTCAAGGGGTTGCCGGCCGCCGACATCCTTGGCGGCTCGGCCGGGGCCGCGGAAGACCTGGGCGAAGCAGAGCGCGGCGTGGTGCAGCGCGCCATCGCGCGCGCCGAAGGCAATGTTTCGGCCGCCGCCAACAATCTTGGAATTTCACGCGCCACCTTGCATCGCAAGCTCGCCCGCTTCGGCATCCGCCGCCCGCACTGAGCTTTGAGGGGCAGAGCTGTCGCATATCTGCGACACTCGGCACCGGTCGAATGCTGGGCATGGGCTGACAAGTCCGAGCCCATCCGCAACTCTTCCCAGTGACACGTCACATCCCGTGGCGCTGCATATTGGGAGGAAGACAATGAATAAGGTGGAATTTTCCCGCACGGCCAAGGTTCCCTTCGCCAAGCGCTATGACAACTTTATCGGCGGCAAATGGGTGGCACCGCTGTCCGGAAAGTATTTCGAGAACATCTCGCCGGTGAACGGCCGGCCGCTGGGCGAGGTCGCTCGGTCCGACGCCAGGGACATCGAGGCAGCGCTCGACGCCGCGCATAGGGCCAAGGATGCCTGGGGCAGGACAAGCGCCGCCGCCCGCGCGCTGATCCTCAACCGCATCGCCGACCGCATGGAGGACAATCTCGACCTGCTGGCCCTCGCCGAGACCTGGGACAATGGCAAGCCGATCCGCGAGACGACCGCCGCCGATCTGCCGCTGGCCATCGATCATTTCCGGTATTTCGCCAGCGCCGTGCGCAGCCAGGAAGGCGGCATCTCCGAGATCGATCACGACACCGTCGCCTATCATTTCCACGAGCCGCTTGGCGTCGTCGGTCAGATCATTCCCTGGAACTTCCCGCTGCTGATGGCGGTGTGGAAGCTGGCGCCCGCACTTGCCGCCGGCAATTGCGTCGTGCTGAAGCCGGCCGAACAGACGCCCGCCACCATCATGCTGTGGGCTGACCTTGTCGGCGACCTCTTGCCCGATGGCGTGCTCAACATCGTCAACGGCTTTGGCCTCGAGGCCGGCAAGCCGCTCGCTTCGTCGAACCGCATCGCCAAGATCGCCTTCACCGGCGAGACGACGACCGGCCGGCTGATCTCGCAATATGCGAGCCAGAATCTCATCCCGGTGACGCTCGAGCTCGGCGGCAAGTCGCCCAACATCTTCTTCCAGGACGTGACATCGGAGGACGACGACTTCTTCGACAAGGCGATCGAAGGCTTCGTCATGTTCGCGCTCAATCAGGGCGAGGTCTGCACCTGTCCGAGCCGGGCGCTGGTGCATGAGAAGATCTACGACAAGTTCATGGAAAAGGCTCTGAAGCGGGTCGAGGCAATCGTCCAGGGCGATCCGCTCGATCCGGCAACGATGATCGGCGCGCAGGCGTCGAGCGAACAGCTGGAAAAGATCCTGAGCTATTTCGACATCGGCCGGCAGGAAGGTGCCGAAGTGCTGATCGGTGGCGAACAGAACCATCTGCCGGGCGATCTGGCGGGCGGCTATTACGTCAAGCCCACCGTGTTCAGGGGTCACAACAAGATGCGCGTCTTCCAGGAGGAGATCTTTGGGCCGGTGGTTTCTGTCACCACTTTCAAGGATGATGACGAAGCGCTGTCGATCGCCAATGACACGCTCTACGGCCTCGGCGCCGGCATCTGGAGCCGCGACGCGAATCGCTGTTACCGTTTCGGCCGTGCCATCCAGGCCGGACGCGTCTGGACCAACTGCTACCATGCCTATCCTGCGCACGCCGCGTTCGGCGGTTACAAGCAGTCCGGTATCGGCCGCGAGAACCACAAGATGATGCTCGATCACTATCAGCAGACCAAGAACATGCTGGTCAGCTACAGCCCGAAGAAACTCGGCTTCTTCTGATCGCCTCCCGAAGCGGCGCATGATCCTTTTCCGAACGATCATGCACGATCTGTGCAAGAGGCGCGGCTGACCGGCCGCGCCTCGGTGTCTTCTTGAAGAAGGCGCTCCTGATGGAGGACGGCATGCTCGACAAGGTTTCCCTGGGAAAAGTCTCAGTCACGCCGGCAGCCAGAACCTTTCTAGCTGAAATCATCGCTGACCATGGTCCGGTGTTGTTTCACCAGTCGGGCGGTTGTTGTGATGGCTCCTCGCCCATGTGCTATCCCCAGGGGGATTTCATCGTCGGTGACAATGATGTGCTGCTCGGCGAGATCGACAAGACGCCGGTCTATATCAGCGCTTCACAATATGAGGTGTGGAAGCACACCGATCTCATCATCGACGTCGTGCCGGGCAGGGGTGGCATGTTCTCGCTCGACAATGGGCGCGAGCGGCGGTTCCTGACGCGTTCAACTGTTTGCGCGGTGCCTGCGCCTACGCAAACAGGGGATTGACCTCGCCGTCCCGTCAGGGGCAGTAACGGTCATGTTCAATCTGCTTCTCGTTGTGGTCGGTGGCGGCATCGGCGCCGGTATTCGTCATCTCACCAGCATGGGCGCGCTGCGCCTTGTCGGCCCCAACTATCCCTGGGGCACGATGGCCATCAACATCGCCGGCTCGTTCGCCATGGGCCTGTTCATCGCCATCTTGGCGCGCCGCGGCGGATCGAACGAGCTCAGGCTGTTCATTGCCACCGGCATCCTCGGCGGCTTCACCACTTTTTCCGCGTTCTCGCTCGATTTCGCGACGCTTTGGGAGCGGGGAGCCACGTTGCCGGCGTTCGGATATGCCCTTGCCAGTGTCATTGGCGCCATTATCGCCCTGTTTCTGGGACTTTGGCTCGCAAGAACCGTTTCATAATGCTATTGCCGCGCCGAGAGTAGGCCGAGCCCTGCTTGGGAAACGGATAAGCGAAAAGATATGGCAGGCGTTGAACAGATTACGGTGGAGGCCGGCGAGGCGGGCATGCGGCTCGATCGCTGGTTCAAGACCCACTTCCCGGGCCTTGGTTTTGGCCACCTGCAAAAGCTGCTGCGCTCCGGCCAGATCCGCGTCGACGGCGGCCGCGTCAAGGCCGACACCCGTGTCGAGCCCGGCCAGATGGTGCGCGTGCCGCCGCTTGAGGTGGACAAGAAGGGCGAGAGCGCGCTGACCGGTCACTCGATCCGCAACCAGGGCGATGCCGATGTTCTCGCCAAGATGCTGATCCATGAAGATCCCAAGGTCTTTGTCTTCAACAAGCCGGCGGGCCTTGCCGTGCAAGGCGGCTCGGGCGTCACCCGCAATGTCGACGACATGCTGGAGGCCTGGCGCAACCAGAAGGGCGAGAAGCCGCGGCTCGTGCACCGGCTCGATCGCGACACCTCGGGCGTGCTGGTCGTCGCCCGCACCCGGCTTGCCGCCATGAAGCTCTCGGAAGCGTTTCGCGCCCGCGAGACCAAGAAGACCTATTGGGCACTGGTCAAGGGCGTGCCGCCCAAGCGCGAGGACAAGATCTCGACCTGGCTGATCAAGGAGCCGACGCCGGACGGTGACCGTGTCCGTGTCGCCGCGCATGGCGAAAAGGGCGCCGACCACGCCGTCTCCTATTACCGCATCATCGAACAGGCGGCGCAGACGATGACCTGGCTGGAAATGGAGCCCTACACGGGCCGCACCCACCAGCTTCGTGTCCATGCCGCTTACATCGGCTGCCCGATCCTGGGCGATCCGAAATATTTCGAGGCCGACACCAACTGGGATTTTCCCGGCGGTATTCAAAACCGCCTGCATCTGCACGCCCGCCGCATCATCATTCCGCATCCGGACAAGGGTGTCATCGATGTCACCGCGCCAATGCCGCCGCATATGCGCCAGAGCTGGAACCTGATCGGCTTCGACGACGCCAGCGCGGAGGACTGATCTTGAGCGGCGCCACCGACACGCTCGACCGGCGCGACACGGTCGACCTGGCCGCCGCCGCCATCATGGTCGGTCTGACATTTTCCTGGGGGCTGAACTACGTCGCCGCCAAGGTCTCCTACGCCGGCTACGACCCCGTCTTCCTGTCGATTGCGCGCTCGATCATCGGCGGTCTTTGCGTCTTCGCCTGGTGCCGGTGGCGCGGCATAGCGCTTTTCACGCATGATGGGACATTGCTCGCCGGCATCACAGTGGGCGTGCTTTTCGGCATCGAGTTCCTTTGCCTTTATGTTGGTCTGGAGCACACCACCGTTGCCCGCAACACGCTGCTGGTCAACACAATGCCGTTCTGGATGCTGCTCGGCGGCCATTTCCTGCTCGGCGAACAGATCACCCTGCGCAAGTTCCTTGGCCTGCTGCTGGCGTTTGCCGGCCTTGCCGCGGTTTTTTCCGACAAGCTTGGCGGTAGCGGAGACATGTTGTTCGGCGATCTCCTGAGTCTTGGCTCCGGATTTTTCTGGGCCTTGACCAACATTCTCATCAAGCGTTCGAAGCTGGTGGAGGCGAGTGCTGAAAAGCTTCTGCTCTATCAGCTCGCCGGTGCTGCAATCGTCGGCATATTGGTGCTGCCTCTCGCCGGTCCGCCTGTTCGCGACCCGACCGTGCTGCCGACTTTGGCTCTGCTTTTCCAGGCGGTCTACATCGTCGCCTTTACCTATGTGCTGTGGTTCTGGCTGCTGCGGCGCTATCCGGCGTCAGGCCTGTCCAGTTTCACCTTCCTGTCGCCGGTTTTCGGCGTTTTGTGCGGCGCCATGTTCTTGAATGAGCCGCTGACCATGCGCATTTTTCTGGCACTTGGCCTCATTGCCGCCGGCCTGATCATCGTCAACCGGCCGGTGCGCAAGCTGACGCCGGTGTGAGAGAGACTTCTATGCGTGATATCCTCAACGACCTCGAGGCGGGCAAATATCTCTCCGATCCCGATCCTGTGCGTCGCGCCCAGATCCAGATGAAAACGCATCTGCCGAAGCGCTTCTACAAGACCGTCTCGGTCGCGCCGGTGGAAGACGGCTTTGCCGTGCATCTCGACGGCAAGCCAGTGCGCACGCCGGGCAAGGCACTGCTGGCCCTGCCGACCGAGGCAGCAGCAGCGCTCGTCGCCGACGAATTCGCCGCACAGGGCGAGACCATTGATCCGGTGACCATGCCGGTGATGCGGCTTGTGAACACCGCTATCGATGGCGTCGCCAGCGATCCGCAGGCGGTGCTGGAAGACATTCTCCGCTTCGCCTCATCCGATCTGCTCTGTTACCGCGCCGACGCGCCGCAGGGGCTGGTGGAGCGGCAGAACCAGCATTGGGACCCGGTGATCGATTGGGCGAGGGCGACGCTTGGGGCTCGCTTCAATCTCGCTGAGGGGATCATCCATGTCGAGCAGCCACGCGAAAGCATCGCCGTGCTGGGCGGCCATCTTGCCCAGCGCGCCGAACCGCTGCGGCTGGCCGCCATCCACGTGATGACGTCGCTGACCGGTTCGGCGCTGCTGGCACTGGCTGTCGATTTCGGCGAGCTCGACGCTGAGGCTGCCTGGGCTGCCGGCCATGTCGACGAGGACTGGCAAATCGAGCAATGGGGGCAGGACGCCGAAGCGGTCGCGCGCCGCGCGGCCCGCAAGCGCGACATGATGGCCGCTATCGGCCTGCTCGAAGCGCTCAAGGGCTGACGGGTTTCGCCGCTCGCTCCGCTTCATCCCGCAGCGCACCTAATACCAAAGTCATAATCCCAAAGACGCGCTGCCTTTGGCGGCTGCTTTCTGTCATTTTTTCCGTGATGGCTGTGCTTGAGTCCGCGTTCGGAGGAGAACACGGACATTGTCGCGCAGTATCGAGGACAAGGGTCTCACGGGAGGATAACTCAATGGCAATGGCATCAACCGCCGGCGGAGCAAGCCGCGGCATGACGCGAGAGGAGAAGAAAGTCATCTTCGCTTCCTCGCTCGGCACCGTTTTCGAATGGTATGATTTCTATCTCTACGGCTCGCTGGCGGCCTTTATCGGCGCCACGTTCTTCAGCCAGTATCCCGAAGCGACACGCAACATCTTCGCCCTGTTGGCTTTCGCTGCCGGCTTCCTGGTGCGCCCATTCGGCGCGCTGGTGTTCGGCCGTATCGGCGATCTCGTAGGCCGCAAATATACGTTTCTTGTGACCATCCTGATCATGGGCAGTTCGACGTTCCTGGTCGGCCTGCTTCCAGGTTCCGCGAGCTGGGGCATCGCAGCCCCCATCATCCTGGTCGCGCTGCGAATGCTGCAGGGCTTGGCGCTTGGGGGCGAATATGGCGGTGCGGCAACCTATGTCGCCGAACACGCCCCCGACGACCGCCGTGGGTTCTACACCTCGTGGATCCAGACGACGGCAACACTCGGCCTGTTCCTGTCGCTGATCATCATCCTCGGCGTTCAAGCAATGTTGAGCAAGGAAGACTTCGCCGCCTGGGGCTGGCGCATTCCGTTCCTCGTCTCGGTCATCCTGCTTGGCGTATCGGTCTGGATTCGCCTAACGCTCAGTGAGTCGCCAACCTTCCAGCGGATGAAGGACGAGGGCAAGGGCTCCAAGGCTCCGCTGACGGAAGCCTTCGGTCAGTGGAAGAATGCCAAGATCGCGATCCTGGCCCTTCTCGGCCTCACCGCCGGCCAGGCTGTGGTCTGGTACTCCGGCCAGTTCTACGCTCTGTTCTTCCTGCAGAACGTGCTCAAGGTCGACCTGCAGACGGTCAACATCCTGATCGCAATCGCCTTGGCGTTGGGTTCCATCTTCTTTGTCGTGTTCGGTTGGCTCTCCGACAAGATCGGCCGCAAGCCGATTATCATGGCGGGGCTGGCTCTGGCGATCTTCACCTACTTTCCGCTGTTCAAGGCATTGACCTGGGCAGCCAATCCGACGCTGGCCGCCGCTCAGCAGAACACGCGTGCGACGGTTACCGTGGCGCCCGGCGACTGCAAGTTCCAGTTCAACCCGGTCGGCACGGCAAAATTCACCACGTCGTGCGACATCGCCACGTCGTTCCTTGCCAAGAGTTCGGTGCCGTATGACATCGTCACCAGCGCGGCGCCTGGGACCTCGGCAACGGTGAAGGTCGGCGGTGAAACGGTCGAATCTTACGACGCCATCGCTGCCGGCGATCAGGCCAAGACCAAGGATGCTGCCTTCACCAAGGCGGTCAACATGGCACTCAAGGATGGCGGCTATCCGCTGAAGCGTGCCGCCTCCAAGGTCGCCGACCAGAAGCTTGACGCCTTCGTCGCGGCCAATCCTGAACTGAAGCTCGATGCCGTCGCTATTCGCGCAGGCGAGAAGGCAACAGTTCCGGTCGCCCAGGCGGTCAAGGACAAGGTGCTGACGGCCGATGAAGCCGCCGGCGCCACCGCCGATGTGACCGTCTACAGCATTCCAGCGTCCGGCGCGTTCGCGATGTTTGCCGACCCCGCGCAGGTCAACTGGACAAAGGTCATCGGCATCCTGTTCATCCTGATCCTCTACGTGACCATGGTTTACGGACCGATCGCCGCGATTCTGGTCGAGATGTTCCCGACCCGCATCCGTTACACCGGCATGTCGCTGCCCTATCACATCGGCAATGGCTGGTTCGGCGGCTTGCTCCCGGCGACAGTTTTCGCCTTGAGCGCGGCCAAGGGCGACATCTATTATGGTCTCTGGTACCCGATCGTGATCGCGGCGATGACGCTGATCATCGGTATGATCTTCGTCAAGGATACGCTGGGAACCGACCTGCACGCCAAGTAGCCGACGGCCCATCATACAAAGAAAAGCCCGGCGCGAGCGATCGCGCTGGGCTTTTCAATTGATCAGAAGCGATGTGCACGCAGCGCTAGATCTTGTGGCCCTGAGCCTCTTCCTCGATGGCCGCATCGTGATACCAGCCGTCGCCGAAATCCGTCCGTACACCGCGCAGCGAGGCAAGCTCTGCCGCAAACTTAGCCTTGCCGCTCAAATTTGAGGCAGTAGCGCGCGCTGCCGCCGGGAACATCAGAATTTTGGCCGACGGTCGCGTGGAAATGATTTCCATTGTCGGGATCCTTTCTTCTGCCGAACCTTGTCGATTCAACTTGATCCGAAGATAAGGTCTGCAATCAAGTTAGGCAATATGCCTACCAAAAGATCAGTGTTTGCCTATTATTTGTGCGTATTGCGGCTGTGATTGATCTGGACGCATTGCTTAGGCGGCTTGCCAACTTCAATGGAATGCCGCGTCAATTTTGCCGCACCCTCCAGGCGAAGAATGGCACACGAATTGCATTTTAAGGATCCGGCAGGGCCGGCTGCTGAAGGCAGACGCATGTCGACGCCGTTTCAGTGTTCGGTGATCAAGCAACGAGAGGCTAGAATGACGAAATATAAGCTCGAGTACATTTGGCTCGATGGATACACCCCGGTCCCCAACCTTCGCGGCAAGACGCAGATCAAGGAATTCGCCGAATTCCCGACGCTTGAGCAGCTGCCGCTGTGGGGCTTCGATGGTTCATCGACCCAGCAGGCCGAGGGCCACAGCTCCGACTGCGTGCTGAAGCCGGTTGCCATCTATCCGGATCCAGCCCGCACCAACGGCGTGCTGGTCATGTGCGAAGTCATGATGCCCGATGGTGTCACGCCGCATGCCTCCAACAAGCGCGCCACCATTCTCGATGACGAGGGCGCCTGGTTCGGCTTCGAGCAGGAATACTTCTTCTACAAGGACGGCCGCCCGCTCGGCTTCCCCGAGAGCGGCTATCCCGCACCGCAGGGCCCGTACTATACTGGCGTCGGCTATTCCAATGTCGGCTCCGTCGCGCGCCAGATTGTCGAGGAGCATCTCGACCTCTGTCTCGCCGCCGGCATCAACCACGAAGGCATCAACGCCGAAGTGGCCAAGGGCCAGTGGGAATTCCAGATTTTCGGCAAGGGCTCCAAGAAAGCCGCCGACCAGATGTGGATGGCCCGCTACCTGATGCAGCGCCTGACCGAGAAATACTGCATCGACATCGAATACCACTGCAAGCCGCTCGGCGACACCGACTGGAACGGTTCGGGCATGCACGCCAACTTCTCGACCGCCTATATGCGCGAAGTCGGCGGCAAGGCCTATTTCGAAGCGCTGATGGCGGCCTTCGACAAGAACCTGATGGACCACATCGCCGTCTACGGTCCCGACAACGACAAGCGCTTGACCGGCAAGCACGAGACCGCGCCATGGAACCGGTTCAGCTATGGCATCGCCGACCGCGGTGCCTCGATCCGCGTGCCGCATTCCTTCATCAAGAGCGACTACAAGGGCTATCTGGAAGATCGTCGTCCGAACTCGCAAGGCGACCCCTACCAGATCGCCTCGCAGATCCTGAAGACGATCGCTTCGGTGCCGGCAAGCGCCCAGGTTTCGGCTGCGGCTTGAGCCTTCGTCACGGCGGAAACCTGCCGTGGCCGTCTCAGGTCCATCCTATGGTCTTCCCAAGCAAGAACCCCGGCGAAAGCTGGGGTTCCTTTTTGTAATGGAACCTTGGCGCGCCGCTCGCTCTACTGAAATGCCTGAAGCGCGGCCTTCACATCGTCACAGAAATCGAAGCACCATTTTCTGGCGTAGTCCGGATCTATTCCCACCAGGCTGGCTTGCTCGAACGTGTTCCTCGCCTCAGGCAGATTTCCGCTGCGGACGTAGCGGCCCGACTTCAGAAGCAAGGCAAGCGAGAGAGTTTGGCGGGCGTTCTCATAAGGCATCAGCGCCATTGCCTTTCCCGCATATTCGATGGCGCCATCGGCATCCGCAAAGCGCGTCAGCAGAAAACTTGCATAGTTCCCGTTAAGGTTTGGAGCGGTCGGCAACATTTCCAATTGACGCAAATAGTAACGCTTGGCGAATTCCACGCTGCCGCCACGTTCATTGGCCCTTGCAAGCAAATTGTCATCCGGCAGGCCTGCTTCCTTGTAGAGCGCGATCAACTCTTTGAATTTCTTTTGGGCGTAGAGGAGAACGCCTTTGTTGTGCGCAATCGTCTGCACCGAGTAATTTTTCTTCTCGCCGTCCGCAATCAGCTGTTGCATTTGGGGCAAATCATCATTGCTCGCGGCAATGGCGAAACGCAGGTTCCAGGCCATTTGGGCGACGTCCGGTGCATCCTGGATCTTGTCCAACGTATCGAGCGCGGCCTTCGCGTAGTCCTGCTGATACCGGGCAGCCCCAGCCTCCTCATACATATATCCCGCCGACAGGTACCAGCGTGCGATCTGAAGCTGAAATTTGGGGGTTGGCGCCGACGCACTCGAAACGCGCTGCGCAAGCTGCGCGAGAGTCTGCAGGAGCCCCGGCTGAAAGCTGTACCGATCCAAGGTCTCCGAGATGACGGTTGTTAAAGTCGAGGCGTTTCCCTCGATTCGGTAAATCTGGTCCGCGAGCATTTCAGCGGATTTGTCGTCCGGGACGCCGCCATTTCTTGCGATTATCACGATTGCCTTGGCCATTGCCAGGGGTTGTCCTGCCGCTTTGGCGAGACTGGCCCTGGCCGACGTCGCAGCCTTGTTTCGCTCGCCGGCGCGATCGAACAGCAGAGCCCAGGTCAGATCGGCCCAGGGGGCGTTGCCATCGAGTTCAGCTGCCTTGGCGAGCTGCGGTCTGGCGCTTGCCAAGTCGCCAGAAAAAATGAAGGCCCGGGCACCCAGGATGTAGGATCTGGCATAGGTCGGATCGCGCTTTTGCAGCTCTACAATAATGGGAGTGAATGACTTGCTTCCAATGATCGTGCCGAGCCCGTCCGAAACGTACAACGATTTCGCGTAGGCTGCCTCGACCTGAATGGGGACAAAATCGGGATGGCTGGCGCTGAAATTCTTGATATCCGCTTGAACCTTCGCGACCTGGGCGGGATCGCTCTGCCAATTGTCGACGGCGCTGACGATGGCGTCGAATGCCGCTCTGTCGCTTGGGCTGAGTTGTTGGAGTTGGAAGCTGCCGCCGAATGCCAGGGAAGGCTGCGCCGAGACGATCAGGGCGGCCAATAGCGCTGAAACAACTTGCTTCGGGATCATCTGGCAACACTCCATCTTCGTTGCCTAGAGATAGATGGATAGATTTATGGCCGGGTGAATCCGATCATGAAAATTGGAGAGATGACTGAAAAACGAAGGCCTGGATGTCGATAACCTCAGCTCTGGTGTGAGCCGTTGTGCTCGCTGACTGAGTCCAGCAGTATTGCTAGCCAAGAGGTCTGTCGTCGGAGGAACGGGTTACTGCCGCCGTCCAGGATACAGCGTGCCAGGGGTCAACCGATGATGACACCACGCGCTTTCAGCGCGGCCACAACCTTGTCATGCGGCAGGGCAGGCATGCGGTTGCCGTCGCGGCCAATCATCTCCTGGTTGGCGACCAGGGCATTCAGCACGGCCTCCTCGGCGCCTGCACAACAGCGGCGTAGAAGGCGTCCATGCGCCCCCACGGAATGAAGTCCATATGGCCGTAGCCTGGTTCGGTCCGATCAACGCCGCCGTCGCCTCGGTCCACGCAGCTACGCCTCGCCCTGGATCGCCACCATCGTTGTGGCGGTGCTGGCGGCCGTCGCCTGCTTCATCGACATCAACCTGCTGCTGGTCGTCAGTGGCGCGTCGCTGGTGGTCGTCTATGCCTTGCTGTGCGTGGCGGCGTTTGTCGGTCGTCGCAGCGGCACCTACGATGGCGGGCACTATCGCATGCCGCTCTTCCCTGTCCCGGCCGTCCTCGCCTTCGTAGCGCTGATCTACGTCGCCTACCAGAACTACCTGGACGTCGCCTTCGGCCGTCCGAGCCTGATCGCGACGGGGCTGATCATGGTCGTGGCCGCTGTCTACTACCTGTTGGTCCTGGCCAGGCGAACGGACCGGAACCTGCACGGTCCCGACGAGCTTGCAGGTAGATCCACGTCCCTCCGACGGTCTGCTTTTTGCAAGAACCCCGGCCCAGGCCGGGGTTCTTTTTGGCCGCTACCGGGCAGATCGCATCTCGAGCCAAAAGCACCCAGAAAAAGTCAGGCAATTCCGACGGTCGAGAATGCCACTGGAATCCGGCCGTCGCCGTGTCCATTTCCAGTGATGGTTTGTCAGAAAGCCCGGAAAACCGCCTTTTCCAGCATTTATCTGTGGCAAAGACCCTTCCATAAGCATCTGTTCATGCAACGAAATTGGCCATCCACAGCCCGGTTGGTGGCGTTGACAGATCGCAGTGCAGCATGCGTATTCGCAGGCCTTGGGGTTACGTCACGCAATGCTGTTCGGACGGGCGGGGTTTTCTTGAACGGCGGCATTGGCGGGGGCGCCGGACGAGCGGTCACTGTAGCCTGAGACAGTGCTCCGCTCGCTCCTGGCTTCATGTTCGCAATCAAATTGTGATCCGCTTTCCATTCATCGGACTTTGCTGAGCCTGGGACTGACGTCACCGAATCGACGTATCGTGCGTGCCGATAGACCGCGCGCCTAAGCATGCGCACGATCGTCGAAAACTCAACGCAGATACGCTGCTTATGTCGAGTCGGCCCGTTTTCGCACGCCGATCAGCAGGCACCCCCTATCGGAGCGCAGCGAAAAGCCCTTGAAAGAGAGAAATCTTTCAAGGGCTTGAATATAATATTGAATCTTAGTCCGAGATTGAATCTCAGACGGAATAGTACATGTCGTACTCGACCGGATGCGGTGTCATTTCGAAGCGCATCACCTCGGCCATCTTCAGCTCGATGTAGCTGTCGATCTGGTCGTCGTCGAAGACGCCGCCGGCTTTCAGGAAGCCGCGATCCTTGTCGAGACTCTGCAGTGCTTCACGCAGCGAGCCGCAGACGGTCGGGATCTTCTTCAGTTCCTTGGGCGGCAGGTCGTAAAGATCCTTGTCCATCGGCTGGCCGGGATGGATCTTGTTCTTGATACCGTCGAGACCAGCCATCAGCAGCGCCGCGAAGCCGAGATAGGGGTTCGCGCCCGGATCGGGGAAGCGGATCTCGACGCGCTTGGCCTTCGGTGACGAGCCGAACGGGATACGGCAGGACGCCGAGCGGTTGCGCGCCGAATAGGCGAGCAGCACCGGCGCTTCGTAACCCGGCACCAGACGCTTGTAGGAGTTGGTCAGCGGATTGGTGAAGGCGTTGATCGCCTTGGCGTGCTTGATGATGCCGCCGATGTAGAACAGGCAGCTCTCCGACAGGCCGGCATATTCATTGCCGGCGAAGGTCGGCTTGCCGTTCTTCCAGATCGACATGTGGACGTGCATGCCCGAGCCGTTGTCGCCGAAGATCGGCTTCGGCATGAAGGTCGCCGTCTTGCCGTAGGCATTGGCGACCTGGTGCACGACGTACTTGTAGATCAGCATCTTGTCGGCGTTGCGCACCAGCGCGTCGAACTTGATGCCAAGTTCATGCTGGGCAGCCGCCACCTCGTGATGGTGCTTTTCGACGCGCACGCCCATTTCGGCGAGCACGGTCAGCATTTCCGAGCGCATGTCCTGTGCGCTGTCGATCGGCGGTACCGGGAAGTAGCCGCCCTTGACGCGCGGGCGGTGGCCGAGATTGCCGGTCTCATAGTCGGTGTCGTCGTTCGACGGCAGTTCTGTGGAGTCGAGCTTGAAGCCCGTGTTGTAGGGGTCAGCCTTGTATTTCACGTCGTCGAAGACGAAGAATTCGGCTTCCGGGCCGACAAAGATGGTGTCGCCGATGCCTTCCGCCTTCATGTAGGCCTCGGCCTTCTTGGCCGTACCGCGCGGATCGCGATTGTAGGATTCACCCGAAACCGGATCGAGGATATCGCACAGGATGACCATGGTCGACTGCGCGAAGAACGGGTCCATGTGGACCGTTTCCGGATCGGGCATCAGCACCATGTCGGACTCGTTGATGGCCTTCCAGCCGGCAATCGACGAGCCGTCGAACATCACGCCATCGGCGAACATGTCTTCCTCGACCTCGATGACATCCATCGTCACGTGCTGCAGCTTGCCCTTCGGGTCTGTGAAGCGCAGGTCGACGAATTTCACGTCGTTGTCCTTGATCTGCTTCATGATGTCTTTGGCTGTCGTCATGTCATGTATCCCTGTGTGATGACGTTTTTTGATGATGACGTTTTCAGGAGGATGGCCGGGTCGGGTCAGACCGCGTCCATGCCCGTTTCGCCGGTGCGGATTCGCACGACTTCCTCGATATTGGAAACGAAGATCTTGCCGTCGCCAATACGGCCGGTCTGGGCCGCCTTGCGGATGGCCTCGATCGCGCCTTCGACCGCATCGTCGCCAAGCACGACTTCGATCTTCACCTTGGGCAGGAAGTCGACGACATATTCGGCGCCGCGGTAGAGTTCGGTATGGCCCTTCTGACGACCGAAGCCTTTTGCCTCGGTGACAGTGATGCCTTGCAGTCCGGCCTCCTGAAGCGCTTCCTTCACTTCGTCCAGCTTGAATGGCTTGATGATCGCTTCGATCTTTTTCATGTAAAAAGTGGCCTCCACTGCCAAAAAAACGGGTTGTGACCCCCCGCTTGCGCCTCCATCAAGCACGAACTGTGCCAGTTGGACGGATTCGAAGCGGTCTCATACGATTTCAAAGCCGCGCCGCGCCGGGATGCAAATTCGCGTCATTCGGTGCACCGGAAGCGGCTTGGGCTGCTGGAGCCTACACAGCGCCGGCACCTGCGTCCGCACAAAAATTGGGCATATCGCCTATCCCTCAGGCAATTTCGTGCCTGCAATGCCCTCATGCCGACGATATGGCTGCAAATCTCGGCAACTCCCCTTTGTTTGCGTCGGATCGAAAATTGGACAATGCTTGATCGCATGCGGATCGGCAATCCATGAGCAACGAACTTCTTATCTCCGCCGAAATGAGCGAGGCCGATCGGCTGACGATTGCCGCCGGTCCAGCCGACGGCATCGGCCTGATGCGGCGCGCGGGTGAAGCCGTCGCGGCTGAGATTCTCAAGCGTTATCCCGCGGCGGCGCACGTCCATGTGCTGTGCGGCCCCGGCAACAATGGCGGTGACGGCTATGTCGTCGCCCGCATCCTGGCCGACAGCGGCGTTAGCACGACGATCTGGGCATCCGGAGCGCCGAGGCCGGAAAGCGATGCGGCGTTCGCCGCCGCGGAATGCCCGATCAAGCCCCGGCCGCTGTCTGGTTTCGCCGCCGAGCCTGGTTCGATCGTGGTCGATGCGCTCTATGGGGCAGGGCTGTCCAAGCCGCTGTCCGGCGATGCCGCGAAAGCCGTCGACACCGCAACAGCCCTGCGTCTGCCCGTGGTCGCGGTCGACCTGCCGTCGGGCGTCTCGGGAACCAGCGGCGATATATTGGGCAGGGCGTTTCGCGCCGAGGTCACCGTCACCTTCGCACGGAAGAAACCTGGCCACCTGCTGCTGCCGGGGCGCGGGCAATGCGGTGAAATCGTGCTCGCCGACATCGGTATCGGCGACGGCATCATCGCCCAGCTCGCTGTGTCGACCTTCGAGAATGTGCCGGACCTGTGGTTGCGGGAATTTCCCGTGCCGGCGGTGGACGCGCACAAATACAAGCGTGGCCATGTCGGCGTCTTTTCCGGCGGCCCCAGCGCGACGGGCGCGGCGCGGCTGTCGGCGATGGCCGCCGCGAGAAGCGGGGCAGGGGCGGTCACCGTGCTGTCGCCGCCCAATGCCATGCAGGTGAACGCGACACACCTGACCGCGATCATGCTGCGCGAGGCGGGTTCGCTCGAAGAGGTGCAGGAATTTCTGACGGCGCGCCGTCCCGAGGCGCTGGTGTTCGGACCGGGGCTCGGGCCAGAGCCCAAGGTCGGCAATTTTGCCCTGCAACTGATCAAGGCTTTGGCGGATGGTGCACGCGACGAGGCGACCGCAAGCCACGCCAGTGCGATCGTTCTTGATGCCGATGCCATCACCTCTCTGGCCCATCAACCCCAGGCGCTGTTCGAAGCCGCCCGTGAGCCAAGCGCTCCAGTGTTGGTGATAACGCCGCATGAGGGTGAATTCGGCCGACTGTTCCCCGATATCGCTGGCGACAAGACCCTGTCGAAATTGGCCAAGGCGCGTGCGGCCGCCGTGCGGGCCAATGCCGTCATCGTCTACAAGGGCGCCGACACGGTGATCGCTGCTCCCGATGGCAAGGCGGCGATCAATTCCAATGGCGCGGCATGGCTGGCCACAGCCGGGTCAGGTGACGTGCTGTCGGGCATCATTGCCGGTCTGCTCGCACAAGGCATGCCGCTCTTCGAGGGCACCTGCGCGGCGGTGTGGCTGCATGCCGAAGCCGGCAGCCGGTTCGGACCCGGCCTGATCGCCGAGGATCTGCCGCTGGCGCTGGTGCCGGTGTTGCGCGAACTCTTCGACGCGCGCACGGCTGCTCAATGAACCGCACCCTGGCTCTGGTGCTCGCCACTCTCTTTGGCGCCTTCGTGGCGTCGACGGCGCGCGCCGAAGGCCCTGTGACCATCGTCGACGATCCATCGGTGCTCGCCGCTCTCGATGCCAGGGGTTTCGGCTTCGCAGACGTGTTCGGGGTCGACGGCGAGGACGGTCTGAAGACGCTCTACGACGAGGCGCCAGCCTATCACGCCATCGTCGAAACGGTTGCCTCCGATGTTGCGGCACTGCGCGCCGAGATGAAGGCCGGCGGGCGGCCGCTCTACGAGGTCACCGACGGCAATGTCGGCCGCATCATGGACATGCGCTGGCTGAAGACCGATGCCGCGCGCTTTCGGCTGGTCGGCGTCGTCAACCGGCTCGACCGTCGCGACTTCGCCGTGCTGCAGGGCGACAAGAGCTGCGGTGAGGTGCGCTTCATCTATCGCCTGGCCTACAGTTTTCGCAAAAACGGCAAGCTGCTGGCGTCGCGCCTGCCGTTCAATTTCAATGCCGTCTACAGCGCCGCGCCCGATGCCGATGGCGGCTGCGTCGGTGTTGCCGGGCGCTGGACGCCACAGCTTGACGAGAGCGTCGATGCCGGCTGGTTGACCGGCGGGCCGCTGGAGAGGGCCGGGCTGACCTTCAAGCAGCTGGAGCTCAACGCACAGGTGGTGCGCTTTCCCTCCGGCCAGGAAACCGAGTTCGGCGGTCAGGCCGCCTATCTCATGCGGATATTCGGCATCGATGGCGCTGATATCAGCCAGAAGCCGCTGGAGAACACGCCCGACACCGCAGGGCTCTCGCAGAACGCGGCGCTGAAAGCACGGCTCGCGGCCTATGTCGGCGCCAATCTGCCGGCGGTCGATGAAGGCGTCTATGAAATTCCCGACGAGTTCCTGGCCAGGAAAATCATCTCATGGTCGACTTTCGGCAGTGCGCGGCAGGCCAATCATCCGTATACGCAATTATTCCAGCCCAAGGAATTTGCAGCGCTCGATTATTCCGCGCTGAAACTGGTGCGCACGCCGGAGGCGCTGGTCGAGCGGCTGGACAATGGCGCCTGCCAGGGGTGCCATCAGGCCGGTTCAACCGCCGGGTTCCATTTCATCGGCCTCGACGACAAGACGACGTCGCCGCTCAATCGCATCGAGGTTGGTATTTCACCGCATCTTCATGCCGAGATTCCGCGCCGCCAAGCCTGGCTCAGCGCCACGGCCGAAGCCAAGCAGCCGAACCGCTTCCGTCCACTCTCCTTTGCGCCGCCTGCGGTCTGGACGGATGCTGGCGCGGTCGACTATGCGCCGGCCGAAATGGCTATGCCGTGCCTGATGCCGGAAGATGCGGCCCGCTTCGGCGCGACTTGGCAGTGCGGCGGCGGCACCGTCTGTACGCCACTGGCCGCCGCTTCAGGTGTGCGCACCAAACTGGCGCAGTGCCTGCTGCCCAAGGACAGCTCGGAGATGTTTTCCGGGCATCCTTGTCTGACCGGCTCGATCGCCAGCAACGCGGCGCAGCCTTTCAACGACCGCTACAGCATATCGGGCCAGTTCGCGGCCTTCGCGCCTGACGTTTCGCGCACCGCCTACACCTGCCGCCCGCCGAAAATCGGCGTGCCTGGCGGGATCGCCTATCGCGGCTGCGACGACAAGGACCGCTCTTTCGCGGCATTCAAAGCCGGAAAGCCGATGCCGAACGAGATTTGCGGGCTGGTCGGTGGCAAGAAGTTCGACATCTGCGTGGCCACCAACAATTTCGACCAGTGCCTTGGCGGCGCCGTCAATCGTGGCAACCGGCCGGCCTGTTCGGCCGATCATTTCTGCCGCGAGGACTATATGTGCCAGTCGCTGCCACCGGACACGCCTGGCATCGGCAAAGTCAAAGGCATCGGCTTCTGCTCGCCGACCTACTTCATCTTCCAGATGCGTATCGACAATCACGCGACGCCTTGGGGCAGCCCTGTCCGCGCCACCATGGGGGCGGGGTTCGGCGCGGCTGAAGAGGAGTAAGCTGCCAGCGCCTCAAAGTGGGATGTTGTCGTGCTTCTTCCAGGGGTTCTGCATGTCCTTGTTGCGCAGCATGCGCAGTGCCCGGGCAAGGCGGCGGCGGGTCGAGTGCGGCATGATCACCTCGTCGACATAGCCGCGTTCGGCGGCGACGAAAGGCGACAGGAAGCGATCCTCGTAAGCCTTTGTATGGGCTGCGATCTTTTCAGCGTCGCCGATGTCCTTGCGGTAGATGATTTCGACCGCGCCCCTAGCGCCCATCACCGCGATCTGCGCCGTCGGCCAGGCATAATTCATGTCGCCGCGCAGATGTTTCGAGGCCATCACGTCATAGGCGCCGCCATAGGCTTTTCTGGTGATGACGGTGATCTTCGGCACGGTGGCTTCGGCATAGGCGAACAGGAGTTTCGCGCCATGCTTGATCAGGCCGCCATATTCCTGCGCCGTGCCGGGCAGGAAGCCTGGGACGTCGACGAAGGTGACGATCGGGATCGAAAAACAATCGCAGAAGCGCACAAACCGCGCTGCCTTGCGGCTGGCGTCGGAATCGAGCACGCCGGCCAGCACCATCGGCTGGTTGGCGACGAAGCCGACGGTGCGGCCCTCGACCCGCCCGAAGCCGGTGACGATGTTCTTGGCGAAATTCTGCTGGATCTCGAAGAAATCGCCTTCATCGGCGACCTTCATGATCAGTTCCTTGATGTCGTAGGGCTTGTTGGCGTTGTCGGGGATCAGCCGGTCGAGCGACAAATCATGGTCGGTGACCGACTGGTAGCATTCGATCTCGGGAAGCTCCGATGTGTTGGAGGCCGGTAGCAGATCGACCAGCCGGCGCATCTGCAACAGTGCCTCGACATCATTGTCATAGGCGCCGTCGGCGATCGACGATTTGGTCGTGTGGACGGAAGCGCCGCCGAGGCTCTCGGCGGTCACCGTTTCGTTGGTCACGGTCTTCACCACATCCGGCCCGGTGACGAACATGTAGGAGGTGTCGCGCACCATGAAGATGAAGTCGGTCATGGCAGGCGAATAGACGTCGCCGCCGGCGCAAGGCCCCATGATCACCGAAATCTGTGGAATCACGCCGGAGGCGAGCACGTTGCGCTGAAAGATCTCGGCATAGCCGCCAAGCGCCGCCACGCCCTCCTGGATGCGCGCGCCGCCGGCATCATAAAGCCCGATGATCGGTGCACGGTTGCGCAGCGCCATCTCCTGCACCTTGATGACCTTCTCGGCATGGGCTTCCGACAGCGAGCCGCCGAACACGGTGAAGTCCTTGGCGAAGAGGTAGACCGGGCGGCCATTGACGGTGCCCCAGCCGGTGACGACGCCGTCGCCGGCGATCTTGGTCTTCTCCATGCCGAAATCGGTCGAACGATGCTCGACAAACATGTCGAATTCCTCGAACGAGCCCTCGTCGAGAAACACCTCGATGCGTTCGCGCGCGGTGAGCTTGCCCTTCTTGTGCTGGGCGTCGATGCGAGCCTGGCCGCCACCCATGCGGGCGATCTCGCGGCGGCGCTCGAGTTCCTTCAGCACGTCTTTCATCGATTACCTCCCAAGCCAGCGGCATTTCGTGGTAATCGTGCCGGCAAGCGAGCGCAAGCGCCGCTTGCGCCATGCGTTTTGCTGCGCTGCAACATGAAGCCCCTTGCAATTGGGGGCGAACTCAGCCATATGCAGCCCATAGGCGCTTGGGCCGGGAACGAATCCGGCCTTCTCGACGAATGAGACTGGTTGCGTCTGTTTTCCCTCTTTCCGGTATATCGGCCCCTCTTTCCGGTACATCACAAAGCGGCGAAAAAGCCCCGTGGCATGATGCCTGCGGGCACGACAGCGCAGCCGAGTGGACGTTACCGTCCGCCCGCCTTGTCGTTTCATATCAATTTTTTCGACGGCAGGTTGCGCCCTGCCGCCATCGATGTTTGCGGCCAGAAGCCGCGTGAAAGAAGATTATTTTGACCAACGAAAACACTTTGCCCGGTAGCAACACTGCGGAACTCACCGGTTTCGCGGCACTGGGTATTACGGGCGCGCTGCTCAAGGCCACCCACAACGCCGGCTTCACCGAGCCGAAGCCGATCCAGGCGCAGGCGATCCCGCCGCAGATGGAAGGCCGTGACATTTTCGGCATCGCCCAGACCGGCTCTGGCAAGACCGCGGCCTTCGCGCTGCCGATCCTGTCGAAGATCATCGCCCTCGGCACCAAGCGCCGGCCGAAGACGGCGCGTGCGCTGATTCTGGCGCCGACGCGCGAACTCGCCGTGCAGATCGAAGACACCATCAAGATCCTCGCCAAGGGCGCGCATGTCTCGACCGCGCTCGTGCTTGGCGGTGTCTCCCGCTTCAGCCAGGTGAAGAAGGTTGCTCCCGGCGTCGACATCCTGATCGCAACGCCCGGTCGGTTGACCGATCTGGTGCGTGAAGGCGACCTCGTGCTTGCCGACACCAAATGGCTGGTGCTGGACGAAGGCGACCGCATGCTCGACATGGGCTTCATCAATGACGTCAAGCGCATCGCCAAGGCGACCGCGCCCGATCGTCAGACGGTGCTGTTCTCGGCGACCATGCCCAATGAAATCGCCGAACTGGCCAAGGGCCTCTTGAAGAACCCGATCCGCGTCGAAGTCGCGCCGCAAAGCACGGCAGCGGCCGAAATCGTGCAAGGCGTCGTCTTTGCCCGCACCAAGCAGAAGCGCCAGGTGCTGTCGACGATGCTCGCCGATGAGGCGATGAAGTCCGTCATCATTTTTTCGCGCACCAAGCATGGTGCCGACAGGGTGACCAAGGACCTCGAGCGCGACGGCTTCAAGGCCGCGGTCATCCATGGCAACAAGTCGCAGAATGCACGTCAGAAGGCGCTCAACGATTTCCGCGAGGGCTCGGTGCGCATTCTGGTGGCGACCGACATTGCGGCGCGCGGCATCGACGTGCCCGGCATCAGCCATGTCGTGAATTTCGATCTGCCTGACGAAGCGGAGAGCTATGTCCACCGTATCGGCCGCACCGGCCGCAACGGCATGGACGGCATCGCTATCACGCTTTGCGATCCTTCCGAGAACAGCAAGCTGCGCCAGGTCGAGCGCATCATCCGCACCAAGCTGCCGATCGTTGCCGACCATCTCGGCAGCCCGGATCCGGTACGCAATCCGGCTGAAAAGAACGAACGCTTCGAGCCGGCCAATGACCGCAACGACCGCAATGGTCGTCGCGACGGCAGGCGGCCCGGTGGCGAGAACAAAGGCAACGGCTTTGGCAAGAAGCGCTTTGGCGACAAGCCAGCTTTCGCTGGCGAGCGCAAGCCGGAAGGCGCCAAGCCGGCCTTCAAGGGCAATAACAAGCGCCGCTTCGGCGGCAAGCGCCCGGCTGCGCGGGCTGCGTAAGCCAGACCGCGTTGTAATCAGTTAGGCTTGGCCTGGCTGATTGCCGAGACCGACTAGGAAAGGGCGGCTGAAGCGATGCTTCTGTCGCCCTTTCTTCATCTGCTACTTCACCACTGCCTCGACCCAGACGGCGATCCTCTGCGCGAGAAAGGTCGTGGTCGATGGCGACAGCGCGTCGCCGGCGATGACATGGTTGTCCGGATCGCCCGTGTCGTCGACCGGAACCAGTTCATGCGGCGCGCCCCAGCGCCCGGCAATTTCGCGGGTGCGATCGGGCCGCACCACTTTGTCCGAATCCGAGAAGATGAACAAAGCAGGGATGGTCGCCTTCTCCACCGGCGCGCCATAGGCAAGCTCGGTCAGCGCCTGCATCGGCAAGGTCGCTTCGATCGGATAGCGGGTGGTCCAGAATCTTTCATTCAGCGCGTTGCGCGGCACGAAGCTGTGTTCCTTGCCGGCGACGAGTTTTGCAATCTGTTTGCCCCACGGCATGGTCAGGATTTCGGCGCCCGAAGCCTTCACGCCGAAATTCGGCGAGATGAACGCGATCGCGGCGACGCCGTCCGAAGCGCCCGGCTGCGTCGCCGCCCATACCGCCAGCGAGCCGCCGGTCGACGTGCAGATGACGATCACCTTGTCGCCGATCGCCCGGCCGATGGCGAGCGCCTCCTCATAGTCGTTGACCCAGGCATTGATGCTGCCTTGCGTCATCGCCGCGCCGTCCTGCCCATGACCGGTGAGGCGGGTGTAGAAGAGGTTGGCGTCGAGCTGGTCGGCCACGTCGTCGGGCAGTGGGCGGACCTCGCCCTTCGATGCGGAAAAGCCGTGTATGTAGACGATCGACAGCGGCGTCTTGGCATGCACCATCGGATTGGCCCAGACGATCTCCTTCTCCAGCCCGTCGCGGATTCCGGGTACCGCAGCTTCCACCTTTGCCACATAGGCCTGCGGATCGTCGCCGATGACCGAGGGATCGAAACGGATCGTGGTGTCGACGGGAACGCGTGGGCCGAGCACGAAGGCCAGTGCGAGGATGGCGACAAGGCCCAGCACAGCAAGCACGATCCGTCGCCCCATCGCAGACTCCACGCAATACGATCTCAACCTATGGCAGCGGCCACCAACAGGCAAACGCGGCCCGAAGCAGCGCGCCTGCCAACTTCGTCAGCGGATCTATTCGATTGGCGGCTTGCGGTCGTAGTGCAGCGGCCGCGCCTTCCAGCTGGTCGTCAGGCTGATCACCCCTCTGCACAGCGGCCTCGGCAGCAGGCCGAGCAGTTTCAGAGGCCAGCTTGTCCGGCGCGGGAAGGTGACTTCGAAGCCGCCGGACTTGATGCCCCGCGCCATGCGGCGCGATGCGCGGCTGACCGGCATCAGTCCCGGCATCGGCAGCATGTTCTTCTCGGTCAGCGGAGTGTCGATGAAGCCAGGATTGAACACCTGGATGCGTACGTTCATTTTGTCGAAATCATACTTCAGCGACTCGGCCAGGATGTTGATTGCCGCCTTGGTGCCGCCATAGGCGGCCGTTGTCGGCCAGCCGAAATAGGACGTGACGGAGCCGACCAGCACGACATGGCCGCGTGCCCGCACACGCATGCGTTCGATGACGGGCACCAGGCCGTTGATGATGCCGAAATAGTTGACCTCGAAGGTCCGGCGAAAGTCGTTGACGACAAGATTTTCACCCGGCGTCGAAATGTAGTTTCCAGCATTGAAGATGGCGAGCACGATGGGGCCGAGCTCCTTCTCGATCGCGGCGACGGTTCTTGCCATGCGCGGCTCGTCGGTGACGTCGCAGGGAAAGGCCGTGACGCTGCCCGGCATCTGTGCGGTCTCGACGACAAGCGTGTCGATCGGATCGTCGTCGAGCGCCGTCACCGCCACGGCATAGCCCTGGGACGCAAGATCCCTGGCCAGCGCTCTGCCGATACCGCTTGAGCCGCCCGTGATCCAGGCGACGCCGTGCTTCGGGTTGGCCCGATAGAGTGTCATGCTGCGCCCTGTCGACTTGTTGGTGCTTTGCTCTAGCCGTGAAGAAATCGAATGAAAAGCTGCTTTTCAACGTCAGCCGGAAATGAACAGTGGCGCAAGAGGTCGGTCTCGGGAAGCGTTGACGCAACTACAGTACCGCAAATGCGACTGGACCAGACAAATTCTTGCCTTGAAACCGAAGCGTCGGGTTTCTAGGGTTTCGGCGCATGCACACAAGGAATCCTGAATGCCCCGTTCTGTGATCGACGCGATCGGCAACACGCCTCTGATCCGCCTCAACAAAGCTTCCGAGCAAACCGGCTGCGAGATCCTGGGCAAGGCCGAATTCATGAATCCGGGCCAGTCGGTCAAGGATCGCGCGGGCCTGTTCATCATCCGCGACGCCGAGCAGCGTGGGCTGCTGAAGCCAGGCGGCGTCATCGTCGAAGGGACGGCCGGCAACACCGGCATCGGGTTGACGCTGGTCGCCAAGGCGCTCGGCTACCGCACCGTCATCGTCATTCCGGACACACAGAGCCAGGAGAAGAAGGACACGATCAAACTGCTCGGCGCCGAGCTGATCGAGGTGCCTGCGGTGCCATACAAGAACCCCAACAATTACGTGAAACTGTCGGGGCGGCTGGCCGAGCAACTGGCAAGGACCGAGCCGAACGGCGCCATCTGGGCCAATCAGTTCGACAATGTCGCCAACCGTGACGGCCATATTCGCACCACGGCGGAAGAAATCTGGAACCAGACAGGCGGCAAGGTCGATGGCTTTGTCTCGGCGGTCGGTTCGGGCGGAACGCTGGCCGGCGTCGCCTTCGGGCTAAAGGCGAAAAGCAAGGATGTGAAGATCGCGCTCGCCGATCCGCTAGGGGCTGCGCTCTACTCCTTCTATACCAGCGGCGAGCTGAAGTCCGAAGGCAGCTCGATCACCGAAGGCATCGGGCAGGGGCGCATCACCGCCAATCTCGAAGGGTTCACGCCGGATTTTTCATTCCAGATCCCCGATGAGGAGGCGCTGCCGATCGTCTTCGACCTGATCCAGGAAGAGGGCCTTTGCGTCGGCGGCTCGACCGGCATCAACATTGCCGGCGCGATCCGCCTGGCCAGGGAATTGGGGCCCGGCCACACCATCGTGACCATTCTTTGCGACTATGGCTCACGCTATCAGTCAAAGCTGTTCAACCCGGAATTCCTGCGCGAGAAGCAGCTGCCGGTGCCGGGCTGGATGGAACTGAAGAGCAAGATCTCGGTGCCGTTCGAGAAAGTCGCCTGATGGCGCACAAGACGGAAGCGCTGTTTCGCGACGATGCTTATCTGAAGACGGCTGAGGCAACGGTCGCCGCCATCAACGATCGCGGCGGCATCATTCTCGACCGGACGATCTTCTACGCCACTTCGGGCGGCCAACCGGGCGATACCGGATATTTCGAGCGCGGCGACGGCAGCCGCATCGCCATCGCCGCCACCATTACCGGCGAGACCAAGGACGAGATCATCCATGTGCCGGCGCCGGAGCAAGCGGTTCCGCAGGTCGGCGAGAAGGTGAGGCTGGCGATCGACTGGGAGCGGCGGCATCTCTTGATGCGCATGCATGCTGCCTGCCATCTGCTCACCGTCGTCTGCCCATTCCCGATCACGGGTGCTTCGGTTTCAGAAGACGACAGCCGTGTCGATTTCGATGCTCCCGATGCCGGCTTCACCAAGGAGGACGTCACCGCAGGGCTGATGGAGCTGGTGCGGGCCGACCACCCGATCTTTGTCAGGCTGATCAGCGACGAGGAATTGGCCGCCAACCCCGGCCTGGTGAAATCCAAGAACGTCCGGCCGCCGGTCAGCACCGGCAAGATCCGCCTTGTCTGCATCGGTGACAACGCCTCCGTCGACAGCCAGCCCTGCGGCGGCACCCATGTCAAAAGCACCGGCGAAGTCGGCGAAATCCACATCGGCAAGATCGAGAAGAAGGGCCGCGAAAACAGGCGCTTCCGCATCCGCTTCGGCCCGATGCCGGCGGTCTAAACAGACAGTGATCGCCAAAAGGCGAGCAGGAGAACAAGAATGGCCCAAGACAGTCCTTTCACCATCGACGCAGACTGGCTGCAGCAGCGTCTCGGCGAGCCGGGCCTGACGATTGTCGACGCGTCCTGGTATCTTCCGGCGCAAAAGCGCGATGCGCGCGGTGAATATGAGGCGGCGCACATTCCGGGCGCACGGTTCCTGGATCAGGATACTGTTTCTGACCCGGATTCGTCCCTGCCGCATACGTTGCCGTCGCCGCAGCATTTCGCCCAGTATGTGGGCGCCATGGGCGTCTCGGCCGATGACACCATCGCCGTCTATGACGGTCCGGGTTTCTTCTCCGCACCTCGGGCATGGTGGATGTTCCGGGTGATGGGCGTCTTCCAGACCTATATTCTAGACGGCGGCTTCGATGGCTGGAAAGCCGCCGGCCGGCCGGTAACGGCCGAACCGACGAAGATCGCGCCAGGCGTGTTTCATGCCGATTTCGACGCCGGGCGCGTTGCCAGCCTCGCTGACATGCGCAGGATCGTCGACACCAGGGCGAGCCAGATCGCCGATGCCCGTGGGCCGGGCCGCTTTACCGGCACCGAGCCTGAACCGCGCGCGGGTATCCGCTCCGGCCATATGCCTAGCGCGCGCAGTCTGCCCTATTCGGCGCTGTCGGAAAATGGCGAGCTGTTGTCGAAGGACCGCCTGCGCAAGGTGATCGAGGACGCCGGCATCGATCTGTCGAAACCCGTCGTCACCTCATGTGGTTCCGGCATTACAGCCGCGGTGGTGACGCTGGCGCTGGAAACGCTTGGCCATACCGACAACAGGCTTTACGACGGCTCATGGACGGAGTGGGGTGGGCTTTCCGACACGCCTGTCGTGACTGGCAAGGAATGAAGACGATGGAAAACGGCGTGCTGGAAGACATCGAAGTCACGGTGACGTTCCTCGAGATGCATGTGCCGCCGGCCTATTCGCCGCCTGTGCCTTACAACCGTCAGGTCGCGCTGCTGAAGACCAAGGATATTCCGCTGCATTTCTATCGGTATCTGATGGACCGGGTGGGGCGCAAATGGCACTGGGTCAATGTGCTGCGGCTGGATGATGACGAGCTTTCCGCCGGCATCCACCGCGAAGACCGCGACATCAGGGTGCTCTACCTCGACGGCGCACCGGCCGGCTTCTTCGATCTCAAGCCGCATCTGCCGGAAGAAGTCGAACTCGCCTATTTCGGCATGATGGAACATGCGACCGGGCAAGGCATCGGCCGCTGGTTCCTGGGCTCTGCCATCGCCGCCGCATGGTCGTACGGACCGAAGCGGGTGACGGTGCAGACCTGCACGCTCGATCATCCCGCGGCTTTGCCACTCTACCAGAAGCTTGGTTTTGCACCGGTGGCGCAAAAGAAGGAGACCGTGCATCCGCTGCCGTTCGCCGAACGCTCGGCCAGCGTCATGCGGCCGTGACACCAGCCGGAATCTGACATCAGCTGGAATCTGAACTCGCCGTTCATCGGCGCTTCAGGCTGCCTTCGGCATGTTGCCCGCACCATCAATGCGGCCAAGGCCGAAGGAGACGAAAATATGCTGACCCGCCGTACACTTGCCGCCGCGCTGATCGCGGCCATTGCCATGCCGAGCCTTGCCGCCGCCCAGGCGACCACGCCTTCGGCCGCGACGATCGAGCGGAAGCTTGAGGCAGCACCCCGGGTGAAGTTGCGGCCAAACGAGCGCGTCACCATCCGCGAATTCAAGCGGCGCCCGGATTTGCGCCGCATGGCCCGCTCGATCGATATCCAGTCGATCAACTTCGCCTTCAGTTCGGCGGCCATTTCCAACTCGCAATACGACAAGATCGAAAACATCGCCGATGCGCTGCGGCGCATCCTGCGCCGCGATCCGGGCGCCCGCGTGCTGATCGAGGGCCATACCGACGCCGTCGGTTCTTTCCAGTCGAACCAGGCCCTGTCCGAACAGCGCGCCGCTTCGCTCAAACGCACGCTGGTGCGCGAATTCGGTGTGCCCGGCTATGCACTGGAAACCGTTGGTTACGGTGAGGAGTTCCTGCTGGTGCAGACGCAGAACGAGAATTGGCAGAATCGCCGGGTGACGTTGCGCCGCTTCGACGATTTCATACGCTGACCTCACGAAGGACGACATGAATTGTTTATCTGGCTAATCATGCCGGATTGAAGGGACAACTGATGTGAACAGATCTGGTCCGGGAGCGATCGCAGAAAGTCGATCGGTCCTTCGACATTTGGCGGGAATCGGGTGGGAAGCGTGGATCTGAGGGCATAATTTCCGGTCAACGACACCGGAGATTTCACCATGACAATCCAGTTCAAGGCATTGCCGACCGAAGATGTCAGAGCTCTGCAGCGCGGCGGCTCCGACGCTTATGGCCAGACGCCCGAGCGCAGAATTTCCGACGGTGACGGCATGCCTTGCCGGCATTGCCTGAGAAACATCGCCGCCGGTGACGCTTACCTCATTCTGGCCTACCGGCCATTCCCGGAGCTTCAGCCCTATGCCGAGACCGGGCCGATCTTCCTGCATGCCGAGGAATGCGACCGTGCCGCCGGGAGCGAAGCACTTCCCGAGATTCTCGAAAGCCCCAACTATATCGTGCGCGGCTATGGCAGCGATGATCGTATCGTCTATGGCAGTGGCGGTGTCATCCCAACCGGAGACATCACCGCGCGGGCCGCCACCTTGTTGGAACGGGACGATATCGCCTACGTCCATGTCCGCTCGGCGCGCAACAATTGCTACCAGTGCCGCATCGAGCGCGCATGAGGCGCCGGGATTGCCGACGGGAGACGCTGTCGTACTCCCGTCGCACAATCGCGATAGAAAGCGATTGTCGATCGATTTGCCGACCGCGGAATGAACCGGCGGCAAATCTCGATATCGAGGAAGCGGGGCTTTGGCTCCGCTTTTTTGTTGCCCGCTCCTACCCCAAAGAAAAACCCGCCGGCATGGAACCGGCGGGTGAGACGGGAGGAAGCTGTCTTTTCGTGAAATCAGGCAGCGAGAACCGCTTTCGGCTCGACCAGTTCGTAGCCGAGTGCTTCGGCGACCGCCCGGTTGGTGATCTTGCCCTTGTGGACATTGAGGCCGTTGCGCAAATGATGGTCGTCGACCAGCGCCTTCAGGCCCTTGTCGGCAAGCTGCAGGCCGTAGTGAAGCGTCGCGTTGTTGAGCGCATGGGCTGACGTGACCGGCACGGCGCCCGGCATATTGGCGACGCAATAGTGGATGACGCCGTCCACCTCGTAGGTCGGATCGGCGTGAGTGGTGGCATGCGAGGTCTCGAAGCAGCCGCCCTGGTCGATGGCGACGTCGACCAGCACCGAGCCCTTCTTCATGCCCGAGAGCATTTCGCGCGAAACCAGCTTGGGCGCCGCAGCGCCCGGGATCAGCACCGCGCCGACGACGATGTCGGCCGAAAAGCACTCTTCTTCCAGCGCTTCGACAGTCGAGTAGCGGGTATGGACGCGACCGGTGAAGAGGTCGTCGAGCTGGCGCAATCTCGGGATCGAACGATCGATGATGGTGACATCGGCTCCAAGCCCGACCGCCATCCTGGCAGCGTGCAGGCCGACAACGCCGCCGCCGAGCACGGTGACCTTGCCGGGCAGCACGCCGGGCACGCCGCCCAGCAGCACGCCGCGGCCGCCATTGGCCTTCTGCAGCGCCGTGGCGCCGGCCTGGATCGACAGACGTCCGGCGACTTCCGACATCGGTGCCAGCAGCGGCAGGCCGCCACGATCGTCGGTCACGGTCTCGTAGGCGATTGCCGTCACGCCGGAAGCAAGCAGGCCTTTGGTCTGTTCCGGGTCCGGGGCAAGATGAAGATAGGTGTACAGGATCTGGCCTTCGCGCAGCTGCGCCCATTCGTTGGGCTGCGGCTCCTTGACCTTGACGATCATGTCCGACTTGGCGAACACGTCGGCGGCCGTCTTGGCAATCGTGGCGCCGGCGGCGCGGTAGGCGTTGTCATCGGCGCCGATGCCGGCCCCGGCGCCGGTCTCGACCAGCACTTCGTGGCCGTGGGCGACATATTCGCGGACCGAGCCGGGGGTGAGGCCGACGCGATATTCGTGGTTCTTGATTTCCTTGGGGCAGCCGACGCGCATTTTCTTCTCCTGATCCGGCCCTTTTGGGCTCGTTCCCTGTATGGATGGAGTGAACCACGAATCGGTGTGCAGGTGTTTGCGAATGCGCTTGCGCGGATGGGCGCGTTTCGATAATTGTTGCGCAAAATAGCAGGATATTCGCAGGATTCACGAAAAATGCCGCTCGACAGGATTGATATCGCCATTCTCGAGACTCTGCAGAAGGATGGCAGGATACCCAATGCAGCACTTGCCGAGAAGGTTGGCCTGTCGCAGTCGGCCTGTTCGCGCCGGCTCGACAATCTGGAGAAATCCGGAACCATCCGCGGCTACCACGCCCGGCTTTCCAATGCAGCACTTGGCCACCAGATGACGGCGATCGTGCACATATCGCTGTCGGGGCAGTTCGAGAAGACGCTGTCGGATTTCGAGGCGGCGATCAAGCGCTGCCCGAACGTGCTGTCGTGCCATCTGATGTCGGGCGAATACGACTACATCCTGCGCATCGCGGCAAAGGATCTCGTCGACTATGAGCGCATCCACAAGGAATGGCTGTCGGCGATGCCGCATGTGACCAAGATCAATTCGTCCTTTGCCTTGCGCGAAATCGTCGACCGGACCGCCATGGGCATGAAGCCGGAAATGGCCTAGGTCACCGTTACGATCCGATCCATCGGGATATCGTGCGGTTGCGGATAGATGGTCGCGATACGCTGCAGCTCATAGCCGACGCCGATGACCAGCGGCTTGAATGGCATGGCGGCCAGTGTGCGGTCGAAGAAGCCGCCACCATAGCCCAGGCGATAGTTTGACGGATCGATGCCGACGATCGGCGAGATGACGATGTCGGGCAGCACCGGATCGCCCTCGGCGGGGATCGGGATGTTCCAGATGCCTTTTTCCAGCCGATCTCCGGATTTGTAGGTACGGAAGATCAGCGGTTGCCCTTTCTCCACGACGATAGGCAGCGCTGTGCGGCCACCGCGTTCATTGATGGACGCCATCCATGGCCGTAGATCCGGCTCGCCGCGAAACGGCCAGTAAAGGCTGACCATGCGGCCGGCGATCTCGCCGATGATCGCGTCGAGGCCTTCGGCGATGCGTTGCGACATGACGGTTCGCGCGTCGGCCGAAACGGCAAGACGCGCGGCGATCAGGCGTTCGCGCTCGGCCTTGCGCCAGCGCCTAACATCGGTCCAGTCGCTTAGAGGCGCACGGAATTCCGGATCGAGTTCATGCATGAAACAGGGCGGCGAAGAATATTGCGCCGGAGCCTCATCGTCATGATCGTCGGCCATGCCTCACCTCATCGCGTGTTCGATGACGCTATACCTCGCGATACGATACAACATGTGCATTCACGACATGGAACGACGAGTCTCAGGCACCGGCGGTCTGTTGCTGCGTTGCACAAAAGTACCTACATTTGGGGCAGGCAATATTGCCCGTCAGGGGTGAATTGAGATGAACCAGGCCAGCCTTCGTATCGTCGTTGTCGGCGCGGGTTTCGGTGGTCTCGAATTCACGCGAGCGCTTGGTGGCGCACCGGTGCGCATCACCATGATCGACAAGCGCAACCATCACCTTTTCCAGCCACTGCTCTACCAGGTGGCGACCACGGCGCTGGCGACGTCCGAGATCGCTTGGCCGGTCCGCCACCTCCTGCGCAAGCGCAAGGATGTGACGACGCTGCTTGCCAATGTTGTCGGCATCGATCGTGCCGGCAAAAAAGTCCTGCTCGATGACGGTAGCGCGGTCGCTTACGACACGCTGCTGCTCGCCACCGGTGCCCGCCACGCCTATTTCGGCCATGACGAATGGGAGTCTTTCGCGCCCGGCCTGAAGACGCTGGAGGACGCCACCACGGTTCGGCGGCGCATTCTTTTGGCCTTCGAGCAGGCCGAGCGAGAAACCGATCCCGCCAAACGCCAGGCGCTGCTGACCATTGCAATCGTCGGCGGCGGGCCGACCGGCGTTGAGCTGGCCGGCACCATCGTCGAGCTCGCGCACGACACGCTGCACGGCGAGTTTCGCAACATCGACACGCGGCAAACGCGCGTGGTGCTGATCGAAGCCGGTGACCGCATCCTTGCCAATTTCGCACCGAAACTTTCCGACTATGCCGGCAAAGCGCTCGAGCGGCTGGGCGTAACGATCGAACTCGGCCGGGCTGTTACGCGTTGCGACGCCGAGGGCGTCGTCTTCGGCGACAAGCAATTGGCGGCGAAGACGATCCTGTGGGCGGCGGGCGTTGCCGCTTCACCAGCCGCCGAATGGCTCGGCGCGGCCGCGGACCGGGCGGGCAGGGTGCTGGTCGAGCCTGATCTGAGCGTGCCTGGCAGCCCGGAGATTTTCGTCATCGGCGATGCCGCTCATGTCCTGCGGCCTGACGGGCGGCCCGTTCCCGGCGTAGCACCAGCCGCCAAGCAGCAGGGCCGGCATGTTGCCACCACCTTGAAGGCGCGGCTTGCCGGCGACACCGTCGCGCGGCCGTTCCGCTACCGGCATGACGGCGATCTCGCCACGATCGGCAAGCGCGCCGCGGTGATCGATTTCGGCTGGATCAAGCTGACCGGCTGGGCGGCCTGGTGGCTGTGGGGGATTGCTCACATCTATTTCCTGATCGGCTTTCGCAACCGGCTTGCGGTTTCGTTGAGCTGGCTATGGATCTACGCGACGGGCCAGCGCAGCGCGCGGCTGATCACCCAGGGCGACGACGACAAGGGCTGATCTTCTTCGGCTGCGTATGTTCATCCGCGCGTCATCTGTTGCTGATCGACTGATGTTTGGCGCGCGCAACTTCTTGAATGGACTTGGATGAGTTTCAGAGCGAAATTCGCTTTGGGGCAGGGCCTGTTACGTCGTCGAAGGAGAAAACATGTCGCAACTGCTCCATCCCGTGTCCCGCCGCGATCTCCTTGCGGGCGCCGCCGCAGGGGCACTGATCATGCTGCATCCGTTCTCCGCCCGCGCTCAAGGTAACCAGGCGCATCTCCGGATCATGGAAACCACCGACATCCATGTGAACGTGCTGCCTTACGATTATTACGCCGACAAAGCGAACGACTCGATGGGGCTGTCGCGTACGGCTTCCCTGATCGACGCCGTACGCAAGGAAGCCGTGAATTCCATGCTGATCGACAATGGCGACCTGCTGCAGGGCAACCCGATGGGCGACTACATCGCCTATGAGAAGGGACTGAAGGACGGCGACCTGCATCCGATCATGAAAGGCATGAACCTGCTCGGCTACGAGTGCTCGACGCTCGGCAACCACGAATTCAACTACGGCCTGTCATTCCTGGACAAGGTGCTGGCCGGCGCTAATTTCCCCTTCGTCTGCGCCAATCTGATCCGCGGCACCGAGCTGGCCGCGAACCCGCGCGACGACAAACTCTACCTCAAGCCCTATGTCATCCTCGACAAGAAGATCAAGGACGGTTCGGGCGCCGAACTGCCGATCAGGATCGGCATCATCGGCTTCGTGCCGCCGCAGATCATGGTCTGGGATCTCAAGAACCTCGAAGGCAGCGTCAAGACGCGTGACATCGTCGAGGCGGCCAAGGCCTGGGTGCCGCAGATGAAGGAAGAGGGCGCCGACATCGTCATCGCGCTCTCGCATTCCGGCATCGACGTGAAGCAGGGCGACATGATGGAGAACGCTTCGTTCTTTGTCGCCGGTGTCGATGGCATCGATGCGGTGTTCACCGGTCACCAGCATCTGGTGTTCCCCGGCAAGAAGGACTTCCAGTCGCTTGAAGGTGTCGACACGCAGAAAGGCACGCTGCAGGGCAAACCCGCCGTCATGGGTGGATTCTGGGGCTCGCATATGGGGCTGATCGACCTGATGCTGGAACGCGACGGGTCGAAATGGAAGGTCGTTTCAGCCACTTCCGAGGCGCGGCCGATCTTCGAGCGCGTCGACAACAAGAACAAGCCGACTGTCCCCGACGACAAGCGCATCATCGCGGCACTCGAGCAGGACCACCAGGCGACACTGGCGTATGTGCGGCGTCCCGTCGGCAAGACCTCCGCGCCGCTCTATTCCTATTTCGCGCTGGTCGCCGACGATCCGTCGGTGCAGGTCGTTAGCCAGGCGCAGACCTGGTACCTCAGGGACATTCTCAAGAACACGCAATGGAAGGATGTGCCGCTGCTGTCGGCGGCCGCTCCGTTCAAGGCCGGCGGGCGCAACGGCGCCGACTATTATACCGACGTGCCGGCAGGCGATATCGCTATCAAGAACGTTGCCGACCTCTACCTCTATCCCAACACCGTGCGTGCGGTCGAAATCACCGGTGCGCAGGTCAAGGAATGGCTGGAAATGTCGGCCGGCATCTTCAACCGGATCGAGCCAGGGAAGGCCGATCAGGCCCTGATCAACACCGACTTCCCATCCTACAATTTCGACGTCATCGACGGCGTCACCTACAGGATAGATCTGTCGCAGCCGCCGAAATACGATGCCAAGGGCGGGCTGGCGAACGCCGGCGCCAACCGTATCGTCGACCTGAGTTTCGATGGAAAACCAATTGATCCCAAACAAAAATTCGTCGTTGCGACCAACAATTACCGAGCCGGCGGCGGCGGCAATTTCCCCGACATCAATGCCTCGAAGATCATCTACGAAGCGCCGGACACCAATCGCGACGTCATCGTTCGCTACATCGTCAGCGAGGGCACGATCAACCCGTCGGCGGACGGCAACTGGTCGTTCGCACCATTGCCTGGAACCAGCGCCGTGTTCGAAACCGGCGCCAGGGCGAAGGATTTCATTGCCGAGGTGAAGTTGCTGAAGATCGAGCCGGCGGGTGAGGGCGAAGCAGGATTCGCGAAATACCGCATCCTGCTTTGAAGGGTGGTTCGGTTCGGGTCGGCTCGAATCCAGGCCCTATGGCGTGGATTCAGCCGGCGGCGCGAACCGCTCCTTGATGTCAGGCATGATGAGATCCAGCGCATCCGTGGAAATGCCGCCGGAATAGCCGTTCGGCAGCTGCTTGATCAGTTCGGGATCGTCGAGCCCTTGCGAAAAGTCGCCGCCGGAATAAGGGCCGCGCAGGTAGACGCGGCTATCGACGCCTTGCATGCGATCGAGAAACCGGTTTGGCCAACCCCACATCCATTTTGCGATGTTGACGGGGATGAGCAAGGTGCCATTGCGGCAGGCATCTGGAACGTAGCCGCTCCAGCCAATCGCGGCATAGCGCAGGATGCATTGCGTCAGCGACGCGCGGCTTAGCGTATGCATGTCCGGTAGCGCGGCCTTGACCGCGGCAACCGGATTGTCGCCGCCATAGACCGACAGATAGAAGCGTTCGGCAGGCGACAGCGTGGCGAGCCGTGCGGCCAGCTTTTCGCCTTCGCCCGGGTCGTTGCTCTTGACGTTGATGTTGAAGCGGTGGGCCGGGAAATGCGACAGAACCTCATCCAGCGATGGCATCATGCCGATACCCGTCCCGCGAAAGGGAAAACTCTTGCCGCCATCCGCGGTGTAGCCATAGCCGACATCGAGCGTCTTCAACTCGGCCATGGAATGGTTGCGTGTTTCTCCCTTGCCTTCCGTGCGACAATCCAGCGTCCAGTCGTGGAAGACGGCGAACTTGCCGTCCGTCGTCGGGTGGACATCCAGTTCAAGCGCGTCAGCGCCCAGCGCGAAGGCGGCCTCCATCGAGGGGATCGTGTTTTCGAGGTAGGCATGGCGCGGCGGCAACATGCGACTGGCCGTGCAAGTCTCACCCGTTATACCTTCACGTGCGTAGTCCTGAGCAAGGCCGCGATGGGCGAGCACCTCCGGGCTGCCGGCGCGGCTCGACAACAGAGAGGTGTTGTTGAGCCGGATGCCCGCCGCAGCGACAACAATGACGCCGAAGAAGATCGTCCGTTTGCGCATCAGGTGATTTCCGATTCGTCCGTCCTGCGCGGCATCCTGCTTCGCGATTGGACTTTTTGACGGCGACCGAGCGACGATATCGAGATCATGCTCGACATCGCCTGGTCAGCGGCAATGAATCGAAGAGCGTTCTCGACTTACGCCTTGTAGACCACCTGGCGCACGTCGATGTAGCTGGCGCGGAATCCGGCCTCGCAATAGTGCAGGTAGAACTCCCAGAGCTTCTTGAAGCGGTCGTCGAAGCCGAGCGGGACGATCTTCTCCCATGACGCCCAGAACCGGTGGCGCCATTCGGCGAGCGTACGCGCGTAATCGTCCGGAAACACGCGCTCGCGCAGATGGGCAAGGCCGTGATCCTTGCCGAGTGCTTTCAGGATCGACGGCGTCGGCAGCATGCCGCCCGGGAAAACGTAGCGCTGGATGAAATCGGGCCTTGCGCGATACGTATCGTAGGCGGCTTCGTTGATGGTGATGATCTGCAGGCCGGCGGTGCCGCCGGGCCTCAGGCAGGCCTTCATCTTGCCGAAAAACACAGGCCAGTATTTCTCGCCGACCGCCTCGAACATCTCGATCGAGGCGATGCGGTCATAGGTGCCGGTTTCGTCGCGATAGTCCTGCAGCTTGATGTCGACCTTGTCGGCAAGCCCGGCCTTGGCGATACGCGCCTTGGCGAAATCGTGCTGCTCGCGGCTGATCGTCAGCCCGGTCACCCGGCAGCCGATCTCGCGTGCTGCGAATTCGGCGAAGCCGCCCCAGCCACAGCCGATTTCCAGCACGTGGTCCTTCGGACCTATCCCTGTATCCTTCGCCAACGCACGATATTTGGCGGCTTGCGCGCTTTCCAGGTCGTTGGCACCTGTCGTGTAGAGCGCCGAAGAATAGGTCATGCTCGGATCGAGCCATTCCTTGTAGAAGGCGTTACCGAGGTCGTAATGCGCCGAGATGTTGCGCTTCGAGCCGGTGCGCGTGTTCTGGTTGAACCAGTGGCGAATGCGCTGGACGGTATTGATCAGCCAGCTGGTGCCGCCCGCGATACGCTCGCCGACGACCGAATTGACCACGAACAGCTCCAGGAAGCTGGTCACGTCGGGGCTGTCCCAATCGCCGTCCATGTAGGATTCGGCAACGCCGATCGTGCCGCCAGAAAAGGCGCGGCCCGGCAAGCGCCAGTTCTTGAGCACCAGTTCGGCGTCCGGGCCGGGTCCCTTGCCGCCGACGAGGACGGCGCGCCCGTCCGGCATCCTGACCTTGAGCGACCCGCGTGGCAGGTTCATCGCCGCTGACAGCACCATGCGGGCCTTGGCCGGCAGGCCCTTGACGATCTCGGCAAAATTGAATTCGTCCAGCCTGACCGCGTCGCTCAATGCTGCGCCAAAATGTTCCTTGTGTGCCATCTCACGCCCCTGGATTTCCGCGGTGTCGGCGCAAATTGCCGGGCCGCGGTTCTCTTGGATCATTCGCCGGGTTCGAACGCCTTTGCCTCATCACGGGTGCTGACCGGCTGAGTGAAGGGCGGGCTCGAACGAAAAGCGCGCGCTCCTTTTCCCCTGAGCTTCAGCACTTCCCAGTGAATCCCTGCGACAATCTTCCACGTCATGAGGGGGGACTTCAAGAGGCAGGCTGCAAACGGGGCTGTGCCAAGCGGGGTCGCTCTCGCTGGCGTGGATCTGCCTTTTACACAGCAAGGGCCGAACGCGCCAAAAACGCCTATGGCTGCTCCCTTGCTTGTGCGATAGATTTAGCCATGCGTTATGTAGTCGTCATTGCCGCCATCACGTTTTTCCTGATCTGGGACGGCCTATACAATCAGGGCCGGTATCTGGACTCCACGGTGAGGGGTGTCTCGCACGTCGTGCGATCCGTCACCGGCTAGCGTCCATTCGAACGACTGGCAGCCGCGACATCCTTGTCGATTGACGCCACCGTCCTGCCGTCACAAAAGACCCCAGCATTTTGATCGAGGAGGCGGGGTTGATCCGACATATCGTTTTCTTCAGCGCGCGGCGTAAAGAGGATGTCGAGGCCGTGCGCACCGGTCTGTTGGCGCTCGGCAACATCCCCCATTCCAGCCTTTTCGAGGTCACCTTGAACACCAAGGTCGATCCGCTGTCGGACGAGGTCGACGTGGTCGTCTATGCGGAATTCGCCGATGACGCCGCGCTGGCCGCCTACAAGGCGCACCCCCTCTACGCGCAGACCACCAGCAAGGTCAAACCGATGCGCGAACTGCGTTATTCCGCCGATGTCGTGGCCAGCGGCTGATCGAGGCCACGCTCCCGACGGTGTCTTTTTCGACTGCCCGTGAAATAGCTTGGTGGACCGGTCGGGATTGCGATCATGTCTTGAACCGGTTTGCGGAATGATGCACATCGCGCCTGCATGACCCGAACCACTGCCATTGGCACTCATCCTCTCGATCATCTGGTGCTGCCGACGCAGAGCCTTGAGGTGGCGCGAGCCCGGCTCACCGCGCTTGGCTTCGTCGTTGCCCCGACCGGCATCCATCCCTTCGGAACCGAAAACTGCTGTGTGTTCCTCGCCGATGGCGCCTATCTGGAGCCGCTGGCGATCGGTGATGAACGGGCCGCGACGCAGGCCATTGCAAAGGGCAATGTGTTCGTCACGCGCGACCGCATCTATCGCGAGAGCAACGGCGATGAGGGCTTTTCGGCGATGGTCCTTGCAACCGGCAACGTCGACGCCGACCATGCGCGCTACCTCGAAGCAGGCATCTCGGCGGGCGACATGCTGAGCTTCTCGCGCGCCTTCACGGACACGGCGGGCAAAAGCGACATCGCATCGTTCAAGCTCGCCTTCGCGGCCGGGGCCGGGGCCACGGACGCCTTCCTGTTTGCCTGCGAGCGGGTCAACGCGCCTGATGTGGACCGCGCGGCTTTGCAGGCCCACGCCAACGGCGCCACCGGAATTGTCGAGATCGTTGCGGTCAGCGATGCGCCTGGAGTACAGCGTCGGCTGATTTCCGTGGCGGTGGACGCTCCGACCGCCAATGGGCATGGCGGCACGTTTCACTTGCCGAATGCAGATTTGACCGTGCTTGACCGCGCGTCTTTCACCGCGCGCTTTGGCCTGCCGGCTGGCGCGCCGACGGACCTTCGCTTCGCCGCTGTGGTCTTTTCGGTCCGGTGCGCCGATGTCACATCGAGGCTGCTTGCAGCCAATTCCATCCAACACGATATAGCGGGCAATGATATTGTCGTGCAGCCTGCGCCTGGACAGGGCGCGGCTTTCATTTTCCGGGAGATCCCATGAGCAAGCCGCAAGCGCCCAATTCGTCGGTAACCGTCGGCAATGTCGTCTTCGACAACAATGCGGCGCTGTCGCTGATCGCCGGCCCTTGCCAGTTTGAATCGCGCCAGCATGCCTTCGACATGGCCGGCGCGCTGAAGGAACTGACCGGCAAGCTCGGCATAGGCCTCGTCTACAAGACCAGCTACGACAAGGCCAACCGCACCTCACTGTCCGCGACCCGGGGTGCCGGCATGGACGCAGCCCTTCCCGTCTTCGACGAACTGCGCAAGGAATTTTCACTCCCCGTGCTGACCGATGTCCACACCGAGGAGCAGTGCGCCATCGTCGCGCCGCATGTGGACGTCCTGCAGATTCCGGCTTTCCTGTCGCGCCAGACCGACATGCTGGTCGCCGCCGCCAAAACCGGCAAGGTGATCAACGTGAAGAAGGGACAATTCCTCGCCCCTTGGGACATGAAGAACGTCGTCGCCAAGATTACCGGCTCCGGCAACGCCAATGTGCTGACCACCGAGCGCGGCGCGTCCTTTGGCTACAACACACTGGTGTCCGACATGCGTGCTCTGCCCATCATGGCCGAGATCGGCGCGCCGGTGATCTTCGACGCCACGCACTCGGTGCAGCAGCCGGGCGGGCAGGGCGGATCCTCGGGTGGTGAACGCCGCTTTGTCGAGACGCTGGCCCGCGCGGCTGTCGCCGTCGGCGTTGCCGGCGTGTTCATCGAGACCCATCAGGATCCCGACAACTCGACCTCTTCCGACGGCCCGAACATGCTGCCGTTGAAGGACATGCCGGCCCTGCTTGAGCGGCTGATGGCATTCGACCGCATCGCCAAGGGCCTCTGAAACGTCCGAGGATACTTCCGGCATCGCATCAGTTGTTCTGGCCCGACCGCCTCATGTCGATCGCGAACACCGCATAATAGTCGACGCCCGGCATCGGCGCCGTGACCGTCAGGATCCAGCGGACATTACCGTGCTGGCGCTCGTAGACCGGCGGTCCGTTGGATGGCAGCGCGTCCGCCGGGATTGCGAACGCAAAGGGATGCCCGCGCTCGACTGCACCGAACCACGCGGGACGACGAGCTTTTCCTGGTATTTGAGTTCTTCCTTGTAGGTCGATTTGTCCTCCGCGATGGTGTTCACAATTGGTCCGCCGACGCGGTAGGTGCGAATGCAACGAAGTAGGACGGTGTAGTCGCCGCTGGGGCTGAGGTCGCGGCTGGAGCGAACCAGGCCCTCGAAGTGTCCGCCGGGTCTTGCCGGGCCGGCCTGCAGTGTCGTCGCACCGAATTTGCGCACGCGCAGCGTGTCGCGGATCGCCTTTGGCAACGCGTAGAGCCCGATCACCGCGAACACGACCGGTACGAAGACGAGCGGATTGAATTCGCGGTCGGTCACATCGAAGTTGAGCGGCAGCTCGAAATACCAGGGGATCAGGATGGCGATCAGCACCATGGCGCCGGCAAAGAAGTAGCCGCTGGACGCGTTGGCGGCATTGGCGTCGACCACCGGCGGCTGCGCCGCTGCTGGCTGCTGACTGCGCCTTCGGGCCATTGCCGCCTCCCCAAACGACTGGACGCCCCTTCAATGCCACGCCGGGCGGCGGCATGACAATGGTCCCAGGGGCGCCAGCGCTTGTGATCGGCATAAGCCGGCTGTACGCTTGCCCGGCAAATGAGCGTTTTGGCAGGAGGAAGCCATGTCTGTTGCCCGCGTCACCGAAATCACATCATCGTCGAAGAAGAGCTTTCAGGACGCCATCGAAAAGGGAATTGCGCGCGCTTCGAAAACCCTGAAGAACGTCGAAGGCGCCTGGATCCAGGATCAGAAGATCGTTGTCGAAGACGGCAAGATTGCTGCCTATCGCGTCAACATGAAGGTCACCTTCATCCTCACGGAGTGAACCGATCGTCGCCGAAAAAAGTCGGGAACTTTCGCCCGCGCCCCTCATTGTCAAAGCATAGATCAACGACAATGAGGAGCACATCATGACAACCCAGACGGGCCACACCCAAGCCATTGCCGCTTCGCGAGTCATCGGCACTTCGGTCTACAACACCGAAGGCAAGAGCATCGGCAGCATCCAGGACGTCATGCTCGACAAGACGTCGAACGGCATCATGTTCGCGGTGATTGGTTTCGGAGGCTTCCTCGGCATCGGCGAAAAATATCATGCCATTCCGTGGGCCAGCCTCGACTATGACGAGGACAAGGGCGGCTATGTCGTGCCGTTCTCCAAGGAGCAGTTGAAGGCGGCGCCTGCCTATTCGATCAACGAACTGACCGACGCGGATGGCGAGACCGCTCGCGACGCCTCCTACGACTACTACAAGGTCACGCCTTACTGGCACTGACGGCTCAAAACCAAAATGGCCCCGTCGAGACGGGGCCATTTTGGTTTGATGTGGCAGCTATTCGCTGATGTGCACGGGGGCCATCGCCTTGGGTGGCGACTGCTGATTGTCGCACGACGTCAGGAACGCAGCCGCGATCAGGAACAAACTCACGATACCGCTCAACTGGGACATGGCGAAACTCCTCCTGTTTCGCCCCGCGCACCCACATCATAGCCGCAAGCCGGTCCGCCGTACATGACTTATGATGACAGCGATTTGCGCTTCGTGAATCGTTCGGGGCTGACGCCACGGCAATAATTGCGAGCCGGCCGATTGCCTTTTGCAGCACTTTGGCTAAGACGTGCGCGACATCAGTCAGATCAATCGAGGACATCGCAATGACCGCCATCATCGACATTGTCGGGCGTGAAATCCTGGACAGCCGTGGAAATCCGACCGTCGAGGTCGATGTCATTCTCGAAGACGGCTCGATGGGCCGCGCGGCGGTCCCGTCGGGCGCCTCGACCGGTGCCCACGAGGCCGTCGAACTGCGCGACGGCGGCGCCCGCTATCTCGGCAAGGGCGTGCTCAAGGCCGTCGAAGCGGTGAACGGTGAGCTGTTCGAGGCGATCGGCGGCATGGAGGCCGAAAACCAGATCCATATCGACCAGACCATGATCGAGCTTGACGGCACGCCCAACAAGAGCCGGCTCGGCGCCAACGCCATTCTCGGCGTCTCCCTGGCGGTGGCCAAGGCCGCTGCCGATGCCGCCGGCCTGCCGCTCTACCGCTATGTCGGCGGCACCAAGGCGCATGTCCTGCCGGTGCCGATGATGAACATCATCAATGGCGGCGCGCATGCCGACAACCCCATCGACTTCCAGGAATTCATGATCATGCCGATCGGCGCGCCGACGCTGCGCGAAGGGGTGCGCTGGGGTTCGGAAATCTTCCACACGTTGCGCAAGAAACTGAAGGACGCCGGCCACAACACCAATGTCGGCGATGAGGGCGGCTTTGCCCCGAACCTGAAAAGCGCGCCGGTGGCGCTCGACTTCATCATGGAATCGATCGAGCAGGCCGGCTTCAAGCCGGGCGAGGAGATCGCGCTCGGCCTTGATTGCGCGGCGACCGAGTTCTTCAAGGACGGCAACTACGTCTATGAGGGCGAGAAGAAGACACGTGACCCCAAGGCCCAGGCCAAATACCTGGCCAAGCTTGCCGCCGATTATCCGATCATCTCGATCGAGGACGGCTTGGCCGAGGACGACTGGGAAGGCTGGAAGTACCTCACCGACCTGATCGGCAAGAAGACCCAGCTGGTCGGCGACGACCTGTTCGTCACCAACACCGCACGGCTGCGCGACGGCATCCGCATGGGCGTTGCCAATTCGATCCTGGTCAAGGTCAACCAGATCGGCTCGCTGACGGAAACGCTCGACGCCGTCGAAACCGCGCACAAGGCCGGCTACACCGCCGTCATGTCTCACCGCTCGGGCGAAACCGAGGATTCGACCATCGCCGATCTCGCGGTTGCCACCAATTGCGGACAGATCAAGACCGGCTCGCTGTCGCGCTCCGACCGCATGGCCAAGTACAATCAGCTGATCCGCATCGAGGAAGAGCTCGGCAAGCAGGCAAGCTATGCCGGCAAGTCGGTGGTCAAGGACTGATCCGCAAGCATTCGGGATTCGGGATCCCGGATATCGGATGAAAGGGCGGGAGCATTCCCGCCCTTTTTCATTTCGGCTCGCCAAACCGGTCACCCGTAACCGTCCGTTAAGCACAATCGGGCGAAAAAGGTCGTGAGCCGCCTGAGTTCGCGGCCGAGAGGAATCGGGCGATGTGGACGCGTCAGCACAAGCAGAGAAACACCGGCCGGCTGATCATTCCCTCGCTCTGCGTGGCGTTCCTGGCCTATTTCGGCTTTCATGCCTATCACGGTGAATTCGGCATCTATTCGAAATATCAGCTGGAAGCCCAGACGGTTGCGCTGCAGAGCCAGCTCGATGCGATCAAGGCGCGCCGCATGGAACTCGAGCGCCGCGTTCGACTGATGCATGAAGGCACGCTGGAGAAGGACATGCTCGACGAGCAGGCGCGCAAGGCGCTCAATCTGTCCCAGGCTGATGAAATCACCATCATGTTGCCGGCGTCGGCGAAATAACCGATATCGAGTTAATCGCCAATATTTTCAATGATTTTAATCGCTTAGGCGCATGCCAGCTATGCAAATTCGGCATGGCGCAACGCTTTAACGCGTGTTAGCCTCCCTCAAATCGGTGGGGAGGAGCTGATCTCCCCAGAGCAGATTTCCTCTGCTCTAATGTCCACAAAGAGACGCCAACAGGGAGTGATGCATGGCCACCGCCGCCAGAAAAGCGCCTGCCAAATCCAAATCCGACGGCAAATCGGGGCTTTCGGCCCCCAAGCCCGCCGAATTCACCAAGGACGAAGAGCTTGCCGCTTACCGGCACATGCTGCTCATCCGCCGCTTCGAGGAAAAGGCCGGCCAGCTTTACGGCATGGGCTTCATCGGCGGCTTCTGCCATCTCTATATCGGCCAGGAAGCGGTCGTCACCGGCATGAAGATGGCGCTGATCGACGGCGATCAGATGATCACCGCCTATCGCGACCACGGTCACATGCTGGCGATGGAGCTGTCGCCGCGTGGCGTCATGGCCGAGCTGACCGGGCGTCGCGGCGGCCTGTCACGGGGCAAGGGCGGCTCCATGCATATGTTCTCCAAGGAAAAGCACTTTTACGGCGGCCACGGCATCGTCGGCGCGCAGGTGTCGCTCGGCACGGGCTTGGCCTTCGCCAACCGCTACCGCGACAACAACAATGTCTCGCTGACCTATTTCGGCGACGGTGCGGCCAACCAGGGCCAGGTCTATGAAAGCTTCAACATGGCCTCGCTGTGGAAGCTGCCGGTGATCTACATTATCGAGAACAACCGCTATGCCATGGGCACCTCGGTCTCGCGCTCGTCAGCCGAGACGGACTTTTCGCATCGCGGCGCCTCGTTCAAGATTCCCGGCATCCAGGTCGACGGCATGGATGTCCGCGCCGTCAAGGCGGCGGGCGACCTGGCCACCGAATGGTGCCGTGCCGGCAACGGCCCATTGATCCTCGAAATGCAGACCTATCGCTATCGCGGCCACTCGATGTCCGATCCGGCGAAGTATCGCTCCAAGGAAGAAGTGCAGAAGATGCGCTCCGAGCATGACCCGATCGAACAGGTCAAGGCGCGGCTGATCGAGAAGAAGTGGGCGACCGAGGACGAACTCAAGACCATCGACAAGGAGGTCCGCGACATCGTCGCCGACGCCGCCGAATTTGCCCAGAACGACGCGGAGCCGGATCCGTCCGAGCTCTGGACCGATATCGTATTGTAACGGGAGGGCAAGGACATGCCGATCGAAATTCTCATGCCCGCTCTCTCGCCGACCATGGAAGAGGGCAATCTTTCCAAGTGGTTGAAGAACGAGGGCGACAAGGTCGTCGCCGGCGACGTCATCGCCGAGATCGAGACCGACAAGGCGACGATGGAAGTCGAAGCCGTTGACGAAGGCACGCTGGGCAAGATCCTGATCGCTGCCGGCACCGAAGGCGTCAAGGTCAACACACCCATCGCCGTGCTGTTGCAGGATGGCGAAAGTGCCGGTGATATCGGCAAGGCCGCGGCTCCTGCCAAGGTGGAAGCACCCGCAAAGGCAGAGGCTCCAGCCGCCGCCGAGGACAAGGCGGAGGCCACAAAGCCGGCTGCCGCGCCGGTGGCTGCTGCTCCAAAGACGGAAATCGCCGCCGATCCGGACATTCCGGCCGGCACGGAGATGGTCTCGACCACGGTGCGTGAAGCGCTGCGTGACGCGATGGCCGAGGAAATGCGCCGCGATGGCGATGTCTTCGTCATGGGCGAGGAGGTCGCCGAATACCAGGGCGCCTACAAGATCACACAAGGGTTGCTGCAGGAGTTCGGGCCGCGGCGCGTCGTCGACACGCCGATCACCGAGCATGGCTTTGCCGGCGTTGGCGTTGGTGCTGCGATGGCTGGCCTGAAGCCGATCGTCGAGTTCATGACCTTCAACTTCGCCATGCAGGCGATCGACCAGATCATCAACTCCGCCGCCAAGACGCTCTATATGTCGGGCGGCCAGATGGGCGCGCCGATCGTGTTCCGGGGACCGAACGGCGCCGCCGCCCGGGTCGCTGCCCAGCACTCGCAGTGCTATGCCGCCTGGTATAGCCACATTCCGGGCCTGAAAGTGGTGATGCCTTACACCGCCGCCGACGCCAAGGGCTTGCTGAAGGCGGCGATCCGCGATCCGAACCCGGTCATCTTCCTCGAGAACGAAATCCTTTACGGCCAGTCCTTCGACGTGCCGAAGCTCGATGACTTCGTGCTGCCGATCGGCAAGGCGCGCATCCACAAGACCGGCAAGGACGTCACCATCGTGTCCTTCGGCATCGGCATGACCTACGCGGTCAAGGCTGAAGCCGAGTTGCGCGGCATGGGCATCGACGTCGAGATCATCGATCTCAGGACCATCCGCCCGCTCGACCTCGATACCATCGTCGCCTCGGTCAAGAAGACCAACCGGCTGATCGTTGTCGAAGAGGGATATCCGCAGAGCTCGGTCGGCGACCATATCGCCAACCAGGTGTCGCAGCGCGCCTTCGATTTCCTCGACGCGCCGGTCATCACCATTGCCGGCAAGGACGTCCCTATGCCCTATGCGGCCAACCTCGAGAAACTAGCTTTGCCGAATGTCGGCGAGGTCATCGAGGCGGTCAAAGCCGTCACGTATCGCTGAACCGGGCGGGAGGACAAAATGCCAATCAATATCACCATGCCGGCCCTGTCGCCCACAATGGAAGAGGGCAATCTGTCCAAGTGGCTCGTCAAGGAGGGCGACAAGGTTTCGCCCGGCGATGTCATCGCCGAGATCGAGACCGACAAGGCAACGATGGAAGTCGAAGCTGTCGATGAGGGCACGGTTGCAAAGCTCGTCGTTCCCGCCGGAACCGAAGGCGTCAAGGTCAATGCGTTGATCGCCGTGCTTGCCGCCGAAGGCGAGGATGCCGGCGCTGCCGCGAAAAGCAGTGGTGCTGCCGCACCAGCGAAAGCCGAGGCTCCGAAAGTGGATGCGCCGAAGGCGGAAGCACCAAAGGCTGAGGCACCAAAGGCCGAGCCTGCCGCAGCCGCACCCAAGGCAGAGGCGGCTCCGGTTGCCAACGGCCACGCGGCTGGCGAGCGCACCTTCGCCTCGCCGCTTGCGCGCCGCATCGCCAGGGAAGCTGGCGTCGATGTCTCTGCTGTGACCGGCACCGGCCCGCATGGCCGGGTGGTGAAGGCCGATGTCGACGCGGCGATTGCCGGTGGCGGTGCCAAGCCTGCCGCCAAGGCCGCGCCCGCTGGTGCGCCAGTGGCTCCGTCTGCTGCCGCCCCTGCGGTGAAGGCGATGTCGGACGATCAGGTGCTGAAGCTGTTCGAGGCTGGCTCCTACGACCTCGTCCCGCATGACAACATGCGCAAGACCATTGCGCGCCGGCTGGTCGAGGCCAAGACCACCATCCCGCATTTCTACCTGACGCTCGACTGTGAGCTCGA
>NZ_QGGH01000024.1 GCF_003148495.1 Mesorhizobium loti
GGCATCCGCGACGACTATGTCGTGCTGGTCGGCGGCGCGCCGCTGAACGAGGAATTCGGCAAGGCCGTCGGCGCCGACGCCTATTGCCGCGACGCGGCGGTGGCGGTCGAGACCGCCAAGGACTTCATGAAGCGCAAGCACAATGTGCGGGCTTGAGCACGGCAGTCGGCCCAAGTTTGTGACCGAGAGCGCCGTCATGCACTGGAATGGCGAGATGGCCAGAATCGCTTGGCTCGAAGGGGGCTAAGGTTCGTATGCGTATCGAGTCGATCAAAGTCTATCAGGTGCATCTGCCTGTCAAAGGCGGTGCCTACCGGATGGCCAGCGATACCGTGCAGGATCTGGACAGCACGCTCGTTGAAGTGACCACCGAGGACGGGCTGTCAGGCTGGGGTGAGACTTGCCCGGTCGGCCCTGTTTATCAGCCCCAACATGCTCTGGGTGCGAGAGCGGCAATTGCCGAAATAGCGCCTGGACTCGTCGGCGAGGACACTACGTCCATGCGTCACCTGGCGAAAAGAATGGACGAGCGGTTGAACGGCCACAACTATGCCAAGGCGGCCCTGGATATAGCTCTCCTCGACCTCGCCGGCCAGCGGCTGGGCGTTCCGGTTTCAACACTTCTGGGCGGTGCGCTCACCGATCGTGTGCCGTCCTACTACTCGACCATTGTCGGTGCACCGGACGAGACGGCGCGCATTGCCGTCGACAAGGTCAAGGCCGGTTACCCACGGCTTCAGATCAAGATAGGCGGACGGGATCTCGAGCAAGATGTCGCCACCGTGCACAAGGTATGGGAAGCGGTTGGCTTCGCGGCCCGGATAGCCGTCGACGCCAATCGTGGCCTCACCGCCGCGGCGGCGCTGCACATCGATCGGCTTTGCCCAACAATCCCGTTTGTGTTCGAACAACCTTGCAACACCATGGAGGAAGTTGCGAGCCTCAAGGGACGCGTTACCCATCCGGTCTACCTCGATGAGAGTGCCGAGGATTTGAATGCCGTCCTACGGGCAGTTTCTTCAGGTATCGCGGACGGATTCGGATTGAAGGTCACCCGCCTTGGCGGCCTCACCAAGATGGTCACGGTCCGCGACCTGTGTGCGATACGATCTCTTCCGCACAGCTGCGACGATGCCTGGGGCGGGGACGTCATCGCCGCGGCATGCGTGCATCTCGCAGCTACCGTCGAGCCGAGACGTTTCGAGGGCGCCTGGATCGCGCAGGAATACATCGAAGGGCATATCGACCCTGTAAATCCCGTCATTATCGAAAACGGGCATATACGCGTCCCGCAGATGCCAGGGCTTGGTGTCAAACCTGAGCGCTCCCGGCTCAAGGGGCCTGTCGCGGCTTTCGGAGGCTGAGGATCCGTGATGTCTGTGGCAATTGTAGCTGGCTGGTATCGTCGGCAGTTAACCGCGGAAGTGCTTTTGCGAACTTCCAGAACGTCAGGTGGCGCGCCTTGGGCTGGCGCTGCAGGACTTCATGAGCCGCAAAAAAGCCGATATGCAGGATACGTGGTACTGATGGGCTCAAGCCATCAAAAGCCGGAGATTCTGCATGAGACTGACAGTGCTCGCTGCCGCCCTTTCGATAGTCTTGCCGGCGGCCGCCGTCGCCGGACCGGCGTCCAACGCCGTGAAGTTCTTCTATGTTCCGGCGGTCAAGTTCGAGGCCGACGAACAATATCGGGATCGATTCACCGAGCCGGTGACGAAACTGTTCGACCTGAACGACCAGGCAACGAAAAAGAACCCGGACCAGGTTGCCTGCATCGACTTCGATCCTGGTCTCGACGCCCAGGATTTCGATCAGAAGACCGTCTCGAAAACGCTGAAACTGTCTGAGAAGCTGGATGGCGACAACGCAGAGGTTACAGCGTCCTTCAGCCTGTTTTCGGAAGGCGACGATTCCAAACGTGAAATGGTCTGGTCGCTCAGGAAGATCGACGGCAAATGGAAGATATCGGACATCGCCTCCAAGACCAGCGACTGGAAGCTCAGCGCGCTGGAATGCATGGCCGGCCAGACACCGGAGTGATGCGATGGCCCGTCGCTTGTTCCTGGCACTGTCGACCATGTGCCTGCTGGCGGTGGGTCTGAGCGGTGCCGACGCCCAAGGTCTGTTGGGTGCGCCGCCGGCAAACGCCCCGGCCGACGCTGCGCCGGGCGACAGCGGGGCGCCGCCTGCAAATGCGCCCGGAGCCGGGGTGGAACCGGCAACGCCGCCGGTTGGATGGTCGCCAGCCGAAGCCGCACCGGCCGCACCGATCCAGCCGGGTTCGCCGACGGCGGTGGTGCGGCCGTTTTACGATCAGGTCGGGCTGGAGATCGATCCGTCAGAGCGCAGCCATTTCATCGATCCGGCGAAAACCGTGCTCGACAAGAGCGACGCCTTGCGCAAGTCCGGGCAGGGCGAGTGCCTCGACCCCAACATGGCGCTCGACAATGCGGATTTTGACAAGGCTGAGATCGACAAGAGCCTGAAGACGCTCGAGGCGATCAACGGCGACCAGGCCAAGGTCATCGTCGCCTTCGTCGTGTCGGGCAACCCGCACCGGCTGGAATGGAAATTCAAGAAGGTCGACGGCGACTGGAAGATCACGGACCTGTTGTCGGTGACCGGCGAATGGGCACTCAGCCAATATCAGTGCGAATGATGGCCGAGCTAGCCGCGCCCGCGATAGGGCGCCACCCCGGTGTCGGGCAGCCAACTGCCTTCCGGTGGCGCGCCTGTCTGCCAGAACACGTCGATCGGAATGCCGCCACGCGGATACCAATAGCCGCCTATGCGCAACCAGAGCGGCTTGGTTGCCGCCACAATGCGGCGGCCGATCATCACCGTGCAGTCCTCATGAAAGGCGCCGTGGTTGCGGAACGAAGTCATGAACAGCTTGAGCGACTTCGATTCCACCAGCAGCGTATCGGGTGCGTAGTCGATGACGATATGGGCGAAATCCGGCTGGCCGGTCACCGGGCACAGCGAGGTGAATTCCGGACAGGTGAAGCGCACGATCGCCGGCGGCCCGTCGCCGCGCGCAAACGGCACGGTTTCCAGGACCGCTTGTTCGGGGCTCTGTGGCGTCTCGACGTGGGCGCCGAGCTGGGTGAGGGTTTTGGTATCGATCATCGCGGTTGTCCTTGGATTTGCCGCTCATTAGCACAATTTGAAAAAGCAGGAAGACGATGACGAGTAACGATCCGCTTCTCCAGCCCTACCAGCTCAAACATCTGACGCTGAAGAATCGGGTCATGTCGACCAGCCACGAGCCGGCCTATTCCGAGGACGGCATGCCGAAAGAGCGCTATCGGCTCTACCATGCCGAGAAGGCCAAGGGCGGTATGGCGCTGACCATGACCGCCGGATCGGCGATCGTCTCGCGCGACAGTCCGGCCGCCTTTGGCAATTTGCATGTCTATGACGATAAGATCGTGCCGTGGCTGGCCGAGCTCACTGAGGCCTGTCACGAGCACGACTGCAAGGTGATGATCCAGATCACCCATCTCGGCCGCCGCACCGGCTGGAACAAGGCCGACTGGCTGCCGGTGCTCTCGGCCTCGCCGGTGCGCGAGCCAGCGCATCGTGCTTTTCCCAAGACCATCGAGGACTGGGACATCGAGCGCATCGTTGCCGACTATGCTTCGGCCGCGCAGCGCTGCCAGGCCGCAGGCCTCGATGGGATCGAGTTCGAAGCCTACGGCCACCTGATCGACGGCTTCTGGTCGCCGGCCACCAACCATCGCAACGACGAGTTCGGCGGCTCGCTCGACAACCGCCTGCGCTTCACCAACATGGTTCTCGACGCCGTGCGGTCGGCGGTCGGTGACAAATTCGTCGTCGGCATTCGCATGGTTGCCGACGAAGATTTCGAAAAAGGCCTGTCGAGGGCGGAAGGCGTCGAGATTGCAAAGCGGCTGGCCGACTCCGGCAAGGTTGATTTCCTCAACATCATCCGCGGCTCGATCGAGAGTGACGCAGCGCTCACCAAGGTGATCCCGGTGGCCGGCATGCGCTCTTCGCCGCATCTCGATTTCGCCGGTGAGGTCAGGGCGGCGACAAAATTCCCGACCTTCCATGCGGCGCGCATTTCCGACGTCGCCACCGCACGGCACGCCATCGCCACAGGCAAGCTCGACATGGTCGGCATGACCCGCGCCCACATCGCCGATCCGCACATCATGAAAAAGGTGATGGAGGGCCGCGAGCACGAGATACGCCCGTGTGTGGGCGCCACCTATTGTCTCGACCGCATCTATGAAGGCGGCGAGGCGCTATGCGTCCACAATGCGGCGACCGGCCGCGAAGCCGATATTCCGCACATCATAGTCAAGACCGAAGGGCCGAAGCAGAAAATCGTCATCGTCGGTGCCGGCGCCGGTGGCCTGGAAACGGCGCGGGTCGCGGCCGAGCGCGGCCACCAGGTGACGGTGCTTGAAGCGTCGAGCCAGGCCGGCGGCCAAATTCGGCTGGCGACGCAGAACCCGCGCCGCAAGGAATTGATCGGCATCATCGACTGGCGGCTGGCCGAACTCGACCGGCTCGGCGTCGAGATCCGCTACGACACCTGGGCGGAGAAGGACGACGTTCTGGCGCTGTCACCCGACGTGGTGGTGGTCGCCACCGGCGGTCTGCCGCAAAACCCGCCGCTGACGGCGGGCGACAACCTTGTCACCTCAAGCTGGGACATCATGGCCGGCAGCGTCAAGCCGGCCGAAAACGTGCTGCTCTATGACGACAATGGCGGCCATCAGGGCATGGGCGCGGCCGAACTGATCGCCAATGCCGGCTCGAAACTAGAACTTGTCTCGCCGGAGCGCTTCTTTGCCCCGGAAATGGGCGGCATGAATCACGTGCCATACATGCGCGCCTTCCAGGAAAAGGGCTCACCATCACCATCAACACACGGCTGCGTTCGGTGCGGCGCGAAGGCAACCAGCTGATCGCCGAACTGGCCTCGGATTTCGCCGACAGCTGGCGCGGTGAGCGGCGGGTCGACCAGGTGGTGGTCGAGCACGGCACGCTGCCGCTCGACGATCTCTATCTCTCGCTGAAGCCGCTGTCGAAGAATGGCGGCGCGGTGGATTACGAGCGTCTGGTGAGCGGTGGCGACATCTTTCCGGCCCGTAATCCGCAAGGCGGCTTCGTGATGTTCCGCATTGGCGACGCGGTCGCCTCGCGCAACATCCATGCCGCCATCTATGACGGCATCAGGTTCGGCTTGCGGATCTGAAATTAGGTATCGCGAGGATCGGTGGCGCGCGGTCGGACCTGCGTACGAGAGCCCGTGTACTTCGATCTGGCCGCGCGCCCGCACGTCATTGGCTCGTCGCCAGACAACGTACGATTCTGTGAGGGGGTGCTGCGTCTCAGACCATTCTCGCGACAGCCATGCACAGCACCGTGACGACCAGCAACCAGGCGGCAATGCGCTCGCCCGTCGCCATTCTGGCGCGCAGTTGCGTTTCGGTTTCCGCATTCGCACCGGCAAGTCGTCTGCTCGGCGCCCTGACCATGGCGCCGAGCACGCCGGCGGCGGCGAAAGCGGCCAGGATGCCAAGCGCGAGCACCATTTCCATCGAACCGAAATAGGCGCCGTGGAAGAAATACCAGAGCAGCGCTCCGGTCAGGAAAACCATGCCGGCCGCGCCCATCTGCGGCTGGATGAAGCGCTCGGCCCTGATATCGGGGTCGCGCGCCAGCGTGATCGTAGTGCCTGCCCAGAAAACACCGGCCATGACATGAAGGCCGATAACGACGATGTAGACATACTGCATGACCGGATCTCCTCTCGCGACCGCCTTACCGATATAGTTAGATATCGAAAGATTAGATGTCAATGCGTAAGCCGGAGCCAGTTCCATCCGTGGAGAACACCGTCTAGTGTCCATGCATGACGCCTTTTGAACGCCCGCCAGTCGGTATGAATCTCGGCCGAACCGCCAAGCTGGTTGCCCAGGCCTTCGACGCTGCCCTGGTCGAGGCCGGCGGTACGTTGCCGGTCTGGCTCACTCTGCTGTCGGTCAAGTCGAGCAGGCTTGCCAATCAGCGCGAACTCGCCGGCATGATCGGCATCCAGGGGGCGACGCTGACCCACCATCTCAACGCGATGGAGGCGCAGGGCCTGCTGACGCGCCGCCGCGATCCCGTCAACCGCCGGGTTCATCTGGTCGAATTGACTGCAGCGGGAGAAGCAATGTTCGAGACATTGCGCAAGGCCGCGCTTTCCTTTGACAAGCGGCTGCGGGTGGGATTGTCCGACGAGCGGCTGGCGGAGTTCGCGCAGGTGCTGGCGGCGTTGCGGGGCAATGTGGGAGGATAGGGAGCGCGCGCCCCCGATCATCGGTTCAGTCGTCGTAGCCCTGGATTGTCCCGAAGGTGTAATGGCGCAGCTTCAGCGCGGTGATCAAATTGGTCAGCTTCGCCTTGCCGTCGAAGCGGTCCTGGAACATCTCGTCATGCATCAACAGGATCAGCTTGCCGGGCTTGACGAAGCGGCCATAGCCGAAGAGGTGGTCGATCTCGCTGACCAGATGGTCGACGCTCTGCACCGGTTCGCCGCTGTCCTTGTGCACCCATTCGTGGTCCCAGCCGTAGAGATAGAAGCCTGAGGCCGCGACAAACTCGTAGTCGGGCTCTTCATGCCCCTCCTGGGCGAGGCCAAGCGAGGTGTCGTTCTTCGACATGGAGGGCAGCCTGAACACGTCGCGTCCCGGCAGCCGCGCATGCACCATCGGCTTCAAGCCAAGCACCGCGTTTGCCCGCATCATGTCGGCGACGACGCCTTCGGTGTCGGCGTAAAAATGCTGGTAGCGGTTGTTGGCGTGGCTGTAGCTGTGGTTGCCGAGCGTCACCAGCGCAAGCTGCTTGGCGCGTTGGGCGAGCGCCCTGTTGCCGGCGCTCGCCTGCGCGTGCATGCCGACCATGAACATGGTCGCCGGAACCTGCTCGGCTTCCAGCACATCGAGGATGTTGCTTGTGCCGTTCAGCGGGCCATCGTCGAAGGTAAGATAGATGGTGCGATCGGCGCCATGGGCGGGGACCGCAAAAATCAACAGTGCCGCCAGGACAGACCGAAACGGTGTCATCACCCGCAATATCCGGTTGCAATCATGACAGGCGGCCATGCCCACAACGGCTTGTCAAGGCGAGCCGGTGCATGTCGCCCAAAAGTGCGCAGCGATTTTGGACAACGACATGCACAAACAAAAAGGCAAGCCTACGCCAGGCTTCCCTGCAGCACTGTCAGCTTGGCTTTCTTCGGCATGCGGGCGGTCAGCCATTCCAGCGCCTTGTCGTGCGGCATCGGGAAGGCGATGGAATAACCCTGCACCTGGTCGCAGCCGATCGCCATCAGCGACTCGAGCTCGGCCTCGGTTTCGGCGCCTTCGGCAACGATCGAGATGCCAAGGCCACGCGCCAGCTCGGTGATGGCGCGCACGATCTTCGAATTGTCGCCATTCTCATGGATGTTCTGGACGAAGCGGCGGTCGATCTTCAGCCGGTCGATCTCGTTCGGGTTGACATGGCTGAGCGAGGCATAGCCGGTGCCGAAATCGTCGAGTTCGAGATGAACGCCGGCCGCCCTGATGTGGCGCAGCTTGGCGGCTATGCCCGTCTTCTCGTCGTCGAGAATGACGGATTCGACGATTTCCAGCGACAGTTTCTGCGGCGGTAGCCCGGCCTTTTCCAGCGTCTCAAACAAAAACGCATCGAAATCGTGTTCGCGCAATTCGGTGCCGGAAACATTGACGGCAAGCCGCCCGAAGGCAATCCCGGCGCGGTTCCATTCGGCCGCCTCGTTGATCGCCTTGGTGATGACGATGCGGCCGATCTCGGGCATGAAGCCGCATTTCTCGGCGACCGGAATGAATTCGCCGGGCGGGATCATGCCGCGCTCGGCATGGTTCCAGCGCACCAGCGCCTCGATGCCGCTGATCGTGCCGTTGGTCAGCGAAACCTGCGGCTGGAAATAGACCTGGAAGGCCCGCTCCGCGATGGCGACCTTGATGTCGTGCTCGAGTTGCTTGCGATAGTCGAGTTCGCGGCGCAACTCTTCGGAGAAGAAGGAGAAGTTGCTGCCGCCCAGCTTCTTGGCGGAGTAGAGCGCCAGATCGGCGTGCACCAGCAGATCCTGCGCATTGTCGGCGTCGATCGGATAGACGGCGATGCCGGCGCTGGCGCCTGGTAGAATGGTCGTGCCCTGGAAGACGATCGGCTCGTTGATGTGCGCCAGGATGCGCCGCGCCAGCATGTTGATGTCTTCGGTGCCGCCGGCACCGCCGAGGATCATGACGAACTCGTCGCCGCCCAGCCGCACGCACAGATCCGACGCCCGGCAGGAATCGCGCATGCGCTGCGCCGTGACGACCAGCACATAGTCGCCGGCGGCGTGGCCGAGCGTATCGTTGATCTGCTTGAACCGGTCGAGGTCGAGCTGGACGACGGCAAGGCGCTCGCGGCGCCGGTGCGTGCCCTTGATCAGCGTGTCGAAATGGTCGGTCAGGAACGTGCGGTTGTGCAGGCCGGTGAGGCCGTCATGCACCGCGATGAAGGCCATGGAATTGCGCGCGTCGATCAGTTCATGCGTCTTGCGCAGGATGGCGTTCGACATCGGCCTGAAAATGAAGAGCGCCACCAGTATGATGACGCCGAGGGTGGCGTAGAACAATGTGCGGTGCAGGGCGAGCAGCTTCTCGGAGCGCTCGTCGGCATCGGCGCTGATGCGCTGGCCAAGCGCGGCATAGCCCGACAAGGTCGCATTGGCGACAGAGGCATCGAGATTAACGCGCTCGTCGCCACCTTTGTAGCCGCCATTGCCTGTGAATCGCGATTCATAGGCCGAGATCAGGCGGTCGCCATTGGCGATTAGCCCGACCGAGAAATAATCGAGGTGAAAAGGCTTGGCGAAAAGGACACTTTCGATCGACTTCGAGTCGAGCTTGGCCGGCGATTGCGGATCGGCTCCCGTCTGCTCGAGCAGCAGATCGTAGTTCGTCTCGAACTCCGCCGTTGCCTGCTTGAGCGCGCTGACCAGCGCCGGCTGCTTGTCGCGCGAACCAGCAACCGTTGCACTGGCAAGGAAGACGATGCGCTGCGACAGCGTCTTTTGCGTGCTGACAATGTCGAGCAAGGTGTGGTTGTGCTGTTGGGTTGCCATCATCTGCTGCAGCAGGATGAAGGAGGCTATCACCATGGCCGCAATAATTAGCAGGGCCAGCCAATAGCCAGCCTTGATCAGCAATATGAGCTTGCCTGAAACGGTTTGCACCGGCTGCTGCGACATTTTCGGGGGCGGCCCTCTCGCCAACGGATTCCTGTATGAGCACCATTGAACTGCAAACGTTAACAGGACTGGAAATCGACAGCCGGCCGGCAAGGGGGAGCCGTGGAAAGATCGCGAAATGGTTATCGGCTCGTTTAGCGCTGTACCGACATTTGAGCGGTCGTTGGCCTGCCGCATTTGTCGTGGCCCCGCTTCTGCGGCCGTATGACAATCCACATCGGGCCACATCGGGCCGCTTGCCACCGATCCGGTCGTTTTTGCGATGGATTTTTCGCGCGGACGAGACGACAGTCGGCCCACGTCAAACGAGGCTAGATCATGACCGCAGCATTCCTCTCCCACATCGACAGCGAGCTCGCGGGGCTCAAATCGGCAGGCCTCTACAAATCCGAACGGGTGATCTCTTCGACCCAGTCAGCCGAGATCGAGGTCGGCGGGCAGAAGGTGCTCAATTTCTGCGCCAACAACTATCTCGGCCTCGCCGACAGCGCCGACCTGCGGGCGGCGGCCAGCCAGGCGCTCGACCGCTATGGCTACGGCATGGCATCGGTGCGTTTCATCTGCGGCACGCAGGAGGAGCACAAGCAGCTCGAGGCGACGATTTCATCCTTCCTCGGCCTGGAAGACACCATCCTCTACGGCTCTTGCTTCGACGCCAATGGCGGCCTGTTCGAAACGTTGCTCGGTGAGGACGACGCGATCATTTCCGATGCGCTGAACCACGCCTCGATCATCGACGGCGTGCGGCTGTCGAAGGCCAAACGCTTCCGCTACGCCAACAACGACATGGCCGATCTCGAGGCGCGCCTGAAGGAAGCCAAGGACTGTCGCTTCCGGCTGATCGCCACCGATGGCGTGTTTTCGATGGATGGCATCATCGCTAACCTTCGGGGTGTCTGCGACCTCGCTGAGAAGTACGACGCCATGGTGATGGTTGACGACAGCCATGCGGTCGGCTTCGTCGGCCGGAACGGCCGCGGCTCGGCCGAGCATTGCGGCGTCGAGGGCAGGGTCGACATCATCACCGGGACGCTCGGCAAGGCGCTCGGCGGCGCCTCCGGCGGTTACACCTCGGGCAAGAGCCAAGTGGTCGACTGGCTGCGCCAGCGCTCACGACCCTATCTCTTCTCCAACACGCTCATGCCGGCGATTGCCGGCGCTTCGATCAAGGTGTTCGAACTGATCCGCAATGGCGACGCCTTGCGCGAGCGCCTCTATGCCAATGCGGCGCGGTTCCGGTCGCAGATGGGCAAGCTCGGCTTCACGCTGGCCGGCGCCGACCATCCGATCATTCCGGTGATGCTGGGCGATGCCAGCCTGGCGCAGGAGATGGCCGCGCGCATGCTGAAGCGCGGCATCTACGTCATCGGCTTTTCTTTCCCGGTGGTGCCGAAGGGCCAGGCGCGCATCCGCACCCAGATGTCGGCGGCGCATTCCAGCGCCGACATCGACCGCGCGGTGGAAGCGTTTGCCGCCGTCGGGCGCGAACTCGGGGTCATTTCCTGAAAGGCCGGAATCGAAAAGCGACTCCGGATCAAGAGATTCAAGGGACAAACGCATGTCGAACATGATGAAGGCGCTGGTGAAGGCCAAGGCCGAACCGGGCATCTGGATGGAAGAGGTGCCGGTGCCGGAAATCGGCCCCAACGACGTGCTGATCAAGATCAAGAAGACGGCAATCTGCGGCACTGACGTCCATATCTACAATTGGGACCAGTGGGCGCAAAAGACGGTGCCGGTGCCAATGGTCACCGGCCACGAATTTGTCGGAACCGTTGCCGATTTCGGCGCCGCGGTCACCGAATACAAGGTCGGCCAGCGCGTGTCGGGCGAAGGCCACATCGTCTGCGGTCATTGCCGCAACTGCCGTGCGGGCAGGGGGCATCTGTGCCGCAACACCCTCGGCGTCGGCGTCAACCGTCCCGGCGCTTTCGGCGAGTATCTGGCGATCCCGCAACATAATGTTGTGCCGATCCCCGACGATGTGCCGGACGAGATCGCCGCGATTTTCGATCCCTTGGGCAATGCGGTTCACACCGCATTGTCCTTCGATCTGGTCGGCGAGGATGTGCTGGTCACCGGTGCCGGGCCGATCGGCATCATGGGCGCGCTCGTCGCGCAATGCGTCGGCGCGCGAAAAGTGGTCATCACCGACATCAACCCGGTGCGGCTGGCGCTGGCGAAAAAGCTCGGCGTCCAGCATGTCGTCGACGCCTCCAAGGAAAAGCTGCGCGAAATCATGCCAGCGCTCGGCATGACCGAAGGCTTTGATGTCGGCCTTGAAATGTCGGGCGCTGCACCTGCCTTCCGCGACATGATCGACACCATGAACAATGGCGGCAAGATCGCCATTCTGGGTATCGCGCCGACCGGCTTCGAGATCGACTGGAACAAGGTCATCTTCAAGATGCTGCATCTCAAGGGCATCTACGGCCGTGAGATGTTCGAGACCTGGTACAAGATGATCGCGCTGGTGCAGGGGCCGCTCGATGTTTCCGGGCTTATCACGCACCGGATCGGCATCGACGATTTCCAGGCCGGCTTCGATGCGATGCGCAGCGGCAGTTCCGGCAAGGTGGTGATGGACTGGTAGGCGCCTAATAAGAGGCGTTGCGCTGTCCCGCTAATATGTCGGCATTTCTGTTCCCGACCTAGCCTTTGCCCAACGCAGCCTGCAGCGCCGCCAGTCCGTTCGCGATCGCTTCGCGTTCGCTGACGCTCAGTTTCGCCAGCAACTCCCGCTCGAACGCCTTCGCCAGCGGCACCATTTCGCGATAGGCGGCAAGCCCGGCCTTGGTCAGCGCCAGATGCTCGACCCGGCGATCATTCTCATCTGGTGTCCGCGTGAGCCAGCGCCGCCGTTCGAGTTCAGCAACAGCGCGCGACACCTTGGTCTTGTGCATTGCCGATTGCTCGCCGATTGCAGACGCCGTCATTGTTCCATGCTGCCCAAGCCCGGAAAGGGTGCGCCATTCCGGCCGCGTCAGGCCATGGCTGTCCTTGTATATTCGCGAGAATTCGCGGCTGACGGCGTCGGCAAGCCGGTAGAGCCGGTAGGGCAGGAAATTCTCCAGATTGAGAATTTCAGGCTCGTCGGACGCTTCGCTCTTGATCGCCATTTTTCAAAGTCGCCATTGATGGTTACATTTTCGATGGTTACAAATGAAACCAGTTTGGTCAATTGAGATCCATTCCGGGAGGAAGCAATGGCCTTTTCCTACATGCCGGGTTTCGGCAACGATTTCGAAACCGAAACACTGCCCGGCTCGCTGCCGCAGGGGCGAAACTCGCCGCAGCGGCCGGCCTATGGGCTCTATGCCGAGCAGCTTTCCGGCTCGCCCTTCACCGCCCCGCGCGGCACCAATGAGCGTTCCTGGCTTTACCGGATCCGGCCGAGCGTCAAGCACACCGGCCGCTTCAAGGCGGCGAACTATCCCTTGTGGAAGAGCGCGCCCAATGTCGGCGACCACGAGCTGGCGCTTGGCCAATACCGCTGGAATCCGGTGCCGATGCCGAAGGAGCCGACCGATTTCATCGCCGGCGTGCGTAGCATCACCACATCAGGCGATGTGCTTGGCCAGACGGGCATGGCAGCGCACGTCTATGTCGCCAACCGCTCGATGGTCGACGATCATTTCTTCAATGCCGACGGCGAGTTGCTGGTCGTGCCGCAGGTCGGCGCTTTGCGCTTCGTCACCGAGATGGGCGTCATCGAATTGAGGCCCGGCGAGATTGCCGTGCTGCCGCGTGGTCTGGTCTTCAAGGTCGAGTTGATCGATGCCGAAGTGCGCGGCTATGTCTGCGAAAACTACGGCGCCAAGCTGACGCTGCCGGATCGCGGCCCGATCGGCGCCAACTGCCTGGCCAACCCGCGCGATTTCAAGACGCCTTGCGCCTGGTTCGAGGAGAAGGAAACGCCTTGCCGGCTGACGGTGAAATGGTGCGGCAATTTCCATGTCACCGAGATCGGCCATTCGCCGCTGGATGTCGTCGCCTGGCACGGCAACTACGCGCCCTACAAATATGATCTGGCGACGTTTTCGCCGGTCGGAGCGCTGCTGTTCGACCATCCGGATCCGTCGATCTTCACGGTGCTGACGGCGCCGAGTGGCGAGGAGGGTACCGCCAACATCGACTTCGTCATCTTCCCACCGCGCTGGCTGGTGGCCGAAGATACGTTCCGGCCGCCCTGGTACCACCGCAACATCATGAGCGAGTTCATGGGCCTGATCCACGGCCAGTACGACGCCAAGGAAGAGGGTTTTGTGCCCGGCGGCATCAGCCTGCACAATCTGATGCTGGCCCATGGGCCGGATGCGCCTGGCTTCGAAAAAGCCTCGCGCGCGGACCTGAAACCGGTCAAGCTCGACAACACCATGGCCTTCATGTTCGAGACCCGCTACCCGCAGATGCTGACCCGCTACGGCGCCGAACTGGAAACCCGGCAGGACAATTACATCGACTGCTGGGCGGACCTGAAGAAGCGCTTCAACGGCACGCCCGAGGGCGACTGGTCTTGAGCACAGAGCCAATGCCGGATCGGCTGGTGATTTTGGGTTCGAAGGGCGGCCCGGCGCTGCGGCCAGGTGGCCCATGGCCGAGTTCGTCGCTGCTGGAGATCGGCGGCCGCAGCATCGTCGTCGACTGCGGACTTGGCGTGACGCGTGGTCTGGTCGATGCCGGTATCAGCCTGAAGGCGCTCGACCTGATCTTCATCACGCATTTGCATTCCGACCATGTGCTGGAACTGGGGCCGCTGATCCACACCGCGTGGACAGCGGGCTTGGCGACGCCCGTCGGCGTGTTCGGTCCGCCCGGCACGGGTCATTACTGGCGGCGTTTTTGCCAGGCGATGGAGTTCGACATCGAGATCCGGATCGTCGATGAGGGCCGGCCGGATATTCGTGAGCTGGTTTCGATCGTCGAATTCGGCGAAGGCCAGGTGGTCGAACAAGGCGGCTTGACGGTTTCGGCGCTGCGCGTCGAGCATCCGCCGGTGACCGACTGTTTTGCGCTGCGCTTCGAATACGCGGGCAAAAGCGTGGTGTTCTCCGCCGATACGGCCTTCTATCCGCCGCTCGCCGATTTTGCCCGGGGCGCCGATATCCTGGCCCACGAAGCCATGCTGGAAGAAGGCATCGAGCGGCTGGTGGCCAAGACCGGCAATGGCGCGCGGCTGAAAGAGCATCTGCTCGCCAGCCACAGCTTTGCCGAAGAGGCCGGCAGCATCGCCAGCGATGCCGGCGTCAAGAGACTGGTGCTCAATCATCTCATTCCTGCCGACGACGCCCAGATCGGCGAGGCCGACTGGATCGCCGCTGTCAGGAAAACATGGGCCGGCGGCTTGACGATCGCCCGCGACGGCCTTGTTGTGGAATTAAGCAGCGCCAAAGCTGCAGCAGGAGAGGAAACCGCATGAAGCTTGCCACATTGAAGGACGGGACGCGCGACGGAAAACTCGTCGTCGTCTCGCGTGACCTGACACGCTTCACCGACGCCTCGTTCCTGGTGCGCACGTTGCAGGCGGCGCTCGACGACTGGCGGCGCATCGCCCCGCATCTCGCGACGATAGCGGAATCGCTGGAGAACAATGCGATGCCGGCGGAGCGCTTCCACGAGCATGACGCCCATTCGCCGCTGCCGCGCGCCTATCAATGGGCCGATGGCTCGGCATATGTGAACCATGTCGAGCTGGTGCGCAAAGCGCGCGGGGCCGAGATGCCGGCGAGCTTCTGGACCGACCCGCTCATCTACCAGGGCGGCTCGGACGCCTTCATTCCACCGCGCGACCCGATCCGCATGCCTGACGAAGCCTTCGGCATCGACATGGAAGGAGAAGTTGCTGTCATTGTCGACGATGTGCCGATGGGCGCCAGCCTCGAAGAGGCAAAGGCAGCGATCCGACTGGTCATGCTGGTCAACGACGTCACGTTGCGCGCGCTCACGGGGCCGGAACTCGCCAAGGGATTCGGCTTCTTTCAGTCAAAACCGTCCTCGGCGTTTTCGCCTGTCGCGGTGACGCCGGACGAACTGGGCAATGCCTGGGATGGCGGCAAGGTCAGCCTGCCGCTGCTGGCCGATCTCAACGGCAAGCCGTTCGGTCGCGCCAATGCCGGTATCGACATGACCTTCGATTTCCCGGCGCTGATCGTTCACGCGGCAAGGACACGGCCATTGGCCGCCGGCACGATCATCGGTTCCGGCACCGTCTCCAACAAGCTCGACGGCGGGCCGGGCAAACCCGTCTCGGCTGGCGGCGCCGGCTATTCCTGCGTCGCCGAACTGCGCATGATCGAGACCATTGTGTCAGGCGAGCCCAAGACGCCGTTCCTGCGCTTCGGCGACACGGTGCGCATCGAGATGAAGGACAAAGCTGGGCATTCGATCTTCGGCGCCATCGAACAGAAGGTCGAGAAATACGAGAGGTAAGGGAATGGCGGGGGACTATCTGCTGGCCGGTGTCTGGGCACTCGCCATACTGGCCGCGTTCATCCAGGCGATCCGGCTGAGTTACCGCATCGAGGCGCGCTCGCCTGACCTGACCAACCGCAGCGGCTTTCCGCGCAAGGCGATGATGTTCCACACCATCACCAACATGAACGTCGCGCGGGATGAGGAGACGCAAGCCATGCGGCGACGCATGAACGGGCTGCTGTTGATCGTTCTTGCCGGATTCGCGATTGTGGGAGCAGGCTTGCATATGGTGCGGGCAGGGGGATGATCTCGTGAACCTGCTTGACCATCTGCGCCGTATGGCCGGCAACAATCTGTGGTCGAACGACCGGCTCTACCGCGCGGTGCTGTCGCTCCAGCCGGGTGAGTTCGAGGCCGAACGCACCAGCTTCTTTCCGTCGATCAAGGAAACACTCAACCACATGCTGGCGGTTGACCATCTCTATCTCGATTTTCTCGAGGAGGGCGGCGTCGGTGCTGCCGCTCATGACGACTTCGTGTCGTTCGACGAGCCGGGGGCGTTGTTTGCTGCCCAGGTCGCAGCCGACCGGCGGCTGATCGCCTTCTGCGATAGGATCTCGGCCAGCGATCTCGATCGTCGTGTGATCACCGACCGGCGCGAGGACGGCATGATCCCCGAGCGCATCGGCGATATCCTCGCCCACGTCTTCCTGCACGACATCCATCATCGCGGCCAGGTGCACGCAATGCTGTCCGGCACGTCGGTCAAGCCGCCGCAACTGGACGAGTTCCTGCTCGATTATGATGCGAAGCTGAGAGAGAAAGAGGTCGAGCGGTTGGGGCTCAAAATCTGATCCAGCGCATGACCTGAAAATGAGGCCATGCGCAGTCCGCTCGACCGACCTGAACGCTATTCCGCCGCCTGAACCTTGATCACCCCACGCTTGATCTGGTCCTGCTCGATCGATTCGAACAGCGCGCGGAAATTGCCTTCGCCAAAACCCTCGTCGCCCTTGCGCTGGATGAATTCGAAGAAGATCGGACCAATCACGGTTTTCGAAAAAATCTGCAGCAGGATCTTGGTCATGCCGCCGTCGACGACGCCTTCGCCGTCGATCAGGATGCCGTGCTTCTTCATCCGTTCGATAGGTTCGTCATGGCCGTTCACCCTGTCATAGGACATGTCGTAGTAGGTTTCAGGCGGGCCGGGCATGAACTTCAGCCCATTGTCGGCCAGCCGGTCGGTAGCTGCGTAGATTTCGTCGGTGCCCACCGCAATGTGCTGGATGCCTTCGCCATTGTACTTCTTCAGGTACTCGGCGATCTGGCTGGTCTCGTCCTTGGACTCGTTCAGCGGAATGCGGATCTTGCCGCAGGGTGAGGTGATGGCGCGGCTGACCAGGCCGGTGATCTTGCCGTCGATGTCGAAGAAATGGATCTGCTTGAAGCCGAACAGATTGCGGTAGAAATCCCACCATTTGTCCATCTGGCCGCGATAGACATTGTGGGTCAGGTGATCGAGATAATAGAAGCCGACGCCTTCCGGCCGTGGGTCACGAGCGCCCAGCCACTCGAACTCGGCATCATAGGCCGAGCCCTTCTTGCCATAGGTCTCGATGAAATAGAGCAGCGAGCCGCCAATGCCGATGATTGCCGGCACGTCGAGCGCCTCGTCGGTGCCTTCGTAAGGCGTGGCGCCCTTGGCAACGGCATGATCGAAAGCGTGTTTGGCATCGACCACCCGCCAGGCCATCGAGGCGGCGCAGGGGCCGTGCTTGTCGACGAATTTCATCGCATGCGAGCCGGGCTCGGCATTGACGACATAGTTGATGTCGCCCTGGCGCCAGATGGTGATGTCCTTCGTGCGGTGCTTCGCCACCGCGACATAGCCCATGCGGGTGAAGAGTTCGGCCAGCTTCTGCGGCTCCGGATGCGCGAATTCGACGAACTCGAAACCATCGGTGCCCGCCGGGTTGTCCTTGCTGATCGTCGCGGGCGGGGCGTCGTGCGGGAAGGGACCCATGATATTCCTCCGAAAGCTGGTTTGGCCTGAAAAGGCCATTTGACGCCATCATAGCGCTGATGGAGTGCATGGTGCTTGCATTCAAACGCTTGAAATGATGATGTCATGCGTGAAGCGTGCATGATGTGAGATAAAACCATGGATGAGACGCGTATTGATCAGTTTGACCGCAAGATAATGGCGCTGTTGCAGAGTGATGCGCGGCTGACCAACAACGATTTGTCGGAGCGGGTGAACCTGTCGGCCTCGCAATGCTCGCGCCGCCGCCAGCGGCTGGAGGAGGATGGCTTCATCAAGGGCTATCGTGCCGTGCTCGACCGCGACAAGCTCGGCTTTTCCCTGGTCAACGTCATCTCGGTCACGCTTGCCACCCACAACCGCGACAACGCACGGCGCTTCGGCGAACTGGTGGCACGGCTGCCGGAGGTGCAGGAAGCGCACGCGCTGACCGGTGAGATGGATTACATCCTGAAAGTGGTGACGCCCGACCTGAAGTCGCTGTCGGAATTCGTCAACGGCGTGCTCTTACCACACGAATCCGTGCAGCACGTGAAAACGGCGATCGTGCTGGAGACGCTCAAGGAAACCGGCGCGCTGCCGATCTAAATCTTGGGCCGATCTAACCCTTCGACTGCTGGATCAACCCATAGAGATTGGTGCAGCGTGCGCCCGAGCGGCAGTAGGCAAAGACCGGGCCGTCAAGCTCATCCAGCGCCTCGGCCTGATCGTCGACATTCTCGGCCGTGATCTGGCCGCTGATAACGGGGATGTAGCGGAAGGCGAGGCCCGCGGCTTCGACCGCTGCCTTGACGGTGTCGGCGGAAGGCTGGCCCGGTTGTTCGTCATCGGGCCGGTTGCAGATGATGCTCTTGAAGCCGGCTTCCTTGATGGCGACGACGTCTTCCGGCTGGATCTGGCCCGAGACCGAATAGTCCTCGCTGATTTCGCGGTATTCCATGGCAGTGTCCTCGCAATCTGATTTGGCGGGAGTCTTGCCACTCCCTGACGTGGCCGGCAACTCGAATCCTATGCCGCGGCCGGTTGAGCGAGCCTTGCCCTGGCGAAACGCGCCACGACGATGCCGGCAATCACCGCCGCAACGAAGATCGCTGTCGCCGAATAGCCAAGGCCAAGGGCAGGGATGGCTCCGCCGGGACAGAAGCCGGCAATGCCCCAGCCGATGCCGAAGACGGCGGCGCCGCCAACCAGCTCCGTGTCGATGACCCGCTTTGTCGGCAGCGCGAAGGAGGTTTCGAACACCGGCGTCTTGCGCCGACCGAATACGATGCGATAGCCGACGAAGGCGACCGCAAGGCCGCCCGCCATGACGAAGATCAGGCTTGGATCCCATGTGCCGGCAATATCGAAGAAATTCAGCACCTTTGCCGGATTGATCATGCCGGAAATGGCGATGCCGAGACCGAAGACCCCACCGATCAGAAATGCGGAGACGAGCTTGTTCACGGGTTCAGCCTCCGATCACGTGGCGGATGATGAAGACGGTAGCGAAGGCGGCGACCATGAAGGTCGCGACGGCGACCATCGAGCGTGGCGACAGCCGCGCTATGCCGCAAATGCCGTGTCCGCTCGGGCAGCCGCCACCGAAATGCACGCCGATGCCGACCAGGAAGCCGCCGCCGACAAGTGCCAGCGTTGGCATAGGCACGCTGAGGGCGATGTGTCCGCCAGCAGCCTGATAGAGAAGCGGCGCCGCCACCGCGCCGGCGAGAAAGGCGGCCCGCCAGCGCCATTCGGGAGAAAGCGGCGGGATGACCCCGGTGAGGATGCCGGTCATCCCGGCAATCCGGCCATGCAAGGCCATCAAGAGCACCGCCGACAGGCCGATGAGAGCGCCGCCAAGCAGCGATTGGAGAGGCGTGAAGTTTGTCATGGCAATGCCGGCTTTCGAGCTGCGGTCGATCCGCGTCTTCGCGCGGCTTGACACCATAGCGCAGATAGACATTTCCGGCGAAGAATCCAACTCAGGCCCAGAGCGGAAACGGAAGGCGGAGACTAGCTCCGCCTTTCCGAGAAGAGCTTCGATCAACTACCGAGAATGGCGCCTTTGATCTGACGGATATTGTTGTGCATCATGTCGATATAGGTAGCAGCCGGGCCGTCGGGCTGCGACAGCGCGTCCGAATAGAGCGTGCCGCCCACCTTGATCCCGGTCTCGCTGGCGATCTGCTCGATCAGGCGCGGATTGGTGATGTTCTCGACGAAGATCGCCGCGGCCTTGTCCTGTTTCACCTGGGTAACCAGCTTGGCGACGTCGGCGGCGGACGGTTCGGAGTCGGTCGAGATGCCTTGCGGGGCCAGGAAGGTCAGGCCGTATGCGTGTTCGAAATAGCCGAAGGCGTCATGCGAGGTGATGACGACGCGCTTGCTCTCCGGGATCGAGGCGATCGCCGCTTTCACTTCACCTTCGACCGCGTCGAGCTTCTTGGTGTAGGCGGCGGCGTTGGTCTGGTAGCTGACGCAGCCGTCCGAATCGGCCGCGCAGAAGGCCTCGGCGATGTTCTTCACGTAGATCCTGGCATTGGCGATCGACTGGAAGGCGTGCGGATCGGTGACCGTCTTGCCGCCGCCGGTGCCGGCACCTTCGGCTGCGTCGGCATCGGCGAATTCAGGCTTGAAATCGATTGGCGTCACGCCCTTGGTCAAGGTGATGATCGAGGCCTTGGTGGCGCTGGCGTCGACCAGCCGCTGCAGGAAACCTTCGAAATGCAGGCCGTTGACCAGCACGATGTCGGCCTTGGCCATTGCTACCGCATCGGCCGGGCTCGGCTCGTAGACATGGGCATCGCCATCCGGCCCGACGATGGTGGTGACATCGATGCGGTCGCCGCCGACATTTTTGGCGAAATCGGCAATGACGGTGAAGCTGGCGACCACTTTCAGCGGTGCAGCGAAGGCCGACGATGCGCCAAAGGCAGTTAATGTTATAACGCTCATCGCCAAGGCGGCATGGATCGATTTCAGCATAGGCGGGTCTCCTTTTAGGGGCGGGGGATCAGGCCGTTCTGTGACGGTGGTGGATGATGCGCGCGCGCAGAATGCCGCGCGTGCCAAACAGGATCGAGGCGAAATAGACGACGCCGGCCGACAGGATGATCGCCGGGCCGGACGGCAGCGACGCGTGATAGGACAACAGAAGCCCGGCGACGCAGGAGGCAAAGCCTATCAGCACGGCCAGCACGCACATCGGCTCGACGCGCACCGTCCAGAAACGGGCGGCGGCGGCCGGCAGCATCATCAGTCCGACCGACAGCAGCGTGCCGAGTGCCTGGAAGCCGCCGACGAGGTTGAGCACGACGAGGCCGAGAAAGATGAAATGCACCGGACTGCCGAGCCGGCTGACCGAACGCAGGAACAGCGGGTCGAGGCATTCAGCGACCAGCGCTCGCCAGAAGATGGCAAGGCTGACCAGTGTCACCGCGACGATGCCGCCGATCAGCGTCAAGGCTTCATCGTTAAGCGCCAGCACGGTGCCGAACAGCACATGCATGAGATCGACGCTGGACCCCCGGATCGACACCATCAGCACGCCGATGGCGAGCGAAATCAGATAAAACGCGGCCATCGAGGCGTCCTCACGCTGGATCGTGAAGCGCGAGACGGCGCCGGCGCCGAGCGCGACGATGACGCCGGCGATCAGGCCGCCGATGGTCATCGGCAGGATTTCCAGCCCATAGAACAGGAAGCCGGCGGCGGCACCGGGCAGGATGGCATGCGCCATGGCGTCGCCCGACAGGCTCATCCGCCGCAGCATCAGGAAGACGCCGATTGGGCAGGCGCCGAGCGACAGCATCAGCGAACCGATCAGGGCTCGCTGCATGAAGCCGAAATCGGCGAAGGGTGCGATGAAAAGACCGTAAAGCGTATCCATCAGGCAGCCCTCGGTCCGACGCCATGGTGATGATCATGGCCATGATGGTCGTGATCGTGACCATCAGCGTGCTCGTCTGGCTCGCACCAGGGCGCATTCTCTTCCCAGGCTTCGTGGAAGCGGCGGGCGCGCAGCAGGTTTTCCGGCTTCAGCGTTTCCCTGGTTTCGCCCCAGGCAATCGGCTGGCGGGCGAGAAGCAGCGTTTCGGGAAAATTCTGCCGCACCAGATCGAGATCGTGGACGACCACCATGATGGTCCGTTCTTCGCCATGCCAGTGCTTGATCAGGGCAATAAGGTCGCCGACCGTCTTGGCGTCGACGGCGTTGAACGGTTCGTCGAGCAGGATGAGGTCGGCGTCCTGCAGCAGGACACGCGCAAACAGCGTGCGTTGCAACTGGCCGCCCGAAAGCGTGTCGATCGGCCGCTTCTCGAAGCCGCCGAGGCCGACCGCCATCAGCGCTTTGCTGACATCATCGCGATCTTGCTTGCTGTGGCGGCCAAGCAGGCCGCGCCGTGGCCACAGGCCGAGCGAAACCAGATCCACCACCCGCGCCGGAAAGCTGCGGTCGAGCTCGGACTGCTGCGGCAGATAGGCGGCGCGAACGCCGGGCGCGCGGATAACCTCGCCGGCCATCGGCTTCAGGACGCCGACAATACCTTTCATCAGCGTCGATTTGCCGGAGCCGTTGGCGCCGACGACGGCCGTCAGCGAGCCCTTGCGGATGGTGCCGTCGAGATGATGGATTGCAGGGTGGCTGCCGTAGCCAAGCGTCAGGTCGCGGAATGTCAGGCAGGTGTTTGTCATTCTGCGATCCGTGAGGGCGGCGAAATCCGGCTGCGGGCAGCGGCCGATTGGATATGTGATGTTATTACATTAGTCAACAAGCCAATCCGGCGGAATTGCGGCTGGCGGGTCAACTTGCCGTGTGGGGATATCATATGCCCTTGGCCCAAGGGGATTCGACTTGGCGACCTTGCCCGAAGCTGGCGGCAACTCTAAAGAGGCGCAACCGCCACAGGAAGGAACCATCCAATGAGCATTCGTCGCATCGATGTTGGCCCGCGCATGAGCCAGATCGTCATTCACGGAGATACCGTCTATCTGGCCGGTCAGGTCGGTCAGCCGACCGGCAACGTCGCTTCGCAGACCAGGGATATCCTGGCGGCTGTCGACGAACTGCTGGCCAAGGCCGGCTCCGACAAGACCAAGATCCTGCAGGCGATCATCTGGCTGGCCGACATGACCACCTTTGCCGAGATGAACGCGGAGTGGGACAAGTGGGTGCCGCAAGGCAACACGCCGGCCCGCGCCACCGGCGAAGCGAAGCTCGCCACCCCGGAATATCTGGTCGAGGTTATTATTACGGCTGCGATTTGATCGGCGGTTTTCTACCTCCCCCTTGTGGGGAGGTCGGACCGAAGGTCCGGGTGGGGGTTGGCGTCGCTGCCCTCCGCTATGGCTCCGGGCGTTAGGCGTTCGAAAAGCCAAATCGTTGGCTTTTCGCCAGCCTGCGGCTGGACACGCCTCACCCCTGCGACGGCCTGAACCTTGCCACCAGCGTGTGGCTCTCGGCCGGGTAGGTAAAGCGCACATGGGTGACCGGGTGATCGGCGCTCCATGTCCGTCGCTCGACCACGAGGCACGGCGCGCCGGCTTCGATATCGAGCGCGGCCGCGATATGCCTGTCGGCGGCGACAGCGCGAATCCGGTGCTCGGCTTCGCTCCACGGCACGCGGCCAATCAGCCATGGTCCTGGCGCTATGGCCACGAATTCCTCGTCTGCTGCCTCGGGCACGGCGGTGAGATTGATCAGCCGCTGTTCATGCGCGAACGGACGCTCGCCAGCGAAATGCCCGCACTCCAGCGCCAGCACAGGCCCGGCCGCGCCCAGCTCCAGCAGGGCGCGATCCTCGGCGCTGCTGCGCCTTTTGTGTCGCGCGACGCGCTCGTAGCGGTAGGGTAGGCCGAGCGCTTCGACCTCGATGCGGATGTCGTGGATTTCCAGCACCGCCGCCTGCGACTGCGGCCGGCGCACAAAGCTGCCTGAGCGGCGGCGCCGCTCGATCAGCCCAGCCTTGGCAAGCTGCGACAGCGCCTTGTTCACCGTCATGCGCGAGCAATTGTATTGCGTGCTCAGCTCGTGCTCGAACGGAATGCGGTGACCAGGCGCCCAGGCACCGGACATGATGCGTTCACTGATGTCGGACAGGATGCGCTGGTGCAGCGAGACGCTACCTTCAGCATCCGCAGTCTCGACAATGCTCATGCCGAAAGCGCCATCATAACGCTGCGAAACCGCTCGGTGATGGCCTCGCGCTTGACATGCCTGCCGCCGCTGACCTGTTTCTGGCCATGCACCCAGACGCAATCGACCTTGCTGCCATTGGCGAAGATCCAGGCGTCGAGGATTGCGTCACCGGTCTTGCCGGCCAGCGAGGGATTGTTGGCGTCGAGCGAGACGAGATCGGCGGATGCGCCGGCTGCGATTGCGGAGGCGCCGGCGCCAAGGGCGACGCTGCCGCCGTCGAGTGCGGCGTCGAACAGCGCGCGGCCGGTCGAGCCGCCCGCGACCGCCAGCACATTGCGGGCGCGGTGGGCGAGGCGCTGGGAATATTCGAGTTGGCGCAACTCGTCGGGCAGGCCGATCAGCACGTTGGAATCGGAGCCGACGCCAAAGCGGCCGCCATGTTCTCTGAACAGCGGCGCTGCAAAAGTGCCGTCACCGAGATTGGCCTCGGTGATCGGGCAAAGACCGGCGATGGCGCCACTCTTGGCCATGCCGATCGTTTCCGCATCGGTCATGTGAGTGGCGTGGATCAGGCACCAGCGCTTGTCGACTTTGGCATGGCCAAGCAGAAATTCGACCGGCCGCGCGCCCGACCAGGCAAGGCAATCCTCGACTTCCTTCACCTGCTCGGCAATGTGGATGTGGATAGGCCCATCCGGCACCATCTCGGCCACCTCAATCAGTTCTTCCGGTGTCGCCGCGCGCAAACTGTGCGGGGCAACGCCGACAACCGCTTGATTCAAAGTGCGAACGCATTCCCGGCTTTTCTCAACAAGCCGCGAGAACCGATTCACATCGTTGATGAATCGCCGCTGGCCTTCGTTTGGCGCGGCACCGCCGAAAGACGAACGTGCGTAAAACACCGGCAGCAGCGTCAGGCCGATGCCCGTTTCGCCGGCCGCGGCCGCAATGCGCTCGGCCATCTCGGCGAGGTTGGCGTAGGGTTTTCCATCGCGGTCGTGATGCAGATAGTGAAATTCGCCGACGCGTGAAAAACCGGCCTCCAGCATCTCGACATAGAGCTGCGCTGCAACCGCCTCGACCTGATCGGGCGTCATCGACAGGGCGAAACGGTACATCACCTCGCGCCAGCTCCAGAAACTGTCGGCGGAGGGGCCGCGAAGCTCGGCAAGGCCGGCCATGCCGCGCTGGAAGGCGTGACTGTGCAGGTTGGGCATGCCGGGCAACAGGATCGCGTGGCGTTCGTCGCCGGCTGCCGCTGCGGCACCAGGCTGAACGGCTGTAATGCGTCCCTCGGCCAAGGTGAGCCGCACATTGTCGTGCCAGCCATTGGGAAGGAGTGCCTGCTCCGCGAAGATATCAGTCACTTTTCTCTCCAGTTCTCTGTCTCTCATGCGATGATGGCACTTGCAGCGCGTTTCAATATGTATATACATAATAACCATCGATTGAAACGGAAAAGATGATGGCCGCAGAGAGCAAAAGCCGGGCAGGGGGTCTTCGTCTGTGGCGCAATGCGCGCCTGGCGACCATGGCCGAAAGTTCTGCGGGACTTGGCATCGTCGAACAGGGCGCGATCGCTGCGCGGGATGGCCGCATAGTGTACGCCGGTCCCGAAGCGGAGCTGCCCTCAACACTTGCCCAGGGCGCTGAGACGGTCGATTGCGAGGGCCGCTGGATCACGCCCGGCCTGATCGACTGCCATACCCATCTGGTCCATGCCGGCAACCGCGCCAACGAATTCGAGATGCGGCTGGCCGGCGCCAGCTATGAAGAAGTCGCCAGGGCCGGCGGCGGCATTGTCTCTTCGGTCAAATCCTTGCGCGCCGCCAGCGAAGACGATCTGGTCACCCAATCGCTGCCGCGCCTCGATGCGCTGATCGCCGAGGGTGCTACCACGATCGAAATCAAATCGGGCTACGGCCTCGATCTCGAAAACGAAAAGAAGTCGCTGCGTGCGGCCCGCCAATTGGGTGAAAAGCGGCCTGTGACGATCCGCACGACTTTCCTCGGCGCCCACGCGCTGCCGCCGGAAGCCAGGGGCGACAAGGACGCTTTCATCGATCTGGTCGCCAAGGAAATTCTCCCGGCGGTTGCCGCCGAGGGGCTGGCCGATGCCGTCGACGGGTTTTGCGAGGGCATCGCCTTTTCGCCGGACCAGATGGCGCGCGTCTTCGATGCCGCCAAGGCCGCCGGCCTGCCGGTCAAGCTTCATGCCGACCAGCTGTCCAACCTGCATGGCGCCGAACTCGCCGCCCGCTATGGCGCGCTGTCGGCCGACCATCTCGAATACACCGATGAGGCGGGTGCGGTGGCGATGGCCAAGGCCGGAACCGTGGCAACGATCCTGCCCGGTGCCTACTATTTCATTCGCGAAACAAAAAAGCCCCCGATCGGCCTGTTTCGCCAGCACGGCGTCAAGATGGCTGTCGCCACCGACAACAATCCCGGCACCTCGCCGCTGACCTCGCTGCTGATGACCATGAACATGGCCGCGACCCTGTTCGGCCTGACCGTCGACGAATGTCTTGCCGGCGTCACCCGCGAGGCGGCCCGCGCGCTTGGTTTGCTGGGAGAAACCGGCACGCTTGAGGTCGGAAAATCCGCCGACCTGGCGATCTGGGACATCGAGCGCCCCGCCGAACTCGTCTACCGCATGGGCTTCAACCCGCTGCATGCCCGCATCTGGAGAGGACAATGACCGAACTGACCCTGAAGCCCGGCAATGCGACGCTGGCCGACTGGCGCGCCATCTATCGTGGCGCCGTGCCGAAGCTCGACGATGCCTGCCGGCCAAAGATCAAGGCGAGCGCCGAGGCCGTCGCCAGGATCGTTGCCAAGGGCGAGCCGGTCTATGGCATCAACACCGGCTTCGGCAAACTGGCGAGCGTCCGCATTCCGGCCGAAGACCTGGAGACCTTGCAGCGCAACATCGTGCTGTCGCACGCCGCCGGCGTCGGCGAGCCGATGCCATCAGCCGTTTGCCGGCTGATGATGGCGCTGAAGCTCGCCAGCCTGGCGCAGGGCGCCTCCGGCGTGCGGCCGCAAACCATCGAGTTGCTCGAAGCGATGCTGGCCAACGACGTCATCCCCGTGGTGCCGGCGCAAGGCTCGGTCGGCGCCTCCGGTGACCTTGCCCCGCTGTCGCACATGACGGCGGTGATGATCGGCGTCGGCGAATGCTTCACCCCGCATGGGCGCTTCCCGGCCAAGGTCGCCTTTGTCTCGCATGGGCTGGAGCCGGTGACATTGGGCGCCAAGGAAGGCCTGGCGCTGCTTAATGGCACGCAGTTTTCGACGGCCTATGCGCTGGCCGCTTTGTTCGAGGCCGAAGTGCTCTACCAGTCGGCGCTGGTCGCCGGCGCCTTGTCGACCGACGCCGCAAAAGGCTCCGATGCACCCTTCGATCCGCGCATTCATGCCTTGAGAAAGCATCGCGGCCAGATCGAGACGGCGGACGCGCTGCGCAATCTGATGGCCGGCAGCGCCATCCGTGAATCGCACCGGGTTGGCGACGAGCGTGTGCAGGATCCGTATTGCTTGCGCTGCCAGCCACAGGTCATGGGCGCGGCACTCACCGTGCTGCGCCAGGCGGCCGACACGCTGGGCACCGAGGCCAATGGCGTCACCGACAATCCGCTGATCTTCGCCGAGGATGACACCGCACTGTCCGGCGGCAATTTCCACGCCGAGCCGGTGGCCTTCGCCGCCGACATGATCGCGCTCGCCGTCTGCGAGATCGGCTCGTTGTCGGAACGCCGCATCGCCATGCTGGTCGACCCGGCATTGTCGGGGATGCCGGCCTTTTTGACGCCGAAGCCCGGTCTGAACTCCGGCTTCATGATCCCGCAGGTGACTGCGGCGGCGCTCGTCTCCGAAAACAAGCAGAAAGCCTATCCGGCCAGCGTCGATTCCATCCCCACCTCGGCCAACCAGGAAGATCACGTTTCGATGGCGGCGCACGGTGCGCGCCGGCTGATCGGCATGGTCGAGAACGCCACCGCGGTGATCGGCATCGAACTGCTGGCCGCGGCGCAAGGCTGCGACTTCCATGCGCCGCTGGCGTCGAGCGCGGCGCTCGAGGCCGTGCGCAAGCTGGTCCGGGCCGAGGTGTCGCATCTCGACAATGACCGGCATTTCCACCCCGATATGGAAAAGGCGATCGCCATGGTGCGCAGCGGCGCGACCATCAAGGCGGCGGGTGCGATAACGCTGCCGTCGATTTCGGGAGCGGCATGATGGCAAGCACGCCCTGGCTCACCGTTACGCCTGGCACGGCCCCGCTGCTGGTGTCGATCCCGCACACCGGGATTGATCTCGCCGGCCTCGAGAACCGGCTGGTGTCACCCTGGCTCGGTCGCCGCGACTGCGACTGGTGGATCGACATGCTCTACGATTTCGTGACCGACCTCGGTGCAACTGTCGTGCACACCGCGATCTCTCGCACCGTCATCGACGTCAACCGTGATCCATCCGGCGCATCGCTCTATCCCGGCCAGGCGACGACCGGCCTCTGCCCGACAGAAACCTTCGACGGGGATCCGCTCTACCGCGAAGGCGAGGAGCCGGGACCTTCAGAGGTTGATGAGCGGCGCGAAAAATTCTTCGTGCCCTACCATGCCGCCTTGCAGGCCGAGATCGGCCGCTTGCGCGGGCTGCACGAGAAGATCGTTCTCTATGACTGCCATTCGATCCGCTCGGTGCTGCCGCGCCTGTTTGAAGGCACACTGCCGGTGTTCAATCTCGGCACCAATGACGGCAAGAGCGCCGATCCGACCTTGCAGGCGATGGTCGATCAGATCATCGCCGAGACCGGCGAGACCTCTGTCGTCAATGGCCGTTTCAAGGGCGGCTGGATCACGCGCCATTTCGGACAACCTCAAGATGGCGTGCATGCGCTGCAGATGGAGCTGTCCAACCGTGGCTACATGCGCGAGCCGGAAGGCAAGGGCGTGCCGGACAACTGGCCTGTGCCTTACGATGCCGAGTTTGCAGCACCGATCCGCGCCACGCTGCGGAAAATCCTCGAGACCGCGACATCCTGGGCGCGCGTCTGACATCAGGTCCTTTTATGGAGTGACGCCATGAACAATCCTCGCCACAATATCCGCGAAGTCCGCAGCCCGCGCGGCACGGAAATCAGCGCCCGCTCCTGGCTGACGGAAGCGCCGTTGCGCATGCTGATGAACAATCTCGACCCAGACGTCGCCGAAAATCCCAACGAGCTGGTCGTCTATGGCGGCATCGGCCGGGCGGCGCGGACCTGGAACGACTTCGACCGCATCGTCGCCTCGTTGAGGACGCTGGCCGATGACGAGACTTTGATTGTGCAGTCGGGCAAGCCGGTCGGCGTCTTCCGCACCCATCCCGATGCGCCGCGCGTGCTGATCGCCAATTCCAACCTGGTGCCGCACTGGGCGACCTGGGAAAAGTTCAACGAACTCGATAAGAAGGGCCTGATGATGTACGGCCAGATGACGGCCGGCTCGTGGATCTACATCGGCACGCAAGGCATCGTGCAGGGCACCTACGAAACCTTCGTCGAGGCCGGCCGCCAGCATTATGGCGGCAATCTCAAGGGAAAATGGATCCTGACCGGCGGGCTCGGCGGCATGGGCGGCGCCCAGCCACTCGCCGCCGTCATGGCCGGCGCCTGCTGCCTGGCCATCGAATGCAACCCGGACTCGATCGATTTTCGCCTGCGCACCCGCTATGTCGACGAGCGCGCCGACACGCTCGACGAGGCGCTGGAAAAGATCGAGCGCTGGACCAAGGCCGGCGAGGCGAAGTCGGTCGGACTGCTCGGCAATACGGCCGAGATCGTGCCGGAAATGTTCAGGCGTGGCATTCGCCCCGATATGGTCACCGACCAGACCTCGGCGCATGATCCCATCAACGGCTATCTGCCGAAGGGCTGGACGATGGCCGAGTGGCGCGAGAAGCGCGTCAGCGACCCCAAGGCTGTCGAGAAGGCGGCCCGCGCTTCGATGCGCGAACATGTCGAGGCGATGGTGGCGTTCTGGAACGCCGGCGTGCCGACGCTCGACTATGGCAACAACATCCGCCAGGTGGCCAAGGAGGAGGGCTTCGAGAACGCCTTTGCCTTCCCCGGCTTCGTGCCGGCCTACATCCGTCCGCTGTTTTGCCGCGGCATCGGCCCGTTCCGCTGGGCAGCCTTGTCGGGCGATCCCGAGGATATCTACAAGACCGATGCCAAGGTGCGCGAGTTGACGCCCGGCAACACCCATCTTCACAACTGGCTCGATATGGCGCGTGAGCGCATTGCTTTCCAGGGGCTGCCGGCGCGCATCTGCTGGGTCGGCCTCGGCGACCGGCATCGGCTGGGCCTCGCCTTCAACGAGATGGTGGCCAAGGGCGAGCTGAAAGCGCCGGTCGTCATCGGCCGCGATCACCTCGATTCCGGCTCGGTCGCCTCGCCGAACCGCGAAACGGAATCGATGAAGGACGGCTCGGACGCCGTGTCCGACTGGCCGCTGCTCAACGCACTGCTCAACACGGCGTCTGGCGCCACCTGGGTGTCGCTGCACCATGGCGGCGGCGTCGGCATGGGCTTTTCCCAGCACGCCGGCATGGTCATCGTCGCCGACGGCACGCGCGACGCCGCCAGGCGCCTGGAACGGGTGTTGTGGAACGACCCGGCGACCGGTGTCATGCGCCACGCCGATGCCGGCTACGACATCGCCATCGAATGCGCCAAGGAGCACCAACTCAACCTGCCTGGCATTCTCGGGTAACGGACTGATTTCATGCGCATCCTGCGGGCAGCCGAATACCGGTCGATGCCGTGGAAGAACGGCGGCGGCGTGACGACAGAAATCGCCGTCTCGCCCACCGGTGCCGGGCTCGACGACTTCGGCTGGCGCGTCTCGATGGCGCGCGTCGAATTGAGCGGCCCGTTCTCGCAGTTTGCCGGTATCGACCGCACCCTGGCCGTGCTCGAAGGCGACGGCATCGTCCTCGAGATTGCCGGCTACCCGCCGACATCCATAAACAGGGTGACCGACCCGTTTTCCTTCCCGGCCGACGTGCAGACCTCGGCCGCGCTGATTGGCGGGCCGATCACCGATCTCAATGTCATGACCCGCCGAAGCCGGATGATGCATTCGGTCGAACGCCTGGTGATTTCGGCTCCCGTGGAAATCCGGACTGAAGCCGACACAACCCTTATCCTGTGCTTGAACGGCGAAGTCATCGTGCCCGCCGCCGAACCGGTTCGCCTCGGGCCGCTCGACACACTGCTGCCCGAGCCGGACAGCGCCAGCCTGCTTGTCCAGCCCGCCCATGAGACAACGCTGTTCGTGATCCGGATCGGCGGCATCTCCGGCAACGATTAACGCTTGTTTCCAAACATGATCGCGATGCCGGCGAATTATAGCGTAAGCTGACGGCGGGCATCACGAAAAAGCCCGAATCCTCCCCGTCGATCGATCTCGACGGGAGGAGGGGCGCTCGTCGTTGTTTTTCGCTGAGAGGTGACGCCCTGTCGTGGTGCGGAAACAAACTTTCGGCAAATGGGGTTTATGCAACCAATTGCATTTGAATCGGTTTTAGGGCCATTGCCGTGGCGGTGACGCCGCTGACTGCCCGCTTACGGAATTTTCAATGAATATTCAGACGAACCCTGCCCAAATCGAGAAGACAAGCGCGAGCTTCCCGGCCATCACCGAAGAGCCGATCCGCTCCAATTACCTGCCCGAAGAGCGCCTTCGGCTGCTCGGTGAAAGCCTGGCAAAAGGCGACCTCACCGATCTGTTCGGCCTGACGCCCTTCGATTTTCAGGCGCGTGTCCGCGACAGCGCCAAGAAGATCCTGGAAGTCTACCGGTCAACCAATGCGGCGCAGGCGAGAGGCGAGACGATCACGCCGGCGGCACAATGGCTGCTCGATAACAATTATCTGGTCGAAGAGACCATTTTCCAGGTCAAGCGCGACCTGCCGCGCCGCTTCTATCGCCAGCTGCCGACCTTGAAACTGCCTGACAATGGCAGCGTGCCGCGCGCGCTGGCGCTGGCATGGACCTATGTGGCGCATTCGGACAGTTCCGTGTCGGCGACGATGTTCAAGGCCATCGTTCAGGGCTTCCAGTCGGTCGAACCGCTGAAGATCGGCGAACTTTGGGCGCTGCCTTCGCTGTTGCGCTTCGTCCTGATCGAAAATCTCCGCCGGCTGGCGGTCAGGGTCAATCGCACCCGTCAGATGCGCCAGATCGCCAATGATGTGGCGGACAAGGTTCTGGCGACCGACGACAGCGCCGACCGGCAGGCGATCCTGTCCAACTTCAGCGCCCACGCGCAGGACACCACCTTTGCCACCCAGCTGCTCTACCGTCTGCGTGATGGATCGCAGAATGCTGGCAAGGCCCTGGAATGGCTGGAAGGCGAGCTCGAAAAGACCGGCTCCGATGCCGAGGAAATCATCATTTCCGAACACCACACGCTGTCCAGCGGCAATGTGACGACGGGCAACATCATCCGCGGCCTGCGCCTCATCAACGACGTCGACTGGACCGTGTGGTTCGAAGGCGTCAGCCGCATCGACACCGTGCTGCGCGAGCGCACCGATTTCGCCGCGCTCGACTTCTTCTCGCGGGACCAGTACCGGACCGCGATCGAGGAACTCGCGCGCCGCTCGGATCTTTCGGAATATCGCGTCGCCGAAAAGGCCATCGAGTTGGCCGGCCATGCCGCCAGCGAGACCATGCTAGGCGATGGTGAAAGCGATGCGGGTCCGATCTTATCCGCCCACACCGATGTCGGTTTCTTTCTTGTCGGCCCACGCCGGCTGGAGCTGGAGAAGGCGATCGGCTACCGGCCGACCATCAGCCAGACGGTCAAGCGCGCCTTCCGCAAGACCGGGTGGCTTGGCATCGTCGTACCGGTGTTTGCGCTGACGGCCCTGCTTCTCGTCCTCTCCGGCAACGCACTGGCCAATCTCGGCTTGTCGGTGCCGTCGATCGTCCTGATGCTGGCGCTGTTCGCCGTGCCGGCCAGCGAGGGCGCGCTCGCCTTCTTCAACACTGTCGTTTCGCTGTTCCTCAAACCGACGCGCCTTGTCGGCTACGATTACAGGCACGGCGTACCGCCCGAGGCGCGCACGCTTGTTGTGGTGCCGTCGCTGATCGGCTCGCGCGACGATGTCGAGGAAAACATCCGCAACATCGAGGTGCATCATCTCGCCAACACCGCCGATGAAATCCATTTCGCGCTGTTGTCGGACTGGCCCGACAGCAAGACCGAGATCGATGCGGCGGATACCGAAATCCTCGAATTCGCCCGCGCCGAGATCGCCCGTCTCAACGCCCGCTATCCCTCCGAAGGCGCGCAGCGTTTCTACATCCTGCACCGGCGCCGGCTGTTCAATGCGGCTCAAGGGTCCTGGATGGGCTGGGAGCGCAAGCGCGGCAAGCTGCACGAACTCGACCTTCTGCTGCGCGGCGACAGCGACACCACGTTCCTGCCGCTCGACGTGCCGCTGCCGGAGAACGTCGTCCATGTGATGACGCTCGACGCCGACACGCGCACCACCCGCGACGCTGTCGCGACCCTCGTCGGCAAGCTTTGCCACCCGCTCAACCGCCCGCATTTCGATGCCAGCAAGCGCGTTGTCACCGCCGGCTATGCGATCCTGCAGCCGCGCATCACCGCGTCGCTGACCAGCGGCGACGATGCGTCGTTTTTCCAGCGGGTCTTTTCGGCCAATCGCGGCCTCGACCCCTATGTCTTTGCCGTGTCCGATCTCTATCAGGACGTCTTCGGCGACGGTTCTTTCACCGGCAAGGGCCTCTACCATGTCGACGCTTTCGAGGCGGCGCTGCAGGGCCGCATCGAGGAAAACACCATCCTCAGCCACGATCTGCTGGAAGGCGCGCTGGCGCGCTCGGCGCTGGTCACCGACGTCGAACTGGTCGAGGATTATCCGACCCGCTACTCGGTCGACGCCTCGCGCCATCACCGCTGGGCACGCGGCGACTGGCAGCTGCTCGGCTTCATGCTCGATCCGCGCTCCGGCGTGCCAGCCCTGTCGCGCTGGAAGATGATCGACAATCTACGCCGCTCGCTCACGCCGATCTTCTGGGTGATGGCGGCGATCGCCGGCTGGACGCTGCTGCCCTTCACGCAGGCCGCGCAATGGCAGGCCCTGCTGATCCTCAGCCTGTTCATGGCGCCGACATTCGACATCGTCAACGCCATCCTGCCCAAGAGCGGCGACCAGACGCCGCGCGGCCATTTCTCGGCCCTGGCGCGCGATGTTGCCTTCGGCACCGCCATGGTGGCGCTGAAGATCGTGCTGATGGCGCACAACGCCTGGATGATGGGCGACGCCATCGTCCGCACGCTCTACCGACTGTTCGTCAGTCGCCAGAACCTTTTGGAATGGCGCACCGCCTCGCAGGCGCACAAGGCGGGCGACAATGATATCGGATCGTATTACGGCATGATGTATGGCGCCGTGATCATCGGCTTCGTCGGCCTTGCCATTCCGGTGCTGGCCGATTCGACCGGCGCCTTCGTTGCCTTCTTTTTCGCCCTGTTCTGGATTGGCTCGCCCGCCATCGCCAGCTGGATCAGCCGTTCGGCTGAAACCGAGGACCGCTTGCGCATATCGCAGGCTGATATCCATACGTTGCGCACGGTGGCACGGCGCACATGGCACTATTTCGAAAGCTTCGTGACGTCAGAGCATCACCATCTGCCGCCGGACAATTTCCAGGAAAGCCCGGCGCCGGTCGTCGCACCTCGCACCTCGCCGACCAATATCGGCGTCTATCTGCTGTCCGTCGTCTCTGCCCGCGACTTCGGCTGGATCAGCCTGTCCGACGCCATCACCCGCATCGACGCCACCATGACGACGATCGAGGGCATGCCGCGTGATCGCGGCCACCTCTTCAACTGGTATGATACGACGACGCTGAAGCCGCTCTATCCGCTCTACATCTCGGCTGTCGACAGCGGCAATCTCGCCGGCCATCTGGTGGCGGTGGCGGCAGCTTGCGCCGAATGGGCCGAAGCGCCCTCCGTCCATCTCCAGGGTGATTTCGAAGGCATTCTCGACACCGTCACCATTCTCGGCGAAAGCCTTGATGAGCTGCCCGACGACCGCCGCCAGCTGCGACCCCTGCGCCAGCGCCTCGCCGACCGTCTCGACGGCATGCGGCGCGCGGTCGACACCATCAAGGCGCAGCCGGAAATGGCGTCGATCCGCACCATCAATCTGGCCGTGCTGGCCGGCGAGATCCGCAAGCTTGCCACAGCCATCCACACCGAGGCGGCGTCGCCGCAGAGCGACGTCATCGTCGACTGGGCGGCAAGGCTCGAAGCCACCTGCGAAGCGCACGTTCATGACGCGCACAGCGACGACAATGCCGTCGAAGCGCTGCGTGCCAAGCTGCTCACCTTGCGCGAGCGCACGCGTCGCTTCGCCTTCGAAATGGATTTCTCCTTCCTGATGCGGCCGGAGCGCAAGCTGCTGTCCATCGGTTACCGGGTCGAGGAACACCAGCTCGATGAAAGCTGCTACGACCTTTTGGCTTCCGAGGCGCGGCTGACCAGCCTGTTCGCCATCGCCAAGGGTGACCTGCCGACCGAGCACTGGTTCCGGCTGGGCCGGCCGATCGTCGAGATCGGGTTCCAGGGCGCGCTGATGTCCTGGTCCGGCTCGATGTTCGAATATTTGATGCCGCCGCTGGTGATGAAGGAGCCGCAGGGCTCGATTCTCAACCAGACCAGCAAGCTGATCATCAAGCGCCAGATCCAGTACGGCCGCCAGAAGAACGTGCCGTGGGGCATTTCGGAAGCGGCCTACAACGCCCGCGACCGTGAACTGACCTACCAGTACACCAATTTCGGCGTTCCCGGCCTGGGGCTGAAGCGCGGCCTTGGCCAGAACACGGTGATCGCGCCTTACGCCACCATATTGGCGGCCCAGTTCAACCCGCGCGAAGCCGTGCAGAACCTCGCCCGATTGCGGGAGATCGGCGCGCTTGGCCGCCACGGATACTATGACGCCGTCGACTTCACGCCGCAGCGCGTGCCGGAAGGCTCGGACCATGTCGTCGTGCAGAACTACATGGCCCACCATTCGGGCATGTCGATCGTGGCGGTTGCCGACGCCATCTTCGAAGGCCGTATGCGCGACCGTTTCCACAGCGATCCGGTCATCGAATCGGCCGAACTTTTGCTGCAGGAGAGGGCGCCGCGCGATATCCCGACCGCGACCGTCAGGACAGAGGCCGACGAACGCGCCAAGGACGAGACCGAAGTCGACAGCCCCGACACCCGCATCGTGCTCAACCCACTGCAGTCGCTGCGGTCGACCAGCGTCATGTCGAACGGCCGCTATTCGGTGATGGTCACCGCGACCGGCTCGGGCTACAGCCGCTGGGGCGATCTCTCCGTCACCCGCTGGCAGCCGGATCCGACCGAGGACCGGCTCGGCTCCTACATCTTCCTGCGTGACGCCGGCACCGGCGACTGGTGGTCGGCGACATCAGAGCCGAAGCGTGCGGCCGAGGAAAAGGCGCAGACTTTGTTCTCCGACGACAAGGCGAGCTTCGTCAAATCGGTGGGCACGTTGCGCTCCGAGGTCGAATGCATCGTCATCTCGGAAGGCAATGGCGAGGGCCGTCGGGTCACGCTCTATAATGATGGTCCGTCCGACCGTCACATTGAAGTGACCTCCTTCGCCGAGCTGGTACTCGGCCTGGAAGCGTCCGACAACGCGCATCCGGCCTTCTCGAAGATGTTCGTGGAAACCGAGATTGCATCGAATAACGCGGCGATCTTCGCCACGCGGCGCAAGCGCGAGACCAGCGAGCCGGATATCGCCATGGTGCATTTCGTCACCGATCCGTCCGGATCGGCGCGCGATGCCGAGGCCGAGACCGACAGGCGCGCCTTCATAGGCCGTGGCCGTACCATTGTCGACGCGGCCGCCTTCGATCCGGGCGCCAGGCTTGGCGGCCATTCGGGCTTCACGCTCGATCCCGTCGCCTCGCTGCGCCGTCAGGTGCGCGTGCCGGCCAACAAGAAGATATCGCTGACCTTCTGGACCGTCGTCGGCGCCGGCCGCACTGAGCTGGACGAGGCAATCGCCCGGCTAGACCACCCGGAGAGCTTTGCCCGCCAGGCCATGCTCGCTTGGACGCGCAGCCAGGTGCAGACCCGCCATATGGGCCTCAGCCTGACCGATGCCGCCAATGTGCAGAAGCTGGCGCGCTACCTGATCTATCCGGATCCGTTCCTGCGTCTTCCCGCCGAATCCATCGCCTCGGGGCTGGGCAAGCAGTCGAGCCTGTGGCCGACCAGCATTTCCGGCGATTTCCCGATCTTCCTGGTCAGGATCGGCGACGTTGCCGATCTCGAAATCGTCGCCCAGGCGCTGCGTTTCCAGGAGTATATGCGCACCCGCGGCATGATGATCGACTTCGTCGTCGTCAACGAGCAGGCGTCCTCCTATGTTCAGGACCTGCAGCGGGCGGTCGAGACTCTGTGCGAAAACAGCCGTTTGCGCGGCAAGGAGCTCGGACCTCGCCAGCACATTTTCGCGGTGCGCCGCGACCTGATGGACGAGACGACCTACAAGACGCTGCTCGCCGTCGCCCGGGTGGTCCTGCACACGCGCAACGGCACCATCTTCGATCAGATCGAGCGGGCCGAGGCGGCCGCCCTGCAGGCGCGCGACGCCCTGCTGCCGGCCGCACTGCCGGTTCTGCGTGAATTACCATCGCTTACGCCCACGACGCATGCATCTGCCTCGCAGGCGGTGGCGAATGTCAGCGCCGATGGCAGCGGGCTCAGCCAGTGGAACGGGTTTGGCGGTTTCGATGGCGACGGGCGGCACTATGTCGTGCGCCTGGCTGGCCGGCGCACCACGCCGCAGCCGTGGATCAACGTCGTCTCCAACGCCTCGTTCGGCTTTCACACCTCCGCTGAGGGGGCTGCCTTTACCTGGAGCCGAAACAGCCGCGACTACCAGTTGACGCCATGGTCGAATGATCCGGTCTCGAACCGGCCGGGCGAGGGCCTCTACATCTACGATCAGGCCAGCGGCAAGGCGTTTTCGCCGCTCGCCGCCATGGTGCGTGACCCCTCGATGACCTACGAGGCCTGGCATGGCCAGGGTTTCTCGACCTTCCGCTCGAAGCGCGGGCCGTTGTCGATGGACCTCACCCATGTCGTCGATCCGGTCGATCCGGTGAAGATTTCGCGGCTGCGCATCCAGAATTCCGGCTCGGTGCCGGCGCGGCTGCGTGTCTATGCCTATGCCGAATGGGTGCTCGGCGGGCATCGGTCGCGCACAGCGGCAACCATCGTCCCGTCGAGGGACGCCGCCACCGGGGCGTTGCTGGCACAAAATCCCTACGGGCTCGATTTCAGCGAACGGGTGGCCTTCCTTGCCGCCGACGGCGGCGTGCACTCGGTGACATCAGACCGCTCGGAGTTCCTCGGCCGGCATGGCTCCAGCGAGCTGCCGCAGGCGGTGCTGAGTGGTGCTGCGCTATCGGGCCGTGTCGAGGCCGGCGACGATCCGTGCGCGGCGATCGCCCGCGACATCGAGATTCCGGCCGGCGGCGACGTGACCCTGCTCTGGTTGCTCGGCGACGCCGAGTCCGTCGAGGAGGCGAGCGCGCTGGTCCAGGAACATCGGGTCAAGGATTTCGACCAGCGGCTGGCCGACAATGAGCGCGTGTGGCGCGGCTTTCTCGACACCATCCAGGTCGAGACACCGGACAAGGCGCTCGACGCCATGGTCAATCACTGGCTGCCCTATCAGAGCTTGGCCTGCCGCATCCGTGCCCGCTCCGCCTTCTATCAGGCCAGCGGTGCCTTCGGCTTCCGCGACCAGTTGCAGGACACGCTGGCGTTGCTGGCGCATGATCCGCAACTGGCGCGCGACCAGATACTCAACGCGGCGCGGCGGCAGTTCCCCGAAGGCGACGTGCAGCATTGGTGGCTGCCACGCACGGGCGCCGGCGTGCGCACGCTGATCTCCGACGACGTGGTCTGGCTGGCCCACGCCACGGCGCGCTACCTGCTGGTCACCGGTGACGCCACCATCCTCAAGGAGCAGTTGCCCTTCATCGACGGGCAGCCGCTGGGCGAGGGCGAACATGATGCCTTCTTCATCCCGGAGATTTCGAAGAAGACGGCGTCGCTCTACGACCATTGCGCGCGTGCGCTCGACCTGGCCATCAAACGCAGCAGCCCTGCGGGCCTGCCGCTAATCCTCGGCGGCGACTGGAACGACGGCATGAACCGCGTCGGCGAGCACGGCAAGGGCGAGAGCGTCTGGCTTGGCTGGTTCCTGCTGAAGACGCTGGGCGACTTCGCCCCCGTTGCCAAGACCGAGGGCGATGCCAAGCGTGCACAGGCCTGGGCAAAACATGCCGATGTTTTGAAGCGGGCGCTTGAGAGCACGGCATGGGATGGCGAATGGTACCGGCGCGGCAGCTTCGACGACGGCACCCCTCTGGGGTCTCGCAACTCGCAGGAGTGCAAGATCGACTCCATTGCCCAGTCCTGGAGCGTGCTTTCGGGGGAGGGCGATCCGGCACGGTCGACGACGGCGATGGAGCAGGCGACGAAGCTGCTCGTCGACGACAAGCTCAACATCGTCAAGCTGTTCACGCCGCCCTTCTCCAAGACGGAGAAGGACCCGGGTTACATTAAGAGCTATCCGCCCGGTGTGCGCGAGAATGGCGGTCAATACACCCATGCCGCCACATGGTTCGTCATCGCGCTCGCCGAGATGGGGCAGGTCGACGAGGCCTATCGCTGTTTCTCGATGCTGAATCCGGTCAACCATGCGACCGACGAGGCGTCGGCCGAGCACTATCGTGTCGAACCCTATGTCGTGGCGGCCGATATCTATGCCGGGGACGACAATGCCGGCAACAGCAAGGGCGGCCGTGGCGGCTGGACCTGGTACACCGGCTCCGCCGGCTGGCTTTATAGGGCGGCGGTCGAAGGCATTCTGGGTATCGAACGGCGCGGCAAGCGTGTCCAGTTCAAGCCGAAGCTGCCGAGTCACTGGGATGGGTATTCGGCAAATCTCAAGATGCTGGGGGCGGAACTCAGGGTTCGTGTCATCCGCGACAATAAGGCCAAGGCCGTGTCGCTGGAGGTGAATGGGGCCAAGACCAAGGTTTCGGCAGTCGAACTGAAGGACGGCGAAGTTGCCGAAATCCTCATCAGGATCCCGGCCTGAGGCACTTTACCCAACAGCATTCCCCTCGGGCTCAAGCCCGGGGGAGGCCGCGGTTTCGGCTCACGCCAGGATGAAAGGGCGGCATGCCGCCCGTGTTGCCATCGGCCCGCCCGCATGGCATGCGGCTGAGAGGCTTATAAAATCAAAGACTTGATGCCCATCGCAGGGCTCGCGCCAGGCGGCGAGGCTCGGCGTCCCGTATTCTTGGGCGCGCGCAAAGCCGCTTAGTTTTGACCTATACTGTGCAGACGGCGATTTCGGTCTTAGTCATCCGCCCGACATTGTAGCTGATTAAAATTGTGGCAGCACGCTCCAACTGCCATGATTTCGCCGCATGCCTGACATTTTACCTGTCTTCTCAAACCGTTAGGTGATCACGGCAGATTTCGGAACGTCGCCATCTTTTGTTCGCTCTGAGGGAACTGAAGAGGTACACGGCCATTGTTTTGCGACGTATCAACCGGTACGAGTCAAATGATGCAGTGCACAATAAACAGCGTGGCGGAGTAACTGGGGTGACCCTTCTGCAAATCTACTGGCGAGCACTCGGATATCTGGCCGCGGACAGGAAACGCGTCGCGTTGATCTGTTCGGCCAACGTGGCGCTCGCCATCGTAGCGCTTCTCGAGCCGATTATGTTCGGTCGCGTCATCGGCGCCATCTCCGAGCGCGGCTCTGTCTTCACCACGCTGGTGATGTGGGCTGGTCTCGGCGCCTTCAACATCGTTGCTTTCGTCATGGTGGCGCGCGGCGCTGACCGCTTTGCCCATGCGCGGCGCAGCGAAGTTCTGTGCCAGTCCTTCGAGCGCGTGATCACCATGCCGCTCGCCTGGCACCATCAGCACGGCACCTCCAATGCGTTGCACACGATGCTGCGCGCCGTCGAAACCCTGTTCAGCCTTTGGCTTGAATTCATGCGCCAGCATCTGTCCACGGCTGTCGCCCTCGTACTGCTGGTCCCAACCGCGATCAGCATGGACCTGCGCATGTCGCTGGTGCTGCTTGGCCTCGGACTGCTGTATGTCGGCATCGGCCGAATGGTAATGCGCCGCACCAAGGCGGGCCAGGCTGCGGTCGAGCGCCACTACCACAAGGTGTTCGAGCATGTGACCGACTCGGTCAGCAACGTTGCGGTGCTGCAGAGCTACAATCGCCTCGGCCACGAGGCCGATACGCTGCGCCACTACGTCAAGAACCTGCTCGACGCGCAGAATCCTGTGCTCGACTGGTGGGCGCTGGCCAATGCCTTGCACCGTCTGTCATCGGCAATCTCGATGCTGATCGTGTTGTCGATCGGCTCCTATCTCGTGACTCATGGTCAGTTGGGTATCGGCGACGTCATCGCCTTCACCGGTTTTGCGACGATGCTGATCGCTCGCCTCGACCAGATGTCGGCTTTCGCCAACCAGATTTCCGAGGCGCGCGCCAAGCTTGAAGATTTCTACCAGCTCGAGGACTCCGCGGCCGACGCAGCCGAGCCGGATGGGTTGCGCGATCTCGCTAACATCACCGGGCATGTCCGCTTCGAGAATGTCGGCTTCGAATTCGCCAATTCGGGCCAAGGCATCGACGACGTGTCGTTCGAAGTCCAGGCCGGCCAGACCGTTGCCATCGTCGGACCGACCGGCGCCGGCAAGACCACGCTCATCAATCTGCTGCAGCGTGTCTTCTCGCCGTCCCATGGCCGTATCCTGATCGACGGCGTCGACACACGCACCGTGACCCGCAAGTCGCTGCGTCATTCGATCGCCACCGTGTTCCAGGATGCCGGCCTGCTCAACCGTTCGATCGAGGACAACATCCGCGTCGGCCGCGCCGATGCGACCAATGACGAGATCCATGCCGCTGCCAACGCGGCCGCGGCGCAGGACTTCATCCTGTCCAAGAGCAATGGCTACGACACGGTGGTCGGCGAACGTGGCGGCCAGCTGTCGGGTGGCGAGCGTCAGCGCATCGCCATTGCCCGCGCCGTGCTGAAGGATGCCCCGATCCTGGTGCTCGACGAGGCGACCAGCGCGCTCGACGTCGAGACCGAGGACCGCGTCAAGGATGCGATAGACGAATTGCGGCGCGACCGCACCACCTTCATCATCGCCCACCGCCTGACCACCGTCCGCGACGCCGATCTGGTCGTGTTCATGGACAAGGGCAGGGTGGTCGAAATGGGCGGCTTCGCCGAACTGTCGCTGCGCAACGGCCGCTTTGCCAGCCTGCTGCGCGCCGGCGGCCTGCTCAACGACGAGGAGGTTCGCCGCCTCAGCCGCACCGTGCAGCAACAGCAGGAAGCGGCCGCCTGATCTTGGCGTCTCTGCCTTCTCCCCCCAGGGGGAGAAGGCAAGGCTAGCGTGCGACATAACCGCTCGATTGCCCCAAACGCACCGGCGGTCTATGTAGAGCCGCATGAGCGACACGACTTCACGACTGACCGGCTGGATGGATCTCGCCAACCCGACGCGCTTCGTCGGGCTGGCCGATAGGCTCGTGCCGTGGCTGGCGTCCATCGCCGCACTCATCCTCGCCGTCGGGCTCTATATGAGCTTCGCTGCGCCTGAGGATTTCCAGCAAGGCATCACCGTGCGCATCATGTACATCCACGTGCCTTTCGCCTGGCTGGCCATGATGTGCTACACGCTGATGGCGGTTTCCGCACTTGGCACGCTCGTCTGGCGGCATCCGCTGGCCGATGTCGCGCTGAAATCCGCCGCGCCCATCGGAGCCGTCTTCACCGCGCTTGCATTGATCACCGGCTCGATCTGGGGCAAGCCTATGTGGGGCACCTGGTGGGTTTGGGACGCACGGCTGACCTCGGTCTTCGTCCTGTTCCTGATGTATCTCGGCATCATCGCGCTGACCCGTGCCCTCGACGATGCCAGCCGCGCCGCCTGGGCCGCCGCCATCATCACGCTGGTCGGCTTCATCAACATCCCGATCATCAAATTCTCGGTCGACTGGTGGAACACGCTGCATCAGCCGGCTTCGGTGTTCCGCATGGGCGGCTCGACCATCGACCAAAGCCTGCTGTGGCCGCTGCTGGTGATGGCGCTCGGCTTCACCGTGCTGTTCTTTGCGCTGCACCTGATGGCGATGCGCACCGAAATCCGCCGCCGCCGCGTCATTGCAATGCGTCGCGTCGCCGCCAGGCAGGCCGAGCGGATCTAAGGCGCCATTGCGCCAGCGCACTAACAGATCAAGCGTTCATCGTCTCTGAACAGCTTGTCATTTCTGCAGATTGTGAACCTCGAACGTGGTCTCCTGAGGCGGCGAGGTGAACCCACCCTTGATGCCCGTTTTCATTTGAGGCATCAGGATATCGTCCCGGAATTGCTCCCAACTCTTCTTGGATTCGTGAACCGCAACAATTGACCAGCCACCGGCCGACGGGCCGGCAACATGGAAGAGTTGGCCTTTTGGCAGGCTTTTTCCGCCTGCTGGATGCACAGCAGCGATTGACGCCTCGTATTGTTCCTTCGTGCCGCCAGGAAAATAGTGCGTGATTGCGTAAGCCATTCTGTTTTCCTCCCGAGCAAGCCGCAAACCATCCAATGGTCGGCTTGCTGAAGCCAGATTGACGTAACGGAACACCGGGGACAAGCAGGACCTTAGACAGGGTCGACCATGCACCTGCCCTGGACACGGGTTTGGATGTTCGCATTAGCCGGTGCGGCCGCGTGCGGCCACCGGCAGCGTTTCCAGCACCTTTTCGCCTGAGATCAGATGCACCTGGTCGAACAGGTTGGTGACGACGCAGCAATGGTCTGGCACGACGCGGACGCGTTCGCCGATGCGCAACTTGCCGTCACCCGAAAGCGTGAGGGTGCCGTGCTCCTCGCTCAAGCCCGTCACCCGTGCACCGGAAATGCCGAGCAACTCGCCGAAATCGGCGAGCCCCAGCGTGTCGCTGGACAGCGCCTTGCTGCCGGCATCCAGAATGGCACGCGTCGCTGTGGGATGGCTGACCACCGTCGACAGCACCGTCAGTGCGCAGTCGTCGAGAGTGCCGACGCCTTTGGCGACCTGATAGCGGTCGAGATAGATGTAGGTGCCGGGGCGGTACTCCGTGACCACCGATGCCTCGCTCGAGCGCCACATATCCGGCGTGCCGCCACTTGAGATGCGTTCGCAGGCGAGGCCCGACGCGGCCAGCGCCTGCTTGGCGTCGGCCAGCCACGCCTCGGCCTCCGCCGCGCGACCGGCGGCCGGGTAGGTCATCAGCCCGCCGAAGGCGAGGCCACCGGCCTTGTCGATCTGTCTTGCCAGCGCAACTGCTTCGTCAGCCGTCTGCACGCCGCAGCGGCCCATGCCGGTGTCGCATTCGACCAGTACCGGCAGACGATGACCGGCATCGGTGAAAATGGCGGCCAATCCTTCGAGTGTTTCTCTGCTGTCAGCCGTAACCGACAGTGTCACACGGCGGTGTAGCGCCAGAAGCCGCTCCAGCTTGGCGCGCCCAAGGATGTTGTAAGGGAGAAAAATGTCGGTCAGCCCGGCGTCGGCCATCACCTCGGCCTCGCCGATCTTCTGGCAGGTGATACCGACGGCACCGGCCGCGACCTGTTTATTCGCCCAGTAGGGCAGTTTGTGCGTCTTGATATGCGGCCGCAGTTTCAGCCCGTTCTTGTGGGCATGGGCCTGGGCGCGGGCAATGTTGGCTTCGGCGCGCGCGGCGTCGATCAGGATCGATGGCGTATCGAGGTCGTGGACGGTCGGCATCATCTGTTATCCCATAGAAAATCCGCAGGGGTTATGGCCTCGAACGGGCGCGATGTCACGCGGCCAGCGCAGCGGATCTGTTGTCCATGCGCTGAAGGCGCAAGGCCGGGCGGAGCGGCAAGACGGATCGACACCGCATCGACGTTCGGCTATGCGATTTGCCAGACAAATCGGCACGAAGGACCATGATCATGAAACGCTCCGCCATCAACGACATCATCCGCGAAGCCGACGCTTTCATCCGCTCGTTCGGCTACATCATGCCGCCCTTCGCCTACTGGTCGCCCGAGGAGGCGAAGGCGCGCCAGACCGACTCCGCGGCCGTGTTTACCTCCCGGCTCGGCTGGGACATCACCGACTACGGCCAGGAGAAGTTCAAGGAACTCGGCCTGTTCCTGTTCACCGTGCGCAACGGCCGCTACGAGGACATGAAGAAGGGCATGGGCATGCTCTATGCCGAGAAGATCATGATCTCGCGCAAGGACCAGCTGTCGCCGATGCACCGCCACAACATCAAGGCCGAGGACATCATCAACCGTGGTGGCGGCAAGCTGGTGCTGGAACTGTTCATGCACGATCGCGACGGCGGCATCGATCCCAAGGCCGAGGTATCGGTGCCGGTCGACGGAACCATCCACAGGCTGCCGGCGGGCGGGCTGTTGAAGCTCGACCCGGGCCAGAGCGTCACGCTTTTGCCCGGCGTCTGGCATGCCTTCTGGGCCGAGGGCAAGGATGTGCTGATCGGCGAGGTGTCGACCGTCAATGACGATCTCACCGACAATGTCTTTCGCGAACCGATCGGCCGTTTTTCCAACATCGACGAGGACGTTGCTCCCGTGCACCTGCTGGTGTCCGACTATGAGAAGTGGCTGGGCTGAGGCAACGCGCCGGGCAGCCAGCCTCAATGACAGCAGCTTGAGGCTGGCTGCACGCTCGTCCTGCACAGGCATGACGAGCTGATCGCCACGTCTGCTCTGGCCAACGCCGCGGCAAGGCTTGCCTGCAGCGCCGGCAGTTCTTCGCGCTCGCCGCGTCGTTTCAGGCATTCCACCAGCCCGTGCAGCGCCCAGACATTGTTCGGATGCTGGGCGCAGCGCTGCACCTTGCCGCTCAGGCCGAGATCGTCGCGATAGACCTGTTCGGCCTCTGCAGAGTGGCCCTGGTCGAGAAGCAGTGCCGCCAGCGCATGGCGCGGCGGGTGCATCCACGCCCATGGCTCGGTGTAGGACAGATTGTCGTCAAGCTCGACCGCTTGCCGCAAATGGCCGTAGGCCTCGTCGTGCCGGCCCTGGTGATAGGCAAGCTCGCCACCGAGCAGGGCAGCCCCGACAGCCAGCGAGGCGCGCGTCGGGTTACTGAGGAAGCGCCGCTCGGCTGGAATGCCTTCCATATGCCGGTGGAACCGGTCGCGCTCGCGCTCGGCTTCGGCGAATTGCCCCAGCGTCGCGTGCGCGACACCCTTGGCGTAGTGCTGCATGGCCGCCGTCAGCACATAGAGGCTCGGCTCCGCGGTGACCGGCTCGTCGACGATCTCCTGCCAGCGGCCGAAGCGCACCTGCACATGCGATTTCATCGCATGGTAGCCTTCCACTGTCTGGGTGAGCTTGGGCCGGTCCTGGATTGCGACCACGTCGCGCGCGACCAGGCTGCGCACCTTGTCGGCGGCCCACAGCGCCGGCCTGTACTGGCCTGACAACATGCAGGTGAACATCATCAGATGCAGATCGTGGCAGCAGCCGAGCAGATAGTAGGTCGGCTCGTCCGCATAGGCGAGATAGAGGTCGTTGGCGCGAATCGCCTTCTCGCTGGCAAGCTTCGCCTTTTCGTATTCGCCGCACAGCACATAGATATGCCCCGGCATGTGGTTCATGTGCCCGGCATCGGGGCACATTGCGCCCAGCAGATCCGCCGAGCGCATGCCGCGCTCCGGCATGGTGGACATTTCCAGAAGATGGATGTGCAGGTGGACGATCGCCGGATGTTGTGCAATCCCCGCCTCGTCGGCAAGCCGGATCGACCGCTCGCAGACCTCGAGCGCCTCGACGACATCGGAATTCGGCGCCGGCGCGCCGGTCTTGAGGTTCCAAAGCCGCCGCACGGTGCGCATCATCAGCGCCTCGACGAAAAGCGCCATCACATCGTGGTCGTCGGGAAAGTCCCGGTACACAAGCCGCATCTCGGCGGCATAGGCATCGTCCCACTGTTCGAATTCCTCGGGACCCACCCGGTGCAGTTTCTGGAAACGGCACGCCAGCGCCTCGATCAGGCGCCTTTCGACCTCGCTGGCGGAAGCCGCATTGGCGCGCGCTAGCTGGACATGCTCGAAGCAGCGCTTGGTCGCGCTGTTGGCCTCGGCCTCGCCATGCTCTTTCCAGGTCAGATTGTAGAAAGGCCCGGCGGCATAGGCGATGCCCCAATGCACAAAGGCGCAATCAGGATCCATCTCCAGCGCCTTCTCAAAGCACTTGATGCCTTCCTCATGGTTGAAGCCGTAGCACCAGTTCAGCCCGATATCGAACCAGCGCTGGGCTTCGGTTGAGTGGGTGGAGATGGAGCGGCGGTAGGCGCCGAGGTTGAAGCGGTCCATGAAGTCTCATTTCAATTCTGATCGCCAGCGAGCCGGGCTCTGGTCAGATTCCTTCGTCATCAGTGTGTGACGAAATCTCCAGGCATGGCAAACGCAACGCGTGCCGCTGCTAGCTGGTCCCTTCGGGCGGTGTTTCATTTTGCCAGCCGGCCAGCTCAGGCAGGTCGTCCAGCCAACTTCTTTCCGTCATCAGGGCATCGCCGGCCTGCGGGGCAGCCTCGGTGGCATTTTGAATGAGCCAGTCCATCCACTTCCGATAGGCAACCGGGTCCAGCTGGGGCGGCAGCACCTTGGCCTTGGCCAGCATGCGTTTGCGGAAACTAACCTGCCTGCGGAGTTTGGTCGTCGTGAATTTGATTGCCTTGCCTTGGTATTCAACCGTCCAGCGCCCATCTCCATGGCTGGTGAGCCTGTCGATGGCGAAACCGGCATCGACCGGCCTATCCCGCCAAGGAAGCTCGACGGCATTCTTCTCAGATCGAGTGCCCATCGCCTGTAGGCGGTCCCGGCACGCTGGGGCGGCAGCACACCGGCCTGTTCGAGTATCTTCCTGCGGAAGGTAGGCTGCTTCTTAAGCTGGCCTGTCGTTAGCTCGACGCGATGCCCACGGAATTCGACGTGCCATCGGATCCTCCCGTTGCCGAAATACTTCACCAGCCTGTCGATGAAGAACTCGTCGTCGGTGAGCGCCACGCAGCCTTGGCTGATGCTTTCGAGAATGTACTGGCTATCACTGGGCATTACTCGGCCTCGTGCAGGAATCTTTCACGAAGCTTAGCCGTTGGCACGCACGGGCGGCCACCAATTTGCTCTGGGAATCTCGCCTGCCTCAATCAGCCCAAACTGATGCGCGGGTTGCCATAGATATGCAAGGCGGTGGCACGCTCACCGCAGACGATAGCCTTGGAGGGAGCGTAAGGCCCGTGGACGAGTGGCTGAAGTTCATCACCCGGCCGCTGGACGGCGCGAGGCTCGTTACTTCTGGCGAAACGCGGAGTGGAACGACACGACCAGCGGGCCCAGGATGTAGTCGAGTGCGGTGCGTTCCTCGGTAACGATCATGACCGACGCTGGCATGCCCGGATAAAGCGCGATCTGTGGGGCTGCAGCCAATTCCACCGGATCGACCGCTACGTCGGCAAGATAGTAGGGAAACCCGGTCTTGCTGTCGGTAATGCGATCCGCCGAAATGCGGGCGATTCGCCCATGGATTATGGGTATCGAGCGCTGCTTGTATGATGTGAAACGAACTTCGGCTGCCATGTCGGGTCGCAGGTTCGATATGTCCTCGACGCGAACCTGCGCCTGGACGATCAGCGAATTCTCGGTCGGCACGATGTCGAGGATGGTCTGGCCTGGCGAAACGATCGCGCCGATCGAGAAGACGCTGAGATCCATCACCTGGCCGTCATAGGGCGCGCGCACTTCGGCTCGGTCCATGGCAGCCTGGGCGGCAAACATCTTGGGCACGAGGTCGGCAAGGCTCGATTGCGTATCGATAAGCATGGCCGACAGCTTGGCCCGGCGCTCATATGTCAATTGCGCGATCTGGCCCTCGAGTTCGGCTTTGCTCTGTTGGCTACCGGCTATGGCGCCGAGGTTCTCGTCGATCAGGCCCTGCAGATCCGAGGCGGATCTTTCCAGCTCCAGGATGCGTGGGCGGGTCGTCAATCCGGCCTTGAGCAGCTTTGACAGGCTGGCCTTCTCGTCGATCGTCGATTGCATCTGGGCCTGGTAGGATTCGACCCGAGCCTGCTTGCCCTGAATCTGCTCCTCGAGCTCGGCAATCCGCCGCTCGAGGATCTGCCTGGCGCCGGCCATCGAGGCGCGCTGGCTCTCCAGGTCGGTGATCTGGTTTGCCATCGCATCCCTGAGGTAGGCCTCGTGCTCCTTCAGGATGTCCTTCGGGAAGGCAACAGCCTTGCTGCCGTCCAGTTCGGCCCGGATCCTGGCATCGGTTGCACGCAGCAGAGCGTATTGCTGGGCATAGAGATTGAACTCGGACCTGATCCTGGTGTCGTCCAGCTTCAGCATGATGTCGCCCTTCCTGACGACGTCGCCATCCTTGACGCGGATCTCCTTCACCGTTCCGCCGTCGAAGTGCTGTACGCTCTTGCGATTGCCTTCCACCTTGACGATGGCGTCGGCGAGTACGGCGCCGTTCAGCGGAGCAAAGGCTGCCCAGCCACCGAAGACGCCGAAGAAGGCGACGATGATCAGCAAGCCGATATAGGCCGGCACCCGGATCGAATCCGGGGCCAGGATACCGGTTTCGCCTGGCAGGCTCCGGTAGGTGAGGGCGCCGTCGCTCATCGATCTCTCCGGCCACAGCTCATTGGGTTGCCACCGCCATTGGCGCCGCGCGCTGGTTGAGCAGCGCCACGATCTCGTTTCTCATGCCGAAGGCCTCGACCGCGCCATCGCGCAACAGAAGGATCTTGTCGACATTCGCCAGGGTAGAGGGCCGGTGCGAGACGATGATCACCGTGCTGCCGCGGCGCTTGAGCTCGATCGCGCAGTCGCTCAGCGCGCGGTCGCCATCGGCGTCGAGATTGGAGCTCGGCTCGTCGAGAATGATCAGGTTCGGCGTTCCGAACACCGCCCGGGCGAGAGCGATCCGTTGCCGATATCCTCCCGACAGCACTGCGCCGCCTTCGCCGATCTGGGTCTCATAGCCCTGTGGCAGGCGGATGATCATCTCATGCACGCCGGCGAGCCGCGCGGCCTCGATCACCTCCTGGTCGACATTGGTCTTGAAGCGGCCGATGTTGGCGGCGACCGTGTCGGAGAAGAGTTCGATATCCTGCGGCAGGTAGCCGATGTGGTCGCCGAGCGCGTCGTGCCCCCATTGCGACAGGTCGGCCCCGTCCAGCCTGACGGTGCCGCGGCTGGGTTGCATGACGCCCGCGAGATGACGCGCCAGCGTCGACTTGCCGGCGCCGGAAGGGCCGACGATTCCCAGTGTCTCGCCTGCTTCCAGCCGGAACGATACGTCCCGGAGAAGCACTTTCTGCTGGCTGGCAATTGCAAAGCTGACCTGCTCGACCGAGATCTTGCCGGTGGGCTTCGGCAGGTTGAACGATCTTTCGTTCTGCGCGCCCCCGTCCAGCAGCTTTTCGACCCTTACCAATGCCGCCCGCCCCAGGATCAGGCTGCGCCAAAGGCCGACGATCTGCTCGACCGGCTGTAGCCCACGCCCCAGCAAGAGGCTCGCCGCGAACATGGTGCCGCCGGTGATCTGCCGCTCGATCACCAGATAGGCGCCGAGGCCGAGGATCAGCGACTGCATGGTGAGCCGCAGGAAACGGATCAGGCCCGACATCAGGGCGGCGCGATCGCTTGCCTCCGCCTGGCGCCGCAGCGCCAGGTTGCGGTCGCGCCCCCAGCGGCGGATGAGACCGTCGATCATCCCCATGGCGCGAACGACTTCCGCGTTTCTGAGGCTCATCTCGGTAAAGTTATAGTTGGTCGTCGCCAGGTCGTTGGCCTGCTTCAGCGGCGAACGCACGATATACTCGTTGAGCACCGCCATGGCGATCAGGAGCAGCGAGCAGCCCAGCGCGAAGAAGCCGAGCCAGGGATGCAGCAGGAAGATGATGCCGATGTAGATGGGCGACCATGGCAGGTCGAACAGGGCATGGATGCCGCTGCCGGTGATCACCTGCCTGAACGTGTCGAAATCGCGGATCGGCTGGCTTTGCGAGGAGCCCGGCGATGGCGTCTCGACCGACGCGGCGAGGACTTTTGCCGAGAGCAGCCGGTCGAGCCGCGCGCTGGCACGCGTCAGGATGGAGGCGCGCACCAGGTCGAGGCCGGCCAGCGAAAGGAAAGCCGCCAGCAACACCAGGGTCAGCATCACCAGCGTGGTTTCGCTGCCGCTGGTGACGACCCGGTCGTAGATCTGCAGCATGTACAGTGGGGACGCGAGGTAGAGCAGATTGATAGCCAGGCTGAATGCCGCCGCGACCAGGAAATAGCGGCGGCAGGCCCGAAGCGCATCCTTCACAATTCGCGATTTGCTATCCACTTCCAGAACCCCACTCAAAACTCGTCAGGCCAGGTGGGCCGCCGCTGACGGCGGCCCTTTGGTTCACACCACGAAGTCGCTTGAAATTGCTCCATTGCCGACGCCCGTCAGCGTGAACTCCGCCGGATTGTACGAGACGGCGGTATGGCCTTGGCCGTCATCGGCGAGCTTGAAGCCGTTTGCATCATAGGAGCCGACCAGATGCAGCGCGGTACCGTGGGTGCCGTCCGAAATAGTCAGCGTTCCGCCGCTGCCATCCTGGTTTGCCTGGTAGACGGCCGTCGTGCCCGCACCGAACAGGATATCCTCGAGCTCCAGCCTGTCGTCATTGGTGATGCCGCCGATCCGCCCGCTGAAGTCGAAGGAATCGTCGAGCTGCAGCGTGCCGGCCGCATCGTGCGCGAAGGTGACGTCCGTCGACGAGGCGCCGCCGAACTCGAGCTTCGACAGATTGCCGATCGTGGCATCGCCATCGCCGGTCACCTGACCGTGGATGACGATGTCGCCGCCATTGGCCAACAGCATGCCGGAATTCGCCAGCCCGCCGGTGACCGTCAGGCCGCCTGAACCGGTCGCCTCCAGTGTGCCGGAGTTGGTAACGACGCTGCCCCCTGTGTCGATGACCAGCGCATTCGAACCGGTGGCGATGATGGTGCCCTGGTTGTCGAGGCTCAGCATCCCGCCGCCCAACTGGCCAGCACCGGATATCGTGTTGTCGACATTGACCAGAGTGACATCCGGCCCCGTGCCGGAGATCACGTTGGCGGCACTGTCGGACAGCAGGATCTGTCCGCCGCCCTGCAGCGTCACGCCATGCTGGATGATTTGCAGCAACGTTTCGCTGCCCGTCGAGTCCAGCGAGATAAGGCCCGTATTGTTGATCGTGCCGCTCAACGGCAGCAAGGCGCCGTCGCCGATCGTCATGGTGCCTGGATTGTTGACCACCGGCGTCTGGTCGAAGACGAAATTGCTTGCCGTCAGCGCGCCCGAGTGCACGCCGTCCAGCGTGATCGACTGCCCGTCGCCGAGCGTGATCACCGCGTTGCCGTGGGCATCGTCGGCGATATGGGTCTGGAGGTCGGCAAAGTCTGCCAATCCGTTGTAGCCGATAAGGTCGATCTGGTCGGCCGCGGCGTCGAAACTATGCACCGTGTCGGCGCCGATCGGCTGCGAGAAGACGAAGAGGTCGTTGCCGCTGGAGCCGGTCAGCACGTCGTCGCCCGACCAGGCGAAGATCGGCGAACCCGGCGCGTAGGCCTCGACATTGTCGGCGATCGACGCGCTGCCCGTCGTGCCGTCGGCATTGGTCCAGGTCAACTGCACGTCGAGCACCGCTGCCCCGGTGAATTCGACCGGTGTGGTCACAGTCAGCCCGTGCAGGTCGTTGGTCTGTGTCGTCCAGGATCCATCGGCGTTGTGCGTCGCGCCGTCGATAGTCCAGCCCGAAGGCACGTCCTTCACCGTGACGGTGATGAGCGCGCCTTCATGTGAGGGGTCGGTCAAGGCGAGATTGATGGGCTCGCCGGAGGTGCCGGCGGGCAGGCTGAATGCCGGCGTGCCGACCCCGGGATTGCCAGCTATGTCGGTCCAGGACGACGTTCCGGTGCCACTGGACACGACTTGCACGGTATGCGCGCCACCGCCGACCGGCTTCGTGACGTCCAAGGTGTAGATGTCGTGTCCGGTGCCATCGATGCCGACATGTACGAAGGTCCCGGCCGTCGCGGTTGCTCCTACCAGCGCGATGTCATTGATGTCGAAGCCCGAGACGGCCTCACTAAAGGTGAAGGTGATCGTCTGCTTGGCGCCGTTGTTGTCGTGCGAAATGACGACCGTCGGCGCCGTTGTATCGCCGCCCGTCACATTGATCGTTGCGGTCGCCGAGCCCGTGTCGGTGCCGCCGTTGGCCGTGCCATCGCCGTCCACCAGTGTATAGGTCACGGTCTTTGCGATGGTTCCGCTGGTTGCGTTTGCATAGAGGATGTGATCGGCAAGGGCCTGCGCGGCCGCTGCGGTGGCATTGGCGTTGAACGTCACGACTAGGTTCGACCCGTTCGTGCCGCCGCTGAAGGTACCTATGAGTGTGCCACCATAGCTCACATTATTGCCGCTGACAGTGATCTGGCCGGCGCCGGGGGCTTGGTTCTGAATCGTAAGCTGGTCCGTGGCCGCGCCGTTTGCCGTGAACCCGACAGTGAGCGAGCCGCCGCCGAAGTTGGCGGAGTCGATATCCGTTATCGTCGCCGAAGGGGCGATGGTAGCGGCGGCGGACCCGGCCGTGTAGCTCAGGCTTGTAGATGTTCCGGCCGTCCCGCTGTTGAGATCTATGGCCGGGGCGTCGTTCGTGCCCGCGATGTTGATCGTCACCGAGGTGGTGGTGCCGTCGGCGCTGGCCACGTTGAAGGTGTCAGTGTAGGTGGTGCCGGCGACGAACTCGTTGTGCGCAGAAGACGCCGTGTAGGTCCAGGCACCGGCTGCGTTGATGGCAAACGTGCCATAGGTTCCAACATTGGCCGCCTGGGCGACGAAGGTCGCCGCGCTGTCGACGTCCGAGACGGTGAGAGTGCCCGAGGTCGAGATGTTGGCGACAGCATTGGTCTCGGTCAGATTCACCGAGGCGGAGGAGAGCACCGCAGCATCGTTGGCGCCATTGATGGTAACGGTGAGTACTGCTGTATCGGTCAGGCTGCCGTCGCTGACCGTGTAGTTGAACGTGTCGGTGGTGGAGCCGCCGGTGTTGAGGGCTTGCACCGTCAAGTCGTTCTCGTTGACCACGTAGGTATAGCTGCCGTCGGCGGCGATGGTGAGCGTGCCGTGCGCGCCAACCAGGCCGACACCCAGCGAACCGCCCGTGCCTGAGCCTTCGACGCCACCGGTGCGGATCGCGCTCACCGTCAGGCCGGCGCTGTCGACATCGCTGTCGTTGGTCAGCACGTTGCCGGAGCCATTGTTGCCGCCGGATCCGTTCAGCGTGCCGCTCTTCTCGGTTGCGGCAATCGCACCCGCGCTGGCGCTGGTGTCATTTGCACCGACAGGCGCGTCATTTGCACCATTGATGGTAACGGTGAGTACTGCCGTGTCGGTCAGGCTGCCGTCGCTGACCGTGTAGTTGAACGTATCGGTGGTGGAGCCGCCGGTGTTGAGGGCTTGCACCGTCAAGTCGTTCTCGTTGACCACATAGGTGTAGCTGCCGTTGGCGGCGATGGTGAGCGTGCCGTGCGCGCCGACCAGGCCGACACCCAGCGAACCGCCCGTGCCTGAGCCTTCGACGCCACCGGTGCGGATCGCGCTGACGGTCAGGGTGGCGCTGTCGACATCGCTGTCGTTGGTCAGCACGTTGCCGGAACCATTGGTGCCGCCGGATCCGTTCAGCGTGCCACCCTTCTCGGTTGCGGCAATCGCACCCGCGCTGGCGCTGGTGTCATTTGCCGCGACCGGGGCGTCGTTGACGCCGGTGACGGTGATGGTCAGCGAGGCGCTGGAGGTGGCGCCATGCTCGTCGGTGACGGTGTAGTTGGCCACG
>NZ_QGGH01000025.1 GCF_003148495.1 Mesorhizobium loti
CTCGGCACGCAGTTCGGCAAGCCGCTTTTCGATTTCCGTGCGCTGGATCTGCATGATCTCGCCTTCGTAGACCATGCCGTCGCCTGTCGCGACCAGTGGCGGGACATCCGCTGCCGCCAGACCGATGAGACGGGCTCCAAATCGCTCCGCAAGCTCGATCCCCAATCTCACCATGGCCGCCGGAGGTGCATCTACCGCGAGGTTCACGATAATCGACTTGTAGGACATAGCAGGCGCCTTTCACTGGAACCGTCGAATGCATGATGAAGTGCACCCGCTGGCACTCGACGCCTTGATGCCGGTCAAACACGCGCCGATTGCGGGCCGCCTTCGAGAGGGCTCGCATCCTGTTTGCTCATTGATCGTGATCAAGGACCGCGGTGGCGACGGGAATATCATTCGACCGCATAAGGAGAATTGCGATGCAGTATATCAAGGTCGACGAAGCGCTATGGGCGTCCAGCATGTTGCCCGAGGGCATTCTGGAGCGTTGGTTCATTGACAGCGGTGACGATATCGAGGCCGGTGAGCGAATAGCCGAAGTCCGAATTGAGGACGCGCTGCACGAGATTGTCGCGCCGGCAGCTGGCCGCGCGACGATCGTCGCCACAGCGAATGCCGTCATCGAACCCGGCTCGATCCTGGCAACGCTGGAGTCTCAGTCCGTGTGAGGCAAGCGGCGCCTCACCGCGTCGATTGCGCGCATCCTCCAACCAAAACTCAAGGATCCATAGACATGCAGACCCAACATGCCGTCGCCTGGCTGGACCATCGCGAAGCCAAGGTGTTTTTCTTCAATCGTGACACAGCGGAGAGCCTGAGGCTTGCCACCACGCTTGCGCATCATCAGACCCACAACAAGGCAGGCACCGTCGACGGCAAGCGTGCACCGGAAAACCAGTCCTTCTACCACGACGTCGTCGACGCCCTGCAGCCTGCGAGGGAATGGTTGATCGTGGGGCCGGGATCGGCAAAGGATGAACTGGCCAAGCATATCCGCGACCACCATCCCCACTTGAACGATCGCATTGTCGGCGTCGAACCGGCGGATCATCCAACGGAGGCCCAGATCGTGGCGCATGCACGAACGTTCTTCCGTGCCGCCGACCGAATGTTGCCCTAGCTCGGTCTGGGGCTGCTCTGCTGGGGCCGCGATCGGCCCGCGGAGCCGTCAGACTCGGGCGCCTGCCGTCTCCGTGGCCTCGATCACGGTTGCTGCAAGCTGCTGATATAGGCGATGATTGCCTCGATCTGGTCGGGGCTGGCAACCCACTCAGGCATGTCCGGATGGCCGGTCGAAATGCCTTCGGCGAGTGCTTCCTCGAGATCCGTAATCGGATAGCGCTTCGACAGGGTGCGAAAGGCGGGCGCGTCGGGATGGCTGCTCTTGTCGGTTTCTCCAATGGCGTGGCAGCGGGCGCAATTGACTTCCACCAACGCCTTTCCATGTTCCGTTACGCCATCGGCCAGGGCTGGCAGTACGGAACCAAGCAACACCACAGTCAGCGCGGGAACCCATAGACGACGCCCGTGACCATCACTGCTCATACAGGCGTTCATGGTTGCAGGCCTCCGCATTTCCGATCTACGCGACCGTCTTCGCCGCCACATCCTCGATAGCGGTTTTGGCTTCCCTGCGCACGCGCCTGGCCGTTTCCGAAGCGAGCTTGGAAGTCAGTGCCGCAACCTTGCCGGCTTCCGTGGCGTATTCCGATGCCGCATTCTGCAGGAAGGTGGAGAAGATGTCGAAGGCGTCGTTGAACTCGGAACCGTCGATGAGATCCTCGGCAAGCTTAACATCCTGCTCGTAACGATGTTTCAGAAACGCGAGCGTTTCGATCTGATAGCGCATCATCGCCTTGAAGGTGTGGGCCTGAAGAGACGCGGCAGCGAGAATGAGCTTCTGGCCATTTTCCGCTATCGGCAAGGGTTGCATGCCGAATTGCGACGGCTCTGGATGGGTCTGCATCATCGGTTACTCCATTGTGAGGCGGCAAACAAAGTGCCCGCCAGACAACGCTACCGCCATTCGCCGTCAGGTCGTTGATCAGGATCAACAGGCGCATGACCTTTGCCGGAATGCACGGGCAGTCGAGCGCCATCTGGTCTCGTTGCCTTGTTTGACGCGCATCAAGGCCCTTGCCCCTTCTTCGTGGCTAGCTCGCTTCAACCGAAAAAGGGCTGCAGCGATGGCTTTCAAGACGATCATGGTTCAACTGGACGTGGACACCATCGCCGCGCCGCTCATCTCGATGGCGTGGGATTTCGCTCAACGGCATGAGGCCGATCTGATCGGCTTCTGCGCGGCCGAGCCGCATTTTGTCATGCCAACCGGCGCCGACGACAGGGCCGCGACCAAGGCGATGTGGTCCCAGCTGGAGGAGATAGAAGGTCGCCTCAATTGCTTGAGCGAGGAATTCCTAAGCGCTGTCAATGGCAGCAATCGCGCCTCGTGGCGCGGCGAAATAGGAAATCCTACCTGGCAGCTTGCGCTCAATGCACGTGCCGCCGACCTGATTGTAACTGGCTCGCCAATGATCGATCTGGTGGTCGACCACCACCGCACCCTGGACACCGCAAGCCTGATCCTTGCGGCAGGCCGTCCGATACTTGTGGCGTCGGAAACCCCTGCCCCAGTCAAGGCTGAAAGCATCCTGATTGCATGGACTGACACGCGGGAAGCGCGACGTGCCGTCGTCGACGCCATGCCCTTCCTGATCACCGCCAGGGATGTTGTGATCGCCACCGTGGACAATGGAGGCCCTGCACCTCGGGAAAATGTTGCGGATGTCGAACTCTTCCTGACACGCCACGGGGTGAAGGCGCGATCGGAAGTCTTGGATTCGCGCCGCTCCGAACCGGCGGAAATCCTGCTCCAGATCGGACAGGAGATTGCGGCCGATCTCATTGTGCTCGGCGGCTATGGTCATAGCCGTGTGCGTGAAACGACTTTTGGCGGTGTGACGCGCTCGGTACTCCAGAGCGGGTCGTTCCATCGGCTCATCTCAAATTGAGATAGCGCACCGCTGAGTTGAGGCCAATTGATCCGGCGCAATGCGCAGACGCCTGCGACGTTTGATGATGGAGGTGGAAACTTCAAGGAGCACGTCATGAGCCAGATGTCCCATACCTCCTTTGCCGGCTTCACCCACTCTGCCCAGCAGGCGCAGCAGTGGGTCAACGAGCTTGCCAGGGATCTTTGCTGGAGCGAACCGAGCGCGTGCCGCCTCCTGAGGTCAGTTTTGCATACGGTGCGAGACTGGCTGTCGCTGGCGGAAACGGCCGATCTGTCGGCGCAACTGCCTGTTTTGATTCGTGGCATCTACTTCGAAGGCTGGAATCCATCGGTGCCTGCGTGCGAGCGCAAGAAAAGTGATTTTGTCCTCAGCGTCAGAACCAGTTTCGGTTATGATGACGACGTCGATTTCGATGTCGCGATCAACGCGGTGTTCAAGCTTCTCGACCGTCATATTTCGCACGGCGAAATAGTGCAGGTCAGAAACTCGATGAAGAAGTCACTTCGAAAATTGTGGCCGGTGGATTGATCGATGTTTCGGGACCGGCAAGAGGCTGGAGAGAAGCTCGGCATGGAGTTGAGCAAGCTTCAACTGCACCGGCCTGTCGTGCTGGCATTGCCGCGAGGTGGGGTTCCTGTCGCGGCGGAAGTGGCCAAGGCTCTCAATGCTCCTCTCGATCTACTCATCGTCCGTAAGGTCGGCGCCCCTGGCAATTCCGAACTGGCTGTTGCCGCAATCGTCGATGGCGAGCCTGGGGACGTCGTGTTGAACCGTGAGATCGTCGAGGCTTACGCGCTCGACAACGACGAGCTTCGTGTCTTGATCGCCAAAGAACGCCCTGAACTTGAACACAGGTGCCTTGCCTATCGAGGCAACCGGCGGCCCCTGTCGATCACCGGCAAGACAGCGATCATAGTGGATGACGGTGCAGCGACCGGTACAACCATGAAGGTCGCAGTTCGCGCTCTCAAGCGCCGGTCACCGCGGGAAATCATCGTGGCTCTTCCTGTTTCACCGCAGGAGACAGTAGCTGACCTGGCACGGGAAGCGGATCGTGTGGTTTGCCTCAGTCAGCCAGGACAGTTCCATGCCCTGAGTTACCATTACCTTCGGTTTCCTCAGCTCTCCGACAGCGATGTCGCCGCTGCGATGGACGAGGCTATTCGGTCGCAAAGAGCCGGACAGCATCGAAGTGCGCAACACGCCGCTGGCCATGGCTCAAAAGCCACCACAAAATCAAAGACACGGGACAACCGCGAGAAATAGGAGGTCACATCATGCTGATCCGCACGCTTTCTGCCTTGGAGTGCACCAAAATACTGACAGCCAATCGTGTTGGCCGCCTGGCATGCGCGAAGGACGGGCAGCCCTACGTCGTGCCCTTCCACTACGCCCATGCGGATGCTCATCTTTACGCGTTTTCCATGCCGGGCAAGAAGATCGAATGGATGCGAGCCAATCCGCTGGTGTCCGTCCAAGTCGATGAACATAGCCAAGGGCGAGGATGGAGAAGCGTCGTCGTCGATGGCCGATACGAAGAGCTACCTGATCGTATCGGTCACAAGCTTGAGCGGGATCATGCTTGGTCGGTGTTGAGCAAACACGCGGACTGGTGGGAGCCGGGTGCACTCAAGCCGGTCGTTCCTCCCACGGCCGACAGTGCACCGCATGTTTTCTTCCGGATCCTCATCGAGCAGGTGTCCGGACGAGAAGCGACCGAGTAGGTCGCTCGACCAATTGGTTGCGGGAAATGGAATGGGCCGGCGCAATCAGCGCCGGCCATGACGTGGATTGCTAGCGTGCCATCAGGATCGGCAGCGAATGATCGTCAAGCATCGACTTCGTGATGCCTCCGAAAATGCGCTCGCGAAACCGGGAATGGCCATAGGCGCCCATGACCATCAGCTCGGCGGCAACGTCGTCGGCATGCTGGCGAAGCACGTCGGCGACCGAATGGTTCGAGCTCGGCAGCCGGTCGACCGTAACCTTCACGCCATGCCGGGCAAGATAGGCCGCGGCATCTGCACCTGGCTCCTCGCCATGATGGAACTCATCTTCTATTGGATCGACGATGACAAGGCGCACATCATCGGCGCCTCTCAGCATATTGAGCGACTCGCGGACGGCGCGCGATGACTCAAGGCGGGCGTCCCATGCAACGAGGATGCGTTTCGGCTTCAGCGTCGGGCGCGAGCCCTCGGGAACAAGCAGCATGGGCTTTCCTGACGAGAACAGCACGCCCTGGATGACCTTATCCTTCAGCGTATGGCTTGCCAGCAAATCCGGCCCCAGAATGGTCAGATCGGCGTAGCGGGCACGCCTTCCGATGACGTCGTCCGCCCATCCCGTGTCGGGATAGTCGTCGCTCAGATCAGCCGATACGGCGCTCTGGGAGAGAAAGCCGGCGACGTCCGAAATTCGTTTCTCAAGCCTTTTCAGCTCGGCCTGACGTTCCTCCAGCCAGGCTGGCGAGACGACAGCAGCATACTCACCGCCTGAGGGCGGTGCGGCCAGTTCGAGAACGAGCACGGAGAGATGGGCACCGATCTGTTCGCACAGGTCAGCGGCGAGCTTCAGATCGCCTTCGCCCTGGTTCGGTCCGGTAACTGTAAGCAGTGTCCTGAAAGTCACGGCGGCAACTCCTCATTTCGAGTGAAGGCTCGGTCGTGATCTCGTCATTAGCGAGGGCGCCTGGTGCGTTCATTGCGCTGAATCAAACACCGTGACTGCGGCGGCATTTGATCCGCATCAACGTGTGCGCAAGCCAAGGCTGTAGGTTCAGTCGATCAATCGGGGAAACGCAGATGAAATTCCTGATCGCGGCGGCTCTGGCAGGATTGGCCTTCAACGCGGCCGGCGCCCAGGAACTCGGCAACGGCAAGGCCGAATACATGAACTCATGCGCCGTCTGCCATGGTCCTGAAGGCAAGGGCGATGGACCGTTGGGCGACGAGCTGTTGAAGCGGCCAAGCGACCTGACGCGCCTCTCCAGGCGCAATGGCGGCGAATTCCCTTATTGGCGCGTGTTTGCCGTGATCGACGGCCGCGCCATGGTGCCGGGGCATGGCGATCGCGACATGCCGGTCTGGGGCCAGCAATTCCTTCCCGGTGACGTGAAGAAGTATGGCCCGAACGCCGGGGAAATCGTCACCAGGGAACGGATCCATGATCTGGCCGGTTATGTCGAGACGTTACAGCAATGAATGCAGATGGCGGAAACAGTCTCCGCATGACACAGGCATCGAGGAGGCCGGCCATGATTGTTGACGACCAGCAATCCGTTACCGCGTTCCTGCTTGATTCTGCCTCATATGGCGCGACCGGACCGGTCGAGGCGATCGAGACCCATATCTCGCGTATTTTTCTGACTGGCGAACGCGCCTACAAGATGAAGCGGGCGGTCAAGCTACCCTATGTCGATTTCTCGACGCCCGCACTGAGGCTGGCCGCTTGCGAAAAAGAGGTGGAACTCAACTCGAAAACCGCACCCGGCCTCTATCTGGGAGTGCGGCGCGTCACTCGCGAAGCTGACGGCAAGTTGACTTTCGATGGCACCGGCCAAATGGTCGATGCAGCGATCGAAATGGTCCGCTTCGATCAGTCGAGGCTCCTCGATCGGATGGCGACCGCTGGAGACCTGACGCCGGCTCTCATGACCGCCGTCGCACGCATGATCGTGGGATATCACCGTGCCGCACCGACGATCCACAATGGCAGCGGGTCGTCCAACATGGCGGGCGTGCTCGACATCAACGAGGCCGGCTTTGCCACCAGCCACGTTTTCGCAAAAGCAGAGGTCACGAGCTTTGCCGAAGCCTTCCGCACCGCCCTCGCCCGGTATTCGGAATTGCTCGACCGCCGGGAAGCCGCCGGCAAGATCCGCCGGTGCCATGGCGATCTGCATCTGCGCAACATCTGCCTCTTCGACGGCGACCCGCGGCTCTTCGATTGCATCGAATTCAACGACCAGATCGCCAGCATCGATGTTTTGTACGACCTTGCCTTCCTGCTGATGGACCTTTGGCACCGTGGCTTTCCGGAGCTCGCCAATCTCGTGATGAACCGCTACCTCGACGAGGCCGATGACGAGGATGGCTTTGTCCTGCTGCCGTTTTTCATGGCGGTCCGAGCCGCAGTACGCGCGCACGTCACCGCAACGCAAGTCGAGGAAGGCAGTACCGATTCCGACAAGTTGATTGCCGAGGCCAGATCTTATTTCGAACTTGCCAGAACATTTCTCCAGCAAACGCCTCCGCGGCTCGTTGCCATCGGCGGCCTCAGTGGCTCCGGCAAGACGACCGTTGCAGAGGCGCTGGCCGCCCATGTTGGTGCGCCGCCCGGCGCCCGCATTGTCGAAAGCGACCGCATCCGCAAAGCCATGCATGGAGTGCCTGCAGAGACCAGGCTGCCAGACCGGGCCTACCGGCCGGAGGTCTCTGACCGGGTCTACCACGAAATGGCATGGCGCGCCGGCCTGATCCTTTCCGAGGGCGGCTCCGTCGTCGCCGATGCCGTTTTCGACAGACCGGCCGATCGTGAGCGGATCGAGAAAGCGGCGCGCAGCCGGGCTATCAGATTCTCCGGATTTTGGTTGGAGGCGGACCCGCTCGTTCTTTGGCAGCGAGTCAGTGACCGCAAGGGCGGTCCTTCAGACGCCACGATAGATATCCTCTCGCGGCAATTGCAGCGAAATGCCACCCAGTCTAGCTGGCAAAAGATCAACGCCGATCGAAAGCTCGCCGACACTGTCGCGGAATTGAGTGGGTTTTCCGAGGGCGATACTTCCAAGGCCCCTGCGCACAGCCTCCTGACCGGTGCGGCAGAGCGATCGGCCTCAACGGAGTTCGAGAGTTGCCTCGACAAGGCCGGGTTCAATTGGATGACGCTTTATTGAGAAACCGAACTCGCGGCACATGGCCAGCATCCTGGTGTTCTCGCTGAGCATTATCCCTCCGATTCGATCAATCCCATCGGCCTTCGCATAATCGACGATTTGCCTGAGCAATTCCCAGCCCAGACCATGACCCTGCAAATCCGTCCGTACCAGCACGGCGTATTCGGCGACAGTGTGGTCCGGATCGCAGGACAGGCGGCTGATACCGCCCAGCGCACCGGACCTCGTCTCCAGCGCGACGAAAGCCATGTTGCGATCGTAGTCGAGTTGGGTGAGCCGCTTCAACATCTGGTCGGAGAAGCTTTTGCGCGGCGACAGAAAACGCAGGCGCAAATCGTCAGGCGAAATCCTGGCAAGGAATTCGGGATAGAGCGCGATGTCGGCCGGCTTGATCGGGCGAATGTTATAGTCCGTGTCGCCCGCCGAAAACGTCTTTTCCCAACCCGACGGATAAGGCCTGATGGCAAGCGCCGGGTTAGGCCCCGCCTCTTCCACGCGTTCCGGCTCGATCTCGATGCGGGCGTCAAGCGCAATCACGCCCTCGGCATCGGCCAGCAGCGGATTGATGTCCAACGAAACCAGGCACGGAAAGTCGATGATCATCTGCGACAGGCCGTTGAGTGCTGCAATGATCGATTGCCTGTCCGCTGGCTTGCGATCGCGGAACCCGGCGAGCAGACGGCCGATCCGCGTTTGCCTGATCAGGTCACCGGAAAGAACGTCGTCGAGCGGCGGCAGCGCGATCGCGGTATCGTCCATCACCTCGACCGCAACGCCACCGGCTCCAAACAGGATGGCTGGTCCGAAAATCGGATCGCGGCTGACACCAAGGATCAATTCCTGCGCCTGTTTCCGCACCACCATAGGCTGGACAGCATAGCCTTCGATATCAGCCTGCGGTGCGGACTTGCGCACGCGCGCCTCGATTGAGCGTGCCGCTTCCCCCGCGGCAGCAGAGGTGGTAATGCCAAGCATGACCCCGCCAATGTCCGACTTGTGCGAGATCGCCTTGGACAACAACTTGACGACGACCTGCGCGGACGTCTTGAGGAGCCGGCCGGCAGCAGCTTCCACTTCGACAGGAGATCTGGCGACGATCGTCTCGGGCACCGGAATGCCGTAGGCGGAAATCGCCGCCTTGGCTTCGGGCTCGGTCAGCATTCGCCGGCCTCCTTTTGCGACCTGCCTGAATATGGCAAGCACGGCTTCTCGGCCGCTTCTGGCGTCCTCGCTGCGACTCGACGGCGTGCGCATCAATGCCCGCTGAGCCCGCGACCATTCGCTCAGGTAGGAGACAGCCGTTGCGGCATCGGAGGGCGTTTCGAAGCTGGCAATGCCGGCATCCTGAAGAACACGTCGCCCTTCGCGCGCCGTATGTTCGCCAAGCCAGCAGGTCAAGACAGGTTTGCCGTCAATCTTGCCGTCCTGCGCGAGCGCCGCCACCGCGCTTGCCGCGGCAAGCGGCGAGCCAAGCCCGGTCGGGCAATTCATGACCAGGACGACGTCGGTCCCGGCATCGGCCGCGACGGCCTCGATCGCGGCCCGATAGCGCTCTGGCGGGGCGTCGCCAATGATGTCGACCGGATTGGCGTGGGACCAGGTGCTCGGCAGGACGGCGTCCAGACGGGCGATCGTTTCCGGCGACAGTTCGGCCAGTTCCCCGCTGCCTTCGATGAGTTGATCGACGGCAAGCACACCGGCGCCGCCGCCATTGGTGACGATGCCTACGCGGGCTCGTTCTAGCGGAACGAAACGAGCGGTCGTTTCAACCGCATCGAACAACTCGGTCAGGCCTTTCACGCGCAGTATGCCAGCGCGCAGCAATGCCGCATCGACGACGCGATCGGCGCCCGATAGCGCGCCGGTGTGGGTCGCGGCAGCTTTGGCCGATTGCTCGTGCCGGCCGGACTTGATCGCGATCACCGGCTTGACGCGCGCCGCCGCACGGGCGGCCGAGATGAACTTGCGCGGATTGGGAATGGTTTCCAGATACATCACGATGGCGCGCGTATGCATGTCGCCCGCCAGCATGTCGAGACAATCTCCCACGTCGACATCCGCCATGTCGCCGAGCGAGACGATCTGCGAGAAGCCGACATTATTGTCCGCAGCCCAGTCGATCAGCGACGTGGCAATGGCGCCGGATTGCGACAGCAGCGCGATGTTGCCGGGCTTGGCGGCCATATGGGCAAATCCGGCATTGAGCCGTATCGGCGGAATCATCAGTCCGACTGTGTTCGGCCCGATGATTCGAAACAGACTGGGCTTGGCGGCATCGAGCATCGCCTGACGAAGGCCGCTTTCGCGCGTCAGTCCCGCGGTAATGACAACCGCCGCCCGCGTGCCCTTGTTGCCGAGCTCACGCACGATGCGAGGAACCGTCTCAGGCGGCGTGACGATGACACCAAGGTCTGGAATACCCGGCAGATCGGCCGCTTTGGCATAACATTGCCGACCGGCCACTTGCGAATATTTCGGATTGACCGGCCAGATCTCGCCTTCGAAGCCGCCGCTGACGATATTGTCGAAGACGACACGGCCGACCGAGCCGTCGCGCACCGACGCGCCGAAGACGGCAACCGACTTCGGGGCGAACGCAAATTCAAGATTTCGGATCGTCACACCCTATGTCTCCGATTCATAGCGACAATCGCCGGTCCATCTTGCCCGTTCGTTGCGTTGGATCAAAGCGTTCCCCGGTTATCGCGATTAGCTCTTGCGCGAGGTTCGACGCCGCCGCCCGCGAAGTTGCGACGGGCTTTGCGACCAATGATTGGAGAGTTAGATGGGCTACTATTTCAGCAAGATCGTCGCCATGCCGTTCACAGCGGCAATCGACCACGTGACCGACAAGCTCGCAAGCAAAGGGTTTGGCGTCCTGACCTCGATCGATGTCCAGCAGACCATAAAGGCCAAGCTTGGCGCAGATTTCAGACCCTATGTGATCCTGGGCGCGTGCAATCCGCATTTCGCATGGCGGGCGCTTCAGGCCGAAGACAAGATCGGAACCATGCTGCCCTGCAATGTCATCGTCACGGAGGTCGGACCAGGAAAGGTAGAGGTCGCAGCGGTGGATCCGGTCGCTTCAATGGGCGCCATCGACAATCGCGAGCTTGCGCAGGTCGCAGACGATGTGCGTCGCCTGCTCGAGGAGATGGTCCGCGAACTCTAGCGCCAAAGGGGGCCATCAAGGTTGAGGGACATCGGATGAACGAGTCTGCCCTGCGACGCGCATTGCTGGTCATTGCTATCGTGGGCCTGGCCCTTGGCGTCGGAGTTTGGCGAACAGGATTCGGTTCCCTTGAGGCCGACACGATCTGGATGGTGGCAACCTTGCCCGTGGTGGCGGCTCTCGCCATCTCCATTCTGCGCGATTTCTGGATCGGTCGCTTCGGCGTCGATGCAATTGCGCTGGTGTCGATGTCCGCCGCGCTGCTGCTTGGCCAACCGCTGGCCGCGGTGGTGGTCGCGATCATGTATGCCGGCGGCACCGTGCTTGAGGATTTTGCCCGCGGCCGCGCCGAGCGGAACCTCAAGGCACTCACCGACCGGTCACCGCGTGTCGCACATCGCAAGTCGACACATGCAACAGAAACCATTCCCATCGAAGAGGTCGCTGTCGGCGACGCTCTGATGGTGCGTGCCGGCGAACTGCTTCCTGTCGACGGTATCCTGCTCGACGCTTCAGCCTCACTCGACGAGTCGGCGGTGACCGGCGAGCCATTACCGGTGCCGCGCAGCGCCGGCGACACGCTGCGCAGCGGCACCGTCAACGCGGGCGAGGCCTTCAGCATGCGGGCCTCTGCTCTGGCAGAGCAGAGCACTTATGCCGCGATCGTGCGCATGGTCGCGGCGGCGCAGACCGTCAAGGCGCCCTTTATTCGCATGGCCGACCGTTTTGCCCTGTTCCTGTTGCCGGCCACCTTGCTTGTCTCGGGTGCCGCCTGGTATATCTCCGGTGATCCGATCCGGGCGCTTGCCGTGCTGGTTGTCGCGACACCTTGTCCGCTCATCCTTGCTGCTCCTGTTGCCTTCATCGGCGGCGTATCGCGCGCCGCGCGTGCCGGCATCCTGATGAAAGGCTCGGCGGCGCTGGAAGCCCTCGCGCAGGTTCGGACCGCGATCTTCGACAAGACCGGCACCTTGACCATCGGTGGCGCCGAGCTCATCGAAATCGAAGCTGCACCCGGCCGCAACACCGACCATCTGCTGCGGCTGTTGGCATCGTTGGAACAGGCCTCGCACCATGTGCTTGCCGACTCGATCATCCGGGCGGCGCGCAGCAGGCAGCTGGTGCTTTCGCATCCGCATGATGTCCGCGAGTATCGCGGCGCGGGCCTCAAGGGCCGGGTCGAAAACATGTCGATCGCGGCGGGATCGCGGGCTCTCGTGCTCGCCGACAAGCCGCTGCCTAAATGGGCGACAAGCGGCGACGAACGATACCGGGATGAGCCGGTGTTGAGGGTTTTTGTCACGCTCGGCAAACACCTTGCCGGCATTTTCACCTTTGGCGATGCGTTGCGTCCTGATGCACGCGACGCGCTCGCCAATCTGCGCTCGGCTGGCATCACGCGCATGGTCATGCTGACAGGTGATGACGGTGCAGCAGCAAAGCATGTTTCCTCCGGGCTCGATCTGGATGTCATCGTCGCCGATGCCGTCCCTGCGGATAAAGTCGCGACGGTCGAGGCCGAGAAAGCAACGGCGCCAACAATGATGGTCGGCGATGGCATCAACGATGCACCCGCCCTTGCCGCCGCGACGGTTGGCGTCGCCATGGGCGCGCGCGGGGCGACGGCCTCATCCGAGGCAGCGGATGTCATCATTCTCGCCGACAGGCTGGAGCCTGTTGCCGAGGCGGTGCGGATTGCCCAACGGACGCGTGCGATTGCCCTGCAAAGCATCGTTGTCGGGTTGGCGCTCTCGGCCGTGGCAATGATTGCTGCGGCCATGGGGCAGATCACGCCGGTGGCAGGTGCATTGCTCCAGGAAGGGATCGACGTGGCGGTCATCCTCAACGCTCTGCGCACTCTTGGCGATGGACGTCTCGGGCGCGCATAGTGGACCACAGCAAAATCGGTGAATGGCCATGGCACAGCAGAATCTGGTGGTTTGCAGCAAATGCGGTGGGGTCAACCGCCTGCCGCCGGCCCGCAATGCCAGGGAGGCGAAATGCGGAAAGTGCGGGATCAGGCTGTTTTCGGGGCATCCCGAAGACGTCGACGCCGCGACTTTCAATCATCAGATCGCGCGCAGCAGCTTGCCCGTTGTCGTCGATATCTGGGCACCATGGTGCGGCCCTTGCAAGATGATGGCGCCGGCATATGAGGCCGCGGCCACCGAGCTGGAGCCGCATGTTCGCCTGATCAAGCTCAATTCGGACAATGAGCAGGCCGTTGCGGCAAGGCTCGACATTCGAGGCATCCCGACGATGATCCTCTTCCATGGCGGGCGCGAAATCGCGCGTACATCCGGCGCAATGACGGCAGGCCAGATCGTCAGGTGGGTTCGCGACCGCCTGCCGACGGTCGCCGCCTGAAGTTCCGCGCCATGGATCCCCTCATCGCCCGGCTCGGACTGGCCTTGGCAATTGGCCTGCTCGTCGGTTTGGAGCGTGGCTGGCAGGAGCGGGATGCACCTGATCGCAGCCGCACGGCTGGCATTCGCACGTTCGGCATATCCGGCCTGCTCGGCGGCATTCTGGCCGCACTCGCCGAAGCGCTCGATGCGGTATCGGTGCTGGTCGGCGGATTCATCGCTTTTGCCGCTGTCTTCGCCTGGTACAAGGCGCGCGAGGCTGCCCATGACGAAGATTTCAGCGTCACGAGCGTGATCGCTGGCCTCGGCGTTTTCGCGCTTGGCGCGCTTTCCGTCGCCGGTGATTATGGAGCGGCTGCTGCCGGTGGGGCGGCATTGGCGGCAATCCTGGCCAGCCGCGAGGTCCTGCACGGTCTTTTGAAGCGACTGACCTGGGTCGAACTTCGTTCCGCGCTGATCCTGGCGGTGATGACGGCGATCGTGCTGCCCTTACTGCCGAACCGGACGATGGACCCGTGGGGCGGTTTCAATCCGTGGGAGGTCTGGTTCCTGACGGTGCTGATGGCCTCGATTTCGTTCGCCGGCTATGTGGCTGTTCGCATTCTGGGAAATACGCGTGGTCTGCTGGTCAGTTCGCTCGCCGGCGCGATCGTCTCTTCCACCGCCGTGACCTTAGCGCTTGCCCGCAACGCCATGTCGGCAAGCAACCCTCTGCCGCTTGCCGGGGCGGCTTCGCTGGCGGCCATGGTTTCGGTGCTCCGCGTTTGTGCCGTGGTCCTGATCATCGAGCCGAGCGTATTCGCTTCGGCGGGCATTCCGGCGATTGCCTCGGCGCTCGCCTTCGCTGTCTGCGGGGCATTGCTGCTCGCTCGCGACAGCGGAAATGGTGAAGGCAGCGCTATCGCGCGCAACCCATTCGAGTTGGGCCCGTTGCTGCTGTTCGCCCTGCTGTTCGCGGTTGTCGCGACCACGAGCGCTGCATTGGCCGCTCAATTCGGCGGCCGTGGCTTGCTGGCGACCTCGGCGCTGGCGGGTACGTTCGATGTCGACGTCTCTGTGCTCAGTGCCTTGCGGCTGGTCGAGCATTCGGTCCCTGTCGAGACTATCGGTCAGGCGGTGCTGGCGGCGCTGGCGGCAAACGCGATCGGCCGCCTGTCACTGGCGGTATTTGCCGGCCCGATCAGGTTCTGGTTGCCGCTGGCCGGCGCAACCCTGGCCGCTGCGACCGCCGGCTACGGCGCAATGTTGTTGTTTGGTCCGGGATAAAAGCGCGGTTCTCGAACCACTTTGATGCGGATCAAGGGGCAGGCCCAGCTACGGCTCTATTGAACTCCTTAAAAGGAGTTCGCCATGACCAATTTGAAGGATCTCACCCCAAAATTCCGCCATGTCCGGCTGCTGCTCGCCCGCGAAAAAGGCCATCCGGAAGGCGACCGCGAAGAGGGCTACGATGTGCTGGCTCCATTGACCGGCGAAGGCCGGATCGACGCGGAAGAGTGGAAATCGCACAGGGCCTCTTGCCGTGTTCGCCGCTTTCGCACCGGCGAGGAAGACCTGATCGGCCGGCTGAGGCGCAAGCCAGGCGGACAGTGGTATTTCGACTATGCCGAAGGCGATCGCGACGACGAGGTCGGCTTTCATCTTGGCGACGAACGGTTCGTGACCGGCGAATATGTGTCTATCGAGCGCAACGGCGCCATGCACACCTACCAGGTGGCACGGGTCGAGCGGCCCTGATGCTTCGGGGCCAGGCCCCGTGGAAGTAGACCATGTCACGACGCATCCTGATTGTGGTCGGCCATCCCGACCCATCCCCGGACCGGCTCTGCCGCGGTCTTGCCAATGCCTATGGCGAGGGCGCGGAAAAGGCAGGACATGCTGTCCGCCGGGTCGATCTGGCAGCGCTTGATTTTCCGATGCTGCGGACGATGCAGGAGTTCGAACATGGTGCGGTTCCCGACGAGCTGAGGGATGCAGCCGAGGCGATCGTCTGGGCGGAGCATATCGTCTTTGTCTTCCCACTGTGGCTCGGAACCATGCCGGCCATGCTCAAGGCATTTCTGGAACAGGTGATGCGGCCAGGGACGGCCTTTGCCTACCCGGACAAGGGCGGCGGTTTCACCAAGACACTGCTTCGCGGCCGCTCTGCGCGCGTCGTGGTGACGATGGGCATGCCCTCAATTCTTTACCGCCTATGGTTCCTCGGACACGGCATCGCCGGCATGAAGCGAAGCATCCTGCATTTTGTCGGCATCAGTCCGGTGCGCGAGACCTTGTTCGGCATGGTCGCGGCTTCCAGCGAGGCGACGCGGGCGAAGTGGATCCGGCAGATGCGCAAGCTTGGGGAGCGAGAGCTACAGCGTGGCGATCCGGAAACCGGGACAATCTAAAGCCCCCCAAGGGCTGCCTGCTTCAGGGCCTATGGCTCGACGGTGAATTCAGCCCACATGCCGGCTCCATAATGACCTGGCACGTTGCAGATAAGCAGGTATTTTCCAGCCTTCAACTCGACGGTCAATGTGCCTGATTTTCCGGGATCAAGCTCCGAAACTTCGCCCTTGTCGCCAGCCTTGTCTTCGTCGACACGGTTCTCGGCTTCAAGATAAGGAAGCGGCTTTCCGGGATCGGCAAGGTACATCACGATCATTTCGTGAACGGTGTCCTTGGAGTCATTTTTCACATTGAATGTGACGTCCCCGGCCTTTACCGCGCCAGGCAAAGTCCTGATGCCCATGGTCGCCTTGGCGATATCGAGTCCCGGTGTCGCATAGGCGAGCCCCATTGGCATCTCCGCACTCGCGCCTTTGTCCCACAGCGAGACCTGCACAAGCGAAGCAGCCTGGACGGCGCCGGCACTGCCGGCCATGAGCATCGCGGCGGCAAGCCCGAGCGCTGCTCTCCTCAAAATGGTTTTCATGGCAATCTCCTTCAGGACGGCAGCCGAAGCGCTCTACGTCCCGACCGTCATCCTGCTCGCGGAGTCACCCTCCGTCCTTGCGCCAAATCAAACTGTCCGGCGCGAGCCCATCTGCGGCGCGAAGCAGCTGTCAGCCAGTTGTCAGGTTGAATTGGCTATGTCGCACCAATGACGGTGAAATCGCCGTCTGGACACGGCTGATCGAAATCCCAACCGCAGGCGCGACATTCGCGCCCAACCTCCCGAATGGAGCCATCATGTATCGCACACTCGTTCTCGCCGCTCTCGCCGGCATGGTCGCAGGACCGGCGCTCGCTGCCGGCAGCAGCTGCAGCACCGCCCCGAAATCACAGTTCAAGCCCAAGGCAACGCTCGAGGCGCAGTTGACTGGCGAAGGCCTCACCGTCCGCCAGATCAAGGTCGAGAAGGGTTGCTACGAAGTCTATGCGGTCGACAAGGCCGGCAAGAAGGTGAACATGGCCTACAATGCCGAGACCCTTGAAAAGCTCGACAATGCCGAAGCCGGCGAAAATTGATCCGAACGTTTCGATAGCCACGGACGCGCGGGCATCGCCAGAGATGGTGCGCGTCTGGGACCGGGTCGTGCGAAGTTTTCACTGGGCGCTGGTGCTCAGCTTCGTCACGGCCTGGCTCACCTCGCATTCCTCGGAGGACATCCATCATTGGGCTGGCTACGCCGCGGCCGCGCTGGTCGCGATGCGGCTGTTGTGGGGCGTTCTGGGCACCCCCTATGCGCGCTTCTCGCAATTCGTGCGTGATCCGGCAACAGTACTGCGCTACCTCTCAGCATTGCTGAGCGGTCGCGAAGCCCGCTACATCGGCCATAATCCGGCCGGCGGCGCGATGGTGATCGTGTTGATCGGGGCGATGGGATCGACCGCGCTGACCGGATGGCTGATGACAACGGACGCCTATTTCGGCGTGCCATGGGTCGAGGCGGCGCACAGCCTCGCCGCGCACGGCCTGCTCCTGCTGGTCCTTTTCCATATGGGCGGCGTCGCGCTGGCAAGCTTTCGCCATCGCGAAAACCTTGTCCGGGCCATGATCACCGGGCGAAAACGCAAAGCCGAGCCCGCGGACATAGCCTGACGATCTGTCAACGCGCCAAGCGATTCTCGCCCTCGACGATCTCAGGGGCGCAAGCCGCCATTCGTTCGGCGACGGCGAGAGCCAGCCACGCGACATCGGGCGAGTGGATCGGACACATGTGCAAGCTCGATGAGCGAGCGCTTTTCCCGGGCGCCCAGGAACCCCAAACTTGCCATTTGCCGCTCGCAAACGGATTTGACCCGTATCAAGGCAGCTAGCGCTTATTTCTTGTCTGTTGCCTCCCATCAGAGCCTTCAATTTTTGGGAGAGCATCATGACTACGGCTGATTTCAACATCATCCCTATTCCGAAGGTCGCGACCGCGGCGCCAACAAAACTTCGACTGGGTTCCCTGACCGCATTGGTGATTGGATCGATGGTCGGTTCCGGCGTTTTCAGCCTGCCGCAGAACATGGCGGCAGGTGCTGGTCCCCTCTCAATCCTGATTGGCTGGGCGATCACTGCGGTCGGCATGCTGGCGCTGGTCTTCGTTTATCAATCGCTTGCAACCCGCAAGCCCGAGCTCGACGCTGGGCCTTACGCTTACGCCAAGGCCGGCTTCGGTCCCTTCATCGGTTTCAACAGCGCCTGGGGCTACTGGATCAGTGCCTGGGTCGGCAACGTCTCCTACGCCGTGATCGTGTTCAGCGCCCTGTCCTATTTCTTTCCGGCATTCGGCGACGGAAACACCTGGCAGGCGGTGCTCGGCGCATCGATCCTGCTGTGGCTGATCCACGTCCTGGTTCTCGCCGGTATCCGCCAGGCCGCTGTCGTGAACCTCATCGTCACGGTGGCCAAGATCGCTCCGATCGTCCTGTTCGTCGGGGTTGTTGCCGTCGCTTTCAAACTGCAAGTCTGGTCACTCGATTTCACCGGTCTCGGCAACGCCAGTCTCGGCTCGATCACCGCACAGGTGAAGAGCACGATGTTGGTGACGCTTTGGGTGTTCATCGGCATCGAAGGCGCCAGCGTATTTTCCGGCCGCGCCGAACGTCGCAAGGACATCGCGACGGCGACCGTACTCGGCTTCTTCACCTGCCTCGCGCTTTACGCCCTGGTGTCGCTGCTGTCGCTCGGCATCCTCAGCCAGCCTGAACTCGCCGCGCTGAAGAACCCCTCAATGGCGGGCGTGCTGGAAGCGGTTGTCGGTCCTTGGGGCGCCATCCTCATCAACATCGCGCTTGTCGTGTCCGTGATCGGCGCCTTCCTCAGCTGGACGCTGCTTGCGGCCGAAATTCCACATGTCGCCGCCAAGGACGGCACGATGCCGAAATTCTTCGGGTGGGAAAGCGACCGCGGTGTGCCGTCGACCTCCCTTCTGATCACCAACCTGCTTGTCCAGGCCTTCCTCGTGATCACGCTCTTTGCACAGAGTACTTACCAGGCACTGTTCTACATCGCGTCAGCCGCGATCCTGGTGCCTTACATCTTTTCCGGAGCCTACGCTGCCAAGCTCGCGCTGACTGGAGAGAGCTACGAGAGCGGCGAGCAACGCTTCGGTCCGCTTTTTGCCGGGCTGCTGGCAACGGTCTACGGACTGTGGCTCGTCTACGCGGCCGGACCCGCATATCTGTTCATGTGCGCGATCCTTTATGCGCCCGGCATCATCTTCTACATCTGGGCGCGCCGCGAAACCAATCAGCGCGTGTTCCATCCTGCCGAAGCAGCCCTCGCTGGAACTCTCATCGCTGTCGCCATCCTCGCCGTTTACGAGATGTGGACCGGCGCCATCAGCCCGCTGTGAGAGGAATGACGGCGATGACAAGCCTGGGTGTCCACTCCGAAGTCGGACGTCTGCGCGAGGTGATGGTCCATCGTCCGGACCTCAGCCTGCGCAGGCTGACACCGGAGAACTGCAAGGCGCTGCTCTTCGACGACGTGCTGTGGGTCAAGCGGGCCCGCCAGGAGCATGATGTCTTCGTCGACGCGTTGCGCGAACGCGGCGTGCTGGTGCATTCTTTCGGAGAGCTCCTGGCAGAAACAATGAGCTTGACCAAGGCCCGCGACTGGCTTCTCGACCGCCGGGTTCATCCCGGCGTCGTCGGGCTGGACATGGTCGACGAGATGCGTGGCTGGCTCAACGAGATGCCTGCGGAACTGCTCGCGACCTATCTTGTCGGCGGCATCGCCCGAGCGGAGCTTCCGTTCGAGCCCAAAGGCCTGACCGGAAGGACGCTCGCGCCCCAGGATTTCGTGCTGCCGCCGCTGCCGAACCAGCTTTTCACCCGCGACAGTTCCTGCTGGATCTACGGCTCGGTCTCCGTCAATTCCATGTACTGGCCCGCCAGGCGCCCGGAAGCGGCCAATGTCGAAGCTGTCTACCGTTTCCATCCCCGGTTTCGAGACAGTGGGATTCCCTTTGTGTCGCCGGATCTGGGAACAGGCACCAGCCTGGAAGGCGGCGATGTCATGCCGATCGGTGGAGGAACGGTTATCGTCGGCATGGGGGAGCGCACCACGCCGCAAGCCGTGGGCGACCTTGCGCGCAGCCTGTTCGCGGCCGGCGAGGCCACGCGTGTGATTGCCGCGCTAATGCCGCGGGATCGCAGTTTCATGCATCTCGATACCGTCTTCACCTTCTGCGACCGCGACCTGGTGACCATGTACCCGCCGGTGGTCGAGCGGCTGCGCACCTTCTCGTTGCGGCCGGGCGATGGCGCGGCGGCGGTCGAGGTCACCGATGAGACAAAGCCGTTCACGGCTGTTGTTGCTGAAGCCCTTGGACTGAAATTGCTGCGGATCATCGCCACCGGTGGCGACCGCTACGAGGCCGAGCGCGAGCAATGGGATGACGGCAACAACGTTGTTGCGGTCGAGCCAGGTGTGGTCATCGGCTACGACCGCAACGTTTATACAAACACGCTCCTGCGCCGTGCAGGAATTGAAGTGATCACGGTCGAAGGCGCCGAGCTTAGCCGCGGGCGCGGCGGCGGGCACTGCATGACCTGTCCGATTGCCCGCGACCCGATTTGATCCGAAAGGAAATCCCTATGTCGATCAATCTTCATGGCCGCTCCGTCCTGACCCTGGACGATCTCACGGCCGACGAGATTCGCTTTCTTCTCAAGCTGGCCGCCGATCTCAAGGCAGCCAAGCTCGCCGGTCACGAGATACCGCGTCTCGTCAGAAAGAACATCGCCCTGATCTTTGAGAAGGATTCGACCCGCACCCGGACCGGGTTCGAGGTGGCGGCCTATGACCAGGGCGCCCATGTCACCTATTTCGGTCCCACCGGCAGCCATATCGGCCATAAGGAGTCCATGAAGGACACAGCCCGCGTGCTCGGCCGCATGTACGACGCCATCGAGTATCGCGGCTTTGGCCAGCACCAGGCCGAACTGCTTGCCACGCATGCCGGCGTGCCCGTCTATAACGGTCTCACCGACGAGGCGCACCCAACCCAGATCCTCGCCGACTTCATGACGATGCGTGAATTCACGCATAAACATCTTTCGGATGTGACCGTCACCTTCGTCGGTGAGGGTCGTGACAACGTCGCACAATCATTGGCGCTGGGAGCAGCCAAGGTCGGCATCGATATGCGCATTGCCTCGCCGAAGGAGCTTTGGCCGGATGAGGAATTCTGCGCCCATGTCCGGGACCTGGCGGAACGCAGCGGTGGCCGTTTCCGGCTCGACGAAGACGTGACGGCCTGTGTCCAGGACGCCGACTTTGTTTACACAGACGTGTGGATGTCGATGGGCGAGGACAAATCAGGCTGGTCCGAGCGTATTCGTCTTTTGACGCCATACCGCGTCACCAGCGAGGTGATGGCCGCGGCCGGCAACCCCCACGTCAAATTCATGCATTGCCTGCCGGCATTCCACAACACCGATACAGAGATCGGCGCCTTCGTTGCGAAGGAATACGGCATCGACTGCATGGAGGTCACGGACGAGGTGTTCGAGTCGGCTGCGTCGATCGTCTTCGACCAGGCCGAAAACCGGATGCACACGATCAAAGCCCTTCTCGTCGCCACGATCGGCAACTGAGATGCTTATCGTCATCGCGTTGGGCGGAAACGCACTGCTACGCCGTGGCGAACCGATGACGGCGGAGAACCAGCGCGCCAACATCAAACGCGCCGCATCCGTGCTCGCCGAACTCATCGGCGAAGGACACTCGGTTGTAGTCACGCACGGCAACGGCCCGCAAGTGGGCCTGCTCGCGCTCCAGGCCGCTGCCAGCCCGGGCGACGGGGCGTTTCCACTCGATGTGCTCGGGGCCGAGAGCGCCGGCATGATCGGATATGTGATCGAGCAGGAGCTCGGCAACCTCCTCAAGCAGAGGCTGTTCGCAACCCTGCTGACACAGGTGACTGTGGACCCGCACGATCCGGCCTTCGCTCACCCAACGAAGCCGATCGGCCCGGTCTACGATGAGGCAACCGCACGCAAGCTTGCCACCGAGCGCGGCTGGCAAGTCGCGCCTGATGGCGATAAATGGCGTCGCGTCGTACCCTCGCCACGACCGCTGGAGATTCTGGAAGCGTCGGTGATTTCATTCCTCGTCCAACGCGGCGTGATCGTGATCTGCACCGGTGGCGGCGGGGTTCCAGTAATAACCCGTGACGACGGCAGTCTTTGCGGTGTGGAAGCAGTTATCGACAAGGATCTGGCAAGCTCGCTTCTCGCTCGCAAGTTGAAGGCAGACATGCTGCTTATGCTGACGGATGTCGACGCCGTCTATGTCGACTACGGAACAGCGGCCGCTCGGGCGCTCCGGCGCGTGAGCCCCAAGGAGCTATCGGGCAGGACTTTTCCTGCCGGCTCCATGGGACCGAAGGTCAGCGCTGCAATCGAATTCATTGAAGCGACAGGCAAGCCTGCTGCAATCGGCAAGCTCGACGATGCCGTCGAAATTGTCAGAGGGGAGCTCGGCACCTGGTTCGAAGCCAGCGCCCTGCCCTCGCCCATCGAGCCTGCGAGGCCCTAGGCTGCTGCCACGACACCGATGACATAGTTCTTGCCATAGGCTTTCGCGCATTTCGGGCATGTCGTGTAGAAGAAATACACATCACCCGGCTCTGTGTTTCGATCGCGCGCAATCTGCCGCATTTCCTCGTCCCAGGTCCTCGCCTGGCTGTACGGCCCTTCGAACAATTTGGTCACATAGTCGCCGCTCAGCGTGGTCATCTCCTCGTTGGCGACAGGTTTCGAGACCGCAAACAGATGTTCGCTGGTCCAGGGCGAGACATCTTTACTGAGCACGATAAACTGATCGAGATCGGAAGCGCCGGCGTCTTCCATGTGCCTATTAACGCGCGCGAATACGCTGCCCATGTTCATCGGGATGTGCATGACGCTGTGGGTTGTGGCTTTGACGAACCGCTTGTCCTTGAAGTGCAGTTCCTGGCTGTCCCAACCCTCGGGATTGAATTTGGGGCAGCAACCGGTTGTGTTGACACTCGCGTCGTATCGAGGCGTTTCATTCGTCTTCATGGCTGTTCCCCATTTGAGCAGCCATCTGACGGGCAATGGGCCTACCCATCATTGATCCTTGTCAAGACGGCCCTGAATCCCGATCGAAGCGCATCAAAGCGGCCGCGGCCCTTGTTCCTCGACTGCCTTCAATCGGACCACTGAAACCGAGCAAAGGGCTTGTGCCACGACCTTGGTCGAGACACTGCCGAGATGGCGGCGGATTGCCGAGGACGCCCGCGCTCCAACGACGATGTGCCCGGCGTCATTGTGCTCGGCGTAGTTGAGGATCGCATCGGCGGGGCTGACCGCTTCAAGCACATGATAACTGACGCGGTCTTCCGGCAGATGCAGTGGATGGGCCCAATCCTTGAGCGCGACGAGACGCTTCAAGTAGACTGAGCGCCCTGTTTCGTCGGTCGCCGGCGTCTCGCCGATGATTTCCGTCTTCAGGACCGTCACGCAGGCCAGCCAGGAATCCTCGCGCGACGCAAGCACGCGGGCGGTCTCGTTGAGAACCTCGCCTGCCAGCGCATCACTACCATTGGCCAGATCGACTGCGGCAAGAACAATTGACGGTCCGGCCTGCGTTCTCGACAAGGTCGGCTTGCCGACAAGCGATCTGTCATCCGTCTTGCGAAACAGCTTCTTGATTGCGGCCCACACCCCCTCGTCCTGGGGCTTACGCCTGACAACCACGACCTGGTCGGGGTTCCTCAGGTCGGACAGAACGTGCGCCGCCTCGACATATCGTCGAGACCTGTCCACCTCCATGCATCGCAGAATGATGGCTTCAAACCACCGCGGAATGGCGTCGTTGATATCGCGCGGCAGCCTGGGGGTATGATAGAGCCTGCGCTTCATCCCCGCGAAAGTCGCCGGCCGCCCGAACGGCTCCTCGCCCGTAGCCAGCTGATAGAGGATGCAACCTAATGCAAACAGGTCACTTGCAGGATCGGATCGCTCTCCGAGCACCTGTTCCGGCGAAATATAGGCGGCGGTACCCATCGGCACCGAGCTTTCCGCGCCGAGAAGATCGGGAAGCTCTGCATGCCGGGCGAGCCCGAAGTCGAGGAGCACCGCGCCGCGCTCGGCGAGAATGATATTCTCGGGCTTGAGATCGAGATGGACGACCTTCTGCCGGTGCAGGGCGGCGAGTGCCGTTGCGATATCGGTGCCGATCCTTGCCGCCTCGTCCACGGGCAGCGGCGTGTTGCCTACGAGATCCGCCAGGCCGGTGCCGGCCACGAACTCCATGGCAATATAGGGAACCTGCGCCAGACTGCCGGATGACGCAAAACGCGGCACATACGGTCCCGACAGGCGTTTCAGGATCAACTCCTCCGCCTCGAAACCGAGGATGACGGAAACATCCCCGCCCGGGTCGAGAAACGGGATCTTCAGCACAAGCGGGAAATCGTACCGGGGGTTGGTCGCCCGCCAGAGCGAGGCCATGCCGCCGGAGGGCAGCTTTTCGACCAGCTCGAAACCATCGATGACCGCCCCTGCCTCAAACCGTTGCATCGAATACGTCTCCTTAGCGGCCGATCTTCAGACGCATGCCAAGCCATCCAGGTAGGCCGGCGGCTTGAATCTTGCTGGCTGTTTCTTCGTAATCATAGGGAACACGAACCATCGTGACCTCGTGTCGCTGCGTGTCGACAAGAACAAAGCACGCCGCCGGGTTGCCGTCGCGCGGTTGGCCTACCGCGCCGGCGACTACCAGGTGACGCCTGATCTCGGACAACGGCGCCGCCACATTGTCATGCGGCTGAAAATGCGTTGGCCGGCGACCGGGCAGCGCGTAGTAGATGGCGGGAATGTGGGTGTGGCCGCAGAAAACGAAGCGGGCGTCGCTTGCCGAGAGGCAGCGCTCCGCCGCATCCACGTCGCGTATATAGGGCCATTTTCCCGACCGCTCGGCGCTTGCGTGCACATACAGACGGTCCTCGGATTGCAGTGAGAGCGGCAGTCCCGCCAGGAAATCAAGATGTGCCGGAGCGATACGTTCGCGAGTCCACTGGACTGCGAACCGCGCGTTCTCCGTCATGTTGCTTAGATTCAGCGCCACTGCTTCGTCGTGGTTGCCCATGATGCAAAGCGCGCCATCAGCCATCAGATGGGCGGCCTTCTCGATCACATAGATGGGATCAGGACCGTAGCCGACCAGATCACCGAGCAATACCAACTCGTCTGGACTACCGCGTTCGTGGACAGCTTCCATGACCGCGTCGAACGCCTCGCGATTGGCATGGATGTCAGACAGGATTGCAATACGCATTCAACCTTGTCCCAGAGATTGGCAAAACATGGCAAGGCGCGTGCCACGAGTGATTGATACGGCTGCGTCGCGATCATTGGGGACGGCTAAAGCAATTTGCCGTCTCTTTGGGGTGGCGAAACATGGCTGAGTGATGCCGAGTCTGGCTCAGCGTCTGCCGTCGCGCCTTTGTAAACCAAGCGTATGACAAAGACGAAGTATCCGACCTGCAGAACGACCAAGTCGATAATCGCCCAGCCCAGTGCTATCCAGACCGAGCCCGTTACCGCGTAGGTCCACACCGCAACGATGGCCGAGGTGACAAACATTCCCACCACAAACTGCGGAAGATACATCGTTGCGCATCAACCGCCCCGGACCTGATATAAGTTCGAAACGGCTCCCCATTGCTATGCAAAAGCTAAGGGGATCATAGGCATCCGGATTGGCTTGTGGCTTGACGTGGATCAATCAGGCCGGGCGTCAGTCAACTGGTTTCTTTTTGATTGTTGCAAATCTGGCCAATTCCTCGGCCAACAGATTTTTGAGCGTTGCACGACGGTCCGGGTCTGTTTCGGATATGAGCTTGTGCCTGAAATGCTTGATGTTTTCGTGATGTATGTATTCGCGGTAGGGATCCTGCATAACCGTATCCCTCCTTTGGGGAGACGCAACCGCGACGCTAGGCGTCTATTCGGTCCAAGGCCAGCGTAATCGCTCGTTGAAGGCCGTAGCCGCACTTGGCGGCTGCGAATCCGCTCCGTGTTTAAGTAGGTAGTTTCCCGTAGGGATATAACCGAATTTCGCGGCCCCCGGATTCGCGCGATTGCTGTGTTACGGATCAACCGGGAAAACAGCCATGCACGCCCCCACGAGTTCCAGAATCTCACTGCTGTCGCATTCTGTGCAACCAAGCCTGCCGGATGCGTTCGACCCGGCGCCGCTGCAGCCGGTGAGCTTTTTTCCCGCCGGCGCGGAAATCTATGCCCAGGGCGAGAAAGCTGGGGCCTTCTATCAGGTCGAGTTCGGTGCCGTGCGCATCTACCGCTTGCTTGCCGACGGTCGCCGGCAGATCAGCACCTTTCACCTCGCCGGAGAGACATTCGGGTTCGAGGCAGACGCAACACATCATTTCTTCGCAGAGGCAATCAACGCCACGGCTGTCGGCGTTTTGCGGCTCACTACCGGGGCGGACATGTCCCGCCAACTATTGCCCTTGGCGCTGAAGGGTTTGACCCGCGCGCAGGAGCATCTGCTGGTTCTCGGCCGCCAGAACGCCATCGAACGTGTCGCCGCTTTCCTGGTTGACATGGCGGAGCGGCAGGGCGGCTTGCGGCAGGTTGAGTTGCCAATGTCGCGTATGGACATCGGCGACTATCTCGGCCTGACCATCGAGACCGTGTCGCGGGTCTTCACCCGGCTGAAGGACAAGGGCGTCATCCGCCTGCTCAACCTGCGCAGCATCGAAATCGTCAAGCAGGACGTGTTGCAGACCATGGGCGAATGAGGGTGCCTGCCTACGAAAAAGAGAGACGACAATGACGCCGCAGAACCGGCCTCAGTTCAAGGACCAGATGACGATGGACAATACACTTACCACCCACACCGGCTTTCGCTTCGACGTGCGCCGCGCGCGCGCTGAAGATGAGCCGACGCTGGCCGAGTTCTTCACCCATGTGACTCCGGAAGACCTGCGCTTCCGCTTTCTCGGCGCTGTGAAGGAAGTCTCGCATGAACGGCTGGTGGCGATGACGCGTTCAGATGACGCCCATATCCATAATTTTCTAGCATTCTCGACCGATGGGATGCTGATCGCGGTTGCGACGCTGGCGAGCGATCCGGCCGATCGAAACGGCGAGGTTGCGATATGCATTCGCGCGGATCGCAAGCATCTGGGCGTTGGCTGGGAGCTGCTCGCCTATATCGCGAAATATGCCGAAGAACTCGGCCTCAAAGCGATCGAGTCGATCGAGAGCCGTGAAAACCGTGCTGCGATCGAGGTCGAGCGCGACATGGGTTTCACCGTCACGCCCGATCCCGACGATGCGACGCTTGTCCTGGTTCGGCGGGAACTGGGATCGCGATCAGCCGGTTAGCTATCGTGGCCCCTCCCGGGCCGTTGCGGGCGCGGCAGATCGGAAGATGAACATGTCCGTGGCCACAGCGCGTTCTTCATCCGCTGGAATGACAAGCACATCGACGCTGGAATTCGCAGCGCTGACCACCTCCTCGCCTCCTCGGTTTCGCTCCTCGTCGAGGCCGACCCCAAGCCAGGCCGCGGCGGCGCTGATCCTTTCCCGGACCAAGGGCGCGTTTTCGCCGATGCCGGCAGTGAACACCAGCGTGTCCAGCCCTCCCATGGCAGCGGCCAACGATCCTATCTCGCGTCCGATCCGATAGACGAAGAGATCGACAGCCTGTGCGGCGGCAAGATCGTCCGAGCCGATCAGCGTCCGCATATCACCAGATATTCCGGACACACCGAGCAGGCCTGATTGCTCGTAGAGAATCGTGACCAGTTCGTCCCCAGACAGCCGCCGTTCCTGCAGCAAGTGGAGGATCACCCCCGGGTCCAGCGCGCCGCAACGCGTGCTCATCAGCAGGCCGTCCAGGGTCGAAAATCCCATCGTCGTGGCGATGCTCCGTCCAGCGTCCATGGCGCACAGGCTGGCGCCGCTGCCGAGATGGGCGACGATCGTACGGCCACCCGCGCGGGTGCCGTAACGATCATGCAGCTTTGCAGCGATATGGCTGTAAGACAGCCCATGAAAGCCGTAGGACACGATGCCCGCCTCGGACATTGCACGCGGTAGCCCGTAGATTTTGGCGAGCTCCGGCCGGGCTGAATGAAACGCCGTGTCGAAGCACCCTATCTGGAGGGCCTGCGGCAAGAGTTTTGTGGCCAGCGCGACAAGCTCGAGATTGATTCGTTGGTGGATGGGCGCCATCGGCTCAAGCAAGCGCAGCGCTTTTAGCGTGCGTTCGTCGAGCCGCGTTGCTTCGGTGAAGTCACGCCCGCCGTGAACGATCCTGTGCCCTACCCTGTCGATGCGACGCAGGAGATCGTTATCGGCGAGCACGGATGCAACCGCCGCGAACGCCTTGTCCATATCGATCCGTGCTTCGCCCAGGCTCCTATCGATCTTGGACGCGCTGGCCGCGGCCTCGACACGCAGCCGCGGTTGTTGACCGAGGGAGGAGACATTGCCGCGCAGCAGTACCGGAAGTTGGTCACGCCCTTCGAAGACCGCGAACTTCAGGCTCGAAGAACCGCCGTTCAGGACCAGGATCGCATCGGTCATGAAGCCATCCGATATGTTTCCGTCCCTATGTGCTTGAGGTCAATCTGGACGCTTCAGCGCCGCATCAGCATCCTGTCCCCACTTCCAGTCAAGGATCTCGGGCATATCCTGCCCATGGGCGCGAATATAGGCTCGATGTTCAAGCAGCTTGCTGTCCATCGCCTGCTTCAGGCCGACCCGCACGCTCTTCAGTCGCGGCACCCAGTCGAGGGCGCTTTGGACGATATGAAAGCGGTCGAGGCCATTCAGCACCGTCATGTCGAAAGGCGTCGTCGTCGTCCCTTCTTCGTTATAGCCACGCACATGGATGTTGTCGTGGTTGGTGCGCCGATAAGTCAGGCGATGGATGGTCCAGGGATAGCCGTGATAGGCAAAGATGACCGGCTTGTCGGTAGTGAACAGCGCGTCGAAATCGCGATCCGACAGACCGTGCGGATGGTATTCCTTTGGCTGAAGAGTCATCAGGTCAACGACATTGACCACCCTGATCCTGAGATCGGGAACCTGTTGCCTGAGGATCTGCACCGCGGCCAGCGTTTCTAGGGTCGGGACGTCGCCAGCGCAAGCCATCACGAGGTCGGGCTCTGCCCCATCGTCAGTTGACGCCCAGTCCCAGATGCCGACCCCTGCCCTGCAGTGAATGATTGCCCTATCCATCGACAGCCACTGCCAAGACGGCGGCTTGCCGGCGACGATGACGTTGATGCGGTTCCAGGTCTGCAGCACATGGTCGGTCACGCACAACAAGGTGTTGGCGTCCGGTGGCAGGTAGACCCGCACAATATCGGCCTTCTTGTTGAGGGCGACGTCAATGAAGCCGGGGTCCTGATGGCTAAAGCCGTTGTGTTCCTGATGCCAGACATGGCTGGACAACAGATAATTCAGCGATGCGATCGGCCGCCGCCACGGGATATCGCGGCAGGCATCCAGCCATTTCGCGTGCTGATTGAACATGGAATCGACGATGTGGATAAACGCCTCGTAGCAGGAAAATAGGCCATGGCGCCCGGTGAGCAGATAGCCTTCCAGCCAACCCTGGCAGGTGTGCTCAGAGAGGATTTCGAGAACCCGGCCGTCGCGGCCGAGATGGACATCTTCGGGCAGAATCTTTTCCATCCAGGCACGTTCCGTGACCTCGAACACGTCTTGAAGCCGGTTCGAGGCGGTCTCGTCCGGGCCGACGATCCGGAAGTTCTCTGAGGCCTCGTTCAACTTCATGACGTCACGCAGGAAACGACCCATGACCCGCGTCGACTCAGCCTTGATGGCGCCAGGGCGCTCAAGCGCAATGGCGTGGTCATGCAACGCCGGCAGATCCAGAGACCTTCGCAGAAGGCCGCCATTGGCATGCGGGTTGGCGCCCATACGTCTCGTCGCCTGGGGTGCCGTGGCGCGGATCGCAGCGACAGGAGCGCCGGCGGCGTCGAACAGTTCCTCGGGCCGGTAGCTTTTCAGCCACTCCTCGAGCAGCTTGAGATGGGCCGGGTTTTCCGCAAGGCCAGACAAGGGTACCTGGTGCGAGCGCCAGAAGCCCTCGGTCTTCAGACCGTCGACCTCTTTCGGTCCCGTCCAGCCCTTGGGGCTGCGCAGCACGATCATTGGCCATTTTGGTCGTGACGCGGTCGCCGCAGCTCCGTTGCGGGCGGCATGCTGGATAGCCTGGATACTATCAAACGCATCGTCGAGCACGCTCGCCATTCGCTCATGCATCAGCACAGGCTCGTGGCCCTCCACGAACAGCGGCTCATAGCCGTAGCCGGCAAACAGCGCGCGCAATTCGTCTTCGGGAATGCGGGCCAGAATGGTCGGATTGGCGATCTTGTAGCCGTTCAGATGCAGGATCGGCAGCACCGCCCCGTCGCGCGCCGGGTTGAGGAATTTGTTGGAATGCCACGCGGCTGCCAGTGGCCCCGTTTCAGCCTCGCCGTCACCGACGACACAGGCGACGACAAGGTCGGGATTGTCGAAGGCGGCGCCATAGGCATGCGAAAGTGAATAGCCCAACTCTCCGCCCTCATGAATCGAGCCGGGCACATCCGGTGCTGCATGGCTCGGGATACCGCCGGGAAACGAAAACTGCCGGAACAGCTTGCGCATCCCCTGCTCGTCCATCGCAATGTCCGGATTGAATTCGCTGTAGGTGCCTTCCAGATAGGTATTCGCCACCATTGCCGGGCCGCCATGGCCTGGGCCGCAGACATAGATCACATTTGCTTCCCTGAGCCGGATTGCGCGATTGAGGTGTGCATAGATAAAACTCAAGCCCGGCGACGTTCCCCAGTGGCCGAGCAGGCGCGGCTTGACGTGCTCCAACCGCAACGGTTCGCGCAGCAGCGGATTGTCGAGCAGGTAAATCTGGCCGATCGTCAGATAGTTGGCAGCACGCCAATAGGCATCGATATCGTGCAACTCGCGATCGGACAGAAGGCCACGGGAAGCTGGTATTGTCGTATGCTCTGTCATGTCTGGCTCCCATCGCCTGTTGGCGCCCTGTCGCCGGACTGCGACACGGGCCTGTGTTCTTTGATCTGCAGCGAATGGACACCAACGCGTTCGCGCGCTTTCAGTTCATCGCTTCACCGCCTCTATGCGTCGTTGTCCTCGAGCGCCCTGCGCATGCGCCTAATCACCGCTGCGCGACCCCTCTCGTCGGCCGCAGCGGTGACCGCCTCGTTTACGTCCAGGAGAAGCCTTGAAAGGTCGTTGTGCCAGTCGAGGCGGGCAATCTTTCCCGGCGTCAGACGGCGGGGCTCGTTAACCTCGACCGGCAAACTCCGACCTGGGGTCAATTGGAAAGCATCGTCTAGCCTCGGGATGATGATCTTGTCGTCGGGTATCAGTCCTGCAAGCCTTCCACGCAGGCCGCCGAGTCCAGCCTCCTCTCCATGCGTCAGGAACACCTGCTGCTTCACCGGAGTTCGGGCTTTGAGCCAGGCAACCAGTTCGCTGGCGTCGGCGTGGCCGGAATAGAGGTCGAACAGGGTGATGCGTGCTTTGACCTCGACTTCCTCACCCTGGATGCGCACACGCTCAGCGCCGTCGAGCAGTATCCTCCCGAGCGACCCTTGGGCCTGGTATCCGGCCATCATCACCGTGGCGCTCCTGCGCCAGAGATTGGCCTTGAGATGATGGCGGATTCGCCCCGCATCGCACATGCCGCTGGCGGCGATCACCACGAAGAAGCCGGTCAGGCGATTGATCGCCTTGCTCTGTTCCACCGTCTCTGTGAAGCGCAGCTCCTTCGAGTTGAGGGCCAGGCGCAGCACGTCACCCTGTTCGATCTCGTTGGCATGGCGCTCAAAAATCGCACTGGCGCGTGTTGCCAGCGGCGAGTCGACGAAGACCGGGGCTGACGGCACCTCCCCCGCTTTCATGAGCAAATACAGATCGACCAGCAGTTCTTGCGTCCTCTCGACCGCGAAAGACGGAATAATGAGGGGGCCACCGGCCTCGGCGGCGCCACGAACGATGTCGCCGAGCTGGGATCGCCGCTGCTCCGGCGAGACGTCAGGTCGCTCTCGGTCGCCATAGGTCGATTCACAGATCAGATAATCGACGCCCGACGGCCCCTCTGGATCGGTCTGAAGCAGCTTGTGGCCGGGGCCTATGTCGCCCGAGAATATGAGGCGCAGGGGCGCATCCTGCCGGTCGATCTCGAGTTCGACCGATGCCGAACCAAGCAGATGGCCGGCATTCCAGAAGCGGGCGCGAAGGCCTTCGGTGACGGTGGCCCATTCGCCGTATTCCAGAGCCCGGAACAAGGTCATGCAAGCGGCCGCATCCCGCAGGCTGTAGATCGGCTCGACCGGCGGCCGACCGCGCTGCGCGTTACGGCGGTTCAGGTGCTCGACCTCCATTTCCTGAATATGAGCCGAATCCGGCAGCATGACCGAGCAAAGATCGATGGTGGCGCGAGTGGTGTGGATCGGGCCGGCAAATCCCTGCTTGACCAGTTTCGGCAAAAGGCCGCTGTGGTCGATATGTGCATGCGTTAGAATGACGGCGTCAATCGCGTCCGGTGGAAACGGGAACGCACCATAGTTCAGTTCCCTTTCCGACTTCGACCCCTGAAACAGGCCGCAGTCGACGAGAATCCGCCCGCGCGGCGTTTCGATCTCATAGCAAGAGCCGGTGACACCATGAGCCGCGCCGTGGAAGCGCAGAACAGGATCCGTGTCGCGATTGCCTCTCATATCGCCACAACCTAATGCGACAGCAGGACAGGCAGACGCAGATCCGCGAGAATGCCTTCGGTGGCACCGCCAAGCACGAAGTCCCTGACGCGGGAGTGACCATATCCGCCCATGACAAGCAGGTCGCCGCCGATCTTGAGAGCATGTTCCTGGAGAGCTGTTCCGATCGACCGATCCCCTGCCTGGATCGAGGCGGCCTCGGCCACCAGACCACGCGTCCTCAATCCCTGCGCAAGGCGTTCGCCGATGTCCTGTCCAGGAAGTGGCTTTTCATCGTTCACGGTCACAACGGTGATCATGGAGGCCCGTTCGAGAAACGCGTGTGCATCGGCAACAGCCCGTGCGGCCACTCGACTGGCGCCCCAGGAGATAACGACATGTCCAAGGACCCCGACGTCCGTGGAGTCGGGAAGAAGCAGGGTCGGTCGACCTGAGCCGAACAGTATCGCCTCGGCTATCATCCGCGCCGTCTGGTTGGCCGGCGCCCAGCCGGCCAGACAGACATCGAAATAGCGGAACTGCTTCGCGGCAACGTCGCCCATCAAGGCCGGTGGTGCGGTCAGCAGCTGCGTGGTGAGGGTCACACCGCCATGCGCTGCTTCTTTCGTAATCGCCTCCAGCAGGACGCTGCCGCATTTGCGGCTGGCCGCCTCGACCTCTCGTATCTTGTTTGGAAGATCGAGCAAATAGCTCAAGAGCGCGTTCGAAACGTCGGGAATGTCGACATTGATGGCAACAGCATGCAGCGTCGCTTCGATATTCTTGGCGACTGCGACTGCATTCGCTGCGATTTTCGAGGAGCTCGCGTCTGGAAATGTCGCCAAGGACAGAGATGCCATCAGCTTCATCGAATTTCGCCTCCGTTGCGGCAAAGGCCAAACGGCCATCTTTCGCGACATTTGTAATCACAAGGGACGAGGCGAGCTTTGATCCACCGCAAATGCGTGTTCATCCTGAGGGGTGGCCAGGCGTTTGGTTAGGAGCAGCGAGAGCCCTTTGCCCAGCCGCTGGGATGCGGATAGCTCCATGGCTGTGGGGACGCAATCATGCTGTTCACAAGGATCCCGCTCGGGACCCCGCGGTCATCCTAGCTCACGTTGTGGTTTTCGAGTTGGGCATGCCTGGCCAGAAGCTCTTCAGCTATATCCAGTGGGCGGCAGTGAACCATCCGTTGCCAAGTGCTTAGACCGATGCCCGTCCAACTCCGCTGGCGACGGGTGTCGCTCACGCAAAAAAGGCTAAGTCGCGGCTTCGTTTTGCCAGAGAGCCACTGGACCAAATCTGAATCCGTGCGCATTGTAGGAGTGAAGAGGGGGACGATAGTGAAAATACTCAGGTTTACATCGCTGTCCGCGTTGACGGTTCTTTTCGGATGCGGATCAGTACCGAAACCACACTCTGACTACCTGGTTAGCGTCAGAGACATCGTGAACAACATAAGCTGTGAACTCCAGACCGCAGCAAAAGGCGTTCCATTTATCGAGAAGAGTCCGAATGGCTGGCTTGCGGGCGTTGATATGACACTTCAGGTTATTAACGAGGCTGGCGCTACCGCCGACGCCAATCTTGGCGTGCCTCTGATGCCACAGGCATTACTTGTTACCGCATCTAGCACTCACTCTGGCAAAGCCGATCGCCAAAGCACCTTTTCATTCAATGTTGACCTCGGGCATCCCGACAAAATTCAGTGTGACAGGGCAGCCGCTGAAGCCTTGCATGGGCGACGCTTGCGAGGGAACCTTGGCATTCAGTCGTGGCTCACGAACATGGATAGTACAATCGCCAGCACAGGCATCAAGCCTGATAAGGTCGGATACGTGTTGGAATTTACAATTGTCGATAGCGGGACAGGCGGCCCGGCGATTTCTCTGATTCCGGTTGGTGAGTCTGTGCTTGGCTCAGGCCTTTCCCTCACAGCCAGCCGTAACGATGTTCAGACTATGACAATAGCTTACACAGAGAATTCGCCGCCAACGAAACCGCCGAGTGGGGAGAAGCCTAAGAGATCTGGCCCCACCCCCCAAGACAAAGCGAAGAACGATCAATATTTGAATAACCTGATCACCAGAGGGAATGTGATTCAGAAGTTTTAGCCTCGTCGGGGCATGTATCACGCGCACATTGCAGATGCCGAGGACTGCTAGCGGTATCGCTGTTTGATAAAATCGTCCCGACCTGGCGTCAGCACGTTCAGACGCCATAGCAGCAGATGCGGTTGGCCGACGCTCTCAAAGCTGAAACTGAAAAGGTGCGCGAAACGATCGTCAAATTGATGGAAGAAGCAGCAACCGGTCGAACAGCCAGCGTCGTGCTTATGAGCGGCGAAGCGTCAGATCCGGCCCTTTGATGGAGCCAATCAGATGACCGAGAAAGCGTATGCTTGGAACCGGTCCTTTTACTACGAACAACATTACGTCTTTGCCTGGAGGCCCACACGCGCACCAGCGTAATCAATCAATATGCGAGTCTCGAGGGCAGACAGCCCCCCAATATTCATGCCATTGTTTCCCATCATGTAATAATTGTCGGTGCACATGACCAACGTTAGCCCTCTTGCGGAAACCGGCAAAGAAGCCGGAGCGATCTCGTAGTTGAATTCACTGGCATCATCGCCAAGCGTGATAGATATCCTGTCATCAATTGAATGACAGTTGGTAGATCCTATGGTCCATTCTGGATTCTGCACCGGATCAGGCCACTGACTATTGCTTACGCGATTGGTCGGATCTGTCAGGAACACCGGGCCCCCGCCAGTGTCAATTATGGCAATCGGCAGGGGGGCTGGATCGGGCCATGACGTCCGTTCCGCTCCAATACTGAGCGATTTGGCGACTAACGCCATCCATTCAATGCCAGCGACGACTGACATCATCAAGAAACCACCCGGGGCCGTCTTATAGAGCGTCAAATATGAGCCGGTTGCGATTTTTGGCGCAGCGTTGCCCGCTAAGACATTGGCGGACGCTTCATAGTCGAACTCGACACAGGTGTAACCGGTCGCGTAGGAGAGAGGGGCTTGCAGCGTTACCCCGAGACCTGGCGGAGTATTCCAGCCAGAGGCTGACCACGGCAAAATACACCCGGCGCCGAAATTCGCGGTTCGCTCGCCCGATTGGGGGGAATTCGCGGTGCAGGCGTAGAAGAGACAACCCTCGATCTGAAGGGCTGAACCGGCCGCTGTCGCCAGCCTAATTGGACCTTTTACGACGTTCGCTGGACAACCCCAAGGCTCTGTAGCCGTCCCGAGGACTTCGTAATTCGCCTTCCAGTTGGGCAGCGCGGCGATATCTTCCCAATTAGGAACAATAAGGGTCGAGTTCCCCGAGTCGACGAGCAGCCGAACTCGCTTGCTCGTCGCAGCGGGCAAAAACGAGATATCAATATACGAATCGAAATTCGTTTGAAGGGATACAGTAGTTAATGGGATGTCGATTGCATCCGGACGGCTCTTCATTGGCAACTCAAACTGGAGCCCCAGCGTTAGCTCTCGAAATCGCAGAGCGACAGCAGCTTTGTGCCGATCCGTGATGATCACGGGCGAGTGCAGGGTTGGCTTCGAAAAATACATACGTCTTCCCTCACCCAAACAGTCATACAGGAATTAACCGCATCCTTGCGATTAGCATCATATGATCGTCACCTCGAAGCAACAAATACCGAATATCAGCGAAACGACTCTTTCAACTTCTATTTACGTTCACTATAGAGTTTAAATGCAAAAGTCGTCGCCCCTACGTGGCCATTTGGCGCCACTGCTCCCTGCAACCTTGGTGTGGCGCACGCGGCAGCGGTGTAGCCGCGAAGACCATCGTAATGCGCGCCCCAAGCTCGGCGTCAGACGCCTCGGAGGCTCGCGTCCAGCTGGGTGTAGAACCGGACTCGCCCCTAAACCTCATTTGCCTGCATCACGGTGTTTGCCGCCGATTTCACAAATACCACGACAGCCGGCATCGCCCTCGCGGAGGGTGACACCCCTGCGCGAACCATCGACTGTAGCCCCTTATGCCGCCGTCTATTGCTACAACCTGGATTGCGCTAGCAGCACATGACAATGCAGTCGGAGCCGCCCTCCGCAGAAAGCGTCAAAGCGCCTTTTGCAGCTCCGGCAGAATGACGAAGAGATCGCCGACGAGGCCGTAGTCGGCAACCTGGAAAATCGGCGCCTCCTCGTCCTTGTTGATGGCGACGATGACCTTCGAATCCTTCATGCCGGCGAGGTGCTGGATGGCGCCGGAGATGCCCACCGCGATGTA
>NZ_QGGH01000026.1 GCF_003148495.1 Mesorhizobium loti
TTGCGAAAGAGGTTCGCGCGTATCGGCTGCGCGAAGGTCGGATCGTCTAACTGGATCGAGACATAGTCTCCTGCCTTCTCGCTGGAGCGTTTCCAACCGGCGCCAATCTCTGGGCCGTCCTCGTCGCCGGCGTGAACACGGTAGTCAGGCGCATTCTCCGTACCGCTCGCCTCTGCCGTCACAATGGCGATGTCGAGCTTGAGGCTGAGCGTGTGGATGCGCCCGCCATAGCCGTTCTTCTGGCGCGTGAACTCTCCGATCTGTTGCATGTCAGGCTCCTGTTTTCAGCGGTGCGATGGTGGGGCCGGCGCACGACACGGCGCCGGCAGTCGCGCGCTCACCGCGTTGGCGCGCGCCATTCGAAGCGGCCGTTGGCGTGCTCGTCGGTCCACAGCGGGGTGGCTCGCCCGATGATCTGGCTGGTGGAAGTGAGGCCGAAATAGCGACCGTCGAGGCTGTCGCGCACCTGCCGGTTCATCAGGAAGACTTCTCCGGTCGCGATGCGGCGGCAGCCCTGCCAGACCGGCAGGCCACGGCCGGCCCGGTCACGCTCCAGCGCCCTGCCCGCCTCGGCGCCATCGACGCTGATGGTGAGCTTCGAGCGACAGACAATTTGCCCCGTGACCGCGACGATGCGCTTCATGAGTGGCGCGCCCCTCGGCAGATAGCCGCGGTCGGCGAGGAAGGACGCGAGTGGCTCGGACGCCTTGACGGCGACAAGATCACCGATCTCGAACGGCTCGTCCAAGTCGATCGTGTAGAGGCCGATCGGCGCGCTGGCTGATGCGTTCCAGATCAGTTTGATCGGCATCGAACTGAAACCGGGATAGCCGACGCCCATGGTTGCGAGAACGCTAGCGAGGATGATCCCGGCGCGCGTCACCGCTCGGTCCTCTTGCGCAGCAGGAACGCGCGATGTTGGTCGAGTGTGTAGCTGCGCGGCGCGTGGCCGGCGGTCATCCGGTTGTGGATGTGCCGCCAATGATCGGGCGACACCAACTCAGGCTCGATGTCGAGGCGCTGGATGGCGTCGATCGCCTGCAGCACGTGTTCCACCTTGGGCCAGCTCTCGACCTTCAGAAGGATGTCGCCGCCAGGGCGCACGAAGGGCAGTGTCTGATAGGCTTCGCCACGCGCGACCGCACGCACGATATCGATGCGTGAGATGATCGTTCCGAAGTCGTTCGCCGCCCAGCGCACGAAGGCGAAGACCGTGCCGGGGCGGTAGGACAGGACGCGCCGGCGACGATCAAGGATCTGTTCGTGGGCGCACGTGCCGAAGCGTATCCAGTTCTCAATCCTCTTCTCGACCCAGGTGAGTTCGACATGGGCGAGATCGTCGAGAGAGTGCTGCGAGGCGGCGAACGCGCCGCGCAAGACAGGAGCCGAGACGCCAGTCATGAGGGTTCTCCTGATGCCGCGTTCGGGGTCTTGTCGGTGTCAAACCTGACTATGTCGCTGGCTTGTCGGGTGTGCCTGCGCACATCGCGCGCGCGTCCTTCAACGTTAGATTCGGTGTTAGAGTCTAAGTTAAGGGCACGATTTCGGCTTTGCTTTCGGGAGGTTAGGCCACGTTTGGGTTCCTGATAGCACGAGCCCGCGGTTCCCGATGGCACGACAGGTCCGGTTCCTGATAGCACGAGGCCGTCCACAGGCCTTCCACAGGAGCCGATCCGCTCGAAGGCGAGCAGCGTCCGACCGCCAATCTCCACTTCCAGAGCAAGGGTGTAGCCTGGCAGCGGCTGGCGGCGGATGATGTCGCGCAGTTCGAAGGCAAAGCGCTTGTAGGGCGACAGGCTGCCGGATTTCTGGTGAAGGTGACGGAGGTCGAAGCGCCAGCCGTCGCGCTGGCGTCCGCCATGCTTGCGCACCAGCCGATAGAGCCAGCGCTCCAGCCCGCCCGTCAGGTCGAAATAGGCGCGATCGATCGTCAGCACGAGCGCGTCATCGAGGACGGCCTGGTAGAACCAGTCGGGGACGATCAACTCGATCCCCGCGGGTTTGCCATGGCGATCGATACGCTCCTGCCACTCATTGATCCATGAGAAGCGGTGACGACGGCCTTCGGCGGGCTGACGGATTGTTGTCGAGACGGTGGTCGACTGCAGCCGATCAAGTGCGGCCTTCAGGCGTTGATAGTCGCGCAAGCTCTTGCCGCGGCCGACGAAGGTGAGAATCTCATAGGGCGTGGCGGCCATCAGGCGCGAGGTGCGAAGCCCGGTGTCGCGCGCCTCGACGATCTGGCTCGCGGCCCAGATCAGGATGTCGGCGTCCCAGATGGTCGCCATCCCATGATCGGGTACGGCTTCGACCCGGAGCGTGACGTTGCCCGCGGCAAAATCGATCGGGGTGGTGCGATGGGTCTTGGAAAGGGAGAAGAACGGATAGGTCATGAGATCCTGCGCGTCGCGTGGGGCGAAGTCGCCAGGCAGCGCCCGGAACAGGTCGAGCTGCCCGCGCTCCGAAAGGGATTGGTTTGGCGCCACCATTTGGAAATCCTCGCGCGGTCAGCGTGCGTATCGCCCGCCATGCGCCGGCGGCGTCGGTGTGTGACGCTTGGCGGGCAGGACCGATCCACGCGGATCGGATGTAGAGGTGACGGCGCCGCGTTCGGCCCAGGCCTGAAGATCGTCGACGGCATACACGACACGGCCGCCGAGCTTCCGATAGCCAGGACCAGTGCCGTAGGTACGGTGCTTCTCGAGCGTTCGGGCGGAGAGGCTGAGGAAATCCGCAGCTTCCTTGGTGCGCAGGAAGCGTGGCGGCAAGACGGCGATATCGGGTCGCATGGATCGGGCCTCCGTGGGGTTTTGGACGGCCGCTGACGTTCAGCGGTGGACGGAGACCACGGTGGCGGAGAGTAAGCTTCGTCAGGGATGGGGAAGTTGAGGGGGGCTAAAACTCCACCCCTTTTGCGCGGCCAGACCCGCTAGGATCGACGGCGATGACGCAGGATTTGCAAATAGCCGCCGCCGATCACGGCGGTGGCGCCTTCGACGAGACCGATCACCGCATCGCGCAGCGCGGAAGTTTTCCAAGGATCGGCGGCGACGCGCTTAAACCCGTAAAGGGCGATCGCAATGTCGCGGTAGCTCGCGCCATTCGAGTGGCCGTCAGCGGCCTGTATCATCAGTCGAAAGCGGCGGCGCTGCTGCGGGGTCATCCGCGTGTCCGAAGGTGTGGGGCGCCCCTGCCAGGCCCGCCAGAAACGGGTGAGTGCTTCGATCCGTCCCAACGTTTCTGCATCCAAAGGGATCAACGCCGCCAAAGGGCCGTGCGGCTCACTACCGGGCAAAAGCAGAAGTTGGGTGGCGACACCTGCACTGTGGACAATGTGACGTCCTTCCGGGCTGTCGTGGACCACGCCCAGGCCGGTCAAAGGCGCCGATCGTAAGGACGACAGGAATTCCGGCGCCGGCACGAGAGAAACCACGGCTGGATCGACGTCAGGCGACCACAGAATGTCTTGCGCCAAGGCGGACAAATCCGGCCTGGCCGGGAAATCGTAACCCCCACAGCCGCTGTGTCTCAGGGTGGAAGGGTGCTTTTTCGGCCCTTGTGGTCAAAAGCGCTTGGTAGTGCCGTTGATAGGGTTCGTGACGCCGCAGACACTCCCAGGCGAGCCCTTCGATGGGCAATGTATCGAAATAGTCATAGCTGGCATTGTCTCGCCAATGCGACGTATCCGGCCTCATCCAAGAGCTCCTCGCAAGAAACGCGTAGACCCCGCCTCAAAAGAATTCCGGGTTGCAGCGATTGGCGGAAGACCCTCGCCGGGCATCGAGTGATGCCGTTTCGGCATCACCCGGGAACGACAGGAGCGGTGGTGCTAGCTGCCGGGTTGACGCAAGAGATGGCGGTAGCCAGCACGCGCCATCCAGCGCGCTCGCGCCAGATGGCTGTCATGGATACGCCGGGCGCGTTGCGGCTCCTTGGTCAGATCAATGCCGAAGAGAATTTCGACCACCTCGCGCCAGTCTGCGCCGTCATCGGCCGCGTCGAGCAGGCGGACATAAAGCTTGACGTGTTCCCGATCGTATTCGGTGAGTTCGTCACTGGTCGGCGCGGTGTCGTCAAATGGCTCGATCATCACTTGCCTCGTCGTCACAGAGTGAAAGGCTGCATTCTATAGAAATAACAGTTCCGGCGGAGGATGGTTGATCAGCATCAGGCGATGCGGTTTCGGCATCGCCTCGGCTTGAGTGGGATGGACCGGCCGTCCGTCGAATAAGGCCCCGGCCTTTCGGGCCGGGACCTTGCGGGTTCGCTCAATCGCTTCGCCTGGCGGTCGGACGGGACCAGATGAGTGAGAAACCCTCACCTTCCTCGTCGTCGAAAAGGTTGGCGTAGATCGGGGCGTTGAAGCTCGGATCGTCAAGCTTGAGACCCAGATAGTCACGGCCTTCGTTGGAGGTCTTCGACCAGGCGGCGCCGATCTCGGCGCGACCGACCAGCACCCGGTGGCTGGGAGCGTTCTCGCCGGTGGCGCGGGTGTCTGGGACGATGCGCACGGTCTTGGCCTGGACGCTGAGAGTGACGATTTCACCGGTGAACTCGTTCGAGGCGGACTTCTTGAAGGTGCCGATGGTAGCCATTGTAAGTCTCCATTTTCTGTTCCCGAGCCCGCACCATGCGGCCTCGATGGCGATCACTTGGCCGGAGGCGACTGACGACGCATCGCTTGCGACCGGAGCAACGCGGAGGACGGCGCAAGAACGACTTTCTTGTCTCGCGAGGAATGGCGGCGCTCGGGGTCCCCATGCGCTTGCCGCGTGGGGTGGGAGCCGGCAGGGGAAGAAAGTCGAGACGCGTCGTTGCGGCTTAGGCGGTCGAGGCTTCAGCTGTCCTTCGGGCAGATCAGCCCATTGAAGAGGCCGTTTGGAGCGCTCTTGGACGGATTGGCATCGGAGACGTCGGCGTCCAACGCGCCGCCAGCGCATCGCTACGAGCTTCACTGGCATCGCCTACACATCCAGGCATCGGATCCCGCGCACCTCCAGCGACGCGGCGACCGGTCGCGCTGCCGTCCTGTGAACGGGTGATAGACCTTGCCTTGCAGCATCGTCCCGAGCGAAGGCTAAGAGCGCAAACGAGGACGCGCCGGATTGCCCCATAGCTCGATCATTGGCACCCAATCCGACTGTTCCAACCTCTTCGGTGATGAGGAGGCCGAGCCTTCGTCGGTCCGTTCAATCCGCCTCGCTCGCGCGGGGTTTTAAGCTCGGGCCCGGCAGGGGCAGGCTGGCGCCGGCCATGCCCGCTACCCGGAGAAATGCCGTGACGCCGACGGTGATCGCGCCGATGAGGGAAAAGACGACCTGCCAGACTTCCGAAGGCATTATGAGCTTCGCGATGCCATGGGTGGCATGGTATCCGGCAACGACCGGCAGGCCCTCTCTCCATCAGCTCTTTCCGCACGGAACGAAATTCCCACGCAGCAATTATCGATGCAAACCAAGCGTGGATGTTGCATGCCGAGGTTCCATGAGACATGGCAAGTTGAGCCGCACGGCCGTTTGGAAACGGTTGCTGACGGTCTCTTGACGGTCAGCGGCGAAATCCAGATGCCGCTTGGCCATTTTCCGCGACGAATGACGGTCATCGGCTTGACGGGAGACCGCACCGCGATCTGGAGCTGCATCCCCCTTGCCGAACCGGAAATGCAGGAGATTGAAGCGCTCGGCGATCCAGCCTTTCTCATCGTGCCAGGCCCTGGCCATCGGCTCGACATCAAGCCTTGGAAGCTTCGCTATCCCCGAGCGAAAATTGTCTGCCCGCCGGGGGCGCGGGAAGCCGTGGAGAAAGTTGTCAAAGTCGATTCAACTGCGAATATCTTCGATGATCCTTCCGTTCGCATGGAGACGGTGCCGGGTGTGGCCGAAAAGGAAGCGGCGCTGCTCGTGCGCCGCGACGGCAGTACAACCCTTGTTGTCAACGACATCCTAGCCAATGTCCGCCACCCCCATGGGATTGGTGCCCACATCATGGCGCGTGTGCTTGGCTTTGGCGTTGACCGGCCCAGCATGCCGCGTGTTGGCAGGTGGTTCTTTGTCAAGGACGGCAAGGCGCTGGGCGCGGCTTTCCGCAAATGGTCTGATGAGCCCGACCTTGAGCGCATCATTGTAAGCCATGGAGATGTCATCACCGACAAACCGCGCAAGGTGCTTGAGCGGGTCGCCCAGGATTTCGGGGCATAGCAAAAATTTGTAGCCGGTGGCGTTGCGGGCAAGCCGCGCTATTTTGCATAACTCCGCAACTGACCGAACGCGTGGGGCAGCTATGTGCAATGACTATGAGCAGCATATCGCCTGGGCTGAATATTGTCGCATGATGCAATCGCTGGCGCTCGACATTCCCACCCATCAAACCGAACTGGATTTGCCGCAGGCAGATGACATCCGCATCAGTGAGCCCGCGCCGATCTTGCGCGCCGCCGGCGGCACGATCGAGCTCACGCGCATGACCTTTGCCTTTCCGCCGTCCGGGCCCAAAGGCGGGCCGGTCTTCAACTTCCGCTCCGAGGGTCGGAATTTCGCCAACAGCAAGCGCTGCCTTATTCCGGCATCGGCTTTCTTCGAATTCACCGGAAAGAAGTCACCAAAGGCGAAGCATCGCTTCACCCTCAACGGCACCCCGTTTATGGCAATCGCCGGCCTGTGGCGCGATGGCGAAGGCAACAAGCCACCCACATTCGCGATGCTGACGACGGAACCTGGCCCAGACGTGGCACCCATCCACAATCGGCAGATTGTGGTGCTCCGCCCGCAGGATTGGGCGGCGTGGATCCATCTCACCAAACCCGAGGCAGAGCTGTTGAAGGCCCTGCCGGCTGGGTCGTTGGCGGTCGAAACCGTAAGAGAAGGAAGCGACTAGCTGGTGCGTTTTGCGCGAACCCGGGAGATCCTCAATGGCATCGCTGCGGCAATTGTTACCCCTTGAAATCGCAGCTCTCGCCAAGACATGAGCGCTTCGTTGCCCCTGGTTGCCGAGTGGCCACTGCCGCCAGCAGCGACACTTGGGTCGTCGGTGCGCACGAAAGGAATCGAGCGTGAAATACGTGCCCGTCTGCCATGGGCTGTGAGGAAGTACGCCAAAGCCGAAACCGGTCGCATGACATTGCGGATGGGCGAAGACGATGCCGAAGAGTTCGAGGCCGCCTCAAACAAGATCGCCAAGACGCTGGAAACCATCGAGGTGCTGCCGGTCCTGCCGCGCGAGGCCGAGGACATCCTCACAATTTCTTCGCGCGAGCGTCACAAGTGGCTCAAAGACGGACGGCTGCAAAGCATTGGCACCCGCACCGTGAAGATGCGCGGTCGATCCAAGGCCGTCACCTTCCACGTTTTCGATCCCAAGCACATCGAAGACGTTCTTGATCGTGATCTGCCAAGCCTTTGGCGCGAAGAGGATGTGCAGCAAGTCACCGAGAACAGACGGCGCGGCGCCGGTAAGGCCGCACTGACGCGAGCGGGAAAAGGTAGCGGCAAGGGTCGCGGTGCCGGGAATGACCCCAGAGATGACGCCCCCCGGCCCAAGTTGAAGGGCTGGGACGCTTTCGACGACGAGGGCCTGCTCCGTTAGATCCGTCTTGTAGCCATTCGCGCCTCCAAAAGGGGCTCTTCGTGAAGCCAGCCGGAAGCCGACGTGCCTGCAGTGGCGATTGGCCCGTCCCGAACGTCCCGAACCATTCCATCCTCAGAACGTTCTTCACGGGGACAGCCGCCAATTCTGAGGACGGATAGATGTTCGAAAACTTCGTGCTTGAAATGGTGGAAACGGAGGGCGGACCGATACGGCTTCGGCATGGCGGATCTGGGCCGCCTCTGCTTCTGATCCATGGCCATCCTCGCTCGCACATGACGTGGGGCCACGTCGCGGACTTGCTCTCAGCAGATTTCAGGATCGTGTGCCCCGACCTCCCCGGCTTCGGGCGCTCCTACATACCGCGGGACGATCCGGAGAGCAGGTTCTCGTCCAAGCGGGCAAAGGCCTCGGCGCTGGTGGAGGTGATGGAAAGATTGGGCCACCACAGTTTCTTCGTCGCCGGGCATGATCGTGGCAGTCTGGTGGCTTTCAGAATGGCGATGGACCATCCCGATCTGGTGCGAAAACTGATCACCGTGGATGGATTGCCAGTTATCGAGCATCTGGAGCGTGCCGACTGGAAATTTGCCCGCGATTGGTACCACTGGTTCTTCTTCGCCCAGCCTGAGAAGCCGGAACGGGCCATCCTGGCAGACCCAATGGCATGGTACAGCGCCTTGCGGCCCGATGAGATGGGACGCGAAGCCTATGACGAGTTGGTTTCGCTGATCCACGATCCCGCGGTAGTCCATGGGATGGTCGAAGACTACCGTGCAGGTATCAGGATCGACCATCGCCATGACCGTGAGGATCGAGAGGCCGGCCGGAAGGTGCGCTGTCCGATGCTATGCCTTTGGTCACTCGACGACGACCTGGAGCAGATCTATGGCGATCCGGTCGCAATCTGGAAGCCCTGGGCCGACAACGTGGGCGGCTCTGGAATCAAGAGTGGGCACCATGTCGCCGAAGAAAATCCAGCCGCTCTCGCAGCGGCGTTCAAGGCCTTTCTCTGAAATGACAGAAGCACCGATTGAGCTTCCTATTTCCAATCCCGCGGCATGGCAGTGCGTTCCTGTCGGCCGCCGGCTGAAGAGGAGACCCTAAGAGGCTGCTGCGCCGGCCAATTGGCCTGCAGCAGTGCACGCGAGAGGTGCGGTAGAATAGGATATGCGCACCGCGCGGTTCCTCTCGGCATCCAGCAATTCCTCCTCGCCCGTCAAGCCGTTCATAAACAACTTGAGCAGGTGCGCGGCGGTGCGCTCGGCCTCGATGGATTGAAGCGATAGACCTCGTTCCTGGCATACCGTTCGACACACGCGGGCGAGCACGTCAATCTCGCACGGCCCCAAGCACTGACCGGGATAGAACATAGCCTTTCCTCCTCGAAAGCTACGAAGGCCGAATAATATCAGCACGCCGAGGCGCCGCAAATAAATTTTGATGTTACCGGCGGACTGTGCCGGCTGCCCAGCATTGCCCCCTATTTAAAATCCCGCGTCTTCACCTTGATCTGATCGATGTGCAGATAGGGATCAATGATATTCCTCGGCCTCGGCCCCTTCGGCATGCCGCGTGGATCGGGCGTGGGGCTGCCATGATGGAATTCGTCGCCCCGCCCATGCGGCAGCGGGAAGGCAGTGTCCCGGTCGCCAACGCTGGCAAGATCGGCTGAGAGATCACTCAGCCGATGGGCGACGAGATGAACCACGTCGCCCTCTCTTTGGATGCGCCCGTAAACACCAATCATGCCGGCGCCGAGCACGACCCTGCGATACTTCTCGAAGACCTTCACCCACACGACCAGGTTGGCGATGCCGGTCTCGTCCTCAAGCGTGATGAACATCACGCCCTTGGCTGAGCCGGGACGTTGTCGAACCAGCACAAGCCCGGCTGCCTCCAGCCACTGGCCATCGCGCGCCTGCATGGCCTCGCGGCAAGAGACGATGCGCTTGCGCCGCAGGTCGGCACGCAGGAAGGACACAGGATGATCGCGCAAGGTCAGCCCGACATGCCCGTAGTCCTCGACGACCTCGCCGCCTGATGTCATGGCGCGCAATGCCACGGCTGACTCGTGGATTTCCGGCACCGTGTGGCGCGCGCGAGCCGAGGCCGCCGCAAACAGTGGCAGCGGCTCGTCGCGCAGCGCCTTGATCGCCCACAGCGCCTCTCGCCTCGCCAGCGACAATGAGGGTTGAAAGGCGTCGGCCTGGGCGAGTTCGACCAGAGATGCCGCGGGAACACCAGCGCGATGCCAGAGGTCATCTACCGACGCAAAGGGCAGGTCGGCACGTGCCGTGACGATGGTCGCAGCATCGGCATTGGCAAGGCCACGCACCATGCGCAGCCCAAGACGCACGGCGAACCGGCCCTCGTTCTCGGTGGGCTCGAGCGTGCAGTCCCAGCGCGACGCATTCACACATACCGCCCGCACCTCGACGCCATGGTCGCGGGCATCGCGAACGATCTGCGCCGGTGCGTAGAAGCCCATTGGCTGAGCATTGAGGAGAGCCGCGCAGAAGACATCGGGATGATGGCATTTCAGCCAGGACGAGGCGTAGGCGATCAGCGCGAAGCTGGCTGCATGGCTCTCGGGAAAGCCGTAGCTGCCGAAGCCCTCCAGCTGTTTGAAGGTCTTTTCGGCGAATTCGCGCTCATAGCCGTTCTTGACCATGCCGCCGATCAGCTTGGCGCCAAAGCTGGAAACACCGCCAGTGTGCTTGAACGTGGCCATGGCGCGGCGAAGCTGATCGGCTTCGCCAGGCGTAAAGCCAGCGCATTCAATCGCGACCCGCATAGCCTGCTCCTGGAACAGCGGGACGCCTAGCGTTTTTCCGAGCACCTTTTCGAGCTCGGGCTTGGGATAGACGACGTCCTCCTTGCCTTCCCGCCGGCGCAGATAGGGATGCACCATATCACCCTGGATCGGGCCGGGCCGTACGATCGCCACCTCGATGACCAGATCATAGAAGGTCCGCGGCTTGATGCGCGGCAGCATCGACATCTGGGCGCGGGATTCGATCTGGAAGGTGCCCAGCGTATCGGCCTTGCGGATCATGGCGTAGGTGCGCGGATCCTCGGCAGGGATCGTTGCGAGATCGAGACTGATGCCCTTGTGTTGTGACAGGAGATCGAAGCCGCGCTTCATGCAGGACAGCATGCCCAGCGCCAGTACGTCGACCTTCATGAACTTCAACGCATCGATATCATCCTTGTCCCATTCGATGACCTGGCGGTTCTTCATTGCGGCCGGCTCGATCGGCACCAGATCGTCGAGCCTGTCGCGGGTCAGTACGAAGCCACCGGGATGCTGCGACAAATGCCGCGGCGCGCCGATCAGCTGCCTGGCCAAGTCCAACGCCAGCCGCAGGCGGCGGTCTTCGAGATTGAGATTCAGCTCCTCGGCATGTTTCGGCTGGACGCCTTCGTCCGACCAGCCCCAGACCTGTGACGACAGCATCTTGATGAGGTCTTCGGGAAGGCCAAGGGCCTTGCCGACATCGCGCATGGCGCCCTTGGAACGATAGCGGATGACGGTCGAGCAAAGTGCTGCATGTTCACGGCCATAGGCGTCGAACACCCATTGCATGACGATTTCACGCCGCTCGTGTTCGAAGTCGACATCGATGTCGGGCGGTTCGCGGCGTTCTTCCGAGACAAAGCGCTCGAACAGGAGATCATTGCGGTCGGGGTCGATCGAGGTGATGCCCAGCACATAGCAGACGGCGCTGTTGGCGGCTGATCCCCTGCCCTGACAGAGGATGTCCTGACTGCGGGCAAAGCGAACGATCGCATTGACCGTCAGAAAATACGGCGCGTATTGCAGCTTCTCGATGAGCTGCAATTCATGCTTGAGCGTGCCGACAACCTTGTCCGGCACGCCCTCGGGAAACCGCTCCGTCGCGCCTTCCCAGGTGAGTTTCTCCAAGGCCTGCTGCGGTGTCAGCCCCGGTAGCATCCGCTCTTCGGGATATTGATAGGCAAGCTCGTCCAATGAGAACCGGCAGCGATCGGCGATCTCGACCGTCCTGGCGATCGCTTCGGGATAGCCGCCAAAAAGCCGTGCCATTTCAGCGGGAGGTTTCAGATAGCGGTCGGCATGCCGCTCGCGCCGAAACCCGGCATCGTCGATGGTGACATTGTGCCGGATGCAGGTGATGACGTCCTGCAGGATGCGCCGTGACGGTTCGTGGAACAGCACGTCGTTGGTAACGACGGTCGGCACGCCGGCCTGTCCGGCGAGGTTGGACAGATCGTGCAGCCGCAGCGCATCATTAGGACGGCGGCGCAGCGTCAGCGCCATATAGGCGCGACCGTCAAAGGCCTCGCGGATCCGCCGCAGCCAGAGCGAGCATGTATCGTCGGCCTGGTCGGGCAGGAACACCGCAACGAGGTCCTCGCCATAAGCAACAAGGTCGTCCCAATGCAGCACGCACTTCGCCTTGCCGCCACGTCCCTTGCCCAACGACAGCATGCGACATAGCCGGGAGTAGGATGCGCGCTCGGTCGGATAGACCAGGACCGAAATCTCGTCCACCAGATCGAGACGGCAGCCGACGATCAGCCTGACACCGGTCGCCTTGGCCGCCTCATGCGCGCGCACAATGCCCGCCAGGCTGTTGCGATCGCAAATGGCAAGTGCCGGCATGTCCATGATGGCTGCTTGCGCGAACAATTCGTCGCAGGAGCTGGCGCCGCGCAAGAAGGAAAAGTGCGAGGTGCATTGCAGTTCGACGTAAGACGCATTCATCCGAAGATGCCGTGCAGGAACCAGCGATGCGAACCGGCCCCGGCATCCTCGCCGTCACCGGCGCGATAGATCCAAAAGCGCTCGCCGGCTTCGTCCTCGACCTGGAAATAGTCGCGCACGGCGGCAAGCTCGGCGTCGCGCTTCCACCACTCCCCAAAGACCCGCTCGGGCCCGTCGGCGCGCTTGACTCGCCGACGGATGCCTCTCCAGGTAAAGCTCGCCGGCGGATGATCCGGCAGCAGCGCTATCGCCTCGATGAGCTCAGGCACGGCAAACAAACGAGCGGGGCGCGGCCAATGGTCTGGCCATGCGTCGCCGGTTTCCGCAGACGCGGGGGCCACCCGCCGAAACGATCGCTCGGGCACGTCGCTTGCCACCGGCGTAAACCGATAGAGCATCTCCTCGCCGACGCGATTGCCGAGTATGTCGATCAGGTCGGAAATGTCAGTATCTCGTTGCTCGATGAGTGACGAAATGGTCTGCCTAGGTGTCAGCGGTTCAGCCAGGGGCGCGGACAAACGTATCAACTCGATGCCGAAGCCCGGATCGACCGTCTCGATCTTGTCGCAGAGCAGTCGTGTCAGCCGTTTCACATCGCGGACCGGCAAGGCCGTGCCGACGCGAATGGCTTCGATGCGATTATCGACGCGGTAGAGCAGCAGATCGAGCCGCCGGGCGCCGAGGCCTTTGGTCTCGAGCTCGATACTCAGCGCTTGAACAAGCTTGCCGACACAGCGTGCGATTGTCTCGGCCGCACCGATTGGCTCGCCAAAGGCACGTTTGACCTCGACCATTTCGGCTGGCCGCACTGGCTCTATCGGCTCTGAGAGGCGGCCAGCAGCCTGGTCGAGACGGCGACACAATTCCGGGCCGAAGCGCAGGGTCAGTGGCGCGCGCGGCTGCTTCAAAAGCTCGCCTACCCTGTCGAAACCCAAAACACGCAGACCGCCGACGATCGCATCGGGCAATCGCAGTGCCGCGATGGGCAGAGGGAGGATCGCTTCGCAGGTTGCGTTGACGGTGACCAGGCTGACGGTCCGGTTGACGTATCGCGCGACAGCGTGTGCGGCGCCCCAGCTATCGGCCATCGCTGCCCGCGCCGAGAAGCCGACCTGGCTGAGACGTTCGACCATATCGGTCAGCATCATCTGTTCGCCGCCATGAAGGTGATCGGCGCCCATGGTGTCCATGACCAATCCGTCCGGAGGATCCACAGCGACCATCGGCGCGTACCGCCGCAATGCCCACAGGGCCAGCCGCTCCAATGCCTCCGCGTCGGCATCGGGCTCCGCGTTCATAACCACCAGCCCCTGAACCAGAGCCTGCGCCTTCGTCGCAGGCATTCCGACGCGCAGCCCTGCTTCCAGCGCTGCGCGATCCGCGGCAACCACCAGGCGACGGTTGCCCTGCCGTCCAACCAGCACCATCGGCTTATCCGGTGGCGGCGAGACGTCGCCCAATTTCCTTCTGAGACGGTCTGTCGACCAGCTTGGAAGGAAGAGCGAGACGACCCTTGGCATCACAAGCCTCCACTTCGATATCGAGCGTTTCGCCTCCACGAGATCGGATCAGTTCCAGTTGCCATCGTGCCCGGCCGACGCCCGGCACAGGCAGCGGTCGCGACGGCAAGACAGAAACGCGCCAGCGCGTGACGGACGCCGTCGGCTGCCCAAAATCGGCAGCTTCGGTCTGGCGGCGCCAGCGGCGGATGGCGATGCCCATCGCGCCGGAGCCTTCCGATGCAAGCTGCAAACGGCGCGAGGCCGTCATCGACAGACGGGCAACCTCAGCGACCACAGCCCCAAGCCCGACGTGCCGCAGACCTTCCTCGAAGCAGGCGAGCAGTGATTTGTCGTCACCGGCTTCGACATAGATCACCCGGTCGGGGTGAAGTCCGATCTGGGCGATTGCCGGCGCAAACAGGTCCTGACGCGTCACGCACCACAGCACCTTGCCTTGCGTCCTGGCTGCAATGCCGGCCGCAAAAAGCGACGCGGCAGCGCCATCGATTGCACCATTGCCGCCGCCGGCAACTTCATGGAGAGCACCAAGCGCCAAACCGCCCCCCGGCAGGTGGCTGTCGATCGGCGCGATGCCGAAGGGGAGCACCGTTCGTTCGCGCACATTGCCGCCTTCGAGACGCGCAATGCGAGTTCGGAGATCGGAAATGGCCGCGTTTGGCGCCGATGCACTCATCTGTCCCCTGAACGCGAAAAGCTGATGGTATGTTCCTCATTTGTTCTCTTCCTAATAAAGAGTCAATGGCATGGTGAGGTGGCGTTGCGGAAGAAACGTTGGCGCGACCGCCTCGTGACACCGATAGCGTCGTTTGCCGACAGCACGAGGCCACGATGCCGCGTTGGACGTCGCGTCGGCGACTGCCGGCGCCCAGAGGAGAAACGGCGCATAAACCGCAGTCCTATGCGCGTCCGGAATTGCGGACATTGTCGCGCGTGGGACGGAGGAAATTCGCCCCCGCCGCGGCCGGTTAACAGGACACCCGTAGGAGCGTCAGCATAGCGCCGGCCGCAGGACGGGACGCGGGACCGACTGTCCCCGTCCGCGGTGGTCCGCGTGTAGCATCGGCCATGAATGCAGTTGCCTTTGGGAACTGAGCACAGATCATCGACCGTCGGCCAGTGTGCCATCTATTTGAAAAAACGTGGCTATTTCGCCGTTGTCAAGAGTCTATTGACAGCAATGTTCTTATTTTGTTCACTGTCGGGATGATTGCTACAGGAGGCGAACCATGGAACTTCGCTTGAACATTGAAGGTGCAACGCCCGAGGAACTGGCACGCGGTGTCGCAGCAGCCGAAGCAGTCTTCGCGCGGGCCGGCATTACCGCTTTGCAAGGCGCGGAAGGTTTGTTCGCGTTGGAAGGGTGGGACATCAAAGGCTTTCCGGAAGACGACCAGCCAACCGAGGACGAGGACCAGGCTGCTTCGGTCTGGATGGAAGCCGACGAGGCTGCGACAATTGCATGTTGTGCGGGCTGGCCGGAGGACAAAGTTCCGCGCCATCAGATCATGGAACTGATCGACGTTCCCCGAACGAGATTGCAAGCCGAGGGGCTTCCGGACACGTGGCCGGCGCGCAGGCAGCTCTACCCGGACGTCGTCAAACGGCTGGAGGTTACTGCAGGCCCGGACCGCCAGATCGATTTCGATATTGCCTTCGTTCTTGGTTGGGTGCCGGAGCGGCCGACACTGGATCGGGTGGAGCCGCTTTCGGAAGATGGTGACCGTATTCCCTTCTTCACCAGCGACCTTGCCCAGGTCGAAGAAATGGCTCGCAAGGCGCTCAAGGACTGGACGATTGAAATTGGCAGGGATCCCTATGATGCCCACGTTTTCGACCCTGCAGCCGCCGACGACGGTGACGAATTGCGCATGGCGGCGTGGCGCGATTTCGACGGCTCCCTGCTTATGGAGAAGCCGCCGGCAAATCCTGCAATCGCACTGACCCTGGCAATGATGCGCGGCCAGTCGATGCATTTCGAATAGTGGTGAACGGGTTACACGGCCGCCATCGTCCATGGCGACTGTCATGGATTGAACGCTCGCATCGCCACATCGGGGCCATTGACTGGGCAAGCAATACTCTTCGATTTCGATGATGGCGGTTATGGCTACCTGGCCTACGATCTAGGCGTCCACCTATGGGCGCAAGTGTCCTTCGGGCGGCGAAGGCATGCCATGTGGCATGCCTTCGACGAAGGCTATAGATCGGTGCGATCCTTATCTCCGGCAGGCGAAGCAGCGGTGCCGATCTTCGTTGCCATCCGACATATCTGGTTAATGGGAGAATACGCGACCAAGGTAGACGAGTGGGGATCGGAGAACCTGCCAAGTGCGTGGCTCAGAAACCATGTGGCGTTCCTCCTGGGTTGGGAGGGTGACAAGTTATCGCCAGCGCTTCTATGACGTGCGTGGCGAGACTGGCGACCTGTGCTTGCGGAAGCCTCCGTGTGACCTGCGCTGGCGAGCCTAGAAAAGTATCATTGTGTCACTGCCTTGCTTGTCAGAAGCGGACCGGCAGCACCTACGGTGTTGCAGCTTTTTTTTACCGGCAGGGTGTTCGAGTAGAGGGCCCGAGCAAGTGCTATTCGCGCCAGTCCGATAGCGGCTTTCCGGTAAGATTTCACTTTTGTCCTGACTGCGGCTCGACCGTTTTTTGGGAGCCTCAGCGCAAGCCGGACCTAATTGCAGTCGGCGTTGGTTCGTTTGCCGATCCAGGCTTCCCCGCGCCAACACAGGCCGTTTATGATCAGTACCGGCATCCGTGGGTCAACGGTACCAACTGAAGACCCCGTCACAAACACTCTGAGCTTCAACCGCAGCCGAGTTTTCACATAGCCTCGGCAGTAAGCGGTCGTCCGCTAAGAACCAGGCTCCGAAGCGCGCCGATCGAGAAGGGCGGCGTACTCGCGCGGCAGATAATTTCCTAGCAACGGTTCGTGATCGCAGGACCGTCTTGCAACCGCTAACCACAAAATATCGACCATTTCAAAAGTCTCATTTGAAACCTACTATAAAGTAGGTTAATACTCGAGGATGAAATCAAGCGTAAAGAAACGGCTACGCGGGCCGGAGCGGCGGACCCTTATTCTGGCTGCGGCTTTGGCTGAGTTTGCCCGATCAGGATATGAAGGCGCGTCGATGGATGCGATTGCGGTTGCATCAGGCATCTCCAAGCCGGTTCTGTACGATCACTTCCCCTCCAAGCAGCACATGTTCGGCGCGGTGCTGGAAACGGTTCGGGAACAGTTGTTGGCGCAAGGCTCCGAAGCAGCGCTTCTGCCGGAAGATGACGAACATAGGTTTCGGACAGCGATTGCGGGCTTTTTCAGCTTCGTGAAGGACAACCCTGATGCCATCAAAGTCCTGCTGCTCGTGCCCTACGGGGCACATGAATCGTTGGAAGCTTCGCGGGCCGTCCAGAAGGGAGCTTCCGCCGGGATTGCGAAATTCCTGACCCCACTGCTGCGTGGGCAAACACCGCAAGATATCGAAGTTGCAGCCGAGTTTCTGAAACGAGGGCTCCATGCCCTTGCGGAGTGGTGGCTTGGCCATCCCGAGGTTTCCATCACGCATATGATCGAGTTGGGCGTGGCGTTGTCGTGGTCAGGGATCGGCTCGTTGGAATTGAAGGAGTCGGGACAGGTCGCGTCGCGACGCAGGCCAAAATGGGCTCGGTAGACGGGCCATCGGCCGCGCCAGATTCACGGTCGGACCAGGAGGTCCGTTGAAAGGAGGGTGTCATGGGCATCACCTCGGAAGCTCAAGCGAGAACGCGCGCGTTCGCGCGGGTCCTTGGCCCATTCTTTTTCATTGTTCCCGCCACGATTGCGGTTCGCGCCCCTGAACTGAAAGAGATGCTCGCGGACTTCGCCGAACATCCGATTTGGCCGTGGATGCTTGGAGCGTTGTTACTGCTCTGGGGACTGATCATCATTGGTTTTCACCAACACTGGCGAAGCCCGTCCGCGATTGCAATTTCCCTGCTGGGCTGGTTTCTCGCGCTTCGCGGTCTCACTCTGTTGGCCATGCCACAATTGATCACCCAGGGTGCCACCGCCTCGATGGATGCGATTGCGTTGGTTCGTCTCGGTTTCGGAGCCTTTTCGCTTCTCGGACTCTGGCTCACCTATGTCGGCTGGATCGCCAAACCGAACTCGTGAGCCCAGCAAGCGATCGCCAAGCGATCGAGGGCTGGTCAAGAGCCATAGCCGCGCTTGAGCAACGTTCCGGCCAGGGCGCCGGCCGGCAGGAGGCGAAATTGCAAAAAGACGATGAGGCCGAGGATCGTCGCCTTGAGGGCGCGCGTGAGCAATTGCATCATGTCCGCTCACTGTGCCGGCAGCGGCAATCCATGTAGCCGGAGAAAGGTTAGTTTGCCATCTTCACGTATTTTCGGGAATGCAGACCATCTCCACAACCGCGAAAGCGTCCCAGAACCTGGCTCGTATCGCCTCTCCTCTAGAAAGTCAGAAGCGCTATCACTATAAGAAGCAGTGAGCGCTAGGATATAGCGCTTATTGAATGCTTCGACCCAGGCTTCGACAAGCTCAGGCGGTTTCATGTTCGTTCCCTTCTACAGGCCAATCAGCGAGAGCCAGACGACCAGGCCCATCAGGCACCAGCCGATATGCCTGCCACGGCTGGCGACAGCGTTGCCGATGGCTGCATAGCCGTAGGCTACGACGGCCGCCGCGATGATCCAGCGCCGGGCGGTCTCGGATCCCAGGGCTGGCGCCGCGATTAGCAGCATACCGATGCAGATCCAGTCGATGGTGCTTGCCTGCCAGACTATGCGGAACAGGCGCTGGTTTCGGCGTGACTCGATGTGGACCTCCGGAAACACCCGCAATTCGGCGATTGCGCCGTGCACGATGGCGACGACGATCGCCAACGCGCCAGCGATCTGAAGTGCAAGATCTCTCATGGGTCACCTCTTTCGTTGGCGGCTCTATGCGGCATAGCCACGCTTGAGCAGCATGGTGGCGGCACGATCGAATTCTTCCGCCGAAGGCATGGCGAAATCGAGCGCGTCGGCGTAGCGCGCGATGATGTTGAAGACCGTAGCCACGGCGATCGCGTCCTGCAGAGCATATTCCGTCACCCCTGATCGAAGGGCTGCCGCTGCGTGTTCCGCCGACAACTCCATGGGCCGAAGCGTCATGATCTCGAGGAACGCCAGCGTTGCCTTGAGAGCCGGGGAAATCGGCGCGGAGCGGAAATCGGCGAGCACGGCATCGACCGATGGGCGTTTCATCGTCTTCGCCGCTACGGCGCCGTGGGCGCCAATGCAAAAGGCGCTCGCATTCCATTTCGCGACCATGGCGGCCATCAGCTCGCGCTCTGCGACGCTCCATGGGCTCGGACCGCGCATGGCCGCGTGCGTCCATGAGCCCATTGGCGTGCTGAAGAACTCCTTGTGGTAGAACGCCACGCGAGCGGCATCCGGCAACCGCATCCCTGAAACCATCGAAATGAAGCCGATAAGCAGGCGGTTGGTGATGGTGTCACCCCGATCGATTTCAGGTAGACGCATGACCGGCCTCCTCCAGAGCTTTGATCGCGCGCTCCCAGCGCAGTAGGGCTGCTCCGGTCGCAGCGGCCGCGATCAGCTCGAAGGCGGCCTTCTCGCTTCGGACGGCCGCCAGGACATTCGCCACCTGTGCGTCCGTCGTGCCGGATGCCGCCTCGCCGATCTGACGGGCGAGATTGTCGTATGGCGCTTCTATCGGTGGGCCGCCTGCCGCTCTTGCTGCGACACGCTGGCGCAATGCCGGATCCGTCTCGCCCGGGCCCTGGAGGACCCGCCGTTTCAGTGTTTCAGCAAATGCAGGATGATCGGATCGATCGGATTTCACCGCTAAATGCTCCCATGCATGGGCATTTTCATAAAGATGCGTGAGGCGCGATTGGTCGCGTGGACTTGACTTCGTTGGCACCAGTATTAACCTACTATGAAGTAGGTTATCAAGCCGTGGAGGTGAACCATGCGCATTTTTGTTGCAGGCGCGACGGGCGCCGTTGGACGCCATTTGGTTCCACGTTTGGTCAGCGGCGGGCACAACGTGGTCGGACTGACGCGAACGCCAGCCAAGACCGGTCTCTTGCGAGACCTCGGTGCCGAACCAGTCGTTGCCGATGCGCTCAATCAGAAGGCCATTCACGCTGCGGTCGTCGCCGCACGCCCGGATGTGATCGTGCATCAACTGACGGATTTGAAAGGCGCGTCGGACCTGCGCCAATTCGACCGCGCTTTCGCAAACAGCAACCAACTGCGGACCACCGGAACCGACCATCTGCTCGCGGCCGCGCGCGACTGCGGCGTGAAGCGGATGGTCGCGCAAAGCTTCTGCGGGTGGCCTTATGCTCGGGTCGGCGGATATGTGAAAACCGAGGACGATCCGCTCGACGACAATCCGCCGCAAGAGCATCGTGGCACGCTCGACGCCATCCGCAATCTTGAGCACGCCGTGACGACTACGCCGGGGATCACTGGCGTCGCGTTACGTTATGGCGGGTTTTATGGCCCCGACACCGGCGTCTTCGATCCGCCCATGATCGAACAGATCCGCAAGCGCCGCACGCCGCTGATTGGTGGCGGCACGGCTTGGTGGTCCTTCCTGCATATCGCAGATGCCGCGGAAGCGACGGCGGTCGCGGTCGAGCGTGGCGACGGCATCTACAATATCGTCGACGACGATCCTGCGCCGGTGCATGACTGGCTCCCCGAACTCGCCACGATGCTCGGCGCAAAGCCGCCGTTCCGTGTGCCGGCTTGGCTTGGCCGACTGGCGGCGGGAGAGCACGTCGTCGTCATGATGACGGAATCGCGGGCGGGATCGAACGCCAAGGCCAAGCGCGAACTCGGATGGTCGCCGCGCCATCCCTCGTGGCGCCAGGGATTTGCCGAGATCATTCAAAATGAAGCGCGGACGGCCGCATAGATCGAAACGCGCTTCATCAGGGTGCTTCAACTAGCGGCGGCTCATCGCAAGGCTGCTCCCGGCGATGAAAGGATCAGACAAAAAATTGAGGCGGTCGATCCTAACCTGGTGGAATGGATCGTGCGAAGTAGCCAGAATGCTAGATTAGGCCCATACTCAGCCCATGAAGCCGCCAGTTCCAGATGATCTCGCCAACGACAACGGCAAGCCAGAAGATCACCTAGCAGCCGTCACGGCGGCCTTACACAAGGCAATTGAGGGGCTGGACGCACCGGCTGCGTTGCTGGTGGATGCTTTGGCCGCCAAGCCGCCTCTAGGCGCTACCCAGCCGTAGCTGCATCCCTAAGTCTGAATTCAAAATAGCGAGGGCGAAGCTGGGTTGGCAGCATCACGACAAGATCGGTGACCCGTATCCATTTGGCGCAAGAGCCTCGCAGGGTAACCCTATGTCCCCGGGCTTTCTCCGCCGCCTCGAACGGGGTTCGCCCTTGGGCGTCGCACGTCGAAAGAATGGACGCCCCGTCCATTTCTTCCACGCGGTAATTCTTCATGGAGTGCCTCGCCAGCCATCCCGCGACAATGAAGCTATCGGAATATTAGATGCATCTCAAGTTTGGCTCGGCTGGCGCTATCCAGCCGTAGAGGAATGGCCGGTGCAGTGGGGAGCCCCCCGCCTAGGGGCAGCGGACCACACCGGCCGCTTTAGCGGGAAAAGCCCCCGCGCTGCCTAAGCTACGGTTGCGTGAGCAGTCGCGCAATTGTCAGTCCGATCCAGCCGTAGGGATTCGCGTGCCGCTTTCGGATATTAACTATAATACGGCAGGACTAAAGTCTTGTGCGTTGCTTTCGAAGGTCTGACGTAACCGCTTTGGTTCCGTTCTTGTCCCTTGGACGTTCCGTTATATTAGTCAAATCCAATATGCAGCCGGTTTGGTACCGTTCACACCTTTCGGACAACGCCGCGAAGTAGATTGATCTTCCTCAGTCGCGATGTTAGCAATAGCTAATGAACAGTCCCAGGTACCTTGTCTATTCGCCCCCGGTGGCGGGGCTTCCCTTCCTGGCCGTCGCCATTGTCGATGGCAGCACGATGATGGTCCCATTCGAAACACGAGCGAAAGCAGTGGAATGTAACCGAGCTTCTTCTGGGCGTCTCGATCTCATCGAGCGTGCAGACTTGGGAACCCGGCAATAATATAAACCCCGCCGCCCCATTCACGGCAGCGACGGGGCGCCCCTAGGGATTAGCGGGACTTGCTGAGGCGTTGGAACCCCTGCCGCCAATGAACCGAGCCAAAATGTCTTAAGGTTCGTCCCTCGCGCTAGGCGCAGGCCATCCGTGGGAACAGGCCGGCACGGGTAGCCCCTTTGGGTCTAGGCCCTCGTACCGGCGGCCGTGCGGGTGGGCATGTTGGGATGTGATGTGTGGCCCCGCGCTCTGCACTTTATGCTAAATAAGTGCTCTCGCAATTGAGCCAAAAGGCTTACCGGCCTGTTGGAGGCCGCGACCACGTGGTGTGCTACTAGATGAGATCGACTTCCTTCCCGGTAACGTCGCGAAGGGCTTTCAACCGCAACCTCATGCAGGGCAAGGATCTGTCGGTAGTGCTCGCTATGGGCGATATAAACGGCTTCACAGCCCTAGCGCTTCCGCGCCCATCACCCAATCGTGAAGAAGTCGCTTATCTAAGCAGCATCTAATTTCTTGTTTGGAGATCATAGTGAGTGTGCAGCCACAACACAGGCTGCCAACAACCAGGGAAGAGACAATTTCCATGAACATCAGAACCGTCTGCTTAGGAGCACTTGCAGCATCTATCTTGGCTGGTGCAGCGATAGCCGGGGCTCTCGATGAGCCGAAGATGATGGCGCCGTTCTTCACGGACGCGAGCATGAAGACGATGAAGTCTGACGCCGACATGAAGAAGGTCTGGGCGGGCATGGCCAAAGGCGACCAAGCCATGATGATGAAGGAATGCAACGACGCGGCGATGAGCAAGCCTCACGCCCAGTTCTGCGAAAAATTGAAGGCCCTCGGCGGCTCGAAATAGTCGCAACTTTTAGTCTGATGGCGGGGCGTTCCCCGCCATCAGCGGCAGCTCGGCATATCGCATTGCAGTTCTCAGGCCTCCGCGCCATGGCTGAGGCGGGACCAGCGGCCGCGCACTTTCCTGCGCTCCTGCCCGGAATCACTCTCAGTGCAGCCCGCTTCCCTTCCTCACGCGCCGGCCGGTAAACTTCCATGGCAGGGATCGTCGACCAGACGAAGTCGCGTCCGCGAATGAGTCAACCGCTTCTCTTACTACGACGCATTGCCTCGAAGATCACTTCGAAGACGCTAGCGACCTCGCCATTGATTTCATCGGCGCGGATACCGGCCTTCTCAGCCGCCGTCATCAACTGGTCCGCCAAGTCGCTGGCGGCGATTGGATCTCCCCGCGCCACAATCGGCAGTTGCTCGGCCTCCAAGTGTGGAGAAACTTCAGGCCACGAGCGCTCATTGCGGCAAGCCCGAGTCGTGATGCACGATGGCATCGAGGACAGCCTCATACACACTACCTGTGTCTTCCGCGATCTCGGCACTGTTGATGCCTATCGCCTTCGCGTCCGCGAACAGCTTCTGCGTCAAACTCGGCAACCGAGATGATGTCCGCACTCAACGTTTCGGGAACGTTGGCTACTATCCATTTGTACAAAAAATCAGTCCCGCGTGTGCTCATCCAAACCAACCGAACGTGATGCTAACCATCACCGTCGCAACGAGGATCGAGAGTGGCACAGCGAGGAACAGTCCTGCTTCCAGAAGTCGAGTCTCTTTGTCATTGAACATTAGTCGGCCCTTATGGAGTCTGATTGGTGAGCTAGGAAACTCGGAACGGCTGTTTCGGTTCCAGAAAACCCGCCGCTCAATCACGGCAGTGCCGGAGACTTTGTGCGGTTTGCCGATTCAAAACCGTAAGTTGGCAAACTCGCCGGGCGAAGACCCCAACGCCCTCGAAGCCCGGCGAGCCTACTTCCTGATCAGGAACGCGATCAGGACCGGGTTCACCCAGTAGTCAGTCCGGTGCAAGAGCAATGCCAGCAATCCTGTGCTGAAATGGGACGGGCGGCGAGCGTGAATCCTTGCAGGCAAGTATCGGCATGCTGGCGCGTCGCATCTTCACTCTTCTTCGCGAAAATCCTGTAGCGAAGCATGACGCAGATCCTCCTCGCCTCGGTGCTTCACGCGGCCGATGATGCCTGGCTTCACCCACTGCGTCGCCGGCCGCTTCATGCCCTTTGGCGGTGGCCCGGCGTGCTCCTGGACACGCTTCCAAAGCCGGTCCCGGATCGCCCCGCGTGAATTGATGAAAGCCGACCCGACATAGCGACCCGTTGCACGATCCGCCATCAGGGCGAAGGCCGGCTTGCCCGCCTCACGCTCGACACCAAGCAGCTCGAATTCATCGATCGAGTAGCATTTTGCCTTCAGCCAGTTGGTAGACGGGCCGCTCCGGTATTTGCTGTCGCCCCGTTTCGAGACCATGCCCTCAAGCCCAGCCTGGTCGAGTAGGTGATAGATAGCCTTCGCTTCGCCCGGCAGAGGCTCGCTGAACTGGATGCGACCGCCGGGCTCGATTATGCTGGCCAGGATCTCGCGCCGCTCTTCCAGCGCCATGTCGCGCAGATCGTGTCCGTTGAGATGGAGAAGATCGAAGGCGACGAAATAGAGGTCATGCTGCCGGCGGGTGATCGCCTTTCGCAGCTCGCCGAAATCGGACAGGCCGGCTTCGTTCAGGACGATGATCTCGCCGTCGACGATCGCGCTCTCGCCCCCGAGGCTCGCTGCCTCTTTCACCAGGTCGCGATATTTCGACGTCCAGTCGAGGCCGCGGCGCGTGAAGATGCGCGTGCCGTCCTCATCGATGATGAGTTGCGACCGATATCCGTCGAACTTCACTTCATGAATCCAGTCGTCGCCCTCGGGAGGCTTCTCCACCAGGGTCGGCATTAGTGGCTCGATGAACTTCAAACGCATGCACACACTCGCAAAACCGCGATTCAATCAGCATGTGCTAAAATAGTTCCGGAACATTTTAGACGAATTGGAAGTTCGATCGGTCATGACAAAGCTATCGGATCTCGGACCCCATGGCAGGCGCCATGGCTGGAAATGGACGCGTAGAGGCACCCCGTGTGGACGCTGGGGCCGCCCTTCGCGGTGTCGCCCCCACTTCGATGCGCGCGATAGGTCAACCCAGGATCTAAAGGCCAGTTGGGATCCACGGATTGGTGTCGTATCCGAGGCGCGGCTTTTCCGGCGTTGCGCCATCCGGCAATTTGGCGGTTCCGGTCAAGCTGCAGTCCAGCTCTGGCACCGGCTTCTTGGCCGAATGCTTGGTAGAGCAAAGGGCCGCGGCATTACTGACCACCACCTTCTTCTCCTTGGCAACAGCGACGCCAGTCGCAGCGATCACGATTGCCGTGCAAAATATAGCCACTCTCATCGTATTTCCCCACGGTTGCGCATCCCCAAGATGCAGGGGGATGACGTTACGTCACTTTTATATTAGCGCAAGCGAATATTCAGCTCCTGAGCCCGTTGCCGCCTATAAATCCGTGGTCGGCGACGGCGCCAGGGTTTCGCTGACTTGGCCTGTGCGCGCTTTTCTGGACTCTAGGCGGAAACAGCCGCATTCTTCGCTCGGGGAGCGAGGGGCGTGGACAAATACCGATACGACAACCAGTCTGATCAATGGCGCAAGCGGCGAGGCGCGCAGCGGCGACGTGCGCGTCTGCTGGCGGGCATTCCGAAGCGGCTTGTCTTCGTGACAGTGGCGGCGACGGCCGCCTATGTGACGCAGTTCGTCGTGCAGCACAGTGAAAGCGCACCTGACCTGAACGTGTCGCACTGGATTGGACGATCGCCGGAAGCTATTGCCGGCGTGGCCTCCGTCATCGAC
>NZ_QGGH01000027.1 GCF_003148495.1 Mesorhizobium loti
AGCAGCTTGCGGAACATCTCGACGCCCGTGCAGGTCGTCTTGGTCGTCGGACGGATGCCGATGATCTCGAGTTCCTCGCCAACCTTGACAATGCCACGCTCGACGCGGCCGGTCACGACCGTGCCGCGGCCCGAGATCGAGAACACGTCTTCGATCGGCATCAGGAACGGCTTGTCAAGCGGACGAACAGGCGTCGGGATGTAGGCATCGACCGCAGCCATCAGCTCGCGGATCGCGTCTTCGCCGATCTTCTTGTCCGAATCTTCCAAAGCAGCCAGAGCCGAACCCTTGACGATCGGAATGTCGTCGCCGGGGAACTCGTTCTTGGTCAGAAGCTCGCGAACCTCGAGCTCGACCAGTTCGAGCAGCTCCGCGTCGTCGACCTGGTCGACCTTGTTCAGGAACACCACGATCGACGGCACGCCGACCTGACGGGCAAGCAGGATGTGCTCGCGGGTCTGCGGCATCGGGCCGTCGGCAGCCGACACGACCAGGATCGCGCCGTCCATCTGCGCGGCACCGGTGATCATGTTCTTCACATAGTCGGCGTGGCCGGGGCAGTCGACGTGAGCGTAGTGGCGGTTGGCCGTCTCGTATTCGACGTGCGCCGTCGAGATCGTGATGCCGCGCGCCTTTTCTTCAGGGGCAGCGTCGATCTGGTCATAGCGCTTGTATTCGCCAAAATACTTGGTGATCGCCGCCGTCAGCGACGTCTTGCCATGGTCGACGTGGCCAATCGTGCCGATGTTCACGTGAGGCTTGTTACGCTCGAATTTACCTTTGGCCATAATCGTTCTCCGTCTATTCTACCCGCTTGGGGGAAATTGTTATTCGCTCTTCAGATCCGGCGCCGCGCAAAGGACGCGACCCGGTGGCTAAAGAACCCTTACGCGTATTTCTTCTGGACTTCCTGGGCCACCGCAGTAGGGACCGGCTCGTAGTGATCGAACTGCATCGTGTAGGCCGCACGGCCCTGGCTCATCGAGCGCAAATTGTCGACATACTTGAACATGTTGGCGAGCGGCACCATCGCGTTGATGACCACTGCAACGCCACGCGCTTCCTGACCCTGGATCTGGCCACGACGACCGTTCAGATCGCCAATGACGCTGCCGACATAGTCTTCCGGCGTCACGACTTCGACCTTCATGATCGGCTCGAGCAGCTGCACGCCAAGCTTGGGTGCGGCTTCACGGAAGCAGGCGCGGCCGGCGATTTCGAAGGCCAGAACGCTGGAGTCGACATCGTGGTAGGCGCCATCGATCAGCGTCGCCTTGACGCCGATCATCGGGAAGCCCGCGAACGGACCCGAGGTCATGACGCTGTTGATGCCCTTTTCGACACCCGGGATGTATTCCTTCGGCACGGCGCCGCCGACGATCTTGGTATCGAACTCGAACTCGCTGCTGTCCGGGTTCGGCTCGAAGACGATCTTGACGCGAGCGAACTGACCGGTACCGCCGGTCTGCTTCTTGTGCGTGTAATCCTGCTCGTGCCTGCGGGTGATCGTCTCGCGATAAGCCACCTGCGGCGCGCCGACATTGGCCTCGACCTTGAACTCGCGACGCATGCGGTCGACGATGATGTCGAGGTGAAGTTCGCCCATGCCGGAAATGATGGTCTGGCCGCTTTCCTCATCGGTCTTGACGCGGAAGGACGGATCCTCGGCGGCCAGGCGGTGAAGGGCGAGGCCCATCTTTTCCTGGTCGTTCTTGGTCTTCGGCTCGATGGCGATCTGGATGACCGGATCTGGGAATTCCATGCGCTCAAGGATGACCGGATGCAGCGGATCACTGAGCGTGTCGCCGGTGGTCGTGTCCTTGAGACCGGCAAGAGCAACGATGTCGCCGGCAAAAGCCTCTTCGACGTCGGCGCGCGAGTTCGCATGCATCTGCAGCATGCGGCCGATGCGCTCTTTCTTGCCCTTCACGGTGTTGTCGACCGAGATGCCCTTGGTGAGCTTGCCCGAATAGATGCGGGCAAAGGTCAGCGAACCGACGAACGGGTCGTTCATGATCTTGAAGGCGAGCATCGACAGCGGCTCGTTGTCGTCGGCATGACGCTCGATCTCGGCGTCGGTCTTGGCATCGACGCCCTTGATGGCGGGAACATCGGCCGGCGACGGCAGATATTCGACGACGGCGTCGAGCAGCGGCTGCACGCCCTTGTTCTTGAAGGCCGAGCCGCAGAACATCGGGTAGAACTTGACCGCAATGGTGCCCTTGCGGATCAGCGCGCGGATCTCGTCATTCGACGGCATCTTGCCTTCGAGGTAATTCTCAAGCGCCGTCTCGTCCATTTCGACGGCGGCCTCGATCATCTTCTCGCGGTATTCTTCGGCACGAGCCTTGAGGTCGTCCGGGATCTCGACGATGTCCCAGGCAGCGCCCAGCGTCTCGTCGCGCCAGACCAGCGCGTTCATCTCGACGAGGTCGACGACGCCCTTGAACTCGGTCTCGGCGCCGATCGGCAGCTGCATGACGACGGCATGTGCACCTAGGCGCGAACCGATCATCTCGACCGAGCGGTAGAAGTCAGCGCCGATCTTGTCCATCTTGTTGCAGAAGATCATGCGCGGAACGCGATACTTGTCGGCCTGACGCCAGACGGTCTCTGTCTGCGGCTCGACACCGGCATTGGCATCGAGCAGCGCGATGGCGCCGTCGAGAACGCGCAGCGAACGCTCGACTTCAATGGTGAAGTCGACGTGGCCGGGGGTGTCGATGATGTTGAAGCGGTACATCTTGCCGCTGCGACCCTTCCAGAAGGTCGTGGTCGCGGCGGACGTGATGGTGATGCCGCGCTCCTGCTCCTGCTCCATCCAATCCATGGTGGCTGCGCCGTCGTGGACTTCGCCGATCTTGTGCGACTTGCCCGTGTAATAGAGGACGCGCTCGGTGGTCGTCGTCTTGCCGGCGTCAATATGCGCCATGATACCGAAATTGCGGTAGTCTTCGATTTTGTATTCGCGGGCCATCGTAGCTGCCTCTCAGTCTCGTTCGCGCTTTACCAGCGGTAGTGCGCGAAAGCGCGGTTGGCTTCAGCCATCTTGTGGGTGTCTTCACGCTTCTTGACGGCCGTGCCGCGGTTGTTGGCCGCGTCCATCAGCTCGCCAGAGAGGCGGTCAACCATCGTGGTCTCGTTGCGGTTGCGGGCCGCCGCGATCAGCCAGCGAATGGCCAATGCCTGACGGCGCTCGGGGCGCACGTCGACCGGAACCTGGTAGGTGGCACCGCCGACACGACGCGAACGCACTTCCACATGCGGCGCAACATTGTCGAGCGCCTGATGGAAGACGGTGACCGGCTCCTGCTTGGTCTTCGACTGAACCTGATCGAGCGCGCCGTAGACAATGGTCTCGGCGACCGACTTCTTACCGTCATACATGACGGCGTTCATGAACTTGGTGACGATCAGATCGCCGAACTTCGGGTCCGGATTGATCTCACGCTTTTCTGCACTGTGACGACGCGACATGGCTTTTGTCTCTCAATCTCATAGCCCGACGCACTCAAGGAGCGCCAAGGCCGGAAAATCTTACTTCGGACGCTTGGCGCCGTACTTCGAACGGCGCTGCTTGCGATTCTTCACACCCTGCGTGTCGAGCACGCCGCGGATGATGTGGTAGCGAACGCCCGGAAGATCCTTGACGCGGCCGCCGCGGATCATCACCACGGAGTGTTCCTGAAGGTTGTGGCCTTCGCCGGGGATGTACCCGATCACTTCAAAACCATTGGTCAGGCGGATCTTGGCCACCTTGCGCAGCGCCGAGTTCGGCTTCTTCGGCGTCGTTGTATAGACGCGCGTGCAGACGCCCCGCTTCTGCGGGTTCTGCTGCATGGCCGGGACCTTGTTGCGCTTCACCGGCGCAATGCGCGGCTTGCGGATCAGCTGGTTGACGGTAGGCATTAAACCCTCTTGTCTCTCAATTCCGTGTCTCGCCCGGTCAGGGCCGCTCAAAGCGTCATTTCCATACGCAAATTCGGGCCACAAACCGCGCCTCGCGGTCTTGCCCGAACAAATGGCAGAGGAAGCGGAAGCCGCTTCGTGCACGCCGGAAATGTCTTTTCGCTCGTAAAACGAACCCTGTTTGAGGCAAACTCCAAAGCGTGTCGCTTCGGAAGGGAGAGCCTCACATCGGTTCTGACTGGCCGGCTTCTACTAGCAAGCCCACGAACCGTCAAGCCCGGAGCAGCAAATATTGCGCGCCGGCCAGGGCTTGGCAGCCATGTGAAAAACGCATGTAATTTTCTTTCGCAATTTTGCAAGAGCGAGGAAGAAAGTGACCAGGTTTGCGCTGTTGCGCGGCCCCTCTTCATGCGAAAAGGCCGCATGAGCAGTCAAAATCCCCTCGCCCGCCCACACATTGCCAAGAGGAATCGACCCGTGAACGACAATGAAGAGCGCCCGGTCACCATCATCACCGGTCGGGTGTGGAAGAAAAAGGGCGGCAAACCGGAAGGCGTGCATGTGATGCTGGTCGCGCCCGACGACGATTCGGCAGTGCGCCGGGCACTCGAATCGCTTGCCGCGGAAGGTTACGCCGAGGCCGAACTCGACCAGATCGGCGACATGGACGGCATACCCGACGAAGAGCCGCATATCTCCGCCTTCCAGGGCGCGCTCGAAGGCGAAGTGTCGATCGTTACCTTCGACGTGCCGATCTGAAACCAGGGCGCCGATCATGGCAGGATCAAAAGCTGTTGGACCTGCATCCCGGGACTGGGCCGACCGGGCGGTCGCCGCGATCGAAGCCGACCAGCACCGCTCGGCCGATACGCACCTCTGGAAGCTGGATCTGCCGGCACTGGCTGGCATCGACTTCTACCTCAAGGACGAATCCACCCATCCAACCGGCAGCCTGAAGCATCGGCTGGCGCGTTCGCTGTTTCTCTATGCGCTGTGCAACGGCCTCATCCGTGAAGGCTCGCCGGTGATCGAAGCGTCATCGGGCTCGACGGCGGTGTCGGAAGCCTATTTCGCCCGCATGATCGGTGTGCCGTTCTATGCCGTGATGCCGCGATCGACCTCGCGCGAAAAGATCACCGCGATCGAGCACTATGGCGGCAAGTGCCATTTCATCGACGACGGCCGGCGCATCTATGCCGAGTCGGCGGAACTGGCGGCGCGGCTAGGCGGTCATTTCATGGACCAGTTCACCCATGCCGAACGCGCCACCGACTGGCGCGGCAACAACAACATCGCCGATTCCATCTTCGGGCAGATGCGCGAAGAGCAGCATCCGATCCCGACCTGGATCGTCATGAGCGCCGGCACCGGCGGTACCACCGCCACGATCGGCCGCTATCTGCGCTACAAGCGGCATGCAACGCGGCTTTCGGTCGCCGACGTCGAGCGTTCGGCCTTCTTCGACAGCTTTGCCACGCATGACCGTGACTGTCGCTGCGAGCAGCCGTCGCGCATCGAGGGCATCGGCCGGCCGCGCGTCGAACCATCCTTCGTGTCCGGCGTCATCGATCACATGCTGCGGGTGCCGGACGCAGTGTCGCTGGCGGCGATGCGGGTGCTGTCGCGCCAACTCGGCCGCCGTGTCGGCGGGTCGACCGGCACCAACTTCGTCGCTATGTGCTTTCAGGCAGCGCGCATGGTTGAGGCGAGAAAGGCCGGCTCGCTGGTGACGCTGATCTGCGATTCCGGCGACCGCTATGCCAACACCTATTATTCCGACGACTGGCTGGGCGCGAACGGCCTCGACCCCTCACCGTTCGAAGCAGCCATCGAGGCTTTTCTGGCCGGCGAAAGGCTGGCGCTGCAGTTCGAGGAAAGCTGGGGCTGACCTTTCGGCGTCAGCTTGCCGGCTCCGGCTTGCCCGGGGCAAGTGTTCTGATAAGAAACGCTCTTCATCACTCAACAAACAGACGGAGCGGCCGTGTCCCAGCCCATCAAGATAGGCATCGTCGGCGTCGGCAAGATCGTCCGCGACCAGCACCTGCCGGCCCTGGCGAAAGACCCGAACTATCGCCTCACCGCGGCTGCCAGCCGGCATGGCAAGGTGGAAAACATCCCGAATTTCCCCACCATCGAAGCCATGCTCGACGCCGTGCCCGACCTCGAGGCCGTATCGCTCTGCATGCCGCCGCAGTTCCGCTACGATGCGGCGCGGACGGCGCTGATGGCGAAGAAGCATGTATTCCTGGAAAAGCCGCCAGGCGCCACTGTCAGCGAGGTCGAAGACCTCAAGGCATTGGCCGTGCAGAACGGCGTCTCGCTGTTTGCCAGCTGGCACTCGCGCTATGCGCCGGCGGTGGAGGCCGCCCGTGCCTTCCTGAACTCGACCAAGATCAGGTCGGCCGCCATCAACTGGAAGGAAGACGTGCGCCGCTGGCATCCGAACCAGGAGTGGATCTGGGCTCCCGGCGGTTTTGGCGTCTTCGATCCCGGCATCAACGCGCTGTCGATTGCCACCCATATCCTGCCGCCGATGTTCATCACTTCGGCGGTTCTGGATTTCCCCGAAAACCGCGCATCTCCGGTTGCCGCGCGCGTCGCCTTCCGCACCTCGAACGGGCTGCCGGTGACCATGGATCTCGACTGGCTGCAGACCGGCCCGCAAAGCTGGGACATCCTGGCCGACACCGACAAGGGCGCAATGGTGCTGTCGGGCGGCGGCACAAAGCTCGCCATCGACGGCAAGGTGGTTCATGACGAGCCGGAGGCCGAGTACCCGATGCTCTACAAACGCTTTGCCGAAATCGTGCGAGCCGGCGTCTCCGATGTCGACCTCGCCCCGCTGCAGCACGTCGCCGATGCCTTCATGCTCGGCAAGCGCAACGTGGTCGAAGCGTTTTTCGACTGAATTCTGATACCGGAACCGCAGTCGCTGACAGCTCGCGGGGGTCGCAGGCCGGGAATGGTCGCGCGACCGGATTGTCGCGCGACTGGGATCCAGCGGATCGCTTGAATCAAATCTTGGTCCTGCAACCGGCACGCCTGACCATGTCGGCTATGATCAATGGCGTGGCCGGTGTCTGGGACCAGTCGCCCTGACGGGGCGCGCCCGCTTCAAGGGCGGCGCGCACCGCGCCCGTATCCAGGCTGAAAGAACTCTTGCAGGAAACGGGGCCACCCTTGCCGATCGTGTCGACGATCACGCCGGCGGCTTCGCCGACGCCGGCGACATAGGCAACGAGCGTTTGCCTGGCGATCGGGCTCGTACCGGCCTTGTCGAGCATCTCCATCACCTGCCCCACCGATATCCGACCTGTCGCGGTCGATGGAAGGGCGACGGCAGCAAAAGGCGTCATGAACGCCGTCACAACAACAATGGCGGCCACGGCAATCTCGCGTTTGAACGAAGGCATAGGTTTCTCCTATGAGGTGGAATTGACAAGAATCATCATTGTGCATAAATTAATTATTGTAAAACGATAATTTCTTTCGATGGAGCGATGTTGCCAATGATTGAACCTGTCATCACGGCTGCCGCCGCCGATCCTGACCGCCAGGCCAGATTGAAACGCATCCGCCTTTTCAGCCTGGTGCTGGCGAGATGTTTTGTCGTCCTCGCCATGCTGTTGACCGTTGGTCTGCTGTTCTACTGGCTCAGCGTCTCCGCCGGTTCGATCGCGGCCGATGCGCAGATCCCACAGGAATGGCTGAGCGAGCTTGGCCTCGGTCGAAGACTGATCGGGTTCGCGATCTCGTTCGTGCCGCTTGCCTGCCTCGTCTTCGCGCTCATGGCCGCCAGACGCTGCTTCGGCGCTTTCGCGTCCGGAAACTTCTTCGGTCAGGGCGCCATCAGCAATTTGCGATACTTTGGCCTCGGCCTGCTGGAATCCGCCTTGCTGAAACCGGTTTCGGCGGCGGCATTGTCCGTTCTCTTGAGCTGGGACGCGCCTGCCGGCCAGCACCGGCTGACGCTCGGCCTCGACAGCGACACGATGCTGGCCTTGCTGGCAGCTTGCATCGTCGCGGTGATCACCTGGGTCATGGCCGAGGCATCGGCACTCGCCGAAGAAAACGCGCAGTTCATCTGATGATGAGGATCAGCTCATGCCCATAAGGGTCAGGCTCAATGTCGTCCTCGCCGAACGAAACGTGAAGTCAAAGGACCTGGCCGAATATGTCGGCATCACCGAGGCCAATCTTTCCCTTTTGAAGCAGGGAAAGGTCAAGGGTATCCGGTTCGATACGCTGGAGCGCATCTGCGACTACCTCGACTGCCAGCCGGGCGATCTGCTTCGCTTCGAGAGGCTGTCCGAATAGCACAAAGAAATAGGCCGCCGGGTTGCCCCGACGGCCTTGTTGCCTGAGATTCCTGGAGCGGTTCATCGAAACGACGAACCGCTCTATTTTTTGTTTTGGCCGCCGCGCTTACTGCGCGGCGGTTGTCATGTCGGCCAGCATCGGCTCGGCGACTTCCACACCGGAGGCCTTGCGGCGCTCGTCGATGATCAGCTCGTCGCGCGAGGTGGCGATGCGCCGAATCTGGCTCATCGTGCCGCCGGTGCCGGCCGGGATCAGCCGGCCGACGATGACGTTTTCCTTCAAGCCCTGCAGCATGTCGGTCTTGCCGGCAACGGCAGCTTCCGTCAGCACTCGGGTCGTCTCCTGGAAGGAGGCGGCCGAGATGAAGGACGGCGTCTGCAGCGATGCCTTGGTGATGCCGAGCAGCACCGGCAGGCCTTCGGCCGGCTTCTTGCCGTCCTCGACCAGACGCTCGTTGACCTCTTCCAGTTCGATCACGTCGACATGATCGCCCGGGATGTAGGTCGAGTCGCCCTGCACCGTGATCTCGACCTTCTGCAGCATCTGGCGAACGATCACCTCGATGTGCTTGTCGTTGATCGACACGCCCTGCAGACGGTAGACCTCCTGGATCTCGTTGACGAGGTAGGAAGCAAGTGCCTCCACGCCCTTGATCGCCAGGATGTCGTGCGGCGCCGGATTGCCGTCGAGGATGTAGTCGCCCTTCTCGATGACGTCGCCGTCCTGGAGATGGAACGGCTTGCCCTTCGGGATCAGGTATTCGACCGGCTCAAGCGTCGAGTCATGCGGCTCGATGATGATGCGACGCTTGTTCTTGTAGTCGCGGCCGAAGCGGATCGTGCCGTCGATCTCGGCGATGATGGCGTGATCCTTCGGACGACGTGCCTCGAACAGTTCGGCAACACGCGGCAGACCGCCGGTGATGTCCTTGGTCTTGGCGCTTTCCATCGGAATACGCGCCAGCACGTCGCCGGGGCGAACCTGCGAGCCCGGCTCGACCGAAAGAATGGCCTCGACCGAGAGCAGGAAGCGGGCGTCGCCACCCTTCGACAGCTTGCCGACCTTGCCCTTGGCGTCCTGAATGGCAATCGCCGGCTTCAGGTCGTTGCCGCGTGGCGTCGAGCGCCAGTCGATGACCTCACGCTTGGTGATGCCGGTCGACTCGTCGGCCGTTTCCTGAACAGAAATGCCGTCGACCAGATCCTCGTACGACACCCTGCCCTCGATTTCGGTGAGGACTGGACGGGTGTAGGGATCCCACTCGGCGATACGCTGGCCGCGCTTCACCTTGTCACCATCGTCCACGAAGATGCGCGAACCATAGGTGAGGCGATGCGAGGCGCGCTCCTTGCCGGCTTCGTCGAGGATCAGCACCGCCATGTTGCGGCCCATGACCATCTGCTGGCCGTCGGAGTTGCGCACCACGTTGCGGTTGCGGATCTCGACCTTGCCCTCATACGAGGCTTCAAGGAACGAGCTGTCCACCACCTGCGCGGTACCGCCCATGTGGAAGGTACGCATGGTGAGCTGCGTGCCCGGCTCGCCGATCGACTGCGCCGCGATGACGCCGACAGCTTCACCCTGGTTGACCGGGGTGCCGCGGGCAAGATCGCGACCGTAGCAGACCGCGCAGACGCCAACCCTGACTTCGCAAGTCAGTGCCGAGCGGATGCGGACCGACTGGACGCCGGCCTTTTCGATCTGTTCCACGTCACGCTCGTCCATCAGCGTTCCGGCCTTGACCAGAATCTCGCCCGACACCGGATGGGTGATGTCGTCGAGCGACGTACGGCCCAGCACGCGCTGGCCAACCGATGCGACGACCTGACCGGCATCGACGATCGGCTGCATGGTGAGGCCCTTGTCGGTGCCGCAGTCGACGGAGTTGACGATGCAATCCTGCGCCACGTCGACCAGACGACGGGTGAGGTAACCCGAGTTCGCCGTCTTCAAGGCGGTGTCGGCCAGACCCTTGCGGGCGCCGTGGGTCGAGTTGAAGTACTCGAGCACGGTCAGGCCTTCCTTGAAGTTCGAGATGATCGGCGTCTCGATGATTTCACCCGACGGCTTGGCCATCAGGCCGCGCATGCCGGCAAGCTGACGCATCTGGGTGGGCGAGCCACGCGCACCGGAGTGCGACATCATGTAGATCGAGTTCATCGGCTTTTGACGGCCATTGTCCTCGAACTCGACCGCCTTGATGCGGGCCATCATTTCGTCGGCGACCTTTTCCGAGCACTTGGCCCAGGCGTCGACGACCTTGTTGTACTTCTCGCCCTGCGTGATCAGACCGTCATTGTACTGCTGCTCGTACTCCTTGGCCAAAGCCTCGGTATCGGAGACCAGCTTGATCTTGGCGTCCGGGATCAGCATGTCGTCCTTGCCGAACGAAATGCCGGCGCGGCAGGCATGGCTGAAGCCGAGTGCCATGATGCGGTCGCAGAAAATGACCGTCTCCTTCTGACCGCAGTGGCGGTAGACGGTGTCGATCATCTTGGAGATGTTCTTCTTGGTCATCTCCTGGTTGGCGGTCTCGTAAGGCACGTTGACGTTCTTCGGCAGAAGCTCGCCGATGATCATGCGGCCAGGGGTGGTGTCATGGATCTTCGACACGACCTTGCCTTCGGCGTCGACCGTACGGAAACGACCCTTGATCTTCGAGTGCAGCGTCACCGCCTTGGTCTCGAGCGCGTGCTGGAGTTCGCCCATGTCGGCAAACACCATGCCTTCGCCCGGCTCGTTCTGGTTGACGATCGAGAGATAATAGAGACCAAGAACCATGTCCTGCGACGGCACGATGATCGGCGCGCCGGAAGCCGGGTGCAGGATGTTGTTGGTCGACATCATCAGCACGCGGGCTTCAAGCTGCGCTTCCAGCGACAGCGGCACGTGAACAGCCATCTGGTCGCCGTCGAAGTCGGCGTTGAAGGCCGTGCAGACCAGCGGGTGCAGCTGGATCGCCTTGCCTTCGATCAGGATCGGCTCGAACGCCTGGATGCCGAGACGGTGCAGCGTCGGCGCACGGTTCAGCAGCACCGGATGCTCACGGATGACCTCGTCGAGGATATCCCAGACTTCCGGACGCTCCTTCTCGACCAGCTTCTTCGCCTGTTTGACGGTCGAGGAGTAACCCTTGGCGTCGAGACGGGCGTAGATGAAGGGCTTGAACAGTTCGAGCGCCATCTTCTTAGGCAGGCCGCACTGGTGCAGCTTGAGCTCCGGACCGGTCACGATGACCGAGCGGCCGGAATAGTCGACGCGCTTGCCGAGCAGGTTCTGACGGAACCGGCCCTGCTTGCCCTTGAGCATGTCGGACAGCGACTTCAGCGGGCGCTTGTTGGCGCCGGTGATGACGCGGCCGCGACGGCCGTTGTCGAACAGCGCATCGACGGCTTCCTGCAGCATGCGCTTTTCATTGCGCACGATGATGCCGGGGGCGCGCAGCTCGATCAGCCGCTTCAGACGGTTGTTGCGGTTGATGACGCGACGATAGAGGTCGTTCAGATCCGACGTGGCGAAGCGTCCACCATCCAGAGGAACCAGCGGACGCAGGTCCGGCGGGATCACCGGAACCACCTTCATGATCATCCATTCCGGACGGTTGCCGGATTCCATGAAGTTCTCGACGACCTTGAGCCGCTTCAGATACTTCTTCTGCTTCAGCTCGGAGGTGGTCGAAGCCAGCTCCGAACGCAGGTCGCCGGCGATCTTCTCCAGGTCCATGCCGGCCAGGAGGTCATGAATGGCCTCGGCGCCGATCATGGCGGTGAACGAGTCCTCGCCATACTCGTCGACGGCGATCATGTACTCTTCCTCGCTGAGCAGCTGGTGCTCCTTCAGCGCGGTGAGGCCGGGTTCGGTGACGATGTAGTTCTCGAAGTAGAGGACGCGCTCGATGTCCTTCAGGGTCATGTCGAGCAGCGTGCCGATGCGCGACGGCAGCGACTTCAGGAACCAGATATGGGCGACGGGCGCGGCCAGTTCGATATGGCCCATGCGCTCGCGGCGAACGCGCGACAGCGTGACTTCGACGCCGCACTTCTCGCAGATGACGCCCTTGTACTTCATGCGCTTGTACTTGCCGCACAGGCACTCATAGTCCTTGATCGGGCCAAAAATGCGCGCGCAGAACAGACCGTCACGCTCCGGCTTGAAGGTGCGGTAGTTGATGGTCTCCGGCTTCTTGATCTCGCCGAAAGACCAGGACAGAATCTTCTCAGGGCTGGCAAGCGATATCCGGATGGAATCGAACACCTGCGCAGGCGCCTGCGGATTGAAGAGATTCATGACCTCTTGGTTCATGCCGTTCTCCTTTTCGGGGTCCTCGAAAACCCCTTGCATCTAGCGCGGGCCAAACGCCCGCCGTCTTGTGTCGGCCACCGGCCGAAGAATTTGGTGCGCTCGGTCGCGATTTCCGCGACCGAGCGTCTTGTTTACTCGGCCGCGCCCTACTCAGCTGCGTCTGGCAGCCGGATCGGGTTGTCGTCGAGCTTGGTGTTCTCCAGCTCGACATTGAGGCCGAGAGACCGCATTTCCTTGACGAGAACGTTGAAGCTCTCGGGAATGCCGGCCTCGAAAGTGTCGTCGCCTCTGACGATCGCCTCGTAGACCTTGGTGCGGCCGGCTACGTCGTCCGACTTCACCGTCAGCATTTCCTGTAGCGTGTAGGCGGCGCCGTATGCTTCGAGCGCCCAGACCTCCATCTCGCCGAAGCGCTGGCCACCGAACTGCGCCTTGCCGCCCAGCGGCTGCTGGGTAACGAGCGAGTACGGACCGATCGAACGCGCGTGGATCTTGTCGTCCACGAGATGGTGAAGCTTGAGCATGTAGATATAGCCCATCGTCACCTTGCGATCGAACGGCTCGCCCGTGCGTCCGTCATAGAGCTGCGACTGACCGCTGGTGTGCAGGCCCGCCTGCTCCAGCATGATGTTGATGTCAGCCTCGTGCGCGCCGTCGAACACCGGGGTCGCGATAGAGACGCCGCGGCGCATCTGCTCGCTGAGGCGAACAATGCTCTCGTCGTCATACTCGCGGACCGGCTCGTTGCGGTCGTTGGCCGGGATGAAGCTTTCGAGCGTCTTGCGCAGCGGCTTGATGTCGCCCGCCACCTTGTACGCGTCGATCAGCTCGCCGATCTTCTTGCCCATGCCAGCGCAAGCCCAGCCCAGATGCGTTTCCAGGATCTGGCCGACATTCATGCGGCTCGGCACACCCAGCGGGTTGAGCACGATATCGGCATGCGTGCCGTCCTCGAGGAAAGGCATGTCCTCGACCGGAACGATCCGCGACACGACACCCTTGTTGCCGTGACGGCCGGCCATCTTGTCGCCGGGCTGCATCTTGCGCTTCACGGCCACGAAGACCTTGACCATCTTCATGACGCCCGGAGGCATTTCGTCGCCGCGCTGGACCTTCTCGACCTTGTCCATGAAACGCTGTTCGAGCGCCTTCTTGGAGTCGTCGTACTGGCCACGCAGGGCTTCGAGTTCGCTCTGGAGCTTTTCGTTCTCCACGGCAAACTGCCACCACTGCGAACGCGGATATTCGTCGAGCGTATCCTTGGACAGCGTCGAGCCCTTCTTGAAGCCCTTCGGTCCAGCGATCGCTTCCTTGCCGACGAGCACGTCGGAAAGACGCGCGTAGACGTTACGGTCCAGAATGGCCTGCTCGTCGTCGCGGTCCTTGGCGAGGCGTTCGATCTCCTCGCGCTCGATCGCCATGGCGCGCTCGTCCTTCTCCACACCGTGGCGATTGAACACGCGCACCTCGACGACGGTGCCGAAAGTGCCCGGAGGCATGCGCATCGAGGTGTCGCGCACGTCGGATGCTTTTTCGCCGAAGATGGCGCGCAGAAGCTTCTCTTCCGGCGTCATCGGGCTTTCGCCCTTCGGCGTGATCTTGCCGACCAGGATGTCGCCCGGCTGAACTTCCGCACCGATATAGACGATGCCGGCTTCGTCGAGGTTCTTCAGCGCTTCTTCCGAGACGTTCGGGATATCGCGCGTGATTTCTTCCGGCCCGAGCTTGGTATCGCGCGCCATGACCTCGAACTCCTCGATATGGATCGAGGTGAAGACGTCATCAGCGACGATGCGTTCGGACAGGAGGATCGAGTCCTCGTAGTTGTAGCCGTTCCACGGCATGAACGCGACCAGCACGTTGCGGCCGAGCGCCAGATCACCGAGCTCGGTCGACGGACCGTCGGCGATGATGTCGCCCTTGTTGACCCGGTCGCCCATACGAACCAGTGGACGCTGGTTGATGCAGGTGTTCTGGTTCGAACGCTGGAACTTCATCAGCCGGTAGATATCGACGCCGGACTTGCCCGGATCGAGATCTTCGGTGGCGCGGATAACGATACGCGTCGCGTCCACCTGGTCGACGATGCCGCCGCGGCGGGCGCCGATGGCGGCGCCCGAGTCACGAGCGACGATCGGCTCCATGCCGGTGCCGACGAACGGCGCCTCGGCGCGCACCAGCGGCACGGCCTGACGCTGCATGTTCGAGCCCATCAGAGCGCGGTTGGCGTCGTCGTTTTCCAGGAACGGGATCAGGGCCGCGGCCACCGACACCATCTGCTTGGGCGAAACGTCCATCAGATCGACGTTTTCGCGCGGCGCCATCATCACTTCGCCGGCGCTGCGGCAAATGACGAATTCGTCGACGAAACCACCGTTCTTGTCGAGCTCGGCGTTGGCCTGCGCGACATGGTGCTTGGCCTCTTCCATCGCCGAGAGATAGACGACGTCATTGGTCAGCTTGCCGTCGACGATCTTGCGGTACGGGCTCTCGATGAAGCCGTACTTGTTGACGCGCGCGAAAGTGGCCAGCGAGTTGATCAGACCGATATTCGGGCCTTCCGGCGTTTCGATCGGGCAGATACGGCCGTAATGCGTCGGGTGCACGTCGCGCACCTCGAAACCGGCGCGCTCGCGGGTCAGACCGCCCGGTCCAAGCGCCGAGAGGCGACGCTTGTGGGTGATCTCCGACAGCGGGTTGGTCTGATCCATGAACTGCGACAGCTGCGAGGAACCGAAGAACTCGCGCACGGCGGCAGCCGCCGGCTTGGCGTTGATCAGGTCCTGCGGCATGACCGTGTCGATCTCGATCGAGGACATACGCTCCTTGATCGCGCGCTCCATACGCAGCAGGCCGACGCGGTACTGGTTTTCCATCAGCTCGCCGACCGAACGCACGCGGCGGTTGCCGAGATTGTCGATGTCGTCGATTTCGCCCTTGCCGTCACGCAGTTCGACCAGCGTCCTGACCACGGCCAGGATGTCGTCCTTGCGCAGCACGCGCACGGTGTCCTCGGCCTTGAGCTCGAGACGCATGTTCATCTTGACGCGGCCAACGGCCGACAGATCATAGCGCTCACTGTCGAAGAACAGCGAGTTGAACATGGCTTCGGCGGTTTCGAGCGTCGGCGGCTCGCCGGGGCGCATGACACGATAGATGTCGAACAGCGCGTCCTGGCGGCTCTCGTTCTTGTCGACGTTGAGCGTGTTGCGGATATAGGCGCCGACATTGACGTGGTCGATGTCGAGAACCTTGATCTCGTCTTCGCCGGTGCCGAGCAGAACCTTCAGCGTCTTCTCGTCGATCTCGTCGCCGGCCTCGAGGAAGATCTCGCCGGTGCCGTAGTTGACGATGTCCTCGGCCAGATAGTTGCCGAGCAGATCCTCATCGGTCGCCTTGATCGCCTTGAGACCCTTTTCGCCAAGCGCCCGTGCCTGGCGTGCGGTGATCTTCTTGCCAGCTTCGACAACGACTTCGCCCGTATCGGCATCGACCAGGTCGCCGACAGCCTTGAGGCCGCGGAAACGCTCGACGTTGAACGGAATGCGCCAATGGTCGCCGGCGCGCTTGTAGGTGATCTTGTTGTAGAAGGTCGACAGGATCTCTTCGCCATCCATGCCGAGCGCCATCAGCAGCGACGTCACCGGAATCTTGCGGCGGCGATCGATGCGGGCGTGCACGACGTCCTTAGAATCGAACTCGATGTCGAGCCACGAGCCACGATAAGGAATGACGCGCGCGGCAAACAGAAGCTTGCCCGACGAGTGCGACTTGCCCTTGTCATGGTCGAAGAAGACGCCCGGGGAACGGTGCATCTGCGAAACGATGACGCGCTCGGTGCCGTTGACGATGAAGGTACCGTTCAAGGTCATGAGCGGCATGTCGCCCATGTAGACGTCCTGCTCCTTGATGTCCTTGATGGACTTGGCGCCGGTATCCTCGTCGATATCGAACACGATGAGGCGCAGCGTCACCTTAAGCGGCGCGGCATAGGTGAGGTCGCGCTGACGGCATTCGTCAACGTCGAATTTCGGTCCTTCGAACTCGTACTTCACGAACTCCAACATCGAGGAGCCGGAAAAATCGGAGATCGGGAAGACCGACTTGAAAACGGCCTGCAGTCCCTCGTCCGGACGCCCACCCTTGGGCTCCGCCACCATCAGGAACTGGTCATAGGATGCCTTCTGAACCTCGATCAGGTTCGGCATCTCCGCAACTTCCGGGATCTTTCCGAAGAACTTGCGTACGCGTCTGCGGCCATTGAAAGTCTGGGTCTGGGCCATCGTCGCTCCTTAGCTCTAAACTCGGGACGAGCCTCGCCGCGGCTCGCCTTGCATGCTGGGCCACCTTGGCGGCAACCCTCTGTCTGTTTTCCCGGCGCCTGTCGGCGGCCGGCTAGAACGGGAGAAAACCCGTTTCCTGAAGGCCGGTTTTCGGCCCTCAGGAAAGAGGTTCTCGTACGTCTCGCGCTGCGCGTGCTCCCTTCCAGCGAAGGGAGTGGCGGACGGCGCGAGGCCGCCCGCCGCTTTTACGCTTACTTCAGTTCGACCTTGGCGCCGGCTGCTTCCAGCTGGGCCTTGAACTTGTCAGCGTCGGCCTTGGAAACGGCTTCCTTGACCGGCTTCGGAGCCGCTTCGACCAGATCCTTGGCTTCCTTGAGGCCAAGACCGGTGATGGCGCGGACTTCCTTGATGACGTTGATCTTCTGAGCGCCTGCCTCGGTGAGGACGACGTCGAATTCCGTCTTTTCCTCGACCGGAGCAGCAGCGGCCGCACCACCGCCAGCGGCGGCAACAGCCACCGGAGCAGCGGCGGAAACGCCCCACTTTTCTTCCAGAAGCTTCGACAGCTCGGCCGCCTCGAGGACGGTCAGCTTCGAAAGGTCGTCTACGATCTTTGCGAGATCAGCCATTGTTGTATTCCTTCATAAGGTTCGAACGTGTGTTTGTGATAGCGAGGAACGGCCTCATGCCGCCTCGTCCTTCCGGGCGTAAGCGCCGATGACGCGCGCGACCGAGGCCGCTGGCGCATTGACGATCTGGGCGATCCGGGTTGCCGGCGTGGCGATCATGCCAACCAGCCTGGCGCGCAGCTCATCGAGCGACGGAAGTGTGGCGAGTGCCTTCACACCGTCGGCGTTGAGCGAGGTGGTGCCCATTGCGCCGCCGAGAATGACGAGCTTGTCATTTCCCTTGGCGAAATCGGACGCGACCTTCGGCGCCGCAATCGGATCCTCCGAATAAGCAATCAGCGTCTGTCCCTTGAACAGCTCGATGATCGATGCGGAGTCCGTGCCCTGAAGAGCGATTTTGGCGAGACGGTTCTTCGCGACTTTGACGGTGCCACCGGCGGCGCGCATTTTCGACCGAAGGTCGTTCATTTGCGCGACGGTGATACCGGCGTAGTGGGCCACGACCACTGAACCTGCGTTCGAGAACGCACCGTTCAGGCCCGTGACGAGTTCGCGTTTTTCCGCTCTGTCCACTGCCTATCTCCAGTTGACCCCTGCCCCACTAACGGGGACAGGCGTCGGGTTGCCTTTGTCGGCCGGGCCATCCAGTAACGGATCTCCCGAACGACGCTCGAGGATCCTGCCCCCTTTCGCCACATCGACAGTCAAGCCGGCGATGCGCAGACAAAAGGCAAACACGGTTCGAACCTTTCATTGGAGCAATCGCTCCGTTGTCCGGTCTTCACCCGTCTCATGCAGGCCCAAATCGAATTAAGGCTTCTGGGCCGCCTGCAATCTCGGACAGGATGTCCGGAAACCTCTCGGCTTCCGGTACCGGGCCGCCGACAAGTCGGAGGCCCGGAATTCACTTGCGGATCAGCCCTTTAGCGGCCGATCCAAATGTTCGTATCAGGACGCTGTGAGCGTCGCGACGTCGAGCTTGAGGCCCGGGCCCATCGTCGAGGTGACCGACACCTTCTTGACGTAGTTGCCCTTGGCGCCAGCCGGCTTTGCCTTGGTCACGGCGTCGGCGAAGGCACGGATGTTCTCTTCCAGAGCCTTGACCTCGAACGATACCTTGCCGACACCGGCATGAACGATGCCGGCCTTCTCGACGCGGAACTCGACTGCGCCGCCCTTCGATGCCTTGACGGCGGCGGCAACGTCGGTGGTGACGGTGCCAACCTTCGGGTTCGGCATCATGCCGCGCGGGCCGAGCACCTTACCGAGACGGCCGACCAGCGGCATCATGTCCGGCGTGGCGATGCAGCGATCGAAATCGATCGTGCCCTTCTGGACGATGTCGACCAGATCCTCGGCACCAACGATGTCGGCGCCGGCGGCGCGCGCTTCGTCAGCCTTGTCGCCGCGTGCGAACACAGCGACGCGCACCGAGCGGCCGGTGCCGTTCGGCAGGTTGACCACGCCGCGGACCATCTGGTCGGCATGGCGCGGGTCGACGCCGAGGTTCATGGCGACTTCGATGGTCTCGTCGAACTTGACCGAGGAACGGTCCTTGAGCAGCTTCAGCGCATCACCCAGGGCATAAGCCTTGTTGGGATCGATGCCTTCGCGGGTCTTCGATACACGCTTTGCAATCTTTGCCATGATCTTAGCCCACCACTTCCAGACCCATCGAGCGGGCGGAGCCCTCGACCATGCGCATGGCCGCTTCGACGTCGTTTGCGTTCAGATCCTTCATCTTGGCAGTGGCGATCTCGCGGACCTTTTCACGCGAAACCGTACCAGCCTTGACCTTGCCCGGCTCCTTGGAACCAGACGTCAGGTTTGCCGCCTTCTTCAGGAAGTAGCTCACCGGCGCCGTCTTCATGACGAAGGTGAAGGACTTGTCCTGATAGTAGGTGATGACGACCGGAACCGGCGATCCCTTTTCCATTTCCTGGGTCTGCGCGTTGAACGCCTTGCAGAATTCCATGATGTTGATGCCACGCTGACCAAGCGCCGGGCCGATCGGGGGAGACGGCGTAGCCGATCCCGCTTTCACCTGGAGCTTGAGCTGGCCTGCAATTTTCTTAGCCATCTCTTTTCCTGCCTTTGTCTATGCCGGCCCACTATCTGGGAAACCCGGCGGTTGCAGTCTGGTGGTGCGATCCATGCGGCCGGCTAAAGCCGCATTCGTCTCCCACCGTTCTCAGGCCGCGCTTCCGCGCCGCCTCCCCTGATCGCCAAACCGGCGACAAGGATTTCGGATCAGCCCTTTTCGACCTGTCCGAATTCCAGATCGACAGGCACAGCGCGCCCGAAGATCGAAACTTCCACCTTGAGCCGCGCCCGCTCCTCGTCCACTTCCTGGACGAAACCGTTGAACGACGCAAAGGGACCATCCGAAACGCGGATCGCTTCGCCGATCTCGAACGTGACAGAGGGCTTGGGCCGCTCGACGCCTTCCTGCACCTGGTTCAGGATGCGCTGCGCTTCCGCCTCGGTGATCGGCACCGGCTTGGAGTCGCCCAGGAAGCCTGTGACCTTCGGCGTGTTCTTGACCAGCGAGAACACAGCGTCGGTCAGGTTGGCCTTCAGCAGCACATAGCCCGGGAAGAACTTGCGCTCGGCATCGACCTTGCGGCCGCGACGGACTTCGACGACCTTCTCGGTCGGAACCACGATCTGATGGATATCGGCGGACAGGCCCTTCTGCTTGGCCTTGTTCTCGATATCCTCGGCGACCTTCTTTTCAAAGTTCGAATAGGCGTGGACGATGTACCAGCGCGCGGTCATTTTAAGACTTCTCCGTAATCGCCGGACTTAGCGTCCGATGCCCAGAATCTGTTCGACCGCGAGGCCCATGAGCTGATCAGCGGTGAAGAAAAAGATCATCGCGATCACTGCGAAGGCCAGAACCATCACCGTCGAGATCATCGTTTCGCGCCGCGACGGCCAAGTCACCTTGGCGGTCTCCGCGCGGACCTGCTGCAGAAAGACGAAAGGATTTGTGGTTTTCGAAGCCATATGCTGCTCTGTCTTCAAGACCCGTTGGCCGGGTCTCCTGGATGATCCCGCTGGCCGGGACGTGCCGCCTGAGCCCAATCTCGCGCCGAATCAGCGCAATCATTTCGCCCATGCAAATCAGACGCGTAAAGCCGGCTTCCCAGCTCCACGCGTCGCGTGTCTGTTTCGTCTACATAAAACCGATTCTTGATCCACGCAAGTGGCAAGTGTCCGCTTTATGACCAAACGCCGCCTCGGAACCATCCAGTCGTTCCGTCCCGGCTATGGCGCCCTTATGCCCCAAGAGAGCTAATATGGCAAGCGGGTCGCCGATTTTCAAAGGGCAGACCATAGAAATATCGTTTTGAAACGCCATTTCGAGAAATGGCACGGGCAGCAGGGCTCGAACCTACGACCTGCGGTTTTGGAGACCGCCGCTCTACCAACTGAGCTATGCCCGTATCGTGCGCATGTCGGCGCAGCAGGCGCTTCCTAAAAGCTTCCGCACGCTCTGTAAAGAGCGGTTTGCAAGCAAACGCGCCTTAACCCCTGCGCCAGAAATCGGGATAGCTGACAACCAGCCCGTCGCGGTCGATCTCAAGTTCCCGCCTGAAGTCGCTGACGCGCGATTCATAGAGATATCGCCTGCCCTCTTCGCGCACCTCCCGATGGGACGGTCGGAGCTATTTGGCGTCCGGCACTCGATAGGGGCCGCCCGGCACGCCCCAGCCCCAGGCCGGCATCGGTTCCGTCTCAGGATCGCAGGTCTCGCCGAGATTGGAATTCATCTTGGCCAGCCGCGATCCCCATTCGACATAGCCCATGAAGGCCGAACGGAATTCCGGATCGTCGGGCAGGCCGACCGCGTCGGCGGCATCGGCCAGGAGGTTGATCCATCGGCGGCGCTGCTCCTCGGTCAGATGCTTGCCCAGATGGTGCATGACCATCTCGCGGTGGCCGCCAAATTGTTCGCTGTAGGTTTTCGGTCCGCCGAAAACCTCGCCGATGAAGGCCGCGACATGGGCGGGATGATCCGGCGACATGGTCTTGAACACCGGCCCGACGATCGGGTCCTGCGCCACCTTGTCATAGAAAGTCTGGGTCAGCCGGTTCAAGGCCTCGCTGCCGCCGGCCCATTCGTAGAGTGTCGGGATATCCTGGCTCATTCTCGATCCTCCGCCAGCCCCGGCGCCGCAGCAGTAACGATAGCGGAAAAATCGGGAGTGCCTCAACCTGCCTCGATGGCCAGTTTCCGACGTCGACGCGCTCTACAATTTGGCGGGCGCGTCAGCCTCGGCATTGGCGGAAGGCCGGATCCGGCAATTCTCGGGTTTCGGCACCGCCTCGCAGATGGTGGCGCCGGTCAGCGCGTCGACCGATTGCGGGCTCGTCGTCAGCCCGACCTTCAGCATCATGTCGGGTTCCAGTTGGCGCTCGACCGAGCGCCGCTCGATCGCTGTGAACAGAGCGGGATCGATCGCCATCTCCTCGAGATAGGCCTTGACCATCTGCTTTTGCCCCATCGGATACAGGCTAAGCCGCGCCCGTGGACCGACAAGCCGCCTGACGCCGCCGGCAAGCATGAGCGCGCAGGCCGAATCGCACTCCACGCCCGCATCGGTGCTCAGCCCGGCATAGGCGCCCTCTTTGGCCAGGCAACTCCACTCGCCCGGGTCACAGCCGACGAAATCGGTGCGGCCAACGGCGACGTCGAGCTTCTTTTCATGGATAAGCCGTCCCGCCGCCAAAGCGCTTAACAGGTCGCCTCCCGTTGAGCTGATCACGACCGGCAGTTGCCGGTTGCCGAGCGTTGCGAGCAATTGGTGCAGCTTCTGCGGGGTCCGAGGGGTGATCGCGCCTTGCGCCGAAATCCATTCCGGGCAGTCGGGATTGCAGAGCGGGTTGCTGCCGCGAACCACGACAAAGCGCATGTCTTCGTCGTGCTGCACCCCCTCGGGCTCCACCGGTGGCGGGGTGGGCCTGGCTGCGGCCGTCGGGCCATCGGCTGGCTTGTTCCCCGGTATTTCGAGGCAATTCGCGGCCAACAGATCCGGCCTGCACAGGCTGGCGGCGGTCAACAGGCCTACCGAGTCGGCACTGGTGACCAACTTCATCGCCAGCATGTCGTCGAGGCCGATCTGCTGGATGTCGCTGGCCGGGGTGCCCTTCATCGTTTCGAGCACGCTTTGTTCGATGCCCATCTCGTTGAGATAGGCCGCCAGCCTTTTCTCGACCGACTTGCTCATCTCGTAGGTCTTGTAGCTGCCGGCGTTTTTACGGCTGACGATCTTTGTGTTGAGGACCTTCTTCTTGCCCCCCACGATGCGGTAGGTGGTCCGGTATTGCAATTTCGTGCGGATGTAGGTCGTGGTGATCTGATGGACGCCGAGATAGGCCCATTCGCCAGCTACACGCCTGATACCGCCGGCAAACATCAACGGACAGGCGGAATTGCACATGGCGCCGTAGTCAATGACATCGCCTAGGTAGCGGGCGCCATTCTTGTCACGATCCTGGCAACCCTTCGCGTCGGGCTGGCAACCGGAGAACATCGTCTTGCCAATGGCAATATCGAGCTTTTTCTTGCGGATCAGCCGGCCAAGCGTCAGTGCCGCCTCGACATTGCCGCCGGGAGAATTGACGACAACAGGCAGCTTTCGCCCGCCAAGCGTCTTCAGCATGCGTTTGAACAGAGCCGGCGTTCCGGCTTCTATCGAGCCTTCTGCCGAGATCCACTCCGGGCAGATCGGCTCGCACCCCGGTGCATTGCTGCGGACAATGCCAAACTGCATCGTCGGACCGAGATCCGGGGCCGTATCCGTCGCAAAGGCACGTCCCGTGACAAGCAACGCCAAGAGGCAGATCAGCCGCAGCGACCACGCTGCCCGACGATGGAAAAGGCGCCCTGGAACCATCTGGAAAAAGCCCCTTGATGCAACCTATACTAGACGAGGTCCAAAGGCTTGCAACAGGGTCCGGGCGACAACGCGGAGCACCGATCTCTGGGGGCAAAAGAAAAGGGCGGCCCCAAGGACCGCCCTTTCCGTTTCGAACTTGACCGGCACAGGCCGGGCTCGATTATTCCTTGATGGTGACGACGATGCCGGCACCGACGGTGCGGCCGCCTTCACGGATAGCGAAGCGCAGCTTCTCTTCCATGGCGATCGGCACGATCAGCTCGACATCGACCGTGATGTTGTCGCCCGGCATCACCATCTCGGTGCCTTCCGG
>NZ_QGGH01000028.1 GCF_003148495.1 Mesorhizobium loti
GGTCCGGACTTCGGGAGAGAACTTGTTGGTCGTCTTGCTTGTCATGGCTCCACCTTCTCAGGAATTGGAGCCTCCGATCAACCCGGTGCGGTTCACAGTTCCGCCGTGTCGCAACCCGATACGATAAGCTACTCGCCAACTTTACGGGCTTCGTCAAACTCACCGCTATCGCGATATGGCTCAGATAGTTAAATCGTCACTACCTCCTAGGGATCTTGATTCCGAAATATCGCGTGTGGGCTACATCCAGGATGCGATTGACCCAACTCGAGTAACTATGCCCGGCGGCCCTCGCGGCCAGGGAATAAAAGTTGGTCGTACCAATTGCCGGCAAGGAGTTGATCTCCAGGACAAAGGGCTGACCGGAGCGATCGATCCGAAGGTCGACACGGGCATAATCCCGGCACTGACAGGCACGGAAAGTCGCTACCGAAATATCGCGTATCATCGTCGCAAGACTGCTCCCGACTTGAGCCGGGCAAATGGTCTGCGGCTCTGCGTCGATCATGTGCTTCGCTTCGTAAGTATAAAACGTCTGGCGGTCGCCGAAGTCCAGCTCCACCAAAGGGAACACCTCAAGCTCTTCGTTTCCGAGCAGCGCCGCAGTGATTTCTCGCCCCTCGATGTATTCTTCAACGAGCGCATCCTGTGCAAACTGCGTGATGATTGATTCCACGGCCTGCCTCAACTGAGCGGGTTCGTGTACGAGCTGCAATCCGCGGCTGGCCTCCTGGAGACGCGGCTTTACTACCACTGGGAATCGCAAGCCGCCAGTACACTCGGTCCCTCTAGTCATCACGCGAAAATTCGGCGTCGGCACACCGTGGTCGCGCATGAGTCTCTTGGCGATAACCTTGTCGCTGGCAGCCCCCTGCCCGAGTGGGCTTGATCCGGTGTACGGAACGCCGGCCATCTCGAGCATGGCCGGAACGTGCGTGTAACGATGCTCGCCCTGAATTCCCTCCGCCAAGTTGAAGACAATTCCCGAAGGGCGGGCTTGCGAATCGGGTGGCATGAAGCGCTCGAGAGTAGTGAGCAGTCCCTTATCGCCTTCGCATACCAGCGTCTCGTGGCCGCTCTCTTGCAGTGCCGCCACTAGGCTTTCTACTGCTTCTCCGGGAAAGTATTGCTTCAGATAAGGCTGACCGAATCGGTTGATCACGCCCGTAAGATCATAGTTCTGCACGATAGCTACCCGCATGACCTTGCTCCTTCCATGTTTCTCGCTATTATGTTCGACCGCCAGGCTTGTCGTTCGTCTGCACTGTGTCCTACGCAAGCGGCATGCCATCGAAGATCGTGTGCGAGCAAAAAGGGGAAAGCTATGTGTTTCGCGCCGGAACGGCGGAAAACTTGCGCCTCAGTGTGTCGGGTTCCGAACACAGAGGTCTTCAACCGGAAACAGCTGAACACGGCAACACGGACATCGAATGATGCCGGTCTTCACTTGGCTTCCGGTGCAATCCTGCCACGGGTCAAGTGACGGCGGGGCTGAGCCTGACTTTAGGCTTTAAGCACCGGCATTGAACAGAGCTTCAATGTCCCTGATGTCGTTCGCTGGTGCGCTCGCAATCCTGTCCCTGCCGACAAATAGCCGGCTCGTCCGTGAGGCTGTCGCGAAGCCCAGCCCGATCGGAGCAATCGCTGCCGGTGGCCTGTCGACGATGTTGTTCAGGGTTTCATCTTCGGCAAGAAACGGTTCCTCGGCAGCCCGATGGCGCAAGCGGACGGCGCCAAGGCGATCCTCGGCATCTGGATTGAGCAGACCGAAGGCGCCAAGTTCTGGCTGCGCGTGTCCTTCCTCCGTCGAATGAGCGATCTACCTTGGCGAATTGCGATGGCTAAGAACGATCAGCAGGAAGCTATGAAAAGACCTTGGCTGCCAACTACGGTCGAGCGAGGGACCTCGTGAAATTCGTGGAAGCCAATTCCATTATCGGAATCCTTCGCCCCACGGCAGGCGCAAGAAAGGAGTACGCAATCCAGGGGCCATCAAATTTCAGGGCAAATGCAGATAGCAGGTTGAACAACGTTTCGGTTTGATCAATGAGGAGCACCGCGCCAAGCTGCACTCGACGGATGACATCGACAAGCGTGATTTCGGCTCTCCTGTGCGTTTCTTTGTTCGGCTTCAGGTGAGCTGTTTTTTCGCCCCCGCCTACAGGATTTCCCGTCGAGCACGGCGCCATTCTGGAGCGGACCGAGGCGTCGGTCGTGCCGCCACATTTCCTTGTGCAATATTTGTCCGGCACGGACGACCACGTGGCAAAGAGTGGTGCGAGAGGATGAGAGTGCCGCCACGCAGCCGTTATAGTCGTTCCTCGTTTGTGGCGTCCGTGCGCCGCTTCGGCCCTCGTGACCGCCAATGCCGAACCATCAGCTCGTAGGCACGTTCGGCATTCTCGGCCGCGGCTTTCTCGCTGTTTCGCAACTCCTTCACGTTGTAGGCGTAAGCCGAACCGCGGCGACCGACACAGCGCTCGCCTGGCGCGCCAGCCTTGAGAGCGAGCTGCCTCTGCTTTGCCGCCACCAGCGCCGGGCGAGCCCAGAAGTAGTCCTGCTCCTTTGTCAGCAGATGCCAGATCAACACGGCGAGCTTGCGGGCGGGCGCCACGGCTGCGACCTGATGGCCGCGCTTGTTGCGGATGCGAAGAAAGCCCTGAGCGGTCCGGGCGCCTTCGCCGCCGCCTAGGCGGCCTCGACCAGCATGGCGCGGGCATGGGAACGCCCATGTTTGCTGATCCAGCCGTATTGCGCCAAGCCAAGACCGGATTGACGCACACGAGGATTGAGGCCGAAGTAGCTCACCAGCTTCTGCGGTTCGCGGAACCGCCGGATGTCGCCGACGGCGGCGATGATACCACTCGCGACGATGGCATTCACGCCGGTGATCGTCTGAAGCCGCCGGACTTGCACATCATCAATCGCTTCCCGGGCGATGTCCCGATCGAGGTCGGCCAGATCCTCGGCCAGGCGGTCGATCTCGCGGATGTGGCGAGCGATAGCGGCCCGCTCGTCATCGGGAAGCACCTGCCGCTCGAGCCAGGCGCGACCCCGACGATTGAACAGATCGGCATGCGGGCACGTACTCCGTCCGGGCTTAAACACCTGCCAAAGCTGCGCCTCGATGATCGGCTCCAGAAATGTCTTGACCGCGCCGTGAACAACGCCATCCTTGATCATAGGAATGTCCCAGGGGCCGGATTTGCCCCGTTTACCGGCCTTGGGGATAAGCTTGGGCCGCGCAGGGCTACGTCGGTATGCATCGGAGCGCTATTCAGCCTGAAGCCCTACGAGGAAGCGTTGTTCACCGAGACCATTCCGCATGCGGGCCACGGTCATCCCGTCGATCCCGGCCGTGGTCGGCCTCGGTTGGAGGCTACGCGTTGCCAGGCGTGACGCAGCACAAGCAGATCGATAATGGCGCGACTGATACGGCACGGATGTCGTTTCGTCCCATGCACGGGCCAGCCCAGAGTCCCACATCGTCGCAACACGTGTCCCGTCCCCCGGGACGCTTCTCCAAAGACCAGAGTAAAGAAGCCAGCTGGTTTTTTCCTAGCAGTTCATTTGATTTCCGCCCTGATCCGAAGGAGGAGCCGGCTCAAGTCAGCAACGTGTGAAATCTTGCATTAAACTAAGGCGGTAACCAAAGTAGACCAGCTAGGATCCGCGTGCTTCTTCCAATAAAGGCTGGTTAATTCGCGAGTAATGGCCCCGACTTTTCCGTCTCCGATCGACGCGGCGTCGATTTTCGTCACCGGCATGATCCCGCCGGCGGTAGAGGCGATAAACACCTCGTCAGCGGCTTTAAGCTCGCCACACCCAAGGTCGCCAGCTGTGGCAGACAGGCCCAGCTCACCGCAGAGGTCGAACACCGTTTGACGGGTTATGCCGGGCAGGACGCTGTTTGCCGGCGTTGTTTTTAGACGGCCGGTCCTTAACGGCGAACACATTGAAGCCGGGTCCCTCGGCAATGTTGCCGCTGGTGTCAACAATTAACGCTGTTTCCGCGCCATAGTCATATGCCTCGAGCAGCCCCTGCACGAGGTCCAGCCAGTGGCAATTCTTGATTGCTGGATCAACCGAGGTCGGCGGCATGCGCACAGTGTCGCTGATTGCGATGTGCAGACCGCGCGCGAGTTGCTCCTTGTATCGGATCGGATTGTTCTCACTGTCGCATCGATCATGCTAATGAAGGGAATCGCAACTGCCCCGTCGCAATTCGTCCTCATAAACGTGGGCAGCATTGCAAACCATAACGATGAAATCGGCGCCAGCTGTTTCGAGGCGTCTGCCGCTCGCGGCAAGTGCTGCGGCCGGACTCGGCCCGGTGCCGAGAACGGCCGAGTTAATATCAGGAACCTTGGGATTCCACTCGACGATCATGTGCAGATGGTCGCGATTGCTCTTTATCGGCGTATACTCCAGAACCGAATTCATGAAGGCGACCGTGGCCATGGGACCGAGGCCGCCGATGATTCCGACCGTTTTTGGCGACATAACAAACCTCGAAGTCCTATGGATACTACCGGCGGACGCAGGGAGCCCGCCGCTGGTGCCGACCGAATACCTTGTCGACCGTGAAGAATTCGGAAGCTGCTGATATTCCATAGGAATCGGCCGATTGGCAGATTTCGGAATTGCAGGTAACGGCCAGTTTGTGGATAGTTTTCTTGCAATTCCAGTTTGCGTCCCTGCTTGGCGAAGCGTGATTCACTGCTTTCATCGCAGTGAATCGGAGCCAGGCGATGGGCAGACCACGCGAACGGCGCGAGGCGGGAGAACAGGATCTGTTCCGCGCCCGCCTTGATCAGATCCTCAACATGAACCACGAGTTGGTGCGGCTGGCCCGCACCATCGACTGGCCGGTGCTGGAGGCGCGCTTCGGCGAGGTCTATTGCGACGGGCCAGGAATGCCACCGCTGCCGACCCGGCTGATGGCCGGGCTCGCCATCCTCAAGCACACCTTCAACCTGTCGGACGAGGTGCTGTGTGCGCGCTGGATCGAGAACCCGTACTTCCAGTACCTGTGCAGCGAGGAGTTCTTCCGCCACGAGCTGCCGTTCGACCGCTCCTCGATGACGCGCTGGCGGAGCCGCATGGGCGAGGAGCGGATTGCAGCCCTGCTGCAGGAAAGCCTGGCGGTCGCCGTCAAGACCGGGGCAATGAAGCCGCAGGATACGCGCCGGGTCATCGTTGACACCACCGTGCAGCCCAAGAACGTCATGTTCCCGACCGACGCCAAGCTCTTTCATCGCGCCCGCGAGCGGCTCGTTCGCCTGGCCAGGAAGGCCGGGCTCGACCTGCGCCAGTCCTATGTCCGGGTCGGCAAGCGGGCGCTGATCATGTATCAGCGCTACGCCCATGCCAAACAGTTCAAGCGGGCCAACAAAGCCCTGCGCAGGCTCAGGACCTATCTGGGGCGCACCATCCGGGACATCTCCCGCCAGATCACCGACGAGGCGGCGCTCGAGGCCATCTTCCGCTGGCCGCTCTACCAGGCCTCGACCATTCTGGAGCACAGGCAGCGCCAGCGCGGCCGCAAGATCTGGAGCCTGCATGCGCCGGAGGTCGAGTGCATCGGTAAGGGCAAAGCGCACGCGCCCTACGAGTTCGGGGTGAAGGTGTCCGTGGCGACGACGCTCATGCGCTCAAAGGGCGGTCAGTTCGCCCTGCACGCCATGGCGCTCGCCGGGAACCCCTATGACGGCCATACCCTGGCAACGGTCATCCCGGACATGCAACGGATCATCGGATCCGAAACGCAGCGCATCCTCGCCGATGCCGGCTACCGCGGCCACAACGCGCCGCAAAGCCATATGTGGACGGCTCCCGCTTGCAAGTGTTTTCTGCAGATATTTTTGATCGGATCGCTTGCGTCCATATGTGCGGCCTTTCTGTGTGGTCGCACATGACCACTGGCCAAGATGGTTTCCGCGACGCGCGTTCCAAACAAGTTATCGACCTTTAAGGGCCAGTGGCTTTGACGGAGTTTCACGCGTCTCGGATCGATCGATCGCACCATCTGCTTTTCTCTTGCAAGTTCGCGGCATCAGCTCAGCACGGTAGCGTTCATTCTCTGCTCCACCGTGATGGCCGATCTCTTATGCTGCCAGCCCTGTGGCCTGCGGGATATCTTGGGGTCTTCGGTACGCTTCCCTGCTCATCATCAGCTTCCAAGCGATCCGGGCGATCTTGTTGGCTAGCGCCACCGCAACCAACTTCGGCTTCTTGCGTTGGAGCAACTCAAGGAGCCAGCCGGAGGCGTGTTTACTTCGACCGGTTCTGATTTGTTGAAGAAGAGAAGTGGCACCCACCACCAGCACGCTTCGTAACATCTCATCGCCAGCACGGGTGATCACACCGAGCCTGACTTTGCCGGCCGTCGAATGATCTCTTGGGGTCAGACCAATCCAGGCGGCAAAATCACGTCCGGATTTAAACATCGTCGGGTCCGGCGCCTTCATCATCAAAAGCGAGGCGCCGATCGGTCCGACACCGGGGATTTCCGCCAGCCGTTTGCTGCATTCATCAGCACGATGCAAGGCCATCAGCTTTTCGTCGACAGTTTTGATCTCGGCAAGTAGATCGCGATATTCCTCACCATGCATGGCGAAGAGCTCGCGGGCCAGTTCCGGCAAAGACTTGTCAGCAGCGATGCGCTCCAACAACGGTTCGATCCGGCACATGCCCTTGGCCGCGATGATACCGAACTCCATGGCAAAACCCCGGATAACATTGGAAAGCTGGGTGCGATTGCGGATCACCGACGAGCATCAAACCTGCCTGCTGATCGGCGGTCTTCACCGGCACAAAGCGCATCGTCGGCCGGCTCATCGCCTCACACAATGCTTCTGCATCCGCCGCGTCGTTCTTGCCGCGCTTGACATAAGGCTTTGCTAATTGCGGCGCGATGAGCTTCACCTCGTGACCGAACGAGCTAAGCAATCTCGCCCAGTGATGCGAACCGCCGCACGCCTCAAGCGCAATAGTGGTCGGCGGCGTCTTCTCGAAGAATTTCACCATTTCCCTGCGCGACAGCTTCTTGCGAAGAACCGGCTGCTCGCTTGCATTCACACCATGCAATTGGAAAACGCTCTTTGACGTATCCATACCAATTCGGATAATCTGTTCCACGGACGGTCTCCCTCGATTGAGATTTCAACGAACTCATTCTGGCACATTCGATGCCGTTGGGAGCCGTCCACTCCAACAAGTTCAGGGTCTTCACCGCCGGTCAGAAGCGCCGCGTGACACCGGCCATCAAGCGCCAGATGCGACTACGATCGGCTGTCGAGCCGGTGATCGGCCACATCAAGAGCGAACATAGAATGGGTCGCAATTACCTCGCCCATGCCCAGGGCGATGCGATCAACGCCATCCTGGCGGCCGCCGGCTACAACTTCTCCCTCCTGCTCACTTGGCTGAAGCAATTTTTGTGGCTCTTGATCGCTGCGCTTCACATCCGGCCGAAGCAGCTTACGGCTTAGGACCCGGATTGTTCACGGTCGACTACCTTGGATTCTACCGCCGAAACGCCGTTAGGCATCAAAGAAAGGGGATCAGCATCCAAGGCGAAGTCGGCCAATTGGGATGCGCGGCCATGGTGGCACTCTATCCTTATTCTACGGCAGCTCCCATCCCGTCGTCCTCACCTCGCATTAGATGGGGGGCAGTGCTGTATCGGTACATACCGGACGCGCCGAGTTGGCCCGTACTCGGATCACTCCAACCTCGTTTTCGATCTCGACATTGGTGCCGAACGGCTTCGAGAGCTTCTGTAGCCGTTCCAGAATGGCCTTTGCTTGCGGCGCGGGCGCCAGGCGTGGCACTCCTCGATTAGCTAACCTTTCCGAGCGACGAAGCTCGATTGGATAGAGTCTCAATTCAGCAAGCTGGTTTTCCTCGAAACGGCCCACGATGATGACGCTTTCATAGTAAACCGAGGCGGAGAGTGGTACGAATCCTTCTGGATACGGATAGCCTATTGCCATTTCATGAGCTGTTACGTCCGCATCCGTATCGATCCGCGGATCCTTACCGTGTGCGTCGAACATGTCAGCCCCGACCGGTGTTCTCAGGTCTTGGTTGAAGAAATTCCCCAAGCCGTAAAAGATGGGCCGATCTTTGTAGATTTCGATCCCCCTAACATGATGCGGCCCGTGATTTATATATGCATCTGCTCCGGCATCGATGGTCTTCCGTGCAAATGTTTGTTCATAATCCGGCGGTTGGTTGGTGAATTCCTCCGGCTCGTGCCCGTGATTCGTGGCGATACAGAAATCAGACAGCTGCTTACCGCGACGCACGTTGTGCAGAATACCGTCAACGTCGCGCGGATTGGGTTTAAAGCTGTATCCTGGTCTGTCCCCCACTTCGAAGACTGTCTCGCCAATTGCTACACGGGATGGATCTTTCGGGGGAGGTGCATACCAAGGAAGCATCTCGCGCACCTGCCTCAAGTTCTCAAGTATCTCCGGCGGAACTACTATGCTTCTTGCCAAGCGAAGGGGGTTGAGTCCTGGTCTACCTGGCGCCTCACCGGCCGGGTCGCAGGCACGAGCCATAGGCTCGAATGTCGTTGCAAACGACACCAACGCTACCCGACCCCGAGGGGTCTCCAAAAAACGGGCGGCGCGGGCCTGAGCGAGATTCTCGCCCGCACCTGCATGAACGATCCCGTTCTCATCAAGCGCCCGAGTCGTCTCGCGCATACCTTCGACGCCCCAGTCAAGGGTATGGTTGTTCGCCCGACTGACCATGTTGAAGCCCATGGCCTTTAAGTCAGGTCCCAATTCCGAAGCACCGATCAAATACGCACCGCCGTACTCGGCCTGCGGGCAGCCCTTAGAATGAACGTCCAAGATGTTGGTTTCCAAGTTGCCGAACTTGACGTCAGCACCGTCGAACAGCCTAAGAACCTCGGCAAAGCCCGGATAATAGCCATTTGTTACGGGCCGCGCGTAAAGAAGGTCGCCGGTTGCAGCCACGGTGAAACCGTCTGCAACGTTCGTTTCGATTGAACCCACCGTATCAAAGCCCCCATCTCGCAGGATGGCAGGGTGGCCATGTTCCTGAGTATCCATATCAATCTCCTGCTTCGCGTGGATGTTGCACCTGTCGCAATATTTGTGCCTTCGGGTATCCTATGCCGGATCGGAACCGAGCCAGACTAGCAGGCGGATAACCGCTCGCTTCAGCCAGCTGTCCTGGGATGTCTGTAGCCGGAGCGCGCACATGACATGCCACGACGCGCCCATCTGCCATCGGCACCAAAGGCGGCACGTCGATGCGGCAACGCTCGACGGCGAGCGGACAGCGCGGATGAAACGCGCACCCTTTTGGCGGGTTGATCGGGCTTGGCACCTCGCCCTCAACGGGCGCCTCCAGCCGAACCCGCATCGGGTCGGGCACCGGAGCTGCCGCGATCAGCGCCTCGGTGTAGGGATGGACTGGCTTGGCGAACAGCGCCTCGCTCGGGGCAAGCTCCACGATCCGCCCCAGATACATGACAGCGACGCGATGCGCGATATGCTCCACAACGCCGAGATCATGCGAGATGAAGACGAAGGCGATGCCCATCTGCTGCTGGAGATCCAGAAGCAAATTCAGAATCTGCGCCTGCACGGAGACGTCAAGGGCTGACACCGCTTCGTCGGCGATGATGACAGAGGGGTTGAGCGACAGGGCGCGTGCAATGCCGAGACGCTGGCGCTGACCGCCCGACAATTCGGAAGGGAGCCGGTGCATCATCTCCGGCGACATTCCGACCTTTCGGAGAAGGTCCGCGGCGAGTGCATGGCGCTGCTTCCGGCTGAGGCGCTCGAAATTCTCCACGGGTTCGGTGATGATCTGTCCGGCCGTCAGACGCGGGTTCAGCGACGAGTAGGGATCCTGAAAGACCATCTGCATCCGACGGCGCCAGGAGTGAAGGGCGTCCTTCTTGAGGCCCGCAATGTCGGTTCCGTCGATCAGCACGCGGCCAGCCGTTGGCGCCACGAGCCGCATCAAGAGCCGCGCCACAGTCGACTTGCCGCAGCCGGATTCGCCGACGATGCACAGCGTCTCGCCGGCCTCGACGGAAAAGGATACATCCTCCACCGCTCGGATCACCGGAATGCTTTTCTTAAAGATTCCTGAGCCAAGCGGGTAGTGCTTGGTCAGATTCTCGACTTTCAGCAGAGGACCATTCATACGCCCATCACCTCTTCGGCGCGCCAGCAAGCTGCGGCGTGGCTCGATCCGACATCACGCAGAATGGGTGTCTTGTCGCGGCAAATGTCGATCGCGAACGGGCAGCGCGGCGCAAAGCTGCATCCGACGATGGGCTCGCGCAGGTTTGGCACGATCCCGGGAATTTCTGGAAGGCGGCGCTGTCGGCCGCGCCGCCGATCCGGCACCGATCGCATGAGGCCCTGGGTGTAGGGGTGCGCGGGACGCGCAAACAGATCTATCACGTTCGCTTGTTCTACGATCCGGCCAGCATACATCACGATCACGCGTTGGCATGTCTCGGCGACAACGCCTAGATCATGCGTGATGAACATCACGGCCGTTCCAGTGCGCTCTTTCAGGTCGACGATGAGCCGCAGGATCTGCGCCTGGATTGTGACATCGAGCGCCGTCGTCGGCTCGTCGGCAATCAACAGTTCCGGTGAGCAGGCCAGGGCTATGGCGATCATGGCGCGCTGGCGCATCCCACCCGATAGTTCATGCGGATAGTTGTTGACGCGACGCTCGGGGTCCGCGATGCGGACGAGACGGAGCATCTCTTCGGCCTTTTCCATCGCAACCGAGCGAGACGCTTTCGTATGGATCTGCACCGCCTCGGCGATCTGGTGGCCGACCGTATAGACCGGGTTCAAGCTCGTCATCGGCTCCTGGAAGATCATGGCGATCTGGTCGCCGCGGATCTTTCGCATCTCCCGATCGGACAGCTCAAGGATGTCGCGTCCGTGAAAGCGGATTTCGCCGCCGACCGTCCTGGCGGACAGCTTCGGCAGCAGGCGAAGGATGGAGAGAGCGGTGACGCTCTTCCCGCATCCGGATTCGCCGACGACGCCGAGCGTTTCGCCTTTCTTCACCTGGAAGCTGATGCCACCGAGGGCGCGGGTGACGCTTTCCTCGCCGTAGAAGTGCGTCTCAAGGTCGCGAATGTCGAGCAGCACATCCTCTTCTATAGATTCTCGCATCAGCATGTCAGCGTCTCCGCTTTGAGCGGGGATCGAACATGTCGCGCAGGCCGTCGCCGAGAAGATTGACGGCAAGGACTGTGACGGCAAGGCAGATACCGGGGGCAAAGATCGTCAATGGGGCGATGGCGAGATACAGGCGCGAACTGGCGATCATGTTACCCCAGCTCGGAATCTCGGGCGGCACGCCCACGCCAAGGAAGCTCAGCCCCGCCTCCGTCAGGATCGCGCTGGCGCAGACGGTAGCGCCCTGGACCATGAGCGCCGGAATGGTGCTCGGCAGGATATGCCGCCACAGCACCTTGGGCAGTCGCGCACCGCCGCAGAGCGCGGCCTCCACGTAGGGACGCTCGCGAACCCCCAGAACCACAGAACGAACCAGCCGCGCGACGGCTGGTGTCTCGGGGATCGCGATGGCGACGATGAGGATGCCGATTCCGGGTCCTGTCAGAGAGATGAGCGCAATGGCCAGCAGAATCGTCGGGATCGACATCAGGCCGTCCATGACCCGCATGACGACATTGTCGAAGCTGCGGCTGTAGCCGGCGATGACCCCGATCAGAGCCCCGGCAAGAGCCGCGCATGCCGCTGACAGCAATCCGACCATGAGGGAGATTCGGGCGCCGAAGATGGTTCGCGCAAACACGTCCCGGCCCAGATTGTCGCTCCCGAACCACATCTCGGCGGACGGGGGCTGGAGGCGCTTGAACGGATCCATGTTCACTGCATCGCCGGCGTAAAGCGGGGCGGCGATTGCCAGAATGCTCAGGACCGCCAACAGGCCGCCGCCGACCAGGACCAGCGGGTGCCGCCTTCCCAGACGGGGAACATCGGATAGCCGCAGCTGCCTCATCGGCACGGCTTCGACAGGTGTGGAGAGGAGGTTCATATCAGTACCGGATACGGGGATCGATCAGCGTGTAGGCCAGATCGACCGTGAGGTTGATAAGGACGTACAGACCCGAAGTCAGGATGAGCACGCTCTGGATGATGGGATAGTCGCGATTGTTGATCGCATCCACGACCAGACGACCGATGCCGGGTATGTTGAAGACCGTTTCCGTGAGGACGACGCCGCCGATCAGATAGGCGAAGCTTATGCCTATGACAGTCAGGATGGGGACGCCGGCATTCTTCAGAGCGTGGTGGAAAAGCATTGCATAGGACGATGCGCCCTTGGCCGCAGCCGTTCGCATATAGTCTTCCGACAGCACCTCAAGCATGCTCGCCCGCGTAACCCGCGCGATAAATGCAATGTAGCCAAAACCTAAAGCCACGGTGGGCAGGATCAGGTGCACAAACCAAGGTCTGAACCCGCCCTCGATCGGGACGTATCCCTGCACCGGCAGCCAGTGCATCCTGAAGGCGAAGAAGTATATGAAGAAATAACCGATGACAAAGACCGGGACGGAATAACCAAGTGCCGAAAAGGCCGCAAGGAGGCGGTCGACGAGCCCGCCAGTTCTCCACGCAGCGAGGATACCGAAGGAAACTCCGACCGTCACCGAAAGGATCATCGTCAGGATCGATAGGGAAAGGGTCGGCTCAAGCCGTTGCGAGATCAGTTCGAGCACCGGTCGTCCAGCAAAGATCGAGGTGCCGAAATCACCGCCGAGCATGTCGCGCACCCAACGTATGAACTGAACCGGCATGGGATCGTTCAGGCCCAGCTTTTCACGGATGCCGGCGATCATCTCCGCCGTGGCCGACCTGCCGGCTATCATGGCCGCCGGATCGCCCGGCGCCAGCCTAAGAAGTAGAAATACGAAAATCCCGACCATCGCCATGACGGCGATGGTCGAAACCAGTCTGCGGAAGATGAAACCAGCCATCGCTCAGGCTTTTTCCATGTTCCACAGCGGGAGGATGTCAGGCATGCCGATGATACCAGTAAGTATCTTGCGGTGTGCGATCGGCGCCGTAAATTGGCCCAGAAGAACCTCGGACACATAATCCCATGCAATTGCCTGCATTTTGCGGGCCAGAGCCTTGCGCTCATCCACCGCATCAAGATCGGCCCATTTGGCACGGAGGGCCTCATACTCTTCGCTCTGTGGCCAGCCGTACCATGCTTTCTCCCCATTCATCGAGAGATGCGCTACAGTCATAGGCTGACTACGGGAGAAGTCGGTGTCGCTTGTTATGAAGATGCTCCAGCCTCCCTCCTCGACGGCCTCTTTTTTTGATCGGCGCGCGGAAACCCCGGCCCAGTCGCTTGCTGCAAGCTCGACATTAATCCCGATCTTTCGTAGAGCACCTGCCAGAATCTGCGAAGTGTTACTGCCGTCTGCCCAGTCCGTTGGCTGCAGAATGACAACTTTTTCGCCAGCATATCCTGCCTCATTGAAGAGCTGCTTCGCCTTTTCCGGGTCGCCTCCCTTCTTGAACCATCCCGTATTCTCATCGTTAGTTGCGAGATTACCGCTGCCAAACCATGACGTGACAGTATTCGTGTACTTCGGGTCGGAGGAAAGAACTTGTAGAAACGCTTCTTGATCGACCAGGTGAAGCATCGCCTGGCGCGCCTTGACGTTGTCGAACGGCTTTTGCAAGCAATTAATGCGGAGAAAAAAGTCATGACCATGCTTATACAGCGGCAGAAGCACGAGATTTGGATCACTCTCGATCACTGAAAAAAGATCGGCAGGTGGCTGTGTGTACAGGTCAATCTCACCTGCTTGGAGAGCTGCTACAGCGGTCTGCGCATCGCGAATATTTTCCAGAATTACGCGATTGACCTTGACGATCTTCCCGCCGGCCAATCCGTCAGCTGGCTCCGGGCGCGGTACATACTGTTCATTGCGGTCGTAAGTTAAGCTAGCACCCGGCCTGAAGAGCGATTCATTGAACTTGAACGGTCCCGATCCGATGTTGGTGGTCACTGCTTCTGTTGCAGGCGTATCCGCGTTCTTCTCCCGCATTATGTAGAGAATATCCGCCAATAAACTGGGGAGAAGCCCCAGTGGCTCCTTAAGCGCAATGGCAAAAGTCTTATCATCCTTCTTCGAAATGTCCTGAACACGTGCCATCATAAATTGGCCCCCGGGTCGAATTTGGGCCCAACGACGGATGGACGCCACACAGTCCGCCGCGGTGACGGGAGTGCCATCGTGCCAGCCCAGGCCATCGCGGAGTTCGAACGTATAGGTTTTTTTGTCGTCGGAGACGCCCCATTTCCCCACCATTTGCGGCTGAGGCACGAATTTGGAATCAAGCGCGAACAGCGTGTCGTAGATCGCCGCAGCGTGGTCGGTGGTGTCTTGAGAAGTCGTAATGACGGGATCGAATACACTCGGTACGCCCCAGTTCATCATGCGTACCGTCCGAGCGTCGACCGGTACCGTCTGCGCCCGCAGAACGGAAGGGATCGATAAAGCCGCCCCGGCGGCGATACCCGCCCTGAAGAGATTGCGTCGCGAGATCGTCATTTTTTTGTTCCCCTATTTAGCTGCTGGCACGGTTAAGCCGCCCTTATTGGGTCTGCCGATGCAACAATCGATGGTCTCTCTTCTCGTCACTTGGACGGCTGCATCTAGCGGATGCTACCACTTGGGTGGGACAATTTGCGTCAAAATTGGCCCACTGCTGAAATGCGAGCCGCGCAAAGCTGCGTTGTCTGAAATGTCTTGGCCTCTTGGGACACCAATCGGCGGCTCGTCTGCAGACCGTCTGAAACCCACTCGACGCGTTAAGCCATGTCGCCACCTTCTGCCATTAACGTGGATCTCGACGCCTGGATCGAGACGCGCTTTGCCCTCGGATCCCGGGGGGTAAGCCGTGACTTGGCGGCCTATGCAGATAAGCGCAAAGGCGCGCCCTGCCATCTGTCACGTCGCATATCTCGCACATGGAGTTTGACCATTTTTTGGCTACCTCGACCCAATTTATCGCCAGCCTCTGCGTCGGCTCACCGCGTCGCTCCAACAATTTCGGCCGCAATTGATCTCGCCGGAGCGACTCTGTCATTATGCGCTCACCTTGGCCGATGGGTACATGCGCGGTTCAAAACAACCGGACCTCGTAGTCGTCACATTGAGAACGACGACATCACCGTGGCCAATGATGGGACGCCGCTCGAAAAGTTTGGATTCTGCTTCCGGTATACCACTTGAGGCCGCAACCAATGGCTCTCGCCGAGTTCCGGGTTCTCGTAATCGCTCCCGGGATCATAAATCATGCCGATCTTCTCCATGACCCTTTGGCTCGGCGCGTTCTCCCTGGCTGTGAAGGCTGCGACCTCCGGCAGACCGATTGACCAGGCGTAGTCGAGCCATGCCCGCGCACCTTCCGGCGAGTCCTTGGCCCCAATGCTCTTTTGCAAGAAAACATCCTATTTCGACGCTCCGATGGCTGGGAAGTCCCGCCTGCATGGCCTCAGCGAGGACGGCGAGCCCGATCATACCGATAAACTCGCCGCTGCCCTTCATCTCCGCCGCCTGAAAATCAAAACCGTTGGTCCGGGCACGCTCGATCGCAAGGTCGGTACTGACATTGGCTTCCTCGACCGTCAGCACTTTAGGATGGAAGCGTCTTCGTCCGCATCACCGTAAATTCGTGCCATTGGGATCCTGTCTTTGTCTCTCCCAAGGCCGCGGTTGAGACGTTCTGTCATCAGCTTCATCGGTCAAACTCATCCATTACTGTTTGGACACTTTCGTGAATCATATCGTATCCCCACACGATCCCCGACCCGAGGTTGAGCGTCCTCAGCACGGCAAGCTGACAACCGCCAAGGGTGAAGAATTTTGAGAGGGCGCGTATGGTGACCTCGTCGCCGCTAGTGGTGCTCATCGCGTTCCGCGCTCAGTTGACTTTGGTTTCGCCTGGCCGGTACAGGATGTCAGCGGTTTCAGCTTTCCCTTGGATGCCGCGGTTGGTCGCCTGGGACTCCTCGCACAGGGCGAAGCCGGTCCAGTAGCGCTCCAGGTCGCCGTTTTCGCCGCTTGTTCAGAATGTTGGCGTGCACCTTGCGCGCTTCGTCCGGGTAGATTGCATAATCCTGACCTGTTGGCTCGCACCGCTATTAATCGATCGCGCAGCAAACGTCCGCGTTATGGTACGGTTCTTATGATACCTCTTCAAGGAGGCAGGACCACGACATTTGGCCTGGCACCCTGACCCGGTCAAACTTTGAGCCCGAAGCCCACCAGTTTCCTGCGCATTACTGAGGCGGACGGCGAAATTCCAAGAACTGGTAGTTCGTTCCATCAACGACAACGGACCCAAAGTGGGTAAAGCCTTGTCGGGTTCTCGCTCTGAGAGATCGTATATTCATTGGGGGTATGAAAGAGACCAACCGATCGATAGGTTGGGTTGCCAAGGCGAATTCGATCACTGGCTTAGAGCTTTCAGGACCAATCCCCTGACCGCACCGGGCTCCAAACAAGATGCATCCGACTTCAAGGGCTTTGTCGTCGAATCGGCGCAGCCCGGACCGCCCCACGAAGCGCAAGTCGCCATTGTCATCTCGTTCATAGACCACCCAGAATCCATAACCGCAGGTTTCCCATTCGTGAAGATAGCCGCGGTCATCGGAGGCGATTGCTCAGAAGAAGCCCTTCTTGACCTCCCGCGTCCGGGATCGAGCACCGGCGCGGTTGACTCGTCCATGAATAGGCGCTCTGCCGCCGTGCATAACTTACATCGCATGATTGAAGCCGTGCTCACCAAAGCAAGGACGAAAGTCTGAAGACCCTGAGGGTTGCCGTCATGGACGCAGACGGTAATCGGATCGTTTTCCAGAAGCAGGATGGCGCCTCAATGCTGCGCTTGAAGATTGCGGCCGGCAAAGGCCTACAGCGCGTTGGCCGTCGCTTCGGGTCACGTTGGCTCGACAAGGCTGCGACCCGATAGGCCGCACGGGGCTGTCACGTTGTTTGAAGGACCGGCGCGCTAAGGCCCGCACTGACAGTTTCAGGCGAGCTGGCTACTGACGCTGACGGCTCATCGGCATAAGCTTCGTCTATCTGATCGGCGGGGTTGTTCTTACGGAAACGGTGTTCAACATACCCGGTATCGGTCGTCTGGTCGTCGATGCGATCAACAACCGCGACTTCCCATAATCCAGAGCGTGCTCATCCTGACTTCGGGTCTGTACGTCTTTATCAACCTCACGGTCGATCTGGCCTTTACGCTGATCGATCCACGGATCCGGTACTGATATGACGCTCATCTCCGCACCAGTTGAAGCCGTGCCGATGGGTCGGCTGCAGCTATCGGATCTTCTCCGCCTCTCATGGTCGGATTGCTATCGGCGGCATGCGCGGCTCTTGCCAGGGCTCTGATCGGCGTCATCGCCGCCTACAGCCGCAGCTTTGATAATATCGTCATGCGGATCATGGATGGCCTAATATCGATCCCCCATCGCGACCGCGCGACCCAGCTCCTAGCGAGAAAGATAGGCTGGGAACGAGCCGCCCGTGAGGATGCCTCACACCCTCGGGGGGCGACATGACAGCTGGATATTCAGTGGGCATAGAGACCCCTCCTTTAAAAAAGGTCCGCAAGGTTTGCATTTTTTGCAAGTGCTTTTTCCCTCGGTATCGGCCTAGCAGGGTATCTCATTTCAAACCGCCCCAGTTTCCGAAGCTAGCATTTCAACAAACGATACTTTTCGGCACAAACCTTCCTGTCTTGGGTAGTACAACAATCAGCCATTGTTGTCGAAAAGACGATACGGAAATCTAACGTCAAAAGTTTCCCTCCCCCGGACCCATCATGTCTCGGGCGCCATTCATCGAAGAGGTTCTCATGGGCTACCGCATCCTGACTGGCTACATCAACCAGGAGACAAACACCTTCAACAAAATACCGACCACGCTCGAACATTTCCGGGTCTCGGGATTGCTGCTGGGCGATGAGATTCCGCCGGCGTTGCGCGGTACGCACACTTCACTGGGCGCTACATTCGAGGCGGCAGAGAAATTCGGCTGGACGCTGTCTCATCCACTCGTCGCCTTTGCGGACGCAGGGGGCAGAGTGACGGGGGAAACATTTGAGCAGCTTTGCGACTGGTTCCTTACAGGGGCCAAAGGCTGCGATGGAGCGCTCTTCGAGTTGCATGGGGCTATGGTTGCCGAGGGCTGCGAAGACCCGGAAGGCGAGATCCTTGCACGACTGCGTACTGTGCTCGGGCCGGACGCGCCGATCGTCGCTACGCTCGACCTGCATGCCAACGTCACGGCAAAGATGGCGGCAAACGCCTCAGCGCTGATTGCAGTACGGACGTATCCTCATATTGACTATTATGAACGCGCCTGGCAGGGCGCAGAACTGCTCGACCGCGCTCTGCGCGGTGAGATTCGCCCCCGCACGGTCATCGCCAAGCGCCCGATGGTGTATGGTCTCGATGGCGGGCGTACTCAGGTAGGCCCGATGCGCGAGCTGATCAACCGCGGCGAGGCGTTGGAGGCCTCCGGAAAGGCACTGGTAGTCAGCGTCTGCGCTGGATTCGAACTGAGCGACATCTACGATGTCGGGCCCAGCGTCACCGTTACTGCCGATGGCGATACCACCGCGGCGCAGCGCATTGCAGAGGAATTTATGGATTACGCATGGGAGACACGTGAGTTTGTCTCCTCCCCTTGGACATCAGCCACCGCTGCCCAAGCAGTGGAGCAAGCAAAATCTGGCGAATTGCATGCCAAAAAGCCCTTAGTGCTCGCTGATAACAGCGACAATCCGGGCGGCGGTGCATACGGAGACGCTACGGATTTGCTGCGAGTTATGATCGCAGCCGACCTCCAGAACGCCGCCTTCCATGCGATCTTCGATCCTGCGGCGGTTCAGGCCGGCATCGCCATCGGTGTGGGGAACAGGGGGCGGATCGTTCTTGGTGGCAAGCATGCCCCTGAGATGGGCGGTGGACCGCTCGAAGTCGAAGGGCAGGTGGTGTCAATAACTAGCGGACATTTCCGCTGCTATGGTCCTTCGTTTCTTGGCGGAGGCGTGTGGAACAGCTTCGGGCCGAGCCTGATGCTCCGTGTGGGCGGCATCGAAGTCGCGGTAATTTCGCGAAACTGCCAAGGAGTCGACCTTGCGCAACTTACCTCTCTTGGCGTGGACCCGTTTCACTGCGCGACTATCGCGCTAAAGTCGTCTCATCATTTCCGTGCGGCCTTCGAACCGATCGCGCGCGAAGTGCTCATGGTGGACGGGGGTGGGATGTTGGGCTCGGAACTGCTGTCAAGATTGTGCCATGTCCGCCGTCCGATCTGGCCACTTGACGACATCAAACTCTAGGATACGGGGAATTAAATTGGCTGTCCATGCCAGAGCAAAGTTTGTCAGAAACTGCGCTACATCGGCAGTTTCGCAGCGAGCGAGAGAAAACATGGGGGATGGGGCGACTTCGACGGGCGGCGCGCCGGCACCAAGCGTTGGGCTGTAGTGACAATTTAACGGCTTGGGATTCCCATTGCGATGCAAATCAGATTCAAGGCTGACTTTTGGAGGTCGGCTTTGGAAGGTGAGGTCCCACGCGGCGGTCAGTGGGAGCAGATCGAGCCGTTTGTGCCGGGCGGACGCAAGGGCAAGCGCGGCCCTCGTAGCAATGGCCGGCGCTTCTTCGATGCGCTTTTGTTGATGGCTCGCTCTGGCACGCTGGCGCGATCTGCCAGAGCGGTTTGGTCCGCATCAGAGGGCAAAGCGACGTTACTACCGCTGGATCGAAGCGGGCGTGTTCGACCGCATGTTCGAAGCGATCAGCAGCGATCCCGATTTTGGAATGGCTGATGATCGACGCGACCGTTATCCGCCCTCAGGCCCAAGCTGCAGGGGCCCGGCCTGTCGATACGCCTCGCCATGGCGGCGGAAGATATCCGCCACCTCCAGTCTCGCCGACATGGGCGGGACCGGTCAGCCCGGCGGCACGACTTCGATGTTCAGCCGTTCGAGCCGGCTCGTCGTGCGCCGGATGAGGCCGTTCGAGACCTTGGTGTAGCGCGCCGTCGAGGAAAGATTGTTGTGGCCAAGCAGCACCTGGATGATGCGGATATCGGTGCCGTTCTCGAGCAGATGCGTGGCGAAGCTGTGCCTGAGCGTGTGGACCGTCACGCGCTTGTCGATGCCGGCGGCGGCTCGCGCCGAGCGGCAGGCCGAATACAGCACCTGCACGTCGATGGGCCGATTGGCGTCTCGGCCGGGAAACAGCCAGCCCTGCGGCTTCGCCAGACGCCAGTAGACCCGCAGGATACGCAGCAGCTGCGCCGACAGCATCACGGTGCGGTCCTTGCCGCCCTTGCCATGCTCGACACGGATCACCCCGCGACCGCTGTCGATGTCGCCGGCCTTCAGCCCGACAGTCTCCGAGGCGCGAAGACCTGCTGCGTAGGCCGTCGTCAGCGCCGTACGGCTCTTCAGGCTCGGCACCGCCTCCAGGAAGGCGACGACCTCGTCGGCGCTCAACACCACCGGCAGCGTGCGTGGCGAGCGAGCATAGACGATCCGCTCCGGAATCTCGGCATGGCCCAGCGTCACGCCGTAGAAGAACCGCAGCGCGCACACCGTCTGGTTCAGCGCTGGCCACGAGATTCCGGTCGACACCAGATGAACTTGGAAGGCGCGGACGTCCTCCAGACCGAGCCGGTCCGGCGAACGGCCAAAGTAGCGCGAAAACTTCGCCACGGCATGCACGTAGGATCGCTGCGTGGCCGGCGACAGATTACGGATCGTCAAATCCTCGATCATGCGCCGGCGAAGCGGGCTCAACTCAGCCATTTTATTGCTCCTGTTCTCAAGATTGCGCTTCAACAGCCGCAATCCTCTAAAACAGAAGCTTCACCCGCAAACCGACCCGCCAAATGCCGCGTCAGCGGCTTCGTTGTGTGCCCAGCATGTTCAACCGCCTGGGGGTGAAAGTCCCCTAGCCAACCTGATGGAGGTGAAGACTTAGCAAAGCGCAAGGGCATTACCGCGAGGTGGTGTGTCTGAAGGAAGCGTGGAGCAAAACCGCGACCTGACGAACAGAAACCGGATATGAGGCATCCCTGGCCGGACGAGCGGGCAACGTGTCGCGAAGTCCATATCCATCAAAGGGCAGGGCTGTAGATCCGGCAGGTGCGCGGGGAAGGCGATTGAACTTACCTGGGGAGGCCTGCGTCATGTTCCGACTTCGGAACTGAGGGAACCGCAAGGTGACCTGACCGTGATGCAGGAGTCAGCAGAGGGCGTAGTAATACCAACGGTCATTTTGATTGACCGACGTGTGCCCAGTCCCGCATCCCGATGGAGTTTATTGTCTCAGGTTGCGTGAGGAGTTTTCGCCAAG
>NZ_QGGH01000029.1 GCF_003148495.1 Mesorhizobium loti
GCGTCCTGCCGGCGGCCGAAGATGAAAACGAAGGCGCCTTCCTCGATGAAGCGCTTTGCCGACGCGCGGCCGATGCCGGTCGCGCCACCCGTGATGACGGCGGTCTTTCCATTCAGTCTGGTCATGACGTGCATCCTTCGTTTCGCCGTCTGGTGTCTTTGGCTGTACGGGAAAGGCCCGCGAGAGCCTCAAGATGGGTTCGCCGAAGTCGGGCGGTGAGTGCGCAATCGCGCACATCGGTGGTGCGAAATCGATCCGGCTGGGCGACTGATGTCGGGCTTTGGAAGGCGCACCGCGCGGTGCCGGATTGCACCATGATCGACTGGGATGACGTTCGCTACTTTCTTGCCGTCGCGCACGCTTGCCGGCCACAGTGGCGAGCGATGGCCGGTAGGGCGGCGCTGGATCAAACTCAGCGAGCGTGTCGTGTCGGTGGCGCAATCGGACAGTCCTGTCCTGCCGACATTCCGGAATGCGGCTTTTCGGATGATCGGCCGCGCCACACTGCAACGGTCATTTCTCGAGCGTGTCGCCGGTTTGAAGGAATGATGCGTTGGCCATAAACCTTTTGGCCGCCCATGCGTTGTTCCCTCTCCAAGCCGAGGAGACGATCATGCAGATGAAGTCGGAAATAGCGGGCGAAGCGGCCAAGCAACGCCATATCCAGCGTGGCATCGATGCCAAGGACAAATCGAAAGGCAATGGCAAGCAGCAAGGCGCCATGCAGGCCGGTGCGCGCGAGTATCCCGAACCTCCCTTCCCCGAGCAACATCAACCCAAGCCTGGGCATGAATGGGCGATCGAGCCGGCGCCGCTGTATGATGCGCCATACTATCTCGGATCGAAAAAACTCGACGGAAAGGTAGCGCTCATCACCGGCGGCGATTCCGGCATTGGCCGTTCGGTGGCGGTTTTGTTCGCCCGCGAGGGCGCCGACATCGTGATCGTCTATCTCGCCGAAGACAAGGATGCCGAAGAGACCAAATCCGCAGTGGAGAAAGAGGGACGACGCTGCATTCTGGTCAAGGCCGACGTCAGCGATCGCGATCACTGCCGCAACTCGGTGGCCGAGACCGTGAAGGAATTTGGCCGTATCGACGTGCTGGTCAACAATGCAGCCTTCCAGATCCATTCCAGCGATTTCAGCGAACTGACCGAAGAGCATTTCGACACGACGCTGAAGACCAATCTCTATGGTTACTTCCACATGGCACAGGAGGCGATACCGCACATGAAGCCAGGGTCGGCGATCATCAACACCGGTTCGGTAACCGGCATCGACGGTTCAAAGCAATTGGTCGACTATTCAATGACCAAGGGGGGCATTCACGCCTTTACGCGGGCCCTTTCCGGCAATCTGATCGGCAAGGGGATAAGGGTAAACGCGGTTGCGCCAGGTCCGGTGTGGACACCGCTGAACCCATCGGACAAGGAGGCTGATGACGTTTCGAAATTCGGGATGGACACGCCGATGAAACGGCCCGCACAACCGGAAGAACTTGCGCCAGCCTATGTGTTCCTCGCCTCGCCGCAGTGCTCAAGTTACATCACCGGTGAGATTTTGCCGGTTGTCGGAGGCTACTGAGGGTGGCCGAAACGAAACGTATGACCAAGGAGTAGGATGGGTGGTTCGTCTGCTTTTTCAGGATGGCGCTTGCTTACGCAGCATACCGCATCTGCACGGAACCTGCAGGACCCGCCCGCATGCCGCAGGATGACGGCGAGGCGCTACGCAAGCAATCGGCGGCCTTGAGCATCGAGCTGCCGCACTGACAGCTGCCAGGCCGGCCGAAGTTCCGGCCAGCCCGGTTTCAGCCTTATTCAGCGGCCTGGAGGTTGATCTTGCTTTCCGCCATTTCGGTGAGCTTGCGATCGGTCGCCTGTTCTTCTCTGAGGTTCTTGGCCAGCACGTTAGCACAGTCAGTGCGGCCAAGCTGCTTGGCCCAGGCGATGAGTGTACCGTAGCGTGTCATCTCATAGTGCTCGACGGCCTGCGCCGATGCGATCAGCGCCGCATCGAGGACTTCCTTGTCATCTACGTCACCGCTCACATCGTCGGCCTCCTCGAGAATGCCGTCGATTGCCGGGCAGTTGACCGTCTTGGCCTTAACGCCATGCAACTCGAACACCTCTTCGACGCGCTCGATATGGCCCCTGGTCTGGCCGAGATGTTTTTCGAATCCAGCTTTCAGTTGCGGGTCGGTTGCCTTGTCGATCATCTTCGGCAGCGCTTTCTCGATCTGCTTTTCGGCGTAGTAGATGTCCCGCAGCGTGTGCACGAACAGATCGTCGAGTGTCTTGATGTCCTTCGAAAAGAAGCCCATGACCTTGCCTTTCATTGCGCTCAATGTGGATTTTAGCGGCGAGGTTTGCTCGCTGCCGCGAGAGCCGAGACTGAGGCCCCCAGCTTGTCGGTCAACGTACCAATGCCGGAGGGGTTCCTGACTTTTCGGGTGAAACTGCCCACCTTTTCGAAAGCCCGCAATGTCTCCGATTGGAGCCTTTGTCTCGACGGCACGTTCTACCCAGAGCGGGAACCAGAACCGTGAAGGGTTGGCAGAATGTATTTCATTGCGTTGGCGACGGACTATGACGGCACTTTGGCTCATGACGGAATCGTCGCCAGGAAAACGCTCTCTGCCCTCAAGCGGTTCAAGAAAAGCGGCCGCAAGCTCGTTCTCGTCACCGGGCGCGAACTGCCCGATCTCAAGCGCGTCTTCTCAGAGGTCAGTCTCTTCGACAAGGTCGTCGCCGAGAATGGAGCGCTGATCTACACGCCGGCCAGCGAGCAAGAGCGGGTGATCGCCCCTTCGCCTGAGCCCAAATTCGTCGCCAGACTGAAGAAGCAGGGCGTCAAGCCGTTGTCGGTCGGCCAGTCGATCATCGCGACCTGGGAACCCCATCAGGCCACGGTGCTCGAGGTCATCAAGAAGATGGGCCTCGAACTGGAAATCATTTTCAACAAGGGCGCGGTGATGATTCTGCCGAGCGGCATCAACAAAGCTACCGGGCTGGCTGCCGCCCTTCAGGATCTTCGTCTTTCACCGCACAATGTCATCGGCGTCGGCGACGCCGAAAACGACCACGCCTTCCTGCAGGCCTGCGGCTGCAGTGTCGCCGTCGATAATGCAATTCCAGCGGTCAAGGATACAGCCAACTTGGTCATGCGTGGCGCACGCGGCAAAGGCGTGGAGCAACTGATCGACAAGATGATCAAGCATGATCACGCGATCGTATCGAGGCGCCACGACGGTATCGTTCTCGGATCGGCCGGCGGCGACGAGATCTATTTGTCTCCGACCGACACGGTCCTCATCGCCGGCAGTTCGGGCATCGGCAAATCCACCTTGGCCACCGCACTGACGGAGCGCTTCGTCGAGAGCAAGTTTCAGTTCTGCGTCTTCGATCCCGAGGGAGACTACGACGGCCTCGAGGGCGCCGTGCGGCTTGGTGACGGATCAAGCGCACCGACAAAGGCGCAGGTGCTGGATCTGATCGCCAAGGCCGACAGCAATATCGTCGTCAATGGACTGGCGCTGCGCGTCAATGAGCGACCTGATTTCTTTGCCGACCTGCTGCCCGGCCTCGGCAGTTTTCGCCGCCGCACCGCAAGGCCGCATTGGCTCATCATCGACGAAGCGCATCATCTCCTGCCCAAGCGGCGCGACGATACGCGGGCTGTCCTGTCACTGGAATTGCCGGGCACAATCCTGATCACTGTTCACCCCGAGGCGATCTCGACCGACGCGTTGCGCCTGGTGACGGCTATCATTGCGCTCGGCCCCAAGGCGAAGGACGTGGTGAAGGTCTTCTGCCATGAGACAGGCATTGAGGCACCGAAGGCCATCCCAACTCCCAAGGGCGCACGCGTGCTGTTCTGGCGGCCGCAGGCAGGCAAGAAAGTCAAAACGGTCAAGGTGATCGAGCCGCGCCAGTCACTCAAGCGGCACAGCCGCAAATACGCCGAAGGCCAGCTCGATGAAGCAGGCAGCTTCTATTTCCATGGCCCTGACAATGCGATGAACCTCAGAGCCCACAATCTGATGATCTTTGCCCAGATCGCTGAGGGCATCGACGACAAGACCTGGGAGTTTCATTTGCATGCCGGCGACTATTCCAAATGGTTCCGGCATCAGATCAGGGACAAGGACCTCGCACGCGAAACAGCCGAGGCGGAAGAGGACAAAACACTATCCGCCGAGGAGAGCCGCAAGCGCGTGCTCGATGCCGTTCGCCGCCGTTACACGGCTCCAGCCACAGCCCCGGAATGATACGCGAGAGCCAAGGGTAACTAAGCCAGCACTATTGCACGCGGAAACTCTATTCAATCTGGCAGCGCCGCCATCGCGACAATTTCAACAACAATGTCGGCTTGTGCAAGCGCTGCAACCCCGATCACCTCCGAGGGCGGCGGGTTGTTATAGCTGCAGTGCTTCGGGCAATGCTCGGCAAAGAACTCGTCCAGCACGTCCAGGCGAAAATTGGGAGAACTCAGAACGCCACCATCGGGAAACGGCCCCTTGATGAAGAAGGTCAGCCGGATGAGGTAGTCGAGCGTGCTACCGAGGTCTTCCAGATCTGATTTGATGTTCGTCAGAATGGCGCGCCACTGTGCCGCTGCATCGCCAGTGAAGCCGCCTCCCTTCTTTCCGGCTGGATCATAATCGTCGGCGGTTGCCGTGTTTCCGCAAAGGTAGACAAATCCCTTTGCTCCGCTAACGACCGTGCCTTTTCCCCACGGCATCAACCTGCCGTTTTTGAATTTCTTATGGGTTACGAGTTCCACTTTCAGTCCAATGCCCCAAATCGTCAGTCTATCAAATCGTCGATCCTGATTGGCAGATCGCGGATGCGCTTCCCGGTGGCGTGATAGACCGCACTTGCCACGGCAGCAGCTGTTCCAACGTTGCCAAGTTCGCCCAACCCCTTGACACCGGCAGGATTGACCTCGTGATCGACTTCCGGGACGAGGATCACGTCGACCTGTTTGATGTCCGCGTTGACCGGCACCAGATAGTCCTGCAGGTCGCGGTTGACGTAGCGCGCGTGCCGCCGATCGATCTCCGTTGCCTCGTGCAAAGCCTGGCCGATCCCCCAGATCATACCGCCCATCAACTGGCTGCGCGCGGTGCGCGTGTTCATGATGCGCCCGGCAGCAAAGGCACCGACGATGCGCGGCACCCTGACCTCACGGGTGTAGCGATTGATGCGCACTTCCACGAACTCGGCGCCAAAGGCATATTTGACCGAATCCTTGTCTCCTTCCCCACCATGAAATTCCGGCTGTCCGGCATAGAGCTTGCTTAGTGCCTCCGGCGAAGAACCCTTGGGCGCAAATTCGGCATATTCCTCGATGGCGCCGACCCGCATGGCCTTGAAGACATCGGCCAGCTTTGCCGATTTGCCAGTCTCCGCAACGACTTTCCCATCCGCCATATCCAGTTTCGCATTGGCCGAACTGGCAAGGGGACCATCGTTGCCGGCCGCGGCCGCGAACAGCTTGTCGCGTACGGCATCGCAGGCCTTCATCACCGCCGAGCAGACGCTGGCTGTCGAAATCGAGCCGCCCGACACCGGGGCCGGCGGCAAGGTGCTGTCGCCCATCTCGACACTGATCTTTTCGATGCCGACACCCAGCCTTTCGGCTGCCATCTGTGCTGCGATGGTGCGAACACCAGTGCCGATTTCATGCGAACCACATTGGACCCGGACCGCGCCGTCGGCGGTGAGACGAACCCTGGCAGCGCAGGGTGCGACGGCGGTCGGATAGATCGCGGTCGCGCATCCCATGCCGACCAGCCAGTCGCCGTCACGCATCGAGCCAACTTTGGGATCGCGCCTCGACCAGCCAAACGCCTCCGACGCCTGGTCGTAGCATTTGATGAGCGAGCGGCTTGAAAACGGCTTGCCCTCGATGGGCTCCTTCTCCGGCTCATTGATGCGGCGGAACTCGACAGGGTCCATGCCGAGCGCTACCGCCATCTCGTCCATGGCGTTCTCCAGTGCGTAGACGTAAGGGGTCTCCGGCGGCGAGCGCATATAGCCTGGGGTGTTGCGATCGGCGTGGACCAACGAAACATGCGTCAGGACGGAGCCGTAGTTGTACATGCGCGCGGTGGCGGACGTGCCACCGACGACATAAGGGTCAGGGCGTGACGTCACCTCCCAGCCCTCATGTCCGAACGCCGTGATGCGGCCGTCCTTGCCGGCGCCTATGCGGATCCGATGCCGCGTCTCGGCGCGGTAGGTCTGCGTACCGAAGGCCTGTATGCGGCTAACGACGCAGCGAACTGGACGACCAATTCGCCGCGCGGCGATGGCGACGATGGCCGTGCGGGCCGTCATCGGTCCCTTCGAGCCGAAGGCCCCGCCGATATAGGGACTGATGATTCGAACGTTGGCCGGGTCGAGCTTCAGCTGGCGTGCCAGTTCCACCTTCCAGCCGGTCACGTTCTGCGAGGGCTCGTGGATCGTCAGTTGATCGCCCTGCCATATCGCCGTGGTCGAAAACAGTTCGATCGGATTGTGGTGCTGGGTCGGCGTCGAATATTTTTCGTCGATCTTCACAGCCGCCTCCGCCCAGGCGGCGTCGAAGTCGCCGGCTTTTGCATCCTCCTTCAACATCGGGCTTTTGCCGGCAGCCGGCTCCACCTTCACGCCTTTTGACTCGAAGGTGGCGCTGGGTGGTTCGTCCTCATAGTCGGCGTGGATCAACGTGGCTGCTTCTTCCGCCGCCTCAAAGGTCTCAGCAACGACCAGAGCGACGATCTGGCCATCGTAGAAAATCGTCTTGTCGTGCAACGGCCCGATCGAACTTGCGCCGGTGTTGCCGAATTTCGGTTTGTGGGTGTTGTCCATGTCGCCATGGGTGACGATTTCCAACACACCCGGCACCGCCTTGGCATCGTCCATTTGAAGTTTGGAGACCTTGCCTCGAGCGATGCTGCTGGTGACAAGGGCGCCGTAGGCGACGTTGGCCGTGGTGATGTCGGCGGGATAACTGGCCTGTCCGGTAACCTTCAGCCGGGCATCGATACGGACAACAGGATCGCCCTGATTGTCTTTGGGGGCGGGTGCGGCTTGGTTCATGGCTCAGCCCTTCATATCCCGTGTTTCGAGCAGCGCCCGCACCAGCGTGCGTTTGCCGAGCGGTATCTTGAATGCGTTGTGTTCACGCGGCTTGGCATCGGCAAAGGCGACATCGGCGGCGGCTCGTGCCGCCGCCTCGTCAAGCACCTTGCCCTTGAGCGTGTCTTCCGCCGCGCTCGCCCGCCACGGCACGGTCGCAACGCCGCCAAGAGCGATGCGCGCGCTCCTGACCCTCTCGCCGTCCATGTCGAGCGCGACAGCCGCGGATGCCAGCGCAAACGCGTAAGATTCGCGATCGCGTATCTTCAAATAGCGCGACCTGCTGCTCCATGGCGCGAGCGGCACTTCGATCGCGGTGATGAGCTCGTCTGCCGCGAGATCCGTTTCGATGTTCGGCGTCTCGCCCGGCCGCCGATGCAGCTTGGCAAAGGCCAGCGTGCGTCTTCCTTGCTGGCCTTCGATGTCGACCGTTGCGCCGAGCGCAATCAGGGCTTGCGCGAAATCGCCGTGGTATGCGGCAATGCAGGCATCGCTGGTGCCGAGAACCGCATGCTGGCGGTTGAACCCTTCCATCGCGGCGCAGCCGGAACCTGGCTCACGTTTGTTGCATGGCCACGAGGTTTCACGGAAATATTCGCAGCGCGTCCGCTGCAGCACATTGCCGCCGAGGCTCGCCATGTTGCGAAGCTGGCCGCTGGCGGCGAACTGCAGACTTTCGGCCAGGAGCGGACAACGGCGCCTGACATCCCCGTTGTCGGCTGCTTCACTCATGCGAACCAACGCCCCGAAGCGAATGGCATCATCCTCTATCCTGATCTGCCGCAAGGCGGGTTCGACGAGAGTGTTGAGATCGATCAATCGCTCCGGTTGCGCGACACCGAGCCTCATGTAGTCGGCCAGATTGGTGCCACCGGCGATAAACTGCGTGTTGGCCGCAGTCGGCGGACTCTGCCCAGTATCGGCATGAGTCGCGATGTCGACCGCTGAGGAGACGCTGGTTGGGCGTTCATAGACGAAGGGGCGCATCCTAGGCCCTCCTGATCTCGTCGCGGGCCTGGACGATCGCCGCAACGATGTTCGGATAGGCAGCACAGCGGCACAGATTGCCACTCATATATTCGCGAATATCATCTTCCGACCCGGCATGGCCTTCGTTGATGCACCCGATGGCGGACATGATCTGGCCCGGTGTGCAATAGCCGCATTGAAAGGCATCGTGATCGACAAAAGCCTGCTGGACCGGATGCAGTTCCCCGTCCGTCGAAACCAAGCCTTCCACGGTTGTGATCTCGCGGCCCTGGTTCATGATGGCGAAACTCAGGCACGAGAGCACCCGCTTTCCATCGACAAGAACGGTGCACGCGCCGCATTGCCCGTGGTCGCAACCTTTCTTGGTGCCAGTCAGGCCAACATGATCGCGCAGAGCGTCAAGCAGGCTGGTGCGATTGTCGAGCGCGAGGTTGTAGGGCTGTTTGTTGATACGCATTGAAACCGCCGACAGGTCGCGCGGTCCGGCCGGTTTGGCGGACGTTGGCTGGTCAGCGCTCTTCGAGGAATTGACAAGCGGCATTGCCGCTACCGCCGAAACAGAGGCCGTCATGAACATGCGTCTGCTCAGGCCACTGGCAATTTTGGCTTCGGACATGGCTGGCTCCGGGCTGGCTGGGTCTCAAGCGGACCCAACCAACCGCAAAGATCAAAGTTCCCTCCTCACGCGCCTGTGATCAATTTTTTGTTGGCTGCATCGACGCATCCGGAACTTCACCTGCCGGGCGATGGTTGTCTTTCGAAAGCACGAGAGAAACGATCATGGGCGATGATCGGCATGACAAGAACAGTGACGGTGGGCGTGTATTCTCGGCGGAGCGGGCGCGGCAGGGTGAGATCATCCTGCGAACACGCACACGTCGAATCATCTTCATAGCCGGGTTGGTCGGCATCGTGATCCCGGCGATCGTGATCAGGTTCGCAATCGGCTGAGTCGACTTCACCAGGCGCGAAACCGTTATCGGTCGTCAGGAACCTTTTGCGAGCGGCTGTCGTTGATTGGCCACTGCCAAAACGGTCGACACCTTCCTGAGAGTTCTCCCGTGGACGCGAAAACCCAAACCAAAGAGCCTGCCGAAACCAGCGACACGCAGGGTACGTCGCGCAGGGCCAAATCAGACGCCTCGCCAAAACGCAGGGAAGATGCGGGTCGGGTTGACGCTACGAAGAGCAAAACGCGTGACAACGACGCCGAAGAACCAAAGCCCAGCCTGCTGCGCTTCCCACGACGGCACCCCTACATATCCATCGCGATCTTGCTCGTGCTGTTCCTGATTGCCTTGGGGCTGGTCTTGTGGTGGCTGAACGCCCGCCAGTATGAATCGACTGACGATGCATTCATCGATGCCCGCACGGTGACGATCGGTGCCGAGATTTCGGGCCGCATCACCGATGTCGCGGTCACCGACAACCAGCCGGTGAAAGCCGGTGACGTGCTCCTGCGTATCGACGACAGCGACTATCAGGCGAGGCTCGCGGAGGCGAATGCCGGCGTGGCTTCCGCCCAGGCCGACATCGTCGATGTCGAAGCCCAGATCGAAGCACAAAACGCCAAGATCGATGCGGCACAAAAGCAGGTGGCGCAAGCCCAGGCCGCGCTCGATTTTGCCAAGGCTGAGGACCAGCGCAACCGCGAACTGCTGGCCAAGGGAACCTCCACTCAACAGCAGGCCGAACAGGCCGCTTCGACGCTGCGTCAGGATCAGGCGGCCCTCGACAGCGCTGGAGCAAACGTGGCTGCCACGAAAAGCCAGGTCACTGTTTTGCAGGCGCAGGAAAAGAGCGCGCAAGCAAAACTCAATCAGGCCGAAGCCACTCAGGAGCAGGCGCACACCACACTGTCGCGCACCACCATCACCGCGCCGGTTGCCGGACGGGCAACCAGCATCTCGGCGGCCATCGGGACGTATGCTCAGCCCGGCCAGGTGCTGATGATGTTTGTTCCCGACGAAGTCTGGGTGAAGGCCAATTTCAAGGAAACGCAACTCGACCTGATGCGGCCGGGACAGTCGGTTGACATCGAGATCGACGCCTATCCCGAAAAGGCCTTCCACGGCCGCGTCGACAGCATCCAGGCAGGCAGTGGCACGGCCTTCAGCCTGCTGCCGGCCGAGAACGCCACGGGCAATTTCGTCAAGGTGGTGCAGCGCGTGCCGGTCAAGATCGTCTTCGACCAACCGCCGGGCGTGCTGCTCGGTCCGGGCCTGTCGGTTGTGCCGACAGTCAAGGTGAGATGAGCGCCGTCGAAATGGCCGGTGGCGCGAGCGAAAGCCGGTCCGCCGCCGGTGGCCGCAACCCCTGGCTCATCGCGGTCATCGTCTCGATCGCCACCTTCATGCTGGTGCTCGACACCTCGATCGCCAACGTCGCCCTGCGCAACATCGCCGGCAGCCTGGCGGCGGGAATGGACGAAAGCACCTGGGTGATCACCACCTATCTGGTCGCCAATTCCGTGATCATCCCGGTCAGCGGCTGGCTGGCCAGCGTCATCGGCCGCAAGCGCTATTACATGTTTTGCGTGGCGACCTTCACCATAGCATCGCTGCTGTGCGGGTTGGCGCCCAACCTGGAGATGCTGATTGTCTTCAGGATCCTGCAAGGCCTTGGCGGCGGGGGCATGGCGCCCAGCGAACAGTCGATCCTCGCCGACACCTTTCCCCCGGAAAAACGTTCGCAGGCGTTCGCGCTGTATGGCATCGCCGTCATCGTCGCGCCGACCGTCGGGCCGACCATCGGTGGCTGGCTGACCGACAATTTTTCCTGGCACTGGATCTTCTTCATCAACGTGCCGTTTGGCATCATGTCGCTTGCCCTCGTGCAGTGGCTGCTGGTCGAGCCTGATGTGCTCGAACGCGAACGGCAGGAACGGTTGAAGGGCGGCCTCCGGATAGACTGGGTCGGGTTCATCCTGGTCGCCACGGCACTTGGCTGCCTGGAGATCTTCCTTGATGAAGGCCAGCGCAACGACTGGTTCGCATCAGGTTTTATCACTACCTTTGCCGCGATTTCGGCGATCTCATTTTTGCTGCTGATCCCATGGGAGTTCAGTCACCGCGATCCGATCGTCGACATCCGCCTGCTGTTCAGCCGTCAGTTCGGCACGTCGTTCCTGGTGATGATGGCGGTCGGCGCCGTGCTGTTCAGCACCACACAGTTGATGCCGCAGCTGCAGCAGACCGCTTTCGACTATACGGCGACCCTGTCGGGCCTCTCGATGATGCCGGGCGGCATCGCCATGCTGATGCTGATGCCGATTTCGGGATTTGCCGCCGGCGTCGTGCAGCCCAAATATCTGATCATGATGGGCATGTCCGTTGTGGTGGTCGCGCTGTGGCATATGACGTCGCTCACCCCGGACGCCAGCTTCCGCTTCTTTGCCTTTGCGCGCATCTTCCTGATGATTGGCCTGCCGTTCCTGTTCATCCCCATTTCGACGGCCGCTTACGTCGGCCTTGTTCCGCAGCAGACCAATCAGGCATCGGCGCTGATCAATGTTGCCCGCAACATCGGCGGCAGCATTGGCGTGTCGCTATCTAACACGGTGATCGCTCAGTACGCGCAGCTCCACCAGGCAAACCTTGTCAGTCATACGGCACAATCGTCTCCCGCCTACCAACAGGCGCTGCGTCAGGTGACCGAGCATTTCGTTGCCCAGGGATCGACTATGCTCCAGGCCAAGCAACAGGCCGTCGGCTGGATTGGGCAATTGATCGCGCGCCAGGCTTCGCTGCTCGCCTATGTCGACATCTTTCGCTACTGCGCAATCGTGACGGCGTTGTTTGTCCCCCTCGCCTTGCTGCTGCGGTCTCCAAAGCCTGACAAGGGCTAGCTGAAATATCATCGGCACCGGAACTCTCTAGCCGGCTTTTTCGTTCAGGCCCTATCCAACAAAGGAGAAAAAATCATGCCACGCGGTGACAAATCGAAATACACCGACAAACAGGAACGCAAGGCCGATCACATCGCAGAAGGCTACGAGAAGCGCGGGGTTTCCGACAAGGAAGCCGAACGGCGCGCATGGGCGACGGTCAACAAGGATGATGGCGGCGGCAAGAAGGAAGGCGGCTCCGGACGAGGTGAGCACACAGGCAATCCGGCGGCACACAAGGGCGGTAGAATCGGCGGCAAGGCATCGGCGTCACGCTCAGCTGCAAGCCGATCGGAATCGGCCAAGAAGGCCGCAGCCACCCGAAAACGGAACGCCGAACACCGCGCCCATTGACTGGTGTGCTCGGAGCATCAGCATGAAATCACAACTCGTCAACGAGGTCAGCGGACAAAGGACATTCGTCGTGGTGCTGGACCCTGGAGAAGAAGCATTCGGCGGGCTTACCGCCTTCGCGGTCGACCAGAAGATCGGCAGCGCTTCGTTGACCGCCATCGGTGCGTTCGAACGAGCGACCGTCGGCTGGTTTGACCTGAATGCGAAGACCTACCGCAAGATTCCGATCGACGAACAATGCGAAGTGCTGAGCGCGATCGGCGATATCGCGCTGGGCGACGATGGCAAGCCCAGCGTGCATGTCCATGCGGTGCTCGGATTGAGCGACGGAACCACAAGAGGTGGGCACCTTCTTGAAGGCATCGTTCGGCCAACGCTGGAAGTCACGCTGGTGGAAGCCCCAGGCCATCTACGCCGCAGCAAGCGTCCGGAACTCGGGGTTGCGCTGATCAACCTGGACGCTTGAGCTTCAAGGATCGGTCGGCAGGGCGGGTTCACGTCCAGTTCGAGAGAACCGTCTCCATCTCGACTGTCTCGACCTGCTGCGCAAACCGCTGATGATAGACGGTCAGCAGCGCGTCGTGGGTTGCGTCGGAAGAGCTGCACAGCGCGTCCGTGACCAGAACCACGCGATAGCCGAAATCGATGGCCCCGAGCACGGTGGCCAGAACGCATACATCTGTTTCGCCACCCGTGATGACCAGTGTATCGATATCGCGTGCCATCAGACGAGCTCTGAGGCTCCCTTCGAACCAGGGCGAGTAGATGTGCTTGTCGATGATTGCGGCTGGCGGGCAATAACCGGCCAATGACGGCAACAGTTCGGCCATTTCGGGTCCGATCGTCTCGATCGTCATCGAAGCCCAACGCTCGTAGTAGCGCTTCCACGTGCCGACGCCCTGCCCCGCCTTTCGGGCGGGCAGGAACCGCGTAAAGACCGTCTGCGGTGCGCGTCTTTCGACCAGTCTTTCGATTTGTGGGAGGACACGGGTGATCCGGGGTGTTGCCCATTGAGACGGCTCGGCAAACAGCCTTTGCATATCCACGCAGACATGCATGCATCGATCGCCAAGGGGACCATAGGCCAAGCCTGGCATCGACATCAGCGCGTCTCCAACCGGCAGTATGTGTCCACGACAGCTTCCTAGCAAAGACACGCAACGCCAAGTGCCGGGACTGGTTCCTGAGATGGCACCAGGAACCGACGCAAATGCGTGGCGTTTCCGCTGAGACGAATGGAGCTACTCGCATGAAACCACGCGACGGGGGCCGTAAATCAGCCGGGACACCAACATGGAACTGAGCGGAAGATGTCTCTGCGGCACGGTCCGCTTTCGCGTTGGAGGCGAACCGAGAGTGCATTACTGCCATTGCGACATGTGCCGGCGAGCGACCGGCAGCGCCTTCGCGGTTCTTGCCTGGGTGCCTTCTCAAAGCGTCGCCTGGATCAATGCGACGCCAACCTATCGCAGGTCCTCGCCGATCGCCCAGAGGGGTTTCTGCTCCAGCTGCGGATCGCCGCTCAGCCTTTTCTATGACGCATCGCCCGACGAGGTCGCGCTGCATGTTGGGGCATTCGACAATCCGGCTCCACTGGAGCCACGCTACAACTATGGGTCGAGGCAGCGACTTGGCTGGGTCTGCTGTGGAATAGACCTGCCGCACCACGATACCGAGGAGCGATGGTGAACCATGCCTGAGGGGAAAGCCAGATGAGCATCTTTTACCGCGCGGCCAAGATCGCTGAAGAGGTCCATGCATCGCAACGCGACAAGACCGGCCAGCCTTACATCGAGCATTGCCGGCGTGTCGTTGATGCAGTCGAGACGATGGATCAGAAGATCGTTGCCTACCTTCATGACGTGCTGGAAAAGGGCGATGGCTGGACGCGGACCAAGCTCGAGGAAGCGGGCTTCGGTCCGACGGTCGCTTCTGCTGTCGACGCCATGTCGCGCAGAGATGGCGAGGAATATTTCGCCTTCGTGCGACGAGCCGCATCGAACCCATTGGCTCTGCCGGTGAAGCGTGCGGATCTGGAAGACAATGTCTGGCAGGCGCGACAAGTTGGGGCCTCGACTGTCAAATACGAAGAGGCACTACGCATTCTTGATGAGGAGTTTCCGCGCCGCTAGCATACCCGAAGCCTCAGCCCGGCCCGGTGTGCGCACGAGCGATCTACTCCAAGACGTGGGGCGTATGCCGCTTGTCTTCCGACGGCTCGACATCAATGCGCGCCTTTTCAGGATCGAACGCGCCGTGACCCGCGATTGCCCTCGCCGCAGTGTCGGGAGTTTCATATGCCCACATGAAATCGTCGGCCGAGCTTCCTACGGCATGGACGCGCCAGTAGCTGGCGGTGCCTTTCATCGGGCTTTCGCTCGTGGTGTCGGTCTTTTCGAAAAGGTCGAAATAGATATCTTCGAAAGGGATGTAGAAGACAGGCTCACATCCCTCTTCCCGCAGCACCTTGGCTCGGTCCGTGGCTGCGACTATGGCGTCTGAAAATCGCACGGTCACTGTGCCGGCAAACGGCTCTATGGTCAGTTGGCGCGGGTGGCGTGTTGCAGTTGCGACTGAAGCTTGCATATTGGTTCTCCTTGCCAACAGGCGTTAAGAGATCGAAGGTCATTTGCTCGCAGGCACGGTAGCTGGCTGATCACTGCCGGTCGTGGACTGCGGCCTGACATCCTGATCGACCTGTGGGTTCTTGTTGACCGCGTCGGCGTTGGCTTTCATCGGCTCGGTGTTGTTGTCGCAGGCAGCAAGCGCCAGACCAGCGACCAAGATCAGCAATGACAAGGTTTTCATTGTCGAGGCCTCCTCTGGTTGATATCGACCAACGAAGCTCAGGCGTATTGGTTGCCTTGCCGGGTCTTCAACCGCTGGTGCTTTTCGAGCCAACTCCAACCATTGGACCGGCCGATTCGCGCTCGGCCTCCGGGCCTTCCGCCTCTATTTCCTGCACAGCCTGGTCCCAGTGTTCCTGCTCTCGTCCGGTCGGTCGGCCCTCCCGCTCCCAGATTTCATAGGCTCGCCGTTTTATGCGCTCTTCCCTGCTGTCCATGACTCGATCCTCCGATCCATCAGTCTCAATCCCAGATGATATTTTTTGTTCCCTTCGGCCGCTGCCGAAGCCGCGATCTTGGGCAAGGCGCTTGTGGATTGCGCGAAGAACCCGCTTGGTATTTTCCGTACCGACATTTCTTCGTGACACACCGACGCCGGCGGATTTATGAATCTGGCCATCGATCGGGGCCCCGGCATGTTCCTCTCCGATCCCATTGCCTGGGCAATGCTTGGGCTGTTGCCCGAAAACAAGGTGACGCCCATGCGGGAATTGCCGAAAGACATTGATGCCGATGTGGTGATCGAAATCGGCAAGCTGCTGGACGACAGCCCGCTTTTCGTCCCGGTGCGGGTTCATGAGCTTGCGATCCGGGTGCGGCAGAGGGTGAAGACCGGTCTGCCGGATCTTTCGATCGAAGAACTGATCGTGGAGATGGCCGCCGTACGCCAACTAGCCATGGCCTTTGATCTGCCAGGATCGGAGAACGTCGTGCGCATCCCGTTGCGCCGCCCGCGCCGCTAGTACTGCGGATTTCAATTTGCTACCGCCGTTGCGAGAGCGCCCCGACACGGCTCGGGAACCTAACGCGCGCCCCAGAATTGGATTGCACGACAATCGACCTTCCAATTCGGTTCCGTCCAATGCCTCTAAATCCAGACTGGCAAGATATCGCGGCGCGGTTGGTTTTGACTGTGCTTGCCGCTGCGATGATAGGACTTGATCGCGAAGCGCGCGGTCATTCGGCAGAACGACTATCCTCGTCGGACTGGCCGCCCTCACGATGGTCCAGGCAAATATTTTGCTGGGATTTCGCGGCGAGAGTCCCGATTCCTTTGCCTCGATGGATGTGTTGCGCTTTCGGCTTGGCGTGCTGACCGGCGTCGGCTTCATCGGCGGCGGCGCCATCCTTCGTCGTGGCAACCTTGTCAGTGGGGTCACCACGGCCCGCGACTTTGTGGGTAATGACGGCGATCGGCTTGGCATTCGGTGGTGGTCAATACGGATTAGGCGCAGCCAGAACGCTGCTGACCTTGTTGACGGTTCTCGTTTTGAAATGGATCGACGTGCGTATTCCACGCGACCATCGTGCTGAACTGGATGTCGCATGCAAGGATGGAAAGGCGGACGATCTACCCGAAATCGTCAAGCCGCTCGGCTACCGGGCGCGGTTGGTCGGGCTTGAACGTGGCCCGGATCGCGACGACGCGGTGTTTTCCTTCGAAATTGGCTGGACCCGGCCGGACCGTAGCGGCCCGCAACGGATTTGCTTGCATTGATCGATCAGCACGCCGAAATCAGAAAGTTCCAGTTGGTCCGCGAGCCTATGCACTGATGGACTGCCTTATGCGCTGGTGAAGACGTGGTCGTTCAACGCACCGCTGCGCGAAGCGCTGATATGAAAAGCACCAGCAACGCCAAGGCATTGAGGCCGGCGGCGATGGCGTGCGAATATTCCCACTGGCGCCGCAGCAGCTCCCAGTTTTCGGGCAGAACGGTCCAGTTCCGGGTTACCTGGTTGATCGGATAGGTCAGCGTCCAGAAGGCAAGTTGGGTGGCACCGATGCTGATGAAGGCAAGGACACAAGGCCGAAAGCCCCACCTGACCGGTAAAGCAAGACTGCCAGGGCGGCTGTGGAGAGCAATGCCCCAAGCACCACGATGCCGAACAGGCTCCAGCCATCATAGGCGCGTTGCGCGGCCAGATAGCTCGTCCCGTCGAGCTTCATCTTGTTGAACATCGAGAAGAAGTGCGCCGCGGCCGGGACAAAGGCCAATGCGACGAAGATGAAGCTGATCACCCTCAGACCATAAATTGCCATATCCAGTCTCCTCTCCAACCAGAGAGCTAGGGCAATCGACGAGGTTAACCAGCCGCAGGCCTCTTGGACGGCGCCGTCCCGATCCATTGATCCCGGCGCGGTGCCGTTCACACCTTGCCCCCCCCCCGGGCACCGGGTGATCGGCATCCCGGACGCCAAAGATTGATCACCCGCTATCATTATGTTAGCATCGCCTAATGAAAAGTCCGACGTATACTGTCTATTCGCCTCCGGTGAGCGGGCTCCCCTTCCTGGCTGTCGCCATAGTCGATGGCAGCACGGTGGCGATTCCATTCGACACTCGAGCGCAAGCAGTGGAACACAACCGCACTTCTTCCGAGCGTCTGGAGCTGACGCAGCCTTTGAGCCGCCGGCAATAGGGTAGAACCCCGCCGCCCCATTCACGGCCGCGGCGCGGCGCCCCTAGGGATCGCGGGACTTGCTGAGGCGTTGGAACCCCTGCAGCTCCTGCCTTGCCAGTTGTGGCGCTACCCGACCATAGCGCATACAGCCATTTGAGTTGCAGTGGTGGCGGCGACAGATGTGCTGTCGATCATCTGGATGTCGCCGTCATGCGCGGCCGTAACGGCGTCCATCAGCCGGTCCCACAGACCTGCTTTTCGTCATCGCACGAAGCGGTTGTAGCACGGCACGCCTCTTGGCCCGTTGGGCAAGAGCGGCTCGATCACATGCCACTCGAAGTCGGTCAGATCGTATCGGCGCATGGGCAGTCTGAATCACAAACTGGCGGAACATGAAAGCCCCATGCTTGCGCGAGCACGGTCGACGCGGACATTATGCCAGTCGCCGCATACGGACCTGTGAAGAGGTAGCAAGATGCAATACGCGACGGGGCAGAAGATGAAAGTTGGCGACGAGGTAGTCGCCGATGGCATGAGAGGCTTGATTGTCTGCGATTTTGATACCCGCGAGTTTGCAGTAGGCTATGACACTTGGGACATGCCTACGACCGAAATGCTCGGCGGCGGCACTCTGTCATCCGGCGTCATGATCGAAACCGCCGAAGCGGGCATGATCCACTATGTGGAAGGAAGCGGCGTGATCGACCACATCTCATCCCAAAGCCGGTAGCCGGCAAACCGCAGCCCTCCTAGCTCGCCTGCCCGGGTTTATGAGTTCATGGCCTAGCAGATTGGACGTGCTGAAATAGCTGGCGATACCACCTATTGGTACGGTGCAATCGCCCCGTTGGTCTCTTATTCTTTCTTGTCCGGTTCCTCGAAATGGATCGTGGCTCGTTCGCGACACAGCGGTTCGCGCTGCGAGCCGATTGTAGCGATCATGGTTGCGCCCCGCGTTGACTGTTGTGTGGCTCCGCCGATCGCGATGCAAGGATCGCGCGAAAAGGAGTTCGCATGGCAAGCCCCGTTTTTGGCTTTGTTACTCAGACGCTGTACGCGCGGGTTAGCGAACTCAAGGGTAACCTGACAGCTTGCGGTGTGTCGCCGGGACTGACCTGCGCATTGCATTGCCCCGGGGCCAGGTAGCGCGACAATGTATTCGGTTGTCCTCGCTGACGATCATCCTTTGCTGCTTCGCGGATTGCAGGGTGTGCTGAAAGCCGCGCCGGATTTCAATGTGCTGGCAGCAACGGCGAGCGGGGTGCAAGCGTTATCGCTCATTAGCGATCTCCGACCCGATCTGGCCGTGCTTGATGTCTCCATGCCGAATGTTGGCGGGCTGGCGATTCAGCGAACCGTTCTTAAGGAGCGGTTACCGGTGAAGGTAATTTTCCTCACCGCATCTCTAACAGGCCGCCAGATCGCGGACGCAATTTCAATGGGGGTGTGGGGCATCCTCTTAAAGGAGTATGCCACCGAAGTACTCTTGGACTGCATGCGGCAGGTCGCAAGCGGAGAGAAGTGGCTGCCGCCGGAGCTAGTAGCCAGGGCAACGAGCGCCGGGCCATGTCCATAGGCAATCGTCTGCGGTCCGCGGGTCCCTTCATGAGACTTTCGTACGCCGGCGCCCGAACACTTCAGCATCTCGGTCATTCAGGCTGATTCTCAATGATGGAACGGCGGCATTCACTTTTGCCGTTTTTTTGTCGGACGCCAGGGTTCAGACATTCATACGGCCGCTATTGCTGGATGGTTGTCTGCGGCGTTCGGTCTCACCGTGGCTGGGCTCTGCTTCTCCTGGCTAGTAGAACCGAGGATCATCTTGTTGACTTTACGCTGACGACAATCGCTGCTTATTGTTCATTTTTCACGACCTGCACTGCCGGCATTCGGGCGTGTGGAGCGGGATGGCGTGATCGCCCTTCTTGAGCATGGTGACACCTTGCCGACAACGAAGCTGGCGCCCTCATGGCCGAGGATCGCCGGAAACAGGCCTTCGAGATCGGCGACCGACATCGTGAATTCGTCGGTGTGGCAGATGCCGATCGCCTTGATCTCCACCAGCACCTCGCCCTCGCGCGGACCGTCGAGGTCGACCTCCATGATCTCCAGCGGCTTTCCGGCAGCGACAGCGGCGCGGGTTTTCATCTTTCTCTCCCAATGAGTGTTCTGCCGAGCCGAAACGCAGGCGCCTTCTGATTATTATGCGGCGACCTTGGTGGCCCGGCGGGGAACCCCAACATGGCGGTAAAGCCCTTGATGCGTTCGATACGAGTGCCTTGAAGATTGAGCTTTTTCGCCAGCGCTCCCGCACTCATGCCGAGCGGGACGAGATATTCTTGAAGCAGGAATGCTCCAGGATGAAATGGACTGCGGATGTCATGCGGCCCTATCTCCAATTTGCGACGCAAAACCTACTCCACCGTCACCGATTTCGCCAGATTGCGCGGCTGGTCGACGTCGGTGCCCATGAACACGGCGGTGAAGTAGGCCAGCATCTGGATCGGCAGCGCGTAGATGATCGGCGATATGATTTCCGGCACGTCGGGCAGCACGATCGTCTCCATCGTCTTGACGCTGGTCAGCGCCGCACCCTTGCTGTCGGTGATCAGGATGATCTTGCCGCCACGCGCCGCCACTTCCTGCATGTTCGACACGGTCTTTTCGAAAATACGGTCGTGCGGCGCGATGACGATGACCGGCATGTTCTCGTCGATCAGTGCGATCGGGCCATGCTTCAGCTCGCCCGCGGCATAGCCCTCGGCATGGATGTAGGAGATTTCCTTGAGCTTCAACGCGCCTTCCATGGCCAGCGGGAAATTGGTGTCGCGGCCGAGATAGAGCACGTCCTTGTAGCGCGAGAGTTCGCGCGCGATCCGCTCGATCTGCTCTTCGAGCTTAAGCACCTGGTTGGCATAGCGCGGCGCTTCCGAAAGCGCGCGCACCAAGGCCTTCTCTTGTTCTTTCGAGATCGTACCCCGCGCCACGCCAGCCCGCACGGCTAGCGAAGCCAGGACGGACAGCTGGCAGGTGAACGCCTTGGTCGAGGCAACGCCGATCTCCGGTCCGGCCAGCGTCGGCAGCACGACGTCGGATTCGCGCGCCATGGTCGATTCGCGCACGTTGACGATCGCGCCGATCTTCATTCCCGCCTTGCGACAGTAGCGCAGCGAGGCCAGCGTGTCGGCGGTCTCGCCCGATTGCGAGATGAAGAAGGCCGCATCATTCTTCGACAACGGCATCTCGCGGTAGCGGAATTCGGAGGCGACATCGATGTCGACCGGCAGCCGCGCGTAGCGCTCGAACCAGTATTTGCCGATCAGGCCGGCAAGATACGCTGTACCGCAGGCCGAAATCGCCAGCCGGTTGATCTTTGCGAAATCGAAAGGCAGGTCGAGCGGCTTGGAGACGCCGCCGACAAAATCCAGATAATTCGCCAGGGTGTGCGAGATCACCTCGGGCTGCTCATGGATTTCCTTTTCCATGAAATGGCGCCGGTTGCCCTTGTCGACCATGAAGCTGGTCGACAGCGACTG
>NZ_QGGH01000030.1 GCF_003148495.1 Mesorhizobium loti
ACCCGAGGACCGACGCCGCCAGACTGTCCCGACATTAGCGAAACCACTGTCCGGGAATTAGCGGAACCCCTGTCCGGCTTTTGCGAAATGCGCAAACATCCCGCCGGCCGAAGCCGAGGAACGCTACTACGCCATGCTGGATGAACCAGCCATGGCCGCGTGACTCAAATGAAACGGCCTCCAGAAAACCCGGCGCGATTCAAATTCGCCTCAACGCGGGAGCCTTCCACACATGAGCGCTAACGGAGTACGTAGCAGGAACATGCACTCCCACGCAGGCGTATCGAGCTACTCGACGGTCAAATGGTTCAGGTGTCTGAGACGCCGTACAGCGCCGCGGACACGCTCATAAGAAGGATGTGGCGGCTCGGCAGCTTCGCCACAGCGAGTGATTCTGCTTGGTGGGACTCTCGGACGGGATTAGAGAAAAACAACAATGGTTTACGCGACGAACGTCGAGGTGATGGTGCCGCACGCATAGGTTTAGGCTTCAAGCCTCGCTCGAAAGGTTGCCGACCCGTTCTGACTTTGCGCTCAATCAGGAACGCATCTTGCGCTGACCCCGCAGTGACGCAGCGGGCCGCGAGGCCCGGGCTCGACGGCGCGGCTTCACTTATCTGCGGTGCTGCCTAAGGTCAGCGCCGATTGAGAACCCGATTGGCCAATCGGACGTTGAAGTCGATCAATCGATCAGCGGCCACAATGGCGTTGTCCTCTCGTCGGTTTGCCACCGCCTCGGCAAGGTCGGCATGCAGGCGCGCAGTCTCGCTGAAGTCCGTGACAGCGTGGTGCTTGAAATAGAAGCGTCTTGATTGCCCATGTAAAAGCCCGACCATGCGGCTGACATAGTTGTTGTCAGCAGCCTCTATCAGCGAATGGTTGAATTCATGATCGACTTTCATGAACAGGCGCTCGTTCCCGCTTTGCTGCGCCTGACGAAATTGTGACGCCTGCTTGCTGATAGTAAAATTCTGCTTTTGCGAAGCCCTTACTGCCGCAAGTTCAGCGATGAGGCGTTCCAGAGGCCGTCGGGCCTCCATCAGCTTCAGATAATCATCGACCGTGAGGTCGGAGACAAGAATGCCGCGCTGCGGAAGGATCTGCACCAGACCCTCGTTGGCAAGGCGCTGAAGAGCCTCCCGCACCGGCGTGCGTCCCATCCCTAACTGCGTCGCGAGCGCGCCTTCAGAAAGGACCTTGCCCGGCGAAAACTCGTTCGTGACGATCTTCTCCTCGAGGATCTGGTAGGCCTGATCCGAAAGCGGAACCTCGCCGCGGCCGCGGCGGACCGACTTTAATACAGGTGTCGCCTGGCCTTCGCCGGCCTCTCTGATGTCGCTTTCCTTCTGCCTCTCCATACCATTCTTTCCGCTGATGCAGCCTGAGCGTACTAACTCCGCCTCAATACCACATGTGACAATTTATGAAAGCTACCCGTCTTGCTATCGATCGACTACTAATATATATGTTGGCGACAATATGTACAACACCATCATTCGTGAGGCGTGAACATGGCGGTTGATAGACGGGCCACGCTCCAGAGAACATGCGACGTGCTGGTGGTGGGCGGCGGGGCGACTGGGGTCAGCGCCGCGGTCACGGCGGCGCGGCATGGACTCAGCGTCTGCTTGATCGAAAAATACGGCTTCTGCGGCGGCGGCGCCGTCGCCGGCCTTTCCGGAACGATCTGCGGGCTTTACGAGGCGACCGACGACGTGAAAGCGCCGCCGGTCAAGGTGGTGCATGGTTTTGTCGACGAATTCATTCATCTGATGGAGAAGGTCGGCGGCCTCGCTCCGCCCGTGCGCTACGGAAAGACGTTCACGCGCGTCCACGACCCTTTGGTGTGGAGGGAGGCTGCCGACGAGCTGCTGCAAGCCGCCGACGTCGAGATATTCTTCCACACCACCGTTACCGGCGTGCTTCTCGACGGCGATCGGGTGGTCGGGGTTTCTGCCTATTGCAAGGAAGGAGTGCTGGACGTTCGCGCCGCCACCGTCATCGACGCCAGTGGCGACGCCGACATCGTCGCGATGGCGGGCTTCGAAACATTCATCGGCGCCGATGGCCGGGTCCAAAACCCGACCATGATCTTCCGGCTTCTGGGCGTAGACGTCGACCGCTTCCAGTCGCATTTCGGCAGCGATACGATTATGCCGGCTGCGGTCACCTCCTTGATCCAGGAGGCGGTGGAAAGCCGGAAATACGACCTTCCCCGGTCGAAGATCTGGCTGTTTCCAACGACACGCCCCGGCGAGCTGCTGTGCAACTGCACGCGTGTCGTCGGGTCCGACGGGAGGGAGCTCAATCCGCTCTATGCCGCCGATTTCACCGAGGCGGAACTGGCCGGGCGACGTCAGGTGAGGGAGTATGCTCGGTTTTTCAGGGATACGCTTGTTGGATGCGAGCAAAGCTGGGTCAACGACACGGCCATCCAGGTAGGCGTTCGCCAGACCCGTCAGGGCCTGGGGACCTACGTCCTCAGGAACGACGATGTCGTCCATGCCGCGAAATTCGCCGATGGCATTGCTCGATCGCCCTGGCCGATCGAGCTCCATTCCGGCCAGAAGCCGATCGTCAACTGGATCAAGAACGACTTCTACGAGATCCCGTTCCGCTGCTTCGTTCCGGTCCGCGGCGAGGGGCTGCTTTTCGCGGGCCGGTGCCTGTCGGCGGAGCATGAGGCCGTCGCCTCGGCCCGGGTCACCGCGCAGTGCTTTTCATACGGGCAGGCCGCGGGTCACGCGGCAGCATTGGCGGTGTCCGGCAGCATCGCGCTGCGCGCGATCGACGGGCGGAAGATCCGAGAAATTCTCAACAATGAAGGCGCACAGCTCGATGACTGACCATAGTCAAAAAAAGCTGAACCTGCGAAGCAATTTTGAACCGGGCAGCACCAGATGGGCGGTGCGTCGCGCCCAGTGGCTAGCAATGGGCATTCCCGAAGAAGACTTCGAGAAGCCCAAGATCGCGATCGTCAACACATCGAGCAAGCTGTCCGTGTGCTTTCAGCATCTCGATGAGGTGACGGCGCGGGTCGACGCTGCCATTCGTGCCAATGGCGGATTGCCTTTCGAGGTCCGCACGGCCGCCTCGTCGGATTTCGTGACAAGCGCGGGCTTGCAGGGCCGCTACCTGATGCCGACCCGCGATCTCATGTCCTTCGACGTCGAGGTCCAGATCGAGGGCGCCGAGCTCGACGGTATGATCCTGCTGTCATCGTGCGACAAGACCACGCCGGCCCATCTCATGGCGGCCGCACGGCTCAACATACCGTCCATCGTAATCGCTTGCGGCTACCAGCTGGGCAGCGCGTGCGGCGAGAAGCACATCGACATCGAGACGCTTTACAACTCCGTCGGAAGTTACAAGGCCGGCGACATCGACCTCGATCGCCTGACGGAACTGAGCCGCTTCGCCATTCAGGGGCCGGGCGTCTGCGCCGGTCTGGCGACGGCGAATTCCATGCACATTCTTGCCGAAGCGCTCGGCATGACGCTTCCCGGAAATTCGCCTATACGTGCCGGGTCCGAACGCCTTTACGGTCTTTGCGACGCTGCGGGCAAGCGGATCGTTGAGATGGTTCTGGAAGATCTTCGGCCCCGTCAAGTTCTCACCGCGGCCGCGTTTCGCAATGCGATCCGTGTCGCCGTCGCCCTTGGAACCTCGGTAAACGTCGTGCGGCACCTCGCGGCGGTGGCGCACGAGGCCGAGCTCGAGCTGGACGTAACGGCCGAGGTGGAGCGGATATCTTCCGAGGTTCCGCTGATCGCGCAGATCAGACCCAACGGCTCAACCCGGATAGAGGACTTCGAGGCTGCGGGAGGCTGCCGCGCCGCGATGAAGGCGCTCGCCGCAATTCTCGATCGCGAGGCGATGACCGTATCCGGCAGGACGGTCGGCGACATCACCGACGCGTCACCGGATCCCGACAGTCCCTATCTCGCGACGCTCGACTCCCCATGCTCCGACGAACCCGGCCTGACGATCGTACGCGGCTCGCTCGCGCCGCTTGGAGCGGTCGTCAAGATCGCGGCCGTTCCCGTGCATATCCGGAAGTTCGACGGGCGTGCGCGCGTCTTCGAGAATGAGGCCGAGGCGATCGAACGGCTCAACCCGCGTCACCCCGAGTGTATCAGCAGCGGCGAGGTCGTCGTTCTGCGGATGATGGGCCCGAAGGGCGGTCCCGGAACGGTCTTCGCTGCCAGTTTCATGGCGGCGCTTCAGGGCACGGGGCTTGCCGGCGAGGTGGCGGTCGTCACCGACGGCGAGCTTTCGGGCCTAAACAGCGGGATCACGATCGGGCAGGTGATGCCCGAGGCCGCCGAAGGCGGACCGCTGGCCTATGTCAGGGACGCCGACACGATCGCCATCGATCTCAATCGTCGCGTCGTCGACCTTCTCGTCGACCACGACGAGATGACGCGCAGGATCAGCCAGCCACTTTCCTTGCCTCCCTCCAGAAAGGGCTGGCTCGCAGTCTATCGGGCGACGGTTGGTCCTCTCTCGCGTGGCGCCGTCGTCGGGGACGTGAGCGTCGTGGAAGACGCGCGGAACGCACGATAGCGCCGCCGGTCCCCGCACCGGCACCACCCAAGAAACATGATCAAAGGAGATGAGATGAAACTGCTTCGATATGGCGAGCCGGGCAAGGAGAAACCCGGACTGCTCGATTCCGACGGAAACATCCGCGATATTTCCCGGCATGTCGCCGACCTGTCGGACGATGCGCTTTCACCTGCCAGTCTCTGCCAGTTGTCCCGAACCGACTCGGACAGCTTTCCGATCGTCTCCGGGTCGCCCCGGCTTGGGCCGCCGGTGGGCGACGTGCAGCGCATGATCTGTATCGGCCTGAACTATTCCGATCACGCCGAAGAGTCGGGCCTTCCTGCTCCCGCCGAACCAGTGATCTTCGTAAAATCCTGCGCGGCGACGGGGCCGAACGACGATGTTCTCATCCCGCTGGGGGGAGAGAAAACCGATTGGGAGGTCGAGCTGGGCGTCGTCATCGGCCGGCGGGTACGGCATGTCGAGGAAAAGGACGCCCTGTCCTATGTCGCCGGCTACACGATCGGCCATGACGTGTCGGAGAGAGCGTTCCAACACGAGCGCGGCGGTCAGTGGACCAAGGGGAAGAGTTGCGAGGGCTTCGGCCCGCTCGGGCCCTGGCTCGTGACGGCGGATGAAGTCGGCGACCCGCAGTCGCTCGATATCTGGCTGGAAGTAAACGGCCAGCGCTACCAGAACGGCAATACGAAGAACATGATCTTTAGTGTAGCGGTCATCGTCAGCTATCTCAGCAAGTTTATGACCCTCGTGCCGGGCGACGTGATTCTAACGGGAACGCCCGCCGGTGTCGGCGCGGGAACCAAACCGACGCCGAAATTCCTGAAGGCCGGTGACGTCGTCAGGCTCGGGATCCAGCGGCTCGGCGAGCAGCAGCAGACATTCGTCCCCTACACCTGATCAGGCGCAAGTGACAGCCGCCGCCTTCCATTCGCGAAGCGGCGGCACTCCACACGGGTGGCAGTGTTCTGGAGGAAAGCCTATGTACGCGTTGAATTTCGGGCCTGTGCTCTCGAATTTTGAGGAGCTGATGCAGGGATTGTGGACCACGATCTACTTGTCTGTGTCGGCCATGATTCTCGGCCTTCTAGTCTCCATCGTCTGCGCGGTCGGAAAGACGAGCGGCGGGCGCCTCGTCGTTGCTCCGATCAATCTGTACATCGAGCTGATCAGGAACACGCCGTTCCTTGTCCAGATATTTATCATCTACTTCTCATTGCCCGTAATAGGCTTCCGCATGTCCCCGAACACCGCAGCGTTGACCGCTCTGGTGGTGAATGTCGGTGCCTATGGGACCGTAATCATCCGCGCCGGCATTGACTCCATTCAGCGCGGGCAGATCGAGGCGGGTCATGCGCTTGGACTGTCACGGGGCCTTCGCAAAGTGAGCATGTACACTTTGGCGTCCGATGGCCTTTCAAGCGAATGGGAAAACGTCCATCGTGATTTTCACTTTACGATCGTGTCTGCGTGCTCGTCTTCATGGCTGATCCGCTTTCACGAGTTGCTATGGGATCAAGCTGCCCGCTATCGTCACCTTTCCAGTACGTGCGAATTCGACCCATCGAGCACAATCACTGAGCATCAAATGATGGTCGATGCGTTGCTTAAGCGGGACTCTATCGTGAGCATCGACCTTAGCCGCCGCCACATAGTCGAATGCCGCTTGGCGAATGATTCAAAGCAACCCGAGTCGGCTTGCTGACGTCAAATCTGACGAGCGCCTCAAGCGCATTTCCAACATTGTCGAGCTCGGCATTGCCGATCTCGGGATGCACCAACAAGAGGTAACGGCGATATGACCTTGCTTGGCCCAGAAGCTCTCATCATCAGGAATGGAATTGCTGAGGGTTGCGAGGAACAATTTGTTCGCTGGCACACGTTCGAGCACATCGACGAACGGCTAGCTGTTCCAGGCTTTCTTCGCGCACGTCGTTTTAGAGCCGTCAGTTCATCTCCAAATTGGCTGACGCTCTACGAGACTAAAGAAGGCGCGCTCAGATCCCAGGCTTATAAGCAGCGACTTGAGGCCCCCACTGAAGCAACGCGTGAGATGATCTCAGTCTTCAGAAACTCTGAACGAGCCATATGCAATGTTCGTCGATCCTCGGGATCTGGAATTGGCGGCGCCCTGTTAGCATTGAACTGTTCCCACGCCGATAGCGACAAATTGCGTTCATACGACACGCACATCGACGTCGTCGCGTCTCACGTACTAGACGCGGACATCGAAGCATCTGCTGTTCGATCAGCAGAGAAGGCGTTACTGCAAAGCCCTGACCGCATACCTTCAGCCGTCCTTCTCTTTGAGGGCACGAGCGTCGAGTCGCTGAAGCTGCTCCGCGACACGTTAGGGTGCGGAGAACTCTTTCAGCTCGAAATCGTGCAACGACGAGTTGGAGCATGCTGACTGAAGAAGTTCTCGTCGACAATCGAGGCATCGAGGAAATCATCGGCGACATGCTCGGCGTCGGTGCAGGAGCTTCTGGTGTCGCAGCAGCAGTGACCGCGCCAAGGGCTGGTTTATCCGTCATATGAGAAATTCGCGTCACTTTTTGTGATTGCAGATTAAGTTTTGGAGAAAAAATATGAGTGGGTCAGAAAAGCGCAGTGAGGTCGCCGTTGTAACCGGGGCTGCGCAAGGTATTGGACGCGCGATCTGCGAAGTAATGGCTCGAACAGGTTACGCAGTTTGCGGTCTGGATCGGGCATTTACTGATAACAACGAGGAGTGGGAAGTACGGCTTACTCGTTTTGGAGCGCGAGACGCGGCCGCCTTTCCGTTTGACTTAAACAAAATTGAGACACATTCGGAGACTGTCTCGCGCATCGCCGAGCGCTTTGGAGCCGTCGATATCCTTATCAACAATGCGGGCATAGGGTCGCCGAAACGCGGCGACATGCTTGACCTCACTCCGGAAAACTACGACGCGACGCTCGGGGTCAATCTGCGCGGCACCTTTTTTCTGACGCAAGCGGCGGCGCGATGGATGCTAAATAACGGCGCCAAAAACGGCGTGAACCGTTCAATTGTTTTTGTTTCGTCCGCTGGTGCGGAGATCGCGTCGCTTGAGCGCGCCGAATACTGCATTTCTAAAGCAGCTCTACCGATGCTCACGAAATTGTTCGCGTTGCGTATGTCTGCAGCGGGCGTGAACGTCTTCGAAGTTCGGCCCGGCATCGTTCGGACCGCTATGACGTCTGCGGTCGCTGCAAAATACGATGTTGCGATATCCGAGGGCATTGTCCCTGCTGGTCGTTGGGCAGAGCCAGACGACATTGCGGACGCAATCAATGCGCTAGTTTCAGGCGCATTTCGCTTCGCGACCGGCAGTCATGTCTTCATTGATGGTGGACTATCGATCCAACGCTTGTGAGACATCATCCAAAGCTGTTGCGAACGCCGTCGAGCAAGCAAGTCCAATCTATGGTCGTTATCTAAAGCTTATCTTCTCTAAGCGCAGAGGTCTGTTGTGACATTCCCAAAGATTATGAACGCCGAAGCAGCTGCTGCACTCTTGCCTGATGGTGCGATTGTTACGGTTTCATCCGCCTCTGGACTCGGGTGTCCCGACGCAGTGTTGGCCGCTATCGGCCAGCGCTTTGATAAAACGGGGCATCCGCGCAACATAACGTCTTTGCATCCTATCGGGGCGGGCGACATGTGGGGCATTGAAGGTATCGGCCACCTTGCTAAGCAAGGCTGCTTGGCCAAGGTGATAGCAGGTTCCTATCCTTCGGGCCCATCGTCCGCCGAACAGCCGGAAATTTGGCGGATGATTGAATCAAACGAAATACCCGCATACAATGTTCCTTCGGGCATTCTTTTTGATTTACACCGAGAGGCTGCTGCCAAACGGCCGGGCGTTCTGACGAAAATCGGGATCGACACTTTCGCAGATCCCAATCGACAGGGCTGCGCTATGAATGCTCGGGCGGCTGCCGAGCCAATTGTGAAGCATGTCGAGTTTGAAGGCGAGGATTGGCTTTACTTCAAAACCATCGTGCCGAACGTTGCCATTATCCGCGCGACGACCGCCGACGAACGCGGTAATCTATCCTTCGAGCACGAGGGCGCTTATCTCGGACCGATCGAGCAGGCGCTAGCTGTTCGCAACAACGGTGGCATCGTGATCGCCCAAGTAAAGCGTCTCGCGAAGAGCGGAACGATCAAACCATTTGCGGTTGCCGTTCCAGGTATATTCGTTGATGTGATCGTCGTCGCCCCCGACCAGATGCAGTCAACGCAGACAGTTTATGATCCGGCTGTCTCGGGTGAAGTCTTTAAGCCCCTCTCAACTTTCACCAAACGGACTTTCGATGCTAGCAAAGTCGTGGCTCGTCGGGTGGCGCAGGAGATGAGATTTGGCGACGCCGTCAACATCGGATTCGGGATTTCGGCACTTGTCCCGCGAATTCTCATTGAGGAAGACTTGCACGGCAGCGTCACCTGGATGATCGAACACGGCGCTATCGGGGGTATTCCACTTCTCGACTTCCAGTTTGGTTGTTCTTCAAACGCTGAAGCTATCGTTTCTTCACCGACAAACTTTCTTTATTTTCAAGGCGGGGGGTTTGATGCCACACTTCTGTCGTTCCTTCAGATTGACAAAGAGGGCTCGGTAAACGTTTCGCGACTCGCAGCACGTCCACACGTGACGGCAGGCGCAGGTGGCTTCGTCGATATCTCCTCGCGTGCCAAACGACTGGTTTTTTCGGGCTTCTTTAGTGCCGGAGCAAAGCTCGGTCTAGAGAATGGCAACCTGATCATCCACAAAGAAGGAAAGGTTCGGAAGCTCGTAAATGAAATCGAGCACGTCTCGTTCTCGGGCCGCCGCGCCATCGAGCAAGGCCAGAATGTCGTTTACGTAACCGAGCGCTGCGTGATGCATTTGACAGCGGATGGTGTTGCTGTCGTGGAGATCGCGCCCGGTGTCGACTTAAGACGTGATATCCTTGATCAATCAGAATTCAAGCTTCTAGTTCCGCAGACACCCAAGTTAATGAATCCTACGCTGTTCCGCCCCGAACCCTTCGGATTGAAATTGAGGAGTGCAGAATGAGCATGACCGTTAAGGTGAACATTGAGGCAAGTATTGCGACCATCGTGCTCGCGCGCCCCGATAAACTCAACGCGCTTAACGGTCCGATGATCGCCGAGTTGGGCGATGCGGCAGTTTTAATCGGAAAGGATGCCAGCGTCAGGGTCGCCATCATTACGGGGAGCGGCAAGGCTTTTTGTACAGGTGGAGACATTGCTGCTTGGAGCGAGATCGGCTCGTTGTCGTTGGGGGAGGAGTGGGTCCGCGAAGGTCACCGTGTTTTCGACGCGCTAGCTCGACTTCGGGTGCCTCTTATCGCTGCGCTAAATGGCTCGGCCTTCGGTGGCGGGCTCGAGCTTGCTGCAACAGCAGACCTTCGCATCGCTGAAGCAGGAGCGAAGTTTGGTCTTCCTGAAACGGGACTCGGTATGGTGCCTGGTTGGTCCGGCACGCAGCGATTGGTTCGTCGATTTGGTAGTCGCGTTGTTCGCCGCCTTGCACTCGGCGGCGAGATCGTCACTAGCGCCGCTGCCCTAGCCCTCGGGCTCGTCGACGAAGTTGTGCCAGCCGGCGGAAGTCTAGCCGCTGCTCAAGTTTGGGCGGATCGTATATCCCAGCGCGGCCCCACCGCTACGCTCGTGGCCAAGCGCTTGATAAATGCCGCCGAAGGAGAGGACAAAGAAGCTACTCTCGAGATATTGGCGAGCGCGTTTGTCGCGACAACCGATGAATTGAAAGAAGGGGTCGCAAGCTTCCGGGAGAAGCGAAGGCCGCAATTCACTAATCCAGCTTTAGACCCCGCCTGATGCGCATGTCGGGAAACGATTTCGAGGCATACGGACCCTTGGTTACCGAAACCCCAGCACGTCTCGCTAAGATTTGGCCGCTCGAAGCCCTCGCCCGCCGGGGACATATGAGGCGAGCCTCATAGATGCAACAGATCTAAGGAGGGAGTTATGCCACGTCATCCGAATTACGTTCCCCACGGCGTCACTCCCGCTGTTATCCTTCCCTTCGAGGAAGATTTCGAGATCGACGAGGTAAGCTTCCGAAAGCACCTTGCGCGACGTGGGCGCGGTGGAAGGGCACTCTGCATTCCACCGAAGTTGCCTCCTGCACTTTTGACGAGCAGCGCCGGGTGATGGAGATCGCCCAGGATGAAGTAGGCGACAAATATCCTCTCGTTCATGGCATCTGGGCTGACGGGAGCTTAGAGGGTTTTGTTGCAACGGCTGAATAGGGGCGCAGAGAGGCCTGATGCGATGGTCAATCAGGCGGCGAGGATTTCGGAGAGTGCACCTATTGAATGTTGGTGCGTGCGCGGGGGCGCGCGTCGTTGCGTTCATGCTCGAAAAGAGCCGGCGGAAGCGGAGCACGATTGCGTATTATGTCGGATCCCTTCTCGCCCACCATGATCGTCGGAGCATTGGTGTTGCAGGACGGCACCCGCGGCATGACTGAGGAGTCGCAAACGCGTAAGCCCTCCAACCCATGGACCTTGAGATCGAACCCGACGACGGCCATGGAATCGAAACCCATCTTGCACGTGCCGACCGGGTGGTGATCGGTCTTGGCATTGGCGCACCCGTAAATGAACAAGTCTTCGTCCGTCACGGCCTTTGGTCCAGGCAGGCGCTCGGCCATCACGAAAGGTTCCAAGGCGGCCTGCTGCATGATCTCCCGGGCGATCTTCAGGCCCTCGATCGACATTTTCCGATCGTGCGGGTCTTCCCAATAGTTGGGGTCGATCAGCGGGGCCGCCGAAGGATCGGCGGAAGAAAGTCTAACCGTGCCGCGAGAGCGCGGATGCAGATAGGCGGAGTTCAGCGTCACACCGGCGTTCTTCAGCCGCTCGACTCCCGCCTCTATCCCGGAGCCGAGGCCGAGGTGGAATTGGACGTCGGGCGAGCGGGCCTCGGGGTCCGCATACCAAAAACCGCCCGTCTCGAAGAGCGAGGAGGCGACCGGACCAGTGCGGAAGAGTACGTACTGGATACCGGCCCAGAGGGTGCGGTGCAGCTTCGCCACGTTGTCATAGGTGTGGTCGCCGGTGCATTCGCAAATGACGAACAGGTCGAGATGGTCCTGCATGTTCGAGCCCACCCCCGGTAGGTCGTGTTTCACCTGAACTCCGACAGATTTAAGATGATCGATCGGGCCGATGCCCGACTGCAGGAGTAACTTAGGCGAACCTATGGCGCCGGAGGAGACGAGTACTTCGCGTTCCGCCCGGATCGCTTCGATGCCCTTCGCGGTCACCACCTCCACGCCCAGGGCGCGGGTGCCTTCCAGCACGATGCGGGCGACGCGAGCGCCGGTGCGGATCGAAAGGTTTCTCCGACCCTTGATCGGCGACAGATAGGCCATTGAGGCGGAGGAGCGACGGCGATTGCGTTGCGTAAGCTGATAGAAGCCGACGCCGGCCTGCTGGCGACCGTTGAAGTCGTGGTTGTAGGGAACGCCGAGTTCCTGGCCGGCGCGGATATACGCGTCGCAGATCGGGAGTTTCGAGACTGGCATGGAGACGCCGAGCGGCCCGCCATAGGAATGGTAGTCGTCGGCAAAACGCTGGTTGTCCTCAGCGCGCTTAAAATAGGGCAGGATTTCACGATAGCTCCAGCCCTCGCAGCCGTCGTCTGTCGCCCAGAGATCGTAATCGGCTGCATTGCCGCGCGTATAGAGCTGTGCATTGATTGAGGAACCTCCGCCGATCACTTTCGCCTGCGTATAGCGCAGCACTCGGCCTTTCATGTGCTTCTGCGGCACGGTTTCCCAGCCCCAACTCGCCACGCCCTTGGTCATCTTGGCGAAGCCCGCCGGCATGTGGAACAGCGGGTTCCAATCTCCGCCGCCAGCCTCCAGCAACAACACGCGCACGGCCGGATCTTCCGAAAGCCGGTTCGCGAGCACGCAGCCGGCAGGCCCGGCTCCGGTGATGATGTAGTCGAAGCCCATTCTGTTGCTCCCTTCAGAGGCGTGGAATTGAAGAGCTCCCGTCGGTCGGCTTCGACGATTATTCCCGTCGCAAAACCCAAATCGCCGGAAGCGAGTGCCGTGCAGATTTTGCCGAGGTCTGCTGCTTCTTCCCCTCGCTGCATGCCGGGCCACACCTCAACAGGGCCTGCGCTCGCGGGACATGGAACTGAGGCCGTCTTCAGCAGCAAGGCGTTGAGTTCCTCCAGGTTCTTGAAGCGCAGCCTTGGCGTGAAAAAGCGATCGCGCCCAGCCTGACCTGGTTCTCGACCCGACCCTTCTCCCAACCCGACGCTGGAGTGCAGGCCACCGGCTCGACAAGATAGTGGCCGATCCAAAGGCATGGCCAAACAGCGGTATCGACGTCCTCGTGCCACGGAATTCCCAGCGCTGAATGGCCTCAGCTGCCGCTTACGCTACATGCGGCAATATGCGCTTCCATCTGATTGCCACGCGGCACCCAAGGACGGACGCTGGGAGGCTTGGGGGTACGTTCAATGACGCGTTTGATTTGGGCCGCTGCATCAAGCCAATCGCTCGAACACGACGTTGATGTGAGTCATTGCAGCAAGCCGGTATGATCTGCATTCCATTACATTTATGATCCGATCCCTATTGCCCTTTAGATAATGCTCGTTTGGCTCGCATTGGATGACAGCAGGTCTGATGCACTCGTAGTCAATGGCCTTGACGAGATCGTGATCCAGTCCTTCGCAATCGATCGATAAGAAATCGATCTTATTGGCATAAGGGGCCAGTAGTTCATTGATACCGATCGCGCTCACCTCGATATGTTCTCGGATACCTCCTAAACCGTCGAAGTCCCCGAAACTTTCAACGTGCGCTTTATCCACCGACGAAAGCTCATGGGCGTTTCCGATGAAGAGCGTCGCAGACGCTTGCGGAGCGGGCAAGACAACGGATCGAACGAGAACGTCTTCCGGGCGAGCAGTCCTGATCAGCGCTTCCAATTCAGGATTGGGTTCAACCAGAACACCTCGCGCGCCCCGTTGGTACATAAGAAAGGTATTTGAGGTAGAAATGGGGTGATTAGCGCCGATATCGACATAAAACACACTGTCCCAAGATCTTTCACTCTTGCAGAGTTTTGCAGCCAAGATTCCTTCGACAATAACATCTTCCCCGGCTTGTGCGTAACTAGCCGGCGCGAAGTGCTTTATCCGAGAGTTCGGCAGATTTCGCCTAGCGACCTCTTGGTTTATGGACTGATTTTCAAACTTGGACAGCATAGCTCGACCTCCAGTGCATTGGACAGGGGACCGCTACGACCGGTTGTCGCGACGGCTCCTGTCCTAATCCCTGCAATCGACGTGCCACCTGCCGAATGCGGTGCTCCTTACTTAACAAGAGTGAAACACGCGCGCCCGCTGGAATGGCCGCGACACTTTTGTCGGGTTCGCTACATCGGCGCTACCGTCCGGCGACTTGCCGAGGAGGTTGCAAAGTTTTTGGCAATCAGGTCATCGGGCTCGGGTGTTCCTCGGAGAGTTGAGATGTTCAAAGGCCGCCATTTCGACCAATCCGTGTTCTTCCTTCACGCAGGCAGACCAACCGGGAAGGTTTTGTTGCAACGGCTGAATAGGGGCGCAGAGAGGCCTGATGCGATGGTCAATCAGGCGGCGAGGATTTCGAACTGCTCGGCCAGGGACGGATTCGGATTGAAGGCGAACCTCGCCTGTCGCTTGCGCATCATGTGGATCATTTCGATGCCGGAAAGGATGGTGCAGGCAGTGGCCGTCGATTTGAAGCCGAGCATCGGCCGGACCCGGCGCTTGATACGCCGATGGTCCTGCTCGATCCGATTGTTCAAATACTGGCTCCGGCGGATGCGGAACGGCTTCAGCCGGCGCCGGGAGCGATCCTGCAAGCGATGTGTGATGTCGCAGGAAACGATCGCCTCGTGGTTGGTCTGGCTCCCGTCGATGACGACGCGATCCGGTCGGCCATGACGCTCAAGCGCCTTTCTGAAGAAGCGCTGGCCGCAGGCAGGTCGCGCTGCTCGCTGAACCAAAACTCGACTGTGTCACCGACAGTGTCGATGGCGCGATAGAGATACGTCCACTGGCCGCGGACCTTGATGTAGGTCTCGTCGACATGCCACTTGCCGGTGACGGCACGCTTGCGCCGGTTGAAACGCTCGAGCAACAAGAGCGAGAAACGAACGGCCCACCGGTGGATGGTCGTGTGATCGACCGTGATGCCGCGCTCGGCCATCATCTCCTCAAGATCGCGCAGGCTCACATTGTAGGCGAGATACCAGCGCACGCACAGCAGGATCACGGATTGGTCGAACTGACGGCCTTTGAACATTCCAACCCTCCGAAATGATCGAAGGCTCCTTGCCACAGCGCTGGTAATCAAAAGGTTGCAAACAGAACCCTTCCAGGCGCACCGTTCATTGTGCAGGGTCAGCCAGTGCCAGGATCGCCATTATCGATTTTGTCGGTGTCGATCTCCATCGCTGCAGCTTAACACAGACCGCACCCGCCGCGGCCCACCGACCACATGGGACTAACCGACTGCGGACGGCTAGCTGAGAGAAGCGATCAGGTCGCCAAGCTACTCTTCAGTCTCCGACCTGAGTTCAGTAACCACTGATGCAGCGATTCGAGGCTGCCGGAGTGCAGCGCGGCCCTGAAGCAGGCCGTGAAACGATCGCACTCGCGAATTGACGCTGCCCGGCGGTTGGCGAAGTTTGCTCATAGGGCCGTACTTGTTGAGATCGTGCCCACTGGCGTGGTGTAGCTGACGGCATTGGTCGCCGTGCTCTCCGGCATGGGCCGGAATGATCAGCGCGCCACTGCCGGCAGGCTGATGAGCGGATCATCGCTCATCTGGCTGATGGTCTCAAGCGTCATGTAGCGGGCCCGCTGCACGGCCCATTCATCGTTCTGTTCGAGCAGGAGCGCGCCGACGAGGCGGACGATGGCGTCGTCATTGGGGAAGATGCCGACGACCTCGGTCCTGCGCTTGATCTCGCCGTTGAGGCGCTCGATCGGGTTGGTGCTATGCAGCTTGGCGCGGTGCTCTCTGGGGAAAGTCATGTAGGCGAGCACGTCGGGCTCGGCGTCGTCCATGATGGCGGCGAGCTTGGGCACCTTCGGCCGGATCTGGTCGGCAACGGCGCGCCATTGGGTGCTGGCGGCTTCCGGCGTCTCCTGGGCGAAGGCTGTGGCGATGAAGGCCGAGACGACGCGGCGACCGCTCTTGCCGGCATGGGCCAGCACGTTCCTCATGAAGTGGACGCGGCACCTCTGCCATGTCGCGCACAGCACCTTGGTGACGGCCGCCTTGATGCCTTCATGGGCATCGGAGACGTCGAGCTTGACGCCCCTGAGGCCGCGCCGGGTCAGCTTGCGCAGGAACTCAGTCCAGATCGGCTCGGCCTCCGAGGTGCCGATCTCCATGCCCAGCACCTCGCGCCGGCCGTCGCTGTTGACGCCGACGGCGATGATGACGGCGACCGAGACGATGCGCCCGCCGCGGCGCACCTTCAGGTAGGTGGCATCGATCCACAGATAGGGCCAGTCACCCTCGATCGGCCGGTCGAGGAAGGCCTTCACCTTGCCGTCGATCTCTTCGCACAACCGGCTGACCTGGCTCTTGGAGATGCCGCTCATGCCCATGGCCTTGACCAGGTCGTCGACGGAGCGTGTCGAGATGCCCTGGATGTAGGCCTCCTGGATGACGGCCGTCAGCGCCTTCTCGGCCATGCGCCTGGGCTCCAGGAAGCTCGGGAAGTAGGAACCCTTCCGCAGCTTTGGGATGCGCAGCTCGACGGTGCCGGCCCGCGTCTCCCAGTCTCTGTCGCGGTAGCCGTTGCGCTGAGCCGTGCGCAGCGAGTTCTTCTCGCCATAGCCGGCGCCGGTGGCGGCGCCCACCTCCAGCTCCATCAGCCGCTCAGCGGCAAAGCCGATCATGTCGCGCAAGATATCGGCGTCGGGGGTCTTCTCTACGAGCGTGCGCAGGTTCATCATGTCGTTGGTCATCGGTGGTTCCTTCGAATCAGGTTGTGTCAGCAACCCAACCCTACCGAAGAACATCGATGACCGCCGCAAAGCCGCTCGCTCGCTCGCTACAGCGCTGTTGAGGGCGCGCTCGCGAGCGGCTTCGCTACCGCCGAGCTACACCACGTCTGGGGACGCGACCCTTGTTGAACCGATGCTGATCCAGATGTGCGAGCAGCGCATCGATTTGCCGCCCATCCAGCGCCTCGAAGGCTGTGCATATATCGATCCCGCACGCCTTCAGGATTTCGCGGGCGCGCTTCGCATTTTCATTCCGTTCATGCATCAGGGTAGTCTCCGATTATGGCGGCAGTCGCTTTGGTCAGCAGCATAATCGGTTTACCGCAGAGATTGCGAGACCGAAAAGCCAATCCGGGCGGCCTTGACCGGATGGCTACCCGACAATAGCGCGTTGCTCGTCTGGATAAAGTTGGGCGATTACGGCGGGAACGAAGAAGCTCGCGGGAACGTCGAATCGTCTGAGGAGTGCGGATTCCGACGATCGCGCGCATGCATTCCAACCTGATGCCGCGCACCGTTCCGATTTGATCGCGCGCATGTGAGGCGACGGATCGTTGAAGGTAAGTGTGACTACGAACTTATCCTGGTCAAGCTGGTGTCGATGAGATCGTTGTGGACGGCGCAAGATTGCCTCCAACGGAGCGAAGCAGTCCGGCGCCGCGCTTCCCAACGCGTCGTAGGGGCCGGTCTGCTTCGCGGGCCGCGCGTCCGACATTCTTTTGGCCAGGATATTTTCCACGGTTTTAGGGTCCGGCCTTTTTCAGGTCTGTATTTCGGCCGATTGGCGCAGACGACGCATGGACTCGCCGCTCATTTCAAGCCTGTGAGCGTTGTGAACAAGACGATCCAATATTGCGTCGGCGTAGGTGGGGTCGCTGATTTTTTCGTGCCATCTGGCTACGGGGAATTGGCTGGTGACGAGCGTCGACCGTCGGCCGTATCGTCCCTCGAGGATCTCCAGCAGATAGTGGGGAGCATTGCCGTCGATACTGAAGCCCGTAGTCATCGAGGATGATAAGTTCGACGGCGCCGAGACTTTTCAGGCGTGCTGCGAGGCTGCCGATACCGCGGGCCTGCTCGAGGCTCTGCAGCAATGCCGGCATCCGGACGTAAAGGACCGAATGATTGTCGCGGCAGGCCTTGTGTCCCAAGGCGCAGGCCAACCAGCTTTTCCCAATGCCTGTCGGGCCGACAATGGCGCAGTTCTCGTGCTTCCTGATCCAGTCGCCCGCAATCAGCAGGTCGAGTATGCTGCGATCATATTCGCGTGGCGCACGGCGAATGATATCCTCGGGAACAGCAGGATGGTGCAGTTTCGTATTGCGAAGCCGAAGCGCAAGACGCTTGTTATTGCGCCAGGTTGCTTCCTGGTCCAGCAGCAGCGCCTGCGCCCCGTTCGGCTTTCCGTCGACGCGATCTGGCCCGCCGATCGGATGAGGCAGCACCTGAATGCGCTCGAATGCCTCAATGCTCTTCACGCG
>NZ_QGGH01000031.1 GCF_003148495.1 Mesorhizobium loti
CGCGTGAAGAGCATTGAGGCATTCGAGCGCATTCAGGTGCTGCCTCATCCGATCGGCGGGCCAGATCGCGTCGACGGAAAGCCGAACGGGGCGCAAAACGTCCGCGCCCTCCACAACCAGTTGTAAATCCCGGTGAGCATTTCGCAGCATGACATGCTGGCGACCGTCCGCCGTGATCACGAGTGCCGCCCGACATGGCAATGCAGCGAGATCAAACGAAAACGTTTCGGGCGACAATGCCCTTTCTGCAATGAGCGGCAGGACATGCGGGCATTGGCGGGAGCACCAGAACACATTCGCATCAGGCCTCAACGAGCTTGCAAAACAGGAGCCCCCACCGCGTCAGATCGAGCGACGATCTCACCACTTCTATGTCGAAGCGCCTTTCTGCAAATTCTGCGTGCTCAAGCGCGTGCCTCAAGTCACGCTGGAAGGCCGGATTGCGCCGCAGGAATTCCCAGCCCCAGCCGCGTTGCGTCAGGTGCCGCGTATGACGATAGGATTTCTCATCCTGCCAGTCCGGCCAGTCGGCATCATTACCAATCATAACCATATCAGGCGCCCGTGCAGATCACCGGCGCCCACAGCACAGGACCGCCAAGACCGCCATTGTGGCGGACTGCAGCAAGGCTCTCCTCTGAGACATCCAAAAAGCCGGCAAAGGCGCGCGTGGTGCCGATTGTCTGGGGCGGACCGATCCGGGCGAGCGGCCATCCGGCGCGACGCAGGAATAGCTCCATGCGCAAATCCGTAACCGTGACGATATGGGTGAGTTGCCGTGACAAACCGAACTCGATCATGCCGGCGAGAAGTTCATAGGTGGCAACAGCTATACTCCCACTGCCCTTCGGTGCAGACGGTGGAAGATCAAGGGCGAAACGGCTGCTTTCCCGGACACTCGGTTCCTCGGGTGCCGCTCTCCCTTCCAACAGCCTCGAAAAGACGTCTCGCAGCATCGTCGGTCCCGTCGAGGCCAGAGGGCGTACGCCGCCCCCGACGCGACGGGCGGAACCGCGCGACACGAGATAGTGCGGTTTCAGGGAATCGAATGAATCGATCTCGAAGCCGCCGGTCGTGCGCACGTTCCAGTCCAGCCGTTCCTTGAAGACGCGGTAGCGCACGCGGTGCATTTCGTGAAGTTCGTCGGCAAAGGCGCCGTACCAGCCGGGCGCAATAAGCTCGATCATGATGGTCTCCTCGCAGGTATGACCCTGCCATTGGAGGCGAACCTTCATGCCGCGACTGCCTGTGCATTTGCACAGGTAGATCAAAGAGGGATTCTGTCCCTCAGAGAATTGATGATCGGGAGGAGGCCAGCAGTGTCACTGCCTGATTTTTGGTGCGCACGCCGAGCTTCTTCTTGGCATTGTCCAGATGGAAAGCGGCCGTGCGCTCCTTGATCCCCAAGATACAGCCGATCTCCCAGGCGGACTTGCCCTTCGCCGTCCATTCCAGGCATTCGTACTCACGGGGCGTCAGCGAAACACCATCCACCGCCAGACCACCCGAAAGCTTGCGGCGAACGCCAATGTGAAAGCACGTCGCCATAATCTCGAGCGCTTGCTCATATTGCTCGGCGATGCGCATAAAGCTCGGATCGAGCCTGTCTGCCGCGAAGGTCATCGCAGCGACACCGCCGCGGCGGTCGACAAGTGGAATCGTCAGTCCGCAGCAGATGCCGAATTCGGCAGCCTCATCGAAAAGCTGTTGCTCTCGCTTTGAAATGCCGGCATGGCCGAAACCCCGTCCCCACTGAAAGGGACATTCGCTGCATCTTGCCCGTTCTATGACCGGGTCAATCCTTTCATATTGGTGGCGCAAGTAGTGCGACGTCCAGCCGGAATGATAGTTCGATATCAGCCTGGGTTTTGTGACGCCATCAGACACAAGAGACAGATAGGCGAATGCGGGAATGTCGAAGGCGCCGGCGGCGTTGGCCAGTGCGTTATGGAAATCGACTTCATCGACGCTCAAAGACAACTGTTCCAGCAGAGTTTCGAAGACGAGTTGCATTTTCTCCTGCGCTGTTTTCATTTAAACTTTGGAGTTCTGACTTCTTGCGGCGAGGAGACTCGCCCCCGAGATATTTGGCGCCGGAGAAAATTCACCTCCCCGGAGGTTCGATCATGTGAAGCGAGACGCGTGCGACAACGCCGGCTGCGGTCAGCCGCGCGTCGGAAGCTGCGATTGAGGCGGTTGCCATGGCATGTCAGAAATATCGAAGCTCGATGTGCCATCGATATATTCAGATGACCTCCTTCTCGAACTCTTGATTGAGCGCGCTACAATGACCCCTCCCAGCGGGTCAAACAAGGCGCCCTGCCGGCGGGGAGGTACACCGGCAGGGCGCGCGGCGCCGGGCATTAACGAGTTCGGGCGAGTCTTCTTCATTTTAGCCGCCTCCATCGGAGCGCCTTGCGCGGCATGTTGCAGTTTACAAGGGCCGTCTGTGCGATCAACGTGCCGAACTGTGATTTAACCGACGCTTATCCTAAGATTACTCTTTCCTTCCGAGCAATATGATACTGATCTGCAGAGACGCCAATATGCTGACTAACAGGCTTCTCTGATTAGGGGTCGGTCAGGTCAAGCTTTTCCTGCCTTCTTCCCGGATCATGTCGGCCCGCGGGTCACTCGCTTCTTTCCGCGGTCGGCGCGGAGCCGCCGCATGATGGGGTCAGGAGAGCGAGGCCTGAAGGCTACCCGCGGCCAGCTGACCGGATCGATCGATGCGGAACATCGTCCATTTAGAGGTGGCGAGACGGAGCATTTGCGTCGCCGTCGCCCCCACTCTGTTCCCGCGCTAATTGTCGTTTTAGCCATATACCGCGACTTCGGCCTTCCACTCGCATAGGCCTTCTAACAAGAAGAAACGTGGCCCCATTCCGCAAACCCAGGCGTGCAGCATCCATCTGGCTGTTTTGCCGCACATCAGCATCATAATCGGGGTAGAAGCCCGCGCAGACGGCGTTCCGATGACGTTCCTGAGACAGGCTCGATCTGTTCGGCTCAATCTGTTGGAAAATGTGTCCGGGTGCGTATGCCAATCGCCGAGGTAGGTGTCGAGCCTACCTGATCGATGATAGTCCTTAGCGATCTCGGCCTGTTGCCAGTCTTGATCGGGAAGAAAGCTGCAGCGTGTGCGCTTCGCGTTGGGGCCGGCCGGGATCATTCTCGTGACCACGGCTACACGGGTTTCGGCCCAGTAGCCCATGAAGGTTCCACCCGTTTCCTTGTCATACCATTGGTCGGCATCAGACTTCATCACGTCAACCACGGAGCGAGGAAGCCAGACTACGTGAGGCATCCGCACTCCGGACTGGGCTGCAATTCATCCACCTTCCAAGCTGGCGGTATTCGCTTCAAACCATCGTGCAGAGCCAGGGTATGGACGAGCGACACCTCGAAGTCCTGCGGGCGGGAAAGCACGTCGACTGCCATCCGAACGGCTTCGAGCGTCAGCTCCTGGAGATCGAACGAAGCGCCTTTGAAGGTTGCCTCGGAGCAGCCCGGCGGCTGAATCAGGCCCTGAGAGTCGCCCATGCCGGGAGGTCTATCAATCGTGCCGGTCGCATAGGAGATCTCTTTGCAGACCGGGCAGCCGGATTCCGGGTGATGGAAGGCAACAATCCCTCCCTTCAGTGTCGTCGAGGCATAGACGCAGATCATTGGAACATGGAGCGCTCGGCAGCAATCGCCCAGGAAAAAGGAAACTCCGGTGGAGGCAGCAGCATCGATCACCAGATTGGCTTCGTCCATTAAGCCGGTAAGGAGCTGGTGGTCCCCTACTCCATCCGCCCCTGACCCAGCGCTGCCGATCCTGTGAGATATCGGTTGCACGGTGGTCCAGGGGTATTCAAGTTCGATATGTTCCTTGATGAACTCTATTTTTTGCCTGCCCCAAGCTGAAGCACCTGCAGCCCAGCGGATGGAGTTCCCCGGCTCGACATAATCACAATCCAACACGATCAATTTTCGACAGCCGTTCTTGGCCAACTCGACAGCCAGCGGCGAGCCCAGCGCTCCGAGTCCCACGATGGCTATCGTCTTGTCGCGCAGGGCTCCGACAGAGGGGACTCGGCTGCCAATGTCCCCGATCCCGGCCCTGTAGGTAGAGACAACGAACCCAACCTCTCTGGTCTTCTGCGCACCGTTCCTGGTGATGCGAAGAATGTTCTTGCTGTAGTGCAAAACGAAAACCCATGCCTCACCGTATGTCTGGAACTGCAATTCGGATCTCTTAATCGTGGCGGAGATCCGAATGTCGCCACCAGAGGTTTTCGCATAGCGCGAGCCGTGACCGAGACGTTTTAACAGGCTCGGCAGCTCCTGGGGCACCGGCATGGGAAGATGATCGTCCCGCTTCCATGGAAACACCGCCGTATCCCGTCTTCGCTCAAGGGTGATTGGGAGCGGAAAGCTGCGCTCGGCGAGCAGCTCTCCGGTATCGCTCCACACCTTCGAGACGGCGGCCTGAATCGCCGGACGATCTTTCCCCCAGTCCACTACGAATTCGATCTCAACTTTCCCCTGGTCGAACCCCGAAAGATCCCAGGAACTGTCGACCAGCACATAGTTGCCGCTGCCGCGATCGGCGGCTTCATTCCACCAAACCTCTGCCGGCTCACCCTGGGGGTCCTCATCCTCCGAAGCATCGAGCGCTTTGGCCAGATTGGAATAAAGGATGTCGGCCAAAGTCATCCTACTCTGCCACAAGCCGCTGTCCCGGCCGAGCAGACATAGACTGCCGTCTGGGGCGCAGTGACGCGATGGGTATTGCTCCGGTTCGCACCGGAGCACCACATGAGGGCGGAGCCGCGGGAACGAGTCGGGATATATTGCCTCGAGGTCGATCAGGCGCCCGTCCGGCAAAGGCCATCGAAACTCAACGTGGAGGACACCGTCCGCCAACGCTATTTCATCGACGAGAAGTGTGCTCCCGCCGAAATGGAAAAGATGATCCAATTCGGCCCGCATACGATTGCGGTTGACTGGATCTTCTTCCCATTTCGGTACTTCCGCGGATTTCAGATCGACATAGGGAATCATGCAGCGCCAACCGGCCTCGGCGGAACGTGCGGAGGGTCTTTCGGCCCAGGAATGTGTCCCGGCCGCCCCGGCGCGTGATCCGGAGGATTTGGCAGATGGTCTGGAGGACCGGACGGATGATCGGGCCGGCCAGGATTTTCAGGCTTTCCAGCCATGGGAGTCTTCCTTTCGCTGTTTGGTTTTCACTCATGCGAACGAACGTCGCGTCCTCATCCGGCCGACCGAGGTTCGAAGAAGCCGTCGTCGCGCGAACATCAGAAGGATAGTAGATTCGTGAGGGAGATTTGCTCCAGATTACGTCGGCTGCTGCAACGTGGGTTGCAGAAGGCCCTGCGGTTTGAAATCGTCGACCTCGGTGCTACACTATCAAGGGCGGCCGCAAAAAAAGCGAGAAGAGCGCTCCTCGCCAAAGCCTGTCCGACAGGGTCAAGACTGTGTGCATCGCTCGGAAAGGTTAGCTAATCGAGGAGTGCCACGCCTGGCGCCCGCGCCGCAAGCAGAGGCCATTCTGGAACGGCTACAGAAGCTCTCGAAGCCGTTCGGCACCAATGTCGAGATCGAAAACGAGGTTGGAGTGATCCGAGTACGGGCCAACTCGGCGCGTCCGGTATGTACCGATACAGCACCCCCCCATCTAATGCGAGGTGTGGACGACGGGATGGGAGCTGCCGTAGAATAAGGATAGAGTGCCACCATGGCCGCGCATCCCAATTGGCCGACTTCGCCTTGGATGCTGATCCCCTTTTTTTGATGCCTAACGGCGTTTCGGCGGTAGAATCCAAGGTAGTCGGTCGGCACCAGCGGCGGGCTCCCTGCGTCCGCCGGTAGTATCCATAGGACTTCGAGGTTTGTTATGTCGCCAAAAACGGTCGGAATCATCGGCGGCCTCGGTCCCATGGCCACGGTCGCCTTCATGAATTCGGTTCTGGAGTATACGCCGATAAAGAGCAACGCTCGCAGCTTCATTGTCGAGCCGCAACATGGCTCATCGGGGTTGGCGCGCGCATCGCAGATGCTGTTCGAACCGGGTACTGGCCAACTCCAGCAGTTGTGGTGTCGCCTTCAGGTAGACCTCGGTGCCAAGGAGGTTCTGATGGCCCAGATAGGCTGACAGCATGGGCAACTTGGCGTGTACGCGCCTTGAGCGCGCCAGGTTGAATTGGACCCGATCCGCGAAATCCCATACGGGCCCGCGGCATGTGACAGCCGCAACAGAAGCCGGACACATGTCAGCACCCGACCACGCTCCGCGCCCTTCGAAAAATTGCGAAGATTGGGGCGCTGAACGACGAGCTTGTCCAACTGGCGCGCAACGATGCCGCCACACGCAGGTTGACCTCGATCCCCGGCATTGGGGTGCTCAACGCGACGGCTTTGGTCGCGGCAGTAGGTAATGCAAGCAACTTTGCCAAGGCCCGAGACCTTGGCTCCTGGCTCGGGTTGGTTCCGAGACAATACAGCACGGGCGGCAAGTCTCGGCTGCTTGGGAATCCAAGCGCGGCAACACCTATCTGCGCACTTTGCTCCCGCGCGGCATTGCCATCGCTTTCAAAGAGCGACACGCCTTTGGGTTCTGCGAGAGCCCCGTTGCGAACTCTGGACTGGAGACCGCAGAAGTTGGAGGGAAGGCGCTTCAAAGGCGGCTCGGATCGATTCGCTTCAGCGCAATCTGCTAAAAGCTATACCGTGACCCGGGGCTCGAACTTAACGCGATCAAGGCTGATCATACTCCTAAATTTTCGCACGTTGGGGTTGGTATAGAGCTTTGTCTTGACAAAGACGTCAAAGGCCTCGACGTCCTCGACCGCTACGACCAGGACGAAATCGGCATCGCCCGTCACCATGTAGCACTGAGTTACCTCCTTGGCTGCGCGCATCGCGCGCTTGAAGTCGTCGACAAGGTCCAGACGTTCACGGTCAAGTTCAACCGTCACAACAATGGTAAGCGATTTGCCAAGAGCCTTCGGATCCACGAGTGAGATATCCGCAACGATTACGCCTTCCGCACGCAACTTGTTCACTCGACGCATGCATGAGGCAGCGGAAGAACCGACGAGTTCCGCGAGGTCGGCAAAGGAGTGCCGATTGTTCCTCTGTAGCGCCGTCAGGATCCTTTTGTCTAGGTCGTCCACCGTCTGATGCCCCAGCCATACTTGGAGATTTAACATTTACTTCGCAATCTTAACAATTTCACAGTTCTCCGCAACGTTTATTTCAAATCACGCACAAAAATGAAACAAAAACATTCACGGTCCGGCAGTTAATCAAATATGCGTTCACCCGCGCTTTGTGTGATCCGCATGTCAGCAGTGGCGTTTTGGCAACACGCCGCACTCTGCCGTTTCCAGCATGCGCCAGCACATTCCTCATGAAGTGAGGCGTGCCCGTTGAAGAAGTCCACTTGGGCGAACCGCTTTGAGATGAGACGGGATCCGCCTTCGCATGATGGTTTGGCGTGACCCTCAGACCGCTCGTCTTGCTACCGACGGCTCGATCCGGAGCAGCGGAATACCAGCCGAAGGAACTGGTCCAAATATGCGGCTGCCAGCCGCTTGAGGTTCACGGCCGGAGCCGTGAGAGTAGGCCTGGATTTTCATATCGGGAAGGCCGCGCCTGGAGCCCTGACTACCTCGCCTCAATCCTCGAAGAGCTTCGCCGTTAACCTGGATTCGTAGCCCTGTCTCCGTAGCGTGTTGCCGTTCGCATGGATCCGTCGATTTGAACATGCGAAGAAGCCTCTCTTGGAGGGGCTCACGGGACGGGTTGCTGGCTGGCTTGAGGTAGTCGCAGGTCCGACGGGCGGCGGCAGCGTTCGACGAAGGCGCGGCTCGCGTGGAGAGTCTTCTGCCCTGGGCGCGGGCCGCAAAGCTGGTGGCCGAGGCCATGCCTTAAGGCAACTTGAGCCGTACCTTCCGATCAGACCGCTCGGGCCAGTCATAGACCTGGCCGCCGCATGGAACGTCTCAGCGAGTTTTGGTAGGCGACGTTCAAGGGACACCGGTTTGAGCATTCAGTGATCCTGCTTTGCATGCTGGTATCTGGCAGTCCGGCGGGATCATTGGGCCCCACGTACATCGCGGATCACCCGCGACAGATGCCCGGCATCGACGTCATGCCCCGCCCAGATCACGGCGTCGCCCACGACGCTCTCGATGGAAGCCCCCGCCGCCTTGTTCCGCGCCGGCTCTTCATCGCAAGCGAGCGCGGGGCCCCGTGCCTGCTTGCCACCTCGGCCACAGGCCGGTTTCGTCGTGGCTGACGAACCTTTCGCCAAAAACGACGGCGAACTGGGTCCTGGCCTCGAACCATTCGCGCGGTGGTCGTTTCCATTCTTCGGCCGCGTGGATCAGGACCAGATATCGCAGCCTTATTCCTTCAGAAACTCCAAATTCAAGCGCATCCTTACCGGCCAGACGTTCCAACGCGACGACTACTATGACTACTATCATGGCGCGGAATTTGCATTGAGAGCTCCGCGGCTTCACTCTCGGCTGTCCAGTCGGGCATGGCGGGGGCGCTTCCCTGATCACGAAGCAGCACCCTACAAATCCGCGACCAGCGCAAATCCCCCGGCAGCCGCAACTTTCTGACTCTGTAAGACTAGGAGGCCGTAGTCCGCGCATCACGCCTCGGTCGAAGAGATGCTGTATCGGAACCACCGAATCCCATCAACCGTTCTGCGCAACGGCTTGCCCTGCCGGGCGCCCTTCCAGGCTTCTTCCTTGGCCTGCGTTTGGCGGTGACCTATGCTTGGCTGTCTCTGGTGGTGGTCGAACAGGTCAATGCCACGAGCGGCATCGGCTACATGATCGATCTCGCGCAACTGCGGCCAGACTGACGTCGTCATCGTCGGTCTTCTCGTCTACGCGTTGCTCGGTCTCGTCTGCGACGGCATCGTCCGCTTCTTCCAGGAAAGGTCCCTGTCATGGCGCCGCACCTTGGCGGATTGAGCGGCGCGCCCCTGGTGCGGGTCGAGAGCCTTGGGGGGTCGGGCCGCGAACCGTCCTCGACGGCCTCGGCCTCGACATCGAGAAGGGGGAGTTCGTCGCCCTTCTCGGCCGTAGCGGGTCGGGGCATGAGTACATTGTTGCGCGCGCTCGCCGATCTCGATGACAAAGTCTCAGGGTCCGGCCGACTCGATACGCCCGATAAGAAATCGGTGGTGTTCCAGGATGCCGACTGTTGCCATGGAAACGAATGCTGGAAAATGTGGTTCTTAGTCTCGACCTGTCGGACGCCGCCGAACGCGGACGGGTAGCTCTCGAAGAGGTTGGCTTGAGCGGCCGTGAGACCGCAAGACCTGGGAGATGCCAAAACGGTCCAAAAAGCCGTCCTCGACCATTTTGAGCCCGCCCGACGGTAGTTCGACTTCCTCGGCCGCCTGGAACATGAGCGCAACGGTGCCCTGAATTTCCGTATCCAAGCATAGCCGTATGGCCGCCATGGCCGCCATGGCCGCAGGCGTGTATGGTCGGCCCTTCGCGATGAACGCTACTATGCCAGTGCCCCCATTTCGATGTGGTTGATTCCAAAGGACGCCAGCTTCTCACGAACCGTGTCGTCTCATGCATATCAAAGTCGAGTTCGGGATTTAGATGAAGATGCCGGCGCCAGGCTATGATCTCGTCGGCCAGGTGCGAGTTGTGCATGCTGACTCCGTTCATCGACGTCTGGAGGATGTCGTAGGCTATGTGGCGGACTTAATTTGCCGAGAGCGTTTGGCAGAGTTCGGGCAAACTCGCATTTGGGTGAAAATGAAACAGTCTCGTTTTCGTGGCGATTGCAATAATAGTGCTTGTCGGATGGGCAGCGTTTCATTGAGCGGCTGTTCTTGCAATGAACGTTCCAGATTGCTAATGCGACGATGATTTCGCATAGTGCAGGCATGATAGATGATCTCGACCGGCGGATACTCGGCGCCCTTCAAAAGAACAACAGGCTGTCATTCTCCGAACTCGCGGATCTCGTGGGTTCGTCTGCCGCTTCATGCATGCGCCGTGTCAATAAGTTACGTGCCGAGTGCCGCGTGCGTTATCACCGCTGATATCTCGCTAGTCGACCCCAAGGCGCTCGGAAAGTCGCTGACCGTGGTCGTCACAGTGGAGCTCGACCGCGAGCGCTTAGACCTCGTCGACGACTTCAAGCGAGCGATGAGGGCGGCGAAAGAAGTCACTCAATGCTACATGATCACAGGCGATGCCGACTTCGTTCTTATTGTAGCCGTGGAGGACGTCGAGGCCTTTGACGTTTTTGTAAAGACCAAACTCTATACAAATCCCAATGCCCGTAAGTTCAAGAGCATGATTGCGCTGGACCGAGTGAAGTTCGAGCCACGGGTGCTAGCACTACTTTGGCAGATTTTTAGCGGAGAGGGTTCTGCGGCACTGGGGACAACGGATTGGGGGCGGCTGCGCGAGCGCGGTGACGATGGCTTGCCTAACGGCGGGTAGGCTCGGTTGGAGCGGCGGGCCGAGGATTCTTTTTTCCCCCTCCCGCTTGTTTGAGGCGGCGAGATTGCAGGAAGGCGTAGGCGATCATCGTCATCAGCGCGTGCCGGTGCAGGCCCGTCCATGAGCGCCCCTCGAAGTGGTCGAGGCCAAGTTCCTCCTTGAGCTGCTGATGCGCCTGCTCGCAGACCCAGCGCGCCTTGATAGCGCCTGCGATCTGCTTGAGCGGGGTGTCGGCGGGCAAGTTGGAGAGGTAGTATTTGCGCTCGCCGGTCGCGCGGTGCTCGCCGATCACCCAGACCTCCTCGCCGGGCAGATGCTGAGCGCCCATGTCGCGGATGCGCTGGGGTGGGCCATCTGCAACCCGGACACGGACAGCGGCGAAGCGCGCCGAGAGGCGGCCTTTGGTGCCACGCCGCCAACTGACCGTCCGCCATTGGGCTTTTTCCAGCATCGCCTGCGCGGTCATCGACTTCACATCGGGGATATGCCGGCGGCGCGGGCGGCCGCGTCCGGCAACGGGGAAGATCATCGCCACGTCGGCGGCATGGACCTTCTGCTTGAACGGGATGCCGACGGCCCAGATCAGGCCGCGCTCTGTGAGCGCCTGCCGGAAGGGGGCGCTTAAGCCATATCCGGCATCGGCGAGCACGCAGCCAAAGCATAAGCCGGCTGCGCGAGCCCGGTCGATCTCGGCCAGCGCGATTTCGGGCTTGGTCCTGTAGGCACGATGGTCCTCGGGCACACCGGCACGGTCGAGCCGGACGGGGTCGGAAGTCCAGCTCTCAGGCAGGAACAGCCGCAGCCCCACCATGACCGGCACTTCGCCAGAGGCCAGCGTCAGCGACACCAGCGTCTGGCAGTTGGCGTTCTTGCCAAGCGCCGAGGCATATTGCGGGGCGACGCCGACCGAGTGGCGCCCCTTCTTGGGGAGCGCGGTGTCGTCCACGATCAGCCACGCATCGCTCCCGCCAACTTGTCTGTCGGCCTCCGCGAGCAGCACCTTCTCCAGCGGCGCAGCATCCCACACGCCGCTCGCGATGAAGTGGTGCAGTTGGTCATAGTTGACGCCTGCGTCGCGCGCCGCCATCGGTTGGACGCTCTTGCGATCCCCAAGGCCAATCAGCCCAGCAATATAGGCCGGACACATCCGCGCACGCGTCTTGTGCCTCAACGCCGAGACGAACGGCTCAAGCCACAGCTCCAGATCGAGTTGCCAATCCCTGTTCATGGCCGGCCCCTCCAACAGCCGACCTCTCATGAATCACGCAAAACCGCTCTTGGGAATCCTCAAAACGCTCCCAGAACTAAAAATCTGCCAAAGTAGTGCTAGTGTAGCCCTTTTTTGGGCTGAACGTTTCCGCCACTCCTACCCCGTTTTTGAAGCGTGTATTGCGGCTGGAGCGTTACTTTGATCGCAATCAGCGTACCGAAGTCTGCCATTTAATTGGGTCGTTGGGTGACCAGCTGCCAGCCACGAAAGGGCGTATAGCCCCCTCAGGCGGTAATAGATCCCGCTAATGACATCTGGCGCGCCCGGCGTGCTGGCGGTCTGAGATGCGCCACATTCGAACTGCTGAGACGTGGACCCTATGGGCGGTTCCGCGGCGGCAAATCGTAACCGGGTGTGCAGAGCGCCTGGATTGCAAGATTTGGAGGACCGAGGAATGACACTTGCTGCAGCCGAACCTGCTACGGCTCTCCCAGCCATAGAGCAACAGCACCGGGATCAACGGCATTATCCTCACGGCGTAGCCTTCATGGATGGTCAGTACCTGCCGATGTCCGAAGCCAAGGTGTCCGTTCTGGACTGGGGCTTTCTGCATTCTGATGCCACCTACGACACCGTTCATGTGTGGGATGGGAGGTTCTTTAGGCTAGACCTGCACATAGACCGGTTCTTCCGAGGGATGGAAAAGCTGCGGATGAAGCTTCCCTACAACAGCAGTGAGATCGAAAAGATCCTGTCGACCTGTGTGGCGCTGTCCGGACACAAGTCGGCCTATGTCGAAATGATCTGCACGCGAGGCGGCTCGCCGAACTTTAGCCGTGACCCGCGCCAGTCGGAGAACAGGTTCATCGCATTCGCGGTGCCTTTCGGGTCGGTTGCCAACAAAGAGCAGCTGGAGCGCGGCCTGCATGTCGCCATCAGCAACACCGTCCGAATCCCGCCCAAGTCGATCGATCCGACCATCAAAAACTATCACTGGCTCGATTTGGTGAAGGGCCTGTTCGATGCGTACGACTACGGTGCCGAAACTGCATTGATCGTCGACATCAACGATAATATTGCCGAGGGGCCTGGCTTCAACGTTTTCACCGTGAAGGGCGGCCGCTTGAAGACACCGGCTTATGGCGTCCTTGCCGGCATTACCCGCCAGACTGTATTTGATCTATGCGGCGAACTGAGGCTATCCGTCAGCGCGGGCGACATTGATCGCGACGAACTGAAGGACTCCGACGAGGTTTTCATCACGTCTACAGCGGGCGGGATCATGCCAGTGTCCAAGATTGACGAAACCGTTGTAGGCGACGGCAAGGTTGGCGCTCTAACACGCCAACTGACAGACCTGTATTGGGAGAAGCATGCCGATCCGGCATGGTCGACTGCGGTAAATTACGCATAGTACCGCAATATATTGCCGACAGCTCCTCCCCAATACGGGGAGGGCTGTGCTGCCGTGAGTTTCCCCATGACCGCCGCCTTCATTTCTCATCTCTCGAACGAACTTGCCGGCCTGAAGTCGGCCGGCCTCTACAAGTCCGAGCGGGTGATTTCTTCGATGCAGTCGGCGCAGATCGAGGTCGGCGGCGACAAGGTGTTGAATTTCTGCGCCAACAACTATCTCGGCCTTGCCGACAGCACCGAGTTGCGCAATGCCGCCAAGCAGGCGCTTGACCGCTACGGCTACGGCATGGCGTCGGTGCGCTTCATCTGCGGCACGCAGGAGGAACACAAGCAGCTCGAATCCACGATTTCCTCCTTCCTCGGCATGGAGGACACCATCCTGTACGGCTCCTGTTTCGACGCCAATGGCGGCCTGTTCGAGACACTGCTCGGCGAGGAGGATGCGATCATCTCCGATGCGCTGAACCATGCCTCGATCATCGACGGCGTGCGGCTGTCGAAAGCAAAGCGCTTTCGCTACGCCAACAACGACATGGCCGATCTGGAAGCCCGGCTGAAGGAGGCGAAGGACTGCCGTTTCCGGCTGATCGCCACCGACGGCGTGTTTTCCATGGACGGCATCATCGCCAATCTCAAAGGTGTTTGCGACCTCGCCGACAAGTACGATGCCATGGTGATGGTCGACGACAGCCATGCCGTCGGCTTCGTTGGCCAGAACGGCCGTGGCTCAGCCGAGTATTGCGGCGTTGAGGGCAGGGTAGACATCATCACCGGCACGCTCGGCAAGGCGCTCGGCGGCGCATCCGGCGGTTACACATCGAGCAGGAAACAGGTGGTCGATTGGCTGCGCCAGCGCTCCCGGCCCTATCTCTTTTCCAACACGCTGATGCCGGCGATCGCCGGCGCCTCGATCAAGGTGTTCGACCTGATCCGCAATGGCGATGCCTTGCGCGAGCGCCTCTATGCCAATGCGGCGCGGTTCAGGTCACAAATGGGCAAGCTCGGCTTCACGCTGGCCGGGGCCGATCATCCGATCATTCCGGTGATGCTGGGCGACGCGACGCTGGCGCAGGAGATGGCGGCGCGCATGCTGAAGCGCGGCATCTACGTGATCGGCTTTTCCTTCCCGGTGGTGCCGAAAGGCCAGGCACGCATCCGCACGCAAATGTCGGCGGCGCATTCCATTGCCGACATCAATCGTGCGGTTGAGGCGTTTGCCGAGGTAGCAAGGGAACTGTCGATCATATAACCGGCGGTCTCTAAGAGTCCTCTCTGATTGGGGTCGTTGAGGTCAAGCTGCTCCTGCATTTTTTTCTGGACCGTCCCGCAGGTCACTCGCTTCTCTTCGCGGTCGGCGCTCTGGCCGCCGCATGATGGGGTCAGGAGAGCGAGGCGTCTCATCTGTTTCACAACCTTGCCGAGTTTTGCCGGCGGTTCGGGACTCTGAACGAGATCGCCTCGCCCATCGTCCCCACGGAACGATTCAGGCATCGCCCTTTGGGTAAAAACTTTGTTCGTGGTACGTTTCCTTTGATTGGGCTCGGTTCACGCCGCCAACGCGGCAGGCCAGCTTGCGCGCTACCGCCACGCGGGCACGCGCCATGCCGCGGCGCCTAGCGATGTTCAGGCCCCTAGGCCCTGAGGCTGGACCATTTCTTCGAGCGCACCAGCAGCGTGTGGGCGGCCTCGTAGAGGCCGGTGCGGGCGAGTTCATCGCCGCATCGGCTGACCCTTCTCTGGATGTCGGTCTCGCCGGACTGGTAGCGCGCCGGCGTCAGCCCCAGATGCGCCCCCACCGCCCGCGAGGAGCCGAACCGCTCAGGCCGGTCGATTGTGGCGCGGAAGGCGAGCGCGGTGATCGGCCCGACGCCCGGCGCGCTCTTCAGCCGCCGGCAGACTTCTTCATTGCGGACGATGTCGAGAACCTGCTTCGTCAGGTGGGTGAACTCTCTCAACATGACACCGAGGATTGCAAGCAGCGGCTCGACCATCGCCATCACCTCGGCGTCAGCTCCCCTCAACTTACGCACGCGGCCGGCAAACTCGCTGCGCGACGGCAGGCCCAGCTTGACGTCGGCCTCGCGCAGGATCGCCCGCACTACGTTCTCGATCGAACGCATCTCGTTAGGCACCGTGCGGCGGGCAACAAATAGCGAACGCCACAGCCGGCACTGCCTGCTCTTGACATGCACATGCCGATACCAGCCAGTGCGCATGATCTGCGCCAGCGCGCGGACGTCATTGCGGTCGGTCTTGTTGGGCATCGTCTTCATCGCTGCGTTGGCCTGCCGCGCCTCGATGCAGGTCGCCGGCAAGCCTTCGGCGTGCAGTCCATCGTGAAGCCAAGCCGTCAGCGAGCACGCTTCCAGGCCGATCCGCTCAAGCGGCAAGCCGCTCCCCTACAGCGCGTCACACAATGCCTGCGGATCGCTCAACGCTCTCGCCTCCTTCACGATCCGGCCAGTCTCGTCGACAATGCAAATAGAGGTCTCTTCCAAAGACACGTCCAGTCCGGCAAAGTACTTCATGGCTGTTCCTTCCAAATGGTTGTGGCGACTCACATCGACCACTTTCTCACGTTTCGACAGGAGCAGCCGCCATCAGCTGGCTCGGCAGAGACCCCAATCACCCCATCTGTTTTGAAATTACGGGCGAGCGTTTCGGCGGATGAGATTGCCGCCCATTGCGACAAGGATCATGGCGTGAGAGACGTCGATGCGCTGCTCGTAGTCGCGCACGAGGCACGAGGCGGCGCCATCTTGTCATCCAGCCGAAGGTTCGCTCGACGACCCAGCGGCGGGGCAAGACTTCGAAGCCCTTCTGCTCGTAGGATCGGCGGATGATCTCGACCACGAAATCGAGGTAGGCTGCGGATTCCGACGATTTACCGGACGGCATTCCGATCAAAAACCGGACGCGATTCCGAGAATTAACCGGACGCGATTCCGATTAAATACCGGACA
>NZ_QGGH01000032.1 GCF_003148495.1 Mesorhizobium loti
ACCATGGCGTAACTTCGAAGCCGTCGAGTTCGCTACGCTCGAATGGGTCGACTGGTTCAATAATCGCCGGCTGCTGGAGCCCATCGGCAACATCCCGCCGGCCGAAGCCGAGGAACGCTACTACGCCATGCTGGATGAACCAGCCATGGCCGCGTGACTCAAATGAAACGGCCTCCAGAAAACCCGGCGCGATTCAGTGTGGCACCCTCGGCGCTGTTGAGCAGCTACCCAAGGAGCGCCCCATGTCACCATCCTTTGATGCAAGCAAATCCCTTACCTGATCAGGACAGCACGTTGGTCGCAGTGATTGAGATGAGCCAGACAAAATGGCTCATTGCTGCGACGGTCCCTGGCTTTGAACGTAACCCTCTCAAGAAGCTCGATGCCGATCCGGACTCGGTGTTCAGGCTGTTGCGCCGCTGGCGCAGCGAAGCCATCCAAGCCGGGCGTGAAGTCCGGCGCATCGTTGTCGCCTATGAGGCTGGACGCGACGGCTTTTGGTTGGCGCGCTGGCTCCAGGCGCGCGCTGTCGAAGCTTATGTCATACATCCATCGAGCGTCGCGGTTTCCCGTGAACATCGGCGTGCCAAGACTGATCGCCTCGATACCGAACTGCTGATGCGCGCCTTTCTTGGCTGGCTGCGGGGCGAGAAGCGCCATTGCAGCATGGCAGCCGTCCCAACCATCAATGAGGAGGAGGCCCGCCGTCCGAACCGTGAACGAGACAATCTCGTCCGCGAACGTACACGGATCGTCAACCGCATCAAGGCAATCCTCGCTCGCTTCAGCATTCGCACCTTCAAACCCAATCTGCGCAAAGCTGCCGAGAAACTGGAAGCTCTGCATACGGCGGAAGGTATGCCCCTACCGGAACGAAGCCGAGCCGAGTTGCGCCGTAATCTCGGACGGCTTCACCTGTTGCGTGAACAAATCCACGAGATCGAACAGGAGCGGTTGCGGCAGCTCTCGGTGGTTCTGGACACGGAGAAGGGTCCGCTCGCAATGGTTCGCCTTCTTGCGCGGATTATCGGTGTCGGTATCGAGACTGCGGACATGCTGGTGAACGAGATTCTCTCACGCCGCCTGCGTGATCGGAGAGCTGTCGCCCGCTATGCCGGACTTACCGGGGCGCCGGATGAGAGCGGCCAACGCAGGCGCGAGAAAGGTCTTGCGCGGGCCGGCAACGCTCGCGTCCGCTATGGCATGATCCTGTTGGCTTGGCGGTTCCTCCAATACCAAAAGGACAGCGCGCTGGCGCACTGGTTTTGCGCGAGAACGGCCGATGGCCGTGGCGGTACGCGCAAGACGATGATCGTGGCTTTGGCGCGCAAGCTACTGATTGCATTCTGGCGACTTGTCACGACCGGCGAGATCCCGACGGGAGTAGCCCTGCGTCCGGTATAAAGCATGGAGGAGCGTTCGACAGGACAAGCATTGAAGTTTGGCAGCTGCAATAGCGTCTGCCGATAACGATCCGAGGTGGTGGTGATCCCGGTCACTCACATGGCTTACGACGCCGCGCTGTAGAATGGGCCCACCGCCCGGAGCTTCGCCGCCGACGCGTATGGCTGCATCATGGTTTTCGATCCGGGAGGATCAACCGCATACAAGCTTGCGGCGCGTTTATAGCGCCTGATGGCGAGCTCCCCTCGGTTTGCAGATTGTAGACCTCTACGAACAGCACCTGCCGGCTCAATGTAACGCTGCCGCCGTGCTCGTGACCATCAAGGGCAATTCGCTTCGCGATGGCCAGAGGCCCACCCTTGACCGTCACTGCGCGCGGCGCCCGATGAACCCCGGGGCCGAAGCAGGAACAAATGGGCGCCACCGGCTGAACAAGGAGACGGAACGACTGAAAGATCACGTTGACAAAGATCACCCCATACAAGGGAGTGAGCGGCTTTGCGGTGGTCATCGGCGCTTTCCGATAGGGTTTGGTTGTTGACGCCAACCCATTTCGGAAGGACCACCGATGACCGACGACATGATGAACCTGCGCGCGCTCGTGGAGAAGACCCCGGATGCCAATCTCCTGCGGGATATGATCGGCTTTGCCGCCGAAGCGGCTGATGGAAATGGAGGTGGGCGCGGCCACCGGCGCCACCTATGGCGAGAAGAATCCACTGCGGCTCGCCCAGCGCAATGGCTACCGCGACCGGGACTGGGAGACGCGGACCGGCACGGTCGAGTTGCGCATCCCGAAGCTCAGGAAGGGAAGCTACTTCCCAGGTTTCCTCGAACCGCGCCGCATGGCCGAGAAGGCGCTGACCGCCGTCATCTCCGGACAAATGCAAGGCATTTGCCGTGAGGAAGCTTATGTGCAAGGCATCTCGACCCGGTCGGTCGACGACTTGGTCAAGGCCATGGGCATGAGCGGCATTTCGAAGAGCCAGGTCTCGCGGCTGTGCGAGGAGATCGACGGCAAGGTGAAGGCCTTCCTCGATCGGCCGATCGAGGGCGATTGGCCATATCTGTGGATCGACGCCACCTACCTGAAGGTGCGCCGCGGCGGCCGCATCGTCTCGGTCGCCGTCATCATCGCCGTCGGCGTCAACGCACACGGTCGGCGCGAGGTGCTGGGCATGGAGGTCGGCACGTCTGAGGCCGAGCCGATCTGGACGGAGTTCCTGCGCAAGCTGACACGTCGCGGCCTGCGCGGCGTCAAGCTCGTCGTCTCCGATGCCCACGAAGGCCTCAAGGCGGCCGTCACCAAGGTGCTGTGCGCGACATGGCAGAGGTGCCGCGTCCACTTCATGAGGAACGTGCTGGCCCATGCCGGCAAGAGCGGCCGCAGGGTCGTCTCGGCCTTCATCGCCACCGCATTTGCTCAAGAGACCTCGGAAGCCGCCAGCACCCAATGGCGCGCCGTCGCCGACCAGATCCGCCCGAAGGTGCCGAAGCTGGCGACAATCATGGATGACGCCGGAGCCCGACGTGCTGGCCTACCTCGCCGATCGCTGCGACCAGGCCGGCATGATCGCCGGATACGGCCAGTTCGACGCCCCTAAGGCCGCGCGCCTTCAGCGCCACGAGGAAGTCCTTCCAGGCCGAGCGGCTCTCGCGATTGGCCATCTCCACGGCCAGGATCTGGCGCCGGCCGTCCCAGTCGATGCCGAGCGCAAACTGCACCGCCTGGCTCATGACGACGCCGGCCTCGCGCACCTTCTCGTAGCTGGCGTGCTTCGAGGGACGGTCCAACCAATTTCTCCTCGTAGACCAGATCCCCGCCGGCTGTCGCCTCTGTCGGGTTCGTGACCACAATCTCGTTTTATTCCATTGGCTAAATAGCTGTAAAGCAATCACAAAGTTTTTGTTCAGCTCGATCAGCCAAATAGGCACGAGTTTTGCGTCTATTCGTGGAGGAGTGACGGCAGGTCGGCCCAAATGGATGGCCCCTACAGGGCCCCTAATGCAATTCCTTGGCAACTGCGGTCGCCGGCCCCCAACGCACACGCGAGGCACGACCACCAGTAGTGGTCAGTAGAGAGCGCCTCAGATTCATTGGAGAGACGATATTGCGCAAAGTGGCATTCATTTTCGGTACTCGTCCTGAGGCGATTAAATGCGCCCCAGTCATCAACGCAATGAAGCTCGACCGCAGGTTCGAGCCACTCGTTGTTTCCACGGGGCAGCATCGCGAAATGCTCGATATTACTTTAATGGAATTCAGTATTCGACCGGATATCGAACTAAACATAATGCAGCCTCGCCAGACCTTGTCGCAGGTCACATATCGGATACTGGAAATGCTCTCCGGGCAAATTGACCAATGGGGAATGGACGCAGTGATCGTTCATGGCGACACCGCGAGCACCTTGGCAGCCGCTCTGGCCGCCTTCCAGCACCGTATCCCCATCATCCATCTCGAGGCAGGCTTACGCAGCGGCAACATCGCATCACCATATCCAGAGGAGGCCAATCGGCGCCTCGTTGCCCAGATAGCGGATCTCCACCTGGCGCCGACCATCCGAAGCAGCGAAAACCTTGTCCGCGAAGGTGTGCGTGAGGATCGTGTCGCGGTCACCGGCAACACGGTCGTCGATGCCCTTCGCTGGGCGGCCGAAAATGCTCCCGCCTTCGCCGAGCCCGCACTTGCCGATCTCAACAACGATACCCGGCGAATCGTAGTCGCCTCAGCACATCGACGCGAGTCGTGGGGTGCACCGATGCACGAGATCGCAAGAGCCCTGGTGCGCCTGTCATTCCAGGAAAACGTTCGTGTGATCGTCCCATTGCACAAGAACCTGGCAGTGCGCGAAGTCATGTTGCCCTATCTGAGCGACCAGGCGAATATTACGGTGGTGGATCCGCTACCGTACCGGAATTTCTGCAGCCTGATGCTGCGCTCGCACATCATCATCTCAGATAGCAGCGGCGCAGAGGAAGAAGGCCCTTCCCTCGGCAAACCGACGCTTATTTTAAGGGACATCACCGAGCGGCCTGAGGCTGTCGAAGCTGGCACGGCGCGCCTTGTGGGCCGCAGCACCGCGCGCATCGTGAGTGAAGCGAGCCGTCTGCTGTGCGATCCGGACGAATACTTGCGAATGGCCAAGCCCGTGGACGCCTACGGCGATGGAAAGGCGACAACCCGGGTTATCGATGCAATCGCGAGATATTTCGCTGCACAGACGGGACGCGAGTAATGGGCATCAGAAGTCAGTGGCGTGACCAGGCGGGCCGAGACATAGGCGTAGTTGGCTCCTGTTCGATCATGGTACGCACGGCCAAGATCTGTGCCAGAGAGAGTTCGTCGAGCGAGATGCCGTCGTAGAATTACGGCAGGCTTGGGTCAGGACCGGTGCGGCAGGGACGACATCCAGTCCTTCGCGGGCCTCCTTGACCATGCGCGACAAGAGGGCCTCATCGACCGGTGCCAGCGCGCGGTCCACCCTTCACCTGCAGTGAAGGCTGCGCGGGTCCGGCGGCAGTCGCTCTCTCTTGCGCGAGCTCGCTTGCCCGCTCCTCGCGATAAAGTACATAGGCGGCGCTATTTTGTGACGTTCGCCGCGCATCGCCATCAGCGCCATTTCGACCTGGTCCTGCTGCACCTCCTCGATGTGGAAGGTGCGGCCAGCATCGGCCCGGCAGGCGAGAGCGGCGATGACCTGCGCCGTCAGTTGCTCGCTACGTCGTGGACGCGCCGCGAGCCGGCCGCCGTGGAGTCCTCGACCGCGAGGAAGGCTTTGGTCAGCGCGACGTGACCTTGGTTAGCAGGCTGTTGAAGAAGTGCTGGCGCGGTTGTTTGGAGCGTGATTCACTGCTCCCCGAACGATTGGGGATTTGTGGATGCGCGGCTTAGACGAACGGACAGGTTCGCTATTTTCCTATGTCGACCTTGAGGCGCGTGTTCGACGTGGCCATCCGCTGCGGGTGATACGGGAGATCGTGAACGCGGCTCTTGTGGCGATGGACGGCGATTTTGCGGTGCTGTATCCGCCGGGGCTCGGCCGCCCGTCGATCGCGCCGGAGCGGTTGCTGCGTGCGATGCTGTTGCAGGCCTTCTACGGCATTCGCTCGGAGCGTCAGTTGATGGAGCGGATGGAGTTTGATCTTCTGTTCCGCTGGTTCGTCGGGCTTGGCGTTGACGATCCGGCCTGGGATCATTCGAGCTTCACCAAGAACCGGGATCGGCTGTTGGAAGGTGAGATCGCGGCCAAGTTTCTGCGCGCGGTGCTTGCTCAGCCAAGGGTGAAGCGGCTTTTGTCGTCGGATCACTTCTCGGTGGACGGGACGCTGATCGAGGCCTGGGCTTCGATCAAGAGCTTCCGCCGCAAGGACGGGGACGATAACGGCCCGGATGGGGCGGGGCGTAACGCCGAGCGCGGCTTTCATAAGGAGAAGCGCTCCAACGACACACACCAGAGCACGAGCGATCCGCAGGCGCGGCTCTACAAGAAGGGCGACGGGCAGCCGGCGAAGCTCTGCTATCTGGGGCATGCGCTGATGGAGAACCGTCATGGGCTTGCGGTTGATGGCGGCATTACCCAGGCCACGGGCACAGGCGAGCGTGATGCCGCGCTCGCCATGTTGGACCGCAGACCGTCGCGGCGGCGCATCACACTGGGCGCCGACAAGGCCTATGACGTGCGCCAGTTCATCAAGGACCTGCGCGAGCGCAAGGTCACGCCGCACATCGCCGTCGACGGCCATCTGAGCAAAACCGGCAAGCCTCGCGTGACGGCGATCGATGACCGCACGAAGCGCCATCCGGGCTATGATGTCAGCCAGCGCTGCCGCAAGCGGATCGAGGAGGTGTTCGGTTGGATCAAGGCCTCGGCCGGCATGGCCAAGGTCAAGCTGCGAGGATGCGCCCGTGTGGGCGCGGCCTTCACCTTGAACCTGGCGGCCTACAATCTGATCCGCTTACCCAAACTGCTGGCAGCGCCGGCATGAGCCTCACCGGCCGTTGGCGGATCGTCGCGATGCCCGACTATGTCGAGGATTATCGCGACATGATGGAACCCGCCTACATTGAGTTCGCGGCCGATGGCTCCGGCGAATTCGCCTTCGGCTGCGTCACCGGGCAGATCTTCGGCGCGGGCGACGGCAACAATGTCGCCTTCTCCTGGCAGGGCAATGACGAAATGGACGAAGCCCAAGGCGATGGCTGGGCTGAAATCCAACCAGACAGCTCTATCACCGGACAAATCTGCTTCCATGGCGGCGACGAAGCTGATTTCGTCGCCCGCAAGTGGACTTCTTCAACGGCCTGTTAGATCGAAAGGCGTGATCGCGTCGTTGCGGCGGATCACTCGGTAACCAGGTTCTGAAGCAGGCGCGCCCGCGAGGTCGGCCCCGCCGGCCCTTTCAAGGCCGAGCCTGTGCGCCACTAGCGCGCGCTCGGCGGCAGCAGATGGTCCGGTGTCGACGTGGCAAGCAGCAGCAGGCCGATCTCCTTGCGATCGATGCCGGCCTGCAACCCGAACCTGCCGCGCAAGCGGGTGATTCGCCGTCTTGCGCATGCTGCCCAGGCTTGCGGCGGCGATCTCCGCCACCGGCACGACGTATGCGGGAGAAGCCGCATGGAGAGCGCCCACACTATCGACGAAACTCGGGTCGGCATCATGCTCAACGAACTGAGGCTGCCGACGATCAAGACGCTTTGGCCGCAATTTGCCGAACAGGCGGATCGGGAGAGGTGGCCGGCCGCGCGCTTCCTCTCGGCCATCGCCGAGCATGAACTGGCCGAACGTGCCCATTGCAGGATCGAAAGGCATCTCGCCGGGGCGCACCTGCCGCCGGAAAGACGCTCGACAGCTTTGCCTTCGATGACGGGCTCATGGTCTCTAAGGCCCAGGGTCATGGCGATCACCGCCGGCGACAGTTGGCTCACAAAGGGCGCCAACGTCCTCATGTTCTGGCCGCCCGGCGGCGGCAAGAGCCATCTCGCCGCAGTCGCCGGCCTTGCGCTGATCGAGAACGGCTGGCGCGTGATGTTCAGCCGCACCACCGATCTCGCCCAGAAGCTTCAGGTTGCGCGGCGTGAACTCCAGCTCGAATCCGCCATGGACAAGCTCGACAACTTCGATCTGCTCATCCTCGACGATCTGGCCTACGTCACCAAGGACCAGGCCGAAACGAGCGTGCTCTTCGAGCTCATCTCCGCCCGTTACGAGCGGCGTTCCATCATGATCACCGCCAATTAGCCCTTTGGGGAATGGAACAGGGTCTTCCCGAACCCCGCTATGACGCTCGCCGCGGTCGACCGCCTCGTCCACCACGCAACGATCTTCTAGATGAATGTCGAAAGCTTTCGGCGCAGATCCGGAATGGAAGCCAACCGCCAACGCGGCAGACCAGCCTCATACGCGACAATCAAAAACACCCAAGAACTTGTCGCGGAGCGGCAATCAGAAACCAGCGAACTTCTGTCACGACTGCAGGCCGAGTATCCCGGCGACTACCCGGACAAACTGCTTCGAGCACTTAAGCGTCGGCTGAAGGTCTGGCGCAGCGAACAGGCGGACGCGTTGCTGTTTGGTCCCTTGGACAAGGAGCCGCCGATCCTGGAGATCGCAAGGCCACACTGAGGCGCCGTGGCGCTCGCGAAGGAGGCCGGGCGCTGCGAAACCCCGGCCATCTCCGCGCCCGGCTTCCTTCGCCCCAAGCCGGGAGCAAAAATGGATGAGGCAACGCTTGAATCTCGGGGAGCATCGTTACGTGAGGCAATACGCCGTCTCATCCTGATCGAGCCATACCGAGGCTTCCAGCATCTGGTCGACGAGCAGCTTCTTCAGCTTCGCATTCTTGTCTTCCAGAGCCTTCAGGCGCTTGGCGTCGGATACGTCCATCCCGCCATACTTCGCCTTCCAGTTTATACAGTGTCGCCTCGCTGACCCCGTGCTTGCGGGCCAGATCGCCCGCCTCGCCCCCGCCTCGTGCTCGCGCAGCACCGCGATAATCTGCTCTTCCGTAAACCGCTTTCTCTTCATCAGTCCGTCCTTCAAAACGAGGCCGGACTCTAATCCCAACTGGAGGAAATTACCCGTGGCAGGTCACCAGCGCCAACGCCGCTTCGTTAGCGTTTGTCCCGGTTGGCCCAGGAACCGTATCTTGTAAGAAAGGCCCTTGGGCTTTAGGATCGACTCGACAAACACTCGATGAAATCGCGCTTTGCAGATGTATACATATCAAGCGACAAGACAATATTTTTATCAGCGAGATATTGAATTGCCGGCGCAATAATATCCGGGTTGTTATGACCGTAGTTGAGTGCGCAGGACCTAACAAGGAAATCAATATAGGGTTTGTCGGCCTCGTCCCATATTTCGCCCCAAGCGATTTTTTAAAGACCGTCGGAAACGATCGTCCATAGCGACGAACGTTAGACTCGTAAGCTTCGAAAATGTCGATCCATCAAGGGCCTCTCTGGTATGCGGCTCGCGATCAACGCGGCAGGTTCCATGTTCAGGCGTTCAAAACTATCGATTTCGACGGTTAGTTTCGGCCAATCAGACTTAAAGCGAACGTATCATGGTCAGCGACTTGCATTCGCAAAGAGTCTGTAAACTTGTTTGACGAATCTGTTGCATCGCTCTGGATAGCGATAGCGTGACAGTCAGTACCCGCCTTTGCGGCAACGCTCTCGGCGGCGTTGTTGGCAGGGGCGACTGACACAACCGCACCGGTTTTTCCAGCATGACTGCAACCACGAATGCTTTGGTATTTCTCTACGCCAGCTGTGACGGGATCCTGCCGACGAGTAGCTGTTGGCAGATAGCGATGTCTCTCCTTCGATGTGACGGCGAGACCGGTGCTCGCTCGAGTTTCGTTTTGGAACGCGGACGAGCCAGACCGCGAATTGGCGACAGACCTGGAACTGACCGCGGCCTCTAATCGTGGCCGTGACCGGTGGCGGTGATTGCGCTGTTCCCTGGGCGGCGCGTTGGCCCACCTCCTGGCTTCACGGCATATAATGCCTCAGTCGGGCCTCGCGAGGTGGCGGCCGCGCTACAGGCCACGGGCCGAGCATGCGAGTGGTGTTCGGTACCCACGACCGACGCAGAATCGATCGCGCGCGATCAATGCGGCTATCGACCCCCCGGTGTTCGCCATCGCACTGTGTGGTGACGATGGCGCGGCTTTTGGAGCGCAGCACGACTTAAGAGTTCCCACCCTTACACCGGTCAACATTCATATGATCGAAAACGCTGGCTCAGGCGACGACGCTAGCGATGTGTCCAATGCCGCTTCTGTACGCAAGGTTTCACCCTGTCCGACATCCGACAATTGTTGGATGTGAGACAGGGCGTCAAATTCTTCAACCAACTGTTTTAATTGAATTTTCCTCTCTGGCACGTTCTCTGCAGTGTGGCTTGCGAACGCATCAGCAAGAAAATAGTCCCATGATCACACTCACTGAAAACGCCGTCGCCGCCGTCAAGGCCGCGCTTTCCCGCGTCGACGAACCGGCGGAAGGCTTTCGCATCATGGTCGAGGCGGGCGGCTGCGCCGGCCTCAGATACCTGATGGGTCTGGAAAGCGTCTCGCGTGAGGGGGATGCCGTTATGGAGACGGACGGGGTCAAGGTGTTCGTTGACGCAAGCTCCCAGCCCCATCTCGCCGGCACGACCGTCGACTTCGTCACGGGCCTGGAGTCATCGGGCTTTGTCTTCGACAATCCCAATGCGCGGGACAAATGCGCCTGCGGCAAGTCCTTCGGCTAGCCGCCATCACGACAAGGATCGGCGCCGTGCGGGATAATACCGACAACGTCTACCTCTTCAGCGACAAGCTCTATTTCATCAACCCGCACAATGTCGGCGCTTTGGACACCCCCAATGCGGCCGGCGAGGTCGGCGCCGTCGCCTGCGGCGACGGGCTTAAATTGATAATGGGTTTCGACCCCAAGACCGAGACGATTACTGCCGCAACGTTCCAGACCTTCGGCCGCGGCTCGGCCATAACCGCTTCCTCGACATTTACCGAATTCATCGTCGGCAAGACCATCGATGAAGCCCTTCGGATCACCGATCAGGACATGGCGGATTTTCTCGGCGCCCTGCCGCCGCACACGACATACTCATCGCTCGACCGCCTCATCCTGGAGCGCGGCTTGCGGCTGATGAGCGAGTTCTTCCGTGCGGTTAGGAAGGCTTTCGAGGAGACACCAGGATTCTCACGCCTCGTCCTCGTCAAGGCATCATCGCCATGAGCGACGTTATAGAGGCGTTTCTCGTGGTGACAGGCTTCGAGGAGCCAGAGCCCTTCCCCGCAGCCTTCCCCCGCTGAAACCTAATTCTGCGTGGAGTTCGGGCGAGTGCAAAACGTGCAGTGGGACATTTCCCATCTTTTGCCACGTCTCGTAAGCCAGCAGAGATCCTCCCTTGCTCGCTCGAAGGCCGCTTAAGCAATGTCATATGCGGTCAAGGAAATTTTCTATACCCTTCAGGGTGAAGGACGAAATGCCGGGCGGGCTGCCGTATTTTGTCGTTTTGCCGGCTGTAACCTTTGGTCGGGACGTGAAGGCGACCGGAAGAGAGCATTCTGCGGATTCTGCGACACCGATTTCGTTGGGGTCGATGGCCCCGGTGGCGGACATTTTGCCACCGCACAAGAGCTTGCGTTGGCGGTCGAACAAGCCTGGCGCGGGACGCGTACTGGGCGGCGTCTTGTCGTGCTCACCGGAGGGGAACCCCTCCTCCAGATCGATGAAGAGCTCCTGGAAGCGCTGCATTCCTTGGCGTTTGAAATTGCCGTGGAGACCAACGGTACCATCCCCACACCCGCCGGCATCGACTGGCTGTGCGTCAGTCCGAAATGCAATGCACGCCTCGTGGTCATGGCAGGGGACGAGCTAAAGCTTGTATATCCTCAGATTGGCGCGGAGCCCGAACATTTCGAAGTTCTCGCGTTTGAGCACCTTTTGCTTCAGCCGATGGATGGACTCGAGCGCGATGCGAATACGGCCGCCGCGGTGGCCTATTGTTTTGCCAACCCACGTTGGCGCTTGAGCCTTCAAACCCACAAGTTTCTAGGGATCCCATGAAAATCACGCAAGCTTTCACCTTCGAGGCAGCGCACTGTCTTCCGCGCGTGCCAGAGACCCACCGCTGTCACCGCATGCATGGCCACTCATACCGTGTGGAACTGCGTCTGGAAGGGCCCGTCGATCCAGACACGGGCTTTGTCATCGATTTCTTCGATGTCGAGGCTGTGTTCGGACCGCTTCTGCAACGTCTCGACCATCAGTGTCTGAATCAGATTGAGGGTCTCGAAAATCCGACCGCGGAAAATATTGCGGTCTGGATCTGGAACCAAACCAAGCCGCTTCTTGGCCAAATGTGCTCGGTAACGGTCTATGAGACGCCGCTGTGCTGGGCTGAATACGAGGGTTGACCCGATGCAACGAGATCCGGGAACCGCACTCGTCCTTTTCTCCGGCGGCCAGGATTCGACAACCTGCCTGGCTTGGGCGCTGGAGAACTTCGAGCGCGTCGAGACAATCGGCTTCGACTATGGGCAGCGGCATCGGATCGAGCTCGATTTGCGGCCTTACCTGATCGAGCGCATTCGAACAGACTTTCCGGCCTGGCGTGGTCGACTAGGCGAGGACCACATGATTGACATGGCCGTGCTCGGTCAAATCAGTGATACCGCGCTCACGCGCGACGTCGAGATCGCACTGAACGCGAACGGCATAACAAATACCTTCGTGCCTGGGGGGTGTGTGAATGATGACACGCTTCTCCATTCCAAGGCAGGGCAAGTTGCATCGCCTTAACTGCGTCATCTCGACAATCCGGGTAGCTGAAACGATCCGTCTCGGACACGCCGATTACGAGGGGTTTCGCGCCCATTCGGTAAGCTATCGCGGCCCATGCAGCGCGACAAGGCGCAGACCTGGGCGCGGGCGGATTGGCTGGGCGGCGAGGCGCTGGTGAAGCTCATCTGCGAGGGAGCCACACCTGCTATGGCGGAGACCGCGAACATAGACATATCCCAGTGCACCGCGCTTAGCGCTCGCTGGGCGGAGCTGGTCCGGGTTGCGAAGCGATGCCGCACCGATGGTCTCCAAGGCGCAGGTCATGGCCATGACCGCCGGCGACAGCTGGCTCGCAAAGGGTGCCAATATCCTGTTGTTTGGTCCCGCCCGGCGGCGGAAAGTCGCATCTCGCTGCAGCTATTGGGCTCGCCCTCATCGAGAACGGCTGGCGCGTGCTGTTCACCCGAACCACCGATCTCGTCCAGAAGCTTCAGGTCGCACGGCGTGAGCTGCAGCTCGAATCCGCCATCGCAAAGCTCGACAAGTTCGATCTGCTGGTCCTCGACGATCTGGCCTACATCACCAAAGACCAGGCCGAAACGAGCGTGCTCTTCGAACTCATCTGCGCAAGATATGAGCGGCGTTCCATCATGATCACCGCCAATCAGCCCTTTGGAGAAGGGAACAGGGTCTTTCCGGACCCCGCCATGACCCTCGCCGCGCTCGACCGACTTGTTCATCACGCAACGATCTTCGAGATGAATGTCGAAAGCTACCGGCGCAGATCCGCCATGGAAGCCAAACGCCAGCGCGGCAGGCCTGCCTCCTACGCGACAATCAAAAACACCCACGAGCTTATCGCGGGGCGACAATCAGAAAACGACGAAAGCCTTGCCAGCGACAATCAGCATGATAATTTGCCCATGACCGCGCTCTGAGAGGCTCATCCAGATTGTCGCGCAGGTCTCTCCCAGATCGCCGCGCGATACCCGCTTCGGCGTCCGCAGCTTCCGGCTGAGCCTCCGCCAGGCCGCGGACAGGCTGGAGAGCATCCGAACGGCGGAGGGAACGCCGCTGCCGGACAACACCCGCGCCGAGCTCTACCGCTTCCTTGAGCTGCTCAACCTCGTGCGCGCGCAGATCCGCGCCATCGAACAGGAGCGCCTGCGCCGGCTGGCGGCGGCTCGGCTGCGGCGAACGGCCCGCACGCGATGGTTCGCCTGCTCGCGCGGATCATCGGCATCGGTGCGGATTCCGACGATTTACCGGACGGCATTCCGATCAAAAACCGGACGCGATTCCGAGAATTAACCGGACGCGATTCCGATTAAATACCGGACA
>NZ_QGGH01000033.1 GCF_003148495.1 Mesorhizobium loti
GTCGATGACGGAGGCGACGCCGGCAATAGCTTCCGGCGATCGTCCAATCCAGTGCGACACGTTCAGGTCAGGTGCGCTTTCACTGTGCTGCACGATGAACTGCGTCACATAGGCGGCCGTCGCCGCCACTGTCACGAAGACAAGCCGCTTTGGAATGCCCGCCAGCAGACGCGCACGTCGCCGCCGCGCGCCTCGCCGCTTGCGCCATTGATCAGACTGATTGTCGTAGCGAGATCGATCCATAGCAGACCCTAAGCCGACCAGCCTGGCCACGTGCTGTCGATCATTGGCTCGCCGTTGCAATAGTAGTCGTAGACGAACCGCCCGGTGGCCTTGTCTCGGCACCGCCACAGTAGCGCATAGTTCTGTCCGTAGAATTGATCCCAAGCCACACCGTAGGCTGTGGGAGGGGGCCGGTAATACCCGCCGCCGCCGTTGTTGGCGGCAACAGCTACAGCGGCGCCGCCCACAGCAGCCACCGCAATCCCTGTCGCTACAGCATTGTCAGCCTGTACAAGCCGCATGCATTTGTCCGCCGACGCGCCGCGGCGGACTAGCAGGGCTGCTACTCTGGTTCGATATTGCTCGTCAGTGTTGGAGGCCAAAACATGGCACAAGGCCACGGTATTCATTGCCGTGAGATCGCTATCGGAAACAACTGGACTCGTCGAGCAGCCGGCCAGACATAGCGAGACGCTCGCAAGAACTTGCACTTTTTTCATTTGATTTCCCCCATGCAAATAATGGGGCAACTTCGTCTCAGGAGTCCAGAGTTTGTTTCTCTATTTCAGGCGTCGGAACTCGATAATCACAGCCTCGGGCTCTGGCTCTAGCGGCTCATGCCCCGGCTCTTCATGCCAAAACACCTGGCGCAAATCGCGCTGGTCGACCTTCTGTCCGCAGTTCGGGCAATTATAGAAATGGCCTTCCTCGCGGATCAGGTCGCCGCCATGCAGCGTGCCTGGGATCGGCGGGCCAAGGTCTGAAAGCTTTGTCATGACCGATCGAACTTCCAATTCGTCTAAAATGTTCCGGAACTATTTTAGCACATGCTGATTGAATCGCGGTTTTGCGAGTGTGTGCATGCGTTTGAAGTTCATCCCGCCCTTGATGCCGACCCTCGTCGAGACGCCGCCCGCGGGCGACGACTGGATTCACGAAGTGAAGTTCGACGGGTATCGATCGCAACTGATTATCGATGAGGACGGCACGCGCATCTACACGCGCAACGGCCACGACTGGACGGCGAAATATCGCGATCTAGTGAAAGAGGCCGATAGCCTTGGCGCCGAAAGTGCCATTGTGGATGGCGAGATCATCGTACTTAACGGGGCCGGCCTGTCCGACTTCGGCGAACTGCGCAAGGCGATCACCCGCCGGCAGCACGACCTCTATTTCGTGGCGTTCGACCTTCTCCATCTCAACGGCCACGATCTGCGCGATATGGCGCTGGAGGAGCGCCGCGAGATCCTGGCGAGCATGATCGAGCCCGGCGGCCGGATCCAGTTCAGCGAGCCGTTGCCAGGCGAGGCAAGCGCGATCTTCCACCTGGTCGACCAAGCAGGATTGGAAGGGATGGTTTCAAAGCGGCGTGACAGCAAATACCGCAGCGGCCCGTCGACCAACTGGCTGAAGGCGAAATGTTACTCGGTCGACGAATACGAGCTGCTTGGCGTCGAGCGCGAGGCCGGCAAACCGGCCTTCGCTTTGATGGCAGAGCGGGGCACCGGACGCTATGTCGGGTCGGCTTTCATCAATTCACGCGGGGCGATCCGCGACCGGCTTTGGAAGCGTGTCCAGGAGCACGCCGGGCCGCCGCCAAAGGGCATGAAGCGGCCGGCCACTCAGTGGGTCAAGCCGGGGCTAATCGGCCGAGTGAAGCACCTTCGCGGTGAGGAAGACCTGCGACACGCTTCGCTGCAGGATTTTCGCGAAGAGGATGCTACGCGCCTAAAATAGCATGCTCAGTCCTGGAGGCAAAGTTGGCCGCCCGTTCCATTTCAGCACAGGATTGCTGGCATTGCTCTTGCACCGGGCTCTTTACTGGGTAACCCCGGTCCTGATCGCGTACCTGATCAGGTAGTAGGCTCGCCGGGTTCTAGGGAAGTTGGGGTCTCGCCCGGCGAGTTTGCCAACTTACGGTTTTGAATCGGCAAATCGCGCAAAGTCTCCGGCGCTGCCGTGATTGAGCGGCGGAATTTCTGGAACCGAAACAGCCGTTCCGAGTTTCCTAGCTCACCAATCAGACTCCATAAGGGCCGACTAATGTTCAATGACAAAGAGACTCGACTTCTGGAAGCAGGACTGTTCGTCGCTGTGCCACTCTCGATCCTCGTTGCAACGGTGATGGTTAGCATCACGTTCGGTTGGTTTGGATGAGCACACGCGGGACTGATTTTTTGTACAAATGGACAGTAGCCAACGTTCCCAAGAATATGCCGACAAGAGGCGACTATTCACGACCGCATGCCGGTCATCCTGACCCCGTCCGACTACATGCGTTGGCTCGGGCCGGAACCAGATCCGCGCGACCTCATGAAGCCTTATCCATCCGAACTGATGAAGATGTGGCCGATTGACACCAAGGTTGGCAGCCCGCGCAACAACACGCCCGACATCATTGACGAGATCGGCTTGGGGCCGACTGACCTGTTCGACGTCTAGAGGTAGCGATCACCGTCCCCACGGTGTTCATAGCAGAACCAATGCGATTCCCTTCGCGGTCGGGCGAAACCCCATCCGGCGACTTTCCCGCATCCGTCATGCTCGCATGTGTGGCCAAGGACCCTAGCGCGGTCGCGCGGAACGGATGTCGTGCCTTCCGCCAGCTTAATCGGTTCGTCGCTCATCCATACCCCCAGCCGAGCGGTGGCTACGTGCGCGCGACCATCAGTGGCGCGCACCCCCAGCGTATTTCTTGCTCTCCCTGATATGGATGTCGGTCTGATGGCGTATGGCCTCGGAGAGCGACAAAGCGAGATCGAGGTCTTCCGGATAGTTCGCCAAGACCCATATGGCCGTCAGTTCGGCAATGGCCTGTTTCTGACTGACATCGGAGAGGCCGCGCATTTGCTTGGCCATCCTGTTGACCGCCCGGTGGATGGCGGGCATCTCGCGCCTTACCGTGGCGTAAATCTCGGGCTGTTCGGATTCGGTGGCAATGATCGGTTTCATCGGTCTGTCTCCAATTCGCCGACAGTGAACAAAAAGAGAACCAAAGAGTCAAGAGCCCCTTGACCCGACAGGAATATGTTCCTTATTCCTGAATGGATCTTGCAGGAATGGGCTATGGGAAAGCGCCAAAACGCGCCGGCCGGCGAAGCTATGTCGGAATTGGAATTTGCGGCCCAGCAGGCCATTTCTGCAGCCCGTGGCGATGTCGTGGTTGCCTTGCTGAACGTTCTTGCGAGGAACAGCGAGCTTGAACGTGAACTTGCCCTGTCGCGCTCTGCTATCTCCAGTGGCTATTCCCGTGGATGGCACAGGGGGCGTCTCTGATGGTGGAAACGGCCGAAGATAACTTCCGAATCGAAGTGTGGGATCGAGAGGAGAAGACGCATCTCGAAACCATATGCCGATCTCCCGACGCGATGGTTAGCCAGGCAGCTTAGCAGGCCGCGATCCGTCGCCGCCCAGGGATGCTGCTGATCCACTACAACAGCCGTCACGTTATGGAAAAGATCATCACGCCGGGCGAGGTGAAGATTCCGCCTCAGACGATCATCAACGGCAGCGTCCTCGCCGGCCTCGACGTGGCCCTTGGCGACCTGCGCGAATGGCACACGCTCCGGGCATGGTGCACGAAGTGCTCGCATCATGCCGAAGTCAAACCGGCCGGGCTGATCCGTCGATATGGTAAGGGAGCGCTGTTCAGCACCGTCGAGAGGGCGCTGTTCTGCACGAGTTGCGACAGAGGGGGGCCGATTCGATTGGAGATCCACAAGCTGCCACGAAACTAGGTTTGTTGACCCAAAGGGCTGCATTTGCATTGTCCCCTAATTCTCGCGCATAAAGCTGCGGGGGGCGTGGCGATGAGACGCCGGATTGCAATTATCCTAGTCGCACTGCTTGGCGGCGCTGTTCAATCGCACGCCGATGCGCGGCGCGGGGATTTCTCTCACGCACTTTATTTTTCCTCAAAGTGCCCGGCCTACGAACTCGACCCCGCCAGAGCCATGGAAGTCGCCGTTTCCGTCGGGCTCCCGAATACTCCAAGTTCAATAACGGTAGCGGCGAACGAGGGCACGAACTCCATGATCTCGAACGTCGTTCCTTTCGTTGGGCACCCAGAGCCAGCGCAACTGAGTGATGAAGAGTGCCGAGCGGCCTACTCGTGGTTCGGTCCTGATGGCGCAAAGATCAAGGGCCTCTTGAGGATCCGAACCAAGGAGTAGAAATTCCTCTCACTTGTGCCCGCGCAACGATCGTGCTTTGTGGAAAAATACTTAGGGGGGAAATTATGAAGACAACAATTTTCGCGGCCGTAGCAATTCTAGTTTTCGCATTTTCGAACAACGCGTTTGCACACAGCGGCGGTACCGATGCCAATGGGTGCCATACGAATCACAAGACTGGCGAATATCACTGTCACTGACATGCTGAAAACCTGGCTTTCCACCCCGGCCGGCACAGTCCGGTTGGTCTGCATTTGCGTTGCGATTGCTTCGCTTCTTGCCGTGGCGCCGTGGCCGTATGGCTATTATCAGTTGCTCCGGGTCATTGTCTTTTTCGCAGGGATCTACTGCGGAGCCATGGAGTGGCGATCAGCTCCTGAAAATCGTGCCCAGGCTTGGGCACTGTTCGGAGCCGCGGCGATCTTCAATCCGTTCATGCCGGTTCATTTGCCGCGAGAGGTATGGGCGGTGCTCAATGTCGGCGCAGCATCTCTTTTCGGTTTTGTTGCATATCGCCAACGAGGCGAAGCGTGAAGAGCATAGTCAACGTTGTTTTGCAGATCGTCGGTGGACTGTTCATTTTGGCCGCTTTCCTTCAATGGATCACGTTCGACTACCCTGACGTGAGTCCCTATATACCGTTCGCCATTTTCGCGCCCGGCATGATGTCTCAGATGATCAACTGGATCTTCGTTTGCCTGCTAGGAACGATCGGTTTCGTGATGATCGGCTTCGCGCGGCGCGAAAAACGAAATAGCGGCGACGATGAACGCGGGTAAATGGCTGGAGGCCAATTTCGCTGGATACGGTCGCCCCACACGTTTCGGTTGGCTTGTGTCCTAGAGCCGCCGAACCGCTTCCCGCGTCCTGGCGAGTCCTTGTGCCGCCGCTGTGATGGTGATCTCGTGCGAGGCACTTAACGAGCGGTGGCCAGAACTGGTCCGCGCGGTCCGAAGGGGCGATGCCATGGAGCCAAATCTTGCCATCTCTCTTGAACGTGCCGAAGAATTGCTAGCAGAACTCAGGACTGAATATGAGCGCTCGCTTGTAGGACAAACCGTCAGCGAGCGAGCGTCGCAGCTGACTCATGAGGTGCTGGAGCGACTTCGAAGTGTTCTTGACAGGGTTGCTAGGCGCTACTGGCGGACGCATGTCGCGCCGGCTCTGTCGGAAGATGATCGGAAAAGGGCGCTGATCTACTTTCCGATTTCTAACGATCTGCATGAATTCGATTCAACATTGGGGCGTTGGCGTTGGAAGCACGTCGCGCAAGCCCACAGACCGATCTATGAGTTATTTCTTCAGCGCCAGCCGTTCCAGTCATCTGAAAATAGATGGCTTAAAATTCTAGATGAACTAGCCGTTCAGGGGAAACACATAGATTTGGTGCCGCAGACAAAAATCGAGCAGAAGTGGGTTACCGTAACCCGAAGCAGTGTTCAGACAACAATTCAGGCGAGCTGGAATCCAGATGCCGTGAGATTTAGTAGCGATCCCGGCGTCTCCATCTCGTTCGCAGGAGCGCAGATCAACCCGCTGACACAGCGGATCGTCCCTACAGAAGGCGTCTCCGAAAAGCTTGAGATATGGGTATCGTTTATTATTGAAGGCTATGGCGTCAACGCTTTCGCGTTCTGCGAAGAGGCCGTCAAGCAAACACGCCATACGGTCGAGGAGATGTCCTCTTCATTTGGATTGTAAGCTGCCCGCTGCTATGAGCGCCGCATATGCATCAGATGCGTCTTGTCTTGCGACATCCCATTTCCCATTGGGCACCTGGAAGCAGTACGCGGCAATGATATCCAGCATCGCATCGCTTGCGCGCGCTGGTAAAAGGACGTAGCCCCTTGAGTGGACGGCCTCAATGACCTCCGGGCGCAAGTTCTCATCTTCGCTATTTTCGCTAACCATCGAGTCCATCGGCGCCCTAGTCTGTCTGTCCAGCGCGCATGTCGATAGGCTCTGGCTTCGGCCGCAGTTGTTGCATCGCTTGAATGAGCCCCACAACGTCGGCGTATGGCTGGCGTGACAGGTAATTGGCGATTGCCTACAGCAGGTTCGCTGGCACGACTAGGGCCTCTCGCTGTTGCATCTGTCATTCCCCGGAATGTGAGTCTGTCACGGTGCGCCGCTTGGAACTCAGCAAATTTCCGAATGCTCGGGGAGTTGCAGACCGGCGCGAAACAACATGGACGTCTTCAACCCGGCTCTCTCTGCTGGCTAATCCTGGCGATATCCTCGATGGCCGAGCGGATTTGGGGCCAGGGAAACTCGGCATCGTTCTCCGACGGCTGACCTTCCTTCACCACGGCATCTAGCTTGGCCGCCACGCCGGCAAGGGTAGTGGCAGGCGTTTCGCACAATACCTGAAGCAACGCCTCCGCTCGATCGGCTGCATCGCGTTCTGACCGCAGCGCGGCGGAATATCCAACAGCTCTATCGGCGGCATCCCACCGAGCCTGATGGGCGGCGAGGTCGGCTTCAGCCTTCGCACGGACCGCAGCGTCGGTACGGTCGATGCCAAGCAATTCACCAATCTCCTTCAATGAATGCAGCGCCAGGCTCTCTCCATTCGACTGCAGGATCGTAACGCACGGAAAGCCAACAGTTTCAGCAACTTTCCAAGCGTTGTTGCTCTCGGCACAGCCGCTCGGTCAAGTTGCGGGCATCCTGCCAATCGCGCCAGACCGTTACGGCAGGGTCGGCACGTTGGTCTTTTTTCAAATCGACACGCGCAACCTCGATCGTCTGCCGTCCCAGCTTTACATCTGCTGTTCGCGCAAGTTCCTTCCTGGACGTGACGAAAGGCAAAGGCGTGGTATTGTCGGAATCGCCCATAATCGAGTTCCCAACAGCTTGGTATGGTTAGGCAGGGCTATGTGCATGCGCATGTCGCCCGGCCATACTTGCGCGCAGCCAGCACCTACAGGGACTGTTGTCACTGCAGACGGCTCGCGAGAGTAGTCTCTTACCTCTAGCCGATTTGAGATCGTTTTGCAATCACATGATATGAAAGACATCACCGGTGCACAGATGCGAGCGGCACGTGCGCTACTGCGTTGGAGCGCAAAGGATCTCGCAGATGCCGCCAGTTTAGGGGTGGCGACTGTTAGGCGCGCGGAATCCGACGATGGCATCCCATCAATTACCTCGGCGAATCGAAAGGCGATTCGCACCGCACTTGAGGCGGCAGGCATCGAGTTCATTCCAGAAAATGGCGGTGGCCCAGGTGTAAGGCTTGCCCGTCGATTTGATGGCGGATGATTGGTAGATAGCGCTACCGCTCTCGAGCGACAGCGCAACCGATCAGCGCATCGGGGGTTTTGGGAGCCGGGATGGCGTGTTTCGCGCAGAGCGCAAGCCATCAGCGTCTCTCAGATATGCCGCGCAGCGCTCAGCGTCCACCCACTTCATCGAAAGCCTCCAGAGGCGACCGCCCTCAATGCACGGCCGGTCATTTATCCAGCTCCAGTATTCCTTGCGGGTCTCCGGCAAACTTGCCAGGCTTGGCTGCACCGCGCGGCTTTTTTCTGCTTGGTTCGAGACGCTCGAAGATGGGACCGAAATCGACATTGCGGCTCGACATTTCGGCGAGCAGGCTAGCAATGACCGCAAGGTGAATGGGTATCCCGCCGTTCTTTTTGTTATTTGAAATGGAGTTCGGCTGCATCCCCATAAGGTCTGCGAAGCGTCGGACACTAAGCCCCGCCTTGTTCAATTCTGCGATGAAATCGTTGTAGGTCACAGCATGGGGCACTCATTATTTAATGAGTATGGCACATAAAATCATGTGACTTCAAGCACGCTTCCATTGGAGGAGATAGCTCGCACTTTCCTTCTTATAGCCGGAGCCTGGATTAGCTGCGACAAAGTTAGATTGACACGGATCGCCAGCTACACGGGAGCAGTATGCCCGCCGAAACACAGTCCACTCGACGGAATCCGACATAACTAGAGCTTCGCTGCTATTGAGCCGTTGAAACGCAGGTCATGGCGAGGGAATATGGAGCAGCCAAAGAGGAAGCGCCGTGGAAGCCTCACCGCCTAGGGTTGTGCCTGAACCCGCGAAGACCGCCTTGCCGGAGAAGGCACATTGTCCGACATGCAATAGATCGCAGAACTGCGATGTTCATGGTCGAGTGTACAAGCCGTGGGAATGGTCCGACCGCCAAGGCCACTCCATGTGCGGCGGGGTAACCTACACGTTATTCGAATGCCGCGGTTGCAACACCGTCTTTCACGAAACCAGTTCCTGGGACGAGAATGACGTTGACCAATGGTACGGTTCTGATGGTCAGACAGAGAGCGAAGCCAATCTTACGAAAGAGACTTTTCCGAAGCCTCCCGCGCGCCCTCGTCCCGACTGGTTCGATGTCTCAGGAGCCATAAACCACACGCTCTACGGCATCATGGAGGAGACCTACAAAGCCTACGAAGCCGGGTGTCACTTGCTGGCGGTCGTGGGTCTCAGGACAGCGTTGGACAGTTGTTTTGAGGGCGTTGGAATCGAGGGCGGTGACACCTTCGCCAAGAAACTTCAGGCTCTGAAGGCTGGTGGTTATATCGGCGAAACTGAGCACGACCTGCTCACGGTCCTGATCGACGCTGGAAGCGCTGCGGCTCATCGTGGCTGGACGCCGGAGCGGCAGCATGTGCATCAGCTTATGGACGTGCTGGAGAACTTCATCCAACGGGTCTTCGTCAACGGAAAGCGAGCGCTGGAAATGAAGGCCGGCATTCCAAGCAAGCAGCCTCGCATAGGGTCCCCTCGATCGGCTGCCCCTATTCCTGTCGTGATTTCTGGAAGTGAGCAGCAGGCAGCAAGCACGGTCCTCATCGACTCCTGCCGTCCGGATGAGCGCCCCTAGCCAGGCGTGGGCCCAGCGCCATGATGGCCGGTCAGGTTTGCCCACCTAGCTGCCACGAAGGTTTGGGGGCGACGACGACGGAATGCGAATGTCGTGTTGTCGGCGATCTCTCAGGTTCAACTAATCGCGCGAGCGCAACCTATTGCGCGACGGAGGTAATACCCGCTTTCGACAAATTTCGAAGTCAATCGCCACGCTCGAAATGAGGCGCTACCAGACATTCAGCACCTGACTGTCCGCGCGCCGGTCGTATCATCCCTTCCACATCGTCGATTGAAGAAGTGTCTGCATATACGCTGGGAGGTAGAGTTCGCCGCGCGCCTCGATCTCTAGAAGATACCGAGCCTCGGCCAGGCGATCCCCTTCCCCGACCGCAGCATATCCGCAGATGGCGAGTAGCGCTGTCTCCTCCTCCTCCCGGTTGGCACTGGCAGAGTCGGTGCTGCCACCGCGACAGCCACTACGGCTGGGCGATGCGCCGCGCCCTCATCTCGGATAGGATGCCGTGCCCGACGAACATTCCGTCGGAAGCTTGGATTTGAGGGCGGACGAGTCGTGACGGGCTCGCTTCTACTGGGCGTGAAGCCTATGCATCCGCAATGCCGAGGATGGCGCCAGCCGACAAGCCTGCGCCCGGCCGCCATCCTACGGCCGGCGCTGGCGACGTCGGCTCCACGGGCCGAAGTGACGCCCCTCTGCTGCAGCGCGCAGTTCGCCGATCGCGGGCCACCTCAGGCTAGGTCGGCGAGGTGCCAGGGTTGTCTACCCAACAGCGCTTTATCTAACGACGAGCGGCCACCTCAAGAGCAATCTTTGACCCCGCCTCCTTTCCCGGCCCCAGCCCCCACTACGGCCAGCTGGAGGACGACACATCGCACTAAGCTACGGACGATGAACGGAGATCGATGATATTGGGAGGTGCAGTGAAAGCCTGCACCTCGCGAAAATTGGGAATAACCCATTGAAACAACACAACCGATCGACGCCGCACCTCGCGGCCTTTTATCTCGCCGTCTTAATCGGTCGTACTTTGCGAGACTTTGTGTCCATCGTCGTTCCTCCTTCCGTCTACGATAATATACGAATCTATTCTCTAGGCTACGCTTCCACGTTTTGGCGCCGAGTTCCGATGCGCCGCGCAGTCTTCCGCGCTCTGCGACGGGGTGTTTCGGCTGCACCGTGGCAGCGCTCGAACCGTCGTGGCGCACTTTTCCATCGGACTGACGGAGCATCGTCACAGGCAATCGAGCGCGGTCCGGCCGTCTTCCGATCGGCGCGGCCGCAGGCAAGATAACGTGCGTTCCGTCGTTCCTGGTCTGCATCGGTCCTCATCCGCCAAGGCGGATCTCCGTGTTCAGTTGGCGTCGTTCAGGTCGCTGACGCCCTGCGTTTCAATTGATGATCCCCTGCTCATCGATGGGCTCCGAGCAGCTTGCGGTCCTTGAGATGAGCGCGCTGGGCTGCGTCGGTTCGGCTCGCCGAAGGATCGCCGACGTAGAACGTTCCGTCGCTCCACATGGCGTGCATGATCACCGCCAGCTTGCGCGCCACCGCCACGCAGGCCTTGCGATGGCAGGAGCGCTTGGCGATCTCCTTGCCCCAGCTTTTGACCTTGTCCGTGCCGCGGAAGCGCGTCATCAGCGCCGACGCCGCCTCATAGAGCGAGCGCCGCACGTCCGCGTCGCCAGCTTTGGAGATGCGTCCCTGGACGTCGATCGATGTTCCGGATTGCCATCGCCGTGACGTCAGTCCGAAGTAGGCGGCGACGTCACGCGAGCGGCGGAAGCGCGACGGGTCGTCGATCGCCGTCATGAACGAGAGCGCCGTCACCGGGCCAACGCCGGGGATCGCCATGAAGCGCCGGCACAGCTCGCTGCGCGCGACGATCTTCACCACCAGATCGTGCAGCCGGCAATATTCTCGCCACAGCACGGCGCGTGCCGACAGCATGGCGTCCATCAACTCGGCTGACAGCGGATCGGCCGCGACGGCGGCGCGGACCGCCTGGTCGAAGGCGCCACGCGAAGTGCCGCCAAGCTTGATGCCGAACGCCTTCAGCGAGTGCCGGACGGCGTTCTCAAGATCGAGGAACTTGCGCTTCAGGTTGCGCCGGTGGGTCAGCAAAAGCCGCATCCGATAGCAATCCTGCGTCTTGATATGAGCCTGACGGAACCAGCCGGTGCGCATGATGTGGGCGATGCCGAGCGCATCGGCGGCGTCCGTCTTGTTGCGCTGCGCCGACATCGCGGCGCGTACGTGCTGTGTCTCCAGGCGATCGCTGGAAGGCCGCGTTTCAAAAGTTCGGGATGCAGCCACGGCGATAGTGATCCGGCTTCATGGCCGACACGCCGCAGCCGCGCGACGAACGGCTTCAACGCTACGAACAGCGCATCAGGATCGGTCTCCACCTTGACCGTCAGATGCACCTCACCATGTTCGTCGACGACGCACACCGCCGTCTCGTCCACCGCAACATCCAGTCCGCAAAAATATTCCATCAGCTGCCTCCTGCGTGGTTTGACAGGTGATTTCTTAGCAGTTGCCCCACCGTTCGGGGCAGGCCCGGTGAACGCCGGCGCTGCTGACCGATTACGGGCGGCAATCTTCCGGTTGTTCTGCCCACATTCCGCCTCCATGCACGCCACGGTGCGCTGGAGCTTGCGGTTGCGCGAAAACGCCCATACGCGCTCATGGCT
>NZ_QGGH01000034.1 GCF_003148495.1 Mesorhizobium loti
TATGGGCACAGCCGTCTGCGGGAATGGGCGTTCGGCGGGGTCACCCGCACGCTGATCGAGGAAAGCGGCATCAACCGCTTCATGTCGTATTGATGATCTCTCGTATCGTACCCGGCGAAGTTGACCAGCGACCCGTCCCCGACGGCGATGCCTATTGGTCGATCGAGACCAATGACCTCCTGCGACGCCTCAAGACGTCTGCCTTGGGCCTTGCCACTTCCGAGGCCGCATCCAGGCTTGCAAAGTTCGGCCAAAACACTCCGGCTTCGCGGTCCGGCACGTCGGCGTTGACCGTCTTTGTCCGGCAATTCCGCAGCCCACTGGTCCTGATCCTTATTTTCGCGGCCACCGTGTCGGCTTTCGTCGGCGAGGGGCAGGAGGCTGCGATCATCGGTGCGATCGTGCTGGCAAGCTGTATCCTCAGCTTTACCCAGGAGTACGGCGCGTCGCGTGCTACGGAAGCGCTGAAACAGCGCATTTCGCGCAAGGCTGTGGTGCTGCGTGATGGTGTCGAGTGCTCGGTTGCTGCCGAAGATATCGTGCCGGGCGATGTGATCCGGCTTTCCGCCGGAAACCTCATTCCTGCGGACGGTATCATCCTGGACGCACGCGATTTCAATGTCAGCGAGGCCGTGCTGACCGGTGAAACCTTTCCTGTCGTGAAGGCACCAGGACGGGCGTTGCCAGAGGCTTCCCTCGCACAGCGCACCAACGCGGTCTTCACCGGCACATCGGTCCGCAGTGGCACTGCAACCGTGCTTGCGGTAGCCACCGGCACCAGCACCGAATTTGCATCCATCGCCGCGGCCTTGGAGCGACAAATTCCCGAAACAGGGTTTGCCCAGGGTATTAGGCGGTTCGGCTATCTGATGACCGAGATCATGCTGGCGATTGTCATCCTGGTGTTCTTCGCCAACCTGATGCTCCATCGACCGCTGATTGAATCACTGCTGTTTTCGCTGGCACTCGCGGTTGGCCTCACTCCGGAACTTCTTCCGGCGATCATCAGCGTGACGCTTGCTCGAGGTGCCCGGGCGATGGCGGCCAATGGCGTCATCGTGCGCCGTCTCGATGCCATCGAGAATTTGGGCAGCATGGACCTGCTTTGCACCGACAAGACCGGGACATTGACCGAAGGCATCATCCACCTGGATGGATGGCTCGATGTCGATGGCAATCCGTCGACGGATATCCTGCTTTGGGCACGTCTCAACGCGACCATGCAGACCGGACTGAAGAACCCTCTGGACGAAGCGATCGCTGATGTGCCGGGTCAGGGCGCGTCATTGGCCGGCTTCACGAAGGTCGACGAGATCCCCTACGATTTCATCCGCAAGCGGCTATCCGTTGTTGTCCGGACCAAGGATGCCGACGATCTCCTGATCACGAAGGGCGCCGTACAAAACGTCCTCGAAATCTGCAGCTTTGTCCGTACGGCGAAAGGGCTGGAGCCCCTCGATGAGACGCACCGTGCGGCAATCGATGAGAAATTCCGGCGCTGGAGCGCGGACGGCTACCGCGTTCTAGGCGTGGCAATCCGTCGGTTTGAAAGCCGGAATGCATTTGGCAGAAAAGATGAGATCGATCTCGCCTTCGCGGGCTTCCTGCTTTTCCTCGACCCGCCAAAGGAAGGCGTCAGGGAGACGCTTGCAGCGCTCGCCCACCGTGGCATCGCGGTAAAGGTCATTTCGGGCGACAACCGTTACGTCGCTGCGCATCTCGCCGACGCGGTCGGCTTGCGAGCTGACAGGACCATGACCGGTGAGAACCTGTCGAAGCTGACGAAGAGCGCGCTTTTCGCAAGCGTGCAGCACACCGATCTCTTCGTCGAAATCGATCCCAACCAGAAGGAGCGCATCGTTCAGGCCTTCCGGAGCCGCGGCCATGTCGTCGGTTATCTGGGCGATGGCATCAACGATGCGCCTGCTTTGCACGAGGCTGACATCGGCATCTCCGTCGACACCGCAGTCGATGTCGCCCGCGAGGCTGCCGACATTATCCTTCTCAAACAGGATTTGGGCGTACTGGTGCGCGGTGTTGACGACGGCCGCAAGACGTTCGCCAATACGATGAAATATATCTCCATCACGACCAGCGCCAATTTCGGGAACATGATCAGCATGGCTGTCGCCTCGCTGTTCCTGCCCTTCCTACCGCTGCTGGCAGCGCAGATACTGCTCAACAACTTCCTGTCGGACATTCCCTCGCTGGCTATCGCCGGCGACAATGTCGACGCAGACCAGCTGCGCCGACCGCGCCGCTGGGACATCGGTTTTGTCAGGCGATTCATGATCGGCTTTGGCTTGGTCAGTTCGCTATTCGACTTCGCAACCTTCGCTTTCTTGCTGCTTGTTGCACATGCGACAGCGGCTGCCTTCCAGACCGGATGGTTCGTCGAGTCACTGCTGACGGAGCTAGCCATCGTGCTCATCGTGCGCACGCACAAGGCGTTCTGGGCGAGCCGTCCTAGCCTCCTGCTTGCATGGCTTACGCTCGCAGTGGCAGCTGTTGCGATCATCATACCTTACGTGCCCGCAGCGGCGCGCTTCGGCTTTGTGCCGCTGCCGCTGCACGTGCTTGTTGGACTCGTCGCGATCACCACGCTCTATCTGTTGGCCTCGGAGGTAACCAAGCGCTGGTTCTTTGATCATGAGAGCAGACACTCGCATCGATCGAGAGCAGGACGGGCCACCGCCAATAGAACCGTACCCCGTCCGACCCATGCCCAAAGAGTTGCTCATGAGTGAGACTCCGGGCATGGCAAGAAATGCAACCATACAGCCCACCGTGGGCCATCGAAAGGCCGTGAGACCGGCCCATCGACGGCCCGCAAGTCAATCCGACACGTTAGCCGCCCATTGCGGCCCTGGAGACATTCACACCGAGATCGTAGACCAGCAGGCCACCGTAGTATGCTGTAGTGGTTACAAGCACTGCCCCTGCGATTTCGATCACAGGAACGGCGATGGCCACTGGCCCCAGCTCGCGATTGCGGACCCACAAGGCGAGCCTGACGCCGCCCCAAATCAGAAAGGCGAAGGCCGTGATGCCGCCAAGACTCTCGTGAATCTCCGCTATGTCGCTGCTGAAGCCGGCCGCTTCTGCATGATCGAGAGCGAGTCCGCCATAGAACCAGGTTCCAATGGCGAAAGCCCCGGCTGCGAGTGCGACAAAAGTAGAAATCGTCCCCGCGCCAGAACGCCTTGTCACCGCGTTGCCGCGAGCAAGCGCCACAAGGTCGATTGCCGCCAGTGTGTAGATGAGGACAATGGGAAAATGCACGAGCATGGGATGAATATGCTGGACTGGTATCATGATAAGAAAATCTCCGTAGGTCAGGCCAAAAGCACGCGGCCTTGCAGGACGAGGTGTTCGGTGGGTGGGCGGCGTCTGCGGCGCGGCGACATCGATGAATGTCGCGAACCGCCGTTGGAAGGTTTAGTCGTCGTCTCCAAGAGCGTCGCCCTCGTCCTCGCCGCCGAAAGCGGCTCTGCCGAGGACGTGGTTGTCTCCGCACTCGTCATCGCCAACACCTTTGATGGCCTTACGGGTGGTCGTGTCCTGCATCGGTATGGCCTCGAGGTCGATCGGCCCGGCGGGCGCTACCGAGGATGGTGCTCCGCACGACCCCTCGTCGGATTCAGCGGCCGCGGGCAGGGCAAAGCTCGCCAGGCCCGCGAGCACTGCTAGCAGAAGCATGGAATTGCGCATGGTTTCGATATCCTTCTCGGCGCGGCCATGATTGGACGCGACGATCCTGATAGAGAACCTTTGCTTGCTGGCGGCTGAGGACGATTGACAGCAGATTGAAAGCTTCGACGTGCGACATGCACCGTTCATGAGAGCCATTCTAAAGCGCCTGGCAATGGCAGGCTTGGCCGGGCTTGTCCTGGCCCAGCCACTCTGCGCGCGCGCAGACGAGGACGACGATGGTGACCACGACCGGGCGCGGGACCTGTACGAGCATGGCGAAATAAGGGGCCTTTCCAATATCCTCGATATCGTTCGTGCGCAGGCTCCAGGCGACATCGTCGCAGTCGATCTCATCCGCCAGGCCAACAAATGGGTTTACCGGTTCCAGGTCGTCGACGCCGATGGCCGGCGAAAGACTGTCGACGTTGACGCTGGTGCCGGTGTCATCATGCGCGACGGGGAGGGCGACTGATGAAGGTACTGCTGGCCGAGGACGAGCCCCGCATAGCAGCCGATATCGCGACTGCCCTCAAGGCGTCCGGAATGGCGGTCGATATCGTGCGGGATGGTGAAGCTGCCTGGTTCGCTGGTGATGTGGAGAACTATGATGCCGCCATTCTGGATCTCGGCCTCCCCAAACTCGATGGTCTTACGGTCTTGAAGCGCTGGCGGGCCAACGCGCGCCGGTTTCCAGTTCTCATCCTGACCGCAAGGGGTATGTGGACGGAACGCGTGGATGGCATCAATTCTGGTGCTGACGACTATCTCCCCAAGCCCTTTGAGATGGAAGAACTGCTCGCCCGATTGCGGGCAATCCTGCGGCGCTCGGCCGGGCAGTCGGCACCCGTATTGAAGTCCGGGCCGTTGCTTCTGGATACGCGCCAGATGCGTATCTCGCTCCGTGGCGTTCCCATTTCTCTTTCACCTCTGGAATACCGGCTACTGGCGTTTCTGATGCATCACGCCGGTCGAGTGGTGGCGCCGACCGAACTTGCCGAGCATTTGTACGATTCAGGGAATGACCGCGATCCGAACACGATCGAGGTCATCGTTGCGCGGCTGCGACGGAAGCTTGGCAGCGATATCATCGAAACGCGGCGCGGCTTCGGGTATCTGATGCCCGATGATCCCGCCTGATGGGCAACTCGATCCGCTTCAGGCTGTGGCTGGCGGCAACGATCTCGATTCTTGTCGCGCTCGCCATAGCCGGCGCCGGCTTGCGCTATCTGTTCGAACTTCATGTCGAGCGGCGCGTTGTGGGCGAGCTGACGGTCGACCTCAATGAGTTGATCGGCGCAACAACCTTCACAAGCGACGGTCACCTGGTGGTAGCCCCGGTGCTCACCGACCCGCGCTTCGCCAATCCGCTGTCCGGTTACTACTGGCAGGTCGAAGACATCGCCACCGGCGGTCTCGAGCGCTCACGATCTTTGTGGGACGCCAAGCTGGTCCTGCCTGCCCGGAGCGCAAGTGGTGAGCTGCGAACGGTCGAGGAGTTCACGGGCCCTGGCGGAGAACTCAGCATTGCGGTCGAGCGTACAATCATCGACGCTGGAGGTCGGTCCTTTCGCGCGGTCGTGGCGGAGGATCATCGAACCGTTGAGGTGTCTGTAAGCGAATATGTTCGCGATCTTGCTCCGGCCCTCCTGATGCTTGCTGTGGCTCTCATGGCCGCGTTTTTCATCCAGATCACCATCGGTCTTGCGCCGTTGGAGACCTTGCGGGTCGCCGTCGGAAGCGTGATCGCACAGCGAGCGGCACGGCTCGATGTGGTAGCACCAAACGAGGTGCAGCCGCTCGCGGATGAAATCAACCGTCTTCTCGATGCCCAGGAGAAGGCTCTTGCTCGGGCCCGTTCGCGCGCCACCGATCTGGCGCACGGCCTCAAGACGCCGCTGCAAGTGCTGTCGGCTGACATCCGTGCCTTGCGCAAGAAAGGCGAGACGGATCTGGCCGACGAGATCGAGAAGAGCGCTGGAGCGATCCGGCGCCATGTCGAGCGGGAGCTGGCGCGCGCGCGCCTCGCGCCAGGCGTCTCCGGCAAGGCATCCTGCCTTGTATCGGAGGTCGCGGCTGGTGTCATTGCAGTCGTCAAGCGCATGCCACGCGGCAAGCAGCTTTCATTCAAGATGGACGTCGCGGAGGATCTGACGGCGCCAATCGACGAAGGCGACCTGTCTGAAATTCTGGGTAATCTGGTCGAGAACGCCGCGCGCTACGCAAAATCGTCAGTCAGTGTCGATGCATCCTTGGCCGCTGGCGAAGTGATCATCACTGTAACCGATGACGGACCCGGGATACCGGATGCGGATCGCGAATCCGCCTTGTCGCGAGGCGTCCAGCTCGACAGCAAGGGCGGGAGTAGCGGCCTTGGCCTGGCCATCGTTTCCGACATCGTTGAAGCCTATGGCGGATGCCTTGCCATGGCCAACGCCGATCCGGGTCTGGTCGTGACCATTTCCTTGCCGCGACACAGTTGAGCGTGCTTCAGGCAAAACCTGGGAAGTAGTCGACCTTTATCTTCGAGCGGCGAACGCCCATGGCCAGCAGTTTCTGACGCAGCGCCTTGACCATCGCCTGCGGGCCGGAAATGTAGAAAGTGCGCTCAAGGTAGTCGGGTATGGTCAGACGTATAAGGCGCTCGTCGATGTATCCGGGATACTGCCCGCGCTCGCCACCGCTCGCCACAGCGTGGACCGTCTTGATACCAAGTTCCTGCCTGGCCGCGCCAAGCACGTCGCGATAAGCGATGTCCTGCTGTCTCTCTGTTCCGTAGAGGATAACGATCGGTCGCCGCTCCTTGCGGTCGAGTAGATATTGCAGCATCGAGCGGAACGGGGTGATGCCGATGCCTCCGGCCAGGAAAGCGATCTTGGTTTCGCTCCTGGCGGGCAGCGTGAAGTTGCCGGCCAACTGCGCCGCGTGGATCGTGCTGCCTGGCTTCATGGTCATCAATTCACGCTTGAAGGCGCTTGATTGCGGATAGAACTTGACCCCGAGGCGGACCGTTTCCTCCGTAGGCGCTGATGCAACCGTGAAAAAACGGCGATTGCCGCGATTGTCGGCATGATTGAGGCCAAGCGTCCATTCGAGATACTGGCCGGCCTCAAAGGCGAGCTTGCGCGGCGACCGGAAGACGAAGTCAAAGCTGTCGACGGCCGATTGCTCGATGCGCTCCAGGGTCAGCACGAAGCGTCCCTTGGGGCCTGCCGCATAGGCGAACAGGTTGCCGGCAAGCAGCGCCAGTTCCGGTGTGAAATAGAACGAGCCGATATGGATGTTGGGAGCAAACAGAAAGCCGACGATGGCGGCAAAGGCGATGCGCGGCCATCGCATCGTCGGTGCGGTCAGTGGCTCGGTCAGCATCACAAAGGCGAAGAACAGCAGAGGGGACGAACCCAGTGTCTCCGTAAGCGCGGTCCAGTACTGCGACGGATCGCTGGTTGCCAGAATGGTCGCCAGAGCCACGACGACAAAGGTCGAGACAAGATCAAGCCGGCGCAGTTTGCGGACAATGAGCATGCCGCCGAAGAGCACGAGCGGAAGCAGCGGCAGATTGCCGCCAACCCACCAGGTGGCTGGTTGGTCGAGCAGCAGCGCAGACAGCGCCACGCCCAGCGCAGCCGGATTGAAAAGGTGCTTCCGGCCGATGGCGAGAATGAACTTGGATGATATCGCCCAGACGGACGCGAATGCCACCGCCGCGATTCCCTTGATGTCCGTGGTGGCTACCGGATCGAGGATGAGCGCCAGGATGAGCACGGTGATGTAGACGGACTCGTTGTTGGCCGGGACAGCGAAGACATGCGCAAAGACCTTGTTGGTGAGCCAGCAGGTGGCCAGCGCCAAAGCCGTGGTGAAGGCGAGCGCAATCGGATCATGTGGCACCAGCTTGGCGAAGCCGAGCACGAACGCTGCGCTGACCAGCGTGATCAGATAGTAGAGGACCAGCCTGTACATAGTCAGGCGATCGAGAAACCGGTCGATGGTTTTGATCATGGCAGGCAAAGGGCTCCGAATCCGGTTGTCGGTGTGGCGCGGCCATTGGCGTTGACGACATAGCCCTCCAGGCCAGGCGTCTGCTCGATGAAGAGAATGCCGTTCCGCCCCATGGCGAAGGCCGCGGTGGCGAAACGATCGGCTTCGAGCACATCGGCGCCGATGACGGTCAGGCTCACGATGTCCTGGATCGGACTGCCAATCCCATGCGGGTTGTAGATGTGTTGACCGCGGACATAGGTGCCGGAGGTTGCGACACCGCGCCCGCGGGGATAGACGATCTTTACGACCTCGTCCGCGTTGAAGGGATTGCGGATGCCGACGCTCCAGTCATGGCCCGAAGCGTTCTTGCCGCAGGACTGGACGTCGCCTCCCGCCTCGATGAAGAAATCGCTGATGCCGGCTCGCTGAACGATGGCTGCCGCGTTGCGGATGGCCCAGCCCTTGACGATGCCGGAAGGATCGAGCGACCCGTCGGGCTTGCGAATATCAAAGTAACCGTCCGTCTCGTCTTTCGTCTGCCGCGCGAGAGCAAGCACTTCGTTCATCTCGCCGCTCCAGTCGACGACGGGAACGTCGCCGCGGTTGATGGCCGAGATCTCGCTGTCGGCCCGGTATGTGCTGAAGCGCCGGTCGATATGCTCGAAATAGCCGAAAACGGTCTCGATCAGCTCACCGTTCGACGCGCCGCCAACGTCGACCGTAATGGGCATGCCCATCAAAATACGCGTTTCACGCATGGAACTACGACGACGCTTTCTTCAGCGCGCCGCGCAGCGACTGGATGAAAGCCCTGCTGGTCAGCGTCGCGCCCGAAATAATGTCGACATTGGCGCTTTGGGCGCTGATCGCTTCGTCGCGCAGCATGGGCAGCGCCTGCCTGTTGATATTGATGGAGGTGCGGCGATCGGAGGGGTATTTCAGCACCTTCAGCGCCGTGAGTTGCCCACCCTGTACGAGGGCCTGAATCTGGATGATGCCGTAATAGGCATCGGCGGGCGGACCGGTGTAGACGCCGTCGGCATAGCCCTGTGTGGCGACCTTCATTCCCGCCGGGAAAAAACGTGCGGGCGCGTCCGGATATGCCGGCCTCGGCTGCGGGACTGGTATGTAGACGGCTGGAGTCACTGCGAATGAAGGGGTTGATGACGCATGATCAGTGACAGCCGGCGCCACTGGCTGCTCCGGTGGCGCCGGCGATGATTGTGGTGCCATCCGAACCGCTGTCTTCACTGAATCATTTGGCTGTTTGACGGGAACTGCGATGCCTGACGTCGTTTCCCTGGCAATCGGGAACTTTGTTCTGAACTGGGGTGAGGGCGCCGGCAGGGTCCGAAACATCGACGCGGATGCGGCGGGCACCTCTGTCGCGTCTGCCGGCAGCGCCGAACCAAGCATGTCGCCGGCGGGCCGTATGCCGGCCTGATCCCAGACATAAGCGCCGGAGCCGGCGATCACCAAAAGTGACAGGGCAATCTGTTTCATCGGAATTGTGTTTCCACATTGAACCTTGCAGAGGCGATCCATCTGGTTCGCTTCAGATGCAATATCCCACGACCAAGCTGACAACTGGCTGTCAGCCGAGGTCGAACTGCGCGGGGCCGGTGAAAGCTCAAGGGGACGGCAAATTGACTTGTCCTAGATCAAGATTGTCGCATAAGCAGCGAGGTAGGAAGGTTCTCTCAAACGAGGTAGCTGCCTATGACTGTTGCCAACGAGCCGGCGAGATACACCGGAAGCCAGATATTGCTGCATTGGACTATCGCGGTGTTGATCGTCGTGCAGCTTGTAATCGGTGAGGACATCAAGCCGGCTTACCGGGCGTTCTCGCGCGGCACAGAGCCGGCAGCCGGCGACATCTTCAACGCGAACATTCATGTCTATGTCGGTTTGGTCGTTCTGGTGCTGGCGATCTGGCGAATTGCAGTCCGTCTACGGGATGGTGTGCCGGCGCCGCCGCCCGAAGAAAGCGTCCTGCTGAAGCGGATTGCCGCTGCCACCCATTTCCTGCTCTATCTGTTCATTTTCGGGATGCCGATTACCGGGGCGCTGGCATGGTACTTCAGCCTCCGAGCGATGGGGGAGATTCATGAACTCGCCAAGCCGGTGATCATCGTTGTCGTCGGCCTCCATGCCGCCGCGGCGCTATGGCAACATTTCTATGTGAAATCGGAAGTGCTGGTCAGGATGCTGCGACCTGCCGGACGGCGCGCGCCGTGATGTCATGAGCCGCCTGCACAATGAAAACCATCTTGTATCCCGCGTCGGCTGGCTGCGCGCCGCAGTGCTTGGCGCCAATGACGGCATTGTGTCGACGGCTAGCCTCATCGTTGGCGTGGCGGCAGCCAACGCCGCGGCCTCCAACGTTTTGGTTGCCGGCGTAGCCGGACTGGTCGCCGGCGCGATGTCGATGGCGGCCGGCGAGTATGTCTCGGTCAGTTCGCAGTCCGATACCGAACAAGCCGACCTTGCGCGCGAGAAAGGGGAGCTGGCGACGCAGCCAGATTTCGAGCGACAGGAACTTGCGGAGATCTATGTCAAACGTGGCGTCGAGCCAACGCTGGCGTTGCAGGTCGCCGACCAATTGATGGCGAAGGACGCGCTTGGCGCCCACGCTCGTGACGAACTCGGTATTTCGGAGGTGACGACGGCCAGACCGATCCAAGCCGCGCTGACGTCTGCGGCTGCATTTTCGGTTGGCGCGGCCATGCCATTGGCGATGGTGCTTGTTTCGCCGGCCGCTTGGCTTGCCGCAACGGTGTCTGTTGCCTCGCTCCTGTTCCTGGCAGTGCTGGGTGCCATTGGCGCGAAAGCCGGCGGTGCCAATGTGTTAAGAGCAACTGTTCGCGTTACCTTCTGGGGGGCGCTAGCAATGGCGCTGACTGCCGGCATTGGCGCCGTCGTCGGTACTGCCATCTGATTCATTCGCCTGACGAATCGTTTTCCGAATTGCCGCAGGCAAAAGGCGCAAGAAAAAACTTCGCGACCCACGTTGATCGGGACTAGTGCGGTTTGCTAGATCGTCCGTAGAGCGGTGACGGTACTTTTCGAAGTTCCCGTCGGTCAGCCGCTTCCCGCGACCCGGCGCGATTTCAGATGGCCGAGAAGCCACCGTCGACAGACAACTCCACCCCATTCACGAAACTCGAATCGTCTGAAGCAAGAAACAGCGCGACCGCCGCAATTTCCTCAGGACGCCCCATCTTTCCCCGCGGGATCAGGGATTCGAACATCTGCTTCGCCTCCTCGGTGAGAACTTGGTCCTGCATCGGTGTGGCGATCGGCCCTGGGTGCAGGACGTTCACCCGGATATTCCTGCCCTTGAGTTCGTTGAGCCACCCGCGTGCGAATGCGAGCAACGTCGCCTTGCTCGCCGCATACACGCTGTAACCAGGAAAACCTTTGATCGAAGCAACTGACCCGGTCATGAAGATCGATCCGCCATCGTTGAACAGCGGCAACGCCTTCTGAACCGTAAACAGCGTGCCGCGCGCATTCAGGTTGAAGGCCGCATCGAAGTGCTGCTCGGTAATCTCGCCCAGTGGGACGGCTTCGCCCGTGCCAGCGCTTGCGTACAGGATGTCGATCTTGCCCTTTTCCCGCTTGACTGTATCGAACAGGCGGTCGAGGTCGTCGAGATTGGACGCGTCGCCGCGAACGCCGGTCACGTTCCGGCCGATCAGCTTGACGGCCTCGTCCAGCTCGAGCTCGCGAACCAGATGGAAGCGTCGTCGCATTTGCTGGAGACGCGCGTCTTCGGTCGCGACCAGAGCGTGCGCGGGCTTTTGCGGGTGAC
>NZ_QGGH01000035.1 GCF_003148495.1 Mesorhizobium loti
ACCATGGCGTAACTTCGAAGCCGTCGAGTTCGCTACGCTCGAATGGGTCGACTGGTTCAATAATCGCCGGCTGCTGGAGCCCATAGGCAACATCCCGCCGGCCGAAGCCGAGGAACGCTACTACGCCATGCTGGATGAACCAGCCATGGCCGCGTGACTCAAATGAAACGGCCTCCAGAAAACCCGGCGCGATTCAGTCCCTCTTCAGGATACTCATCAGCTCTGTTCCTCGATCGCACCGCCCGTACCACGCGATCAATGCCGAAACTTCGCAACAATTCCTTAAACTATATTTTACGAAAGCTTCGCGAATGCCGATCGCGAATAATGGTACCTTCACCGCAAAGTGTGAGATCAGACACGGATAAAGAGCTGACGCCGATTCACACTCAAACCGCCGCACGGCACGAAACATGGAGTCGGCAGCAATGGCAAGAAGAGTACTCATCCTCCTAGAAGGCCATAGCCGCATGGGCCTTCAATACGTCCAAGCAGCCCAACGCCTTGGTCTTCATCCAATTGCTCTGTCGGCCGATCCAGCTCAATACGACTATCTTGCGGCGGAACGCATTGAGGCAATCCCTGTCGATACGGACAATCTCGATTCGCTGATCCGCGAATGTTCCCGACTATGTGCAACCTATGACATTGCTGGCATTATCGGCTTTTCGCGCGCCGATGAGTCGGCCTGTGTGACGGCTGGCAAGCTCTGCAGGCATTTCGCTTTACCGGGACCGAACCCCGAATCCATTGAACGATGCTGCGACAAATTCACTCAACGTCAGCTCCTTGCGCAGGCCGGCATTCCAATACCTGCTTATCGCCTTGCAGCGAATGCGACAGAAGCAGAAAGCTATGCTGCGGTGATCGGATTGCCGGTGGTTCTTAAGCCAGCCGTAGGCAGCGGCAGCGTCGGTGTCCGATTGTGCCGCAACGTTGATGAGTTGGCCGAACATACGGCCTATTTGTTAGGGAAGCACATTTGGCCGTCTGCGCCGAGGATACTCGTCGAAGAGTTCGTACAAGGCCCCTACTATTGCGCTGAGCTAATGGGAAATGAGGTCATTGGAATTTTCGCCGGTGAATGCGACCGGCCGCATTTCGTCTTTCGTGAATTTACCTTTCCGGCTCTGCTCAGCGATGACGATCATGGGCGTATCACTGATGTTTCGCTGCGCTGTCTGCGAGCTCTAGGTCTTGGCTGGGGACCAACCTGCATTGAATTCCGGTGGACGAAGCGTGGCCCAGTCGTCATTGAAGTCAATCCGCGCCTTGGTGGCACGCCCGGCCCTGAGTTGATTCAGCTGGCTTACGGACTCGATCTCATCACCGAGAACGTCAAGCTTGCCATTGGTGAAGAATGGGATTTACGCAGAAAGCATTCGCACACCGCTGCCGCGCGGCTCCTGGTTCCTGATCGCAATGGCATCCTCGACTGGATCGGCGACGAAAGTCAGGCGGCTGCCGTACCAGGTGTTGCCGAAGTCAAATTCTATGTTGAATCCAAGACGCCGATCGTCGGGAAAGGTGATTCCCGAGACTTTATCGGACATGTCATCGCCGCTTCACCCAGCTTTGCTCAGACCGAAGCGACAATTCAGCGGGCCGTCGAGTCGGTCAATTGGACGATCACTCCATTTCCGACGCTTGGCGAACAGGAATAGCTTGGCCCACATATTCTGTCTCCGCACCAGCGCGTGTGAGTATGGCCGTATTCTTGCTCGGGCGATCGAGCCGATCATCATCACAGGAGAACGAGCCGTGGCAGGTTAGGGGGAATCATTTGTCGAAATCGATATTGCAACCCTGAAGAACGCTGTTGCGCCCGTGGAAGCGCGTCGGAACGAGGAGTTCTCTTTTTCGGAAGGTCGACGCATAGGCCATCGGCGTGCCCCGGATCGTCGAGTGGATCGCCAGCCGCTTTTAAGGCCTCTTGAGATTTAGGATACCACTTAGGGCTTTATTGTGATTCAAGTCCAATTTCGCCGCCGACCTTCGGTGATGATGCACCGAACGCAATCCAGCGTTGGCGTGGCGCTGAAACGCCCTTGCTGAGCGAGATAACCTGCCCGTAACCGACCTGCTGACGAACACGGCCGTACCAAGCATTCGCCTGCGGTCGCAAATGCCTTTGGCCACCGCGCTCATCCGGACATCCGCAGACCATGCCGCAATGGATTATTGTCGCGTGGACCAGTCTATCTTAGTTGAGTAATTCTCACGTGAACCCAGGCCATCCTACCGACAGCCGGAACGACTATCTCCGAGTCAAGGGGCGCGATGTCCTAGGCGACCGGGCGGACCTGCTGCGCAGTATGTCGAGTCGGGCTCTGACATGCTCAAGCACTTGGTCGAACACGGCGGAACCCATCTCTTGCCAGTCAGTTCCCCATGCGACAGCGGCAGATTGCGCGACTGCATCGGACCTCGCGGCGATGCATTTCAAACCGCGCGGCCTTGTGCGGCTCACCCGCCGCATTTTGATGCAAGTTCTCTCTCCCCGCGGATATCATTCCTAGATGCAATCAATCAGGCGACAGGCGAATCCCTCGATCCTGGTATCAACAAGACCAACAAGCGCGGATTAATCGCGCCAGTAAAAAGGGAACTGAACATGACAATCTCTCGACGCGAAATCCTCAAGGCTGGTTTGGCCGCAGGAACGGCTTTATCGATCCCTTCAGGGCTGCGGGCGCAGACAGTGTCGGCCGGCGCGCGGACAGTGCACATGGTAAAGGGCGACCTACGCATCTTCGATCCGATCTGGACGGCAACGAACATTACCGCCGACTACGGCGCGGCGATTTACGACACGCTGTTCGCGTTCGACTCGAAATTCATGCCGCAGCCGCAAATGGTCGGGAAATTTGACGTCTCCGACGACAAGAATATCTATATGTTCGAGCTGCGGGACGGCCTGGTGTGGCACGACGGTACCCCGGTCACCGCGGCAGACTGTGTCGCCTCGATTCGTTGCTGGGGCCAGGTGGCCCCCGGCGGACAGCTGATCATGGCGCTCGCCAGCGACATCTCGAAGAAGGATGACACGACTTTCACGATCTCGCTCAAGGAGCCATTGGGACTTCTGGTCTCCTGGCGGACCTTACGCCGCCGTGCCTGTTCGTTATGCGCGAGAAAGACGCGAACCGCCCTGCGACTGAGCAGGTTACTGCGACGATTGGATCGGGGCCGTTTAAGTTCAATGAAGCTCTTGCCAAGCCACGCGGAAGCTACACCTTTGATCGCAATGAAAAATAGGTACCGCGCAAGGAGCCGTCCGACGGATTGGCTGGCGGGAAGATCATCAACGTCGATCGCGTCATCTGGGATGTTATCGCCGACCAGCGGACGGCGTTGGCAGCCTTGCAATCGGGTCGATCGATTACTTCGAGACGCCGCCGGCAGACCTTTACACCTTGGTCGAGAGCGATCCCAACCTTGAACTTCAGGTTCTGGACAAGGCGGGCTGGGACGCGCTCGTGCGGATGAATTTCCTGCAGCCACCATTCGACAACCTCAAGGCGCGCCAGGCCGTGCTTCGCCTGATTGATCAAGAGGCGTTCATGCGCGTCATGGCTCCTGACCTAAAATATTCCACTACCCTGATCTCCATCTTTGGAAACACTACGCCGGCTTCCAACGACGAAAATACAGGATGGTTCAAAAAGGGCGGCGACCCGGAAAAGGCTAGGCAGCTGCTCAAGGAAGCCGGATACGCCGGCGAGAAGGTCGTTATTCTCGATCCAACGGACTGGCACGAAGGAGACAATGCCTCGCAGCTATTGGCGGCGGCGCTACAGAAGATTGGGGTCAACGCTGATCTCGCGCCGATGGATTGGGGCGCACTCTCCACGCGCCGGGCAAACAAAGGCCCTGTTGAGGGCGGCGGCTGGAACATGTTCATTACGACGGAAATGGATTACTCCCCCTCTCACTGATCCCCTCCTAACCGCGAATGGCGACCAAGCTTCTCGCCGATCGCTCGCCGAAAGACCCTCACGGGTCTCATCGACGTGCCCGCGATCGTCCCGATGTGGAACATGGAGAAGCCTGAGAGCTGGCGGTCTACATCCTTCGCAGGTCGGGATCTTCATCTTCCTGCGTCGCAGGTTGGCGCCAAGCCATCCGGCGGCGATCATCGCCGGGCAAGTCGGCCACGGCGGAGAGTCGTATTCACCAGATCGCCGGAGTAAAGTTGTGGCAGGGAGCGCCAGAATCAGAGGCGCCATTCGCCCGCACTGATCAATGGATGACGCTGAACGAAAATCGTCATATCCGTGCCGATACCGTAATCGATCAAGGTACCTGAAGTCGGTAGGAAGCACATTCTGGAGTCACGGTTGTTGATTGCATCCACGACCAGACGACCGATACCAGTATGTTGACACCGTTTCCGTGAGAACGACCCCGCCGATCAGATAGGCGAAGCTTATGCGATGACCGTCAGGATCGGGACGCCGGCATTCTTCAAAGCATGGTGAAAGGATGGCATCGGATGAAGCACCTATGCCCGGCGGCCGGTGTATAGTCTCCGAACAGAACCTCGAGCATAACCAAGGGGCTCTAGATGTGAACATAATTCCGAAAAGTGTGAAGCGGTTCTGAGATCATGCTCTACTTCTTTGATTTGGAGACAGATTCAGATTCGGGTCGATTCGACCTGAAATCATTCGGCTGTAGTTGCCTTCCGCCGAGATGTGGTTCGGGAGCGACAATCTTGGTCGGGACGTGTTTGCACGAACGATTTTCGGCGACCGGTCGGATTGCTGGCAGCGACGTGCGCGGCTCTGGTGGGATTCTAATCGGTGTTGTCGCTGGCTACAATCGCGGCTTTTGTCATGGCCTGATCTCGATCTCGACGATCCTGCTGCCGCCGCACGTTCCCGGCACCAGACTCCTGGTCACGTCAAAAACGCTCGCCAATTCCTTATAGCAATTCTTTGCCAAGGCAAACGTTGGCTCAGAAAGATGCGACGAACCCCCGAAACGGTCCGCAGGCATCATCGGCGAATTCCTCGATCGCCATCATATCAACCGAATGCACCGAGCAGGCTCACGTGGTACATCAGGCTGTAGATCAGGTCCCGAAGTGCCTCAGGGATTTCAAATTGAACCGTTTTATGGGCCCTGCTTTTCAGCCTCCAGCGCATTTTGGCGCAAACCTGTCCCCTGCGCAGGTCATCTTTCCTGGAAAGAGAATAGGCACTTTGAGAGACGGCCTCTCTGAACACAAAGGCGATGGAACATGCTGCAATTTGCCAAGATGGATGGGCGACGATCAAAATTGCGCTCGGACCCCTGCCCGTGAAACTATTTGGAGAACGTGTGGATTCCGCTTTCCGGCGGAACCCCCTGGCTGCGAAGGTCTGGCTCCCGGAGGACGCGGCATCGAACCCGGTTCCGTCAATTGTCGACTACATTCCCGTATACGTGATAGCGCGGTTTCGAGGGACAAGGGGATGCTCCTTATTTCGCGTCGCATAGCTATCCGAATTGAAGGCGCGCCTGTGCGAACCTCGGAAGTTCGATCGAGCTTCAAACACAATAAATCATTATGAAGAGGTAATGCGATGCCGACGCAGATCCGTGTCACTGACCCGAAGCGCCTCGAAGCCCTCAAATGGCGCTGTATCGGTCCAGCTAGAGGCGGCCGTGTTGTGGCGGTTGCGGGCGACTACGACGACCCGATGGCCTTTTATTTCGGCGCCTGCGCGGGTGGGGTATGGAAGACAATCGACGGCGGCGTGTATTGGCGGTGCGTGTCCGACGGTTTCTTCACGAGCGCCAGCGTCGGCGCACTCGCAGTTGCCCGCTGCGACTCGAACGTCATTTATGCCGGCACGGGCGAGTCGACGATCCGAGGCGACGTCTCTTACGGCGACGGCGTCTACGGGTCGACCGACGCCGGTCGCAGTTGGACTCATCTGGGACTGAAAGAGACGCGCCATATCGGCAAGATCTGCATTCATCCGCAGGCCCCCGACATCGTCTATGTCGCGGCGCTTGGCGATGCGTTCGGACCTAACGAAGAACGGGGCGTGTTCCGCTCCAAGGACGGCGGCAAGACCTGGCAGAAGGTCCTTTACCGCAATCCCGACGCTGGCGCCGTCGACATTTCGATGGATCCCAACAATCCACGCATCCTCTTCGCCACAATTTGGCAGACGCGGCGGAGCTTCTGGAACCTCAGTAGCGGCGGGCCGGGCAGCGGGATGTTCCGGTCTCTGGACGGCGGGGACACCTGGGAGGAACTGTCCGGGCGGAACGGACTACCGGGCGGGGTGCTCGGCAAGATCGGCGTTTGTGTCTCGGAGGCGCAGCGCGGGCGCGTCTACGCCCTCCTTGAGGCGGGAGGAGACAAGATCGGGCTTTATCGCACCGACGATTACGGCGACTGCTGGATCCAAATCTCGCAGAACCGTGATCTGATGCACCGTCCCTTCTACTACACCCATGTCTTCGCCGATCCCGGACATGCCGATACGGTTTACGTGACCAATTTACAGATGTGGAAGTCGACCGATGGCGGGGAGAGCTTCATGGAGGTGAATACGCCCCACGACGACAACCATGATCTCTGGATCGACCCGGTCAATCCCAAGCGGATGATCGAAGGCAACGACGGCGGCGCCTGCGTCACCTTCAACGGCGGCAGGACCTGGTCATCGATCTACAATCAGAACACAGCACAGTTCTATCGCATCGATGTCGACGACCAATATCCCTATCGGGTCTACGCCACCCAGCAGGACAACACCGCAATCTCGGTTCCGAACGCCTCGGAATGGGGTGTTGTCACGCTGGGCGACTGCACCTATCCAGGCACCGGCGAGAGCGGCTTCATCGCCGTGGATCCCAAGGATTCCGACATCGTCTATTGCGGCGCGATCGGCTCAAGCCCGGCGGACTGTGGCGCTCTGCAACGCTACGACCACCGCAGCCGACAAATTAGCCTTGTCAGTGTCTGGCCGGAAAAAACGAGTGGTATGGCGTCGAAGAATATGCGCTACCGCTTTGGCTGGACCTTCCCAATCACCTTTTCGCCGCATGATCAAAAGACACTCTACATTGGCGGGAACCACGTCTTCCGCAGCCGCGACGAGGGATCGAGCTGGACAGTGATCTCGCCCGATGTAAGCCTTAACGACCCGGCTCGACAGGACCACTCGGGTGGCGTCCTGACTCACGACGATTCCGGCGCAGAAGTGCACGCCACGTGCGCCTCGGTCGTGGAATCCCGGCACCGCAAGGGTGAGATCTGGGCGTCTACCGACGACGGCCTCGTCCATATGACCCGGAACGACGGGGCCCTGTGGAGCAACGTCACGCCGAAAGCCATGCCCGAACTCTCTTATGTTGGCTGCCTCGAAATCTCGCCGCACGACGCCGACACCATTTATGTAGCAGCCACGCGCTATAAGCTTGCCGATTACCAGCCCTATCTTTTCCGCACAAAGGACGGCGGCAAAAGCTGGGAGTCAATCGTCGGCGATTTCCCGAAAGGCGAGATCACGCGTGTGGTGCGCGCCGACCCGGTGCGGCCAGGACTGCTCTTCGCCGGGACCGAAACCGGCGTCTTCTTCACTTTCGACGACGGCGCGCACTGGTCGCGCATGGCCGGCGGCCTGCCCGTGGTCCCGGTCTACGATCTCAAGATCAAGGGCCGCGACCTCGTCGCCGGCACCCATGGCCGATCCTTCTGGATTCTGGATGACGTGACGCCCTTGCGCGAACTGGCCCCGGATCAGGCAAATGTGAAGCTGGTGAGCCCACGCCCGACGGTTCGGGCCAAGCTCAACTATTGCGTCGAGGCGAGCTACGCGAAGGCAGGGATTAACTACGGCCCCGGTTGGGGCATCGGCGCTGCCACGGAGGTCGTGGAGTTGGAGGGCGAACGGACCGATCGCCGCTATGTCGACTGCGGCGAGAATCCGCCGAATGGGGCGATCGTCTACTACTGGCTGCCGGATGATGCAGAGGGGCCGGTCAAGCTTACCTTCCGAGACGCAACAGACAAGCCAATCGTTGCGTTCTCGAGCGACGACACGGACGTACCCTCCCATAAAAAGCCAGGCACGAATGCCGGGCTTCATCGCTTCATCTGGGACCTCAGGCGTCCAGGACCAGCCAAGCTTGAGCGGTCGCTGGTGATCCAGAAATACAAGCCTCTCGCCCCGGAACGAGAGGGCCCCAGCGGCCCCGCGGTAGTTCCTGGCAGCTATAAAGTTGAGCTGCAGGTCAACGGAAAGAGTCAGACGGTCGACTTCACCGTCGTGAAGGATCCCCGCGTTGGCACAACCGACAAGGATTTCGCCGAACAATTCGAGCTCTTGCAAAGACTAGTCGGCAAGCTCTCGGCACTCAATCAAGCGGTCAATCATATCCGGTTCCTAAAGCGGCGGCTCGCGGATGTGCAGAAGCGGCTCGACGACAGCGACATATCGCTTGGCGAGCGCGTGCAATCCTTGGTCGGGCGGCTCGAGGCGATCGAGGAATTGCTGATCGACAGCAAGCGGGAGTCGTCGCGCGATCTAGAACGCAATCCGCCCGGGCTGGACGATAAGCTGATCGACCTCATCAACGTGGTGGCCATCGCCGACGCAGCGCCGACGTCACAAGCTCGGCAGGTCTCCGATGAGATTATGTCGAAAGTTGACGGCGAGATCAAAGCGCTGGATGCGATCGTGAAGGACTGTGTCGCCGGACTTAATGTCGCGCTCAAGAATGCCGGCGTCGAGCTGCTTGGCACCGGCAAGGCCTAGGCGCTGAGGAAACACACATGGCTCAGTAAGCATTCGTTCCAGAAAGGAGATAGACATGGATTTCATCGAGCGGACCTTCGGCGTGAGCCCGGATGGGGGTGACGGTACAACCGAGATGCTCTACATCGCGGTTGCGCTTGTCGTAGGAGCGATGGTGGTCGCCCGGTGGTGGCTGCAGCGTGCTGCGGCGCGCCGCCGCTAGTCTTGTCTTTTCTTCTTGGATTGAGATCATGGCCGGCGGTGCCTGCAACGATCGGGCCGCGCCCAGCTTGGCGTCGGCCCCACCACAGGGCGGGGTGAGATCTTCGCCATGGTCGGGAAACGGCAAGACGACGCTGGGCCGCGTCATCACCAAACTTGCTCCGCCAACAGGCGGCAGGTTGCTGTTCGATGGCCACGACATGAACCTCGGGGCGCGGCTTTCCTCGGCCCCGCGTCCCTACCGGCATAACGTACAGATGATTTTGCAGGACGCTTACCTGAGCCTCAATCCGGAACACACCGTGATCGATATCGTGGCGGAGCTGCTGCGGTCAATACGGCTGGTTGCTCTGATCTGAGCCGGGAAACTCCACCTTCCGGCGCTCCAGAGAATCGTATCGGAGCAGAACGGCCGAGGCTCTAATACCAACGGTCATTTTGATTGACCGACGTGTGCCCAGTCCCGCATCCCGATGGAGTTTATTGTCTCAGGTTGCGTGAGGAGTTTTCGCCAAG
>NZ_QGGH01000036.1 GCF_003148495.1 Mesorhizobium loti
GGTCCGGACTTCGGGAGAGAACTTGTTGGTCGTCTTGCTTGTCATGGCTCCACCTTCTCAGGAATTGGAGCCTCCGATCAACCCGGTGCGGTTCAAATTTGACGTCGGTCATGCAGCGCATCTCGAGTGCAGTCGTGTGTCCGGCCTATCATTGCAGCTTTGTCGTAAATCGGTTCGTCGTAGGGGGCTGGCCAACAAATATGGCCCGGTTTTTCGTCGTGGGCCGCTCCTCGTGCAGATAGGCCGCAATCGCCGCTCCCGCCGCGGACGGCAGGGGCAGAGCTTCGGTACGTCGGCTCTTGGTGCCGACAAGCTTGAATCGTGCCCCGGCCCAGTTGATGTCGTCGAGCTGCAGCTTGACGACTTCGCTGGATCGCAGACTGAGATCGATCAGACACCGCACCACCGCATAGGCCCGCAGGCGCGACGGGAACATCGGATCAAAGGAACTCAGCAGTTAGTCGATCTCGGTGTCGGTCAGCACACCTCAGGCAGTGATGCCAACCGCCAGTGTGCGACCCTGGGGATCGCGGCCTTCAGTCCGCCCACCGGTCGCTGGACAAGCTGCGGAAGCGGAGATAGCAGCCAATGATGACGCCATTCGCGGCGACGGTGGAGGGCCTTCGCCCCTGTTTGCCAAGGACGAAGCGGCGGATGGATGTGGCGCTGACGGTCGCCAGGGAGATGGGCTGCTCGTCGAAATGCTCGACAAGAAATCCTTCGACCACTCGGCAACGCTTCCGACGCGTGTTGTCCGCCAATCCCAGACGTCGCGCATGTGGGCTTCGAAGCGTGTCAGCTCCTGTTCGATGGCAGATTTGCGAGCCGGATACTGCAGCACCACGCCGCCAGCTTTGAGCAGCTCGAGAAGATGACCCAGCGCCGCCTGCAGCTCATGACGCAAACGATGGATCGGGTCGGGGCAGGCGCACGCCGGCTGGTCTTCCGAGAGAAAGCGCATAACAACGCCCTGGCCGATCGCTTTCAGGTCATACCTTTCCTGAGGGGCGACGCAGCACAGATAGGCGCGCTGCGTGCTGGGCGCGCATATCGCCTTCGCTGCAAGTGCTCACCGTATGCGAAACAAAGGGCCGAAGAATACTTTCTTCCAACCAAGCGCGGGGCTGTGGCTGAAGGATGATTGCTTTTTGCATGTGAATGCGGCTGCCATCTTACTGATCTACCCAAGAAAACTGGCTAGCTGTGCCGGTGAGCTGCGCATAATCAACGGGTGCGCATAATCGCGCACATAGGTCATAATCGGCCGGTATCGGTCTTGCCAGACAGGCACCACCCGCCAGGCTTTGTCCACATACTCCACTCCTTCAAGTGGATCGGTGTTTATCGATGAGTTCTTTCACCCTCCTTTTGCGGAGCACCTCAGCGTACGCCCGGCGTTCCGATATCGCGGCGCATTTCAGCTGCATGCTCCGAAAAAGCGTCTTTGCAACGGAAAGCTGGCCGTCGGTTGATCGTTTTCCGGGTCCTCCTCCGAATTGCAGAGCATCCCTGCACTCTTCAAGACTTGCCGGCAACACATCAGCCAGGTGGCTGGCCAACTCGCTTCGACACTCCGCTACGGAGTTATCCTGAGACAGGCGGCTGGCAATCTCGCCAACCTGTGTGTGGGCCTTCCTGAAAGGAACGCCTCGCGACGCCATCCGTTCTGCGGCGACGGTCGTCATCGCTGTGCCGTCCTCCAGATTTTCACGCATCGACTGCACGTTGAACGACATGTATTTCACGATAAGCGATGTGAGGATGATAGCCCTCTTCAGGGCCTCCTCTGAAAGCCTCAGAGGAGAACAGCCGTAGTTGCTTGCCTCGATCGAGTTGCTGAAAGGCGATTTGCAGGTAGCCGTTGCCGCGGAAATGTATGCGCCAATTACGGTGCTTGCCGACCCCTTGATGTGTTCAAGGAGGAACGGGTTCTTTTTTTGGGGCAGCATGGACGAGCCGCCGGCAAGATTTCGAGGAATGTCGATAAGAGCGAACTCACGAGTCGTCCAGACCTGCAGATCTTGGGCCACACGACTGAGCAAGATTGAAACCCCAGCGAAGACAGAAAGCCCCTGCAGGTGATGGTCGCGGCTCGCGACCGCATCAAGTGAGTTGAACGACGGCTCTTCAAATCCTAGAAGACTTGCGGTTTTCAAAGGATCAATCGGCATACTGGTGCCTCCGCCGGCACCAGCTCCCATAGGGCAGTTCCTGATGTCTTCGAGCAGGCTATGGAGGCGCTGGCGCTCGCGCCCCAGAGCGAAGAAGACGCCAAGCAAGTAGTGCCCTGGCGATCCGGGGAGTGCGATCTGGTATTGACTGTAGAGCGGAGCTACTAGTCTCGATGCCTGTTCCGCTCGCTGAAGCAGGGCATCTTGTGCAATTCCAATCTGTTGCGAGATGGAACACGCAGCCTCCCGGAGAGCCAGGAGAGAAATGGTCGCGTTCAGGTCATTGCGGGACCTAGCGAGGTGCAGCCAGCCGGCCTTTTCCGCGCCAGCTCTGGCGGTAAGTTCGGCCTCATAGGCAAGGTAGAGGCCACGCGGCGCATCGCGGCCCTCCAAAGACTGAAAGCCCTCGTCCCGGAGGCCCAAGATGTGCTTGAGGAGATCGGCAGCGGCTGCCTGGCTGATCAAGCCCTGGTCGGCGAGCATCAGCAAATGTGCTTCATCTATGGCGGCTTGGTACTGCAGAAGGCGACCGTCGCGTGAGATTTCGATAGGTGGAGCGAGCAACTTCATCGCATCGGGATGCAGGCTCCACCCGCTCTCGCTTGACCCAGCGACTTGCGTGTTGGGCGTTTCGTCAGTAGCTGTCTCGATTTCGATTACAATGGAATCGATCATCCGTTGCGCTGCCGCGACGGCGGCATTTAGTTCATCAGCGACGCCTATGGCGTAGGCTACCCGGTCTCTGAAGTCGCCATTTATTTGAACTTCCTCTCCCTCAGGTTTCAGAAGACCTGCTTCAGGCACTCTAGGCTCTGGATTTCCAGAAAAGCCCAGGCGTTTGAGCTTGCCGGATTTATGAACGAGTTGGAAGCGGATGGCTCCCGCTCTTGCGCTCGCGTGTGGAGGCGTGAACCCGTCTCCCGCGTAAAGTCTGATCACCATGTCAAGGATTGACGTTCCCAGGGCGTGGGAGAGCATAACTGGAATCATCCCTCCAGCCAGCCTGGGGTTGACCTCGATGATGACGGGGCCCGACTCCGTTATCACGAACTCCACATGAGCCGGTCCGAAATTCAGGCCCAGAGCCGACACCGCGCCTGCGGCAAAAGAAGCTAATTCCTTGAGGGATGGCTCCGGAAGCGGGGCCGGGAAGTCGTGCCCTACCTCGACGAAGAAGGGAGCCGGCCCTTTGTGCTTGGCAAGAATTCCAAGACAATGCAGCGTCCCATCGTACGCAATTATCTCCGCAGAGTATTCCTTACCCTCGACATATTGCTGGATGAGGATGTCGGGACTGGGCAGATCCACCTGATCGAGCAGTGCGCCTCTTGCGCTCTCAAACGCCTTGATGGCGGCTGCGGCATTATCGCACAACCTCACGCCGCTGCTACCACTGCCGCACACTGGCTTGACGACCACCGGCAGAGTGGCTTGGGCAAGTATGTTCTCGACGTCTCTGACGGAAGTGGCCAGCCGAGTTTCAGGGATCGCGATTGATTGCCGCTGTAGCTCGGCCGCTTGTTTCCATTTGTTTCGGCAAGCAACTATGGCCTCCGTATTTGCCGTTGGTAGCCCGATCGCGGTCGCAGCACTTGACGCTGCTTCCACAAAATAGTCCGACGATGAGTATATCCCTGCTAGCCTTCTCAGTTTGGCGGAGACCTCGATGAGCTCGTCCGGACTGCGCGTTTCAGCTTCGATCACTTGAGCGACGGAGTCATTCAGAAAGCCATATCGGGCAGGATTGCGGGTCACGAGATACGGCTCAAAGCCTAGCGCACTGGCGCGCTGGATCAATAGTTCGCCAGTGCCCGTCGTGTTGCTTTCCACGAAAAGGAAGCTACCTCGGTTCGTCATGAAGCATTCTCCAGCACGTGTAGGACAGCTTCCCGGCTTCTCCGATTCCAATGATATCGGTTCCATGGCGGGAGAGCCGTCGAGGGATGATTTTCGGTTGCCGGCGCGTCCGTGAGTACACCTTCATGTAGACATCCGTTCTGCTCGAGCCACTTTTGGTCGTAAACAGCTTCGACGTAGCGGTGGCCTTCATCAGGACATATGACGACTACGGTTTCTTCCGGAAACTGCTGGGCGCGCCAACGCCCCACAATATAACTCGCTCCGGAGGTCGGACCGGCGAAAACGGCGTGCCGCTCGTGGAGGGTTCGCGTTGCAGCGAATGCGAGTGGAGCCGAGACGAGATGCACCTCGTCATACAGTTCATGTTTCACGTTCTTGGGGACAAGACTGTTCCCCAGCCCCCGCAGTTTCCGTTCGCCGTCCTGTTGGCCAAAAATGACGCTATTGAAGGTGTCCACTCCAATCAGGCGTGCGCCAGGGGCTTTTTGACGGAGGTGCTCTATCGTTCCACAAGTAGAACCGCCTGACCCCACAGAACCGACCAACGTTACGTCGGCGTCCAACATCTCCGATATCTGATCGGCGAAGAGCTCATAGGCTGCGGGGTTGTCGGGTGTTTCGTATTGCCGGGGCCAGAAACAGCAGTGCCCCAACTGTCTCATCCTGGCATGTAATGCGTCGAGGCGGCTTCTTTGATAACCACCGTGCTTTGCCTTTTCAGTTATTATGACGACTTCGGCTCCCAATGAGCTCAACCTGTTTTCCAGGCCTTTGTCCATAACTGGGTCTGTGAAGATTTCGAGCTGGAATCCACGTTCCCGGCAAACTACGGCCAAACCCAGTGCGAAGGTTCCGCTCGAGGTCTCGAGAACTTTCATGCCGTGCGTCAAAGTCCCCCGAGCCAGCGCTTGCTCAATGATGTACTTGGCAGGGAGAAGCTTCATGAATGCGAATTGCGCTAGATAGAGGTTTGTCTCACACCTGATAACGCTGGGGAGAGCATAGGCATCGGAATAGCCGACGAATGGCAGGCCTTTGCGAACAGCGTCCATTTTGCTTTCCTCACCGGCGGCCAGTCATTGTCAGATATATTTTTGGCGAGTTGTCGAACGGCGATACATGCGCGAGCACGGACCGAAGTTTCTGTGGAAAGTCGGCCGCCATTCGATCAAGCAGAATTCCAATCATTGTGCCGCTGTGCGCGACTATGACCCCGAGAGCGTCACTCGCCTCGGATGCTGTCAGCATCGTGTTCAGATGCTCCTTTGGAGCCCGCTCCTGATGCAGGAGCGCGCTGGCCGTAGCTATTCTGCCTATCGTGGCCGTGTCACCCCGCGGAATTGCTATCCGAGCGCTGTCAAGTAATTGACGATATTCTGCTCTGTGACTGGCGGAGATTTCACCTCGCCGTTGATCATAGTCGACCGTTTCGACCGTCCCTCCTTCATCAATACCAACGATTGCAAGCGGAGGCATTTGCCCGAGGAAGGAGATGAGGCTACATGCTCGTTGCTGATATGCGACCACTCCCGGGTACATCACCCCGTCGGATGGCTCGATCTCCGCCATTAGCTTTTCGATCAATGATGTCCGGACCCTGCGCTTGAAGCAGCAGGCGATTGATCGTGCAGCCGCGACAAGATCCGCCGACGAACTCGCTAGGCCCTTGCCTTCGGGGAGCTCGGATTGCAAAAAGAGGATTCCTCCTGAGGCGCCGAGCGCGCCCACGAGATTCTCAGCCAATCGTTTTGCTTTGACTTTATGTGACGGATAAACGGTTACGGTTCGTGTGCCGGCAATCGGCATGAAATGAGCTCGCGCAAAGAGCGCGATGGGCATCGTGACAAGGAAGTGAGGGTCCCGGGAAACGGAGCCTACTGGTAACTGGCCTTGAAGCAACTCGCCGAATGTGCCGCAACAAAGAGCCTCGCCGTCGTAAAAATGAACCGTTGGCTGCTGCCCATCATCCGCGATAATTTCTGCGGCGTCTGTGTCCGCGAACGACTGGTGGTACAGGTGGGGCCTCCAAACTTCATCGGCAGCCGCTTCTACCAGTTCTCTAGTTGCGGAACTCGCCCTGCCTCCTACAGGGTCGATGGAACTGGTGGAATGTTGGGTCGGCATGTCACTTTCCTTAGGTACGCTGATATGTGGTTTGCGGCGAGGATATGAGACTTGGACCATCAGAGCACGGCTCTTGTTCCCTCGAGATACTTATAAGTAACCGGATGCTGGCTGTCTTAACCTCGAGTTTGGGTGAACGTACCACTCGTCACGGTTAGAGGTTGCAAAGATTATGTGAAGTTACTTGTAGAATCCGTTACACTGTTTGATGACTGGGGCGCGTCAATGGACCATTTTTGCATCGTGGCGCCCTCCGGCAGCAACCCCGGCGTCAGACCGCCACAAGGCGACTACCAGTTTGCGCGCCAAGGCAACGATCATGGTGCGGCGGATGCGCCCCCACTCTTGGAACCAGCGCGCGAGACCGCTATGAGGCTGGTGGCGCAAGCACAGCCAGGCAAGCTTCGATGGCGGTTCGCCGCCGCACGCGGGTTGCTCGATCTCTGGATGCCTTGATCGCGGCTGACTGCGCCACTGTCTCAAGGGACTGGATGCAAGTCCGAGGTAGCCGGCGACCTCACACCGGTTTTGGAAATCGCAAAAGAAGACCTCATTTCGTCAGCACGCTTGCGATCATCAGGCCGATGCCACGCAGCTGGCACAGCTCAATGGCTTCCGGGCCGTGGTCTCGGCGGCTTGGCGCTGTTCGATTTCGACCCTCCGCAATCATCTCGATCACCAGCAGAAAGGGCGGAACTCGCGCTCTATCTCGCGCTTGTGGCAGGGTGGCAGATTTCGCCCGTCGGCCGTGCCCAGCGCCTCAAGCGTCTCACGCCAGTCTCGTCTGGCCGGTTTGAGGTCGCGGACACCCTGAGTCATCAATAGCCCCTTTGCGGCTCGAATGCTGGCCGCGTTCGTTGCGAGCCCGTTCACGGCTGCGAAGGCGATCGTTCTCCTGCGCCGCAGCCATTATTGGCTGGACGAACAGTCGTGGCCAAGCCGCTTGCAAATGAACATAAGAATTCCGGCGCCAAGAAAATCGTTGCAGTTTCCTTCCGACGGGCGGCAGAGCAACGGAGATTTCATGAGACGTCTCCAGCGTTAGGGTGTCGATCCCGAAACCTTGCCTGAGTTCAGCGGCCCGTCGCCTTCCGCGGCGTTGAGGCGTGATACCTGCAAAGGCGGAGCCGATCCGCAATCGGGTTCCCGCCACACTTCCGTTACTATGCCAACTTGAGGCCCCAGAAGCAGTATCTGGTGCCTGACAGAGCCCGACCCGAGAGGCACGGGCGCTTCTTCTATTCCCCTCGTAGCCGAATGTGCAGACCGCGACTTAGTCGCTGTGCAAAGCGCGCCAACAAGGAGACGCGCTTCGGACGATTTGGGTTGAGCGGGAAGGGGCATTTTTGATCATGTGCGACTCTGAATGCCTCGCGTGAACAATACAAAAGTTAAAATTGCTAAGTAAATATTAAATTTTGAGATAAGGTGAGCATTGGACAGCGGACGACCTAGACAAAAGGATCCAAACAGGGCTACACGCGAACAATCGGCGGCCTTTGCCGAACTGTCGGTTCTTCTGTCTCTATAAAGCCGTCGAGTGAACAATATGTTTGTCGTTTCGGATATGTCGCCGCTAACTCATAAGGCTTCTGGCAAGTCGATTACCGTCTTTGTGACAGTAGAACTTGACCGTGAACGTCTTGATCTTGTTAATCACTTCAAGCGCTCGATGCGCGCGGCCAAGGAGATCACGCAATGCTACATGGTTACAGGCGAAGTCGATTTCGTCCTCGTCGTGACTGTCGAGGACGTTGAAGCCTTTTACGTTTTCGTCAAGAAGAAGCTCTATAGCGACCCCAACGTGCGAAAATTTAGGAGCATGATCAATCTTGATCTTGTCAAGTTCGAGTCAAGGACCACAGTATAGCTTCTAGCGGATTTCGCTGAAGTCACCGGTCTAGCCGATTTTTAAGTGCCGTTGCGCGTCCAGCTTTCGACCTGAACCAATGCGGCTTGAACCGCATCTGCAGGTGTTAATCAACGACATCGAAACCACTACTAAGATGACGCGCCTACGCGGTCGCTTTATGAAAGGCCAACGGCTGCGCTCAAAGGACCTTCATCGCCGGCTACGCTGCCATGGCCTCATCGCCCCTTCGCCGTTGACGCGCCGAGGAACCGGCGCATCTTGGAGACCTACGTCAAAACGCAGCGATGTCGTCATCCTCGACATTCTCCTGCCCACAAGAGTCTGGTCGCCGAAGCAGCGATCCGTGCCACGACGCATGGCCGCGCTCAACCAATGACGCCCTCTAACAGGCCATCGGCGATATCTGCTATCTCGTCTCCCAAGATCCAGAAACGATTTCACTGCCGCAGAATGTTGGCAGGAGTTCCGAACCCAACATCCCACCCCCCTCAACCATGAGCATCTCGCGCGATCGGTTCGAAGGCCGCGCGAAAATGATTAGTCGGCGTAAAAAAGAACGTCAGAAAGCCTTGTAGGACATGGATTCACAAGGAGTTTGAAGTATCGGATGCGGGAAATTGAACCGCACCGGGTTGATCGGAGGCTCCAATTCCTGAGAAGGTGGAGCCATGACAAGCAAGACGACCAACAAGTTCTCTCCCGAAGTCCGGACC
>NZ_QGGH01000037.1 GCF_003148495.1 Mesorhizobium loti
TATGGGCACAGCCGTCTGCGGGAATGGGCGTTCGGCGGGGTCACCCGCACGCTGATCGAGGAAAGCGGCATCAACCGCTTCATGTCGTATTGATGGGTCGACGTCCCAGCAGTCGAGTGCGCGGCGGGTGGGTTCAGGAACTTCAATTCACCCCTTTCGCCGCCTTGGCTTGGCAACGGCTCCGTCTGTTGACCGAGATCAAGTCGTTGGCCGCCTGCATGGCTATGATTCTCAAAAGGCAGGAGTGACCAAGATGAGCTTTCTCGATTATCTGATTTCAGTCGACGCCAGGGCCGCGTTGATGGGTCGCATGATGCGCAAGCTTGGTGTCGACAGGCAGTTGAAAGTGGTGCCGGACCATGCAGCCGTCACCGATCGGGCGGTCAATCGCTGCCGATCCTGCGGCCATCAAGACGAATGCTCGACTTGGTTCGACCAAAACGAGCAAGCCGATGCTCCGCCAGATTATTGCCGCAACCGCGACCTGATCGCACGGCTGCAGCATGTGGCCGGCCAGCGTTAGAACGTCGAGCGGCTACGCACAGTTCGCCTCGGGAAAATGTCGGTGGTAGCCCCTTGGCTACGAGACCAGGATGACGGACAACGGCTCGGCGCAAAATAGATTGTCCTCAACACCTTTGACGCCGGCGACGTTTTCGGCCGCTACGATGGCTGCCTGGCGCTCGCGTTCGTCGAAGATGGCGCCGCTCAGTTTTACGATCCCTTTGTCGACAGTGACATTGATCAGGTCCTTGCCAGCCCATTTCTGCGCTGCAAGCTCCGCGACGATGCTCTGGCGTATCTGTTCGTCGTCAATGGTCGTCGGAGTTGAGGTTGGCTGCGTGTGAAGCAGCGCACGAAGAAGATCGGAGCGGGCAATCATGCCGACAACTTTACCACCGTCGACGATCGGGACGCGTTTGATGCGGTGATGCGTCATCAACTCGACGACCTCGGCAAGCGATGCATTGGGGGATGCCGTGACGACGCTGTCGGTCATCACCTCCTCGACCCGCCTTCCGTTGGCGAGGACATATTCTTCGGCAACTCTTCCCGGGCTGACAAGAAATTCCAGCCAGCGTGGGCGCTTGCGCTGCGTGCCCAGCTCTCCGCGGCGCAGGAAATCGCCCTCGCTGATAATGCCCACCAGAACGCCGTCGATGCGAATGACGGGAAGCCCGCTGATCTTGCTGGAGAGCATCAATCCGGCCGCATCGGCGATCGACGCAGACGGATCTATTGCAACGACCGGCGTGGTCATTATGGTTTTGGCTTGCATGCCAGCCTCCTCAGACACTTTATCCTTTGCTTATCGAGGTCACGCGTGCCGTGTCTTGATCTGAATCATTTTCAGATTGCGAAACTGCAACGAAGGCGGCCCGAAGGCGATTTATGAAGAGGGCCTCGCAAAACGCGGAGACCTCATCGTGAAACAGCGCAGTTCGATCGACCCGGACATGGTCGTTGACGAAATCATGACGAAATGGCCGACAACGGTGGCTGTGGTGCTGAGATACAAGATGCTCTGCGTCGGGTGTCCGATCGGCACATTCCATACCGTGGCCGAAGCATGCCGGGAACATCGGATCGATGAGGGCGACTTTCTTGTCGAACTCGAAGCGGCCGTTCGAGGAAAACGGTGACGGTCAGCCCTTGTCCCGGTTCTCGGCCAGAACCACAAGGCGATGCGCATCCTTGACCGTGACCTTCTGGCGCCCGCTGACGATGATCCCTTTCTCCTCCCACTTGCTCAGCAGCCGGCTGACCGTGTGAAGCGTCGTCCCCGTCATCTCGGCAATGTCCTGCCTCGAGATCGGGAAGTCGATTTCGATGCCGCTATCGGTCTTTCGGCCGGTCTGGTTTGCCAATCGCAGCAGCGCATGCGCAACCCGCTGCTCCACCTGTTCCGTCGACATCTCCACTACCCGCGTCTGCGTCTCCTGCAGCCTGCTTCCAACCGTCCTGTAGGTGGCCGCCCCAAACACGGGGAAGCGTCTCGCCAGATCGGGCCACAGAGCGTTTGGCCAGGCCAGCACCACGCAGTCTACCGCCGCGACCGCGCTGGCTGGGTAGGTCGTCCGGCCAAGTGCCGCGGCGACGCCAAAGATCTCGCCTTCGCTGATGTATCTGGCGATGACCTGTTGTCCGTCCGGCGTGGTGCGAACGACACGGATGTGCCCGGCGATCAGCACGAAGAAGGAATGAGCCTCGGCTTCCTGCGCGAAGATCGCCGTCTCCTTGGCATAGCGAGACGACCGCGCATCTCGCAGGATCTCGCTCTGCTCGTCGGGCGTCAGACCCTGGAAGAGCGGCAGTCGCGAAATCAGCGATCGGTCCAGCGCAGCCAAGCGGATTCCTCACGGCTTAGGGTTCCGCATTAGTCGTGCGGGAGACCTTTCTTATCTTGAGTTTGCGCCAGCGCAAATTGTCCCCGACCGCATCAGGCTAAATGGCATGGAACGGCGCAATGCCGCGAAGACGAAACAAAGGACAAATTGATGAAACTCTCCATCCTCGCCGCCGCAGTCTCCATCCTGGCGCTCGCCAGCGGCGCAAGCGCCGAAGAGCATGTGGTGCAAATGCTCAACAAGGGCGAAAAGGGCGCCATGGTTTTCCAGCCAGCCTTCGTCAAGGCAGCCCCCGGCGACACCGTCAAGTTCGTGCCGACCGACAAGACGCATGATGCCGAGTCTATCAAGGGTATGCTTCCGGATGGCGCTGAGCCTTTCAAGGGAAAGCCCAGCGAGGAAATCACCGTTACGCTGACAAAGGAGGGCGTCTACGGCGTCAAATGCGCCCCCCACTACGGCATGGGCATGGTCGCCCTGATCGTTGTCGGCAAGCCGGTCAATCTCGATGCCGCCAAGGCGGTCAAGCACCCTGGGAAGGCAAAGACGGTGTTTGCCGACCTGTTCACCCAGGTTCCGGCCAACTGACCAGCATACAGCCTGCCTGCCATAAGTGGGGCGGGCACGGGCCGGACGGACCGAGGGCGGCGGTTCATCCGGCCCTGTTCATTTTGGAGACGCTAATCATGGGGATTCCACGCCTGAGGGCCTACACAGGGCCCGCGTTTCTTTCCTACGGATTCAGGCCTTTCTTCCTCCTCGGGTCGCTGTATGCCGCGCTCTCCGTTCTGCTTTGGCTGCCGATGTATGCCGGCGAACTCGATGCCCACAGTGCGTTCGTTGCCGTCGACTGGCATATTCACGAGATGCTGTTCGGCTACCTGCCAGCTATCGTTACCGGGCTCCTGCTGACCGCCATCCCGAACTGGACCGGCCGGCTGCCCGTGCAAGGCCTGCCGCTGTTGGCGCTGGTGGTCCTGTGGCTTGCCGGCCGTGTCGCTGTCTTCTTCTCGGCAGATATCGGCTGGGAAGCAGCCGCCGTGATCGATGGCTCATTTCTGCTTACGGTCGCCGCTGCGGCGGCACGTGAAATCGTCGTCGGACGCAACTGGCGCAATCTCAAGGTGCTGCTGCCGCTTGCCGTCCTGGCGTGCGCCAACGGCGCGTTCCATATCGAGGCGCACAGCCAAGGCATATCGGACATCAGCCGCAGGCTCGGTACGGCTGCAGCGATCGTGCTCATCTCGCTGATCGGTGGGCGTATCATTCCAAGCTTCACGCGCAACTGGCTCGTCCGCGAAAACCCTGGCAGGCTGCCTGCGCCATTCGGCCGTTTTGACATCGCATCGATAGCCATCTCAGCCATCGCGCTGGGAGCATGGACGTTCGCTCCTGACAACCGCGCCTCAGGAATGCTTATGGCCGTCGCTGCAATCTGCCAGGCGTGGCGTCTGTCGCGCTGGGCTGGCGAACGCACATTGCGAGATCCGCTCGTGCTCATCCTCCATCTTGCATATGCCTTCGTGCCGGTCGGCCTCGCCCTTGTCTCGGTTTCGATCTTCTTTCCTGCCGCCGTGCCGGCTGCTGCTGGGCTCCACGCGCTCGGAACGGGCGCGGTCGGCGCCATGACGCTCGCCGTGATGACCCGCGCAACGCTCGGGCACACCGGACGAGCGCTCAAGGCTGGGAACGGCGCCTCGTTCATCTTCGTGGCCGTCCTGCTCGCGGGAACATTGAGAATCCTGGCCGCCTTCGTCCCCTCAGAGGCGGTGATCGATACGGCCGGCGCCGCATGGGTAGCGGCATTCGCCGGCTTCGTCCTGATCCACGGAACCGCGTTGACTACACCCAAGGCACAGTGAGGCGAGGGAAGGGCGACGGGCGGGCTCGCGACAGTCGAGAGGACGTGGTCCGCTATTCCTGCTTTTCAGACGATGCCAAGCCACCCAAGGATCCGGCTTGCCCATCCCGAATGGTCCCGGACCAATCTGAATCCCAGATTGTCGGGAGGCGTGCCAACGGCACAGCCTCCGCTTTTCCCGTCACTGACAAAGTTCGACATGTAGGCTCTGTGAAGCCCTTCAAGCACGTGGACGCCGCAATTGTCGACCGAGCTCGCAACACCACTTCCATCCGCAGCCAACGTGGTGCGGACATAGCAGGTCGAAGTCCACTCCCAGACGTTGCCGGAAAAGTCGGCGAGGCCCAGGGAATTGAAACCAAACGAGCCACGGCTCTTGGGCATCGGGTCCGGTTTGCGATTGAGGTCCACCTCGGCCTTGTAGCTGGTGAGCCAACGTCTAGCGGGGTTGTTGGCGTCGTTTTCGACACCCTCGAATTCGCCTGCGAACCGCTCCGCCGCGGCAAAGGCCCACTCCTCGTCGGATGGCAGCCGCCATTGGCCGCCGGTCACTTGCGAATACCACCGGGCATAGGCATTCGCATCGAGATAGCTCACTCCGGTGACGGGAGCATTGCTCGGGATCGCGCGCGTCTCCTGTGCCGGCTGACAGACGCCAGCCGACACGCAGTCCGCATAGTCGGCCGCGCCAACCTGGTAGGCCATGATTTCGAGAGGTCTGCTGAGTTGCCGCTCGATGCGGGGATTGCCTTGCGGGCGTCCCTCTTTCAGGAACTCGCCCGGAGTCGGATAGATGATCGAACCGGAAAGCAAGACAACTGTCATGGCGACGGGGTGGGGTTGTCGATCCCCGAAGACCGCCTGTAACGAGAGACCTACCGGAACAGCAGCGGCGGCCAGGGCGACCGGCAGAACCTTCAGGATGAAAGGAGACATGGCTTTTGTCCATGCCCGGACAGCGACGCCGTCCGGGCATTTTGGAGTGCCGTCAGTTGGTGGCTATGGGTTTGGGCGCCTCGACCTGCGTCATCAGATCATCATTCCACTGGCCTTCGACCATGAAGTGAGCGGTCGCTCCGAGTTCCACGGCCTCGATCAGATTGTGATTGACGTAGGCGTAGATGCCTGGCTGCAGGAAGGTATAGAGCGCCGAGCCCGCCGAGCCGCCACGGATGAACCAGGTCTCCAGATCCTTGGCAGGCGGATTGGCGAACTTGCCCTGTTCCCAGACATAGTCGCCGTGTCCACCGATCAGGTGAGGCCGGGTATCGCGGTTGGCCTGTGAGTGGACGATCAACACGGTCTCGCCGACTTTCGCCTTCATGGCGTTGTCACCGGTCAGGGATCCGACCTTGCCGTTAAACACGACATGCGTCGGGATCAGCCCGCGCATGACCTTGACGATATCGTCGTATCCGTCACCGGCCGATTCGTAACTCTTGAAATTGCCCTTCTCATCGCGCGGGATATAGAAGTCGCTCTCGCCGATATAGAAGATCTTGTCGTATTTGACCGGTTCGCCCCTGTCGTTCCTGAGCCCGTCGCGCGGCAGCACCATGATGGCGCCGCTCATGCCGGAGACGACATGCCAAGGGATCATCGCGCCACCAGGTGCACAGTGATAGACGAACGTTCCCGTTCGCGTCGCCTTGAAGCGCAAGGTCACCTGTTCGCCGGGATTGATCAGGGTGAGGCCACCGCCACCCAGCCCGCCTGTTGCGGCGTGGAAGTCGATGTTGTGGGCGAGGGAGTTGGTGTCTGGATTGATGAGCGTCAGCTCGAGATAGTCGTCCTGATGCACGACCATCAGCGGGCCGGGGATCGAGCCGTTGTAGGTCATCGCATTGAGCGTCGTGCCGTCGGCGTCGATGACAAGAGGCTTTTCCTCGATCGTGATGGTGAACTCGACGATCTTGGGTCCACCCTTGGCGACCTGATCGTGCGGATGCACAAACGGCGGTGCCACAAGCGCGATCTTTTCGCGCGCGAGCCCTCGAATGTCCGCCTTTGTCACAGTTGCTGAAAATGCGGGCAGTGCTGCCACGGCGGCAGCGCCAATCGCTGCCCCGAACAGAGCTTCACGTCGCGTGATCATGTCAGTCTCCTATCTCTCAACCGTTGCGGATGAATAGAATTTACCTGAGCTGACGCAGCGTTTCTTTGCGCTGGCGCAAATTGAAAGAGTTAAATCCAGGCAAGCTGCAGCTTCGGACACGGCAATGTTTCGCGTTATTCGAGCTTTTTGGGATTATTCCAGCCAGGGACATGCGGCGGTGTAGTTTTCTGCCCCACCGCCATTATCGGCTACTTGGCTTTCGATCACTGATCCAGCTTGTCTTCTCGATCGATAAGGATCCGCTCGGCGGCGCCGTCGAGATCTTCATACTGGCCACTCTTCAAAGCCCACAGGAAGCCCCCCAAGCCAAGCGCACCAAGGAAGAGGGCCACAGGTATGAGGTAGGCAAGGGTCGTCATGAGAATCGGGCCAATCTGGTGATGTCGGAACGGCTGTCGCGCCGCACATCTTTCGCTGGCGAATTTGGTATGGAACTCTGCAGACGCAACGCATTTCCGATCACAAGCAGCGAAGAAGCGGACATGGCAATCGCTGCGATAAGAGGCGTGACGTGGCCCAGGATGGCGATCGGCACGGCGACGGCATTATAGACGATCGCAATCGCGATGTTCTGGCGTATCAGGTGTCCCGCCTTGCGCGAGACGTCCAGCGCGAGAGGCACTGCCAGAAGGCTTTCGCGCAGGAACACGAAGTCGGCCGCATTGCGGCCAATGTCGGCGGCGGTGGCCGGTGCGATCGAGACATACGCCGCGCTCAGCGCCGGCGTGTCGTTGAGGCCGTCGCCAACCATCAGAACCTTGTGTCCGTCTTTCGCCAGGGTCTCGATGCATTCGACCTTACCGGACGGCAGCAGGCACGGAACGAAGTCGTCGACACCCAGCATTTCTGCAACTTCGCCGCAGGCGCCCGCGGTATCGCCCGACAGCATTTGCACCGACACCCCAGCATCATTCAATTGCCCGATCGCCGCCTTGGCGTCGGCGCGCAGAGCGTCCTCAAAATTGAAGGTGGCGACAATGAACCCGTCTTTTGTCAACACCGTTCCGCCATAGCCATGTTTGCCTTCGCCGCCGGTCCGGGCCTTCCATCCAGCCCATCCGCGTCGACCCAGCCGCCAGATACTTCCGGCGACAGTGGCTTCGATTCCGAACCCCGGATGCTCAGTGACGGCATCGAATTTGTGCTGCCCGCCAAGGCGGGCAAAACCGGCTATGGCCTTTGAAAACGGGTGACGCGAGTGCGCAGCCATGTCGGCCGCGATTGCCAGCATGGTCGGATCGATCGCTGACGCATTGATGAGCCGGGGCTGTCCAAGCGTGAGCGTTCCGGTCTTGTCGAACACCGCTGTATCAATCGTCGCCAGGCGCTCCATGGCCGAACCGTCCTTGACCATGATGCCGTTCTCGAACAGGCGCCGCGCCGCGACCACCTGCACGATCGGCACGGCGAGGCCGAGCGCGCACGGGCATGTGATGATGAGAACGGCAATGGCGATGGTTATCGCCCGGTGCCAGTCGCCAGTCGCCGCCATCCAGCCAAGGAACGTCGCGAAGGCTGTAAGATGAACCACCGGGGCATAGAGCGCCGAAACGCGATCGGCGATCCGGCGATAATGCGCGCGGCCGCCCTCTGCGGCTTCCATGAGCCGAACCATTTCCGCCAGAAACGAATCTTTCGCGGCCGCTGCCGCCTCAATCGTCAGCGGGCCGGTAAGATTGAGGACACCGGCCTGCACGGCTTCGCCTGCCGCCACGTTTCGAGGCGTGCTCTCGCCGGAAACCAACGAGCAGTCCAGATCCGAGGCCCCTTGAATGATCTTGCCGTCGACGGGGATCCTTTCGCCCGCCGCGATCAACAGCAGCATGCCGGGTTCGATCTCGCCAACCGGCAGATAGTCGCGTGCGCCGTCGTTGCGCAGCACCATGGCGCCACGTGCGGCCAACTGGGACAGGCCTTTCACGGCGGTCCGGGCACGTTCGCGCATCACGTGATCCAACGTGCGACCGATCAACAGGAAAAACAGCAGCGATACCGACGCGTCGAAATAGGCGTGATCGCCGTGGTTGATCGTCTCATAGAGACTCATGGCGTAGGCGAGGGACACCCCGACCGCGATCGGCACATCCATGTTCATGCGGCCGTGACGCAGCGCATTCCAGGCCGAGCGGAAGAAGATGCCGCCGGCGAAGGCCAGTGCCGGGATCGCGATCAGCGCCGA
>NZ_QGGH01000038.1 GCF_003148495.1 Mesorhizobium loti
ACCCGAGGACCGACGCCGCCAGACTGTCCCGACATTAGCGAAACCACTGTCCGGGAATTAGCGGAACCCCTGTCCGGCTTTTGCGAAATGCGCAAGATGCTCGCTCTATCCGTCGAATTTGGTCTTGATGGGGAGGCCAGCGAGGCAATACCAGACTATGACCGCTTCAAATCCAAACTACAGGTGCTGCAAGATGCATTCAGCATTCAGCGGGAAGATGCATTGAGAGCTTAACTCACCAATGATCCTGCACGCATAGGCGCAGAGCCAGTCGGTACCAGTGCCGAGTTCCTGGCTCGCTCCATTGACCATGACCGGGTTGGGATCGCCGGCAGAATGGCACCTTTCAGGCTAGTTTGCTCCAGAACCGGACCACCTGCTTCCGGCCCGGTTCCATCCATTGCCAATGCTCGCCGGAGCCGCGGAATGGGCAGGGTTATTGACGTCGAAACCACACGACGCGCTCTCAACGTTCGCGTTTTGTGCTCCGAAAGTCGCATAAATGGCAGAGTGGTGTGATGTCCGGAATTATTTGGCATTTGATGGGGTTTACCTGTCCGGAATTATGGGCCGCAGGTGTTCAGCCTATACGATTGAAAACAAGAGGATTTTCAGGTCGAGGAGAGGGGCTCCCGATCCAAAGACCGGGTTTACCAATGGCCACAATCACAGCTAATTCTGGATTGGCGTTAAGTGGTTGAATCAGCGTGGAAGTTAAGCGCCTCTATTGGTCAACCTGCTTACGGTCGGCAACGGATTGGTCAACCCCAAAACCCCAGGATTGGTAAACTGAAGCAGCAGCCCTATCGACTAAGATTCAGCTCTACGCCTTCACTGTCCCAGCAAGGGCTCTCGGTAGCGAATGGCGCCCTTGAGCGGGCGAGGGCGGCAAGGCGTGGGTGTCACGACACATATAACTCGAGCTGCTACTCCGTGGTTTCCGTTCTGCCGCTGGGGACTAGCGCACGATGTCGAGGAAAGAGTTCGTGCCACTCAACATGCTCGCCAGCTTGGCGGGAATCTCTCGCCAAGCGGTTTGGAAGGCCTGCCAGCGCGGCAACTGGCGGGGGCACGCCCTGGAGGTGCGCGTCGTTCATCCCCTTTCGCATGATCTCGACATGCGGGCTTATGTGCCCGTTTGTGCTGACGCAGCCCAAATTCCCATCACAAGGTCCCGCATCAGCAGTGCTTCACCCCAACGGTCCGTCGAGTCATTGGCAGCGCTCGTTGTGATTGCGTAAGGGCGCGGCCCAAGCTCACAAGTAAAGCTTAATTGGGCGTCAAAACCCGCGCGGCGGCGCCAACTTTCGAACCCATAGCGCCACCAGCCAGCGAATAAATTGACCCACATCTGATGATGGGGAAATGAGATCTCGATCTGGACCTGTTCGCGCGATGCAACGCGTCCGTGAAATGCCCAGGATGAATCTAATATTCTTTCGATGAGCCGATGGTTTTCGTCGCTCACTGGCCAAGCAAATTCGCGACCTACAAGAAAATGCGACAAGTCCGCAAGCAGCGGCATGGTTGGCACGGCTTCCAGCAGATCGAGTGTGAAGAAGAGGTCCGTCGTGAGCCGATTGCGGTGCGTCTCAAAATAAACCGGGAGGCCAGCGCCGTCGCCGATCTTCATCCACCGCTCAATAAGTTTGATCCCGTCCGTCAGTCGACGCAGTCTTACGTCGGGTTGCACATTGAAATGCAGAGCACCAAGCTCACCAGCAAAATCGATTTGCCGCCGCAAATCATCATCGCTCGCAGGGAGCCCGCACGCTTCGACAAGCAGGTCGGTTCCGCCGAGGGCCTGTTTGATTGCCTGAGTCTGCTCCCTGCTGCTGACGAAAATGCTTACGCCATCAAAGGACGCTTCTGCAATCATTCGGAGGTTTTCGTCTAGAGTTCGCTCGAACCCATCGGGTTCGCGTCGTTCCATTGCCCAGATGGATTGAAGTACTTTGAGTTCCTGCATCACACTTTCCTTAGTAAACCACCACGCTCCGGATCGACTTGCCCTCATGCATGAGCTCAAAACCCTTGTTGATGTCTTCCAGCTTCAGCAGATGGGTGATCATCGGGTCGATCTGGATTTTGCCGTCCATGTACCAGTCGACGATTTTCGGCACGTCGGTGCGGCCGCGTGCGCCACCGAAGGCGGTGCCCATCCAGGTGCGGCCGGTCACCAGCTGGAACGGCCGGGTCGAAATCTCCTGACCAGCACCCGCGACGCCGATGATGACCGACTTGCCCCAGCCGCGATGCGAGGCTTCCAGCGCCTGGCGCATCACCTTGGTGTTGCCGGTGCAGTCGAATGTGTAGTCAGCGCCACCGATCTGGTCGGCGCCGCGCTTGGTCATGTTGACGAGGTAAGGCACGATGTCGCCGTCGATCTCCTTCGGATTGACAAAATGCGTCATGCCGAAGCGCTCGCCCCATGCCTTCTTGTCGTTGTTCAAATCGACGCCGATGATCATGTCGGCGCCTGCCAGCTTCAAGCCCTGGATGACGTTGAGGCCAATGCCACCGAGACCGAAGACGACAGCGGTGGCGCCTTGCTCGACCTTTGCGGTGTTGATCACCGCACCGATGCCGGTCGTCACGCCGCAGCCGATGTAGCAGATCTTGTCGAAGGGCGCGTCTGGGTTGACCTTGGCCACGGCGATCTCGGGCAAGACCGTGAAATTGGAAAAGGTCGAGCAGCCCATATAGTGAAAGATCTTGTCCTTGCCGATCGAGAAGCGCGACGAGCCGTCCGGCATCAGGCCTTGGCCCTGCGTGGCGCGGATGGCGGTGCAAAGATTGGTTTTGCGCGACAGGCAGGACGGGCACTGCCGGCATTCGGGCGTATAGAGCGGGATGACGTGGTCGCCCTTCTTGACCGAGGTGACGCCCTTGCCGACATCGACGACAACGCCGGCGCCCTCATGGCCGAGGATCGCGGGAAAGAGGCCTTCCGGATCGGCGCCCGACAGGGTGAACTCGTCGGTATGGCAGATGCCGGTCGCCTTGATCTCGACCAGCACCTCGCCCTCACGCGGACCGGCGAGCTGCACGGTCATGATCTCAAGCGGTTTTCCGGCCTGAACAGCTACAGCGGCGCGTACGTCCATATACAAATTCCCCCTGGTGTGGTGCTTGCGAGAAAAATTCAGCCGTAGCCGTTGTGCATTCTGCCCGCCACAATGGGCGGATCGCTGGCATCAGAAGTCTGGCAGAAGCGCTGCTACGCTTGCTGCTTCGATGAGATCCGCTTCCAGGAAAACTTTATGTAGTTTCGTTTGATGTAACCGATTGCCTCGATGTCATTCTCTCGCATTGCTGTGAGCAAATCAGTTATCTCTAGCTGTAGCAATCGAACCGCATCTGGCCAGATGTCGCGGGACATTTCATACCAGGCTCGGGCCGCTCTAAAGTAAAGGTTATGCCACACGTCAAGGAACACTTTATTCAGCAAGAGGTCGCTAATCGCGAAGTGGAGAATGTGGTTGATTTGCCAATGCTCACCGACATCGAATTTCTCTGCCAAATTGTCCGACCGGTTAAGCAAAGTCTCTAAGACGGCCACATCCGCTCTCGTCGCGTCACGTGCTCCAATTCGCCCAAAAAGCTGCGCCATCTCAATCCTAACGTCAAACACCTCACGCAACTGGACGGGGTCAAAAGGTGTCACGAAAGTGCCAATGCCGTTTCTCACCTCCACGAGCCCTTCAATCGACAGGCGCTGGAATGCTTCACGCACTGGTGTCCGACTGACGTGGAATTCAACGGCGATATCATTCTCGCGAAGCATTGCTCCGGGAGCGTACTCAAGAAGGCAAATGCGATCTCTCAACAGGTCGTGGATTTCGATCGCACCCACCTTCTTTGATTCCTCTTGTCCGCTCATGGTCAGCAACTCCAATTGTCACTTGCTCCGCTTTTCCGAGGTGTCGGCATCAGATCAACTTGCTTAGGTCATTGCTGTAGGGCGGTCGCCTTCTACGCTAAATCGTCAAGGATTTGATGGCGATTGCCGGATTTGCAAGCGCGTCGGCATCTGGGCGGATACGCCTCCCAATCATCTTCTCGGCGATGCGTATATCCTTACTTATGGTGGCAAGACTGCCAAATCCGCAGGCCGCCACTAACCGTCCGTCTGGGGCCAAGTAAAAGGAGATCTGCCCCTTGTCGCCAAGATCCCTGTTGATAGCGGCGTCAGAATTACCATAAATTCCAGCAATCTGGAGCGTCTCGTCGTACTGGTCTGACCAGAACCACGGGACACTCTCATACGCAGAGCCCGACCCCAACATGTTGGCTGCTGCCACCGCGCCTTGTTGCCATGCATTCCGCCACACCTCTAGCCGCACTCGTTCGCCGTAAAGACGATGCAGGAAAGAACAACAGTCGCCGGCCGTAAAAATGTCAGGATCGGAGGTAGCAAGCGTGTCGCTCGCCGCAATCCCTTTTTCGATCGCTAGCCCGGCCGCCTGTGCAAGTTCTACGTTTGGGACTGCACCGACTCCGACCAGCACTAGATCGGCAAGGAATGTGCGGCCGTCGGCCAATGATACCAGAGATTGTTCTTCGGCGGCCTCGATACCAGCAACCGTAGCATCCAGTTCAATGCGTACGCCGGCGTCCAGGTGCTTTGTTTTTATCCGCTCAGCTATGCTGGCGGGTACTGCTCTCATGAGCAGCCGTGGGCCGGCCTCAAGCACCGTCACAGAGGCGCCCCTGGATACTGCACTTGCAGCAACTTCAAGCCCGATGAAACCGCCACCGATTACTACGACCGCACATCCTGGCCTGAGGGTCTGTCGAATAGCTACAGCGTCGGCGTAGGTGCGAAGTGTAGCCATGCGACATTCTGGGTCGACTGGAACACCTAGCATTCGCGGGCGGGCGCCGGTTGCCAAGAGCAAACGCTCGTAAGTTAAGAGCTGGCCCCCTTGAAGGGACACTGCATGTGTCGCCCGATCGATCGATAGGACATTGACCCCTGCAAAGTATTCGATTGCCAATTCTCTCAACCGCTGGGCAGTGATAAGGAACTTCGGTCCGCTATCTTCGGCCTCGGTCAAAAGGCCTTTTGATAGTGGCGGCCGTTCATAAGGTAGCGTAGCTTCACTGCCGACTAGAATGACGCGTCCGGGCCAACCGCCCGTCCTTAAAGCAACAGCCGCAGCCGTTCCGGCCTCGCCCGCACCGACAATTACCATAGCACGTTCTTGTTTCATGCTGGCAGTCCAGCAATATTGCCGCGAAGGACCGCCAATCGTTGTTCAGCATTCTCCGATCCCGCAGCTTGCGCTTCATTATTTTCTTCGTCCGACGATTTAACAAAATACCCGATTTCGCTCGCAAAGCGTGCCGTTGCGACCAGGTATCCATGCGCCATCTTACTTCTCCCGATAGGTCCGTTCAGATCTTGATGAACACAACATCGGAATCCACCTTAATGTCGTACCGTCGTAGATCGACGCAAGCGGGCAAAGCTCGGGCCTCGCCAGTTCGGTAGTCGAACGTCCCAAAATGCTTGGGACATTCAATGATGCTGCCGTCGACTATGCCGTCTGCGAGATGCACCTTTTCATGGCTACAATGCCCGTCAATCGCGAAGAAGTTACCCTCTGCAGACCGGATAATCGCAAACGAGCGCCCTCCATGGTCGAACCGCATTGCTTCCTCGGGCGCCAACGCATCCGAGGTGCACACCTCGACCCACTCTCCTATTTTAGTCATGTTCTTTCCTCTCGAACCTAGCTGGCAATGCAAACACGGCTACCGACGATCTAGAACCGCCATGCCAAGCTGCAGAACAGCGCTAATCGGGCATCCAAATTTGGAGAATTGCAGGCTGGGAGAACCTATACCTTGGACCCGCCGCGGTTGAAATTCTTGCCTCTCGTTCGTTTGTACATCGCCTCGTCGGCCTCCTGCGAGCCATCGTGCGCCGTACCGAACCACTCATCGAAGGGAATTAATGTGTCGCCGTAGTTAACCTCAAAATACCTGTGATGCAGGTAGTGGTAGTACCCATCGGAATCGAGATGGCTACCGCCTTCGGAAACGACCTTGTCGAAGCCCAGATGGCCCAACGCCGGGATTAGCGCCTGGATCATGAGGCAGAACATCACGTTCATCGGATGAGAGGGCACGAGGAAAAAGAACAGCACCCCCGAGAAATACAGGATGTGCTCAAACGTATGCATCGACAAGCCCGACCATGGTCCTGGATTAACGTTATTGTGATGCACCTTGTGGATGATGTGATAAAGAGGCCCAATGTGGATCAAACGGTGGACCATATAGAACTGCAGCTTCAACCAGGCCGGAGTTATAAAGAGTAGACCGACAAAGTAGATCGAGTGCTGCGTTAAATCCAGTTGCATGGTGTAACCATTCGAATACATCCACCACGCGAGCACCTCGTACGCCGTCCAGACAGGCACACCACTACACATGGTCCAAAATACATTTTCGGCGGTCTGGCTCCGGAACAGAAATACCGAGTTGTCGGTGTCGGGCCACTTCGAATTGTATTTGAAGTTTGTGTCCTGGCGACGCTGAATGTAGAGCAGCGTGTGCAGTCCACCATATACAAGAAGGGCCAGCGCGGCGTTGCGCAGGAGAATGGCCGCCACCCAGCCGATGCTGAACTCTCGCATCATATCCGTTGTGGGCGTCAGATAGACCCACGCGACAACGGATATGCCGATCAGGAGCGCGTTCCAAGGCCAAAGATATCCAGGAAACCCGAACATCCATACGAGAAACTTTCTCGGTTGGGCCGGCCATACAAACAAGGGCTCGCGCGCGGGTCGCTTATGAGGTGACCACTGCCCTCGCTTGTCACGACTTCCATACAGCCTGTCGTCCATGCGGTTCTCCGTTGGCGAACTCTGCGCCACCTAACTCGAAGATAATGATGTATACAGCAGTAGGACGCTTTCGTCGCGATGTCAAGGTTTTTTCACATATTTGCACGATTTCCGCGCATTTCGCCGACGTCCTAGACGTGTGCTGTGTATAGCTTGGACGCATTACCTGTTGCTAAGGGGCAGGGGTCCCCGGTGGCCAGCTGCGCAGCCCGCAAAATCCCTGAGCGCAAGATGGCACGTCTAATGCCTAACGGAAGTAAGCGCCACGCCGCTCCCCTCGTGCGGCGCATGAGGTGAATGTGCGAAGAATCCCCCCGATCGCGAGAGACGGAGGGCCTACGTGGGAGCAGA
>NZ_QGGH01000039.1 GCF_003148495.1 Mesorhizobium loti
GCTGATCCCATGCGCGAATCTCCTCTCACGCCAAAGAATCATGAAACCGAGCAGGCCGGAATCCCCCGAGAGTCAGCCGTCAAAGCCGTTGGTATAATCGCCAAATGGATGAAACTTCAGTGGCATGTATGGACGTATATGGACCCGCCCGATTGCAACAGGATAGCGATCGCGGCGTTTGCTGATACCGAACAGGCGGGCTCGCCCTCCACTGGATCGTCGTTTCGGCACAGGCCGAGCCAAGCCGAATGGCCGGCCGGACGCCTCGCAGTGGCTTCCGCATCGTTCCGGTCGTTCTTGTTCGACGTATGATGTCACGAACTGAGGGCTGATCAGCCGAACCTCATGGCCGAGATGCCCAATAATGCGCTCCGTTCGAGGCTTCCATGCCGACGAGACATCGCGGCAGATTGGCGAAGAAGCGGGCTACCGCATCGCGACGCAGCATCTTTCGCACGACGACTTTTCCGTGGCTGTTAACGCCGTGAACCTCGAAGACATACTTCGCAAGATCCAGACCTATTCGAACGACCTGCATGGCATTCTGCTTCGTTGCAGTTGGCGTTCGAGATTTCACCGCGCCTAGAGGGCGGGGTCCATACTATTGCCCCCTGCATCGTTCTCTCCTGCCCAAACTGGATGTCATGTCGCGCGACCCTCGTTACCCTCGAGCCATTGACGGCGTCGCGCGGCAGTTTTTCTCACGCGCCATTACCGCCCAGGCGATCCGCGCTACCTTGCTGGCGACAGCGACTGTGACCAGCCGTGCCGGTTTACGCTCGAGCACTGGTGGCGGATTCTGCCCATCTATCTCGCTTGCGCGCCACTCTTGATACCGCATTAAAAAGGGCGCCCGGGAACGGGGCGCCCCTCTTCATCGACGAAATACTCGGATTGGAGGTCCGTGATCAAGCAATCCGTCGACAAATTTCTTCAAGCCTCACCAAAATGGTTCAGCCGCAAATTGAAGGCTTCCCACTCACCGCTTCGAATGCGGCGAACGGGCCGTTCAATCCTCAGAACGAGCGCTGGAAGCGGAGGAGACCGCCAATGTTGCTGTCCTTGGAGGCGCCGGTCCAGTTGAAACGGTCATCCGAACCGACGTTGACATAGTCGACTTCGGCCGTGACCGTGAGGCCGGGAACGAGGTCGTATTGAATGTTGGCCGCGAGGCCGAGGTTCTTTTCTTCGTCATACGAAGCCTGAGCATTGAACCTGGTCTTCTCGTTGATGGTGTAGGTGCCACCACCCCAGACCGCCCAGTTGCCGCCCCACTCCTTGAAGAAATTGCGGCCAGCGTTGAAGTCTTCGTTTTCCGAGCCGTAGCCGACCATGACGAACAGGGCCAGGTTCTCGATCGGGGTCAAGTCCAAGCGAACCTTGCCGGCCCATTCCTCGTAGTTGCTGTCGTAAGCCGCGACGCCGCTGATGGCGCCCCAGCCTTGCGTCCACTTCACGCCGCCGACGACATTCGGCACGTAGCTGTCGATCGAGGTATCCCCGGACCCGTCCTCAGAGCCGGTTTCCAACGAAGCCACGGCCGAGAAGCCGTTGCCGGCATCGAAGTAGTACTGCACGACATTGGTGTCGAAACCACCGTACGGAACCAGCGTATCGTTGAGAACGTTGCCGGCGTAGCCGATGAACGAATCGAAGGCCGAGTCATCCCTGCCGACGCGCAGACCACCGAGCTGAATCCAGGCGTAGTTGAGGGTGACGCCTCTGTCGCGATTGATCCATCTGCCATTGGGCGGAGTCTGGTCTGAATAGTCGCCGCTGTTGTTGCCCCAGGTGAAGCGCGTCTCGGTGAAGGTCTTCAACGTGCCCAGTTCCGTTTCCTGGCCGGTCCAGGTCCTGAGCGTGAAACGGGCATACTTGGCATAGGTATCGTTGGTGCCGTCGCCCTGCCGGTCCGGAACGTTTTCGACTCCATCGAACGAACCTGCATCGCCGACGCCGATATTATAGCGGACATAGCCGCCAATGCGCAGGCATGTTTCGGTGCCGGGGATGTAGAAGTAGCCCGAGCCGTAGACATCGCAGATCTTTACGTATTCGGCCGGTTCCGGCTCGGCGACCGTCACCGCGTCGGCGGCGCGAGCACCGGACACTGCGATCAGGGCCGCAGCTGAGCCGAGAAGAAGGCTCTTGATGTTCATACTTGATCTCCTTGAATGATTTGAAAAGGGCGAGGACGTCGATGGACGAACCGCTCCCTGTCCCCACGATCGAAAAAGATGCGCATCGCGAAGCATCCTTCCCGGCTCGAACGCTATTCACCGCATGGAATAGTACAAGGTCAAATTCCGCTTTTAAGCTATATGTGGCAGCACCAGTTGTATTTTTACCACTAAATTTGCATTATTACTTGTACAAATTGGACAACTATACATTTGTACAAACGGCACAATTGGTACATTGACTGTTTGCGGACGCACCGAACGTGCGCGAACAGCCACCGACGCCTGCCGAACCGTCAGATAGATTCAATCAGAGAAATAGCCTGGGCGGCCGATGCAACAGCTTCTGTGTTCATGCCTTCCCTGAGCAATTCGATAGGAACGTGACCCTTGAGAAGAGGTGAGGGGCTGATCAGCCACAGCCAAGCCAATCTGGGATCTGAGATCGAGCAAAGGACCTGCCTGATTCCAGGCATAGGCCTGCCGTCGATGAACTGAGCCAGGGGAAATACATGCTTGCGGGAGCCTCTGCGAAAGGCAACCACATCATTGTGTCGCTGCCACCAATGCAGCGTGGACCGCGGGATTCCAAAACGTCTCTCGAGATGCGTCGATCCCGCAACTGGACCGGCCCACTCCGCAATGCGGGCGCCTTCTTTCGGAAAATCTTTCAGAATCGGATGTCCGAGCGGATGATCGGCTGGCCGAGGTCGCGAAGCGATCTCAATCGCCGTACTGTTTAGCCGTCGCGCTACTTCGGCCTCGAGCCTGCCAAGCAATTCAGCGGCCACAGCGGTGGAATTGTCGGGAGCAGGATCCGAAGGCGAAACAGCCGCCCTTTCACCCTGTCTCGCCTCATTGCATTGGGCGAGAATGCGCTGCACCTCCCTCATGACGAAGCTTGAAAGCTCGCCTTGGCGCTTGTCATCCGCAAGATCACTCGACCCGGACATGTGTCGCTTTCCCGATGCATTCCCTCAGCAAGCCGCTGAAAGAGCGTTGAAGACATGAAGCTTGGAGGACTAAGATGTGTTGCGTGTTCCTATACTCGCGGCCTAGCAGCCGTCTTGCGGTTTCGACTTGTGCCTCACAATAAAAAAGGGGAGAACGTCGATGGGCGATTGTATTTCCCCTGCACGCCGGCGCGATGTTGTACGGAAGACCCGCTCGCGGCGAGCATGGCGGCTGGCTTGGCAAACTGGCATTCTCCACTCTGCTGCGATTGGAGCTGTGAATAGCATGGGGACGGTGTCGGGAGTTGCGCAATAATGTAATCTGCCGAATGATTTTATTTCAGATTTTGGCGTGAGGCGCACGCCTGAGAGCAGCTTCCTTATTTAAGCTGGCGGCGCGGTCTTTACTAATTGCCAGGGGCGCTGAGACGGATCGCCGAGCTAGGGACGTCGCCGCGTCTGGAAGGAGGGAATCCAGAGGCAACCAAGATGCCCAGGACAGAACTGGGGAATCTGGACGATCAGGCACGTTGGCTCCCTGGGATTCTCCAAATGCCGGAAGCGCACTACTCGCTCGCGCTTGCGCCAAACTGCTCTCTACGGATTCGGAAGAGAACACGAACTGCCTGGTCATGGAATGCTCTCACTTCAAGTGTTGGAGTTGGGTGGGGAGTTTCTGGATTGGGGCGGCCTTAATTAGAGTCCGTTTTGAAATTCACGGATGATCGTTTCGGCGGATGAGATTGCCGCCCATTGCGACAAGGATCATGGCTTGCGAGACGTCGATGCGCTGCTCGTAGTCGCGCACGAGGCGGCGCCATCTTGTCATCCAGCCGAAGGTCCGCTCGACGACCCAGCGGCGAGGCAGGATCTGGAAGCCCTTCTGGTCGTCGGATCGACGGATGATCTCGACCACGAAGTCGAGATAGGTGGTTTTGTCCATGAGCTTCAGCCGGTCATAGGCGCCGTCGGCGAACAGATGCTTCACCCAGGGCCAGCGCTTGCGAATACCATCCAGGATCGCCTGAGCGCCGGCACTGTCGGAGATATCGGCGGTGGTGAGGTTGACCATCAACAGCCGCCCATCCGTATCGACGGCAATGTGTCGCTTGCGGCCGACAATCTTCTTGCCGGCGTCGTAACCCCTTGTTTCAGCTTGCGGAGCCTTGACCGACTGGCTTCTCTATTCGGCGGTTTGAAGTTAAGCGCCTCCTAGCTCTTTTTCGCTTTGCCGGCATTGGACGTCTTTCGCGGGGCCTTGCTTCTCTCCGGGATCGGCGCTCTGGCCCTGCCCTCTATGGGGATTCAGAAGAATGGGTGGAACAATCTGTCGAGCGCCTTGATTGCCGATGATGGGGCAATCGAGCCAAGCCAGTCGACGAACTCACCTCATCCTGACCGCCTACGACAACGAGCACTTCACGGTCTATATGAGGCTCCTGGACGCGTCCTCCGACGATGCCAGCGAAGACGAGATGGCGCAGCTCG
>NZ_QGGH01000040.1 GCF_003148495.1 Mesorhizobium loti
ACCATGGCGTAACTTCGAAGCCGTCGAGTTCGCTACGCTCGAATGGGTCGACTGGTTCAATAATCGCCGGCTGCTGGAGCCCATCGGCAACATCCCGCCGGCCGAAGCCGAGGAACGCTACTACGCCATGCTGGATGAACCAGCCATGGCCGCGTGACTCAAATGAAACGGCCTCCAGAAAACCCGGCGCGATTCAATGAGGAGTGAGAGGTCGCGTTCGCTCTCGGCCACTTCGACCGCCGCGGTGTCGCATCACGCTTCATCTTCAGGTTGACGGCTAAGTAGCGGCTCGTGGTCGCAATGCCCGTTTTGTAGAATGGTCACATCCTCCTGAGCCCTTGCCGCCCCAAGCGGGATATTGGTGCAGCCGTCCTGAACGGCGACCGCATGTGAGGTTGATCGTGCTCGGAGACCGCCGGTCATGCAATCGGGCTCAGACCTTGGATGCCGAAACAGTCCTGGAGTTCTGCTCATGCGTTGCTAAATTTAACCCTTGACCCCAAGAAGCCTATGTGAGGCCAGGTACCAGCGTACGCAAAGCAGGATCACGAAACTGACGGCCTTTGAACATTGCAACCCTCCGAAAATGATCGAAGACTCCTTGCCATAGGGCCGGTAATCAAAAGGTTGCAACAGATCCCTGTCTCGCATCTGTGACACCTCCATATTCGGCGTCACAGACAGAATCACGGCCGATTCACAGGGCGCAATAGGTCGGCAGACGACGTGGCTAACTGCCAGCGTCACCGGAGGCGTGCATTTCAACGCGAACTACACTGTGAGCTTCGCATTTCAGCAGCTGACGCATTCTGGCGCAAACCGATCATCGGCACATGTCATCTTCCCTAGAAGAAGAACAATCTGGTTGAGCATAGTGAAGAATCGACAGGAGCAGCAGAAGTGTTTCTGCAAGTGGGCCTTAGAAGTCCAGTCATCCGCACCTTAGCCGCTCCACCCGGGGTGCCGAAAATCTGGAGAGGGCCATGGATAATATACGCGTCGTCACCGATTTCCCGCGCAAGGCGCGCGAGATTGAGAACCTCTGGATTCCGATGCCAGACGGCGTGAAGCTAGCCGCTAGAATCTGGGTCCCTGAAGACGCCGAGGCCAATCCGGTCCCGGCCATTCTCGAATACCTGCCTTACCGCAAACGCGACGAAACGGCGGAACGTGACGCGCTTACGCATCCCTATTTCGCCGGTCATGGCTACGCTAGTGTACGTGTCGATATGCGTGGCACCGGCGACAGCGAAGGCGTTTGCAAGGGCGAGTATCTGAAGCAGGAGCAGGATGACTGTTTGGCCGTCATTGAATGGCTGGCTAAGCAGTCTTGGTGCTCGGGCGCGGTCGGCATGATCGGCATTAGCTGGGGCGGCTTCAACGGGCTTCAGGTCGCCGCGCGCCGGCCGCCGGCGCTCAAAACCGTGATCTCACTGTGCTCAACCGACGACCGCTATAATGACGACATCCATTATCTAGGCGGCGCGCAGATGTGCGACAATCTGGACTGGGGCACTACCGCCTGGGCGATCGCCATGACGCCCCCCGATCCACTGATCGTCGGCGACCGCTGGCGCCAGCTTTGGGAAGGCCGTCTCAACGGCAATGGCATATGGATGCAGGACTGGTTCGAGCATCAGCGCCGCGACCAGTTTTACAGGCACGCGTCGATTTGCGAGGATTACTCCGATGTCGAGATGCCCGTTTACCTAGTCGGTGGCTGGGCCGACAGCTATCCGAACCCGATCTTCCGCATGCTAGAAAGGCTGACCGGCATTCGCAAGGGGCTGATCGGTCCCTGGGGCCACAATTATCCGCATTTCGCCATGCCAGGGCCGCGTATCGGTTTCCTCAAGGAATGCTTGCGCTGGTGGGACCAATATCTCAAGGGCATCGATACCGGAATTGCCGACGAACCGATGCTACGTGCCTGGATGCAGGACCCTTACCCGCCGGCTGCCATTTGTGATGGGCGCCCAGGGCGATGGGTTGCTGAGCCGTCATGGCCGGGACCAGGAGTCGGTGAACGCTCGCTGACCCTTTCGCCGGGACGTCTTGCAGAGGGCGCCAGCAGCGATGACGTGCTGACAATTTGCTCACCGTTTACGGCGGGCCTCTCCTCGGGGGCGTGGTGCGCTTTTGGCGTCGTTCCGACCTTGCCGGTAGACCAGCGCATGGAAGTCGGCAATGCGCTTGTCTTCGAAACGACCCCTTTGGAAGAAGCCGTGGAAATTCTCGGCTTTCCGGAATTCGAGGTAAAGCTCGCCTCGGACAAGCCGGTTGCGCTGATCTCAGCGACGCTATCGCTCGTGCTGGAAGACGGCGCGGCATCGCGCGTCAGCTACGGCATTCTCAACCTCACGCATCGGCATGACGACATCGAACTGCAGCCGATGAAGCCGGGCGAGGCTGAGACGGTGCGCATCAAATTGCGTTGCTGTGGCCAGCGCTTCGAAAAGGGTCAGCGCATTCGCCTTGCCGTCGCCACGGCCCATTGGCCAATGGTCTTTCCAGGGCCGGAGAAGGCGACGCTGTCGATTCATTGCGCTGGCAGCAGGCTGATCCTGCCGGCGCGCAAGCCGCAGCCACTGGATGCAACGCTTGCGGGGTTTGAAGGGCCGGAGAGCGCAACGCCTATGGCGCAGGAAGTGATTAAGTCCGGTGAGCCCTTCCGGCGCGAGGTGACGACCAACCAGATCACCGGCGAAACCACGTACACTGTCGTCAGCGATGGCGGGACAGTGCATCATCCACACACCGGCATCACTCTGTCTGCCAGGCAGACAGATGTCTTCGTCGTCCATCCAGACGATCCAAATTCGGCGCGGGGAACCGTGACCTGGGAAAAATCCTACGCCCGAGGCGACTGGGATGCCCGAGTTACGGTTTCGGCGACGGTTCACGCGCTACGTGATGTGTGGCGCATGGAGACCCATCTCGTTGCGCGTGCTGGCGACGAAGTCGTCGTTGATCGCAAAGAGGTCAAGGAGTTTCCACGCGATCTGAACTGAGGAGAGAATACCGGACGCTCGCCGCGAACCGAACTCTGCGGGAGCAAACTCCGATCATACGTCGATGCCGAAGCCTACGTGGCCGATGTCACCGACCGCATCCAGAACGACTGGCCAGCCTCGCGCTGGGACGAGCTCATGCCATGGAACTGGGTGCGGCGCGAAGAGATGCCGCTCCCCTTGGCGGCAGTGAGCGCGATCGATGAGATGGCGCTGTCGGACGAGGCGCTGGAGGTCTGGATGAAGCCCATGCCAGAAAATTCGCTGGCTATTGTGGATTGATGTACAGCGGCCCATATCTGCCCGACGATCCGAATAATGTGGAAATTGCAACCGCCCTCCACCTTGCGGCCTCCGGGAAGGGGATCGCGGTCGAGGCCGGCAGGGCAGTAGTCCAATTTGCTTTCGAGAATTTTAAGCGCGCCAAGGCCCTGATCCAGAGCCGGATCTGGTGGCTTTACAACGACATCAAGGCGTGGTGTCTGGATCCGATGCCCCCGAAGAGCCAGGGAACTGGCCAGGCGGTTCGACCGGATCGTCGGCATGAAGACCAGGTTCGTAACCCTCGACCGTCTACTCGCGCGCATTCGGACCGACCGCCAAAGCTTCCTGAAAATCCTCCGGCGCCCGGACATTCCGCTCCACACCAACGGCTCGGAGACGATATCCGCAGCGTGGTGACCCGGCGCAAGATCAGGGGCGGAACCCGGCCGCAAGCGCCACATCGCCGTCGATACCGATGGGCGGCTGTTGATGTCAACCTCACCCCCGCCGACATCTCCGACAGTGCCGGGGTCCAGGCGGTTCTGGAAGGCATCCGCAAGCGCTGCCCTGGGTGAAACACCTGTTCGCCGACGGCGCCTACGATCGGCTGAAGCTCATGGATAAGGCCGCCTACCTGCGTATTCCAATGATACCGGACAGTGATTCCGAGACGAAACCGGACACCTATTCCGATAGAATACCGGACGCGATTCCGAGGCGAAGCCGGACGGCTTAGAGCGCCTCTGGGTCTTTTTCGATGTTTGTCGACGAACTCGTTTTCGGTCAAGCGGGAGTTGCGTCTGTGACTGGCAGGACCTTGTGTTTGCGCATGCTTTCGCCGGAAAGTTCGATGCGATAGGCGTTATGAACAAGGCGGTCGAGAACGGCATCGGCGATGGTCGGATTGCCGATCATGTCATACCAGTGATCCACGGGAATTTGACTTGTGAGGATGGTGGAGCGCTTCTCGTAGCGATCCTCGACGATTTCCAGGAGATCGCGGCGTTGTTCGTCGTTGAGCTTCTCCGGCCCCCAATCGTCTAAAATAAGCAAGTCCGTTTTGGCCAGGCTCTTGAGCAGCTTCGCGTAACGGCCGTCTCCGCAGGCAAGGGCGAGCGAGGCGAAGAGGCGCGGCACACGGTGGTACGCGACCGAGAGATCCTCGCGGCATGCCTTGTGGCCGAGCGCGCAGGCCAGCCAG
>NZ_QGGH01000041.1 GCF_003148495.1 Mesorhizobium loti
TTGCTGGCGATGTCGACCGACAGCAGTCCGCCAGGCTCCGCCGTGCTGAAGTCGGGCTTGATGCCCTTGCCCCAGGAGGCGACGATCAGCCTGTTGCGATCGGCGAAGACGCCGTTGGGCGAGGCCAGCGCCGCGTCCTTGACGAACAGCTCCGGCCAGTTGCCGTCGATGCGGTCGTGACGCAACTCTGCCCCAGTGTACGGAATCGTACGTAACCGCCCACCATGTCAAACTTTATTGCCGGCAACGGTCGCTCGGCAGATAATCCTGCTGCGTGCCGGAGCCGGCGGACCGCGCGTTTTTTCCATGCGGGGTAAAGGCGCGGGTTCTTGGTTTGAGTTTGGTGAGACCCTACAGGTTTTGTCACTTGAAGAACCGATTTCCGCCGGACCCATAAATTCGTGATTGTCCACATTGCGCGGGAGGCAGTGCGAAATGGATGATGTAATGTTGAACGCCAGGGTTTGCCCCTGTGTTGAAGTGATCGAAGCCTGCGGCGAATGGTTCGTCCGGGTGGCCGAGGATGACCAGGAACTGACCCGATCATTCGAGCTGGAATCGTTCGCACTGGCCTATGCGGAAGGTCAGCGAATGCGGTTGGGGCTTGCCGACTTCAAGCGACTGTAAACCACCAGTAACCTTGCATCCTTGGCCCTTTGGCAGCCCATCACCAAGTGCGCATGGTCTAATCGGCGAGCTTGACGCCTGCATCCGCCGTCTCGTCCTTGAAGTTAACCCTCGTACCCTTCTGCACCATAGAGGCGAGGTCTTCGGCATCCCAGTTGGTCAGCCGGATGCAGCCGTGTGAGAAAGTCGCGCCGATCTTGCCAGGTTCGGGCGTGCCGTGAATGCCGTAGCTTTCGATCGAGAGGTCGATCCAGACCGATCCGACGGGGTTGTTTGGCCCAGCAGCGATGGTGAAAGGCCGCTTGGTCTTTACTCCCTTGAAAGCGAAGCGCGGATCGTAGTGATAAGTTGGATTGTGCACCACGCGTTTGATCTCTGCCATACCGCTCGGCGCCGGCTTCTCATCGCTCCCGATCGATGCCGGGTAGATTGCGAGCCATCTGCCGGAAGGATCGAGCACGCGCACCAGGCGGGCGCCCTTGTCGACCTCGACGCTGGCAACGGCCGCAGGAGGATCGCCCCGGCCAACGTCCGGCACCATCAAGGTCGCACCGGCCCTCCCGAAGCCAGCGTCGGGGTTGAGCCTTCGTAGCAATTGTTCGCTAATATGGAAGCGCTCCGCCAACCTCTCCACGGTGTTGCGATAGCCCAGCCGTGGCAGACGGGCCATCCTCTCCATGCGGGTCGGAATTCGCTTGGTAAAGCGTCCGCGCACATCCTTGCGCGTCACCTCATAGGCGATCAGGACCGGGCTGGCTGAGGTTGCCATCAGCCTGTCCCAGGTGTCCTGAGTGAGCTTGCCATCGGACGGGAATCCGTTCGCGGCCTGAAAGGCGCTCACCGCTCTGGCGAAGTTCTCTGAAAGGCGGCCATTGATCAGGCCCGGCGAGAATCGGGCACGATCCAGAAGGATCTGCGCTTTCAGTATGGCTGGATTGACGCCTTTGGGTGGGCCGACGCCGAATTGGGCCTGATTGACGGCGAGTCGGTCCAGCTTGGCCGCCTCCGTCCCCCCGCATGCGAGGGCGAGTGCCGCGGCGACGACAACAAGGACCCTAAACATCGATGTCAACTCCGGAGCTGCGCAGGAATCTGCGTCTATGACGCGGAAAGACCTTTCTGGTTCCGTCCGCCAACATCCGATTCATCGGCCGACCTTATGGAAAGGCCCGTCACGTCGATGTGGCGAGCCTTTTTCAGTGCGATAGGCACTGCAAGGTCAGGTCAGGATAAGGACGATCTTCAACGTGTCCGGATCGACGATGACGATCCGACCGTCGGCCAACACGAAATACTCGTAGGTTTCGTAGGCTGGTACGATCTTCACGATACGCGCCGGCAGACGATGCAACCGGATCTTGTGCCGGGGAACCTCAATGCCGACCGAAATGTCGAAATCGACATTGGACACCGGCTCGACCCTGGTCTCCTTGATAACCTGGGTGATCTGGGTTTTCTGTTCGACCGTGACATTGGTGATGGAAGCAGTCGACCCCTGATCAGTCTGTGTCGAGGCCTTGCCCTGAGCTTGCTCGTCGGTCTTCAGCTTCGTCTTGCCCTGGGCCTGCTGATCAGTGGTCGCACCTGCCTTGCCCTGGGCCTGCTCGTCGGTCTTCAGCTTCGTCTTGCCCTGGGCCTGCTGATCAGTGGTCGCACCTGCCTTGCCCTGGGCCTGCTCGTCGGTCTTCAGCTTCGTCTTGCCCTGGGCCTGCTGATCAGTGGTCGCACCTGCCTTGCCCTGGGCCTGCTCGTCGGTCTTCAGCTTCGTCTTGCCTTGGGCCTGCTGATCGGTGGTCGCACCTGCCTTGCCCTGGGCCTGTTCGTCCGTCTTGAGCTTGGGTTTGCCCTGAGCCTGCTGGTCCGTCTGGACCTTGGCCTTGCCCTGGGCCTGCTCGCCCATCTTCATCTTCGAGCCCTTTTGACAGTCGGCCGCGCCGGCCGCGCAATTGCTGTCGCCGCCCGACTGGGTTTCAGCCGGCTGCGTCTGAGCAACTGCGGCACCACATCCGATGCCGAGCGCCAGCATGCTGGTGATCAGAATATGTTTCATGGGAAATCTCCTCGAAAGCGTCAGTCCCTTCGTTGGGTAAACCTCAACGGAAAAACTTTGTTCCAGGCGAATTGAGCAAACCGACGGGCAGAAATTTGAAGGAACAAGCCACATCCGATGGCGTTAACGACCGTGAGACCCGGTTGCGAACGGCAGCCCAAGGGCTCTCCCACACTCGCTCACAACGGAAAGGAGACGATCATGAGGATGCATCTTACCAGTGCAGCGGCAGGACTTTTGCTACTCGCCGGTGTTGGCGCCGCCGCCGCTCAGGACGTGGTCATCCAGCCTGAGCAGGAAACGGTGATTAAGGAGTATGTGCACAAGCAGCCGCTGGCTTCCGTCAAGCTCCCTGGCGTGGAACTCAATGTCGGCACGGCTCTGCCAGATACCGTCGAACTTCATGAAGTTCCCAACGTCAAATATCGCTACGTTGTAGTCGACAACCAGACCGTGGTGGTTGATCCTGGCACCCGCAAGATCGTGAAGATTATTCAGTGATCCAAGTTCACCCAAGCCCGCCGCTTTCCGGAGTGGCGGGCTTTTCGCCTTGGCGCTTGGTACAAGGTCGGCCGGTCCAGGGCGTCGTCTAATTAGCCACAATGTTGGCGATCCTCGCCGACGAATGACGGTCCATCGGCTGTTGGCGAACGTCTCGGCGGAGCGGCGCCGAGGCGCCAGTTTTCATTCGAGCTTCAT
>NZ_QGGH01000042.1 GCF_003148495.1 Mesorhizobium loti
ACTCGGCTTCTCTCATATCAGCGCCCGGCCGCGTCATCCGGGCCAGGACGGCGAGATAGTCGAGGCGTATAAAAAAACTTCCCGCGCACGTTGAGTGCGCATTTCGCAAAAACGGGACAGTCGTTCCGCTAAATCGCGGACAGCAGTTTCACTAAGTCGCGGACAGCAGGATGGGGTCGGTCCTCGGTTGCCTGGTTGAGCTCATTGCGATTGATTTCGCCGTTTTCGGCGCCGGTCAAGAGCGGCGGTGTTTTTTGCTTTCTCATGCTGTCGCCTTCGAGGGTGACGCGATGGGCGTTGTGGATGATCCGGTCGAGAATGGCGTCGGCGATTGTCGGCTCGCCGATCATGGCGTGCCACTGGGCGATCGGCAGTTGCGCGGTGATTAGCGTCGATTTCCGGCGATAGCGTTCCTCAAAGATTTCCAGCAGATCGAGACGCTGCTGGTCGGTCAGGCTGTGGGTGCCCCAGTCGTCAAGGATGAGCAGTTGCACCCGAGCCAGTTTGTCGATGAGACGGGGAAAGCGGCCGTCGAGACGCGCCAGGGCGAGATCCTCGAACAGACGCGGCATGCGTAGGTAGAGCACGGAATGGTCGAGCCGGGCGGCCTGACGTCCGAAGGCGCAGGCCAGCCAGGTCTTTCCGGTGCCGGTCTGCCCGGTGATGATGAGGTTCTCGTGCGCCTTCAGCCAGGCGCCCTGGACCAGCGACAGCGTATTGCGCCGGTCGAGCCCGCGATGCGCGGCGAAGTCGATGTTCTCGATGCAGGCGTCGACAAAGCGCAGCCTGGCAACGGCGAGACGGTTGGTCAGACGCTTGTCGGCACGCATGGCGGCTTCACGATCGAGCATCAGGCCAAGCCACTCGTCGCGACTGAGATCGTCGGCGTTGCTCTGGTCGGCCAGGTCCCGATAGGCGGCGGCCATTCCGCCAAGGCCGAGAGCCTGCATCTGGTCGAGGGTCGGGTGTGTCAGCATGGTTGGTTTCCTTCCTTCATTGATAATAGGAGCCGCCGCGGATGTTGGTGTGCGATGGCGTGGGCTTGACCGGCTCGGCTGCGGGCGGCACGCGGTCGAGGCCGGATTTGAGGATGGCGTTGACGGAGGAGTAGGTGATCGCATTGATGGTCAGTGCCCGCGCGCAGGCCGCCTCGAGCCGATCCCGCTCATAGCGACGGGCTAGCGAGAGGATGCCAAACGCGGAGCGGTATCCCTGCTCGGGATGGGGACGGTCGCGCATCATCCGCTCGACCAGGATGGCGGTATTGGCGCCGATCCCGGCTGCCTGCCGGATCAGGTTCGCCGGCGTCGTGTTGGCATAGCGCTGGTGCGCCTTGGGCATGTGCTCGTTGACGGTGACATGGCCGCAGCGCTGCGAGCGGCGGACATGGCTGGCGACGCGCTTGTGATCATGGAAGAGCTCGACCACCCGGTGGGTGAGCCGCACATCCACGCGCCGCCCGATCAGCGCGTGCGGCACCGAGTAGAAGGTCCTGTCGATCTCGACATGGTAGTCGGGATGCACCTTCGCCGATTTCCACTCCGCATATTCGAACGGCGCCGGCGGCAATGGCGACAGGGCCGTTCGTTCGATCTCCTCGAACAGCTCCCGGCGGCTTTTGCCGACATGGCGCATGGGGCGGTTGTTCAGATCCTCCAGCAACACCGCGATTGCGGCGTTGAGATCGCCGAGACTGAAGAAGCGCCGGGTGCGCAGCCGGGCCAGGACCCAGCGCTCGACGATCAGCACCGCGCCCTCGACCTTGCCCTTGTCACGCGGCTTGCGGCTGCGGGTCGGCAGGATCGTCGTGTCGTAATATTCTGCCATGGCGGCGAAGGTCTGGTTGAGCGTCGGCTCGAACCACAGCGCCTTGGCGACGCCGGCCTTCAGATTGTCGCAGACGATCGCCTTCGTTACCCCGCCGAAGAAGGCGAGTGCCCGGCACTGGCCCTCGATCCAGTCCGGCAGTTTCTGGCTGAAGCTGGCATGGGCGAAGGTGAAGGACGACGCGCCCAGCACCGCAACGAAGATCTGAGCCTGGCAGATGACGCCAGTATCGGGATCGACGACGGGCACGGTGTGGCCCGCATAGTCGGTCTGCATCACCGCGCCCGCCTCGTGGCGATTGCGGAACGTCGCGCTCGACCGGCGCTGGAAAGCGCCGAACCGGTCGCAAAACCAGGTGTAGCCATAACCATCGGGATGCGCCGCGCGGTATTCCTGCCACAACAACGTCAGCGTCACGCCCTTGCGCTTCAGCTCGCGCGAGATCATTGCCCAATCGGGCTCGTCCAGATCCTGCGGTGGCCGGCCAACCCGGCGAAACAGAAGCCGCTCAAGCGATGCGTCATCGTCACAGCCCGGTGGCAGCGGCCAGTCCGAGACGCCAGCCTCACGTGCCCGCAACAGATAGGTCGAAACCGAAGTCTTGCTGATCTTCAGCCGTTCCGACACCGCACGCACCGAGAGGCCCTGCTCATGCGTCAGCCGCAGGATTGATCGTAGGTCTTTCACTGTCGTTCGTCTCGCTTGCTTCCGTCTTGGCATGGCCCCTCTCAACCCGATGATGAGAGGGCAAAATGCCAGAACGGCGCTCCCGAGAACCGACCGTTATATCCGCCCCGGACTGTCCGGGAATTAGCGGAATCACTGTCCCGTAATTAATGAAATCGCTGTCCGCGAATTAGCGGAATGGGTGTCCGCGAATTTCTGAAACACGCACGTTGAGCGCGCACCTCGCGGACCTGTCCAAAGGCAAGCCGGTCGAGATCTGGTTCCAGGACGAAGCCCGCATCGGCCAGAAGAACGGCAT
>NZ_QGGH01000043.1 GCF_003148495.1 Mesorhizobium loti
ACCATGGCGTAACTTCGAAGCCGTCGAGTTCGCTACGCTCGAATGGGTCGACTGGTTCAATAATCGCCGGCTGCTGGAGCCCATCGGCAACATCCCGCCGGCCGAAGCCGAGGAACGCTACTACGCCATGCTGGATGAACCAGCCATGGCCGCGTGACTCAAATGAAACGGCCTCCAGAAAACCCGGCGCGATTCACCGCGATCGCAATCGTCGACTTGCCGGCGCCGGATTCGCCGATAAGACCCAGTATCTCACCGCGTCGCAGCGTGAGATCAATCCCTTTGACGATCTCGGCCCAACCGGCTTTGCTTTTGCCACCGATTCGAAGGCCTTTCACGTCCAGTATGACGTCGCCTTTGGCGCCGCGGACACTATCAAGTTTCGTCATCTAGGTCGCTCGATTCATGCAAAAACCAATCCACTAGGAAATTTACCCCAACCGTCAGAAGGGCGATGGCAGCGGCGGGCAGTAGTGGGGTGATATCCCCATAGGTGCGCTTACAGGCGCCTGGCGAAGGCCTTCGAGCAATGCCCTAAAGCGGCTGGGATCCTGGCGATGAGGCCGGTCGGCCGGGGATATGTTAAGCGGGGGGGAATGATCAGCGGGAGTACTCATTTGGGGTACATAAGCCTCGGATTGGTCGCAATCGCCAACACGTCGGCGAACATGTTCAGCAAAACGTAGGTGGCTGCAAAGATTAGGCTGCAGGCTTGAACGACCGTAATATCGCGACGCTGAACGGAGTCGATCATCAACTGCCCGAGTCCTGGATAGACCGAAAACAACTTCGACCACGACAACGCCTACAATGAGATAGGCGAGATCGATCACCACGACGTTGATAATCGGTGCCAGGGCATTGGGTAGCGCATGCCAGACAATGACCCGCCGCTGGCCAATGCCTTTCAGCTTTGCCATCTCTATAAACGGGCTGCCCAGAACGCTGATAATTGCCGCACGTGTCATGCGCATCATATGCGCGGTGACGACCAGAGTGAGCGTCAGTGCCGGCAACGTCACCAAGTAGAGGGAATGGGTAAAGCTGTCGCCTTCTCTCATCGTCGACAGGCTGGGAAACCAGCCCGCCTGGACGGAGAAGAACATGATCAGGATGTAGGCGACGAAGAACTCGGGAAATGAGATCCATGTGAGTGTGACCGCGTTCGTGAACCGGTCGAAAACCGACCCGCGATAAAGCGCCGTGAGCAACCCCAAGAGCAGGGATACCGGTACGGAGAAGCAGGCCGCAACGCCTGCCAGGAACAAAGTATTGCCCAGCCGCTCGCCTATCAACTGCGAGACGGCGCGCCCGTTTGCAAGGGAGTGTCCTAGATCCCCGGTAAGCAATCCACCAAGCCAGTGCACATATCTGACGTGAAGGGGCAAATCGAGCAAAGTAAACAAAGCGCTCCTTGATGGATTTCAGTTAATAGAGGAATCAGGGTTTTTAGTCGACACTTATTACACCGACGCGTTCGGGATTAATGTTACTTGTGCTCCCAATGCATGGCTTCGAAAGTCGTAAGCTTACTTGCTGGGCTCGTAACCCAAATCTACTGAAGGCCGCGCTGGATTATCGACATCCACCGTCGCGTTTGTGGAGTTCGGGACAGAGCGCATCTGGCCCTGTTCCCGCTCAGCGGCCTCCTCGAGCGCCTCGAAGTCTGGTAGTCACGCAGCGTGTCGAGGCCGAAGTATGACATGACGATCTTCGTCGTCACGTTGCATCCTACCGCATTTCCGAAATTGTTCGGCACGGTCGCAAGCGCACCGTTTGCGACCGTGCCGACGTCGGCGCCGAGCTGCCGGAGATCGGCGCAAGGCCGCCGACCGTCTCGTCGTCGCGGGCATAGCCGAACTCTCTGGTTCGCCCTGAAAAACTCTTGGATACCTTGCGTCGCAGGGATTCCCATCGGGTTTGAAGTATTGGAGAATGCCGGAAACCACCTTCGATCCCGTCGTAACGCAGTTGCGGGCAAAGACCTCTCGGATTCCCATTCGCGGGAGCCCACCCTCTTGTTGAGGATTTCACCACGGAGAATGCTCTACAAACCTAAGGAGCAACTGGCACGAGCATCGACTTTGCCCGAACCACCTCTCTCAGGGATCGCGACTTCCCGGATGCTATCTGACGATGATTATCGCTCAAGATCGGCGCTGTAGGTCACGCAAGCCGCGCCATGCAGCATGTATGGTCAAGACCCATGTCGAAGAAAACGGGCTCAGCTCACGGGCGGCCGGTTGCACGCCGTGAAAATCGATTGCGGCAATCCGGGATGGGCCGAATCGCCTTTGTTATTGCCGCGGCCTAATCAACTCACAAGGATCAACGTCAAGTGCTTTTGCGAGCTGGCCCAGCACACTGACGCTTGCGGAAACCCGAGCACGCTCGATCGAGCCCACATAGCGCATGCTCAGCTCTGCGCGTGCAGCCAATTCTTCCTGCGTCAGGTCCTGATCATGGCGCAAACGACGCATGTTGATCGCCATGACCTCCTTGAGATCCATGGCAAGAAAGGGACCAGAACCGGAACTATCGTTCTAGGAACGATCGTTCCTATTCGATATGATTAGCCCAACGAGGAGATGTCTCGCCCTACCCGATGATGACAAACCGAGCCGCACGAGGTCGCGATGAAACCCAAAGTTCAAGACCAAGTCCCGTGGTCGGACCGCCTGACCGCCTACGACAACGAGCACTTCACGGTCTATATGAGGCTCCTGGACGCGTCCTCCGACGATGCCAGCGAAGACGAGATGGCGCAGCTCG
>NZ_QGGH01000044.1 GCF_003148495.1 Mesorhizobium loti
GCCGCCGGGTGATCGACCGGCAGTTCGATTTCGACGCGCTGGCGCTCACCACCGATCTCGAGTTCGACCCGGCGCGTGCCGGCGACGCGGCGGCTGGCAGCGACCGTGCCGGCGATGCAGCCGCTGCAGCCGTCCGGCAGTTCGACATCGTGCGGGCGGAAGTAGAGCGTCGCATCGCCCGAGGGTTCGTGGGGCGCGGCAAGCCCGATCGGACGGTCGGCGAGCCAGATCTCACCATTCTCGACCTTGACGGGAAGCGAGCTCGATTCACCGATGAAGCCGTAGACGAAGGGCGAGTTCGGCGTGTCGTAGATATCGTCGGCAGTGCCGACCTGCTCGATGCGGCCCTGGCTCATCACCACGACGCGGTCGGCAAGCTCCAGCGCCTCTTCCTGGTCGTGGGTGACGAAGACGGTGGTGTGGCCGGTGGTGTCATGGATTTCGCGCAGCCAGCGGCGCAATTCCCGGCGCACCTGCGCGTCAAGCGCGCCGAACGGCTCGTCGAGCAGCAGCACCTTGGGTTCGATGGCCATGGCGCGCGCCAGCGCCACGCGCTGCCGCTGGCCGCCGGAAAGCTGCGCCGGATAGCGCTTCTCCAGCCCCGAAAGCTGGACAAGGTCGAGAAGTTCGGAGGCGCGGCGGCGGATCTCCTGCGCCGGCGGGCGCGACGGCCCGTGCCTAACCTTCAGGCCGAAGCCGATATTGTCGGCCACCGTCATGTGCCGGAACAGCGCATAGTGCTGGAAGACAAAGCCGACATTGCGATCCTGGATCGACTTGTGCGAGGCGTCCTCGTCGCCGAAGAAGATGTTTCCCCGCGTCGGCCGCTCCAGTCCGGCGATCAGCCTGAGCAGCGTCGTCTTGCCGGAGCCGGACGGCCCCAGCAACGCGATCAGCTCGCCCGACTTGATGTCGAGCGACACGTCGTGGAGGGCCGGAAACCGGTCAAATTCCTTGCGCACGTTGGCAACGCGAACTTCCATCGACAGAACCTTCTAATGCCCGCGCGATGCGGCGATCTCGGCGCCGTAGCGCATCTCGAGAAGTGTTTTCAAGACCAGCGTGACGAGCGCCAGGCCGGCAAGCAATGAGGCGACGGCGAAGGCGCCGACGGCGTTGTACTCGTTGTAGAGGATCTCGACATGCAGCGGCATGGTGTTGGTCAGGCCGCGTATGTGGCCCGACACCACCGAGACCGCGCCGAACTCGCCCATGGCGCGCGCATTGCACAGCAGCACGCCGTAGAGCAGCCCCCATTTGACGTTGGGCAAGGTCACGAACCAGAAGGTCTGCCAGCCATTGGCGCCAAGCGAGAGTGCTGCCTCCTCGTCGCCATTGCCCTGCTCCTGCATCAGCGGGATCAACTCGCGGGCAACGAAGGGGAAGGTGACGAAGACGGTGGCCAGGACGATGCCCGGCACGGCAAACAGGATGACGATGCCATGCGCTTTCAGCCAGCCGCCGAGCAGCCCCTGGGCGCCGAACAAAAGCACATAGACGAGGCCCGATATGACCGGCGAGACCGAGAAAGGCAGGTCGATCAGCGTGGTCAGGAAGGCCTTGCCCTTGAACTCGAACTTGGCGATCGCCCAGGCGGCGGAGATGCCGAAGACAATGTTGAGCGGCACCGAGATCGCCGCCACCAGCAGCGTCAGCCGGATCGCCGAGCGCGTGTCGGCGTCACTGAGCGATTGCGTATAGGCACCGACGCCTTTTGCCAGCGCTTCGTGGAAGACGATGATCAGCGGCAGCAGCAGGAAGACGCCGAGGAAAGCGAAGACGATGGCCATCAGGACGGCTTGCGCCGGCCGGCTCTCGGTCACCGCCGCCGAGCGGCTCTCGTGATGCGGTGCGTAGGATTTGATCTCGGGATCAGCCATAGCGCTTGCGGCTCCATGACTGTGCGAGATTGACGATCAAAAGCATCAGGAACGACAAAAACAGCATGATCGCCGCGATCGCGGTCGCTGCCGGATAATTGTACTCCTCCAGCCGGATGACGATCAGAAGCGGCGCGATCTCGGATTTGTAGGGCAAATTGCCGGCGATGAAGATGACCGAGCCGTATTCGCCGACGCCGCGCGCGAAGGCCAGCGAAAAGCCGGTAGTGATGGCCGGCGCCAGGCCCGGAAACAGGATGCGGGTGATGATCTGGAAGCGGCTGGCGCCAAGCGTGGCGGCGGCTTCCTCCACCTCCTTGTCGATCTCCTCCATGATCGGCTGCACGGTGCGCACGACAAAGGGCAGGCCGATGAAGATCAGCGCGATGACGATGCCGAGCGGCGTATAGGCGACCTTGATGCCGAGCGGCATCAGCAATTTGCCGATCCAGCCGTTCGGCGCATAGAGCGTGGTCAGCGCAATGCCGGCCACCGCCGTCGGCAGCGCGAAGGGCAGGTCGACCATGGCATCGACGATGCGGCGGCCGGGAAAGCGGTAGCGCACCAGCACCCAGGCGACGAGCGTGCCGAAGACGACGTTGACGCCAGCCGCGATGAAGGCGGTGCCGAAGCTGATTTCAAGCGCGTTGATGGTGCGACGGTCGGTTGCGATCGCCCAGAACTCGGGCCAGCCCAAGGCGGCCGAGCGCCAGATCAGCCCCGACAGCGGGATGAGGATGATGAGGGTGAGGTAGGCAAGCGAGAAGCCGAGCGTCAATCCGAAACCCGGAATGACACTCGGCTGTCTGAACCGCCACCCAGCCTGCGCGGGTGCTGTGGTC
>NZ_QGGH01000045.1 GCF_003148495.1 Mesorhizobium loti
TGCGTGTTTCGGTAATTCCCGGACACCCTTTTCGCTAAATCCCGGACAGTGATTTCAGTAATTCGCGGACAGCGATTCCGCTAAATCCCGGACAGTTTTCGGGAGCGGATTTAGCGGTCGGTTCTTGGTTGCGCCGTTCTGGCAGTTTGGCCCCTCACGATGATGTTGAGAGGGGCCATGCCGAGACGGAAGCAAGCGAGACGAACGAGCGTGAGGGACATCCAAGCGATCTTGCGCCTGACCCATGAGCAGGGTCTTTCGGTGCGTGAGGTGTCGGAACGGCTGAAGATCAGCAAGACGACAGTATCGACCTATTTGCTACGGGCGCGGGAGGCCGGGCTGTCATGCTGGCCTCTGCCGCCGGGCCACGACGACGCGACACTTGAGCGGCTGCTGTTTGGCCGTGCCGGTCGTCCGCCGCAAGACCTGAGCGAACCGGACTTTGCGCTGATCGCCAGGGAGCTGAAGCGCAAGGGGGTGACGCTGACGCTGTTGTGGCAGGAGTATCGCGCCGCCCATCCCGACGGCTACGGCTACACCTGGTTCTGCGAGCACTTCGCCGCTTTCGAGCGCCGGACGAGCGCGACATTCCGCAATCGGCATGCGGCGGGCGCGGTGATGCAGACGGACTATGCCGGGCAGACGGTGCCGGTGATCGATCCGGCGACCGGCGTCATTTACCCGGCGCAGATTTTTGTCGCGGTGCTGGGCGCATCCAATCTGACCTTCGCCTTTGCCAGCTCCAGTCAAAAGCTGCCGGACTGGATCGAGGGCCAGGTACGAGCGCTCGCCTTCTTCGGCGGCGTCACCAGAGCGATCGTGTGCGACAACCTGAAGGCCGGTGTCGTCAAGGCGCTGTGGTTCGAGCCGACGCTGAACGCGACCTTTGCCGCCATGGCCGAGCACTACGACACCACCATCCTGCCGACCCGCAGCCGCAAGCCGCGCGACAAGGCCAAGGTCGAAGGCGCGGTGCTGATTGTCGAGCGCTGGATTCTGGCGCGGCTGAGGAATCGATCCTTCTTCTCGATCGCCGAGCTCAACGCGGCGATCGCCGAACTGCTCGAGGAGTTGAACAACCGGCCGATGCGCCATATCGGCCAAAGCCGCCGCGAACTGTTCGAGGAGATCGAGCGGGCTGCCTTGAAGCCGCTGCCGGCGGCACCGTTCGAATACGCCGAGTGGAAGTCGGCGAAGGTCCATCCTGACTACCATGTCGAGGTCGACAAGACCTTCTACTCGGTGCCGCACCGGCTGATCGGCCGCACCGTCGAGGTGCGGCTCACGCATCGAGTGGTCGAGATCTTCCACGATCACCAGCGTGTCGCCAGCCATGTGCGTCGCTCCCAGCGTTCCGGCCATGTCACCGTCAACGAACACATGCCCAAGGCGCACCAGCGCTACGCTAACACCACGCCGGCCAGCCTGATCAGCCGGGCGGCCAGGATTGGCCCCAACGCCGCCATCCTGGTCGAGCGCATGATGCGCGACCGACCGCATCCGGAACAGGGATACCGCTCGGCCATGGGCATCCTGTCGCTGGCGCCGCGCTATGGGCCGGAGCGTCTCGATGCCGCCTGCGAGCGGGCGCTGCTGATCAACGCGATCGCCTACTCCTCCGTCACCGCCATCCTCAAAGCCGGTCTCGACCGAGCCAGCTCTGCAGAACCGGCAAAGCCGACACCCCAGCACGCCAACATCCGCGGCTCCACCTATTACCAGTGAAGGAAAGGAAGAAAGAATGCTGACGAACCCCACCCTCGACCAGATGCAAACCCTCGGTCTGGCCGGCATGGCTGCCGCCTGGCGCGAACTGGCCGAACGGAACAACGCCAACGAGCTCAGCCGTGACGAGTGGCTCGGCCTGATGCTCGACCGCGAGGTCGCTATACGGGCCGACAAGCGCGTCCGGAACCGGCTCGCCTCAGCCAGGCTGCGCTTTCCCGAAGCCTGCATCGAGGACATCGACTTTGCCGCGCCACGTGGGCTCGACCGGCGCAGCACCATGGCGCTCGCCCAGGGCGAATGGCTGAAAGCGCATGAGAACCTGATCGTCACCGGCCAGACCGGAACCGGCAAGTCGTGGCTAGCCTGCGCCTTCGGCCGGCAAGCAGCACGGCTTGATCATTCCGTGCTCTATGTGCGCGTGCCGCGCCTGTTCGAGGATTTGGCGCTCGCCCGTCTCGATGGCCGCTTCCCACGCCTCATCGACAAACTCACCCGCGCACAACTGCTCATCCTCGATGACTTCGGAACCCACTCCCTCACCGACCAACAGCGCTTCCATCTGTTCGAAATCGTCGAGGAACGCTATCGCCGCAAATCCACCCTGATCACGGCCCAGGTCCCGGTGGCCAGATGGCATGACCTGATCGCAGACCCCACCGTCGCCGACGCCATTCTCGACAGGATCGTGCACAACGCCCACCGCATCGTGCTTCAGGGCGACAGCATGCGAAAGCAAAAGGCTGCGCCCCTCTTGACCGGCACCGAAAACGGCGAAATCAATCATCCATGAACGCAACAAGGCACCCGAGGACCGACGCCGCCAGACTGTCCCGACATTAGCGAAACCACTGTCCGGGAATTAGCGGAACCCCTGTCCGGCTTTTGCGAAATGCGCAA
>NZ_QGGH01000046.1 GCF_003148495.1 Mesorhizobium loti
GTAAGCGCCACGCCGCTCCCCTCGTGCGGCGCATGAGGTGAATGTGCGAAGAATCCCCCCGATCGCGAGAGACGGAGGGCCTACGTGGGAGCAGACGGCAAAATGGACGTCCATTTGGACGTCCCAACAGCTGGCTACGCAGGCCAGCTCGAGGTTCTGGACGGTCCAACGGGACGGCGGGTTCGCTCGGAGGCCGAGAGAGCCCGGATTGCGGCCGAGAGCCTGATGCCAGGGGTGCAGGTGGCGGCGGTCGCGCGCAAGCATGGCGCGACCCGCTGGCAGGTCTACGATTGGCGGCGTCGCCTTCGTCAGGGACAACTGGCACTGCCGGAAAGCATGGCGCCGATGTTCGCGCAGTTGATGGTGGACGACTCATCGGCGCCTCAGCGGAGGATGAGGCCATCGAAATCGACGCCGGCGAAGGTGGAAATCGTGATCGACGACATGGTGATCCGAACGGCGGTTGACCTCGAGCAGCTGTCGCAGGTGATCCGAGCGGTTCGGGCCTCGCGATGATTGCACCGGGCAACGATCTGAAGATCTACGTGGCGACCCGGCCAGTTGACTTCCGGCGCGGCATGGATGGATTGGCATTGGCTGTGCAGGAGATGCTAGGCCTCGACCCATACTGTGGGGCAGCCTTCGTCTTCCGGGCCAAAAGGGCTGACAGGATCAAGATTTTGGTGTGGGATCGCACCGGCCTTGTGCTCGTTCACAAGCGGCTCGAGGGCTCGAAGTTCGTCTGGCCGCAGGTTCGCGACGGCGTGATGCGCATGTCGCCGGCGATGTTCGCGGCCTTGTTCGAAGGGCTGGACTGGAGACTGGTTCGCCCCGAGCGGGCACGGCGTCCGCAGCTTGCCGGATGAGTGTGGCACAGTGACTCAGGTGCCTTGTCTCCAATGGCGTTATCGGCACTCATGTGCTTGATTTAGTGCATGAATCTGACGGTTCTCCAGGAAGAGAACGAGCGTTTGAAGGCGCTCCTGGCCCAGACGCAAGCGACCCTGGCCGAGCACCAGGCTGCCTTAGCTGCATCCGAGGAGGCGCGCCGCCGGCTGGAGAGCGTCGTCAGCCAGCTCAATCACGAGAAGTTCGGCGCCAAGTCCGAGAAGCTGCATCCCGATCAATACCACCTGCCACTCGAAGACGTGGAGATCGCGCAGGGCGTGCTCGATGCCGCGCAGGAAAAGGCGCAGCGGGTCATCCAGGGGCGTTCGGACGGCTCGTCCGGTTCGCGCCAGCGCAATCGTGGCCACTTGCCTGCCCATCTGCCGCGAGTGGAGCGGATCATCGAGCCCAAGAGCACGCTGTGCCCCTGCGGCTGCGGCGAGATGGCCAGGATCGGCGAGGATGTCAGCGAGCGGCTCGACGCAATCCCGGCGCAACTGCGCGTGCTGGTCACGCGCCGCCCGAAATACGCTTGCCGGCGCTGCTCGGGCGCCGTCGTGCAGGCGCATGCGCCCGAGCATATCGTGCCTGGCGGCCTGCCGACCGAGGCGCTGATCGCCCAGGTCATCGTCGCCAAGTTCGGTGATCATTTGCCGTTCTACCGGCAGGCCGAGATCTACGCCCGCCAGGGCATCCAGCTGGATCGGGCGACACTGGGCAACTGGGCAGGCCGGACCTGCTTCCATCTCAAGCCCATAGCCGACCACATGCGCGGGCATCTGGCTGCGGCCGAGCGCCTGTTCATGGACGAGACCGCGGCGCCGGTGCTCGATCCCGGACGCGGCAAGGTCAAGAAGGGCTTCTTCTGGGCAATCGCTTCCGATGACCGCGGCCATGGTGGCCAAGGCCCGCCCATCGTGCTGTTCCACTATGCGCCGGGGCGCGGCGGCGAGCATGCCGAACGCTTCCTTCAAGGCTTTGGCGGACAATTCCTGCAGGTTGACGCCTATGAGGGCTATGACCGGCTGACACGCCTGGAGCGGCCACAAGGACCATGGATGCTCGTCCATTGCTGGAGCCACCTGCGCCGACGTTTTGTGAAGCTGGCGCGCAACACCAAGTCCCCGATCGCCGAAGCCGCCGTGCGCCAGATCGCTACGCTCTACGCCGTCGAGGCGACGGTGCGCGGCATGGCGCCACAAGCTCGGCTCGCCGCGCGACAGCAGTACTCCACTCCGATCATCGCCGCCCTGAAACCATGGTTCGAAAAGCAACTGTCGATGATCTCCTCGGGCTCAAAGCTGGCCGAAGACATCCGCTATGGTCTTGCCCATTGGGAAGGGCTCACGCGCTTCCTCGGCGACGGCCGGCTCGAGCTCGACACCAACCCAGTCGAAAACGCCATCCGGCCCGTATGCTTGACCAGAAAAAATGCCCTGTTTGCTGGCCATGAGGTCGGGGCCGAAAACTGGGCAGTGCTCTCATCCGTCGTGGCCACCTGCAGGCTCAACGACGTCAATCCCGTTGCCTACCTCGCCGAAACTCTCGACGCCATCATCAACGGCCATCCGCAGAGCCAGATCGAGGAACTCATGCCCTGGCGATTCCGGAAAACGTCAAGCCCAAATCCATAGGCGATCGGCAAGGCGCTTAC
>NZ_QGGH01000047.1 GCF_003148495.1 Mesorhizobium loti
CAAGGGCGAGCGAGGCGAAGAGGCGCGGCACACGGTGGTACGCGACCGAGAGATCCTCGCGGCATGCCTTGTGGCCGAGCGCGCAGGCCAGCCAGCTCTTCCCGACGCCGGCTGGTCCGATCAGGAGCAGGCTATGGCGCTGTCTGATCCAGTCGCATGTCGCCAGCCTCATGAAGAGATTGCGATCAAGACCGCGGGTTGCCCGGAAATCGGCGTTCTCGATCTGGGCGTCATGACGTAATCTGGCGGCACGGGCTCTGGCTTCGAAGCGCTTCTGACGGCGCGTTGTCGCCTCCCGTTCGAGCAGGATGGCAAGCCATTCGCCATGCGTGAGGGCTCTTGCCTCCGGCTGCGTCTCCAGTTCGTGGAACGCGTTTGCCATGCCGGAAAGGCCGAGTTCGCGCAGCATGTCGATGGTGGGATTGGTCAGCATTTGTTGATTATCTCCTTAATGAAAGTAGCCTGGGCCGCGAAGATTGGCGTGCTCGCCGACGGCGGCAGGTTCGGCGGTGTGCCTGGAGGCTTTGTGGGATTTGATGAGGGCGCTGATGCTTTTGCAGTTCAGGCTGCCGATCTCGAGCGCACGGGCCGAAACGGCTTCGGCCTGCGCCGTGTCGATCGCCTGGTAGAGCTTGAGAACGCCGAGGCATGTTCTGAATCCCTGTTCTGGATGCGGCCGGCTGGCAAGAATGGCGATGACGAGCCCCTCGGTCTGTGGACCGATCGAACGAGCCCAGCGCCGGAAGCGCTCCGGCGACCATTCCGCGTAGCGGCGGTGCGAACTGGGCATGTGGTCCGGCTCGGTTCCGAAACGGGCCCCGCCATAGCGGCGCTGATGGGCAGCGACGCGCTTGCCCTTGAAGAAGATCTCGATCGTTCGGCTCGTCGCCCGGACATCCACCTGCTGGCGAATGAGGCTGTGCGGCACGGAGTAGAAATAGCGTTCGAACTCGACATGATAGTCCGTCGATACCCGCGCCAGCCGCCACTCCGCGAACTCGTATTCCTCGGCTGGTAGTGCGGCGAGCGCTGGCCGTTCCATCGTCTCGAACAGGTCGCGACGGCACTGGTCCAGTCGGCGCATGACGTGGGTGTTGATCCGCTCGACAGCCTCCCGGATAGCGGCATTGGCTTCGTCCAGGGAAAAGAAGGTCTGGTTCCGCACCGGCCTAGAATGCAGCTCTGCGCGAAACGGACTCCACTTTCGACCTTGGCTTTATCCTTCGGTCGCTTTCGGTCGCGCCGGCAGAACGCCGACACCGTAGTGCGAAGCCATCATGCCGAAGCTGCGGTTGATCTCCGGATCGTAAAAGCTTGCGCGGTTCACACCGGACTTCAGGTTGTCGGGAACAATCAGGCGCGGGACGCCGCCAAAGAAGCGGAACATGCGCACATGCGAGCCAATCCAGTCCGGCAGGGTCTGGCTCCATGTCGCCTCGGCAAAGGTATAGCTCGAGGCGCCGAGCACCCCGAGAAAGATCTCGGCCTCGCGGATCTCGCCGGTCTTGCGGTCCACGATCGGCAGCTTCTTGCCGGAATAGTCGACGAACACCTTGTCTCCGGCGACATGCACCTGGCGCATCGTCGGCGTCAGCCGCCGCTCGAAGCCTCTAAAGAGATCACAGAATCTGCTGTAAGCGTAACCATCGGGATGAACGGCCCGATACTCCTCCCACAGGATCGACAGCGTCACGCCCGGCTTCTTTAGTTCGACCGCCAGCCTTCCCCAGTCAGGCTCGGTGCGTCGGCGTATCCCTTGTTTGACGCCCTGACGGGAGAAGAGCCGATATTCGAGAACATCGTCAGTCAGCTCCGCCGGCAACGGCCAGGAAAGGCCGGCGGCAGTCGCTCGCTCTATGTTGTCCTGCACCGTACTGCGGGCAATTCCAAGCATGGTGTCGCGAACGCTTATGCCGTCCGCGTTTAGGCGAAGCAGTTGTCTCAATTGTCTCATGGTCAGCCTTCTTCTCTTCGGCATGCATCTCTCCTCTATCGTCGAGGAAATGCATGCCCAGGTTGCTGACCCAAAGGCACTATCCAGGCTTCAAAACTGTCCGGTATTTAATCGGAATCGCGTCCGGTTAATTCTCGGAATCGCGTCCGGTTTTTGATCGGAATGCCGTCCGGTAAATCGTCGGAATCCGCA
>NZ_QGGH01000048.1 GCF_003148495.1 Mesorhizobium loti
CGCAGCCCGTTTCCGATCACCAGCAGCGATGAGGCGGACATCGCCACCGCCGCGATCAACGGCGTGACGTGGCCGAAGATGGCGATCGGCACGGCAACGGCGTTGTAGATGATCGCGATGGCTATGTTCTGGCGCATCAACCGCCCTGCCTTCCGCGAGACGTCCAGCGCAAGGGGTACTGCCGAAAGGCTTTCACGCAGAAACACGAAATCGGCCGCGTTGCGGCCAATATCGGCGGCGGTGGCGGGAGCGATCGAGACGTGCGCCGCGCCCAGCGCTGGTGTGTCGTTGAGTCCGTCGCCCACCATCAGGACCTTGTGGCCGGCCTTGGTCAGCATTTCGATCCGCTCAACCTTCCCGGATGGCGGCAGCGCCGGAACAAAACGGTCGATGCCCAATATTCTTGCGACATCGCCACAGACGTCCGCGGTATCGCCCGACAGCATTTCGACCGAGACCCCTGCATCGTTCAATTGCGCCATGACGCTCCCGGCATCGGCCCGCAACGCATCCTCGAAAGCGAAGGAAGCGACAATCATCCCGTTCTTCGTGAGAACCGTTCCGCCGTAGCCATGTTTGCCTTCGCCGCCGGTTCGAGCCTTCCATCCAGCCCATCCGCGTCGACCCAGCCGCCAGGTATTTCCGGCGTCAGTTGCTTCGATTCCAAATCCCGGATGCTCGGTGACGGCACGGAATTTGTGTTGCCCGCCAGGCGTGGCAAAACCGGCTATGGCCTTTGAAAACGGATGCCGCGAGTGCGCTGCCAGGTCGGCTGCAACTGCCAGCATGGCGGGATCGATCGATGACGCGTTGACGAGCCGGGGCTGGCCAAGCGTGAGCGTTCCGGTCTTGTCGAACACCGCTATATCAATCGTCGCCAGGCGTTCCATGGCCGAACCGTCCTTGACCATGATGCCGTTCTCGAACAGGCGCCGTGCGGCGACCACCTGTACGATCGGCACCGCGAGGCCAAGCGCGCACGGACACGTGATGATGAGAACAGCGATGGCGATCGTCATCGCCCGGTGCCAGTCGCCGGTCGCCGCCATCCAGCCCAGGAATGTTACCAACGCGGTGAGATGAACCACGGGCGCATAGAGTGCCGACACGCGGTCGGCGATACGACGATAGCGGGCACGACCGCCCTCGGCGGCTTCCATCAGTCGAACCATTTCGGCGAGGAACGAATCCTTGGCGGCAGCCGTCGCCTCGATCGTCAGCGGGCCGGTAAGATTGAGCACGCCGGCCTGTACTGCTGCGCCCGGGGCCACGTTTTTTGGCGTGCTTTCGCCTGAGGCCAGTGAGCAGTCGAGATCCGACGCCCCCTGAATGATCTTGCCGTCGACGGGGATTCTTTCACCGGCTGCGATCAACAACCGCATGCCTGGTTCGATCTCGCCGACCGGCAGATAGTCGCGCGCGCCGTCGCCGCGCTGCACCATGGCGCCACGCGCGGCCAGCTGAGACAGGCCTTTCACCGCGGTGCGGGCACGTTCGCGCATCACGTGATCCAGGGTCCTGCCGATCAAAAGGAAAAACAGCAGTGATACCGACGCGTCAAAATAGGCATGGTCGCCATGGTTGATCGTCTCATAGAGGCTCATGGCATAAGCGAGCGACACCCCAACCGCGATCGGCACGTCCATGTTCATGCGGCCGTG
>NZ_QGGH01000049.1 GCF_003148495.1 Mesorhizobium loti
GGTCCGGACTTCGGGAGAGAACTTGTTGGTCGTCTTGCTTGTCATGGCTCCACCTTCTCAGGAATTGGAGCCTCCGATCAACCCGGTGCGGTTCACATCAGCCGTCGGAAGACTTCTAGGTGACCGCAGGGCTCGCCGGTCTTGATCGGGCCGGCATGCGGCAGATCATCTGCTCCGTGGTTCGTTGGGTCGAAATCGACGACGCCCACATCGAGATCATCTTTCGGGTTCTCCCGCTCGATGGCCCAGCCCGCCCAAAATCACCAAGTAAAATGACCAGTTCCACGCAACATTGTACAGCGCACATTCGCATGGCTGGCCGATGCCGCAGGCGGGCCAAGGACTGGGAGAAATCCATCGCTTCTGCAGAAGCCCGGATATACGTCGCCCCACATTCGCCTGCTCACGCGCAGGCTCGCAAGAGCTCGATATCGAAACATTCACGTTATGAGTCCATTGCGCTCCTAAAACAAATTATAAACATGGCCTACATATTGTTTCGCTGTAATTTAATAATTAAGTATACCCAAACGAAACTACACTGCTTGAAATTTTGTATCTGTCAGTATATGTTAGTTTCACGTATCAGCAGGGGTCTTTTTCGTAGTCGCCTTGCAACCACGGATCTGGAATTGAGAAAGACGGCACGCCAGGCTTCTCGGGGTGACCGCCCTGCGAAACAACTAGCTACAATAACTATTACGGAGATGCGTTTGTGGACGATATACGGCGAGAAGGCGATTATATGTACACAGCTTTTGGCGACCATTTGGCGACGTATATGACGAATACGTATGATTCTCCTATGGAACGTGTGTACAAGCGCGTGGGGGATTGTCACCGGAACCCTTAGCGCAATCCAAGGCGAAAGGTGGATGCCATCACAGCGGCGATCTGCGATGGAGTCTGCAGACCCTGAAAAGAGCAGCCTAAGTTGTTGCGCTGAACACTGCGAATACCATCTGAGTACGTCAAATAAAGTGGGCGCAACGCACAATGTGCAACATTCGTTGGGATGTGATGGAGCGCAACTCACTTGCAAGTATTATGAGAATTGAGAGCGATCCGGATGCAATGTCCAACTTGGGATATGGGAAATATGTTCATTCATACGGTCCAGCACTGCTGGATGCTATTTTGCGTCAGGCGGCGGAACTCGATCACGAAGCTACGAACAGACTAATACCAACGGCTTTGACGGCTGACTCTCGGGGGATTCCGGCCTGCTCGGTTTCATGATTCTTTGGCGTGAGAGGAGATTCGCGCATGGGATCAGC
>NZ_QGGH01000050.1 GCF_003148495.1 Mesorhizobium loti
TGAACCGCACCGGGTTGATCGGAGGCTCCAATTCCTGAGAAGGTGGAGCCATGACAAGCAAGACGACCAACAAGTTCTCTCCCGAAGTCCGGACCCGTGCGGTGCGGCTGGTTCTGGATCACGAGCATGAACACCCCTCGCGCTGGGCTGCGGTCTTGTCGATCGCGGCCAAGATCGGCTGCACGGCGCAGACGCTGCATGAGTGGGTGAAGAAGGCCGAGCGCGACAGTGGCGTGCGCGCCGGTGTGCCTACGGATGTGGCAACGAAACTCAAGGCCTTGGAGCGCGAGAACCGCGAGCTTCGCCAGGCCAACGAGATCCTTCGCAAGGCTTCCGCGTATTTTGCCCAGGCGGAGCTCGACCGCCGGTTCAAGCCATGATCGCGTTCATCGACGATCACCGCCAGGCGCATGGGGTCGAGCCGATCTGCAAGGTGCTGCCGATCGCCCCGTCGACCTACCACGACCATGTCGCCAAGCGCATCGATCCCTCCCGGCTGTCGGCTCGGGCGAAGCGGGATGAGGCCTTGAAGGATGAGGTCCGACGCGTGTTCGAGGCCAACTTCCGCGTCTACGGCGTTCGCAAGGTCTGGCGGCAGTTGCAGCGCGAGGGCTTCGACGTCGCCCGCTGCACGGTTGCCCGCCTGATGAGGGCCATGGGTCTTGAGGGCATCATCCGCGGCAAGCCGATCCGCACCACGGTGAGCGACAAGGCCGCACCTTGCCCTCTCGATCACGTTAATCGCCAGTTCCATGCCCCGGCGCCGAACATGCTGTGGGTCTCCGACTTCACCTACGTCGCGACCTGGACGGGCTTCGTCTATGTCGCCTTTGTCATCGACACCTATGCCCGCCGGATCGTTGGCTGGCGGGTGAGCCGGACGGCGCATGCGAGCTTCGTCCTGGACGCTCTGGAACAGGCACTCCATGATCGGCGGCCGATCCACCGCGGCGGGCTGGTCCACCATAGCGATAGAGGCAGCCAATATGTCAGCATTCGATATACCGAGCGCCTGGCGGAGGCCGGCGTCGAGCCTTCGGTAGGCAGCGTCGGCGACAGCTACGACAATGCTCTCGCCGAAACGATCAACGGTCTTTACAAGGCCGAGGTGATCCATCGACGCGGACCATGGCGTAACTTCGAAGCCGTCGAGTTCGCTACGCTCGAATGGGTCGACTGGTTCAATAATCGCCGGCTGCTGGAGCCCATCGGCAACATCC
>NZ_QGGH01000051.1 GCF_003148495.1 Mesorhizobium loti
TCAACGGAGGCAGAAATGACCAAACCTCATTTCAGGAAACTGCTCGGCGCACTGGTCGCCACATCTGTTCTATCAGGCACGCTCGGTTTCGCGTTTGCCGATACCACCATCCTCAACGTGTCCTACGATCCGACACGCGAGCTCTACAAGGCCTATGACGAAGCTTTCGTCGCCCACTGGAAGGCCGAGACCGGCGAGACGGTCACCGTCCAGCAGTCGCATGGCGGATCGGGCGCCCAGGCCCGCGCCGTGATCGATGGCCTCGATGCCGATGTGGTGACGCTGGCACTCGAAGGCGACATCAATGCCATCGTCTCGAAGTCGAACAAGATCAATCCCGACTGGCGCAAGAAATTCGAAAACAATTCAGCGCCCTACACATCGACCATCATCTTCCTCGTGCGCAAGGGCAATCCCAAGGGCATCCACGACTGGAGCGACCTCGTCAAGGACGGCATCCAGGTGATCACGCCCAATCCCAAGACCTCCGGCGGTGCACGCTGGAACTACCTTGCAGCCTGGGCCTACGCCAACGCCCATGACGGCGGCGACGAGGCCAAGAACAAGGAATTCGTCGGCAAGCTCTACGCCAATGCCCCGGTGCTCGACACCGGCGCGCGCGGCTCGACCGTGACCTTCGCGCAAAAGGGCATCGGCGATGTGCTGATCGGCTGGGAAAACGATGCCTATCTGGCGCTCGACGAATTCGGCGCCGACAATTTCGAAATCGTCTACCCGCCGACATCGATCCTGGCCGAGCCGCCGGTGGCGATCGTCGACGCCAATGTCGACGCCAAGGGCACGCGCAAGGTCGCCGAAGCCTATCTGGGCTGGCTCTATTCCAAGGAAGCGCAGACGATCATCGCCAAGAACCACTATCGTCCGGCCAAGCCCGAACTGGTGGCGCCGGCAGATCTGTCCAAGACACCTGATATCAAGCTGATCTCCATCGACGATCCGCTTTTCGGCGGCTGGAAGAAGGCACAGCCTTATCATTTCGGCGATGGTGGTATATTCGACCAGATCTACAAGCC
>NZ_QGGH01000052.1 GCF_003148495.1 Mesorhizobium loti
ATCTTCCGGTTGTTCTGCCCACATTCCGCCTCCATGCACGCCACGGTGCGCTGGAGCTTGCGGTTGCGCGAAAACGCCCATACGCGCTCATGGCTGGATCCCTTCGCCGGCTCGCCTCACGAAGAGGCCTTCGGACAGCGGCACGATGGCGGAGACATCGCGCACGGTGGGTGCAGAGCCCGCGTCATTTGGTGGTCGCTCGGTCGGCACGAGAGCGACAGCTTGTATGCGATCCGGCTGACCTACGAAGAGCGAGCCGTGCTTCCAGGGAACGGCCTCGACAGATGTGACGGCGAAAGGGCGCATACCCTCGCTTTCGCCGATCAGGGGGGCGAGTGCTGCGACATAGGCGCGGGTCTCGGCGGGTAACGAACGCCCGGCGAGGTAGGCTTCGTAGCGTGCGGGTCCCGCGTTATAGGCGGCCAGAAACCCCGGCGAGCCGTAGCGATCGTGCAATTCGCGCAGATACGCCGTTCCTGCCAGGATGTTGTCACGGGGATCGAACGGATCGCGACCAAGCGACCAGCGGGCGCGCAGATCATCCCATGTGCCGGGCATGATCTGCATCAAGCCGCGGGCGCCCGCGCTGGAGACGGCCCGCATGTCGCCCGCGCTCTCCTTGTGCATGACGGCACGTATCAACGCCGTCGGGACGCCAAAGCGCTGCGAGGCTTCTGTGATATGCGCGTCGAATGGATTGCGTTGTGAAGATCGCGTGATGGCCAAGTCCTGCGCGACCGTCGCCACCGGCGTGGCGGTCGCGACCGAGAGGCCGAAAAGGAGATAGAGAGCCATGCGCCGGGCAGCGCGAAGCGGCCCGGGCGCACTGCGAAGGCTCGTCGACGGGGGGCGAGCGCGCATCGTTCACTCCTTCTCGCTGCGCTCGCGCGGGCGCGACCAGTGCAGGGACCAGGACGCCTTGTCATCGCCATTGCGAAAGAGGTTCGCGCGTATCGGCTGCGCGAAGGTCGGATCGTCTAACTGGATCGAGACATAGTCTCCTGCCTTCTCGCTGGAGCGTTTCCA